>CP070761.1:3065493-3157242 GCA_020348985.1 Candidatus Thorarchaeota archaeon | reverse complement strand
TTGGTACTGATTTCCCTTCCATGCATTATGGTTGCGCAGATCCTGGCAATCCAGTTCCGCCAACAGTTGTCCTCACAACATACCTGAAACACGCGGATATTGCCGTTCGCAACATAATTGGACATGCGATATATGACACTTTTCAGGGCGGGATGAATCACGTCCTTGACATCGAGAATGGTGGCGTGGGCTACGAGCTCAACTCCACACTCTTGGATATCCCGCAGAGTGTTCTGGATGAAGTGGACGATTTCAAGGCCGGAATCCTAAACGGATCCATCTCTGTTACTGGATCCATAGCTGGTCCATCTCTACAGGTCGTATCTCCTCGACCCTGGATAGACCGTCCGAGTGAGATTAACTATCAAGTAGGAACTACTGGCCACTCAATAACATGGACTCCTCACGACAACAATCCCTCCTTCTATAGAGTTTGGATTGACGATGGGATACTCATCGACGGGGTCTGGGATGGATCACAGATAGTAGCAGATGTTGACGGTCTATCCATCGGTTTGCATAACGTCACTCTGAAAGTGGATGATAGTGACGGATTCTCAGGAATAGAGACCGCTTGGGTCTGGGTCTATCCTTCAAGCTCGGGAACGATTGTTATCGACTATTCTCATGGGCAAAGTGATTCCCAGACCACGAGCCAAACCGAATCTGATGCCGAATTGGAGGCGCTTCTCACAACAATGGGCTATACGGTTATCTTCGCAAGAGGGGGATTGAACTCCTCAGTGCTTACGAATGCGGCTGCTCTTCTGGTGAGTTCTATTGAAGGTCAGGACAACGGGTTCTTGGCTTCTGAGATAACTGCAGTGGTAGACTGGTTCAATTCGGGACACAAGCTCCTTTGGGTTGGGTGCGACTCCGACTACACAGCTCTACCAGCCGCGGGCGATTACATAAACCAAAACATGACAGCACTACTCACTGCTGTTGGGTCTCATGTGTACCCAGAGTATTGTGGAGTTTCAGATACTGTCTCGAACGCATATACGGCATACAGGGTTATTGCCACAGGCACTAGCACTGATGCTTACGTGGCAAATGTAGTGCGAGGCGTTGACGCTGTTCTGATGCATGGACCTACACTCCTATATGGTAGCAACAGCGATACGCCTGGCCACGGCGTTGACTCCGTTTCACTAGAGACATTCCAAATCGCCAATGTACACCCAGTACTCTATTATAATGCCTCTGCACAGGTAATCAACCAATCTCCAGAATCATTGCCTATGGCTCATGTTGTAGGTGAGACTGGTTCATTTGTCGCAGCCACTATAGAGACCCACATGGGCGGTGCAGAATCACAAGCAACCAGTGCTCTCGTTGTTTCAGGCGCCTCGCCTTATGGCGATTATGGTCCGATGTACGAGGATGATTACTACACAAAGCCCCTGAATGGTCGGAACTTCGTAAAACAGGTGATACACTACGTTGTTAGGGGTGCGTATGCTCCACCGTATATCGAAGAGGGATCCGTGGGACCACCTGCTGAGTTCTCCGAGGATGTGTCCGGCAGATCGATAACTTGGCACTGTTCGGACGGAGATCCTAGCCTCTACAGGATCTTCATCGATGATACTCAAGTGGTGCAGCTTGATTGGGGGGGTGCAGATGTCGTGGCGTCCGGAACTTATCTGGATGATTTGACGCAAGGCACCTACGCAGTACGGCTGGAATTGGTGGATCAAAGAGGGCATATGACGTCAAGCATAGTCACCTTAACCATCCTCGCATCGACAACAACACCTACGACAACAACTACTACCACTACCACGCCTCCCGATGACGGTGGTCCCTTCATGGGCTTGTGGCCGATTCTAATGGTTGGAGGGATTGGAATATTCGTCCTAATAGCTATTGTGATGTCCAGAAGGAGACCCAAGGGGCCTCCGCCATATGTTCCTGTGCCAGCACCACCTACGGAACCAGATGAGGCCGCACCAGAAGGAGTTCAAGTACTCAGAGGATGCGCACCCGTCGGTGGCAAATTCGAATACAAAGTGAAGATCGTCAACAATAGTCCATATGTTATCAACAACGTTACTGTGACAATCATAGCATACCCTGAGGACTGCATGGAACTCCCAGATCAGACTGTAAAGAAGCTCGCAAGAATCGAACCCGATGGATTCAGGTCGCCGCAGTTTACATTCATTCCCACAAAGGATTGTGTTGAGGGCAAGATCCTCGCATCTGTGTCCTACATTGACCATCACAATCAACTCAAAACCGTCGAAGTAGAGCCCTTCCTGATTCGGTCAGTCTGTGATCTTCTTGAGCCTCTTCAGACCACAATGGAGGACTTCGAACTAATGCTGGGCGAAATGTCTGCTAGTCGAGAGGAGCAAGTCGTACAATGGAATCCCGAAGTCCTCTTCACGAAAGCTGAGAAGCTGCTACCACAGAGGAACTTTCACATTCTTGAAGCGGAGAGCTCAACAGAGGAGGGGCTCTTCAGGGGTACAATCCGTGGATTGGCCGAAGGCAAGTATACACGAAAGAAGGTTGCAGTGCGAATCGTGATTACGGGGCCAGTAGATGCTGAGGCTTCGAAAGTAATCGTTGAGGGACTTGGTGAGGATGCGGCCATGCTACCTACGACGATTGATGAAATTGCCAAAGGAATAGATGCCTGGATATGCATGAATTGTGGTAGCACTCTAGCCACAGATGAAGTAACAATGATCAAGAGTGGCCAAGCCATCGAGTGTCAATACTGTGGACGAACGATAACAATCGATATGTTCCGTAAGTGAAAGCGACACATGGAGAAAAGAGAACAGCTGAGCGAATGTGCCCCATCAACATACACTCAATGCTCATTCGCTCTTCTTCTTTCTCTGCTTGTCCACTATGCTGTCTGCAGCCCATCTGGCCTTTATAGCAATGTCTTGAACCTCTTCTGTGTCAGCTAGGCGCCGAAGAGGATCAACAGCTCTTTCGTCAGCTAGAAGACCAAGTGATCTGACAGCCATTGCTCTGACCTTCTGGTCTTCATCCTGAAGTGCCTCTATTAGTGGCACCACCGCGCTAGGTTCGCGTAGTCTCCCGAGGGCATCAATAGCAGCTAGCCGGACCTCAGCGTCGTTATCGTTCAGACTCCTAAGATGTTGCTCCACTTCTTCTAGTGCTTCGTCAGCTTCTGCCGCGCCAGAGGATTCCACGAAAGGTGGAATCTTCAACTCGGGCAGTTCTTTGAAGCTTTTCTGTTCTAGTAGGTCACGGAGAGTCTCCGCTCTCTGATCTAGCTGCAGAGTTGGCACCTCGGCTGGCGTCCCTTCTACACCACTAAGTAGGTCCACAACCTTCTGGGTTACGTCCGGTATCCATCTCTGCGCAGAATCGAGCAATTGCCTATAGCGTCTTGGTCTGGATTTGTGACGCATAATGGCTAATGTCATGAGCGGCAGCATAAAGTCGGTGCTCAACGAGACCGCTGTTCCCAGCCTGGTTACATTGAGTTCTAGAAGACCCGAAGAAACCAATGTACGGAATGTCGGCTCATCTGGGTCCAGGTCCTTGAGTTCAGACAATGAGAGAGAGTCTGCACCAGAGTCAATAAACTGCTCCACGGTCTCATACAGCGTGTCTCTTTCGGTGATAACGCCGAGTCTTCCCAACACTGTGTGTACCTGTTCCTGCTCTCCTGCAAAAAGATCAAGAAACTCAGGCGAATCGGGACTTGGCATCCTCCCTGTTTGCGAGTACTTGCGTGAGATAAGTCTCAGTAGGAAGGGCTTCTTCAGAAGATCTCGAATATCCTCTGGCAGTGGTGCTGGAATTCCGTACCGTTCCAGAGCTGCAACAAGTTCCTGTTCAGTGAATTCCGACATCATCACTGACAGAGGCGTACTGACCCCTCTTGAGCGCGCCCGGGAAGCTGCCATGGAGTTCTGGTGTATGTAGTGCTCCAAGTCGTGGCAGCTCTGCACAATCATTGGATTTGATGTCCAATCCGCCAATCTGCAAGAAAGCACAAAAGAGATCGTTCCCACCCGCGCAGTTGATACTCCGCTGAGTACTGTCCTTGCTTCTCTGGATGGCATTTCGTCCAGTCCGTCAAGAAAGATGTACGCGTTTTTGCCTTCTCTAGCAAGAATCGAATCAAGCAACGTGACAAGCTCAGGTATTGAACCAGTCTGGAATATGCCTGTCAAACCGCGAATTCCGTGTCTCAGTGGGACAAAGAATGTTGGAATGTTCTCCTCGAGCGTTTTTTCCGCCAGTCGAGCTAGGAACCATGTCTTGCCCATTCCGACATCTCCCAGAGTAAGGAATACATTCCGATCAGTCATCCCCGCGTGAGACATGAAATCATCGAATACAGATTCGTCCTGCTGGCGTGAAACATAGAGGGCGGGATCGTACTCTACATCGAATCTGGAGGAGAGTGTCATGTTCTGTTCTTGTAGACGACTTATCATGAGAAGCCGGTCGAACCCCAGCACAGACCTATCGGCAAAGGATCCCATCACACTACGATATGATCTATCGAGTTGTCTCTCCATCGATAGAAGAATCGACTGAACCTGTTCCAAAGTCTCCTGAGTTTGTGCAGACTGCTCACTGAGGGCATCGATCTTTGCATCGGTTTCGCGTGCCAGTTGAAGCGCCGCCATTAGCAGGCCCCTGTCATTCTGCATCTCATGTACAACAGAGCCCATTGTCGTCTGCAGGTCTCGCAAAGCGTATTGAACGGCGGCATGAGCCTCCTCGCTTGCCACGCCAGTTTCCGCGGCCACGTCGTTAGCGAGAACTTCCATGTTTCTGGATTCTACAAGCCTGGCAATGCCATGTGGACCCGCCATCACAGCGTCCTGAACATGCTCTTGAATGAGCCTTTCACTTACTGTTAGGCCGATCTCTCCAAACTTCCTTGTCACAAAGCCTCCGACGGCTGTTGCAGCAACGGGACCTAAGGTGAGCCCGGCTGCGATACTTGCTGCTGCTATAACAAGTCCCTTGCCAGCTCGCTTCAATAGCCCTTTGATGTCTACCACTGACCATCTCTCCCAGGGGCTAGGCAACTCAGTTCTAGAAGTTTGCATCACATAAGGTTTGTTCCAAGAATGAAGTCTCGTTGTTTAACAGGTTTCTGCACAATAGGGTTAATACTACGTCTACTGTTCATTTGCAACATCCCGTTGCTGTGGCAATACAGCACCAGCGTGAAATACAATGAAACCAGAAGATGAAGCGCTACTCACGCACGCAGAATCCGGAAATCTTGCAGGCGTGAGAGAGGCCCTCGAAAAAGGAGCTGATGTGAATGTCACAAGTGAGGACTTCCGTGACACCGCTATGCACTTGGCTTCAAGCAAAGGGCACATAGAAGTTGTGAAGCTGCTCATCGATGCCGGTGCTGACTTGCTGATACTGAACGGAATCGACATGACTCCCATTCATCTCGCGGCCCGAGACGGTCACTCTGACATTGTGGAGCTTCTACTAGATCGAGCAGAGGATATCCCTGAACGACTTCTGAACGATATGATCAACGTAGCCTCTATGTCAGCGTATGGCCTGCCTGAAATTGTGGATATGCTAAGGGAATACAGGATTGCTCATGTCAAGCCATCAACAGACGGAATGGAAGCTGCCACCGCCAAGCTGCTTCAAGCATCCCATGACGGGACACTTGAGGATGTCATTGACGCGATAGATAGCAAAGCAGATCTCGAGGCCACCGACAGTCGTGGAATGACCGCCCTTGTCTGGGCTTCTCTGAGGGGGCACCTGGAGATTGTGCGTGTTCTACTAGAAAACGGCGCGAACGTGGATTGCACCAACTCGGCAGGGTGGACTCCTCTGATGCAAGCAGCGGCACAAGGACATGTGGATATCACCAGTCTTCTATTGGAGAATGGTGCGGATGTGAACATGAAGACATTAGTGAATGGCACTGCTCTCATGTTTGCCTCAGGAGAAGGGCACGAGGATATAGTGAGGATGCTGCTTGAGAAAGGTGCAGACCCAAATGTGGCCATATCAGGGACTGACACTGAAGACGGCATGACTGCAATGTTGTACGCTCGACGTAATGGTCACCTAGAGATTGTAAGAATCTTGGAGCAACAGCCTGGTGCAAAGAAGGGTCTTTCACAACCGTTCTGATTCTGAGAGAACTCTCAGCCAACAGACGGAGACCTCAAAGGACTCCTCATTGTTATGGGTGGCGGAGCTGGTGGTGTTGTCGTAATCGTCATCATTGATGCGGCTTCAAAAAGACGGGGAGGATGACACCCAAGACCACCACCAAATCTTATTACACCCCGGACTCTAGTCGACACTCCTTGGTGTGGGATGTTGTATGAGCACTAGAAGCAAGGAGGTCGACAGTCTATTCTCGGAATGGGACAAGGATGATTCGCCCGGATGCATGCTCGCCGTGATCAAGGATGGTGAGATGCTCTACGAACGAGGATACGGTTTGGCAAACCTGGAACACAGAATCCCAATCACATCGAAGTCAGTATTCCGAATTGGATCAATGTCCAAGCAGTTCACTGCGATGTGTATCGCCATACTAGCTGAGAAGAAGCTGCTTTCTCTAGATGATGGAATCTGTAAGTATATTCCCGAGCTGCCGGAATATGCTGAGTCGATTACGATTCGACATATGGTACATCACACAAGCGGCATTCGTTCCTACACGGATCTACTCTTCTTGTCAATGCTTGCGCTGGATATCAAGTACGCTGACCACATCACGAAAGAAGAAGTACTAGAGATGATCGTACGACAGAGGAATCCGAAATTTGAACCCGGAGAACGCTATGATTACAGCAATTCCAATTACTACCTGCTTGGACTTATTGTCGAAAGAGTGAGCGGTAAGACTCTAAGGGAATTTGCTGATGAGAACATCTTTGGTCCACTTGGCATGGAGTATACTCACTATCACGATGATTGTAAGATGGTTGTGAAGAACCGCGCCTACGGATACACACTCCGAGAAGATGGAAAGTTTGAGATTCTGATGAGCAACAACGAAGTCGTTGGGGACGGTGCGGTCTTTACCACCGTGGATGACCTACTTCTTTGGGATCGAAATTTCTACGAGAGCAAACTGCCCGGTGGTGAGGCGCTCATAAAGACTATTGAGACTGTTGGAGTCCTAAACAGCGGCGAGCCACACACGTACGCATTTGGTTTGGTGAATTCCGAGTATAGAGGGTTGCCAATGATCAGCCACGGTGGTGCATGGGCGGGATTTCACGCATTCATGGCAAGGTTCCCTGAGCAAAGGCTCAGTGTTATCACTCTGGCTAACGTTGGTACTGTCCCAGCACAAAGCCTTGCTCTTTCTGTGGCAAGCTTGTTTCTTGAGAAGCACATTGAGGATAGGGATATGGATCAACCAGACAGAAATCTATCCAAGGCGACCAAGTTTTCGAAGAAGAAGCTGGACGAGCTTGCAGGCATGTACCGAACGCCTTACGGGAGTTTGATTGAAGTATCACGCGAAGAATCCGGGCTTTCAGTAATGGTGGTTGGCTGGAGAGAATCCCGGACCATCTACACTCCTGTTTCCAAGACCGAGTTCCGACCAACTGGCGGTGCGCTAACAGGGAGTCTTGTCGTTCAAATCACTGAAGAGAATCAGACTCAGTTCGTCTTTCACCAACCAACTGGACAGCAATCCAAATGGGTGCCAATCCCTGGGAGAATCCCTTCGGACGAAATGGATGACTTCACAGGACACTACCATAGCAAGGAACTTGATAGTAAGTTCCAACTGAAGAAAACGGAGAACGCCACTTTGGTCTGCGTAGGACCTTGCTCTTGGTCAGACGAATTTGAACTACATAAATTGGCGACAGATGAACTTCTGTTCCTCACCGTACAGATCAGATTCAGACGAAACAAGAAGAAGCAAGTCATCGGCTTTGACATGTTTCTGCCATTGGATACTCACGCGATGCGATTCAGAAAGATGAAATCCACATGAAGCATAGTGAGACATACATAGATGGCCAGAGGTGGTTCAAATGAATTGGTCATACCGTGACCGTAGACATGCGGGACAGATTCTAGCAGATGAGCTGATTGAGCTCAAAGAATGGTTTAACCCCCTAATTCTGGCAATCCCCAATGGAGGCGTTGCAGTCGCTGCACCTATCGCTGAGAGACTGAATGCCCAACTTGACATCCTCATCGTGCGCAAACTTCAGATTCCTTACAATCCTGAGGCCGGCTTCGGTGCATTGACATCATTAGGAACGATGATTCTGAATGATGACTTGGTGAAGCGGATTGGTCTTTCTAAGATTGACATTGTGGCCGTACGTGATCAGACTCTTAGACAAATCGAGAACAGGAAAGAAGCCTACAGCGGTCTTGCTGCAATAGAAGACCCACAAGGACGCGATGTCATCCTGGTTGATGACGGCTTGGCCTCTGGGTTTACTATGGTCGCCGCGCTCGAATCTGTGAAGATGGCGGAACCCGCAGGAATCACTGTTGCTGTGCCGACTTCATCCGGAAGCGCAGCTCCAAGAGTGGAACCATTGGTTGACCATTTGGTCTGTCCTCGAATCGAGTCCGGATTCGTTTTCGCCGTTGCGAATGCCTACGAGAATTGGTATGACGTGCCCGACAGCGAGGTCATAGAGCTCCTACATAGTTTCCACAATGATGAGAAGCAGTTGGCCTGAAGGGCCTGAATAGCTTTGAGTCTCGGTATGGTTATCTAGATTCAGAATCATATACTGAATTGCGGTGCTTGTTCTCATGGGAGAGTTTGTGCCATTCAGCCGTATCAAGCATAAGCAGCAGTTCATCGAGTTGAACGTCGAGTTTCTTAATTGGACTGTTGAGGTGATTAAGGCCCGATACGGCGTGGACATCGTCGCAATCATGGGTGGTACAGCCCGTGAGTACGTCGAAGCAAGTTACGAAGAGGTCGCCCGTAGCTTTGAACGAGACGGGATATTCTACATCCTAGAGGTCGCCGGTGAAGCTATGGGTATGGGTGGAGTGCGCAAGCTTGAGGAAGGGATCTGTGAAATCAAGCGAATGTACATACGTCCAGAGTGCAGAGGACAAGGGCTCGGAAAGGAGTTGGTCCGAAAACTGCTTGAGCACGCGGGAAGTGTGGGGTTTTCTCTGGTCCGACTTGAAAGCGGCGTCTACATGGAGTCTGCACATCACATCTATCGATCTCTGGGCTTCAAGGAGCGTGAGCCTTACGATGGTTACGAGACTCCAGAACCTTTCAAGCCTTTTGCAATATTCATGGAATTGGAGTTGTGAGGCTCTACTGTGAGCCTACTCGTGCCATCTCATTGGCACAAAGGTGAGCTTGACGGAGTGGTTCTGGGTATCCGTGGACTGAAGACATCTTTGCCACTCTGATTGCTGTGTCTAGACTCACGCGATGCCCAATCGAAACGAAGATTGGCTTCTTCTTTCCGGGTAACCAAACAGCAGAACCAATTGTTTCGCCATTGTCAGTAATGAATGCGCGGTTACCTTCTCTCTTGCTCAATTTCCCATGGAGCAGACTCTTGGCTATCCCGATGGTCGGAACATCTAGCTTTACACCTATGTAGGAAGCCAATCCCATCCTGCGAGGATGCAGAACGCCATTTCCGTCAATCAGGAACATGGTTTTCTCAAATCTATCTAAAAGTCTGAGGATTACTGGAGCTTCTCGCAGATAGAAATGACCTGGAACGTATGGAAACTCACAATCGACAATCACTTTCTCTCTTCGTACTATGGACTGTGTTGGAATGTCGAAAATCACAGCGCATGCATGGGCCATCTCATTACAATATGCGACATCTACACCTCCGAGTGACAATCCCTCGAATTCGTGCTGGTCGCTCTTTGAGACTTGACTCGCCAATTCTGTCTGAGTTGTCTCCGATTCCGCTAGCACGTCATTTAGATTTCTCATAGCACTAGATTCTCCTGCTGCAGGAATTTGATATCAACTTCTCCATTACTAGTTCCAGAACATTCACCATTAGTTTTACAGCTGTGGGAAAGATAGAAAAGAAGGTTAGACTGCAGGCAGACAAAACTGTAATTGCGTGGGTAAAATGAGCGGAGAGATATCTAACATAGCGAAGTATGTATTCCTGCTTCATTTCATTGTCGCATTGGTCTTTGGGGCCTTTTGGTTCCTGATGCCAGAGTACTGGAGCGCTGTCTCAGGGTGGCCAGTGGAGTACGCGGCTGGACGAATGGTGGGAATGGCAACACTAGTGATGGCCATTGGTTCCATCTTCGCATATCAGAAGACAACCTGGGACCAGGTTGAAGTCTATGTGATCATGGAGCTATCCTTCAACATTCTTGGAGCTATCGGGATGTTGTGGAACATCTTCACAATGACGTTGCCAATTATTGCGTGGGCACTTGTTGGACTGCTGGGGCTGTTCGCTGTCCTGTTCTTGTACGTTTACTTCATCGTCAGGTCGTAGTCTAAACGTGCTAGGACAAACAGAATCGAGACTCAATCAGGGGCCTCTTTCAGTAGGCTGCAATCTCATTGTTCAATCAAGAATACCATGATGACAACCTGGCTAGAGCGCCGCATTCACACAAGATGTCACTTATCGTGATCAGTGCGAATGCGAGAGACTAATTCGGATAGAAGCAGAATTGCATAGCTGTCACCAGCGCCGCCCTTTAGAAGCAATCTGACGGATGACACGTAGAAGGTCAACGTTTTTCATTTAATGTTGCATCTATCTTCCCTTGTTCTTGGGGAATCCATCAGAATCCTCAGATGAAGACAAGGTCGAGGTGCCACACGTGCGCATACTGAAAATGAAGCCAGATTTCCTAAAGGAGTTCCTCATGGGTCTTGAGGGCTTTGGAGCACTCTATGGGCCGAAGCGACAAAGCGGCATTCTCAAATACGCTCCTATTGAGAGCTATGATGAGCTGGTTCTTGATGGTGAGAATACTCTACTCCCATTGAAGAGACTATTCCATCCAATGAGATTCGACATGTTCCGGTTTGACAGCAGAGGCTTTGAGGCCGATTATTCCATCTTTGAAAAACGAGTCATCATTGGAGTTCATCCCTGTGAGATCCACGGAATCCTGAAGCTTGATGAAGTATTCCTCGTTCATCCGCCAGATCCATACTATGCAGGATTGAGGAAGAACTCGGCAATCATCGGTTTCTCTTGTCTCCCGGCGGAGAACGCCTTATGCAGATCTACTGGAACTGATATTGTGGCAGAAGGATTCGACCTCTTCTTTGTAGACTTGACTGACTTCTATCTAGTCTGGGTCGGCTCAAGTTTCGGCTATGATATGATTCTGGAGAAAGAGGATTTCTTTGATGAGAATGTAACTCATGAAGATATCCAGATCTACATCGAGTGGCGTGAGAAACGCAATAGGATGTTCAAGAAGTCATTCAACTTCCGAGACATGCCAGACATCATAGAACTGAGTTACAAGAGCGAAATATGGGACTACTTCGGAAAGAAGTGCCTATCATGTGGCCAGTGCACAATGGTGTGTCCCACCTGCAATTGTTACAACGTTACAGACGTCCTTGATCTGGCCACAGAGACCTCGGGACGGAGAGAAAGAATGTGGGACAGCTGTATGTTTGCAGACTACAGCTTGGTGGCAGGAGGTCATAACTTTAGACACGCTCGGGCAGATCGATTGAAGCTGTGGTACACTCACAAGCTAAAGGCATTTGCCCACAAGTATGGTTCACCTGCGTGTGTTGGCTGCGGCCGATGTGTCGAAACCTGCCCTGTGGACATCAATGTGCTAACGGTGTCTGAAGCACTAACCAGCTGTGAGGTGCCTGAAGAATGAGTCTATCAGAACAGATTGAGAACCCGTTTCTACCAGAACCAGCCCGAATAGTAAGGCAGTATGATCTTATCAAGGATCATCGGTTCTTTCAGATTCGCTTCATAGACATGAACAGAGCAATGTCGTTCGACTACGTGCCGGGTCAATTCGCTATGTTGTCGATACCTGGCGTCGGAGAAGCTCCATTCTCCATTTCCTCCACGCCAAGCAGGCCGGGCATTCTCGAAATGGGAATTAGGAGAACCGGGAATCTAACGCGGGCGCTCTTCAAGAAGAAGGACAACGATATTGTCTACCTGCGTGGCCCGTATGGAAATGGGTTCAAAATTGAGCCGATGGTCGAACGTGACATTATCATAGTTGCGGGTGGCCTCGGCGTCATCCCTCTCCGTTCTATTCTTTACTTCGTCCTAGACAACAGAGATCAGTTCGACGAACTCTACTTTCTGTATGGGGCGAGGAATCCCAACGAGTTTCTTTTCAAGAATGAGTTCTTCCAGATCAAGGCGAGAGAAGACATTGATTGCCTATACAGTGTTGACAAGGACACTACAGGAGATTGGACCGAGAATACAGGAGTGGTCACGAGCCTGTTTCAGAAGCTACCCAAAATCGATCCTCAGACCACTACCGCAGTAGTCTGCGGTCCCCCAATCATGTACAAGTTTGTGATCAAGGAGCTACTTAAGCTCAAGATACCGAAGAACATGATTCAGATGACGCTCGAAAGAAGGATGAAATGCGGAGTAGGCAAGTGTGGACACTGTGCACTAGATCATATTTACACCTGCATAGATGGTCCCATCTTCACATACTGGGATACTCTTCATTTTAGGGAGTTGATTTGAGATGCCGGAATACAAGCCACGAGTAGGCATCTACGGATTCACAGGCTGTGCTGGTGACCAGCTTCTTATCATCCACACGGAAGACCGATTGCTCGATTTCTTCAATGCAGTTGAAATGAGATCTTTCGTCATGGCTTCGAGCAATCCGCTTGAAACGGAGATTGACATTGCATTCGTAGAAGGTAGTATCAGTACTGAAGAGGAAAGACAGCACATCAAGGAAATCCGAGACCGAGCTGGAGTACTTGTGGCTATCGGTAATTGCGCAGTCTCCGGCGGTCCCCAGGCGATGTTCGCCAAAGATGGCAGCTTCGCAAGAAGGCTCAAACAGGTCTATGGTGATATCAAGTTCATCACCAATCCTGTTGAAGGAGCCCCCCTAGATGAAGTAGTGAGCGTAGATTATTATCTCCCTGGTTGTCCGATAAGTCAGTCTCAAGCAATGGCACTTATCGCCAGACTGATTCATGGAGCAGACCCTGAGGAATTTCCTCACCCTGTATGTCATGAATGCAAACTGAACGAGAACCTATGTCTTCTTCTCGACCAGAAGTTCTGTCTCGGACCTCTAACACTGGGTGGATGTCACTCCGCCTGTCCCAACAATGGACTTCCTTGTGTTGGATGTTGGGGACCCAACCCTGATGGCAATTTTGAGGAACAACTAGGGCTGCTTGAGAGTTTCGGAATCCCCCACGAAGACATAATCCGCAGAGTCCGCAATTTCGGCGGCTACAAGATACTTGCACATATCGAGAAGCTGAGTGGGAAGAGGTGATTCTGTGGCAAAGAGAGACACAATCGAAATCAAGCCGCTTGCAAGAGTAGAAGGGAATGGCGGCATCAGAGTTGAGATAGAGGACAATAGGATCATAAATGTCGAAGTACAGATTCTAGAAGGCCCCCGGCTCTTTGAAACACTTGTGATAGGAAAGACACCTGAAGAAATCCTTAGTCTTGTTCCACGTATCTGTGCAATCTGCAATTTGTCCCACAAGTACGCAAGTCTGCGAGGATTGGAGAAAGCGCTTGATGTCAGGATTCCTGAAGTCACTGACCTGTACCGACACCTGATGCATCACGGAGAGATCATTGAAAGTCATAGCCTTCATCTCTATATGCTTGCACTGCCTGATTTCTTTGGCTACACGAATGCCGTGGAAATGGCAGTGGACTATGGCGAGATTGTGACGAAAGCGCTCCAAATGAAAGCCCTCGGCAACAAGATAATGAGGGCGATCGGGGGTCGGATGATTCATGGAGAGAATCCAGTATTAGGAGGATTCGGGAAGCTTCCTGATCGGGAGTGCCTTCTCTCGATACAGACGGAAGCCAAAGACGGGCTTGCCTTCGCTCTAGAAACAATCGAGATTCTGGCAGACCTTGAGATTCCAGATCACATGGAACGTGATACTCAGTTTCTCTGCTGCAAGCCGCCACATAATGAATACGGTTACTACGGTGATGTTCTCATTACTTCGGATGGTAAGGAGCACCCAGCCGAGGACTATCAGAGTGTCATAGAAGAGCGTGTTGTGAGTCATAGCTTTGCCAAACGGAGCTCATACGGAGGACGGCCCTTTACCGTCGGCGCATTGGCGCGCGTGAATCTTTTGGGTGAACGACTGAAAGGTGAGGCAAGAAAGGCTTACGACGGTCTTATCCATGATAGATGGCTACGCAATCCATTGTACAACAATTTCGCCCAGGCAATCGAACAGGTCTATTCGTTGGAGGGCGTGATCGAAACCATCGATCGCTTGACGACTCTCAAGGAACCTGAAACAGCCGAGCCAAACCGGGAGAGTGGTGTCGGGACCGGTGCCGTCGAGGCACCAAGGGGGACTCTCATTCATCACTACATGATTGAGAATGGCCGAGCTGTGGCTGCTGACTACGTTACACCCACTGCGATGTTCCTTGATGACGTAGAGGAGTTCATTCGTGAATCTGGAGAGAGACTGATTTCGACAAAGACCACGGTGGATCTCGAGCTTCAGTTTGAGATGATTGCTAGGGCCTATGACCCCTGTATCAGTTGCAGTGCTCACCTTGTCACAGTGGAATACAAGTAATCGACGAAATTCACCGGGTTGGGTTCGCAGATTGGGCTACACCTGAAATCTGTTGAAGTCCGCTCCAGGAACTGAGAGCTGAATCAGCGGCCCAAGCTCAGACAAAGTTTTCAGAGGTATCAGGAGCGTGATTCTTCAGGATGGAGTTATTTGGTCAGGTTATTGGGTGGGTCCATGATGAGGAGTGGAACAATGTACGCATCAGATCGGATTTGTGGCATGAAGATGAATCTGAGAGAGAACTTCTGTTTCAAGCGGGACATACTCGTTATATCGGAGACTGGATTCGAGTAGTAGTGGATGAGGCCGGGTCTGTTCAAAGTTGGAGGAAAGACCCAGCTATCAACCAATTGTCCAGGTGTTTAGACAAGATGTGGGGTTAGTGCAAATGCCTTCCTCAGTATGCTTGTTAGGATTGTCGCACGACCGGCTCAAAGCAGAGCGTCTGAATTCGGCCGAAAACTTCGATCAAGTCAAACCGCCTTCGCTTCTTCAGGGGTCTACAAGTGTTCTTCCTTCTGTTCAAGAGATCACTCTCCATGAGAACTAGTCTCTAGAGAGAAAGAAGGCTTCCCCATCTAGTGACGGGTGCATATAAGATACAGAGAACGTGACAGTTCCTGGAGAGAGAAGTCTTTTTGAGTTAGCGCTCATAGAGAAGTGTCTTGTGTCTCCGATTGAAGCTCAGACGAAGATGAGTCGTGTATTGTGATGGGGTCGCCGGCTTTAGAATGGTTTTTGAGTGATTATCATGACGATCAGCAGAATAGATAGAGAGAAGTGCAATAACTGTGGACTATGTGTGAAGGACTGCCCCGGGAGACTCTTTGTTCATGGAGCCGAAGTCAAATACAGTGACCCATATGGAATATGTATTCGATGTGGTCACTGCATCGCCATTTGCCCTGAAGAAGCCATTCAGTTTGAAGCAAAAGGAGTCTTTGAAGATGAATCCTTTGCATCTGACCCAATGTCAGCACTCGCGAGTGCGGCAAAGAATCCTGAATCCATCGTAGATTACGAGCATCTACATTTCTTCCTAGCCAATAACCGTTCAATACGCCAATTCAAGTCCGACCCAATTCCGCCAGAGATTCAGGAACGAATCTGGTCAACGGCACGATTTGCTGCAAGCGGGGGAAACGCTCGGTCTTGGACTTTTATCAAGCTAGACGATACAGAGCAGATTAGGGCCCTTTCTAAGGGCTGTGCAGAGGTGATGATGTCGTTGCCGGGCCGATACGGCGTGTTCATCAAGTCCGTTCTTAAGAAAGACCCGGACGAAGACATGATTTTTCGGAAGGCCCCATTAGTCATTGTCATCAGTACACCTACAAAAACCGACATAGATGGTGTGAACACAGGGATTATCGGTCTGTATATGCAACTGGCGGCTCAATCCCTAGGTATTGGCTCTTTGTGGGTCGGCTGGGCGCAGGCTCCCCTCAATATCGATAAGGATCTGGCTCAAACGATTCATATGAAAGGGCATTGCTGGGGAGTGATTGCATTCGGGTATCCTCGAGTGAAATACCAACGACTGCCCCCGAGACGGTCTCTCAAGATTGACACGCCCGGAAAATGATGGTTGCTCCCATAATACTGTGGTGGCTGAGAAACTGTGTATCAAGCAAGCCCACGCTGAACAACTCGAAAGAGATATTTCGACAAATCCAAGAATTCGGATGTGGTTGCATGAACATGGATTTATGGAGAAGTATCGGAAAAGCCTTGGAGGAAGTTCTTCGGCCTGCTACATATCCATTGGCTGTTAAGCTAGTTAAGGATGAATCAGAATTTCCCGAGAAAACACGAAGACCCGAAAATAGGATCGCAATCTGTCAAGCTCTAAGTTTGTCTCGACGGTTTGGCTGGACAATGGGCATAACAGAGGAGGATAGTGGTTGTCCTGGTGCTAGTTTTGCGTATGGCTGGAAAGAGCTGCTTGATAGATCCACGCTTGCATTTTTCTTCGTTGAAGCAGGTTATGCTGTAGATGAAGATGGAGCAAACACAATCCTAGAGAATGTTGACCATCTAGAAAAGGGAAGATACAGTGCTCTAGTAGTATCACCATTGACAAGAACAAAGATTGTACCGGATGTCATTCTTGTGTATGGGAATCCTGCTCAGATGATGCGTCTCCTACAAGGGGCTATGCACAAAGAGGGAAAGAGATTGAAAGCTGAGTTAGCAGGGATTATGGCCTCTTGTACTAGTGGAGTTCTTCGTGCTTTCAATACTCAAGAGTATCAAATGGTAATTCCAGGAAATGGAGACCGTGTATTTGCGGGCGCAAATGACGATGAAATGCTCTTTGCAATACCAGCCACAAAAGCTGAGGAAATAGTAAACGGGATGAGACAACAGCCTTTTGCGAAATATCCAATTCCTATCTCGATGAGAATGCCGCCTCCTTTTCCAGGACTTGAAGAGAGCTAGGAATGAACGTCTTCTATCTGTATTCTTCAATCTAGCAATTCCGTCAACGGTCTTATACATTCAGGTCATTCTCAATCTGGCAACTGTTGATGTGCCTAGGACTTTCTCCTTATGATGACGACCACCACAATCACAGCCAGGACTCCGCCACCTATCACTGCGAGCAATGAGAGATCTGGGAGCGGGGGTGGTGTTGATCCACTGACGGTGACTGAGAATACAGCAGTTCGTTCGTTTCCCATGGTATCATTTACTGATACCTCAAGCCAATAGACAGATGGACTCAATTCAATAGCATTAGTGATATCCCCGTTAGAATCAATCTCGAAATGAACGGTGTCATTCACCGCCCATTTGTCAATGCCATTGAAGTCCGATGCATTTAGATTGTAGCTGAAAGCTTGTCCCTGATCTATAGCTTGATTCGTTGGTTCTTGATCCCACTCTGGTGCCACTTTGTCAATGTGTGTGAAATCGTCAAAAGCAAATATGTTGTCGATCGCAGAACCCCCTTGACTATAGATCTTGAAGCACTCACTCACTGAGAACCTTGTGTCCTGACCTGACATAACGTGGGTCTCATTGAGGTAGACATGGATCCGACCTGAAGAGTCGCGTTGGATGTCGATATGGTGCCAACCAATCATTTCCTCATGAGAGTATCGACCCAAAGGGGTGATAGACCCACTTCCTGGACTGCGCCGGTACAAGACAAACTCGTCTTCCCATCCGCTAAATTCACCTATGACTGGCATTATCCCATACTCATACGGTACTGATTCCAACCACTGTGACCAATTGATACTGTCATAGTCCCAATAGCCACTGAAAAATGGCACGTAGAAATGATGCCTGTGTTGGTCCTGGACATCAAGATCAAAGCTCCAGGTGCCTACACCCTGAGTTGTATTGTACATTGCAATAGTCCAATGATTGTCTACTCCTCGGAATCGTAGCACGCCTTCGGACACAGAATAGTTGGCTGGGAGAGAAGCAGGGTCTGTGTAATTCATTCCCCAAATTTCCCAACCGTCTGTATTGTTATCATTAAAGTCATCTGACCAAACCACAGCACTTGGCGAGAATCCTTCCTGTACATCTAAAGTGCCAACATCAAGACCGGAGTATCTCTCCTGTACACCAAAAGTGCTAACATCAAGACCGATACCCAACACCGGGAGCAACAAACATGAAATGAGTAGCATCACCTTGGCTAGTCTTCGCATTTCCAATTCAATCTCTCCTCCAATTGGCTTCCCGAAGCCAATTTAGCTGCAAAAGATGCTCGAACTTTTTAAAAAAAATGCCGGTTTGAACAGAGGTGAACACTCTCTGAGCTATGCGGTTCGTCAAGTCTGTTCCATGCCACACAAAGTCTCCAACTTCATATCTAACTCAACAATGTCCGAAAGCATTGGTAACGGAACTGCTTTATGAGCGAGGTTACTGAGGTGAGTCGAACAAAATGGCGCAACTCCGCATTACCGACACAGTCCTTCGCGACGCCCATCAGTCCCTGCTAGCCACGAGAATGCGAACAGAGGATATGCTTCCAATCTGTGAGAAGCTGGACAAAGTCGGATATCACTCGTTGGAAATGTTCGGTGGTGCGACATTTGATAGCATGATGCGGTTTCTAGACGAAGATCCTTGGGAACGTGTTGAGACCCTCAAGGAAGCCATGCCAAACACGAAGTTCCAGATGCTCCTCAGAGCACAGAATATTGTCGCCTACTCACACTACCCGGACGATGTGCTGGAGGCGTTTATCAACGAGGCCGCCAAAGTGGGCATTGATATCTTCAGAATCTTCGACGCTCTGAATGATGTCCGGAATATGGAGGCCGCGATGAGATTCGTCAAGAAAGCCGGCGCGCATGTTCAAGCGAGCTTCTGCTACACAATCAGTCCATTTCACACAAACGAAAAGTTCGTGGAGAAGGCCAAGAATCTCTACGAACTCGAAGCCGATTCAATCTGTATCAAAGACATGGCCGGGCTAATCTCGCCCTCCGCAGCCGAGGATCTCGTCATCAAACTCAAAGATGAGATAGATATCCCAATCCAGCTTCATAGCCACATGACTTCTGGAATGGCTTCGATGGCATATCTCAAGGCCGCTGAGGTCGGCGTAGACGTCGTGGATTGTGCAATATCCTCACTGTCAATGGCGACATCTCAACCAGCAACAGAATCCATCGTGGAGTCTCTGAAAGGAACGAAGCGTGACACAGGCCTTGATTTGGAGCTGCTTGCAGAGATTGCAGACTACTTCCGAAAGATTCGGAGGAAATACAGTCGCTTTGAAGGTAGTCTTCAGGGAGTCAATCCTCAGGTGCTCGTCTTCCAGATTCCTGGCGGCATGTTGTCGAATCTTGACAATCAGCTTCGCGAACAAGGGGCACTAGACCGATATGATGAGGTGCTGGAGGAAGTCCCCAGAGTGCGAGCCGAGCTAGGATACCCCCCTCTTGTGACACCCTCAAGTCAAATTGTTGGTACTCAGGCAACCCTGAATGTTATCACTGGCAAGAGATACTCAATGATTCCGCACGAAGTCAAGCAGTATGTTCGTGGGTATTACGGGAGACCCCCCGCGCCGATAGATCCGAAAATCAAGAAACTGGCTATCGGAGACGAAGATCCGATCGATTGTCGACCTGCTGATCTCATAGAGCCGGGGCTTCTGGCAGCAAAGAAGGCCTTAGAAGATATCCCACATGTTCCACGTGATGAGGTGTCCTATGCGATTTTCCCACAATATGTGAGGGACTTCTTGATTAGACGAAACGCGAGAAAGAAGAGAGGCGCGACTCCTGAAGTCCTTGAAGCCGCAATTATTGCCTCAGTCTTGCATATGAGCTCCCAGGGAGTTGGAACGACAGTGGGAGCAGTAGTCTTGGAAGACTCTTGGGCGGCTAGTGGAAAGCATGATCTCCGTGCTGGACGGACCGGTGTCCGGACATATGCTCGGTGGGAGCGTGCCACTTCATCATGGGCATCAGAAGGAAGAAAGGACGAGATGCGTGGGCGTAGACAGGGGGTGCCCTGATGAGTCCGGATTACGACCTAAAGGTTGGCGAACGTGACTATAGAGTAAGTGTCGATATGCTTGACGAGGGCGGGCTGTTAATAGTCAAGGTTGGTGACGAGACCTTCACTTTGAAGACGGCAGTGTCCGAAGACGGTACCTGGACCATTAACGACACTTCAACTGATCATCAAGCCAGAATCATCAGGAGGGCCGGCCGCAAGGCCACAATCGAACTCAACGAAGAAGAAGTTGAAATTGTCTGGGACCGTGTCCGCCAACAGGAAGATCATGTGGCGACTGGTGGTGCCATTGCAGATGACAAGAGAATCTCAGGCGGGATTTATCCTCCCATGCCGGGCAAAATCACAGAGGTCAAAGTTCGCGTGGGAGACAGTGTACAAGCGGGTGACACAGTATGCATCCTTGAAGCCATGAAGATGTTTAATGAATTGAAGGCACCCTCCGATGGCCAGATTAAGGAAGTCAACATTGAGCCCGGATCCAGTGTCACTCCGAGCGACTTGCTGATTCTTGTAGAATAGGAGCCGTTCAGGTCATGAAGCCTGTCCACGTTGTTGGAGTAGGAATGACGAGGTTTGGGCGACTAGAGCAATCAATCACGGAATTGGCCGTCGAAGCCTCTCTTGAGGCTTTGAAGGATTCTGAAACACTTGATTCACGTTTCGACCGGCTCATTATAGCATCGCAGAATCCTGACGAATTCACGGGAATTGGTCACCTGTCCACTCTGATGGCTGATAGGTTGGGCTTTGTCCCATCTGGTGCAACACGCATCGAAACAGGCCCTTCATCAGGTTCGAGTGCTTTCGAGGTTGCAGTTGCTATTGTTGGCGCCGGTATGGCGGACCTTGTGATCGTGATTGGCGTCGAAAAGATGTCGGAGGTAGATGGTCGCTCTGCTTCCCGAATTCTCTCAAAGATGATGTCACAAGAGAGTGAGACAAGGTATGGGGCCACCCCTGCCGCCCTTGCGGCAATGGTTGCAAGACGATACATGCATGACTACGGATTGACACGCGACGAATTGTCACTAGTCCCAATGAAGGCCCACCGAAACGGGGCCAAGAATCCTCTGGCCCATTTCCAGAAGGAGGTCACCATTGAGAAAGTCAATTCCTCTCCAATAGTGGCTGATCCCCTCACACTCTACGACTGCAGCCCGGTTAGTGATGGTGCTGCTTCGATAGTTGTTGCTTCTGAGAGAATAGTGGAGGAGTCTGGTCTAAGGGATCGCTCAGTACAGGTGCTGGGGATCGGTCATGCAACAGACCATCATGCAGTCCAGCACAGACTGTCATTGACCTCTCTCAATGCAACTGTTCAGGCTGTTCGTGAAGCGACCAAGATGGCTGGAATCAGTCCAACCGAGGTGGATGTGTTCGAGCTTCACGATGCCTTCTCTATCCTTGAGATAATCAACATGGAGGACGTTGGTATCGCGCCCAGAGGATCTGCCATTGAGCTGATTAAAGAAGGTGTGACCGATGTTGATGGGGACTTGCCTGTCAATCCCAGTGGCGGCTTGAAATCCAGAGGCCATCCAACCGGCGCCACAGGAGTTGCTCAGATAAGAGACGTAGTTCTGCAGCTTCGGGGCGCGGCCCCAAAAGGCATCCAGGTAGAGTCTCCAGAGACTGCGCTAACACACAATATCGGTGGATTTGGGAACAACATGGTCGTGACTATCCTAAAGAAAGGCAGTTGACCCTCAACCGGACAGAAATACATGCGATGTAGACTAATATTGTGGAACTACACGTCCATGCCAGATTAGTAGGCAATGGTGCTCGAAGAATGGGTAAATTCGACCGCCTGAGACGAATTAGGGTCACAAAGAGCGAGGATGTTCGCGATCGGGAAGGAAAGACAACTCGCTCCCAATCAAAGATGTACTCACTCGTCAACGAGTTCGAGGAATTGGAGAAGAGACGTGAAGAGATCCTATTGGAGCGAGACGAGCTAGCACGACGCCTTGATGCTGGAGAGATAACTGCCATAGAGTATCGTAAGCAACTGATGATGAAGATGCAAGAGGCAGCTCAGGTAACAGAGAGAATGAAGGCACTTGCATCCAAGCTCGAGGGTATGGGCTACAAGGGAGTTCTGCAGAAATACGAAGCGGAACGAACTAGTGGAACGATGAAAGACGTATTGAAGACCAAGGAATAGCCTACCTTTGAGACAATTCTTTTCAGAGTGAACCTGCTGGGTATCGTTGGCTATTGGAATGTCGATTGATGCGTCACTATGCGGCAATTGTGGTCGCGCAGTAGTTCCTCCAAGAGATCTATGCCCCTACTGCGGTCCACGTGTGAACAACATGACTGCGACCAAGCTTGAGGGCCGCGGAGAAGTGCTATCTCATACTATGCTGCACAATCCCCCAGAGGGATTCGATGCACCCCTGAAGATTGCACTCGTATCACTTCAACACGAGGCTGTGGTCCTTTGTGTGAGCAAAAGCACTGACGACGACGCAATCGAGATTGGCGATCAGGTCACCGTGGTTCTTGGTGAGGATGAACGCTTCTTCTATTCTCTTTCAAAATGACCCCGTGCAGTGACAACCTGCTTCTAGAGAAGGAGAGTGCCAATCGGTTGGGGGGCTCAACAGAAAAGAGCACCCCCTTAAGCGCGAGGTACGGGGACCGATCGCGTTTATGACCGACTAACACGTAATAGTATTACACAATTCATATAAGAGTTGATTGTGTGGATATCACGTCACCACACACACAAAGACTGTGTCAATGGTGGGAAACCATGTCGAAGGACAATGTTCAGGAAGATCAAAGAGCGACTCCCACAATCATTCGAGAAGAACTCCTAGGGCGCCTTGAGAGTGAGGGATTCGGGCTCCGTAGAAGAGAAGTATCTGTCATGACAAGAATGAGCGAAAACATCGTGGATCTTCTCGATGCTCTAGTTGAACTTGAGATTTTCAAGAGCCGTTCAGAAGCTGTCGCAGCTTTCGTTGAGGGATTTGTGAATCAGAGGAAACCAATCTTTGATGAGATCCGAAAACAAGCGACTGACATCAAGAAGAAGCGCGAAGCAGCCCAGCATTTAGCTGTACAAGCGTTGAAGCCCACCAATGATGAATGAGCTTCCCAAGTGGCACACTAGGTTATGGATTTAAGGAGCCGTAGTCCGAGTGTAGCCTAGGTGCTACACTAATGGACTATCTATCCAAGGTCCTCTGGACAGATGATGAGATTGCATTCCGCCAGGAAGTCCGTGAGTTCTGTGACAAGGAAATAGCGCCTATCGCAGACGAGATAGACAAAGGCCCCTATCCAAGAGAGCTCATACGCAAGCTGGGTCAGGTTGGATACATGGGTGTTCTTCATGATGAGTCTGCTGGCGGCTCAAAAAGGGGCGTTTCGTATGAGATTATTGTGGCCGAGGAGATATCTGCAGTAAATGCGGGTTTGGACATGGCCAGAATGGCATCAACTACTCTCTACGGTATGCCTGTCAGCAAATTCGGTACCGCTGAGCAGAAGAAGAAGTACCTTGAGCCAATCGTAAGAGGCGAGAAGATTGGCTGTATTGGTATCAGTGAGCCGAATGTCGGCTCTGACACTGCTGGAATGGAGACTCGTGCCGAGAAAGACGGCGATGAGTGGATTCTCAACGGTGAGAAGCGTTTCATTACGAACGGAAGCCAGGCTGACTTCATGTGCACTTTTGCGATTACGGACCCATCAGTAGACGCGAAAGACGGAATGTCTGCATTCATTCTCGATACAACAAGCGACGGCTTCAGTGTCATTGAAGATCACGAACTACTTGGAATGAAATCCGCCAGAGTATCTTGGCTCAAGATGGAGGATGTGCGAATTCCTTCGGATATGTTGCTTGGGGTTCCGGGTCAAGGCTTCGAGATTCTAATGGATGAACTAGATAGCGAACGTACTGCGATTGCAGCAGAGGCAATAGGATATGGGCGCACTCCCTTCGAGATAGCTGTTAAGTTTGCCAATGAACGAGTCCAGTTCGGAAGACCCATAAGAGCTTTCGAGGGCGTGAGCTTCAAAATATCTGACATGGCCGTGAAACTTGAAGCAGGAAGAGCCCTCACCTTGACTGCGGCTAGGATGTTAGACAGTGGTCAGAAGGCCACGAAGCAGGCCTCGATTGCGAAGCTCTTCACAACAGAGGCGGCTATTGAGATAACAAACAATGCGCTGCAGATACTTGGCGGCTCTGGGTATACTACCGACTATCCGGTAGAACGATTCCTTCGAGATGCGAGACTCATGACTATTGGCGGTGGAACTGCCGAGATTATGAGGTTCCTCATTCAGAGAGAGGTCTACAAGGAATTCTTCCCCAGATAGTTCGAAGAAAGCTATTGGAAGGGGTCGATACCCTTCCGCTTCTAGTTCTTTGAGAAGGCGATTATCCGATTCACGCCGTCTACGTTCTGAATTGTTGCTGTGAAACTATCACCAACTTGTATGGTTAGAAGTGCATACCAATCTATTGTGTCCATCCACTCTGCGGCTCCTTCCAGCCATTCGTAGGTGGCATTGTCAGTCCGTAAAACAATGTGTGTGTTTCCTTGCTCAACAAATGAGGTCACATTAATGATGTTGGCTGATAGCTGGACTGCATCCCTCACTTCTTCGCCTAAGCCAAGTGCATCTTTTACTGTCTGTATGTAGCTCTCACGTACTGACTCCACAAGACTGGCCCCTATCAATGATCCTTCCGAGGTTTCAGTATAGGATATCGTCACATCTTCAGCATCCGCCATTCCAAGAGCATGAAGGCGAATGTCCGATAGAACATAGTCTTCAACGTCTTCGTCATACTGCGCATTCCACCAGTAGATTGGGCAATACCACGCCAGCCGTGAATAAGTTGAGTTGATTTGTACTGGGTAGATCAGAGGCATGGCACCTCGGTATGAGCCTTCCACAGGATCCGGAAAGTCTTTGATGACCTCGTTAATTGCCGAGGATCCGCTCGAGAGCTCCTGCTCGCTCAGATCGTGATATAAGATTCCGTCCGTTGTTGCCCGAATCATCCCACTTAACGACAACTGAGATGAAGCTGGAGGATGCACAGCAATGAAGGCTTCAACTCTGTTTGTGTCGGGATTGACAATGTACCTTGTATCTTCTGTCATCTCGAGTCGATCGTTTGATGGAGGAATGAACCAGAGAAATCCTCCGGCGAAAAGATCGAAGGTGTCGCCTCGTTGGTATCCTCCCCAACGAGAAACTTGACGCTCCAGCCACTCCTCACTATAGGCCTGAGTGATCCATTCAGGGGTCTCTTCAATCGTACTATATGCATAAACGGTCCCGTTTTCCCAGTAGACCTTAGGTCCAAGAGGGCGTTCGACGAAATCCCACCCAAGTTGTGTTCTCGTCTGTACATAGACCATGTTGCCAATCGGGTCCCACGTTGGATACGCATACTCGTATGCTGAAGTCATGTCTTCGAGGTAGTTGGAAAACTGTATGTTCCTATCCCAAAAGAGGCCTTCTCCCACCGGGATAGACACGGGCTGGATGACTTCCACTAGTGTTGGATCATTCGCGTCTACGACAATGAACGCTTTGATAAAGTTCTCAGACAGAACATTTGTGGACACAACAGTACAGACCCAGACCAGCCGGCCATTCCTAGTAGTGATGTGAGAGGCTGCAATCTCCAGATTGGAGCCAATAGAAGCCAGACGTCTCCGCGCTTCAAACTCGGCGAATTCGGATGTCACAAGCCTGACCATCTCGTCAGGTATGGGCGTTGTGAACAGAGGTTCTTCCGTCCGAGTTATGAATTCGTCAACAGTTTCAGCATTCGAGACATCGGATGTCCAGGATATGACGCCAGAGACCATTGGCAGTATGAGCAGGATCATGAATCCCACACAGACTAGTGGTGTCCGCAGGCCTTCCATCATCTCTCCCACCTCACCCGGTCTGAAGCCGCCGCTAATCATGATGAGCAATGCCACGCTCATTATGAGCGAGATAATCGCCCAAGGCAAGGTCATAGCGAATGCGATCGATATCACAATCCACGCACCTGTGCCCCATACTAGCCGAAACGGGAGCCACCGAATCAAGCGATTTGGTCTGAACATCAATCCAGAGAATGGAACTGGGATTGAATGAACAATCAATGATATAATCAAGAAGAGCATGACATTCATTTGCTATCCTCCGCACCTCTTGGTAGCTGAGGTTTGAGTGAGTACCCACGCTTTTAGCGTTTTTCTCTTCTGCTGCAACTTCATTGGCCAACCAGTCTCTGCTTGAACCAGGGAATAGCACCACCGGCACTGACTATGTCCATCATCAGTGGGGGGAGCGGGGCAGCCTGGAGAATCGTGCCATTATCCTTCTTGACTGTCCCTTTGGAGAGGTTGACTATCAGAGTTTCGCCGTCTTCGACCTGTTCAGTAATGTCCGGGACTATCAATGATGGCAGGCCGACGTTGAATGAGTTTCTGAAGAATATACGCGCAAAGGATTCAGCAATCACACACCCTACTCCAAGAACTTCCAAAACCTTTGGAGCCTCCTCACGAGAGCTCCCTCCTCCGAAGTTCTTGCCTGCTACAACAATATCGTTCTTCTGAACATTGGACGCAAAGTCGGGGCGTTGAATCTTCAGAGTGTGTTTGGCCATTTCCGAGTAATCTAGCATCATTAGATAACGGCCCTGAATGATCTGGTCGGTGTCTATGTTGGATCCGAACTTCCAGACCTTGCCGACGATGTTCTCAAGATTTCTCTTCATCATGCAACACTCCTCGGATCGGTTATTACTCCCTTCAGTGCGCTTGCGGCCACAGTCGCTGGTGAAGCGAGATAGACAAGGGACTCAGGATGTCCCATTCGACCACGGAAGTTTCGATTGGTGCTGGAGATTGCCACTTCGTCTGGACCTAGTATACCAAGATGTCCTCCCACACACGCGCCGCAAGTAGGATTTGTAACGACCGCACCTGACGTGATAAGGGTCTCAATGAAGCCTGCTCTAACAGCTGACAGATAGGTTTCCATACTCGCAGGCGTCAGAATCAGCCTTACGCCTTGAGCGACGTTCTTTCCTTTCAGAATTCTTGCAGCAATCTCAATGTCTTCCAGCCGTCCGTTCGTGCAGGATCCAATGAATGCCTGGTCTATTTCAATGCCCTCGACTTCTTCGACGGCTTTTCCGTTTGCAGGGCTGTTAGGCGCACTGACAATCGGACCAAGCGGATCACTATCTAGGTCATACCTGTGGGTTTCAACATATCCTGCATCTCTGTCAGGTTCCATAGGGGTCCAAGTGGACATGGCTGACTTGGCATTCAACCAAGAAGTTGCAGACTCATTCAGGGTCATGATAGCAGTTTTGGCGCCCGCCTCCACGCTCATGTTGCACATGGTCATCCTTGAAGGCACTGTCATGCTGTCTATTGTGGGGCCGTGGAACTCGAGAGACTCATAGGTTGCACCATCGCTTCCAAGGTCTGTGACTATTCTAAGAATGAGATCCTTGCTCATCACAAAGTCAGGCAGCTCACCTGAGATCTCAAATCTTCTTGACTCAGGAACCCTAAACCAATTGCTACCCGTGGCCAGGATGATTGCAGTATCAGTTGCAGCAAGACCAGTCGAGAATGCATTGAATGCGCCATAACTGCACGTGTGTGAATCACAACCAACGATGAGCTCTCCCGGCCTGGCGAGACCCCAATCTGCCATGACCTGATGGCAAATGCCACAGTTGACATCACAGAAGTGTGTAATCCCATGTTTCCTAACGAAATCTCGATTTCTTTGATGAATCTCAGCACTCTGGATGTTGGGAGCAGGGGCCCAATGGTCATTAACGACGAGAATTCGTTTGGGGTCCCATACTTTGTCAACACCCATTTCATCAAGGATTGGCATTATCCTTGATCCAAGTACCTCATGTACCATGACGAAGTCTACGTTTGCCTCAACTATCTCTCCTGCTGTTGCCTTTCCGTCGGTCGTATGTGTGGCAAGAATCTTCTCTGCTAATGTGGCACCCATGGCTGTCAACCCTCACTAGCAAGAGAACGTGCTCTCTCTGCAATCGCGTCTCCGACTTTGTCTGTTGACGATGGTGTAATTCCTAACCACTGCCCCAAACACAGATCGTATGTTCGCGGCTCTCCATCCCTTAGCACCGAAGCGACTGCTTCTTTGACAAGTCCGCCTGCCTTCAGGACTTTGTTGTCATTGTGTTTCTTCCCAAGCCACTCCAAAAGCATCGAACCGGCTAAAGTGGCAGCAATAGGATTAGCAGCGCCTTTTCCAGCATGCTTCGGAGCAGAGCCATGCACTGGTTCGAACACTCCGTACTTCTGCCCTATGTTGCCTGCTGGAGCAACACCTAGTCCTCCCTGAACCGCTCCGCCAAGGTCTGTTATGATGTCGCCAAACTCGTTGGGTGTCACAACAACATCGTAGAACTCAGGTTTCTTGAGACACCACTGTGTCCATGCATCAACGAATGCATAATCCTTCTCGATCTTTGGATATTCCTCACCAATCCGATTGAAGCTCTCTCTAAAGAGCTGGCATCCAGCAAGTAGATTGCTCTTGTCCACGCAGGTGACTCTCTTCACACCATCTGAGGGAGCACCATTCCTTTCCTCTGCTACCTGAAAGGCGAATCTCGAAACCCTCTCTGATCCTTTCTTGGTTATTACTCTCATGTCGACAGCCAAGTCCTTGAGACCGCCCCTCGACAATGCTCCTCTTGCAGGAGTGTACAACCCCTCAGTGTTTTCTCGGATTATGACCATGTCAATATCATCCGGACCTTTGTCTGCGAGCGGCGTGGGAACGCCCTCGTAGAGCTTAACAGGCCGAACATTCGCGTAAAGGTCTAGCCTGAGTCTTAGGCCTATCACCACATTATACCCGGCGAGATTGCCATCGGGTAGTTTCACGGACTCTCCTTTGGAGTCCAACGCTCCAATCGCTCCAAGCAACACAGCGTCCGCTTCGTTCCAGACATACTCTTCAGCTTCTTCGGACCACTCTTCACCATTTGCTAGGTAATATTCACCGCCGCAGTCAAACCCTCTCAATTCGATATCAAAGCCGCCAACGCCTTCGCACGCTGCTTGAACGACTCTCACGGCAGCAGGAACTACCTCTTTGCCGATGCCATCTCCAGGCAGAATTCCCAACTTGTACTTCTTAGGCAAATCCAACCACCTAATAGCTTCCTATCCAGCCCAAGTCATTGCCGCGATCATCAAGAATGCTAACCATTGTGTCGACTCTCTCTCCGTCTACATACCTCACTCTCTGACGAATTGTGAAATCCTTCTTACACTTTGCGCATTTGAGGAGCCAGTCTTCAATCACGACTTCTAGGGATCTACCTGATATCGATGGGGGGTCTTTCTTCACCTCGATAAGTTCGAGCTCATCGCTGTCACAGGCATAGGTGCATTCCTTGAGCGGTATCCCTTCCATGCCTCTCCTTCCCAGTGCAACGTAGACCTGATCTGGCAAGTCGTCGAGAGTCGGTTCTTCCGGCACCTAATGCACCCATCACCGACATCTCACCGCTACGGATAAATGAAGCGTTTGGCTTTCAATCGACATGCGGCTTGTAACGTTCTCAAGCCTAGGCATGACATCGATAGGCATTGAGACAGATGGTGGAATCCTCAACATCCCTGAAGCAGCCTCACGTTTCGGACGGAAGTATCAGATCGATGGCCAGCCCTTTCCAAACACAATGATGCGACTCTTATATTGGGAACCAGGTATTGAAGTGGCGCGTCAGATTCTAGACCGATTCTCTAGGACACCAGACATTGAACGCCCCATGATATCTTCGTTTGAGGATGTGAAGATTGAGGCCCCTATACGAAGACCTGGAAAGATCGTTGCCATAGGCCTGAATTACACTGACCATATAGAAGAAACAGGTCAGGAAGTTCCGGAATACCCTGTTGTCTTTGCCAAGTTTTCGTCCAGCATTGTGGGTCCGGATGAGCCCATTCCTTATCCCAAAGTCACCAGCCGACTTGACTGGGAAGTTGAGCTGGGCGTAATCATTGGGCGTATATGCAGGAACGTGACAGAGGAGAGTGCCTTGGACTATGTTGCTGGGTACACGGTCGTGAATGACCTAAGCGCGAGAGATGTACAGCGTCGAGATGGTCAGTGGGTCCGAGGTAAATCACTGGACGGGTTATGTCCAATGGGTCCTTGCATTGTCACAACCGATCAGCTTGGAGACGCTTCTGGCCTCAAGATGCACACAAAAGTCAATGGTGAAATCAAACAGGACTCCACCACATCGAATCTCTTGGTCGGTGTACCAAAGCTTGTATCATATCTTTCGGAGTCGTTTACACTCGAGCCAGGAGATGTGATAGCGACGGGAACACCTTCAGGGGTTGGGTTTGTGAGAGACCCTCCTGAGTACCTCTCATCTGGCGATGAGGTCGAGGTCTACATAGAGAATATTGGGACTCTTCGGAACAAGATTGTATAGAGCGAGTGACATCCATTCTATAGGCCAATCAATCACTTTGGAGCTAGCTCTAGAGCTCTCTGCATAGCCTCTTCTGCTTCAGAGTACTCGAACAGACGCTTATGGGCTTCAGATAGCATCTCCCAGACCTCAGCATCTTTTGGTACCAGCTCAAGATATCGCTTGCAGTACTCTTTCATTCCTTCCCATTCGCCTAGTTTTGAGTAGCACTGAGCTCCATAGAACAGAGCTCTCCTATGGTCCATTTCGGGGTGCAGAATCTTCTTGAATACCTCAAGTGCTGCTTCCCACTCCTCCAAGTCAAAGAGGTGTTTCCCTTCCTTGTACTCTGCCTCTTCTTCGCTGTATCCTGTCATTCTTTGGATGTATGTCCCTGTGAGAATGTTCGTGCCGCAACAGATTATGATTACAAACGTCAGAAATGAGAACCCAAGAATAACAGTAGGATCTGGAATAATCGGCAAGAATCCTTGGACTTGAAGAAACGCGTAACTTATTCCGCCAAGGAGAATCAAGAATGCTACAGTGAGCGCACTCTTCACTGGACTACGTCTGGCACTACTCTCTAGGCTCATACTCAATCACTTGGGGGGCTCTGGGAATCATCCTTTTAGGTTTGATGAATCGCTCATTCCTTTGACTCTTCTTCAGGTGGAATGATGCGCTGTTCCTCTTTGGGCCTTCGTCTATACTCTGCCTCAAGTCTGGCGGATTCCAGTCGTGATAAGGCAACATGTATCCATTGGTCTACAAGCTTCTTGAGAGCTGGGTCAAGTTGAAGAGCCACTTCTGCAAAGGCAACAGCTTTCTCATCTTCACCTTCAATAAAGTGGGCATTTGCCTTGTTGTAGAATGCTTCGGCATAATCTGGCTTCAAGGCAACAGCCCTCGTGTAGGCTTCGATTGCAGCCCTTCCATCCCCAAGTCGTGAGTGACAATTGCCAAGATTGTTCCAAACCTCAGCGTCATCTGGACTAATCTCCAGTGCCTTCGCATAGCAATCTTTCGCACTCTTGAAGTCAGCAAGCTCGTACAACACAGTTCCTTTATTAAACCAAATCTCGAAGATCTCATTGTCTATGGCGAGAGCTTCATCATACGCTTTGACCGCCTCTTCTTCTCGTTCACAATCACCGAGTGCAATCCCTAGGTTGTACCACCCTTCCAGAGACTCCGGGTAGTGTTCAAGATGGGCTTCTAGCACACTGATGGCTTCTTTACACATACCATCCTGAATGAGCGTTACCGCTCTCTTGATCACTTCTTGATTGTCTTCTGTCATCCTGATCTTCTCTCTATAATATTAGGATGCACGAGAACGGCCAACTAAGGTTAAGACGATTCCAATACATCCAGTCGCTTCAGCCGTGAGCCCGAAGAAGTCGACGACCGATGTAGCCCCATAGAGCCAGAGCCACTGCGCTAGCTGTATCACTAGGCCCACGATAGAAATGCCAAGAGCCACTCCAATCACGAGCTTGCCAGTTGTAACCCTTCCACGAGTCAAGACATACCCACCCGCGATGACCCCTACTCCACCGATTGCTGCCATAATCGCAAGGATGTACAAAAGAGCATTGATGATCCAGACGAAATCCGCTAGCTCAGGAATTGTTTGAATTAGGGCGAGATAGCTTAAGATCCCAAGGCTTCCTGTCCATCCCGCCTGGAAAAGAAGGATACCTCCTATTAGGCAGAGCAGAAATGGTGTCTTGTTCTCCACAGAGCTCACCACGTTTGTGCCTTGTGCTACTTTCTTAATTCTGTGTCGCTTGAGCGCACCTACAAGACCGAGATTGTGTACGGCACACCTTTCTTGAAACCAACGGGTGAGGGGAACCCCATTTCCTGAACTAGCTTCAGACAGCGATCTACCCCCGCTCCCACATCTTCAGGTCTATGTGCGTCAGAACCCAGAGTCAATTGAGTAATGCCTCTCTCAATTAGCGCTTCCAAGATTGGGCGTGATGGCATGGTCTCCGACTGACCCTTCCTCCACGGAGAAGTGTTGATCTCAAAGGCAACGTTGAATCTCTTCATCTTCTCCGTCAAGAGTTTCATATGTGGCTTCCAGAGAGAGTGTATAGCTTCTCCATAGTGGGTCTCTCCATAGCGTCTGTAAAGGTCGATGTGTCCAAGTACATTGATGAACGAACTCTCAATCACATCTGTCATTATTGAGAAGTAATTGTGGCCCAGCTCCTCAACTGCGTACTTCGAGAACACGGCGTTCGCTCCCTCTTCGGCAGAGATTGCTCTGTGATCGATAAGGTGAACAGAGCCAATGATGATGTCAAACTCAGTCCTGTGGAAAGCTTCTGGAAGGTTCTCGGCAACACCTGGGTATATGTCTACCTCCACCCCAAGACGAACCTCAATTCCTCGTTCCCGATATTCATCAGCTACCTCAGCTACGGAGGCCTCGTAGTGCTCAAGCCAGTAACCTGATTGTACATCGATTCTTCTTCCCTCGACGATTACAAAGCAGTCGTCAGTAGCAGGATCACTGTCCAAGTGTGTAGTGAATGCTATCTCCCGTAAGCCCTTCCTTGTCGCAACTTCACAGTACTCCTCAAGGCTGCCCTCTGCGTCCAGGGAATAGTTGGGATGAACATGATAGTCGATCATCACTCTCACTCGGGTCACTCGCTAATCAATGTGGCAGCGACAGGGATTTTGGGTTCATAGTCCTCGTTGTCTTTCATTAGGGTTGCAATCAACGAAGCGAAGAACGCCATAAGCACTAGGAATAGAATGGACGCTGGCAGACCGAATGAATCCCCGATAATGCCAAAGATTGCGGGAGAGAGGGCTCCTGGTATGGCGCCGAAAGAGAACAATATGCCGAATGCGAGACCCTTGGATTCAGCTGGAGTGACCTCTGTAAGATAGGCTGTTGTTGCAGGTACTCCAAAGAAGAAGAAGAAACCAATGGTTATCAAGACCAGAATAAGAAAGACAGGATCGAGAGCGAAGTTCAGCAACAACAGGGAGGGGGCTACCACCGCAGTCGAGATAACTATGTATGGAACCCTTCGTCCAGTTCTATCAGAAAGGGGTGCGGAAACCGCCTGACCGACAAGGCCAGCAACAAGCATCAGCGTCGTCAAAGACCCTGCCCACAGTGGCTCGTAACCGTAGCTGGCAACAAGATAAAGGGGCATCAGAAGAGTTGTACATCGGAATGGTATTCCTCTGAGACCCATCACACCAAGAGCAAGCTTGAAGTCTCTAGTCCATCCCTCTGGTCCTTCTCGAATAGGAACCGTAGCCTCCACAAATCCATCTTCTTTCCGTGCGTATCTCATTAGGAGTGCAGTAGGAACAAAGACAAAGATTCCGGCCGCGCCCAAGGCGAACATTGACTCTCTCCAACCGCCCAGAATGTCAAGCAGGACTACTCCCAATAAAGGGATCAACGCCATGCCGACTAGACCACCCGCAGCTTGCATCCCAGTAGCTTTTGCGCGTGACCTTCTTGGGAATTTCACGGTAAGCGCCGGGAAAGCACTCGGATGGTAACCAGAGGCTCCCATACCAAGAAGAGCCATGCACATCACCAGAAACAGGAATGTTGTTGCTAAGCTTGCGAATAGGACAATTGCTGCACTGAGGAGTATGCTCGCGGGAATGAAAATATCTCCCCAACCTTTGTCGCTCAGATATCCCACTCCTAGGTGCGCCATTGTCATCGTGACAATTGCAGCGCTTGTAACAATACCTGCTTCGGTGTAGCTCAGGCTGAGTTCGTCGGTGATGACTGGAAGAAAGGGAGATAGGATCCCGTGGTAAACGTGGTTCATGAAGTGAGCAAGGACACAAGCAATCAGAACTGCATATGATGCGTTGGTCACTTTGCTCATGTTGGGGGCCTCTTTGCGTTGCGTGTCGTGGTTGGCCTTCATTCCCTTTGTTAAGTGTACTGATGGTGCACAGCTGTACTATGTGCTGTGAGGAAGACAATCTGAATACTCGCTATACAAGATAACCTCAAACGTCAGCAATCGGAAAAAAAGGAGTTTCGGGTAGCCGATGACCCGAGTATAAGCTCAAGTCATCAGCACATCCGAATTCGACTCGGTATTTTTTGGTAAGAAGACATACCACTCTTCCCTTTTAAAGGTCCGAGAACACGCAACCTAGGTGCTTCCAGATACACTTCGTGCTCAATTTGTGGAAGAGCTCATTTCTGGCCATCTAGAGCAGTCCAGACAACCAGAGGGCAATCCTGACGGTAAGATTGTCATTGTCGTCTGAATCGTACATGCCATTCAATCCCCAATTGTCGAGGAAGAAGTTCGTGCCTGTTGCAATCATCCTGCCGCCCTGACTTCCTTCAAGACTTCCAAGTACTGGTCTACCATTGTAGAAAGCGAGCGCTGTACCATTGCCTAACTCGGTTATTGGTGCGCCAGAAAAGTCGAAGCTATCTACTCCGACTGTCACCGCATGTGCGGTAATATTGGTCACTTCCACTGTGTCTCCCTGATTAGAAATGCTACTGAAACCGAACTCGAATCCGGTCCAATTGAGGAACGTATTGAGGGATCGGATATCAAGCGTGTTGTTCGAAAGACCGGCGACAAGAATGCCTCCGCCATTTTCAAAGTAATCCTTGTAAGCTTGAGTTTCTTCAGGACTAAACGGAATCGAGAACTCAGAAACGTTTGCAGGGTTTGATTCATCTAGATTCCAAGCACATGGGTCCAGAATGAAGACGGCATCAAACTCGTCAAGGAAGCCTGATGTGATGTCAGTGCCTTCACGAATCTCGTTAACCGATATATCGTTCTCGACAAGGAGCTCATAGAACGCTCTGAATTGACCATAGGATGAGTCGATTGACCACCCGGTATGGCTTATGTCGAATGCAACCCTGGCATTTGAGTGGTGTATCTGAGCTTCAAACTCGACACTTGAGTTCCCATAATCTTGGGACACGAAATCAATCTGTCCCTGTACAATGGACAAACCATCGGCGGGGATGTTGAGGGTCAAAGGAACGAAGTCGCTTTGATTCAGAGTAACACTTGCCTGGATTTCGAAAATCTCGGGAGTCGCGCTCGTCACCTCAATATCGTACTCTGTGAACCCTGACGTCAGCAAATGGATGTTGAATTGGTAAGAGTCTCCATAGAAAAGTCTCTCAAAATCAAATGGAAGCGTTCCCGGGAGTGCAAAAGTGATCTGGGGCAGCCCTCCATCAACTGAGTTTTGTAGCATGATCAACTTGGAGGCTTGGAGGTCAAGTCTCCCAGCTCCAACGAGATAGGATGAATATGGAAGGGGCGTAGCACCTGCAAGCAGTGCTGTCATTATAGAACCTGGAGAGTACATAATCTCGTTCTGTTTACAGAAGACAATCAGCTCAACTGCGGCGGCGGCGACCTTCGGGGACGCGAAACTTGTGCCGTAGTAGATTGCCGTTGTTGTCTGAGTGAATCCTTGGGCGCTAATGTCTGGTTTCAAGCTTCGGGATCGAGTTGGGCCCATACTCGTATAGTATGCCGGAGCCCCTTGCTCATCTAACCCGCCGACACTCAGTGCGTGCTGATGGACGCTGGGAGAATGAATTGATGTTCCAGACACTCCGTTTTGACCGTCATTGCCAGCTGCAGCCACAACTACAACACCTTTTGAGAACGCCCATTCCACACTGTCCTCAAGAGGGTCTCCATAGGTGGGGGCTCCTCCAAGGCTCAAGTTGATGACACTGCAATTCTGTTCGACTGCCCACTCGATGGCAGCGATTATTCCAAGAGTTGTAGCAAAACCTGATGAATCCAGGACCTTTGCGTTCACAATCATGGCGTTGTTACTGTTCTGCACTATCGTGGTTGCCACAACAGTTCCATGAGAGACGTCCTCGGGATCACTGTCAGTCGGAGATGGTTCATTGAAGTCATACCCATTCTCCCTTGACACAAAGCTCCTTTCAGCCACGATTCGTCCTATAAGGGCAAAGTCTGAGTTGACACCTGAATCTACAACAGCAACTCGTACTTCTTCGCCAGGTTGAGCACCCCCGCGAAAATCAGGGATTAGCATGACCAGACCTGTGGCGACTATCAACATCAGAATCACAATGACGCCGATGATTCTGATGCTAGACGACGGGGGCTTGCTTTGTGTCGGCTGATATTCCCAGTAGTACGACATTGTCTGCACCAGATTGTGTTGTACCGCGCGCGGCAATAAGCTCTCATTTTTGACTAAGATGAACCTATCGACCGATGCATTTGAGACCTTTCGGTCCACCTCCTTTGTGCTGAAAACTTTCAAAAGGCCCGCAGGGCAATTCGAACGTACTCTCTATCAGATGGGTTTGTAACGAGACCATTTATCTGTGAGGAGACTGAAGCAGACCACTAGAAGACGAGGGAAGGATCTTGTCTGAAAGCGACGCCATCACTGAATCAGAATCTGCTGAGAGTCAGTATCAAGCCATGTCTATTGAAGAGGTCCTTCAGGTCTTCTCAGCTAGCGCCGAGAACGGCCTATCTAGCAGTGATGTCTCCTCTCGAACCAGCAAATACGGGCCAAACACAATTCCAAAGATCAAGGGTACATTCTGGCAGGTGTATTTGGCACCTATAATGAATTGGCTCATTACGATATACCTGGTCAGCTCTTTTGCATTGGTCGGACTCGCATACATGTTTCCAACTGCCAACAATGAGCTAGCACAAGCAACTATTTGGTTGGGTGTTGTGCTCATCAATGCTCTTGTGGCAATCTTTCAGCAATATAGGGCACAGAAGAAGCTTGAGGCCCTGGAGAAACTCTCTGCGGGTGAGGCACGTGTTATTCGCAACGGAAGCGAGGCGGCCATACCTCCTGACGAAATAGTCCCTGGAGATATAGTCAAACTAGAACAAGGGGACAGAATACCAGCAGATGGTAGAATTATCACATGTACAAATCTGACTACCAACGAGGCATCATTGACCGGTGAAAGCATACCAGTAAACAAGGAGAGTGATCCTGTACTCAAACGGGATATTCCACTCACAGACATGTTTAACATCGTATTCTTTGGAACGTATGTTGCAACAGGCACAGCGACTTTCGTCACCACGGAGACGGGTGGACGCACGGAGATTGGAAAGATTCAGGGAGAACTGGAGCAACTGAACACGGGCGACATCCCGTTGCGGAAGAAGGTGAATCTTCTTGCAAAGTATCTCGCCACAGCAGCAGTATTCCTAATGATTCTCTCTGTCTTGTGGCCGGTCTTCGGTGTTCCGTTTCTCTTTGGCAATCCGATAGATCTCGGAATCAATATAATTGCTGAGACTCTGAGCATAGGTATAACGAAAGCAATGACTATCATGCCAATCAACATACCCTTGCTAACGACTATTGTGCTTCTAACTGGTGTCCTAGCAATGGCAAGGAAAGGAGTCATTATTCGTGATCTATCAGCAGTCGAGAGCCTGGGTCGGGTCAGCGTCATTGCATCAGACAAGACTGGGACGATGACCAAGAATCAGATGATGGTGAAGTTCATCTGGGATACTGAGAACCTCTATCATGTTACAGGTGAAGGGTACGAGCCCATAGGGGAGATTCTTCGTCTTCCAGACGACTCTTCCTTGGATCTCTTCAAACCAAGCGAAGCAGTCAAAGTGACCGATGTTCTTGGATGGAAGGGACTTCATCGCATAATAGCCAATGGGGGCATCAACAACGATTCGGAGATTGAGCGAAGAGAGATCCCGGATCAAGGCGTGAATTGGATTCCGATTGGTGATCCAACAGATGCCGCTCTTCTTACCCTATTTAGGAAGAGTGGTGTAAATGAAGAGGAGCTTCGAGAGAAGTACAAGATCGAGAAGGAGTTTCCATTCGAATCCGAACTCAAACGAATGTCAAAGGTATGCAAAGACGGTAAGAAACTTGTGGTGTTTACCAAGGGTGCAACTGAAGTCCTCTTGCCCCGCTGTGCTTTGATGAATGGAGGCAGGAGACCTTCCGCAATGGACGAAAACGACGCCAAACGAATTCAAGCACAGGTAAACGGATTTGCTGCACGAGGGTACCGCGTCATCTCTTTTGCCTATCAACGCCTAGATGAGATACCATCTGGGGCGAACATAAGGGACAAGGTGGAGAAGGATCTAATCTACTTGGGCTTTGTATGCATTGTCGATCCTCCACGCGAAGGAGTCAAAGAAGCAGTGAGTGCCTGTCACAGTGCAGGAATCAATGTCGTGATGATCACTGGCGACTCTTCAGCCACTGCGAAGACAATCGCTGAGAATCTTGGAATCCACGAACCCGGTTCGCTAGTAGTCGAAGGAGGCCAGATAGAGACGCTAACAGAGCACGAGTTTGCGAAGGTCAACGTGTTCGCAAGAGTTAATCCCGCACACAAACAGGTCATCGTCGAAAGATATCAGAATCAGAAGAAAGTAGTTGCAATGACCGGGGACGGGGTTAATGACGCGCTTGCCTTGGCGATGAGTGATGCTGGAATCGCGATGGGAATAACAGGTACCGATGTTGCCAAAGAGGCCGCGGACCTCGTCATTACTGATGACAGTTTTGCGTCTATTGTGACCGGAGTCCACCAGGGTCGTGGTCTTTTCACCAAGATTCGAATGATGATCTACTTCTACGTAGCCATCAACCTATTCGAGAGCATCATATTCTTCGGGGCCATGTTCATTCTTCCCGAAGTCATCAATCTTCTAACAACTTGGCAAGCACTCTATTTAGTAGTCACAACGCACTCGTTCCCTGGATTGGCACTTGTCTTCGACAAAACATCACCTGGGGCAATGAAAGAGAAACCCCGCGATAGTGAAGAAATAATCACTAAGCAGATGGCTCGTTTCATGGCCATAAACGTCATTCTAATGGCACTTGGAGCCGGTATGGCTTACCTCCTAACCTATACTGGCTGGTTCGGAATTGTCGGCATCTATCCTGAGAATCTCGAAGGATTCTATCCAGTAGTAGAGCCATTTGAGGCAGGAAGAACGGTCTATGAAGCAAAGGCTGCAGTGATGCTTTTGACAGTGATTCTTCTTGTCGAGAGCACTCTTGTGCTGATCATCAGAAGAATCAACATGCCAATAACATCCAGTCTGCGTGAACCTGGCACCGGTAGATTTGTACCCTTCTTGGGTCTGATATATCTGGCTCACTTCCTCCTTATGTATCACCCACTGGTCCCAGAAATCCTGTCAACGTATGGCCTTCACTTCTACTTCATACCTTTGACGTTGTTCGATTGGATTGTATGTATCGTGCTTTCATTGCCTGCAATAGTTGGGATGGAGATCTACAAGAAGAGGCTGAGAAGTGAACGAATCACTCTCTAGTAGCGCAGTAAAGAGTGCGCTACTTCAATTCGAGTTCCTAGCGGACCCCTTCTGGGGAATGCTGACTGCACTCCTGATTCTAGGGGGCATCGGAGCCGGTCTCTATGCTTGGACTTCCAGAGTTAGGAGGCTGCAGATCGAACATCTCGACAGAATTCTCGTAATCCAACCTTCTATATCAATTGAGGTACTTTCAAGGACACTGCACAAGAAAGGCCTCGATATGTCAGCTATGAAGAGCGTTATCAAAGCAAGCAGGAATGCAATTCTGAGCTACTCTGGTAGCACTGTGATTTCAGCGCCATTGCTCACAGATCGTCTTCGTTCTCAACTAATGGAAAGTGGCTCAGTTCATGTTTCTGGTGAATCAAGTAGATGGGATTTAACCGAATCCGAGATTGTAGAGATTGTCGAAGCTGTCTGCAGGAGCGAGGGGCTTGATGTTGTAAGAACCGAAGACGGAGATTTCATTCTTGTTCCTGAACTAAAGGATCGTCTCAAAGAATTCCTTGAACTACATGGACGGATTGATGTTACTTCGGAGTCACAAAGGATAAGGGTAAAGAGAGATGAATTGGTTCGCCTCGTTATGACTTGGGGCTGGAACCTAGTCGAGACAAGACTAGGTCAACTTGTTTCTTACAATTGGTTGCAGAGGGCTCTTGAGAAGGGAATTGAGCAGGAAGGGTTTCTCGCGCCTGAGTCACTTGCGACTCGACTGGACCTAGATTCCCGAGATATTCACAATTCGATTCGTCGATTTGGTTGGAAGATGATTGAGACAACTGATGGCCGTTTGGTGCCTGCACATCTTCTTGAGGGGGACATAATAGAGAAGATAATGGCGGAAGGAATTCTGGAGCTCGACAAGGAGACAGAACGGCTGCACGTTGGCGAATCAGAGATTCTCCGCCATATCCGAAAAGCGGGGCATCAGTTTGTCCGAACAGATTATGGCTCTGTTGTGCTGCTGACATATCTAACTGACAGGATCAAAGAAGACCTTGCACTGAGTGGGATGGTCATAGCAGACGAGACTGCAAAAGCTCTCGGCGTCAGTGCAACACTAATCAAGCAGCTGATCGGTCAGATTCCAGGACTGAGGAAGGGGTCTGATGGCAGATACATATCACTACAAGAGTTCAGGAGATGGCTCCTTGACTCGATAAAGGAATCAGGATTCATCAGAGCAAACGAGGTTGAGGAGACTTGGAGTCTTGCTGGCATACAACTTCGTATGCTGCTTGAACGTTTCGGCCTAAAGACAGTGGCTACTCCTTCAGGGGATCATCTCTCATTAACTTGGATAAGGAAGCGAATTGAAAGCCAAGTCGCCAAGGGTGAGCTAGTTGATCCGGGGACTCTAGCAAAGGAGTTCGAAATTGAAGTTCGCGTTGCAGAAGCCATTCTGTCGCAGGTTCAAGTAGACGCTTTCATTGATGGCGAAGGCGCGCTAATACCAGCGCAGAAGATTGAGCAGGAAATGCGTGCCATCTTCGCCAAGAAAGGGGTTCTTGACCCACCGCAGATAGCTGAAGAACGAGGTCTGGACGTTGCAGATCTGGAACGACTTGTTGACCGAATGCATCTTGATGCGTTGAAGTCTGCGAGAGGGAAGCTTGTTGCACCTCGAGTCATGGTTCAACTAATGAAGCAGACGCTTACGAAGAAAGGTGTCTTCGATTTCGATGCGACGGCAAGGGGACTCGCCCTAGTTCCTGAAGAAGTTCTTGGTGTGATTCAACCACATGTCGGAGACAACGAGTTCGTGGTCGAAGAAGCTGGCGTGATTGTAGACGGGATATGGGTTGAAGGCCTGCGCGATTACGCACAAGAAGAACGAGTGATCCGAGTGACTTCCTTTGCACGAGAACGAGGGCTTCGAAGAAACGCGACGTTGTCTCTTCTCAGACGATACCTGAAAGGTGCGTATGTTCCTAGGTCTGACGTATATGTTGTAAGAAAGGAATCTGTCACCTGATAATTTACTTCAGGAAGACAGGTCTTTGAAGGCCTCAAGAACCAGACTTCGTGGGGTCTCGATGTCACCAATAATGTCGACATTCTCAACATCGATTTCACCCAAGCCTCTTCTTCTGGCTTCTAGAAGTACGGGGTTTTCGAGAGGGTCAAACCCCACAAGGTGCATTCCTACTGCTTCTACAGCAAATGCATCCCTTCCCACAACTAACACATTTGGAGATGCAATGGCTCGCTCCTTCTTCTTGCCCAAGTAGACCTTGGTTCCGTCTAGTACTGCGAGGTCTATGCCTCCTGAAGCTTCATACATATCTAGCAGAGCATTTGGAAGCTCTTCGTGAAATCTGTGCTTCTTCGTGTCGAGAACAAGACCCAGGAGGTTTTTGATTATAGATCCAAGGTTCATGAGATCCTCGAGTCCAGCCTCTTCATACCTTCTTGGTACGTGTGTGCTGATGAATGTCTTTGGCCCGAGCAGAGTACTGGAAAAAGGAACAGTCTCCCCGGCAACTCTGACTTCCCTGGTTTCATCATCTGACAGATTGAATGGAGTGACCCTGCTGTTGAAGCATTCATTCCATAACTTCAACCGCTCTAGTCCCGGACCTGCACCACTGTCAGACTCTGCTATGCGAATGGCTGGCACCTCGTCAAAAGATTCTACAATTGAGTTGACAGTCTTCACTGTTGAACAGATTCCTGTAGTAACATTGTAGATTCCGACCTTCACGATGACATCTCTATCCTGATTGTTCAGATCGCTTAAACCGCCTATCAGGTCTACTGCTTCACCGAAGGAATCCGCATCCACAACTGCGACTTTCGGTTTCACCAAGACACACTCCCAAAATGCCGGTAAAACTAACGCATCTAAACCTAGGCTTACACGCATCTCAATGCCTTGATTCCTATGGGAAATATATACCATACCCAGACATACCATTGTCTGATGGGAACTCTATATATGATGGTCCGACATGGACCTGGGAAGTGAAACGATAATGGCCAGAGTCACTACTTATAGAATCCGGGGAAAAAAGAAGAAGGGCAAGAAGATCGTGATGCTAACAGCATATGACGCTCCTACTGCCAGAATTCTAAGCGACTGCGGCGTAGACCTCATCCTTGTGGGCGATTCGGTCGGAAATACACTACTGGGCTACGAGAGTACAATTCCTGTTACACTAGATGATGTGATTCATCACTGCAAGGCGGTCTCTCGTGCTCGCCCCAACAGTCTGATTGTTGGTGACATGCCCTTCATGTCCTACAAGGTGAGCGAGACCCAAGCTCTAGAGAACTGCGGTAGGATGCTCCAAGAGGGAGGGGCTGAGGCTGTGAAAATTGAGGGCGGCGGAGATGTTGTTGACAAAATCGCTGCTGTAGTGGATGCTGGCATACCTGTTATGGGCCACATCGGACTGACCCCACAGTCAATCTACGAACTAGGCGGATATAGAGTTCAAGGACGGACGGCAGATGGTGCCGAGGTCCTTGTTGAGCAAGCGAAGAGAATCGAAGAGGCTGGAGCCTTCTCAATGGTCATCGAGCTCGTGCCAACAGAGACTGCCAAACTGATCACTGAGTCAGTAGGAATTCCTACTATCGGAATAGGCGCAGGTCCATATTGCGACGGTCAGGTCCTTGTTCTCTGGGATATGCTGGGTCTCTTCGAGGATTTCAAGCCGAAGTTCTTGAAGAAGTATGCAGACATTCGATCAGTGATCTCTGAGGCAGTGAAGGCATACTCAGAAGAAGTAAGAGCTGGCGTCTTTCCGGATGAGACTCACAGTTTCGAGATGACGGAAGAAGAATCAGGCCGCCTATACGGCCGTACCTGAGCTTCTCATTCTGGGCTTATGCGGTCGCTGAGGTCTTGGCAACAACCTCGTTCAACGCCTTTACCAGATCATCAGCCGGGATGCCATGGGCAGTTGCACCCTGCTCAATGTTCTCGTATCTGGCGACTGCACATCCGTAGCAGTGAAGACCCCATTCGAGGAACACTGCTGCAGTCTCGGGCCATTTCGCGACGACTTCTCCAATCGTCATTGTCTTTGTGATTGCTTCAGCCATGATATCTCACCTGTTTAACAATGGTTAATATTGTCTTACAAGCTAAAGGCCCAATTCTAGGCTAATATACTTTGCTTTCTGAACCTCCGTCGTTGCACGATCCTGGTCACGCTGGTCACAAGACCATGCTGTCCAAGCCTTTCTCCTTAAGGACTTCGGGCCAGAACTTATAGAGCGGCTTAATCTTGGACAGCAATCCAAGTGCCTTGGCAATAGATCCCTGCATTTTGACCTGGCCCTTTGCCATGGCCACAGTTGCGTTAAGCTTACCCTGCCAGAACTTGTTGGTGGTTTCCGAAGTTGACCAGACGGTGATTTCCGGCTCAACGTCTGCGTTGTAGGACAATGTCCCGATCTCACCGTCCGGACCAGGGTCTCGGAAGTTGATGGTTAAGTGGACTTCTGGTTGTTCGATGTCGAATCTGACAACGATTTGGGATTTCCCTAGCTTTTCGATGACCTCTGTCTCCTCCATGGCGAGTTCCCAGAACCTGTCGAAGACTTCCTTGAACTGCTCAGTGCTCTCAAAAAACGGCATGTGTCATTCTCCTCTGCATTCTGAACTATAATCCCAAGATAGAAGTCTTTTGGCCAATCAGTGTCAGCTGGTGTGATTGATAGCCGACCGAGGAGAAACGATATCAGCGCTTGGTGCCTGTTTTCATAAGTCGTGAGGGATGACTCACATGTCAACAAAAGACGCCTTTCGCCCACGGTTCGACAAACAGGAAGCAGCCAAAGTGGCAGAAGACATTTTCTCTGCAGTTGGCGACTTGAGAGAACTGCCAAGCGAGCGAGACCGCAACTACTACGTAAGGACAGACTCGGGTGAGGAGTTTGTCCTGAAGTTCTCAGCACTTTCAGATGAACGCGACATAATCGAATCACAAAACTCCGCAATGCTCCACATTGTTGCCAAAACAGGATTGATGCTATGCCCAACACCCACGAAAAGCAAGGAAGGCAGGTACATTGAGATTGTCGACGATCCACAGGGAAACCACTACATGGTGAGACTGCTTCGTTATGTTCCTGGGAAAGTGTATGCAAAGGTCAATCCTCATTCGACGAAATTGCTCCGTGAGTTTGGTGAATTCATAGGTTCAGTGACGAAGGCGCTTCAAGATTTCAAACACCCTGCAGCTCACAGGGACTTATATTGGGACATGAAGAACGCGGACCAAGTAATCCCAAAACACGTTGGGGATATAGGGGACCCCGTTCAGCAAGGAATCGTCAAACACTTCCTTAGTGAATACGAAAACAGAGTCAAGCCGGCTCTATCGACTTTGAGAAAGAGCGTTGTTCACAATGACTTCAATGATTACAATGTCATAGTTGATTGGGCTGTACCTGGCAATCGATCCCGGTTTGGTGTAGTCGACTTCGGCGACCTTGTATTCAGTCACACTGTTTTCGAGCTGGCCATAGCGATTGCCTACGCAGTTCTTGGTCATGCAGATCCAATCGCTGCTGCAGCGGAAGTAGTCAAGGGCTATCATTCAGTGTTTCCTTTAGAAGAACATGAAATCGACCTTCTCTTCTACATGATTTGTACAAGGTTGACAATGACAGTGGCCATTGCGGCCTACCAAAGCAAGTTGGAGCCCCAAAACGAATACCTCAGAATAAGTGAGGAGATGGCGTGGGAGGCTCTCGAGAAGCTCAGAGTAGTAAACCCGCGGCTTGTTACATACACCTTCCGTGATGCTTGTGACCTCGTTCCATGCCAGAAAAGTAGCGAGGTAACTGAGTGGTTGAAGAAGAACCGCAAGAAGATTGGGTCTATCGTTGACTTTGACCTTTCTTCGACACCTCATGTGGTCTTTGACCTGTCTGCAGGCTCCACTGAATTTGGCACCCTAGGCGACCTGATGGAAATTGAGAAGTGGAGCAGAATGATTGAGGCTCGGCTGAGAGACGAACTGGCGGAATATGGTGTCGGACGATATGACGAGGCCCGGCTCATCTATGCCGGAGATCAGTACTCTTTGATGGGAATCGATGGCCCCGAATCAAGGACAGTGCACTTGGCTATTGACCTGTTTCTTGAATCCGGAACACCGCTATTTGCTCCGCTTGATGGAACGATTCACAGTTTCAGAAACAATGACTCTCCACTTGACAACGGTCCCACGATTGTTGTTGAGCATAGCATCGAGAATTCTGATCTGAAGTTCTACACTCTGTACGCTCATCTCTCTCTGGACTCGATTGATAACCTAGTCAAAGGAAGTTCGATCAGGAAAGGGGACAAGATAGGAGAAGTGGGCGAATACCCGACCAATGGTGGCTGGCCATCACATCTTCACTTTCAGGTCATTGTTGACATGATTGGGAGAGAAGGTGACTTTTTCGGAGCCGCAAGTCCAAACCGGAGACAGCTTTGGAAGAGCATTTCGCCGGACCCCAACGTCATTCTTGGACTCCCCGATAAGCCCGTGCGAGTTGAAAGGCTAGGCCGCGACGAAATCTTGGATATCAGGAGTCAGAGGCTGAGTAGTTCTCTCAGCCTTATGTACGAGGAGCCGATTGAGATTGTAGAGGGATACATGCAGTATCTCTACGACAAGGACGGCAGAGCATACCTCGACGCTAGAAACAATGTGCCGATTGTTGGCCACAGCCACCCCAAAGTCGTCGAAGCATTGCAGAGGCAAGCGGCAGTCCTAAACACCAACACACGCTACATACATGAGGCACTCGTCGAGTATGCTGAGAAGCTGTGTACCAAGTTCCCAATGCCACTGAGTATCTGCTTTTTCGTGAACAGCGGAAGCGAGGCAAACGAGCTGGCACTTAGACTAGCCAGAGCCTACACGGGCAATGAGGACATGATTGTCATCGAAGGGGCCTATCATGGCAACACGGAAGCTTTGGTTGGTCTGAGTCCGTACAAGTCCGAGGGCCCTGGTGGGAAAGGCATGCCACCACATGTCCATAAGGTGCGGATTCCAGACACATTCAGGGGACCTTATCGAAGATCAGACTCGGAAGCCGGAAAGAAGTACGCGACAGATTTGAAGGAGATAGTCGATGAACTGGCTGCAAGTGGGAGGAAGCCTGCGGCCTTCCTTTGTGAGTCAATCATGTCTTGTGGAGGACAGATTGTTTTTCCAGAACAGTACCTGAAGAGCGCGTTTCGACATGTTCGAGAAGCAGGCGGTATCTGCATTGTGGATGAAGTCCAAGTTGGTTTCGGACGAGTTGGAACTCACTTCTGGGGTTTTGAGACACAGGGTGTCGTTCCAGACATAGTCACTCTTGGCAAACCAATAGGCAATGGACATCCCATTGGTGCAGTCATAACTACACGTGAGATAGCAGAATCGCTTGGAGCGGGTATGGAATGGTTCAGCACCACAGGAGGCAATACTGTGTCGTGTGCTGTGGGACTTACTGTTCTAGATGTCCTCGAAGAAGAAGCACTGCAGGAAAATGCTCACTCCACAGGAAGTTATCTTATCGAGCAATTGAGTCAATTGGGCGATAGGCACAGCATCATTGGTGATGTCAGAGGTTCTGGGCTTTTCATCGGCGTTGAGCTAGTAGGAGATCGTGATTCATTGAAGCCCGCTGCCGAAGAGGCGAGGTACATTGCTGAGCGCATGAAGGACAATCAGATTATGATCGGTTCTGACGGAATCCACCACAATGTTCTGATAATCAAACCCTCTCTGGTCTTCTCCAAGATCGACGCCGACCGCATCGTTAAGACACTTGACAAGATTCTTGCCGAGGATTTTGTTTCGTCAGCTGGCTAAGAACCGAGCAGCACACCATCGGCTTGGACTTACACTATTGGACATGAGTGAGATTGATAAGTCAGTCAGATTACTGTGATAAACGCGTGAGATTGGAGTTGCTTCAACTTTGGCCATTGATGGTGAAACGAAGGACATAGAACAGTATCGTTGCGAGAAGTGTAATGCTCCGTACCCTTTGGGAGCCGATGATGTCATAGCCACGTGCCCATACTGTGGATTCACCTTCACGGTAGGCGGCGACGAAATCGGTAGGCATCTCTTGTTGCCCAACAAGCTGTCACCAGATGAAGTAGTAGATGTTGTCAAGATGTGGCTTTCCTTCGCCGCTGGGAAGTCAGTTGGGCGAGGCATCATGGACCAGGTCGAAATCGAAACTCCCGACCTCCGATGGATTCCATTCTTCAGAGTCCGCGGCAATTGCCAGACATATCATCTTGGCGGAAAGAAAGAGAAGCGAGGAAACCGCACAGTATGGAAGAAGATTGAACGTAGTGAGAATGAAGAAGCTGAGATTTGGGTTATAGCACGTAGGCACGCTGCAACTTTCGGCGTTGAGGAATATATAGAGACCTTCCAGGGCCTCGCAACCGAAGACTTCGACATAAGCAGTACTGAAGCCCCTGTGCTAAATGCAGAGATCGGAGAGGAAGACGCCAACCCGAGAGCGCTCTATAGGAAGTCTGAGGAGGATAGGGTGCATCTCCAAGAAGAACTCGACCGACTCTTCGACTACCGGATTAACATGGACGTCACTGACCGTTCATACACGCATGCACCTTACTGGTTGGTCCGTTATAACTACATGAGAGGGACATTCCGCGTGGCTGTCTCAGGGGCGACGGGGGAAGTGATCCTTGGTGAGCTACCCGTCACGAAACTCTACAGAATGAAGAGATGGTTGACAAGCATAGTCATGTTCATCGCATCTGCTCTTCTCTTCCAAGCACTGCCATACGCGACTGCAATAATCCTTCAAAGCAGCACCGATTCCGAAGCGCTTCTGGTCCCCGTTCTTCTGTTCGGGGGCGGAGCGTTCCTCTGGGTGGCCGGCTTGATCTTCTTGGGTCATGTGCTCAGATATGAAGTCACGCTGACAGCCAGTGGAAAAGAACGCGAGGATGCTTTTGATTTCACTGATTCTGTCAGTAGCCTGGGGAGGCGAAGACGATGACTGATCTACGATGTCCAAACTGTGATGGTCCGTTCGAAGTTCCAGAGAACAGCAGTACTGCCGTCTGTCCATATTGTGGAACAACTGTGCAAGTTCGAACTGGAGAGATCCTGAAAGAGAGCTACGTTATGAGGCTCCAGTTTAGTATCAAAGAGACAAAGGACAAGATGTTGAGCTGGGCCCTCAAGCAGCTGGGTGTACCAAAGGCGCTTGAGACCAAGGCGGAAATAGAGAGCAGCAGACTCGTATACTGGCCATTCTGGGTTGTTGAGGTTGAGGCAATCGCAGACTATTCAGGGTTCCAGAAGAAACCCAATTTTGGTGAAGGAGACACGGCTTCTGAGCTCGGTTGGACGGATGTTTCAGAGAAAGGGCATCTGGAAATGGAGAAGGACATCTTCGTTCCGGCTGCTGCTAATGTGCCACGCCCTTTGATGCAATATGTAATCCCCACGAAACGTAAGGAATTCTTCAGCAAGGATGTTGTCAAGAATATGGGGGGTCGCCTAGAACATACAGTAGTGGAACGCTCAGTAGCGATAGAGTCAGCAAAAGAATCGATGAGAGGTCTTCTCAGAGAGGAAGCAATGAAAGAGGTAGATCGGATATACGATATTGACGCGAAACTAGAAGTCCCGGCTGTCTTCTTGGTTCACATCCCCGTTTGGCATATCAAGTATAGCTACTCGCTCCGTTCTTACGATGCTCTCATTGATGGTGCCTCCGGAAGGATAATCCGCCTCAAATTCCCACGCAAACTTGCCTATCGAGCTATGACACTTATGGCTGGACTATTGCACCTGGGTGTAGGTGGCGGCATTGGCCTACTACTGGTCTACTTAGGGCTCGTCTACTTCGACATGATATTTCCCACAATCTTCGGGGCTGCTTTTGGCTTGGGCATGCTAGCAGTAAGCCTCAGATTCTTCCTAGCGACGATATCGCTGAAGGCAGAGGAGGAAATGGCCGAATAGTGACTGAGACAGTCAAGGACTAGGTTCAGGATTTGATTCAGATTCATTCTGCCGCTTCCCGACCCGTTTTATACCGGATGCACAATCGTTAACTGATGGGTATGTACGAAGGAAAGCTCACGCGCTTGAGACGCTTAGACGTGGAAGATGCAGAAACCATCCTACGTCATTGGAACAACTACAACCTGCGACAGTATTTACCAACACCGCTGCCAACGAGCCTTGAAGACATGAAGGCTTACATTCAGAGCGCCAACGAGTCATACACCAAACGGAGCGGATTCACTTTCGGAATCGAATCGAAGGAGACTGGCAAGCTCGTTGGTCTTGTGAATCTTGCCAATATCAGTTGGATGAGTCGAAGCGGTGAGATAGGTATCCTAGGAATTCTTGACCCTTCGGTTTGGGGGGAAGGATTTGGATCGGATGCCTTAATCGTCTTGCTTGATTTTGCATATTCAGTTCTTGACATGCATAGTGTCTACCTCTGGGTTGCTTCGTTCAATGAGCGTGCCATAAGGTTCTACGAGAAGATTGGATTCAAGAATCAGGGGAAGATTCGTGAGATGGCCTACCGAAACGGTGAGCGTCATGATGTTGTGGTAATGGACATTCTGAAGTCGGAATTCGTCGAAAGGTATGGAATCCTGCCGAAAGGAACCAAGTCTTGATTCGCTCACTTATATTCGGCCTTTTTGCGCAATAGTTGAGAAATTGTACCCGAAGCGTAATATTGGGGGTTGAGCGGCCCACCATGGCCAACCATGAAACCTCCAGAACGGACAGTCTTTCTCAAAGGGATCTATTTGGTGGGATTCGTTCTTCTCGCTGTAGGGCTGGTTTGGCACTTCTCCATTCCGGGAACTTCCCGGGGTGGCTTCGCAATCAATGTCGAGGGAGGTAGCGATGTTGTGGAATCTATTGCCCTCGAATTTGGGCCTTCTGATTACTCGTTCGGGATAGAGGTTATGGGCCTTGACCAATCTGACCAATCAAATTGCACCGCAATCATAGTTGATAGACTAGGCTATGGCGCGTACCAGAGTGGTACTCCGCTGGATCAGATTGAGGCACTCCTTGAAGTGGTTGATCAACCAAGGGGAACACTTGAGCTATCAACTGATGGCAGAGTGGAACTACATTTGATTATCAGCAACTCAAACACCAATCAATCAGTCTGGACCTATTACTACACAATGTTCCCGAGCAGCTTTTACGTGTCCCTAACAATTGCGTTTTCGGGCGCATTCACTATTCTTGCTGGCGCAATCGTGACACTTACTGGATGGAAGCGATACTTTGTCGGGGGAGTCGCACTCAATCTCATTCTATTCTTTGTGCGTACATTCACGCTTTCTACATACAGTCTTGGTCTGCCTCCAATCTTCCTAGAGATTGTCCATGTCGAATTCTACAACGACTATCAGTTCTTCTACTTGTCTTGGGTTCCTCGCCTGTGGGAAGGAGTATATCCCTATTCCGTGGAAATGGCCGTATACATCTACCCGCCGCTCTGGATCTATACCGTTGGCCTTCTTGGAAACGTCCCTTCATGGTTGCCCGGCTTTATCCTGTTCTCGTTCAATGTAGGAACGGCAATCTTCGTCCACAAAATTGCAGTGATTCTCACGGAAGATGAAAGACGTGCTATCTTCGCCATGATGCTCTATCTGTTGAATCCGTTCACGCTATTGTACGGGAGCTTCATGTGGTTGAATCCGACTCCATTTGTCTTCTTTATTGTAGGCGCATACTACTTCGCATTGAGGAATAAGGGGCCCTATGCCATTGCAGCGCTCGCAATTGCCACACTGTACAAGCAGTTTGCTGTCGTCTTCTTCCCTCTTCTTGCGGTATACCTGATTAAGCAGAATTCTGTTTCTGGAGTGAGGAAGAAACTGATTAGCACACTGACGCATACGGGTATCTTCTGTCTCGTAGCTGGTCTAGTATCAATTCCATTTCTTTTGGTTGATGCTTCTACCTATCTTGGCAGAATGATTCTATGGAACACAGGTACGCTTGATAGATTGACCGTCTTCATTCCTGATCTTTGGATGCCCGTTCATGCCAACACGTTCTTCCTTTGGCTTGGAGCCCCCACATGGCTCACTGACTTCGTCGCGGTACTCCTAATCAACTACGTATTTCTAATTGCATGCGCCATTTTCGTGTATGGCACATTCTCCCTTACGAAAGTGGATGATCCACCAAGCAACATCAGAACTCTCTTCTCTCACATGCTTGTCTGGGGCCTTGTCGCGGTGCTTTGCATCCAGCTATTCTATCCGCGAGGATCCTACAAATTCTATCTTCTTGCACTATCACCTTTTTTGGCGCTGTTGTTCGACCACAAGGATTTGTCCTACTCGGACAGGGCAGAATTCAGATTCAAGAAGCGGCACTTGCTTGGTCTTCTGGCTTCTTGGGTGATTCTTTTGTGTTATCGATTCGTTTACTTCTGGATTCTAGGCATCGTGTTGGTCTTCTACCTCTGGAAAAGCGAGAACCTCTTCAGACTGATTAGGAGGGTGAAACACATACTGTGGCCAGAAGTTGAAGATAAGGACCCAATCGACGTCTATGAGATGATTTACGGAGAAGACGACTAGGCCAGAGATGTCCGCTCGACGTTATTGCCTTTATACGTAGTAGTCAGGTTCTGATCTATCACGTACATGCGTATCTTGCCCATTGTCAGCCACACTGTTCCTGTCATCAGGACCCGATTGAACGACGTTTCCCTTATCATCGATCACACGATTCTGAAAGAGGATTCTCCTCCTGGATTCCATGTCCAGTCCAAGGTCCATCCAGAACATGCCAGATGGAGCATTGACAAGAATATGTCCTTGCAGATGGATGGCACTGCCACATCCCTCGCATTGCTGAGAGAAGCCCTCACGAGTCAGCAATTGACGAACCATATCGGGATTGAGCCAAGTGCATATTGACGCAGGATATACAATCGAAAGCTGAGTGCTGCAGTTTGGACAAACGAGTTGGATTGATTGAAGTGTAGTCAGTTCGTTCACCGGTTTGTAATACTGTTACGTATTACATATCACGTGACTGCATATAAACAATACGATTCTCGTGGCACAAAATAGGAATCTACTATAAGCATGGTTCCCAATCAGAGCACATGCTCGTCAAGCCTGATTTCAACGGTGGGAGCATCGTTAACCTGATGAGCTCAATTCTAAGAGCGTCAGGTGTAGAAAGCCCCTATGTTGAGATGGAACATGACTCGCTGGCCAATCTCAATGATTCAGACTCCATTGTCCTCTTGATTCTGGATGGGCTTGGTTACAAGCACCTCGTTGAGAATGGGTCTAGGACATTTCTCAAGGAGAATCTCAAAGGATCAATCACATCCGTGTTCCCTCCTTCCACTTCGTCGGCCGTGACGACGTACATGACTGGTCTGGCACCTCAGCAGCATGCCGTTACTGGCTGGTGGATGTATCTAAGGGAGTATGGCATTGTGTCAAGGATAATGCCGTTCAGCAGCGTTATCAACTATGATCCACTTGGCACAGACATTTCCAACGTACTTAATGTGAGACCTTTGACTCACTCTGCCAGAAGAGAATACTCGATTATCAGTACAGCCAATATAATAGATTCTGAGTTTTCGAGATTCATGGCAGGAGATGGAGGACGGGTTGGCTACTCTGAGATGGAGGGGCTCTTCACTTGCATCGAGGCTGTGCTAGGCTCAAGTGACAACAGGAAATACGTCTATGCTTACTGGCCTTCATTTGACGAAGTTTCCCATATTGTCGGGAACAAAAGCGATGAAGCTAAGGAAATCCTGGGCATTTTCGACAACGCGTTGAGGGAATTCGTGGAGAAGCTCGGCGAGCATAACGTTACGTTAGTCATCACGAGTGATCATGGATTCGTGGACGTGGAGAAGGACAATTTCCTATCAACCAAAGGACACCCAAAGTTGGAGGAGTGCCTCTCTCACCCAATTTGCGGCGATACAAGGACATCTTTCTGCTATGTAAGACCCTTCAAAGTAGATGACTTCGAGAGATATGTCTCCAAGAATCTATCCGATGCCTGCCATTTGTTTAGAAGTGACGAACTGGTTCGTGAAAACTGGTTTGGCCTCTATGAACCAAACCCTAGGCTTCACAATCGAATTGGGGACTACGCCATGGTATACAAAGAGAACTATGCCATGGTCAGTCTCTTCCCTGGATCCGAGATGCCTGGATTGGTCGGTCATCACGGCGGAGCCAGTGAAGACGAAATGCTCGTTCCATTAATCGTGATTGAAGGCTAGCTTCGGTCAACGCAACTTCTTGCGTTGAAATGCTGTTTTATACTAATATCTTGCTGATAATCATTTGCGGTGAACTGATTTGTGAAGAAGAGATCGAATTCAGTTCACGACTCTACTTAAGATAGCAAATCACTTTCTCTTCCTCACTACCGGCTTCGTGGTTCCCGGCGCGAAGCCGGATACATTTATGATATAAAACAGTGGGCGCCAATGTACTGAAGACTGATTGCTATATAGATCAAGGAGCGCTAGGCAAGGAGATAACGAATCTTGTGCCTTGGGTGTAATCATCTTTGACCCTGTCTTCTATTGCAATCATTCCTTTGTACCGCTCGATAATCTGCTTCACTAGAGTCAGACCTAGTCCTCTCCCTCTCCTCTCCTCCTCGCCTATACGAGCAAAGACAGATTCTTTGAGTGCATCTCGAATCCCAGGTCCTCTGTCTTCGACTTCAATAGTAATCAGGCCGCGCTCATCTGGGTTGCTGGCTCGTATTTCGACAACTACAGGTGATCCATTGTCAAGCCTAACGGAATTGTGAAGTAGGTTGTAGAAGACATCGACTAGGAACTCGTCAGCCATTACGTAAAGGTTGTCAGAAGCAGAGTGGAATCGAATATCCACTCTCTTCTCGGGAAACGACTCCAATACCATGTCAGCTGCTGCCGAGACTTGGGCTCCAAAATTGAGTTTGTGTAGCTGAGCCTCCTCTCTAGACAACATGGCCAGCTTCTTCACGTTCGACGTCAACTTGACTCCCCGTTTGGTTAATGAAAGGGCGCTTGACACGAAGCGTTCCAAGTGCTTTGGCATTGCCTCCTCAAATAGAAGCTCGAGACTTGCCATTATTCCTTGTTGGATATTCGCTAGATCGTGTGCTAGAAGGTCGTTGTAAAACTCTGCTCTGCCCTTCTCTCTTTTCAATTCCATCTCGACGAATTTCCTTCTCGTAACGTCCCTTGCGACGCCGAGAACACCGATAGGGCGATCATTCTCATCTCGAAGGAATGTCCTTGATATCTCAACCCAGACTGTTGAACCATCTTTCTTCAACATCTGGACTTCCAAAGGTGGCGAATCATACCCATCTTTGCCAAAGCGGGACTCCAACTCAATAGCTTCTGTCATTGCATCCTGAATGTGCTTTAGCGATTTCGGCGTCATCAATTCTGTCATTGGTGTGGCCAATGCTTCTTCAGGCGTATACCCTACAAGGTGCGTGATTGATGGACTAAGATACGTGAATTGCAGATTCATGTCAACTGTCCAAATGACGTCCTTCGACGCTTCAGCAAGTAAGCGATAACTCTCCTCGCTGCTTTGTAGCGCTTCAATTGCTCGATGCCTCTCAAGAACTGCAGCGAACATCCGTGCGACTGTTTCAAAGTATCCTCGATCTTGATCCGATAGATTCTTCGGAGATCTAGATGCGATATTGAGAACTCCCAGCAAATCGCCTAGGCTCCCCACAATCGGCCAGAAGATTAGAGACCTCACCTCCAATGAATCGAGGATGTCTCTCCTCGCGTCGAGTTCGGGCATCTTGCTCACGTCAGAAGCGAAGATTGGGATTTTTGTTCTGGATACCCTGGCCCCCAAATGATCCTTGTCATCAAGTCGGACGGTTTTGGACACAGAGTCCATTTCAAGACCAACTACTGCCTGCAAATTGAGGACTTCAGTGTTCTCGTCGTAGAACCGTAGTGTCCCAAAATCAAATTCCATTGATGTTACCATTCCATCCAAGACTTGATGGCACACATCCCGCGTGCAGCTTGGCCTAAGCGCAGCCTCTGCCAAGAGGCGGAACACTTTACGTTCATGTGAGGGGTCTCTCTCTCCCTGCATGGTGGGCCCTCCATCTTGACTCAAAGTCCGGGCGCTCAGAATCCTGAGGACCTGTAGATGATATATATTGTCAGCGCATGGCTCTTGAATCAAGTTCTCTTTCTTGATTCCCTTTTTAGAGTGAACGGTTCATTAGATGGGAAATATAGAGAAGGCAGCTACAGGGATTGAATAGAACTGATAGCTGGTCCAACACGAAGACTGGAAACCTTTCTAGTATCAATCCAAAATGACTCTAGTGAACGTCGTTTGCTGACAGACCTGAATCTGCAGTCAGCTCTGTAGTTGGGAGACCTACCTCGTCAGAATCAAATGCTGAACGACCAAGACGACGTGCCTCGGCCATCAGCTTAACATGTTCTTGGACCTCACCCTTATTGTTCATACCCGGTGCAAGTATAGTCCCGTGATGTTCCATCCCAAGATAGTTCATTGTGTCCTGCAGCATTCCAACTACGTGTCGGGCGTAACGCTCATGCCCCCCACCCAAAGGTATCGCGAGGATAACACGTTTCTCCTGGAATCGCGGGTGTTTTGCGCCGTACCATCGATCAATAAATGTCTTGAATTGGGCTGTTGGTCCCCACCAATAGATCGGAGTTCCCAGAACCCATACGTTGCTCTTGTCCATTCGATCCAATATTGAGCTCATGTCATCATCATGAGCACAGCTCCCAGTCGTTCTGCAGGCATTGCATGCCTTGCATGCGGCAATGGAATGGTCAATCAGAATGATCTTTTCCGTTTCTGCTCCAGCTTCTGCCGCCCCTGCCAGAATCTCTTCAACGAGAAGATCCGTATTACCACGTACACGTGGGCTTCCCACTATCCCAATCACACTCTTCTCCGCCGGCTTTGCCATGATTTGAAGCACCTCCTGGAAGACTATGAGTTCACTTCTGCCCTTGATAGACTAAGATTTTCTCGAACTCGACGATTTCCTCTTGCAAACCTGACATTCGGGCCGCGTTAGGATCTCTAGTGCGGAAGTAGAAACTGACTCTAAGCGGCACTTCAGACCATCCTGCAGCCTTGGCCTCCTTGGCCAGCTCGTACACAAGCCTATTCCATGCATCAGAGTATTCTGGATTGTTGGCCGTGAACCTCATTACGATTCTCTCTTCGTCGCCCCTGAGGAACAAACCATTCGGCTGCATTCGCAACAAGGCACCTGCCGCAACTGGCTTGTCGCCATTGAAGATTAGCATTGCATGCCCCTCTTTGAGAACTCTCTCTTCGAAGTAGATCCTTGACGCCTCTTCACTTGGAAATGCATTCTTCAAATACGGGTCTGACATACTCAACTCGATAAGAGTATCAATATCCTTCTGATTGGCCAATCGGCTTTCATAAGATGCCGCATTCTTGGAGAGTTTCCACTTACTTACCTCTCTAACGTCCAAATCCTTGTCGAAGTAGTAAAAGCGGTCTTCTTCTGTGAAACCCTTGCCCTGCAAGTAGGTGAGCTGTTGCTCTGCAATCTTGCAGGTACTAACTACCGTTACTCCGATTTCCTTGGTTTCCTCTCTCTCCTTCAGGAATTTCATGTGCTCGCTGAAGAGTTTCTCCCGCACTTCCTCGGGACACTCCGGAAAAGCCCAAGGATACCCAATGTAGGTCCTTCCTGTGTCTGATGTTGAGTCCCGGGCGGTAATGAATGCCAGAGGTTTACCATCTTCCGTAAATGCATAGCGAGTCATTTCCGGAGCTCTGCTTGTATTACGGCCTCTGATTTGATCCGCTCTGGCGGGTAGTCCTGACATAGAAGTATAGATTTCGGCTTGTATCTCATCAAGTCCCTGATCTGGCTCGTAGTTCCGATATACCACTTTCATTATCACATCACCTGGTTGGCACTATATCTGTAGATATGGTGCCGAGTCGAATTCAGATTGGGCCCCTGGCCCTAAACAACCACGTTTGACATCAAGACATTGAGCCTTGACTGAGAGATGATAGTTTCTCTTGCATATAAATCTAACGAACTCGGTGTGTTACACAAACCATGTTTTCGGTTTAGTGCGAGTACAAAACCACACATCTAACGTTGAAATCTGTCTGTGAAAATCTCAAAGAAAGTGCAACTGAGAAGAAGCCATGGAAATATCGGATGAAGAAAGGCTATGCGTAGAAATCATCCGAAGATTGCACGACCCATGATTGAGATAGAACAAGAAGGTGCCATGCTACTTCCCTAGTTTGGTGTGACCCAAGTGTGTCAATATGAAGACGATGCTCGAGCCTATGCAGAATCCAATAACATTTCGGACATCCAGATCTATCCTTAAGCCCTCATCTTGTCGAAGTTGTTAAGTAGGCGTTAACGCCTCCCTACGATTTGCTTCGCCCACAAATCGCTCTCTTTTGCAGCTGAGGGTGTGGAATGAGAATCCTGTTTGTCGAACCACCAAAGGAATTCTGGTTTGTGATGGGTGAGTATCTCCCTCCTCCTCTTGGAATACTCAATCTGGCAGCCTATCTCTATTCGCAAGACCAGGAGCTGGAGATAGAAGTTCTGGATTGCCAATCTGAGAGTATTGGATGGTATGGAATAGAGAAACGGATTGACTCATTTCGTCCCGATGTTGTGGCACCAAGTGCACTGGCAACCTGCAATGCGTATGCTGGCCTGCGTACTGTTTGGACCGCGAAGAGCGTGGATCCTGAGATCATTACAATTGTTGGAGGTCAACACTATACGGCGCTCGCAAGGGAAGCCCTTGAAGCATATCCAGAGATTGACATTGTTGTTAGGGGTGAGGGAGAGGTTACGCTCACCGAAGTGATTAGGGCTTTAGAAGGAAGGATGAATCTTTCAGATGTCCTCGGAATCACCTATAGAAACTATGGAAGCATTGTGGCTACTGCCGATCGCGCACCGCTTCATAATCTAGACCAATTGCCATTTCCTGGCTATGATTTCGTGGAAGAACACATGAAGAAGTATCACTTTACGATGATGGCTGGTGCAAACACACCATTTGCGCTGATAGAGGGCTCAAGAGGATGCCCACACAAATGTAGGTTCTGCTCTCAGGCCAGTTTCTGGAAGGGAACATGGAGGTCCAAGTCACCAAAGCGCATCGCCGACGAGTTTGAGTTCTGCCACAATAGGTACGGAACGAAGTTCTTCTGGCTTACCGATGACAACTTCGGACTTGGGTCTCGAACACACGAGCTGTGCGATGAAATTATCGGCCGGGGCATTGCCGAGGACATTATGTGGTTCATGCAAGCTCGATGCGATGACATCGTGAGGAACCAAGCTCTTCTTTCAAAAATGAGGGAGTCAGGCAATATGTGGATTCTCGCAGGTGTAGAGAGCCACAATCCGGAGACTCTAAAATCGTTCAATAAGAGAATAGAGCCTTCCGTATCGAAAAAGGCCATGCAACTACTAAGAGAGAATGACATCTTCGCGCAAGCCACGCTAATCATCGGTGCGCGTCACGAATCACACGAATCGCTAAACGGACTTCGCGCGTGGGTGAACGATATTGACCCTGACATAGCCATTTTCATGACACTCACTCCTTTTCCAGGTACAGAGCTCTACGAAGAAGCCGTTCAAAACAACTGGATTGAGGACACCAACTGGGCTCACTACGATATGATACACGCGATAATGCCCACCGAGTATCTTACCTGTGATGAAGTGCAAGAGGAGCTCTACAGTTGCTATCGAAGCTTCTATGGGTCTATGAAGAGACGAATCATGGGCGTTTTCTCGAGTAACATGATAAAGAGAAAGGCCTACAGATACATGGCACGCCAAGGTGTCCTTGCATTGCTCCGAGGATACTTCTAGATTCTATGATATCAACTCGGTTAGGATTCGGGGATTATGCTTCAGTCACAAATCTTCAGTGACGGCGTCGATAGTCGATAATGGAGCCTGCGATTATCATGAATCCAATAGTAGCAACGATTATTGCGCCGAAATAGTTGTTCCAAAATGACGTGAAATCCATCCCGATCATCCACCCAATAGCGGATGTGATCATTACGATGCCGACTAGTGACCAGCAGATCACACCTCCTCCTGGAACTCCAAAACACTCATTCTCAGGTCTCCTTTGGAGTCGGCGTTGCCTGTCGGGTGTAGACGGCGGTGAGACTGCCGCAGGTGGGGGTGGCTTACGGAGCTCAGCCCCACAGTTGCCACAGTAGTTCATGCTGTCATCGCTCTGTGCACCACAATGTTCGCAATAGACCATAACACATCACCAAACATCTGACGAAGAGTCGGTGCAACTTAAGAATAGCGGTTCCTCTTCGCTAGTCAGTTTCTGTTTTTCGCTTTGGTAGGAACATCCCCGTTTTCTCTTTGTAGTCAACATAGGTTTGGCCATATCGAATAACGAGATCGTCTTCTTCTTTGAGTGAGAAGTAATAGAACAACGGGAAGAAGATCAAGGAGAACAGTGTGAGGAATGGGGAGTTGAGAAAGAGCGCAATGACAAGATAGAGCCAGACTTCTCCTAGGGCCTGGGGGTGTCTGATTGTTTCATATATACCGCCGTAGAGAGAATGCTCCTTCCGTGGCGATATTGTTTCCCTCCCTGCATCTTTGACACCACGGAGCATTAGGTAGAGACTGGGAATCAGAATCGCGGTCGCTGCTGTTGCTGTCAGATTATAGTCCCACGGGAAGTGCCTCGGTAGAGGAATTGAGAGTGGATAAAGGAAGTAGACTAAGTAATTGAGTACTATAAGATAGAACGGAATGCTTGCAATCACCCTATATTGCTCACATTTCTTGTAAGCCACTTCACCGATCTCCTGTTCAAGAGCGGCCGGTCCTACACTCTTCACATAGAAGTACGACATTATCAAAACAAAGGCTAGTAACAGAACGATATTCAACTCAGCAATCACAACTTTCGCCACCTAACATTGTAGAGACCACTTCGATTTAAGCTGGGAGGGTTGTGTTGAAGCATCATCTTCTTACCAAAGCGTTTGTCCGTCGAAAAACGACAAAAGTGTTATCTACATGTTAGCTCTTTGTCTCTGTTCAGAGAAGGAGGTTTGCTAAGAGGAACTAGAGCGGGTGGACATGAATTCGAAATCGGTATTTTTGGTGCTCATACTGTGTTCCATATTCGTGTTTCCAGTGGAAGCCGACACTCATGGACTCAAGTGGGGAGTTAGCGTGGGTTCTCGGGCTGACTACACAATCTCAATGGAGGCAGATGGGACCACAGTTTTGGAGGAGGAGTTCTACGTCATAGTCTCCGATCTAGAGAATCTTGCAGACCAATCATGGGATACCGAGATTTTGTCGCTGGAGATTCAGTACTTCTGGAAGAATGGTACAGAGTTTGACCCGTCCTTTCATGGAATGCTGATTTCTAATCTCTTGCCCAGTTGGATTCTTCCAGTCGGTAACTGGACTCTTATCACTGAGGTCTTCACTAGGATCAGGACGGAAGGGGTGAATGATACGCCTGAATTCTGGGGCTTTTCCTGGGAGAGTTCACATGCCCTAGGTCATCTTAACAGGGGAGATGTTGAATACTCCAAGACTGATGGAATGCTAAACGTCCTTTCTTACGAAGTCATGATGGTCGTATTCCAAAGGGATACGGATGCATTCTACCAGGAGATCTCCCGTAGACCGCATCCAAACCTAAGCATCGTCTTGCACATGAGTAGTTTGATTGGGTCATTGGCAGTTGTATTGGTTTTGCTCCGGCGAGAATTGTTAATCAGAAGGAATTGAACAGACTGAATCAACTGTCACCCGAAGAACATAAGTAGCGTCAAGAGGGGCCCCCTCGTCAGAGTAAACCACTTGATTAGAGAGATCTATTATGACGAGAAGAGTGTGTATAGCGGGCGGTGCTGCCACACCCTTTGACTATCCCATGCATATCACACCTGAAGCGATGATCGCCAATTGCGTTGTGGAAACACAGGGCGACATTCCTGATTTTCATCTTCGTGACCTTCAGTTCATGGTTTATAGTCACTTCTCAGTGCACTTTGGGAAGCAACTCACTCCAGAATGGATTGTTCACGACCATCTGGGGCTTGTTGGTCTTCCACATGTGCGAATTGAGAACGGAGGGAATACTGGGGGTTCCGCTCTTTATGGTGCGTTTCTTGCAGTGAAGTCCGGTCTCTTCGATGTGGTAGGTGTCGCAGGTTGGGAAACAATGGATAATGTGACACAGTCACAAGGATCCGAGTTTATCGCCCTGGCATCTGACACTCGATACGAGGCACTCGCTGGTGGGATATACCCCATATACTACGCAGCGATGGCTTACAAATTCATGAAGGAGCATGACCTCACAGAGGAGGATTTTGCTCTAGCTGCCCTGAAGAATAGGAACAACGCCGCGAACAACGCAAAGACTCAGTGGTATAGAGGCGAATACAAGAAGTACGGTCGGCCTCTGACTGTGGATGACATTATGAACAGCCGGTTGATAAGCTATCCTCTGAAGAGATACGATTGCTGCCTCATGAGCCGTGGTGGTGCTTTCACATTGGTCACCTCTGAAGAGTGGGCCAAGAAGCATGCAGATGGTAGGTACGTGGTCATAGACGGAGCAGGATTAAGCAGCTGCACCATCAGAGCTGGAGACAGATTGCACTTCCCTGGATGGACAAAGCTCTACGGCGAAGGATATCCAGACATGACCGAGTTTGCTGCGTGTAGGAAATCTGGCGAGGATGCATATGACATGGCTGGTATCGAGTACAAAAGAGCAGTGAAGGAGATAGACGTCGCAGAAATTCACGATGCATTCAGTAGCTCCGAGACTCAGATATACAAAGCTCTCCACTGGTGTGACAAGGACAACATCAAGGAGTTCATTCGTGAAAAGAGAACTTTCCTAGAAAGTGATGGCGGTGGAGATTTGCCTGCCAATCCTGGTGGGGGTCTTATGGGCTACGGACATCCAGTAGGTGCGACAGGGCTCATGTCTGCAATCGAAACCTACTACCACCTAACTGATATGACTCCAAAGAAACATCTGAGTGCACGAACCTATGTGCCGGACGCGCAGACCGGTCTAGTCAACAGTCATGCAGGAACTGGGACTAGTATTTCGAACTTCATTTTGAGGAGGCCATAGAGAATGGGTGATGACAAGCGAATGCATAGGATACCCGATGAGGTCAAGTTCTCAGACAGCCACAAAGACGATTTCCGCGGGGATGTCAAAGAAATCGGATTTCACTTCGCTGGGTATGATTGGGATGCTGACGAGGAGCAATTCAAAGTCTATCTTCACTACGACCAACTTTACTATTGGAAACTAGCTGAAATATCCAAGATGGGCAAAGGCTTTCTTGATGGCGAATTCTGGGCAACTCAGTGTCCGAACTGTGGTGACAAGTTCTTCCCGCCCCGAGTGAACTGCTGGGATGTGGAATGCAATCTGGCAAAGTCGGAGTGGATCAAGCTCAAGGGAGAAGGAATTGTTCATACCTTTACTATAGCTGGATGGAGTGGGAAGTCGTCTCTCAAGAGACTCCCGTTCGTGTTAGCTTATGTCGTCGTTGATGGCTGCAAGACAGCTATTGCAAATGAACTGCGAGGCATTGATCCTTGGAATGCTGAATTTGGAATGCCTGTCAAGGTAGTTTGGGCACCAAAAGAGGACCGCCGGGGTACAGTGACTGACTGGTGGTTTGAGCCTGATGACGGTTGGGAACCAAGTCCAATGAACCCAGAGAAGGAGCGAATGAAGGAGCTTTGTGCACCTGTATACGATTGGGTCAAATCGATGAAGTAGGACTGTCTTGCTGGGGTTGATGGTTGAAATGCCGTCAACTCCTCTTTCCTCTTTGTGAATCATTCTAGCGCCAAGAGATTTAGATAGGCGTGACACTCCTGAACATGCCTATACCCGAAAGGAGTGATTAGGTTGTCAGAGAGCTCGATAGCCCGGATAATCGGATATGCCCGTCTTATTGCTATTCTTCTGATGCTGGGGATAACTGGCATCTACACATGGACCTACATCACAAGAGGCGCTAATGATCAGGTGGCGTTTCTTACAGCATCTCTTGCCCTTGTGGGAATAGCGTTTCTAAACCTCCTATACAACTATCTCAAAGGAGACGCCAAGTGGTTCCTCTATGTTCTGTTCCTTTTTTCTGCTATGGTCTTCAGCTCGGTTGGTGACTTCCTAATGGCCGGCCTCTTCTACATAACTTCAGACACACTCATCAACGGCATAATCTTCTTCACCATTGGGCATTTGTTCTACATACTAGCGCTCAGGACAAGATCTCCTCTTCTTCTGAGACCTAGATCTGAGTCGCCTACTGAAGCACCTGATCAGCCACGTCTGCTACTAGTGAACCTTGTCATCCTAATCATGTGTTTCATTGCAGTGACTGGTTTGTTCTACTTCACAGTCTTCAATCCGACACAAATTGAAATGAGCATAGCTGTAATCTGTTATGGGCTGCTGTTTGCAACTGTTATCGCCTTTGCGATCACAAAATGGTTCGACGACTTTCAGATTCTGTTCAAGATAGCGATTGTAGCGGGATTCTTGCTCTTCTTCTTCTCAGATTGGGTAATAGGTGTGAGAACTTTCGCCAGCTCTGATTTCCTTGACAGCTTTGCAGTCGGAATCACCTACCTATCGGGACAGCTTTTGATTCATCTTTCGCCAATCGCCGCGGCAGGTGGAGAGTAGCAAGTCACTTCATACGCCAAAGGTCCCCTTTGGGGTATTCACTTGACGTTGAGGCACCCAAAGACCTTTGTTATTTCCTACGAAACTGAGGACATAGTCTGAATTGTCTCCCATCCAAGGCTGGGTGAACTGAGAATGTCAGTCGAGTACAAGAAAGCGATGGAGTACATTGAGAGAATCTACGAAGAACAAGATGACCCGAAGAGGCTCGATTATGTTGCAAGAGTGAGTCGGAATGACTTTGGATCTCCCATTACAGATGAGGCCGCTCGCCTGTTTAAGACATTGATACATCTTGTACGACCCAAGAGAATTCTCGAGATTGGAACAAGTATTGGTTTCTCCACGACTTCAATGGCCCTTGCAGCAAGGACTTACGGAGGGAGAATCACGACACTCGAGATTGATTCATCTTGGGCCGAAATAACGAAGAACATTTTCAGTAGAGAAGGCGTCTCAGATGTTATCGATATCATAGTCGGTGATGCATCAGAGACAATCAAGGACTTTGAAGACGAAACCTTTGATATTGTTTTTCAGGATTCTGCGAAACCACTCTACCCTGTAATGCTTGACGACTGCATCCGTGTTCTAAGGAAGGGAGGACTCTTCCTTGTGGACAACACTTTGTTCCCAGTGAGAAGTCCGAAAGAGAAATGGTCCGATTCTCTTTCCAAGATACACGACTTCAATGAGATGCTCCTAAAGATGCCTGTTCAAAGCACGATTCTGCCAATCGGAACGGGCTGTACGGTTGCTGTAAAGCTTTGAGAGCTCTCTCGCTAGGACAGTTTGCAATTCATGCAAATCTACTCGAAACTAACCTCTTTTAACTCGGACTCCGAAGAGCACAACCACAACAGCGGCCACGCCTCCAACCACTATAAGCAACTCAAGAGGCAGGGTTAGCGGCACTCCCTCGATCAATGAACCGAGGATGTACTCATAGAGGAGGTCTTCTTGAGGATAGTAATCCTGAGGCGTTGAGCACGCCATGACTACAACGATGTCATGTTCTGGATCAATGAAGATGTTTCTCCCGGCGATTAGTCGATGTGTAAAGCAGACTCCGCTTGAATCATGCATCCACCAGTGATACCCATAGTGACTGTCAACTCCATAGCTTCCTTCCTCTGTGATTTCGACTTGAGGCTCGAGCGATCTTTGAACCCATTCTTCGGGAATGATCTGGTTTCCGTCCCATGTACCGTTGTTCAGGTAAAGGAAGCCATACTTTGCCATGTCATGAGGGGTCATCTGCAATCCGCCAGCTCCGTTTGTGACACCCCCTGCACCAGTCAACCATCTGAAGTCTGTAATATTCATCGGTGTAAATAGGTGTTCTTCAGCAAAGTCTGAAGCCCTGCTGTCCGTCACATTTTCGATAATTGCCGTTAGCAATTGCGAGTCGCCGCCACAGAAGTTCCATGCTGTTCCAGGCTCGGTATCCATCGGAAGATCGAGAATGTATTGTGTCCAATCTCGTGAGATTCTCATTTGTGTATACGAGTTGTCAGAACTGCCGTACACTGTTGTCCATTCGTCCCACCCAAAACCAGACGTCATTGTAAGGAGATTCTCAAGCGTAATGCTCTCCTTCCACGAGTTCATGTTATCGATTGTTCTGTCAGGAAAGAAATCAAGAACCGATTGACTCAGATTATTGATGTATCCCTGTTCCACCGCGATGCCAAATACGGCAGCTGTCACGCTTCTGGTTGAAGAGAACAAGTCAATTTTACCAAGGGGCCGATATAGCCGATGGAAGAAGTGCTCAAACACCAGATACCCGTCTTTTATCACGATGATGAAGCTGACGCTCCAATCCTCCTGCTCTATTCGGCCAAGCATTTCTTCCAGTTTAGAAGAGTCCATTCCTCGTTCTTCGGGTGTCGAGTTTCGCCAGCCATTCGTAGGCCAATAGTCTCTTGCAATGCTGCTGGGCGAGGATTCAGAGCCGTTCTGCGTTCGCTCAATATGAGCTTCTACATCGATATCCTGCATGATAAGGAGCGCGGGAAAGATAAAGAGTAGGAGAACAAGGATCGGCCTAATGCTCCGAAGTAGTCCATGCAATCTCGTGGAACATCTCATTGTGATTCAAGGTGGCGACTGAGTGAGTGATTATCATTCTTCGCCAAGTCGACCTTTAGCTTTCTTCCGGAATCCTCAGTCAGAAGGTCCCTTTCTTGAACACGGAGTTTCGCGAATTTGCACTTGGGCAATCTAGACCATCTAGATGTACGCTACTGCATCTATCTCGATTAGTGCCCCATAGTGGAGATTGCTTACTGGAACAACCGTTCTTGCAGGCTTGTGTTGATTGAAGACTTCCGCATACACTTTGTCTACGTCACCCCAGTGAGATACGTCCGAGATATAGGCAGTTGTCCTCAGTACCTTATCCAAGGAGCTACCTGATGCTTCCAGAATCCTTGATAAATTCGAAAGAGCCTGTCTGGTCTGTTCATCGATTTTCCCTTCCGGCAGACTTCCTGTATCCATGTCAACCGGAAGCTGACCTGACACATAGACGAGGTTCTCGTGCACAACAGCAGCCGAGTAGTGGGCCTTACTCTTGGCCCCTAATGCACTTCTGACTTCGATCTTTCGCATTCTAAAACACTTCCTAGGTACAACCAAGCGAGGTTGGAAGGAAGACCACAATATGAGCATAGTGCATTGTCTCAAGTTGGCTAGCGAGACCGCAATCGTCGTATCAGGACAAGAATGAGACATAACGGCGAGACTGCCAAAGCTGATAGCACTACCCACTCGACAGCATCTGGGTCTTGTACGGTCCGAACGAAGTCATCAGCATTCGGATCTCTACGACTCAGAAACTCCTGTAGATTCAACATACCATCGCCATCCAAGTCGAGCGCTGCATCATTCACGAAAGGATTGAGACCGTGCTCAACTTCCCATCCATCACTCATACCGTCTTTTTCGGTATCGTCGGACCTCGGGTGAGTTCCCAGCAAGTATTCCTCAACATTCGTTAGTCCATCCCGGTCGGCGTCTTCATCGGCGTCATCACGATTCGGATTCAGATTGAACTGGATTTCATAGCCATCAGGCATTGAATCGAAATCTGTATCATTGTTTAACGGGCTTGTGTCGTAAGTGTGAAGCTCAAGGTAATCATGGAGCCCATCTAGATCAGTATCGTTGCTGTATGGGTCTGTTCCCATTGAGAGCTCATCCGCATCTGAGATTCCATCATTGTCACTATCGAGTTGATGGGGGTTGTACCAAAACTCAGTGCTGTCAGCCACACCATCACCTCTAATGTCTGTGTCGTAATCAACGAAGACATCAAACGAAATTGTCTCACCTAAGAGATTCTCGAAATGTAAACTGTGAAGTCCAAGGTATTCGGTTGTTACGTTGAACGTGACAGTATCTGGAGCCGAATAGTCATTCAGCAGCTCTATCGTTAGTGAACTGCTGCCAGGTCCGTTTGCGGTCAATCCTATGTCATCTGCGAGGCTGGAATCAAAGCTCACAGTGATGTTCGACACGTAGCTCATTTCTACAAAATAAGTTCCGGTGGTTCCAGCATCAATAGAGAATGACTGCTTCTCAATGGTTCTTTGACCAAGTGCAAGATTGGTCGCGTAAGCCATCGCTGCACCCATACTGGCGACAACCCCAGTGGCAGTCTCGTAGTCATACGCGCTATTGTCCCAATCGTCTTGCGGAGTATGCCAGTAAGAATCGTCAGACTTTGCTTGACTCGCGTACACAACATTGTCAAAACCCCTCATGAGGAATGCATAGTGGTCGCTGAATGCCCAGTGGGAAATATCACTGGACTGCGTTGGGCGAACAACTGGGTCTCCATAATTGCTATTCATGACACGAGAGAGTTCCGCCCAAAACTGTGAATCGTGGAATCTGGGTGCATCATCATTGTAGCCCATGTACACTCTCTGATCGCTGCCGATCGAATCATCCGTATTCAGTATCATATCTAGGTTGAAGACAACCAGCACATCGAGATCACGCTCTGTGACCTCATCGGCAACCTGATAGGAACCAAGAAGACCATCTTCTTCTGCATTCCAGAAACCGAAGTAGATGTCCAATGGCCACGAGTGCTGTGAGAATACTCGAGCCAATTCCAGTGCGGTTGCTACACCAGATCCATCATCATTTGCTCCCGGGGCAACTTCTACTGTATCCAAATGTCCCCCAACAATCATGCAAGGACCTTGTTCGCCTAGGTCTCCTGGAAGCCTCCCGAGCACGGATCGATATGATCCTACTATCTCTGATTCAATCTTGCCACTTGATAGATCATCGAGTTTTGAGATAATCCAGTTGATGGTATTCTCATTTGCTTGACTGCCAAAGGGTTTCGGGCCAATCTCCGCAAACTCCCTGACCAACCCTCTGTATGATGTCTCAGAAACGCTGTTGTATATTGTCCTCACGATGTCATTTGAGTAAGAGGTGCTTGAGAGGTGAACCTCGGAGAACAGTGTGAAGTTGCTTTGCTTGTCAATCTCAGCGAATCGAGTCGTCAATAGAGGCATTGCCAGTGTTATCAGCAAAGCCAGAAGCACAACCTTGGTCTTCATATCTGGACGGCTCCTTTCTTCAAAGACGAATCGCAATACATGTCAGAACAGGATAACGTTTCATACGAACCACTGAAAAACATAGTTACATTGACGCAATCCCACCTCCTGCCTCTAGGCAAAGAATAATTCTGCTTCGGCAGCAACAAGGTGATAGGAGTCTCACGGAGAGCATTCGATTTTCTGACAAGATGCTGACAAAGCACTTGACGATGCAAGCAGGGGCAATCATCGAGAAGGGCAAATGTGACGTAATCAATTCTGCAATACTCGAAATTCTGTAGGAACAAACGAGATGGAGTTCACGCAGCTACGCCAAGAAATCAATCGTAGGATTGGAAGCCACTTCGAGGGATCTGTGAGCTGATATTACACAACTGTCAAGCTAGATCTTGAGGCCAGCGGAGTCACTGAAAGAATCCCGGACTCGTGACCACCGCGGCTGAGAATCAGATAAATACGCTACGCAGTTCCTTTTCTCCTAACATAGATGACAACGAGAACTATGAAGACAACCGATGCTCCTCCAAGTGAGATTGGAATAATCGGATCAATCCAATCAGCCACCATTGGATTCAGACCGTAGGCATACTCAAGACTATTGAGGAGCCCATCTCCATCAGAGTCGAGAAACGAATCATCTACGGTAGGATCAAGGTCATTTTCAATTTCCCATCCGTCAGGCATAGTGTCAGAATCGGAATCGTTGTTGTGAGGATCAGTTCCGACCCAGAACTCATCTAAGTTCGACAGTCCATCTTCATCAGGATCTGCGAACCGGTCGCCAGCTGACAATGGATCCAGTCCGTTCACCACCTCCCAACCATCGGGCATGCCATCAGTGTCGGTGTCACTGCTTAGATGATCTGTTCCGTAGACATTGATTTCGTCTAAGTTGGACAGCCCATCTCCATCAATATCTGGATTGTCCCCGTACCGATCATCCCCCATTAGCTCTTCATGTCCGTCAGAAATCCCATCAAGATCCGAATCGACATTGAAATCGTTATACCATGGTTCGGAGCAGTCTGGAACGCCGTTTCCTTCTATGTCAGTATCATGTGACAGCGTGACTTCGATACCAACGTTGCCTGATCCTGTGTTCTCAATCTCGAGAACATGAAGTCCCAGATTTGAGGTGTTACCCGTGAGGACCGTTTCGTTCACCCCCTCAGAAAGAGACGTCGAGTTATAGGTAAGAGCTACTCCGGACGGCCTTCTCAGCGCGAACTCGAGACCGTCTGCTCCTGACCAACTCCCCTCTACAGTTAGTTCGGTATCAATGGAAATCTCAATGTACAGTTCCTTGGTGGATCCAGGGATCAGATTGAAATTGTACTTTGAGACTGTCTGCTGACCCATCGTTCTGCTCAAAGTGTACGCTATACTCGCTCCAATACTTGAGACCGTGCTTGTTGCTATGGTGTAGTTGTAAAGAGGGTTGTCCCATGTATCGTTGTGTGAGTGGAACGCACTATCTATACTAATTCCGCTCTCAAAGGCGAAAAGTGAACTCCTGTAGCCTGTGGCATGGAATGGATAGTGGTCTGACTGTCCATAGAACTGGAATTCAGTACCCGGGAGTGGCAGGATTATAGGCTGGTCAAAGTTGTTGTTCATAACTCGCGTCAACTCCGCCCAATACTGTGAATCCTGAAACAGAGCTCCAGGATGGTTGTCGTATACCATCCAGATTCTCTCGTCAGTGGGAGCACTTGGATCCTGAACGAGAAGCATGTCAATATTGAAGTAGACAAGAATGTCCCTCTCCTCTTCCGCGAACATCTCTGCAGTCTCCCAAGAGCCGTGAAGTCCAATTTCCTCAGCATTCCAGAAGCAAAAGTATATGTCAAGTGGCCATGTGTAGTTCGATAAGATCCGGGCCAACTCCAGTGCAGCTGCGATGCCAGTGCCGTCATCGTTTGCACCAGGTGCATCTACCGTGTCATAGTGACCGCCCACCATAACAACAGGGCCGTCTGACCCAAGAGTGCCCGGAAGGCGTCCCAAGACCGAGTCGTGTTCTCCAAATTCTGTGACTTCAATGGCACCATCTGAGACATTCTCGAGTTGACTCATGATCCAAAACTTCGCGTAGACATTCTCTGCTGTCTCGTATTCTCTCGTACCGTTCTCGGATACCTTGATTATGAACTGCTTGAAAGAGTCTTCACAGACTAGATTGTAGATTTCTTCAGCAAGATCGGTCGCATAGACTGTCGAAGCTGAAGTCAATGAACTTTCATGGTTGGGTTGTGGAGGGTTTGCGAAATTGGCCGAAGGCACTAGTGACAACACAAGAATCAGCAGAATCGGAATAACCGTCCTCAAAATGTGAACCCAATGCCTGGTGGGTTCGGGGTATGATTAGTGTTTGCTTTGGTGGACCGTTTCCTTCACTGCTTCTTCCAAGTGGACGGTTTTGGAGTGGGGTCTCTCTTGTGTTGTGATGCACTCACAAGTCTTTGGACCCTGTCCACTGAATCCGCTGAGTAGCCGCTCTTGACAATCTGATCCTTCTTCATTTTTTTCTCATAGAGAAGAAACAGAATCGAATCCAATTCCTGATACATAATGCCCAACTCGCCCTCATCTGTCTGCCCAGGCAGCAATCCAGCAGATGGGGCTTTTCCGATTATCTTGCTTGGGATTCCGGCATGGGCGGCCAATTGATAGACATTGGTCTTGTACATGTCTCCTAAAGGGAGAAGGTCAACTGCTCCATCTCCGTGTTTTGTGAAGTATCCAGTCATAATCTCGCTCTTGTTACCAGTGCCGATGACCAATCCGCCGATTTGATTGGCCCTTCCGTATAACGTTGCCATTCTCATTCTCGCAGTTAGATTCCCGAGGCAGATTCCTTCAAGACCAAGTGGTTCGAAGGCCTGAATCACGTTCTTCAGCTCGAATATCTCGTATCCGACTCTAAGTCCGTCTGCCATGTTCTGAGCGTCTGCAATATTTTCAACATCTGCTGATGCATCAACAGGTATCATGATACCAAGAACTGATTTGGAATCGATTGCTCGACATGTGAGCCAAGCTGCAAGGGCCGAATCTACTCCTCCACTTAGGCCAATAACGGCCTTCTCTGCTCCAGCAGATTCGAAGTACTCCTTGATGAAATCAGTAATGACAGAAACTGCCTTTTCGATGTCCGGCAGAAGAAGTCCCTTAGGGTAGTCCATCTTTCCCTTCCCCTCTCAGCATATGATAATCCCCCTTTTTTGAATTGCTGGTGAGGTATCACAGCCATGATTGTAAGTTGACAGCAAGCCGTGGATTGACACAATGGCCTAAGCCTGGAGGATGATTCTTTCTATCAAGAAGTAGAAGAACGAAATGCTGCCCATATAGACGAGCATTGTCAGAAAGGCCCAGTGTATCTTTCTCCAAATCTGTCGCTCTCTTACCTGAGCATAGGTGACGAAGACCGCCAAACCCAATATCATTTCGGGGAACAGAATGTAGACGGCGACATGACCAATCATGAAGACGTTCTGAGCCTGCCAAGATGGTAGTGCCCAGAGTGTGGCTTCGGCAATGCCGAAAATGATCAATGCAATGAGAGCCACAATAACATTGACTAGAATCCCTCCGACCCACTCTTCAATTCGATTTCCGAGGTATATTATGATGAAGAACGGTATTGCCCACAAACCGCCCATATACAGAGGAATAGGTCCAATCATGGGGGTGCCATCAACAGGAAATGTGAGTACATTGAGCTGCGCGACAAGGAACCAATCTGGCATTATCATTAGCATGCTAAGAATAATCGAAAAGAGCCATATGTCGATCCATTCTCGGTAGCCTCTCTGAATTGCTCCATAGAGGATGAGAATGCTATAGACAATAACAAGGGCAAGAATGCGATCGCCCATTACCATAGGTATTGGTGCAAGTAGAGTTACAGCCGCTATGACTGCAAACAATGCGTGAATCAATGCCAGGTCTCTGTCTGAAGGCTGGCTGAATACTTCCATCAACAAATCTCCATTTCATGGTCCGTAAGCGGCTCGTGGAAATTCCTTAGTCCCTCTAAAAAGTCTAGCCTAACAATGACTCGAAGTCTGTGGAATCTGTTCATCCGGACAGAATATCGCTTCTCCTGATAATGTAGATGAGAACCACTATTGTGACAATCGCCCCGCCAATGATGATAATGTGGACCGTATAGTTCTGCACTTCAGTCAGGGCCAACTGCATTCCAAAATCAACAGTCTGTCTCACAAAGAGGTATCCATCATGAGAGACTCCGTAGTAACTCTCAGAGCACATCGACCGATCCCCATATGGACTGGCCCCAGATACCACCAAGACATTCGTTCCAGTCACTCCTGCTGCTATTTCTATTGCAGCAGCGACAAACGAACCCTCTTGACCATCTTCATGGACTACTGGCATCATTGATCTTGTCATGTCGATTATCCGTGCTGATGGACTGTAGAACACCAGAGGATACACATTTGGAATAGAGTTGTTCTCCAAGGGAACAGGGCCTTCCAGATGGCTGCTATTCGTGCTGTCACTCCCGTACACAATCGTAGGACCATGGAAGTAAGCAGTCTCAACATTCCGAACGCAATCAGCTATGAATGGGTCCGTACTGGTCACATTCGCAATCATTCGGTAGTCAGCCCCACAATTGAGTATTGGATCGTTACATTCTGTCGGTTCAAGGTAGATGTGAGACCCAATGGACTCCAGAATACGAGTCGAATTCGCCCACATCCTACATATGAATTCGTCATAGTCGCCGTTGCCCCCAACCCAGACGAATCGATGACCTTCATTGTACCAGTTAACAATGGCATCAATCTCGTTGTCAGTGTAGCCGTTGCTGTCTCCCCAGATGTACGCAAACATCATGCCCGCCGCATCAGAGAGAACGCTCGAGTTCAACCCTCCCCACGCGAAGACTACTTCATAACCAAGAGCTGTTAAATTGCCGGCAAGGTTGTTGTCAACTGGCTCATGAATGTCGCGGTCTCTTTCCGGCTGACCATGAGAATAGTCAAAGACGATTTTCGGTCTATCAGTTGAGTCTTGCTGTGCACATTCAGCTGGCTTCCATGAGACCATTATCAAGAAACAACAAAGAACAGTGGCTATCCATTGCCTAGTTTCCACACTCTCCGACTCCTCTGGCCACGTCTGGTTGATTTGGTAGTCTCAGCTTGTTGGTGCTTTATTTCTGCCTGTATTTGCCAACAACCCTCCAATCAACCAGAAGCTGGTCACTGCGGGCTTCTCGCGCAGAGAGATAACTTAAGATGTGAAAAAACAGGTCCAGAAGACATGGCTCATCCAGGTGTGGGGAACCCTCAAACAAAAGAGATTGCAGACGGCGTATTTGCAGTAAATAGACTAGTTCACTTCTTTGCGGATATCGGAGTCAATGCAGGTATCATCCAAACAAAAGAGTCAATCATCTTCATTGACTCCGGAATGTCGGCATTCTCGGGAGAGTTTCTCTGGAACTTCGCTGGGGACAAGATGAGGGGTACAGAGGACTTGTTTCTCATCCTCACCCACAAGGATACAGATCACTGTTTTGGAATGAATGAGATCAAGAAACACGGAGCGACTGTGATTGCCCATGAACACACTGCGAATATCCTACACGCCGAACGCGATCTCTCAAAGAACGACATCGCCATTAGAGTCAAAGAGAAGTACGACCCAATTGATGTTCTCGGAGATGCGATACTGACTAGACCAGAGCGGACACTCACCGAAGACACTACTCTCAATCTTGGAGACGAACTCCAGATCCTGTCCATTCCAGGACATACTCCAGGAGATATTGCAGTTTATCACCCAAGATCCAAGGTGCTATTCGCAGGTGATGCAATCTTGGAGGGAATGGATCCATACATTCGCCTAGATTCCGTCAGCGTCACGACTTGGATCAAGAACTTAGAGCGACTGAAAGAGCTAGACATAGAATGGGTACTCCCGGGTCACGGATCAATTTCAAGACCTGACATAATTGATGGAAACATCCAGTATCTGATAAGGAACCAAGGCTAGCTTGCGGTATGCACGAGCATACAGTCTGAATAGCTTAAACTAATATGCCCCAAAAGTCAGCCTTCTAACGATTGCAATGTCTGAAAAGCTGGGACAACTGGACATCGTTTTTGTGGTCGACAATACTGGCAGCATGGGCCCTTACATCAATGCTGTCAAGGTCAAGATACTGGAGATAATCCGCACAATCAAGAAAGAGGAGCTCGTTCACAGGCTCAGAGTCGGTCTCGTTTCCTACCGTGATCATCCTCCTGAAGATGAGAGCTTTGTGACAAAGAAGTACGAGCTCTCACCTGACACCTCGAGTATAGAAGGTTACGTGAAGGAGATGGTAGCACATGGTGGAGGCGATGGTCCAGAAGCGGTCTGCGATGCATTGCACGTTGCAAACAGAATGGAGTTCTTGAACGAGTCGGCCAAGGTTGTCATCCTAATTGGCGACGCGCCTCCACACGGCGTGGAACCTTCGGGAGACAACTTTCCTGATGGATGTCCTGACGGCCACAATTGGGAAGAAGAGTCTCAGAGAGCTTTTGACATCGGGGTAGTAATCCACACAGTCGGCTGCACTCCGCAAATCAATAGATACAAGAGCGCAATCGATGCCTACAAGAAGATCGCTGAGAACTCGAAAGGAAACTTCTTCCCCCTGGAGAAGGCGGATTTGCTGGTGGGTCTAATCACCGGAATCGCAATGGAGGAGATTGACAAGATTGGAATTCAACAGTCGATTCTCGAGGAACTCGGCGCGAGCATGGAAGACCTGCCGGATGATGTAGAGGTTTCACCTGGAAAACTTGCGGAGATTGCTTCGAAACTGAGAGGAAAAGGTGTCACAAAAAGAGCAGTTCGACACAGCCCTGCTGCTGCAAGCGGTCTCGCTGACACTGTTGAGGCAGTTGAAGTTGAAGAGGCTCAGATAGACGAAGAAGACATCAAAGAGGCTCTAAGACAACTGAAGTCAAAATCAAAGGATTAGATTCACCCTACAGCAGATCGTAGATCCCTCAGAAGTTGGTGGTCAGTACCACCAGGGCAACTGGTAGGAGGGGGGGAGTTATGAGGGCATGTTACAGAATATAGAAGCCCTGCTAGCCACCTGACCACCGCTTTGAGAATGCTTACACTTCCTAATAAGGGTCACCATCTCAATTCATGAATCTGCAGCGTAAAGGCGCGCATCTGCCTTCCCAATTTCCCCTTGCGGAAGATTCAACCTTCGTTTTCATCCAACTCAGAGCGCGAAAAACACCGAGGCCCACACTATGACTAAGGAACATCGCTACGAACTCGAAAGCAAATGGGTAAAGGACAAGATAGTCACAATAGAGATCGAAGGAAAAGAGAAGCTGGAGATTGCCACTCCTCCCGATTTCTGGGACGAAAGCCCAGAGGGTATGATTTCTCCAGAAGATCTCTTTCTCGCATCAGTTGTATCATGCTATGGGGTGACTCTTCCAGGAGTGGCAAAACGGTTTCATGCCGAGTTCATCGACTTTCGCGTTACTGCCAACGGAACACTAGCAAGAGGCGAGTTTGGATGGGAATTTGACCAGATCAGCATGTTTGCACGAATCAGAGTGTCAACCGAGACCGATAAGAAGCGAATGAAAAAAGCGGCTGAGAGGGCACACAAATACTGCCTTATCGGCAACTCCGTGAAATGTCCGGTGCATCTAGAATACGAGATTACGCTGAGCTAGAATCCCACGAAATCAAAGACTTGAGGCCTGCCTGGATGATTCGATCTGTTCCAGTAAGCAGGTTTGGATCAACTGTATCCGAGTCAAATGGACCCCGACCATGCAATGGCAGATCTGAAATGCAGTTGAGGGATGCCGCCGGTACACCTTCAACTTCTGCAATTCCAAGAATTGCCGTGCTTTCCATGTCCACAGCAGAAGCACCTTTCTGGACCCATTCTGAAAGCAATTCCTTTGTCTGTTTCATCAGAATATCAGTTGTCCAAATAGTCCCCGCATGTTGAGTCAATTTCATCTCTCCTAGGATATCCTTGATGTATTCAGTCAAGCCTTCGTGAGCCCCAACCACGGCCTCTGCACCGAAGTAGGTAGCGCCCGATCCGTCTCCGACGATTGCCTTTTCGGCTATGAACGCGTCCCCTACTGAATGGTCCTCTTCGAGACCTCCACAAAAGTCAGCCCTGAGTAAAACCTCCGCATCAGTTCTCACGACAGCCTCCATCATCATTGCTGCCGATGGAGTACCCATTCCAATATCGACAATTCCGATTCTACTGTGGCCGAATTCTCCGGTTGTGACTCTTCCAACTACCTTTGTCTTCGAGATTAGAGACTTGGCTCTGTCCAAAATGAAACTCGTTGAAACAAGGAGAAGACGTTCAGGTATGTCCTCTCGTTTGGCACCCAAGAGTACTCTGACGATTCTTTCATCGCGAGACATTTTGGTCATTAGTCTAGATGCCACCTTCGCTTTGATTCTGTCCCCGATTCTAGCCTTCATGTCTTCCCAAATCTTCCTAGTCCTCTGCGCTTGGGAGTGGAATATATGCGGGATATTCTTCTCCGCACGAGCAAGTCAGCTGAACCGTCCATCTTTTCGGTACTGGCACTTTGAACTCCTTTACGTATTCAGACAGGCTGCTCTTGATCCCCTTTATCAAATCCACATAGGTTCCAGAAAGCGTGAGAATCTCTTGTGTGAAATCCAAGTCGCTGTGAAGATATTGTGTAGAATTCTGGCATTTCGGACATCTTGTCATGAGCACATGAGTCAAATCTTGGCAATTTGAGCAGTTTATCTCAAACTGCTTGAGTTCGGGTGCAATCGGGATTTCCAGGTCTAGATCGTTGGGGGTTCCACATGCTGTACAATGATAGCGTAGCTTCTTCTCAGCCATTCGCCTACACTCCGAGCTAGTAGTTTCGTAGGAGACGTACGGTTGGAAATGACATAATGTGTCTTACTGTCGACTCTGATTGGGATTGCTAGCCTCGATTCTTGCTTGAACCAGGGAAATCGTTGAGCTAACTGGAAGCTTCGACGACGGGTTTTCTATCCTCAGCAGGATGTTGGATGCGAATTGATTTCGCTACAAGAATCGCGGTCTCACCCAGAGCTTCAGCTTCAACTATAACTAGGTCTCCGGGTTGAATTGTTTCGCATATAGTCTCGCGGTCAATCTTGACTTTGATCGCCTTCCCAGAAACGTCGACTGTAATATATCCATACTTGAACTTCTTGTTACCGAACGTGCCAATCTGTGTAGAAATGACCTTTCCTACGAACGCTTGTTCCATCATCTTGCTCACAATTAACTATAGTTACTTTGACCTAGATAACCTCTTGGGTAGAGGCGCAAACCGTTGTCTGATCTTCAAAGAGTATCCTAGTCAGATATTCTTCTCAGTTTCTTGGCGTAGCTTAAGGCGAACTCAACATAGTGGTCAAGGTATTCGTCTATGACGGCGCGCGCAGAATCGTCCTTGCCGTATTTCCGCATCAGCTTGGCTGGTACGCCCGCATAGATGCTGTACGGTTCAGTCCTTGTCTTAGGGTGCAGGAGCGCAGAATTCGCAATGAGGGCTCCTTCTGCCACAACAGAACCAACCATCAGAACGGCGCCCATTCCAACCGCTCCAAAATCTTCAATCCGCTCAGAGTGAATAGAAGCATTGTGGCCTATGTTGACACGTCGACCTATCCAAGTCACGATACCACTCTCGGAGTGTATCACGGCGCCATCTTGGATGTTTGATTCGTCCCCAATCTCTATTCTACCTCTGTCTCCTCTGATTGATGCCATCGGGGCCACAAAGACTCTCTCACCGATCTTCACGTCCCCAATTACCGAGGCTTGAGGATGGATATACGCCGTCTCAGCAATCTCAGGTGTGTACTCTCCAAATGCATATACTGTCATCTTGATTCATTCCTTTATCAGAAGGCCCACGTACAGCTCTGGCTGCTCCGTGTCGCTTCTTATTATCTCGCTGAGCTTCCATCCAGCTTTCCCACCAAGTTCAGCCATTTCTTCTTCTGTGACAGACAATAGATCAAACCAATCACCAATCTGGCCCTCATACTTCATTCTGATTCTAATGAGACCTGGCGGTCTTCCTTGAGCACGATTCCTGGCATGGAGTGCGAGATGCTCTGGTTTCTCTGTCATCAATGGATTTCGTGTTGCAGCTAAGACAATCCCGTCTCGCTTTGCTACACGATGGAGTTGTTTCAGCATGTCTATGACACGATTTGGAAACCCCAAAAAGCCGAAGTTATTGCCGTAGAGCACCACTGTATCAAAAGTTTCGTCAGGAAAGTCAATAGTTTCGGCAGACATTAGATGTACACTGCCAAAGCCCCTCTCCTTGCAGACCTCAAGAGCTCCAGGAGATACGTCGATGCCTATCACCTCATGGCCTAGCTCTATCAAATACAGAGCAACACGACCAGCTCCGCATCCGACGTCCAAAACCCTGCCTTTAGCTCGTGCTATGGCGAGCTTCTCATGGGGATTCCACTCATCGAATGAAGCCACGTACTGTGCACCCGAAGAATCGTGAGAATATCCGTCGTCTCGCTCAAGAATGTGAGTTGAATCTCTGCCCTCGTAAGCATCTCTCATGATCTGACCGAAGAGGTCTTTCATAGCGGAATGTGAGAGCTTCACCAGACAAAAGCGGTTCGGTCGTTTGTCTATCAGTGCCTCGAGCCACGACAAGTGTTATAACAAATGGCTGGTTATCCATCGAATTGGGAGGATGGAAATATGGAAGATGCCACAGACACTACTTCTGAAGCAGAACCAACAACGAGCTCTGTTAGTGACGAGCCCATAGAAACTGCCAAGATTGTCGTCTATGGTGGCAGGATGCAGGACGTTCAGCCATCGCTAGAGAAGCATCTTGTCAGTCCAGAGGAAGCTCACATCTACCAGACATGGGTCAGTGTGAATGCTTTGCGTAGACTTGGTTTGCTGTTCCAAGGCGGCGCTGAATCGGCAGGAGCAATATCTGACCTTCTGTGCTTGATTGTAGTCATAGCGGTGATTGTTGCTGGTTTTGCCTTCTGGCAAATCTTCGTATTCTTCATTGTGATAGCAGTTCTTGCGCTTCTCAGCGGAGGAGCAGCTCTCAGATACGTTCGTGGAACCTTCATCTTTGGTGATGAGAAGCACATCAATATTGATGGATTCGAAGCCTTCACGACCGAGCAACTGGCAGTTGGACGCTTCGTCTCAGTCGAACTCACTGAATATCAGGACAGACTTGATGATATCACCAAATCGGCCAATAAGTACACGAGCGTGTTCAGGGAAGGGATCCACGTCTCTCTCGCGGCAGCAACTGTCTTCTTGATTGTGGAGCTAGTATACTGGTTCCTGTTCAATCAATGGTTGACTGACATCATTGTCCTCGGAGCATTTGGTATCGCATTCCTTGGTGGAGTTGTGGCAATGGACATCGGGGTTCTCCTTAGACGGAGACTCGCAGGAAAGCTAGTCACGAGCTGAAGGCTACCAGACCAGTCTATCAGGTCACAATGTCGAATACTATGGCCCAGAATTCCCTCTCAGAGACACCTGTCCTTAGCGATCGCAAGTCTTTCTTTATCTGATCAAAGGAATCCCGAGACTGGCTTTTCTTCTGCTCTTCATGCGATTTCTTGACTTGTTCGGCTATTGCCTTTGCCTGCTCTGTCGTGGCCTTAACACCCCCCATCTTCAACATGTATTCCACGAAGTGTCTACCAACGAACTTGCCTAGATGGAATTCTCTCCTACGACCCACAATCCCTGGACTGATTGGCTCGTAGGTCATTGAATGGGTCAACTGACCGTGTGAATGAATCCCACTTGAATGAGTGAAAGCATTGTCACCCGATATTGCCTTGTGAAGTGGAAGCGGTACGACAAAGTGCTTCTCTACAAGTGTAGACAATCTGAATATTCTTTCAGTATCTATTCCGGTATCCACTCCGTACAGCTGATCGAGCGACATAACCACTTCTTCAAAAGCAGCATTCCCTGCACGCTCTCCATATCCGTTTACGCAAACATGTGGATAGGTGACGCCTTCCTCAACTGCGACCAAAGTGTTCGCGTTTGCCAATCCAAAGTCATCGTGGCAGTGTACTGCAATGGGTACCTTGTATTTGCTCTTCTTCCAAAGGTTTGACTTGATCTCACGCATTATGTGCCTCATAACTTCGGGTCTGGCAAAGCCAACAGTGTCTGCTACACAAATCGTGTCTGCTCCAGCGTCAATTGCTGACCTGTAGGCTCTACACAAGAAGTCCATGTCACTCCTTGTTGAGTCTTCTGCAATGTAGTGAATTCGAAGTCCGTGTTCCTTCCCGAATTCCACGCACTCCTGAAGCCTTTCAAGCATCTGGTCTCGGGTCATCCTAAGCTGATACTTGAGACGAAAATCAGAGGTTGCAATGAAGACTGGCACTTCCTTGACGCCAGCATCGATGCAGCTTTCAATATCCGAGATGACTGCACGAGCCGGAGCCGCAATTACTGCTTTCTGCAGGCCCTCAGCTGCAATTGCAGCGACAGATCGTTTCTCGTCTTCGCTGACTGCGGGAAAACCAACAGTGACGACAGCAGAGCCAACTTCGTCAAGCATCTTAGCAATCTCGATCTTCTCATCTGTTGTCAACGCTACGCCAGGAGTCTGTTCTCCATCACGAAGCGTTTCATCCCAGATGAAGACTCTATCAGGCAGGCTCTTGGGTCTAGTACTCTCAACTTTGTTGTAGTTGACCGCTAGACCAGCCTTTTCCAATGATTCCATGTTACTCTCACCTACAGTGGAGGTAGGAGCGGCACTCGGCCTTTGTCATTCGAATCGGTAATGCCCCTTCTCCTCTATTTGTTTGTACTTTTCGTCTAGTGATGCAATCTGAGCATTGTAATCGTCATCGGTGATGAAGCCCTTCTCCCTCGCAGTTTCGGCCTTCTTCTTCTTGTATTCAACCCCTGCCTTTTCTACGTAGGCAAGTCTCAGTGATTGATCTTTGAATGCCTTCGTTCCAGTCTTCTCCGCAATGCCCTCAAGCATGGGAATCCAGCAAATCTCCTCAATGTGAAGGGAATACTCAAGGCCACGCTCAAGGATGCGATCCCACAAAGGACATGACGAAATTAGAATCTCAGTACCATTCTGTTGTGCGTCCAAGCCAATAGCCTTGAGCAAGTCACAGGCTATATTTGCGGCTTCTTTGGGTCCCGAACCACCAACTCTCTCTGCGGTTTCGATTCCCATCTGTCTGAAACCTCTTGAGTACCCCTCGTTCATGGACAAGGCGCCAACAGTATCTCTAAGTCCCCACCATAGTCCGTCAAAGAAAGACACGAAACCTCTCTGGAGCAATTCCAATCCTGTCACTTTCCGCCCTCCTTTGGACTGAACGGTTCTCCCCATTGATTGAGGAATGTCACCTCTTCAGGCGCCTGTCGAGGAGGCCCCAATGTTCTTTCGTGCTTTGCGTATCCGACAGTCAAACAGAGTATCGGGGTCCAATGTGGGAATGGGATTCCTAATCTCTTTGAGATCTCACCTACGTCATCGAAGTGGTCCAACTGCACTGAAGAAACGCAACTCCCTAGCCCAAGTGAGGCTGCGGCAAGTGTCATGTTCTGCATCATCATCGATCCAGCAATAACTCCGTGTCTTGGTGAAGACCATCCATAGACGCCCCCCGTGCCTCGTAGAGTCTCTTGTGAGTTGCCTACATGAGTCTGGTCGATAGCTAGGACCAATAGGACCGGTGCGCCAAATGTCTCCTTCTTCCCCTTGATGTACTCGAATCGCTCACCACTGATCAGAATGTCAATTGTCCTTTCTAGACTCACCTTGGAACGGATGTATCCCAAACGTCGTTCGAGCTCTTCACGCGGTGTCGCACGTCCAAACAAGAGTACCGTCCGGTCAACTGCAATCTGTCCAATGAATTCCTGAACCTCTTTGTCACGGACCACTATGATGCGCCAAGGCTGTTGATTCTCGGCACTTGGAGCATATGTGCCCGCTTCGATTATCCTGTGAATGAGCTCGTCAGATACGTCACGTTCCGTATCATAGTCACGAATCGCGCGGCGCTCCTTTATCGTCTTGATTGTCTCATTATCTTCCAAAGTGGATTCACTCCCGCTTTGACAGCTATGCGACATGTTGAGTCGCTTAAGTAGCTGACGTTGGTTACTGCCAGGTTCTGAGTATCAATGTCAACAAGAATGGGTGATAATGCCGGGCAATCCCCGGCACCTAATCACATTGCTCTACATCAGCGGAGCGTCGCGGCCGTCGTACTTGACATGGAAGCCCGTGTCAAGATTGACACTCTCTTTGATTACTGCATTACCGGCTACCACTCTCTGCACCTCATTTGTACCCTCATAGATCTGTAAGAGCTTCGCGTCACGCATAAGCTTCTCTGCTGGATATTCTTTGATGTAGCCGTATCCTCCCATGATCTGTACCGCCTCAATGGCATTTTGCATTGCCGCATCTGCGGCAAAGAACTTAGCCATGGAAGAGTCCTTCGAGTTTGGAAGGTCATTATCTGCCAACCACGCGCTGTATCTTGTCATCCATCGAGCTGCGAAAGTTCTTGCACCCATTTCTGCAAGTTTGAAGCTGATGCCCTGAAATCTTCCAATCGGCTGACCGAATTGGTGGCGCACACTCGCGAATTTACCAGCCTCGTCTACAGCACGTTGAGCCACACCAGTAGCAATCGCGGCGATTCCAGCTCTGGTCTTATCAAGAGTCATCATCGCAATCTTGAAGCCTTCTCCTTCCTTGCCAACAAGGCAATTCCTTGGCACTCGCACATCTTCGAAGATGACTTCACTTTGAACGGAGTTGAGCTGTCCAACCTTCTTCTCAATCAAGCCTATCTTGACGGCTCGAGACTTCGGTACCATGAAGACTGAGAGTCCTTTGTGCTTGAGCTCTGGCTGAGTAGACGCAAACACTGTGAACAATGAAGCTTGGGGTGCATTTGTGATGAAACACTTCACTCCGTTGATCAAATATTCATCGCCATCACGCTCCGCCTTCGTTGCTACAGCTGCAGCGTCAGAACCGGCCGTCCTCTCGGTCAAACAGAAAGCACCGAATTTCGCTTCTTTGCCCGTAATCAGTGGCTCCACGTACTCTTTCAGTTGCTCGGTTGTAGCACTGATGACGAGAGGGGCAAACGCAAGGTTGTTACACATGACCGACGTTGCTATTCCTGCACAGCCGTATCCCGTGGCTTCGGATACCAGAGTTTCTGTAACAAGAGAAAGGCCTGGACCGCCTGCTTCGGTCGGGATATGTAGATTCATCAGACCTGCTTCGTAGGCTTTCTGGACTACTTCTTTCGGAAACTCGTCGCGTTTCTCCAGCTCGTGTGCTCGTGGCGTGATGTGTTCATAGGTGAATGCCTTCGACCTTTCCCACATCTTCTGTTCCTTATCAGACAACGAGAAATCCATGACTTGTCAACTCGGCCCTTTGGTCATAAGACTCTCTTTAAACTCCTTCGGAGTTGAGTTCTATTGGCTTTATAGAGCGGAGACGTCGGGATTTACTATGATCTCGGTTTTCCAAGGATGTAGCCTATGACGGATCCTATGACACTCACCGCGATGAAAGCTAAAGTAACTGTGATTGAAGCTCGGAATATGAATTCAAAGATATTCACTACTTCTCGGTAAATCTCGAGTCCAGGGAACACGTACACAACCAGCGTTCTGAATTCAGGAAGTCCAGTTGCTGCTATCGGTTGCACATAAAACGGAAATAGAAGAGGCACTAATCCAACACCTGAGGCAAATCCGACCAATGTCCCAATGACTGCCGCTAGAAATACAGATGGAGCAAAGGGCCTCTTGGCTTTCGAAATAAGATAACCAAGCATCAATGGCAGAATCATCCATTATTCACGGTCTAGTCATTGACTTGTCAAAATAAAAGGGTGATGAGGAACGCACGGAATTGCTTCAATTATTGCTTGGGTACTTTCCAGTACAGTTTTTATAGTGGCTGTCTTGCGTTCGGCGTGACAGGAACGAATTGAGGACATCATCTTGCCATTGAAGAACACTTGCATCGTTAGTGGAGCTCAGACGAAGTTCGGGAAGCTGGACGGAGTCACTCTTAGAGAGATGTTCACGGAAGCCGTTGACAAGGCAACAGTTGGAGCTGGTATTGACAAGAAGGATATACAGGCGGCTTTCATTGGCACATTCATTCCTGAGATGCTTATACATCAGGGCCATACAGCGCCGCTTCTGCTGGATTACGCGGGGTTGAAAGGACTACCAGCGACACGCCACGAGGCGGCATGTGCATCAGGCGCTACAGCGCTGAGAGCCGCAATAATGGCTATCGAATCAGGATTCTATGACACAGTATTGGTTGCTGGTGCTGAGAAGATGACATCTGTTTCCACAAATCGTGTCACGGAAGCACTTGCAGCAGCAGCGGATGACGAATTCGAATCAAGCCTCGGTCTAACATTCCCCGGTGTATTCGCTATTGCAGCTGTTGCACACATGGAGAAGTATGGCACGACGGAAGAGGACATGGCCAGAGTTGCTGTGAAAGCTCACGATAACGCCTCAACCAATCCTCTTGCCCAGTTCCAGAAACCTGTGTCCTTGGAGAAAGCAATGACCCCCCGCTATGTCGCTTGGCCGTTGAAACTCTTTGACTGTTCCCCAATCTCAGATGGGGCTGCAGCAATGGTACTGACCTCAACAGAGAAGGCGAAGGAGTATACAGATCTGCCGATCAAAGTCGTTGGAACTGGTCAAGCTTCTGCCTCAATGAATCTCTCAGATAGAGGAGAACTCACTTCCTTTGAGGCCACTGTAAGTGCTGGCCGACGCGCTTATGATATGGCCGGACTCGGTCCAAAAGACATGGACTTCGCAGTGGTTCATGACTGTTTCACTATTGCTGAGATAATAGCAAGCGAGGACCTAGGATTCTTCGAACCAGGTCAAGGAGCGGCAGCTGTCAAGGACGGAATCACAGCGAGGGACGGCGACAAACCAATCAATCCGATGGGCGGACTAAAGGCTGTTGGCCATCCCGTCGGAGCAACGGGTGTCAAGCAAGCCGTTGTGGTGTACAAGGAACTTATGGGAGACGCCGGACCAAACCAAGTCGACAAAAACGAAACTGGAATAGTGCACAACTTCGGAGGAACAGGTGCTACTTGTGTTGTCAACATAATGAGGAGGGCTGACGCATGAGTGAGAAGCCAACTATCGAGCAATACAAGCAGAATATCGAAGAAGGCGACTTTCAGGCATACAAGTGTGTAGGCTGCGGCACGATTAAGGCTATTCCAACTGGCTCTTGCTACTCATGCGGAGGGAACGAAATGGAGTGGGCCCGAGTGAGCGGGAAGGGGAATCTCGTTTCATTTACGGTGATCCATGTTGCTCCTGAAGAATTCCAGGACGAGGCACCATACATCGTCGCGATTGTTGAGCTTGAGGAGGGCACACGTGTTAGCGCTCGTTTAGTTGGTTTTGATCCACTCAAACCAGAAGAAATCAAGCTGAGCATTCCGCTACGGCTGGAATACGAGAAAGGATCCTCTGGCAGAACATATCTGTCATTTAGACCGGTCTAAACTTCAATGTAAAAGACCATCAACCTGATCCAACTCTCTCGGAATAGTGAATTCTAATGGTCGAGAAAGCATTCAAGGACCGGCTTCATCTTGAGGTTCACCCCAGCAGGATGACATTCGACCAGGTAGACGGTGATTTGACTGCGAGTTTTGATGAGGGGCTTCTTCAGAAACACCTTCCACCAACGGGCGGAGTTCTGTCTGCCGATTCTGTTCTGGCCACCACTCTTCAATCCGTATTGCCACAAGACACAGTTCAGGCTCTTGAAGAGACCGAGTTCGTGGATGTCTTCGGTAGGGTTGTCTGTCATCCCAGTGATTCGGACTTCATATGCCTTCAGTATCTCTACATATGGGACTATCAAGCAGTCCCAGTTCATGAAGGGGACTATGAACCCATTTTCGTTTACGTTCGACCTGACTCGCGATATGCGATCTATGACCTTGTCCACTACTGTACAAGAAGAATCGACCTTGCTCCCCCAGGGGATCCTGGGCCTGGCTTACTGACAGTACCAGGGTGGCATTCATTCCTGCCAACAGGGAATCTTCCGATTCCAGAGCGAGATCAAGGGCTAGCAGTCAAACCATTGACTGATCAACACCTTGAATCATGGTGGACTATTCCATCCGATAATGCACGATTCAAGATTGAGAAATTCATGCGCGATCCATTTCAGCTTGAAGCGCCGGGACACTTCCTTGAGAATCCCGACGAAGAGTCGCAGACAATCTGCTGTGCATTTTTGGAAATTGAGCGTGCAATGCAGGAGATTGAGAATCCCAAGGACGCCTTTGTGGAGGGGCTCAAGAGGGCCCTAGCAAAATGTGTTGGGCTTCTGACATTCTACCGAGCAGGGCATCTTCTCAAGCTTCTTGCAGAGATGAACGACGTCGGAATGATTACGCTTCCTGGTCCATTGGATTTGTTTGCAATTGCCGGTCTGATCAGTGGAGGATTGATGTCTTTGAGTGAATCTGGACGGAGATTCTTCGATGGATTTGGGAGCTCCAATGAACCAGACTCGGACTAATCGATTTGTCCCGGTTCTGACGGGACGCTGAATCTTCCGCCAGTCATTCTTGACCAATCAATGCGAACGAGTGCATACAGTGCCAGGACCACAAGTGCCAGAACTATAATCTCAATTGTCTTTGATGTGAAGCTTTCGGGATTTCCTCCGCCGAGTAAGTCTGCTACTATTTCCATTCCAAAGAATCCAGCCCACGCAACTCCAATGAGCATGAGCATCTTTCCACAAAGGCTGGGAATGGCTATTTTGTACCATGGGTATTTCGCCGCCCCAAGTGGTACAATGAGCGGATCGTCTGGTAACGGTGTGAGTCCCAGAATGAAGATCAGAAGTGGAAGTGCCCTTGGGTGCATCTCTGCGAATCTGCGAAAACCGTTTGTAGACTCTTCCTTGATGAACTGCCCTCCGCCGTATCCTACGACATAACCGGTCATTTCGCCAGCCAATGCACCGATGCCAGCAATGATGCCCACAATTGTGGGATCAAGTATACTTCCTTGTACGAAGATTATGATGACGAAAGGAAAAGGTATGACGATAGTTGCATTCCCAAGAAAGGAGCCAATCAAAGTTCCTGGATACCCGATATCTTCCGAAACTGTAGTCAGCCATTCATACAGCGCTGTGAATGGGCTTGATATATCTGGTATTGAAATCGCTGCTATCCAATAGATGAAGATTGCAATCATTGCCCCAATCAATACTTTATCGGCTCGTCTCATTTGCAATAGGCCCCTTGAGTGGAAGAACCGCTAGCCAGATATGAACGTTCTTCGTGTTTCCTAATGATGTTAGAACTCAAGGAAGCCATTTCGTGGACTTGGCCTGCCCATCCTAGTCAAAAAGTGAGTCAACTGCTGTTATTGCGCCGTGGGCTTCATCGGGCGTAAACTCCTCAAGTTCCCCCGTCTTAGCAATCCGGATCGTTACAAGTGCATCATCACTTCTTGGTTCCATCGTCCAAGAAACATCGAGTCCAGGTTGGACCGTCACGAACTCACGTAGCACTCCTACCCATGCCTCTTTCATATCATCAATCTTGATATAGAGGAATTGGACAAGTGGAATCGAGACTTCAACAGTGAGGACTCTGCTGTCCACAATGAAGTAGTTCTCGATATTCCAGTTGTTGTTGAGTGCTGCGCACATGGGAGGGGGGCAGTTTGTGGAACAGATAAGTCTTATTCAGTCTACACGACTGTGAATCGGTGGAGACCATTATTTCTTCTTGCGTTTATTCTTCTTGTCGTCCTTAAGGAGCTCCTCGACGTCAGATACGAACTCTTCCAATGGGTCTGCTGGCTTCTCTTTCGGGGGTTTCTTGGGCTTCTTCTTGTCGTCCTTGAGGAGCTCCTCGACATCAGACACGAACTCTTCCAGAGGGTCTGGGGGCTTTTCCTCTGGAACCTCTTCGGGCACTTCAGCCGGTTCCTTGATTTCTTCTACGACCTCACTTGGCGCCTCATGGGCAGCTGGCTCTACTTCTTCGATTTCAGCTTCAGCTGGTTCGACGGGCGCCTCTGGCTCCTCAGCTTCTTCGAAGGGCTCGGGGATCTCTTCGACCTCTTCAAGCTCTGGTTCTGGCTCTGATTCGGGTTCTTCGATGATCAGTTCTTCAACAGCTTCTCCTACTGTGTAGATTCCCGAGTCTTCGTGTGCAAAATCATCCATCGGAGTGAACTCAGTCCCTCCGAACAGACTGCATCCCTCTCTATGCAAGAATGTGGGGATGTCAAGCGGCACAATGAGTCCTCTTTCTCTCATCTTGAGCATATGCTCCAATGCCTCAGGTTCTGTCCTACCTGCAATTTCCGCCACAGCTTGAAGAACGTCTGAGATATGGAATTCTCCATTCTCATCTGCCCGCGATGCCAAGAAAGTAGCAGTTCTCTTGAAAGTTCCCTTGGCTTTCTTTCTCGGGTCTAGTCTGTATGGAAGATGCCATACATAGTTCATAGACTCGTAGAGTGATTTGAGAATCCAAGCTTCATCGAAGGTGTCCACTACGCCAACCCAACCGTCCAATTCGCGATGATACTTCGCCTCGAAACTCTCGACGAATCTGCGTAGCCCTTCACGCAATTCTGGCCTTATTTCCTCTTCCAAGATCAAGATTCCAATAATGTACTGTCCACTGTAGCTGTTCAACCTCAGTCCGTGGTAGTGAATCTCCTCTAGAGTGCCTTGTACCCCATCTCCCGTTATCTCTCCATAGACACTAGTGATGGCTGAAATGAAACCGCTGACCAGATCCGGCTGGATTCTTACTTCTCCAAAGGGATGATAAATCACGCAAGTTCCGCGATCACCGTACACAGCCATGAAATGCTGCATTGACTCAAGATTCTTGAAGACGTCAAGTTGGTTCTCAAGTGAAGCGAACTGGGCCCGCTTCTTCGGCTTTATCCTTCTCACGTAGAAGGATCTTGCTGTAACTGCTCCAATGACTGTCACAAGGCCAATCAACAGTTCTGGTCTTGTCATCAAGACGAGGATTGCTGCAAGGCCGCCCATGACTTGAACATTGCCGTGCAAAGACACAGCCGCCCACTCAGACTCACTTCCCTGGAAAACAGCCCAAACGGTTACCCTAGTAACGCCAGTCGGAACATCAAAGTTGGCTTGAGCTTCACCAGCTTGGTTGGTGACTGGACTTCTGCTCTCCAGTCTATCTCCATTACCGTTCTCGAATTCTGCAAAGACTATTACAGTTTGACCATATACTGGTTCACCTTGTTCAGTCATTCGAACGGTGACCGCCAGCCCGGTTCCCTCAATCACACTAACAGGGACCACAACAGTGAGGTTGTAATTGGTCTTCGGATTGATTGTCAGCTGCATACTGCTTTGAGCGGATGCAGTGTCTGTGGCATTTGCGTAAAGCGTGACTGTGTACCTGTCTTCGATGAAGACCAAATGGTTGAGCCAGATCGAGGTTTCATAGGATTCAGTTATTGCATCGTAGACCATGGTGTAGTTTGTACCATCAAGTTCGAGATTAACATCTGCCCAGTACACAGTCTCCGAATGGTGTGTGTCGCTAAATTCGACTGAGATTGTGACAGATTCATTCTGGTATTGTGATATGGATGCCAGATGAACTAGCTCGGTGGGAACAGGTCTTACATCGATGTCTAGATTCACGAGCGAGCTTACATGCCCTAGTTTGCCCAATTGTACGCTAACCTGATATGTTCCTACGTGGAGGGCCGTGCTACTCAAAGTTAGTGTATAGACTCCTTCAGATGCACGGACCCATGTGTACCCGCTGGCCAATGCCCACGTGATGCCTGCTGTGTCGGCATCGATTTCCGTCGTGCCCGTTCCCCGGCTGTCAGTGAATTCTACCTGAAGCGAGACCGTATCATTGACGTACAGCCATTCGTCACCTGTAATGGAAATCGATGTGGGTATCGGGTTGACGGTAATGTCGAATTCATATTGCTGAGAAATGTACCCATATGCTGACGTATTAACAATACAGTGATGTGTTCCTAACCCAAGGGACGCACCTTGGATTGTCAAGTCCCAGTGATCAGAAGCCCAAGACATTGTCTGGGGTACGCCCTCAATTGTGAAAAGAATGACTCCAGTAGGAACGTAGCTTCCATTCAACATC
>CP070761.1:3058795-3065393 GCA_020348985.1 Candidatus Thorarchaeota archaeon | reverse complement strand
TGAACGTGTGGAAACTAAGGTTGCTGCGTCACTGATTCTACCTAGGGAAGCTGAACTCCTTGTGAAGGTAGCTGGCTTTGAGATTGTAGAGGACTATGGTGGAGATGACTTCTCAGAATACACTCTTGAGGACTCGAAGAGAGTATTAGTTCTCAAGAAGGTGTCTCCTGGCTGAAAGAATAAGCAGCGGAGAGAGGAAGCACCTCTCTCATCAACTCTGAATACTACTTCTGTTTCTCTTGACGGTAGGGCAGATACTCAGCTCCGAAGATCTCACGACCCATGATGATTACAGTATCCTTAGACTGTGTACTTAACTAACAGACTAGGATTTCTCAATGAACATTTCGCCATTCTTAGATTTAAATATCTGACATTCTGCAAATAGAGCTGTGTCACTAGTCGCTGTTGTAAAGGGGGAACGTGGTGTTGAACCCGTATTTAGAGCAATGGAATCTATACCGTTCGAGAAAGCTCTTGAACCATATGAGACCGTCTTAGTGAAACCAAATCTAATCACAAGTCACACCTTCGAGACCGGGATAACAACCGATCCCGTAGTACTAGAGGCCGTGTTAATGAAGGTCATGGGACTTGACAAGAAAGCCCTAGTAGTTGAGACAGAAGGCGGAATAACATCACCAGACGAAGCAATCATTGAGACAGGTATGATGGATGTGATTGATCGATTAGGTTCTGAGTACATCAACATGGGGAAGCTTGATGATAAGGTCGAGTTAGAGGTAGAGAACCCTCGTGCAATAGAGAAGTTCAAAGTAGCCCGAATCGCTGTAGAATCAGCTATCATCACACTACCTTCAATGAAGACGTTGCATCATACAACAATCACTATGGGATTGAAGAATATGTTCGGCATGCTCACTACACGTAGCAAATACTCCATCCACAAACTTGGAACGAATAACTTCATCTATGATATCTGTAAGACTCTACCACCCACTCTCAGTGTTATCGATGGTTTCTACGGCAAGTCTGGTCGCGGTCCATGGAGTGGCACACCAGTGAAGATGGACACAATCATAGCCAGTGTCGATCCAGTAGCTGCAGATGCAACAGCGGCAAGATGCATTGGCATCGATCCCTATACTATTGACCATGTTCGATGGCTCCATGAGGCCGGCATGGGCGAGATTGATGACATAGAAGTCGTAGGTGATGGTATCGATGCTTCCTATCAGAAATGGGATTTAGATTCGGAATAGGTGTGGCCAATGGATCCAATTGTCTTACCAGAACCTGTGAGAATAGGTGGCAAAACTCTACTGGAAGCCCTACAACTCAGGCAGACTAGCCGGAATATTGGTCCGAGAGAGATTCCAATACAGGTTCTCTCAAACCTCCTCTGGGCCGCCTTTGGAGTCAATCGTGAGAAGGCATCCTTTAACAAGCCGGGACGGACAGCTCCCTCAGCAAGCAATTCACAAGAAATCGACCTGTACGTTGCATTGAAGGATGGTCTATACTTGTATGAGGCAATCTCTCATCAGCTGACACCCATTTTAGCAGGGGACTTTAGCATGATGTCTGGCCAAGGTAATGCATCCAAGCTCACAAGAGATACGCCGGTGAACATTTTCTATGTCGTAGATCTTTTGCGTTATGACCTTGGACCTAATCAGCCTGACCCTAGGATCGGTGACCCCGAAGTCCAAAAATCGTATTACTACACAGATACCGGATTCATTGCTCAGAACATCAATCTCTTTGCCGCTTCAGAGGGATTAGCTACATGGTTCCATAATTGCGACAAAGATAGTATCAAAGCCGAATTCAATCTGCGTCCTAATCAGCGAATCCTCTTCGCACAGACAATAGGATACCCTTCATGAGTGTCCACGGTGTGGCAAGAATTTGTCAACAGATACATTGAAAGATTCTGAATTGCGAGTGAGAAGACAAGCCTCTCTCGTATCTGATTGAGAATCACATCTTTTCTCTTGTCTGTAGGGCAAGTACTCAGGCAAGAAGCTCTCACGACCCATGACAGATCTCGTATGAGGAGCGAACAACATAAGGGGATCCAAGTCAATTCATCTACGAGAACCACTGTGGAATTGAAATGAAGCGTGTCTACAAAGTTGGAGCAGTATTTGGCGTAATCTGCGTTGTTTCAGTCGGCCTTCTCGTATCCTTGCAATTTGTTGCATTGGACGACTTCAACTGGCATGTTGAAATCGATGACACATTCCAGTTTGAGTTCGAATCTTGGGGGAACAGTTCCCTTGGTGCTTTATCTCCCTTAGAGGTCAGGGAAATACTAAACCTCAATGGTACCATCATTCTAGCTCGAGTCACAAATCTGCCACCCCTTGTAGGTCCAATCGATAGCAGTAAATTTCTGGATCGGATATTGCTTGAAACAAAGATCAACTGCACCTTTGTCAATGGCACTTATCTTATGCAAGAGATTGAAACTATACTCTGCTCGGCTATCTCTGGATGCATTCTTCCATTAGGCTCTTGGTCTGTCATAGAGTCCTTATTTCCGCAAGATGTTCCTTCTTGGAGACCAAATGAAGAACACATCGCTACGAGACTCTTCGAAGATCATTTGCATATTGAATGGGTCTGGTTTGGTTCTTTCGACAGTAGTGGTGGTTGGTCTGGAAACGTTTCCCTTACAACTGGAACTCCAAATCAGGTTATGTGGCGTTACACTCATTCAGGCACGGTTTTCATAGAGCTTACTCTCACTGAGTAAGGAAAGGAGATTGTACTTAGTGTCTAAGATATCACCCCAATCAAGTTAATCCTGAAGACTATTTGATTCTCCCAAAATCATTCAATACCCTAATGGCATCGACAGTGGTCATCCCTGAGAATTCTGCTCCATCAGCTGATATCCAACTACCGTTCTCATCCTGATTCTTCTCGAGAGCATTAAGAACTCGCACTACGAGCTCGTCTTTGGTGCCGAGACCGACATCTCTCAGGCAGCGTAACAGCCATGCCAAGTCCGCTCCATCATGTCTTTCTGAATCAAAGTTCTCCCTAGTGGCCCTCAGTAGACTGGTAAAAGCATCGGATTCGGGGCCTGGATTGTAGTGGAACATGACAAGTGAATCCCAACTAGCATAGAGATATCCCTTGATTAGCCCAGAAGGGCTCAGATGTTGTGTCAGAAACTCTGTAGGATGAGTTTTTGCCCCAAGGGACTTCGCTCGGTCAAAACGAATGAACCAATGGGCACAGCATGCAGTCAGCCATATTCGAGTGTTCATTTCTCCGGGAACCATGAATGGCGGGGGATTGAAAATGCTTACTTTCTCTATTTCATCCCAGCCTCCATCCTTCTGCTGATGGCGCAGGAGAAAATCAAAGGTCTTGCTGACAACGGCTTCTTCACTCAAGGAAAGGTCATCAAGCCATCCCACAACATTCAGAGTTGATGTTATGCAGCTAATATCTTGGTCCCAGAAAGCAAAACCGCCGTCAGACTTCCTCATGCTCTCAATCGTGTCGAGAACGGTCCTGTCGGGCTTCCTTTTCTCAAGAATCGATTCCAGACGCCCTTGCAGTATCACATCACATTCTTTTCTTACGAATTCGACAGCTCTCTGAACATCGACCATTGAAACTCTAGTTGTTGTTGGTTTCTAATCAATATGTCTGTAGCAAAGAAGAGTGAGAGAGGACGACCCTCTCTCGGTTTCGAAACCCAAACTACATCTGCTTCTCTTGACGATATGGCAAGTAGTCAGGCCCGAAGATCTCACGAACCATGACAATTGCTAAAGGTTATGATCCCTTCTCATCCCACTCTTTGTTTAAGTCTTCCAGGCATAGATTACGTGTCTAATGAGCGATGAGCTGACTAAGACCAAATGCACCATGCAGCAAATCTATTACCGTACGACACCGTATATGTATCAACCGAATACACAGCTAGCTCTGTCCGCAGAGTGGAGGTGTTTGACTGTGAGAAGAGGCAGCCTAAAGGGTTATGCAGGTATAATCAATCGAGTTGTCAAGATTGCAGGAGTAGTAAAGGAGCATCTCATCTCCGGCACGCCGGAAACAACTTTCGAACAAGCTCTACGCGACAACTGGCCATTCGAAGACCACGACGCTAAGAGCAAGTTGAGAATAGTGACAGACAAAGGAGTGGACGTGACCAAGAGCACACTCTCAAGCCATGAAGGCACCGTGTTGGTAGAATTCCTAGAGTGACTATTCGTCTTCCAGACTAACAATGGGATATCCTGTTGCCGAAGTCGAATTCATGGCTAACCTCAGAGAGAAGGGCACATCCTACGGACGAATTGGCGAAGAGCTGTTTGACACGTTTGGATATACTCTTGACCCACGCGATATTCGCAAACTGATACAAGAGAGACAGTCCAAGAAAGAGTATGAGAGGGCTTAGAACCTCTCCCACGGTAGTTCCTATTTCTCCATCTGACGCTTCTGTCTGTAGGGCAAGAAGTCGGGTCCGTAGATTTCCCTGCCCATGACGAAATGATTTCAGAATCACTATCCAACCGATAAACCAGCATGTCGCTTTCCGCGTATCTCAAAGACTATGAATAATGCCACAATCGCAACGGCTGCAAATCCTATGACTAGATTTGTCAAGCTCAAGTAGAGAACGCTTGAATCAACTTTCCCCCGCACCAAGATTGCTAGATGTCCTGAAAGCCGCTGATGCCACAAGATGGATACACTGTAGTTCCCTGGACGAATATCGGTCCATGTTGAGGAATAGATGCCGAAATCTACTCCATTCCACAAATCCTCATCATTGATTGAACAGGTTATGTCATCAGCCGAGTCCAAGATTCGCACGTCGCAACCACCAGTTGAATTGACCTGTAGAGTGATTCGAATCTGAGATACTTGTGGTATTATTGTGATGTTGAAGCGCTCCTCCCAGTAATTCCCATCCCCCATGTCAATCAAAGTGAAGTACCATACGTCTTCAGAATAGAGAGTCTCCGTAATGCGTGTATCTTCTTGACCCGCGGCAATCATCGCGGACCCTATAGTCAAAGAAACCGAAATCATCGCGGCCACAACATACGCGAATGCTCTTCTCCCTGACACTGTTCTTTCGCCTGACTTGTTATCCGCCCACTCTATGTTTGCTAAAACAGCTAATCAGTATATTGTGGAATCTGAAAAATCGCACGGCGAGAGAGGAAATGCCTCTCTCGCAATTCTAAGTATGAAACTACATCTGTTTCTCTTGGCGGTATGGCAAGTACTCAGGTCCGAGATTCCACGACCCATGACGATTCTCGGCAAACTTATGTCAAAGTCATGATAATAGCCAAGTCTGTAGTGTACTCATCACCATGACACATCTCAAAGAGTTCTCAGGTTGATCTCAAGGAACACATCGACTTCTTACATTTCAACACAAGTAGGAAAGGAGAGAACGCATATGCCTGCTAGAGTCAGTAGCAGTTTCTTGTTGCTGACGTTGCTCATGTTCTTGTTTGCCTTGACGCCTCTAGCAGACCTTGGAGGGATAGCTGCTCAGTCACCAACAGTGGTTTCAGAACCTGACAAACAGAAAATGCATGCTACAGGCACCCCTCATAGTCCCATAGCGATTGATGGGGATGCCAACTTCCGTGACGCAGCTCTGTTAGAGGGGTGGCCTGGTGATGGTTCTCCTGAGAATCCGTACATAATTGACGGGTTGGACATCGACCTTGGCCAACTGTGGTGCATAAGCATCAGCAACACGCGAGTCAGCTTCACCATAAGCAACTGCAATGTCACAGGGGTTGGAGATTGGGTGGGAGGTGGAATCCTCCTTGAGAATGTCACAAACGGTGAGCTAGTTAGCAACACCTGCACCAGCAACATTTACGGCATTCGCCTCGTTGACTCGGGTTCCAACACCGTGGCCAACAACACCTGCACCAACAACGCGTGCGGCATCGACCTCGGAATCTACGGCATCAGCCTTGATATAGTCATAGGAGAATCAAATTGCAACACCGTGGCGAATAACACCTGCAACAACAATAATTGGGGCATCTTGCTCGAATACTCAGATAATAGCACTGTGGTCAACAACACCTGCAGCAACAATTACGATGGCATCGGTCTCTATGAATCAGATTCCAACACCGTGGCGAACAACACTTGCACCAGCAACGAAAATGGCATCTCCCTCGTTGGAGATTCCAACACCGTGGCGAACAACATCTGCAACAACAACTACTATGGCATCTCCCTGCGTGGAGATTCCAACACCGTGGCGAACAGCAATTGCACCAGCAACAGTGATGGCATCCACCTCGAGAGTGCAAGGTCCAACACTGTGTCCGATAACATCTGTAACAGCAACATCGAATCTGGCATCAACCTCTATTACTCAAATACCAACACCGTGGTCAACAACACCTGCACCAACAGTGTTGATGGCATCTCCCTTGGTGGGGAAAGCAACACCGTGACGAACAACATCTGCAGTAACAACACCGAATGGGGCATCTTCCTCGGTGGAGAGAAGAACACAGTGGCCAACAACATTTGCACCAACAATGTTGATGGCATCTCCCTCAGTGGAGAAAACAACACAGTGGCGAACAACATTTGCACCAACAATGTTGATGGCATCTCC
>CP070761.1:3018213-3058695 GCA_020348985.1 Candidatus Thorarchaeota archaeon | reverse complement strand
TCTCCAGGATAGTTCCAGTCCGGTTCAGGACCAATGGGTTCAGCGCCATCAGGGCTTTCTCCGGGATAGTTCCAGTCTGGTTCAGGACCAATGGGTTCAGCGCCATCAGGGCTTTCTCCGGGATAATTCCAGTCCGGATCTGCAATTCGGTCCATTGCTGCATCCATTGCCATCTGGGTCCTATCCTGGTTGAGCTTCCTGATGAAGAGGACAACCACTGCCATGACTACTACAGAGGATGTTGCACCAACAATCAGAACCATGTCCTCCATACTTGGTCTGGGTGACGGATCAGTGGGAGGTCGGATAGGACTGTCCACCAAGTGAATTCCGAAAACGAATCCATCGAACCCATCCACATAATCTGTCAGTCCTGGACCCGGGAAGTCGGCTGATCTCGTATATCCGCAAATGTACGTGTTGTTATAGGAATCTACAGCTATCGACTCAGCAACATCACGGTCGGATCCCCCTACGTAAGTAGAGTACAGAATGTAATTGAGATTCATCTTCAGAATGAAAGCATCCGTGCCCCCGCTGTACTGTTCGTATTCGGTCGGAAACGATGTCGGGAAGTCCGTGGACGCCGTTTCGCCTGCAATGAATACGTTACCTCTGACATCTACAGAAATGCTTGTCCCAATATCTGATCCTGAACCACCAAAGAGGGTACTAAGGAGAAGTGAGGATCCAGTCTCAGAGATTATTGTTACAAAGCAATCCGCTGCTCCATCGTACGTACCAGTTTCGTGAACCTCGTTCTCAATAGGGAAGTTGGCTGACTCTGTCCACCCGGTGACGTAAACGTTCCCGACGTCGTCAACACATACTGATTCACCTCGATCGTTTCCATCTCCGCCGAGATAGGTTGAGTAAACTACCTGCCAAGAAGAGTCAATCTTCACTACAAATGCATCACTCCCTCCTGCATGAGTGGTGAATAGCTGACCTATGATAGAAAGACCTCCGCCGGTGTATCCAGTAGCAATCAAGTTTCCAGATGAGTCAAGAGCAAGATCGTCCACAGCGTCCATTCCCGTGCCGCCCAGAAATGTGCTGAACAGGAGACTGTCACCCGCCGCGGAGAGACACATGATGAACCCATCATGCATTCCGGCATTCGAGTCATAAATCGGATTCATCAATGGGAAAGAATCTGACCTCGTGGAGCCAGACATGTAGGCGTTTCCGACATTGTCCACCACAACCGAAGTCCCCTGATCCCCTGATCCTCCTCCGAAGTATGTTGAATAGATTATTCCATTCCCAGTCGAATTCAATTTCAACAGGAATGCGTCCCCTTCATCATCGGCATACTCGCCGCTAGTGAGATCTGGGTCCCACGCATTCACAGTCGGGAAGTCATCTGATCTGGTGTTCCCAGTTACGTATGCGTTCCCGTCGACATCGACAGCGATGTCGGCTCCTTCATCCCGTGCAATTATGCCGACAGTGGCAGAGCTGCCTCCAATGTAGGTTGAATACACTAGACCGCCGCTCTGATTGATCTTGGTGACGAAGACATCTTGGTCCCCCTGGAGGGCCATTAACTCATTAAGAACAGGAAAATCAAGAGACGAAGTCAGTCCAGTGATGTAGAGGTTACCGCTTCCATCCCTAGTGATAGCTTTTGCCTGATCTCGATCTGACCCTCCGAGGAACATTGAGAAGAGTAACCCTGAATCCTGCTGAACTCGATATTGTGAGCAGACTATGTCTACCAAATCAAACTGGATTGATCGGTCTATTGTCAGAGCGGCATGTTTGATTAAGCTCTTCATCGCTGAATTCGATTCGTCGAGAGAATCAGCAATTCTAGTGCAATCAATACCGTCTTCAATTCTGAGTTCACAGGCGACTCCTGTTTGCGGACTGGTTAGAAGGAGGTCTACACCCGGCCACAATTCAGAGTACAGAACCTTCCGATAGTTCTTGACATCAGTGAATGTACCTCTATCTCCCAAGAAGTAATTAGTCGAGTGTCCCACCATCTCAACGGCCTGAGGTGAATCACGCTGAGAGTCATCAAAGATCAGGACATCTGTGCGAATCATTGATGATGTCCAGACAGAAATCCTGTCCGTTGCCAGGCCGATGTATCCGTCCAGCATTCTTGCGTAATATCGTATACTTGTGTCGGGAATCTGACCTAGATTCTCTGAGAAGTAGCCTGAGGATTCTGCATAACGTGTCGAGAAGCTTGACTCTGTTTGTGAATCAGAATGGCTGAATGCATCACTATCCCCAATCTTTACGGCAGAAGCTGGAGTCGATACCAGGAATGATATGACGAGCAAGCCCAAAGAAATCTCCAAGGTCCTCCTGACGATTCTCTCCCTCCTTATTCTCCTAGCAATCTTCACTCTTCTTTCACTCTCCCCATTCCTCTCAACACTTGTTCAACGACTTCTTGTGCATCCATCATGCTTCTGATCTCGTCCGGACTTGGAATATCCATTATCTCTTGGATTATTCCTAACGCTCTCAAATCTGCCGCATCCAAACTCGCGCGCTCCTTCGTGAGAAACTCAACTGTGATTTGACCCACTACTGATTGGTGTACACCTTCCCTCAGGAGGGCTTCCTTGACCTGACCTTCCAATGTGTGCTCGATTTTCAGGAGCCTGTCGACTTGACTCATCAACTCCCGAAGACGACTCAGGTCAACTTCGAGTTCTTCTCTTTCAGGTTTGGCTTCGATTCTCTCGAAGTCCGCAACGTTTGGAAACTCCTGAATCAATTCTTCGAGTGCTTTCAGAGTCTCCTCCTCACTGCCAAATGACACTTCGACAGTCTTCTCTCTCACTAGTCTGGGGCGAATGAAGTATACAGTCGGAATTGTGACTATGACAACGAGTCCAACAATAACGAACAACAGGTTATAATGAAGAAGCTGACCGAGGGGTATGTATTCATTCCCTGGATCGTATCCATTGTGAACCTCCCACCCATCAGGAATTCCATCAAGATCTGAATCCGGAAAAGTCGGATCTGTGCGGTTCTGGAATTCACCCAGATTCGATAGGCCGTCACCGTCTTTGTCAAGGTCTGCATCGTCCACTAGCGGGTCAAGTCCGAATGTGACTTCCCATCCATCTGGCATACCATCTGATTCCGTGTCATTGCTGGCCCTCATCGTCCCACTGAGGTATTCCGCCCATTCATTCAGACCATCCAAGTCCATGTCTCCCAAGTCATGGAGTGCAATCAAGAAAGCATCCCAATTTGCGTAGTACTCTTCTTGAAAAGAACCACTAGTTGTCGGAAAGTCATCAGAACTGGTATACCCACATACGATGATGTTTCCAGCGCTGTCGAAGTCAAATCGTAATGCGCAGTCAAATGCGTCTCCACCAATGTACGTACTGAAGAGAACGCTATTGTTTCCAATGTCCAGCTTCGTCAAGAAGCAATCGCCTTCGCCACCGTATTCCTCATCGAATGCGTTGGCTACTGGGTAGTCATCAGAATATGTTTTCCCTGCAATGTACACACAACCCCAGTTGTCCACAGCTATGTGCCATGCCTCTTCATCGCCTTCGCCTCCAACATAGGTAGAGTAGAAAATCTCACTACCGTCTGGTGAGAGCTTCAGCACAAATGAGTCAGCATCTCCACCAATTTCATCTGCTAGTCCATCGACTATCGGAAAGTCGGAAGAGCGAGTTGTGCCGGCAAGATACGCACAACCTAAATCGTCAACAAAGGAACACAAGACTTGGTCATCTCTAAGTCCACCTACGAGAGTTGAGAATGTGATATCACTTCCATCAGGTTCCAGCTTTACGACAAAGCCATCACGTGTTCCATTCAGTGTCGAATCATAAGCATCCTCAGTGCAGTAGAAGTCGTGCGACTCAGTGTGACCGGTGACGAATAGACTTCCATTGGGACCTTGAGTCACATAGCTTCCCCACTCAACCCCAACTCCTCCCAAGAAGGTCGAGAATGACAGCTCGTCCCCTTCTGAATTGAGTTTCAAGACAAAGGCGTCTTGTGTCCCATTTAGAGAGTCGTCAATTCCATTTGTGACTGGGAAATCACCAGATCTAGTATATCCAGTCACATACGCATTTCCACCAGAATCAACTGCAAGAGAACTTGCTTCATCTGAATCCGATCCTCCAACGTAAGTCCAGTAGTGCATAGTATTAGTATCAGGTGTGAACTTCATGATGAAGATGTCTCGTTCCCCATTGTGGCTTTCATCAAAAGCGCCGGGCGTAGCAATATTGCTCGAATTGGTGGACCCAGCTATGTACACATTCCTGGCATCGTCGACAACCATATGCTGAGGGAAATCCAGACCATCTCCGCCCAGAAAAGTGCAGTAGAGCACCGTAGAACCATCTGAGCTGAGTTCTACAAGTACAATATCAGACTCTCCCCCTCCGTAAGTGTCTTGATAGGCATTGACCAATGGCCAAAGATGGGTTTCAGAGTAGATTACAACAAAGATGCCTCCATCAGGGCCGACACATGTTGCAGCTGCTCTGTCGTCGTCGGACAGCCTTTGGTCCCCTCCCAAATATGTAGAGAAGAGCAATGAACTCTCAATTGAGGCTTGACTGGGTCCAAAGTCAACTTTAGACTGTGGACTAGCACTAGTAGCAACTGGTGTAAACCCAGATATCAATAGGCCTACTAATATGCATCCTAACATGTGATAGCTGGGTTTCACCCATTTTCCTCCGGACAGTAACCGCGGTTTCCTCTCGTCCTATGTGCAATTCCCCCTTTATACATTAGTAAAGACTGGACGTTACAAATCGGCCCCAGTCGACTATCGCAGAACGACGTCTACCAAGGAACTACCAACAAGCCAGCCAAACTGCGAAGACACTGAGGGCATGGGAAGTAAGAGTTATATCCGTAATCCGATGAGGTTCTCGTACCTACTTACTGAAGGCGGGAAAGAAACTCACAGAAAAGAAAGCAAGAACTTCAAAACGAAATCGCAATGGTTCGAGATTCAGTCCGACCAGCCTGAATGTTCTACTTCTGAGCATCTGCTTCCTGCAGCCAGTACTAGGTTAATTGACATTCATAAGAAATGAAGGAGTGTGACTAGACTGAAGAACTATCCAACAGAAGATCCTGTGCTTGTAACATGTGGACTACCATACGCAAGCGGGACTATGCACATAGGTCACCTTCGAACCTACGTCCCCGCTGACGTGTTTGTCAGACTCCTTAGAAAGATGGGAGTAGATGTCACTTTCGTTTGTGGATCCGACACACATGGGACCCCGGTTGTGACAGTGGCCGAGAAGGAAGGGCTCACACCAAAGGAAGTCTATCAGAAGTATCATCAGCATTACGTTGAGACTTTTCCCAAGCTGAACATCTTCTTTGACAACTACGGTACAACAGACGACAAGGAGAATGTGGACCGTACGCTTCAGATTGTCGATGAGCTTCAGAAGAACGGATACATCTACTCGAAGGAGCTTGAGACGCCCTACTGCGACACATGCGGGCGGTCTCAACCAGACAGATTTGTGCGAGGAGAGTGTCCGTATTGTCACTCCGATGCTAGGGGTGATGAGTGTGACCAAGGATGTGGTCGCTATCTGGAACCCGGTGAGATTCTCAATCCCAGATGCGCGATATGCGGCAATCCCACTCGACCTGTGTCACGAACTCACTACTTCCTAAAACTGACCGAGTTCAGTTCGTTCTTGGAAGACTATCTACAGAAGATGGGCGGTACCAAGAACGCCCGGAACTTCGCGTTGAGTTGGGTGAGAGAAGGTCTCCAAGACTGGTGCATAACAAGAGATCTTGATTGGGGAATCAAATATCCTGGCGAAGCGGATTTGGTGCTTTACGTTTGGGTGGACGCCCCAATCCACTATATGTCGAGCACTGAACAGTGGGCAAAGGGAATCGGTCAGCCTGACGCATGGGAGAAGTACTGGAAGCCTGGTGATGGACGTCTGGTACACTACATAGGTCAAGACATAGTTTACCACCATTGTCTGTTTTGGCCCTCGATGCTAAAGGGAAGCGGGTACAATCTACCATTTGCTGTTGTTGCATCAGGGATGGTGAAGGTTGAGGGTCACAATTTCAGTAGAAGCAGGGGCTACGTTGTCTTTATTGAAGAAGACTACCTCGACAATGGGTTGGATCCTGATTACCTGCGCTATTATATGGTGGCATCGACCAGCCAGACAAAGGACCTCGATTTCTCTTGGCAGACCCTGGCAGAAAAGGTCAACAACGAGCTTGTTGCAACTCTTGGCAACTTCATCTATCGTGCTCTTCACTTCACAAAGAAGCACTATGGTAGTGTGCCCGAGGGTAAGCTAGATTCAAAGCTCAAGAAGGAAATCAATAAGACCATTGATGGAATAGTCAGTGCCGTCAACGAATACGAACTAAAGAAAGTGGCTGATGAAGTTCTTCGACTTGCTGCGGTCGGCAATGAGTATTTCCAATCGAACAAGCCATGGGATCTAGTCAAAACTGACAAAGGGAAGTGTGGTGAAGTCCTTTACAATGCAGCTGCACTGGTCAAAGCTTTGACAATTTTGGTGGACCCGATACTGCCTTCTACTGCAGAGACAGTTTGGGGTCAGCTTGGGCATGAACCGTCTGAGATTCACGAAGTGCCTCTGGATGAGGCTCTGAATCCACCAACTGTTGGCACCGAACTAGGAACGCCAAAACCTGTCATTTCCAAGATCGATGATGATCTTCTTGCGTCACTGAAGGAGTCCATCTCCAATCGGATTAGAGCGGCTGAGGCAGCTCAGAAGGGTGAAGATATGGAGGAGGAATCCGAAATCATATCGTTTGAATACTTCAAGAAGATTGACTTGCGCGCGGGAGTTATCCTCGAAGTCGAGAAAGTCCCCAAGAAGGACAAGCTGCTTAAGATCAAGGTCGACATTGGCACGGAGACGAGGACGATGGTCACCGGGCTGGCTGATCAATACAAGCCAGATGAGCTTCAAGGAATGACGGCCCTATTCCTGGTGAATTTGGAGCCCAAGAAGATTGGCGGTATTGAAAGCCATGGAATGATTCTGGCAGTCGAGAAGGCTGACGAGCCCGGTAGATGGGTTCCTGTCACTGTTGATGGAGTGCCCCCGGGCAGTAAGGCTGCTTAAATGATTCTTCGGAAAGAGGTGGCTGATGCCACCTCGGATTCTTCTATCAGACCAATCGGCACTGTCTCCAGTCTGGACGACTTCTAGTGCCGTATTCATAATGCTGCTAAGACTAGGAAGACGAAGAAGATGTCTCCAATTGCGTGAGCCACTACAGCTCCCCAAATGCTATCAGATTTCAGAACGGCATAGCCGAAAGCTAAACCTAGAATAAGAGTGATGGCCACAAACACCAGATGCTCTACTCCTACGCCATAGTTGGTTGCAAAGTGCATCATGCCGAACGCAATCGACGTCCACATCAATGATGCTCGACTACTCATCAATTCATTTGACTTGCCAAGAAGAAGCCCTCTAAACCAGAACTCTTCCATGAAGGCATTTGAGAACGAAAACACAATGACTCCAGGTGTCCACACGAGGAGATCATCTAAACCTATAGTGAGCAATACCCCCAGTTCAGTCAGCGCGACGAGAACGACGATTCCAATTGGCAGAAGAGCATACTTCAGCGCACGTCTCTTGTCACCACCTTTGAGATACACACTCTGCAGATTGATTCCTGCGATTCCTATCAGAATCAGAGCAGGGACGACTGAAAGCGCAACTTCGGAGAACTTCAAGACAGCGAGCGTAGCGGATGAAGCGTACGGGTTGGATGTCTCTAGTCCGAGATATTGCAGCAGTACTGTACTCATAGTATGACTAAGCAGAGCTGATACTAGAATTCCCCCAAAGATGGCAAAGAAGATGAACGAGATTTCCCAGTACTTCGTGTAACGCTGGTTCAATCTCGTTACCAAAGCTGCCACTAGGAATCCGGCCGGAAGACCCACGAACACAAGAATACGCAGTTCGGTCGAGATTCCTGATGCATATGCGCCCCAGAATCCGAATGACGCTACTATGACTAACACAGCAGCCATTCCCACTTCATACAGGATTCGTCGACTTCTGATTTGTTTCATTTCGCCTTTTGTCTTCATCTCTTCTGTTTTCGCGATTGTTGTATTCATGTCTAAATACCACTTGTCTACTCAGTGTTGCATACGACTAAGCGTTGCACACTATGTATTACTCAGTATTAAGTGTTAGTTAGTATATAAACTGAGCTGTCATAGCAAGGCATTGCTCGCAGTTTTCCGACCACAAGATCATGAACAGAATCTAGCTGTAGATTAATTACAGGCCATTTCACTTGTAGCTGCAAGTGCTTGCCTGAATCAACCAGAGGCAGTCAAATGACGCGAATCAAATTCCTGACCCAAGAGAATATTGATGAAATCCATGAAGCTTCTATTGAGGTTCTTGGGAATACGGGGATACTCATCAAGAATCGAGCAGTTTGTGAGCTTCTGAAGAATGCTGGATGCGAACTGGAATCGTCAGTAGTCCGTATCCCTTCAGACATAATCGATAGGTGTCTGAAGAGTGTCCCGAGGAAGTTCTATCTCCACAATAGGGCTGGATCAAAGAAGCTGGCTGTGGGGGGAGATGACGTCCACTACAATCCAGGGTCCTCTGCTCTCAACATCATCGACAGAGAAACAGGAATACTCCGGCCTGCCAAAACTAAAGACCTAACAGAACTAGTTCACCTAGTTGACTCGCTAGAGTTCATTCGTTTGCAAAGCACTGCAGTTGTTGCTAATGACGCTCCCGTTTCGATCTCTGATCTTTACAGACTCTACATCATTCTAAAGAACTCGCCAAAGCCAATCGTAACTGGCGCATTCAACCAAGAAGGCCTCTTGGACATGATTCGTCTACTTGAAGCTGCAGTGGGTGGGCCCAAAGAGTTAGCTTCTAATCCAAGAGCAATATTCGATTGTTGTCCGTCCTCCCCGCTCATGTGGAGCGAAGAGACTTCCCAGAATCTCGTCGATTGCGCAAAGCACGGTGTGCCTGCTGCCATAGTTCCGGCACCACAGATAGGAGCAAACAGTCCTGTAACACTTTCCGGAACACTGATTCAGTCCAATGCAGAGATTCTGAGCGGCGTTGTGATTTCCCAGACAGTCAGTGCCGGAGCTCCGATAGTCTACGGCGGAGCTATCTCAGCATTCGACATGAAATATGCATTGACTCGAACAGCTGGACTTGAGGCCCAGATGGCTGCGTGTGGTGCCGCTGAAATTGGAAAGCACTATGGAATCCCGACTCACGCTTATCTTGGGGTGAGTGATGCAAAAGCTGTGGATGCTCAAGCTGGGTTAGAATCCGGACTAGGAATAGTTCTTGCGGCTCTTGCAAGGATTAACATAGTCTCTGGACCAGGCATGCTCGCGTTTGAGAATGGCCAGTCACTCGAGAAGCTCGTTGTTGACAATGATCTCTGTGGCGCGGCCTATCGCCTCATTGAAGGCATTGAGATGGACAACGGTGCCATCGTTTCGGCATTGATTGACTCGGTTGGACCAGCAGGTCATTTCCTAAGTCAGAAGCATACGAGAGAGCACTTCAGGAAAGAGCACTTCATGCCTTCGGATGTCATTGACCGTCAGACACCAGAATCCTGGCAGAAATCAGGATCAAGAGACGCCTATACTAGGGCTCATGAAATAGTTGAGAAGATTCTGAAAGAGCATCAGCCGACGCCACTCCCAGAAGCTGCGGATGCAAGCCTAGATGAAGTCCTCAAGAGCATTGCCAAGCGGCACGGTCTGTCTCTCAGTCACATACCCACGACGTAAGCCTACATCTCTAAGATCCTCAGGATGAAATCTACCATTCGCTCAACAGCTACATCGACAATCTGTTTCCCCTTCTCTTCGGTTGCCTTCGTAGAATATCCTACGACTCCTGAATCAGTTATGTCCTTCATACTATAGACACCCGACACAGTGAACGCATCACCGGCCATGTCAGGCTCAATGTAACCGGGCACGATCTTTCTACCAGGCTCGTCCACACGCTTGTCTGCAAGTACTCTCTGCCCGAGATACCAAGCCACTGAGGTCTCATTATCACAAGCATGGAAGAATGGCCTGGATCCGACTTCGCGAATCTTGTCCTTGGCCATGTCCCACCAGTTGATGGCGAAGACTTGTGATTCCATCCCTTCTCGAAACAGATTCAACGCGTTGCGAATCGCTGACTGATTTCCGCCATGTCCATTGATTAGAACTATTCTCCTGAATCCGTGTGCGGCCAGGGACCTGCAAACGTCCACAATCACATCGACGAGGGTTGATTCTCTGAGGGTTATGGTCCCTTTGAAATCCATGTGATGTTCTGAATATCCTATCGAAATAGTTGGTGCGACAACAAGCTTGATAGTTTCCCAAAGACGTTCTACTACTTTCTCTGCGAATCTTCGGGCGATGAAATGATCGTTGTCCAAAGGTAACGCTGGGCCATGTTGTTCCATCGACCCAATTGGGACAAGGACCGTATCGGATTCTTTGAGTCTCTCCTCAACTTCCTTCCAGGTCATCTTCGTCAACATGTACAGCTTTTCCATGATTGTCACGACTGAAATATCCGCTCTTCTGTCTGAAATGCATTCCGTCTTCAAGACGCATGCTTCAGGCGATTAGAAGGGTAATCGAAGACTTGGCCCACTGGCCCACCTAGGATCGCTTGGCTGAGCCCACTCGGGCACAAATGGCATAACTTCACTCTCAGGATACGAGCTAGAAGGCTTTCGCCGCGGATCGGCTAGTGCCCTCCTAAAAGCTTCTCTATAGGAAAGGAGTCTCTGGGGAATCAGCGTTCTGATTTCGTTACTCTCACAGACTGTCTCATTCCTTAGGCTTTCGATTAAAGGTCGAGCTAAAGCCAAGGGTACAGGAGTAACGAGTTTGAGCCAGTAAGAGCTAAGGCTGGGAGTAAGAAGAGGTATCGGAATGATGACTCTTTTTACAAGTCCTGCAACCTCTGCGTAGACTTTCATCAGAGATTCGTATGTTGTAACGGCCGGACCGCCAATATCTAGAGTTCGATTGGATGTGTCAGGCTCGTCTAGGCATTTCACAAGATACTCCAAAGCATTGCTGATCGCAATTGGTTGTGTGTTTGTACGAACCCATCTTGGAGTGGTCATTAGCGGCAGTCTTTCCACCAAGTATCTCAGTATTTCAAAAGAAGCGCTCCCAGCTCCTAGAATCATTGCTGCCCTCAAGATTGTCACAGGGACCGGGCCGGATTGTAGTATTCTCCCAACTTTCGCTCTCGATCGAAGGTGTGGACTCAAAGAATCCTCGGTCGTACCTAGTCCTCCGAGATACACAATCCTCTGAAGGTCAGAGTCACGAGATGTCTCTACCATGTTCTTGGAGGCCAGAGTGTCCATTTGAGAGAATCTTGAACCAGCGTACATTGAATGAATCAGATAGAACGCTGCATGGCAGCCTTCCACGGCTTTGTAGAGAGACTCCTGATCTCTCACATCTGTTTGCACAAGCTCAACTCTTGGGTCATCGGACCATGAGCAGCTCAATAGCTTGTTTTCAGATCTCCAAGATGCCCTTACTCTGTAGCCTTCAGACAGGAGCCTCAAAACCAACCTTGATCCTACATATCCTGTCGCCCCAAGAACCAATATTCTCTCCAATCTCATCTAGATACCACAACTCCGGTGTTCATTGTCAGACGGTCAACATAGGTTTTGGGATGAATCTTGAATCAGATTTGGCAACTCCAATGGCCTTAATCGCGGACGATTCCTTGTCCTTTATTTCAAGCATTAAATCGAAATCATAACCGACAGATTGCTCCAAAAAGCGTTGGAAGTGAATGATGTCTATCGTTTCTGCATGCTTGCCTGCTCTGCCTTCAGGGGCCTGTGAACTGTAATCGACAATCGCTGGGCTGCCTCCATTCCACGTTGTCGAAGACAATTCGATAGCTTGTTCCAATTTCATTCCTGAATCATTAGCTTCATGGTGAAGAGTGTCGAGCACAATAGGGATTTGCGCGAGCTCATTCAGCATAAGAAGGTCATTAACAGTATAGCTCTTCTCATCGTTCTCGACCACCAGCCGGCGTGAGACTCTTCGATCAAGTTCATCATAATTGACTAAGAAGCGGCTCATTGCGGCCTCCTTATTACCATAGACACCACCTACGTGGATTTGGATCTTAGCTGTTCTATCAGCTTTGAGTAGGTCGAGTACGCTAGCATGATACTCGAGTTCAACAATGCTGTTCATCAACACTCTTTCATGAGGAGAATTCAGTACTGTATACTGGCCTGGATGCATGGATAACCGAATGCCTTCTTTCTTTGCATATCTGCCTATTCGTGCGAATTCTCCTGCAAAGTGGGACATCCAATCATATTTACAAATCGGGTGACTCGCAAACGGAACAAGATCTGAGGTTATCCGGAAGTTCAGTATCTGATTGTCGACATTGAACTCCAGTATTTTCTGAAGGCAGTCGAGGTTTGATTCGATCTTGGAAACAAGTCTCTCCTCTGTGTAGGACTTCAATCGAAAGGTCGCGGAGCTTGTACAGCCAATTCTTAGATTGATGCACGGATAGCCTATTCTCAATTCTGCGATTCTCCATTGTTGGAATCAGACAAACTCAAGCTCTTCTCATTCTCCCTGTGAGCGAGTTCTTCTTCTATGGCCTGTTTCAATTGCATAGCAATCTGTTCATTGAATGAGCCCTCCCCTCTCCAATGTATCTGCCCCTTCAAATCAACCAAGAAAATGTGGATTGTATCTTCACTTGTCACATCCAGTGCCCTGTTGAATTCCTCTTTGTCAATGTATAACGTAATGGTTCTGCCTCTTGTATCTCCAGATGGTATGCCCGCCTTCATTCCGTTGTTTATGAAACTCCTTGAGAGCCAGTTCATTCTTCTTATTGTTGGCAGCTCATAGTAGTCGACATCGGGAATCTCATTCGTTAGCTTCTTCAAATAAGGAACCCAACTATCAACTAGGGACTGTTGCCATCTCTGATAGGCAATGACAAGTATGTTGAGAGAGCCATGCAGCTCCATCGGTATCTCGATTTCGTTCCCAAGCAAATTCGATCCAGTTACGACAGGAAAAATCTCCATTCAAGCTTCCTCCCAGTGCGTCCACAACAGTGGCGTAAAGATATGTCGGCCACTTGCTCACATGTGCTCAATTAACGATTGTGAACTCAATATAATAATGTTGGCATGAAGCAAATCTGACAATGTATATGAGTTGCTGCGCAGTCAGATGGGTCCAACCAAAACGAAGACTGGCTTCGAAGTACTCGCGAAAACGCCTCTTGAGGTAACTGAGATATAGTCGGGAAGACTCTAAGTACGACTTCATAACAGTACAGCTGTACTAACACACACATTCGTAATCGAGCGTGGCCTCAAGCTCCATACTCAAAATGGAAACTTAAGATTCATCAAGAGAGGCGAGAACAATCAGATAACATGTATGGCGGGCCGTTCCATGTCCAAAGAATTGTACTTCCTTCGTCACGCAGAAACTAGCATCGTGTACGAACTCCCGCCAAGCAAATGGCCTCTTTCCGGAAAAGGAAGAGAACAAGCAGTCAAGTTGGCGCTCCTCGGCACTTTCGACGAGGTTGATGTTCTGATCTCTTCCGAAGAGCCCAAAGCGTATCAGACTGCAGGACCCCTGGCTATCAAGTGCAAAGTACCAATTATCCAAGACCCATACTTCAATGAGTTGAATCGAGATCACGGTCTCATGATGACAACCGCAGGCTACAGACAGGCCATTCATAGGGCCTTGGTGAATCCCGACCATGAAGAGTTAGGGTGGGAGAAACCAAGAGCGGCTTTGAAACGATTCTTGGCTGGCGTGGCAAATGTTGAATCCCGGTACAACTCAGACAAGATTCTGGTTGTCTCCCATGGAGTTGTCCTTACTCTCTACTTCTCTCATCTGCTGGGGATTGAAGAGCACTCGCCAGAACGATGGGACAACCTTGGGTTTTGCGATTGGGGTCTTGTTCGTGATGGTCAAGTAGAAAGAGACCTCGCCCAGTAGCATAGGGATGAGATGGCCATGATTCTGGTAGGAAGGAGAAGTCCGCTTCCGAAATCCCTTTTTATTCCAATGATGTCGAAGGAGGGGAGGAGTCTCAGATGGGAAAGAAAGTCACAAAATCCATGATTACTGATTTCGACAAGTTCAAGGCGGCATGGGAGAAGGATGCTGAATCTCCATACGAACCCATAATGTACTATCTCATTGCCGCACTGAATATAGAAGACGATCCGAAGCTTGCCGATGCAATGATGACCGTGGTTGTGTCAAAGAGAGACAGCGACGAGGATGACAGATCCCCTTCAGGATTGAAACTCAGAGCTAGAGGCGGAGGATACTTCGTCCAGCAGTTCGCCAAGAATCCAAACATTGCTCGGTCTTATGTTGGCGGCACTAACGAGAACGACTACAAGTTCTCCAAGAGCAACCTCGCAATGACTATCGTCAGAGAGCAAGAAATGGGTGACAAGCATCTGAAGATATTCATTCAGAGTGGAGGGAAAGACAACCCAACCCCGGTTCAGGTACGCCAGAACAAGCATGGACAATGGAAACTAACCGAGTATAGCTCAATCTGCACAGGCGTGAAGAAGCCCGCTTCTGAGGAAGGCGATTTCTAGACTTTGTGGATGGGTATCAAAGCCCATCCATCTCTGTTTTCTGTGACAAGAATCGACCAGCGCTAGTTAAAAGCAGCTGCAAGAAACCTCACTGCGTTGAACCTCACTTTTTAATCAAACGAGCCTGGACCCTTGGAATTATGGCACTCTCGAGCAGAACTCGGATTTTCGCAGCTATTGGAGCTGTAATAGTTATAGCAGCGGCCGCTTCAATCGGATTAATCATGTTTCAGCCTGGCACTGCCCCGGGTGACGAATCAATCGAGCTCACACTCCTCGAAAATGCGGGCGTCATGATTGAGGCAATGGGATTGCGGATCTATGTCGACCCTTATGATCTGCCTGATAATCAATCGGATCTTCCTGCAGATGCCATTCTGGTTACTCACCCCCATGGAGACCATTATGACTACTCCTCAATTGAATTGATCGAGACCGATGACACGGTCTTCATCTTTCCCGAAAACATGACGACCGAGATAAACCGACATGACGCCATTGGCGTCACTCCAGGTGACCAGGTACAGGTTGGAGATATCAATATCACTGCTTTCTATATGTACACCTGGAGTCCTCCAGGATACGAGGACATCCCTGCAGGTCATCCGGAGGAAGCAAACTGGACGAGCTACATCATCGACGTTGACGGTTTCACAATCTTTCACGCAGGTGATTCCAAGAACTTACCCGAGTACGCGCAGCTGACTGGTGCAATCGATGTTGCCATGTTGCCACTCGGGCCTGGATGCCAGACCATGGCAGAGGTAGAGGTTGTTGATGCGCTTGACGTGATTAATCCTGATTACTTCGTACCGATACATTTCCAAGGTGACGACAATGAGGACTTCTGTACTGTTTATCAAGGACTCATCAACCAGAGAACCAATTGTGAGATATTGGAACTGGCCCACTTCGAGTCGTATACCTTTGAGATAGACGGCGGCACATAGACCAAGTATCACAACACGGCCGTGAATTGCGGCCGTGTGCTCTTATCCTTCAACTCATCATGTGGAATACAATCACTCCCAAATGCCATATCGAACGAGATTTACGTCATCCTAGATAGAGGTCAGAATCATGCCAGAAAGAACTACAATTGTCTTGGCGATGCATGGTTCGCCTCCAACAGACTTCCCTCGAGAAGAGCTTGTAGAGTTCTTCGGAATACACTTCAGGTTGGAACATGTTTCGCAATCTATCTCTAAACAGGAACGAGCCCGTCATGATGATTTGGAGCGTCGAATCCGAAGTTGGCCTAGGACGTCTGAAAATGATCCCTACTGGAATGCCTCTCAAGTTCTTGCTCAGGAACTGTCCAATGAGATAGGGCTCGAAGTTGTCGTAGGTTTCAATGAATTCTGCGAACCATCTATTGACGGCTCGATAGAAGCTGCTATCGAATCTGGTTCTGGCAAAGTCACTGTGGTGACCCCAATGATGACAAAGGGCGGAGAGCACTCGGAGGTTGACATTCCTGAAGCGATAGAGAGAATTCAGGAACGTTATCCTGAAGCGAGAATAATCTACGCATGGCCCTACGAAGTTTCTGAAGTGGCCAAGTTCCTCGCTGAGCAGATTCAAAAACTCAGCTAATATCGTCCGAACCGGTGAAATGAAATCACACTTCTCTCTTGATCGCATTGTGTGATGCGCCACAGTACGGACACTTCACGGTCAAGGGGCCAGTCCATTCTACATTCTGTGGATTCAAATCGCCGCCACAAGTTGAGCAGAACCTCGGAGGTTCGTAGACGTACGTTCTCTCAACTGCTTGACGTTCTCTTCGTGTAGTCATGACTACTGTCTGCAGTCCTCCTTGAGACCGCACTATTATGGATACTCCCACTAAGACGCTTACAACGGCAACGAACATGAAAGTGAAAATGGCCTGAATGACTGATCCATCAGAGAACAGCGCATTGAAGAACAGGTAGAATCCAACCAGTGACCCAATCGTCATTACTGCTACTCCGAGTAACGCTCCGGAGCAACCGCTTTCTTCATTACTCATGGAACTCATGATATTATCTCCTGTCTCCATCAAAGTCATCCCGGAGATTCTGCCGCCTCGCGAGCCACATCTAGCGGAGGCATTCTATCGTCTGGAATGGGAGACTTGTACTTCCTGCCTCCAAGTCTCTTGATATGTTCTTCACGGACTGTTTTCAGCAATTCAGGTTTCGTGAGTAGATCAATTGCACTTCCTGCTATCACCTTCGCAGCAAAGATCAGGGAGCGATGACCCACGCCCATCCCACTGACTGCGACGTTTTGCCACGAATGAAAAGGGACTCCAACCACACTGGTTGCAGTGTAGAACTCCATTGTAGGAGTGACCCAGCTAACGTCTCCGACATCTGTCGAGCCAGGCGTGATTTCGCCTTCATCCCATGGGTCGAGTACCGAACGATCAATATCAATGTCAAGTAGCTCTTCCCAGTTGGGACGCTTCTTTTGACGAAGTTGGGTAATCTTGTCCTCCCTTGATATCGTCGTCCCGATTTCTCTGGCGAATTTCATCTCATCACTTGTGTATTCCGGAGTTCCTATCTCTCGCATATTGGCCGTGACGAGTTCAGCAAGACCTCTGTTGGGAATGACGTTTGAGCAGCCCTCCAAAAACTGGACTTCATGCGTTGTGCGCGCCATTAGGTCTGCACCGTCGGCAATCTTCAAGACCCATTCATATATCGGGTCAAGTTGATCTCGCTCAGGTGCTCGCACATAATACCAGCTCCTCGCATACGCTGGAACGACATTAGGCTGAAGGCCTCCCTTCTCGATCACGTAGTGTATTCTTGCCTCTTGGATGACATGTTCTCTCATGTAGTTGACTCCAACATTCATGAGCTCGACTGCATCGAGAGCCCCTCTTCCCCTGTCAGGTGAGGCGGCTGCGTGAGATGCAACTCCATGGAAGTGAAACTTGACGGAGTAAACGGCCAAAGAGCTACTAAGCTCCGCGTGGTTAAGGAACCCAGGATGGTGGCTAAGAGCAACATCTACATCGTCGAAGAGACCCGCTCTGACCATGAACACCTTTCCACTGTACGTCTCCTCCGCAGGACATCCAAAGAACTTGACAGTCCCTCCAATCATGTTGGTCTCCATTGCGACTCTGAGTGCAATAGCGGCCGCCATTCCTGAAGCTCCATGGATATTATGGCCACACCCATGTCCAGGTGCCCCTTTCACTAATGGTTCTTCGTGACTAACTGCCTTCTGAGAAAGTCCAGGAAGTGCATCATACTCTCCCATGACTCCAATCACGGGAATACCTTCACCATACGATGCCACGAACGCGGTGGGCATATCGGCAACCTCTCTTTGCACAGAGAAACCGTACTTCTCGAGTGTATCGGCAAGCAATGCTGCCGATTTGTATTCCACAAGGCCAAGTTCTGCAAACTCCCAGACCTTGTCACTCACCGAAATAATCTCAGATTCATTGTCGTCTATCCACTTGACGGCTTCAGTCTTGCTCATTGTGACTCACTTCACTGTCCCGTTCTGGGGAAAAGGCCTGATACTAGTCACTTTCGGTTGCTGTTTGACACATCTAAAGAGATATGTTACAGATTTGGTCCGTTAATGACATGGGCGTTAACATCATTCATTTCGTTTCGCCTGTTTCTCCTGAAGGTCTTGAGCAGGATTTGGCGGGCACGCTGGAGGAAACCGGAGCCTCAGTTTACAATGACAATGAATTCCTGGATTTGCTGAAGAACACGGTCAGCGCTCTAGGTGACCATAACTACATCTTCGTAGGCACCGGGGGCACAGAGAACGCGATTATAGAGTTCGTTCAATCAGCAAGTCTTGAGCAACCCATTCGTCTTCTCAGCTACGAGGGGAGAAACTCCTTGCCTGCCGCAATGGAAGCAAGGACCGGATTGCAGAAGATGGGATTCGAGTCTAGAATCATCCACAATCAAATTGAGGATCTCATGAAAGAACTGAGTGAATGGGTAGCCTTCGCCTTGGTGGAAGAAAAGATACGAGGAACGCGTTTTGGGATTGTGGGCAATCCGTCTTTTTGGTTGGTTGGATCCAGCGTTGATCCCCTAGCAGTCAAGGACAAATGGGGTTTTGAGATTGAGGAGTTTTCACTCAATGACCTACTACACAGAATGGGTGACAAGTTGTCACCTGACTATGAGCCTGTTCTGAAAGAACTCGTCGACGGTGCTATGAATGTTGATAGACCTAATGACGAGCTAGAGCGGGCGGCGGTTTTTTCACAGACTCTGAAGGAGTTCATCACTGAAAAGGGACTCAACACCGTTACTGTCGAATGCTTCAGGCTCTTTGAAGAAAAAGACGTTTCAGGATGTCATGCGCTCTCCCACCTCAACGATCAAGACGGCATAACAGCAGGATGTGAGGGCGACATACCATCAACATTCACAATGATGCTAGCGGAGATATTGACAGGTAGGCCCTCCTTCATGGCCAATGTTGCAGATGTCGATTCAGAAGAGAATACTGCATTGTTCGCCCATTGTACATGTCCCACCTCGTTGTTAGAAGATTATGAGATCACCACACACTATGAGACGGGGTCTAGCGTAGCGATTCGTGGTCGATTCAAGCCTCAACCGGTCACTATTCTCAAAGTGTCCGGCTCATCTCTTGACGAATACTGGGTGTCGAGCGGCGAAATCGTGGAAAGCACTCGAAGCGACAACGCTTGCCGGACACAGATACGAGTCAGACTGGATGAACCTGTCAGTTACTTCCTTGAAGGGTCTCTTGCAAACCATCATGTTGTGGTCCCAGGTGATCATTCAGAAACGTTCCGACGGTTCCTGTCTTTCAAGCTCGAATTCTAGGATTGGTTGATTGAGCCCTCAGTTTTGGTGGTGAATATAATCCAAGTCAATGCAAGAGATTGTAGTGCAGTACACCACTTGCCAAGTATTGTCCGCACGGGGACTTGGGGCTTGGATTCCAATGAGCAAACAAGCTGCAAGACAGACTGAGTTCGCCTCTATGGAGGAACTACGCGACCGCTGCAAGAAGCTTCAAGCAGCCTTAGAAGAACAGCGAAAAGAAATCAGCTCACACCTTCACTCTCTAGCGCACGACGTTCGAGGCGCATTGAGCGGAGTTGTTGGATATGCTGAGCTCATGAGAATAGAGAATCGTCCAGAGTATGTTGACGCGATAGTTCAAGCAGCTCACCGGCTAATGAGAATGATGAGCCGGTCTATTCAGCAAGTCGATTCCGCTTGTTATCGTGTATCAATTGAAAGTACTGATTTGAACGAAATCGTTCTCAATCTTGCTTCAACATTAATCTCTCCCGAGGTTCAATTCTCCATAGGCTCACTTCCGATCGTACTGGGAGACCCGGAGAAACTTGAACGAGTCTTTCAGAATCTCTTTCTCAACGCAATTGAACATGGGGAAGCAGGAAGAATCGAAGTTTGTGTGGAGTATGTCGAAAACGGTGTCGACTTGGTTGTCAGAAACAATGGACATCCAATCACGCCAGAAGTACGGGCGAAGTTGCTTCACTCCCGGACAAGTTCCAAACCTGACGGTGGTTTCGGATTGAGCATCGTCAAAGGCATAGTTTCAGCCCACAAGTGGGATATCAGTCTGGATGCATGCGAATTCACTGCATTCAGGATTCATGTTCCAAATGAATCAGTAGTAGACTCATGTAGCACTTAGCCTACTTCTAAGTCCAGACCCAATCTATTGAGAGTCTCCTCTCTCGGCCTGCCAGAGTCTCTGTCCCAGCCCTTGTATTCGTAGTACTCATCAAGCTGAGCGTCAACGTCAGGAACGAAGTCATCTGTTACCTCCTCTGGTTGAGGCGTCAAGAGACCGGCTGGGAGTCTCTCATCTTTCGTATCGAGTCCAAGCCTAAGATTGAGCATGCGTTTCACTGCAACAATTCGAGCACCAACAACGAGAATGTCGTTGAGCGACATAGCAAAGCCAGTGGCTTGGTTAAGCAGACCCAGGATTGCATCTACAGGTATCATTGCGAAATGACACATGATAGTGGTATCAAAGAAAGCTCTGTACTCCTGAGCCTTTGCTGCCATGATGCCCTTCTGCTCATTTTCTAGTGGTTCTCCAGCAACAATCCCTAGCTCCCTTATGTCGACACCCATGTCGATAGTATGCATATCACCTTCCATGTGACATGCTCCTCGTGATGCAATAGTGTAGATAGTTCCTAGACCACCGAAAGCCCTTGGATCATGATAAGGCATCTCCAGACCCCTGACATGCAATGCATGCTCCCTGGCATCATGCGCCTCGGCAAATCTCAATACGCCTTCTCCAAGGTCTCTTCCGAGACCCTCTCTTGCTGCTATCTGGTGCACGAGTTCCACTACTCTTTCACTGTCTCCCCATTCTGGTCCCTCGTTGAGCTTTCCCATCTCCTTCAAGACTGCAGAGAATGCGATTACTCCACCACAGCTTATTGTGTCCATTCCGTATTCATTACAGAGGCGGTTCAGCAGTGAGATATCTCGAATATCTGGGATTTTCAGGCTTGTTCCGAACGCCGCAATAGTCTGAAACTCTGGCCCCGCGACTTCCTTCAGGCTATATTTCTCTACTGTCACTTTCCGTCCGCAGGCTATCGGACATGAGTAACAGGCCGTTCGGCCAACTAGGATTTCACCCAGAGCTCCTGCATTCAGTGAGCCGGCTTCGAACTCAATTTCTTGGAAGTACTTAATCGGCATGTCATAATACATCAAGCCAATATCTACGTACGTCGCCGTTCCTGCTTCCTGGAGCGGCCGCATCAACTCTCCAAGTTGTTTTGACGTACTTGTTGCTAAATCAGTAAAACCCTCTTCATCGGCCAAGGCAACTTTCTCTTCTCCTTCGACAACAACTGCCTTGAGGTTTTTGGAACCCATGACCGCTCCCAACCCACACCTGGCCGCTGCTCTTTCATCGTTTATGATGCCCGCGAATCTGACCAGATTCTCTCCTGCCTGGCCAATACAAGAAACCTGAACTCTTCCCAAGTCCTCTCTCAATGTACGCTGCGTGAGACTTGTGGTCTTACCCCAGAGTTGGTCGGCAGATTCTATTCTGCACTCGCCTTTCTGAACGAAAATGTAGACTGGGCCTGCCGCTTTCCCCCTAACAAGAAGGCCATCATAGCCGGTACGTTTCAAATGAACTCCAAAGTGCCCACCCGCATTTGCTTCTCCCCAGAGTCCTGTCAAAGGTGACCTTCCGCAAACAACGTGTCTTCCAGTACATGGGGCGATTGTACCGGTGAGTGGTCCGGTCATCCATAGGAGCACATTCTCTGGTCCCAAAGGATCTGCATCCTGCGGCAACACATCGTAGAGAAGTCTAGCAGCATACCCACTTCCCCCTATGAATTGTGTAGCCCACTCCTTGTTTAGTTCGAGAATGTCTCTGGTTCCATTACTAAGGTTGACACTCAGTATCTCGCCCATGTAACCATTCATGAGTGAATCCCTTCTTCACTTCATTAGATCCCACAGGTCTTGTTCCATCTCTACGATTTCTTCAGGCAACTCGGTTGGCTTCCCCGCTTGAAGCGCAATGAGATAGATTCTGCATGTCCGCTCCAAAAGCAATGACTTGCTGAGTGCTTTGCTTAGGGAGCTCCCGATGACAAGAGCCCCGTGATTAGCTATGAGGACAGCACTCCGGTCCTCTATTGCACCCACTACCTCGTTCGCAAGTTCAGTACTTCCAGGCATTGCGTAGGAAGTAACTCGAATCTCTCCGCCGAGTTTTGGTACTACTTCATCTAGTATCGGTGGCAGGGGTCGTTGCAGAAGAGCAAGGGCCGTTGCATAAACACTGTGTGGATGAAGGACAGCCTGAGCGTCATCACGATTCCGGTATAGCGCCAGATGTATTCGATGTTCGACACTTGGATTCAAATCACCTTCGACGACATTTCCTTCCAAATCTAGAACCATCATATCTTCGGGCTTCATCTCTATGTATGGGACAGAACTGGGAGTAATCACGGCATGGTCATCGACTCTGACACTTGCATTTCCCGCGGATCCTGCCAAAAGATCCAGTTCAAGCATTTTCAAACACGTATCAAGTAATTCGCGTCTTTCTTCTTCGTACATTGTCACTCGGCTCCACACCAGATTTCTGTCCACCTCTTGTAGTAGGATTCGTACACCTTGGCCCGCTCATCTGGCTCGTAAGCGGGCTGCCACTTCACCATACTTTTTGCCCCTGCCTCGAGACTATCGAACCATCCCGCTCCTTTTGCTGCACAGATTGCTGCGCCTAGAAGACTCCCTTCAGGTTCGGTCGGAACATGTACCGGTCTGTTCAGAACGTTCGAAAGCATCTTGAGCCAAGTTGATGAACGAGTTAAACCTCCGATTGCACGGACTTTCTTAGACTCGGCTACTCCTTCCAGCTGTTCAAGATTGCCTCTTACAGAATAGGCGATGTTCTCAAGGACTGCGTGAATCAGTGAAGTAGAGCTCAATGGGATGACCTGTGGCAATGCAGGTTGAGGAAAGAATAGCCTTGCTTGAGGGATGTCTGATATTGTTCGACAATCCATTATGCTCGGCCCAAGACCTGCATAGGTCTCGTTGCTGCCAGGAGGGGTGTCTGCGAGAATGTCGTCCAGATTATCGTATAGCTTTGCACGGCAATCCGAGGGTTTCTCTGCCTGTTGACAAAGAAGGTCAATCACCCAGACCAGATATGCTCCCGTCATAGTCGCATTGCTCTCCATGGTCCATTGACCTGGAATAACATGGCATCCTGTCCACATCTTCTGGTTCTCCGCGCAGATTGGTTTATCGAGAACAAGCATTATGGGTGCAGTGCTGCCCATGATAGCTGTAATATCGCCAAATTCCGATTGCGCAGCAAGGAGCGCGCAATGTGTGTCGGTTCCTCCCTGCACGACAGGAAGCCCTTCGGGGAGTCCGGAGTCGGCCTCGGCTTTGGACGTGACTTCCCCAATTACGTCTCCGGATTGACCAAGTCTTGGGAAGACACCCGCTTCGATTCCAACGGCATCGATGACATCAGAGCTCCATTCCATCTTCTTGATGTCAAAGAACCCTGTAGCACTTGCGGAGGCTGGCTCGGTTGAGTACTCACCTGAGATTCGATATGCTATCCAGTCGCTTATTGGAAGAATATGAGCGATCGATTCGAAAATCTCGGGCTCTTCCTCCTCGAACCACGCTACTCTTGCCGGTCCGAACATCAGAGGTGGCCAACATCCGGTGATATCATGGTACTTCTCTGCGAGCGACTCCTCAATGATGTACTGAGTCATCGCTCCTCGCGCATCGATGTTGGGCCCTGCATGAAGTTCCCTACCATCCGAATCCAGCAAAACAATCCCGTGCCGTTGACTTGTTGCTGACATGGCTTCTAGCTTCGAAACATCAACTGCCGAGCTCTCTAGGGCCTCATGAATAACAGCGCATATTGTCTTCCAGAAGATTGTTGGGTTGAATTCCTTGGCAATTTCGAGAAACTCATGCGTTTCGTAATCCCAGTTCCTTCTGCTGATGCCAAGCAAAGTACCATTCTTGTTCACAATCAAGCAGCGGACCCCAGTTGTGCCAGCATCAATAGAAGCAACGACCATGTTAGCTCCACCTAGCCCTTCAGAACCTCTGGGTTCAAGATGTGTAGTGGTTTCTCTCCATTGAGAAAAGCCTTGATGTCTTTTGTTAGCATCTCCGATTGCCGTTCGATTGTCTCTCTTGTATTGCCACCAATGTGTGGCGTGACGGTCACATTGTCTAGCTCAAGGAAGATATTATCACAATCAACAGGTTCCATTGTGAAGACGTCTAGCCCCGCTCCAGCAATCCTCTTACTCTTGAGCGCCTCGAAGAGGGCATCCTCGTCTGTCACTGAGGCCCTTGACGTATTGATCAGGATTGATGTCTCTTTCATAAGCCCAAGCTTCTCAGCACTTAGAAGGCCACGTGTCTCTTCCGTGGCGGGAACATGAATCGTCACCACGTCTGACTCCTGCAACAGATCATCGAGACCAGATTCAGTTGCTCCGACACTTTTCAGCTTATCTTCGGCAACATACGGATCATAAACGAGTAGTCTGACGTCAAAGGCACAGAGTCTCTTTGCCACTTCGAGTCCGATTTGCCCCAGTCCTATAATCCCAACTGTCTTCCCGGAAAGCTCGAATCCGATGGTTGATTCGTGAAGCCTTCCGAAATCACCAAAATCATCCACCATGAATTCGTCTCTCACGAGAAGTCGGTCTGCTCGAGTCAACCTTCTTGCCGTAGAGAGTATGAGTGAGATAGTAAGTTCAGCAACTGCTGTCGTGTTTCTTCCAGGTGCTGAAACAACGGGTATTCCCTTTTTCGTTGCAGCTTCTATCGAGATGTTGTTCGGACCGCCTCGAACGCATGCAATTAGCTTCAGGTCGGTTCCTTGGATTACTTCCTCCTTGATTTCATCGCCCTCGACGATTACGATGTCGTAATCTCCCTGTGATATGACCTCGAGCATTGAATCGCCCAAATGGAGCTTCCCTGTGTCACGCCAGCTGCGATACTCGACTTCTACACCTGCTTCTCTCAGTTCGTTGAGGCAGGCCTCAGTGAAAGGGGCAGTGACCAGAGCTTTCATTCTCATCATCCTGGCAGAAGTTCAACGAGAAATCGTCCAAGTTAGACAAGGAGCTTCTGAAGCTTCAACAGATCCGGGACTTCTCCCTTTGTCTTTAGCTTCCCCGCCTGATATGCGGCCATGGGGCTTTCCGTCTTGTCCCAAATACCAAAGAAGACCGAGGAATCCATGGTGACACTTAGCTCAGCATCCACAGCTCCCTCTGCGACCTCGAGTATCTCGGCGTCTCCAATCTTCAAGTACATACTCACATTGATGTCAGGAAAGATGAACTGCAGAGTCTTATGGTATTCCTTGAAGCGCCGCTTGATTTTGGGATCCTCAAATCTCGCAGTCAGCTCTTTCAATCGCTTCAGTATCTCCTCCTTGGCCATTGTATCACCCTGAGGATTTGAGGGTGTGGCCCGTCATATATCTTCTGCGAGAATCGCCGCTGTTCGGACCGTGCGCTTCATATGTTCCAGCTCAATTGTAGCTATCTGGAAGGTGCCGTACAAATGACGGAACTACTCTACTTCGATGACTCATATCTCAAGGAGTTTGAGGCCATAATTGTGCAGGTAACCTTTGATGAAGGCGAGAATAGAGTTGAACTAGACAAGACTGCATTCTATCCTGGTGGGGGCGGACAACCATCTGACATTGGTTGGCTCGTTGCCGGCGATAACCGATTCAAAGTTGTGAAGGTCAAGAAGGAAGGCGGCGTCATATGGCACACTCTAGTTGGCGAGTTCGAGACAATGTCCGACTCCCCCAGGCCCGACCAGCATGTCTCTTGCGGCCTGGATTGGGAGAATCGGTACAAGATCATGCGAACTCATAGTGCAATGCACATTCTCTGCGGCGTAGTCTGGCGCGACTATGAGGCTAGTGTGACGGGTGGGAATATGGAGCCTGGAAAGGGTCGGATGGACTTTGAGTTCGAGAGAATGGAGAAAAAGCTTGTTCAGGAGATTGAAGCCAAGTGCAATGATGAGGTCGCAGCGGCAAGAGAGATTAGAACTCAACTCCTATCACGTGAGGAAGCTGTGAAGATTCCTGATTTGATACGCACAAAGGTCAACCTAATCCCGGAATCTGTGAAGGAGATCCGAACAGTGGAAATTGTGGGACTCGATCTTCAGGCAGATGGGGGAACCCATGTAGCGAACACCAGGGAAGTTGGTCCAATCCGAATAGTGGACTACAAGAGCAAGGGCGCAATCAACAAACGAATCTACCTCGAAATTGACTAGTCTATAGCAGAAACCACTATCCATTCAGTAAGTTAGTGTTCATTAAGGAACTTAGCGGGCGGTGATGATGATGATTCCTATTTTCATGGTGTTTCTTTCTCTAGAGATGCCATACAAGTCAAATCGGTGGGCAAACATCATCGTAGCCATATTCTTCATCGTTATCGATGGAATAGGATTCATAATTGCCAGATCTTTGTATGAGAACATTCTTGGTGTTGGGTATGTGGTCTTTTGTGTTCTGATTGTGTGGTATGCATGGAAGTGGCCTAAACAAGAAGAATTGTCAAAGAAAAGAATTCAGCCCCCAGTTTCTGATGGCGTTCCCTCTTTGTTTCAAAGTTGTCTATCGTCCCTGAGTTGCTTTGGCTAGTCAATCGAGAGAAATTACGACATGACCTTGCTTCTGTCCTGATTCTACATATCTGTGAGCCTCGGCTGTTTCTTCTAAGGAGAAGGTTCGGTCTATTACTGATATCAATTCTCCAGCCTCTATGAACTCAGCTAGGTATTCTAAATCTTCAGCCTTAGGGTATACTCTCCCAAACACCACTTTCTTGCTGCTTCTCCTTGAGGTCCATCGCCCACGAATACTTCGGGAGCTCTTAGGGATACCTGTAATGTAGATTCCATTCTCCTTCAGCGATCTGATACTACCTGAATACGGAGCCTTCCCAATAATATCAAAGATTACATCGTACTTGTCATCACTTGCTGTGAAGTCAGTGGTTTTGTAGTCTATAGTATGGTCAGCTCCAATTGAACGTAGCATGTCCAACTTATTCGTACTATCGACGGCGTGAACTTCAGCCCCCATTGATTTGGCAAGCTGGACCGCAAAGCTGCCAATAGTTCCACCCGCACCATTGATCAGAATCCTTTGTCCCCTCTGAAGATTTGCTTGTCGAAGCAAACACAATGCCTCAACTCCTCCCATGGGAATTGGCGCAGCTTCTTCAAACGACATATTGGTTGGTTTCATTGCCACTATTGCCACATCTGCGTTGCCTTCCTCAGCTTCTTCGGGTAGACAGATGTATTCGGTGTATGTACCAGAACGAGTAAAACCTGTGGACGCAAAGACTTCGTCATCTTTCTTGAACTTTGTTACATCTTTCCCTACAGCTTCGACAATTCCGGCTAGCTCCATCCCCAGTATAGTCAATCTCTTTGGTCTTCTGAGACCTACAAATAGTCGCATGAGGATCCTGTACTGAATGGCGGTTTTCATCCTCCGCATTTCACAGTCGCCTGCTGTGGCTGTAGTCGCACGGATTTTGATGAGAACTTCATCATCCTTTGGACCGGGTTTCTCTACTTCTCTGAGTTGAAGAACTTCTGGTGGGCCATACCTAGTCCATACAATCGCTTTCACTTGGGATTCCTTCTTGGAATGTGCTCATTCTTTGGCCACAGTAATTACTACTTTTCCTTGGGCTCTTCCTTCCTCTAGATACTTTAGAGCTTCAGCGACCTCACTCAATGGGTAGCTCCTATCTATGACAGGTACTACTTTGCCAGCTTCAAAAAGCTCAATCAGATACAGGAAATCTTCTTGGTTTGGTTTCGCTATCCCCGCCGACCCTAGTTTCTTATTTCCCCTCAATGATACGAATGGTCCAAAGAACATAGCTTGGAAGAATTTCCCCATGGATCCTCCTGTACAGACATAAATTCCATTGGAACTTAATGATCGCTTGTAGTTGAAAATCGAACGATATGCCGCTACGTCAAGAATCAGGTCATATTGCTCTCCACTTTTGGTAAAATCTTCTTCCAGGTAATCTATGACATGATCAGCTCCGATTGAGCGCACCATGTCCATTTTTCTTGTGCTGCAAACTCCAGTCACCTCAGCCCCAAAGTGTTTAGCAATCTGCACAGCAAACGTTCCCACACCACCAGAGGCTCCATTAATCAAAACACTTTGTCCCGACTGAATCTGTCCTTTATCGCGAAGCCCCTGTAGGGCGGTGATTGCCGCTATAGGTATGGCTGCTGCTTCCTCAAACGACAGACTAGCTGGCTTTAGTATCATTGATTGGTTAGGCTCATTGTATTCAGTAACACACCTGTACTCAGCAAAAGCACCAAAATAGCTTATTCCGAATACCTCATCACCAGGCTGAAACTGCGTGACGTTTCTACCTACCGCTTCAACAGTCCCAGCTATGTCATCTCCGAGTATGTTGTGTTTTGGTCCTCGAAGCCCGTTCATTAGTCTGAACAAAAACGGTTTGCCTCTCAGGGTCGGCAAATCACCTCGATTGAGGGATGCTGCATGAACTTTGATCAAAATTTCATTCTCTTTTGGCGATGGTTTTTCTACCTCTTTTAATTCAAGAACATCAGGTGATCCATACTTTTCATACACAATCGCTTTCATTTTCTTCCACCTGTTCCAAGATTGGTCACATTAATTATGATCCACAGTTGTTACTACGCTTTCTTTCTTACGCCCTGTTTCGAAATAGGTATGAGCCTCAGGAATTTGCTCAAATGGATAGGTTCTGTCTATGACTGCAATTAGCTTTCCCGCCTCTAGGAGTTCTTTGACAAAGTCTAGGTATTCAATCTGTTCGTGGCTTTTGCCCATTCCTCCAGAATCCTTGTCAACATTGGGATGGATTCCTCAATGTTGAGGATTTTAGAATCGATCTAGGATAAATCAAGTCTGAACATCTTAACCTCCCTTGCATCAAAGGTGATATTCACACTTAGATTTGAGATTGATAGTTCTCTAATGACAGCTCGATCAAGTTTCACCTCTGAAGCTTTCTTGATATACTCTGCAAGATCAATGTGAGATTCAACCTGCTGATTTTCCAAGTTATAGAGTGCCAAAAGAATAGAATCTCCACGCATTCGTAGTGATGAAATTCTGATAGCTGGATTAGCGAGCTGTATTATTGGATCAAAGAAACTTTTCGGAGGTTCAGCATGATCCAGTGTAATTACTGTTGGGTGACTGAGAAAGACATCTGCTTCTTTGGATGAGAGGCGGAGCTTGTTGAACGGGCCAACTACCACGCCGAGTCCTGTTGACGGGTTCTCCAATCCCTTACTACTGGGTACTCTAATTGGTTTAGCGGGTGTTGTAGTATTGCTCTTGGTCTTGAAACGCCGGTCTTGAACTCTATCAAATTCATATACATAGTCTGGAAATCGCATCTGTTTGCTTCTCAACACATGAGTTTGCCTTCTTGGTAGCATCTTGAAGATGTCCAGCTACATTCATAATACCTCACGAACGTAGTCAGAGTAAGGTCGGGAGAAACACAAGATGACACCTGATGAGCAACCGTCAGAATCGCAAGATGAATTCGATATCAAGATGTACATGGAAGTAATGAGAGAAGATCCGCCATTCACGAGGTATGTGTCCAGAGGCGACACACCAGATTCCGTCGACATTCCAGGACCACACCAAGAAGCTGACCGTGCGATATTCCGGGCTGTACGATTTACAATGCAGGACGGCACTCCCAGGTTCCAACCTGTCCTTGGAGATGCTGGAATGGGCAAGACGCATCTATACTGGGTTATCAAGGAGCAAGAACACATCTTTAGCAAGGGCAAGTTTCTTGCAGTATATGTTCCTTCACCTCCGGCTCCCATCCGAGTTCCCCTACACTTCCATGCTTGTATTGTTGACGAGTTCGGAGACGACCTCTTCGAACAAGCAGTTGACATGCTGATCACGAAGTTTGGCGGACTCAAGGGCGTCACTCATGAAACGTATGATTACACATATGCTCTCGAAAGATTGCTAGTAGACTATCCTGGCATTTCTGCAGATGTTGTCAAGGCCCTGCTTCGATACAGACTTGACCCCCCTACAAGCGAATTGGCGCGGCGTTGGTTGTTGGGAGATGCACTTGATGACGAGGAGATAGGTCGTCTGGGAGTGCGGACAGTTCTAGAAGAAGATGACGTTACTCTTGCTACGCTCAGGCTTCTGGCCGAGGGTTCAGAAATCCCGATTGTGTTGTTTATTGATGAGATGGAAGGGCCGTACAATACTCACGGCGAAGAAGGCGAGAGGCACTTCTTCGAGGTCCTAAAACGTCTCTACAATGAATGCAAGAATTACGTTCTGATTGCATCCAGTCTCGCAGAGATATGGGAAAGACTCTACGAGATTGCGGATGCGCCTATGAAGTCCCGAATGGAGCACCCTGCATACTTGCGTCACTTCACCGAGGAAGACGTGTATAGCTTTGTTACAGAATCGATGAGCAAATACTGGGAGACCCAGAACATGAACCCGCCCCCAAATCTGCTATTCCCCCTCGCCAAGTCAGACGTCCAAGAGGCCTTTACAACTTCGAAGGGTGTACCTAGGGAAGCCATCCGATATATCATCTCCAAAGTTGACTCAATCTTGTTTGAGACGCCAGAGGAGGAAGTTGAGGAGCAGCTTGATTACGTGATTAGGTTGACCCCTACAGTCATCCTTGGAGCAATCTCGCAAGCACTCACTCTTGTTGGCTATGATTCTGGGGTTGCTGTATCTCTTCACATGGCATCCGGCGGAACTCAAAAACAGAGTGCTGCAATTCTGGTCGTTGAAAAGGAAGGATTGGAGTACTGGCTCGGGATTGATGTACCCAATGTGAAGGATTGGAATCGAAGCGGCGGTGTTTCTGCGTACTATTCCGCCAAGCGTTTGAAAGACGCTCTCGAGTCCAAGGAGGTCATCTACTCACTGGTTGCTGTGCCTGAAGGAACCAAGGGAGCGAAGTTCGAGTCCATCCGCACTGAAATCAGCAAGTCACTTTCTGTTCTCATGCTTTCTGAGGAGACTGCGACTGCATTGGTGGAGCAAACGAACTCTGGCCAAGTTGATGCAACATTCCGGAGCTACTTCTCCGACTTGATCGGCCGAGTCCTGGAGAAGAGAGGACGGAAAGCAAAGACTCAGTGACTTTCCATTCACTGAAACGAATCCAAGAGGTTACTGATCTCACCAAGGATGACTGCATCTTCCGGGGCCAAGTCTTCTTGCTCCGGATTACAGTATGTTACGAGAATCGGCATCATGTCGGCGCTTTGTGCGGACACAACATCAAACTCTACCATGTTGCCCACGTAAGCGCACCTTCTTGGATTAGAGCCCAACTCAATCGCGACCTTCAACAGCATGTAAGGCGACGGTTTCTTGTAGCCCGGGACGTTCGTATACTCGATGGAACCGAAGAACTTCTTCAGGTCCTCCCTTTCCAAAAGCACTCTTGGATCTCCAAACCTGTTCGATGCAATGCCCAATTTGTATTCCCTGGAGTGCAGCTCTTCAACGGTCTGTCTTGCTCCATTGACCAGAGGAGTCCTCTTCGCAGCAATGAACTCGTCCCACTTCGTTTGCAGGTCATCTGCCAATTTGTCAAGATTACCCTCAACTCCTAGGATCTCGAGGAACTTGCGATCATATTCAACCCATATCTCTCTGGATGGTTCCCAATACTCGTCCACATTGTGCTCTAACATATAATCATGCAGCCAACCATCGCCGACTTCCTTGATTGCGCACGCAATGAGTTCCTCCGTGAATTCCTTGGAGCCCTTCAAACCAAGTTCAGCTAGGAACTTCAAATTGTTGGCAACAAGATTGGTGTTTGAGTGATAGAGCGTGTCACCAATATCAAAAATCAGCGTGTCGATGTTGGTCAAGTCGATGGCTGCCATAGGATTTCGGTGGGCGTGGGTAACTTGATTCTATCGGAATGCGCGTTCTAGAAGTTGGCGCCAAAACAATTCGATTTTTGACCGTGAGCTGGCTTTTGTCGATACACCTGCAAAGGTTTTATCTTCCCGTTTGCACGTTGAATTCTGTCGCAACTTGTGTTGACGCCGGGAGGGCGCCCAAGTGCAAGAGGAAGGAAGCGAAGACAACGACTCATCAAGCTCGGATCCCCGAGCTACGACATCCCCAACCTACGAGAACGACCTTCGAATTCGCGTTGCGGCATTTCCAAATGATGCTCAATCTTGGTTTCTTTTGGGTTGTCATTTGAGACTAGAGAATCGGCCAGGCGAGGCCGAACAGGCTTTGAGAACTGCGCTTTCTCTAAAGCCCGAACGTGTCCACTACTGGATTGAGTTCGCTCTAGTCCTTGACGACCTTGGTCACAAAGAGGAATCTAAGGAGATCCTCCGTCACTTTCGTCAGTCCATGGAGAGCGGTCCAAACGACTCATTGATGGCCAGTCTCGAAGCAACCAGAGCCATAGATGCATCAGTGAACGGGGCACCTGATGACACTGCTATGTGCGTTAGTTGTTCAGACTTCACCTTCTACGGGTGCCGAAGATCTGAACCATGCATAAAACTGACACCTAGATTTTCGGTTCCCCCAGAGTGAGAGAACATAATCTCTCGGATTACGAATTACATCAACGTGACGGATGGGCCCTGAAAATCACACGAAACTATCATTAGGTGGATTGCCCCCTGATGCTAAGGTTGCAGCCAGCTTTTGAGCTAAGTGACCTCTATGGTGTTAGGTGAGGGGTTTGGCCTCCAGCATTGTGACTCCAATCAGAGTCTGCATCCTTCTAATCTGCATGCTAGCAGTGTTCGGTGTACCTGGAGGGAATCCGGATACTGAAGTAGCCTATGAGTCCACACGTAGATTCTCTGTCAGCGACTATATAATCAGGCCTGAAATCAACGTCACAAGCGATGCAGAACTTGACGCTCTAGGTCTTCCAGGATATGGGAACTCTACACACCCCTATCTGATTGAGTGGTGTGATTACACTGGCTCAACAGAAGAGTCGGTTGTGACGCTGCAAACCACAACAAGGCATGTCGCTATTCAACACTGTCTCTTCGGAGGAACCGGAGTGCCAGTGAATCTTTGGGGTGCGGATAATGTGCACCTTTTCAATAACACCTTCGTTAGCGGATGGAGGGATGTATATGTTAGCTCTTGTGATAATCTGGTTATTACGAATAACACGTTCCTGAATAACCTAGCCATTTACTATTCGACTGGATTCGTTGTCTCGAGCAACGCGTTTGACTCCGCAAGTCTCTATTGTCAATATGCGGATGACTCAATAATAGAGAATAACATGTTCACAAGGTCAGGAATCCGAATGGAACGAGGGGTCAACGTCACCTTTGCCAACAACCTCATAGACAGCGAACCCATTGGCTACTTCGAAGGCATAGAGAATACGACAATTTCAGGAACTCCTTATGCCCAAATCATAGTCCACGACAGCAGGAATGTCACAATTGCTGATGGCTACTTTTCGAAGGCAGGAAGCACCATTCAGTTATGTCAGAGCACTAATTGCACTATAAGTGACATGGATATTCTAGACGCATGGTCAGGTGTCTCAATCATTGAAAGTAACAAATCAACTGTAAGGGGAGTAAACCTCGCGAGGCTCGACCGTAGTCCAGTATATGGAATAGGAATGAGCGAGTCTGAAAACATCTCTGTGGTCGATTGCATAATGACAGACATTGGAATTCACGGATTGAATGCTTACTACTCCGACGCGATTGTCATTAGGAACAATACATTTCAAAACTCGGGTGATGGCGTCCTCATTTCCAATTCATCCAATGTTCTTCTGTTCAACAATACTATCAAAGCGAGCACTCGCTCTGGAATCCACCTGTATGGCACCAGCGAATCCATCGTATTCAACAACACTATAACGAATTCGGGAGAACAAGCAATTCTGATACTGTCTCTCTATGATTCTTCTGTTGACATCTACAACAACCAGATCTCTGCTGGGCCAGTTGGAGTTCAGGCAGAGAACTGCACTAATGGTCCTCTGATACGTGACAACAGTATTGTGTCTTTTTCGGAGGCAGGGGTCAATCTTCAAGAATCAACAAATGTCACAGTTTTGGACAATATCTTCCAAGATTGTGGCCTGGCGATGAACCTCAAATGTGTCAACTGGCAAACAATGGGTGGTCTTCCTCTTCCGAATTGGAAGCACAACATTTCTCTGAATACGGTTAATGGCAGAGACTTGGTATATTGGAATGGTGTCGATTTGAATAGCGTTCCTGGAACTGCAGGTCAGGTCTGGCTTGTGGACTGCAGCGAGATTGCAGTCTCAGGACTAGACTTCAGCAACTCCTCAATTGGTTGTGCTGTGATTTACTCTGACAATGTTACCATTTCGGGAATTACGTCCTACTACAATCACTTTGGAGCTTGGATTGTTGATGGCTCCAATTGTCATGTAGAGGACAGCCAGTTCAGCTACAATTTCGAGGGAGTCTTCCTCTATCATAACGAGTTCTGTCTCATGGAGAACAATACACTGTTGTACAATTATGAGCAGACTGCACTTTGGGGCTGTTACGGTGCAAACATCACCGACAATGAATTCGGTAATAACATGGGCGTAGGGGTGCTTGGATCATATGGTACAATCCAGAACTATGCGTCATCAAATGCGACGATAGTTGGAAATATCTTTCATGATGCTTGGTGCGGCATGTACATCCAAGTTTGCTACAACAACAGCTTCGTGGGGAACACAATCTACAGCACCTGGAACGGGCTGTGGTTAGATCGGGTCTGGGACGCTTATATTGCTGACAATCACATCAATGAAAGCACCACATGTTTGAACATCTGGTATAGTGACAATAACACATTCGTCAACAACTACGCTGACAACTCAATAGGGTATGGCGGGAGCTCCTCGCACACGCTCTACATCAATCTGTCTAACAACACTAGGATTGACAACTGTACTTTCAAGGCACGAAGTGACGGAGATAGGCTCATTATAGACGCAATCAATGTCTCGATTCTAGACTCGGTACTCACAGGTGGATCATGGGGTGTCCTCATCAATGATTCATACAACGTTCTCTTGGAACAATGTGACATTGCCGACATCTCGAATGGTCTCTTCATCCAACGGTCAGACTTCACTAGAGTTGATAGCTGTGAAATCATCCTTAATGAAGCTACAGTCTCAAAGGGCATCTTTGCCAACTACTCGTCTTCATGTAGCATCATCAATACAACCATTTTGAGTCCCTCACAATACTCGATACAACTACAATGGTCGCCATATGCTGTATGCATTAATAACACAGTTGAGAACGGAGCATCTCACGGAATCTGGTTCAGGTACAGTCCTAACTCAATAGCGTTCGACAACACCGTAAGAAACTGCACAAACGCTATTCATGTGTACCAGACCAACAACTGTGTCGTAAATGCAAGTTACATTGAAGACTGCCGAATGGGTATCGCCATCTGGGGCGGACAGGGTCATCAAGTATGCGACAATGTGCTGTTTCGTTCAGGAGTGCATTTGGACAACCAGTACATCGATGTCAATAACAATTGGATTAATGACCGACCAATTGGTTTCTTTGCGAACCTCACTGGTGGCAATCTTGATGCGACAGGTTACGGCCACATTGCCTTGGCAAACTGTGAGAACATGCAGGTCTTCTCTGGTGAGTTCTGGAATGTATCAGAGGGCATTTCGCTTTACTACTGTCGCGACATAGTCGTATTCAACATTACTGTGAACACAGCGTACGAGCTTGGCGTGAACTTCGAAAGCTGCACGAATTGCACTGTTAGGAACTTCACGATTAGTGATTGCGGAATCAATGGAATCCGGATCGTCGTGAGTTCTGACTGTTCTGTCTACAATGGGACGATTCTGACATCGAATCATGGAATCTACATCTATGACTCGACGGATTCAATCCTCACGAACTGCACTTCGATTGACTCGTTAGGACACGGGATCTATCTCAACGGCGCGAACAGAACCGCAATCTCCAATTGCACAATAGACAACAGTGGCTCAGCTGGTATTGTTGTATTCAATTCGGACTACTGCGAAATCTGGAACAACACCGCTTTCGATTGTGGGGAAGAAGGACTAGAACTAGACTACGTTGAACACACAATTGTTCAGCAAAACGAGTTCTATAGCAACCATCATTATGGGAATATACACATTCGAGAAAGCAACAATGTAACTGTGATTCTAAACCTGCTGTGCGATGGATACTATAGAGGCATTCTAATCGAGACATCGTCCAACTGTAAGATGATCAACAACACAATCCGAAACAACACATGGTATGGAATAGAGATAGGTGCGGGTTGCTCAGGTCATATTGTCTTTGGTAACATAATCGCATACAACGGAATGGGCAATGCGCTGGACAATGGATTCAGCAATACCTGGGATAATGGTGGTCCGCTAGGAAACAAGTGGTCCGACTACTCGGGACTCGGCGACTACGATGTACCCGGAACAGCCAGTTCTGTCGACCGGTTCCCCGAAGTCTACGACACGGCAGATCCAACTATTGACAATCCCGCTGATGTCGAATATGACTTCGGAGATGCAGTCCCCAATTTGGTATGGGCCCCAAGAGACGATCATCCCAATTCATATGAGGTGTTCAGAAACGGAATATCAGTAGCGAGCGGTCCGTGGGGCGGAGGAGACATACAAGTCTCTGTGTCAGGACTCCCTTTGGGGGCACACAACTACACAATCTATGTCGTTGACCTTGCTGGCAATTGGAACGCTGACCTAGTCTGGGTTACTGTGTACGTCGACACCACACCTCCAACCATCGATAGTCCTTCGGATTTCACCATGACTGAAGGCACTACAGGGAATAACGTCACATGGACACCGTCCGACAACTATCCTTCGCACTATACCTTGTACATAGAGGAGGCATTCAATCATACATCCGTTTGGGACGGCTTTCCAATCGTCATTGGAATCGACAGCCTAACGCTTGGAGTCTACAACCTCACTATTGTAGTTCATGACCAATATGGGCACAATGTCTCCGATGCCGTGTTTGTCACTGTTGAAGACACAACTCCACCTTCTATTGACGGTCCCGCGGACATTCTGTACTTTGTGGGTCAGACCGGGAATGTTATCCGGTGGAATGTATCAGATCCCCACATTCTGAACGCGCTGGTTCTCAAGGATGGTCTTCAGGATGCGAGCGCACAGTTTCACACAACGTTCGTCAACATCTCTATCGATGGTCTCTCTCTCGGAACCTACAACTACACCGTTGTGGTCTGGGATACAGAGTCAAATGAGGCGTATGACATAGTTTGGGTAACAGTTTGGAATCCAGATGTGCCAATGATTGATAATCCTCCTGATGTCTCGTTTCTCTTGGGCGAGACTGGATACAACATAACCTGGGATCCAGAGACTTCTCACCCTAGCAGCTACGACCTGCTGAGAGACAACTCCTCCATTGCATCCGGGCCTTGGGACAACTCAAGCATTACAACGGTTCTTGATGGTCTCTCAGTAGGTGTCTACTACTACACACTGATTGTCTGGGACTTGAGTGGATACAACAACTCTGACACGGTTATCGTTGAGGTCATTGAGACAGATCCGCCAATAGTTGATACACCGCCGGACCTCCAAATGGCAGAGGGCCAATTGGACGTGAACATCACGTGGACTGTCAGCGACGACCATCCCGGCACATACTTGGTTTTGGAGAACTCGTCTGAGGTTGCCAATAACACATGGACTGGTCCTACGATTCTGTTCAATCTTACAGGATATGCAAAGGGTGCCTACAACTTCACCATAATTGTATATGACGAGAACGGTTTCTGGTCTGCTGATGAAGTAATCGTTGAAGTCTTGGATTTGACCCCTCCAGACCCAGGTTCGCCAACTGACATAACTTACGGCGAGGGGTCTACTGGTAACTGGTTAACTTGGCCTGCAGCCGACAACTATCCTTCAAGCTACCAAATCCTGAAGAACGGTACAGAGGAGGCTTCAGGTCCATGGGCAGGCACTGACATTTCAATCTTGGTGGACGGCCTGGCCATCGGAGACCACAACTACACGTTGATTGTCTGGGACACTACCGGCAACAATGCTTCAGACACTGTCATCGTGCATGTTGTTTGGGAAACCACCCCACCCAGTATAGATAGTCCTCCAGATATCTACCGCGGTGAGTGGGACCCTGACACCCTGATAGTCTGGAGTCCCTGGGATCAGTATCCGGATATATTCGAGATTCTTCAAGATGGGGTGTCGGTTGATTCGGGATCATGGAATGGTTCTGCAATCTCATGGAGTACGGATTACCTAACTCGCGGCACCTATAACTTCACCTTGATTGTGGGTGATTCCAGTTCCATCAACTCCACTGATACGGTTATGGTCTATGTCACTGATAATCGGAACCCGGTCATCGGCAGTCCTGCGGACATCTACTATGTGGAAGGAGAAGCGGGGAATTTCATCAATTGGACACTTCAGGAAGACTACTATGTCTCCCATCAGGTGTTTAGAAACGGCTCATCGATTGCCGGCTCAGTTTACGGTACGTCGTTTATCTACATATCTGTTAGTGGACTAGCACCAGGTTTATGGAATTATACACTGATTGTGACAGACATTGATTCTAACACTGGGAGTGATTCTGTTCTTGTCACCGTACTGGAGTCAGGAATACCGCTAATCAACAGTCCTTCCGATGTAGGTTACATTGAAGGTACAACAGGACATGCTATTACGTGGAACCCTGTGACTGAGAATCCAACAAACTATGAGGTTCTGCACAATGGAAGTCTATTTGATTCCGGCACATGGTCTTCACCCATTGTTATAGTCATAGACGGTCTCTCTGTAGGATATCACAACATGACAATGACTGTCTGGGATTCCAGTGGCGGCTCTGCATCAGACACAGTGTTCGTAACCGTGACATTCAATCCACCGCCGACAATTGACTCTCCGGCAGACATCAAGTACGTTGAAAGTCTGGGACTAGGCTTTGTTGTTTGGCGTCCCAGTGATGCCAATCCTGACAGTTATACTGTCTATCTTAACGGCAGTGTTCTTGTTGAGGGTCCTTGGGCTGGATCAAGCATCAACGTCAACATTAGCGGCCTTGCTCATGGAAGGTACAATGTAACAATGGTTGTCTACGACACTGGTGGCAAGACGGCAAATGATACTGTCATCGTATGGGTCGTATACGAGCTCAATCCACCTCAGATTCTCGGTCCTCCAGACATTGAATACACCTATGGTGATACTGGTAACACAGCTGTATGGAGCACATATGATGAGAATCCATTCCATTACATGTGTCTACACAACGGATCAATAATGACCGAGGGGGACTGGAGCACCACGACTTTATCTGTCAATATTGATGGACTATCATTTGGTTCTCACAATGTGACTCTTGTTCTCTATGATGTCGATATGAACTCGGCTTCAGACACCTTGATTGTCAGAGTCTTAGCAGTAGACGCCCCGCGTCTGAGTCAATCACCAGGCGATTCCTCCTTTGACGAGGGGACGGGGGCTATCACGTGGAGCTTCTCCTCTCCGTTTCCAGAAAGTTATGAGATTCTTGTGAATGGCACCATCGTGGAACAAGGTGAATGGAATGGGTCTGAAATAACCTATGATGTCAGCGGCCTACCTCATGGAGTTTACAACATCACTGCAATAGCCCACGACGAAACGGGCGGGAGCACATCAGATTCGGTGCTGATTCAAATCAACGAAAATGTGCCTGGCATCACCATTGATAATCCTATTATCCAGATCGCCTCCCTCGCGGCAATTGTAGTCATTGCTCTAGCAGCTTATAGAATCATAAAGCAAGGGACGAAGGAGAAGAAGGAAGAAGACTGGCGAGATATGCTGGACGATTTCACCGAGGGTCTATGAGCCTTCATTGAAAGTACTGTTTGGGTACATTGTCCATGATTTGATCAATTTTCTCTAGGACACTGTCTTCAAGTTTGATTCCAGAAGCCTCCGTATTTGACGCTACTTGCTCCGGGGTTCTGGCTCCCATTATAGTTGAGGAGATTTCTGGATGTCTCAGAACCCATGCGAATGCCAGCTGGTTCATCTGAATATCTATCGAATTC
>CP070761.1:2988563-3018113 GCA_020348985.1 Candidatus Thorarchaeota archaeon | reverse complement strand
AGTCCCTTCACCCATCGACTGTCCCTTGGAAGCGAGAGAGAAGTTAAACTGGTGTGGTTTGCCGTCAACGGTGCCGATCATTCTTACTGTCATACAGCCCCGCTGGATACCGAAATTGGTTTCCTTGAGAATTCGCTCTCGCTGTTCGAGAATGTAGGCGATTGTGAAGTCCAGAGGCGAAACCATCTGACCTTTAACGCTAATGGGTTCGTCCTCAACGACACCAAGGCGCACAATTCTACGGATGAGATCGTAGTACTCAAGGGGAATAACACATCCTAGGTTAGTGACTCTCTTACAATCAATGTATTTCGGTAGGGTGATTGTCTCCGGATGGGGGTAGGGATAGCATGGATACTTCCCAAGAACGGGGAAATCGAAGTCCTCCTCGAGTGCCTTGCCGGTTTCCTCGAAGTACTTCACTGTCGTGAACTTGCCATCTAGGTACATGGGAATATCAGCCAGCATTCCGTGGATTCTGTGAGCTACTACTGCGGCTCCTTCTGTGGGCTCTCCGCCATGAGCGTGAAGAATGTCTATTGTATCAACTGTGTCGAGCATATGGTCTGCACAGAGTCTGATAAGCAGATTAGCAATACCCGGAGAGCTACCAAGGCCAGTCACTGCAATCATATCTGCTTTCTTGGCCGCTTCGTCCATTTCCAGCAGCTTTACAGTTGCGTCGTAATCATCGCAAACATCAACATAGTCGATACCTGCCTCAATCACTGCTTTGAGGACAATCGGTCCTAGCTTGTAGAAGGGGCCACAGCAATTGACCACCACATCTGCGCCTTTGATGACTTCTTTGATGTTATCCGGATTCGTAGCGTCAATCATTTCGGCGGAACATGTGTTCTCATCCACCTCGGATGCACAAGTCTGTGCACCCTCATAGTCCAAATCTGCTACAACTATCTCCGAAAAATCATCGAACGAAGCCAGTGTCCTAACAGCAATCGTGCCTACTGTGCCACAGCCTCCGATGACTACAACTCGCGCCATGAGCTGGCGGGAGGTTGTCTTCTATTTAGGTATGTCGAACAGCATTACAATCCAAAGCGACAGCTATCATCGTATGAAGCTATCTGGGAGTACACGACCATTCTCGTCGAAGCAAACGCCCTCCATAATCAGGATTCGCTTCTTCATCGCGCGTCCACCCTGATATCCTCCGAGAGACCTGTCGCTACGTATTGCTCTGTGACAGGGAACGACAATCGGGAACGGATTTCTAGCCAGGGCACTTCCTGCTGCTCGAGCGGACTTTGTGTTTGCCCTCCTTGCGAGCTCGGAATACGAGATTGCTTTTCCGCGAGGCACAGTGCATTCTGCATCAAGGACGCGTAGCTGAAAGTCTGAGCAGACGGACCTGTCAACCAGCGACCAAGGAATCTCAATGCCTTCACCATCAAAGAAGCGTGTTATCAATGAGACGAGCAGTTCTGCGCCCGTCACAGTCTCTTTTGCCTCAGGACTCAGCGCCCTCACCTTCGAACGAATTGCCCTAATGTCTCTTGGCAGCAGAATCTCCTTAGCGATCTCTGCGTCTTTCGTTTCTTTGTAGATTATGGCTGAAAACCCAAAGGCGGTCTCGAACACTCTGAAATACATGCTGAATGAATTGTCTCATAACCGCCAGTTAATGTCAATCTCTCGGGGCAGCCGAGCTTCGTCAATTCTATTCAAGTGAGACACGATCTCCAATCTTGAGATAGAGCTCCGCTGCAGCACTTGTATTCTTGGAGACTATTTCGAGCGTACCAGAACTCCCAGTCACGACAAATAGTCCAATGTCAGGCCCTTCGGCAAAGGTTCCACAAACCCGTATCTTCTCCTGAACTGTTGTGGTTGAGAACAACATTTCTGGTTTCTCCAATGGCGGAAGATTGGTGATGATGTTCCCAAATCGATCGATTCTGACTATTTCACCAACACGCTCCTTGAGATAGAACTCAATTCGGTCATCGAGCTTCTGCTTCTCTTTGCCTATCGATTCTGATGTTCGTCCAATTGAGATGTGGGCAGCAGCCTTCGCAAAGACATCACGTCCATGAAAAGTCCTAGATACACTGCTTTCAATTGAAATACTGAACACTTGTTGAATCCCGTCTTGTTCAGCAGCAGGATGAAGTAGTCCGTTATCTGGGCCAATGAACTTGTAGTTCTTCGTGTCCACAATTACTGCGTCGCGTTCGGTCCCCACACCTGGATCAACCACACAGACAAACACGGTCCCCCTAGGATAGTACTTGTAGCTCTGCAAAAGGACCCAGGCGCCCTCCCTTACAGACTGCGGAGGAATGCTGTGGGTCAAGTCTTCTACTTTCGCGTCTGGATCTACTGAGTAGATTACTCCCTTCATCATTCCAACGTACTCTGACTCTCCAAAATCTGTCAAGAGGACTATCAGTTTCATGCTCACCTCGATTCTATTCCACTCTGATCAAACGAAACTCGTTGTAGTCTGTGATGACTCTAATGTAGCCGCGCAACATATCATCTACTTCGGAGTCGCCTGTGTCAACCTTCAGCGTCTCACCTTCAATGCTAGAAAGCTTCGAAGGTGTACTAATGATCATGATGTGATCTTTACCAACTCTATGAATAATGGTTGGACTGATTTGCTGGTTACCCCGACCAAAGAGAATTCCTTGATGGCCAATAGGAGACACGATGATCCAGGCGTTGTCAAAATCCCCTATGAGCTCAATCAATTGACTCTCGTTCACATCGTTGTGAACGGTACCGTTCATGTAGAGGTCAACGCCAAGCATAGTCTTTTTGATGCCCAGAATCTCTGCAAATGTCCGTACAGATGTGCCAGGTCCAAGAATGTAGGCGTTTCCTGGTTTCATCTCTTCGATGATGTAGTTGGCTATGGCCTCTTGTGCTTCAAACTCATCAGTAGTTTCGGGACTCGCCTGTTTGGCTCCTTGAAAGCGTGCAGGCACAGAGGGCCCTTTGAGAAAGCCGTAAAGCTGAATGACGAATCTGTCTTCCCTGATAGCACTCTCGTCTGCATCCATTACCTCGAATTCGGCAGCAGTAGCTGTCCCGTCGTGCACGAGTCGAACAACTTCGGCAGCATCTCTTGGGTGGACGACGAAGATACCGCTGTACATCTTGACTCCTGAAGGGACTCCTATTATGAGTAGATCGTCTATCTTGTTGTCCTGAACGGCATCAAGGATATCACGTGCGGTTCCATCTCCGCCTACGAATACAAGAAGTCTAACACCTGCATCATAGAGAGCCAAAACGCATCGTTTAGTGTCCTCGGCTGTGGTTCTCTCATTCACATCCTTGATGGCAATAATGTGACCAAGTCTGGTTTTTTTGCAGACATCCTCACCCATTACACCGCCACATGTGACTATGCGAACCGGAGGACTGCCACCGACATCGTATATGTCGGAAAGTGCTCTGAGAAACTCCATTGCGCGACCTGGAGCAATCGGCTCTGCACCTCTTTCAATTGCCTCCTCAACAACACCGTCAGTCCCCTTGAGACCAACTTTACCGCCCATTCCAGCGATTGGGTTCACGAGGAGGCCAACATCCATTTCATTCACACTTACCTAGGTTTTGAGGTCTCCAACCGCCGCAGCCGACATGAACCAGAAACAGACTCTGACAAGCACTTCCTCGATGAATCTTGCTCTGTCGCTAGTGTCAACGTCTTCTGGCCATCGGTTCTTGCGATAATCATCGAACTTCTCGAATGTCCGGTCCCATTTTGTCGTGTGCGGGATCTTTACCTTGTGGTCACTAACTGTATTCAGGGCACGAATGAGTGTCACGAAGTCAAGGTCTAGTTTCATCAAGAGCTTCGTCAGAGCTTTGAATAGCTGCCGATTATTCAGTTTGCTCCAGTCGAGTTCCTTCAACCCTTCCCGGTCCCTGGCACTGACGCGCTCCGTGTTGAATTTGCATTCTTTTTCAAAGGTGCACCTGCCCCTAGCGAAGAGCTCCTTGTTTGTGAACCATACTACAATCTCGTGCTGGCCCTTCGCTGATAGGCGTTCTCTATGACTCTCTGCAGTGAATGTGACTTCAATTGCGCCAGACTTCTTGAGTTTTGGGAACTTCTTGAGGTAGAGGTCGAGAGCCCAGGCTATGGGAGGTAAAACGTTGACGCCGTAGTACTCTTCAACCCTTGACATCGTTCAAGTTCCAACTTGCAGACTTCTCCCAAATTAGCGTTGGGATTGACTCTTTTAGCATAACGTGTGACCGGAAAACACAGCCACGAAGCGAGACGATAGCTAATCTGAACCTTTCTTGCGAGTTGAGACAAGTACCTTCGCAAGCTCTTCAAAGATATCTACGATTCCTTCGCCAGTCTTGGCTGAGGACTCGACATAGGGCATGCCCTTCCCTCTCGCGTACTCCTGTCCTTCCGCAGGTTCCACAACTCGGTCTGGAAGGTCAGTCTTGTTTGCCACGAGAACCAGCGGGATTTCCTTGTTGATAGCCTTCGTTAACTCGTCGAGCCATTCATCAAGTACAATGAATGTCCTCTTTCGACTGACATCGTATACCAGAAGCCCACCACTTGCTCCGCGATAGTACATCGGCCTGAGAATCTGGAACCGAGATTGGCCAGCTACGTCCCAGATCTGCAACTTAACAGTAGTCCGAGTGCCCGCATCATCGACAATTTCGATATTCTTGACTGCGAACTGGGAGCCGATGGTGGTTTTGTAGTCGGTACGGAAGAAACCGTGACTGAAGCGAGTCACAATGGCGGTCTTCCCAACAGCACCCTCGCCTAGGACGACAATCTTGAACAGGAAATCGTAAGCACTGCTCATATGACCTTCTTCCGTCTCGGTTGAGTCTGGCGACTTCTAGCAGCGACAAAGGTGGCTCGCCTCTAATAAGGTTTCGCTGCTCTCTCTGCGCGCCTCTGTTCTTTGCGCACAATGGGAATCTTTTGTGTACGGAACGAACGAAGGATGCGGCTAGGGCGCCTTCCAGCTGTAGTAGATGGTACTGTGGATTGATTCGAATCCAAAACTGGTGTAGAGATTGTGTGCGGGTGTGTTTTCAATATCCATCTCAAGTTCCACTGTTCTCAGACCCTTCCGAATCATGGCCCGAAGGCTCCTTGAGAGAAGTGCTTTCCCGAGCCCACGGCCTTGGTAATCAGGATGGACTCCGAAGGGACCAATTGACGCGGACTTGAGGCTTGGTCGAACGACACAGAACCCAACGATCGCGTCACCGTCCTTGAGAATTATCGTTGACTCCTTGTCGAACGGCCTAGTCCTCTCAAACCACCAGTCGAAAGCCACAAGCTGATTCTCATCTTCAAGGTCCAGAAAGAGTCGATCTTTGCTAGCGAGGAATGTGTCGAAGAATGGTTTGCGCATTTCTTCGTTGCTGGTCTCAGCAATAGTAACCACATCGATGTCTGACGGGAGAGGGTGCTCTTCTAGGTGAAGCGAATTCAAATCAGCGACCATTCGCGTTTCCTCAGTCGTGAAACGCATGCCCTTTTCTTCATACCACTTGCCCATTCTTCCACACAGGTCGCGAATATCTTCACTTAGATTGTCAAACAGCACTTCAAGTCGTTTGACGCCGGCTTCCTTAGTATACCCGATTGCTCGCTCGATGAGAGCAGATGCAATGTCTCCTTGGTCACTGCCTTCAGGAACAATCGGTTGCCATGCCCCTATGAAATGGATACCCGGAAAGCCGGTGTAAATGCTTAGCCATCCCTTGAGTTGTCCTGTAGTATCAAGGGATTGTATCACAAACTTGTCTACATCATCCTCTTTGCCAAGTTCCAGCTCTGCGATCATGCCTTCCAAAGTAATCATTTCGTTTCTTAGGTCGGAATTCTGTCTGGCATCGAATGTGAGTTTGGCCACTTCTTGGACGTTAATTTCTCCAAACTTCCTTACCTCGGTTTCTAGCTCCATCATAATGACATCCAAGTTAATCGCACACGTCTATGTGTTCTTGTCAACCCAGTCTAGGAATCTTTTGAGTAGGACATTGAACTGGACAGGCCTTTCCACATGTGGTTGATGGTCTGCCCCTTTTACGAATGCAATGTCAGAGCGCTTAATGGACTTCTCGAGTTGCTGCGCGTAGCCTGCACGGACTATGTCATCATCTTTTCCGTGAATGATCAATGTTGGAACCTCTATTTCGGATAGCCTCTCACTTACGTTGAACTTGGCGCACGCTTTGAGGTCTCGAAGCATCATCTCTGGGTTTTCGTCCTTCATCTTCTTCTCTTCATTTATAATTCGAAGAGCCATAGTGTCCTTCCCCTGAAGCTTCGCCTTTAGTCGAACAAAAGCCTCTTCAACCGCTTCGATGGCAAGCCCAGGAGTCAGTTTTGTCAAGTTCAGTTCGGCAGTTGTATTGACTAATGCAATGGCCCGAGGACTTCTGAACTCCTTGTTCAATACATAGGCCATCACAACAGCACCACCCATGCTGTGACCTACTAGGACGAAATTCTCAAGGTCGAGATGTTCGACCAATGCAGCAACTTCTTTCGCAAACCCTTCCTTGATGTCTGGCTCACCTTCGGTCAGCTCGGACGCCGCGTGACCAGAGAGGTCAATTGTGATCACTCTATGGCTCCTCCTGAATACTTTAACCTGAATCCCCCAAATTGCGTGTGACGATCCAGCCCCATGTACAAAGACTACTGGGAAACCCTCAGTCTTGTCCTCACGGTCATCAGACTCATAGTAGGCGATTCTGGCACCGTTGAATTCCAAGATTGACATCGTACTGGCCCTGCTTGGGAACTCGAGTCAACTATCCTATTTAGGAGTATCTAGACCACGTGAGTTGCAGTTATCGACTCAAGGCCGCCATAAAGTAGGTACGTTTTTCTTGTTGGGAATTGGTCAGAATCGGTGAGTGAAATGACGGGTCTCTTCGGTACGACTGGAGTCAGGAAAGTCTACGGAAGTGAGTTCACACTTGATATGGCAATGAAGCTGGGCAAGGCCTTGGGAAGCCACCTAGAAGAGGGCACAGTCTTGGTGGCAAGAGATGGACGAACTACCGGAAGAATGGTCGCAGATGCTTTCTCGGCAGGTGTGTTGTCAACTGGAGTATCCGTGAAACGAGCGGGGATAATCCCAACCCCAACACTAGCGTTCATGACAAGAGAGGGTGGATTCAGCGCAGGAGCGATGATCACGGCATCACACAACCCACCAGAGTATACGGGCATCAAGTTTTGGTCATCAGACAGCACAGGATACACTTCAGAGGAGGAAGACAAGATTGCTGAGTTCTACTTCTCAGAGAACTTCAGGTCTGCTTCCTGGGACAGTCTCGGCGAGACAATGACAATAGACAATGCTGCAGATGAACACATCAAGGCCATTATTTCAAAGTGTGACCAAAACCTAATCGAGTCTGGCCACTTCAAAGTCGTTGTTGACCCGGGAAATGGTGCAGCTTGTGTGTTGACACCATATCTTGTCAGAAGACTTGGCTGCAGGGTCATCACAATCAATGGGCAGCTTGACGGGCATTTCCCGGGAAGGAAGTCAGAACCAGAACAAGAAACCCTTGGTGATCTCATTCGTACTATCCAGCAGACTGATGCAAATCTTGGGATCGCACACGATGGTGACTCTGATAGAGTGGTCTTCGTCACAGAGAAGGGAGAAGTCATCAGAGGGGACAGAATAATAGCTCTCTTGGCTACCGAAATGGTGCCATCATCGAAAAACAAGACAGTTGTGACGACCGTCGACAGCTCGAAAGTGCTCGATGAGACCGTCAAGAGTCTTGGTGGTACAACAATAAGGACCCCCGTTGGAGACATTCAGGTCGCTGTCAAAGTGAAAGAGACGGCAGCAGTATTGGGAGGGGAAGCGGCAGGAGTATTCATCTTCCCTGCGTTTCACTTCGCACCCGAACCATTCTTGGCAATCTGTCGGATTCTTGAGATGATGGCACGGCACAAGCGAAGCCTTGGAGATCTTATCTCTGACATCCCGATCTACTCTCTGTTGAAAGCTAAAATCGAATGTCCCAACAATCGGAAAGGAGATGTTATGCAGACACTGGCTGAGGAGTTGCCTAGCGGAATGCCTGATGTTGTTGAAGTGTTGACAGTCGACGGGATTGGCTTGTCTTTGAAGGACGGCTGGGCCTTGGTGCGACCTTCAGGCACAGAGCCTGTTATCAGAGTTACATGCGAGGGGTCGTCAGACGAAGTAACTGAGAGAATCCTTCAAGGCGCAAAATCCATCGTAGAGAAAGCTATCTCCAAGTAGTCCAATCGAAATGGTTTCATTTTTACGTGTGAGATAGTTTTATAGCACAACTGCTACAAGCGAGGTATTGCACGGAGCTAGCCGGATGGCAAAGGAAAAAGACGAACTTGGCATAATGGAAGATTTCGAGTGGGCACTAAGCGACCCAAACGAGGTCCGTATCCGTCAATTAGGCGAAGTGGTCAGCACCATTACGACTAAGCTTGTGGATGCGATCGGAGAGCTACAAGAAATCGTCAACTCAGTCAATGCTAAAATCAGTGAAATTGATGGCAGAATTGCCCAGCTTGAATCTAACTATGCACGGCTAGCCCAGGGAGCTCCTGCTGGCGTATCTTCTGCGCCCACACCATCTCCTGCCGCAGCGGGTGAACCGATTGCTAGAGCACCTAGTCCTGCGCCTGCCGCCAGTCCAGGCGGTCCGACAAGTTTGATGGGCGAGCTCAAGTCCCTCCTAGCAGCTAGGAGAAGAAAGTCAGAAGGAAGCGAATCCTAAATCAGACTTGTCACGTGATTCTCAGGATAGAATGGTCCAGCATGCTCAGGCAATGTTATTGAGAAAGCCTCGGCTCGTTCGCATTCGGACTGAACACCACGTAACCTGGTTCTTGCATCGTACAGCTTTAGATAGTAGTCGTCAGATTTTCCAGTTTGGGATTTGTGCTCTCGGAGTGCTGAAAGTGCGATCTTGTATTGCTTTGTCACATTGACAAACACATTCGGTCTCGAGAGCAGCGTATTAATTTCCATGTTGTAGATTCGTTCCACTCTGTGAGCGTTCTCGAAGATGGTGGAATGCGATGCCCACTCAACTGCTTCGAACACAATCTGTGCGCAATTTGAGTGGTTACGGTTGTAGTCAGATGTCGAGTGTGTGATTAGAATCTTGGGCTGAGATTTGAGAATCGCACCTACAACCTCATGTATGAGAGAATTGCCAATTGCGAAGTCATCACGTTCACTTAGGTAGAGATACCTTACTCCTAGTTTCTCACCCGCTGCCTGAAGCTCCTTATTCCGCATGTCGCTACCAGTCATGCAGAGCACATCAACTGGTTTGCTCTGTTCCGTATGCGCACGAATTGTGCCGCCCGCCCCTAACGTCTCATCGTCAGGATGAGCTACTACAACCAGAATCGAAGCATCTTTTTGCTCGCCCATGGTGTGAAGACTGTAGTCCTATCTAATCAAAGTATTTCATTCTTGAATCATCATGTCGAAACCAGTTTCCTTAAAGGGAATGAGACGAGCCTCTTGCGCATGGGTGAACGCATGAGGATAGGGGTCAACCTGTACCCAGGGGTTGGCGGCTCAGGCTATCTTGCCACGCGACTTGGTCAAAGCCTGGCAAAGAGAGGCCATCAGATTCATTTCATTTCGTATGAGCGTCCATTTTCTTTGATGTGGGAGCAGACAAGTGGAGTCTACGTAGATCTAGTGGACCGGTTTGACTATCCTTTGTTTAAGACGATTGGGCCACCGTATACAATGGCACTCACCTCAAAGATAATCAAAGTGGCACATGACGCAAAGCTAGATGTCGTTCATTCACACTATGCGATACCTCATGCAATGTCAGCCTATATGGCTCGGGAAATATGTGGGATTCCCTATGCTGTAACACTCCATGGTTCGGACGTTCACACACTGGGTCTTGACCCAGCATATCGTCCAGTAGTCAAACATGCAGTAGAAAACGCTGACGCCGTAACATGCGTTTCTGAGTTCTTGAAGAAAAAGGCGAAAGAAGAGCTTGGAATCGAACGGGATATAGAAGTCATCCCCAATTTCATTGACATCGAGAGGTTCAGCCATCTTAATGGAATTCGACTTACGGTTGAGAGTGGATGTGTTTCACTTCGCAAAACGGAAGATCTCCAAGAGATTAAGCCGGATGAGATGATCTTGCTTCATGCCTCCAACTTCAGGCGTGTCAAGAGAGTTGTCGGGCTAGTTGAAATCATGAGGATAGTAGTGGACCACCTCCCGAATACAAGACTCATCATTGCCGGAGACGGGCCAACAAGAATCGAAGTTGAAAGAAAGATTGAGGAGCTTGACCTCTGTAACAACGTGCATCTTCTAGGAATCAAGAGCAATATGCAGGAAATAATGTGTTCAGCTGATGTGTTCCTATTGAACTCCACACTCGAAGGAATGCCCCTTACTCTATTGGAGGCCATGTCTTGCAGTCTTCCAGTCGTGACTACACCTGCTGGCGGGATTCCTGAACTCGTAAGACCTGGAATTGACGGCATAGTCACCAAAGGGTTCGAGCAAGACGAATTTGCTGAAGCAATTATAGACCTTCTTGAGAACGAAAAGCTCAGAAAGGAGATAGCAGCTAGCGGCCGAAAACGCGTGGAGACAAGCTTCTCAGCCGAGCAGATTGTCTCGAAATACGAAAGAGTACTCGAAAGCGTTCGGAAGTAGGGATGGAGGCATGCCTATTGGGGGATAGTGTAAGCACAGTCTATTCAGATTTCATTTGGAAGGACCAAAGAAGTGCGCTTGCAAGTGATCTGTACGGCAATCCTCCAAAGACCATGGGAGAGATTATGGAACTTGTATCACCCATTTTAGCTGAGTACGAAGAGCAAGGCTGGCACGACCCAACGCGAGAAGGCTCACTAGCGAAAGCACTTGTTGAAATCAACCACGACCTTGGCGGATTGACTCCTCGAGTAGGAAGGAGCATTGATGCTCTTGGAAGTGGTGCGATTGAGGCAGCTCATCAGAGTGTCATTGCAGGAGGCCCATGCTACGTACTGAATAAGGCGGCAACAGCAAGAAGAATCGCCGATATGAGCGTAGGGCAGGAGAATGAACTCACCCCGTTCTTCTTCGTGGCCGATTATGATGTTGTTCAAACTGAGCTCATCAAAATCAGGACTCCGATTATGGGACAAGGAGGGAACCTGATCAGCATTCCAGTTCCAAAAGGGTATGAGAATTCGCCTGCCGGATCACTTCCTTTGCCGAACTATGAATGGCTAGAGGACGTAGAAGAAGGCATGAAGGCCAGTTATCGCCCGATGTTCAAGTCATTAGAAATGAATACACGAAAGCTGTTTGAAGAAAGACTTGAAGCTGGTTTGGCCCTCATCAGGCACGCTTTTGTCAATTCTAGTTGTCTGGGTGATTTCTCCGAACGGATTCTAGCCCGTCTGCTTAATGTTGAGGGAAATCTTGGTATACCTCTGATTTCCGCCAGCGATGAGAGAATCAGGAAACTGATGTCGAACGGATTCGAGTTTCTCCTGAGAGAAGATATCAGAGAGAAGTTCTTGAGAGTACATATGGAGATCACAGAGAGAATAAAGAGCAGCGGCTTCATCCCTGGTGCGGGAGATAGACAGACCAACTATGTACCGTTCTTCTACGAATGTCCTGGTTCCAACTGTCATCGAAGCAGAGTCGAGATGAATTACGAGACTCGCGGCAGCAGTGGACTCCTTACAGGAAAGTGTCCTACATGTGGCGAATTGGTCGAAATTGAGGTTTCGACCACCGATCCCGACCTGAAGGAATTCGCGCACTTGTTATCGCCAAGGGTCGATTCCAGGCAGTTTGCTATTGACACCGTGCTTCCAGTCATCGCACATGTCGGCGGCGAAGGTGAGACAGCTTACTATGCTCAGGTCATTCCGATAGCAAATGAGCTGAAGGTTCCGTTCCCAGTCTTCGTGAAGTATCCCAGAGTGTACTTCAACACTCCCTGGAATGAAGACCTTGCAGGCCAACTCAAGGAGAAAGACCTCCCAGCTCTTCACTCTCCAGAGATGTTCAAGATTACAGGAAAGATTAATCGTTCTAAGAAGAAAGGCAAGAGTGATGAGATGAATGATGCCTTGCGAGAGTTTCACGACTTCGTCAATGAAAGACACGATGCGCTCAATGCCGAAGTGACGGCGATTGCCAAGAAGGGAGAGAAGGTCAAGAAGAATGGTTCGAGTCAGGAGCATCTGGCAAAGCTGGATATGGAACGTTATCTAAGCTGGGCCTTTGGACAGTATTCTCAAGGTAAGTTCGGCCAAGAATCTGCGTGGCTATGGATAGAATGGACAGTGAACTCGGGACTCGCCGACCCATTTGGACCTTATATGAGGGCATATGTTCCTGAGATGAGAAATGGTGCAACTCTGTTCGTGAACTTCTCAACCTAGGGCCTTGGATAGCAGGCCTCCCAAACGTTCAATCCCTTCTGTGATAAGCTCTGGTTCGGCGTATGAGTACCCAATTCGCATTGTATTGAGTTCTGGCCTAGCTGGTACAAGCTCATTCCCTCCATCATTCAGCTTGTAACCAGTGATTGGGTAGAATGGACCGCCAGGTACATAGATGATGTCGTTTGGAATAGCCACATCCTGCATGAAGACCTTGCTGCTAAAGGACTTGTCCTCACTCTGCCACCAGATGAAGAAGCCTCCAGTGGGGTCAGTGCGCTCACCTGCTGGAAACGAGGAATCGATTGCCTTAGCCATGGCTTCGTATCGTGCCTTGTATAGCGGGATGGCAGTCTTCATAGCATCATCAATGTGATGTTTATAGTATTCATCGAGGATTCGTTGGACGAGGGTCGAAGTGCACAAGTCAAGATACCCCTTGTCCTTTAGGACTTGTTCTCTTACATTGACTGGAAGAACCGAATAGCCAACCCGGAGAACAGCTGCCTCCTTGCTAGTCGTACCAAGGTACGCAACACGTTTGTTGTCCTTGTCGAACGTCTTGATAGGTTTGGGATTCTCTTTGAATTGAATCTCAGCATAAGCCGAGTCTTCGATAATCAGGATATTGTGACTCTCGGCGATATCGTAGAGTTTCTTTCTTCGGCTAGCAGGTAGGGTTGTGCCCTTAGGATTATCAGAATCGGGTACGACATACATAATGTCCGGAGTCTTCCCGAATTTCCTCTTCGATATGAGAATCGCTTTTTCCACATACTCGGGGATGATGCCATTCATGTCTGTGGGGATGGTAACGATCCTGCCCCCGAGCTTCACTGCAGGAACTAGAAAGCCCAAATACGAGGGGGATGGGGTGATTATGATATCACCTGGATCAATCATTGTATCAATCAGTGCATATAGTGCTTGCTGTGACCCATTGGTAATCGTCACACACTCCCATTCGGTCTCACAATCAATCGGCACTTCCCGCACGTCATGGAGACGCTTTGCCAGGGTTTTCAGGAACCACGACTGACCTCCAGTGGGTCCATAGTTCAAGTCTTCAAGAGCGAGCTTTGGATCAGCCTTGTATCTCTCGCTAAGGTCCTTCATTATGTTGGCGAAAATCTCAGTTGGTATTATGCCAGGCTTGCCACCAGCGAAGTAGTACTTGACAGTATATCTCAGAAGAGAACGAATCTCTGACTCCTCGATGAAACCAGTCCAAGTGGCAAAGGAATAGCCAGTTTTGTTTGCCATCACAAACTGCTCCTTGGAAGCGATGCGCTCCACCACTTCTTCCCGTCATGCAGCTCCATGTACAGATTTGTACATGCTCGTGAGTAATAGTGCTGACTTAGCCTTTATCTGTTTCTGACCTTTTTCAATTCTAGGTGCTGCCTTTGGAGCGTTGATGTACACAATCGTCCGCCAATGGACAGCTACCTAGCCTCTGGTTTCCGCTGCGAAAGAGCTGGCAGCCGAAGCAGGGTCATCCGAGTTGACGATTGATCTGGCAACAATGACATAGGAGGCGCCTGCATCCATAGCCTCTCTTACACCGCCGCCTTGAGCTCCAATCCCGGGAGATATAATGGGTACCTCATCACCAACAACTTGCTTAATCTCTCTAATCTTATCCGGGAAAGTTGCTCCGACTATTACGCCATCGGCACCCCACTTCACGGCCCTTCTTGCAAAGCTGATATACATCGGTTCAGAGTTCTTCTTGTCAATCTTAACATCCAGACCGTACCCCTCATCGGCGGCTGGGTGACTCATATAACAGAGACAAATGACTCCCTTCATTCTGCTTCGAGCGACCTCAAAGACTGAGTCCATGCCACCCTCCCATCCCACGAACGGATTCGCAATCACAGCATCAAAACCAGCATCAAAGTAGTACTTGGCAATCCATTCGTTAGTGTTTCCAATATCATTGATCTTGCAGTCCATAATTGCAGAAAGCCCTTCACCATGGATTCGCTCAATGAGTCGTGGAATTCTGTCGGTTAAGCCCAATGGCAGTACAAGGTGACGATTGAATTTGAAAGCTACAGCATGTTCTGCAGTATCTTGAATTAGCTGTAGTGCTTTCTGTTCTAGTTTGTTCTTCTCCGACTCCAACTGCGCCTCAACAGTGCGTGACGTGTCAAGAACCAAGTCGAGGCCAATAATGAGCTTGCTCTTTCTCACAAACGTGGCAGCCGAGAGCTTCCTTTTGAAAACCTGACTACTCAAGTTGAACTCTCCTCCCGTTGCGGTATGGTCGTGCACACTTATATCAATGTGTTTAATCATTGGGTCGGCGAGTACTAATTGAGTCCGGATTGGATGATTACCCGATTAACAGTAGTTTTGCTTGCTATCTTTGCAACCATTTACTTCTTCCTGCTAGTGATCTTCTTGCCGTTTCAGCTAGCCCCATTCGCCGACCCCACGTACAATCTCATTTTCCACTTCATTGTTGTACCACTAGTATTCGCGTCACCTTGGCTTGGACTAATCTACTACTCTCGCTATCGACTGGCCAATACTATTCATCTAATGCATGATAGCACGAGTACGGTTCCGCTACGTTGGAGAGTCTTCTACGGTACCAATGCCGCGTTTGTGTTGGTATTCTTCATTCTGCCGTTGACTGCCCCACCCTTGGCTGTGGTTGGAGGGCTCTATGTCGCAGGACACCTCTTCTATACTGTGGGATTGGGCAAGATGGGCGGAGGAAAACTTGCTGCAGTGGTGGCCATAATTGTAGCAATTGCACTGTGCATTCTTCCTACGTTTGTTATGCTCGAATTCCTTCCGCAGTACATCAATGTGTGGACCGCTATTGTTGAGTCATGGAACACATTCTGGATTGTGGTGATATATGGAGTTGCCCAGTGTCTTGTGAATTCTCTGAGCTTTGGCGCCCCGATCTACTTCATCTTCTTCGCGGCCAGAGAATACGAAAGAGGGGTCTTTGAAACGACCTACACGAAGACACCAACAAGATGGATTCGATTCGGAGAGCTGTTGCTGTTTACTCTGTTTCTTTACCTATATCTGCCCGACATCCCCACTATGTTTGGAACCTTAGACTTTCTCGATCTGTCAATCCTCTTCACGATGTACATAAACTGGATATCAATGGGCATAGTTGTCATAATGATTCTCGTGCGCAGAATTCTCGGAGTGAAAGACTCTAGCACAATGGGTGGAGCTTCTAACATCTTCATCATAGGACTATTCCTGGTAGTCGAGCTATTCTTCAAGACTCGGCTAATTGAGACCGTTGTTATCTGGCTGGCATTCTTGCTCTTCGCCGGCGTGGCTTTTGTCAACTTTGCAAGAGCATCCTCGAGGGAGATGTATTGAGATGTACAGAAATCCGAAGCCAACAATCGATGTCGCAGTGACTGACGGTAAGAGAGTGATTCTTGTCAAACGGGCCAAGGAGCCATTCAAAGGGAAGTGGGTTTTCCCCGGGGGTTTTGTTGACTACAATGAAACCGTTGAGGATGCCGCAGTAAGGGAGGTCTTGGAAGAAACAGGTGTGCGAGTGGAGCTGCAGGAGATTCTTGGTGTCTATAGTGCCCCGGACAGAGACCCTAGAGAGCATCATGTGAACGTCGTATTCGTGGCAAAACCGATAGAGGGAGAACCTCAGGGTGGAGACGATGCGGCTGAGGCCGAATGGAGAAATCTGTCTAGCCTTGGACAGGGAGACCTAGGGTTCGATCACGACCTGATAGTAACAGACCTGAAACTGTGGCTCAAGCAGAAGGGAACCTATTGGTCGTCAAAACGATGAACAAGTCTGCTGAACAATGCAAGGTCTGCAGCATTGGTTTCGGATAAGTGCTAGTTAGTAGCGTCCGGAGGTTCCTTCTGCGTGTTGATGTATTCCGTAGTCTGATCATCGGTGACCTGTCCATCAGAGGGCGCAGTTGTCTGCGCAGATGCAGCCTCATCTTCCAGAGGTTCATCCTGTCCGCTGAGTCGATCTACTATCTCCTTGACCCTATCAGTCGACACCGATGTCACGGGTCGCTCATCTAGTGCCTGAGTTTCTCTTTGTATTCACTCATAGCTAGCAGAAAGAGAGCCACCTGCTATTCATCTCTTGTTGGAGGAATGACAACAGAATGGGTGGATCAGGTTCCCGCAGATGTCATCACATACGGTGACAACGGCGAATCCCCCTTTGATGGTTTGAAGAGCCGGTCAAAGGTGGGGAAAGCTCGTCAGCAATCGAAACGAGATTTGAATGAGCATCTATAGAACTTATGAGAACCCAATCGGAATTTTGATTTCTTTTTTTGGTCAAATAAGCAAGCATATTTAAGTCAATTCTCTGATATCCAGTCGACCGAGGAAAGGATCAGATGTGATTCGCTAGGGACGGCAAATCCTTTGTGCTGTCTGTTTTGATTGGACATGAAAGGGAATCGTTCAGAATCCCTCAGCAGAACTAGCAGACGGGCTTCTTTGATCTTAGAGAAGGACATCAGTGAACAGAAGACGGTGAAGACTATGAAGGAAGATGAAAAATCCAGTAGTGGGAAACCACTTGCTAAGTGGGTCGCCATAAAAGGAAAGATGGAAATCAATGACAGTACGAGCGCAGATCGTCCGTATTTCGAGCCTGAAGATGAAGGGCCTCCAGGAGATCTCGACTAAATGGACTCTGATTCCATCCGTTCAACTCTAACTGAAGCACTTGTCAACGGCCTTCCTCCAGTAGGCTTTTCGTTGAATCGATCTGGTACAGGGTTAATCCTGTCAAGATTTCCGTCTCCCAATTGCTACCTGTCTCTTGAGCGATTACCGAGAGGTCCTCTCTCATTCATGGTCAGGTCGTATAGAAGCATGAACCATGATTATGAATCATTAGAGACTCACATTGAACGATGCTTCAAGAATGGACGTCATGCTCCAGTAGAACTTGGCAATAGGTCAACCATTGAGCTTTCTGGGATAGAGAGACTAGCAATAAGCTTCGTAACTGGGGGTAATGTTTCCCGCAAGAAGTGGTCCGCAGCTCTTGTGCCGTCTCCTGACGGTGGACCATATGGGCTATTGGTCATGTTTGGCGTTTATGTTGGAGCAAGAACAAATCCAAGGAATTTCGATGTGAAACAACATCCAATTCACAAGAATCTCATTCAGAGTTTTCGGCTGGAGAACGGAAGATAGAATCCTTTTTGGGTGAAATGAAGATGACAACGACAGCTAATGTGAGAGTCAGGAAGCGATCCCTTTCCGCGGTATGCCCAAATTGTGGCAACGGAGAGCTTGTTGAGGACAGAACTCGTGGCGAGAGAATATGTGTCTCTTGCGGGTCGGTCTTGGCCCATGGAATGGCTGACACAGGTCCTGAATGGAGAGCTTTCTCACGAGAAGAGAGAGACCTCAGAGCTAGAACGGGTGCACCAATGTCTCTCAGACGCGCAGACAAGGGACTATCAACAGTAATCGGTTGGGGCAACAAAGATGCAAATGGTCGGTCCCTTGGGGGCAAGGGGCGTACAGCAATCTACAGAATGCGCAAATGGCAAATCAGAAGTCAGACACACGACTCGAAACAAAGGAATCTCAAACTGGCTATGAGTGAATTGGATAGACTGAGCTCACAATTGGGAATTCCAAACAGTATTAGAGAAACCGCGGCTCACATCTATAGAAAGGCTCTTGACAAGAGACTAGTCAGAGGACAAAGCATCGATGGTATTGTTGCCGCATCGATCTACCTGTCATGTCGAATTCATGTGGCACCAAGACAGCTTGCTGAAATCGCTTCTGTGGCAAAGGTAGACAAGAAAGGACTAGGAATGTCCGTTAGGAGGATTCTGCGGGGCACAGGTATACGAGTCCCAGTGCCTTCAGCTATAACTCTGATACCTCGGATTTCTTCTGATTTGGGGCTTAAGGGGAGAACTGTGACTAGAGCTGCCTCGATTATCGATGACGCAAGAAGAGTAGGCGTCACAGATGGAAAAGCCCCTGCGGGCATCGCGGGCGCAGCATTGTACATATCCTGCATCTTAGAGAATGATAGACGTACTCAACGCGAGATAAGTAATGCAGCAAGTGTTACAGAGGTAACAATTAGAAATCGATACAAGGACCTTGTCAGAAAGCTTGGGATTGAAATGGATTTTACACAATAGCTTGACCGCTTCACTTGGACTTCCCAAGAACAGTCACAGAGGGTGATTTGAGGTTGATACTGACTTGTCCACTTTGATACGGACAAGGACAGCAGAGGGCGCGACTTATAGGTCAAGGACTTCAAGCTTGTCTGCAAGCGTGATGATTGGTAGATAGACAACCATCGGTTCAGATTCGATGGCTTGCATGAACTGAACAGACTCTTCAGGTCTTGACTTGTACGAAAGGAAGTTGCCTTCAGGAGGCCCTTCGCCTTCAGTGTAGACCCACATTGGCATCCCGTAGTACTCATAGTAGCCATGATTCGAAATCAGGGTCCCATAGATGTGCTTGCCGTTGTGCTCGAAGTAGAGCATGCTTGCGGGCCGGTCCCTCTGAGACCAAGACACCAGCATTCTAGCGAGGTCACGCATAGATGCAAGTTTCAGGTTGACTGGTGGACGAATGTCTGCCTTACTCACTTTTTGCACCGAGTGGGACTCCGGGTGCTTCCCTTATAACTATACATAATGCTGATGTAACGCCCGTAATGCGTCCCAGAGTTCCCATGTGCAATCTAGGATTTCATAGCGCTCACTAGTCTGGTCACTGTCTTCCTGTCGCCACCTACAATAGCAAGCGGAACACAGGCGATCGAATCCGATTCACAGACAGTCAGTGCAGCTCGAACCTCTTCATTGCTAAGAAGGACAAATGTGAATCCGTAGTCATGGTGCACTTCATCCAAGGCTAGACCATAAGAGAGGAGTTTGTTGAGAACGGCAGCCGCCAGCTTCTCAGGGAGCACTTCTTCTTTCCGATAGAAGAGAGCATCACGGCTTTTTCCGTGCTTGCCAAAGAGGAACTCTCGTGGACGCTTCGAATAGAAGACCTGCCTGACCATTGCCTTTTCCAGCACTGACAGAGGCAAAGGACCAAACTGCTTCACCTTCAGATCGATGTCAGGAACGCTCTCGTCCCCAATAGCAATCGTGGCCTCTCTGCCTATCGACTCGAGGGGCCTCACATCGGGACTGCCTGCTTCTGTGGGCACAGGCGAAGGCTCGTCAGTCACGGCAAACTCCTGCTGTTCGCGCTCAAAGAGATCTTCAACATAGGATTTCATTCGTTCTTCCAGCTGGTCCCATCCCTCCTTGCTCAGCTTTATAGGGGGCTGTGGAACAGCAGGCAGTTCATCCACTTCCTCGTTAAATGCTTCACCCTCAAGCGGAGCCTCCTCAACTACTTCATCGTCAGGACTCATAGGCACAATTTGAGCTGCCTCGAAGAGGCTCGATAGCCTGTCTGTTCCTCCGTGCTGCGATAGCCTCGGCCGAATCTGAACGAGAAAGCCACGTTTGTTCTCAGTGCTTTGGTCGAATGCGATGGCAACCCCACGAGGAAGACTGCTGATGAAGACTTTGTCACGAAACTGGTCTGGCATTACTGCAGGAGCCCGTTGCTGGAGTGCCTTGATGTCATTGTCATGTGACAGTGCGTGGGAAATTATGATATCAGCCTGAGATATTGCATCATCTGAAACCGCAGACGGCTGCTGAGTGCAAAGAACAAGGCTACATCCGAATCTGCGCCCAAGCTTTGCATATCCTACGATTGCGCTCTTGGCGGGCGTAGAACCAGTCCGCGGTACCAATGTGTGAGCTTCATCCACGATGAGCCAGGTCGGAGGTAGTTCTTCCCTCGCACTAGTCCCTTCTTCTGTCCACGCCATTCTGTATGTTAGAACTTGCCTACAGAGCATGTTTGTCAAGATGGCTAAAACAGCCTCAGCGTCTGAACCGAGTGGAGCAACGTCTATGACAGCTATCTGTCCTGCCACTGCAAGATCTTGTGCGCTAGTACCGCCGGGGCGGAAGATTCCCAGCCTATCTGCTCTTCTGAGTCGTTGAATCATTGCAGTTCTTGTTGAGAGTTTGTATAATTCTCCAATAGGCGGACTTAGCTCAATGCACTTGATCATCGCCTGAATGCTGAAGTCGCGGTTTGGAGCGGTTTTCTCACCATCCACAAGCGTGTAACCTCGTCTTAAGCCATCCAGGACGTCACCAATTAGATTCTCCATTGTCGTGCTGAGCTGACCACCTTTCTCGAGAATGAATCCCCAGTCTGACGCAGAGAGTTCTGACGGACTTATTGACAATGGAAATAGTCGGGATTTCTTCTTGACTTCATCCGGTAGACTAATGTAAGTAAGGCGTGGAATGTACACATTCACGGGAAAGCCCCTGGCTTCCATCCCCCACTTTTGAATCATTTCCGCTTGGTCCAGATTTGGATCAACCGATTGTCTAAAGACATCAACTGTGTCAATCACGACAGCTGCTACTTCGATCTCTCGCCTCTCCATGGTTCTAGCCAGCTCTTCGGCTATGATTCCAAGGGTATAGCTCTTCCCCGACCCTCGCTTTCCAGATACAAACATGACGTGAGGACTTACAAGGTCGAGACTGACGGGCATCCCAAGAAGCGATGTCAAAGAGTCGTCGGAGGACTCTGTGATGGCCCCAATCATTCCCAGCCCACTACCCCGATAGTCCTGATGGAATGAATCCGATCTGCCTAGGACTACTCCGACACTCAGGTCAATGTGTAGATCGGGAGGGTCACTGACTCTTGGCCTATAATCGAGGACTGTCTTGGGAATCAGCTCAATTGGCATGTCGTATTGCCATTCTTCTTCGAACGGAGGCAACTCATCGTCTGGATTCTCTCTGGTGTCGCGGTCGTCCATCTGTGTCCCCCTTCGTGGAGGCTTCTGAACTCCAATAAAGATTGGCACGAGCGCGCGCAACACTCAAAACGACACCGACGCAATCAGGGATCATGTCTGAGCTGATTCAGGACGGAAGCTATGTCTACATATTCTTGGATGCTAAGAGAACATGGATTCGCAAGGTGCAGAAGGGAGAGAGTTTTCACTCCAACAAGGGAGTCATTGCCTACGATGACCTAATTGGACGCCCATTTGGAATCAAAATCGAGAGCCATTCAGGGAAAGTGTTTCAGATACATCGTCCGAGCCAAACGGATATTCAAACCTCTCTTGGACGGAATACGCAGATCATCTACTCTAAGGATGCAGGTATCATTCTCGTAGAAGCAGGAATAGGAGGCGGGAGCAGAGTCGTAGAAGCTGGGACTGGCTCGGGGGCACTAACTTGGGTTCTCTCAGAAGCAGTAGGACCGACTGGCCAAGTCTACACATATGAACTGAGAGAAGACATGTTCAATAGCGCCATGAAGAACTTGGAACGCTATGCTTCCATGGACAGAATCACGATGCACAACAAAGACATTCTGGAGGGAATCAAGGAGGAGAATGTCGATGCTGTTGTTCTGGATATGGCAACACCGTGGCTTGTAGTGGACGTGGCTCATCGGGCCTTGAAACCAAGTCATTTCATTGCTAGTTACAGTCCCACGATTGAACAGGTAATGAAGACCTCCAAAGCACTTGGAGAAAGCAGTAAGTGGGGCATGATCAAGACCCTCGAGGTCCTACAAAGAGAAATCATGGTTAGAGAAAACAAGACAAGACCTACAACCTGGATGATTGCCCACACTGGTTACATGACCTTTGCAAGATCCATGGCAATTGAGTAGTTCGATTCACAACTCTTAAATACGGTTTGTTGGTAATTGTTGGTAGTTGTCGATTATTGTTGACGGTGTTAGTTAAATGACATACGAGCATAAACATGCAATATGCACAAAGAAAACGAAGGAGATCATTGGAGACATAATGAGATTCGGAAAATCAGAGTACGAAATCACTATGTCAGGCGTCTCTCGAGGTGAAGCAGAGAAGGAGGACGATGACTCTGTGACCATAGAGTCTCAGAGGATTGAGAAGGAGTCCGAAAAGGCTGTAGATCCAGAGGAGTCTTCAGATGAAATCAATGTGATGGAACACTATGCTCCTATTCGTGAGATGGATTTCGAACCAAAGGAAGCTCAAGAGGTCTTTGAGAAAAAGAAGAAGGGCCGCAACTACCTTGAATTCCGTGAGGACTACGAGGCTCAGGAGGAATAGGATTGTCAAGAAACAGTGAGCTGGATTTGCTCAAGAACGAAATCGAGGAGCTTAGAGAGACCGTAACAGTGCTCAAACAAACAGTTGAGGATCTTACTTCAAGACTTCATCCAGCGCAGCCCGTTGCAGGACAAACGAGGGCACGTGGTCAGTATGACATATTCTCAGAAGGTGAATCAGGAATTGAGAGAGACGTTAGCTGGAACAGACTTGTCAACCTTCTTCAGGAATCTGAGGAGGGGCTAACTGCCACCGAGCTTGCAGGCCTCTGGGGCAAGTCACGGTCAAGGACCAGTGAAGTACTGAATAAACTGGTAGAAGAAGGCTATCTTGTCAAGTTCAGAGATGGTCGAGAAATCAAATTCGCAGCATCAGAAGACGAGATTTAGGGAAGACCTCTAAACCTCGCACGTGTCGGCTTTTGCGCAAAACCCCCATAATCTTAGGTATTCTTAATAGGTATGGCTGGGGCACGTTACCCAGAACACGTTCGGAGTGCTCATAGTGGGTAACATCATTGGGGCGAAGCCTGCCAAAGAGATAGACATGACAGGGGTCACTGTCTATACGAGCAAGCTGTTTGAACTGAATGTTCTAGCTCAGGAAGCGGTTCGAGATTTCTCCCTGCATGACATCGACGACAAGGCAGGGCTGGAAAAGAAGCGAATCCAAATGCACGATGTGTTTTCCTCACTCTATGAGGAACTAGCAAACTTCAATGAAGAGACCATGATAGAGGACTTCCATCTAGCATATCTTCGGGAAAGAATCTCGCAGATTGAAGGGGAACAACAGCAGCAGCTTCAGGAAGTTTTTGATACACTTACTACTCAGGCACAGAATACGCAGGCAGATGTGTGGTTATCGAAAGTTCTTTCATGGCTCCATCAAGCAGCCGCGGCAAGCGGACCCTTTGTGGAAGAGGAACATGAGGAAAAGATCAAGTCTGCATCGAAGGCCTTGTCAGCTGTCTACACTATGCTGGAGCGGCCTTTCTCAGCGATACCGGCCAAGGTTGATGGCACACAGAAGCTGAGACGTGTAGCGCTTGGGCACAAGGCATATTCACTAGTAAGTGAGAAGAAATATGCTGAAGAAACGGAGCTTGCCGAAATACTTGGCAAGAACAAGCTTGCCGAAGCCGAATTCTATGATGAATTTCTGAACGAGCTCATAGGAGTAGAGAGCACCTTTAGGCAGGCATTCAACCCTTTTGACGAACTTGTGTGGCGAGATATGCTTGCATCGTTCATTTTCGAACAAGCAACAGATCTATACAATGAAGCTATTCCGCACCTTAAAAAAAGCAAGGAATTCGACAAAGCAAAGATGTCATTGATCGATTCTTGGAAGAAAAACACTGCGGGACTGAGCGAAGTGTATCTTGCGATGACCTACAATGATATCGCCGACGCACAGATGAGATCTGGAAATCTCGAAGATGCGTCGCAACTCTACACAACATCGTCTGACGCGTTTGGCAGGGCAGAGAAGTTATTCAGGAAGGTACCAACGCTCGTATCTAACGCAGATCAATCCAAGATCGATAAAGAGCACAAGAAGGCTCAAGCATTCTATTGTCGCGCCGAGGCGGCAGTTCTAGAACTCACGAGACTCCTTATGGTGGATAACAGAGAGGAATCCTTGTCCACACTGCAATCCATTTTCAAGGACCTGAATAAGGCCGAGAAACTCTCAAAAACTAGAGAGCTGTCGAACGCAATCAAAGAGAACTTGAGGACATTCTCCTTTGTTGAGGAATTGCTGAAGAAGAAGGACCGAGAGCTCTCCGGAATCTTAGAACAGATTGAGTTTGCAAAAGACTTGAGGAAGACTGGTCTCATTTCGGATGTGGGCAAGGCGCTTGACGAAGCGACGTCACAACTAACACAGAACCCGTCTGATGCTCTAGAAGCAATCAGGGAGGGATTGATTAGCCTCGGAATACTTCTCAGTCTAGAATCCGAGGATGAAGAAGTTGGAGGCCTCAGGAATAAGACCCTTGCTTTGCTGAACAATGTGAAGTATGTAATCCAGTTTCAATTGAGTGGGCAGCTTGAGCAGGGTGTCAAATTCATACAATCAAGAATTCTAGAGAATCTTCACGCCGCAGAGGCGGCTTCCTACTACAAAGTTGTTGATGATCTCGAGCCAGCCGATGAACTCACGGATCTAGGCCGCCTCGCTCTCGCCACCGCATACGCATCGGAAGCTCAGATTTTCTCGAGGCTCTCAGAGCAATGGGCATTTCGTGCTCAATTGGAACGTGCCAATACTTTTCGTATCCTCGCTCAGCATCCCGATGACTTCGATCAAGAGTCAATTGAAGGTGTGTTGCGATCTCATGACAAGACAATCCTCAAGCTGAAGCAGGCTGTGGCTTCTTATCAAGCGGCTGCAGGTGAGCTAGGGAGTGTAAGAGGCGAAGAAATCAAGAAGAACAACAATGTAGAAGCACAAGTGACTCAGCTACGAGGAGTTGTGATGAAATTCCGTGGAGATCTTTCGAGAATGGAGGGCGCTAAGAGTGACTTCCTAGCGGAGTTCCGATCGAGAAAGGGAGACATGCCGGGTGCTCAGAAATACTACACAGATGCAAGCGACGCCCTGAGAGAGGCTGTAGGGAATTACACGGTCGCCGTACAAGTGTTTCAGCAAGTGGGTGACTCACAGGCCGCCCAAAGAGTTGACGGCAACGCAAAGGTTGCCGACCTTCTTGCGAGAGGAGTTTGGGACAATAGGCAAAGAATCGAGCGCGATCAAGAGCCTTCCTATCTTGAAGATGCTCAGCTTACTGCCCTGTACCAAGGGGGAGCTCAATAGCCCACGTCTCTAGGCAGGAATGTTCGTCGGGAGAGGTTCAAGAGCTATGGCAATTGTATGCTTTCTGAACGCTTTGAAGGGTCTGAACGCAACGCCTCCTGCGTGGTAGAATTTGCTATACCATTCAACCATATGAAGACGAAGAGTATGCATGAATGCCAGAAGACCTTCAATGATACCCACTATGAAAGTCCCGACAATGGCCCCCATGAGGGGCAGCACCATTCCCTCGGGGATTATCTCGATGCCTCCTAGAGCGATATGTGGAAGCGGAATATCAATGATTCCGGGCACAAGCGTGAAGAAGACTTCGCTCAGGATAACGTGGACCGTGTTTAGAGCAAAGATTCGAGCGTAGCTAACTGTGTGGCTTATCATTCCAATGGCGTATTCTAGGAAGTGGACAACGCCGTCCATTCCACCAGCGAAAGACACCAAGGCCATGATTATGAAAGGCACGAGGAAGGCAATCAAAGTGAAAGTCATCGCACTGAGAGGCAGTAGCGGGTAGACTCCATTGTTGCCTGTACCGTAGCCTATTCCAGCAATTGGAATCCAAAGATTGACTGTGCCGGACGGATCAAACCAGGCCTCAATGTTGTTGTAACTAACTCCAAAAAGAAGATTGATGAATCCGAGGTAGAGCCAGAAGTAGGATATCGCAACAATCACTCCTTTCACGTGGCGGTGCTTCAGTTCGTTGTAGATCTTGAGGAATATACCCAAGGCAATCTGAATCGCTCCAATCTCAATTGAGAGCTTAAGCATGTGCGCGGCACGATAGGGATTGTGTTCTCCATTTATCGTGTGAGCAAAGACAGGCCATAATGGTTCTATAACCTCTGCACCGAATAGACTGCCGAATAAGAGACCCCCAATCATTGCGAAGATGCCCATCAAAATCAGGCCTTCGGCACCACTCTGGATATAGCCCATAATCTGGCCCCAATCATCTCCGCGTCTCTTGGCGCGAAGTGCCGCAAACCCAATCAGAAGAACAAGGAATCCCTGACCGACATCAGCAAGCATCAGTCCAAAGATGAACGGAAATGAGAGCCACTGAATCTTGGTTGGATCAAGATCGTCCTTGTCGGGCACACCATATGCGCACACTACGTCCTCTGTGGGCTCCATGTATGAAGGATTGTCAAGATAAGTTGGCGAGTCATGTTCGGCGAAATCTGGGTGCTCAAACGTGACCTCGAGAGCTGCGCCGACTCGTGCACGCAAGATTGTCTCAAGCTCTTCTTGTGTGCCATCAGGAATCCAACCCCAGAGCTTGACAGATTGCTCTGTGTAAACGAAATAGGACTTCACATCAATTCTGGCTTGCTCGACATCCATCTGTTCCCAAGCACCGAGAATTCTAGTTCCCCACTCGTGCGAGATTGTCTCTCTTCGAGCCTCAAGGTTCTCTAGCTCCTGTTCAATCTCAGCAATCCGACTTGCAGCGTTTTGCTCTATCTCTTCAGGTCGGCCTTCCGACCCCTCGGGAACATCGAAAGCTATGAATCCTAGCGCTGAGAGGATTCTCTCAATTGCATCCTTTCTGTCCACAGGCACGCTAAGACTGCAGACGCAGGTTCCCTTCTTTGGGGGCATGGACTTGAATGCGTAGGTCTCTTCTGTGACTTCTTTGAGACTCCACTCAAGTTGTGATAGATTGCCAGATGGGATGACTCCTGCGATTGTGAAGGTAAACTCAGTTGCGCCTAGTCTGCGAGGGTCGATACCAAGTGGCTTCAAGGAGGCCGCAACATCTCTTGTTGCACACTGATGATCTAGCTCCAGGCTAGACTGAGCGATGTCTTTCTCAATCTCAAGAACCTCTTCTTCGATGGCAGCAATGACCTCAGCTACCTGACGAAGTGATGGTTCCAGGTCGGCATCCTCAACCTCCGTCCTGTCGCCCATTCTGCGGTCTCTGTCTATGCCTAGGGTCTCGATGATTCGGATCAGTCTGTCACGTATTGTGTATACAGTCTGCTCATCGCGTGATTTCTTTACATCAACAAGACCGGCCTGGCGACGAACGTCGATGAACTCCATTCTGGCGAATTCCTCGAGAGCAAGAATCACCTTTCTATCCAAGTCTCTATGAGAAACAACCTTTGCAACCAGCATTTTTGCTGGACTCATGTTCAAGATGCCCATGTCATAGTTCACCAAGATGTCTTGATAGAGAGGGGAAAACCCCAACGCTCTGAAACACAGAGGCCGGTGCGCTGCAGAAGGGCCATGAGGCGTATAGATAAAGATTGTGACAGAGTAACATTGGACTCCAATGTTTCAATAGCCATAAACATGGGAATCCTTACACCGTCGTCATAGCACTTCTCTTCCTCTAATCTCAACAGCTAGGATCACGATTATGACGATCACGCCGATAATTACAGTGATTGCGGCCATGGAAATTGGAGGTCCTGATACTGTAACAACGACAGAGTCTTCCGCAGTATTGCCCGACATATCATGAACTCTCAAAGTGTAGGTATAGACTCCTTGTTCAAGCCCACTCACGTCCACCCTTATTCCGCGAGTGTTCCACTCACTTGTGAGAATGTTTGTCCCATCAACTGAGACTTCGTAGAAGTCTTGTTCATAGTCGAATGTGTTCCAGTAGATGCTTTGACCAGCTGCCCCGAAATCATACTGAATGTCGGGAGGGTGATCTATTGTAGGTGAAAACGTATCCAATAGAATTGCTGGATATCTGTCAATACTCATAGCCGTGCCTGGAATAACGTATGTGTCCCCTTCTTCGTAGTCACTCCAGCGATTGCCTTTGCTAATGCCGTCATCCCAGACACTGTTGATGCCATCGTCGTAGGCATTTCCGCCGCTATTCCATCCTATGCTGTTCTCGTAGAGAATGCTGTTCAGAATGACAAACAGTCTGATTCCTACTTCCGAATTTCCGTGTACTTCATTCACGGTCAAGCTACAAGAGTCAGACTCGACGAGGAAGAATCCGTCAAGACTGTTCCTGAAGACTGAGTTACTGATCATTATACAAGAACTAGACTGGATTAAGGAAACTCCATAACCCGAGTTATCAAAAGCCGAATTGCCTGCTAGAATAGTATCGTCAGACTCTTCCAGGTGAATCCCCGTGTATGAGTTTCTATCAGCAGTATTGTTGTAGAGACTACTACTCGAGGAGGACAGAAGACTGATTCCGTTTCCCACGCTCTCCGAAGATGTGTTATTCAAAAGAGTGGCATTCAATGCTCGGTGAAGTACAAAACCATCCTGACTGCATCTAAATGCTCTATTTCCGGCTAGAGTGCAATCTGCCGAGTTATCTACAACAACCCCTCCCCGATTGCAGTCACTTACAGAATTACCAATCAGGACTAAGCTTGCCGAGTCGCGAATGTATAATGCTTCCTCTTCGGCATTTCTGATGGTAACGTTTTGGATCGTTGAGTTTGACGTGAATATTAGATAGATTCCTCTGGCTTTCGTGTCTATTATCGTGTCTTCAACTGATGCGTGAGTGACATTATACAGGTAGATTCCAGTACCAGAGGGTTCTTCATCGGATGAGATGATGCATTGACGGATGACGAAATAGACAGTTGTGTCATCGATACTTATTCCCGGCCCAACGTCAGATATCTCAAATCCTTCGATGATGTACGGGTTATTCTCTAGTCCTATTCCTGGCCACTCTTCTTCTGCAGCAAGGTTGTGGAAGTCAATGTCAGATCCAATTGATATTCTCTCGTGGGGCGTAGTTGTCCAATTAGAATTGGATTGATACATTCCTCGCGAAGTCACATCAATTGAAGAAAGATCTGCTCCAATAGACGGTAAGAATAGCTGTGAATGGACTAGAAAAAGAACATAGATTATGCCACATGCAATTCTCAAACCGGTCCCCATGGCTAATCCGTCAGCCCCTTGTCGATACTCCCGGAACATCTTGCGATATTCAACAATTAGAATCGACTGCACTTAAGCTATGGCTCTTCTCAGCTGGATCATCTGCAAGGCTGACAGATGTTTAGCAGGTGAAGGACATTGAAACGGTAGTCTATACTTCTGACGCCGAACGGCTATGTTTATGAGGGAGTAAGAAACGGAAAAGCCATCC
>CP070761.1:2891005-2988463 GCA_020348985.1 Candidatus Thorarchaeota archaeon | reverse complement strand
TTTGTGGTACATAGAACGCCAGTTTTCAAGGACTTTGGCCTGTGGTGAGAAGGTAGAACTACGTTCACTGGGAAGGAGGGGGGAGACCCCGTGTCAACAAGGGACCTCTGGATTTTGGGTCCAGTCGCAGAAATCGCTATATGCTGAGGTCTTCCTCTTTCGGTGGACAATACCGCGGGGAATAGGTTTATGGTGCGACGCTGTGAGTTCTGTGATTCGCCAGTTCCAGCAGATGCAACCGTCTGTCCTGTTTGTCATGAAGAAATCGCGGAGGAAACACTTGAAAGAATCCTTCCGCTGCTCAAGAGGCCTGACGCACCAGAAGTGCGTGTCATGGCGCCAACAGAGAGAATGTGGGGAATAATCAGAAGACCTGGCCCGACATATCGTGATATTGGACAGAGACCTGACGCAGTTGGGCCGTTCATTGTCATAATCCTGAATGCATTGGTGATAGCAGCATTCTACATTGCAATCACCTCGAAGATGACAGTTCAGCAATTGGTTAACGCCACCCTTGTCACATCGAGCATACTTGACACGTCGCATGGTGGCATCTTCTACGTATCCGCACTGATGAGCATGATACCAAGTATCATGCTTGGCTTTTTCTACCTCGTCATTGGCAGTGCGTTTGCTCATCTGGCCTTCAAGATAACGGGCGGCACTGGAAATCGGAAGAAGACTGTATCCATAATTGGTTATAGCATGTTCCCAGTGGTCATCTTTAGATTAATCGCAATTGTAGTCGTGTTAGTCTCAATGGAAACACAATTCATAGGCGTCTATCCAAGCGGTGCAACTGTAGGGGCGTTTGAAGCAGCCACCCAAGCGATATACGAAAGCAGCATTTGGTTGACTGTTGATTTCTTGATGACAGCATCATTCTTCTGGGTTGGATTTCTCCTCATATTTGGAATCCGGGAGGCACATGACACTTCGACAATCTGGGCGTTTATTGTCTCCGTTCTTTGCATGATTGTATTAGTCTGGACCTTCTGGCAAGTTCATTGACAATTGACCAGAATCATGACACCAGATATATTCCATAAAGCGGGATGACCACAAACGCGATCAGACCTACAAGCGCACCTAGCTTGTCAAGAGTACTTCCAATTAACAGCTTCTTCTTGTCATCTGGGCCTGTCAGAGGAGTCATTGCGGCACCAAAGACGACAGCTGATCCTAACAGCTGAAGAGGCCATAGGTTCAGACTGGCGAACCCCCAGAACCATACCAGGTTGTAGCAGACAATTCCTATGAAGTTGAGAACCGCGGCCACAGCTGCAGCGACCTTGTAGCCATAGACTCGGGCAATCGTTCGGACGTCTCTGAGCTCATCTCCTTCAACGTCCTCCGCCCCTTTGATTGTCTCTCGAGCTTGCAGAATCATGAAGGCTGTCAAGAAGAAGAGCCAAGACGGTAATGGAATGACTATCGCGCCTACAGCTTCGCCATATATGAAGGAACCAAATAACACTCCAAAAGCGAAAGAGAATGCCACCATGAAGTTGCCTGCGATTCCCAGAATCTTGCCTTTAGCGGCGTATGCATATCCTACGACAATGAAGAAAGTTACAAGCATGAACGAGAGCAGACCGATGAAAATCGAGGCAACCATAGCCAAAACTGTAAGAAAAGCCACGTAGATCCATGCTTGTCGAATGGTCATACGTCCACTGGGAAGTGCACGATGTGGCCGATTGATACGATCAATCTCGATGTCCATAATGTCATTTACCGTGTTGCCGGCGCCGGCCACAAGAGAGTAGATCAGGTATCCAAGTGCAATGAGAGCAATGTATGAGGAAAAGGCTCCTAATGGATTGTGCAAGAATGCAACTGCAACCCCGGATATCACTGTAAGACTTCCGATGAACAGATTTTGAGGCCGCAGAATCGAGATAAACGCCAAGGGATCAATGCGGGGGGCAGCAGTCTGTGAGGAAACATCGTCTGCCATGTTCATTCCCACTCTCACTTTGCCACACAGCCGGTGTTCATTAATAGCTTCCGACTCAAGCTCATGCACCTAATGACTCAAAACAGTCACGGACATTGCTCTCAGCGATTGGAGTATTTGACAATGACAATGGTGCGTTTTGGACCTGCGGGATATCCAGAAGAATCTCGTGGAAAGCCAGAAAGAGTCTTCGAAATTCTCAGGGAGGCGGGTCTCAACGCACTTGAGTTTGCTGCAGTTTACGGCCTCAGATCTACAGAAGAACGGGCAAGGCTGGTGGGCAAACTTGCCAACGAGTCTGATGTGTCAATGAGTCTTCATGCGGCTTACTACATCAACTTGGCATCAAAAAGCGCAGAGATTCGTGAGCGGTCCAAAGCGAGACTTACGAAGGCATTGAGATTCGCGCCTCTTATGGCTGCAAAGAGGGTTGTGTTTCATCCAGGAACCATGGGCGGTCTCGATCGCGATGAGGCCTACCGCGTGATTAAGGATGCGCTGAGAGAAGTCCGAGAAACCGCAGACAGAAGCGGAAATGATATCCTTCTTGCGCCGGAAATCGCCGGCAAGGTTCGCGCATTCGGATCAGTTGAAGAAATCACCCGGCTGTGTAATGAGGTTGAGGGTACAATACCCACAATCGACTGGGCTCATCTTCACGCAAGGTCCAATGGAGGACTGAAGGATAGAAATAACTACCTGAGCGTCCTAACTGGATTCGAGAACGATCTGGGAGCTCGATTTGTAGATAATATGCACTTCCACGTCAGTGGCGTGACATTCACAGAGTCAGGTGAGAGCTCACACAAACCATTAGGCGGAAAGTGGGGGCCCGATATTCTGCCACTCATCGAGATAGTAAGCGAGGCAGGATATGGTCCAACAGTCATATCAGAGACCCCAAACCCGATAAGGGGTGCGCTCTACTCGAAGTTCTTGCTTGAGGAGCTGGAGGCCAGCAACAAATGACAGAGTACGTCTTCATTCTAGGCAAGAACTGGCTTCTCAGCATTGCCGAATTGCTTGTACATCTAGAGGACTTGGGTCTTGAAGTCCGAATTGCCGACCATTCTCGGAATGCAGTCGTCGTCAAGGTTGATCAAGTTCTCGACAACGGCCAGCTAGTTGATATCCAATCGGCTCTTGGCGGCTGCTTCAAGACTGGACGTGTAATAACGAGATATGACAAAGAGATTGCAGAGAAGGCGTTTCCAGTTAGAGGTAAGATAGGAAAGGATGCGAGAAGGATACTCCAAAGCTGCCCGTGGGTGAGTGAGGTTTGGGGCAAACCGAAGAACAAGAAAATCAAATTCGGCGTCAGTACTTATCCGATGGTTGATGATGCTCCAAGACTGGACCTGAAGAGATTCACACTGGGAATGGACGAGTGGATAAAGCAGAAACTGACTGAGCTTGAGGCCAAGAAAGCAGTCTACTACGCGTATGATGAGCCGGACAAAAGGGACGAGAAACGACCGAATACTGCGCTCTGGCCTGCGACGATAGCTCGGCACAAACTGCTAAGCCCTCCAAACGCGGAAATCCTTGCGATCTTCACCGAAGACACACTCTACATAGGAAGAACTGTTGTAGTGTATGACTCACAGCTTCAACAGTACAGAGACGAATCTCGTCCGTACGTTTCTGCAGAAATAAGCACAAGTCCAAAGCTTTGTAGAACTTTGCTTAATCTGGCTGGAGCAAGAACTGGTGATGTAGTCCTCGATCCATTCTGTGGAACAGGAACGATTCTCATGGAAGCAGCAATGCTTGACATGAAGTGTATTGGCATTGACAATAATGCAGAGGCAGTTCGAGGAGCAAGGTCCAATCTGAAATGGCTATCAATCGAACTAGATCAGGTGATAGACTACACAATCATCAGAGGAGACTCGAGACATGCGTCTGATCTGGTAAATGCCGCTGTTGATGCTGTCGCATTTGAGCCAGATTTGGGTCCTATTTACTCTGATACACCCGATCGCAGTGAAGCAGAATGCAACATCAAATCGTTGACAGATCTATACAATAGTGTCCTACAGAGTGTTGCTCAACTCCTCAACCATGGCGGTAGGATTGGAATGACAGTTCCGGTGATCAATTCCTCAGAAGGGCAAGTAACTGTTGATCTGAGTGCGATGATTGACCAAACTGGACTTGAAGTGAGAGAGATGCTACCTGAAGAGCAGGTCTCGGGAAGTGCGACAACTCACCGTAGAATGGCAATAAGACCGGGAAGAAGGACACTGCCCGAGAGAAAGAGAGGGCAGATTGTGCAAAGGTTACTCCTGATGCTGGAACGACTCTAGAACAGGTAACGGACAACGTCGTCAAGGATAGCATAGGTCTGGAGACGTGCCAAGTCGCGTTTGACATAAGGCATCGCGTGTTCGAATATCATGGTTCTGAAAGCGGTGGGCGTGGCCACGTCCTTTGTAGCCTGAGCCACAATGCGAAGGAGCTTCTCCAATGAGTCTCTGAGACTCTTGTAAGTACACTCGTGTGGATTGATACTCAAGACGTCGACACCTGATTCATCGATTTGCGTAAGCCTCAGCGCAGGTTCTTTCTCAAAGAGTGACTTTGCATCCTTCCGGATTCTATCAGTGAGGGCCTCTCGCTTCTTCTTTGTAAGCTTCACACGAAAGATGGCTCGGAAGAGATGGCTGTAAACTGCTAGACAGTCCATTGACTTTCCTGCAACAAGCGATTCATCTGCAACCTCAAATTGGTCTAGGAGTTCATCTAATAGCCTCTCGAATCTCGAGAATGCTTTTGGTACACCAGTCCATTTCTTGAGAACAGATTCAATGTCACTGTTCTTCGGTACCTCTAATCGCATGAATTCGGTAAGTGAATAGTTCAACAAGAAACGCATATGACCAAGTCTCGCTCCCTTTGACACTGCAAGTACGAGGAGAACCCAATCATTGCCATCCCATACATACCGCAGATTCTCTGTGTCTATCATCTGTAGATCTTCTTGTGCTGCGGTGTCAACGAGTATTTTCGTCGCAGAAAGAAACGGTGCGAATAAGTCCATATCAATCTCGACATCGGTGAAGGTTCTGGAAACCATGCTTTTGCCTGTCTTGCGCTCTATAAGCCAGGCTCCTTGAATTATTCGTCGACCTGCCAAGGATATCCAGACCTCCAGAGTGATGGTGAGTCATGTTTGACTTAAGGTTTGAGTAGACAGACTTGCGATTCAGGGTCACAATCAATGCAGATGATTCTACGCAAAGAAATTGCGTCAATCATCATCGCTATTGTTTAACCAATCCACGTATCACTATATCATAGACAAATGGCCGTGATAGCTATGTTAAACCGTGTATTCTTGAGGGGCATGATAACATCGACACTGATTCTCATTCTTGCCTTGGGAGTCTGCCTGCCTAACCATGGGATAACTATGACACAAGGCGAACCGGGACGATGCATTCTACTGAGTCAATCTCAGAATGACCTCTCAAATCTCAGTGTGGCCATCTACGAGAGCTATTATAGCTCTACCGACGCAAGGGTGAGAGAAAGCAGAACAGCTCTCATTAGCATGTTCAATTGGATGAATGCCACGGTGACCGTCATCAACAGAACACACATTCTTGACGGGGCCCTCTTTGCATTTGAGCTATTGGTGATCCCCGAAGGACTTGGCCCCTTCATCGAGAATAATCTTGGGGAAGAAGCTGAAGAGATGATTCGAGAGTGGCTTTCACTTGGAGGTTCATTCATAGGGGTCAGAGGCAGCTCCACAATTGCTGTCACGGACTCGTTCTTTGAAGGTAGAGAGGAGCAATATGATCTGGGTCTAGTAAATGGAACAACGATTGGGATGCCCGAGATAGGACATACACTAGTGACAGATATTGAAGTGAATCGCGAGTGTACCGGCCCCGATTTGTCAGACATGCCAGAAGCAATGTCTGTACTGTTTAGAACAGGAAGGTACTTCGTACCTGACGAGGGTCAAGAACTAATCTGCATAGCTAACTACACCTTCAACAACCAACCGGCCATGGTTGCTGCAAGGTATGGGGACGGGAACCTCTTCTTGTCTAGTCCTCACTTCGAATATGAGGAGAACAGTGACAGGGATGGCACTGACTACATGGACAGATATGATGACCCAGACTCTGAATGGCCATTCCTGCTCAGAATATGTCACTGGCTTATTGCTGATTCGTCAACGGTGCAGAATGTGACAACTTGGGGTGAGACTACAACAACAACTGGAGATTTGGAGTTTCCAACCGAGGCCATCTTCTTAGCAGGCGGCATAGGGGTTGCGGTCATCATCGTACTGTTGGCCTATCTGCGAAGGCGGCAATAAGTACACTCACAGCTATGGGTGACGAAGCCTAACTGACTGGACGTGACTTCATCAGCCGGATGTCATTCTACGCTCTTCTCTTTGCAACTACAACAATGCCGACCAATGCGACCAGTGCTATTCCGCCAATCAGAGGAAGAAGGTCAACAGTTCCATCGGGCGGAGTTGGTGTGGTTGAAGTGGTAGTCGTTGTCGTCATGTCTGGAATCTCTGCGTTGGGGGATGCCAGAGGATATGGGTCCGAGTTCTCCGCACTTCCATCTACAAGATACGGTTCATCTACTATCTCATTGGAATCAACGTCAGGACTTGTCCATGAGTCATAGTAGTTGTAACAGAACTCATTGCCAATACCATGGTCACAGACTTGGGAATCGCCTACATTCCCAATGAATTCATTCAGAGTCACTGTGACGTTTCTAACTGATCCGCTCAAGGAAACTCCATATCCTTCATTCGACTCCAATGTATTATCTAGAATCTCTGACATGCTTCCAGAAATCAATGTCATTCCATCATCCCCCGATTCAATGATCGAATTTCCTTCGATGAGGGAGTTGCTTGCTCCCACAAACATTCCAAAACCACCATTGCTCTCAACTATGTTGTTGGAGACAATGTTGCGGGTGCAGATCGTGATTGTGATTCCGTTCCCTCCATTTTCTGCAACGGTATTATTAACGATGGTCGAGTCTATTGCAGCCGGGATGTACATGCCAACGTCAGCGTTGTCGTAGATATTGTTTCCAATTATTGTGGAATTGATAAGAGAACCAAGCACTTCTATTCCGTTAGCGGTGTTTCCGTGGATTACGTTTTCCGTGACTGTCAGATTCTGCGCATTCTGAAGAATGACTCCGCTATGCCTGTTCCGGACTGTGTTATTTCGGATAACCCCGTTGATAGTGTTATCAACCCAGATACCGCATACTGCACCGCTCTCGACAATGTTGTTGTTGAAGACCCAATGGACTTGGGTGTTCCAGATTCTGAGTGGTTGTATTGATGGATCCGAGAGTAATAGACCACTAATCACATAGGGCCTCTCGGCAGTGCCGTCGCCCGGCCATCCTTCACTACTTGCGGTTGTTGCAAACTCCTCATCTGAAGTAATCTGTATCGCATCATGTGGTGTAAAAGTATGACTCGACCCAAATCCTGAAACTGCGCGTCTAGGTTCTGTGAACACTCGAGGGTTGTCACCAGCAAAGATTAGTATGGATGGAAGGGTCAGAAGAATCATAATTACCACTAACTGACCATATCTTCTCAACGTCATCAATTCTATCTCCAATAGCCACAATTCGTAGCGAATTCACACGAGACCGAATTCGAGTTGTCAAAACCGTTCTTGTTCTAGATAATAGACCTGCTGTCAGCGCAGGCCCTTGCTTGAGGAAACCACTGTGGGTCTGAAATGAACTTGATAGGTCAGTGGAATCTCAGAAAGGTTGATGGGAGAGCTCCCGGCGGAGCTCTCCAGTCTCCAAGGTCATGTCGTAGAGATGCCGAGTTTCTCTACCATTTCCTTGTAGCGGTTCCGCACTGTTACTTCAGTGACCCGGGCCGTACGTGCGATTTCAAGCTGCGTTCTCCTGGCACCCGTAAGGATACTTGCAACGTATATCGCCGCCGCCGCCATGCCCTTTGGGTCCTTACCTATTGTGAGTCGTTCCTTCCTTGCCATCTCGAGTATATCGATAGCAGCCTTCTTTGCCTCTCCAGGCAATTCGAGCTCAGAACCGAAGCGGTGTATGAACTCCACAGGATTGCTGTGTGGAATCTTGAGGTTGAGATAGCGTAGAATTAGTCGGACGCACAGGCTAAGCTCCTTGCGTGTGATATGAATTTGATCGCATACCTCTTCTAGCGGCCTTGGCACTTGATGAACCCGGCACGCCAGATATAGAGAGGCTGCAATCATCCCGAGTATTGTTCTTCCTCGAGTCAATCTCTTGCGAAGGGCCTTCCTGTAGATAACTGCGGAGGTCTCTCGAATCGAGTATGGTATACTCAACTGAGAGGAGATTCTATGTAGTTCTGTCATTGCAACTGCGAGGTTGCGTTTGTCAGAACTGTGCACCTTGGTACGGATTTGCCATTTGCGTAGTCGATGTATCTGCGCTCGACGGGTAGAAGTCAACTTCCTGCCAGATGCATCAACATTCTGTCTTCCGATTATCGTTGTAAGTCCTTGGTCGAACTTACTCCAGTCCTGGGGCCCCCCTACCCTCTGACGGGCATTCTGCTCATCGGCAGTGAACGCACGCCATTCTGGACCCATGTCAATTGACCGATCTGAGAGGACGAGTCCACAGTTGGAACAGATCACTTCACCACGCGAGTGATCAATAAACATGTCAGTAGAACTACACGCAGAACAAACATCACCGGCCGCTCCAAGGTTGCGCTCTCGTTGTTTCCGAGTCTTTTGTTTGCTGGCCAGTCCAATCATCTCCCTGCATTCTCTATCGGGGGGATAGAGTAGCGGTAAGAGCCTTGAAGGGTACCTATGAGTTGTGTTCACCTGGCGCGGTAAACAGCATTCTGGGCGCGGTGTTGGGGGAACTGTTCTCTGGTGGGAGAACATCTGACCGCAGATATCAAAAGCCTATAAGGGTTTGCACATACTTAAGGAAGATTCATTGTTCATTTCACTAAATTATGGAATAGGACGTTGCCAATTTCATCAAACAAACGGCTCGTCTAATTGGCAGAATTGTGCTCAAAAAGGGGATTAGAATACTAGTTGTGGGACCAGACCGAGCCGCAACGACTAGTTTATGAATATCCCCCACCTGCAGAAGCATGTGACGTGAATCAGGCGATGAGCAAGAGTGATGATGCAAATCCATGGCAAACATTCGAGAAGACAGTCATCCGTCTCATCGCAAAAGCTGCTTCGGTAGAACCTGAGACTGTTGGTGATTTCACAGAGATTCCCCCAGACTCGTCGTTGGGAGATATTGCTACGACCATCTCATTTCATCTGACAAAAGAAGTCAAGAAGAATCCTGCGGAGATTGCTGCGGGAATCAAAACCAGACTGGATGAGTTGGCAAGGGACGAACCACTTATTGATAGAGTAGAAGTCAAGGGCCCATACATCAACCTGTTCTTTGACAGAGGCGAGCTGGCCAAGAGAACTCTTATTGCCATCAAGAATCGTGGTGAGGAATTTGGGAGAACTGAAGAGTTCAAAGGACTGCGAGCGTTGATTGAATCACCTGCTGTTAACCCGTCAAAACCTTGGCACATAGGGCACGCTAGGAACGCAGTGATAGGGGACACACTGGGGAACATACTTGAAGCTGTGGGTTACGATGTTCTAAGAACGGACTACATCAACAACCTTGGACTTCAAATAGCGCAGCTGGCATGGAAGCTTCAGAAGGAAGGAAGCACAGAGACCGACCAGAAATACGACCACTTCTTGGGAACATTGTATGTTGACGTTCAAAAGGACTTTGAGACAAACCCCGTGGTTGAACAGGGAATCCGTGAAACATCTAGGCAGCTAGAAGATCCTGAGTCAACCGATGCTCAAGTGAGCGAAGAAATGATAACAAGATGTCTCAAGGCACAGAACGAAACCTCGTATCGACTTGGAATCTATCATGACCTTCAGATTTGGGAAAGTGCAATTGCTCATAGCGGACTTCTTGACACTGCAAGAGAGATGATGCTAAGCTGCGAGAGCGTCTTCATACCAAATGATGGCGACAAAGCGGGCTGTGTCGTTGCGAAACTTGACGACCTTGAAGAGTTCAAAGATATGAAGGATCCATACAAGGTCTTGTTCCGCTCTGATGGCACGCGGACCTATACAGGAGCGGATGTTGCATTCCAGATGTGGAAGTTCGGCATCGTTAGCGATCCGTTCAAGTATGCAGTATTTGAAAACCAACCAAATGGGGAGGATGTCCTAAGAACAACACTTGTTGGCGATCAGAAGAACTTTGGCCGTTTTGACGTTGTTTTCAATGTCATTGGGTCAGAGCAAGCCCACCCTCAGAAGCTTATCTACACAATTCTCGACCTTCTTGGATATGAAGAGCAGAGCAAGAATTCTCACCATATTGCATACGAGTGGGTGGGACTAGAAGAGACGGATTTCTCCGGCAGGAAGGGGACTTGGATTGGCTACTCTTGTGATCTTGTCTTGGATAAGGCTGCAGAGATTGCAAGAGAGGAGGTTGACAAGCGCAATCCCAAAGAAGGTGAGGAGTTCAAGGACGAAGTAGCAGCCAAGATTGGATCGGGCGCGGTGAGGTATCTTCTGCTGAAAGCATCACCTGATAGAAAGATCACCTTCAGATGGATGGATGCTCTGGACTTCAATGGCGATGCAGGCCCGTATCTCCAGTACTCACTCGCCAGGGCCAAGCGAATAATCGAGAAAGCAGATAGCCTAGACGAGTCAACCCCGGACTATAGTCTTCTGAAGGATAATCTTGAATACGAACTCCTGAAAGCTCTTTCTAGATATCCGGAGGAGGTTCTGGTGGTTGCCAGAGGACTAAAGAAAGAGGCATGGGGCACCAGCTTTTCCTCAAACAGGATTACTACATATTGCTACAACTTGGCAAGTCTCTTCAGCAAGTTCTATGATGCTTTGCCGGTGCTCAAGGCCGAAGATTCTTTGAAGATAGCACGCCGGGGTCTCGTCAATGCGTTCATCATAGCAATGACTAATTGTCTAAAGCTTCTGGGCATACCAGTAGTAGACAGAATGTGAGTCATCCAGATGTGATTTTCGCACTCTCAATAACTATGGATGGTGACACCACACTCGTAGTCACTCTAGTGTCATCACCGATGCGGAGAATACGCTTGAGGAGCTCGCGCATATTGATACCGACAAGAGTACTTCTGACGGGACAGCAAACCTCTCCATTCTCAATGTAGTGCCCCTCAGCCACCATTGCACTTAGGTCACCAGTTGTCATGTTTGGACGATCGTATGTGTTTCTTACAAGAACTCCCTTCCTGACTTCTGAAATCAAGTCGTCTAAGGTCCCACTGCCAGGAGTAATCACAAAATTGGACGGAGCAATAGAGGGGATTCCAGCGTAGGATGGTCGACTGGCATTCCCGGTATTCTCCACACCGTCTTTGTTTGCAGTATACGAATTGTGAAGAAGGTTCTTGAGAATACCTTTGGACAGGACCTCAGTTGTGCTGGATGGGTATCCTTCTGCATCAAAGGGGCGTGATCCAAGACCTGCACGCAGAAGAGAATCATCAATGATTTCTAGTTCCTCTGACGCGATTTCTTCGCCGAATGCATCGGATATGTATGACCGACCATACTGGACCTCTTCAGCATTTACCGCGCCCGCGAACCCATTTCCCAGAACAGTACCCACAGCTAGTGGACTGAGAATTACGGGCATTTCGCCAGGGTCTATTGTTCGCCCTCCAAGAGAAGCGAGAGTATTCTTAGCCGCACCCACGCCAATCCATTCGGGATCTATCTCATTGAGCTTGCGGGATATCTGGTATTCAAATGATGATGTCTGATCATCTTCAGTCTTAATGGTCGGATAACTGTAAAGGAAGCTCGAAGTTGATTCGAATGTTCCTTCGACACCAAGTGAGTTAGCAATGGCCCTGCGACCAGAATTGGCCGAGAGTTGTGCCTCGATGGCAGCCTGAATCTCTCCAAGTGCCTCCGTTGTTGCTTCTACAGTTCTAACTACTAGACTTGCTGCATCTTCTGAGCTAAGGTTAGCGATCTCAGAATCCGTCATGTCCTTGATTCGTGGATATGACTTGCTGGCTTCAGGAAACGAAACGAAGTCAGGATCCGGGATTGATGCTTTTGCCAGACTCACAGACTGTTCAGCGACGTTGGGAATGTCTTTCTCTTCGATTGTAGTAACGTAGGCAAATCCAATCCTCTTATCCACAACTGATCGAATTCCGAGTCCGGCGTCCCGCTTCTCACTTGCACTCTTTATCGCGCTATTCTCTACATCGATTGCAAACGACCTGGATTGCGCCACGTAGGCCTCTGCTTGGCTTGCACCCAACTTTTCTGCCAACTTCACTGCCTTTGCAGCTATTACGAGAAGAGTATCACTCATGTCAGAGGCCTCCTACTGGCATGGATCGTATCCTTGCATGTGGTCCACCAGACATAACTGGAACTCCCTGTCCTGATTTGCCACAGGTTCCCGCATCCATTTCGAAGCCCTTCCCGATGGCATCTATCTTGGGGAGAACCTCAAGTATCTGACCTGCCAAGGAGACATCTCGGACCATTTGGGTCTTCTCTCCTTTCTCGATTAGATATCCATAGTTCGCTTGGAACATGAATTGACCCTTAGAGGGTTCAGTGTAACCGTAGTTGAACCCACACAAGAGAATGCCTTCCTTCGTATCTTGGAAAAGCTCCTCCAGACTCCAGTCGCGCGGTTCCATGTGAGTATTGCTCATTCTGGGCAGCGGAGGATGCATGAATGATTGACTTCGTGCAGAGCCGTTTGGAGCCATGTCAAGTCGCGATGAGGTCTCCAGACTATGCAGTAACTCCGTCAGAATACCATCCTTCACAAGCTCCCGTTTGGTTGCCTTGGTCCCCTCCCAGTCGTAGGAAAATGTTCCACGCCTTCCTTCAAGAGTGGGATCATCACTCAGACTAAGGTGTTCGGGGCCCACTTCCTCGCCTACCTTGTCCTCCAAAACCGTAGCATGTGCAGGCCAATTGTCGGCCTCACTAGCATGGCCAAACGCTTCGTGCACCATTACACCGTTGAGAATTGGATCCATGATGACATCGTATGTGTCGCCTTTTGCAGCAACTGAGGACAGCAGGTCGATGACAAGTCTGGCGGATTCTTCTCCAATGCTTTGCGCGGCTTTGGTCTCGAATTCCTCAAAGCCACCATTTGTCCCTATGGAGCGGAAACCACGTTGTCTGCTTGTGCCCTCCTTTGCAGTTGTGGAAGAAATGATACGGGGCAGCGAGTATTCTTCCCACACTGATGTTCCAAGCGAGTTAGCAATGTGGAGCTCTGTCCAGAGGTCGCCATAGATTGTTCTAGTGTTGAAGATTCGTTTATCGAAGTCTCGAGCTTGATCGTCTATCATCTTGACGTAGCCTATCTTTTCTTCTACCGAAATGTCTGCGAAAGGCTTCTGTACTTTGATCTTCACACGATCTTTGAACGTAGGACCATCGATCTCAAACTTCTCGGTTACTTGTTCCCGCGTCGCCAACGCTAGTCTCGCTACTGAGTCACCCGTTTCCTTCATTCCTGAAGGAGTTAGATTGGTTGTCTGAGCGAATGCCCAAGCCCCGTCCACGAAAGCGCGGAGACCTGCACCTTTGAGGAAGGAAGCCATTGACCGTTTGGTAACACCGTCGCTAATCTCAATAATTGTTGTCTTCGTGTTCTCGATTCTCACATCTGCGAAATTTGCACCTGCACCAAGTGTGGCCTCAATTGCGGCCTGTGCTAAATCTTCCATTCATATCGACCTACAGTGTGAGCATCGGACTTTATCGAAATATAACTCGTATGGAAACGACAATCATGGCTCTACTACCCGCGTAATACACGGGTCTTTCTGCGATAACATGGCTTTCTGACTTAGCAGCTGCACTGTGAGGCATACGTATGATTGAGCCGCCTTCTATCCCTGCTTGTAAGATGTGTGACCGCAATCGCGCAACTCACATGTGCGAAGATTGTGGTGTGACGTTATGTCTGGAGTGCCTCGAATCACGATCAAGTGTTTACTACGTGTGTAGTGACTGTCATCACATGCTGGGCACACCAACTCCGGGGGAACGATTTGAAGAGTGCCCTGAGTGTGAATCAGAGAAGCTAAGCGCGGGGAAGAGAACAGAAGAGATGTGTCCAAAGTGTCATTCGAGAAGAACCGTTCTCATCGAAGAGAGAAGGAGGCAACTGGCTCAAGAAATGCGTCATGCAGTAATGGGAATACAATACGGTCACACGAGACTTAGGGAAGCGAATAATCGGCTGACAAGCTCCAAACGCCTACTCGTTTCACTCAGAATGGCGAACTTCCTTCACTACAGGTGGCTTGAAGATAGAGTAGAGGAATGTCAAAACGAGATTGAGGCTGTCAAGAGCCGAGTTGCAAATCAGGCAGAGATAGTAGCAAAGAGGATGGTTGCCGAAACTAAAGGCCTCATAGACTATAATTCATGGACATGTGCACAGTTTCCATTCATCGAGGGAGTCACAAATCGCATCACCGAGTTGAGCAATCAATACAGGAGAAACGTGGAGGAGGCACTTGAGCCGATTTGGTTGAGTCTCAAGGATTTGGAGAGACAACTTGAGGGATTGAACTATTACCGAAATGAGTTCTCAGGATTCTATGAAATCGCGGAGCTATCTGTGGGCGAGCTTCCAGTCTGTGCATTGCCGTCTATTCGAATTGTTGGCAGCGATTTCCTCAAAAACGACAGAGCAGAGGGGACACTCTATATCACCAATACAAGGATTGTGTTCATTGCTGAGACCGGGCGTGTTCGCAAGAAGACGGAGATTGTGTTTGACTTCCCACTTATCTACTTGAAGAGCCTTCAAGAAGATGGTAGGCTGAGAAAGAGACTGGTTCTAACCCTGAAGCAGGGTTGTATCAAGATATCATGCAGCGAACAGACCAAGAAGGTACTTCCAGACTTCATAGAGATTGCTAGAAGATTCGAGAGATATGTCCAATCCGATCTCAAGCGTGTCAGGAAGCTCGAGCAGAGCGAAATCTCGGTCAGCGAAGTAAGGCTCAAGATTGAGGGCCTTGTGTATTCATTGCTTTCGCACAGCCCTGCACTCCAGCAGGGTAGTCCGCATTATTACTCGCAGCCGCCCACTTATGGAGCCAGACCTGACTATCGATACGAACAGAGTCAAGACCGAAGAGATCCTTGGACTCCAGGCTTTCGTGATCGACTAGAGCGAACGGTAGACCGAGTGGCGGCAGGAACTTATCAGACTTACACTGAACCTGGAAGTCCTGAGGTCAGTGTCCTCAGAAAGAACATGTCTGCACTTGACAGTGCAATCAAAGAGACTGTACATCTTCTGAGGAATGGACGACTCGAACCAGAAGACTTCATCCGACGATACCGTGGACTAATGCGAGACTCATATCAAACAAGAGAGGAAATCTCAAGATTATCCCGTAACGGTCATCGATCTCGCTGGTAACTAGACACCAAGCTCACGTTCAAGTGATTTGATTGCTTCCTCGAGTTCTTCTGCCTCAGTGGTAGGGCGGACAGGTACGTCGGACTCTGCAATTCCAGCAGCAGCATCAATCTCTCTAATTGCAGCGGCTACATCATCTGCTGACACTTCAGTCGACACTGAGTCGAATGCGTCGGCAGTGATCCCACTTTCAATCTCAAACTCCTCTAGCCTACGTGCAATATCATCTACGTTCTCGATGACTTTTGTTGTGTCTGTAGCATCACCAAGGATGCTCAGAATCTTGGACACTTCTTCCATTGCCATTGACGCTTTCGCAGTAGTCTGAGCTCGTGTTACATGGGCGAGTATCTTCAAAATGTTCAGACGAGACTTGTCCACTGCTAAGGCATATCTACGAAATCGGACCATCTCTGTTGCGTATGTCTGAAATGCTTCAGAATGGCCGTCCTTTCGGGCCTGAACCGCCCGGGACTTGGTGTCTCGAACCTCTTTCTCAAGCTTCCCTCGCTGGCGTTCGAGTTGCTTGGAGAGTATTCTAAGTTGACTCTTGATTTCTCCAATGTCTGGTTTCTTACGGCCCCATGAAAAGGCTCTCTTGAAAATGCCCAACTGAATCACCGGTTTGGAAAGACTCGTTCTTGAGTGATGTGAAGAAGTGTGCGTTTAAACCTTCGCAGCACTTTCGCAGTCATCCGTTATTGTGTATTTATGCGGAGTAAGACAGTTGTCCGGTCTAGCGCTCCACCTAGTGGTCATAATCCTACAACACAGACATTCATAACGAAACAGCTCTTTGGGACAATCGAACTCGAATGGCAGGTGCAGGCAACGACAGGGTAGATGCTGGTCTCAAGAAGCTGCTGGACAAGGCGGTCGACCTAGATCGACGCGGCCGAAGAAAAGAGGCTTGTCAGCATTACCTTACTGCAAGCAAAGTTCTGATCAAATTATCGAAGTCGGCCTCATTGCCGGCTGTGCGAAAATTCTACTTCGACAGGGCACAAGAGTGCGTTGATAGAGTCCGATACCTGTCTGGCATTAAGAAGAAGACCGGAAAACCTCGTGATGGTCTGAGAGTGCCGCCAAGTCCAATAAGCGATACACCTAGCTCCACACAGCCAATGGATAGTCGCGCCAATGAGTCGGAGGCGGACGAGGAGAGCCTGAGACTGCATGAGACTATTACGGACACGATTCTTACAGAAAGGCCCACTGTACGCATGGATGATGTAGCAGGTTTGGAAGAGGCAAAACAAGCAGTCTACGAAGCCATTGCGGCTCCGCTCAAGCATCCAGAACTGTTCAAGGGAAAAGCTAGGCAGCCGTGGAAGGGGATTCTCCTCTACGGACCAGCAGGTTGTGGAAAGACCCTAGTTGCCAAAGCAGTAGCAGGAGAGGTTGACGCGACTTTCTTCAGCGTATCTGCAGCGAACATTGTGAGCAAGTGGCTTGGTGAGTCAGAGAAGCTCGTGAGCACGCTTTTCAGCGAGGCCAGGAAGAACCAGCCCTCCATCATCTTCATTGATGAGCTAGACTCTGTGGGTGTGGCCAGGTCTGGTGAGGATGTCGGTGGTGAGCGAAGACTCAAGACCCAATTACTGACGGAGCTTGAGGGTCTTGGATCATCTGAAGATGACAGAATAACTCTAATCGGTGCCACCAACTTGCCTTGGGAACTTGATTTCGCGCTGCGGTCCCGATTCGAGAAGAAGATTCACGTCCCCCTGCCCGACAAGACAGCGAGAGTCGAAATCTTCCGAATCCATATGGAAGAGATAGATGTGGCAAGTGATGTAGACTACGATGAACTTGCTGACCTCAGTGAGGGATACAGTGGGAGAGACATAAGCGTAGTCTGTAGAGAAGCTGCTATGGAGGCAATAAGAGACCTTCAGCGAACAGGGCGCATTGACACGGAAGATATGATAACTGATCTAAGACCAGTCACACGTTCTGACTTCGTAAAAGCAATTGACAACATTAGACCAGCGACGTCACCAGAGGATGTTGGCAGATATATGGACTGGGCGGAGGGTTCCTGAGGGTTGGGTGTAAGAGAGCGCAGAAGAGAGAAGAAGAAGGAAAAGGAAGCTGAGAAGGTAGTAGACCAAAGTGAAAGCTCCTCAATTGCAGAGTCGCCCCATACACCTGTCACTGTAGAGTCTGATGCCCACGAAGAGATTCTGCAGACAGCAGAAGTAAGCCACGTTGAAGTCGAAGCCAAAGAGTCGGTAGCAGAACCTAGTACCCAGACTACGGTCCAAGAGGTGCTTCTACCTAAATGGGGCACGGCAGAGGAATCTGAATGGATGTATCACATACCGAAGAGCGAGAAAGAGCGTCGGCTATGGGCTGAGGAGTGGTCAGATTTCCTTTTGGAGTGGATGAAATCCGAAGGTCTTCATGTGCTGTCTCTTTCAATGATCATTGATGAAGACCCCTTCTGCGACATCCTGGGGAAGATCGATGCATTCCGTTTATTCGGAGAAGTTCTGATCGAAAAGGAAGTTGCAGAATGGCTCGATAAGAAACAGAAACAGCTTCGGGTTTATTGGCGCCCGCTCGAGGAATGGGCAGATCTGATGTATCAATGGGCTCTAAAAACGGGAAACCGTCGACTTGATGTCAAGTCCTTGGTCATACAGGAGACCCAGGAAGAGTTTGCCACGCTTCCTGAAGCGGACTTGCATGAAGTCTTGTCATTGATGGTTCGAGACAATGCAGCAGAATGGGTTGACAAGAAGAAGGGAGCTATTCGAATTCTAGTCTAGTTCGCTAACGCATCTGTTTACGATCTCTTGATCTGAGACCGGGGAACCAGTATCTTCCACCAGTTGAGAACCTAACATCGGCCACAGCCATTCCCGCATCTACTAGACTGGTAAGCACCTGTCTCGCGTGATCCTCGGACCACTTCAGCTCTATCATGACCTCTTCAACAGACGTATGTCCCTTTGATGCTGCTAGATTGATGACATCCGCTTGATCTCTTCGTAGCTCAAGGGGTCTTAGTTCGACAACTTTCACCCCACCCTTCAAGGTTCGGATTCCCGGAATGAGGCCGTGACTTGACACCATGTTTACCGCTTCGATCACATCATTGTAGCTCACAGTCTTGAGTTCTGGAAGTCGTTTTACAACCTCGACAATCAGCTCTGCGAGACCCATGAGCCCTTTGGATGCATTTGCTGTGGCAACGTCTAGTACTGCTAAGCCTATGTGGTCATAGTACTGCTCACGAGTAAGACCCTGAAGAGAGGGGTTTGAGCTTCTAAGATAGAGATCAAGAAATCCTGCTGCATCCGGAAATGCCTCTGAAACTCGTTCGCTGGTCAAGAACCTTCCAAAGTCGAGGCCGCCTCGTCTGAGCTCGTCAATCCTGCCGCGTATGTCTGCTACTAGAGCCTCTGACTCCCTCTGGAATGAACGAACATCGATAAGACCGAGGTCGTACAGTTTCTTCAGTTGATCGAGCGTGGCGATGGACGCGTAAAGCTCGGACTGCAGACTCTCCATCATGTGCTCAAATCCTACTTGCACTTTGCTCTCTAGCTAGCTAGTAGAGCTTGCCATAAGTCGGGCTTTAAGACAGAGTATTATCAGGTATTCTCAGCAAAAAGAAGAAGGGCTATGCAGCCCTCAGAGTAAATCAATCGGAGTCTCACTTACCGTTATCAGGTATTATGTCTGACAGAATGTAGAACCCGATGAACCCGCATAACAGCGCTACAGCCATGAAGAATGCGATTGTGTATGGTATTCCCAGGTTTGATGTCGTTGTTGTGTTAAGAAATGCAATCATCTCTGAAGCAACTACACCAAAATAGATAGAAAGCAGAATCAATGTTCCGCCCAAAGAGACTTTCAGTTTTGTTTGCATAGGCATCCTCACCTTGCAAGCGGCGCCCTCGAATACTGGATTTAAGCGTTCGAATCAGCGCAAGAAGTTCAATCTGGATGGCATGGTCCCCTTCTTCTGTGCACCTATGTACTGTGCCATTCACCTTCGGACTATGGTGTGAGTCTGTCGCGGTCTCTCGGCAACAGAGTTGTTTCACGAACGTTGTCAATGTTCAAAAGCTGCATAGTAAGGCGCTCGACTCCAAGTCCGAGACCTCCGTGCGGTGGAGCGCCATACTTGAACGGATCCAGGTAGAATGCAAATGCATCGGGATCGAATCCCTTTGCTTTGAATCGTTCCACAAGAAGATCATAGATGTGAATCCTTTGACTCCCAGTTGTGATCTCCATGCCTTTGTATGTGAGGTCAAAGCTCTCAGTCATTCCCTCGTCAGTCATGCTTGGCATTGTGTATGCCGGACGCAGCTCCAGAGGATACTGAGTCAGAAACACCATGTCTGTTCCGAACTTCTCAGGGAATATCTTGCCCAAGAGACGCTCGCTCTCAGGATCAAGGTCATCCGTTACCTCCATCTCCCTACCCTCGGCGTTGAGCAGGTCAATAGCTTCAGCATACTTTATCCTCTTGAAAGGAACCTTTGGAGTCTTCAGATCCACTCCTAGCAGTTCAAGCTCAGAAGGAACATGTTCTCGGGTCTTCTTGAATGAGTAGTGAAGCATATTCTCCTCCATCTTCATTACATCATCCACATCAGATATCCAAGCCATCTCATAGTCAAATGATGTATACTCGTTGACATGTCTGCGGGTATTGTGCTTCTCTGCTCGAAAGACGGGAGCGATTTCGAAGACTCGTCCGAATCCCGCAAGAATCATGAGTTGCTTGTAGAACTGTGGGCTTTGCGCCAAGTATGCCTTCTTTTCGAAGTACTTAATTTCGAATAGATTAGCACCGCCCTCTGTGGCCTCGGCGACTATCTTTGGTGTGTGTATCTCGACAAAACCCTCTTTCTCAAGGAACTCTCTGGAAAAACGAACTAGTGAATGTTGAATCCGAAATATCGCATTGACTGTTGGCTTCCTGAGATCGAGAATTCTGTGATTCAATCGAGTGTCGAGATCTATGTCTACTTTTCCTTCCACAACATCAATTGGAAGTCTGTGAGCCTTGTTGATGATCCTAAACATCTCAGGAATTATCTCAACGCCCGATGGTGCTTGTGGCGTGGCTACGACCGTTCCTCGCACAGCTATTGCATACTCGGGCTTGAATTCTTCCGAGATCTTGAAGACCTCTTCCGAGACCTTCTTCTGAGGTATTGTAATCTGAATCGTACCCTTCTCGTCTCTGAGGACCAAGAACTTGATCTTTCCCTTATCTCGGAGAATGTGGACCCAGCCAAGAAGGGTGACAGATCTTCCATCCAAACTTGGCGATATCTCGTTTGTGAAGTGCGTTCGAGCTAACTCTCCTAGAGGGTCGATACCTGCAGTTCCGTAGTAGTCCATCTATTGCGCCTCTCTTATTGCTCGAGTCCCTTCCACATCAGTTTCATTATGAGCGTTTTGGAGAACTGGAAATCGAAAAACTCATTGGGAAGACCGATGACATGCATAGATAGGAACATTGGGGAAGGGCAATAAGCAATGGATTCATCAGCTGACAGCCGTTACGCACGGGTTATCAGCTCATTGGCCAATCTGATGAATGCTGCCGTGATAGTGACGGATCTAGATGGGAGACTCTTGATGGCTACTGATCGCGCAGTTAAGTTACTAGGTGCAGAGGATGAGAGCGAAATAGTAGGAAAGAGTGGCTTCGATTGGTTGGCTCCTGAAGACCGGCAAGCGGCCCTGAACAACCTTCTAAATGTTGCAGAAAAAGGCTCGAAAAAGAATCAACGATACGTACTGACCCAAGAGAATGGCTCTAAGCAGCAAATAGAACTTGACTCAGCTTTGATGCGATTGCCAGATGGGCAGCCTGAAGGGTTTGTTTTGGTAATTCGAAGTATTGGTGAGCCAGAGGAAGACCCTTGAAACTGACTGGATGCCCTTTTACACTTCTGAGTAGTGTGAGAAAGGTCTCCAAGCAAAGAAATGGAGTGCATCTCCAGAGAAGACTCTGAAGATGAACTATCTGTATGATTCTCTCAACTACATTGGCGCCGATACCAATTCGTAGACTCTTTCCCGCGCGTCAACCTCGTGCTCATGCTCTCTAATCAGGCCAAGGGCTCTCAATCTACTGAGACCGTAATTGACAGTTCTTGGGGGCAGGAACGTTTTGTCAATCAAGTCACGCCGGGACATCCGGCGCCGGTCCTTAAGAAGAACGTATACGAGTTTCGCAGACGGAGGTAGAGCTAAGAATGAGCGTCGGGCAAACATAATCCCACCTGAGAATTGTTACCATGTTTTGACTTACCTCCAGTTTGTTTGTCGCCCTTTCGCAAAAATGCGAAGATAAGGATTGCCATGTCATCAATGGGCCAGCGTAGTGTATATCTGATTGAGTATCCGAACGACAAACATGTATTCTTTCGAGAGTATTGCCATCGAGGGTCACGGGGGCCGTCCTATCCCTAACACCTTCTTCAAACTATCATCGCCTAGCGATAAGCTGGCCATGGTATTTCCAGGGCGGGGCTATACGTCTCAAGGACCTCTTCTTTACTACACTATCGGACTTCTTCTTGAGAACCGGGTCAATGTGTTGAGCGTTGACTATCGCTATTCCGCTATTCCTGAATTTGTCAATCTCGAATGGGAAGACAGAATGCAGTGGATTCTGGAGGACGTGGAGGCGGCCTACAAGGCTGCAAAGCAGCATATAGACGCACGACTAAGTGTCCTTGTCGGGAAGTCTTTGGGAACTCTCGGAATAGGCCATCTTCTGAGCAAGTTTGATGATACTCGCAGGGCGCGAATCATTTGGCATACACCGCTCCTCAGAATCGAAGGTCTGGTTAGGCAGATCAAGGAGAACAAGCCCAGCTCACTAATCGTTATCGGGACAGATGATCCTCACTATGATACCGCTGTTTTGGATTCTGTGATTGAGACGACCGGAGCGTCCACAATCATCATAGATGATGCAGACCACAGCATGGACATTCGGGTCAGCGTTCGTGATTCGATTGAGGCCATGAGCAGGATTATTGAGAAGATCAAAAACTTCCTTTGTCCAGTCGATCGCAATTGAGCGAGGATTCTATGTCTTCTTGAGAATGAGCACCCATTCACCGGTCATTCGTTCCTTCCGTGGAATCTTGATGAAGTGTCGAATGAGTCCTGAGAAGAAACGCTTCTCAACTTCAAAGCCAACTACTACGCGTGCAATCTCTTCGAGAATCTCATGAGAAGGGACTAGAACTTGCCTTATCCTATTGCTACCAATGACAATACAGTAGCGTCCACCCGGAACGAGCACCCTATGGGTTTCTTGAAGTTGCTGAGTCATCTCTTCAAAGAACCTTGAGACTATGTACGACCTCCGCGGATCGGATCTAAAGATCCTCTCGAGTAGTGGATCGAGAGATTCCAATCCGGACAATCTTAGATCCTTGTACTCGGCCTTGTAGACTGTCTCAGTTCCAATGTATTTGCGCTTCATTTTGGAGAGAGGTCCTTCCGCCATAAGATCAAGCCAGTACATTTCGAGCTGATGAGTGCGCGGATAGTCCACGGCGTTGATGTATGGCGGAGATGTAATCGCCAAGTCGATTGATTCGGATTCAATTCCTGTGTTTAGTGCACTGCCCGGGAGAACATCGGGCCTCTCCAGGGATTGCTCAGACGCAATGGCATCTAGTTCTCGCATTGCAGAAATCTGTTTGACCAGTGCATGCCCGAATTTCTCGACAGTCTGCCCTGGGCTGATATTTCGAATCTGTTTCTTTCTTATCACAGTTCGTGTGCAATGAGGGTCTGCATTGGAAACATCCCTTATGATAGATGAGAAAACGATCTTCACAAAATCGGCCGCATCATTGCGGACTTGATGTGATTCTTTCTCTAACGGGCCGTTCCACTCAAGTTGGGAGATCACTTCTTTGATTATTGCCAGCTCACTGAGAACGAAATCGAGAAACCAGTTGTCCCTGTAGTTGAATTCAGGAAGAGCTGGAACATGGTTAGCCGAGTCCATTCGTGAGTTGATTTCGGAATCGATCCACCTGTGGATTGTGTCGAGAATTGATCCTGCAATTGGAGTTGTCTTCACTTTGGTGACAAGCCGAGCCATGGGATCGATGTCCAAACCTACACCCTTTCTCTTGTTGAGCATGGCTTCAAGCACGACCGTTCCACTACCACACATTGGGTCTAGGACGTACCCCCCACTCTGGGAATAAGCTCTGATGAGGAAACGGGGCAGCTCGGGATAGAACTTGGCTGGAAACTTGTGAATACCATGGGTCAGGTAGGACTGGTCCCGACTTATGATGAGGACCCTACTCAAATCCGGAATATCTATTCTGTGGTCAATGTCCCCTTCAAACTCGATGATTCTTTGACTCGAGTCGATGTTGTTCGAAGAGGAACTGTCCATTAGGGTAACCTTCGTCGAAGCCAATCTCTAGCAGAACTTCATTCCGCGCCATCCCTAGGAGCAGATATATAGCTGTTGAACAGGCATCACACTGCCTCTATGGGGGCTAGATCAAGTCAAATTGAGGAGCGTTAACACAAATGGCGGATCTAAAGGAAATAGGCAAGATTCTCGTCTTGCTCGGAGCCCTTGTGGGATTGATTCAAGGCGTCCTATTGATTCTGGGCATGCCCGTCTACTTCCTTGGAGTTACCTTCTTGGATAACTTCGTGACAGGTATTCTAGCCATCCTGTTTGCACTGATAGCTCTTGTGAACAGTGGGTTCATCAAGATTCCAGCACTCGAGTTCGCGAACAAGTGGTTAGTGATACTTATCATTGGAATACTGATGTGGGCGTTCGCTAGCGACATTGGTGGCATTCTAGTCATCATTGGTGCAATACTGATGGTATTGAAATAGAGACCAGTCATCTCCGGGAGTCCTGCCTGGAGATGATCCACTCTTTTTTGAAATTCCAGTACTAAGAAGAGGCCTTGATTGCATTGTCCAAGCGCTCGACCGCGGAATCGATCTGCTCCCTTGTTATGATGTAGCTCGGAGTCATTCTGATAGAGTTTTGGCCGCAGCCGAGTATCCAGAGCTTCTGACTATTCACGGCATTCTTGAGGATCTTGTCCCTCAGCTTCGGCGCCTTGGCCTTTGATTTCTCATCCTTGATGATCTCAACTCCAGTCATGAGTCCTATTCCTCTGGCATCGCCTACGACTTCATGTTTGTCTACCAGTTCATTGAGCCTGGTAAGAAGATATGCACCGTTTTCTGCGTTTTTCTTGAGATACCCTTCAGTCTCGATGTGACGGATTATCCAAAGAGAAAGCAAAGACATCTTGGGTTCCGCAGAGAAGGTCTCCGAATGACGAGACGCTTCCGAGAACATGGGTGATGGTCCTATTGACGCACCCATAGGATATCCGCCGCCCAATGCCTTTGCCATCGAGACATAATCCGGAATGACACCGTGATTCTCAACTGCACACCACTTGCCTGTTCGTCCCATTCCTGCTTGAACCTCATCAGACATGAAGTAGGCACCGAACTCCTTGGAGATCTCGTAAATAGCTTTCACTGCCTTTGCAGGCGGCACGATGAGTCCACCCTCACCACAGATCGGCTCCATCACAGTTGCTGCGATGTCGGTGCCCTCGACCTCCAGAGCAAACCTGAGCGCTTCAGCGCACTCAATATTACAGTCTTCAACATTCTGTCCATATGGACATCTGTAGCAATACGGGTAGTAGATGCGAATGACATCTACACCTTGGGGAAAGCCAGACTTGTGCTTCCAGTTGGTTGATGTAAGTGACAATGCGTACCCTGTACGTCCATGAAACGCCGGCCTGAAAGCGACGAACCTTTGCTTACCTGAGAGATCCATTGCAGATTTCATACAGCCTTCTACAGCACGCCCACCAGATGTAGTGAACGTGACTTGTCTCTTATGATCGCCAGGGGGCAGCGACGCAACCTTCTCGGCAAGTAGTGTCTGCGGAATCGCATCGAAGTCCATACCCGGCAGTTCTTTCACCACATCAAGAATCGATGCTTCAAATTCCAGATACGGCTTGTATCTTAGTCCAAACGCACGAACCGCAACCCCTCCTGTTACGTCGATATACTCTGTTCCTTCGATGTCGAATATGGCCACTCCTTCCCCGACCGTGTGGTCAATGCATCCATAGACGTCCCGGTCTTGGGTTGTTATTGCAAGGGCATCGGCGCCTCGTTTCTTCCAGTATTCGTTTGTCATTGTATCGGGCCCGAGCTCATAGCCCAAATCCTTCAAGATTCTGAAATGCTTCTCGTCCAAGATGGTCACATCTCCAAGGTTTTCAGAGCTTCGGGCAGGAAAGCCCATTATCAAATTTCCGCTCAATGACACCTATGTCTTTTATGCAGTAATCTGACGGCCGTGGACCTTCAACGACTACCGAGTGTTTAGTCACGAATCGGACCCGGCATGGCTATCCTCTAACGACAAGGAGCAACCCAGCAAGAAGAATCATGAAACCTGCGAGGGTTCCCAAACTCATGAGCCACGCAATAGGATCGAACACCACTCGACGCGCAACTATGATTATCGAGAAGAAACCAAAAAGGGCGAGGATCAGTCCATTTCGTTGCACTTTCCAATGGATATAGCCACTAGCATCAAACGAAAGAATGACCATGATAATCAAGGCTACTGCAAGAAGAATGTCAACAGTAGCATTTGCCGAGTCGGTAGGTAGTCTGTCTATGCCGTCTATCAAATCTCGAATGGCAAGAATGCCAAGCACTATGCCACCTAGTACAGTGTATCCTTGTGCTGCACCTTCTGCTTTACAACCCATATCTAAACCATCCTGATGTCGATCGGACTCTTGGTTCGTTCATCGCAACATTATCATCAAACCGGAATCATAAATCATTCTCTCATTTCGACGTAGAAACTCATCAAGAACTGTGTTTAAGCAATATTACTCCCGGATTACATAGGATTCTATTGACGTACGATGAGGAAATCATGATGTCTGAATAACCAGTGTGATTGTCATGACGTATCTCAGACGAGACGATAGAGAAGTGTCAGAACGCCCAGTCAGACTTGAGAGAGCAGAGGGTGTTATTGTCATTGATGGACGCGCCTACCCAGCCAGAGAAGTAGTGGAGGCACTAGCCCAGAGTGGGTATACGGAGCTTCGGGCAATTGGCGATTCGTTGGTGTTAGGCCATCGCAGGATAACTCCGATATTCAAATCGAGACAAGATAGAGCGATGGCATCTCTCTGCCACGGAAGTCTTGCTTTCTGTTGTCCGGAATCGAAGAGATGCGCTGAAAGAGACCGTGCTCTCGAGATTATGGGATTGACTCTTGAGCAGTACCACGATTTGAAGGGTGAGGCGCATTCAAGGTTCATCGATTTGGCAAAAGGATTGTCAAGTAATGACTCGATCACAGGCCGCGTAGCCACCAGACCAGCTGTTGATCCAGGATACGGCGCTGATGACTATCGCAGGGACTTTGACGCATTGGATCAAGCGCTTCAGTCTGGTAGAAACGACTCAAGAACTAGTTCTGACGCCTGGTACGAATCAAGAGATGAGCATAGAGTTGATTGGGGTACAAGTCCCACCCGACCTCAAGCAAGAGGATACAGAGAGATGAGGGCTAGTGGGACACTTGCGGATGAGATGAGAGCGGGAGTGGACGAAGCTGCCGCGTCGACAGCTTGCAGAATGCAGACAGAGGAGGTTGTTGACGGTCTCGCCTCATTATTCGCTCAAGGCGAACTGAGTCCGTTCAATGACGATACTGAAAGAGAAACCACTAGACCTAGCTTCTGTTTCGCTTGCGGCAGAACCATTTCACAGGATGATAGAGTCTGCCCGTTCTGTGGAAGCATGCAGTAACTTGGGCGGAGATTAGTAATTGCCCACGGCACTTTCGCGTCTGACGGAATAGTCGTTGGGATATCCGAAAGTGCCCATGAATCGATCAATGCCTGCGTCTTTCCCAATCTGTTTCATTTCACGAACGCTGTCAATAGTTGAGAGCCCCCACCGGAATAGAGAGACAGTTCCACCTCTTCTCTTGAATTCTGTCGTAAAGTAGAGCGCTTCAACAAGCGCATCATATTCTGCTTGACCTGGAACTGGCAGTATTGGCGACCAGGGGTATAGGTTGATCATCACATTCTTGGTGATTTCGAGAATTTTGGCATAATCATAGCCATACTCATTCTTGGCTCCCTCAGAAAGACCTGTCTCGGGATCCATGAGCATTTCCACGGCTATTGATAGTGGCCTTTCTCTGTCAACTGTTTCGTCAACCTCAGTCGCGGCATCTTGTAGTACCCTTAACCCGTCATGTACTTTCTGAGACCTCCACTCATGCCACTTTGCATGATGGTCTTGATTCTCGACAATATAATCATAGGACAGGCGGCTAGGTTCTTGATCTATTATTGGTGCAAACTCGCTCCTGCAACGCTCGCAGAAACAGAATTTGTCACGAATGAATCCCGTACCAAAAAGGAGAATCTCATGAATGGGATAAGTTCCCAGCTCTTTGACAACCTCCGCACCGTATTGCCAGAACTCCTCGCGATTGGGGCATATCTGATGATGCATGGTCTGTCCTTCAGAGGTGACAGTCTGATACTTTGGGTCTTTGGCGAACCAGACATCTGTGTAGAAGTCCATACTAGCCGCAGTATGGATACCTAATGCTTGGGTTAGATCAACCCATTCGACGAAGAACTTCGTGTGGGCTTCTTCAACTGGCGCGGTTTTGCTTTCAAAAAGTGCATGACCGCTTGGGTCCTTTCCAACGATTCCCGCTCCATCCATGTAAGAAGCATACATCGAGAGGAACTCTCTTGCGGACATATCAATGTCCTCGGGCCTCATAAGAACAAGCAGTTTCTCCATGAAGAACTCCCTGAAGCTTTGTTTCATTCTGACATCCCCGTCGATAGTAATGCAGCTAGGAGCTATCGTTTCAATGCGTGAAGGAGTACGTGCGCTATAAGAATTTCCGTGGTAGGTACTCCGAGTGATTATTCAGTGGCGAACATGGTGCAAAACTGAAGGTGGACAGATCTGCAATTTCTCTAAGGCATGAGCAAAGTGGGGCTGGAAAGAAAGGGGGAGGGGACTTGTGTCCCCTTGATTCTAGGTTGTCCTATCTCTGTCTCATTAGGACATATCCGCCAACCATAATTACAACAGCCGCGCCAACAGCACCAGCTACGATTGCCATCGTAAAGTCAGCCGGTGGTGGAGGTGGTGTGGTGGTTGTCGTGGTCGTTGGAGCAGTTCTGTCAGGTGCAAAGACCCAGTCTGGGTTGTAGGTCAGTTCTGTGAACTCACCCTCTACACGGTCACTGACATAGAATGGCCCTTGAGTGATGTATTCATCAGCTACCGGGTCAGGCTGCCAAAGGTTCCACTCCTCGATAGGTATGTTTTCGAAGAAGTGCTTCGGAATAATCGGTATATTCGCGAAGTTGTGGAGGTTCCAGTATGACACAGTGTCAAACTCTACTACCAATGAGTATGTGGTTGGAGCGTATGCTGCAGTCATCCGCGCAAGCGGAGGAGCCAGGAAGTTGCCCGGTGCATCCCTGAAGAAGTTCAGGGAGAAGGCTGCGTCCTCTGCAGTAACCGGCATTCCATCAGAGTGAGTTGCGTTCTGGATCATGTTTATTGTGAATCGGTTGTAACCCTCGGGTACTGCGGGGTTATCGGCGTGTGTCTCGCTGATGATTTCCTCAGCGAACCAGTTTCTCCAATAACCTTCACCGTCTACAATCTGAAGGGCTGCTGCGCCCCACGCAATGTTCTCTAGCACATCCTGAGTGTAGCCTGAGCTACTTGATCCCAGGTAGTTGAAGGTGTTGATGTCAATTGACTGTCCCCATCGGAAGGTACCTCCGAATGGACCACCCTCAGTCCGCTGGACCTTCATGTTGGTCCAGAATCCTGCGGCTCCACTTAGTGGGTCATTTACATGACCGGTGAACGTGTCATCACGGAATGCAAAGATATACTGGTTCTCATAGCAGACTAGCATCGGTACTGACCAAACCCAAATCTTCTGCATCTCAATTGCTGCCTCATATACCTCCTCGAAGGTCTCACCGTAGAGTAGCTGGTCCATCCAGCTGTCGTAGGTAGCGTTAACCCAGTTGACTGAGTTCTGATATGGCTCGTCTACATAATCGCCCCAGTAGTTCTGCATCATCTGATCGATGTCATAGCTACCCCATGTGTTTGCATAGAAGACCATGTCAAAGTCCAGATGGAAGTACAGCCTGTTGAGGTATTCGTAGAAGTCGGTTGGCTCCATCCGAGCATTGACACCAATGTCAGTCAAAGCACTAGCAACGAAGGTACCTACCTCCTGGGCAACATTCGATGTTGTTGAAGCCTCGACTAGAATGTCAAAGGGCTCACCGTTTGGAGCTTCTCTCCAACCATCAAGGTCTACGTCAACGAAGCCCTCAAGATCCAGAAGCCTGTTGCCTTCATCTACGTTCCTCTCGTAGTAGGTATAGGGCAACTGTCCCTCAATGGAGAATGGGTTCGTAGCCGGAACGAGTGAGTCATGCGCATTCGAAAGTCCTTCGAAGATGTCCTGTTGGATTGCCTGTTTGTCTAGGGCAAATGCAACAGCTCGGCGGAAGTTCGTGATGTTCATTGGATACTTTGCAGTGTTTATGTCAACAAGTCCATAGCCGTTTCTGATGTTGGAAGCTGTTGCTACATTCTCAGTAGCTTCCACAACAGGCACGAAATCCGGTTCAATGAAGCTGTCAATTATGTCAATTTCATTGTTCTGCAAGGCCAATATGCGTTGGTCGTCTTGCTGAATAACATCAAAGACAATCTTGTCGATATATGGACCGACCTTCCAGTCGGAAGCCGGCGGCGGTTGCGCCGCGGCAAAAATCGGGGAGATTGCCATTAATGAGAACGCAAGAACGAGAGTAATTGCAATTGTCCTCTTAGCACGAGTGGTTGTCATTTCTTTTCTCTATTCTCCTCTTCCGAGTCGAGTTGGACATTGACAGCTCACGCTGAATGTTATATAATGACTCTGAACTCAGTAAGAGCTTGCCTGATTCAAAAAAGGTCCGATAGGCCCCCTTTCGGCATATTAAAGTTTATGGATGCTTTGAATTCTTATCGAAATCCTTCCATGGATTTGACCGGTAACGTAGCCTGATAATGAAAGACCGAATACCCCAAAGTATGGCCTGCAAAAAAAGGGCACTTGATTTCTAGGTCTTCCCCTCAGAGCCATTCTTGAGAAAATCAGTTGTTGGATCAAAGCTGGGATGAAAAGCGAATGTATAATCACAACAATCAATTTGGGCCGCCAAGAGTTCAAAGTGTTCATAAACCATTCACAGAGAAAATGGGCATTCATAGGACCCATTTGAAGCAGGCAAGCCATTACGCTGCTCAGAGTCATTATAAACAGAATCTGAAAAGAATGGCTTGCAGTGATTCTCCACTGCCATTATTCGGAGAGACTGGTGGTCTCAAGAATCGCCAGTCTCCTATCTCTACAAGCTGGTGGGTTATTTCCACCAGCCTCTCCATCTCAAACTGATCAGTAGAGAACCTACTTGCTATCAACCAGGTGTACAGTGTTCTCGCGCCCAGAACGAAGACGCCGCACCAACTCTCGTTCTTCGAGATTCCTCAGAATCAGACTGATCTTTGATTCGGAAATGCTCAGCTGAGTGTAGAGCTCCTTCTGTGAGCAGGATCCGCCCTTATCCCGAATCAAGCCTAGGATGGTCTCCTCTTCGGATGTGAGGCCCGCAAATGGAACGTCATTGTCGTCGCCAGCTCTAGTAGGAAGCGAAGGCCTGAATACGACGACACTCAGTATACCCAGACCGCTTAACAACCCTGCAATAAACGCCGCGGTTATGGAGAGACCCTCTTGGGCAGGCGGAACATATGGAATCACGTAGCTGACGAGAAACATCTTCTCCTCACCAGGCTGAAGCTCGTCCAAAAACCATACAAACACAAGGGATTCTCCGTCTGTGAAATTCTGATTTGCATTCGGATAGAGAGGAGTGACAGACTCGTAGTTCAGCGACGCATGAACAGGCAAGACTGCAGTCATGCTGAGATTGCCCACTCGTGAGTTGGGTTTAAAGTAGAAGAGTAGACTGCCTCGCAGGTTTTGGCTGCCACTAGCAAGCGAGAAGGAGGTTTGAATGTCACCGGACTCAATCTCAAGAGACAGCGATCGGGATTGATCAGGGGCAAGACCACCGGGGACCTCAACAACCACTATCGAGTGTCTCTCGACTTCTACTACTAGTGTGTCTACGTCCTCCCCATCAACCTGGGCTGAGACTCTTGTAATCTGGAGCGATTCCAATCGGAGCTCAACCGTCGAACGTGAAATGTTGCCTATGTTGGTGACTCTTGTTTCGATTATGACTAAAGTGATCCCATCTGAGGCCATCTCGACCCTTATGTTGATTGGATCAAAGAGCAGGTCTTGGCCTGGTGTCACGTCACCAGGATCAGGGACTGTGGCTACGAATAGTAGGAACAGCACCATGAGCAAAGGCCAAGTCTTTTGCACGTCTGATCTCCACACATATTATTCGGACGGAATCTCTATCTCTATGTAGAATCACGAAATGTGAATTAATACACTAGATTAAGAACATCAGATTTGACCTAAAAGACAGCTTTCCACGCAATGATTGCTCCAGAGGCGTGTCTCGTAGGTTTCTATTTGGCAAATCAACGGCCTTTTTTTGGATAGACTGCGACTGACATCGTTTCAGAAGAACTGGTCGAGCGTTGTGAATCCGAGCAGCTCCTCGAAGTCGATACCTACTGAATCCAAAACCTGCTCAAAAACAGACCTCAAAGTGTCTAGATACTTATCCTTGTCTATCCAGTAGCTTGCCTCTAGGGCAAGAGGAACAGGAATTACAGAAGGGTCACCCTTCACCTTGATGTATTCAACGATTGTGCCGGGTGGCACATCGTGACCTGCTTCTCTCAGAATCTTTGCTGCCCTGACATGCTGAGGAACAGTTTTGCCATACTGACTGAGTGGCTTAGTCATCTGAACACGATATGCCAGTTCTTCCGGGGAATACGGATCTGCCTTTCCTTCGAGTCTATCAAGAACACAATTGATTACCTCGCGGACTTCCTCTTTTGCAGACTCAAAACCCTCAACAGAATCTACCTTGCTCAGGATCTCAAGCATCTGTCTGAAGGCATCTTGAGCAAAGTCGGGTGTGTTTCTCTTCTTGCCGCTTAGCCCTTTTACTTCAACATAGCCAGAAGGATAGACGCCTATGTAGTTCTTCTTCCTTTCGGATAATGCTACGTATTTGTAGGTCTTCTCGACTTCCAGATCAATTCCGAGCTCCCCCCTCGACCATTCAATCAGCTCTTGCTGTTGTTCTACAGAGGGACTATCAAGAAAGACCGAGTCAGTATCACCGTAGAGGACTCGAATGCCCATCGACTCAGCTTTCTCTTTTGCTTTGATAATGGCATTCCTTCCGTAGGCCGTCACGCTCTCTGCGGCCGGCATGCAGAAAAGCTCGAAGTGTTGAGCCCCTGTGACGCCGTAGGATGCGTTGACGAATACTTTCAACGCCTTCTCAACAACAGAATACCAAGCCTTTGTAGCTTCATTGAGTTTGGGGTCCTTGCTCTTTGATTTGAACCACTTCACTCTCGTGTCTCTGAAGAAGCCGATGGTCTGCGAAATCATTCCTCGACGTTCTTTGCAGGTCCAATGGCCGGTTTCAGGCACCTGGCGACGGGGGTCTGTGCGGCAGGTTTCATGAGGACAATCTACTGTCTCGTAGCTAATGTTGTGTTTTTTCATGATTGTAGGATACAGGCTGGCAAAATCTAGTACAGTGGCATTGAAGTGTACACCCGCAACAGGTTCGATGACAATTGCACCTTTGAATGCCTTGTCCTTGATCGTAGCTTCAGTGTGCGCGTCTGGCGACTTGGCAATCTGAATGTCAATCTGTCGGGGAATAAGGTAGTTATGAGACCTATGCTCCTGCCGAAACAGGGATTGAATCCACGAAGATATGCCTAGACGAGTGACATCCTCCATGGATAGGCGCGAGATTCTCATGAGCAGTATGATCAGCCTGAGAAGCAAATTGTCATCGAATTGTGTGATTCGGAGATTGATGTTTGCATCTCTCCAGCAATAGTGTGCAAGCTCATAGTACGGCAACGAGGAGATGTCATCACTTAGCTCGAGCTTTCCATAGTCCAGGAGCCCCCTAGCTATCGAATCAAGATTGTACCCTTCATACGCACCGGACAGGGCATAGAGTCGAATTGACGGATTCTTGAGGAATCTGTAAAGGTCAACATGAATCCCGCGCCTAAGTAATGCAACATCTCGGCCAAGCCGTATAGGACAGTGTTTGTCCATGTCGATATTGATCTTCTGCGCACGATGATATAGGTAGTTGAGATCAAAAGCATCGCCAACAAATGACAAAACAATCGGATAGTCATCGATGATTCTGAATGCCTCTATGAGCATCTCTTTCTCATCGTCAAAGAAGACTACCTCAAGCTCTTTAGGATAGTCCTTTCCTTTCTTCCCCTCTGGGTGACCTTTCCGCCTCAACAAGAAACACTTGTTGTAGCCTTCATTGTCACACAGCCCTATTGCTGTGATTGGATAGGGAGCAGTCACAGCATCAGGAATTCTATTCTTGACAGGAGTATAGACCTCGATATCAACCGCAATCCTTCGGATGTCAGGCACCTCAGTGAAGAACATGGGTGAATAGGTCTCCATGATCCCCTCCAGTTCGGATTCATTAGCAAAGGCGGCCCGGAATTCCTTCATGATTTGCTTGTCAATCTCAGGAATGACTGAAAGAAGATCTCCGTTCTCAATCTTGTACAAAAGTCCTGAGGCAATCTCCTGGTCATAGGAATAGCAGTTTCTGTATCGGATATTGGCTTCCCAGGCGCGGCTGATTTCCACACCGTCAGGACCCGAAGCACCCTTCAGCATCTCACGGATAGCCCCAGGTGCGCCACCAATAGCCAAGGGATCACTAGCAGAAATCTTCGTCATTTTCCGTTTCTCATCACTCAACAGGTCGATGAGCTCGACTTCTTCTGCACTAATGAACCCTTGATGGCGCCTAGCTATTGATTCAGCGGCCTGAACGGGAAGGTCAGTATAGCAGAAGGGTTTATGCCCTGTGTTGTCAAACCAAAAGTAGATCTTCTTCTTTTCCGGGTTGTACAATCGGATGATAGCCTTTCTTTCGGGACCAGCATAATCAACCGAGAGCAGGTAGGATGGAGGAAGATCTTTCGGCGTGTCGAGCTTTCCTACACGGTCCATCGGAGCGACGTCAACGTCTTCGTCAAGCTCATCCTCAGTTGTTTCCTCTCCGTCATCTTGAGCGTTCTTGGCAGTAATATCTGATTCAGATGTCTTCTTGTGGGAATCCCTAGATTCTTCCGCCTTATTCGTCTCATTAGGCCTTCCATCATGACCGTTTGTGGAAGCGAAGAAGTCCTCCAGGCTTGACTGGCCTTCTTCCCTATCATCCTTTTCGTTGCTCAAGATGTCTCAAGCATTCGTGGGCGGACCTATCCTGATAAGCGCTTCCCAAAAGCACAATGAAGGTGGCTGCGAGCCCTTCATTAGAGAGGTTGCTTTCAGTGGCAACATGGTTCGGACAATTACAACCAAGGCACGGCGAGTCCTAGTGTCTCGCCTGCTGCCTGGTGAAGACACAATTGATGCTATTTCTTCTATTGCCATTGAAAATGAAATCAAAGCGGCCCAGTTCTTTGGCATTGGAGCCATTTCCAAGGCACGCTTGGGTTTCTTTGACATGGAGACAAAGGAATACCTCAGCTATGACATCGAGAAAAACCTAGAAGTTGTATCGCTTACGGGCAATGTGGCCCTTTCGGGAGACGGATTAGTGGCTGTACATGCACACATGGTCGTTTCGGACCGGGAAGGAAACTGCTTTGGCGGTCATGTGATGCAAGGATGTGAAGTATCAGTTACAATCGAGCTATTTCTGACAGAACTAGACGACGAACTGAAACGCGCGATAGATGGCCCTACTGGATTGAATCTGCTCAACTTGCCCAAGTAGTCTTTGAACCGACTGTGGGCAAAACCGAGCAGCCTATGCAGCTTCTTGGATCTTCTTGGCGATTGATTCGAGCTTTTCTCGCGGAGCCATTTCCTCTCGGTAGCCAGGAGGAAACCGGAAACCGTAGTTGGCGTCCCTGCCCCGAGGAATCACATGGAAGTGGAGATGAGGTATCTCCTGACCTGCGCCTGCACCGTTTGCAGCGATGTTCATGACACCTCCAACATTGAATGCCTTGTCAACCTGTCGAGTTAGCAAAGCCAGTCTCCTTGCCAGATGCGGCAACAACTCAAGATCGATATCAAGCATGTTTGTATAGTGATCCTTCGGGATGAGAAGTATATGTCCTTCCGCAATTGGAAATATGTCCATGAACGCCATCACGTGCTCGTCTTCAAAGACAACTGAGGCAGGTATTTCGCCTTTTACGATTTTGCAGAAGATGCAGTCTGAGGATTGACTCATAGTCTGAAAGCAGGTTTGCATTGTGATAAAAGATTCGAAGTGATGACTTAGTCTGCACAAATCTCTTAACGCATGCTTTGCTCATGCATGTCGACAACTCGGTGATCTGAATGAGTTCAGGAATGAGAGTCTTCTTTGACCAAACCCAGAATGAGCGTGGAAGGCTGGACTCGACATACTCTGAGTTGGCACAGCTCCTAAAAGATAACGACATTGAGGCCATGCCCTATTCTGAATATATGATACTGGCAAAGAAGATAGCAGAGTGCAAGGTGCTTGTCTTTGGTTGTCCCAATAGCTCCAAGCTACGTCAGCCCGAGGTTGACACGCTGAAGCGGTTTGTGGAGAACGGGGGCGGCCTCTTCCTTCTCTCACTCTCTGGAGGGGATCGCGGCCTGATGAACAACATGAGCAAGATCTCTGAAGGCTTCGGGATATCATTTGAGAACACTGCAATTAAGGATGAAAGGAACAACGCAGGGCTTCCGACTATGCCGATTATTTCTGATATAACCGCTCATCCAATAACTGATGATGTCCGAGAGCTTCTGATTCCTTCAGGCTGTACTCTGAAAGTCACCGAGAAAGCGACGGTGATTGCCTGCACTTCTGACACTGCGGACCCGCCAAAGCAACCCGTAATTGCGGTAGCTGAGCATGGTAAAGGTAGAATCCTGTGTGTAGGCAGCTATGAGATCTTCAGGAGAGGCGGAGGTCTTCAGCATCCCGGGAATAAAACGTTCGCTGTAAATGCATTCAGATGGCTTGGTGACCAGGTTGTCACGCCAAAACCGAGTAAAGTGGCTGAGGAGCAGAAGAAGAAGGAGGAAACCCCGATGCCATCAGTATCGAAGGAGTTCGAGTCCACGCTACGAAGGCTTGTTGATGCAGTATTTGACCTCCAGAAGGACATTGAAAAGGTCAGTAAACATGTGTCGAGTGTGGAGGACAACATTGAGAAGCTTAGAGACCAGTTCCAAGACTTTGCTGAGAAGACTCAGGGTCAGCTTGGGGTGATGATACCAGCAAAGCAGTTCCAATCGGACGAAGAATCGAAAGAAGGCGAATTGAAGGATGATGTGAAGGCATTGAAGAAGGAACTGAAGTCCGTTGGACAGCTCCGAGAACACATAGAACAGAGACACTCCTCTGGTGCAATGCCCACGGAAAGCTATCAAGAGCAAGCGGATAAACTTGACAAACGCCTTGAGAGTCTCAAGAAGAAACTTGAGAAGAAAGAGAAGGAATTGGAAGACCTGAAGGCATCCGAATAGCCACTCTTCTTTGTACCAATGAATCAGTCAAGGGACTTGCCCTGCCGGATACGAGTGCGAAATGGAGTGAATGCTGCCCCCAATGCCGATCCGAGGCGGTGGTGAACCTTGGCTATTGACTTCTGAATGACATAGGCAAGGAGTATGAAGACAACGCCAAGAAGGTAGATGTTTCGGTGAGGAAATAGGATCAAGATGGTGAAGAGGAAAGGGACGACTACCATGAACAAGGAGAATTCAATCTTCTCCTTTGACTTCGAGCACATCGAAGAAACAGAAAGTATCGAAAAGAAGGGAACTAAAGCCACAAAGTAGTACTTGTAGACTCCCCTTGGCGACCAGATGTGAATCCATAGCATGAGCAGTAAGGTGAAGTACATTATTCGTCGCCAGTATCCTTGCAGATCGGAGTCATCCTTCACTTCAAAAAGCATCAGGGTGAAGAATATCAGAATCCCAATCAGAACACCTAGGGAATAGAATGAAAACGCGTTCAAAGCTTGAGAGAACCATTCTGGAGCACCCAGGACAATGAATGGAACAGCCATGGTAATCGGGACATTGTTAGCTGGCGGGGTGACAAAATCCTCCAAGAATGTAGAACCGGCTCTTTGGAAAATATTGAACGCATAGTTTCCCAGATCGAGTATGTACGGAAACGAAACAATGCCAGCGTATATTCCTGCAACCACTATCATCCTGAAGAAACCAGAAAGATCTACTCTATCGCTAGGCAGTATTCTCTTCTTCTTGTCTCCTCCGTTAGACTCCTCATTCTGGGCCTTCCAGCCAGGCGGCCGCTTGATTAGAAAGGCGATCAGGGGAAAGGCAAGAAAGAATGCAGTCTGCTTGAACAATGCCGCTGTTACCATAGATAGCAGACCCAGATACCGATGGCCTCTCATCAACAAGTATAGAGATGTCATTGCAAAGAAAACGAAGGGGGCGGGGTTAAGCCATTGAATCACCGTATGGTACAGAATCAGGGGATTGAACAGATACGTTGCCGCTGAAACTGCACCAATGTCGCGTCGGTCTGAAAGATAGGTGACGATACCGTAGATTGGTAATGCAGTCAAGTATCCAAAGGAACAGATCAGAACGGCTATGCCCGAGGGTTCGAATGGAAGAGTAACGCCGAGAGCGCAGAGATAGACGTACAAAGGCGGAAAGAAGAAGGGAGTGTACCACTCCACTGTGTCAATAATGAGGTTGTCGAACAAGTCAGTATAAGGAATATAACCCGATAGGAATTGCTCTCCCCAGGTAACGTAGTAGAAATCATGGTCCGCAAAACCCTCGAAATGAACATCGAAAGTGTACCCAAAGAGCATGATATCCGCCTCTCCATTCCAGGCTGCTCTGAAAGGTCTAGTCCCAGAAACGAATTCAACAGCAGCGAACGAGAATATCAACGTCCACACGAAGGCTGCCAAAACGAGAACCAGAATGAGCATCCAATGAGTCCTAGCATATCTGTATATTCGTTGAATGGGAGAAAGCAGACCTGACATAGATACTCTTCTCTTGTTTCAGTTCATTGAGTTGTCTCCAGTACCCACTTTGTCAACAACAGTCTGCGTATTAACGTCTTCGAGAGGTGTCGAGCTGTCTGGAGTTTCTGACATCTCAGTGAGTTCGCTCGGCTCCGGAGGAGCATCAGGAGATGGCTTCCTTCTCCAACCTGATACTGAGGCCAGAATGTACAGTAGGTATATCGCGATGACAGAGACGAAGTATATGTTACGAGGAGGAATCAGAATCAAAGAACTGAACAGAGCTGGAATGAACAGCATTGTGGGTGAAGCCTTGACACGTTCCTCAGGACCCACGACCATGCCGCGTGATGAGAAGATGGAGAAGAATGGTGCAAAGAGGGTGAAGTAGTACTTGTAGACTCCACGAGGACCCATGAGGTGAACCCAGAACATCATTAGCATGGTTACAAACAAGAGTCTCCGAAAGTAGTGATTACGGTTTGTATCCATTTTTGGTTCAAAGAAGAGGTAGCCACCAAGAAGAGTAACACCGAACCACAGAAGAATCCCATAATAGACAAGGCCGTCAAGGAACTGTGCAGCGTCGGGGAATCCCAAGACAACAGGCAATACTTGAAATCTCATGGGACTTCCATACCCGGGCGGATCTGTGAACGATTCCAAGGGAAATCCACCTGCAGCCAGTGACATGTAGGACAGCATCGTATCAGGCTGGGCGAGAAGGAAGGGCAAGAGAACTGCAAGCCCAAAGATCAACACAACGACAACGCTGGTCGCAAATGCCTTGAAGTCCATAGTACTTGCAAGCGAATCAATCAGGTTCTTCTTCTCTGATGACTCACCGTTCGAATTCCTCTTTCGGATGAGCAGATGTACAACTAGCGGAATGCCAAGAAACCATGCGGTCTGCTTGAAAAGTGCTGCCATCACAATCAGAAGGGTACCAGCATGACGTCGTCCAGTGATGAGCATATAGAATCCCGAAAAGAAGAAGAAAATGAATGGCGGAGTATTCATCCAGAGGAAAGTGACGTGGTATAACACGTTGGGGTTAAACAGGTAAGTTAGAGCCGCTATCTCTCCAACACGCCTGTTATTCGACAGTTCCGTGGCAATTCCGTAAACAGGGAGGACTGTGACGAATCCGAATGAAGATAGGATTATTCCTATTCCGATATTTGGTTCTAACAATACACCAAAGGCGCAAAGAATCGCGTACAGTGGCGGGAAGAAATATACACCGTTCTCGTTTACAATCCCATCTATCTCAAGATAACCAAATTCTGGGGAATATGGAAGAAGCCCGTTCAGGACGTTGTTTCCCCAGTGCTTGTAGAAGTAGCTGTAGTCCGAGTAGCCTTCGAACTGGAATGGTATTGTCAATCCAAAGAAATCGAATTGACCGACATCTACACCTACGCGCCCCGCGCCTCCTAGCCATGCATGCATGCTGTTCCAAGAACCCTCTGCAAGATAATCTTCAGCCGCAATCTGAAAGACTTGAATCCAAACCACTAGACCTGCAATCAATATCACAATTAGAGGCAGGTGGCTAAGGATTCTGGATTTCCAGCTCATACTTCAGAAACCTGTAACCCATCTGATTAATCATTTGCTCAGAGAGTGATCAGTCTTAGCCTTCAGACCCTTCCCTGAGTACTGCCACACTGGCAGTACCTTCACTTCTTACGTCAATCATAGACACGCCCTGCCATTCTTGAACATCAGTGTGAGTGATTAGGAATATCTGTTTGAAAGAAAGGTCATCGACTAGACTTCGCACGACTTCTGAGCGGCGAGTTTGGTCCAAACCCGCCAACGGTTCATCGAGCATCACACAGCGAATTCTTGGTGAGATTGCAGGGCTGTCCTTCATAGGACGTATACTGCTCATCGTCTTGCTTATTCCTAGTCTGAGTCCCAAGCTTATAGCTGTCCTATCTCCAAAGCTCAATTGTGATGACTTCTTCTTCGCCACGTCTCGCTCGTCACGAACCTCCAGGACCAAGCCAGCACCCCCACGACCTTTGCCCGCTTTTGCTATAAAGTCGATATTGGTGTATTGGCCGTTTGTGAAAGATCGAATATAGGGATTAGTTGCCCCTCTGATGATCCCAATCAACCTCTTCTGGACCACGTAGTCCGCCACAAACCCGCTGACAAGCTTCAGACGAACATGTTTTGTGTGATTGAGAAGGGACTTGAGGTTATCACGCTCTGCAGCTATTTCCTTCATCCTTGCAATATCTCTTGTCTTCCGCTCTATGGTTTGTGTTTGGGTCTCTATTTGCTTCTGAATCGATTCGCGCTCCCTATTCAGAGATTCGAGGTCGGAGGTCAATTGAGTTGCGAGACTATACAATTCGGATAGTGTACGAGCAGAATGCTTAGAAAGGAGCTTCTCAATGTCCTTTATGCCAAGATCGGAGAGAGCCGATTTCAGTTTCTCTTCAGACTCTTCTAGCGCATTCCTTCTGTCAACTACATCTTTTTGCTTTGCAGCGAGTCTATCCAATGCGTCCATCGCGGATTCGATGTCACGGATTCGCGTCTCATTCTTCTCTTTCGACTCAACAAGTTCTCGCCGTTCCTCAGCAAGTTCTTTCGACTTTCTCTTGCCTTCTGCAATCGTTGCACGATACTCGACTAGAATCTCGTCACGATGCTCCAGAGTTAGAGGTTTTGCACAAGTCGGGCACTCTGCAGGAGAGTCACCTTTGACGTCAACGGTTTCGAGGGTTTCAATTTTCTTACGAAGATCATCTTCCGTTCCAGAAATGCTTCCAATCTCTTTGTCGATGTTGCTTATGTTTGCGAGAGTAGTCTCATGTTCCTCTTTGTTTCGAACAAGCTCTTTGCGCAAGAGATCCAGCTTCTTGGCTACTACCCGTTCATCTGCTTCTGCGACCCCTGCATCCGTTAGAAACTGATCCCTGTCAACCATTGTCGCTTCGTATGTTGTCCTCCTTTGGTCAATCTCACGTTGATTTTCCAGAAGCTCCTCAATCGAGTCTTCGGTTGGAAGACCCTTCAGATTATCTTCTTGTTGTGCTACTCTTCCTTCAATCTCTTTTTGGGAGTCTTCAAACGATTCGACGTTTTGTCTGATCTGTTTGATTTCATCCTCAATGTAACCAGGAGGAACATACTGACCATTGAGGACACCAATCTTGATGTCAAGCTCTGATTCTAGATTCTCGAGCTGGGACCCCATCTGCCTGACTAGTTCTATGTTGTAGACTTCGCCCAGAAGCTTGCGCAATTCTGTGGGCTTCGCATTTGCTATTCTAGCCACTTCGCCCTGTCTGACAAGGAGTGTGTCTAGAGCTTGTTTCAAATCAAGGTTCAGGATTTCCCGAATCTTGCTACTAACGTCCGAAATCTTGTGAGCGATTCTTTGCCATCCGTTCTCCTTCTCCACAGAGAGTAGTACTGACATTCCGTCCGCCCTACTGAATTCGCGCTTCAACCTGTATCGCGTGCCATCAACTTCAATCACTAGGTCTACCCAACAATGTGTGGATGAGAAGTTGACGAGTTCGTCATTGGTGGCTAGAACAGCATCAGAGCCCCATAGACACCAGAGAATTGCATCAAACAGAGAAGACTTGCCAGTTGAGTTCGCGCCCCTGATTATTATCAGACCTTCAGGGAGAACGGCGTCTTCGTCTTCAGGAAGCCTGAGGTGTCTGAAAGGTTTGAAATTCCTTAACTCGATGCTGAGCAACCTCAAGTCTTCTCCTCCTCAAATACTAGCTCAGGTGTGAGCTTCTCTCCCTTTCCTGAGACCGCAAACTGTAGTGCCTTTACAGCTATCGAAATCAGCTTCTCTGAATCATATTCTTCAGGCAGCTCCTCGGATTCCAGATAGCTCCTGAAGTCTTGCTCAGGATCTTCGATGAGATACTCGGACACAATCTCGGGGTAGGCTGCTGAGTCATGGTCGATGACTGATCTCTTGGGTGGCCAAACTAGCTGGACCACATTGTAACGAGATTCATCGCGAAGAACCTCAGCTCTGAATAGTTCCATTGCGCTGTTCAGATCGAGTCCACTTAATCGAGGGGACTCTCCTTGGAACGTAAGTCGAACTCGAGCAGCTGTTGCAGGGTTCCACTTAGCGACCAAACCCTTGTCTTGCAGCCACGATTCAACAGTTGCGATTACCGATTCCACCGTGTCATCAGGCTCAATACTGATATCTTCATCGAAGACAGGCCTACTGAACTCAAAAAGCGTGGGGGTAACCTTAGGCTGCTTTCCAGGCGCAACTTCAACGATCAAGTACCCTTTTTTGTGATTAGCTTCATCGAACCTCCATCGCTCAATTGAACCGGAGTACCACGCTCTTGCAGATTGTTTCTGCTGAATGTGGTCATGCCCAAGTGCAACGTAGTCGTATCCCATGCTTAGAATGGCGGAGTATAATGACTTGTCCTGACTCATTCCATGTGCAACACCAATGGATGGAACATCACTTCGAGGCGTTTGCTGAGTAGTGATCCATTCATTGAAATCAGCAAGCTTGTCAGTGGCTTCCAGAACAGCATGATCTATGAATGGGAAGCAGAAGACTTCGAGGTCATCATAGCTCTTCTTCAGCGGCTTGTCATCTCGAAGCGCGTTGATTAGATCAACCTGTGTGAAGACATCTAAACCCTCTACAGCTAGGCTAAGCGAGTCAAGTAATGATACCTTCAGTGTTCTGTAGAGACCATGGTTCCCTTCAATGGCAAGAACGGGAATGCCTGTTTTTTCGATGAACTCGTTCAAGACTGAGATTGCAACTTCACGTGCAACGACTGGCGGCTGGATTGGGTTGTTGGGAGTCGGCGTATCATACAAGTCTCCCGAGTGAATGACCAGTTTAACAGGAGGGTCGGCATTGGCGATTCTCTGGAACACTTCTTCGAATCGTTCATAGAAGTCATTCTCTAGCAGACGGATTCTCATCTCTTCGGCCCAGACATTCTGTTTGATGCCTGACCGGAACCTCGTTCCGAGGTGTGTGTCTGAAATGTGAGCAATTCGAACCGTCATATTCATTCACTCAAAGATGATGGGTTTCCTTCTTCTTCGTTCCCTTTGCCTTGTATAGACTCTTGTCCCGTTCAAAGACTGTGTCAAACAGTGGAATCTTAACTGGGAGCGGAAGCTCTCTGTACGAAGCCGTTAGCAGCGCCTCACCTCTTGCCATAACGCGAAACTCCCCCTCAAATCCTGCGATGTTTACACTAGCGTTTTCAATGCAGGCTTTGATTTCTTTTTCATTGCCTAGTCGAAGGTTGATTTCCGTGTTCATCTGACTGAGGATGACGTTGTCCAACACGCTCACCTGCTGACTCACGACCAGCAATCCGATGTTGAACTTGCGACCTTGACGAGAGATGTCCTTGAAGACAGATCTCCCACGCATGAGTTCGGGATTCAATATCGATGGCGCTTCCTCTACAGTAATCTGGATCACGGGAAGCATCTTGAGATCACGGATTTCAGTCTGATTGGTCGTTCCACCTTTCCCATAGTATGCTCGTGCCTTGTTCTTGACACGCTGAAAGAAGGGTCTTGGTAGACGCATCTCACCTTGTCGTTCAAAGTCGCCAAGATTCCCGCTGCTCTTGGCCGCTCGTCTCAGGTCAAACAATGTACGTGCTACAACCGTTGTCAAGAGGAACTGCTCTCTGTCACTCATCAAGCTGGTGTTGACAACAAGTATCCGACCGGTCTCTGCTGCCTCAAAGACATCATCCAGAATTGATGTGCCACTATCATTGAAAATGGAGGACCGTTCCAGAAACCTAAGACGTCGCTGTACTGCACGCAGAGTGCCTTTCTGAGCTCCAGCTTTTGCTTCAGAGTCCTCGTCCATCTTCAAAAGATGGTCAATCCAGCCTTCATGGACTCGGGAATATACTGAATCAATGAGGAGCTGGCCTTGAGGGGTGAACTCCATGATAGAGTACAGATCCCTTGGCTGGATTTCATTCCAGAGTACATTGATTTCTCTAGCATATCTCTTGACCTCACGAGGTGTTGCCCGAAGATGGGTGGTCAAGTAGTAGAAGTCGCCTATGACATCGCTTCGTGTCTGTTGGTCCATGGCATCAACAACACTCTGTATTCCGTGGTCGTCAACGCCTTTGGCAAATTCATCATGGGGGTCAATGCAGAATGCCGACATTCTTGGCTTCGAATCTACCTTACTCTGGCTCGCTCCCAGATTGTGATCTATGAAAGATTTGATCAGCACCATCATGAGATTACTTTTTCCAGCCCCCGTAGAGCCAAAGATGCCCACATGCATTGGTAGGAATTCTGCGGGAATCATGACTGGAACATCAAGTGTTGCTTCGCCGACCTGCAAATCACCCACGAAAACCTCACCGTCAATCTGTGAGGAGAGCATCAGGTTTACGGTCTCGTCAGATGTTCCTGGAAGAGGCCTATAGACAAACGCAAGATGGTCTGGCAACCTTCGGGGGGATCTGAAGACCCATTTCCCACGTTCCTGTTCTGCGTAACCGAGCATTCTCCCGTCTAGTGAGAGAAGCATGTTACGCTCGATTCCGGATAAATACGACTCACCTTCAACCATAAGGGTGCCCGCTATCTCTGAGACATCATCAACTCGTCGTAGGTAGTTCTGGAGACCTAATACTCGGAAGAAGAAGACTCGTTCGTGCCCATCCCTACTTGAGTATATCATGAATATCTCGCCAACACTCACATCGCTGTTGTTTCCGATTATCTCGAGATTCGTCTGGTTGCCAACTCCCACCCTTCCATATGGCGTTCCAAGGGCGTTTTTGTCTAGCTTCAATTCATCAACCTCCCAATCGTATCATAGTCCATAATCCTCTCTCATTGGCGTTGATCGTCTTACGTCTGCGCCAAGCTCATGAAGTACATCTGCAAAGACTTCCCTGGCCATTCTAAGATCTTCGTAGCTGAGCTTGCATTCTTCGTGTGCCAAGGCAAGAGCAACGGGGTATCCATACCATCGTGCATCCCGGGACATGAATTCTATCTCTTGGAACAGCGCCTTTTCTTTTTCGCGGGTTTTCGCCGGATCATCGCGCACGAAGATGTTCTTTTTCCACCACACTCGATCGAAGTCGATTCTGGACGGGCGATTGTCTTCACTGAAGCTGAAGAGATAAGGAACAGCCAAACGAGGCGGGATGTATGTTCTGTCACTATAGATATGAAGTCCTCCACCGGGATCCTTCTGAGAGGGTAGAAGGCAGAACCACTTCGAACCAGTCCCAAACTTCTCTTCAGCCATTTTGGCTATTCGATGGGCAAAAGGAATAGTGTGATTCTTGCTTACTGCGCACAGAATCACGTTGCGCTCTCGAGAAAGGCTGCACAGCTCTCTCAACATGAATCCGCTAGGCATTGAAGGATACTTTAGTACAAAATGCATGAACACACTCAGTGCACCGTCTAGCAGAATATACTTCGGTCGTATTTCACTTATCAGTACAGTGCGGGCTGCTGCGTACTCAGACACCCTTCTAAGCTCATCGTGAACAGCTGTATTTGTCAGAAAGCCTGCTCGAGAAATGAGCCCCTGAATCGACTCTAGCTTGGACTTGTGCTTGGCGTAATCAGTAGAGTCGATGTCTGAGAAGCTGGATACATGTGGGCCTAGATAGTCTTGGAAGAAGTGCACAATGAGGTCTGTCACTGACTTGTTAGGGTAGATGTCGGAAAGCGATGCTGCCAGCTTGTCTCTCGCATCATTCCGTACTCCGGAATGCCAATGCATGTCAAGATGTGGCTGCTCCTGATTCAGCTCAGACTCCAGTTGGGCGCGATCCATTGGCTCAAACAGAGTGCCCCTACGCGTGTTGCTTTGCAGTACTACAACAGATGTGCTCACTAGATGCAGACGAACATCGTCCAGAATACCAAAGTTCTCGGTTCCGGACCCATCTACGGCAGCTACTGTGAAGTCCTCATCAAGCACTTCATTGGCAGGGCAGGGAACAATATCGTCAAGGAGCTCGTTCTTTATTCTTTCTTCATCCTTTGCAAACTCCTTCTCGTCTCTGAGATCTTGTTGATTCCTTACGTCGGTAAGAACTGCTCTAACAAGCTTCCTGAACCTATCAGTGAGAATCTTCTCGAGCATACGAACCCTCGCCAACTGTGATTTTTCGTTGTGATGGATTACTCTCATGACCTCGTCTTGATTGAGTCATAAAAAGATAGCACTCGTAAGAAGAGAGATAGCATTCGTACGTGTTCAGAGGAGGCGAGGTGTGCCCACCCTTGGAAGCAGTACTTAAAATGAGAGAATAGGCGAGGTTATAGAGAGAAATGCCGAATTTGTTTATAAGACACTTCAGCATCGGTTCATTGTCCACGAGCATTCTGGCCGTTGGGTGACCGGACGGGAATACGGGATGTGATTTGTTGCTTAGGGTAACGTACTTCGGAAAGACATCGTTCGCACTACAGTCTGATGAAACATCAGTTCTACTCAATCCTGGAATCTGGGATGGAGATACAGTGGTGCCCGATGATTATGATATCCGAGTCATCGTTGCCACTAATGACCACGACGATGCAGTCGGGAATGCTACTACGATTGCCGCAAATGCCAAGGCATGGTTTCTAGGAAACGAACTTGCTGTCGAGAAAGTGAAGGAGCAGGGTGCTAAGCCTTGGCTTCTTCACGTCTTGAAGAACGAAGCACCCTACGAGATACCAGGCCTGAAGATAACTCCATTCTCTTTGCAGAGAGAAGATCCAGAGTCAGGCAAGAAGTCTGAAAACTTAGGCCTGCATATAGAAATCGGAAAGATGAAGGTCTCTTACATCGGCGATTCGATGGTGAGGGGCCCATTTGGAGCACTTGAGGCAAACATCGTCATTGCCCCAGTCGGAGGTGACGGAGTGTTCCCAGTAAAGGACGCAGTTAGTCTTTGTATAGACGTCGGACCTCAGATAGGGATTCCTATGAGATGGACCGACGACGACCAGCCAAAGAAGTTCTGTAAGTATATTGATCAGTTCGCACGAAACACTATGCCGCTTGTGATGAAGGAAGGTCAAGTACTAGAAGTTCAGTGGGCGGCTGGGAACGAATTCAAACATGAGCTGTCCTGAATCCCGAAGGATATGTCACTCAGAGACCAGAATGAGACTGTGGGAGATGAATAGGAAGACATGCGGGTGAACCGTGTTGAGTGAACACAAGACGGTCGTAATAGACATAGAAGAAACGGAGAAGGCTCAGCTTGATGAGCATTCGGGTCTCTCTGAAATCGAGGTGTCAGGCGTCTTAAGTGTCAAAAACGTGTCTGAGAAGAGTCGAATCTGGAACGTACGAGTGCTCCTGGGCGACACGCGAGATAGAACAAACATTGGTGAAGAGACGATTCCTGCTGGCGAAGTCGATGCAGGAGGAAGATGGGACACCACGTACGATGTTTCGGCAAAGGCACCGATATTGACACTGACAGAGGTCTTTGACACATGTGAAGAAGTGAAAACCGAAGAACCTCACTGGGCATATGCCTTTGGAAAAGACAACCCTGTGAAGATGACAATCACTCTGAAAAATGAAACAGATGGGCAGATAGACAACATAGTCCTTAACAAGACGATCCCATCGGAGCTCACAGAAATCACCATTGATGAAGTGACATCAGGTACAGCAGAGTTTGACGAAGGCACAGGCGTTGTAGTATGGAAGGATTTCGTAATCTACCCCCAGGAGGAGTCGACAGTAGTAATCAAGGCCAGCGGGCGAGTCAAAGATGTTGATGCCAAGGGCGCAGGCGAAATGGTTGTGACCTATCGAGGAGAAGAACAGACTAGGTCGGTTCTTGCTCCTGACATGACAGCCCTAACAGAATTCTTGGCTGGGATTGAGTCTGCAGAGACTGAGCCCAACAGCTGGGAGTGCACACTTGAGTGCAGCAACGAGTCAGATCTTGTGGTAAGACTGGATAAGGCAGAGGTTTACTTAGAACCCGAAGACGGCGGCGATAAGGAGAAGATGATAGATGAAGCGCCGGCTGTGGAGCTTGCTCCCAATGATGAGTGGAGAAGCTCATTCGAAGTCACAAGCAAGTCTCCGCCAAAGTGTACCCAAGAGATCATCTATACGCCGACCAACGTTGTCACCAAAAGGGTACTTGGCACCATAGACAAGACGCCTCAGCTTGTGCCGGTATATAGGATAGAATATAGCAAGACGTTTGACCCTCCCAAGGTTGCCAGCTTCGACAAGACTCCTGTTGAGGTAACAATCGAAGTAACGAATGCCGGTTCCGCCAAATTGAATGAAGTTCAGGTTCTTGACAACCTTCCTGACGATATTATGCCTCCAACAAGCGAGTATGTAGAGGTCTTTGTGAGAGGAGACAAGTATGATGGAGAAATGGAGATAGCAATCGATCCAGACGATCAAGACCCAGACTCTCCACACACACTTTCAGTTAAGTTATCAAACCTCAAAGACTCGGTAGGGGAATTAGAACCTGACGAGACCATGAGAATCAACTACTCTATCATGACCTGGAAGAGCCGGCCGGAGAAGGAATATCCGTCGCCCATCCGTTGCTTGGCAAATACATATCCGCCAGGTCTTGAAGCTGAGATAGCCAGTGACGAAGATGGCCACAAGATAGGCGTAGTCTACAAGAAGAGGCGCATCTCGGCCAAGAAAGGAATCAACAAGGGATCTGAAACCGGAGAGTACATCGTTCAGCTCGTCATTGAGAACAAAGGCGAGGTAACTGTAGAGAATGTCCGTGTCACTGACTGGATACCTGAAGACTTCGAATTTGTGTCTGTTGAACCTGAGGACCTCGAACCCTCTCAGGCTGCAGCTGATGGCGGCACGAATCTAGGTTGGATCTTCGAACGAATGAATCCCGAAGATAAGAAGAAGATCAGAGTCACAGTTCGCGGCGAAGGCGAGTATGAACGTCGAGAGCCAGAAGTGATCTCTGATTGATATTCACCCACAATCTCCCACTAGGGATGGGGGAGTTCCCCCATTCCTATCTTATTCTTCATCACTAAACGAATCGTCCTCAAAAGCCCTGAGCTCTGCTCTTGTTGCCTCAAGCTCGGCATCGATATCGGCGAGTGGAACATAATCAGCCAGTTCGTCTGCAGGATGTGTCGCCATGGTGTAGAATACTTTGAAACCGGAAAGCGCTGCATGTAGCGCATCGGAAACCTCCAGAATTGCACTACTCAGGTCAGAATCAGACATACCTTCCTTTGATTCATGATGGTAGATGAAATCGTACGCACCCCTCACCGGTGTGAACCCCATGTCCAGGAGTCGCCTTATGACATCAGCGGGTGATGCGCCCTCACTGCTAAACCAGAAGCTCACCTTGGTTATGTAATCAGTCATAATCCATAACCTCGGAAACACAGCTATCCCGATTCCTAAAACCCTTTCTCATCTACCTTCGTGTCTATCCGAGTGGACATAGAGAGAAACATCCTCATGCGCAAGGACGTGCTCCCAGTCAGTCTTGCACTCACAGTCCAGACCTTCAAGTGATTTGGGGTCTTGATCCAAAGAGAAATCCCGAATTGCTCTGATAACAGCTTGGTCACATCTACCACAATTGTGAGCTCCGCGTGCCTTTCCGGCAGCTACAGGATCGCAGACCAAGTTCGTCTCTTGAGGAATCTCTGAGTGCCCTCTCTTCAGGACTTCTACCACCGTCCAGAGCCACGGAGGTCTGTATAGTCCATCTGTCCAGAGCTGCTCTACCAAGGTATGTCTCTGTATGTTGACAGGGTTAACTGATACTGTGGAAGCCCACAAAGCTGCGCTCTGCCTTACAGTAAGAACTGAGTCGAGTATTGCATCCCGCTCTGTCATGAATGGAGGTTTAATCAGGACATATGCTCTCACACCAATGTTCTGTTGCTTCGCGGTCAGAAGCGCCTGCTCAAAGTCATCTGAGGAGAACCCCTTGTTTACGCAGAGCATACGGACTCTTTCATTCATGCTCTCCAAGCCTATACCGATCTCGATATGTCGGTAACCAAGTATTGAACGCAAAAGACTGACGTTGGACTCGGTGACGTAGTCAGGTCTTGACTCTACCACAACCTGGGTTATTCGCGGATCTTGAGCGATTGTTTCAAGCACAGATTTCATTGCCTCCGAAGGAAATTCTTCAGAATCCAAGAAACTTCCGCTAGTATATAGCTTAACTGACAGTGGCGCCTCTTCATCATCAAGCTTCGACATCGCAGCCGCGAATTGCTCGACAAGTTCTGCTGCTGATGGAGGTACGCTCGTACCATCGAGTAAGTAGCTGCACATTGTACAACCACCACTCTCTCCTCTTGCATGAGAACAACCAATTGTCGAGAAGACCACCGAGAGCGCCTTTCCAGTGCTGTTGCCTATTCGCGAGGTTGTGATCCAGCTTGCTGCGGGCCTTGTTGGATTCCTCTGGCGCCTGAAGGCAATCGAGGAGCCCCGAGCTTTTGTACTTGCGCTTATGATGACCGACTGAATTCGTTCTAGAGTATCTTCCAAAGCTCTCACTTCCTCTTGTGACGAATGCTGACTGCACGACCCTTCTCAAACTCACACATCTCTGGACCAGACATCTCGCTTTTGCCTACCGCCATGACAGTGTTGTCCTTGCCCACCACGACTACTTCATCTCCTGGTCGAATAACAGGGTCGGCCTCATTGACACCCACAGCAAAAATCGACCCGCCTTTGATCTCAGCCCCCTCAAACCGAACCACGTACCGGTCTAGAGGCGCAATTCTCTCACCACCGTCCATTGTGAGAGAGAGCGCGCCTGAAGATCCAATGAAACTGCACGTCTGCACTTCTTCAACTTGGCATGTTACCATATGGTATAGCTTCCCCTTGAGATGTGCACTATCTGGTATGAGCAGACTCCCGGTCCCTTTTCCAAACTGGAAATCGGCGGTTGACCGTAGTGTGTCTTGAAGTCGTTTCTGTTCTGTTGCTCTGATTTCTAGTTTAGACTTCAGATCCTGAAGAACCTCCGTGAGAGATTCCAATGAAGAGCGACTTCCTGTCGAGTGGCCCGAGGATGTATAGATAATGCTCTGTTTGATTCGTGATTCGGCCTCGTTGACTATGGTCTGATAACCTCCAGATACATGAGCCAAGACAACAGCCTCATCGCTGAACTTCGCAAGATGTTTCACGAGAGCGTCAACTGCGATTGAGGTCTCCTCGGTATCCCAGTCGCCAGACACTGGAATGTCATACTGTGCGATGGGATACACGCGCTCCAATTCCCGAGGAATTATCCCTAATGGAGACGTGATGATAGTCTCTGCAATTGAAGACTCACTCCGCCCGATTCCGTTTTCAATTGCTCTGCTAAAACGTCGATGGGACTTCGAATCTGAGTATGGTTTCCGTGCCGAGCACGGAAGCAGTAGCACGATTCTCTTGTGGGGGGGAGGAGCATATCTTTCTACAAGCCTTTCCCTGAACCTTCTGACAATTGGGGAGTGATATGATTCAGGACCTATGAGAGGAAGAACACCCTGCCCAATTGTTGGCGTGAACTCCTCTAGGAATTCGTAGATTTCCCTGTCGATTCTTCGTAGTAATGATGTCATCGAAGGTGATGCATGTGTACGGGATTCGACAAGCCATCGCAGTTGTCCATCATGCATTTTGCTTATGCTCTCAGACATCACTTGCCTATACATGTCGATGTTGTGGCCCGTCAGAGTCTCGAGTCGGTTATCACGTGCGGTTTCTCCAAAGTCGTCTATGGATATACAGTGGCGACACGAACAGAATCTTTGATGGTCTACTTCAAGCACTTTCTCATTTGTCACCTGCCAGAGCCGAACGTTCTTCGCAGCAGCCGAGAAAGCTCGACCAATGTCAATCACATCAAAGCCCAGGTAGATCAGTAGGGGGAGCAAATGTGGATCAATCCGCCCCAAAGCTATTGCAAGCCAGTTTCGCGGGATAGCGGATCTCAACTTCACTGAGCTAAAGTCATCACTACCAAGCTCACTATTCAACAAGAAAGAAGCAGAACGGACCCCAAGTTCAGAAAACTGTGAGAGATACTCTTTCAGAAGAACGGTATCGATTCCAACCGGAATTCTGACAACACAGTGCTGTGGTGGGACGGACTTAGGACGTTCCCTGAGAAAACCCAATTGCCAAGACAGCAGTAGTTCAGCCATTTCTTGCCCTAGCGACGAGGACCCTGGGATTGAAGGCAAGAGTACTAAACTGCTCTTATGGGTGAGGGTGTCTGTTTCATCATGAGATGCAAAGATTGTTGGGAGTGCAATCATAGATGCAGCAGAATCACTGGATGATGATCTCTCGTATACGGAATAGGTGAGCCAATGGCTTTCTTCCTGCGGGGGCCCGGCAAGAGACGGAGTGCTCGTTTCGAGTTCATCAAGTGTTAAGCGGCCAATCCTAGCAGGACCGTCATGACCTCTCTCAATCCGGAAGATCGACATCTTTGATGACCTCATCTCATACCATTGGCTGATATCCAATGTACCCTTCTGTGTCCACGTCAGTTTCTGAACGCTCAAGAATCTGCCTAACACTGTCCAAGGCTCCATTCTTGAATAGAGGTGAATTGTTGTTCCCACATTGATACGAATATGTGCATAACGGACACCCGTCGATGGCCTCGCATTCACAATTAGCAAGAATTGCTTCCACTCGTCTAAAGGCCTCATCCAGTCTCTTGTAAAGAAGTCTTGATGCACCGCTACCTCCTGGAGACCCATCATGCACAAAGATAATCCCGGAGTCACCCATTGACACACCTCCAATCTCTCGGGTGCTTCCGCCAGTCAACATTCCGCTTGACTCTATGACAACATGCTCCAACGCGTGAAAAGCACCTCCAACGAGCCAGGCGGGATCAGCATTCTGACGTTCAATAATCTCTAGCCCCTCGTCGATAGTCGATTTACTTGGCGACGGAGCGGCAAAGGCGAATCCTCTTGTCAGATACTTATACACCAAATCGGGGCTCAGATCAAACTGTCCAAGGACCTGCCTTGGATAGGTCTGTACCTTTGTATAGCCATGAACAACTTGAGTCATTTCTAGTGTACAGTAGATTGTTTTCATACCAAGGATCTTATGGCGTTCGAGGACCTCTACAATCCTCGGGGAGGAGTAGTACATTGGACGAGTGTGCTCATTGGAGTCAGGATTCTTGACCACCTTCGCTCTACCAAAACCCTGTCTATAGTCATATTGTACAGACATGTAGGTCTCTCCGCCATGGAGATAGAGGGCTCCCGGATGGAGCTCTTGCGCCGCCATGGGCATTGACCTGTCTCCTATGAGCTTGTTACCAAGACGAATCTCAACAGTGTCTCCAATCCCCCGAATGTTGTAGCCCCGCCATTCCTTTCTTGCCCTATCCATATCCACGACTCGTACCTGGCCATCATCAAGAATCTGCACCAATCCTTCCTCTTGCAGGTTCTTTATGACTTTGAGCTGATATGGGAAGTCTGCTGTATTCATTTTTCCACTCATCGCTGCCGCTATGAGCTGATATCGGGCCACAATCTCGTTGCCGGGTTCGACGTACGCGGAATCAATATCGGTGAAGTACTTCTCGGGTTGAAACCTGTAGAATGTTGATATTGGGTCATTGTCCCTAAGCGCTAGAATCGCAACGCTTTCTTGGCCTTTTCTGCCGGCACGTCCGATACGTTGTGTAAGGCGAGTGACTGATACAATCATGCTAACTACACAATCAAGGTGACCAATGTCAATCCCGAGCTCGAGAGTGGGCGTAGAGACAAGAACTGGTAACCGCCCAGACTTGAACTCCTCTTCCACCTTGCTTCGATACGACTTCGAGAGACCTCCCCTGTGAACCTTTGAGCTTACTCCGATTCGCCCCAAGATTCTGTTAAGTAGCTCTGCCTCTGAATGAGTGTTCCCGAATACGAGTGTTCGAAAGCCCTGCTCGTTCAACCTTCGAACTAAGTTGACAATCATACTGTACTTACTGCTTCGCTCAGGATAGTACATCATGAAGTGAATCGGACCACGTTTGGCGGTCTGCGACTCTATGAGTTCCACTGACGAATCGAATAGTTGTTCAGTGTGTTCTCTTGGATTAGCTATTGTAGCAGAAGCCCCAATCATTTGGAACGGCTCGTCTGTTTCCAGTCCAAGTCGCTTCAGGATATAGTACACATTGGCACCAAGCGAACCTGTGTAAAGGTGAATCTCGTCAATAACAACATGTCTCACCGTGCTCAGTAATGGAACAAGCTGTGACCCCTCCCATCCAAGATGGTAATGAAGGACATCTGGGTTTGTCAGAAGAAGGTCAGGAGGTCTCTCGTAGATTCTTCGCCGCTGCGATTGAGAGACATCTCCATCAAAGAGCGCGGCTGTCAGACCAGACGCCTTGCACATCTGCTTTATCTTTTCGAACTGGTCTCTTGCCAGAGCTTTGGTTGGGTAGATGAGCAAAGCACGTATTCCTGGGCTCCTAAATGAATCTTGAATTGTTATTAGCAAGTTCCGAATCAACGGAAGAATGAATGCCTCGGTTTTTCCCTGGGCGGTAGGAGCTACAACAACCGCGTTATGACCAGCTCCAATCCTATCAAACGCCTCATTCTGAAAGGCATAAAGCTGTTCGACACCCTTTGAAATGAGGTGTTCCTTGAGTTTTGTAGGAAGTTTCAGGTCTGGAAGTTTGCTGCCATAGAGCGCATCCGTAGGCGGCAAATGACGGTAGTGAACAAGTCGTTCTTCAGATTCATTCAACAAGGAGAGCACTGAGAAGGGGACTTCTTCTGTTGTCAGTCCCCCGAGCCTGATGAGCTTCTCAATCTCTTCCTTTGTTTGACGGACAGCGCTCTTAGGCCGCGCCCATCTGTCTATGGTTCGAGAATCGGGAGAAGCAGCGTCTAATGGTTCCAATGGAGCTGGTGCAGGGCCGTCATACCTAGAATCCAGTGCGCCTGAGTCCAGAGCTTTGGAGTATGCATCATACGCGTCAAACAGATCTTTTGTTGATGCATCAACTAGCAGTTCAACCGCGCAGGTCCTGCAAGATACAGACCATACATTACCACCTTTCGGAGTCTCCAAGTAGTCGCGCGGCACGAGTAACTTTGTCCTTCGAATGTCTAGTGTCGTACCACACTTGGGGCAATGTAAGACCGGCAAGGCAGTCACATCGATTGGCTGCGTCTTATCAAACTTTGGAGACCTACATAACCAAACGGTTAAATGCGGTTGTGAAGGTTTCTCGCACAACCGACTCCTTCTAGGAAAAGAATAAGACTACGTATTAATGCGAGTTGATAGAGATGGCGACAATGGTAGATGAGATCATGGCTGACCAGCTAGACACAATATTGGGCGAGAACAAGGTTGTCTTCGTGGACTGTCACGCACTATGGTGTGGACCATGCAAGACCTTGGCTCCTATTCTCGAAGCAATCGACGAAAAGTACAGAGACAAAGGACTACGCGTTGTGAAGATTGATGTGGATCAGAATCAGGAGTTCAGCTTCGCACACAAGATTCGTGGAGTGCCCAGTGTCATATTCTACAAAGATGGTGAGCAGGTGATCTTTGACGACGGATCTGGAAAACACATCGACAAGCTAGTTGGTGTGAGACCGCCCGAAGTCTATGAAGACATTGCGGAACAGCTATTGGCTGAGGCAACATGATTCAAGAGGTCCTCGTGGTCGGGGACCCAACCTATTTCTTTGGGTACATCGATTCTGATGTATACATTTTCAATATGCTTATAGACAACCGCCCCTGCATCTTCTCTAGGTGGAAGATGTGCCGATCCTGGAGTTTGGCGGAAAGACCCCCAAGATTGACTCTGAGGCCTTCGTGAGCCTTCAAGCGACAGTTGTCGGAGATGTTGAAATAGGACCCAAGGCTAGCGTTTGGCCTGGCGCGGTGATCCGTGGCGACCACGCGTCTGTGAGGATTGGGGAGAGTTCGTGTATACAAGATAGTGTTGTTATTCATGCTCATACTGAGGACAATCCAACAATCATCGGAACTCAGACTGTGATTGGAACCGCCTCTGTAGTTCACGGGGTCTATGTCGGCGACACTGCAAACATAGGCGAAGGCTGTGTTCTGTTCGACGGTGCAACGCTGGGGGAGGGAGTCATGCTTGCCCCAGGTTCTATTGTCCCTGCAAACGTGGTAATCCCCCCCAGAAGTCTCAACTCGGGGGCGCCGGCGACCCAGATGAGAGAACTTTCCAGGGAAGAAGTAGAAAAACAGTCAATAAGGGCGGATACAATCGCCCACGTCTTTCAAAAGCTGAAACAGTGGCAGAGGACCACGTAGACTGAGCAAAAGAAGCGATGGCGGGACCGCCCGGATTCGAACCGGGGATATCCAACTCCGCAGGCTGGCGCCTTATCCATGCTAGACTACGGCCCCGTTCAGCGGTTGGCTGTGGTCAACTTATAGACTCTTCGCTGATGCAGAAGAAATGTTATGCAATTCAGATATCGTTCTATGCCGTGGGAAGCGTCCATCTGGATGGTTTCTTGCTGAATCGACTGTCAACAAGACTGACAATCGCCTTGCCACGAGACTTCGTGATTCTCAAAGTGTGCTCAGAGGTTTGAAGTATAAAGCTCTCCCCTTCATCCAAATTGTCAAGGACAGTCTTGCCCACTGGTCCATTGAGATATCTTCGGAATCTCTCAACAATTCTCTCTTCGGAGGCAGTTGCCTCTCTAGTAGTGCTCATTCAGTAAACCCCGATTCAGGAGGGTGTTCTGTTGCAGTCTTTTAAAGTCCGAGAGAAACCGGCATCGCATGAAGTACTAGAATTCAATGGCGGGACCGCCCGGATTCGAACCGGGGATGACCAACTCCGGAGGCTGGTGCCTTATCCATGCTAGACTACGGCCCCATCGGCCCTTTGATGGATTTCCTTAAAGATTTGCTCTAGAGTTGCATTCAGGCCAACATACGATCTGTGTTGATAATCCACCATGCACCCCGTTTTCCGTCAATAATCCCTTTCTCGTGTGCTAGAATAGGAACTCCTAGAAGTTGAACTGCCCTTTCGTTGAGTTTCACAATGCGGTCATGGATTGTCCTTCGCTTATCAGAGCTGCCTGCTAGTGCTTTCGCGAGTTCTGGTGATGTTGCACCACTGTGCTGAAGGAAGTATGCCAACATCCTCCGATCAAAATCGTCTCTGCAAACCTTCTCTTTGACGGTGGCACTCATGTCTTCCATGTATACACTGGCTGATTGCGATGATTCAAGATGATCAACTCTCTTCTTCAGTTCCTCAACATCATCCACAAGCTCCAACACAATTGGCGGGAGGTCCTGTTCCAGTCTCCAGAGAATAGCGTCTTTGATGAAGTGCTGTCTCCCGTTCTTGCCAACCAGTCTATCAATTCGTTCCAGCAGGGAGGGTTCAAGACGTAGACGAATACTAACCTCCCGGCTGCCTGATGTCCGACTCATCACGCTTCACATCGAATTGTGTCAGATTCCTGACAAAGGATTCGAAGAGTAAACTCCGACCATCTGGAATGCGTTACACCCGACACAGTTATAAAACGAGCTGGAGGTTGCTGCCCGAGAAAACCTCGCGACGTGATATTTCATGGCGAAGAAGGGTAGAGCTCTCGAAAGAGATCGCAGACGTCTGATGAGAGTCCAGAATCCTCAGCAGACAGATCTCCGACGCGTCAGAAAACACCAGAAAGCAAGGCGTCGATTTTGGGCCCAGATGAGAAAGCGCGGAGAGAGCCTAGAAGTAGCCGAAAAGGAGCCCAAGAGAGAGAAGAAGAAGAAGGAAAAGAAAGCACCAGAGCTTGAAGTAATAGAGGAAGTTGACTCCGAAATCCTAGACGACATTGACGAACTATACAGCTATGACGAAGACATTGAAGAATAGCTCAGAAGGACGGACCAAACTAACCATAGGATTCGTTGGACGGAGTCATATCAGCGGCCAACACGCTGCAAGGCTGTCCACTCCTCAAATGTAAGCCTTAATAGTGACAAGGTCCCGCTTCGTCTCGATTAAAGTGACTCGTCTTTCTAGTCGCCTTTTGATCTTGATTGTCCTTCTACTGCCGATTGTGACACCGGCCCTACCGGCCTTTGACAATTCGACAACTGTGTCATCTCCTGTTCATGTGAACGAGACATCTCAGACATTCGAAAGCGCTAGAATCCTTGTTGACGAGTCACATGCAGGACCCACATCAGAGATCTGGGTTCCTGGTAATGCCTCGATGTTCGGTTGGGTTCTCAGAGAGTACGGTCACAATGTGTCAATGAATTGGGGTTCTTCCTTGGACTCCGGCATTCTCAATGACTACGATGTTCTGTGTTTGTTCTTCCCTCAGGAGGCACTCACTGCAGGAGAAATAACAGCAATTCACGACTTCGTTGATGCCGGTGGAAGCCTTTTGCTAGTAGGAGTTGACTATACAACTCTTGGATGGATATACACGCCCGACTACTTGAATGCGGTTTCGGAGACTTACGGGATTTCATTCAACCTCGACAGAGTCATGACGTGGAGCCTACGTACTGCTGACGAGATAGAAGACCATCACCTGACCTATAGCGTCCAGTCTCTTCATGCGTCAAATGATGACATATACGGTTGTTCACTGGAAGTAACAAGTCCAGCAGTATCTGTTGTCATGTCAGACGAAAAGGACTTCGTCGCATATTCAGAGAGCGGCTCTGGCAGGGTTGTGGCTGTAGGTTCTTCGGGACCATTCTCGCAATATAGACGAAATGAGCCGGGCACTACCGCAACTGGGCAGGTAGGTGAGAACGATCACTTTCAGTTCTCTCTAAACGTCATAGATTGGCTGGTTGGAAACAATCCAAGGGAAGTTGATCCTCCTGAGCTAGCAATCATCGAAGTTGGTAGTGGACCGGAGATTAACAGCACAGAGATAGAGGAGTATGAGATTTTCAGTGGTGTTATTCATGAACATACGACTGTAAGTGACGGTACTGCTACTCCTTGGGAGCAAATGCTTCGAGCATTAGAAGTCAAGCTGGACTACTTCATTGTTACAGACCATTCGTATGAGACTCCTGCTCAGAACGGAATTGTCGGCGGAATCCAAGTGAAGGCACTTCGGGATCTATACAATCTTGATGTTCTCATCGGAATTGGAGCAGAGATATCCCGGACACCGCACATGGTTGGCTTCCCGATGACTGAGAACATATTCACTACAAGTGTTCAGGAAGCCGTTGATGGCATTCATGCCCAGGGAGGAGTTGTCTTCCTAAGTCATCCAACACTTTCACCAAAACACGCCGAGCCTTACAACCAGCTTGAAACAATCGGGTACGAAGGGGTCGAGGTCAACAACAGGGGCTATATTCATGGAATAGGCGAAGCGGCCTACCACGCACCGTTCATAGCATCGTGTGATACGCATGGCTCAAGGAATCTGGACGGAATTCTCAATGTCTTGTTCGTGCGAGACCCAACAGGTCCCAATGGAACGCTGTCCGTGGATGATATTGTTGATGCGCTCTTGAATAGAAGGACGGTTATTCTCGACAAATTCAATGGCCTAGTCTTTGGCCAAAAAGTCTGGGTTGATAGATTCATGGAAACATGGGATGAAGCGGAGACGGTCGTTGTCGATGCAGAAGCACAGCTTGATGCACTTGAGCTGTCAGGCGAGGATGTTGGTGTTGCGAGACTCTACCTTGCTGATGCTGAAAGCTCCCTCGAACACTGGAATCCAACAAGGGCAATTAAGCTGGCAAATGACGCAGTATCTGATGTGATCCTTGGAATCGAAGTGAGCCCGCTAGGCGAGAGTTTCGGTTTGGAGGAACCTCATTCTAACAGATCCTTTTCAATTACATTCACCAACAATCTCGACGTAGGCCTTAGCGTAAATGTCACTCCAGTCATAGCAGACGCGGTCACGTTCGACTTACCGTCAATGTTGGTGGAAATTGGACCTCAATCCACCGAAATAGTCGGCTTCGGCTACGATGTTGGTGACTATGGCTATGCTCGAATAGGGCTATACGTAAGAGACTACAACACGACATACAAGCCGAAACCGATTATGGTAGAAGCATACGGTTTCGTCCCCTCCGTCCAGGTTTCAGAAGAGCTCGTTGAGGGAGGACATGCCATCACGATTCTGCTCCTGAGAAACCCAGGAGACTACAGGTTCATCTCCTCTGTCACATTGGAGTATGTGGTTGAAGGCGGAGATGCTCAAACAGCTCCGATGGAGAACTATGGGAATGGATATGGACTTGAGATAGGCCCCTTCCCAGGCGAAACTTCACTTCTGATTCAAATCACGGTTGTCGACACTTTTGGTTACACTTACGATATCAACTACGGAATCTATCAGGTAGAGCCTGATGAAGCAACCCCTGGTATTGGAATGGAATTCATCCTTGGTGGCGTCATTGCTGCCGTAGTTGTAATCGTACTACTATTCCGGGTCCGTACGAGATAGAATTGGGAGATAGGTTAGAAGGGACAAGACTGAAGAGTTCGATTCGTGTGTGGGTTTTCTGAGTGATCTCATTACTCACACTGGGAGCTCGGGAACGGACGGGACTTTCAATGACCACGCTTCTTGAAATCGTGAAGTATCTAAGAGGAATAGCTCCGAGGGACTACACTATACGGGGACACGATTCTCGTGTAGAGATAGGTCCCCAGTCAGATAGTGACATGATAAACACCACAATTAGCAGAGTAGTAATTACAACTTATCTTTCGGGTGCAGCAGTGACCAAGGCAACTCAAGAGAAGGCCAATCTTGTCATTACTTTTCGACCATTGTTCCCATTCATTGTGGACAGAATCACTGGTCTCGACCTGAAAAGGATTAGATTGCTTTCAAAGAACTACATCTCGTCATATGTTCTCGGGAGCGGTTGGGTTGGAGTAAAAGATGGAATGGCCGATGCTCTATGCGATTTGCTTGGTCTGAAGAGGCTACGTGATTTTGTTGTCACTGGGGATTTGACAGATGTCGTTCCTGCAGGGAGAGTATGCGGTCCGAGCGATGTGATGAATCACTCAAGATTCTCAGACTTTGTGGCGGATAAGCTTGGAATGGAATCTGTTACTTTTTCGGGCGATTTGGATGATGAAGTCCAGTCAATTTTGATTTTTCCGGGGAGCTATATCGACATCTCAGAAATAATCTCCGCTAAGAGTGAAGATGTCGGAACGATTGTGACCGGAGAACTGGCCCCTGATGTCAGGATGATGGCTCATGAAGAAGGCATCAGCACACTTGAACTGGGACCGTTTGTCACAGAGGACCCAGGAATGGAGAGACTAAGACATCAGATGAGCCTGGAGTTTCCAGAACTGAAGGTTGAGTTCTACAAGAGTCTCTCATATACTAGGTCACTCACTCGAAGATAGGGTACTATGTGGTTCGTCTAGCCACTCTTAGGGTAGCGAATCAAGATCACATTCTTGTCACGAGCGACACCGATGTGGTCAGCCACGGGAGAACACTTTGTCCTAAGGATATGGACTACCGGAGCTGTTGGTTCTAGCTCTGTAAGAGATTCGTAATTTCCCATACCTTTGGCAACAATCAGTTGGGATTTCTGGAACAACTCCTTGAATTCACCAGAAACACGTTCCAGATTCACACCAATCGCGGACGCACCTGTATGGCGAACTTCGTCTGCACACTCCATGAGACCGACTTCTTCTGCGTCGATCATTGTAGCATCATTGAGGACGGGACCCCCCTTAACCACAGCAACCACTCTAGGACCTATGCGTCTTAGCTCACCAATGAGAATCATATCCAGGACAATCTCTCCAGAGTTGTCCATGAGATATGTCACTTCGTCAACACTTCGACAGAGATTCATGAATTCACTGACTTGATCGATGACTAGGTCTGACTCGACACTTTCAAGAATGGCTCTTAGATCATCTAGACTGAATTCACGACCTGAGACATCGAACTCTATTGCATTTGCCGCGGCAGCAATCAAAGCCGCCCTTCGGAATCTGTCATCTTCATTGGGAGCTTCATCAACCAGTGCCTTGAGCTCGGGTAAGATGCTCAATGCCATCTGATTCGAAATTTGCTTGAGTTCTGCATAAGGGTCCTTTCCGGTCATCTCCTGCACTATCAGATCTCTGTCTGTTCCTATGTGGCTCGGAACAGATTCGTCATTGAAGTTGTCAGCTAGAAACTGAAGCATCACGGTTGTAACTTCCAGCCGAGTATTCTCATCATCCGTGGCAAGCTTCACCTGATTCACTGCTCTTTCAAGAAGACAGTGTGCACAATAGAGTGTGACCTTCAAGATTATCGCCCGGATTCAAAGCCAATTGAGTTCAAGTAAAAAGAATGTGGAAGGGGCCACTAAGCTAGAGGTCTCATTAGGTCCGCGAGAACCTCTTCGGGCTTGTCCGATTTGGCCACGGCTGATGCCAGAAGGACTCCTTGCGATCCCAGCTTGGATGCTGCAAGGACATCATCGCCATTACTGATTCCAGCACCGCATAAAATCACAACATCTGGATTCACTGCCCTTATCTTCTCAACAGTGCCAGAGATGACCTCAGGTTGGGCTTGGGATACGGAGATCCCAGTACCAATTAGCTCTGGTGGCTCTACTGCTACTGCAGAAGGGCCAATTGATGCCGCTGCCACACTCACTTGCGGATTGTTGGTGCACACGATTGTGTAGAGATCGAGCTTCTCAGCTTTTCTTACCGAGGCTTCAATGTCGGCCAGCTGCATCCTGTTCTCCGAATGATTGAGAAGAGTACCCGAACATCCTGATTCGAGAAGAGTTTCTCCGAGCACGTGACCCGTGAACCTTCCGGGGTCACCGGGATCCATATGCTGAGAGAACACAGGGATATTGACCTCCTGACTCACTCTGTACAAATCGGATACTTGGGGTGCAACAACTGCGGAGACCCCGAACTCTTCCGAGGCCTTCTCACAAGCCTTGGCTAGCAGAACTGCCTTTGCACCTGTTGCTTGTGGATAGGTTTTGAAATTTACAGCAATGACCGGTAATGGAATACTCACCATGTCTTGTCATCCTGCTGAAACGCTCTAACGATCTTTCAGCCAACCGGTTGCTTATTGGCTCGCTAATAAGTACCTATGCTATCTCGCCTGACCAGTTAGTAACTTAAGGATGGGAACTCGAGCATATCCCCTTCTATTGAGGTCGAACATGGCTTTTCGGAGCTCTATCTTGATGAATTTCCCAGGACCAGGGTTTCTGTAGTATTGAATGAAGATTTCTGAGAACTGCTCGAAGGATGCCGCCGACAGCAAGTCTTGTATGAGTTCTTGACCGACCCGGACGAAGGCATCTTCATCACTGATGGATCCCGTCCCCAGTTCCACCCCACCCATTGGTCTCTTCACAATGTGGAAACGTTCTCCCATTGCCATGAATTCGATCATGAACTCATCTGGTGCCTCAACACCAGCGCCGCTCTCACCGCTGAAAAAGAACATCAGACGATCCTTCAGTGAATCATGATAAGGTATAGCAGCCCCAGGAGGCGTCGTAATCTCTTCAGTCGGGGCCTCTTCAACAAGACCTGCAGGTGCTTCCATGGGCTCTTCTGAAACTGTTTCCTCCGGTTCAGCAGGTGCTACTTCAGCCTGTTTTACTTCGGTTGATTCTTTCTTTTCATCTTCGTCCTTCTTCTTGCGACCAAACAGTCTTCTTAATGACATTACTTGCTACCTCTGGCACTGCTGAATAGGGCTGGAACACGACGAGTAGAATCCGCCGCACACAGTCCCACAAGAGTTTCGGTATCACAACTAAAAAACGTAGCTCCCACACACTCTACTAGTGTGTGTCAATATCCAATGTGGCATGCGGCGGGTTTGTCAGCCGCTCAAGCTGCAGAATCAATGGGACATCATCTTCCTTCTTACGTTGCCCCCAGAGCTCATCCACCAAGAGATCACGAATTGCAATCCGGATAATCTCTGAACGGTTGGGGTACTTGCTTTGATCGATGAGTCTGTCAAGTCCTTCTATGTAGGATTCTGGAATGCATATCGTGACTACTTTCATTCTTACCAAGAAAGATGATAGCCAATCTCCTAATGAATCGGTGTCATTTCTGGATGGTATTCTGGGTATTATTGGCCCTAATGTACTAATTGAGAGAGATTTTCATGGTCTTAGAACCAGTTTTCCGAACTGACCACCCTTTTCGAGAAATTCATGGGCTTCTTTAGCTTTTGAGAGAGGATAGACACTGTCAACTACAGGATGTAACTTGCAGTCCCATACCAACTTGAGTACTTCTCTTAGCTCTGAGCGACTCCCCATTGTTGATCCAAGTATCTCGAGTTGTTTCCAGAAAACGAGATTCACGTTCGTGACTGCATTAGGTCCGGATGTTGCACCTGGCGTAACAAGCCGGCCGCCCTTTCTGAGACTTCGTAGACTTTTGCTCCATGTTGCCTCCCCTACCGAGTCGACAACAATGTCAACACCCCTCTTACCTGTCAGCGAGTAGACTTCTCTATGGTACTCCGGCGTATCGCTGTGGTTGATTCCGATATCGGCGCCCAGCTGACGAGCCTTCTCCAGCTTCACATCAGAAGAACTTGTGACGATTGTTCTCGCTCCAGCTAGTTTTGCGATTTGGAGTGCGGCCACGGCCACCCCGCCCCCTATGCCGATTATCAGCACATCATCCCCAGGTCGTACCCTTGCCTTTGTTACCATCAGCCGCCAAGCAGTCATGAATGTCAATGGGACCGCCGCTGCCTGGATGAAATCAACGTTTGCTGTATCGGGAATCGATATCACACTATCCGAGTCGATGGCGATATACTCTGCATATCCACCCTTGGAATGCTCGCCAAGAATCCCGTAGGTTGGACACAGAGACTCTTCACCAGCAACACAAAACTCACACACCCTACACGAAATCCCAGGGTCAATTACGACCTTCTGCCCGACTTCGAGATGCTGAGGGACATCTTCTCCAGCTTCCGCGATGACTCCTGAGATATCGCTACCAAGTATATGTGGCAGTGGAAGCTTCAGCCCCGGAATCCCACTTCTTACAAACAAATCGAGATGATTCAACGCCACCGCCTTAATCTCTACAAGAACTTGTTTAGGCCCGACTTCGGGTTTTGGATACTCTGTATACTGAAGTACGTCGGGACCGCCGTGCTCCTCAAAAAGCGTAACCTTCATTGCGTTCATCCTCGGGTGACTGCCAGTATCTCGTTTCTGCGATTAAACTCTCTGTTATGTGCGCCCAGGAAGGTTAAGAGTAGGCGGACACATTTGAGAGGGTTTATGAAAGGGTGAGTATGAGACTACTCCTCAGACAACAAAGTGTCGAAGTCTTGGTGATCTCGATGGCAAAGAAGAAGAAAGCAAAAGCTGGCAAAATAAGGGCCAGTCACATCTTGGTCGAGAAACACAGCCTCGCACAAGAGATTATTAGAAGAATCGCTGAAGGGGCCGACTTCAACGAAATGGCACGACAGTTCAGCACCTGCTCGTCAGCCAAGAAGGGTGGAGACCTTGGCTATTTTGGAAGAGGACAGATGGTCAAGGAGTTCGAAAGAGCTGTGTTTGGTCTCAATATCGGTGCTATGACAGTGGACCCTGTAAAGACACAGTTTGGATATCATGTCATCAAGCGAACTGGTTAGTTGGTCAGATGTGCGCTAGCTCCTGGCGCGGCATTCATAAACAGAGTGAGGTGGGTGGAGTAGCCCTCTCGGTTGCTCTCCGAGCAGGGCCATTATTACGAGATTTTGACACTGCTATTCCGCAGATTCTGATGTGTCTCTTGCTTTACCTTCCGAGGAAGGTTCTTCTTCGACAAACCGGGCTTCACACTTTGTGAGTACACCAGGCAGGGTTGTGTATTCCATGTCCATGTCGTGCAGCCTGTGAGGCATGAAAGGCCCGTGCCTTCTGAGATAATCAGCAATTTCCATTGCTCTTTGTCGACTGATGTCGAAGGCAACATCTTCGAACATGTCAATTGGACCGATTAGCCTGCCATTGCTGACCTGGAAACCGAGACCGATTACTCGAGGAGGCCCATCGAATCTTGTGCACCTAGAATCTTTGAGTCCCACCGGCATAAGTGGCCCGGCGTGAGAACCACGCATCCAGCCCGAGACCAAGTGCGGCAAAGAAAATGCTTCAAGTACTTCTCCCATTGCAGGAAGTCCAGAATGTGCCCGGACTATCGCAACTGGATCATCTTTTCCGACGTACTTGCCTGCGATTTTGTGGAGCTTATCTGTGCTAACTGCTGCGGTGATCAAGCCGTCAGCTCGGTAGACCTTCCTGATGGTGTATGTGCCAGTGCTTCCGATAAGAGCGAGAAGGTCATACATCTCCTCTGGACACTTCATCTCTATGAAGCAGGGCACTTCTTTCTTGATATCCTGAACGACGAATCTGAAACCATCGTGAAGATTCGGGTCAATAATGAGTCCTGCAGTGTTGAACGGATCTGCATACATCCTGAACAACGGCAGATTGAAACAACCAGGCTCAGTCTTATCTGCACAGAATATGCCAATTGGCTCGGACTTTCTCTCTTCGATTGTCATTTCTGCAGATCCAGGACCCATACCTTTGACGTTGCCACTGAACGTATCCGAAAGGATATCTTGTCCTGCAGCGTAGATCTTCAATTCTCGTGCTTTTTCAGTGCCCTTCATGAAAGTGTCCCAAGCAAGCTTGTGAACGTCCTCGTTGTCTTCGCCTTTGCTATGGGTCATAATAAGCTCGAGGTCATCACCTGCGTGGGTCACGTAGAAGTCATTGATTATCTTCTTTTCAACCGCTTCTTTCAAGGACTTCCTCGCTATCTCAAGTATGAAATCAGGCACAACTACGTGGCCTGCCAGAGAGCCAATGTCAGCCTTGATTGCAGTGATAGTGGTCTCCACCATTGTTGTCTTGCTCCATTCTTGTCTATGTGCGGGTTTCTCCGATTCCTTCCCCGAGGGCGCAACCCGAAACGGGTGTGATATAGGTGTTTCGTTCTGTGGCGTCCTCAGCGATATCGTTAGTATTCTACAACCATATAATAGTAACGCTTGGCCGAAACGGAAATAGCCCGGCATGTCATTCGCAAAAAGGTGTGTGAGTTGAATGAGTAGGGACATTATACCGGCAGACAAACCTGTAACCACCGACAGGAAGCAGTATCACATAGAAGTGAAGGAAGGCGATGTCGCAGCTTCCGTTCTACTGCCAGGAGACCCTCAACGAGTGACAAAGATGAGCTCCAGATGGGATGAATTCCGCGAGGTGGCGGTTCATCGCCAGTATGTGACTCACACGGGGACATTCAAGGGCGTTCCTGTCTCTGCTTGCTCCACAGGTATTGGAGGGCCAGGAACTGCCATCGCAATTGAGGAATTGGCCAATGTAGGGGTACGAACCTTTGTTAGGATTGGGTCATGTGCAACTCTGAAGCCTGACATCGAGATTGGCGATTTGATAATCTCTACCGGCGGAGTGCGGCTGGAGGGTACAAGCAAGCAGTATGTTCGCCCCGAGTATCCAGCTTCTGCTCATTATGAGGTAGTCTTGGCGATGGTTGAGGCTGCTGAGAATCTTGGATTCAACTATCATCTCGGTGTTACTGCTTCCACAGATTCATTCTATCTTGGTCAATCTAGACCGGGTTTTGGGGGCTATACTCAATCAATGAGCGAATCTTTGATTGACGACCTGCAACGTGCAAATGTTGCGAACTTCGAAATGGAGGCTGCGACCCTGTTCACGCTGGCAAACATATACGGCTTCAGGTCCGGTGCAGTCTGCGCGGTCTATGCCAACAGAGTGAAGAACGAGTTTGAAGTAAAAGGAGAAGATGATGTCATCGACTGCGGCAATGAAGCAGTTCGAATTCTTGCAGAAATGGATGAGGAAAAGAGTGCAAGCAAGAAAAGGTACTGGTCGCGCTCGCTGAAATAGGCAAGAAATCACTTGCCGGCGCCCACATAGTAGTAGTCGCCACTTGCTTTTTGCTGAGTGTCTAACTGAGATCCCTGCTTGTTCACTCTCGGCCGACCCGTTTGAGGATCCCTTCGGAATGTCACCTTCATTTGCCTAAGAAAGGCATTCATCCCAGTCTTCAAAGTCGTGACTGTTGATGCCTGGCCACGCTTCCCGGGAACTCCTCCAAACACCACCATGCTGTCACTCAGGTAGTCTGCCATTAGAATTGAGTGTTCAACTATGAAAGCCGTCTTCATTCCAGTCTGAACAGAACGTCGTATTGCTCTCGAACTGGCGAGTCTCTGTTCAACGTCAAGGAAAGCCGATGGTTCATCGAAGAGGTAGATGTCTGCCTCTCTAGCCAAGCAACCAGCAATTGCAGTTCTCTGCAGCTCTCCACCGCTCAATTCTGGCACTGGATGTTCCATCAGATTCTCGAGCTCGAGCTTTCTGATGACGGACGTCTGGAAATCTGCTGAATCAATTGTTTTGCCCCCAGCCTCACGAAGGAACATTCTTACACTACCTGGATAGTCTGCTGTGATGTACTGCGGTTTGTAGCTGACACGAAGCTCAAACCCAGCCTTGGTTTCTTTTGGCGCTTCTCCTTCATCAGGCTCCAAAAGTCCAGCCAGCATCTTGACGAATGTTGTCTTACCAATTCCGTTAGGCCCAAGTATACCAACTATCTGTCCTTTGGAGACCTTGCCACCACGGACGTCCAATGTGAAGTCTTCGAACTTCTTCTTCATGTCTCCGTATTCCAGAAGGGTCTCTGCACCCACGAATTCTTCATCCTCGCCAGTGATTCCCTTAAACGAAATGCTTGCTTCTCGAAATCGCATATTCTCGTCTGGAATGTAACCGTCTAGGAAGATATTCACACCAACGCGAGTGCCATGAGGATGTGAGACGATTCCATAGACTCCGGGGTCTCCATAGAGAATGCACACTAAGTCTGACACATAATCAAGAATGGACAGATCATGCTCTACAACGACCACTGTCTTGCCCATCTCGGAAAGCTTCCGAATTGCTCTTCCAACACGGAGTCTTTCACGGACATCGAGGTAGGCGGTTGGCTCGTCAAAGAAGTAGATTTCGCCGTCCCTGACGATAGCTGCTGTGATCGCAACTCTCTGTAGTTCACCACCACTCAGATGCTGTACCTGTCGATCCCATATCTCATCGAGCCCCATATCCTCCTTTAGCTCACTCAGGCGTCCAGACGAATTGGCTGACTCAAGGAGCTCGCTGATGGGCCTGTCTGCAAGTGCCTTCACCTTTGGAAGATCTATTATCGTCTGTGGCTTGTGAACAGGGACAAGGTCCCCCGCCTGAATTTTCTCAAAGAACGGCTGGAGCTCAGACCCTCGAAACTCACGAATTACTTCGTCCCACTCTGGTGAATCCTCAATACGACCCAGGTTGGGCTTCAGTTCTCCTGCCAGAATTCTCAGAGCTGTGGTCTTCCCGACACCATTAGGGCCGATCAAACCAATAACTCTTCCTTCCTTGGGGATTGGCAATCTAAAGAGCTTGAATCCATTGACACTGTATCGGTGGCTCGTGTCCTTCTCCAATTCCTCAGGAAGATTGACGATGCTTATGACATGGTAAGGACACTTCTTTACGCAAATCGCCTCTCCTGAGCACAGTGCCTCTACTATCGTCGGTGGTTTGTCCGGACCGTCAAAGAAGACGACGGTCTCATCACCGGTTCTGACCCTTGGACAGAACCTCTGACATTCATGGGAGCAGTCTTTCGGTCTGCATCGGTCCTTGTCCAATATGGCGATTCGCACTGTTAGATCAACACCTTCTAGCGAGATTGTCCAATTTCACTGTGAGGGGTATTTAGCGCTTTGGCTGTAGGATTCCTAAACTCCCTCTTGGAAAACCTTTTCTTCGATAAGAAGAAGACAGAGTTGGAAAGAAAGCTAATGAAGATAATTGAGCGCATGATCCATTTACTCAATTGGAGAAGTCGATTACGAATGGGGGCAGTACAGCAGCCCACCGATCTTATGGAATACCTATACTCAGTTCGGGCTAGCGCATACCAGAGAATTACAGGAAAAGCACTAGTCAGACGCGACCCAAGCAACCTTGCCAAGACAGCCACTGAGAAAGTTGATGGCGGCTCCTTGGTCAGACGCATTTCTAGAAAAGAAAGATAGCATCATTCTTATGCCTTGGAAACGCACCCCCCATTGGGATGATGAATAAGCAGGGATGGTGAACGTCCAATCAGCGTGATGACCCGCTAAACCGCAATCTGACCACTCTATATTCAGCACTCAAGACAAACGGACTCGACTCTAGTTCAACAGCAAACGGAGAATCATCATTTTGGCACCCTTCCAATGTAATCATGATGGCAGCTGTAGCTCTGTCATGTTATGTTGCACAGATACAGAGATGACCTTGACCAGGAAGGACATTGATCGAATAGAGGTGGAAGGGTACAGTCGTGAGGATTTCCTGCAACGAACTGAGGACGGTTTCTGTGAGCTCCGAAATGTAGACGGATTGTGCTACTTCTATGACCCTAGTAATCAGACGTGTCGAATCTATGAGACACGGCCCGACGGATGCAGGTTCTATCCCATCGTCTACGACATGAAGAAACGCAAATGTGTCGTTGATGCCGATTGCCCATCGCGCTCGACCATATCTCGGGATGAAATCAGAAAGGTCTGCCACAAGGTACGAAGTCTGGTTGAGACTCTTGTAAGGGAGGCGAGAAACGGTGAAAGCCCTTGCTGATCTGCATGTTCACTCATCCTACTCTGACGGCATCATGTCTCCCGCCGAGCTTGTTTCAAAAGCTGCCGAAATAGGCCTTGGGGGCATAGCTCTCACTGATCATGATACCGTGGATGGCATTCATGAATTCATGAGTGCAGAACCAACTAGCGAAGTCATACGTGTTCCGGGAATTGAGATAAGCACAGAATATGATGATCAGGAGGTACACATTCTCGGATACTTTGTCCCATATGACGCACCGAGGTTTAGGAAGAGACTGCTAGAGCTGGAAAAGGCCAGAAAGACTAGATTTCCGAAGATGATAGAGAGACTACGCAAGCTTGGCTTTGACATTACTGACGATGATGTAAATCAAGCCCTCAAAGGAGTGACTAGCCCAGGGAGACCTCATCTGGCGCGACTTCTAGTCATGAAGGGAATTGCGAAGGACTTCAATGAGGCCTTCGAGGAGTGGCTTCTGAAGGGCAAGCCAGCTTATGTAAGAAAGGAACGAATGGATACCGTTGAAGCCGTGAAGGTCCTGAGGGATGTTGGAGCGGTCCCAGTGGTTGCACATCCTCTTACTATCGAAGTGAGCGACTTGAGAGGCCTATTCGCTGAACTCCTTGACAATGGGCTTCTTGGAGTCGAGATTCACTATGAGTACTCAATCCTACCAGTCGTGGGCACAATGTCGGTTCTACGAGATGCCATTTCGGGCTTAGGGCTAATAGAATCGGGAGGCACCGACTTCCATGGCGATGACATCGGAGTCTCCATGGGAAGTGTCACAGTTCCAGTCACAGTGATTGACAATCTCAGAGAAATGGCAGGTAACGAATACCTCAAGGAGCACGCGTAAATGGAAAACAGACAGCAAGATTTCAAGTTCATAGTAGATGCAATGCTAGGAAGACTTGCTGCATGGTTGCGTCTTGTCGGATATGACGCTCTCTATGACACGGACATTCATGACGATGAGTTATTGGAAATCGCGGCTAACGAGAACCGTGTTCTGCTGACTTCAGATCTTGATCTCTTCCGCAGAACCAAAGATTCCTCTGTCAGAGGCATGCTCGTGAGAGGAGGTGTAGCAGAGGAAGTTGCGAGGGTGTTCAAGCAATATGACATAACGCCTATAGTCATCCCATCACGGGCTCGGTGTTCGAAATGTAACGGCGAGCTTGTTGAATTCGCTGAGACAGACAAAGAAAGAATCAGAGGTCTTGTGTTCGACCAGACCTTCGATTCGTACAATGAATTCTGGTTGTGCGAAGACTGTGACAGCGTCTATTTCCAAGGAGGTTATTGGGACAACATACTGAAGTTCATGGATACTGTGCGTGAATTGATGTCGTCGATTGAGTTGAACAATGAGTGACTCCAATACTCATTCTTCTCTAACATTAATGTTGTATTCGAGTGGAATACAGTCTCGAATTGAACGTGTGAGATGACAGTAGTTCTTCATAAGTTTGACACAGCGCTCTCCCACGTCTAGCTCATCTTTGCCCACTACAACATCACCCGACACGCGAATCTGAGTTATTGTGTAGCCCTCATTGTCAAATAGTGTACTTGCTTTTGCTTCAAGATGAATTGAGCGAAGCTGCATCTCGAAACGCCTTTGAAAATCGAGAAACGTATTGGTGAGGCACCCTAGTACTGCTGAAACAAAGAGCTCGTCTGGACACACTCCCTTTCCACGCCCGCCGTATATCTTGGGTGTGTCAAATGCGAAACTTTCACCCGATTTTGTGATTGCAGTCCCTCCAGTCTGTCCATCCCAATCAGATTCGGCGAAGTACTCTCCGCTCTCCGGATAACGAGCTCGAATTCTCATTGTGTGTTCCCACGCGCCCCCGGAAACGGTCAGGGATTAAGCCTTGTGGTCGGACATGAGTGAGGGTGTGTCATAATCCATTTAAACGAGGCATGAATGACCCGCATCGGGAATGAATGGATGCCTCGTCGAATGAAAGCAGCGATGTTTCACGGAGTTGGTGATGTTCGGTACGAAGAGACCGAGGTTCCTGAGATTGGAGCTGGCGACATCCTGGTCAAGATTGGGTCTGCTCTGACATGTGGGACGGATGTCAAGACCTTCAAGCGAGGCCACCCGATTCTGCTTAGAGAGACTCCGGCACTCTTCGGACACGAGTACGCTGGTACAGTGGAGGAGGTTGGAGAAGGAGTAGAAGGACTCGAGCCAGGTATGCGAATCGTTGCTACAAACTCCGCACCTTGTGGATTATGTTTCTTCTGCAAACGAGGGAGTCACAATCTCTGCCCAGAGCTGAAAGAGAGCTTCGTCAATGGCGCATTCGCAGAATACATTCGAGTGCCCGAAAGGATTGTCAAGTGGAATACACATAGGATTCCTGACGACCTAAAATTCCAGACAGCTGCGCTGACAGAACCCCTCGCATGCGTTGTGCATGGGATCGAGGAATCAAACATCAGACCAGGCGATTCCGTGGTTGTAATCGGTGCAGGCCCCATCGGTCAAATGCTAATTATGCTTGCAAGAAAGAATGGAGCATCTACTGTGATAGCGTCTGACTTGGCTGAGTTCCGCAGAGAAATGGCGAAGAAATCGGGAGCGGACACGGTGATTAATCCAGTGGCAGAAGACCCCATCCAACGTGTCAGGGATGAAACAGAGGGTTATGGAGCAGATGTTGTCATTGAGGCTGTTGGACTCCCTGCAACTTGGGAACAAGCTGTAGAGATGACGAGAGACGCAGGAACAACAGTCCTGTTCGGTGGAGCAGCGTCAGGAACGAAATTCGAGCTTGACACAGTGAGATTCCACTATGGACAATTGACAGTCAAGGGTGTCTTCCATCTTTCTCCAAGGAATGTCGAGCAGGCAATTAGACTCATCATAGCGGGCGATATCAATCCGGATATCTTAATTTCCGATCAAATGCCTCTCGAAAAAATCGTGGAGGCCTTGGAGAAAATGAGCAAAGGAGAAACCATGAAGGTAGCCATTGTCCCTTAATGACTGGGCAGCGGCAGGCTGTGGAAAATTTGGTATTGCCAAGTGATAGACCTCTTCGGAAGAATGAGCGGGCGCTTGTCGAGATTCTCACCAGTGTTGATTCCCGTTACGAGAATCTCGTCATTGTTGTGGAGGGTATTCGTGACGAGAGAGTCCTTCGGAAACTTGGGGTAAAGGGACGTATAATCAAAACACAGGCGGGGCGAGCAAGACCTGAGCTTATCGACGAGATTGCTGAGCAAGCAGGCAAAAATGGAGAAGTCTTAGTTCTAACTGATTTTGACCAGGGCGGTATCGAACTGGCCAAGTTCATCACCAAGGACTTAGAGCCACACAAGGTGAAGGTGTTGGTGCGATTGAGACGACGAATTCGCAATCTCATGGGCAACCTAAGAGCCATTGAAGAGCTGGTAGCACTGTTCGGCCGCAAAGATTCGCCAGAGCCGCTTGAAACAGACTAATCCGTTAGATGGTACTTCCACAGTTCGGGCAGATGAACTTGCCTTGAGGAATCTCGTTTCCACAGACTCTGCAGGTGCGAGTCCGTTGAATCCTCATGGTGTCAACCACGTCCTCAAGCTGAGGCACGAGTATGAATCTCCCATCTTCAAAGCTGATTCTGAATTGAGTGGGATTGCCTGCTGCCTCTAACAAATCTGTGGGCATTGGAAGACGATAGTTGTTGTCAAGCTTGACAACTCTTGTGTCATCCAAAGTGTCAAGGTCTATTCCAGCTTGATGGAACCCTGAGATGATTCCATCCCTGATCTCAACAGTAACATCGGCTTTCGAGGCCACCTGTTGACTGTGTGTGACAATGAAGAAGGAGGTGCCCAAGGTCTCGTTGAGCTCTTGGAAGAGATCTAGTATTCTCTCTGCAGTCTCTGGGTCGAGGTCTCCAGTGGGCTCGTCACACAAGACAAGACCCTTGCCTTCTGTTTCAATGAGGTTGACGAGTGCGCTTGCAATGGCAACACGAGAACGCTCGCCCCCACTGAGTGTTGTGGCTTTGTTGTGTCTTCTCTCCTCGAGACCGACGAGTTTGATGAGACGGTCTACTCGGTCCTGTCGAACGCTCTTCGGAACGCCAGCTATGCGTGCTGCAAGCTCAATATTCTGCCAAGCATTAAGGTGTGGAAGGAGGTTGTTGATTTGGAAGACAAATCCGATGAAATTGCGACGGGCTTCAGTAAGGACCCTTTCGCCTATCTTCGTGATATCGGACCGCAGGTTGGCCCAGTAGACCTTACCGACTGTGGCCTTTGTTATACCACCTATGATATTGGTGAGTGTAGTCTTACCCGAACCACTCGGACCTACAACGCACATGATTTTTCCCTCAAGAATCTGTAGGGACACTCCGCTCAGAGCGACGACCTCGAGCTCGTGGGTTTTGTATATCTTGTACACATTCTCGCAACTAATCACGACATCATCAGGGTAGTCTCCGAAAAGATCCAGCTGTTCAGTTGAGTAAGTCACCATTGTGAACACAGTCTCCGTTCGATTCTTGTTTTTGAAAAGGTTATCGGGGTGCGCAAAATCATGGGCTCAACCTCACAGATTCCTCAAAGCCGATGCAGGGTTCACAGAGCCGGCGCGGGAGGCTGGCAAGTAACAGCTAGCCAGCAGGAAGGCACCTTCCAAGCCCAATATGCCCAGCATCACCGAAAGAGGTAGGGCAAGTATCTCAGCCAAGACCGGTGAGAAGGGTGATATCCCGAAAGCAAGTATGCTCATTGAGTATCCGAAGACAATTCCTAGAATGAAGCTGATGCCAATAGCTGCAACAACAATCCCAGCAAATTCTCCAAAGACCATCATTATCACCTGTCTCTTCGTGCCGCCTATTGCCCTGAAGATTGCGTACTCTGGCTCTCGTTCAAGGACAGCTGAGCCCAAAAAGAGTGCAATTGCTGAAAGCCCCATTGCCAAACATAACATGAATGTAATCAAAGTTAGTCCCTGAATTCCAGACAGGAATAGTTGGATTGAAACGGATTCAGATGCGATATCGAATGTGTCAGGTGTGAAGACGTCGACTCCCGGTAGTTCTTCAAGATCCTCAATGACACTATCCAGGTCGGCAAACTCAACAGTGTCAACTAGAAAGAGGTCCGCCGTTTCCAAGTAGCCAAATTCAGCGATATAGTCTAGGTTTACAAGTCCGAAGCCACCTCTTCCGACTTGGAATCCGAATTGTGATGCAAACGTTGCGGAGGGTAGATCCTGGGTTGATGCAACGCCAAAACCGGGCCCACTTCTTACTATGCCTGCAACCTCAAAGATCCCAAGTCTGGACCCGTTCACTGTACCATAGAAGATGTTCACCTCATCACCTACGGTTCGATTCCAAAGCTCTGAGTAGTATTCGCTGATGACAACTCCGTTGCTTCTGTTGGCCAAAGCCGTAAGAACCGTCTCAGGATTGCCACCAACAAAGCTATCAGGAGAGAATTTTCCTATGTCGAGATACTCCAGAGGATTGATCCCTTCAAAGAAGAAGCTCTCTAGCCCCACCTGCGCCCATGTTTCGATCACGGGAGTGACATTCAGGACTCCGGGATAGCTGAGGAGAGTACGTTCGAAGTCAAGGGGAAATCCATCAACTTCAACTCTCATGTCGGCTCCAATTGAATACCGCAGCTCGTTATTCATAGTGGATTCGAAGCTCGAAGACTGAATTACCATCATGGTCGTTGTTGTCATCGTCAAGGTTAGAATGACGAGAAGCGGGATGAATTGGCCCTTCCTCTTTCTAAGGCTCTGACTTAGATAAAGACTCTTCTCACCAAGCAGAAAAGTGGTTTCACCTGACAGTCTTGCAGTGACCAGGCGCATCGTACGAGAGCCCAGGTATGAAGCAGCGAATAGGAGCAACGAGGCTCCTAGTACCTCAGCAACAGCAATTGGACCTGATGGGTATACAAGCGTCGGCATTGCCGCAAGGATTGACAAAATCACACCAAGTCCAAGAGCATAACGCCAAATTCCGGTCATCTCAGCGCCTTCAGACGGCAGACCAGAGGTTGGCTGCCCCACCTCTGTCACATCAATCCTCCGGGACACGTGGAGAAGATAGGCGGCAGGGAGATACATTGCAATAGTCGCCGCTATGACTAGTGCCAGCGGAGGAAATGAAAGGTTTGTGAAGAAGAGCACAAACAAGGCCAAATCAAATGAGAAGAGACCAACGGTTGAACCAATCAATGGTGCCATCAATAATGAAAGACCAATGCCCATAAGAAATCCGAGAACACCGAGCAGGATAGATTCCCACATGAAGGTGGAAAACACCTGGTTGAAAGAAGCCCCCTTAGACCTCAACGCGCTTATCTCCCCCTTTCGACGAGAGATGGATGTCTCCGAAGTAAAGACAGTCAGCATGAGGCTCATTATGAGAACAGGAAGTGCGACAACTGTTAGGATTTGGCTGCCCAAGTAAGTTTGCACGTACGAATCAAGTCTCTGTATCTCATCAATCCCAATGATATTAAAATTCACGAACTGCTCTTCTGTTTGCGTCTTGAACGTCAATAGACTGTCGCCAATACGTTCAACTCCTGCCTGAATCAAGCCGACTTGTGAGGCTCTGACAAGAAGTGCAGACTTGAAATACCCCGAGTCAGCAATCTCAGTCAGTATTTCCTGATCTACTTCACTTCCAAGAATCATAATCGAATCGTCTATTCCCAGAACAGATGACATACTGCCGAGTGGATCCCAATTGTATCTACTAGTTGAGGGAAGGGCATTACCTATCTGATTGCTTAGATCATCTATTTGGTACACTCCTGCAACACTGAGATTGCCAACGGTAACAGGACTCAAGAAGGATCTAGACTCTGGCCCCCCAGATCTTTGGGCATGTGTTATGACATCTATGTTGATTTCTGAACCCAAGTCGATGGCCATGCCGTGGACTTCCCGTGTATATTCGACGAATCCCGCGGATACAAGGACTTGGCCAGATTTGAGAGAGAAGTTCCCTCTATAGGTGAATTCTTGGGTCCAATTGCCGAGAATGTTATCATTGACCAAGATGACCCTGGCATCCTTTATCCCCAACAGGTAGTTCAGTCCTCTCATGTCATAGCTTGACCACGTAGGGAGACCGTCCCCGCTCAGAATACAGATGGTTGAGGGCACCTGATGGACGAAATCTATGTATGGATGATTATTTACCGAGGCAACCAAGGCTTCCTGTTCGGCTCGCGAGTAGAGTGCAGATGATTGTCGCTGAAATCTCATCTGATACGCGTTTTCTGAGAAGTAGTCCCCGATAGCAATCTCGATTCCTGTGTTGGACCATGCAAAGACGGTGGTTGGCAGAGCAACTCCGATGGCGAGGATCAAAGCTATACCCATGTTGCGCAGCGGATAGTTTCTCAAGGAACTAACTGCATAGAATAACGCCCATCTAGAGCTGCCTTTGGGAGTCTTTGGCTTTGTCTTTTCCATGGCGTTGTTTCCTCACAGGTTCCTCAATACTATTGCGGGATCCGTTTTTGATGCCTCACGTGCAGGCAAGTATGCCCCCATTATCATGGCAAGGACTTCAATAAGCAGTACCCCAGTCAAGAACCCAATCGGGAAAGTTATCGCCGCCTGCAGAGTTCTTGCAAATGGACTCAGAGAGAAGACTACGGTGCTCATCACGAAGCCGAAAATGGTGCCTAACACAAGGCTGAGGGTCAATGAGGCAAATACAATTCCGGTGAACTCTGAGAGAACCATGTTCACTACTTGCTGTCTTGAGCCACCTACCGCACGAAGTATGGCATAGTCCCGTCGGCGTTCCCTAACTATAGAGCCGAGAAAGAGGGTAAGCGCAAACAAGCTCAATATCAAAGACATAGCGAATCCAATCGAAAACAGACCTTCTATGGTGCTCAGGAATAGTGCGGTCCCAAATGAGAAGCCTCTCAGATCGAAGTGTTCTGGGGTGGTCGCTGTTACTCCAGGCAGATCGCTCAATGCACGAAGTAGAAACTCCTGATCTGTTACACAAACCATATCTGCTAGGAAGGTGTCAGTACTGCTCCTGTCTGTCAAGAGAGACATAAAGCCCAGGTTTGTGATGGCAAACCCAGAATAAGCTGATTGGAACCCAAATCCCGCACCAAGTCTTGCCGAAGGAATATCAGCGGCTGCTGCATATCCGAACCCTGGAGCGCTGAATACGAGTCCTGTGATAACGAAATCTCCTTGAACAGTTGAAATACGTCCACCAGCATCTAGACCCAATGTGTCTCCGATTGTCTTATTCCACCTTTCTGCATGATATGCACTCAGAATTATGCCGTTAGGCACAGCCGCCAGTCTTGAGAGTACAATGCTTGGAGATTCGCCGAAAAAGCTTGACTCATGGAAATTCCCAATCAATGAATACTCAACTGCATCTGTTGCTACCAATGTTATCCGCTCATTTCCGACCTGACCCCAAGTTCTGAGAACGGGGACGGCCCTGTTCACTCCGGGATACGCCTCCAGTGTGTCATTGAATGAGAAAGGCTGCCCAGTAGTGCCGACTCGCAAGTCGGCACCCAAGGCGTACTTGACCTCGGCCTCTAGATCTGATTGATAGCTCTCTGCTTGAACTGTGAATGTAATCGTTGATGACAGAGTGAGTGCTAGGACAACCATAAGTGGGACGATTCGACCCCGTCGCATTCTTAGATTCCCTGCTGCAACAAGATTCTTCTCACCGAGCACGAAGGAGAGCTTGGCTGTCAATCTTGCAAAGCCCACTCGAGAGAATCGAGACCCATTGTAGGCAAGGAAGAACCATGCGGCAGTGCCAAAGATGAGCTCCAGAATCATAACAAAGGGGTCGTTCGGGAGAAAGATTACACTACCGACAGTCATTGAGAGTAGTACAGCCGATGCCCCCAGAGTGAATCCGTGAGCCTCCCCACCTGTCGGGGGTGTCTCGGACGTCTCCATCATAATTGAACTAATCTCAGCGTTTGCGGCCTTCCTCGCTGAGTTGAGAATGAAGAGAAGAGGCGGAAGAATACAGATCAGAAAGCTGTAGACTATCGTTTCCATCTTGAGCACCGTCCTTTCGAGAAAGAACGAGTATATCTCCAAGTCAAAGGTCATGAATGAAATGGCAGATGGAATAAGGGGGGCAAAGAGAACGCTGAGAACTATTCCAATGATGAAACTGAAGGATGCCATGAGGGCAGATTCTGAGAGAAAAATACCGTACACTTGAGTGGAGCTAGCACCCTTAGAGCGCAGTGCGCTGACTTCTACTGTTCTCGCGGCCATAAACGTGTCGGCGGCAAAGACAGAGAGGAATAGCGCTATGATGAAGACTGGTAGATTGAGAAGAGCCAATGGCATTGTGCTAGCATAGGTATCAACGAGATCCTGAAGAGTCAAGATTTCAGACAGACCATCTACAGTGACGCTATATTGTTCATCAAGGCGAGCCTTGAGTGTTAGAAGGTTACTGGCGATGTTGTCAACCCCTGCCGCGATGAGAGCTTCACCAGAGGCGCGGATGAAAGTTCTTGCTCCAAAGAAACCCACTTCAGGTAGATCTTGTAGGTCAAGGCCTTCTGACAAGATCATAACACTGTCCAGTATTCCTAGGACTGCAGTGTCGTAGTTGAGATAATCGTAGTTTGATCTCATTCGAGAAGGAAATCCTGTCTGAAGAAGAGACCCGTATGGACCGACATCATAGATCCCAACGACTCTCAGTGATGTAATGCTTTGACGATTCATGTTCCCAATATATCCCACAATGTCTTGGGGCCTACGCGTCAGCAGCTCAATATCGATGGTTGAGTTGACTGTGATTGCCAAGTCAAAAACCTGATGGTAATAGATGACGAACTGGGAGGAGACCAAAACCTCGCCTTCAGATAATCGAAACTCTCCCTCATATTCAAATTCAGGAGCGATGTAATCTAGAAAATCATTGTTGACAAAGATTACCTCGCAATCCTTCATATCTTCTGTGTAGATAGGTTCGTCGAGACCGTATTGTGTGGAGTCAGGTAATTGCGTTCCGGACACAAGTCCGACCGTGGAGTTGACTCTGTATACGCGTTCAACCAAGTTGCTAGACAATGCGTATGATTGGGCCAAGTCCACTTGGTGAGTACTTCCCGCCGGGTTTGACACAAGCATCTGAAACGCATTAGTGTCAAAGTAATTGTCCACACTCTCAGATACGCCAGTGTCAGCCCAAATCAGGACTGAGCCTATTAACGAAACGCCAAGGCTGAGAGTCAGTGCAAGACTGAGAGCCCTGAAAGGATGAGACTTCATAGAACTCAGTGCGTAGGAAAATGCATAGAGACGGCTACCTTTGGCGATTCTAGGATTCCCCCCATTTCGCCGCGTCAATGTTTCACCCCTCTGCGGCAAAATCCCCGCCACGACTGTCTTCAGGTCGCCTTGTTTCAACGTCCACTCCGCTTCGCCTGAAGAATGCAGTAACCAGTTCTTCCACTAGTATGCCATCGCGAAGAAGCAAGATTTTGTCCGCCATCCTTGCGACTTCCGGGTCATGCGTCACCACCAAGACAGCCCTATTCTCTTTCTTGGCCAAGTCTCGCATCAGTTGGATGATTTCGCCGCCTGTCTTGTGGTCAAGATCTCCTGTAGGTTCGTCACAAAGGAGCACAGCAGGATCATTCGCCAGTGCGCGTGCAAGAGCCACGCGTGAGCGCATGCCGCCTGAGAGTTCATGGGGCATATGATGGGCTCTGTGGTCGATACCTACGTCTTCAAGAAGCTTCATAGACCTAGTGTATCGTTTCTCGGCGCGAATTTCATCAAGAAGCATAGGCACTTGCACATTCTCAATTGCAGTGAAGATTGGTAGCAGATGTTGGTCCTGGAACAGAACACCAACTTTGTGACGACGCATCTCCGACATCTGGTCATCGTTCAATTCAGACAAATTGATGCCGTCAACGATTATTGTTCCGTCAGTAGGCGTGTCAAGTCCGCCAATGAGATTGAGAAGTGTAGTCTTCCCACTTCCTGACGCGCCCACAATCGCGATGAACTCGCCCTTGCGGACTGTAAGGTTAGTTCCGCGCAACACCTTGATAATGCGTGTTCCGTCTTCGAACTCTCTGAAAACGTCAATGCATGTAACCGCTATATCATCATCACTATTCAAGGTGGAGTCTCCGAGAATCGGAATCGACCAACAACCGATTTTTAAGGTTCCTACTGGAGCAAGAAACCGTGATGCGCATATTTCTGATTTCGGGTTATTCATCCACTGGCAAGACCACTCTCATTGAACGCTTGGTGCCAGTCCTGATAGAACGAGGGCATAAGGTGGCCACAATTAAGAGCGCGAATGAGGACGTTTCGCCAAAGTCAGGAACAGACACTTGGAAACATGCAAATGCTGGGGCTGATCCTGCGATATTGTTGGGACCCAACAGTACAATCATTCAGCATAGCAGGAGACTTCAGCTGGAAACCCTTGCCAGACAACTGGATGTGGATTTCATACTCGTTGAAGGAATGAAACAGACTGACCTTCCAAAACTGTGGTGCATCGGAAATGCCAGTCTTGGAGACATCCCAAAGAACGTTAGAGCGATTGTCCAGTGGGAAGGGGGAGTGGTTCTTCGCAATCCTCCGGCCCCGATTCTAATGTCGGATGAAATCGACCAGATTGCAAGTATTGTTGAGAAGGATGCTGTAACGGTTTCCAAGCTGGTCGAATCTGACTGAGATCTTCTTCAGAGACTACTTTTTTGGCGTACAAGGCAAACTATAACTGAAGCGCAAGAGTGTTCTTGGCCCTATGAGACAGGGTCTTGTCAGGTGCATTGTGCTCGTTTGCCTGCTAGCAGCGTGTGTACCTGTTAATAGTGCAGGACCTGTCCGTGAAGCTTCGGCACACGAGACCCAGTCAGTCTCCAATGCCACTGCACTTCCAAGCTCCACATTCTCTCCAGAGGCAACATGGGATAGCCTGTTTTCTAGTATTAACACGGACAATATCCGGCAGATTGTAAGAGTCCTTTCAGAAGACTACCCGATGAGGGTCTGGATCCCAGAGCAAAACTTCCCGACTAATGCACTTGTAAGAGCGTGGGATTACGTCAATAACACGATTCTGGGCTACACATCTGGCGAGACCTACTTCCGCTTTCACTCGGAGTACCAAACTTTAGTTGCAGTCAAGAACGGCACTCAGTCCTACAGATCGCCTATTCTCCTAGTCGGAACAGTATCCAGCAGATGGGCACCAGGCGCAAATTACTTTGGAGGTTCTGTGGCTGCAGTTCTCGAGGCAGCGCGAATACTCCATCCTCTCAACCTGACGAATGATGTCTACTTTGTTCTGGTCAACACAATTACCGAGAGATACAGAGGATACCTTCTCGTTCCCGGCAACTTGGCAATTGAAGCGCTCCTAGACAGTATGGCCGCCCAGCAAGTAGTACCCTCTGCGCTATTCTGGTTCTCGACAATGTTGTACGAAAACAACGAAGATTACGGAGATGCAGTGGTATTGTCTACTGGGCATGAAGAAGCACCATATGATAGTCACGAGTTCATACGAGACTTGTCCCAGTGGTCTTCTCAAGCTTCCGGCCAGTCTCGTATCTTCGCCGTCGATCAGCCGGGTGATTTGTGGACGATGTCAGGGGCATATGAGGCATCGATAAGGGGCATCCCCGGCATATCATTCACTCAATCATATTTTGACCCCTGGACGGGAAGCGATGAGGACTATTGGGATGTCCCGGATTGGGAATATGACAAGGTGCGAGAGGCGGTCGGAGTGGCTTCATGTGTGGCTGCGTTTCTTGGTCAGGTTGGCAATGGTGAGGTCCCATCCTTCAGCGTTTCCGGCTCTATGAATCCAGGAGAGAACATCACATGGTCTGTGCCTCTTACAGGCAATTCCATTGTCAATGTGACTGTTGACTTGGTTTCTGATGTCCTAATCAATGTGAACCTCTTCTCGCCACTCGGAGCATTAGTCAACGATTCTACAGAGACTGCGACAAGAATAGCACTCAGTCACCTAGTGACTACTCCTGGCATGTTCACAATCCTTGTTGTAAACTTGGACAATGTGAGCGTTTCTGGAACGGTCTCATTCCAACACTGGCAGGACTTCGATCAAGACACACTCGACGACTGGGAGGAGTTCGTTCACGGCACTGATAGTCTTTCAGCCGATTCCGATATGGATTACCTTGATGACGCAGATGAAATCACTCTCGGTACGAGTCCGATTGATCCCGATTCTGATGATGATGGTGCCTGGGATGGAGTTGAGATTCTATGGGGATCGGACCCACTGATTGAAGATTCAGACAATGACGGTGTTGGAGACGGAACTGAAATCAGTCTTGGAATGGACCCCACCAGTTCTGATTCAGATAACGATGGCTTGCTAGACCCAGAGGAATTGATCCTGGGTACCAATCCGCTTTCAAATGACACGGATGGCGATGGTCTCCTTGACATTTACGAAGTGACACTGGGTACGAATCCGAATAATACTGACACCGATGGGGATGGCTTGAGTGATTTGTTCGAGATTCTCAACGGGCTAAATGCACTAGTCAACGACACTGACGGTGATGGGTTGGATGACCTGTACGAGATCGAGAACAACCTACTACCATTCGACGTTGACTCTGACTCAGATGGTATTCCGGATGGTGAAGACGTTGCACCACGGGAGCATTGGATGTACATGATACCTGTTGTTGGCTTGGGAGCATCAGGAGTCTTGTTGGTCATCTGGCTTTTCGTCAAGTGGCGAGCCTACTACAGGAGTGATTTGATGTGAGTCGAATCACTGCCAAGAGACTTCCATTGTTTGCAGTGTCAGCAATATTGCTTATCGGCCTTCTAGTACCCACTTCAACTGTTAGTCTGCAAGAGTTACGTTCGGCGGTTCCTTCAGATGCCTCTTTCTCGCCTTCGTCACAGTCTGGGCTCAACGTAACAGCTCTTTGGGATGACCTGTGGGACTCTGTATCGCGATATGAAATAGGGAACCTCACAAGGACCCTTTCAGAGACCTATCCACGGAGAACCTGGAATTTCGCTGATATGTCACCGTCCGACAATCTGACCGCTGCGTGGGATTGGGCAAATCAGACATTACAAGACAAGACTGATGGTGCCTTGCAGTTTGAAAACATCACTGATTACGGAAGTCTAGTTGCCATTAAACGTGGAACACTTCCGAGTCCGGCTCCAGCGATTGCTATTACTGGGATGATTGACTCAGGGTGGTACACGGGAGCAAACGACGCGGCCGCAAGCACAGCAGTCGTTCTTGAGATAGCAAGAGTTCTCAACAACTATTCATTCTCATGTGATGTATACTTCATTCTCATCAATGGTGCTCATGTCAATCTTGATTACAATCCAGGGGCCAGAGCGCTTGCTGGTTGGTTCGAGGACAATGACATCGAAACAATTACCACGCTCTCATTTGATCGTATACTCTTCCACAGAGCCGACATCACTTATGGGAAACTAATCTCTCTTCGGAGTTCACCGGAATTCGAGCTGTACCAAGATGGGCAGTGGTTCCCAGATATGATGATGGGACTCTCGAGTAATTATGGTGCGGGTCTGATACAGGAAGTGATTGATCTTGAGGTCGCCGAGCATTCGACCGCCTACGAGATGTGGCAGGTTGGAAGACCTGCATTCCATATTTCTCAAGGGCACTACTATGATTTCTTCAGTGGAACAGAGGACGATACTTGGGATAATCCTCAATACAGCTATGCAAAGGCCGAGGACCTTGCTGCCTCAGTAGCTTGTGCTGTTGCATATGTTGGCCTCTTGGGTGCGGGCGAGGCCCCAACCTTCTACGCGAGGAACAGCTTGGAAACTGGCAATACCACCAGTCAAGATATCATACTTACATACATGGGGTTTGTGAATGCAACAGTGACTTGGAGTGGCAACGCCACATTGAGGGCTTCTATCATAGATGTCACATCGAATAGTACAGTCTATCAGAGAATAGAGGCTGACCATGAAATAGTGATGAAATATCTTACAGCGAAGTTAGGCAGTTACAGAGTAGATGTCTCAAGTCTGGGCCCCAACGCCACAGTCTTCGAGTTGAGGGTAACTTATGTCAATGACTGTGACGGAGATACGATTCCTGATACAACTGAGCTTCTGATTGGGACGAACCTATACTCACGCGACTCCGACCGTGATGGTCTCGCTGATGACTTCGAGATTTCAATTGGCACGGACCCCAATGAAGGAGATTCTGATGGAGATGGTGCATCGGACTCGATCGAGTACCAATGGGGATCAAGTCTTCTTCATAACGACTCTGATCTCGACGGTCTCAGTGATGGCCTGGAAGGAGACTTGGGAACCGATCCTACCAATCAAGATACGGACTCGGATGGCGTAAGTGACTTCCTTGAAGTGATGTCTTACGGAACAAATCCTCTGAGTGCAGATACTGACTCCGACAACCTTGAGGACGGGTTTGAAATCGAAGCGGGACTCAATCCATTGTCGCCAGACTCCGATGGCGATGGTCTCGGTGACTTCTTTGAGATTCTCAACCAGCTCAATCCGCTGTCGACAGACACGGACCAGGACGGTTGGTCGGATGCGTATGAAATCGAGTTCTGTATGTCTCCAATAAGCTCAGACACAGATGCTGATTGGCTTCCAGATGGCATTGATTGGGATCCGCAAGTGCACTGGATTGACATTGTCGCCCCCGTGCTGTTAGTGACGATACTGCTTTTGCTCCTCATCTTCAGTTTCATGAAGTTTGCAGTCTACTCGAAGGCCAAGTGACCATAGCGCAATGTTCTTCTCTCACGGCCGGGTCGAGTAGTCTGATGAATAGAATACGAGTAAGCGACTTCAACCTCATGGACACAATGGAATGTGGGCAGACATTCTGTTGGGTAAGAGAGGGAGATGGCTATATCAACGCAGATTTTGGTGATATCGTCTATGTTGAACAGAAGGACGAATACCTGCATTACGAGTCTGCGTCAGGGAATGTTGATATCGGCGAACTGATTCGTTTCGATGATCCTGTTGGTGAAATCAAGGATGATATCGCCAAGGACGGGCTAATGAGGATAAGCATTAACTTTGCCCCCGGTCTCAGAATTGTAAGTGACCCCTTCTTCCCATGCTTGGTATCATTTCTGTGTTCCACGCGAAATAATATTCCATCTATAAAGAGAATGACTCAGGGCATCAGGGAAAGATGGGGACCCAAATACGAATTCCGGGGGAAGACCTTCTATGGAATGCCTTTGCCCGAACCGCTTTCGAGAGCCACAGTCTCAGAATTGGAGAGTCTAGACCTTGCATGGCGAGCAAACTTCATAGTCCGCTCCACCAAATCAATAGTAGACGGGCAGATAACTGAGGATGAACTCAGACAGATGGACTACGATACAGCTCACGAGTCACTAAAGACACTTCATGGTGTTGGAGACAAGGTGGCTGACTGTGTTTGCTTGTTCTCGCTCGGACATCTGGAAGCGTTCCCAATTGATGTTTGGATTGAAAGAGTCATCCAGAAGCATTATGGGATTTTCACCGAGAGCGGGAAATCCTACCAAAAGAAATCCAAGGCTGCCAGAAGCTACTTCGGAAAGTACGCAGGCTATGCCCAGGAATATCTGTACTACTATACTCGTAAGACCTATCGAGGATGATGATGGTCATCGGAACTTCTGTCTTCTCTTCTTCTTTGCCGCATACCAAGACCGATTAACTATGTTCTTTGAAATCTCCCAGACCCTTGTTTCGTAGAAATTCAGCGGATGTAGGACATACTCACAGAGTGGATCAAATACCTCTCCTATCTCAACTGGGCAGATGCCATTGATCTGCATCTTTCTGCATCCTGGCGGGTTGTAGCCTTGGCCGCCCTCCTTTGAAGCAATGTGACGAACTTGGTAGTCTGCCAGACCACGAGCGAAGTCTGGGGCCGGTCTGAAAACACCCAGTACCTCCTCTTCACTCATTCCGATTCTGAGCAAGAAAGCTGCAAGTGCGAATCGGGCCTCATGGGGCAGATTCTTTCCTTGTATGGAGTCGTTGTGCATCTGAGCGATGCAAGGAGGGAATGCTGAGGTCACCTTCGTAGTGAATTTGATCGGCTCTGTCTTCTTGATCTTCGTGCTCACTTCACTCTCGATTCTCTGGACCGCCTCAGTAAGCCTTGCAGGTAGGGTTGGCACCTCAAGACGACTGTCAATGATTATCTGCTTGAACTTGCCAGACATCAATCGGGCAAGCTCTGATTTTGTTATTAGAACCCAGCCCGAGCTGATAGCACGATTGACTAGCTTCCATTCAGAAGCATGGAAGTCCGGGGCCACCTCGAGATAGTCCTCATACCGCATTCTGAAATCGAAGCGTCTTATGGCGGCTGGAAGCCTGGCCCTTTCAGAAATCGTGCCAGTGGACTCTGTTTTCCACTCAAATGAAGACTCGGCAAGCCCCATCAAAAACTCGTTGCTCTCGCCGGCAAGATGCTTGTTGACAGCCTTCGATTCGGCCTCTGCTTGATATTCACGAAGCCTCGGGGCTCCGATCTTTTCAACGATGATTCTAGATGTTGGATAGACTAGGACCTCCTTTTGATCAGAGATGTTTTTGAGGGGCACTTCTTCCTGATCTAGCGCTGCAAGCACCCGATACTCCGCTTCTTCTATGATATACTCATTGCCAGGATCTTCTAGAAGTGAAGTCAGACTCCTGATATCGTTCGCGAGTTTTCTTGATGCCTCTCGTGCATCTCTTGAAAAGGGGTACTTGATGACCTGAGACATCGATGCCACATCGCTCGCCTGCTTCTAATTCTCTTTACACTACGTGCCAATAAGAACTACTATCTATCGAATAAACGTCGGAAGATAATCGTCGTATCCCCTATCAACAAACCTCTTTCCACATGTAGTGCATTCAAACATCTGGACTCCTCTTGAAGTCGCCCATCTATCATGGCACCTGATGATCTTGTGACTCGTACATCGGGGACATCTGATATCCGAGTCGTCGTAGGCCCAAGGAGACCGATGGCGCATCGAGGTGTTTGATCTTTCAGTACCTGGACCAGCCTGTTTCGCGCCGACAACGATTGCCCGGATATCTTCGATTCGGTTTGACTTGATAATCTGAAATCCTGAAGACTTCAGGAGTGATTCTATGTCTTCAAGCGAGTGTTTACACATTGAAGGGTATCTGTCACGAGCCCGCTCCTCGCTCCAACCTGTGGCAATCATTCGCTCTACGAATGACTCTTCATTTCCGGAGATGAAATCATAGATCGCATAGACTCCAGCGTCGCTCAAGACTTTGTATACCTGCGACACATGATCTCTTGGATTCGAGAGTTCGTGAAGAAAGAAGCCTGAGAAGGCAAGGTCTATGCTCTTGTCAGGCAGTGGGATCGGAGCTACATTGACATCTAGGCCTTCCACTTCGTATTTGCAGTCCTTGAGCCTTTCACTCAAGAATTCGTTTGCCCGGCCAAGCATCTCGGGACTCGAATCAAAACCGTAAACCCACTTTGCTCTATACTTCCAGGCTGCATCGATCAAAAACAACCCAGGGCCACAACCAAAGTCCACGATTCGGTTCCTTGGCGTTGTTTCTATGAGCTCTGTAAGAGCATTCCAGAAAGGATCGTCGTATCGAGCGGCGTAAGTCTCAATCATACGCTTGACTCTGTCTGATCCCTCAGAATCACCCCTGGTGCGGTCTGTCATTCTCATCTTCGTCCTAGGAGAAGGTCCGCTCGATAGAGAAGATCAAGCAACTCTCCCAGACTCTGCCGAAGAATCTCAGGGTCGCTGTAGAGCCGTTTGAGCTTCTTTCGTCTGTCCTCAAGTGAAAGGTCATTCTCGTTCATTATCTTATAGGCGGCATTGGGTCGCTCTATCCATCTGCATAATTCCTTGAGTTCATTGCTGAGGAATAGCACAACGGGCGTCTTCCTCTTGCCGTTGACGCTGAACTCTTGATGCAGCCTCGAATTGCTATCGCTATCAAGAATGCGTAGCTCAACCTTTGGCGAGATGGAGACCATTCTTGCAAGTACTGGTAGGTTTCCTGCCGTGTCGTTGCATCTGTCTGTGCCGATTACAAGTATCTTGATCTCATTCTTGATGCTCATGAGAAGCTCCTCTTCTGTCTCGTTCAACATGACGTCATTGAACCGAGCCTTCATTAGCTCAACATTTTCACGTGCATTTGCTAGGAACACGTCGTATCCAACTGCTTCTTTCCATTCGGCAATCTCAGACATAACTACCACTTCTGAATTGAGAGTTCATCCAGAAACATCAACTGGATACTCTTCTTTGGTTTTCAATAAAAGGCTTGCTTGGCAAGCAGTTTGAGAAGGATTCATAACTCAACGGAAGTGGAAAAGCCCAATGAGCTCGGATACGGCGTCCGCAATCATCGACGACCTAGGCAGCCGCGCAGACCTTGAGAAGGGAAAGATGGTTGCTAGCTACATGAAAACCTCAAATCTGCGTTTTCTCGGTGTATCTGTGACTGAGGCACGCAAGGTCACTCGCAAGCATATTCGGTCAGTTGAGACAGATGCACTGATTCCGCTAATGAAGAAGCTATGGAAGAATGAGGTCTTCGACTATCGCCTTGCAGCCATAGAGGTAATGGAACGTTACACACGGGAGGGAGACATTAGTTCCGCATTGGAGCTGATTACGAGGTGGATTGACGATGCAGACACTTGGTCAATTATCGACCCCCTCTGCATAGTGTGTCTCGGAAATCTGATTATGCGAGACAGAGCTGTTCAAGATCTCTTCGAGGATTGGCGAAAGAGCGAGAATTTCTGGCGTAGAAGAGCAACGATTGTGCCGTATGTGCAATTAGGAAAGAAGAGGTATCACAAGCCAGAGTACAATGACATGATTCTCGAATCACTTCTTCCTCATCTTGATGACCATGAGTTTTTCATAGCCAAGGCAGTGGGATGGGTTCTCAGGGAGCTAAGTTATCGCGAACCAGAGTTAGTCAGAATATTCATCCGCATACATAAAGACAGGATGGCGAAGATCGCAATAAGAGAAGGAAGCAAAAGGTTGCCCAAGTAGTACTTTCGGCTATCTGTTCAGCTTTTATAGATTTCAAATACACACTAGTATGCCATGTCAGCCAAGTTGATTGCATATTGTGGACTTGATTGTGCCGAATGCCCGGCTCGCATTGCTTTGGAGACAGATGACAACTCAATTCGAGAGCAGACTGTTGACAAGTGGAACAGCCCAGAATTCCCAGTGTCCGTCGACGACGTGAATTGTACATACTGCACTTCGCCGGACGGGCCTCACTTCAAGTGGTGTGCAGATTGTCCTTTGCGTAGTTGTGGTAGTGAGCGTGGAGTTGAGACTTGCGCGCATTGTGGCGATTTTCCATGTGACAAGGTGCACAGCTCAGGTGAAGCGAATCTGAAGAGGCTTCAGAAGATTCACGCTTCCCTTGTTTAGATTAGAAGAGTCACAACGAGCGAGCGTGTGGAATCGTGAAACGGGCAGGTGTTGCTGACCTAAAGCTACATCCAGGGAAAGCACCTCATTGGCTCGTCAAACGAATGATGCCGATGGCAGGCGCTCTGTGCGAGCTCGTAACAGAAGAATATGGCACACAGGAGCTTTTGGGACGGCTCTCAGATCCCGTTTGGTTCCAGGCGCTTTCGAATGTTCTTGGATATGATTGGGACAGCTCTGGTTCGACAACGGTGACGTGTGGTGTTCTCAGGTCGGTCTTGACTTTCGAAAGACATGGGATCGTAGCTACCGGCGGCAAGGGTCTTGCCTCACTAAGAGTCCCCGAGAAGCTTAGGGCGTTGGAGGACTTCGGACTGGATGGGGCCGCCCTTGGTGAGGTCAGCAAAGCCGTGGCGAAAGTTGACAATGCTGCCGTGCAGGATGGATACCAACTCTACCAGCATGTCTTCTTTGTCGATTCTGACGAAAATTGGGCAGTCGTTCAGCAGGGAATGGACACTAAGACAACCGATGCCCGAAGATACCATTGGATTTCAGAGGATGTTAGAAGCTTCATCGAGGAACCTCATTCAGGAATAATCTCGAAAGAGGTCAAACGCTCAACTCTCGATCTCACATCTAGGGACTCGGAGGATTGTAGGAAGACAACACTGGACGTTATCGGAGACGGCCCCCTTAGGATAAGAAGACACTTCGAGGACATCAAATCGTATGGTAGTAATACTTTGATTCCTTGGATTGAAGGCGATTCGTCTATGATTCAACTTCCGTCATACAAGGTCGTTCCAACAAGAATGGACTGGAATGCAGTTCGTAGAGCCTATGACCTTGACCCGTCAAAATACGAGGACCTACTGTTCCTTGACGGCATAGGACCCGCGACAATCAGGGGACTATCTTTGATTGCTGAGATGATCTATGGCTCCGCCCCTTCATGGGCCGACCCTGTAAGAATGACATTCGCCTTCGGTGGCAAGGATGGAGTGCCATTCCCGGTCCCAAGAAAGGAGTATGATGAAGCCATCCAGTTCATGGAAACCGTCGTTAACGATGCCAAGATGGGAAGACGAGAGAAGGTCGTGGGACTGAGGCGTTTGAGGAAATTCGCTCCGCCCGTGCTCGTAGATCGAGGCCAGGCCGCATAAATGACCTGCTTGGTACTGCCGAACCGAAGAAGCCAATTAGGGTGTACTGACTTGGTGGCCTGCAATGTTTGAAATTGAGGCATTCGACGACAAAGTCACTTGTGTGAAGACAGCAACAGAGATGGCTGGAAATGCCATAATGTGGGTTTATTCGTACTTGATTGACAAGACTCTGATCGATGCGGGATGTGGAAATGCAAAAGAAGAACTGTGGGCGTATGCACGAGAAGTTGGGGTTGACAGGGTCTACGTGACGCATACTCACGAAGATCATGTCGGGACATGTGCACTGCTTTCACAGCAGGCAACGATCTTCGCTCGCGAGAACCAGATTCCGATTCTGAAAGACCCACCCGAGAAGAACGAGTTTTTTGCCTACGTTTGGGGTTCAATTCCCCCAGTTTCAAAAATCGAGGTTATGCCTGACGACTTTTCTGTCGGCGACATGACGTTCGAGGTAATCACACTTCCTGGTCATAGTCCGGATCTAATGGTTGGCTTCTATGAAAAGGACCGAGGTTGGCTCTTCTCTTCCGACGCGGTCCCATTGCCAAGCAGAAAAAGGATTGCAATGGATTGTGAGAATGTGGTTCAAATAGTATCCACAATGGAGAAGATTCTAGACCTGAATCTTGAGGTTCTCTTCGATGCTCATAGAGGCCCTGTAGTGGACCCCCAAGACTACATTCAGACTCGCATCGACTTCCTAAAAGATGTCCGAAGAGAGTCCAAGGCTTTGCACGATAAAGGAAGGACAATAGATGAAATCGTGAGTCACTTTAGCTTTGAAGCGCCATGGTATATGGAAATGACTGAGGGGAGATTCTCTATTGAGCATCTAATCGAGTCTCTCATCTTCGATGAGCCCTGAGTGCAACAAGAAGCGAAGTCTTAGGCCTTGAAAACACAGTGTAGCTGTTCAACTGGGGGACGTTTAATAGAAGAAAGACAAAGGATGTCTCACAATGCTGTATCTTGTGCCATTCATCTTTCTCGGCGCCTTTCCAGCAATCCTTCCGTTTATCCTACCAACCATCATTCTTTAACACACTAGCTACGCCCTTTCACTGAAGAACGACAACTATGACGGCTGGGTGTATTATGGTCAGGTCGTGACGAAGTATGGAGGTCCATTCAGAGCCTATGAGGCTGTAGCACAAGTAACGAAAATGAGATCGGAAAGACCTGAGGAGTGGCAAAAGATGGGCGACTTGTTCTCGAAGATGGGACAGTACGAAGCTGCGGAGAAAGCAAACGAGTTTGCAGACGAAACATTGGATAGTCATGGCGGCTTACTTTGGACGATCTAGGCTCACTCGCGGGGCCTTTTCCGCAGTACACTTCGTTCCCTTCCCGATATCTCCTTCCCCACAATGTCTTCCCTGCCCACAGCTCTCAAACGTACAAGGGCATGGGGATATGGGTCAAGGGTCTCCTCCTCCACGTTTCTAAGAATAGATGGGTCAATCTCTGCAAGACGCGAATATGTCGCCTCTTTCTCTTGCTCGGAGGTGAATCTCGAGTCAACAACTACCGCCACATGGAAGGATACTCCCGCATCCCAGAGCCTCTCCACGGCCACAAAAGGCAGGTCTAGGAATTCCTTGGCGCAACCTGTCTTCTCCTCGAATGCATCACGCTGCCCGCCCCTGATTGAAAGCCGAACGTGTCCAACAGTTTCCCTGTCTCTTCGAGATGCGTACTGCGCAAGACGAGAGGCCAGGTCGGGTTCTGTAGCCAAGACCACACCATTGGTCTCTATCACGAATAAGTCGAATTCATTGGCGTCCTGATTAACGAGAGCAAGAATGCCACAGAGATGGTCAGGACATAGCGTTGGTTCAGCACCGCTGACACGTGCTCTCCTCAAAGCCTGGACTTTCATAATATTGCGGAGATTGGAGTAGACTTGGGAAGGCGAGTAGAATTCACCATATTCTTCAGGCCAGTCTCGTGACCAGTCCACCCAGCAGAAGACGCAGCGGAGATTGCAGCCTACAGAATATGCGGTGGCAATGCCACCGTAAACACCGACTGCATAGAACTTTGTATACTTCCTATAAACGACACGATCCTTCTTCATGCAAACCGTTTTTCTGGTCTGCTTGGTTAGGGCCACCGGATCTACAGGGAATGGGGGCTCGAAGAACCCATCTGAATCACGGGTCGCATATCTTACAGGCCTGTCATCTGAGTCCGGCATATTCGACAGGCTGAATCGATTGTGTTTGAGGATTGCGGTTTTGTGTAATATAGGAAGAAAAGGGCGTGCAAAAGGGGAGCTGTGCTTGAGAGTCTACCACGTATCTCTGGTCTTTACAAATTGGTATCATACTCAATTAAAAACTTGCTTTCATAACGTCAATAGGTCCTTTGTGGATATCACTGGTCGTCTTTCTTCTTGCGACGTAATTCGAATCGGTCGTCGAATGTGCGCTTTGCCTTGTCGTGTTCTCGTTGGGCTCTTGCTGCCTTCTTCTGCCTTGAGCAATTGATTCTTGCAGCACGCCCGAGGTTTGTCACTCGCTGAGCTTCTACCGCATCGCCCTTCTTCTTGTACAGCTTGCGAGCCGACTCCCATGCGTCTGCCGCGCTACAGAAGTCATCTAGTCTAGCGTATGTAGTGGCTTGGGCATCGAAAACCATTGGATCATCTTTGACGACGGAAACTAGCTTCTCCCACGCTATCCTGGCTTCATCCCACTCTTCCAATTCCATGTGGGTCATTGCCAGGTTCCGCCAGGCTGCAGGATAGTTCTTTCTACGAATCAGGGCTCTTTTGAAGTGACGGATTGCATCCTTCGGACGGCCATCTTTGTATTCAACCATCCCAAGTGTCAGTTCCACAGCCGCATCCTCAGGATCCAACTCTGATGCCTTCTTCAACGCTTTCTTTGCTGACTTATATTTCCCAGCGCGCAGATTAGCATCAGCAAGAATCCTCCATGTCTCAATGTCCTCGGGCGAGAGCTTGGTTGCCGCTTCTGCCGACTTGATTGCGTCCTTCCATCTTTTGAGCATTGACAGTGCAACTGCTCTATGAACCAATGCCGGAACAAGTTTCTCATCAATTGCGAGAGCACGATCATAGTGCTTGAGAGCCCGATCGAACTGACCCGACTCTAGGTATATATTGCCCATGCGAAGCCAGATTGGCCATTCGTCAGCAGAGATCTTGACAATTGCCACATAGCACATAAGTTCCTCTCTGCTACGACCAAGAATGCGAAGGGCACGAGCCTTGTCACGCAGAACGTCGAGATCCCCCGGCTTCAGCTCCATGGCCCTATCAAACGACTTCAGTGCCTCGATGGCCTTGTCATCGCCTAGAGAGAGGAGGACACGTCCTCGATTCAAATGTGCTTCGGGCCTCGTTGATTCCAATCTGATGGATCTGTCGAAACACCGCAATGCTTCACCGAAAGACTCCATGTTTGCTAGAAGCACTCCTCGTACGTTCCATGCAGCTGCATCATCAGGATGAGTCTCTAGATGCTTTTCGACTGCACTGAGGGTGTCTTCTGTCGAGGCCATCGAACTCATACGAGAAGACAAATCGATTAAGAAAAACATTGATGTGCCGGACCCAACACGTGTTGGACTTCGCCAAAACTCTAAAGACATCCAACTACTCTATCCAGGACCGATGATGCGGCGAATAGTCTCCTTGGCAATCATATCTCTTGTTCTTGTAACCAGTACGTCGAGATTGGCGTTGTCGCAGTCGAATCATAGTCTTGAGTGGGGGGTCGAGATTGGAGATGAGATACACTACTTGGTGCTTAGAAAGACAATGGATCCGAGCTTTCAGGAGTATATCGGTGGCTACGCTCCTTTCTTGACAGATGTTGAGGAGGGGCAACGGGTGATAGCTAGAGTTGATCATCTAGGTGAGATTCCGGCCCAAATTGATGATTCGAGGCAAATGCCCTCTGCTAATTGCACACTTTTGAGGTTCAACGATTCGGAAGTCATTATGGAAGACATGCCGATGATGGTTATGCCAGCAGGCGATTGGGATTTCATTTCAGAGAACATGAATCTTACATGGAGCGAAGAAGCGACTGCAATAGACACCGAGGACGAGTGGGGATACTCAATCGCGAGCTCGTTCCTCATGGGTATTATCCCAATCTCGTTTTCTTGGGAGATGCGATACATCA
>CP070761.1:2864120-2890905 GCA_020348985.1 Candidatus Thorarchaeota archaeon | reverse complement strand
GCTACTTACACAGGAACCTGACTACGTGGTAAGAGAAGTGAAGAATCTAAGGAATCAGGGATATTCTGTCGCGAAGGCTCACTTTGCTCCGTTCTGGCTACAAAGGATTGCGAGAGTGCCTGAGGAAAGACAGATTGACTGTGAGAGATTCGACGTTTTCTTTGATGCATTGACAGATGAAGACATCCCGCTTATTGTTCACGTTTCCGACCCCGATACATACTATTCCACGAGGTATACTGATTCACATCTCTATGGCACAAAGGACCAACACGTCCAAGAGTTCGAAAATCGACTCGCTCGGAACTCGAAATTGAGTATTCAGGCGGCTCATCTTGCGGCTCAGCCTGAGCCTGAGAGGCTGGCCAACTTGGAGCGAATGCTCAAGGACCATACCAATCTGTTGCTTGACACTAGTTCAGCAAGATGGATGGCTCGCGAACTCGGAAGAGACCCCGAAAAGTCGCGTGGTTTCTTTATGAGGAACTCAGATAGGATTCTGTTTGCTACCGACTGTGTTACACGAACCGAAGACAAGAGCTACTATGACGGCCGCCACCTTGCGCTCCGCCTTCTCCTAGAGACTGAGCTTGAACATGTTCCCCTTCCATTCTCAGACCCTGATACAGCAAGCGTTGGCGGCACGTTCTTCTCAGGATTGGGACTACCAGATTCTGCGCTTCAGAGAATCTACTGGGAGAACGCTGCGAAACTCTTCGTGCAGTAGACACCTGCGACTCACCTAGGACGGATTCCGCAGCTGAACTTCCCTTTCCCTTGCCTGATGTGCCAATTGGAAGATATAGCGTTTCATACTCTCAGACATGACTACTCCCCATCTCTTCTCGCAAGGATCTCTGGTAATGGACAGCTCAAGGCCAATATCTGCTAAGGCATCTCTAACGCTATTGAGGGTCCTTTCTGAGACCTCAGGATCAACTCCAAGAGATGTCATGACTCTGAATCCATATTCGGTCAGCAATAACGGCCGCAAGTCAGCAACGCCACCAGAGACAAGAACTGTTGTCTCTGCTACCTCTTCATTTCTTCTTTCAACAATGAGCGGAACTAGCTTTGATGCCTGAGTTCTTGACAACTTCTCCACTCCCAAGAACAGCGTCGGGCCCCTTCTTCCTATCTGTTTCTCAAGCCTCGAGACAAGAATCCTGTAGACCTCCGCTACTCGAACGTCTGATTCACTTTCAGATTTTGCCGCTCTCATGACATCCATGAGATCCCCATCATAGCAGAAGAGCTCTGACATTCCCAGGGCAGCAAGCACTACCTTCTGATAGAAGAAGGATTGGTCACCAAGGTCGAGACGTGGGCAATCGATAACGGGCCACACGTTCAGTGATTCTAGGGGGTTGCCATCCAAACCCAGATCAATTAAAGCTGAGCAATCACGTAGCGGCTCTAGATCAATCGATGCAAGTCGATTGCATTCAAGACTTAGGGTTTGTAGCGATTTACTTCGAGGAAGGATCACTCTTTCAAGTTCGCAGAATCCAAGGTCGATTCGATTGAGTGAATTGGATGAGCTCAAGGGTGTAAGGTCGATTTCTTTCAAAGGATTTCTAGAAAGATCCAATTCACTAATTCTTTCGCATTCACCAAGTGGATCAAGGTCAACCGAACGCAGCTGGTTTCCGCTAAGACTGAGTCTTCGAAGTTCGCTGCATTTGGAAATCGGGTTGAGGTCAATCTGTTGGATAGAGTTCCCAACATAGCCCGAGTGTGGAGTTATTCCCAAGTCAAGTTCCGTCAAGCTGACACATGTTGCCAGTGGATTAAGATCGATTTCGCTTAGTTCGTTGAACCCTAGATGCAGAATTTCAAGGCTAGGTAGCATGGTAAGCGGCCTCAGGTCAATTGATCGAATGCTTTGCCCTCTAAGATCCAAGGTTCTGGTATCACTTGGTACAAGGTGAGTCGATTCTAATAGTTCATTTGTCCATCGGGACTTTGGGTCGACTTTGGAAATTAGAACGCCAATCCCTTCGGAGTCCGTATCTTCTTCACCCACTCTTCCTTCGACCCCTACCGTTTCTTCCTATGGGTCCGCTTCTTCTTTGGAGTGCGCTTGCCACTTCGCAAATACTCTGAGAGGTCAGCCTGTAGCCATGGTCCCATCGTCCAACGCTTCGGGTCCTCCGGGAAGCGTTGCACGATCTCTTCCCGCTCCATATTGAATAGATGGTGACTCACCGTACTTGCTGTGACGCCGACAGAGCCAGAAATCTCGGTAGGGCTGAGGGGTATGCCCTCCTCTAGCAGGAGAATGATCTTGGTCCGAGTGATAAGACCCGGCCTAACGTTGTTGACCCAGTGCAGGTATGCTCTACGACTAATATTCAGAATCCTCAACCAACCGAATATGTGCTGCAGATTTTATCCAATACTCTTGATCAGGCTTTTGAACGCCGCAGGTTCCTCCCCTTCTGCAATAGGCCTGATTCTGTATTTCGGATACTTATGACTCAACTTGGCAGCAACGCGAGTCCCAATTAGTTTCTCAAAGATTGTCGCCTTCTTTCCGCGCCATAGAAAGATTGTCTTGCTATCATGGTCGATGAAAACGAGTGTCTTTGTGGTATCAAGGATGTCTTTTATTAGCTTGATTTCAACAAGCTTGGCTTTTGAGTCGATTTCGAAGGCGTCAACCATTGGCATCTCTCCGCAACACTAGATTTTACAACGAGACTCGTCTCGCCACCCAAGATGACCATTTTCAGATTCTTGCAGCTGGATTTATGATAGCTGGCCCACTTATGTGGTTTTTTGATTTGTGACGAATACGAGATATGCTTATTGGCTCAATAGACGGGAGAAGTTCGGAACAATCGGCTTCAGGTGAGACCTATGACCGAGCATAGCACAGCAACTCTAAGGTTCATTGATAGAGAGCTTCGGAGGATAGAGATATCGAAAGACAACGTGATTGTCAGCTATCCCTTGAATGCTCTACCGGATCGTCTGTTTCAACGGCTAGCCGGGCTAACAGAGAGTTCGGACTACGCAGGAGAAGGCTTAGAGTTCATCTACAGGGACACGGTTTCAAAGCCTGCAATGTGCACTTTCACTCTAGACCTTCCTTTCTCGCTCAATTTTGCTTTGAAGGTTGTTCGATTGACACTGTCTGACAATGAGATTGAGGACAGAATAGATGACCTTGAGGGTGAAGTGCTCTCGCTTCAAGGACAGCCGTTTCAAGAGACTGTAGCAGATAGATTGGAGCTATACAAGCAGCTCTACCTGGACGAGTCTAAGATTGACCAATTCAGACTTGGTGCTGTGGAGATGTTCGGGGCAACAACATATACGAATATTCTGCGAGACCCACGAGTGTGCCTGGGATTCAATTGGTACGATGACACTACAAACCAGCACTACGGACTTCAACTGAACTGCATAGCAGAAGTAGTAACACCCGAGAATCCTTTCTTCAGATTCATGCGGCTCTTGCGTCAGCTCTTTTCAAGCCGTTTCTTGGATCTTCAATCGCCGGACTACGTATGTGGATACAAGCTGTGGGTCTCGGAAGTCTTTGAGAAAAACCTCGAAAGCACCCGAGGATTCCTGCCCTAGTAGTTCGTGACTCTTAGAAGTCGCTCTGGAAGCTCATCTATTGTGCCAATATCCAATACAACTCCATGAGACTTCTTTGCGAGAGCATTTGCAGCTTGACGGTTATAGGAAGTCTTCGGAACAATAACAACGACTTTGATATCTTGTTGCTTCATCCTCGAGGCTATCTCTTCACATTTTGATTGGTCACTCAGGTACATGTCAGTATTCAGAATGAAGATCTTCTCTTTGGCCCTGGTTTCTTCGAAGTTTTTCAGTGCCCATTCCATTGTGTGTGCTGCTCCAGTTCCACCTCCTGCTCTGGCTTCAAGAAGATATGCGGCAACCTTGTCAACTGATACCTTCTTCTCTGTAACGTTCTTGACAATGTGAGTTGAATGGTCAAACAGAACTACTCCGAAGTCATCCTTTTGAACAGCATACAATCCCGCCATCACCGAAATTGCGAGCATTCCAAGCTTCTCTGCACTGTCCATCGATCCACTTTTGTCCAGCGCCCACACGAAACATCTGTGTCCATGATAAGTCTCCGCAATCCTGAAGTCCTCTGGCTCGACAATCTTGAAGTCCGTCCTTCCTTCTGATAACAAGTGATCTATCGTCTCCTCGAGATCGATGAGGTCGATATCATCACCAATACGGAACGGCCTCACAGTGGTGGAAAGCTGTATACCTCCCAGCATTGAAGTACCCATTGTTTGCTTTGCGAACCTCATTCCTAGGTCTATAAGAAGTCGCTTCGCAATCAACCGAAGTCGTTCGTTGAGCTCTGGAGGAAGCTGATCACGGTATGTATACCACATCCTGATGATGGAAGTGGCAGGACCTCCCAAGAGCCCGCCAAAAACCAGGTCAACTCTCTCTTTGCCTTTCTCTTCATGTGGTGCGGGAATAGGTCCAGGTCTGCCGTAGCCCCTCCGGGCTCCACTCTGCCCCAACGCCGCCGGTAGGTTCTCATGAGCAATAGCTCCAAGTGCAGACTGATTACCACTCTCAGCCGCGATGTCTGCCAGTTCTTCAAGCTGTTCATTCGTTAGACCAGCAGACGCAATTAGACTACGTAGTCGATCGAAGTCAGAAACACCTTGTTTGACGAGTTGCTTGATTATCCTGAAAGATGGACTAAGGAGTTCCAGGATCTCTCCTTCATCCATACCGAGCTTTCCACCTGCCTCCCTAATCGCTTCTTGAGAGGGCATCGTGCCCATCCTCGAACACTGTCTGACGGTCTGCCGAAGATGCGTCTTTGTTGGAGAGAATTTCACGGCAGCGTCTGCGACCTTCTGCATTGCCTCTTTCCAAGTTTGGCTAGTCTTGCCACTTGGAATCTCTCGTCTCAGCTTCTCTAGTTCTGCCAGGTGTTGCTGTAGAAAATCGGAGGGAGACGATCTTGATTCCGCTTTCTCTATGTTTTCAGCGGTCTTTTTTTGAACAAGGCTATGCCAATGAGGATTGCTCGTTGCAGATTCAGCGAGCTGTCTCATGTCAACATTGTGAGACTTGTTGGTGTCGAATTGCTCGTCATATTGCTTCAAAACATCGCCATCGTAGTTCTGGCCGGTTGATTGTCCAATCTCTTTTGCGAATTGCATGGCATCTCCCAGAGAGTACTTCGAAGGAGCTTGATTGATATGATCTTGGATATTGTCTGGTGGTCTGCCAAGTTCAGATGAATATCCCCGCGCCTCGCTCAAGTTCTGGATGGCCTCTTGGAGTGTTTTGTCAAATGACTTCTCTTTCCTGGGTCCTAGGGCCCCCATTTCTTCTAGGTGCTTTAAGGCCCTCGCAGCAGTGTTTGAATCTCTTTCAGCGAGGTCCTTGAACAAGTCCGAAACGTTGCGGTCTCCCCTCAGTCCCCTTCCGGCAAGTTGTTCAGCTGCGCTCGCATTATCGCAGATATCGTTCAGAGCGTCAATCACTCTCGAGCTCTCAATCTCTTCAGAAGTCAAGCCGCCAAACTTCCCTCTCAGTTCCGAGGCCGCTTGTTGCTTGAGACCATCATCGCTGGATATGCCTCGGAGGACTATATCACCGTCCTTGAGATGATGTCTTGCCGCCTTGTAGAGATCATCGTCCTCCCTATTGAGAAGTTCTTGTAGGTAATCAAAACCCTGGCGCACTTTGTCTTTCTTGATTGTCTTCGCTAGGTTCTGTTCCCATTTGATCTTGTCAAGCACTTGTTGTAGGCGTTTCTCCCGCTCTGACAGCGCTGGCTTTCTTTCTGCCTTAACATCGGTGGCAATCTCAACCTTCTGCTTCTCTCTTCCGAGCACAATGTCTTCAGCTATCATCCTAGCGATTCCTTGATCAGCTGGATAAGTCGTGTATACAGCAGCATCGATGAAGTCATCGAGTGTCAACTTTCCATTCCGGAAGTACCGTGCTGACAACAGCATCGGAATAGCTTGTGTTTGTCTCACACTTGGATTAGTCTTGGTTTCTTCGTGAGCTCTCATACGTGTTACGAACTCATGGGCAAACGGCGGAACATTGCTAGGCGTTGGAGTAATCTTTGGAGTGATTGCCAACTCTAGGCTTTCCTCCCTGTTCCAAGGGAGCGCCTGATTAGCGCATCAACCGCCGGTTGAGGGTCAATTCCTGGCCTGAATCTGAGCGCTCCCGAAAGAACGTAACTTGCTGCCTTCGATAGTGTCTGATGACTTGTCGACTTCTCTTTTTGACGTTTTGTCATCTCTGCGGCAAGACGGGCAACAGAAATACCTGCTCGAATTGATGCCGGAATCTCAATGTCCGTTGTCATCCTCGTCGATGACACCAGGCTGTAGATCTTCTCCAGAGTGTCATCACTTATCGTGTACTCGGGACAGTTTACACGGACTATCTCCATCTCCGTCTCTTTGCGAGGATATCCTAGTCTGATCCAAACCCTAATTCGGTCTCTGAGAGCCTCACTCAGTCTGTGAGCACCTGCCATTTCCTCAGGGTTTAGCGTTAGCACTGGAAAGAAACCGTCTGAGGCTTTGACCCTGCCTAGTCTTTGAACATTGACGCTCAGCTCTTCGAAAGGCTCTAACAGACTATTCTGGACGTACTCTGGAAGACGGTTTGCCTCATTGAGACCGAACACTCCCCCAAGAACCATCGACTTCAGAAGTGTACCCGGTTCAAATGAATCAAGACTGAATCCTTTGTCCAGGACGAGAGCTGGGTTAAACGACCCGATGAGATGACTTGGCCGGACGCCCTCATCACCGGTTACCCAATGGAACTCACGTCTGCTCTTCTCAGCGTACGCGCGCAACAGCAGCGTCTTGCCGATTCCCGGAGGGCCAATTATTCCAGGGATAAGACCTGCATTCTCGCAGTCTGAGAGTATGTCGAATGCGTCTTTGTACTGCTCTTTGATCACTATTCGAACCTTTTCATCAGTCGCAGCGTCAAGACGTTCCTTGAAAGCCTTGGTAAACTTGGCAGCCTCTTTATGCATAACTACGCCCCCGCATCACCTGTAGGTCAATCGGTTGAGATTCTATTAAAGGACCACGCATCGGCTGCGGCCTTGGTGGTCTTGGGAGTGTGTAACAGCCTCACCTAGTCTGATGATATATGGCTTTACGTTTTCGGTAGATTGGCTTTGAAGAACAGCGCGAGTGCAACACCAGCAATCAATGCTAGGACTGCCGCTGGAAGAAGTGCTATCCAAATCTGAGAAATGTCCCCCACGAAGGGAATGGCTACAGCCGTCGAGATTGGGATTCCCACAACATGGAGCAGTACAATCAATGATGTGAGCTTCGTGCGTGATTCGTCCTGGAGTGAAGGGCTTAGACTCCAGATGACAGCAGCCACTATCAGCCATACGCTGTTGACAACCACCGCTGAAACAAGTTGATAGAGCTCAATTTCCCCCACAAGGAGCATAAGCTCTCGACTGAGAGTGACAGTAGTAATCGGCAGCAAGATCATTACAATCGGCACTGCAGTCGCCCAGTTCTTTTGTGCTGTCTGGGCGAGTGTGAGTAGTCCTAGCCCAATCATTATTGCAGCTCCTACACTGAGATAATCTGCAAAGTACACGATAGAGTAGTAGACAGGAGATATCGGTCCCTGCCAGTATACGATGAGCAGAATCACCGGGAATCTTTCCATGGCATAGAACAGAGACCCGATGAAACCGATTGATATCAGCAGCTTGTCCTGCTTCTGAGATAGTGTCCCTACATCATCACCTGAATCGGGCCAGGTAGCCCTTTCAGCATTCTCTTCCACTACAAACCACTCCGACTTTTGACGCAAAGCCTTAACGGCGATAGACAAGCCAGACTATCGCATAATAGGTATTACGAACTACGTATTAGGACAATCAATGTACTACTGCAACTCTTTCGCATAGGCAAAGACTGCAGGCATACCACCTGTATGCCAAAAGAGAGTAGGCGAATCTCGGTCGATATCACCTGCAAGTGACATCCTTATGAGCCCCAGGGCAGCCTTTCCTGTATACACTGGGTCTAGAAGGATGCCTTCTGTTTTGCCGAATAGCTCGATTGCACTCTTCGCACCTTCGCTCAGAATTCCGTACCCTTCCCCGACGAACTGATCGTCGACAGTCACTTTGGGCAGGAACTTGTCGATTTCGTCGGGGTATGCCTCCGTGGTCTCGTCAATCAACTTCCTAACCCTGGCAACTCCCGTCTCCGAGTCAATCGAAGTGCTTACACCAATGATTTGTACATCCCAATCTAGCAACTTCGCCCCAAGTATCATTCCTGCCTGAGTGCCACATGTGCCAGACGCAACGACTATTCTCTCAATGTCTGTTCCCTGTTCGGTAGCTTGAGTCTTAAGCTCCTCCATGGCCACTGCATAGGCGATGATCCCCTCCGGCATGGCGGCACCGGCTGGGATTGGAAATGGGCGCAAACCAAGTTCAGTGAGGGTCTCAGTTACTGAAGTCAGGCGTTCTTGGAGCTCGTCAAATGTATCATCTGGATAGAATTTCGTTTCGGCTCCAAAGAGGCGAGACATCAAGAGGTTCCCTGTTTCAGACTCCGGTTCTTGACCCCGCAGAAGAAGAACACATCTCAATCCTTTCATCGCGGAGACTGCCGCTGTCTGTCTACAATGGTTACTTTGGACGGCCCCAACAGTGACGAGCGTGTCAGCGTACTCTCTCAGAGCACTACCGACGACGAACTCGAGTTTCCTTGTCTTGTTTCCTCCAGCCGAGAGACCGGTGAGATCATCTCTCTTTATCCAAAGGTTGTCGAGACCAATGTTGGGTCCTAGATTCTTTAGGCGATGGAATGGCGTTGGTAGAAATGCAATCCGTTCCCGAGCTTGCTGCTCGAACATAGCTAGATGTTCCCACCAGTCAAAATAGAAATCAGAAGCATCAGCGCGGCGGTGGCAAGACCCGCAAGAAGCGTCTTTGCCCCGTAGATGTACATATTCCTTCTCGAAACTGTCCCCAGGAACATTCCTAGAACGAAAAGAAGCGCGAAACATATGATAATTGCCATGTAGAAGGCTATGTTGTACGCAAGATATCCACCTGGCACGAACCACAGCGGTGTTATGATGATGAGAGCAGCACCTGCTGGTGAGAGTCCGTCGACGACGGCAACAACGACTGAAGTTGTTCTAGATGCGTGAGCGTACATCGTTTCGCTCATGTCAGAGAGCATTGCCTTACCCATTTCCTCCACTTCTCGGTCTCGTTCCGCTGATTCAGCAAGATATGATCCACTAAAACCCGAGATCGCCATCGCGATGCTTGTGCCTGCGGCGGCTACGAGTATTGCAGTGAATCCAGGCATTGGATTCAACGGGTTTATTGTAATCAGGCCGCCGAGAATAAGACCCAGCATTGTAAGCGCGCCATCGAAGGCATTCATGGCCAGGTAGCGGCGTGCTATCTGAACACCCTTAGTGATCTCAAGGGCTCTCATGATTCGTTCAATTCGGCCCATTCCTGCGAAAGGCCCCTCGGCCTCCCCTACGATTGTGTTGTTCTCTTCGTCTTGATCAGACACAGAAAATCGGTTTCTCCCTTGAGAAGTCTGAATTGTTCAAACCAGTGTACTCCGTTACGATGCAGACCAATTATGTCTTTGTTTTTGTGCTCCATAGGCAGCAGACCACCCAGCATCCTCCTTCTGGGATTGACTGACATGCATTTGGAAACAGTGTGTTACATCAGACGATCCTAGAAGAAGAAGAATCCTAGAGCTATCATGATTATGATGAATATCGCAAGGACGCAGATGATGCATGCAGCCAACGCGACACAGGAGGCTTCACAAACTTTGGAGCAGAATCCTTTCTTCTCGGCCGGAGGCGGCTGCGCGCCGTAATCACTAGGCATAGGAATTTCGGTCATTGAATTCACCCACGAATTGTCCTATAGGTCTGACAATCTTGGATGTGGCTTGTCGTTCCTACTTAAGAGCCTATCGTGCAGGATATCGTTGGCATTGTTTACCCTCCAGACGCAAAGAGTAAAAACAGAACTCCCAGAGATGAGACAAGTTGCACACAAAGGTCTGGATTCGGAGGAGAAAACTAAGTGTCTGAGGAAGCGCAAACTGCGACAATTTTCGACCGACCTTTCGGACTTCGGATGATTGGTCTGACACAGATGACTTTCGGATTCTTGGCTCTCGTTGCCTTTATTGGTCTAGTGCTGGCGATAGTAGGGGGAGTTCCTGGCGTTGCGGACTTGGGACCTGTATATGCTGTTGTCTTGTTGATTGGAGTGGTCATTCCATGCCTTGTCATTGGCAACTATGTAGATGACCTCCGACGGAATGCAGTAGTCGCTCAGATTTTATACAGTCTCTTCTCAATCGCCATGGCTGCCATCTTCTTGATGTATTGGGGCATCGGATACGAATGGGCATTCCCATTGTATGAAATCTCAGTTCAGGTAGCAATTGGAAACCTCGCTGTTTTCATTGTTGTAGTTGAGGCGTTTTTTGCTCTATACCTCATTGTCAAATGGAATGAGGTGGCGCCTCCTTCAGACGTCTATGTCGAGCGAGACCGGGTTATAGCCAAACAGATTGTCACTGGTATTGTTCCAAGTCCGCTCACTCCCTCTCTGATTTCCCCAGATGGTGAGACGACTCTCTCTGATGATGATTCACGTAGAATCATGGATGTGCGTCGTGTAACCACAGATGAAGGTATGGCAGTCCTGTGCTCCAATTGTGGGGGTGCAACGCCGTTGACCAAGGTCGAAGACGACAACACGCTGGTATGTGACTATTGTGGGGTCAGGCTCGGTGTCAGTAGCGTGTTTGTACCCTGTGAGAATCATCCCGAGTATCTGGCGGCCACGAACTGTGACGTATGTGGTGAACACTTCTGTCGCATGTGTTTGACTGCGCAGGAGCCTCCTGTGGATAAGCGATGGAAGGGTTCAATTGTACACATCTGCCAGAAGTGCTTTGAGGGTCGTTACAGACCAGCGGTTACAACGACATCCTTGGTGCTACCAATCGACCAGTTGTTTGACAAGGCTGGTTCAAGGTTCTCTAGAGTCGGTGGCATATACAGGAAGTTCCTCGGCAAGTACAGTGCCGTAATGAGATATGTTCTGGAATTCACACTTAGACTTGCAGCCAGTGTTATGAAGGCTGGAGGAAAAGGAAACAGCAATGATGGTGCAGCCATGGTTCTGATTGCTGTCGTGGTCGCCGTAGTAGCAATTCCGTTGGCAATCGGTGTCGTGTTGCTGCTGGGTGCAATAGTAATCATACCTTTCCTGTTCTATGCAGGACTTGTGGGGGTTACGATAGAGGCTGTGAAGATCATCAGCCGAACGGACTTCCTGTCACTCTCTGAAGCAAGAGAGAAGGGCATCGCTGTTGGTGCCCCTGCTAAGACAAAGGAGTCAACTCTCAGAGAAGACCAGCGTGATTGGGAGTACAGAGGATCCAGATATGCTGGTGAACGACATGTGACTGAGACGTATTTCAGGAGGCAGAACTGAATTGCAAGTGCAGCATATCATGTGTCCAGTCTGCGGCGGCCGAATCCCCATAGAGCATAATGACAAAGTCAATCGTTGTGAATACTGTGCCAGCCCAGTTCTCGGATCCGACCAGAACCGGAATTGTTCAAGACATCCTGATCGCCTTGCAGTCGAAGTCTGTCATGTTTGCAATGAGATGTTCTGTGAGGAAGATATCGAATACAGGGTTGCTGACTATGGCGGCAAGTTGTTTACCATTGTCAACTGCGACAAAGAGTATTGTGTAGATGAGAGTCAGTGGGCAAAGCCACTCAACAGGGAGTATCAACAGTTGGTGAACATGGATTGGGCTGACAATATTGACAACCTAATCCTTCGGGTTACGGGGCTCGGTGCTGTACTAATGATGATATTCGAACTTGTGTTTGTGTTATCAATGATATATCTCCAGTACTTCACAACCCATTCAGCGAATCTTCCGATGTTCTTCCTTCCCGGTGATATTGTTATTGTCCTAAGCATTCTGGGGAATCTTCTCTCTGCGATTCTGTTGCAGACGGCACTTCAGGTGTACATTCATGAACGACAACTAGGATCAGGAATAGTGCTTCTAATCATACTGGTTGCAGAGGCCGCATTCCTGATTGGCAGGGGACTCTACTTCAATTTGCTGATCAATCCCATTCCGTGGCTCCTCCCGCTTCTTTTTGGAGCGTTCACATTCTCAGTGATTCTGGTCTTCATCGGGTCTATGATGGCAACAGCAGTTGGATACAAGAAGCACAAACAGTTTAGATCCGCAAGGATCACACTGGGATTGACAGCAGAGAGATAAAGAGCTACGGTCCTATTCCGGGACTTCAAACAAGTCGATTATCCTGAAGCGTTCGACATCGATTAGTCCTAGGTCGGTAATCTTTAGCTTGGGGATGACTGGAAGTGAAAGGAAGGCCATAGCCATAAATGGCTCCTTTAGAGTAGAGCCAAGTTCATCAGACGCATCTTTGAGCTTCTTGAGCCCCTCAGCTACCACTTCAATCGGTGAATCAGACATCAAACCGGCAATCGGCAGAGGAAGTGATGCAATGACCTCTCCGTCCTTGACAACTGCAATTCCACCCTGCATCCGGACAATCTGAATAGCAGCTTGAATCAGATCACTGTCATTAGTTGCGACGGCTACGATATTGTGACTATCATGAGCGATTGATGAAACCATGGCACCTTCCTTGATGCCTATGCCTTTTACAAAGCCAACAGGACTGGGTTCTGTTGCATTGTGCCGCTCGATTATAGATATCTTCACGATATCTCGGTCGATATCCGGAACCGCAAGGCCATCCACGATGTTTGTCTCCTCTATCAGATGGTCAGTGATGATTTGGTCCGGAATCGCTCCAATGACATTCATTTGGTCGCTTTTAGCCTTCACCTGGAAGTCCTCAGGCTCAAGCCAATGAATGTTCACTGAACGACGAAGTCTGGGAGCTTCACGTTCACCTACATCGAATGTGAGTCGACCGTCTCTAGCGACCAGCTGTCCATCCTTGAATACCATCTGGACCCCTATCTTCTTCAGAGAATCAAGTACTACAATGTCCGCACGATATCCTGGTGCCACTGCGCCACTATAATTCAACCCGTAATGTCTCGCCGTAGACAAGGTGGCAACTTTGATGGCGAGGATCGGGTCCACACCGTATGATATCGCTTCTCTGATCATCGAATCAATGTGACCATTCTCCATCAGATCTAGGGTGTTCCTATCGTCAGTCACAAAGCTACAGAACATCGCAGTGTCTGGCTGGATCAGAGGAGAGAGGTCCTTGAGGTTCTTTGCAGTTGAACCCTCTCTAATGTGGATATGCATTCCCACTCCAAGCCGATCCTTTGCTTCCTTAAGCGTCGTGCATTCGTGATCAGATGTAATCCTTGCAGACGCGTAAGCATTCAGGTCAAGTCCAGATAAGCCAGGCGAGTGACCATCGATACGCTTGTCATGCTCGAGAGCAACTCTGATTTTGTCAAGAACGGCCGGATCTCTATACACAACACCAGGGTAGTTCATTACTTCCGCGAGGCCCAAGACGTAGTGCTCCGTCATGAATGGGGTGATGTCAAGGAAGTCCATCGAAACACCGTTCGTTTCTAGGTCAGATGATGGAACACATGAGGACAACATCAGGTAGAAATCCATCGGACCTCCACGAGCACTCTTGGACATGTACATTATACCTTCCAGTCCCAGAACGTTTGCGATTTCATGAGGGTCTGCAACGACCGCACCTGTACCGTGGGGTACGACGGCCCGGGCGTACTGCATAGGCATAACCATTGAAGACTCAATGTGAACATGTCCATCGATGAATGAAGGAACAACGTACTTGCCTTTCACATCGATAGTGTTGTTGCCCACGTACTCTCCAACACCAGCGATGAACCCACTGTGTATGGCAACATCGCCCTCAACAATGTCTCCGGTGAAGACATTCACAACCCTAGCATTCTTCAGAACCGTATCAGCTCTAGTTCGTGCAGCGGCTACATCGATGATCTGATCTAGAGGATATCGCTCGATAGGTCTCACAGCCATTCTTCTTCACTGCGGGTCCCAAGCCATTCCAGTAAGAAAAGGTTTCCTAGATGAATCATCAGAAAGGATAAATCTCGGTTCTCTGGCGCAACTTGCATCCCCGGGGTGCAAACAGAGTAATGAGAAGAATCATAGTGCTTGTGTTGGTGATAGCCTTAATCTCGATGAGCATTGGCTCAGTTGACGCGGCAAACTCACAGGGATTCGAATGGGGAATTGAGGTGGAGGATCGGATTGACTATACGGTCTCATACTATCAACCATCAGTACCAGGCGATCCTGAAGGAACATACGAATTCTATGCCCGAGTCATTTCGCTAAAGACGATCCCTGACCCTGTTACCGACTTCTCGCAGATAACTGACACTTCGGCAATATACTTCCTTGCCAACGGTACGCAGATTTACCAGATGGGTTGGGCAGTAGTGGCAATTGGTAATTGGAGTCTGGCGACGGAGCTCCACAACGCACAGGTCCATGCTCAAGGAGTTGTATCAGAAACAGCAACTGACTGGATAATCGCTTACGAGGCCACATTTGCCGATTCAACGCAGACGCAGGAGCTTAGATTCTCCAAGGCGGATGGAGCATTGAACTACAGATATCTTGGGCTTGTGAGTTCAACAGATGAGGTCATAAGCTCTAGTGAAACCATTAGAGATGGTTATAATCCCAACCAGGGTCTTTTTGGTGGAATTGACCCCACTCTCATACTCGGGATAGGGGCCGTTGGTGTCTTGATTGTCATCGCGGCTCTAGTCGTTGCTCGAAGGAATTAGTCTGGCAGAGGACATTCTTCTGAGATGGAAGCGCCGATACGCTTCCACTACTTCATTCCAGTAACGATACACGCAATGCGTCAAACATGCCTCTTTTCAGTAGACATCAGATGTGATTCTCGCATAACAATGCCCTCGAAGCGAAATGTTCTATCCGTTGTTCTAATAGTCCTGGGGCTCTTGTCAGCAGTCTTTGTGACCGTGTTAACCAATCCTGATGTCACTGTTCCAGGATTGTCAGTCGGATATGATCTCACAATCCATGATGAATATGCGTTCGTTTCAAACAATGATGGCGTGGCAGTCATTGACATCAGCAGCCACAATTATCCCATTCGTGTCAACCAGATTCCTGTGTCTGATGGCGTTTTTGGCTTGGAGATTGTAGATGATACACTGTATGCTGGAGCAGATTCCCAAGGATTGGTTATTGTAGACATCAGTACTCCTTCGAATCCAGCAATCCTCGAGACGCATTCGTTTGTGAGCGGTATCCAGAATCTCTATGTCACAGGAGACCGCGCATATGTAGTGAAGCTGAGTGGAATCCTACAGATAATTGATGTCACCAACTCGTCAAATCCTTCAGAACTTGCTAGTCTTGATGTTGGTTCTTACAGCCTTGACGTCTTCGTAAATGGCGACATTGCATACGTTGCAGATTCTAATGATGGCCTTGTGGTGGTTGACGTTAGCGATCCCACTACTCCAGACATCATCAGAACTGTATCATTTGCGACTGGCGCATGGGATATCAGTGTGCATGAAGATACCCTGTATTTGGCGTCCCATAGTATGGGTGTCAGGATATTTGACATATCATCGCCAGAAAACCCTGCCTACCGAAGCTCGTACAACGATGTTGGTGAGGTCTATGGTGTCTTCGGAAATGGTGAATGTCTAGCACTTGCTGATTTACAAGAAGGTGCAAAGCTTCTCAATGTCACAGACCCTGGGAATCCAACTCTTATTGCTGAGTATGAAAACGCTGCTCCCCATGATGTCTACTTCGATGGTGTCTACACATATCTTGCAGACCAAGACAGAGAGTTCATCTTGATCGACTTCCAGGATTTTGGGACTTATGCCTACGCAGTAACGACACCTAGTCACTTGTGGCTTTGGGCCTTTCCATTCTCTCTTCTGTCTATAGGTGCACTGATTGTGATTCCATCTCTCCTCAAGAGGAAAACGAATGAGTGAAAACCAATCAGCTAGGGTTAACCTTCTAACCCTCAATCTCGAAATTGAGATGGATAGATAAGTGGCCCTTGGTAGGAAAGCACTGTTTCTGGGAAATGTAAGAGATTGATGTGCGTTCAATGAGAACACTCTTGGTTTTGCTCTCAATTCACCACAAGAATACCGAGAAGATTGCTAACGTTATGGCGAGAATTCTTGATGCACAGATAAGGACACCACGGGAAGCAAGCCCTGATGAGCTTCAAGATTTCGATCTGGTAGGCTTTGGCTCAGGGATATATGATGAGAAACACCACAGAGCTCTGCTTGAATTTGCTGATAGAATACCACAGGTCACCAATAGGAACGCATTCATTTTCTCGACTAGTGGAGTTACAACATATGCCGACGCATTCCACACACCACTCAGGGAAAGACTGCAATCCAAAGGATACGTGATCATTGGCGAATTCAATTGTCACGGCTTCAACACCAATAGCTTCCTCAGGTTCTTTGGGGGAATGAACAAGGCTAGACCCAATGCTGAAGACCTAAGGAATGCTGAAGCTTTTGCTCAAAGCCTAAAGCAGCACCCAGGAGTGACCCCTACTTCTTGAAGATCCTTATCATAATGAACAAAAATATGGCAACGATTGATAGCGCCATTGAGTAACGTATAATCAGATACTCTGGTGTGTCTACATAGGGTGCAATCAGTATGTTGATTGCTTCAGTGACAACTGAAGCTCCAAGGATGATGCTCAAGTAAAGGAAGAGCCGTTCCTGGCGTTTTTGGATCTCTCGATTCTTTTCCTCATGTACCGACTGAACAGACTCGTGGACGTAGTTCAGCTCGCTCGTGACATGAGAGAGCACCTCCTCAATTCGGAATATGTCGACCAGGTGGTCATTTAGTGCCCGAGCATGAGCCCGCATGTTAACCATGTTTTCTCGACGAATTGCCGCAATCAACTGCATTAGGGACCGATTTGTCTTCTCAAGTTCTGCTTGTTTTTCTTCGATAATGGAAATATCTTGCATCTTTAGGTCAGGAAGCTCTTGATGGAATCGTTGGATTAACTCCTGAAGTTTCAACATCACAAAGATCACACCACGTGCACGAACTAGGGGGGGGTCCATCACGTCCTCAACATAGTTCCAGTACTTCTCGTATCCTTCCCCCTCAATGTATATGAAAGCGCTATTCCTTGCATAGAAATGCAGCTCAGTTGTTCGATTTGAAAGGTTCTTCTCAATTCGACGATTGTATAGCTCGTCGCTATAGTCCGGCCATTGACCACTGTATAGAGCCAGATACGGTCCCAACTCCTTCTTGTATCGCTGAATGGTTTGAGTATCCCATGCGTCGACTTCCGGACTCGTTTTGTCAGAGGAGAGAACTACATAGAGAGGAGACTCTGTGTCAAACATAATACGACCTTGTTGATTGAGGTCTCCAAAATTCTCCATTAACACCTTAGTCAGACGTATTGATACATTCTGAATGTCTTTGACGTCAATTCGGGCGTGACCCAAATCTGTCTGAATCTTAAGGATGCCCAGCCACGTCATCTCTTCCAGATTCATCTCCGCAACCTGACCCCAACTGACTTCGACCTCGATAGCCAGTTTGTCAATTGCAGAATCTTCAACCAGTGCACTCTCGATATTTCCGGCCAGATTCGAGCAGATTGCATCAAGTTCTTCGCCAGCAAGACTCGGCTCTGCAATAAAATTCACAAACCACCTAACATGCCGGACGTGGAATTGAAGCTCAGCTTCTGTTTTGGAGATGTCTTCTTGTCTGCTCATCGATGCAAACATCCTATCATTGTGCTGCGATCACACTCACTAAAGTTGGCCGTGGTTAGAAGGGAATGTATGACGGTTCACTTATTACTTGTGGAATCGGGAGCAAGTCGGCATCAAGATGAAGGCGATTGTGATTCCGAAGTACGGCGGTCCTGAAGTTCTTCAATACAAGGATGTGGAAAGACCTTCTCCCACAGATGGTGAGGTGCTTGTCAAGGTCTATGCGTCGTCACTAAATGCAGCTGACTTTGAAGCGATGAGAGGATCTTGGGCAACCAGAATCGGAGGTCCACGAAGAACCAAACAGAAGATTCTTGGCACCGACATAGCAGGTGTGGTTGAAGAGGTTGGAAGGAACATCAAGGAATTCCAGCCCGGTGATGAAGTTCTGGCGGACCTCCTCTTCCCGGGGGGATATTGTGCTTTTGCAGAGTACGTGTGTGCTCCTGAAAAGGTACTTGCGGCCAAATCGGCAAGTATGACATTCGAGCAGGCAGCGACCCTTCCTCACTCGGGACTCGTCGCCCTACAGGGTCTTCGCGAGAAGAGACAGGTTCAACCAGGGGACAGAGTTTTGATCAATGGTGCGGGCGGAGGCATGGGCACCTTCGCTGTACAGATTGCAAAGTACTACGGCGCTGAAGTGACAGGCGTTGACAGTGAAATGAAGTTGGATATGGTGCGCTCCCTAGGTGCAGATCATGTAATCGACTACAGAAAAGAGGATTGCACCCGGAGTGAAGCGCGCTATGATATTATCCTTGATATGGTTGCGCGTCGATCCATCCTAGACTATAGACGTGTCATGAGTCCCAATGGGATTTACCAGCTGATTGGTGGTTCGAGGTATGCAATCTTTCAAGCCTTCGTCCTGGGTCCATTGATTTCGAGAATGGGCAAGAAGAAACTGGGAATCAACATATGGAAACAGCACAAGAGAGAGGACTATGAATTCCTAGCGCAGCTTTTTGATTCAGGCGATGTAGTGCCTGTCATAGACAAACGCGTCCCGCTAAGTGAGGTTCCCGAAGCTCTCAGCTACCTTGAGAAAGGACTCGCCTTAGGAAAAGTAGTCATAACCATGGCAAATCAGTAGCACTCGCCAGCGAAGAATTCTCGCCTTGTTGTATCAGACTGTCAATAGTATGATACCTTATTCTCTCATCACAAATATAAGACCCAGTTACATGCCTGGCCAAAAGCAAGATTGGTCGTTGTCGTAGGTGACTGAGATGAAGTATACTAGACCGCTTCTTGTATCCATAATTGCGATTATACCCATGACGGTGTTGTTTGCCGTCACCAGCAACGCGGGGTGGGTAATTCTGCTGTTTCCAGTGTCTGCCATTATTGGAACCTTGATCGGGTTCGTTCTTGCTCCCATCTTCCTTTGGGTCTACAAGAAGTACATGGGGAGAAACCACCTGTTCGCAATCCAAGAGCAACACGAAATGGAGAAATCTCATGGCATGTTCATGGGGTTCTTTCCGGCCATAATGGCGACGAATTTCGCATTGAGTCTGATATTCAATCCAACAATAATGAACATTGCACTGCTTCAAGACTACTATCTTGCCTGGAATAGCATCATCTTTCTGTTCTTCATTTTGGGTGCGTTCCTGCAAGCCCCTGCTTTTGCGTTGTTCTCCGCTGCTTGGATCATCGATGAATCTGGGATTGTTATGATGAGCAAATATGGGTCGACTGACATTCAGGCCATTGGCAAGTGGTACTTGGCACTTCTGAAGGGCTATGCAGGAATCGGAGTCATTCTTGCTTTATACGAGTTTACTTTCGACTTCCTTGACACATACGGAAGTCAAGTACACTGGTCCGCGATCTTGTTTCTGTTCATCTTGCCTATTATCGTCACGTTTTGGGTGATTCCGGCAATAATGATCGTGGGTGCAACTCACGGGAGGAGACGTAGCTTTATCCTGAAATATGCAGAGAGATTCGGAATAAGAAACGAATTCGAATTGCACATCAGCAGATGTGGCCATAGCCCGTCTGAAGCACTTTGATGGCACATTGAGTGCCTTGATTTGGCACTGATTGGTTGGCCACTAGCCTGGATAGTTCGAAACCTAACTTGATTCCCGCTCCTGAGCGAAAAAGAGTCATGGAATTCTGCATTCTGCTTCACAATTGAAATGAAGGATTTATCACTAGCGAGGAAGACTATTTGGAACCCTATTCTTGGGAGAGTTTAGAGAATGAGAAGTGATACAGCACAGAGAATACTGTGGTTTGCTATGGTCTTCATCGTCCTATTTATCATAGTGACGATAGTCGCAGGAGTTGCATTTTATTTGGCGTTGACGTTCTTCGACGTAGGGTCTTTCATTACCGATCCGACAGCCGTAGCGTTCCTCGAAGCTAATACACTATTCATCCCAGTCGTTATATTCGCTATCGCTGGTGCCGAAATCATCTTCCTTCTTGTCATTTACATGTGGCGAAAGGAACCGATGGCCCACAGAACCGGGTTTACTATCATCGGCATCATCATGCTGCTGACGGGCTGGAGCCTTCCGGGACTGCTAATTCTTCTGCCAGGACTCCTCATGGAAGAGCAATAGCTTCAAGTTGGGAGACCATGACTTGGTCTCCTTCCCTCCTTTTTCCTGAAGTCTCCTTAATTTCTGGTCCAAGCACCTGCCCACGACCAGATTTAAGATGACGAAACGATTCTCTACCAAAAGAGCTCCGAAACTCATGAAAGCGATTGTTTGTCCCAAATACGGCCGGCCTGAAGTTCTTCAACTAAAAGAGGTAGACAAACCTGCTCCAAAAAACAATGAAGTGCTTATCAGAATAATTCGAGCAACAGTCACGGCGGGAGACTGCGAAGTTAGAAGATTCGATTTTCCTTCCTGGCTATGGCTCCTTGCGCGACTTGGCTTTGGTATCAGGGGGCCAAGGCAGCAAATACTCGGGCAGGAGCTGGCAGGGGAGATTGAAGCAGTTGGTGAGGATGTAACAAGGTTCAAACCAGGGGATCAAGTATTCGGATCTACAGGCTTTGGATTGGGTGCGTATGCCGAGTACAATTGTGTTCCCGAATTAGGGGACGGAGCCATTGTTCTAAAACCGTCTAACTTGACATTCGATGAAGTTGCAGTTATTCCTACCGGCGGAATCACAGCAATACACTTCCTTAGAAAAGGAAACATCCAGGGCGGACAGAAGGTACTAATCAATGGCGCAGGCGGAAGCATAGGAACCATCAGTGTCCAGCTTGTCAAACACTGGGGAGCCGAAGTGACAGCCGTTGACAGTGCGCAGAAGTTGGATATGCTACGCTCCATTGGTGCTGATCATGTAATAGACTACACGAAGGAGGACTTCTCGGATAGGGGTGAGACCTACGATGTCATTTTTGACGTTGTTGGCAAGGCGGCGTGGTTGTCCGTTACGAAATCACTCACAGAGAATGGAATCTATCTCTGTGGCTACCCCACTGTGTCACGAAGTCTACGAGGGCGATTGATGGCATGGAGAAGCAATAGAACCTACATAGGTGGGTCAGCTAGTGATAACATTGAAGATCTAGAATATCTCGCAGAGCTCTTTGAGGCAGGAACTATCAAATCAGTCATTGATAGAAGCTATCCTTTGGAGGAAATGGTTGACGCTCATAGATATGTTGAATCAGGACAGAAGATTGGGAATGTCGTCGTAACCGTTGAGTAGACTATTCTGGTTTAGTCCACTTCCATGCATACCAAACAATCAGTGCACAGAATACAACATACCCAATTCCCATTATGTTTTCATACAAGGGTCTTGGTATGATGAATCCGATGCCATCAATAGCGATGAAAACTATGGCTACGATGATGTTTGCCCAGCGATTCGCTTTGTACGGCAACTCCAAAGAGAGGAAAACCATGAAGATTGGAACCAGCATCATTATGGCCATGACAGCCAACATTTCCTCAGTCAGTGGAATATCTAGAGTTCCTGCAATGATATCCTCCAGAATTCCAGGCTCAAAAAACCGTAAAACATCACCCTGAATGCTTGTCAACATACGAGCTACCCATAGTAATGAGAGCTTCTTCTTGATATCTTCCACAGTAAGCTCACCTACTCATCCTTTTCTAATGGAGGCTATATATAGGCGTAGGTAGAAGTTTGTCAGATACTGCGAATGTAGTCATAATTGCTGAGTGAAGTGGAGAAATGCAATGAACATCGTTCTATTGTTAGTCATCGGTGTACCAGGAGTCCTTTTACTTCTCCTTGTTGGCTTGTTCCTGTATAAGCAATACTTGAGATACTCAACAAGAATAAAGACACAGAATGGAATAAGCTCACTGGAGGAGGTTACACTAGGAGGATTGAGGCAATGGATATTCATTAGAGGTATGGACCAAAACAACCCTGTATTGATATTCCTGCACGGTGGCCCTGGCGAACCATCAGTGGGTATGTCAAGTTCCCGAAGATTAGATGCTGAGCTAATAAAGCACTTCACAGTAGTGCATTGGGATCAACGAGGAGGAGGGAAGTCATTTCATTCTAATATCCCAGTTGATTCAATGACCCTGGACAGACTAGTTGAAGATTGTAATGAGTTAATTGATCATTTGCGAATTAGATTTGACATACCTAAGGTTTTCATTGTCGCGCATTCATCAGGAACATTAATCGGAATCAGAACAGCGCATAGATATCCGGGAAAAATCCATGCCTATGTCGGAGTAGCGCAAATCATCAACGACCATGAACACGAGAGAATATCCTATGATTTTGCAATTGAAGAAGCTGAAAGATTAGGCAATGTAAGACATCAACTTGCGATTAAAGCGATTGGACCTCCACCTTACGATACCCCCAAGAAACTATGGGATAAAGCCAACTATATTGTTCGATATGGAGGAATGATGCTAGATCCTTCCTTTAGGAAAATGATTGGTCTAATTCTGCCCTATTTGACTTCTCCCGAATACTCATTATTGGAAGGAATTAGAACAATACTAGGGAGAGGACGGAATTTCACCACATACGCATTATGGAATGAAATAACAAAGATCAATTTCACTAGAGAGATAGATTCGATAGAAGTTCCCATATACTTCATGGAAGGCAAATATGATATGATAACTCCAATGGTTGTTGTTCAGGATTTCTATAACGGTCTAAACGCTGAGAAGGGGAAGAGGCTTATTATCTTTGAAGATTCAGGGCACTATCCAATGCTGGATGAAAAGCAGCATTATGAGGATGTATTGGTGAACACCATCTTGAAGGAATGTCGGGTCGACTAGAAACTCCATCCGTTATTCCATCTCTAGGAGCACTCAGCAGAGATTATATTCCGCTTTGCAGTGTCCACTACAAGGTGGTTGATCATGGAGGACGTACAGATAATACTCTCGGGACTATGGGTTTCTCTAATGCTGACCTATCTCTTGGGGGATGTGATGCGGATATTCGCCGGCGACTTTGTAGCAGGAGAAATGGACGGTGAGGAAGCAACTCAGGCAATGTGGATGGGAGCCGCAGTATTGATGCTGATTCCGATTGCTATGATTCCTATTACCCTAATTCTGCCGTATCCTGTGAATGGCTGGCTAAACATCATCTCTGCAGCATTTCTTTTCCTCTTCAATCTCGCAGGGGTGCGTTCATATCCCGGATACTATGACAGATTTCTGATAGTTGTGGGACTATTGTTCAATGTGCTTACTGTTTGGTATGCATTGAGTTGGATCTAGGCTGAGAGGGTAATCGATGCTATGCGAGCTTGCAGAGCTAGGAGTCTCCTACAGACCAGGAATCGAAGTGATTATACGATTGTCGACTGTTGAGCTTTATATCTCCAGATTAGGTAGAATCAACTTGCAATGGACCCCTAATCATTGTGTGGGCTGAAGTACAATGTCATCACCGTGGACCCGAGCGAAGGCGTTCCTTTTGCTCACTTGTATCTTGAACATTCCTCTGTCCTCCCAAGCCAATGTCTCAATCGCAGTAGAGGAGGATCCTCCATCACACTGGTACACCTATGAATCATTCACAATTACGCCAGATGATATCTGGGAACCATTCTGGGCACACACCGATGTCCCCCATTCACTCCCACTTCGTGGTTACATTCAGGAGAGCAGAAATCAGTTTCTAGATTTTGGAGCTTTGGAGTGGGTGAATACCTGGGTTGACGAAGTCTATGAGTGGCCTGTCTCTGAACACGACAAGGAGTTCCTAGAAGATGCAGCTCTTGACCAGCTCGCCCACCTTTTTGAAACTATGACCGCCCGGTTCTCGAAACCTCATACCGAGACGGATACACTCAGAGGTTTTGCCGCACTTGACTATGTCAAGGGATTTCAACCCCCTTACCAAGGATTCCTCCCTTTGATTGTTATGTATGGTCTTGACGAAACCTATGACAATGCAAACATGAGCGAATGGGTCATTCATCCAGATGTCATAAACGAGACTTTGAATGAAGCCTTTCCTCTAGTTGAATGGGAGACCGAGCTCTACTGGTTTGACTACGACAACGCCACAGAGTTCGCTGACTTGATGGCTGAGAAGACATCTAATAATCGCATTATGGTCGATGAGGACTATCTCACGCGCTGTGATGAGATTATTCACAACGTAATATCCAGTGATCCCAGATATGGTGATTATGACCTGGTCCTACCCTCTCTGGTCTTGGTACAAGAATACACTCTCTACGCTGTCCAATATGGAATGGCGGTTGGCGGCCTTGGCCGCCTTCATTCAGATTATCCTGAGATTGACTCCTGGAGCCTAAATGGTCGCGGTCCGACTTCGTATTTCTATGCCGGTGATCCTGACACCCCACGTGCATCAATGACACCTACAGTCATCCATGAGATTTGTCATTGCATTGGTCAGACTGACCTTGCAACAGTTTTCGGATGGGCCTCGGCAGCCACAACACCCTCGCTCATGAGCTATTACGGTACTGCTCTGGTCTTTGACAAGTTGGATGAGGACCTGATACGAAATGGACAGGTCCTGCAACTCTGGGGTCGTTACTTGGATGAGATTGCCTACTTTGAGAGTCTCTCCTTGAATCAGACCCAACTGGACAGTCTATCACACCTTGAGACCACCCTCTTAGAAGTCCCAGAGCTACTCATCTCTGGGTATATGGATACACTGAGGTCCGTGCTCTACAATGCTGATTCTTTATGTGAGCAATTATCAAGCGAAGCAACAATACCTAGGAAGTCTGATAACTGGACTGCAAGCTCCCCTCCTTTAGATTTGCAGGTGGACTGGATCATTGGACCAGGTATACCCAATGCAGCTGTTCTAGCCAGTGAACTCACACTAATGACTGAAGCTAATCGTAATCTGGTCCTCTTTGTCAACACAACCTTGCCCGAACCTCATTATAACCTGAATATCAGTGTCCATGTGACTGATGATTCCTACAATACTGCTCTGACCAATGCATTCAGAAGCTCTATGGTTGAATCAAACACCTCCTTCTACGATCCTGAACTGGTACCAGAGGATGCTTGGTCAACTTGGCCCCGCAACAGGATCTTCCAGAATAGGAGTGGGTACGCAATCGAGGGTCAGATAGCTGAACAGTGGTTGACAGACAATCCGTTCACTCTGGAGGATGAGAACAGACTTCATTACCGATTCTACATATTCAATCTGGAGAACTTGACTTTGGATGTAACAACCACAGCAACTGATACTACAGCAAATCCAATACCGCTGGACACCTCATTGGCATTACTAGTTGTAAGTGGGATTGCTACTGTGGTATTAGTCGCTCTGGTAGTGTATGCGAAACGCCGATAGTGTATTCTTTTCTTCAACAACCTTTTTCTATATGCCAACACAATGGCATGTGGTTAAAGGGTGAGCTCTGACATTATTCCTGTCGAAAGATAGTGGTGAGTTATCGTGAACTCAATTGAGTCTCCCGAATCAGAAGATCCGCTCTTCACTGAACCGTATGTGGATATTGACGAGTGGAGGGATGAGCCCGTACATCATCGATATGTCCATGGCGGCTTCAAGAATACTGATGCTCGATTCTCGTTCTACTTCCCACCGAAGGAGCAATACGAAGGACGGTTCTTCCAGTATATCCAACCGATATCGGGGGATGAGTATACTGCACAGACACCAACGGCCCAGTCCTCAAGCTACTCGATAGGCTTTGCTGCCGACAGCGGCGGTTATCTTGTGATATCAAATCTAGGGAGAATGGACATGTTCACTGGCGACGATCCCGCCATTGTCGGGTATCGGACCAGTGCGGCAGTAGCAAAGTATTCTCGTGTCTTGGCCTTCGAAATGTACGGCGAACATCGCCCCTACGGCTATGCTTGGGGGGGAAGTGGCGGAGCATACAAGACCATCAGCTGTATAGAGAACACAGACGGTGTCTGGGACGGTGTGGTTCCATTTGTTCACGCTACACCAATCAGCATACCCTACAACTTCTCCGTACAGGCTCATGCGATGCGCGTGTTGGAAGATAAGATGCCCGCTATTGTGGATGCGGTGGAGCCTGGTGGTAGCGGCGACATGTATGCTGACCTAAATGAGGAGGAACGAGCAGCGCTCACCGAAGTGACTAAGATGGGTTTTCCGCCAAGAGCTTGGTTCCATTACAGGATGATTGCTTTCGGTTACACAGGGGTATTAACCACACTATTCGATCAAATAATCAAGACTGATCCAACATATGTTGAAGACTTTTGGAAAGAACCAGGTTACCTCGGTGCCGACCCACCCGAGTCACTACTACGCCGTCGGATCCACCATGAGACAACCATTAGCAAACTGATGATGCCTAGCGAACTGAGGGAAATGGGCATTCCAGTAGCGTATTCGGCAGATGCTGCCGGTGACATAGAACCCCCTGCAGCGTTCATA
>CP070761.1:2781508-2864020 GCA_020348985.1 Candidatus Thorarchaeota archaeon | reverse complement strand
ATCGAAGTCCCAGTTGTAATCGTTTATGGTATTATTGAAAGTGTACGCATTAGTAGCATTGAATGTAGGATACAGATTCACTTCATCCTTGTCACGAATGCCGTCTAGGTCAGTGTCCACTGCTGTGGCATTTGTACCCCAAGTTAGAATCTCTACGCCATCGTCAAGACCGTCCTTGTCCGTGTCACTCAAAGTAGGGTCTGTACCGTGGGTCATAGCTTCAACATAGTCAGACAGTCCATCGAGGTCGGTATCATTTGAGTTGGGATCAGTTTCCCAAGTATTGACTTCTAACCCGTCACTGAGGCCATCGCCGTCCGAGTCGCTGTTTGTTGCATTAGTGAAGTAAACGTTAATCTCCTCGTTATCATCGAGACCATCTGAATCTGTGTCAGCATTCGTGGCGTTTGTGCCGTGCTCGACATACTCATCATAGTCATTGAGACCATCGTCGTCAGTATCACTAAGGATTGGGCTTGAGTGGACGATTGTTACCTCTTCCCAGTCATTCAAATTGTCTCCATCTGTGTCAGGATTCGTGGGGCTGCTCTTCCAAATCTTGACTTCAGCTCCATCGAGTAGCAGATCGTTGTCAGAATCTGGATCCAACGGGTCCGCGCCCACGGAGATTTCCTTCCAATTGGCGAGGTTGTCACTGTCCTCATCGTCATAGTAGTCTGATATCATATCGTTGTCAGTGTCGACATCATTAGGATCTGTTTCAGTCTGACGGACCTCTTGGATGTTTGTTAATCCATCACCGTCATTATCATCTTGGGCATCATTCGTACCATCTTCATCAGTATCGACCTCGGTAGGATCAGTCATCGTGATGTTGTTCTCTTCATAGTCGTCCAGCAAGTCTAGGTCCGAATCTGCTTGATTTGGATTGGTCCCGAGGTAGATTTCTTGCCAGTCCGTCAGAAGGTCCGAGTCACTATCGGGGTCGTTTGGATCCGTGCCGTGAGTAATCACTTCGGCAAAATCGCTAAGCTTGTCAGAGTCCGAGTCACGACTCAAAGGATTCGTATCATAGACCAGTACCTCATCTCCATCACTCAACGAATCTCCATCGCTATCGGGATGGTCAACCCGTGTTCCTTCAATCACATTCTCGCGCGCGTCTGCAAGTCCGTCCCCATCTTGGTCGAGACCGTAAACAAAGAACTGTCCGTTGTCCGACCCAGCTACAAACTCGTCATTCGTATTGAAATCGAGATCAAAGTCACCTACGCCTGTCGTACCCGAAAAGAGAAATGCTTCGGTCTCGGAGATTTGGTACCCGGTGGAATTGAAGAGGGTCAGTGGTCCGCCATCAACCCCTGCAAGCACCTGCAGTTCAGCGGCACCATTTATGTTCAGCAGGTCTAAACTCACAACTGCGCCCGTAAGGGACTCGTTCCAAAGCAGCCCTGCAGTCGAATTGTAGACTCGAAGTTCACTCCCGTCCGTTCCTGCAACAAGCTCGGGTGATCCATCTGACTCAAAGTCACCCACCACCATGGAGGAGATACCATCATCGAGAATGAATGAGAACATCTGTGTGGTGTTAAGCCAGAACGCAGCCACTCTTCCGCTCGAATCTCCGTACAAAACCTCCAGTGCCGCTGTCCCTTCGAAGTCTCCGTAGCCCACTTCCCGAATCGCGTAGGTTGAAGTTTTCTCAAACATCATGGCCCCATTGCTTTCCAGCACCGAGAATCTTCCTGCAGACGAGCCAGCAATTATCTCGTCATTGCTATCAATATCGACGTCAGCCGCAGCAAGAGCGACAATCGGTCCGTTGCTAGTGTGATTCCAGAGTTGAGCACCCGAGAGATTGTAGGCGTAGACAAGATCATCCTCGCATCCCGCCACAATCTCATCGAAAGTGTCCCCGTCAAGGTCTGCAGCTACAACCAAATTGGCTGTGTCTGCCAAGGAGATATTGGCAAGAAGAGTACCGTTGGCTGCGTAAACAAGAATACCTTCAGCAGTTCCCACGATGATTTCCATACCCGCTATGGAATCGGCCCGCATCAGTTCTAGATCAAGTGGTGTTGCTCCGAGTTCCGTCTGCCATAGTTTGGTGTTGTTGTCATCAAAGAGGCACAAAGTGCCGTTCTGTGTGACGACAGCAACCTCGTGTCTGATATCGGCATCAAGATCGCCAACAACGAGATCAACTATTGCTGAATCGGTGATGTTTGACCATACGATTGCTGTTCGGAACGGAGCAAGGTCGGCCATATAGAAGCCTGGTTCACCTATCTCCAATGGAGAGCTATAGGGAGTATGTTCTCCTACGGGGGTCTGCATCCCCATTAATGCCAAGGCAATCAACAACACAATGCCAAACTGGTATGATTTCACTGGTCATCTCCTCCGATTTCATTGACCTTCCACGGCTTGACCTGAAAGTAATCGAAGAAGTCCGCCTCCACGAGGCTCACCTCTTCAAATGGTATATTCAAAACATTGAGTGATTCAACAACAGAAACGATTCTCTCGTGAGGGCTTGGCAGAAACAATTTGACAGCATTCCGCCCCGCACGAGCCATGTACTTGACTCCAGGAATGTGTGCCAAACGTTCTAGGAACGTCGGGGACATACTCTTGAGCACAACCCTTAGGCTCTCCCCTTCTCCTGGCAGTGAAGCTATGAGCTCCTCGGGTGTCCCGAACTGACTAACATTCCCGTGTTCAAGGAGTGTTACTCTTGTACAATAGTCAACGATTTCGAGATCGTGACTGATAATAACCATAGTAGTGCCCAACTCGAAGTTGAGCTGCTTGAGGTAGTTCAGGGTCTCATGACGTAAATGTGCGTCCAATCCAGTCGTGGGCTCGTCCAGAAGTAGGACTGGAGGGTCGTGTATCATTCCTAGGCAGATTGAGACCCTCTTCCTTTCTCCACCTGACAGCTTCTTCACGTGCTTTGTTTTGAGGTCCTCGTCAAAACCGAGGATTGTGAGAATGTTCCTTGCTCGCTCTTCAATCTCTTTCGGCCTCAGTCCAAAGTTTCTGCCGAAGAACTGAGCGTTTTCTATTGCTGAGAAGTCGTAGTAGAGACTAAGATGCTCTAGCTGCGGGACATATCCAACCAGCAAGCTGATGAGGTTCCTCTTCTTTGTTACGTCATATCCGCCGACAAACGCTTGGCCGTCTGTCGGGCGAATCTGACCGGTAAGCACTCTGAGAACTGTTGTCTTTCCTGCGCCAGAAGCCCCGACTATGCCCAGGAACTCTCGCTTGTTAGCGAAGAAGGAGACACCTTTCAAGGCGTAGAACTTGCCAAAAGCTACCTTGAGGTCTATGATGTCGATTTCCTTTTCCTCAGGACTACTCACATCATACGCCTCCTATCTTATCGCTAATACGTTCGAACATCTCTTGGGCCCGAACTAGTCCAGTCATTAGCCCTCTAAGCATCTCAATCTTCTCAACTCGGTCAATGTCCTCACGTTGGATTAATTCTTGTATCTGGACCAATGCAGCAAGGAGTGTATTCAATGAGTTGTCTATGTCAATGGTCAGCTGTTCTGTCACTTCGACGATGCGATACCTTCGCTCCTTTCTCCGTCGATTGACGATGAGGGCAATGATAAGAGAAGAGAAGATTCCTACTGAAGAAATCATTGCTATCTGGGCCATTGTGAGAACCACATCAGGTTCCTCTGGCGGCAGCGGGGGATCTGGCTCATAAAGCTCAAAACTTATTCCTGCGAATCGATTCGCATACTCCTCAGCTATGATGATGAAGATGCCGTTGATTCTGCCCGAACTTGACCAATAGCTGGGTGCAAACTGAGATGAGTACAAACCGTCCTCAACAAACCCGGCGAAGAAGAAGGCCAGTGAATCGTTAGGCAGCTCATAGGCGATGGCGACGAAAAGGTCGTTGACTGGTTCGCCTCTGTAGTCGGTCAATTCCAAGTTGACGAATACACTGCGTCCAGCCTCGTATCGTGTTGTGTCCTCGGACAAGCTAGTCTCTGCCGTGATTGTATTCAGCAGCAAGTATTCCTCCAGATTTCTGAGCAGGATGCTGTTGTTGCATTTCCTCAGGTTGTCGTTTAGGAATATCCTCGATGAGCCAAACAGCACGATCTCTGGTGGGGAATTGTCCATCAAAACAACGGGATTTCCTCCCAATGTGACAGCAGCAAGAGACTGGTTATTCATGATGTATGTCCCTCCACCAAGCCACATACACTCCACATCGGCGCCCAGTGCCGAGTCCACGATGATTTCCGTTGTGTTTTCAACAGTGTGTGAACCTCGCATCTCGTATCCGTACATGCTCAGTAGACTGTTGAGCACAGTGAAGTTCGCTCTATCTTCATCGTCACCAAAAATGATGAGCTTGCCGCCACTTGATGTGAAGTTGGCAATGATTTCGCGGTCAGTAGAATTGAATTCCTCAGTTGGATTGAACATAATGATTGCTGAGAATTGAATCAAGAGATCAGCACTCAATGGCATACCAGGCGTTTCTACCAAATCAAGACCCTTGGCCGCCATGGACTTCTTGAGATTGGAAAGTCCTGAGAAAGTTGTCATCCTGAGGGATTCAAACAGCGCGTCAAAAGATCCTAGGTCACCCATTCCCCCCAAGTCGAAGCCACCGAGTGCGTCACCGGTGCCTCCTTCGTCTTGCGCTAACTGAAAACTAGGCAGGAAGTCAGTATCATTCCCGACTTCGCCTCCAAGATCCAAGCCTCCGACTTCGACATCAAATCCTAGTCCTCCAAATCCGCCGCCATGAGAGGTATCAAAAAGCAGCATCGCACGTGGATATTCGATGACGCGTTCGAAAGTAATGTTGGTGGTCCATCCATACTCTGTCTCAACAACGTAGTCACAAGTGTGTAGCCCATCCATCATTATTGGCGGAGCCAGCAAGAACAACGACATATTGTAGAAACCCTTAGCATTGTCACTCTTTGTTAACGTCACATTGCCCCAATCGCTTGCGTTTCCATGCTTCTCCACTGTCAGATTCCCTAGTCCAATGTTTGAGAACACGGTGATAGTATAGATGCCAAAATCGGCGGGAAATCTAATATCGAACGGCGCATACGGCAGGACTGACGGGAATGCGGAAACCGATGCTATCGGGGTTTTTACGAAAGCATCTCTAAGAATGAAATCGTCCAGTATCGGCAAGATGTTCGACAGAAGGCCAGTAATGTCTCCCGTAATGAGACCCGTGGAAGATAATAGACTTGCCAGGAATGGCAGTCCTACAGAGACAACCCATGCGACAGTGAAAAGACCCTCCTCAACTGGACTCCATTCGCCAGTTAGCACCCTCGCATTGAAAGGCTCTATCTCGTCGAAAGTAAAGTATTGGGCATATACGGCACCTGTGTCATCCTCTCCTCGTAGGTTCGCCATTGCTGCTATTGCCTGGGAGGTGTTTTCGCCTACGTTCATTATAATTGCCTGCGAAACATAGGTCTCACCAACACTAGAGAGTCTGGGAATGTCTGCCTCCACTACGATGAAGTCTCCCGTCTCTGTGAAGTAGCTTGAGGGCTCAAGTTCCCACAGGGTCTCTATTGACTTGTCAAGTAGGGTTCTGTTCTCGGCCATACCCATCGTGATTGTCACATTAACTGGAGCAAATGGGTCCACAATTCCAAATTCCCATTTCATCGCCAGTCCCACTTCGCCATCGAATGTAGTGGATCCTGTCAAGTTGTCGTCCGAGACATGCGACGATATATCCGAGGAATTGCCTACCTCGAAATCTGCCAAGGATCTGCTTGAGTTGAGACCAAAGTAGAAATCACCGAAATCTTCTGAAATCCCGTACGCAAAGAGCTGTTCGTCCTTCAAGTCGTATTTTCCGTGGTCAGACTCGCCATCTGAGAACAGGTCCAATGAATATGACAAGAACAGGCTAACATTATGAATTGGGTGGTCTCCTATGTTTAGAATGAACGGCGTAACCCTGAAGCCTACAACTGGGTCTGGCACAGTCTCAGTCAGGTTATATGATTCAACTAGAAGCGTCACATATACTTCATCATCGTACGAAAGGACGCCAATCCATCGGTTGTAGTTGTCTTCCGCGGAAGTGGCCATTGTTATCGCATGAAGTTCTCGTTTGACTTCAAAAAACATCAAGTTCGTCGGGCCCATGTTGTTCCAGCGAAGTGAGAACATTCCCATCAAGAGGTGAACGTTCATGTCAGACTCACCACGCTGGTCTAGGACAACTATCGACGTCCCGAAAGAGCTCATCATCATTATAGAGGACACATCGACCGCGGCAGCCTGAAGGAATCCCAAGGCTATCAGTGCCATCCCTGTTGTCCGATTGACTGGCTCCCCTGGCAGTTGTCTGATTCTCAGATAATCAAAAGCAGCCCTAAGATTCAGAAGTCCAGCTCCGGCATCGTTTGCCCCATACTCCAGACTTGTTGCCGTATCTCTCATCACGTTTGACAACACTATAGGGTCGGCTCGGTCAAATGCTTGCATAAGAATCGCTGCGGCCCCGGCTGTTATCGCTGCTGACGCAGCAGTTGTGTCAGCTATTGTATAGTTCTCATCCACGCTCTCACCGAAGTCTGATCCGAAGAGTCCTGTCAAGCTCCCAAGCCCTCCTGTGTCAACAGTGCCACCATCAACTCCAGCACCGCCTAAGCCTCCCAGCAGACCTCCGAGACCGCCTGTTGATTTCGCGCCGATGATTCCTACTCCTGGCGCAACAACATCAGGCTTTGTTGTCATGCTTATTGAGGGTCCCCTTCCTGAGAAGTCGGGAACTTCTTGACGCGCAACATCATAGGCTCCTACAGTGAACGACTCCGCAGAACCTCCGGGAGACATGATTGAGAGGTAGTCAGGACCATCGTCACCTGCTGCAGCAACAACTAGAATTCCCTTTTCCGTGGCGGTTCTCACTGCATCATCAACTGCATCTCCGACGGATAGGATTGAATTGAAAGGAATGAGAATGATGTCTGCGCCGTTGCTACTTGCCCACTCTATACCTGATACAATCCAGCTTGAAAGTGCAAGCAATCCTCCTAATGTTACCTTCGCCGAGATAATCGTAGCACCAGGTGCCATTCCAGCGTAGAGCCCGCTTGAAGCGTTTCCAGTTCCAGCAGTGACAGAAGCAACAAATGTCCCGTGTCCTGAAGAGTCAGTAGGCAGAGAATCGGCCTCCACGAAAGAGGCATAGACCGGGACCTTCGTGTCGGTAGTGTTTGCGTCATCATCAAAGTCATCCAGATCTGGATGCGATGAATCTACGCCCGTGTCAAGGACTGCAATGATTATGCCTGTGCCATTGAAACCTTGCTCCCACAGTTCTCTAGCACCTGTCGTGTCCACAGGTGACGCGTATTCCTCTTCCGCAACAACTCGGTGAGTCGTTGGCACTTGTGGGATTGTGCTGACCTTGTTGAGCCATACCCTCTTGATGACATCACTCTTGGTGGCCTCTACCAGAGCATCGGCTGACATCTTTGCACGTATCATGCAGAGTTCTTCGAAAGTCTCCAAGAACTCAGCTGATTCATCAGCCAATGCAAGAGCATTCTTTGCCTTGAAATCGCCAGCCTCTGAATCATACTTAACCAAGACGTCGACAGCTTCGGATGAGTCCGTCATATTCAGTAATCCATCATCAATCTTGGACAGGTGGTCCTCTTCTAGAACTTCACGAGCACCAACAGGACTGACGAACTGAAACGGACTGGTGAGAAATAAGAGCATAATTAGTGCTGCTGCCAGTCTCTGTGGCTTCATTCGTCTCCTCTCCTGTCTTTGCATGTCAATGTCACTTTTCGATTGTGCCTGTTATTAGGCCACGAGTTATTGCTATGTAGTAGTCTACCATATCAGCTACTGCTTTGGTCTTCACAATCTTGACTGCAATTCCTTTGTCTTTCAAAGCTTGAAGGCAGCTCTCCGCAATTACCTCCAAAGGCTCCTCTGTGAAGACTTTGAGAAGCTCACCTCTCTGCAGGACAAACTGAACGCCCTTGACCTCCTCCAGAGTCTTTCTTGCTCTGGGATCAACATCTTCGAGGACAACGCCAACAGAGAATCCTCTCGCGGGCATTGACTCCTTCAGCTTTGCTGGACTGCCAAAGGCTACGAGACTCTTTCCCCTCATGTAGACAGCCACTTTGTCACAGAACTCTGCCTCCGCAGGATAGTGAGTCACAACTACAATCGATGTTCCATACTCCTGATTCACATAATCTAGGAAATGCCAAAGCTCATTCCTATTGTCAGGGTCAAGGCCGCTTGTAGGTTCGTCCATCAATAGGACTTTGGGTCTATGTACAAGAGCTATCGCGATTGAGACCCTCCTTTGTTCTCCTCCGCTCAACTCTCGAGTCAAATTGCTGCCCTTGTCAAGTATATTGAAGTCCTTCAGCAACTGCTTTCCTCTGTTTATCAGTTGCCACTCTGGAATGTCATACTGTTTTCCGAATGCAATGATGTTTTCCATTGGAGTGAAGGTCTCATACATGTAGTTTAGATCTTGCGGACAGTAACCGAAGAAGTAACGAACCTTGCTGGTCTGCCTTGAATCAACCCCTGCTATTCTGGCCACTCCTGTGCTAGGAACGTCCCCGATGAGAGACTTGATTGTCATCGATTTACCTGCACCTGATTCGCCGATTATCGCTAGCATCTCACCTTCCTGTATTGAGAAAGACACATTCTCGATGAGCTTCATTCCTCCACGGATAGTCACGGTGAGGTTTCTCGCTTCGAGAACATCTCGGTATGCCGGAGCTTCTCTCCAAGCGTACGGCTGAATGTAGACCTTCTCCGCCATGATGGTGAGGTTGGGGTTGGATCGCGGACCGATCAGTAGCTGAGGCTGTGCTACAAGGAAGATTTTTGGGTCTCCAACAGAACCCTCAGGCTCAACTCTGACCTCCAGGAAGCCTTCAGGCAAGATTGGCGCGGGCATGGACGAGGAGCCTATCAGCGTTCCTGAGATCATTATGGGAAGCCGATCTGATGCTCTTCGGCCCCAAACAGTGCACGAAATCTGGTGACTGCTTTTCATCTTGCTGACGTCTTTGACAGCTTGCTGAAGATCGCGACCATCATAGAACATGTCATCGGCGATATTCCTTTTGAGATAGTTCAACATCGTAATCTCGCTTGCAGCAACATCAGCATTTGTGGAGCCCTCTGCACCAACGGTGAGCACAATATCCAATTCATCCGTCTTTCTTCTTCTCAGATCCTCTTCGACTAGGACTGCGATACGACGAGCCAGTACGCTCTTCTTCACTTTGAGAAGTCTGCCTCTGAATCTCACTGCACTTCCGGTTGATATGAGCACTCCCTGAATGTCACAATGGATCTCTCGGTCTCTTCTTGCAAGAGCCCAGTCTATAGCCTCACCGATTCTTGACCCTGAGAAGAAAGACTCTTCTACGAACCTTGGAGCCTCTGTGACTTCCTCTGGCCTTCCCTCCATTCCAAATACCATTCTTTTCTCACCTAACCCAAAGTTGGCTTTTTACTGAAGATGAACGTAGCACCCAATATTGCCAATGCCGAAAACCCAACTAGCTTCATCACTGGTTCCAAGACGTCAACTAGTGTGAGTCCCTTGAAGGCCGTGTCGATCAGTACCTGCAGGCCTTGATTCATCGGCAGGATTTCGTCGAGTATTCCTACATCAATGAAGAAACCCGCCATGATAAGGGTGGCAAACAGAACGAACAAGAACATCTGATTTGCTTGTAGCCTCGTCGAAGCCACCGCAGAGATGAGTATCCCTGTCGCTGACCCTGTGAGTGAAGTCAAGCTCATTATGAAGATGAGCATTTCAAACCCCGTGTTCAGACTTAGATCGAACGCTATGACCCAGAGGGATATCAGTAGCAGAGACTGGAAGAACCCAATCATGAGGTATGCAAGAGCCTTCGCAACTATCACTTCAAGTCTGTTCGTTGGTGTAAGCAGCATTCTGCGCAGCGGAATATCTCCCACAATGGATTGGGCTGCGGTCATAGCAATTCCCAAGTAGCTTGAGAAGATGATAATGAATCCTCCAAACACGCTCTCAAGGTATCCCCCTTCCGGAGCGAACTCAATTGTCAGCAAAGGGAAGACCTCTGAGCGAATCCAGAGATGTCCTGCTCTAAACGAGATTACGGCACCCTGTACTACACCCATAACCGTGTTCTGTTCTATCAGTGCTGTCGCGTCTATGTGCATCTCTATGTAGGTCGGTTCGTTAATCGTGAGATTGGCCTCGAATCCGTCGGGAATGACAACGTATCCTAGTATTACTTTATCATACAGGTCTTGGAATGCATCTGATTCGTTTTCGTAGATTACGAGACCCTCTGTTATGTTGCCCAGGGCGTCAGTGAATTCCTCGGAGAGATCATCTCCATCGAAAGTTCTCGTTGTGTCAAGATCGATCAGACCGATGGCCACATCGGTGCTCCCAAATCCATCGTCTTCGCCTGAGCCTCCTCCCAGGCCAACACCTCCAAGTGAGCTCTCCTGAGTAACCCAGGCAAGCATTCCGATAAGCGCAGCAGGAAGCAGGAAGATCAGAAATAGAGCAACCTTGTCCTTGACAATAAGCCGAAGTTCTTTGGCAACCATATTCCTGATTCTGCCATATGGTTTGGTAAAGACCTCGGCCATGCTTGTCCACTTCCAGTCTTCTTCGTGCTGCATTGATGTGAAATCTGCCCTTCTAGGCGCGCAACACAACTGAAGGCCAGTCAACTGCTATTAAGGATATAGGCAAACTATCCACACTGGACATATATACGACAGCCGTTTCAGTCTAACTCTGAATGAGACAGGCTGATAAACGCAGAGAGAAGTCCGATGCCGACAGGAATCACAAGCGAATACATTGAGCGCTTAGGAAGAGTGGCCAAGGCAAATCGGATTCCTGCACCTGATGAACAACCTCAGAATATATCAACTCTGCGCGATTTCTATCAGAGTCGCTTGAACTGGCAGGCATTCGTCAGTGCCGAGCCCTGGATGCGTCCCTATTGGGTAACAACTACCATTGAGCGGAATCGACAACCAAGGACGCCGGAAGAAGGATTCCCGAACATCAGCTATCGCAACTGGGCAATCGTCGGCGGAGTGGGCAGCAGGAGTTTCGCCATCACCGACAAGAAGGGTCTCTTGACGGCTTCTCCTGACTGTGGTTCCATCGAATTCTGGCCAAGCAGCGAGAATGGGCCAGTCTTTCCTGCCTTGGAAGAGTCTGCAGTTCTAGAGCTCCTTTCGCCCGAAGATCAGGTCTTCGAGATGACTATTCTGTCTGGTCCAGTAGAATTTCGTCGTCTCGTCTATCATGCTGTTGACGATGATATGGAAGTCGTATACAACGAGATTGTAGCGAGAAACTACACACTCGAGAAGACGCGTTTTGATTTCTATATGGCAGTGCGCCCAATGTCCGTTGCTGGAGTGGAGCCAATTGAAAATCTCAAATTCGACTTGGAGAAAGGCATTCTGTATGTCAATGGGTTCTTGGCCTGCGCCATGGACAGAAACCCATCCGCCGTAGTAATGTCAACTGCGGACAATCCAAATCTCCTTTCGGCTGCCATGTCTGCAGGTAGGATGGACCAGGAATACTCCACTCCAAGGGGTCTCGGCACTGCGATTATGAGATTCACCATTGAACTTCCTCCGGCCGGCTCTGAAAGGTTCTTCTTCACTTGCCCAATAGCGCCGCCTAAGGCAAACGAATCAATACCCCAATTCGAGTTCGAAACGACTGTCCGTGACAAGAGCGTTGAGAGATGGTTTGATTATTCCGGGCCAGGTCTTGCAAGCATACTGCCTGAGCGCCATCTGAGTGAAGCTCTGGCACAAGCAAAAGCATCCCTTGTCAGTCAATCACGCTCCTTCATCAATGAGTGTCTAGCCAGTCCAGATTTGGCAGATTGGTATGAGGTTGCCCGGGTTCTCCACGCATTGATCACCAGTGGCTGCTCGGACCTGGCTATGGATCTCGCTCAAGAGATCGATGAGCGGGCGAATAGCAAAGGAGCTGAGTTGGGGGTTTCTTTCCATAGTCCCTTCATGTGGACAATTCTACGCAGTTTTAATTCTGGAACATTGTCAAACCACCAATCTTGGGCCAGGGAAATGCTCATTCGAGGATTGCGGCCCATTCTATCTCTCCTGTATCAGTCAATAGCTACACGTGTTGAACCAGAATTTCCCGAGCCAGTAGTGGTAAAAGAAGTAGAAGAAATAGAGCAACTAGAGGAAGAAGAAGCAGAGGGAACAGAAGAGGTTGAAGAAATAAGAGACGTAGAGGAAAGAGAGTCACCGAAATCTGTTGAGCCTGAATGGATCAGACAGTTACGTGATGAGGTTAAGAAAGTAACTGACAAGAATCCAGCAGAGGATTCACTACTAGCCAAGGAGGGCGAACTTGTGGAACATGATGACATTCGTCTTGTTCGACTCAAGTTATGGAGCATTGAGGTGTTGAAACTTGCGAGAGACTTCCTAAAGGATGTTGGAGAATCGGACAAGTCTCTACTCATCGTGGGATTCCTTGTTTACTTTGAGAAGGACCTGAAATCGGCCTTGGACAGTCAAACAATCAAGAGCACATCTATGTTGGATGCTCTTCACTTCCTTTCGGATATGGCCCTCCTAGGAGTTGCCGAACTTTCCAAATCCGATTCTATCTCAGATCTGCTTTCGTTGGCAAGAACAGGAATATCCAGCGGCTTAATTCGTCTACAGGGGCCTCCCCAAAGGTTCTCCAGTCATCTGTCACTGCGTCTTGCTCACTTCTACGTATCACAGAAGCAAAGGTATGATGCCGAAGTACTTCTGGAGAAAGCATTGGAGAACCTCTCAGACTATCACACTCTTCCCGAGTACGTGGATCCAAAATCTGGTGGTGGAAGCTTCGGTAGCGGTTCAAGTATGCTAGCAGCCGCTGACCTTTTCCTTCTAGCGAGGGGTATGATACTAGTTGAGGAAGGACCAAGTCTGATTCTTCTTCCTGGCATTCCAGAGGATTGGTACACATCCAGCACCGGTCTCACGATCAAGAGAATTCCGACGAATTTTGGCCCTCTGGACTTCGAGATGGGAGCTTCTGCCAACCAGTACCAAATGGAGGTTTCCATGACTCACCTCCCTGAAGAGATTGACCTTCATGTACCGATGAGTTTCTCGATACCCTTGGTCAAAGTATTTGGAGCCGGAATCGTGGGTCGTTTCCCAAGAGAGGACTCTCCCTACGTAAAGGTGGTCCCACTCACTGAGAGAGTTGTGTTTACATTTCACCGCTAGGAGCGAGAGTCTAGGATTGTACAGAAAGGATCACTGGTTCTTCACTATCTTTCCAAGCGTAGACATCTAAGGGGCATTTCGTCGTTCGCGATGACTGTTTCTCATGTCCCAAGAAAACATGTGTTCCGTCCAGATAAGGACCATTTCCGTCGTTAGGGAGTCTGCCAAGAAACTCGATTGCTTCAGGAGCAAACGCACGCGCGATTACTACGGAACGTGACGGATAGTAGGGCACGAATGTGAGTTCATCTCCTTTCATTATTCTAACACCGTAACCATCGACAGAGTCAAGGAAGTCAATCAACTCAGTTCTACTTAGGCGTCCATCACTTACCTTGCAAAAGATGAAGTTCTCAGAGACAAGGTCTGCAGTATCCCTCTTCTTCTTGCCATTGTCTTCTGCAGTGTGTTTGATTCCCAAGTTGACAACAGCATCGATGATTCCTTGGGAGCCATTGACTTTCATCATTCTGGTCTTGATTGAGACACTTCCTCCATAGTTGGTGTGAAGGAACTCTGCAACTCGGCTCACAAACGGATTCTTGATCTTTCTCATGAAGTCATCGACAATGAGAGCGAATTCGTCTTGCTGGTAGACGTCGAAGCTATCACCATTGATGTTCTGGCTCTCGAACTGTCTTCCAAGTTCTTTTGCCAATGAGTACGCTTCCTGATACTCTGGTTTCTTTGGTGAGACAAGTGCAGTGATTATCTTCTCACGCGCGGCAAGAAAGATGACTTTCTCCTCTGTTGTGAATGACGATAGGCCCCCAAGGCGGAGTTCGTTTGAAAAATGGCCGATTGCAGCTATAAAGCTAGAAAAGAGAGAGGGATCGATGTTCTCTCTGAGCCTCGAGAATAATGGTACTCCAGTATGTGAGTCGAATATGATGACTCCTTCTATGTCCATCTATGACACCTGCGAGGGAGAATGTTCGAGTCAACTGGTGTGATTTAAAGATAGTTTGCATTGATACACAAAGAATGTGGATCAATTCACAATCTGTATATGGTCCTGCGGCCGCAAACAACATGCATCCTCGTAAGGATTGAACACCAATGGCCGGAAAGATCTTCGAATCAGACGTCCTTGTCATTGGAAGTGGATTGGCCGGACTTCTCTATTCACTCAAGATTGCGCGAAGCAGGTCCGTCAATATCATAACTAAGGGTACAGTTACAGAGTCATCAACATCAAGGGCTCAGGGCGGAATCGCCACAGTCATCGGCGAGAACGATTCATTCGACAGTCACGTAGCTGACACTATACGCGTGGGTGCAGGACTTTGCCACTCGGATGTTGTGAAGAGTATTGTTGCCTCGGGACCGCGAATTGTGCAGGAATTGACCAATCTTGGAGTAAAGTTCTGCAAGGATTCGGACGACAACGAGTATGATCTTGGTCTAGAGGGAGGTCATTCCAAGAGAAGGGTCTTGCATGTAAAGGACCATACAGGACGAGACATTGAGCAAACCCTGACCGAAAGAGTCAGTGAAGCTCCCAACATTACTGTGTTCGAGAATCATATGGGCGTGAATCTCTATGTTAGGAACAACCAAGTGTTCGGAGCATACGTGCTTGATGACAACATGGGGGATGTAGAGCGTTTCTCTTCAAGGATTACAGTTCTTGCTACAGGGGGGACTGGCCGGGTTTTTCTCTACACCAGCAATCCGGACGTGGCGACTGGTGATGGAATTGCTATGGCTTATCGGGCTGGAGCATCGATAGTCAACATGGAAATGGTCCAATTCCATCCAACGCTCCTGTACCACACCAAGATAAGATCATTCCTCATAACTGAGGCTCTTCGTGGTGAAGGTGCAATTCTCAAAGGTCATGATGGTAGAAGGTTCATGCCGGACTATCATCCTGATGCAGAGCTGGCACCAAGAGACATTGTAGCTCGGGCCATAGACAACGAACTCAAGAAGACAGGAGCCGACCATGTTTGGCTCGACATCTCTTTCAAGGATACGGACTTCATCGTCGAACGATTCCCTGCCATTTATGAGAAGTGCTTGGAGGCAGGAATTGACATAACCCAAGAACCTATTCCGGTGGTCCCTGCTGCTCACTATGTTATGGGTGGGGTCCGTGCAGACATCAATGGTAGAACTGATGTGAATGGTCTTTTCGCAATCGGAGAGACCGCTTGTACTGGTTTTCATGGTGCAAATAGGCTTGCCTCAAATTCGTTGCTGGAAACGTCAGTATCAGCGCTGAATGCTGCACAACAATTAGATGCAGAACTGGAAAGACTGGGCCCTCCTATTGAGATACCCCCTTGGGATCCGGGGGCGGCAACAGATCCTGACGAACTGGTTGTCGTCAGCCATATGTGGGATGAGATTCGTCGCTTGATGGCAAACTATGTCGGAATTGTGCGTTCTAGCAAGCGGCTGATTCGAGCTCGTAATCGAATAGGCTTCCTGGCAAGGGAGATAGGCACTTTCTACTGGGACTTCAAGGTCACTCGCGATCTACTGGAACTTAGGAACATCGCAACTGTTGCAGAACTCATTATCAGGATGGCAAGAATGAGGAGAGAGTCCAGAGGCGCCCATTTCAACAAAGACTACCCGAGCCTGGCAAATGAGGCCGTTGATACCCTGGTCAGGAAAGGATATGAGCCTGTCATCCAGGCGTAGTCTAGATTTTCACGACTAGTCGAGGCATTAGTCGCACCTCAACGTCGCAAAGTCCTAGGCTTACTGAGCGATTGACCACCTGACGGCCACGATAAGTGAACTCTAGCTCTCTAGGATTCGAGATGACTTCTTCTGTCTCATGACCAGTGGCAACATCTAATACAAAGAATCTCGACTTTCTGCCATCCTCGACAACCCTGTTGACGCTAAGAATGGCGGGGAAGTGGTAACCGCCACCATGCGGCAGGATATTTGCGTTCAAGAGTCTGTCCATAACGTCGTATTTTTCCGCGCGTTTCATGAAACCAAGATGCTCCACGGTCTCCTCTTTGAGATTCGGTTTTCCACGTACAAGGTATGCTGGTAAGTCCGAACGAAGAGCAATCGGAAGCAGGCCTTTCGGAGTCTTCTGGTCCGAGTCCTGGCAGCCCAGCGCTATCCTATTCATACTTAGCAAGCCCTGATGTACCGGATTTGCAACCTCCACGAAATCATCGAAAAGGCGTTTAGCAGCTCTTAGTCTCTTCTTCTGGCTGAGCTCGACGGCAAACTTGTGCAGTTCCATATACTTGGACACGCTATCCCCTGTCAAGATATGTGCATCCCCGAACGGAGTCTCCATGACCTCGGCCATCTCTCTCAGGATCTTGCTCTTGTGATAGTATAGACCAAAGCCAAACTTGGTTTCATTATCACCTTTCAGCTCGGGAACTGAGCCATGTATTATGAATGCGTAGTGAAGATGGCTGTCGTCATCAGGCGAGATTGGCCTGCAGCGATAGAGATCGATGAAGTGGTTGCCAATTGCGAAATCCCACTCCATTGAGATCCCATCGACTTCATCCTCTTCACTCATTATATCGGAGAGACGCTCGAGAAGCATATCCATTGATGGAAGCTTGTCCATCTCGCCCACGAGCATTCCACAAGCGTTAGGCATCGAGTTGAGGATTATTAGCTTCTCATCTCCTGGCCCCCACGAAATCTTACCTCCGTATCCAAACCCACTCTTCCATCTCTTCTCGTTTCGAGTTACTGTTGCATCTGGCGCACCAACAAACGTAGCATCTGGTTCCAAACCTAATTCATGTTGGACACAGTGAGTCATTGCAATTCCATAGCTCATGTTGGCCCTGCACAACATGTCTGCAGAGTCATCTACGCCAGTTGAGAAAACATGGCCGCGTGCCCGTCCCAGAATCTCTTCATGGGAAAGATTCTCGAATCTCCAAGACATCTCTCTTCTCACCTTCTTCATCAACGTTATCGGGCTTTGGAGCCTCCTGCTACGAGGCCTTCCTTCTCGAATATGTGTTCGATTGATGCCAATCGTGCTTTCAGCCTGTCCTCAACCATGAAGACGAAATCCAGTAGTTCGCTGTGGAGGGAGTCTCCAATCTCTCTGCTGTAATCATAGTTAAGCTTCGCGTAGTCGGCCTTTCGTTTTTCCATATACTTCGTGAGAATGCCTTCCATGCTACCTTCTTTTCCTACGAAGCCTCTTAATAGCCCCATCAGGCCCAAGCGATCAAGAGTGTCTGCATCATAGACAACCTTCTCTTCAGCGGTTCTAGGGGGTATCATGGAAGTCGGCGTGTGCCGAACAACAACTTGAGACACTGCATCAATTAGAGACGGCATAACACTCAGGCCTTCCAAGTACTCTTCTGCTAATCCTCCTCCAAGCAGACCATGGATATGTGAAAACACGCGATTCGTCTTTCCTATGTCATGCAACAATGCACCTGCAATGACAATGAACGGGTCACACTTGTCAGGAACATTCTTCGCGATTCCAATCGAATACAAGCAAACCGTGAAGACGTGTGAGTAGTCGTGACTATCACTATCCGCGTGGGCTTCCTTCACGAAATCTTGCATTCGGAGAAGAATCTCGATTTCCTTTTTGGTGAGGTGCCGTGCGAACACCATAATGCTCACGTCCACGTCACATCTTTTCTGTTAAAGGCTTCGTGCGTTGACATTTCAGGTTTGAAGAGGTGCTAAATTCGGCGCATTTCTCCAACGATTGTTGTATTCGCTAGTCGGACTTCTTGGGGCCCGGGAATCGCCCCATCTTCCAGTATACTCTGCGAAATTGGTCTCACTCAAGGGTATAAGATTCGTCCATGTCTTCCATCTTTCTCCTGCATCAGCAATCTTGTCGCAAAAGAACTTAGCATAACATTGCGGTCTGCTTGATGGGGATGGATAGTGGGCATGAGATCCCAATGCAACCCATGAGTGTACGTGATTTCCTGTCAGAATAGCAGTCTCTGAAACAAAGCCCTCGAGTATTACTCCTTGGGGTCTTGATACTAGCCTTGCCGTCAGGTGGTTAGATAGGAGCCATATCGCAATGCTCTCATCAACTGGCTCGTTGTACAACCTCACCTCGATGTGTTCCCAGTCGCCCAAATGGTCGCCGCGCTTCCCTGGTGCAGGAAAGCTGTTGAATCTATACCAGAACCAATAGCGTATCTGAAGCATCTGCTTTTCATTCCACAGTTCGTAGTAGCAGGGTGTGGACGCAAGGAGGCAAGAGGGGGTCCTATCTTCCTCAAACAAAGACCAATCCATTGAATATCTCTCATAGATTTCTTCTGCATCTGAAGGATAGCAGCAGTGAGATCCCTCATTAGGATGAAAATGGAGAATGGGCGCGTAGTCGCGGACAACTTCCATCAGGGCGTCTTCATCACTTATCAAGGTCGAATTCCTCAAGCTTTGTCGGTTCTTAGTCTGAGAGTCACTGCTCTTTTGGATGGGACTTGCATTTCTATTGTCCGAGAATCCTTCAAGGTAACAGCAACATTGGAATCGATATCCTCATCCAACTTGGCTCCGATTGCCTCTACAATTTCGAATCCCAGACTTACAGTTGCAGTCTCAGCTTTGTCCGACATGTTCCAGACTCTCAGAATGTAGTCAGAGCTGTCCTCCGCCATCTTGAGTGCTGAGAGTCTCAAGGTGTCTGGCTCAAGAGTTAGAGATGGGCTTCCGATTTGCTTCTCACGGCAATCCGACACGCAAACGTGGTCAGTCATAATGGGGAGCAGATATTCCTCGCTTTCCGAAGTTGCCCCGCTATCGAGACAGCCCCCAATGTGAGGGGTGATTGCATATTCGAAGACATGGTCGCCGATACATTGGGCGTCCGGCGTTTCAAGTTTCGGACCCGCTCCTGAAGGTCTTGTGTCCAATGTCGGTTTTGCCAACCATCCCACTGATCTGAGAAGGGTTAGAGCTATTGTACCTCCTGAATCCTCCAACATTTCGAATTCAATCAACCCTCTAGTAGTAACAGTGAGGCCCCTTCTGTCGTTGCTCATGCATACGTAACTCCTCATCGGGTAAGTTGGCTGGGTGGGCTGTTTCCAGTCATTCTCAGGCTTGGACGCGTAGGGTCTTTCGACAATGTCAAAGGTACTGTCTGCATGACACGTCTGTGCACTGGTGTTTGTCGGTATAAGAACCCGGAGCCTATGGTCAAAGGCGAGATTTGCGAACTCGGTGGAAACAGCTACAGTGGGACTGCCTGCATTTAGCCAAAGCTCGTTTGAGAATTCACACGCAGTCAACTCCGCTGTTCTCCTTACACCATCAGGCGTGATTGCCTCAGGGATCTCAAGCACTCCTGTGATTCTTATTGCTCCGACAAGAGGTCCCGTGTGTAGTATCTCGATGGAATGGATGTCACCGGCACTCCGAATGACTTGATTCTCCTTGGTAGGACAGTAGTCGTATTCATCACCAGTGTCCCCCGAATCTTCGAACATCAATAGATTTGTATAGGCCTCACCAGTGGTTTTGTCAACGATATTCACCAATCCCCTCTTGTCTACTGTAATCCTGACCAGTGAATTCTCTATGCTATTCTTCGTTGCTTTGACTACGTCTGGTGGTTGAATTGGGGTCATATTGTCCGAAACGGACAGACCGTAGTTCTTGAGTCCAAGTCCCTCTGTATCTGAATTCCAGAAGGCCACTTGGACATACTCCTCCTTGTCCGTGGTTATTGTTGACCGCGGGTCAGACCAGACGACCTTCTGAATTACTTGAACAGGTATTTCGTTTCCATCAAGGTCGGTCAGGACGGGTTCTCCTTCTGTTGTGGACTCAGCATCATGTTTTCTTGCCCATATCTCCACGACCTCGTTGTTATCATTGACGCGGACTCGATAGGCTGTGGATAGCTGACAGAGGATTTCTTCCAAGATAGGCAACATCTGAACACCACCTGAGATATCAAACTCGAACTCGGTGAGACTCTGGTTGCCAACAGTGATTGTCCTGGTATGATCAGGCGACAGGTCTAGTCCATAGTCCCGCAGGAACCCAATGTGCACCTCATTCTTCGCGGCTTCGAGCGGAGTCGATGGAACAAGTGACGGGTCTACCAATTGGACAGCTGGCAGCCTACTGAATCTAACAGCTGACATGGGGAATTGGGCAATCGCGACTCCAGACCTTTGCCTAGGAACAGGGTTGAATGCTACGATGTACCGTCCAGGGTCACACAGATTACTACTAAGACTCATCAATGCTTGTTCGAGGACATACTGTCCAATCTCTTCGATCCAGCGATATCTTTGCATCATATCATCGTGAACCTGATCGATGCTGCATCCACAAATGTCATCGTGGGGGTGGTTTCGAATCAAGTACTTCCACGCCTGTCGTATCTCGTGTTTAGGATATTGTCCTCCAACTACGTGAGCCATTGTGCTAATAGGCTCAACTAATCTCTCTAGAAGCCGCTGACTATACTCATTTGTCTGTTTCAAGTAGATTCGGGTAGAGTACACACCGGACAGGAGATTCTGATGCTTGGATTTCCTGAATTCGCCCCTGTAGCACTTCAGTTTCTCACGATTGTCTCGCATGCGATCGACAAACATGGGCAGAGTGCCAAAGGCGATCTTCTTGTCGTTCTTCTTATTGTAAGCTCGTATCACTTCTGGCAGATGTGCTTGGGCCTCTAGATGGTCCGACCCATTCATCAGAAGACAGGTGCCTACTCTTGACCAAGGTCTGAGAATTGACATATTGTACTCGAGAGTTGAGACAGCTTCATCAACATCGTCGGGCAGGTTCGCTGAATTTCCGTATGACTCAGGCAGCCAGTGGGCAAGTACCTCCGTGCCGTCAGAAGCTTGCCAGATAAACTCGCAGCCAAGATCGTCTACCTCGTCTCCTGTACCTCTCGCGAAAACGTATGAATCAATTCCAAACTGCGACATTATCTGAGGCATCTGGCCAACATGTCCAAACGGGTCGGGCACATAACCAACTTTCATCACGTGACCAAACTCTGACGCAATAGAGTGACCGATCAACAGGTTCCGAATTAGAGCCTCCCCAGAAACCAAGAAGAGATCTGGTAACACGTACCACGGTCCAACCAGTATGCGCTGCCTCTGGATTAGATTCTCCAGCCTTCTTCTATTGTGCGGCTTGACCTCTAGATAGTCCTCAAGCACAATTGTCTGTCCATCAAATGTGAAATGCTTGAAATCCGGATTCTCATCAAGAATGTCGAGGAGGTTGTCCACCATCCTGACTAAGCGAAGTCTGAATTGCTGAAACGTTCGATACCATGCGCGATCCCAATGGGTCTCACTTATGACTAAACCATCAATATCATTCATTTCTTGCCACACTCCTCGACGACGATTCCGCCTGGGATTTGAGTCGCATAAACTGAAGGCTGGTTACCAGACTCTCGTTCATATTCACTCCCGATCTCCTTCACGAATTCAGCAAGATGTCTTGCCTTCACCATAGTAATCGTACTCCCGCCCAATCCTGCACCAGTAAGTCTGCTTCCAAGGACACCTGGTAGACCTCGTGCCATATTGACCAGCAAGTCAAGATTCTCATGAGACACCTCGTACAAGTTCTTTGAGCTTTCGTGGGACTCGAACATGAGTCTTCCAAATTCCTTCGAGTTTCCTTCTCTCAGAGCCGTCATCCCCTGCACAACTCTCATGTTTTCGTCTACCACATGACGTACACGCTTAAACAGCCTCTCTGAGAGAAGATCATTAACATCGCTGAGCTCTTGTTGTCCTATCTCTGAGAGATTATTGATTTCGAATCCTCCTTCTGTCAATTGGCGTAGTGCGGCTTGACATTCATTCCTTCGCTCATTGAGTGATTCTACCGCAGAACGCGAGACTCCTGAATCGCTGATAACGAGTCCAACGTCATTTGGCCATGGAATGTGTCTGACTTGCAGATTCGCACAGAAGATGCCGAGGAGAGAATCGGGTTTACCTACCTGTGACGTAAATTGATCCATTACCCCACAAGAAACCTGGCAGTACAATCGCTCAGCTTCAAAGGCAATCATTGCCATTGCTCTGGGATTGAGATTGATTCCACTTAATCTGGCGACAAGATTCGCAAGGGAGACCTCAAATGCCGCAGAAGAACTCAGACCTGATCCAATTGGAACGTCCCCCGAGATGACGGATGTCGTATTCAGAACATCATGGTTCCTTCTTTTAAACGCCCAGTAGATCCCTTCCGCATAGCTGTGCCACTCCGGACCTGTCACCGGGCTGATGTTTTCTCTCTGGATTCTGCGGGTTTCATTCATGTTCATCGAATGCACAACGAGTTCTTCTGTCTGAACACCTACTGACCATACAAATCGATTTATTGTAGCTGCAAGAACAATGCCGCCATTATAGTCAACGTGATTCCCCAGGACTTCAATCCTTCCGGGGGCTCTGGACACCAAGTACGTAGGTGTCGTCTGTTCCAGTAGTCTTTCCAGTTCATCCAACATTCCATCTGGAACTTGCATAGCTAGAGCGCCTCTCTAAGTTCTTGAGCCACATTCTCGGGGATTGTGTCATTAGTATATACCCAGGTGCCAGTCTCTAGACCTGCCAGGTACTTGATTCTTGAACGGTCTCGCCAAGGCGGGTAGAACTCTATGTGGAAGTGCCAGTGAGAGAAGTCACCTTTAGAGGGTCTTGTATGAAACGCCATAACGTACGAGTTTTCGTCAAAGAGTTTCGAGAATCTCTGAACGACATCCCTAATCACAGATGCAAGTTCGTGCAGCACCCCTTCTAGCTCCGTCAAACTGGATACATGATCTCTTGGATAGATATGCACCTCAAATGGTAGTCTTGCACCAAACGGAACGATTGTGACGAAGTTGTCTGTTTCAGCGACGACTCTTTGTCCCGCTTCGACCTCTTTCTGGAGCATGTGACAGAATAAGCAGCTCCCGTCCTCCTTCAGCCACTTCTCAACCTGTCCGAGCTCTCTCTTGATTCGAGGTGGTACGAAGGGAAGTGCGTACACTTGAGCGTGGGGATGACTCAGACTCACTCCAATTGCTTCGCCTCTGTTCTCGAATTGGTAAACATATTCTACCCCCTGCTTCGAATCGAGGCTATTGAACACCCGTATGTATTCACCAAGAATCCGGCCTACTTCATCATCATCCAGATTCTCAATTTGTGCTTCATGGTTGGGAGAATAGACTATCACCTTGCATTCACCATATGCTGGGGCCTCTAAAACTACATTAGCGTCCAAAGGCACAATGCCTGGCTCCGGATGCAATGATGGGAACTTGTTATCCAAAGTCAGCACGGTCCAATCTCCAGAGGTTTCTTCCTTTCCTGGACAGAAAGGGCAGTCCCTGCTTGGGTCTTGAAACGGTCTATCAGCTCTATGAGGCGTGACTATAACCCATTCTCCTAGAATCATGTTCCAGCGAAGCCTGCTCATGGTCCTGTCACATTAGAAATGTGCAGGAGTCAGGTTCATTAATGTGACTACAGCGTGACATGGCATCTCTCAGACGATATGACACGGAGGTATATGCCAATTGTTGCCCCTCAAAGAGATTGCCAAACTCGAAAGAATCGCATTCAACGCTTGGCGGGCACGTGACTTGGAGTACCTTGGTGAATGGATTCTGAGAGCAAACGATGGAATAACTCGAAGAGCAAACAGCGCACTCCCTATCGGATCACCCAAGATGGAGACCTCGAAAGCCATAGAACATGTGATAGGATTCTACGAAAGCCGAGGACTTCCTCCTCGTTTTCAGATGAGCCCGGCTTGCGAGCCATCGAATCTCGATGATACCGTTCAAGCATTTGGATTTGAATTGGGGTTGACCGTTTCGATCCAGACTGCGCCAATCGACTCGGTCGCAAGTAACGGCGGAAAACATGAAGTTGATTTGATAGATGCGCCGACCCCGTCTTGGTTGAATGCTTACGCAAAGGGCGGGAATTTCGATCGTCATAGTCTTGCGACGCGGAAGGGTATCATGGATAGAACGCTACCTGAGAAGGTTTTCGCTAGTGTGTCAATGGACGGCGGGATTGTCGGTGTAGGGTTCGGAGTTCGCGAGAATGAGTGGGTTGGTCTCTTTTCATTAGTTACATTGGACAACTACAGGAGACAGGGAGTGGCATTGTCAATCAACTCTGCTATAGCTGAATGGGGTCGGCGAAGAGGGGCGGCGAAGTGCTATCTACAGGTAGAAACAGAGAACAAGCCCGCCCTACGGCTGTATAATAAGTTAGGATTCGAGGAAGTCTATCGATACTGGTACCGAGTCAGAAGAAACTGACCCTAGCTAGAAACAAAGTGAGGCAAGACAATACACATCTTGCCCCAATCTCTTGTCCCTTCAAACCTTTCCTAGCCAAGTCTCGTACTCAGATTTTACACTCTGAGCCATTTCGCTGTCACCGAAGGTTGCTGGATCAACCTTGAGATCGTCCCCGTCCATGATAACCTCAATTACCATTGTACCCGGTGCTTCTACTTTCACGCCCATCTTCCCATCTCTTTCGAATTTCTCCGTATAGATCAGGTCAGAGTGTTTCACCGCAGAATAGAGTAGGTAGGCAAGCTTCTTTTCGCCTAGCGTAACTGTTGGCTCTGGGGACGGAGCAGGCACCTCAGCTGGAACCTCTGGTTCCTCTTCGATTGTCTCAGCAACAAGAGTTGGTTCCTCATATGCTTCCACGGGTTCTGGTGCTGGTGTTGGCTCAGGAGCGCCTGCGATCGGTTCTTCCACGACCTCTCCTCGGAAGGCTAGAACCTTGTCGTCAAAGGCCCATCTTCCCGAGAGGGTATCCCTAAATTCCGCTATGGCTGCTACAACATCCGCGTCACTGTCGTCCTTTTCTAGCATCTCGACGATACGACTTGATCCCATTCCTATTGTCGTGACGCCAATCTTGTATCCAGACTTCGCCACTGACTTGCCCATTCTGAGAGCATGCATTCGGGTCGGCATATTCACATGCCTCCCAATGAAGACCCAACAAGTGTCATTGATTTCATCAAGTACGATGATTGCGTTGTCACTTGAAACAAGGGCTGGATCAAGCTTGACCGGGGTCAATTCACCTGAGTCATCTTGAAGCATCAACACAAACGGCTTTCTCGATAGAACTTTCGGAGTAATCCCTGTCGCCTCCTAATAGACGTCCTACTGCACTCTATGTGTTCTCTCTTTTAACAGATGTGTTGACGGACTCCGACCAGTGTGGACGTCAGTTTCGATGGAACAAAGAGTGCTATCCACAACAAGAAGTGCTGTCGGTTTCACTATCTGACTGTGGCGAGAAATTTCCTACGACTGTGTCCGAACATTTGCCCTGAAGTTGTGCCCCCTGGTTCCAAACGCAGCCACAGCCCATGTTTGTTACAGATAGGGCGCCACCCAAACAATTCTTTGCGCAAGCGGTGCAATTCGTGCAGTCCTCTGATCTTGCAGGAATTGCTGGGCCTTCCTCTGGTATTTCCCAGACATTAAACGGACACACTTCAACGCAAATGCCGCAACGATTGCACAGCGTGGGATTGTACTGTAACCCCTCTTTGGTTTCTGCTACCGCGATTGTCACTTCACATCACCATCCCATAAGTGCTACAAGTATATTGAATCCGATGATGAAGGCAGCACCAATCTTGAGTGTCAATATCATATACGGATACTCCCTTCTTATTACCTTCGGGTCGCTCACTGTTGTCATTCCTGACCAGTCCATTGTCAAAGATGTGACCATTACAAACTGAGCTGCCTCCCATACCACAAACTCGGTCCAGTGAACACCGATAAGTAGCATGATGGCCGCCGCAAGTGGCATTGTAATAGCCGCCAACCCGATTCCTCTTCTCCAGAATGAATTACCCTTCGAAGGCAAGACCGGAAAAACCACGCCTAGAACAATTGCATTCCCGAATAGTGCTAGAAGGAATTCTCCAATTAGCAGAAGAATAGCCATAGTAGTAGGATAAAGGGTGGCAAAAGCTGATGGCAGTCCAACGAACAGACCAACGTTGACCAATGTTAGGATCCCAAGTATCGCGAACATTGGTTTCCACAGAAGGACCGCAAAAAGGAATGGTATATGTGCAACTGTCTGTTCCATTCTCTCTCTGAAGTTAAATGTGATTGTGGCCATATCTCTTGGCTTGGGCCTTGGCTTTTCTAGCTCGAACCATCTCGATAGGTCTTGGATTCTAACGGGGCCATATCGTACTCTGAATCCGCTTCTTCTGTGAATCATCGTAGGGTCCATTCCTGCAGCGGCCAGCTGTGGCAGGATCAGCTCTCTGTGACTCACAATCTCTGACAAACCTGTTAGACGGATCATGTGGATGACATCTTCGCTATCAAAGTGGACTCCTCTGGCCGCACACCAAACGTTGATACCGTTGGTGTCACAGACCATCACCCACGCATCTATCTGATCTTTGTCTAGAGCTCTCATTACTGTGTAGTAGGTCAACTCGTAGTTTGCAGTCACGATTACCGGACTTTCTGGTGTGGGTTCACCAATCTTGTAGAGGCCGGGCTCGATTGGAATGCCCCGCCATCCTCCTGTCGTATGGTCTATCCATATTCTCGCTCTTGCCCGCGCCCCAAGATAGGCTCTGGACCTAGTTCGAAACACACTGGAAACTTCAGAGTCGTTCTTTCGGCCAACAATGAAAGTGATCTCGGATCCAAACTTATCACTGCTATCAACAACCAGCCCGACTGAAGTGGCAAGACTCTCCAAGTCAGTAACGGGAGGAAGAAGGCGCTTTCCGGATTCGACCTCTACTTCCTTTCGATTCCTCCAGAATTCCTTCCTATCAGATCTGGACGCGGGAAGGGTCTCAGAGGCGACTGCAAAGAAGCCATCATCACGGAGCATCGTCTTGACAATGTGCATGAAGACACTGCGATGAGCTGGCTTGAGCTCTGATAAGAGAAATGTGCTGACAACCAGGTCAAACTTCTGTTGGTGAAGGTCGCTAGCATCGACGGTATTGATGTCAATCCTATCGATTTCTTCTCCTAAGGTCAGAATGTCACCTTGAAGGAAGTTCGGAGGTTTTTCCATGGACGCAGATCTAATCTTCGCGAGACCAATCATCCTCGGATTCGCGTCGACTCCGAATACTGTTGCTCCTTTCTTAGCTGCTTCCATTGCCAAGAGGCCGGGACCACAGCCCAAATCAAGAACACGCATTCCTGGCCTGATCATATCAAGAATGCGTTCTCTGATTTGGTTTCCTCTTCCTTCAAGGACTTCGTCAAAGGCCTCGTCATATGTCTCAGGAAACCGCTCCAAACGTTCCATGTATGCTACTGCCATTGTTATTCTGCTCCAAGGAACTTTATGAGCCGAATCATAGACTCTCGTTTCTTATCTTCCAGAGAGTAGTAGGTCCATCTCCCGCGCCTCTCGCTATTCAACCATCCTGCTTTCTTCATCTCTCGCAAATGATGTGAAAGCAGTGGTTGACGAGGCTCATCCAGTGCACACTGTATCTCGCAGACGCATGCCGCATCGAGTTTTAGAAGAAGGAGAACAACACCAGTCCTGATGGATGCTGTGAACACGTCTGGTCCGGCTGCCTGGAAATGATCAAGAAAGTCATCGATAACCTGCCGCCTCGCTGTGTATGGGGCGCAAGACGGCGCTTTTTCAGGGGCCTCTTTGTGGACCTTTTCCAAGTTCTCCAGGCGAACCTCATGCTCCTGAGACATGGTCTTTGGATAAACCTAGTTTATATAAATCTGATGAATATAGTAACACACAAGATGGCGTCTCGGAGACCTATATTCCTCTCGACTATGTCAGAAGGGTAATAGCATGGACTGAGGGATGCGATTATCGCGCACCCCACTCAGCCCGAAGTGTTTCGTTGGAAAAGCAAGCTTGATCAACAGATGTTCAGATTCTCATTGCATGGCAAACCGCGGACACTTTTCCTTGTTAATTCCAGGGGTCTCACAAGGTTTCTGCATGCCCGTGTAGAATTTGAAACCGTCAACTCCACACTTGTTCTCCGCTGCGTCAAATTCAGGACAGGCCATCGTTATTTCCTCAGCATTGGTCGTAGGCTGCCCCACATCTCACAGTTTGCAGAGATGGGAACTAAACCAATGCACTTCTCCATACATATTAAGATAATTGGGGGGCATTAATCCACACTAGGTCAACAAGCCTCTGTCCGCGAGCAACTCTCTTAGCATCTTGGGGTCATCGGTGAAAATCCCGTCAACACCTACATCTAACAAGTGCTCCATTGTCTCTCTATCATTGATGGTCCAGGCATGTACAGCTATGTTTCGTTTGTGCGCCGCTTCAACGAATCTGGTGTCTAGCACCTTGATCCTTCCGTAGTCAAGTGGAACTTGGAAGACTCGATACTGTGGGTTTCTGGCAACCGCTCTCGTGAGCCTCATATTGACAGCAAAGACAAATCGCGAGACTTCAGAGGGACACGCAGACGTTGGAACAGAAGGCATCAGATGACGAAATCGATCAATCTGTGCGTCGTTATAGCTAGCAACAATCACGGATTGCTCTCGGCCCAGTTCCCTGATTAGATCAGTAAGAATGTCCGGAACCTCCTTGAAGCTGTCCTTCATGTCGAGATTGAAGACCATCTCCGGGAATTCACTCAGCGCATCTCTAAGGGAGACTCCCTTTGCTCCCCATCCACTGAAAGGGAAGGTATCTCCACCGTCATAGGAAGTGGCACTGCAGATGTCGGTATCCAAGAATTCGTCCAGCGTAAGGTCTCGGACTGTGGTATCTATTCCGGATGTTTGAAGCATGTTATCATCATGAAAGAGAACTAGTTCGTTGTCCTTAGTCAACCTCAAGTCCGTTTCCAATACGTCTGCTCCAGCCTCTACGCCGCTCCTCAAAGCCTCCAGCGTATTCTGCGGTGCTGCCAACGGATTGCTCCAGTGTGCCATGATCAATGGTCGGTCTTTGTCAAACGGAAAGTATTCTGTCATCGACTCGCCAAGGGCGGCATTGTCCTTAAGTCCTACTTAAGCCAGGAATCTGAGTCTGAACTGCTGTACTACTCAATTCCACACTTCTTTTTCAGAAGTTCCCAGTCTCTATTGACTTGCTCCTGAATCTCCTTTCGGAAGTACTCCCATTGAGGTGTGAAGAGGTGCTTGAACTGTCCCTGAGGTTTCAGGTATTCATCAAGAGGCTTGAGTTCCTTCAGACGTTTACTTGGGCCTGACATGATGAACTCTTCACCGTCAATGACCTCAAACAATGGGTGTAGACCTACTTCGACAGCAAGCTTGGCCAGCTCCATGCTCTTGGATGATTCAACTCTCCAACCTCTCGGGCAGGGAGAGTATGCATGGATGAAAGCCGGGCCATCTGCCTCCAATGCCTTCTGGAACTTCTGGATGAAGTCCCTATGATGGTATGGGGTTGTAGTGGCAACGTAGGGAATCTTGTGGGCCGCAACAATCTCTGCCAGCGGTTTCTTGCGTTGTCTTTTGCCCGGCTCAACCTTGCCTGCCCAGGACGTTGTAGTCTCTTGGCCTGGAAATGTCGCACCGGATCTCTGGATGCCTGTGTTCTGATAGGCGCCATTGTCGTAGCAGAGATATACGAACTTGTGACCTCGTTCCAAGGCTCCGCTGATGGCACCAAAACCAATGTCGAAGGTACCCCCATCTCCTCCGATTGCGATGACATCGGTCGTTTCGTGTTCCCAGCGGCCTTTCTCCCTCATGGCGTCTATTCCCTCGACTATGCCTGATGCTACGGCTGCTGCATTCTCGAATGCCACGTGTATCCATGGAATCTTCCACGCTGTATACGGATAGATGGTGGTTGCAACCTCAAGGCATCCAGTCGCTTCGCAGACTATTGTGGGTCCTCTCAGAGCCATACCCATGAGCTTAACCACGGTCGGCGCGGCGCATCCTGCGCACATCCTGTGACCGGAGCTGAGAATCTCATCCTTTGCAATCATGTCTTTGAGCTTCATTGCCATTATTTCCGCACCCCCAGTGTCTCATAGAGAGGAGCCTCTCCTTTTGTCAAGTACTCCTTCGTCTTCTCAAGACCTTCAACCAGCGTACTCGGCGGGACATCTCTTCCTCCCAGACCTATCACAAAATTGGTCACCATAGGCTTCGTGTCTTGGTCATACAATGCAGTCCGAAGTTCGAGGGCAAGAGGATTTCCCGCCGCTCCGAACGACATGCACTTCTCGAAGACTGCCACAGCCTTTGCATGCTTCACCGCCTCCGCCACCTCTTTCGCAGGAAACGGTCTGAACATCTTGAGCCGCAGAACTCCTACTTTCTCACCCTTCTCTCTCAGGGCGTCAGCAACAACCTTTGCTGTACCACCGGGAGTGCTGTGTGTGAAGATGATGATGTCTGCATCGTCAGTCTTGTACTCCTCGAACATACCATAGGAGCGGCCGGTCATCTTCTTGAACTCGGCCTCCACTTTCTTGTAGACCTCCGGGACTCGCTTGATGGCTCTGTCCTGCTGTTCCTTGAACTCGAAGTAGTAGTCTGTTAATGCCAAGGGGCCCATCGTGATTGGGTTGGCAGGATCTAGATTCTGGTAGTGCTTCCTAACTCCGACAAACTTCTGTACCTTCTCGTCCGGAAGCATCTCAACTCTCTCCACGTTGTGACTCAGAATGAAGCCATCAATACAGACCATAACAGGAAGGAGCACATCGCTGTCCTCTCCTATCCGAAAGGCCATGATTGTGGTGTCATATGCCTCCTGAGAGCTCTGACAGTACAGCTGGATGAAGCCGCTGTCTCTGGCTCCGTAGGTGTCGCTCCAGTCATTGTGAATGTTGATTGGTGCCGACAATGCTCGATTCGCAATAGTCAGTACGATGGGCATTCGCATGGAGGCTGCACAGTACAGAATCTCCCACATCAGAGCAAGACCCGCTGATGCAGTCGCTGTGGCAACTCGTGCACCTGCCGCTGATGCCCCTACACATGCAGACATGGCGCTATGCTCTGATTCCGTTGCAATCAGCTTGGTGTTTACTTCGCCGTTTGCCACAAACCGTGCGTAGTCCTCAACAATGATGGTCTGAGGTGTGATTGGATACATCGCAAGAACATCTACATCACACTGCTTCAGAGCGTGTGCAATAGCAGCGTCGCCAGTTAGTCCTTCAATCTCTGTCACTCTATTCGCCCTCCATTCTGATACTGTCAGTCGGGCATTCATTTGCACAGATGCCGCAACCCTTGCAGTAGTCATAGTTGAACTGATGGGAGTGCTTGCCGTCCTTCTCGGTAAGAACCACAGACATGTCAGGGCAATAGATCCAGCATCTTCCGCAGCTACCGTTCTTCACCCACAGACAGGTCTCTGGTGTGTGGAGTGGTCTCTCAGCACGCCAACCGCCTGTCTTGTATTCCTCCGCGTTTCCTGGCTTGATTATGTTCCCTGCCATGGGAATCTCGTCAAACTTCTCGCTCATCCTATTTGCTCCTCCTCACAGGCTCTCAGAATAGCCGTCTTGTTCAATTCTCCAACTTTCCCAGGATATCGCTCCATGACTGCGTCGATGACGGTCTCTATCTTGACGACCTTCGTGGCCTCTATGGCCGCCGCCATCGTTGGCATGTTGTAGAATGGTCGTCCCATAACCTCCAATGCAATTCTGGTTGCGTCAACTGTGACAGCAGTACCAGTCTTGAAGCCATACTTGTCCCTAACCTCCTGTGGACTCATCGTGGTGTTGACAACAAGAGTGCCGTCTTCCTTGAGGCCGCTTGTTGGGTCGACCACGTCCAGCAACGTCGGGTCTATACAGATTACAACGTCTGGTGAATAGACCTGGGCGTATATCTGGATAGGATTCTTGCTCATTCTCAGGAAGGCTCGAACGGGGGCTCCGGTTCGTTCCGGTCCAAACTCTGGAAAAGCCTGAATGTAATTTCCCTCGGCAAGTGCAGCCTTGCCAAGCATCTGATTGGATGTTACAACACCTTGCCCGCCGCGACCGTGCCATCTGAACTCAGTGATACCTTTCGCGAAATCAAGCGCCATCATATCTCACCTACAGCGGAGATGCAACGAGGGAGGCTCGAAGTGCGGGACTTATTTATTTAGTGGCGTACTCAAGAGAAATCTCTTTTCCTAAGACGCCAGACTGCTAAGGCAACAATGAGGATGCCCACAGAAGCCACGAAAATCGCTTCGTAAGGCTGCGAGTCCGAATCCTGGACTTCTGAAGCAGCATTCGGACTGAATACATAGTCAGTAGGAAGTCCATCAAAAGGCTCAAGTGCTGGAGAGGAGTCAACGTTCTCTGACGAGCCCAAGGCCAGATATGGGTAATCTACAATTCCATTAAAATCAGTGTCTGTTGCATTCCAGGGGTTCCAGTAATTGTGCCGAATCACGTTGTGTAGGCCGTTGTCGCAAACCTGAGAACCTTCACAGTTGTCGATGATATTGTTGTACTCGACAGTGTTGTTGTCACAGCGTGCGCCGATGTCCACTGCATATCTGCCATTGCTGAGTATCGAGTTGCCGGATATCTCATTCCCTACTTCGTCATCCCAAAATGTGTACATGTGAACCCCAGATCGAGAGTTTCCCAATAGAGTGTTGTTCTCGATTTGGCAGAAAGATGCAGAGACTAGAATGCCATCCTGTGTATTGTTCGCAATGACATTGTCGTATACTCTTTGGTGATGCCCTCTGATTGTCACGCCACTGCCATTGTTCTCGAAGATTGTGTTGTTGTAGATTTGATTCAAATAGGAATCGTCCCAGAGCATTACGCCATTACCAAGAGTGTTTGTGATCAGATTGTTGTGTACAACGTTGGCGGTGGAGTTGTAATCAAGACCAATCCCGAAATAGAAATTCGAATGGACCGAGTTCCATGAAATGTTGTTCCTATGACAGGCCCGCTCAAATGCGATTCCGGCATTGGAGTTTTCAAAGACTTTGTTTGATGTAATGACTGTATCATTGATCCACAGAACATGAATTCCTGCAGCCGCATTGTAGATTGTGTTGTTGATTACTTTCCCGTTCGAAGAGTTTGCAATGTATAGTCCACACCATGTTTGGTCAATTCCATTCAGAATGTTGTCCGTGAACTCAAAATGGAGGTCTGAGTCTATAACCCGGAACATGTGTCCGGAATACTGGATTCTCAAACCGGAGATTATGATTGGGTCACTCTCTGTCCCTGTTCCTGGCCAACCTTCAGCAAATGCCTGATTCAGGAAGTCGACATTTCCTACGATCGAGATTGGGTCGTGGTCAACGTGGGTTTCAGAGATTCGTGTGCTCTCATCGTGTACAAAGCTGAAGATCGTTCCATGCTGTAGTGCAAAAATAGGAACAACAAGAGCCACCAGCAGAGCAACGGCAATCAAGACAGCAACTCTGCACTTAACGATCATGCCTATCTCCTCGAAATCGAGGGTCAAGGAGGTGGCTATTTGAGTTCCCCTTAGCGCATCTTCTTGATTATTACAACCACAAGAATGACTGCCAGGACGCTCATGGCAGAAGACACGAGAATCTGTGTCGTACCTAGCCCTCCAAACATCGGTAGAATGACTACAACATACACGGTATCCATGGCGGTATTGCCGACTGCGTCCTGGATAATCAATGTGTAGTTGTATGCCCCGACGCGCTCTGGAAAGGCTGTGACGTTCACTGTTCCACCACGCCATATGTCGGAGATGATACGAACTCCGTCTAGAAGGACTTCATACATTCTAGCATATTCATCGGACGCATTCCACAAGATTGACTCCGGATTCCCTCCCTCTTCGAGACGCAGGTCTTCAGGTGAGTCTACAGTTGGCTGTATGAAATCAGTCAAGAAGCCAGGGTAGAGATCGAATGAGTTTGATGTTCCGTTAATTTCGTACCGCCCAGCCCCAATGTAGTCGGACCACATGTTTCCAGCGCTTTCATTTACGTCGTACCAGAGGTTGAATGCACCATTGTCCATGGCGTTGCTTGGGGTTGTCGCTGACGGCCCATTCCACCCGATGGTGTTTCGAAGTGCCGTGCAATTCTGCGATTCCCCATCCATCAGGATACCCACAACTTCGTTGCCGTAGATTACGTTCTCAGTAAGATTGCATTCGCGAGCGCCGACTAGATGAATTCCGTAAGTGTTGCCAAAAAGTCTGTTCCAATCTGCCGATGTTCGATTGCTCTGATCGATTTGAAGCCCAATGAAATTTCCACTCACTGAAACGTTGCTGACTGTGTTGTTCACCGAACTCGCGATGCGAATGCCGTATCTCGTGTGTTCGACTATCACGTTCCGAATATGTCCGTTTGTCACATCGGAGAGAAGAATCCCTACTGAGTCGCCTGTGTAATCGCCAACCAGCACACAGTCTGAGATTACGAAGTGAGCATCTGTCCCAGAGATTTCAATGGCTGATTCTGTCGCCTCAATCATTAGTCCTTCGATTAGATATGGATCCACGGAGGTGCCAGAGCCATTCCAAGGCCCGTTGGCAAAGAACAGGTTGCCTTCTATCCTTATTGGTAGACTCTCTGTGTACTCCTGAGCAAGAGTAGGATTGGTGCCTGTGAGCACTTCTAGAACCGGAGACCTCGTGTATTGCAGGCTAACTGGAGCTGTCATGAAGATGAGAATCAAAACGATTGCAAGTGATGCAGTTGTTTTCGTCACCCGGCCCACTGCTCTTTCTCCTGAGGTCTTTCCCAACTACCTGGAGATACTATTCATTTCAATGTAACGTTCAAAGTCTTCCTGTGTTATTGGAGAAGATCCGCGTTCATACCGTTGAGTTCAAGAAACATCTCCCTATACTCCGTGCCTCTTATCTGAAGGAATATACTATTGCTGGGCCTGTCTAATTCGATGAAGCGGACTGCCTTTTCCAAAGCACGTGGATAATACCCATAGCCTACAAACAGGAGGAATAGCCCCGAGCTGAGAGCTAGTCCCACGAGCGGCTCAAGAAGCGACATGTTGTAATGAATTGCCGTTGCAGTGAGAAGAATGGATATCAAGATGGGATAGAAGAAGACAAAGAAGGACACCCATGCGACTGCTCTCTTTCTTTGAGTCCTCACCGATTTAGAGCCATGAGACATGCAAGCTGGCACCCAGAATGTAGCAGCCGCCTCAAGTGCAGCTATAGCTACATCGACCTCCTTCCTTCCTGAAGTCCAAGCACTGCTTATGTTGGAATCCTTCTTCCCAGTTCGGGGTGTCTGAGTAATTGTTATGGCCACCAAATCCTCGGGATCCTCAAGACAGACCGGGCAGACTTCAGGGAATTGAATCTCTGAGACCTTGACTCTGATTACTCCCTCTACAGACTCGACGTCAAAATCCTCTTGCTCCGGGCTCTCGTTTGACATGGGATCTTTTCCTTGTTCCAGTTTTCTCCGCTATTCGGGCGGCATGACGATTATCTGTACGCTCGTCAGCTCACTGTCGCTGTCTGCCTCTGCAGCATCGAAGGTGTCGAAAGTCATCACGTATTGGAATCTCTTCTCTCGCTTCTTTAGCTCATGAGCAATTCTGACAGAGAGTCCGATTCCCTTGAAACCATAGCCTCTAATCGCTACCATTCGTCTGTCATTCTTGACGAGATCTCCTACAGTACCTGCAATCTTGAAAACGTTGATTTTGCCAACCTTGTGTGATATCTCCAATAGGACATACTCGCTGGTTGGAAAGACCGCGACGTCCTCATCCATCTGAACAGACGTTACCTCATCTCTAAGCCTGAGTTGCTCTGGGATTCGGTCACGCAAGGTCATACTCTCGTTCATACGCTGACTCGCTAATCAATCTGCTGGACAAAGTAGCCTTTCACGTGGGGGAAGAGTGGATGACCAGGCGCCATTCATGACGTCATCGACATTAAGAGTAGACAGTAGGGACTGAAGTGAGCCATGTTGTCGACCTGCATCCTAAACGGTTATCCTTGTCCCAGAGACCGCATATACAGACGGGCCATCGCACGGATCTGATCCAAACGTATCTCCAGCTCTGCGATTCTTTTAGTGTTGACACAGTATACGGCTTTGCGCATATCAAGCAAATCGGGAACTTTCTTGCAGAGTCGAAGCTCCATGAGCTTGCGAAGCGCGAACGAGACCGTTCGCAAAGGCAACCTAGAACTTCTACTTAGTTCCCTGGGCGATTTTGGTCCATCCAGCAGTCTTCCGAGAACAATGACTGCACTTTCAGGAAGATTGTAAGACATCCTAGGTCTCACCACCCGTGAACCTAATCGCACTCCTTCTCTTGCGTATCTAGGATAGTGAATGATCTCCTAAACCGCACATTGAGACCCTAACAGAATACTAGATATTACTTCTGTCCTGAGCAATCGCGCCTCAATCCTGTATCTCAATCTCTATAAGACTAGTTTCTTGGAATTGGAATTGGCGGTTCACTTGGTTCGAAGTCTTGAAAATCGGGAATTAGCTGCGGTAGTCGCCATTATTGTTGTCTTTTCCGGAGTAGCGGTAATTGCTTTCTGGCCACGACCGGCTGCTCCCGATGTCAGAATCGGCTTTCTGTCCCAGGATCTCCATCAGTTGGCTCTGAAAGTAGCACAGGATAACGGCATGTTTGAGGAAGCCAACCTCACAGTCGAAACGGTTGTCTATGGAAATGGTGCTGAGGAGATGCGAGGATTCCAAGCAGGACAGATTGACATGGGTTACCTAGGCGCCGCGCCGGCCCTGACACTTGGTATCAACTCCCAGATACAAGTCACTATTCTTGCTGCGGCCAACTATGAAGGCTCAGCTCTGATGGTCAAGAAGGATCTCTATGACGCAGGGGTGATTTCAGACATAACAGATCTGGCAGGTAAGACAATCTATCATCCGGGACCCTCGACGGTGCAGAACTTCTTGCTTAGATTGGCCCTGAATCAATCAGGCATGACAGTCAACGACGTCTTCTTGGAGCAGTCAAGGCCTCAAGACATGGCAATCTCCCTTACCGTCGATTCCCCAGCTTTCATCGCCTGGGAACCATTCCCTGCTAGAGCGCAGGCGGACGGGCTGGCCGAACCATTAGTCTTGTCGGGCGACATTTGGGCACGACATCCTTGTTGCGTTCTTGCAGCTTCCAACGATTTCATTGAAGGAGATCCCGTGACCGTACAGAAGGTAGTCGATATTCACAGACAGGCCACAGAGTGGATTGCGAACAACCCCTCGTTGGCCCTCGATATAGCAATCAACTGGCTTGGTATGGCAGAGACCACCGTTGAGACTGCGTTCAATCGGATTATCTACGACTACAACGTGAACAAGTCTGGCATTGAACGGTATCTAGTGTTCCTGATTGAGCAGGATATAGTAGAGATGGACTTGTCTGAAGTAGATGATTTCCTGGACATGTTCATCGACGATACTTATGCTCTTGCTACATGTAGCTGCTAGCACTAGAAGCGACAAAGACAAAAGGTATGCCATTCGAGCTCACGCGGACGCTATGACGCAAGATGTGGATTCCACCGTAAGACAAACAGAAGCCGAAACCGAATCATTTCTCCAGAGGCTTCGAAATGATGAACGTCGATCCACACGGTTTCTTCTAAGAGTCCTGACCCCAATCGCCATACTCTTGGTCATATGGCAGCTGGTCGCATATGTAGCAAGTCGCCATCTGCAGTCACCAATAGGTCTGTTAGACATTGTGGAGGCCTTCGCCAAACTAGTATCTGAAGGAGACACAGAGGGTCGCACAATGGTGGAACATACAGGACTGAGTATGTTTCGGGTTGCGCTAGGATTCCTTGCAGCTATTCTCACAGGTGTGCCCCTCGGAATCGCGATAGGTCGCTACAGGATTGTGAACTCTATCCTGGGTCCGGTTGTTGAGGCAATTCGTCCCATTCCACCCATCGCCTGGATCCCCATTTCGATTCTAATGTACCAAGGAAACTTCCTGGGATCACAAGTCTTCATAATTTGGATTGGGGCATTCTTCCCGATACTTCTGAATACAACCGCCGGCGTCAAAAGAACCGACACTGTTCATCTTGATGTAGCAAGGACCTTCGGTGCGAGCGAGATTCAGGTTCTTCAGAAAATCGTGGTTCCTTCCGCAGCACCTGAAGTCTTTGCAGGACTCCGTATTGGCTTTGGGATTGGTTGGATGTGTCTTGTTGCAGCAGAGATGATTGGTGGGGGAATCGGACTTGGCCACCTTGTCATTGTCACCGAACAGTTAGGCAGAACTGCAGAGACGATATCAGCTATGCTTGTCATTGGCCTGATTGGTTTCCTGATTAGCTACATGTTCCTGTATATAGAGAAGCAACTTCTTAGATGGCGCAAAGAAGTATCAATCTAGGCCGCGAGTCTACTCATGGCTTTCTCCTGTTCGACTCGTAGAACTTCTAGAATCTGTGAACGATATGCCCTGCATTCTGGACTGGCACGGTCTCTGGGCCTATCCACTTCAACATCATACTCGGCTATAATCTTCGAAGGAATATTGCTCATGACCAAGATTCTGTCTGACATGAACACGGCTTCATCAACATTGTGAGATACGAAGAGGATCGTGGAGCCGGTACTCTGCCAGACCCGCAAGAACTCTTCCTGTACGAAGTTTCTCGTCTGTGCATCCAGGTTGGATAACCCCTCGTCCGAAACAAGGATTGCGGGTTTTGTGACTAGGCTGCGTGCCATCTCTACCCTCCTCGCCTGCCCTCCAGAAATCTCGTGCGGAAGGTTGTCCTCGAGTCCCTTGAGTCCGACCAGAGATATCATCTCATCACATCGGGCCTTCCTCTCATCCAGATTGAACTTCGCTAATTCTAGACCAAATTCAATGTTCTGTCTTACAGTTCGCCAGGGAAAGAGGCTCTCCTCCTGAAATATGAACCCAACCTGATGGTGGTCTAGCCCCACAGGAATGTCATCAATTAGAACCTCACCGCTATCTTGACTCATGAGTCCAGCAATAATCTTGAGAAGGGTTGTTTTGCCACATCCTGATGGCCCAACGATGCTCAGGAATTCGCCTTTTCCAACATCGAAGGAGAGCCCATCCAATACGCTGGTGACATCATTATCGTCATTCGAGTACGATTTTCTCAGATTGCGAACTGAGAGCTTCGACATCCATGTCACCCAATGAGGCACGTGAAGCATCCAGATAAAAGGTAATCCCTAAGAAGACACTATTGTGATGAACCCAACAAAGTACTAAAAGGGCACTAGTGAAACAATCATAACCAAGTTGTGAGAGTCCATAGTCATAACGCTAGTGACAACAAACAGTATTGGAATCCACATTGTCCAGAGGTCTGAATGTTGACAACTCCTCGTATACTATTCGAGATTGACGATGAGCTGAGTACGAGTGCTATAGATGTAGGTAACGTCACGAACTCCGCACTCGCAGAACTCTGCACGGGTGGCCGTGATGGAGTCCTCAGACTATATGACGCCAACCAGGAGGTCATTCGCCTTCTGGCATCACGAGATGTGAATGGTAGCATCCTATCGATAAAGATCTCTGATGCCAATAATGATGGTCTCATGGAGATCGTTGTAGGCAGAAGCATTGGGGGTGGAGAGACCGCAGGATCTGCTGGAACGGTCCAAGTTTATCGATTTGCACCGAGTGGTGCGTTCGAGCTTCTTGCAGAACATGCTATAGATCGCTTCGTGACATCCGTCTATGTAACGGATGTAACTGGTGATGGCAAAAACGAGATAATTGCTGGAGGAAGCGATTCAACACTGAGAATACTCTCAATGGACTCGGAAAACAACTGCACTGAAATCATTCGGTATCAACTGGACGATATGCCGCTTGCTATTGGTACCTGCGATGTAATTGGCGATGAAATCGAAGAGATTGTCACTGGAAACAGGGACAGGACGCTCAGAGTGCTCAAAGTCAAGGATCACTCAGTAGAGCAAATTGAGGCACTCGAGCTTCCAAGCCCCGTCATTTCGGTTGCAGCAGGAGACATTCTGGGAGACCGCAAGATGGAACTTGGTGTTGTAACTCACGACGGTTCCATCAGAGTATATCGAAATGAAGAAAGCAAGCTCGACCTGTTCGCTAAACTCGAGGGCGTCAATGCACAATCTGTCCGAATGGCCGAGATGAACTCAGACCATATGGATGAGATAGTCGTAGCCACCTCTGATTACAAGATTCTCTTCTATAGCCTGTACATGGCAGAATTGAGACAGATTGCCGAAGTGGATTTGGGATACAAGATCCTTTCAATCGCAGTTGGTGATGCGGGCGGCGACGAGAGAAGAGAGGTATTGGTTGGGGTCTCCAATGGCCCCCTCAAAGTCATCGAGGGTCTCTATCAGATTATCCCCAAGTTTGAAGTCCTCGGGGAGGCCGCGGCAGGAGCCAATCTGAGAGGAAAACTGACGGTCGTCAACGTGACTGACAAACCATTAAGGGGAGTATCTGGCAAGCTGTATTGGTTCCCGAAGGACAACATGGACATTTCTCCACAACAGATTAGGTTTGACTTGGAACCTCACGAAACAAAATCCATGGAGCTCGAACTGGTTCCCAAGGCTCAGGGCTCAGTGATCGTCAGACCGATTGTGTTGATGTGGACAGAGGCAGATGGGGAAGTCAGGCAGGTTACTACACCTGAAACTGCCGTCCTTGTGGAGGAAGGAGCTGCCATAGCTGCAGCTGCGGACATTCAGCCAGGTTTTCAGGCGGCCGAGATGGAGTCTTCTGCACTGTTTACTGCGGCCTCTGAGACCTCAGAGGCTGCTGCGAAGCCGATAGATGTTGAGACAACCGTCTCCTCCGCGGCTCCTGCAGTTGAGGATTCGAAGCTGCGCGAAGCCGAGGCGCTGCTAGACAAGCTGTTTGGAGAGCAAATCGGAGGAGCAGAGATCCTTGACATTCAAGAGCCTGCTGCAGAGCCGGCTGTAACACCTGCTGCGCCAACTGTTGTATCTCCTGAGAGCACTATGATTTCAGAGATTAGAGCCCGCCCTGCGAAGCCCCAACGTCCAGGAATCGCTCCAGATACATACGCATACTTGTTCAAGGTCATGGTCATAGGGGAGGGTGCCGTCGGAAAGACTGCGCTTGTTAACCGATACACCACGGGTGCTTTCGAGAAAGACTACAAGACCACAATTGGGTCTCAATTCGCCGTCAAACTCACTCACGTTTCGCCTCCTGAATCAGAATATGGAGTAGGGATCAAACTGCAAGCTTGGGACGTAGCAGGCCAAGCCCGATTCAAGGCGGTCCGTAAGATGTACTACAGCGGAGCGGCAGGGATTATACTAGTCTTTGACGTGACGAGGCGACGTTCCTTTGCTGAGCTCATAAAGTGGGTCTCGGAGGCTGACGAATCCATTGGCATGCGAGTGGCAGGTATCTGTGTTGGAAATAAGGTCGACCTGCCAGACAGAGCAGTACCGTCAGATGAGGCAAAGAAGTGGGCTGAAGACGAGGGCTTCTTGTACATGGAAAGCTCGGCTCTTACAGGTCAGGGAGTAGCCGACATGTTCACTGTTCTGGCGGAACTAATGTGGCGTGAGGCCCGAAGAACGCTCGAAGAGAAGAAGAAGGGCATCTAGATTTCCGACCTGTACGAACGTGTCGTTTTCAGAGCAGCAAGTCCATTGTCAAATGACTCCAGGCTGGGCTCAGGAGGAGACACGATATCCGAGATGGCCTTTCTGACTTTCTTACTCGGTAGCTGTTCCTCAGCCAGGCCTGCCGCAAATCCTACCAAATACATATTCAGGGAGCGGGAAGCTAGGGCCTTGTCCAGCTCCGACAATCTATCAAGGTCATAAACCTCACCACAGATGCTGGCGAGCGAATCAAGGACAGCTCCCTCTTCAGGATACTTCTCTTCACCTGAGAGGGTTGCTGCAGTATGTACTCGAATTGGACTGACGACTGCTCTAGTCTTTAGTCCGCAATGTGAGATTGCGGCCCTCAGTGATTCCATCAGCTCAAGTCCAATGAGGACGTCCACCTTTCCGTATGGAATCAACGGTCCCAGATCGATATCCGAGAACCGAAGGTGAGTGAGTACACTGCCCCCTCTTCGCGGAGCACCAAATGTCTGACCCACTACTGGCCTGTAGCCATGGGAAACGGCTGCAGTGGCAAGAACATCTCCGGCAAGCAGGCTTCCTTGTCCGCCTACTCCTGCAATCAGAATGTTGAGCGGTCTATCCACCATTGTCACTCCTCCTTCAAGGCATCATGTGGGCAGACTGCAATACAGGCCCCACACCGAATACATTCATGCTCGAGTATTACCGGATGGTCAGTTTTCTCATTCCATTCTAGAGCTGGGCACGAGAACTGAGCCACACAGATCTTGCATTTCTCGCCCCAACAATTGTCAATGTCAACGGTCACCTTGGCTTGGTCCTCATAGGCCACCCCAAGACGCTGTTCTTCCAGCCGACATATGCTGTCAAAAACGAGGGCTTTGAGTCCGTCCTTTTGGACTGCATCCCAGATGAGGTCAATCGCATCCGGAATGTCTGCAGCATTCCCCCGGGCAAAGAAATCTGGTTCGATTGCATCTACTATCCGGTCAAGTGACATCTGTACCATGCCATCCTCTTGAATGCTTGAGCCCGGATGGGGCTGGAATCCAGTCATTGCCGTAGTTGCGTTATCCATGACGATGAATGTCACGTCTGCACCTTTGTGTTTGGCATTGATCAGTGCTGGAATACAGGCATGGTAGAACGTAGAGTCCCCTGCAACAGCGATGACCTTGCTCTCGAAGCCAAAGCGATGGAGCTGTCCGAGACCGCAGGCTGTTCCTATTCCCGACCCCATCGATTGCATGGTGTCCATGGCGTGTTCATAGAACACTCCAAGTGAATAGCAGCCAATGTCTCCCGCAACAACTAGTTTGTCTTTAAGTCGCTGCTTGATTTTGCGAATTGCCCAGTATACATTCCTGTGCGTGCATCCGGTGCAGAACGTTGGAGGACGTGGTACGAGAAGCGCCTTCGCTTTTTCGATTGTTTTCGGAGTCGTATCGCCGAGAAGCTCAACATCCAGACCGACAGATCTCGCAACCGCGTCTACAACAATATCTGTGTTGAGTTCCCCATGTGACGGGACTGTTCCATCGTGCTTGCCAAAGAACTGAATTGCTGAGAGGTCATCCTTGGCGCAGAGTGTAAGCACTTGCTCTTCAACAAAAGGATCCACCTCTTCAACGAAGAGTACACTCTTCTTTCCTCTAAGCCATTCTTTCAGGAGAGTGCCAGGAAGTGGATTCGAAGTCACCAAGTTCGCTACTTCCAATGACATTGAGTCGAATAGGGATGCGGCCTCCAAGGCGTATCTATGTGCAACACCAGTTGCTATGATCAGCGTGTCCGCCCCTGCGGTCTTGGTAGTTGAGTTCAGTGGTGATGAGCTAAACTCGATGGCTATGTCACCCAGCTTATCCAACAGCATCCGATGTCTGAGATGAGGACTGGGGACGTTGTAAAGGTCATCCGGGATGTCTTTCGCGGCGGAATGCTTCCTTTTTGGCACCTTCTCCAGCTTCACAATACCCCTCGAGTGGCTTAACCGAGTTGTGCTTCTGACAATGACCGGTATTTGATATTCCCTTGAGATGTCCAGGGCGACGGGAACAACGTCTTTGGCTTGTTGGCATGTTGACGGCTCAAATTGAGGAAGATACGATGCCTTTGAATAGAACCTCGAATCCTGCTCATTGCTTGAGCTGTGTCCTCTGGGGTCGTCGCATACAATGATGACAAGTCCGCCAGGTCCAGAACCCGACAGATTGAGGTTAAGGAGGAAGTCGGAAGCAACATTGAGGCCTAGCGACTTCATTGGGCAGATGGCCGCGATTCCTCCCCAAGATGCCCCCGCACATGCTTCAAGAGCGACCTTCTCGTTTGTACTCCATTCGACGTAGACTCCATGTATCTTGGCCAAGCTCATAAGAGTTGTAGTGATTTCTGTTGAAGGTGTGCCGGGGTAGGACGCGCAGAAACCAATCCCTGCCTCCAAGGCACCTCTGGCAAATGCCTCATTTCCACTCATTAGAACTTCGGAGGTACCCCTTTCGATCATGATAGTCCGCCGTCGAACAACATCTTGGGCCGGCTCAAAACAGTTTCGACCAGACTGTCAACCCCAATCATCAAAAGATCTTCTCGAGTGCCTGCATAATGTCCGCGTACAAATCGTTGGCATCTTCGATACCTACTGATAGCCGGATTGTAGACTCAGAGATACCCATCTCAGATAGAGTCTCCTGACTGATGTCATGGTGGCTTGTCAGTGTCGGAATACTGACTAGGCTCTCGACTCCACCTAGCGACACCGCATTGAGAAATAGGTTTAGCGAGTCAACGAATGTCATCGCTTCCTCACGGCCGCAATCGAGGTCAATTGACAGCATTCCCCCAAAACCTGACATCTGAGACTTGGCTATATCATGATTGGGATGATTAGGAAGCCCTGGATAGTGCACTTGTCTGACTCTCTTGTCTGTTGACAGTTTTGAAGCGAGAAACATTGCATTTTCATTGTGCCGCTCGACTCTAACTGCAAGTGTCTTGATACCTCTATCTAGCAAGAATGCTGCAAATGGATCTGGCGTGCCGCCAAAGAGCTTTGATGACTTTCTGATGCTCTTGATGAGTTCTGAGCTCGCGGAGATTGTTCCCGCAATGAGATCTGAATGGCCACCAAGATACTTTGTTGCACTGTGCATTACGACATCAATACCCATGCGATGTGGTTGCTGATTTATGGGCGTCCCAAACGTGCTATCTATCACACTGATTGTGCCAGTCGAACGAGACGCCTCAGCGACTGCCTTGATGTCAACTACTTTCAGAGTCGGATTGGTGGGGCTCTCGAAGTAGCATAGCTTGTAGGACCCATTTGAGTCTTTGATTCTATCCACAAAATCATCACAGTCCACAAAGTCTATCCCGAATCTCATTTCATTGCTCAACTTCTGAAAGAGATTGAACGATCCACCATAGATCGAATCCGTGGAAAGAATCATCTCTCCACTCTTCACGAGACCCAGAATCGTACTCGTAATTGCTGCCATCCCTGATGCAAACACAATGCTCTCTTCGGTCCCCTCCAAGGCGCTTATCTTCTGTTCGACCTGATGAGTAGTAGGGTTGCCCCACCTCGTATACAAGTGGCGGCCAGACACGCCAGAAACCGAATCGATGATCTGCTGCTGATCCTCGAAGACGAACGTAGATGTTTGAGCTATCGGTGTAGCCACGGGTCCTGCTGTCCGCACATCCTTGCCGTGAACGCATCTTGTGGAGATTGCTCTTTCGTCATCTGTCATTGTAGATCCGAAGAATCTGAAACATCGGGACAGCAAAAGGATTACTGTAAGAACTAAAGGCCGGTCAAATCGACGTGTCAACGAGCCAAGCATTAGTGTTTGAGTAGCTTGATTTCTTCGTGTTTCTTGAAGAAATGATAAATCAAATCTGTAAACATCCACTCGATGTTATGTCCTGTCTTGGCGCTGGTCTCATAGAACAAGGCATCAATTGAGTCAGCATATGCCTTAGCCTCTTCTGTAGGAACATGTTTGACCAAGTCCACCTTGTTACCAACGATTGCGACAGTAGCGTCAGGTTCGGCCTCTTTCAGAATGTTATACCATAAATCGACATCTTTGAAGGTCTGAGGTCTGGTCACGTCATATACAATAATCGCCAATCGAGCACCTGCAACGTATTTCTTTACCAAGCTTGCTTTCAATTCCTGACCTGCAAGATCCCACAAAACAAGCTGCGTCATTATCTTCCGACCAGAAGTCGAAGCAAGCTCTACCATCATCTTTGAGAAGAGAGCGCCCAACGTGGGTGTGTAGTCTGCATCGAACGTTCCCTCTCGGTATCGTCTCAGGCAGCTCGTCTTGCCTACGGCTGCGTCGCCGAGAGCTGCTAGCTTGAAGGTCAATTCGTATGGCTCTGGTGGCCCCCTAAACACACTCACCATGCATTGTCCTAGACTGCCTAGCATTAATTTGTATTGTGGATATTCAAACCACAAGTGTGCTTGTAGCCTATAGCCGACTAGATAGTGCTTTACCAATACCGTTATTTGAAGCCTAAAAGGGCTATTCTCATTCTGGAGACAACCGCATAATGACAGAAAGCGGCCAACCCAAGACCGCCAAGATCAGTTCGATTCTTTCCGTATCTCATGAAAAGGACGTCGATGGTCTCTGTGCCTCAGCGATAGTTGCTAGGTACGCAGAGAGCAAAGGTATGGACTTCGATGTGATCCTAACCGACTATGGCACAATGGACGTGGTCTTCAAGAAGATCGGTAGCCGAAAGAATTCGATCATAGTCATCACTGACTTGGGACTGGATGAGAATATCCTTCCTCAGGTCACTTCAGGTTTGAAAAGAGCCATCTCCCAGGGCTGCAAGATTGTATGGCTGGACCATCATAATTGGGCTACGCGGTCTATGAAAGCGATTGTCTCCCTTCCTAACAAGCCGATTCTCAGAGTGAATCCTGACTTCTGCGCAGCTGAAATCGCGTTCAAGACGCTGATGCCGAGAGATGAGGTGTGCGCAGAGCTTGCTCGTATCGCTCACGACACAGACTTTAATCTCCGTGAGGTCGAAGCCGCTACTGCGCTTGCTGATGCCCTAGCTGTTCTAAGATTCGCGGCCATAGCATCAAAAGACGATATGACGGAAGCGCTCCGCCCACTACTCACATCTATCGCTAACGGGGGGCTCGAAGAAGTCTGGGACGATGATGCAAAACGACTGAAAGATGACCTGCTTGAAAAACAGGTAAGGAATTACAGGAAAGAGCGGCTCAAGAAAATGAAGCGAGCTCTCAAAGACCATTGCGACCAGAAGGTCCATGAACGACTCATCAGGATTGTGCAAATACCGCTGGGCATCACCACTACTGACATTGGTACGTTCATGGCTGAAGAAACCAACCTGGCTGTAGAAGGGCGGCAACTAGCTCGTGCTGATCTTATGATTACCCTGACACAGGGTGGTATGCTCGGATTTCGCAGAGGTAGCGAATCCGTACTATGTGATATGGCTGCGAAGCTATTCAAAGGGGGCGGACATCCCTATGCTGCAGGTGGCGAGTACGGTCCATGGGAGATCTTTCAGGCTGTCTGTGACGATATCTTCCTGACACTGACAGAAAATAGGACTTGGCTGAATGATGCCCAAGAGTCATAATCGCTTCAGTTGATATTTTGAGCTAATGAGACGTTTTCAGGTCGGCTACCATATCACCAAGTCTTGCTAGAAGGTCTATACTCTCTCCCCATAATGAGTCGAACACATTCACTGCATCATCTATTAGTCTTGGGTTTGACTCTCGAGTCATGAAGATGACCGTATCGGGATGTGCCCCCTCGGACATGATTAGAATCATTCTTTCCCTGTTAAGTGCCACAATCCTGTAAGTCGCACTGAGGTCCGGTTTCATTCTAAAGTGAAGATTCCCACCTACAGCAGCTTCTATCAAGTTGCTCGCAGCCTTACTGAAGAAGCTGGCTAGTGCTCCGAATTCATTCTCCTTGAGTTGCCCTCCCGTCATGAACCCTCTAACGTCTACTCCCTCTGTGGCAATCTCAATAAGTTTCATCTCAACAGGTCCCATTGGGCCTCTGAGTGTTGACAGTGGCTCGATGTCTTGGTGTATTCTGACCACATCACCTGGCTTGGCAACTTCGAGTATCTCATCAATAATGGTCTGCCTCACATTATTGATACCCTCAACAATCTTGGCCGAAGTGTCTCCCCGTCCTTCAGTCAATGCTCTAAGTGTTCTGACGGCGAGAGCGTACGAGTCAAGATTCTCTAAGAATCCTATTTGTTCCTGCAGCTCAGCCTTCCTCGCCTCGAAATCTGAGACCACTGCTTCCCTCTTCTGTCGAATTGCTCGTGAGATGATCTCTTCGTTCGCCAGATAGCGATTCGATGTGGGATGAGGTATCACTTCAAGGAATCCGGCATCTCTGATTCCATTGATGCATTTATACACCCATACTCTGCTTGGTTTCCGGCCCAGTAGAACCGTCAGGGCGTCCCGAATCTCCTCAAAGGTGGCTGCTCTTGCATGCTTTTGATGAATCTCAAGAATGGCCTGGAGGACCTGTGTTTCTCTTGTTCTCAATCCAGGGACAAAATGACGCCACAATTCTTCTCTATCAATCTCCATACTCGGTTTCTCCCTCTCCAAGACTCCCATCCAACATATCTTGTGCCTCCTCAAACTCCTGGTCAAAGCTGTCCAAAGCATCATCAACAATCATCGGGTTTGTGCTTCTCGGTATCCAGATGGCTGTAATAGGATCTTCTGAAACCACCAATACAATGCCATCACGGTTCTTTCCGACAAGCTGGTAGGCCCATTCTCTCTTGTCCATGAACCTATAGGTGACTTTGTATCTGTCCTTTGCCTCCTGATAGAATCTTCGACGCATTTTGCCAATTGACGTATCAAGGGCCCATGGTCGTCTAATGAGTGTCCTGTACTCTACACCCATGTCCAACAGCCTTTGGGCTTCTTGGTATCTGGCTTTCTCCACGTCTCTGTCGTGTGTTATCCAGTCCATGGTTGCACGAATAACATCGCCTTCCTTGGCAGTCGCGTAAATCTCGGTATCGATTAGTCTCTGGATGTCTTCAAGACCAGTCACCGTTTTTGGTATAGGTTTCTCTGGTTTTCCGACCAAGAAGATCATAAACTCCGCAGCGATGCTGGCCGCTGAGGGCATAACGACTGCCTCTTGTCTCTGCGTCTCAGCTTCAAACTCTAATCTTAATTTCTCCAAAGCGCGCAGGCGAAGGTTCTCGATTGCACTTGTGAGAGTTTCAAGACCTACAGAGTAAGTGTGCCGATACGCGCTTCTATCAACGGCGACTAGTCCATCCTTTTCAAGTGATTTGAGATAGCGATACACCAAGGGTCTCGCCATCCCTCTTCCCCCTTCTTCCCTTCCGAGCTGTTGATACATCTCTTTGAAACTGATTTGAGTTCCCAGAGACGGCTGAGCTCTGAGCATTGCTCGGAGAATGCGAGAACGTCCATCATGTAGATTTATGCCTACTAGCTCAAGTGCTCTTGAGAAGTCCTCCTTGTTCAAATCTACTTCTCACCCTCGTCTTCCCCTTGCCGCTTCTTTGCCCTCTCTTGACCTTTCTCTATCATTGAATGAAGATAACTTTCAGAACTTGCACCTATTTTCGCAAGGTCAGATGGTGTCAACCCAATAATAGACCTCGATTTCTCCCAAGTCTCGTCAAATGCCGCTAATGCATTGTCAATCAAATGGGGGTTGAAGTCTCTTGTCATCCATGCTCCCATTATCGGGTTCTCCGAGATCATCAACGCTATACACTCATCATTCAGGCTGATAAATGCAAAAGACCTGCCCATCCCTACATTCAATCTGGCGTCGAATCTCATTCCCTTGTTCACCAACTCCGCAAATTGCCCTAGAGCGTTCACCAGCCACTCACGTTGGACCCTCTCTCTAATCTCATCGTCCTGGCGGAAGATTGCCGGTGGAATCATGTAGCGAATATCCACTCCTCGAGATCCCGCCGCAATGACTCTTCCTATTCTTTTCTCCACACCTTGGAGGAACGGGCCGATGTTCATGACAGAAGTCCGTATGATGTCTCCTGGTTCCGCTTTCTGGAATATTGTGCTATCCGTCACGCGGTGCCATTCATCTAGGCCCTTGATGGACCTAGAGCCAATTGGTTGTTCTCTTCCAGCGACCTGCCGGAAAAGTTCTTGAGCAAGAGCGCCTGGGTCGATCTTCTCAACTTCACTCAAGTCGTCTTCAAGATCCTTCATGAGATTCGAAATCCCTTCAATTCTCTCACTTCGAAGCTTCTCCAGAGCGTTCATAATAGAATTGACATCAGAGGTGTATCTCTTTCTGTGAGCAGTGGGGCTCTCGACTCTAACGAATCCGGCGTCTACAAGCTTCTTCAGTACGCGGTGCACCCATGCCTTTGTGAGACCTTCCCCAGCTCCCTCTCTTGTGAAGTCTCCATAGATTTCCGAGAACATCAGTGGCTTTCTTGCATTTTGCTGGAGTCTTAGTATTGTCCGAAGAAGACTGATTGATCTTGACTCCTGTTCATCTTCCATCTTCAACCCTAGCTTTGCCAAGGCGCCGTATACTCTCTGCTTGTTGACCGATTTTGCTCTAGCCATGCCATCCACTCCGAATTAACCCAAATGGAGCTCTAGTTGTCGCTATTTAGTAACTTAAGTGCTGTTAACGCCCGACAATACTCTTATATCTGTCGTGCTGAACACACTCCTGCATTAGAGCGGGTATCAAGTGCTTCTCGCACAGAAGTGCTGACTCAGCCTCGTGCTGGGCATGGGCAGGCATTCTGCTTAGGCGAAAACAGGTGGCGAGGGGGTGGTCCCCGCATTAGCTGGCGTGTGACGGCCCCCCTCACCTACTCTCTCCTTTTCTGAATTGCATCTATTTTGAAATCAGAATTGAAAATTCACAAAACAATAACTCGATAAATGTTAACGCAGGTAACAGATTTATTAGTGACATCAACGATGATGTCGTTGTAACACATGGGCCCATTCGCGCTGGGCGAGTCTTCTTCCAGCATGAGGGCACGAACAATGTACACCACTGTTCGAACAAGAGAGTTGGGAATCGAGTGGGCCGCTGTGTTACCCCTTATTCTCTCTATTCAGAGCCCACTCACTGCTATGCTCCGAAGGTAACCCTTTCCTATTGTCATCACCATGGGCAAGAAGTCGGTCAGCAGAGTCATGATGTCACTCACTTTCATGTTTCCCTGAATCGCAGCATTCAGTGTCCTTGCATCAAGTGACTCTAGCACTACCTCGGCTGCATCAATTGGATCGTTGAACATTGCAAACTTGGACACTGCCCACATCCCCTTGCCTGTCTGGGTTATGTTGTAGGCGAGCTTGGTCTTTCTGTACTCCTTCTCATACTTCTCAATGCTCTTCTTTGAAACATCATCTTCTTCGATAGCTCTGGCGGCATGCTTGGCCAGAAGAGTGCCTGCGTGAAAGCAAGTTGTCACGCCACCGCCGACGATCGACGAGACCTGGCCTGCACTGTTTCCGCAAAGAGCCACGCCAGCATCAGTAAAACGGGGGATTATTCCCGCGCAAGGTACGACGCCACCATTTACCGAAGCAATCGTCGCATCCTTTGTCTCAGAATGGCTGTTCTTGTATTTCCTCAAGACTTCCTGCATGGGCGGAAGCGCATCCCAATTTGTCTTTGAAGATGGAACACGGCCTATTCCAAGATTGACCTCGGACTCACTCCTCGGGTACAACCATAGGTAGCCCAATCCGACATCTTTGCCAACGTAAAAGTAAGCCACGTTAGGATCAACGCCCTTGCAGTTTTCCAGCTTCCATCGATATCCATAACTCAGCAGCCATTTCTTGACAAATGACCTAAAACCTGCGGTCTCTGAGACCCTGCTAAACGCACCGTCAGCACCGACAGTGAGCTTGGCCCTAACTTCATCGTCGGTTTTGTACTTCATCCCTACAACTGAGCCATTCTCTTTGATCACCGACCTGACACGTGCTCCATACTTGAACTCTGCTCCATTTGCCTCGGCACGGTCTCTCATGAGCTCCTGACACTTGTCTTCATCGAAAAGGTATGCATTACCTAGCAACTCCTTACCGACTACTACGTTTGCGCCAGTGTCTAGGCTCTCTCCCACGATCTCACTATACTTGTTGCCGATAAATTCAGAATCAGGTTTGACGCGAAGCAGTCTTAGAGCGTTGTCGGTAACTAGCTCGCCCATTAGGGAATCAGTAACGTGGTTCCGTTTCTCGAGAACGATTGTCCTTAGTCCCTTCTCTGAAGCTCGGTCAGCGGTCATCAAACCTGCTGGGCCAGTTCCGGCAATCGCGAGATCGTAGGTCATATCTTTCACCAAAGGGGTAAGTGCGGCTTACGGACTCGATTTGGTGGGCTCTATATCTGTTTCTGCGAGGACAAAATCGTATCCGCCCGTACCGGAAACCTTGAAAAATGGAGTCTGGCGATTGACCACGATTAAGAGCCCTAGAGGAGCGTCTGAAGCTGAAGCCTAAGTACATTGCATATGCCCTTTACATGGCATTGTCAATGCTCCTCAGTATCTTCATCGCAGCGATGCCAGCGGTTTTCGTATTCCTGGCAGCATTTGAGAATCTAGACTCAGTTCTAACAGGCTTCGGTTGGCCATTCGCAAATATCCAGAGTTTCTTTGCTGGTGCTTTCGCAGGCGTTCTTCCTGCGATTGCACTTGAGAGGTTCTGGTTCTTTGTCTTGATTGTACCCCTCGGTCTGTTCTGCTATGGAATGTTTCTTGCAGTGTTGTGCGCCATGTTTGTCCTTTCCAGGCGGGCGATTCCCCATCTTGACGAAGGAGTCTATTACAAAGCAAATGGTGAATGGCTCTTCTACGAGATGTACCAATCGTACTATACCATCTTCTCACACTTCACCTGGTTCTTTTCGGCCTTCCTGAATGCACGACTTCTACACATCTACTTCGGAGCCAAGATTGGAAGAGGAACGATCATTGGCGGAGGGCACGTCTTGACTCCTGACAGGTTGGAAATCGGTAAGAATTGCATCGTTGGGTATGGCTCACTTCTATGTCCGCACATGTATGATGGAGACAGGTTGTATATCAAGACCGTGAAGATTGGCAACAATGTGACCGTGGGAGGTCACGCTATGGTTTTCGCGGGGACTGAAATAGGCGACAACTCAATTGTTGCCGCCAACACAGTGGTTGGCAAGGACCGCATTATTCCTCCCAACTCCATTTGGATCAACGGGAACGCGATACCCCGGAAAGACATGGACCCGGTTAGCATTCAGGCGATTACCAATCCGGCCAAATCAGTTGAAGATGAAGATGGTCCGTCCGAACCATCTGAAGCGTAAAGCAAAGAATTCTTCAGAAAACGTCGGAAGCACTGCACGGGAAGGTTCTTATTCCGACTGATTCCGGTGACGGAAAATCATTGGCATAGGAGGCCGGAAACTGAAAGTCAAGACCAGAGTATACGGAATCTACATGGCCCTATCGATTCTAATCAGTATGGCGATAGCATCAATCATTCCGGTCTTCATGTTCTTCTATGCTCTTCAGAATCTCGACCCCGTGATTAATGGTTTCGGATGGCCATTCCAAGACATTCAGGCCTTCGTCGAAATCCAATTTGCAGGTGCTTTTCCGCAGTTTGTGTACGAGAAGTTCTGGTTCCTCATTCTAGTCGTACCTATCGGCTTGGTCTGCTACACTGTGTTTCTCACTGTCCTGGTGGCAATGTTCAAGTTGTCCCGTTTGGCGATACCCATGGTCGATGAAGGCTACTATACTCGGGACTCTGATGAATGGTTGATCTACGAGTTCCGCGAAACCTACTATGCTCTATTAAGACACTTCATCTGGCTCTTTGCACCGTATATCGATGGTAGGGTAAGGCAGGTTCAATTTGGGGCCAAGATTGGAAAGGACACAGTACTGGGCAATAGTCTCGTGTTCACACCAGAGCGAGTCGAAATCGGAAGGAATTGCTATACAGGCTACGGCGCGATTATATCTGCTCATGTCTTTGAAGGCAATTCGCTGTACCTCAAGAAGGTCAAGATTGGTGACAATGTCACTGTTGGGGGTTACGCGATTATCATGCCTGGTGCAGAGATTGGAGACAACGCGGTCATTGGGGCCAACTCGGTTGTTCCAAAGAATCGCAAGATTCAGGCTGGCACTATATGGGTAAGCGGAAGGGCGACTCCATTGAGAAGGGGTGACGTCGAATCGACTTCCGAGGTCACCTTCCATGGAATGGCGGACCCAGTGCAAATCAGAAATGTCGAGGACCATGTAGACGCCCTCAATGAGGACGACTAGAAGTGATTGTCAGATTCCTTATGGAACCACCTATACTCTAGGTTCTTAAGACCGAATGAAGTGCACGGTTGGTTGAGTCCAAGAATCTCAAGTGAATGCAATGCCAAGTGCCCAGACAAAGTACACCCCAAGGGGATACCAGAATTACATCCTTGACAGGATTAGTTCGATGGCTGGCACTAATCTATTGCTTGAGCTAGATTGCGGACTGGGGAAACGATTCATCACTCATCAGATTGTTGCTGAGCGGTTTCCTGAGACGAGAATCATCATAGTTGTTCACTCGTCATCATCTCTCGCAGAAACCATGGACTATCTGAGGAGCGAGTATGGTGGTCTCGAGGATGACCTTGGAGAGCTATCATCCAGAGTAAGGTCTCCCCTCCGACCCATTGTATTACGGGAGAAGAGGGTTGTTGTAGCAACTCCTCAGATATTGGCTAGGATGGTGGAGAAAGAACCCTCACTTCTGGAAGCTTACGATATGATACTAATCAACGAAGTTGATACTATAATCAAAAGAACTGGAGGCAGAACCACGGTCGTCTTTCCATGGCGAACCATTCTGGGTTTCTTTGCAGGGAAGTGGATTATCGGTATGAGCGGAACACTACGCGACGACCATGCGGTGTTTACGGAAGAACAGCTGGAAATACGAAACGAGCTTCGCACATTGAGGGAACAGATACCGGAATCTGAAGTAATCTCCATGGAAGATCTCTATGGCACCGATGTAGAAGAACACATTGAGCCTACGTTCCTCACAATCAACCTTGTCACTGATGTGAAGATTCGGTCGATTCTTGTCGTCTTGGACGAGCTAATCCGAAACACACGCCAAGAGATTTTGCAGGAACTGGATGAATCCGGAAATCTTGACCTAGTGGAAGGAGATGTTAGACGAATACATTTGATGATTGAAAGACTACCAATAAGTGATGAACTGAAGAGCCGTTATTCGGGCCTGCTGCTCATCCGGAAGTACGTCTACGCCATGCCCGCCAATAGATTCCTTCGGATGTTCCATACTGACTATTTGAAACGATATTTCAACGTAGCTCATCTACACAAGAGTCTGTCCGAGATATCTTTGAAGACACTTCGAGTCCTTGAGATCGCCAAGCAATATCGAAAGACGGTCGTGCTATCCTCGTATCTCGAAATGGTTGCTCAAATTGAGGAAACACTGACGAGGGCTGGGTTATCCACAATCACAATCACAGGCCAGACTCGTGACAAGGGTGAGATTCTGAGGGAGTTCCGGGAGAACGAGGATGTCGAAGTCCTCGTAATGTCTCCAGTTGGAGAGCGAGACCTAGACATCCCGCAGGCTGATGTGATGGTGGTCTGTGACACGATAAGTACGAGCAAGACAATGTACCAGAAATTCAAGCGTACGAGGGGCGGGTTGGTTCTCCTGCTGGCGTATCAGGGCACCTCAGAGGTTAGGAAGGTTCAGGCTCTTCTGGACTCAATCCTAGAACGTTATCCGTGGTCCTCGGCTCAACTTGTGCAGGATTCTAAGCTTTGATCCTATTGGTTCTTCCATATCATTATAAGAGACTCCAGAAGATAGGGCGGTCGAGTCAAGTTGTGTAGTGACGAGGTCGAGACCTCAGAGCTTGAAGAAGCACAAATAGGAACAGACATCGTTGAAATAGAGCGATTCAGAGGTCTTACCGAAGATTCCCCGTTTGTCCAGAGGGTTTTCACGAGAATTGAGAGTTCGTACTGTTTCAGCTTTCAGGATCCCGCACCGCATCTAGCTGTTACGTTTGCGGGAAAGGAAGCCGTTGCAAAGGCACTAGAACTGAATAACATTGGCAGAATTGCGAGTATCGAGATAATCAGGAGCACTGAAGGAGTCCCAAATGTGAGGCTGTTAGACGGTCCGGACGGGAATCAGATTAGAGTGAGTTTATCGTTCTCTTCGACCCACGCAGTTGCAGTTGCGGTTTCGTATCCACGTGCTCGATCACTAGAACTGGGTGATATTCAGGCGAAGATAGACAGAGCTGTCCTAGAGCTTTTGCAGAGAGAGTGAGGCATATGGGTGACAACGATAAAGCTATCTCAGACCTTCTCGAAACCGTTCGTGAGAACCCGTCCTATCTTGGATACTGGAGCGTCTTCAAGAAGATCGAGCGCCTCGAGATTCCCCCTCCTGAAGACGAAACGCAGTTGATACGTGTGGCTGTGATCGGCTCATCAACACTGGAACCAGTAGCAGCCTGTCTTGATGTTATGATTAGACTGGAGGGCCTGCATCCTCAGACATTCATTGGGGGCTTCAACACATTTCGTCAGGAAGCTCTCGATCCAATGTCACCTTTTCGTCAGCTGGACCCGGATGTTGTCGTGCTTGCTGTTGACGCATGGTCTCTGCTTGATCAACTCTTTCTATCATCTTTTCCAAGGATGAATGACAAGGAAAGGAAGTCTTCCCAAAAGGAGATCGTCAAAGCTGTTTCTGCAGTAGCGAAAGAGCTGGAGAAGAGCACGTCTGCCTTGGTACTTGTCAACAACTTCATCGTCCCGGTATTCTCTCCTCTAGGAGTTGCCGACTCCAAACAGCAATTGGGAATCAGAGACTTCTTCGCGGACGCAAACAGAGCTCTTGCTGAAGAGTTTCGTACCTCAAATAGGGTTCATGTTGTTGATCTGGACTCTACGGCTGCAGCCTTTGGCAAAGACCGAGTCGTAAATTGGAATACAATGTACAGAGGGTCGATTCCATTCAGCGAGGAATTCACACCCGTCGTAGCTGAGGGATACTTGCGCTACATCCGGGCCATTCGAGGTCTGGCCAAGAAGTGCATCGTACTTGACCTTGACAACACACTCTGGGGAGGAATCATCGGCGAAGATGGTATGGAAGGTATCAAGCTAGGCAACACATCTCCTGGTATTGAATATGTGGACTTCCAAAGAGTGCTACTCAGTCTCTACAACCGCGGAATCATTCTCGCAGTCAACAGCAAGAACAATTTCGAGGACGCAATTAAGGTGCTCAGAGAACATCCTTACCAAGTTCTCCGTGAGGAGCATTTTGCTGCGCTAAGAATCAACTGGCAGAACAAACCTACGAATCTGATCGAACTCGCTGAAGAGATAAACATTGGTCTAGACAGCATTGTCTTCATTGACGACAGTCCCGTGGAAAGGGAGCAGGTAAGACAGACATTACCTGAGGTTCTGGTCGTTGACCTTCCTGAGAATCCCCGACTCTATCGCCAGACTTTAGAGAACCTAGACGTGTTTGATGTATTGTCTCTCACTAAGGAAGACATGGCGCGCGGAGAGATGTACGTTGGGAAGCGAAAGCGTGCTGAATTAGAGAGGGATGCAGGATCACTTGATGATTTCTTGAAGACTCTGGATCTCAAGGTTCTGATACAACCAGTCAGCGACTTTGACACACCTAGGGTAGTCCAATTGATAGGCAAGACGAATCAGTTCAATTTGACGACTAGAAGATATACAGACGCTCAAGTACAGCAGTTCCGAGATTCGGAGGATTCAACCGTATACAGCATGGCTGTCACCGACAAATTCGGAGACGAGGGTGTCGTAGGCGTCGCCATTGTGAAAGCAAATAATGGTGACAGGATTATTGATTCGTTCTTGATGAGCTGCAGAGTAATAGGACGGTCGGTCGAGACCGCTTTCTTGGCGAGAATAATCGCCGATGCGCGAGCCGCTGGAGCCTCTCGCGTGATTGGTGAATACATACCCACAAAGAAGAACCCCCCTGCTTCGGATCTGTACGAACGTCATGGATTTGGAATGCCTACAACGGATGAGGCTGGTGTAACATCTTGGATTCTCAATCTCGATGAGCAGACAGTCGAGATACCCGAGTGGATCGAGGTTAGAGAGGAATAGATAATGACCGAAATAGACGATCGTATTGCTGAGATTGTCTCACTTGTCCTTCTGCTTGACAAAGACGAGATATCGGATGACCTGAAGAGGAAGGACTACGAACCGTGGGATTCTATGGCGCATCTGCTACTCATCAGTGAGGTCGAGAGCAGATTCAATATCTTCTTCGACGATGACGAGGTCGTTGATATCTGGACTATCGGTGATCTCAAGAAGGTCCTTGCAAGCAAGCTCTGACCTAGTCGCCTGACCGGCTTAGCTTTTGCACAGCCCTCGCTGGGTTGCCCACAACGAGTGTCATTGGTTGTACATCTCTGCTGACTACGGCCCCTGCAGCTACTACGGCCCCCTGGCCCACGGTGACGCCAGGGAGGATTATCGCCCCCGCTGCAATCCACGCTCCTTTCTCAATTGTGATCTTCTTTGGAGGCTGGTCGTAGAGTTTCAGTTTCTGGTGAAGTGCACTGGCACCTCCGTGTGCCATGATTATCGCACCAGGTCCAATTGCCACCCAGTCTTGGATTTCGATGTACTCTGGGTGTTCACTATCAAACATCACATTGGGTCCAATGAAAACGCCTTTACCAATCTTGATTCCGCACTTCCTGTGTACAGACACACGGAATTGATAGAACGGAGCAAGCCAAGCTAGTATCCTAAGAAACCTCCCAATGATTTTCCCCATCTTTCTCGTCTCCATTCAGCTCATTCTTTTCCAAAGCACTCTTCTTAGATAGTCTGAGAAAACCCAGTTATCAATGTCACCAGTGAGAAGAAGACAGAATGTTGCATCAGACTTCCAGGTTCTGTGTTTGTTCCAGTATCTAACAGCTTCTACAGGTGTAGAACTCCATCCTCCAAGTGAATTGGCATGTTGTAGGACATCATCCAAACAGTGTACAAACTCCGGCTGTCCAATCCTAATGGGATGAAGGTCAAACATTACCATCGCCTCATTCTTCGAGGTCCTTTCAACTTCGAGTTTGAGTCGTTTTGAAACCGCCTCGGGATTCATTCCCATCTCATCAATCATCTTGTCATCGCTCCAGATGCTGAGAGGAATATAGGTCACACCTGAGGTGCGTCCCTCTATTTCCAGATTGAAGAAGTAGTCCTTCTCGCGATGTTCGCTTCGGTAGCCAAAACCGCCGTCCCAAACCAGAGACTGTTTCTCTAACATTGCTGGCATGTCATCGGTGTAGTTGTCATATGGCGCCCTGAATCCGTCTATCTTTATTCCCATCTGTTTGAAGGTCTTGAGACTTCTAGTGAGATCTTCAAGGCGGCCTTCTGGAGTCAGCGTGGGATATCTCAAGTGATTGTATCCATGGCTTGCGACTTCACACCCCTCCTTCACAATCTCTTGCACAAGTTCCGGACGCATCTTCGCTACGGCAGCCACCGTGGGAAAGGCAAACTTCCCTCCATTCGAATCCAGTACCTCGAAGATATTCGCAAGAATGGTCTCGAATGAAGTTCGGTGTCTTCTGAACATTTTGAGAAGCTGTCGAGGTGCTCTAAGTCCCCAACGGCGTCTTAGTTGCTCCAAGTAGCTCGTTCTAGCGGCCTCCTCTTCGACGAATCTAGACTTGGCCCGTTTCATAAGACTTGCGGAGATTATTGAACAAGCACTAGGTGTCAGTGACCAGCGTAAATGAGAGAATCTCAAATAGTGGCTCAAGGAACTCCGGCTCAAGCTTGGAATGGATGTAGTTGCACAGCCGGATAAAATCATGTGCTCTTGCATCAGCGTCTGTGCCGGTGCCGAGAATCTGATTGGCCACCTTTGTCAGCTGCTTGATGATCCCCTTACCTTTACTATGTTCGGCAAGTACCTTTGTCGCTTCTTGCTCGATTCGTTGAATCTGGCTCTTTACTCTGATGTCTGCGATTTTGTCAGACCCCTTCGACTTCACAGCATCCATCAGCACATCCAGGATTGTGTTGTGAAGTCCGGCCAGAAGTGCCTCCACCTCATACGCAGTGAACCTGACCGACTCATTGTCAGAACTGAGTGACCATTTCAGATCGCTGCTCCTGTTGATCGCCAGAGTTCTGTCACCAATCTTGATATTCTCCTCAAAGAACCTGCTATCAAGACTTGATTTGACAGCAGCCTTGACGAGTGCTGCATCAGGCAGTTTTAGTTTAATCTGCTTGCCGCCATTCTTGACGAGGACACAGAATCCATCTTTAGGAGCTGCCTTCTCTACGTAGTCAGAAGCAGGAGCCACTTCCACCGGTGGCAAGTGTTTGAGCTTCTCAGCAAGCTCTCGAATCTCCTCTTCCGTACAGTAGTACTGCTGACCATCGCCGATTAGAGAAATCCTGCCGTCATCTGCACGTTCGAAATCGATTTTGTTTCCAGCGCCAACATCTGTTGTCTTTCTGTAAGTCTGCCTGTAACTGCGTGCAGTCTGAGCGAGTTTCTCAAGGGCGGCCGCTATCATGTGTGCCTCGCCGTACCCAATTGCAATCTCAGCCTTGCCTTCGGTTCCTCGTCCTATTCCTAGGGCTCCATCCGTCCTTATCTTTACGTACAAATTGCCCACCAAATAGCCTCGTGTGTTGAAACCTCAAAACTCTATTGGGTCTCGTCGAGGAATCCGATTCCTTAAGTACAGGACAGTAGTATTGACTAGTTGGTGCTCGTAATGCGAAAGCTGTTAGGCTATGCCGTCATCATCTCTTTGATTGTGATGCCCTTGTTTGCCTGGGTTGCAGGTCCGACTACACTAGCAAGTGAAGTGGCCGTCGCATCGAAGGTTATTCCAGCTGAGGATCAATTCTTCATAAGGGGGCCAACTGTGAATTTCGTCACAAATCACTCGGCCATGATATTCTGGCGGACGAACGAAACGACAGATGCAACTGTTAGATACGGCTTAAATGAGAGCGTCATGGAATCCGAAACAAACTCCACTCTTGACACTGACCATCGTATCACTTTGGAGAGTCTCGAGATTGACACGAAGTACTGGTATCAAGTAGTGTCCAATGGCACCGAGAGTGAGATATACCACTTCTTGACTGCGCCGGCCGACGGCGCTCCTTTCAAGATGATTGTTTACGGAGATACAAGACCTGGCACTAGGGATGAACCCATACCTGAGATTACGCATCAACTAGCTGAATTGGTTGCTGCAGAAGAGCCGCATTTGATTCTTATGCCAGGTGATTTCCTATATGAGGTTCCGACAGACCATGAGTTGGCGCTTGAGAAATGGGCGGAAGTGACTAACATTACTGACATGCTGGGACATTATGCACCGGTCTATACCGTGCTAGGTAATCATGATGAAGGACAGGAAGGTCCACGAATTCTAGAGTACTACTTGGATGCGTTCGAATTACCTGCTGAACCAAGAACTTACTACTCATTCGATTATGCCGGAGTTCACTTTGTCTCCCTTGATACAGAGGAGACTGACTACTGGGGTAGATTCGTTGGTGAGCAATATGATTGGCTCATAGACGACCTAACAAACGATGATAGCCCCCTGAAGTTTGTAATGCTTCATCGCCCCTTCTATCCGGTCTTCCATATTGACAATGGAGTTGACACCGTAAAAAGTGAACGAGATGCATTGCAGCAGTTCTTTGAAGAGCAGAATGTCACTGCTGTATTCAATGCGCATGATCATGTTTTCATCAGGATAACAGTGAACGGGGTTGTTCATATCACAACTGGAGGTGCAGGAGCTCCACTCTATAGCACATGGTGGAAAGAAGCCTACCACCACTACACTCGAGTCCATGTGAGCCCGAATCATGTGAGCTTCGAAGCAATCAAAGTGAATAGCGAGGTCGAAGAGCGATACGACCTGCCCTACACGGGTCATATCGAGATTACACTGAGGGCATTTCCCAATGCCAGCGTCAAGCAGCCTGGTTCGATGCCTGAAATCCTTTACAGCGAACCACCACTACAGACCTACTACTCTTGGGACTCTGCTTCAAATAGCACAACTCTAACCGGTCTTCCGGAAGGGCCTGGGTACCACACGCTTGACGTGTACGCTCAGGGTTCTGACGGCGTGTGGGCTCACGAGCAGTATATGTTCAGAGCTCCTGGCACCACAACCATATCACCGCCCCCGCCATTAGATCCCACTCTTCCTCTTCTGATAATTGGTGCAGTGGGAATCGTGGTAGTAGTTGTCGTTATAGCGCTCAAAAGGAAATCCTAGCAGAAGATACGCAAGAATCCTGGAATGCAGAGGAACGCAACCCTCTGCATATCCGTATATCCTGGATCAAAGGGCGTCTGTTACATCGAAAGCAAGTTTGCCGGCTTCCTTGGTAGTGAAGCCAATGTCGAGCTTGTACTCACCTTCGGGCAAGGAGTCTCCCGCCACAAAGACTGTAATCTCAACCCCGACCTTGATAGCGAATGAATTGCTCTCAGAGATCTCACTCGCCTTGACCTCGCCTTCGTCTGACTTGACAATCACTGCATCATGAGGATACTCCTCGTCGTTCACTTTGAGCGGGTCCATAGCAATCGAGGTTGCAGGTGCGAGTGAATTCTTGATTCTAAACTGGAATCCACCATCAACGTTCTCGAGGCTCCCTTTCACGTAGAGCTTTCTAAGTAGGAATGCTGGAATCTGCATCTTTTGTGTAGCCTCCTGATTCCGCTAGCTCTGCGGCTGCCCTTTATACCTTCCGTAGAGGCAGTACTGCACTGAATCCCTAAAACAACACTTCCCACCAAAAGGTAATAAGGCATGAGGGTCCGCAACGCTCGAAAACAGAGATAAAAGAGGATTTTCACTTGCAGATACCCTTCGACTTCTTTGACTTCTTTAGTGCTTTCGGGATTCTTTTCATGATAGTCCCGCTATTCATGTTTGTCGTCATCATAATCGTCTTTGTCCGGATCTGCAAAGGGGCAAACACACCGCGTCGCGGCTTTAGATTGGAGATGCCGTCATATTTACATCCTCAGAGATCTGGAGATACGAGAACCCCGCATACTCCACAGAGTCCGGATGTTCGGGCAGTAAGGCTTCCGAATTTCTGCTCATCTTGTGGAGCAGATATAAGCCATGAGTCAGTGGAATGGACTGGGCCCCTAGAAGCGAAATGTGGTTACTGTGGTGGGACTGTCAAGGCCCAGTTTGAGCGTATATGAACAGTGTCGTCCGTCCTACATACGAATATATTACATCGGAACGATTGTATATCATTCCTCGACTGACCGCGGCATGACCGAAGTAGGTAATACTTGGGTTCTTGACTGACATCAATTGAAGGCCTAGCGTGGTCCTTCTCTCCTACAAGGAAAGCATTAAACGGGGTTTGAATGGCGACTGACTATGGCCATCGGGTATGAAATCCAAGATGATGGAACATCACTTGAGATTGAGGTGAACAGAGCGAAGCTGGCCTCAGAGAAGGCATACCTGATAGTTGACAAAGAGGGCGCTAAGATCTACATTTGGCTTGGTCGCACCGCAGGTGTTCGAATGAGATTCATTAGTGCTCATGCAGCACAGAACCTGAAGACCGAGTATGGGAATGGTTACAGAGTCTGGTCGTTGGACGAGGGTGAGGAACCATCTAATTTTCTGAGGATTCTAGGCTAATCAATCCGCAAGATTCTATAGTTCCATGGCAATGACCCTGTTGAGGAATGGGTTGATGAGAGGACTTGTCAAGACAGCACGAGGTGAAGGTAATCTCGAACTTCAGGATTTGGAAGAACCGAGACCCAAGCCCAATGAGGTTCTAATCGAGGTCAAAGCCGCTGGCATCTGCGGCAGCGACATTCACATCAAACATGATCAGTCATTCTATACACCTCCAGTTGTTCTAGGTCATGAGTACTCAGGTGTTGTTGTCGAAATTGGTCAAGATGTTCAGAGTGTTGCCGTGGGGGACAGAATTGTCTCTCCAGCAACGGCCTACTGCGGCCAATGCTATCACTGCAAAACTGGCTGTGTGAACCGCTGTACTTGTCCTGACAAGAGAATCCTTGGTGTCTCTCTCGCAGACGGAGCGTTTGCAAAGTTCATGACAGTTCCAGAGTTCATCATTCACAAAGTTCCCGAGAGTCTATCATTTGAAGAGGCCGCTCTGGCTGAGCCAACTGCTTGCGTTGTTCACTCGCTTGCAGAATCAACTCCGATTACTCCTGGAGATGTTGTGGTGGTTCAGGGTCCAGGGACCATGGGACTCCTTGCGACACAGGTGGCCAAGACAATGGGCGCCGGCAGCGTAATTGTCACTGGTATAACATCAGACCGATGGCGGCTCGACATCGCTGAGATGATTGGTGCTGATCTTACGATAGATGTGCAGAAAGAAGAAGCTGATGAGGTTGTCAAGTCACATTCAGATGGATTGGGTGCAGACGTTGTGATCGAGGCGTCCGGAGCAGGACCTGCTCGTAGTCAAGCGCTCGAGTTCGTCAAGTCAACAGGCCACATCTCACTTCTGGGAGTGCAAGGCAAGCCAACAGAAATCAATCTGGACTACATGATCGAGAAGGAGCTAACGATGGTCGGCACGTGGGGCACACTCCCCTCATCCTGGGTTACGACTCTGCGAATGATGGCATCGGGACAGATCGACGTCAAACCGCTGATCACACACAAGATTCCATTGATTGACTGGGAGAGAGGGTTCGAGTTGATGGAATCTCAGAAGGCAATCAAGGTTCTATTCACCAATCTGGCTTAGAACCAAATCATAGCGAAAAAGGTGGTTCTGTTTGTATCTTGCACATGATGTTGACGTATCAGAGTATGAGGAGTACGAAGAGGACGGATTCAAGGATGTTCTCCAAAGAAGACTCCTAGACTCCGAGAACTCGTCAAAAAGATTTGCAATGCGCTGCTATGTAATCAGACCGGGAGGTCATACCGCAGAGGACGTACATCCACATGAGCACGGTGTTTACATGATGGAAGGCACTGCGACTCTGAACTTGTCAAAGAAGGAGATTGAGCTCGAGCCAGGAGATGTTGTCCACATAAGCTCATATGAGCCACATCAGTTCCGAAACAACAGCTCCTCAAATGCGAAATTTCTCTGTGTCCGAAACTATTCTGTTTAGGACCGTCGAATACTTCAGACTTCGCAAAGCTTGGATTCTTCACAGAGCCAAGATAGTCGACAGATTGTGATGAACCTTCCATGGCCCTCCTACAAAGAAATGAATAACGGTCCGAAAGAAAGATACCCTGCCAATTTAGATGGAGGATGCAGACTGATTGGGAGAAGACGATGATGAAGAACGACATCGGAGACGTTGAGAGTCTACGCAGTCAATCAGAATCTCAAGGCAGAATCATGTTTGGGCATTCGACGGAAGAGCTTGAGAAACGAGCAAGGATTTTTCGGGAGACTGTAATCTCCGCAGTTTTGCTGGGTGTTGCTCTGAATCTTTTGGCCAATGCTATCTGGGCACTGGTTAGTGCTACGGACAACATCCTCCTCTCTTCATTTGTGGCGCTCTTGGCAGTCTCGTTGATAATCATACTTGTTTCTGTGATAGGATATTCACAATACTCGGATATGAGAGAAAGCACAATCCGATTGAAGCTCGTCATGATATGGGATGGTAGAAGCGGCGGAGTAATCCACATTCCGTATCTCATCAGCTATCCTCCTCAGACTAGATTGTTGAGTTTGCTCTCTAAACCTATCATGGATCCCGTTGTTGAGCCAGTTAGGGAGCTTCTGATGACTGATTTAGAAGCGATTCGAGCTTCTAACAGTCAGCTTGGGAAGTTCCTATTTGAGATTGCTTTCTTTCAGAATCTCGGTCTATGGATTGGCGTCCACGGAACACACACTGCTGAAAGGCGCCTGATTGACATCATCGGCGATGACAATCCTCTGCTTCCGGCATTTCATCTTGCAGATACTGCATTGCACTGTCCTGGTGATTATGACACTCACTATGATCGTGAACGTGGGCAGTTTGAACTAAGGTGGAAGGAACACGAACATGGAAGACTGAACATACATTATCGCGTATTCTATTCAAGGGTTCACGCACGTCGGTTAGACATTGAAGGCCATGATCTTGTTCTTCTTGATGGCATGCTATGCAAGCCAACTCTTCTTGATGCTAATCTTGAAGGTATGATTCAGGCCAACTGTATCGTTCAGATTACCTCACGATTCAACCCAGTTATGCTTCTTCTCAATTTCAGAAAGGCGAGATCTCTGTATCGCTGGGCAAGTCTGCTAATGATGCGAGTGGCAGACCGCTTTGATTGGGAGCGGCGAACAGAACGAGCTTATCGCACCATTTCGTCAAGAACATGATTTAGCCACATAGTGTAAGTCCTGAATTCTCTATCTAGTCCTCCAGACAATCTTGTCTATAGACCAATGTGTGCGCCACGGGAAATCATAGTTCTCACCGTGGTGCCCACTTGTCGAGTGCGTCTTGTACTGTGGCTATGTGCGCGGCTGCAGGTCCACCGCCCATGACAATCGCTACAGAACATGCCTCCATAATCTCCTCTCTCGTAGCTCCAGCCGACAACGCCTGTTTCGTGTGATATACCATGCAGGATTCACATGGTGCCAGTACAGAAATGACGATGCAGATTATTTCTTTGAACTTAGCTGAGAGTGCCCCGTCAACATGAACAGTTTTCAGAAGATCAGAAAAAGCATTCCTAACATCCGGAATGTCACGATTCAGCGCTCCAAAATGACGCATGAAGCTCTTCAGCGTTTGCTCAACATCATCATCTGTCAATTCCAAGAGACTCCTCAGTTGTTGTTCGAATCCTCAACTTTGATTCCTAGGTTCCACTCGCTCAGGCGGTATCGTGTCTGATATAAAGACTCTGCAACCTCGACTTCTTCATCTGTAAGGCTACTCTTCTCGATATCTCTGCCAACCATCTTCTCCATGCTTCGTCTTATCGCGGATTTGATTTCTTCATTAGATGGTCTGGATTCAAGCTCGGAGGCTATGGTTGTCACAACATCCCTTCTGCTTTCCTTGCATCTCACCTTTGATTTGTCACGCAAATACACTGGTTGATTTGGAGGAACTTTCAAGCAATCGGCCAAGGCCCCCAGATCTGCATCGATGAGGAGGGTTCCATGAAGAAATGAGACTCCGCTCTTCAGCCACCCGGCAGTTCCAGTTATCTTCTTCCTGTCGATTCTGAGGCATTGCCAATCTGGGTCAAACCTGGCAGGGATTCCTATGTCTTGGAGGCCACTTGCGATTCTGCCAAAGAAGTTCCAATACAACTCTCCTAGCGTTCGTGAGACGCCTCGCTCCTTCTGATCAAGACACAGGGTCACGTTCAGGTTTCCCTCGTCATGATAGACGGCGCCTCCCCCAGTAAATCGACGAGCTACTGGTATGCTGTATCTTTTGCAGTATTCTAGGTTCACTTCCTTGTGGACACATTGGAACCTGCCAATCACTACCGCCTGCCTGCTTCGCCAAAAACGCAGCGTATTGACCTTCTCTTCTAGTCCGGCATTTACTCTGGCAAGAGATTCCTCAATTGACAAATTACGGTAAATGTTGAGCTCGCCATCATCAAGTAGACGCCAAACCATATTGATAGCTAGAACGACATCCTCTCTTTAACGCTTACATTCTGGTCCAGATTCACTGACACACGGACAATAAGACAGACTCAACAACGATGATTTGAAGATTAGACCTTGAAAGTGTTGGTGGGAGTGCGAGTCCGCGCACTCCCTGGAGCAGATGTCGATTTCGAGGCATGACACGATGAGAAGGTATCGCGTCAAGGATGAACCATCCTGACTGAATTTAAGCCCATAGAGAAAGGAGAGTCAGTACTTCATCAAGAAAGGACTCTCAAGGTTCTCCTTAAGAGCCTGAAGAAACAATCCTGCAGGTGCACCATCAAGAACACGATGGTCCACTGCGCAGCTTGCCATCATCACGTGCCTCACTGCAATCATGTCGTCTACTATGACTGGTTTCTTCTTGATTTGGCCCAGTGCCAGAATGGCAGATTCGGGCGGATTGATCACTGGGATGAAGAGGTCAACTCGGAAAGGTCCTAGATTTGAAACTGTGAACGTACTGCCCGTCAGTTCTTCTGGTTTCAGTTCGTTCTCTCTTGCTTTCCTACCGAGTTCCTTAGTCTCCAGAGCAATCTCTGTGATTGACTTTTTGTTGGCATTGCGAACGACAGGCACTATCAGTGCGTTCTGCATCGCCATTGCCACTCCGATGTGAATGTCCTCGAATATGTGAAGATCGTTTCCAATTAGAGTCGAGTTGAACCTCGGGAATTTCTCGAGAGTGTCTGCTACGGCCTTTATGATAATGTCATTGAAAGAGATTCGGACACCTAGCTCTTTCTCAGTTCTCTGATTCAGTTCCGACCTTAGAACCGCCGCCTCGGTCATATCAATCTCGGTGACCATTGTAATGTGAGGACGTTGGTAGCTTTGAGTCATTCTACGAGCGATTGTGCGTCTAAGCGGAGTAAGAGGCTCTGTTGACTTGACTATGCGTTCATCATCGAAGAATGGTTGAACTGTAGAGGGGGCTGCCACCACATCCTTCTCCACAATTCTGCCTTCAGGACCACTTCCGACTATCGTTGAGATATCAATACCCAAATCCCTTGCCTTCTTCTTTGCCCTTGGTGATGCCTTTATTCGACCACTTGTCATCTGTGACGTTTCTGGTGACGCCGCTGGAGTCGAATCAGCAGTCTGCGTCGCTTCCACCTGCTTGGACGCTATCTCTGGAACAGCGGCTGCAGAAGGAGCTGGCGCCTCAGTCAGCTTCCGGGGCTTGATGTCGGGAATCATGTCTCCCTTCTTGCCGATAATGGCAATGGGCTCACTGATTGGAATCTCATCATCAACTTCGCACAGAATCTTGAGAAGAACACCATCGGTTGGAGATTCGAGCTCGAACTCATTCTTCTCTCCGAAAATCTCAACAATTGGCTCGCCTTTCTTGACCTTGTCACCCTCTTTTTTCAGCCACTTGAGTATCACACCATATTCCATGGCCACACTCATGCGCTGCATTATCATAGTTGTGGGCATAATACAGGACTCTCCTACACCACACTTCTTACGGCTTCTGCTATCCTTTCCCCGCTTGGAATGAAGAACTGTTCGAGCGGCGGGCTGAACGGTACTGGAGTGTCGGGCGCATTGACTCTCTTGATAGGAGCATCCAACCAATCAAATGCTTCCTCCTGCACAATCGCAGCAATTTCGGAGGTTGTTGCGCCGGTCTTCGTTTCCTCAGTCACGAGAACGAGTCTGCCTGTCTTCTTCACTGATTCAATCAATGTTTTTTTGTCGAGTGGCATGAGAGTTCTTGGGTCGATGACCTCAACACTGATACCCTCCTTGGCAAGCTCTTCGGCCACTTCAAGTGATTTATGAAGCATCTGGAAGGTGCCCCACACAGTAACATCATCACCCTCTCTCCTGATTCTGGCTTCTCCAAACGGGATGAGATACTCCTCGTCAGGAACCTCTTCCTTCTTGTCATAGACAAGCTTGTGCTCGAAGAACATCACTGGGTCTGGATCTCGAATAGCAGTTTTGATGAGCCCTTTCACGTCGTATGCAAACGCTGGCACGGCTATCTTGAGCCCTGGAGTGTGCATGAACCATGCTTCCAGACTCTGCGAATGATGAGATGCTATGTTCTTGCCTCCGCCAAACACGCTCCTATATACTACCGGAACAGAAGTCTGTCCGCCGAACATGTATCGCATCTTTGCTGCCTGATTGCAAATCTGATCCATTGCGAGTGTAATCAAATCACCAAACATGATTTCGGCCACAGGAATGAGACCAGTGATTGCCGCTCCAAGTGCGGCACCTGCTATCGTGTTCTCCGAGATTGGAGTGTCCCGGACTCGTTCTTCGCCAAACTCCTCTGCAAGCCCCTTTGTTACCTTGAAAGCTCCGCCCCAATTGAGTCCGATGTCTTCTCCCATCAGAAACACTCTCTCATCTCTGAGCATTTCCTCTCTAAGACCCTCCTTCAGAGCATCTCTGTATGTCTTCTTTGCCACCTATAGCACCTCCGCAAAGACATCATCCAGAGCATCTTTTGGTTTGGGATATTCAGAATTCACTGCGAACTCTCCGGCCTTGTCTACTTCTTTCTGGAGCTTTGTCCGTATCTTTTCAGCGTCCTTCTCAGTCAATGCACCCTTTTCGATGACGATCTTCTTGATCTTCTCTACAGAGTCTCTGTTCAACCAGAACTCAACTTCTTCGGGCGGGCGATATTTCGCGGCATCGAATCGTGAGTGTCCACGTTGCCTGTATGTCTTGCATTCGATGAGAGTGGGTCCCCCGCCTTCTCTGGCCCTCTTGACAGCTTCAACGGCCGCTTCATAGACCTCTAGCGCATTGTTGCCATCAACAACTATACTAGGTATGCAGTACCCAGTTGCACGTTCTGCTATATCTATACTAGGACACATCATCTTGATTGGCGTGCCCATTGCGTAGAGATTGTTCTCGACAACAAAAACCACTGGCAATGACCAGATCGCTGCCATGTTCAATGATTCACCAAATGTTCCGTTGTTCGAAGCTCCGTCTCCGAAGAAGCAAGCAACGACTTCCTTTGTGCCTCTCATCTTACAGGAAAGCGCAGCGCCAACACCTATTGGAATACCAGAAGCCACGACGCCAGTCGCACCCAGAACTCCTACATCAAATTGGGTGATGTGCATTGAGCCTCCTTTGCCCTTGCATGAGCCTGTAGCCTTGCCCAGCAGCTCTGCCAAGGCGGCATTCATATCCGCTCCTTTTGCAATAACGTGTCCGTGCCCTCTGTGTGTGCTCTGAATCCAGTCGCTCTTATCCAGAGCAGCTGTCACACCGGCTGCGACCGCTTCTTGACCTAAGTACAAGTGCAGAGTTCCTGGAACCAGATTCTGTCCGAAAAGGTCCCATACCTTCTCTTCAAAGAGACGAACTTTGAGAGTCCTCGTGTAGAGATTCACTAGTACTTTCTTTGACACTGCCATGCTGATCCGCCTTCTATGGTCGAGAGTCTCGCGGGCATCCCAGAACGATGTCTGATAAAGGCTTCGAAGCACCCTCTTCGTTCCCTGCAGTTGACCATGATATTCATAACGAGGTTTGCAGCTCGAAAACGCAAACGGCCTAGGCGAAGTGTTGAAGATGAGCGCAGTTGGTGTTGACGTTCTGTTAACGTCAGGCCGCACCCTCAAGCAGGGTCGTGGCATGGAGATTGGGAAACTCAGTTCTGACTACTTCGATGCTGTCTCTATCTGTGAGATGGACGAGAGCACACTAAAGGTACTAGGAATAGAGGATGGGGACCCCGTAAGGGTCGAAACAGACATTGGGAGCGTAGTCGTTTTCGGCAAGCACGACAGAAGGGCAGAACCCGGAGTTGTGTTCATTCCTTGTGGTCCGTACGCGAATGCAGTGACTGGATCGGACACTCTGGAGAGTGGAATGCCTGGATACAAGTCCATCCCGGCTAGAGTCTTTCCAGCCAAGGGCGAGACTGTGCCCACGGTTGAAGAGATTCTTGCAGAAATGGTGGGGGTGGGCTAATTGACAGAGAGCGAAAAGGTATTCCAGAATGTTGTATGCCCATTCTGCGGTTGTCTCTGTGATGATTTACGAATTGAAGTGAAGGACGGAAAGATCGTCAAGAATGATGAGGGCTGCGCAATAAGCAAGGCAAAGTTTCTCAGTCATGACGAAGATAGGCTGTCAACTCCCACAATCAAAAGGAACGGGGAGCACGTCGAGGTCAGCTTTGATGAAGCAATGAAGAGAGCTGTAGAGATACTTACAGCTGCGAGGCGACCTCTGGTCTATGGATTGAGCTCAACAGAGAATGACGCTCACAGAGAGGCTTACAAGATTGCTGAGACCCTTGGAGGAGTTGTGGACAACACGTCATCAGTGTGTCATGGTCCTACCGTCCTAGGTGTGCAAGAGTCAGGTGAGGCAGCAGGCTCCCTTGCTGAAGTCAAGAATCGCGCAGACTTAGTGATCTACTGGGGATCAAATCCGCAGTTCGCGCATCCGAGACATCTGAGTAGATACGTTAGAGCCGAAGGCGAATACATCGGAGACCCAAAGACCGGCCGCAAGATTTGGGTCTTTGACATCAGGAAGACAATAAGCGCAGGAGTTGCTGATGAATTCATCAGGATTGAGCCTGGGACAGACCTTGAGATTCTTGGCGCAATGAGGGCAATACTTCGTGGCCACGTCCTAGACATCGAAGAAATCGGTGGGATCTCAGTGAAGAGCCTCACTGAGATGGTCGAGAAGATGAAAGAGGTGAAGTATGGCATTCTTTTCTTTGGCCTTGGACTCACGCAGTCCAAGGGACGCCATCGCAATATCGACGCAGCAGTTCGACTAGTTCAGGATTTGAACACATTCGCCAAATGGAACATGATGCCAATGCGAGGGCATTTCAATGTTGCAGGAGCCAACAAGACTTCGACTTGGCAGACAGGATATCCCTTCGCAGTCGACTATGCCAGAGGGTATCCAAGATACCAACCCGGGGAATACACTGCTGTTGATATGCTTGCAAGAGGCGAAGCCGACGCACTGCTAAACATTGCCGCAGATCCGGCGGCGCACTTTCCCAGGAGAGCATTGAGGCACATGGCAGCAATCCCAATCATCAACTTGGATCCAAAGAGAAACATGACGTCGCTAATGGCAGAGGTCAACCTTCCTGCGGCAATGGCAGGAATTGAGTGTGACGGAGCCGCTCAGAGAATGGATGGGCTGCCCATGTATCTCAAGAAGTTGATAGATCCCCCAGAAGGAGTTCTTCCAGACAGGGACATACTGAAGACGTTACACGAGAAGATTGCGAAGGAGGTCGGATAATGACTAAGGAAATGCTTCTCACAAATGGCAGAGTCTACGATCCGATGAACCGGGTCGATGGGGAACAGAAGGACATCGCAATTTCAGACGGGAAGATTGTCGAGAGGGTCTCTGGCAAAGCAAAGACCATTGATCTGAAGGGTCGAATGGTTATGGCTGGGGGAATTGACATGCACTCCCATATAGTGGGTAGTAAGCTTGGATTCGGGCGAGCAATGTGCCCTGAAGACCATAGGAAAGACCCAGTTCCTAAGACCAAGGTCACCAGGGGTGGCGTAGGGTACACAATGCCCAACTCATATGTCATTGGATACAGATACTCAGCGATGGGCTATACAACAGTCATAGAGCCGGCATTGCCAGCCCTGAAGGCTCTAGGTAGCTGGGAGGAGCTTGAGGATGTGCCTTGCCTAGACAATGGACTTCTACCACTCTTCTGTAACAGCATGATTACCTTCAACTACGTAAAGGAGAAGGACATCAGCGGTCTGGCCGGTTACATTGCTTGGATTCTTCGAAAGGTTGGAGGCCTTGGTGTCAAGGTCGTTTGTCCTGGAGGCACGTATGCGTGGGCCCATGGCAGGAATGTCCGGGAGCTCGATTCAGAAGTGCCTGATTGGGGAATCACACCACGCGAAATCATCCGTGGATTGACTGAAGCTACTGAAGCACTTGGTCTTCCTCATACCATGCATCTTCACCCACTGAATCTTGGTCGAGTTGGGAACATCAAGACCACAATCGAACACCTTGAGGCAATCAAGGATATCAAGGGACACAAGGGTCGGAAGCAAATCTGTCACCTAACTCACATGTCCTTTGAGAGCCTGGCAATGCACGAAGATGAGAAGGCCAAGCCAGAATGGAAGTGGGTCTCATCTGGTGGGCTTGAGCTAGCCGAGTATGCAAACAAGAACAAACACTTCACAGTAGATCTGGGTCAGATAACATTCGGGCCTGCTACAACAATGACAGGAGATGGCCCATTCCAGTTCACTTTGTATCAGATGACGAAGAACAAGTGGGCTAACATCTGTGTCGACGTCGAGATGCCCGGCGGAGCAGGAGTTGTGCCTTACTTCTTTGATCCCAAGTCGCCTGCAAATGCAGTACAGTGGGCAATACCATTGGAATTCGCTCTCAGTGTGAACGACGTCTGGCGTGTGATTATGACCACGGACCATCCAAATGCTGGTCCCTTTACAAAGTATCCACTTGTTCTCTCTTGGCTGATGAGCAAGAAGCAAAGAGAAATCTGGCTGGAGAAAGTGCATAAGTTCGCGACAGAGCGCAGCACCCTGGCCGACATAGAAAGAGAATGGAGCCTCTACGAGATTGCAATCACAACAAGGGCGGCACCAGCCAAGATCCTAGGAATGCACGATGTCAAAGGCCATCTTGGAATCGGGGCTGACGCCGATGTGACAGTCTATGACCTAGATCCCACAAAGACGAATCTAGCAGATGATCCTGAGAAGATAATCAAGACCTTCGGAGAGTCCTACCTAACCATCAAGGGTGGCGAAGAAATAGCCAAGAAGGGCAAGATCGGAAGGACTCCCGTGGGGAAGGTTTGGACGATTCACCCTGAAGTAAGCGATGAACTCTGGGAGAGAGCGAACAAGGAATTGGAGAAGATGATAAATCGTTGGTATGCCCATTCGTTCGACAACTATCCCGTGCCAGAAAGATATCGCGAACATCTGGAACAGAAGGTTGTAATAGATTCGACAAGTGTTTCTGCATAGAACAAGCCAAACCTTTCAAATGAAAGTCTCACTTACCAAGGCAGAGGACACTACACTTGAAAGGAAGCTCAGACCCATTCGCTCATCTTAGAAAGGGCTACGAAGAGGCCGCTGAGTTCTACAATCTCTTTGCCAGCAATGAAGACATACCACTCTATTTGGAATACGCCGAAAAACTGGGTTCTCCTATTCTTGATTTGGCATCTGGAGCTGGAAGGGTAGCAATCGCGCTCTCAAAGGCCGGCTATGATGTGTATGGAATAGAGTCGTCTGAAGCAATGCTCAATGTGGCTCGAAAGTACCTTGGAGCACTTCCAGAGATTGAGGCAGATAGGATTTCACTGATTGAGGGAGATATGAGAAACTTTGAGCTTGGGATCGAGTTCCCGTTGATACTCATCCCCTCTTCTTTCGGACATGCCCTGACAACTGCTGAGCAATTGTCAGTACTTGGTTGTGTTCATAGGCATTTGCAGGATAATGGGCTATTCATTTTGGACCTCTTTCCAGGTGGAGCCCTAGTTGATCATGGCACTTTCGAAGATCCTCCCGCAAGAATGTCTGATGGACGTGTTGTGACCCGGTTTGGAGAGATGCGAGTTGATTCGGTCAATCAGATAATAGAACTCAAACTCCGTTTCACAATCGAATATCCAGAGCAATCGGGGAAGGAGACCGACAAAATAGAGCTTCTGTCAGGAGCATCGGTGCTATACAATCATGAGGCCGACTCACTTCTGAAGACAGCAGGTTTCGAAGTACTGGAAGAATTCGGAGATTTTGACAAACGCCCCTACACATCCGAATGTGCACGTCGTATCTTGATACTAGCAAAAGGAGAGGTCGGCTAGAAGCCGGATGAGCCGCCTTCGTATGGCTGCTCATCCTAGTCAAAACGCATCAGTTCAACTGGTCTGGTGGCGGCAATGAGTCAACCTTTCTGGGCTCACTCCTGAAGGTAACTCCTTTCTCACCCTCTAGGCTTTCAGTATACAGAACATCGCCTTCGATTACAGCATCACGTTCGATGTAGATTGCTCTGCCGTAGATGCTCTTGACCCTGGCACGTTCTTCGATTCTTATATCGTCTCCATAAACACTCTCGACCCTGGCACGCTCTCGAATGAGAATGTTCTTCGACTCAACAAAACCTCTGACGTCCGAATTGCGACCAACTCTGAAGCCATCTTCAGCATAGATGTATTTGGCTTCAACTCTGCCGCCTACGACTATCCTATAGGTGTCAATTCTGCCGCCGACCTCGACCGTGCCACCAACCTTGATTTTCTTGCTTACTTTGAGGTTGCCATCAACAGTGACTTTACCCCCTACGTCGATATCCTCTGTTAGCGTGAGATCCCCGCTGATACTCACGGAACCACCAACATCAATCGATCTTCCACTTGCGTTTCCGTCAATCTTCACGGCACCCCCTACATCGATTGAACCAAATGTCTGATCACCCTCGGCCTTGTACGAGCCTCCCACATCTACTTGTTCGACATTTGAACCTGGACCCACTTTGGCCGCACCGCCAACGTCAATCTCTTCCACCTGGACCGCTCCAGAGGCCTTGAAACTGCCACCCACGTCCACTTTCCTAATCATTCCGTGGCTTACTTTGCCTGCACCACCGACACTGAATTCGTCACATTCAATCCGGCCTCCGACACTAATTGAGCCGCCGGAGCTGATCCTATTGACCTTGGCGTCCCCCTCGATTTTGACTGAACCTCCAGCAGACAGCCTCTGAGCTGTTGTATTGCCAACTACCTTCAGAGAACCCCCTGCCTTGGCGACTTCACAGTCAAGATCCTTCATTACCGTGATTGCCGAGTCCGCACTGACTTCCGTTGCTTTCAGGTTTCCATGGACTTCAAGTTTACCTTTGTCAACTATTACAGAATTCTCGACCACGAGGTCTCCTTCGATGATGATTTCTCTGCCCCTTGCCTTTAGGCCGTGAGCCTTCAGAGACCCCCTGATGAGTAAATCGCCTCGGATTCTCACAGTGCCTGACACTGTGATGGTGTCTCCTTCCGACGGATTCAATGTCCTACAGTCTTCTATTACCAGGTCGCCGCTGACACTTGTCACCTCAACGCGATCCTGATTCTTGAATTTAGGACTGTCAGATTGTTGATTCTCATGTTCTGCCATTATCATCAACTGATTTCTTTCTGATTAAAACCGAGGAGATTTGCTATTTAAAGCGGAACCACAATTTAGGGTCACAAGATGTGACTAGTCATTTGGCAATCCCAACTGGTCTTCTACATGCCAATTATTGGATCTGGAATGGGAATGCCTACCAGACCTGCCATCCTCTTGTAGAGCTCAAGATACTGATGACCTCTCACTGAGACAATGTACACTTTCCGGCCGTCATCATCTTCTTCCTCTAGGAGTCCTCTCTCCACCAACTCAGTTATGGACTCTTTAGCTCGATCAACCGGCATGTTGGTTGATCTGGCTGCGCGTGTCAATGGGCAATGACCGTAGATGTAAATCACGCGAATTAATTCTGCGTATATGTCGTATCTGGTGCGTTTCAAATGCTCCCTTTTCTTCTTCTTCTCGGACACGCTAGTGCACCACGAGCTCTGCGCACACATTGGCATATAAGGCCAGTGAAGCACGTGTCGAAAGCTAATGTCTGGACCAGCAACTCTTAAGTCGTCCATTTCTTGTCTGGTCAATCTTAGCCGGGAGCAAAAATGATTCTTCGCGCCTATCTCGCAGGGAATGAATGGAGCACACTCTACGGAAGGTCGTTTGAAGAAAACTTGGACTCTGAGTACCCCCCACTTCCCTCTCACATTCGAGCATGTGGCAGTCTCTTCCACTCACGTGACAGCACTTCGGTTGAGCAAGTATACACGATGGAGACCGAGGATGGTCTTTGGGCTTACATGTTCTTCGAGTCTTTCGCAGTAATTCTCCTGGCCAGCAAGGACGAAAACAAGACCGTGTTGAGCTCGAGGATGCTCTCATTGGGGAAGGCCATTATCAAATCAATGGGTGATGTGATTAATTTCTGGAATGGTGATTTGACTTCACTAGGTGATATTGATGCTTTGGTGGCCCGATACGTGGAACTCGACCTCACGAGGCCTAACGAAGATGTGATCGAGGTAATTGAAGGGCTTGTCAATTGGGTGATGGAGAATCCAGAGGTCGCCTATGCAGGGGTTCTAGACGTAAGTGGTCGGATGATACGCGGTAATCTGCCCGAGGCATATATTCCCCAGGTTGAGCGCGTTGTTTTGGAAGGCGGGGTAGGGGTTGCCATGGATATCGTGCCGACCAGAATACACGTGAAGGACCACATCCTTCAGGTTTTTCGAATCAACACGCTTGCCGTAGTTGTTGCAGCACAGAGCGACAGCAGCAATATGACTGCGATAAAGTTGGCAAGTGAGATGGCCTACACACTCAACGAGGCCCTCTCCAATTGAATCAAAACTGCTAAATGCCGCCCACAACCTGCTCCGGTTTGCGTGAAAAGGATGCTGGTTGTCGGCATATGTGGTTCACCCAAGAAGGAAAGATCGAGCACGCGATTTCTCCTACAGCAAGCATTGGAATCGGCAGCTGAGATTCTGCCAACTGAAGATTCGGAGTCAGATACGACGCTCCTTCTGGATGTGAGTGAGTACGAAATTCGACCGTGCACGGGATGTGATGCCTGCGTACGAAGAGACCCTTGCCCAGAGAGTGATGAAGATGACATGAGGAAGATTGAGGAAGTGCTGCGAAAGGCTGACGGAATCATTATTGCTGCGCCGTCTTACTTCACATCTGTCCCTGGAATCTTGAAGAACCTCATTGATCGGTCAAGACCCATGAAGATGCAGGACCAGGAACTCAAGGACAAGGTATTCGGAGCAATCACGTATGCAGGACTGCGCTTGGGTGGTCAAGAACCGGTTATAGACCTGCTCAACAGGTATGCCCTGACACAGGGAATGATTGTTGTGGGTGCTGTGGGCGATCCCGTCACTGACGGATTCTTTGGTGGAGGTAGTCTACAGACAGATGATGGGCAGTGGCGGTCTCCGAAGAAAGACGAAATGGCAATCGCCAGTAGTCGAAGAGTTGGTAAGCGAGTTGCTGAGATCGCTAGCTCTCTCAAGTCGGAGTGACAATGTTACATGCCAGAGACGCCAAAGCAAGGAAGAATCCAGGTCTACACGGGACATGGCAAAGGCAAGACTACTTGCGCTCTAGGCGCGGGATTGCGTGCCGCAGGCCACGGTCTCAAAGTGCTGATGATTTGCTTCATGAAATCCAAGGTTGCAGTACGTGACGGCGTTGAAGATGTGAACTACGGGGAGTTCGGAGCTGTTGAAAGCATCTCCAACTTTGAGATCGTGCCTGTGGGACGAGAGACATTCGTGGACAAAGAGCATCCTGACCCAGTCGACATAAAAATGGCCCAGAATGGTCTACAAATGGCAAGGGATGCATTAGAGAATCAGAGTTGTGATGTCCTTATTCTTGATGAAATCAACGTGGCAGTTGAGTGGAATCTCATTTCCCTGGAGGATCAGTTGGATTTGCTTGAAATTCGTCCCCCAAATGTCGAATTGATTATGACTGGGCGTTATGCGAGTCAGGAGGTCATAGATGCGGCGGACCTTGTTACCGAGATGAAGGAAGTCAAACACTACTTCTCGACCGATGATGTGATGGCACGCAAAGGCTTCGAGTTCTAGTGTTGTCCAAAAACGATGGCAGTATTCAGAACACTCTAGATGTAGGATATGGTGTGTATAAACGCCTGATTGAGCTTTCGACCGAAAAGTTCACCCGGGTGAACTTTATGATTTCAGAGTCGCGTATATTGATGAATATCTAAGGACGAAGCGGAAGAAACGCAAGTGGTATGAATACGTGAGCCCAATCTACGGATAATTCAATGTCATTACCAAAACCGCCGCCTCAGTTTGAGGGAAAGCATCGAAATCGATAAGGAAACCATGTTTTCGAGCCGAATGTGATACATTATGTACACCGTACAAGCAATTACTCCATGGTTCAGATTCCGCGAGAATTGAGGAAACCATCATCTACAAAAGAAGAAAACTAGTTTTGATTCCCCTCTTGGTTCTTCTTGTTATAGGTATGGATGTGGCGGAGGTGTCTGCTTGGGCAGGTTCGGACTCGGCACCATATGCAGCAGCTGACGAAGACCAACCCGGCAACTTTGCTGTGGTCGATGCGACTTCAAGTAACGGAGAATGCGAAATCAAAGTAGATGCTCTTCCTTGGCCTTATTATTATTGGGCTGGAACTTGGTCCGCGGCTTGGGTAGCGGGGTCCATGGAAATGAGTGAGACTTGGACACCAACTTGGTATATGTCAGCATCATGGGACATAGATTACAGGTTACAAACCGCATATAATGCTAAAGTAACAATCTACGTTGTGTTTCGACTATATTCTTCTGACTTCGTTAAACTAGAGGAACATGTAGCTTGGTGGGACGATTTCACAAGTTGGGAGTGGGATGATGTAGAGGCTGAGTTTAGTGATAGTGAAGTCGAAGCCTTCACATACAATCTTCTCAATGGCTACACCTACTACTTCGCGGTCGGTCTAAAAGTATACATGAACTACAACCAAAGAGACGTAAGAGTGACAGCTAGTTCGGACCATTCGGATCCGGCTCTTCTAGATGTCAACGGGATCATCTGGACATCGAGCTCTCCGGAATAGGTTGAAAAGAGGGAAGCTTGCCAGAGGGGCTTTCTCGAGACCCCCTATCTTTTATTCGGACACATGTCGAAGCGCATTTAAAAGTAAAGTCTGGAATGCTCAAGTGATGGGGTGAGGAGTTGGTACGATGGCAACGTTCCGCTGGCTCTTGGCCGCTTTCGAGGAATGAGTTTGCGCTATGGTTGACAGTTTCTATAATTGTGTCCATTGTTTCGATGCAGCTGCCAAACTTGGAACCAAGAGATGCATTTGGAGCGGCTTATTTCGTCATCAATCTTGTCGCGACGACGTTCTTTACTGGAGTTCTGTTTTCTTTGTGCGCAGCGTTGTTGTTGACCACTCCACATGCTCATGCAAGACTTAGCCATGAGGGGGAGTCACGGGTTCTCCCACTTATCTCCAGATTGCTTCTCTTATTCCTAATGACAACAGTCTTTTTGATCATCATGACAGTTGTTGCTCTTAGCACAACTCCCCTCATGTTTCCCCAAGCAGGGAGTGGCAGCCTTCTCGTGTACCTCCCAAGTGTCATCACGGCAGTACTGCCAGTGTCATGGGTCATGTGCTCTATTGCTGCGTTTGCTGCACTCATGGTGGATGACTGGCGTTTTGCGACCGGGATTGGTAGTACAGTGTTTGTTGTCATCGGTCTGGTTTTCGGATTCACTCCATGGCAGGTGTTACATGGTGAAACGTCCTTGTTTACACCATATCATCTGTTTCGATTCCTCGCAATCATATTATCTGGTCATCATTTCTTGAGTCCTCAAGAGATGGCTATGAGAGTTGGTCTAGTCACAGACATGGCAGCACTCCTCATGCCTGTTTTCATTTTGCTTGTAGTTTCTTTGTTGTCATACTTAGGGTCAGTCCTGGCTTACAGACGGAATCATGAACGTTGGAATCTTGAAGACCTTTCAGGGGAGCAAATGCAAAGTCATTCCACACATGAATTACAGGCGGCCATGGCGGGGAAGCTCAAGAAGGCGCGTGTCGGATTGAAACAGCAGCGGCAGGCAGTTGTGATAGCCGTTATACTTCTTATCGCACTTCTTCCGCTTCTGTCTCAATCCTACATTGAGCAGGGAGAGGACGACGCGGATATAATCCTCTATGAGTCACCTTCTGGAGGTTTGACGGTGTATCTTAACGAATGGTTATTTGGCGCGTTCGAAGTTCCATCAGCGCCAGGCGGGATGCAAAACTCATTGAGCGTACAATCAACCATTGTCAACTGGGGCGGATGTCCATATGTGCTTGAGGCTACGGTAGGTTTCACTCAGATGGATATTGAGAGTTTCAGGGCTCTTGATGATGCTCAACGCACCAGTGCGATTGGAGTGACTTTTCATAATATCGACCGAGATAAACCCACGGCAGGCGGGGGATACTCAACAATCGGCGATGACTCCGGCATGTTCGTCTGGGCTCTTCAATACACTGCTTTCCCGAATGCAACCGTATATCAGCTAACCGTATCCATCATTGTGATACTTGGTGCCACACTCCCGTAAGTGATCCAGTCTGCTGCAGAGATGGATGTTGAGCCTGGTGGAAACTAGCCCTTAATGAATATCCGCATCTGCTGATTCTAACATGCCGTGAAATCTCTTACTATCGACAGACTACTCAGAACAGGTTCTCTGCAATACGCACCTAGAAAGCCCCTAGCTGCGTTCTAATGCAGAAGAGCAAAAGCGAGCCCGGGCAACCGACAAACCATCTTGTCCTATTCCTTGCTAAACGACCATCCTGCAGACTCAGAACACTTTATATCATTCGCGCAGGCAAGGCCACGTTATACTGAGCAGGAGCGTCTTCTAGTGAGCGATGATAAATCCAAGCTCAAGGAAATCGAAGCTGCAAAGGAAAAATGGGAGCAAGATGTACTTGCGCCCCATGAAGAGACCCATCCCGAGTTTCGAGACGAGTTTCTTACAACTTCGAGTCGACCCGTTGCCAGGCTTTACACTCCTACGGATATACCCGACTTCGATTACTTGAAAGACTTGGGCTTTCCCAGTCAATTCCCGTACACGCGCGGTGTACAGCCCAATATGTTCAGGGGCAAGATTTGGACCATGCGCCAGTTTGCAGGAATGGGAAGCGCT
>CP070761.1:2739386-2781408 GCA_020348985.1 Candidatus Thorarchaeota archaeon | reverse complement strand
TCATCTCTAAACTTGGTCCTGATTGCTATAATGTGCTTGTCGGGAACATCAACGTAGAGAATATCATCTTTTTTCACCTGACGACCTATTGTTGGACCCCGAAGTGAAATAGCAACCTCCATTCCATTTGTTGCCTCTTCTATTGTCACGCTACGATCCTGAATCTGAAGAAGTCGACCTACTCGCTTTCCTTGAGAATTGATCAATCCAACCCTAGACTTCAGAAATCCACTAACTCTGACCCCAACAATCGCAGGATCTTTCTGTCTGAAAACATATTCGGGAATAAGCTCAAGTTTAGCTGGTCGAACAATGACTCCAAGCGATTCAGCCTTAGCTTGTTCTCTCTTCACAATAATCCATGCGTTATACTCATCATAAAGCCTGTAAATGACCTCGTTGAGAAATACTTCGACACCAAATTCTGCAGCAAGGTCTTCGATGTCAGGTCTGAACTTGACATTGAAACCAAGAATCACTGCATTGAGAGGATCAGCGTCTCCTGCTGCTTGCGCTTCCACAACGTCACGTTTCACGATTGGACCAACATCAGCTATTCTTACAGGTACTTTCCGATCACGTAGAAACTGTGTAACTGCCTCCAGAGACCCCAGAGTATCAGTTTTCACAACAACTCCCGATTTGTCGGTCTGAATTCGAATTGAACTCACTTCTTCTCGAACTTTGGCAGCTGTCGGTTCAAGCTGAGCTGGGTCAGTCACGGCATAAACTGGGGCGCCTGCTACCGCCCCCTCTATATCTGGAGCAACAATCTTCACACCTGCAGCCGCGTGAACTTCATCTACATGTGTGAACTTCTCCTTTGGGTCACGAATCTCATCAAGTTCTCGTGGCTGCAAAAGCGCTCTGATTTTGGCTACAACTACATCGTCAAGTCCACCAATGACAATTGTATCGCTTTTTCTAAGGGACCCTTCATAGATGATTGTGTCTAGAGTAAGCCCAAGACCTGTCTCTTCTCTAACCTCCAGAACTGCTCCCTTGGCGGGACCTGAGACTATAGCCAACCTGTCTTTCATGTATTGCTGTGTCAACCCAGAGAGAACCATCAGTAGTTCAGGAATACCCGTACCCGTTTTAGCACTTGTAGGGACGATGGCAATAGTCTTTGTGAAGTCCTCTACTCTGTCGAATCTTTCCGACTGTATCCCGTTAGCTGAAAGCGCACCAACGAGTTCGTAAATGCGTCTATCAAGCTCATTCTGAGTTGTGGTGATTTGTGACTTTATGGCCTCGAAAAGGCTCATCCCCTCGCGTTCTTGCCATCCTGGTACCTTGTCAAGTTTGTTTGCGGCTACAAGAAACGGAGTTTTTCCTGATGTCAGTATCTTGAGGCTCTCGTAACTCTGAGTGAGAAAACCTTCATTCACATCAACGACTAGGATTGCGAAATCAGCTATGGCACCACCCCGTCTTCTAAGGTTGAGGTAGGCCTCATGGCCAGGTGTATCAATGAAAAGCAATCCTTCTATTGCTAGTTCAGTCTTTACCGTTTCCAAAAGGTCTCCACATATGGACCGAATTGTCTCCGTGGGGAAGAATGAAGCTCCTATGTGCTGCGTGATACCGGCAGCCTCTCTATCCTGAACAGCTGTGCCACGCATCTTGTCGAGAAGAGAGGTCTTCCCATGGTCGATGTGCCCCAAAACCGTGACAATGGGGGACCGCAACCTACCTTCTTGCGACATTTGCTGACGCCTCACAAACAGAGTTTGCCGCTTGAACTCTGGAACATCTTATGAAGATTATGTCACGTGGATCCTAGTACCTGCCATAATCCTGAAATAACCGCGTACTCCGTGAACGGTCCAAGTCAGACACGTGCCTGAACAGCACTAAACAGAAGATTGGTGAAGTCATTGGAGCGTTCATTCGTAATCATAAAACCCGACGGCACTGTTAGAAGAAGAATCGGTGCATTGGTAATCAAGGCTCTTTTGGAAAGGGGATACCGCGTTCGAGCTTTCAAAGAAATGCGAGTAACCCGCCGTTTGGCAGAGATGCACTATGCGGTTCACAGCGAAAAACCATTCTTCTCATGGCTTGTAGACTTCATCACTTCAGCTCCCGTGCTAGTTTTGATATTCCAAGCCGAGAATGTGATTCAGGGTATTCGAGATGCCTTGGGTTCTACTTTTGTGCAAAAAGCAGAACCATCCACCCTGAGAGGCAAGTACGGTATCTGGGCTGGAGTCAACATAGCGCATGCATCGGATGCATCTGAAACCGCCTCTGAGGAGATTCGCCTGTGGACAAGTGAAGGAGGTGTCGTCGAATCAGATGACGCAGGTTCTAATGCACTTGATTACATTGAGAGATACGCCGTGGGAGATACGGATTTCACAATGGAGATTCGTAGTATCGTTAGAGATGCAATTGAAGAACGAGACACGTCTGAAACGATTTTGGAATCACTTACTGATCTTCTTAGAAAAGATGCCAACGGAATTGAGAACCAAGAAATTGAGGCTCTTGCAAGGGTCATTCACGAATTTGTGTTAGAAGAGATTGAGAAACAGTAAGAGAGAACCTGGGTGGCACTTAACCACCGTTCTCTCATTGTGGCCTGTAATCAGCGTCTAGTCTTGCCGCCTTTCTCATAGGCTGCCGCCCATTTTGTATCACGTGGCTTCATACGGCGTTTCAGGTTTGCAGACTTGCACTTGCTTGAACAGAACCAAAGAACAGAACCATCCTTCGTCTGCACAAAAGCTGAGCCGGTTCCCGGTTCAATGTCCTTACCGCAAAAAACGCATCTTTGCGTTCCAACCAAGTCTAGCGCCTCCTCATCTTACGTGCTTCACGTTCAGTTTCTCTAAGAATGAGAATATCTTGTTCTCTTACAGGCCCTTTGACATTCCGAGTAAGCACTCTTCCTTTGTCACGTCCTTCGAGAATCTTAACACGTACTTGGGTGATTTCACCCGTTACTCCGGTCCGCCCTAGGAGCTGGATAACCTCTGCTGGAATCGCTGGAGTTTCAGCTTCTTCCTCTTTCTTGCTCATTGGAATCCATCACCTAGAGTCTACTTTCGGAGGCCGCCTATCTTCTCAACAATGTCATCTACAAGGTCCTTTGCCTTGCCATCGACAACAATCGCTACTGCAGCGGTCGGACGTTCAATCCCAGCTGCATTTCCCAAGTCCCTCTTGCTCTTCACAAAGATGTAGGGAGCATTTCGGTCGTCGCATAGGCCTGGAATATACATGATTATCTCAGGAGGTTCGACGTCTTCCGCAACCACTACCAAGCGTGCAATTCCCCGCTCGATACTCTTGGTCGCTTCGTTTATTCCCTTCTTGATCCTGCCGGTGTCTTTGGCTATCTCAAGGGCCTCCAGGGCCTTCTTCTGGAGCTCTTCAGGAGCTTCCCACTCAACGAAAGATGGTTTTGGCACTTCTTTCTACCTCATTTCATTGACATGCTGAAGCATGTCTCATTTCATTGGTATCAATGAATACAGACTCACACTCGTAACAGTGCGAGCAGTCATGCGTCGTTAGGAGTTTTCTTTTAAGCCTGTCGAAGTGTCTGGGTTAGAATGGCGTTACTAGCCATCAATCATTGAAAGCTCCATGAGGGTCGCAACTATATCAGAATCTGAGGCACCAACGTGTTCAAGTATAGAATATCTGTCTCTTTTCTTCATAATCTCTTTCGCATGACGTATGGAGTCCAGAAACCTCTCTCTTCCTATGCCGAAATCTGTGAGTCGTGTAGGTATTCTAGTCTCTTTGAAGAAGCCGATAAGATCCGACGTTCTGTATTTTGCATATCCACTACCATGCAGATAATAGACACACAAAGGTGTAGCAAGCGCAACCTGAAGTCCATGAAGATCCAACTGATCACGATCCAATGCATGAGATATTGCATGTTCAGTTCCCGAACAGGGTCTTGAACTGCCGAACTGGCTCATCGCTTTCCCACAGTCAATCTGTGCTTTGATCAAAGCGTCAAGACTATTGTCTTTCAAAACTGAACTCAAGGCTGAGTTGACAAAAGAGAAGATAGCATCATCAAATGGCTCTCCACGAGTTTCGTGCCCTAAGCGCCACTCGTCAAGGCTTGATGCCTTGCTAACAACATCACCAATCCCAGCGAGCCTGAGTCTCGGTGGCGCTTCCGCTATGATTGATAAATCCGCTATTACGGCCTTTGGACTCTTGCATTTCACAGAATATCTGTATCCATTCTGACTCACCGACGCCACATCACTGGCTATGCCATCATGAGAGGCTGCTGTTGGGATTGCCATCCAGTCGAGACCAGTATCTCTAGCAAGAAGCTTGGCAACGTCAATACTGCGACCTCCACCAAAGCCCAGAATCATATCAGTTCCATATGCCATAGAATACCGTTTCTTCTCATAGTCTGATACCATCAACCACCGATCTTTCGTGCCAAGAAGCTCATCTACACTTGTCCCGTATCTTCCGTAGATTTGTTCATCTGTAACAAGAAGTGGGCTTTCGCAATCGGCCAGAAGATTGACGACTTCTCCTATTACACCCTCCCCTATGATAACTGTGTGAGGGTCTGCCGAGGACATGACGAATCCAGAATTGCGGCCGCGCTCTCATTGTTAAGCTCTTCCATCGGGTGCCAAATCGAATTCCACGACAATGTGTTGCAGAGTGTATATAACTGGGGTAATACGGCGCGTAAGATATCAACACTGAGTGTTTCCTAGGTAACACTACCATCTATACATCGAATTACGCTACGACCGTGTGGAGTCGTACTAGATGACCCAATACGTCAAGGTTGCTCTCATGGGTTCCGGATATGCCGGAAAGTCCACGCTCATCAAGCTTCTGACGGACAAGGTTGACAAGCTTAGAACGAATTACCAGCCAACCTGTGGAATGGACTGCGGCACAATAACTCTGGATAATAGTACAAAGATATCCTTAGTTGAAATGGGCGGACAATCCCATTTCGAATTCATGTGGAGTGATCTTCTTCGGGGAAGTAAGATGGTAGTGGTTGTGACTGAGAGCACACCAAAAGCGGTTCTTAGAACACGACAGCTTTTGTACAAGTACAAAGAGCACCTGAGCAACATGCAAATCATTGCCATTGCAAATAAACAGGACATTCCTGGATCCATGAAGCCACAATCAGTTCAAGATCTTCTTGGTGTTCCAACATTTGGCATGGTTGCAGTTGATCCCAAACAGAGAGTACGTGGGTATAGACTCATTGTCGATGGTCTCAAGGGTATGATGCAAGTAGCAGCCTGAATCTCGATTCTGAACCAGCTCATTCAGCAATGCTTTTATGGACACCCGAAAGTGGCAGTCCAGCCCAGGACACGGGCGAGTGAGCTGTCTGACCATCTGCTCTGGTCTTTCTGCGAGTCCGTCCGGGAACAGTGTCTTTTGGGTACGGTCAAGACTGCCCGATAAGGTGAGATAATGGAGATCAAAATCATTCACCGAGAAGAAGATAGAGTCCACTTCTTGGTAGAGGGTATGGACGTTGCATTTGCCAACGCAATGAGAAGGACAATGCTCAACAGACTCCCTGCGATGGCCATAGATGAGGTCCTGATTCTTGAGAATACTAGTGTTATGTACGACGAGATGTTAGCTCAGCGTCTTGGATTGATACCAATCACAACAGATCTCGATTCCTACAACCTTCCAGAAGATTGCGATTGTGAAGGAAAGGGGTGCAGTCTATGTCAATGTACTCTCACACTTGAGAAAGAAGCCGGGGATGAAGAACTAGTTGTATATTCGGGCGATCTTTCCTCGCAGGATCCAAAGGTGATACCTGCGTCCAATGAAATCCCAATTGTGAAGCTTGCTCCCAATCAGAGTATCATCATTGAAGCATATGCTCGTCTTGGAACTGGTGGAGAAAATGCAAAGTTTCAGCCTGTTTCGACAGTGGCCTACAAGTATGTACCCGTTGTCAGTGTGGATGCTTCAAAGTGTGACCAGTGCGGCGTATGTGTGGAAGTCTGCCCTAAGAATATCTTCGTTATCGAGGGCGACACAATATCGACTCAGAATACACTTGATTGTGCACTGTGCGAAATCTGTGTCAAAGAATGCGAATCAGGGGCAATCACAATCGACTCCAAGAAGGATGCTTTTCTCTTCAAAGTTGAGTCATCAGGATCTCTTCCCCCAGAGGACATTGTGGTCAGAGCAGCTGAATTGCTGAAGGAACGAACACGAATAGCCCTTGACTTTGCAGGCACTCTGTGAGGTGAATGAAAATGGTACGATCTGGATCCACTGATCCAAATACACGCGCTCTAGTCAACGCACTAAGGAAGACTTCGACAAAGCATAATGTCAGAATATGGAAGAGAGTTGCTGAGCTCATATCTAGACCTGCCAGGAAACGAGCTGCAGTAAACATTGGCAAGATCGCCAGACATACCAATGCCGGCGACATAGTCATAGTCCCTGGGAAAGTTCTGGGCTCTGGCACAATATCACATAATGTTACGGTTGCAGCGCTCAATGCTTCAATGACAGCAAGAACTACCATAGTTGATGCCGGTGGTTCCTTAATATCCATAGATGAATTACTCAACAAGAGTCCGAAGGGGAACGGCATCACCATTATCACATGAGGTGGCAGGCAATGAACGAAGGAACGATAAAAGTCTACGATGCAGAGAGCATGGTTATTGGAAGACTAGCAGCGAAGGTTGCCAAGGCCGCCTTACTTGGTCAGAATGTCGCCATAGTCAACTCAGAGAAGGCTATCATCACAGGCAGCAGAAGAATGATCATCGATTCATTCAAGGAGAAGTACAAGATTAGAACGTCTTACAATCCCCGTAAGGGCCCCTTTTGGTACAGACGGCCCGACATGATGGTCAGAAGAATGATCCGTGGCATGCTTCCATGGCCAACACCACGAGGGAAAGCTGCCTTCAAACGAATCCGCGTGTATATTGGTGTGCCAGAGCACTTCATTGATACTGAGAAGATTGTCTTGGAGGAATCGAGATACAAAAGTCTTAGTCAGAAACATATCACGATTTCAGACCTGAGTCATGAACTTGGCTGGAGAAGCCCCGAGGTGACATGATATGAGAGTTGTTGTTTCAACAGGAAAGAGGAAGACAAGCTTGGCGAAAGCCACAGTCAAGAATGGCTCCGGTAGAGTCAGGATTAACGGCGAACCACTTGAGATACTCCAACCAGAAGTCGCTCGAATGAGGATAATGGAACCCCTAATCCTATTCGGCGAGAACTGGAAGAATTATGATATTCGAGTAAGAGTCCGTGGGGGAGGTTTCATGAGCCAAGCCGATGCAATTAGGATGGCAATTGCCACCGGGCTTTTTAACATGAGTCAGGACTTTGAGGCTCGCGCAAAGATGCTAGAACATGATAGAACCATGTTAGTAGGAGATCCACGGAGGACGGAACCAAAGAAGTTCGGTGGGCCCTCAGCAAGGTCAAGATACCAAAAATCGTACAGGTGAGGTGTCAATAGGATGATAATACCAGTAAGATGTTTCACGTGCGGCAAAGTTGTTGCAGACAAGTTCGAGCAGTTCAAGCGAGAGCTGCAGCAGAATGAAGATCCAGCTGAGATTCTGGATAGATTGGGGCTTAAACGCTACTGTTGTCGAAGGATGATACTCTCTCACATTGACATCATTGATAGTTTCATGGCGTTCGCCACAACCGATAGTCCGGAGGCCAGGCGATGATTAGTGAAGGCGAGATATCTGAGGCTGACCTTCTTGCTCCTATGGACAAGTACCTAGCAGCAGGCTGCCACATTGGGACTCAAGTAAAGACACAGGATATGGAGCCATTTGTGTACAGACAGAGACCCATCGGTCTCTATGTATTGGATGTCAGGAAGACCGATGAGAGAATCAGAGTCGCTGCGAAGATGATATCCCGGTTCGACCCCGAACGAATCGTTATCGTATCGGGCAGAGTCTATGGGAAGCGTCCTGTTGAGTCGTTTGCCAACTTCATAGGTGGTAATGCCTTCACAGAGAGGTTCGTGCCGGGCACGCTTACCAATCCGAACATTTCTGGTCCTCGTACGTATGTTGAACCTGACCTTGTGATTCTCACAGATCCACGCACGGACGCCCAGGCTCTCTCCGAAGCAGCAAAGATAGGAGTGCCTGTCATTGCACTCTGTGATACTGACAATGTCACGACAAACATAGACCTCTGCATTCCCTCCAACAACCGTGGGCGCAAAGCATTGGCTCTAGTCTACTTCCTTCTTGCAAGAGAGGTCTTACGAGAGAAGGGCCTAATTGGACCTGATGACGAGGCTGCATTCACCGAGCAGGACTTCGAACCACAGCTCCAAAGATTCTAGATTTACACAATAGAAACGACGCCATTATCGGCGTCGATTTTCAGCTTTTGACCACTACTTATGTTCTCAATCTCAATTTGGTCAATAGCTGGAATTTCAGATATTATACATCCAACAGCTACAACTGGGTCCGTGGAAGTGTTGATTATTCCCAGGGGAGCCTTGCCCGCTTTCTTTAGTGCATAGAGTACATAGGATCCAACTGTAGAACCTTTTCCAGTTGGAAAGACCAGAATCTTCCCTGATACCGACTGTCCCTCAAGCTCATGTCCCTTTTCTACAATCTCACCCGTTTCCGGGTCACAACCGCCATAGAATGAGATGTCTTGTTTTGTGACTAGTGCTTGTCCCGCCGCCTTTCCTCCGAATATCTTTCTGCCTTTCATTTCAGTCATGCAATCGCCTTCTCAATACATTCATCCAGAGTTCGTATCTCAGTTCTGAATTTGTTCTTCCCACGAGCATAGAAGCATGCTTTCGCCGAATCAGTCATTAGTCCCTTGAAACGACCCTTGAGAGGAGCTACGGCGCAGCAAGCATCACTCACCAGAAACGCTCCGGACTCCTCAATCACATCATAGTATCCCATCTTGATGGCCAGGTCCTTTGTCGGTCTAGCTGTTGTTATCCAGACAGTCTTTCCCTCAGCGACTTTCTTGCCTTTCAGTAGCTCTGCTACTTTTGCAATCTCCTTTATGCTGGCGTGTGGACATCCAATACTGATGAAGTCAATCTCTGCATCCTCATCGTCCAGTGCTTTGCGGGCTGCAATCAAGTTGTCTTCAGTGACAACCTCCTTCCTTTCAGGTTCTGTAGTTCTGTTGGGTGTTATTCCTTCCATATGAAACAGGGGCACTCCTCCATAGGTTGCAACGGATGCACAGAACGATTTCAATTGCTCAGTCGTTGCAGTCTGAATCCCAGATATTAGGGGAATCGCTTTACCAGTTCTTTCACCAATGATCTGTCCCAGAAGTCCGAAACCATCAGTGGAATGAAGAGGAGCTCGAATCTCATAATGGACTTCAGCTTCCCTATTCTTCTGAAGATGAAGTCCATATTCAGCAGTCTTGCCTGTAAGGGCAGAAGCCAACGCACTAGGTCCTCCTTCTCTGTTTGTAAGTGCTCCAATAACTGAGTTTGCAAAACAGACAGCTGAAGACTCAGCCCAAGCAATATGTTCGCCGTAGTGTGGCAGGTTGCCGATCAGATATGGCGTGCATGTACAAGTTGTCACAACTCCCATTTGAGCGAATGCATCTACAACTCGTTGTTGATTGACAGCAAATTCTTCACTGATTCCATGCTTTTTCCATTCATCCATATCCATCCCAGCAGGATTCAAAGTTGTCAGAACTCTTGTTTGTCCATCTTCAGCCATTTCTAAGAGGTATTCAAGACCAGCTTCTCCCAGATTGTGATATGAGACTCCGGCAATCTGAACGCTTGATACTGGAATCAGTCTCTCTGCTCCGTAGATTTCTCCAAGCGTGACGATGATTTCCATGGCTTTCTTTGTGGCCTTTCCGTATTTGCCATCAAGCATGGCTTTGTCTTCGCTAGTTAGAACCACTCTCATTAATAATCACCCAAGAAGTCTTGTAGGTCGACTTTGGGAAATTCGGCTTTCTCGTAGCTCTTCCCTTTGGCGTCCAGGATTTTGGTGCAGTCAAAACCGCATTTGGTTGTCATCTTAGTTCCAGATTCGGCACTGGGATCCAGAGAACTCCCAGGTTCCTTGTCCTTGATTAGCAAGTCAATGTCTGCCTGAAATCGGGTTGCCATGGCCCACTCCCGCTCTTCTTCGTTGTAGATGTCGATGTCTTCATCGTATACCCAAACGTGCTTTGCGCTGCGGTGTCCTGCGAAAGCCGCCTCAATTGCTTTGAGCCCTTCATCTTCATGCTTCTTTCTCACTTTCACTGCAACATGAAGCCAGCTTGCCCCGCCTGGTGTTATGTTCACGTCGAGCACATCTATTCCTGCATCCTTAATTGATTTGTACACGGTGGGCTCCCTGGGCATCCCCATCAGGATTTTGTGTTCTGCCCGACCTGGCAGAAGTGCTTGCCAAATAGCATTCTTTCGATGAGTAATCTTTCTAACTTGAAATGTTGGTTCTTGTCTGATTACATCCACAGTTTCTGTTAAGTCAATGAATGGTCCTTCGTCATGTTTTTCCTGTAAGACCACTCTCCCTTCAAGAACGAATTCACAGTCAGCAGGTATCAGCAGGTCTACCGTCTTTGCCTTGGTCACTCTGATACTTCGCAAAGCATTTGCAATCTCAAGTTCGTCAATCCCTGTCTCTACGCTGGTCGCGGCTGCAATCAGAACCTCAGGCGTGTTTCCGATGCAGAATGCTACATCTATCTCACTATTTCTCTCAAGGAATTTGTGGAAATCACGTCCCTTAACCACACGAATGACCATTCGGTCCTTTCCTATCTGCATGGCCCTGTGGAAATCCAGATTCTGTCCGAACTCCGGATCAGATGTTACAACAACGCCAGAAGAGATGTACGGACCGCCGTCTACCTTGTTGTGAATCAATATAGGTAGTGTATCAAGGTCCACCTCTTCACGTATTACCTCCTGACAAGGGGCCTCATCCACCACGTCAGGTGAGCTACGATTCTCTATAGCTCTAGTCAGAGTGGGAATTATGTCTTCAACAGCGATTCCAAAATAGTCGGCTATCTGTGCCTTTGTGCAAAAGAGGTTTCCAGCGACACGAAAATCACTGTCAATCAGATTCTCAAAGAGTGCTGGCTGAGGTTCAATTGACTTCAAGACCCCTGCGATATCCAGGTTCTTCGAAATCCCTTTCTTGACCGTTACGAGTTTGTCTTCTTGCGCGAGTATCTTGATGTATTCTTCTAAAATCATTCTTCACAACCCCGCTAACGCCCGAATGTTGTAATCCAAACGCCCGATGCTTCTTCTGCAAGGGCTTCTGCTATCTTTTCAGCCGTTCGTAAGTCTGCAGCGAGCGACAGCTGATTGCCTCCTCTCCCTGTGCCGGTCATCTTTGCACCTAGTGCCCCACTCCGTCTTGCAATCTCCACCAAATTATCTAGCTCCTCACATGAGACTGTCAATTCTCGTAGCATCTGATGGTTCTCGTTCATCAACAGCCCCACTTCTCTCAAATCGAACTGAAAGAACGCATCCCTTGCCCTGTATACCAGTCTGGTGTACTTATCAGCGATTGAATCGAACCAGGATGGATCTTCTTCCTTCTTCTTTCTAACGTCCCCCACAACATCCTTTGTGCTTGCCGTGATTCCTGTAGATGCAATCACCAAATGTGCCTCATCGCTGAGCTTGAGCATTTCAAACGTGGGTGACCCTCCTTCAAGGTCTCTAACATACCAAATTAGTCCTCCATAGGTTGAAGCAGTATTATCAATGCCGGATGGTGTTCCATGGTAGCCAAGCTCTCCCTGATACGCTGCTTCGTTTATCTTGCTATCATCAAAGCCTAACGAGAACTCTTCATTCAGTGAACGAGCTAGCGCCACACAGCTTGCAGCACTCGCACCTATTCCGGAAGCGCACACTAAATCACCTTCCAGTTCAATATGGATACCTCGCTTGGATATGTCAACACCACAGAAACTCAGAATGTTTTCTATCGAACCTTTCTGCTCCTCTAGTTTCTTCTCTTTATACCCCGACACCGCTGGTCTTCTGTCATCCAGAGTCCATCCCGGCTGTTCTGTTCGAGTAACCTTGGCAACTGTTTCAGATGATATTCCGGCTGCAATTGAAGGAATACCATAGACCACGAAATGTTCACCAAAGAGAATTGATTTTCCTTTTCCAGAGCCAACACCCATGATTTCACACACGGCCTTAGGTTTGGGGCGGTCGATGTTTTTCCATGCTTTTGAAGTCTCTCTTTCGACATTCTTCAAATCCAGAGATATTGTCAAGGTCCATAACATTGATGTCATAGACCAATGTAAGATGTATTGTGAACAAGATATCAAACTGGAACGATATGTATGAAGATACTGGATCTATTCTGTGGCGCAGGAGGTTTCTCGTTCGGATTCAAGACTGATTCCAATTCTGATCAATTGGGGGTGGATACAGACCCTTCTGCCGCATCTACCTTCACAATGAATTATCCGAATGCCACACTACTACAAGTGGACATAGGAAGAATGCACTCGTCTACTATTGTCGGCGAACTAGGAGGCTATCCTGACATCATAATCGCATCTCCGCCTTGTGAGGAATTTAGCAAAGCAAACCCAGAAAGTGACCGTCCTGCTGCCGAGAGAATCTACGGCGATGGTTCTGCCCGCCTGCTGCTTGATACAATCCGACTCATAGGAGATCTGTCACCTAAGGTTTTCATTGTCGAGAATGTTGCAGCCCTTCTGCACTCAGGAGGTCGTGGGATTGTCAAGGCAGAATTCGAACGAGTTGGGATTGAAGATGTGCATTTCAACATGGTTCACGCACATCATCATGGAAACCCATCAAAACGACTCAGGGTATTCATCAGCAACCGGAAGTACGTCCTTCGCCGCAAGAGAGCACCTCATGTCATGGAAGCAATAGGTGACTTACCACCATTAGGATTGGGGGCACTCCTAGAAGACCATGACAATGTGCCAAATCACGAGATTCATCCTCTCACAGAAGAGAAAATGAAACTGATTCGGAAGACGCAATGGGGCCAAGGAGCAAAGCACTTCCGTGGTTCAAAGGAGAGAGTTCTTCCGAATTGGGTTCGCCTGTTTCCGGACCAAGTTGCAACTTCAATAATCGGTCTAGGAAGGTACATTCATCCAATTGAAGATAGGCTGCTTACTGTTCGGGAACATGCTCGGCTCATGTCATATCCAGACAACTTCATATTCACTGGGCCCATCGATAGTCAGTATGATCAAGTTGGCGAGAGTGTCCCACCTCTGATTTCCGAGCTTATCGCAAAGGAGGCTTTGACACAGATTGAGTGAATTCAAGAAGAACGTCTATGTTGTACTACACAATGTACATGCTGTATCCAAGGTCATTGAAACCGCTCAAGTGGTCTATGGTCTTGGGTTCCAAAACTTCGTTGTTTCTAGAGCAGAAGGCTCAGCAGCACATGCTGGAGTTCCCGAAGCAAACCGTTTCTCAATGAAGATGAAACGCAACTTCATGGTTCTCCCAGACCTCCAAGATGTGATTGAAATCTTGAACATTGACAAACCACTTCTGATCGTTTCTCCCAAGCTATCTAAGAATCGTATAATTATGGAGGAAATTCGGCAGAGAGCCACTTCCGGTGATAAGCTGGTCATTGTGCTGACTGGAAGTACCAGCTCATTCTCAAGGAAGGAGATGGACTTAGGCGAATGCAAGAGTCTCGATTCGGAAATCGATATCGGACCAGCTGGAACCGCAGCAGTAATCCTTCATCACATTAGACTTGGCGATTCTCTCTCTGCCTGATACACAGATACAAAATCACAGTAATCGGCAATACCGAGAGAGCGATTCCTCCCACGAGGATTACAGCGCTGGGGATTCGAAACAGAAAGGGTCGAATTACCGTGACAGGAATCTCTTCCGCAAAGATTTCAGTTCGATACGATGATTCAGTTGTTGTGACCTCAACATAGCCAAATAGTGTTTGACCTTTCTCCACATCAAAAGGCAAGGGATCTCCGGCCGCGTTAGAGAAGAAGAATCCACTAGTTCCATTAGCAGACATCAAATCGGGGTTAACATCACGGTGCACCGTAGAGACAAAGGAGTTGTTGTCTAGGGACAGGTAAAGTGTCTCTGATGTGATTCTCTCATCTCCCTCAAACTGAAACCCATAGTAAATATCTAGAAAGAAGTCAGTTTCATTGTTGATTGGTACTAGGTCCACTTCAGATATCCAAACAGGAGAGACTTGTATTGATTGCCCACTATGTAGAACATAGCCTGATGTCAGTGTTAAGCCTACACAGATTCCCAGAAGCACAAACGGCAGCATAACACGCGAAAACACGGGTTTCTCGTTCTAGGATTGCACATTGTCCCAATATGAACTCTCAGCTAGTCAATCCAATGCACTACTAACAGTGAATGCAAGAAATGGTGGGCCGGACGAGAGTTCCGACATAGGTGCCGAAGCACGTCAGTTTTCGAACTCGCGATCCCTTGGATCCGAACCAAGAATCATACCAAGCTAGACCACCGACCCATGCAAGAATGAACCCATTTTGCCAGCGATTTAATCGTTTCGTTGGGTGGTCTTCTCTGTATAACGTTCTTGCAAGGCATCTACTGTTCCCAAATGTACTCCGTCAGTACTGATAACATCCGAATTTTGAAAACTCACACAGTCACTTTGGAAGAATACTCCAGGGAGCTCGACGGCCTGTTTGTTAATAGGAATGCCCGAGATAATCTGGTTGAAGCTAGGAAGCGTTACCAGCTGTCCAGCATCAACATCGCTACTCTTGGTACCAATATGTCCACAGACACAATCCCTTGAGAATCGTGATCGCAAGACAACAGGGACTGTGCCACCGTATCTCTTTCGATTCGGTCTATCAACCCCCGGAGCATGCACTACCTTCAATCGAAGGAGTGAAGGATGACTGTGTCCAATGACCAATACTCTAGAAGACAACACCTTCTCAGATGGCCATGCATGTCCATGAACCAATCCAACAGACTCCTCACCATATCCAATAATGACTCCATGAACACCAGTCACTTCAATGCTCCTTGGGAGAAGGGGTGTCAAATCTCCATCATGGTTCCCAGGAACTATTACTGTACTGACCAAGCTAGAGACATCAGTCAAGAACGAGGGGATTATACTCCAATTAAACGGTCTGTCAACCGATATCGTATGCTTGACATCACCAATAATGTATAGACTGTCCACCGAATGGTGTTCAACAAGAAGTCTGATTCTATCAAGCATCGAGGTATGCTGTGAGGGAAACGATGCTCCACTCTTCTCAGACAATTGAACATGAAAACCAAGATGAAGATCAGCAATCACCAACGTGGTTCTTTCGGATTCCGCTATGACCAGCCCTCGGTCATCGAAGATGAACTCCATAATCAGACTGACACATCAATCGTACGACATTTTAACACAGCTGTATAAACAGGAATCTGAGCACTATGATCTTGTCTTCCCAAGAAGTAAAACGATTATCTAAGGATCGCTTGGATCAGGAGGATATCGAATACTTCCGCACGAAATACGGTAAACGGTTCGTACGTGCTTTCAGAGCAGTTGAGGAAGGCAAGGTCAAAATGTATCTCTTCAAACCAAGCGATTCACTTGCGTGGACAGTCCTTGGACGAAAGAGAGACTACCTAGTTATTCCTAGTACCTTCTGTACCTGTAGAGACTTCTACCAAGCCGTGGTCATCAATCGAGAGGCCCAGATGTGCTATCATCTGCTTGCTCAAACCATTGCGTCAATCCGAGAAGAGCACAAAGTTGTTGAAGCAACCGATTCAGATCGCAGGAAGCTGTATCAGGAGTGGAGAAGAATCCGCTAGACATGCACCGTTTCCTGAAGGTTAAGTTTAAAACTCAGCCGAGGATGTGGACCGCTGTCTAAGCACCTAGGTCGGAACAGCCCATGCACCGTACTACGTTTGTGTCAAGAACCGGGACCATTCTCATTGTGGCCATGCTGCTATTATCGAGTTTCCAGTATGAGGTAGCCGCCCAGAGAGAAGAGATGGACACCGTAGTTGTGCTATATGATACAACACACCGACAACAATTCGATGCAAGGGATCCCGATTATGACCTGAAACTCATGCTAGACGTGGTCAATGCATCCACCAAATACATCGTAAAGCTGAACGAGGAAGATCCTCTCAATGATACAATCTTGAGTGATGTGGATATTCTGATCATAGCTGATCCAGACAACTCTTCCGTATTTAGGCAAGAAGAGCTGGAAAGCATTGTTGAGTTCTTGGCGAATGGAAGCTCACTATTGGCGCTTGGAGATCCAACGATTTCTCAGAATTCCACCTATTGGGTTGCCGATCAGACATTCCAAGATCTTGGAGAAAACTATGCTCTCAACAATTTCTTTGATGGCATTAACATGACTGGTGTCAGATTCAGTGTCAATCATACTACAAGCGCAGGTCTACCAACTCAGAGGGCAGACACTATGTTCGACTATGAACACGCTCTCAACGAAACGGTCCCCTGGGTCATTGAGTTAGATTCTTCGACCTGGGATACAACTCACCCCATATTCAAAGACATAAACTCTCTAATCACAATGACTGCAACTCTGAAGCCTATCGACGATGCTAGCATAGTTGCTAGGAGTCATGAGACAACATTCGCTCAGTATCGTCGAGGGCCAAACACTTGGGCGAACCTATCATACCCCAACATGAGTCTCGATGCTTTCAATGAAGTACCATTATCATATTCCGCTATAAATGGAACATTCCCACCATGGTTAGCAGCGTTCCAGTATGACACGAGCAGAGTCATCGTTGCTGGGTCTACTCTGATGTTTACAGCTCGCACATTGGATCTCCCTCTTGAAGATGACCGCACAGATCTACGTTGGTTCTACCAAGCGGATAATTCTAGGCTCTTCATGAATATGCTCAATTGGCTTTCTGAAGGTTCTACTGAGCCCCCCGGAGCCATAGTTCCAATGGCCATTATTTCTTCAGCCATTCTTGTAGTCGGCGTGGCTTTCTACATATTCAAGAGAATCAAGCGATAGTTTACCAACTCGGTTTTCCAAGGTCTCTATCTCTCAGTGAGCACTCAACCGCATCTTTCAGGCTGAGTACCCCTTTTCCTTTAGTGGCAGATATTGGGACAATAATGGGTTCAGAACTAGGAACGATTTCGACGAGACACGACTTCATGAATTCCAAGTCAATCTCAAGCTGTTTCTTCTTCAGCTTGTCACTCTTGTTAGCTGCAACAATGACTTCAGGTGATATTTCAGAAAGAAAGCTGTAGAACTCGACATCGATTGGAATCTCGTCTCGAGCGTCCCATCTCTCGAAGAGTGTTCTGAACAACGAAATGTCCACAATGAGAATGGATAGGACGATTTGTCTGCCCCAACTCTCCAGCTTTCTAACAATCTCTGTCTTCATTTCCTCAATCGCAGTCTTGCTCTGTCCAGCCATGAAGCCAAAACCTGCCATGTCTACTAGCAAGAAGGCGCCAAGGTCGATCAATTGCTCCCACTTTGTGCTTCCAGGTCGTTTTCCAACTCTTACCTTTCTCCCAGTGAGCGCTCTTATCATACTGCTCTTGCCCACATTGCTACGACCTGCAATGACAATTAGCTTATCTTCAGGGTCAATCCCAGAACGGTCTTGTTCGGGCATAGTCTTTCTCAGCTGCCACTATCTCTCGGAGTAGATCAAGCCTGTTCGTGAGACCGGGCTTTAGAATCCTCGACGCTGTCTGTGGACCTACACCTCTCCCAGCCAATACTACAAGCGCTGCTCTTCCGTAATATGAAACCAAATCTGCTATCATATCAGCCATCTTATACATCTTCATATCAGCAGCTGATAGGCTTTCACCCCTCAGTGCCTTCCTCACTATCTTCTGGAGACCCTTCTCAATTGGTGTTGTTGCAGCCAATCTCTTGGAGCCGCACACGGGACAAGAAGGCTCGTTGTCCAGAGTTGAGACAGTTCTCACCGAGTTCCAATCTCCTTTTGCCATGCAGACAAACCTGAACCGTTTCGAAAGAAGTCGGTCTTCCAGTAATCTGAGTACTTCCTCTTCTTCTGTTATTTCGGCCATGACCTCAAACCTAGTCTTTTCTTCCAATATCAATCTGGCAAGAGGAGAAGGCTGTTCATTATACACTACATGGATTTCTACAGCCCCTTCAGACACACTCCGGAAGAAATCAAGTACTCTTTTCTCGTCCAACTTCTCATCCAAGACTTCTCTCATAGCTTCCTCAAACACTGGTGAATCTTCGAACGTGTCTATTAGCCGGCGAGTTGGGATCTCCTTTGTTTTGGCATCACGTCGGATGATCCCCATTCGCTTGCCGACATGAATGAATCTTGAAGCAAATGTCTGAGTCCGTTTCATAGCTAGTCTTAGTATGGCTGAGACATGCTCTGGGCTGTATTCTCTGATGGTTTCTACAATCATCTCTGAGTTGATGCGTTCATTTGATGTCATTAGTACTCTATACGGGTCTCTTTCAACCGCCACATCAGTTCCCATTCTCGTTGTAAGCAACGAGGCAACGAGTATTCCGAGTGTTTCATTTGCTTTGGTTCCCAACGGCACATGCAGCACAACACCCTCTGCAAGACTCTCTATGACAACACGTTCAGCTGATGGAAGGACGCCTAGCGAATCCTTGGCCGCTTTCAGTGTGTCGATGACATGATCTTGTGCTTCTCCAACTATGCCATAGCGGTTCTTCAACATGCCTCGTGCATTATCACTGCCGATGTTCACAACAGAATCCCAAAGCTCTCCAACTTCTGTAGCTACCTCGTAGGGGACTGGGATCATCTCTCCAACCCATTTCGGAGCATCCGACTCAGTCCCACCTGCAGGAGCACACATCAACTCCTCATCCTCTATACTTACAACATACCATGGCCGACCTCTTATCACGAATACTTGGCCAATTTCCAAATGTTCGTTCACATAGCTCTCGTCCAAAACTCCAATCGGTGTCCTTGTGGCAATATCCACCGCCTTGACTTGACTGACATCTGGTATTGTAGAAAGATGTTCGTAATAGAATTGTCTTGATCTGGGTCCTCTCACCACCTTATCGTCAATCAGTTTCACAATCTTCCTGTCAATCATGAATCGCAGAACTCTATCAAGTTCAGAGTCATCAATGAAAGAGAATGGATAAGCCGACTTCACCATCGTCATTAGGACGGAGCGCTGAATCTCACCCGTCTCTAGAACAATGCCGCTAATCTGATGACAAAGAACATCCCAAGTCTTCTTCGGGATACTCGCTCTTTCCACCTTGTTCTTCCTGGCTCGACGTAGAATAACTCCAGATTCAGTGATATCATCGAGATTGGCTGTAGCCAGTATCACGCCTTCTGAGACCATGCCTACACTGTGTCCTGCACGTCCAGTGCGTTGCAGTGCTCTGGAAACCTCACGAGGCGATGAATACTGAATAACCAGATCAGCTGTACCAATGTCAATTCCCAATTCGAGACTTGACGTAGCAATAATCGCTTTCGATATTGATTTCTTCAATCTGCCTTCAGCTGCTAGTCGCACATCTTTTGACAATGAACCGTGATGCACATCGAATTCAAACGACGGTTTCAAAGCTCTCATCTTCGAACCAAGGACTTCTGCAAAAGATCTCGTGTTCACAAACACAAGTGTTGTATCGTGATTCTCTATCAGCTCCACAATCTTCTGAAGCCTTGCAGTTGAATAGGCTGGATATGATAGCGTCCGAGCCAACTTCCGCTGTTCCTCCGAAGGAACGGGTGATTCAACGCGAAGCCTTGTCTCCCGTGAATCGTAACCTGCCCAGATGATGTTAACGTCACTTCTCCCACCTTTTACAAGGTCGGCAACTTCTTTTGGGTTTCCAACAGTCGCGGAAAGCCCGATTCTTTGAACTTCTTGGTTAGCAATTCTATCGACGCGTTCTAGTCCAAGACTCAGCTGGGTACCTCGTTTGCTGTCCGCCAATTCGTGAATTTCGTCAACAACTATAGCAAACACAGATTTCAGATGCTCTTTCAATCTCTTTCCAGGCAGTACTGCCTGCAAAGTTTCTGGGGTTGTAATCAGAATATGAGGTGGGGATAGTGCCTGTTTTCTCCGAGCATATTGAGTTGTGTCTCCATGTCTAACAGAGACATTTAGTCCCAAGTGTGCACACAGTTCTTCTATTCGCAGGAATACATCACGATTCAGCGCACGAAGTGGGGTAATGTAGAGAACATAGAACCCGAAAAGCTCTCTCTCCTTCTTCATCTCGAGAAGGCGATGTACTAATGGTAGGAGTGCAGCTTCTGTCTTACCAGTTCCAGTTGGTGCAAGAAGTAGAACGTTATCACCATCAAGTACTTTCTGAATTGAGGACGATTGAATTGGTGTAGGCTTCACTAAGTTCTTGGTTGCAAGAAAAGAAGTGATAGCAGAATCCAGAAGCTCGAATCCACTCATCAACCAGACTCCTTGCGCTGTAACCTCTCAATCTCATTCAGAAGAATCCTGATATCAGTCTTCAGAGTGATTTCAGCGCTACTCATCCTATCGTAAAGCGTGTCAAGGAATTCGTTAGGTGAGTTGACTTCAGATGAGAGCTCTTGAACCAAGCTCTTCATTGCATCAGTGTTTGTAATGTAAGCTTTTACGTTCTCGAAAGCAAGCTGAATGGATTCAATAGAGCCCATCGGGAGAACGCTTCCGTTTGATTATTCCTCTTCCTCTTCACCATAGACCATGTAGCCCAGTATTATCAACAATGCCATGAAACCCATGACGTTGAGAACGATGGGCATAATCTGTTCGATGAAACTGGTCTGCATGGGAATCCCGTGACCCCGGATTTGCTTCTCTTATAATCGTTGCTGAATTCCGAGTATTGAACTATCAAGTACTCTCTCGGCTCTGGTAGAACACATCTATGAAATCGCCGTATATATCAACAGCTTCAGTGAGCGGACCGACCTTGTCGCCGTCGATGGACATTTCCAATGAGCACGAACCACATCTAACCGTTGCAATCTTGTTGTCTCTGTATATCTCGATTTTGACGGCCGTGTTGCCGCATTCAGGACACGGATATACGTCTGGAATTCGTCTCTGAGGCCGACGCCGGACTTTCTGTCTTCGCCTTCTACCCAATTCTGTTCACCTTCGCCTATTTCACACAATCCGAACGTAGAGCCCGAAAGAAACAGAGCGGGCTCGACCATGTCAGATTTCATTTAAGGCTTGTCATCTATGACAACATCTGACAGAAGCCTTCATATTACAGTCTGCTCGGAGCCGAAACCAATGACCGACCTCACAAGGAACGCGCAATGTGTTCTACGCATTCTGGAGTCCGGGGAATCACTGACAACTACTGAGATTCTTGCCAGAGCCAAGAAGCCAGAGCATTCGGATCTCTGCGCAGACTGTGCTGGAGGAGATTCTGTTGTAGCAGGCGCAAATCAACTTGTAGAGAGAGGTCTGATAACGAAGAAATTCGGCAAAGGCGGCTACCGCTGGGTCCTTGTGAGGGATTGATAATGGTTGACTGGGATCGCATAAGAGAAGACTTTCCTGTACTCAAGCGAGTAATCAACGGAAGACCCCTCGTATACTTGGACAGCGCTTGCATGGCTTTGAAACCTCGACAAGTCATTGATGCGATGAGTGAATATTATGAAAAGTATCCTGCCTGCGCCGGAAGAAGCATACATAAGCTGGGTGAAGAGGCTTCAAATGCGTATAGTGATTCTCGTGAGAAGTTCGCAGAGTTCATCAATGCTGAGCACACCGATGAAGTAGTCTGGACAAGAAATGCGACCGAGTCAATGAACATAGTAGCCAACTGCGTGAAACTTCCCAAAGATGCAAAGATTGTAACGACAACATTGGAACATCACAGTGGATCATTGCCCTTCATCGAGCGAGCTCGAAGAGATGGACTAGACGTAGCGATTGTTGAAGCCAAGAATGACGGAACTTTTGACCTAGAAGACTGGAAGAACGCCATAGATGGCAGAACGAGACTTGTTTCTGTCGTACATTCTTCGAATGTTACTGGTACTGTTGCACCGATGAAAGAGATAGTCGAGATGGCGCATGACAGAGATGCTTTGGTCATGTCTGATGATGCTCAATATGCACCTCATCATCCACTCGATGTTCAGAAACTAGACGTCGACTTCTCAGCAATATCCGTTCACAAAATGTGTGGTCCCACCGGTGTAGGTGTTCTGTATGGAAAGAGGGACCTACTAGAATCAATGAACATGTTTCTGGTTGGTGGCGACACAGTATCAGATGTGAAGTACGAGAATGGTCAGATTATCCCAGAGTACCTTCCTCCTCCCGAGAAATTCGAAGCGGGTCTACAGAACTACGCGGGTGCAATCGGTGCAGGTGCAGCTGCTGATTATCTCCGCTCGATTGGGATGGACGATATTGAGAAAAGAGAGCGGTCTTTACTGAGCAAAGCCCTCATTGAATTGAAGGGCATGGAAAGCGTACGTATCATTGGAACCGAGGATATCAATCTCAAAACGGGTCTTGTCACTTTCACCGTAGATACAGTCGATTCCGCCCATGACATTGCAACATTTCTCAATGAAGAATGCAGTGTAATGATCCGATCCGGTTGGCACTGTGTTGGTCCTTTCCATTACCAGATAGGCATCGATCCTAAGAAGGGTTCAGCAAGAGCCAGTTTCTACCTGTACAACAATTCCGCAGATGTTGACGCTTTCCTTGAAGGTCTACAAACACTGATTGAAGCGAGTTCCTAGTCCATCAGGTCCTCGACCTCTTCTCTGAGCTTCTTCACTTCTTCAATGGGATCTGTGAATTCTAGTCTGCTGGCTGTTACTTCAATAGCATCTCTGAATTTGTTCACGCGTCCTTGGACTGTGATGTACTTGCCAAGGATTTTGTCCTGACTGACACGTATGGGTTCCTTCTCTTCTTTCGTTTCCTGAATGAGCTTCTGGGCTTCTTGAGCGGTCATCTGCATCAGTTTCTCTCCTGGTCTCCCGAACAGGGTGACCTTAATTGAACTCGAGCCATCATCTAAAGTGATTTTGTAAGCCATTCGGTAGTCAGGTTTCTCGACTTTCCCACATGTCCTGCAATCATACTGCCCGTTGTCTTCCACTGCCTTCTTCCTACAGCTCGGACAAGCTGCATATACAGGAGAAGTCTGAGATATACCGACGACAATACCGGCCACTTCTATCGTGTTCCCTTCACTCTCTTCTGTTATGGTTCCGATTGGAACTCTATCAGGAGCCACAAATGTCTGCTGAGGGGACTCAGGAAGTTCTAACTGATCAAGTGGAGAGTCTCCAGGGTTTATCTCCACTTGTCCCAATCTGCCTACCTGAAGCTCAATCCTGCCTTCACGTTCGCGTACATAACCATGTTTCACTCTTATGACATCACTGTCCTTGAGGTCTGTTATCAGCTCAACCGTTTCATTCCAAAATGTCACTCGCAGCTCCAAGCCAGACTCATCAACAATGACTACATTCTGTACTTTTCCCTCTCTACCGTCCTTTTCCCACTCATTTGGGGGGAATATTCTGGTGACCTTTCCCTCAACATCCACATTCCGCATGTCCGGTGTCAATTCAGAAATAGTCTTCCTTCCCAGTGGTTCAGATGTCTTTGCAGCCGGACTAGCTTCGACCGATTCCAGTTTTCCTTTGATTCCTCTTTCTATTGTAGAGGACCTGCTCGAATGGATTTCCACATCATCCGTTCTGGAAGCCCTAGTATATGCCCCTGTAATCTGAATGACCTCTCCTTCTTCCACATTTTCCATGTCTTCAGCATGCTTGTCCCAGAAGACAATCCTTCTTGACCCCGTTTCATCAGCTCCAATTAGACTCAGCACTTTGCCTTCCGTGTCGTCGCTCTTGCGGGTGAATGTTGAAAGCTCAAAGACCCGTGTTACTCTTGCAAGGATGGTCAAATCATACATGCCATCTTCGAGTTCTCCTAGTTTGGAAACCTCAGAATCGACCACTTCAATATCAAGGTCTTCAGTTTCATAGTCCTCCAAGACTCTAATTCCACCTAGTCTCCCCAGATTCAGTTCGAGAGAATCTCTCAACCCCTTCTTTGCATAAGCGCCTCGAATCTGAACCACACTTCCAACAGTAACGTGACCTTCAGAAACCGCTCGGGTGATCTCATCCCACAATGCTACTCGTATCTTTCCCGTACTGTCAGCTATTACAATGCTCGTCACCATTCCATTGTTGCCATCACGCCGAGAGAAGGTACGAACAGTTCCCACGTTGACTACCTTCGCTGTCAGTGTTACACTTCTGGACCCCTCAGTTATGTCCTCGATTGTAAAGCGCGCTCTTGGTGAATCCTGCAGCAGATCCACGCCGAGTTCACGTGCAACAATCATTGCAGCCGATTCCTCATTGATAACATCAGGACCGAGCTCTTGACGCTTCTCTTCAATCATCTTTAGGATGTCTTTCTTGTCATAATGCGGCAAATGTTTCAGAATTTGCTCTATAGTTTCTTCAAGTGTGAGCATGTTTGATACCATCCCGGCGGATGAGCAGGTGATTCAACCTGAGATTCCTGCTGAAACCTATAAAGCTCCCTACTCGTACTCACCGAGTCATATTCACTTGTGTCGGGCCGAAAGGCAAATTATGGTTGATGTGAGCATCCAATTGACAGCAAGTGAAAGAATCAGATCTGACCCTTCCTGAGCACAGTATACACTACGATGCCTACTTTGAAGAAATCAACGAAGAGATTCACAGGATATATGCACTCGCTGAACAGGCACGACTAACAGGGGTAGATCCTACAACCAGAGTGGAGATTCCTCCGGCACATGATGTAGCCGGGCGGGTAGAAGCAACTCTTGAAGGACCCAAAGGGGTTGCCAAGAGAATTCGCGAGCTCCAGCAAGGAATGTCCAGAGAAGAAGTCGCATTCAAGATTGCTGAAGAAATTGCCAGCGGTCAACTAGGCAACATCACTGACCCCGAGAAGGCTGCAGACAAGGCTGTAAGAGTCGCACTGGCGGTGCTCACAGAGAGTATAACGGCGGCTCCATTGGAGGGCATTGCGAGAGTCCGGATTAGAGGTTCTGGTCCAGAAAGGTATCTGGCAATATACCTTGCTGGTCCTATTCGTGCAGCCGGTGGTACCGAAGCAGCAATGACCGTTCTGGTAGCAGATTATGTCAGGCAAGTCCTCGATCTCCCAGCCTTCGTGGCCACCGAAGAGGAAGTGGAGCGTGCACTTGAGGAGGTTGAGCTATACGCTCGAGCAGTTCACCTTCAATATCCGGTGGAGCCGGAGCTTGTGAAACTGGCTGCTTCGAAACTGCCAATCATGCTGACAGGTGATCCAACAGAAGAGTTCGAAGTGTCAGGCAGCCGTGACATAGATCGTATCGAGACAAACCGAGTACGCGGTGGAGCGGTTCTTGTACTCAATGATGGTGTGGTGGGACGGGCTACGAAGTTATCCAAGATAGTCGAGAAAGCGAAGATATCCGGCTGGGAGTGGCTCGACGATCTTGCCAAAAGGACATCAAAATCCGAATTGTCAGAAGAGGACGAGGCTGCAAAGAAACTCGATCCCAAATCAGAATACTTGGCCGATGTGATAGGAGGGAGACCAGTCTTCTCTCATCCTTCTCGATCAGGAGGATTCAGGCTACGATACGGACGTTCTCGAAACACTGGTCTTGCAGGAGTTGGAGTGCATCCAGCCACCATGCATGTCGTTGAAGGATTCTTGGCGCCCGGAACTCATATTCGAACCGAGCGCCCGGGGAAAGGTTCCATAGTGACACCAGTGGACACCATCGAAGGTCCGATTGTTCTTCTCAATGATGGATCGGTGAAACAGCTCTTTACAGCTGAAGACGCCAAAGAAGTATTGGGGAAAGTCGAGAGAATCATTTACCTCGGCGACGTGCTCGTTGCCCTTGGAGAATTCCTTGAGAACAATCACCCTCTGGTTCCATCTGGTTACTGTGAGGAGTGGTGGTCCCATGACTTAGACTACAGATGTAGTCTTCTCAGTGAGGACAAGCTCGGGAGAAGGCTAAATCGTGCAGGAGTCTCGACGGAAGACCTGAATGCCTTCATCAACTTGCCCCTAACAAACATACCAACCCCTGAGCAAGCTGTTGGACTTTCAAAGAGCTTGAAAGTACCCCTTCATCCACGATACCTGTACCGCTGGAATGCAATCACTGTAAACGAGGCTATCAAGCTAAGAGACTGGATTCTCAAGAACCACAGGATACGTGATATTAAGGGCGAGAAGGTCTTGCTCCTGCCTGCCAACGCTAAGTTCGTACCATTATTGCAGCGTATTGGTGTCACCTATTCGTTGAGTAAGAGCAGAAAGCAAGTTCTTCTCACTGATAGTCCAACAACAATGCTTACGCAGATAGGTGACAAGAAACTCGACAATTCAAAGTCGAAGACAGACACACTCGCTGTCATCAACTCTGTTTCCAAAGTAGAGCTGATGGACAAACTCGGTTTCTCCATTGGTGCTAGAATGGGTCGGCCTGAGAAAGCTGAAGAACGTAAGATGCGGCCTCCGGTGCAGGTTCTCTTCCCAGTCGGTAGAACCAAGGGTAGTGAACGGCGTATTGACACAGTCGCCAAAAGTATCGATAGTACAACGTCCCTAGAAGGGTTTGATATCGATCTTGTGGAGCAACAGCTGCAATTGGTATCAAACGGAACTACGCTTGAAATGGTCTCCAGACAATGTCCGGGATGCGGATACTCCACATTTGAGTCCAGATGTCCACAATGTGACGCACACACAGAAGTTCTAAGATGGTGCGCTCAAGAGGACTGTGGTCTTCCCATTGACGAGGACTCAGGAATGTGTCCAAGAAGCCACGATGTCAACCAGATTCGAGCTACAAGGGAAGTTTTTGTGAATCTTCAAGAGATCCTTGCTCGAGTGAAGTCAGAAGTGGACGAACCACAGACGTATAATCCACGTGGCGTCCTTGGGCTCACCAGTGATATGAAGATCCCAGAATACCTGGGGAAGGGAATTCTTCGTGCTAAACATGGTGTCTACTGCTATCGTGATGGCACAGCACGGTTTGATATCACAGACGCTCCTTTGACACACTTCATACCCGAAGAAGTTGGTGTTTCGATAAAGCGGCTGAGAGAGCTGGGTTACCACTCTGACTATCTAGGTGAGCCCCTTACAAGTCCTACTCAGGTTATTGAACTCAAGGTTCAGGACATCATTATACCCGACAATTGTGCCGACTATCTTGTAAGAGTCGGAAGATTTGTGGACGATTGTCTAGAGAAGATCTACCATTTGGAGAGATACTACAGGTTTGACACTATCGATGACATTCTCGGCCAACTGATAGTTGGATTGGCACCACATACCTCAGCAGGCATCGTGGGCAGAATCGTGGGTTTCACTAATGCGAGTATATGCTACGCACACCCCTACTGGCACGCTGCAAAACGCAGAAACTGCGACGGAGACGAAGACGCATTAATCTTGGTGCTTGATGCCCTGCTCAACTTCTCTAAGGAGTATTTGCCGGCAGGACGAGGAGGCTTTATGGATGCGCCTCTTGTTCTTTCAGTCATTCTAAACCCGTCCGAAGTGGATGATGAGGCTCATAATATCGAGGTATGCCATAGATATCCTGCTCAGTTCTTTGAGATGGTCGCCGATGCCAAGCATCCAAAGGCGGTTGAAGGTCTTGTTGACATCATAGCATCAAGACTGGGAACAGAGGCACAGTACGAGGGGTTTGGTTTTACACATGGAACTTCAGCATTTGATGCTGGTCCACAGAATTCGAGGTACAAGACTCTGGGCTCAATGGAAGAGAAGCTTAATGCTCAGCTTGATCTTGCAATCCTAATCGATGCAGTAGATTCCAAGGATGTAGCTGAGAGAGTCCTCTCCCATCACTTCATCAGAGACATCAGGGGGAATCTGAGAGCATATTCGACGCAGAAGATTCAATGTCGCAAATGTCATCGAGTGTATAGAAGAGTTCCACTGTCAGGAGCTTGTGTGTGCGGTTCAGATCTTTCATTAACGGTTCGTAAGAGAAATATCTCAAAATATCTGCGTGTTGCTGAAAAGCTCATTGCGGAACACGGTCTTGGAGACTATCTCCAAGAACGTTTGAAGCTTGTCCATTCTGCCCTTGATTCACTTTTCTATACAGAGCAAACACAGCTGACGGACTTCATCTAACTGTCCAGAGATTCGAAGGCCAACTTCAAGAGGTCTTTGTCCTCAATCATTCCTATCAAGCTGCCTGAGGCTGAAACAACGGGGGCTTGGTCGATATCATTCTTCCTCAGAATTCTCACACAATCCGCAACTGACATGACTTCGCTCACGTTGATCAAGTTCTTTGTCATGACATCCTTGACCGGGACTTGCGGTAACTGCAGCAGCTTCTTCGTCACAACCAAGAAGTCTTTGGAGGTCCAGCCCCACTCAACGGCACTCTCTTCTCCACTGTAAGTCTTAGAAATGTTGTCCTCAATCTGCACTTCTGACAATCGAAGGTAGTCGCTGACAGAGATCATTCCTGCTATTCCGCCGCCATCATTAAGAACAACAAGTGATGTCTTCCCCGCCATCTCCATTATCATATAGGACAGAGGAAGAGGGGTCTCTGACCAGACCGCGACTATCTGCTTATTGACATAAGGCATGATGCTAGCTTTTTGTGATTTATCATCATTCTCGAGTACAGCACCTAGAATATCAGGAATGGATACAAGACCAACTAGGTTGTCCTTGTCAACGACGGGCAGTCTCCGGAATCCTTTCTCCATGATAGTCTTCGCAGCGGTCTTTACCTCCGTTCTGGGAGTGACTGTGACAGGATCTCGGACCATTAGCATGCCTATCTGATTCTCATCTGGTTTGCGTAAGAGGTCACTTCTCGTAATCATACCTACAAGCGTCTTTGTTCCTTTCTTGCAGACGGGAACTCCATTGATTTGCTGCTCAGCCATGAGATGCAGAACATCTTCTCTTGTCCCTGGGACAACAACATGGATCACATCAGATTGCATGCACTCTGAGACTTTCATCGATACTCAGTATTCCTGCCGAACATCAGCTGTCCAGCAATATTGTCAGAACAAGATTATGGCATTTAGTTGCCTTTTATGGTTTTCTTCGAACGGGAGTGAAGGTTTGTCATCATGAGAGGCCAACAATACTCCTCGAATGGTTCTCGGCCGCTACCAAGGGTGTTCCTTTACACCCAGCAAATATCCTCCGACATTACTGATGTAGTGCACAAGAAAAGTCATCACGAAGAGCACCGCAACCGCAGGGTAACTGGGTGAAGGCGCAAAAAACGGGGCCGCGAAGATGAGTGCCATGATAATGAATCCCAATTGATCTAACACTGGCGACGGCGCCCCGCTCTTGAGATTCGCTCTTCTCTTCACAAATGATCCCACAAGGTCGCCAACTAGTGTCCCAAGGGAGAGCATGAATCCTGCCAAGACCCCCATGAAAAGAATCACATCCATTTCAGGAGTAACGACAATATAGTTTTCCATCTCAATCCTAACGAATGGCGCAGCAAGGTACTGAGCTAAGGCTGTTAGCGTCCCACAGACTACTCCAGCTATGAATCCGCGAATGGTCTTTCCATCTCCTAAAATCCGGTGCCCATCCCGAAGAAATCGGCCGCCATCAATCGGTCTTCCCCCACCAAATATCACAGGTGTTGAGTTGGTTATCCATGCAGGGAGTCCAATCCAGAGAGCTAGACCAATTAGCGCAACTTCCTCATACATCGACGTCAACCCTAACGAAAGCTCACATCGTATTACTCTTGCGGCTTCTCCGTTAGCGAGAAACCTCTCTCTGTAATGAAAACTGTCTGAGAGAACCCGTCCTCAGGCAACAGTCGTTCCAAGTGCCGTTCTCCCTTTCTAGTTCCTCTGGTCATCCTGATTGCATAGTCCGCCCAGTAATCGAGGATGTTGTGAGCGACTGGCACAAATCCCTTGGTTTCTTCCAGACTTCCCCTTACTTGATTCAGAACCAAGACCGCCATGTCTTTTTGTCTCGCAAGTCCTTTCAGAATGCCTGCCTGCATGTTTAGTTCTCTATGTGCTGCGTAATTGGCTGTCTTGTCCTCAAGCACAGTTCGGTAAAGACGAGTAAGAGTGTCAACTACTATGAGCTGCGTTTCCTCACGTGCATAGAGTTCCAAATCATTAATCACAGCGCCTTGTTCTTCGAACGTTTTTGGTGATAGGATTCTGACAGTGTCCTCAAGTTCAGTAAATTCTTTCTCTGTTATCTGTGATAGCCTTTCAAGTGGAGAGGTTGTCTCAGAGTTGATGTAGGCAACTCTAATTCCTAGTCGGCATGCACCTGCAACAAACTGCAAAGCCAAGGTTGTCTTTCCGGCGGAAGCACTGCCAAATACGTGAGTCAAATGTCCAGTGGACAGACCACCGTTGAGTATGCGGTCCAGTGAGGATACACCGGACGGAAGAATCAAATCACCCTTCACCATCGATACGTCACTACGGAACAGGTATAAACTTACCCTGAGAAGGTACGAGCGGATGGTCAGACCGGCAATAGTTGTCGCCACAAGAAACCCTAAAGCTCTCTATCACGCTGTGTCTCTCCTAAAGACGCTCAATTTCGAGTTTGAAGTACTAGAACCTGACAACAAACTAGTCCTTTCTGCTTCTGTTGTTATAGTCTCCTTCAATGACGAGATATCAGGACTTGACCCTGAACGTCTGGTTATTCTTGGTGAACATTTTGACGAGGAACTTGCTACAATCCAGATAATGATGAAGTTGCTCAGACTTCATCGGCCCGTTGGTGCAACAATTGGCATTGATCCTGGCATGAGATTCGGCCTAGCATTGGTAGTTGATGGATACGTGGTAAATACAAGAACGCTCTCTACTCCTCATGATGCCACCGAACTCACACTCAGATGGGAACGGTACATCTCGGAGCTCTTCCCTGAAGTAACGACTTCTTTTCGCATAGGAACTGGATATCGGCTTTTCACAGTTCTTCTTCTTCGTTCATTTCCTCCTGACTTTCATTTAACAAGGGTCCAGCTTGTTGACGAGCGTAACACAACAGTGGTGGGGGAAACCGATCAAATGGCTGCAGTTCTTATTGCATCACGGCATGGACACAACCCCACCGAGGCCGACTTTCGGATTGATCCTAAGGAAGGTCATGTTCGTACACTACTGCATATGAAGAGGAAGCTCACTGAAGGAAAGCACAAAGCCACAAAGGAGCAAGCACGCATGGTACTCCTTGGTAAGATGTCGTTGAAGGAGTTTCTTCTGATACGTGATTAGTCTGAGAAGAACCTCTCTACCTGCTGTGATATCATCCCGGGATCATTAGGCATGACTTGTAAGACGTCTTTCAGCCATGATGGAATGAATCTTCTAAGATAGGGCGTTGCAAACCTCTCATCTAGGAGAATGATAGCACCCTTGTCCTCAAGTCTTCTCACCGGTCTGCCTGCAGCTTGTGTAGCTCGGGTCATTGCAGGAAGAACGTACGCATAGTCTCGGCCTCTGCTCTTGAACTTCTTGTCATAGAATTCAATCCTTGCTTCAGTCCGTGGGGTTGGTCTGGCATATGGAACCCCAACCACAATCACACTATTCATAGTGGGTCCCGGAAAATCCCCCCCTTCAGAATTTCGTCCTCCTTGCACACCAAGAAGAACAGCTCCTCTACCCGCACCCATTTCCTTGAATTCCTCTACCATCTTGTCATTATCTGCACTTTTTGCACGCTGCTTCTCAACAAACAGAGGACGGTCTAGTCTCTTTTCGAGACCGGCCTTTACAAGAGACTTTGCAAGGAAGTAGCTGGTTGCGAAAATACCCGTGTTCCCAGGTGTCGCATGAGCTATAGCTACACAGTGATCAACAAGCTGTTCAAACAAGGCTTCATTCCTACTGCCGTACGCAGTGTCTATGCCTTCTACAATCATTCCAAGTCGATTCCTACGGGCAAAAGGGCTCTCGAATGTCTCTCCTACAAAATCATCCTGAAATCCCAGCATATCAGAGTATGCGTCGAGTGGTGAGATTGTCCCTGATATTGCAATGCTACTATGAATTCTCCTCAAGATTGGTTTGGTCACCTTAGTTGGATCCAGTGCAACAAGATCAATCGAGGCCCTCCTACTCCTTCCGGGTTCTGTGACTGAGGACAGAACAAACGCATAGTCTTCCCTGTCCGCCCTTTGGAGCCACCCTGACATGAACTCTGCCACACGAAAGATAGCTGACTGCGGGAATCTTCCTGCTTTCAGAAGAGCTTTCTGAATGTTCGCTCCAATGGAAATCATGTGAGCCAATGGTTCGTCCTCGGAATCAAGTTTGGCAGCTTTGACCGTAGATTCGTATATCTCATAGGGAGCAACGGCTTTCTCATCGTTTTCCTGCAATCCCTCCAGATTAGCCAGAATCACCTTTGCAAGCTCTCTACAAAATGTCTGTGACAGAGAATCATTGTATGTGGCCGACTCACGAACTGCCTGGCGCACAGTACCAATAGTCAGTGAATCGCTTGCAGAGTCCAATGCGGTAGAAGGTACATTGTGAGCCTCATCTTGTATAAGAACCATCTTTGAGAGTGGAGTCTCCAATTCAGGTAAGAAAGATTCCAGAATGTCTGGATCAAACACATACAGATATGACAAAGCAACGACATCAACTACTTTCGCTATTTGCTTAGCAAGTTCATAAGGACAGTAGCTCCGAATCTTAGCTGTCTTGATGATGTCAGGAGCTGTCATTACTCTGAACGGCATATCCTCCAATAGATCTTCTGGGGTCCCTGCCTTACGAAGATACTCATAGTATACACACTTCCGAGTAGCCTTTAGTTGCCTGCAAACCTCTCCAATAGGTGCAATTAGGCCGGCATTCTCAAGAACGAATTCGTTAAGGCACATGTGATGCCTTCCACGGAACGATACACCGGTGACGGGGCGGCCTTCTGCTATCTTTTCGAGTTCCTCAATCACCCTGTCCAGTTGCTTGTGAGTTCTTGCACAATACAGCACTTTTCCATAGGTTTCTTGGACCCAAGGCAGAATCCCGCACAGAGCTGTGATGGTCTTTCCAAATCCATTTGGTGCTTCTGCTATCATGTTCTGCCCGTTTCTCACAGCCTTCTCAATCTGCTCCATCATCCTGTCCTGACCCTTTCTGGGCATGTCGTAGGGAAAGAAATCTGAAGCGGAGAGGCGTTTAGTCATTGATGGCCACCATGCATCGGATTCCAAGCTATTGATAACCATGTTGCTCGGTCCGAGAGACAGTTGGACTGGTCCAGTCACTAAGTTGTTTGAATAGGCTTTATTTGGCGACAACTAATCTTTGTGAATCGAGGAAAAATGGAGTTCAGTGATATTCGGGAGTTCGAATCTGATACAAGCGGAGGAAAACTGAAGTTCCGCATGATGGATTTGGAAAACGGGGCATTGGTCCTAATCACTGATTCACCTGCATTCAAACTTGGACTATCTGCGGTTGCAATCCCTCCAGGTCAAGGACGAAACGAGCCCACGTCTTCTGGCCTATTCACTATGGGACTCGGCAGTACACTTGTCAGAACCATTGCGGAGAAAGTTGCAGCTTACCTAAACAAGACATGCATGATAGTTGTGCATGTTGCACAAATGGACCGAGCAGTGATGGTTGATATCATATCAGCACTCAAATCGAACCTTGTTGAATGATGTATTCTGCAATCTCTTGTATCCAAAGCCCTGTGCCCTCTGTTTCTAGCAGTTGTTTCAAGTACTTGTCCCATTCGATCTCAAGAGATTCCTTCCACTTCTCAAAGGCATCTCTGAGATTATCGTAGGCTTTGGAATGATACTCACAATAGACACTTCCCGGCGTAGCTAGACGATCGCATATAGCACATTCATTCATTCAGTTTCTCACTTCCCGTGGAGGTTTCCTTCCTGTGTTCCCTTCTCTTCATTTCCAGCGCCTTGATGTCATCCTGTCTTCCTAGACATAGGCTCCAATTGATGCAAGTCTCCCAAACCCCTCTTCTTGACAGAATCCTGATCATATGATGCCCGCAATGCGGACACATCTTGTCTAGGGGAGATATGTCTCCCTTCTGAGGGAGTGGGTATGTCTGATTACAGAGACCTTCTTTGTAATTCGAACATCCGACGAACCGTTTTCCTGTCTTCGGTGAACGTATGATGTTGAGAGTACCGTCTCCACAACTGGGGCAAGTCCCAATCTCTTGCTTGGCTTTCCAGTATTTCCGGAGTCCAAACACAAGTGCTTCTCCAATCTCTTTATCATGTGCTTTGAAGGTCTCAAGTAATGTCAGAAGACCGTCTTTGGCTCTTGACAGCACTTCTTGTCTGGTAGAGGTTCCTTCATGTATACAATTCATCTCCAGCTCTAATTCTCTTGTGAAGCTTGCTGAAAGCAGCTTTGAAACATGGCATTTCAGAGTCTCAAATGCTGCATACCCTAGTGTGGACAATTCATGTCGGTCACTCAATGTGTATCCACGAGATCTTAACGATTCTACGATAGTTGAACGAGTTGCCTTAGTACCAAGATTCTCCTTCTCCAGTACTCTGAGGAGACTAGAGGGATTAAACCTTGAAGGAGGAGAAGTATGTCTTCTCTCAGCTACGATTGACGCAATGTCCACTGTATCCCCCTTGCTAATACTGGGAAGAGATCTTTCTTCCAAGGTGGCATATGGGCCATAGTACTCCATCCATCCCAACTCAAGGACCCGTAGCCCCCGCACATAGAAACGATGGTTCTCCCTAACGAGATCTGCTCTAATGCTCTCTCTTTTGGAAGAATCTGCAAATAGTGCGAGAAATCGTCTAACGATGAGGTCATACACCTTTCCTTCACTGGGAGTAAGTTTCCTTTCGGGCTTTAATCCAGTAGGATGTATGGCGGGATGTGCCGGATCGTCTTTCTTCCCTTGCACTGGAACTAGATTGGTCTCAAGAATTCGACCGGAGAGCTTCGCGTAGATTCTATTCTTTCGTAGACCCTCGATTATGGTCTTTACATCAAGAGTTTCTGGAATTCTCTGGCTGCTGGTACGAGGATAAGATATCAATGCATCCAGGTATAGCTTCTGTGCCAATGCAAGAGTCCGACTTGGTTTGAATTTGAAATGTCTATATGCTTCGTATTGAAGACCACTTAGGTTGAAGGGCACTGGAGGATTCTGTAATGTCGTCGTCGTCCTTATTGTATCAACAGTTAGACTCTTGTCCTCTAGGCTCTCCACAATTCTTTCAGCATGGTTCTCTTTTGAAATGCGTTTCATCGAATACTCGAGTTCAAATGACTTCCCTTCATGTTCTGCAACTGCTTCTATTCTCCAAAATGGGATTGGTACAAACATATTGATCATCATTTCGCGCTCAGCCACGAAACCAAGGGTTGGTCCTTGAACTCTGCCAGTGGATACAATCCTGAACCAGCCAGACACATCTTTTACTGCAAGCGTCATTGCACGTGTAAGATTAATCCCGTATAACCAGTCTATCTGATGTCTGGCACAGCCAACGTTTATCATCGAAAAGTCCAGAGATGATGCCCTATTCTCAAATGCCTCGATAAGATCCGTCTTGGTCAATGATGAGAAGAACATCCTTTCAGCTGTTTTTGGATCTGCTCCACAAGCATACTTTAGAGTTGTGTATCCAATGAGGCTGCCTTCCATGTCATGGTCAGTTGCGACTATGAACCTATCCACATCTTTTGAGAGCTTCTTGATGAGGTTGATTATGTATTTTGTATCCTGGGCCTTCTTCACTACTTCGTACTTCGGCACCCACTCTGTTTCCAGCCGTGGATATGTCCAACCCTTCTCTATCTGCCGAAGCTCGAATAGATGACCCAGGGCGTAGACCACAACCAGAGTGTCATCATTTCTTTTGCATTCGTAGTATGATGCCTTTCGTTTCTTGATTTCAACAGGCTTACCTTGCTCGTCCAAGGCTTCGGCTAACTTCTTGGCAGCCATTGGTTTCTCAGAGATGACCATTAGTCGGGACATTAGGAACTCCTCTTCACCTCGTCATCGGTTCAAATGGTCAGTTCTTTAAATACTGCCCGAAGGAAGCCTGTCAAGAACGGTTCGCCTGGATGAAACACTCGGATTCGGCTGGTACAGCTGTGCACCTCACGATAGTCTTAAAAGCAGACCACAAGACGGTCCCGCTAGAGGTTCAAAAATGAAGCCTTGGTGGCCCAGCACCATAGTGAAGCCCAGTGTAAGACTGTCAAGACCCCGATTCAAGATGCCTACTCGACCCCCTGACGTCGTGGTCTTTGGTCTAGTGATGATTGCTGTGCTGTTCATACTTGGGGGAAACATATACACTCTGGTTAAAACACCCCCAGCAATTGCGGGCGGTGCAGGTGGCCAGCCGATTCTCATAGCTCCGTCTATCGATTTCCAACTGGGCATGGAGGGCATTGTGGCATCAGTTACTATAATGATGGGTGCGCTAGGTTTAGGCCTAGTCTACTACTCCTCAAAGTACGTATTCCAACCAGGATATGCCACACGTCTTATGACTCTAGGCATGATTCTAGCGGGAGTTGCCTTTCTTATCATCACTTACATGTTCGGCATCAAGACAGGCCAGTTCTAGTCCTAGCGAAGTTCGCCACCAGACGACTACCTTAAGATAGTGTATTCCAGCTTGCCGGTCTCTTTCAGAGATGAGATTAGCTCGTCTGCGATTTGCAGCTTGATTTGCTTTCTATTGGATGCTCTAAAATGTGATGAGTGATCTGGTTTTGACCATAGTCCAACCTTCGAACCAAAATCCATTCCTGCAAGGATAACTCGTTTGGGAGAATAATGGGAGACAATATGACAGGCCCTGTCACCATCTGTGAATCCACCCCATAGGAACACATTCGGAGCAGGTTCAACCTGAGTGCTGCCCAAAACCTCTCCAAGTTCGGGAACCACTCGTTGGACAACATTTGTATTATCTCCATGTGCATGAACAATGGTCAAAGTCCCAGTCTTGTTTGCCTGTCTAATGTCTGATAGCTTTCCATCCAGATCAGTCACGAGGATGTCACAATCGTTGTTTATGTTCAGAAGCGCAGATACCGCACCATCTGCCGCGACAAAGACCAAGTTGTCTGATTCCTCAGAAGAAAGCAGCTCGGCCAAGTGCCTTTCCAACGATGGTCCTGCGCCGCAGACGACAATTGTACGGTTTCTGATTCTTTCTTCCAGTTCAGTCAGCAAGACCTCAGAATCTGTGTCCCTTAGAAGTGTCGACAGAAGAGAAGTTGCGGCTCTGTCTGCATCAGTATCAAGGCCAAGGCGTCCTACTATGTCCAGATACGTTTCTTCCCAATCTTCCCATTTCAACTTCAATCACCAGTTTCTCATGGCACTTCCAATGATTGAAGCAGTCGCTGCTTCTTGAACGTCGTGTGTCCGGACTACGTTTGCTCCTCTGGCAACTGCCAAAGATGTAGCCGCTATTGTTCCAGCCAACCTAGATTCAGGATTTGGTTGCTGCAGAACTGAGCCTATGAAGGCCTTTCTCGAAAGACCAACCAACACAGGATGTCCAAATGATGCGAACCTATCCAGGTTTCTAAGTATTTCAAAGTCCACGTCATAAGGTTTCCCAAATCCAAATCCAGGATCTACAATAATCTGATGACTAGATATTCCTGCTGAAGCCGCGGCCTGGAGGCTTCTCTCAATCGCTTCGAAAACAGAATCGCAACTCGTACAGGGCGCCTTGCAGTTTGCCATTATAATCACAGGTACATCTCGAACTGCAATCAAGGACGCCATCTCTGGATCACTCTTAAGTCCTGAAATGTCATTCACAAGAGATGCACCTAAATCCAGAGCTTCGGCTGCAATCCTTGCCGATGTGGTGTCTATCGAAATGGGTTTCTTTGTACTTTCGCAAATCACATCCATCGTAGACGAGACTCGCCGAAGCTCTTCATCACGTGTCACCTGCTGTGTTCCGTAGATATTCGTTGGTGCGGAAGAGGCTCCTCCAACATCAATCAAATCAGCGCCTGCTTCATCCAACTTCCTAACCAGCGTTCCGACTTCATCCAACTCTTCTGCGACAGAACCCCTGTAGAATGACTCTGGGGAGAGGTTGATGACACCCATTATCCGAACTGGGAAGTCTCGTCCAATATTCAGCCTATCTACAACTACGGTATGATACTTCAACTCTTGATATCCTCTGATTGTCTTCCAGGCACAGATGAAACAGAGTTGCTTTTGTTGCTGTCGATTATGCAAAGTCAGGTCGCAAGTGATATAACCAAGTCAATGAGGAACGGCCATCACAAGGAGAACTTAGAATGAGCGACACACTCAAGCGAACACAGCTGTATGATTGGCACGTTGCCCATGGTGACGTCGTTCCTTTTGCTGGGTGGGAAATGCCGGTTCGTTATACTGACATTCGACAAGAACATATGGCCGTTCGCGACGCAGTGGGCATTTTTGATACTTCTCACATGTCTCGTTTCTGGATTCGTGGACCACAGGCACAAGAGTTTCTGCAGACCCTCACAAGCAACAATGTGAGCAAGATTGGTGTATATGGGGGCCAGTATACGACTTGTCTCAACGAGCAAGGCGGTATTCTTGATGACCTGACCCTCTATCGCGTGAGCGAAGAGGAGTACATCTGGATAACAAACGCTGTCAATGGTCCGAAAATCAAGAAGCATCTCCTCAAGAATGCAGAAAAGTTTGAGGTATCCATAGAGGATCGTTCTAGTGAAGTGTCTATGGTGGCTATTCAGGGTCCAAGTGCACTTCATCTTCTCTCGAAGGCAGCAGGCAAGGATCTTACTGACCTAGCAAGATTCAGTATCAATCCTGTGACTCTCTCAGGCTTTGAATGCTATCTTTGCCGAACTGGATATACCGGCGAAAGCGGAGGCGAGGTTCTGGTCTTGAATACGCCGATCGATTCTGATGGCAAGCAAAGAGCCATAGCTTTCTGGGAAGGAATGCTAGAACTGGGAGAAGAATACAATGCGAAACCCTGTGGTTTGGGTGCAAGAGATTCACTTCGTCTAGAGGCTGGGCTTGTCCTCTATGGAAATGAGCTAGATGAAAGCACTTCACCGATTGAGGCACGAATACCGTATGCAGTCAAGTTCAAAGTCGACCCGCATTACTTGGGATATGATGTTGTTAGACGTCACAAGAAAGAGGGTGGGATTAGAAAGACTCGGATTGGGGTCGAGATGATTGACAGGGGTATCCCACGTCCTCAGTACGATGTCAGTTTCAAAGGTAGCAAGATCGGAAAGATAACAAGCGGAGTTATGTCGCCTATGCTGAGTAAAGGCATAGGTCTGGCCTATGTCAAGCCCAAGACTGTGGAAGTTGACGACGTAGTAGAGATAGATATCAAGGGAAGAACAAGAAGGGCAAGGGTTACAACGTGGCCTTTCTTTGATCCCGAGAGATACGGAGAACACAGAACTCTCTGATTCTCCCAAACTGATTTAAAGGACCGCCTCACCAATCGCGAGTCGTGGTGGACCTGTATGACTGAAGGGACGAATGTTATCGAAGGCCTTTACTACAGCAAGGAACACGAATGGGCTCGCGTGGAAGGTGACGTGGTTGTTGTAGGAATCACTGATTTTGCCCAGCATTCACTGCATGAGATTACATTTGTAGAGATATCCGAAGCTGGCACCGTACTCAATGCAGGTGACGAATGTGGTCTTGTTGAATCCATGAAAGCATCATCTGAGCTATATGTGCCAATCTCTGGTGAGATTGTTGAAGTCAATGCCGCCCTAGAAGATGCTCCTGAGATTGTCAATGAGTCACCTTATGAAAAGGGCTGGATGATGAAAGTCAAACCATCTAATCTGGATGAAGAACTCAAGAACCTGATGGACAGTAAGGGTTATTCCGACTTCATTGCAGCACTCTGAATGCAGGACTGTTCCAGACGCGTCGATTGGATGTTTCTGCAGCTACCAGACCGCCCTGTACATCTCTTCCACCAACAGCAAGCTTTTTAGCCGAACCAAGATTGGCTCGGATGAAACCGGGTCAAAGCGGATGGAGCACTAGAATGTCCAGATTTAGCAGATTTAAGAGGTCAGCTGTCAGGTTCCTGCGGCAGGTATTCCACAAACCAAAGGCGAAGATATCACGCGGCTCTATCATGCTGGTCATCTCACTTTGTTTGATTTTCTTTGCGGCATTAGGATTGCGCCTTGTTCCCATTCTTGATTCGCAACCCATAGTACGTGCTTTCGACCCGTGGTTCCAGCTCAAAGTGTCAGAGTACATTACTGAGAATGGCTTTGGTTCATTCTTCACTTGGTACGACGAGACAACTTGGGTCCCGTTCGGACGCGACATGACAAGAACAACCTATCTGGGAGTTCCGTTCACTACAGCAATCTTTCATCAGATAATCAACGGAATAGGCATCAGTGTCGACATTCTATCTGTGGCACTCGTCATTCCAGCATTCTTTGGTGCCCTAACAACGATTGTTGCATTCTTGCTTGGACGTGAGCTGTCCAACAACACAGTCGGCTTGTTGAGTGCGTTGTTTCTAGCCTTCATGCCTGCTTTCCTTCAGAGAACGATTGCGGGATTCTACGACAACGAGTTCATTGGTGTCTTTGCCATTGTAACTACACTCTACTTCTTCACCAGAAGCATCAAACGGGGGTCCCTTCCGTCTGCAATGGCAGCAGGATTATCATTAGCGTACCTTATGGGTTCATGGGGGGCCGCAGACTTCCTCACAGACCTCTTGGCAATGTACGCATTCTTCATGCTTGTTTTCGGTCGATACAGCAAGAAGCTTCTTTCATCATATCTCGTCACCATTTCCCTGGGGCTTTTCATAGGTGGTCTTGTTCCACGAAACGGATTCGCCAACCTTACATCATTCCAGCTTTTGGTTCCAATCGGCGTTGGTGTTCTTCTAGCAGGGTATGAGGTTTGGTTAAGAATTGGTGGCTATCGGGAAGCGACAGCACAGGCATTGACGCCATATGCAAGACAAATTCTGCTTGGAGCCATTGCACCCATCGTGGGAGCGGCAACATACTTCTTGTATGCATCGAATGCTGATCTTTCCATTTCCACTTACCAATCAAATCCGATTCTTACGATTGGCGGCAAATTCCTAACTGTCATCAATCCATTCTACAGACTTGATCAACGGATATTCGCCTCAGTAGCAGAACACCTACCGAGCCCGTGGTCAAGCTTCTACAACACGTTAGTTGTTCTGATATTCTTCTTCCCACTAGGCATGTACTTTCTATTCAAGCGTGGAAGAGATGAAGACTGGCTCATCTTTCTCTACGGAGTAACTGCAGTCTACTTCACAGGGAGTATGATTCGGCTTGGCCTGATTCTTGCACCTGGTGTTGCAGTGCTTTCAGCTGTCGCTGTAAGCAACGCATTGTCACCATATGCGAAAGTTGTCACGCAGAAGTCTGTATTCGAAAGACGTCGATTCCGGATGAGTTCATCCTTAACGTCAGAACATGCAATTGCAGCATTTGCGTTTTTAGGCTTACTTCTTTCCGTGAACGTGTTTCTTGGAGTGCAGTATGCCACAGCGGGAGTCGCAAATCCGGAGTTTGCTCCGGCTGCCGTTTCAGATAGCCAACAAGTGACTGATTGGCAGACTGCAATGACCTACATACGGAATGTCTTGCCCGAAACGGCTGTCATCGGTAGCTGGTGGGACTACGGATACTGGATCAACGGTGCAGCCGGGGCAAAAACGATAGTCGATAATGCCACGTTCAATAGTACGCAGATTGCATTGATGGGCTACGCCATGATGTCGACGTCGCTAACAGAATCGTTGAAGACATTCAAGCTCTGGAATACAACACACGTCTTAGTATACT
>CP070761.1:2712108-2739286 GCA_020348985.1 Candidatus Thorarchaeota archaeon | reverse complement strand
TTGGGTATTCGGATTACTGGGCGTAATCGGCCTATTCCTGTTAATGCTCATTTTCAGTCTATAGAATTATTTCGGAGGAATGATCAAGATTTCGTCAAGACGGAAAACGAATCCGGAAGTAGGTGATAGTATTGCCATATGAACCCGTAGGAGAAATCGACATCTACTATGAGACTCATGGACCGCCTGAAGCACCACCACTTGTGCTGATTGGAGGGTGGGCTAGTTACAGTTGGACATGGTTCAGACAGATTCCCGCATTCAGGAATCGATACAGGTGTGTTGTCTTTGATAATCGCGGAGCTGGAAGGAGCTCCAAGCCCGACTATCCGTACTCAATTGAAATGTTCGCTGAAGATGTCGTAGGTCTGATGGATGCATTGGATATTGATAGAGCGCACATCCTGGGAATCTCAATGGGAGGATTGATTGCACAGCAAATCGCCATTTCCTATCCAAAAAGGGTTCGAAGTCTTATTCTTGTATCAACCCACTTTGGGGGACCCAATCATGTTCCTATAGATGACAAGACCAAGGCCTTGTTAATCGCGATTCCCACTGAGACAATCTCTAGAGCGCAGGCCACGGAGATGCGCTTTAGGGCAATCTTCAGTTCACAGTTCCTCCAAGAAAGCAAGTCTTTGATAGAGTCAATGGAGACGTGGGCAAATCAGCACCCTGCCCCACTATACGCACAAGTACATCAATCTTCAGCAGTAGGTGAATTCAATTCTGAATCGGAATTGAGGAATGTAACGGTTCCCACACTTATCCTCCATGGGGATAGTGACTCTGCCGTACCTACTAGGAATGGAGAGTTGTTGGCGAGGACAATCCCCAAGTCGAAACTGATTATTCTAGAGAATGCATCACACTTCATCACTATTGAGAAGTATGAAGAGGTCAACAATGCTGTAATGGAATTTATAGACTCCGTGGAGAAAGGATAGATCGATTCAAGGCCCGTGAAGGTGATATGGGAAGGAGAAGAGTATCTGTTCTAATGATCAGACTTGGAGGTTATCATTGATGGTTCTTTCAGCAGTGGTCACAGGGTTGGGAATGTACGTTCCTAACAAGATGATGACGAATGAAGAAATCGAGCAAATGCTAAATCGTCCCGGAACAGCAGATTGGCTGGTAGAGAACGTTGGCATTAGACAACGTCATGTGATGGCTGAAGATGAGGTGACATCTGACCTTGCAGTGCATGCAGGTCTTCAAGCACTGGAGAATGCGGAATTGGAAGCCGATCAACTTGACTTAATCATTCTGAGCACTGACACGCCGGACTATCTTTCTCCAGCAACATCCGTGGTGGTTCAGCACAAACTCGGTGCGAAGAATGCAGGGACTTTCGACGTCAATTGTGCGTGTGCTGGTCTTGTCACATCTCTGGACATAGCTTCTCGGTACATTAGAACGGACTCGAGTATTGATTCAGTCTTGGCAATCGGTGCATACGGAATGACTAAGTTTGTCGATTGGACTGATCATTACACTTGTACATTGTTTGCTGACGCTGCCGGAGCAATGATACTGCGAGCCAATGAGACAAAAGAAGGATTCATTGCCTCAAAACTGATTGCCGATGGCTCTTTCCATGACCACCTGGGAGTCTTCGTGGGAGGAACAGCAGAACCACCCACAGTTGAAGCAATCCAAAATCATAGACATCATCTAGCATTTCGCAAACGCTTTCCTGCAGACACGAATCTTCACCATTGGCCAATTCTGACAAGAGACTGCGTAGCAAAAGCGGGCCTTTCAATCGAGGATATTGACTGGATCTTCTTCACTCAGGTTAACCTACGAACTATTGAGGCCGTTATGCATGAACTAGGCATGCCCCTTGAGAGGACTCACAATGTCATGGACAAATGGGGATATACTGGTTCAGCATGTATTGCCTTGGCGATGTACGATGCCATCGATCAAGGAAAGCTCCCACCTCCAGGACAGGGAAACGGAGAGTATGTTGCACTCTGTTCGTCAGGAGGAGGATTCAACATGGCTGCTGCGGTCCTACGATGGTGGTAAAGAGTTTTTATCCTCGTAGTGCTTGGCTACTAGGAATTGAGTGCTGATTGAACTCTCTTTGAGGGAATACTTGTGGTTAGTCAATTCGATTTCATGTCGAAGAGGGAAGTCTTCTCCCCGGAGGCTGAAGCTCTGGTTGATGCGGAAACTGGCAAGAGGCGGACATATCGAGAATTCAACGAGAGAGCGAACCAGGTTGCCAACGTCCTTCAGCAGACTGTGAAATTCAAGAAAGGAGATCGTCTAGCCATTCTAGCTCATAATAGCCTGGAATATTGGGAGGCCTTCTTTGGATGTCAGAAGTGTGGAGGAATATTCAGCCCACTTAACTGGCGATTGGTGGCCCGAGAATTGGCAGGCCTAATCACTGATCTTGCTCCGTCCGTGTTATTCTATGATAGGAATTTGGCCGGCGTTGCATCTGAGTTGCAACAAGAGGTTGCCGTTGACAATTGGTTCACTCTGAATTCAGAGGTAGCGGGCGTGAAAGATTCTCTTGTCTACGAAGACCTGATGAGTAATGCGCCAACCAGTCCACCCAACCCAGTCACTCTCACCTATGAAGATCCCATGGGTATCGTCTTCACCGGAGGTACGACAGGATTACCAAAAGGTGCAATGATTACCTACCGACAGGTCGCATTCAATACTTTGAGTACAATTCGGGACATCCTCCCTGGTGATGTCTACATTAACCATCTGCCATTGTTTCATGTGGGAGGACTCTACGTCTATGCAATTCCCCTCTTCATACTTGGGGGGAAGGTGGTGCAGATGAAGAGCTGGGATCTAGATAAACTGATAGAGATAGTCAATACGGAGAATCCCAGTTTCTTCTTTGCTGTGCCCACACAATACAGAATGCTCATGAACCATCCTAATTTCGAATCAATTGATTTCAGCAGCGTTCGTTTCTTGACATCAGGTGGTGAACCTCTTCCAGTGGATATCATCGCAACATACCGAGAGACCCACGGTGTCAAATTCAAACAGGGCTTTGGAATGACAGAAGTTGGACCTGGCTGCTTTGCTCTCGATACTTGGCATGCCGAGAGGAAAATAGGCAGTATAGGTACACCTAACTTCTTCATAGATGCAAAGGTGGTAGATCCAGAAACTGGAAAGGAGTGCGGTGCAAATGAAGTTGGTGAGCTCTTGTTCAAAGGCCCCACTGTCACAATAGGCTATTGGAACCGCCCGGAGCTGAACAGGACTCTCTTGGATGATGATGGTTGGTTCAGAACCGGAGATATGGTCTACTTCGATGACGAAGGTTTCTACTTCGTAGTAGACCGGGTCAAGGACATGTTCATCTCTGGGGGCGAAAATGTCTATCCAAGAGAGATTGAGAAGCTGCTGGAACAACACCCGAAGATTTCACAAGTACAGGTGATAGGCGTGCCTGATTCAAAATGGGGCGAAGTAGGACGTGCCATTATAGTCCTTGATTCAGGACAAGATGCCACTGGAGATGAGATAATCGAATTCTGTAGTGGTAAACTGGCCAAATTCAAAATCCCCAAATCGGTCGTCTTTGTGGATAGTTTCACACCATACATCTCAGCAGCAGGGAAGATATTGAAGAGGAGATTGCAGGAAGACTTTGGTCAGGAAGAGGAGTAGCAATGCCATTCGAGAAGGTAAATGGAATTGACATATACTACGAGATCCATGGAGACGGTGAACCAGTAGTCTTCGGAAATGGTGTCTTCTCCAATACTCTGGGCTGGGTGAATCAGCAACCAGCGTTCTCCAAGGACTATCAGATGATTTTGTATGATATGCGAGGACAAGGACAAAGTGGCAAGCCGGATGGCCCATACTCTTTCGATCTCCATGCAGATGATCAAAAGGCCCTTCTGGAAAGCCTCGGTGTCTTCAAAGCTCACCATGTCGGAATCAGCTACGGAGGCGAATTGGGCCTAGTCTTTGCGTTGAAGTATCCTGAATTGTTGAAGAGCCTCGTTGTATGCAGCGCGGTTTCATTTGTTGGACCATTGCTTTACAACATGTGTCAGCTATGGAGATACGTCTGTGTGCTTGGAGACCCTGAATTGTTCTACTATGCCACAGTACCACTCAATTTCAGAGAAACCTTCATTGAGGAGAACACTGTTCTACTAGAAGCGGCAAGACAACGCTATACCCAGCTGGAGTATCCCGCACTGGTGAATCTGCTTGATGCCTTTCTGAAGCTTAATATCACAGACCAATTGCCACAAATCAAGACACCGACTTGTGTCATTGCTGGTGAGAAGGATATACTGAAACCAGCTTATCCATATTCAAAGTTGATTCATGATCTTCTACCCAATTCCGAAATGACCATTATTCCAGACTCGGGACATGCTGTCACATTTGAGAAGCCTGACGAATTCAATAGGATAGTTCTGAGTTTCTTGCAGAAGCATTCCTCGTAGCAAGCTCTTCATGATATGGCTCTTAGTTTTGATTACCTCTTCAGGCCTAGGTTCCTCAAGAGATATATAGTCTAGAACCCAATTATCGAAGGTTGGCATAGATGCTCTATGCCTGTGAGTCTAGCGTCGCCCAAACACGGGGCAATGCTATTGGAGTAGAGAACATGTATAGGATGAGAGTGTTTACAATCTCCTTCTCCGCGCTATTGATAGTATCCATGTTCCTACCCTGTTTCATGTATACACCAGCTGTTGCTCAAGACACAGATCCAATCAAGATCGGAATCTTTGCTCCCTTCACAACAGCTAGTCTTTCGTTTTATGCACCATGGACAAAACAGGGCTTCGAACTTGGAATGATATATGCTACAACGGAGATGGGGTATGACAACGAGAACAAGACTCAAGCCGGTCGAGACTACGAGTTTCACTACTATGACACAAAGGGTGATGTGACCGAAGCAGCATCACTGGCGACGACCGCGATAGAAACAGATGGCATTGACATTCTGGTTGGAGCCACCTATAGTAGTGTAGCTGCAGCCCTTGTACCTATTGCCGAAACATACGAGAAGCTGTTCTTCATAACCCCAGCTGCAGATGCATCGCTTACTGGATCGTTGCTCAATCAGTATGTTTTCCGAATAGCGAGAAACAACTGGCATGATGCATACGCAGGGGTTACTTATGCCATGGACACCCTTGGTCATACGAATTTCGCCTTTCTTGCAGCAGACTATTCCTTTGGTTACAGTGGCGTTGAATCAATGAAAGCTGTAATTGAGGAAAAAGGTGGAACTGTGGTTATCGAGGAATATGCGGCTCTTGGTACAACTGATTTCAGTCCGGAGTTGACCAATATACTTGCTGCAGATGCATCCACTGGAATTGACTATCTGTTTGTGATCTGGGCAGGAAGCTTCGCGGAAATGTACGCTGACTTTGGTACGTATAATATTGCGGACAGCATGGAAATCGCTGGAGCATGTATCGACATACTTTCAATGAACATAATTGAAGCGGGTATGACGCCACCAGCGACCTATGTTGGTGCTACCGGGCTCTGTCTGTATGGCTACCAGTTGCCAGACAATGATGTAAATGATTGGATGGTGGAACAACATGTTGCCAGAAACGTAAGGCCCAATGGTGCCTTTGGATTACAGTACAGAGTTCCTGAGCTGTTTACCGCAAGTGCATTTGCAACAGCCCAATTCCTGGTAGATGTCACAAATGCTGTGCCTAGTCTGGACAGCATGTCGATGATAACGTACTTGGAAAGCGGCATTACTATAAACGCGCCGAAGGGATCAACGTACCTACGGCCAGCGGACCATCAAGGGCTTGCGGAAATGTATATCGCGGAAGCTTGGCGTGACAACGAATCTGGATCTGAGACTGAAGGTTTCATCATTGCCAAATTGGTTGAAACTCTCGACCGCAATTCAGTTGCACCTCCTATTGACACGAACTACACACCAATTCAACCGGCCTTTGATCTCGTAACTATCTCGGTGGTTGTTGGCGTAGTTTTAGTTGTCGTCATAATTGCAGTAGTCTGGTTCCGTAAAAGGTGAAGGTTCGATTCGAGCCTTCCCTCTTCTCCTTTTTTTTGAAGATACAATTGACACATTGCCAAACACGTATCCAGTTAAACAAACTCGAATCCACGCGCATATTCTTCTCTTAGTCTGGTAACCATTTCTACCTTCGAGCTTTCGGAGAACCTCAAAGTGAATGAGTAGGCCTTCTCAAGGCGCTTTAGAGTATCTAGAAACTTCTTCGTATCGCTGGTTTGTGGACGTATCTTTCGAGTGGACTGAATGAACTCTGAGATTCGCGCGGTTCCTTCCGACACTTGTCTCTCTAGACGGTCATAGTAGTTGAGCATAAACCCAACGAATGAAATCCTAGAACGATACAACTTTGTTCGTGAACCCTCCTTTTTGACGACCTCTACGATCCCCGCCCTCACTGATTGCGCAAGCACTTCAGAAATGGTACTTCTAGGAAGAAGAGTTGATTTCTCCAATCTTTCTTGAGTGGTACAACCATCAAGCATCACAGCATGCAACACAACAATCTGGTTGGCAACTGCTTGAGAATAGAGGGATGGAAGATTTGTCTTTATGCTCGTGAAGTACTCGCTCTTTAGAAGCGTGTAGTCTTCCAAGGCATCTTCGTAACATGAATCGTTAATATCAGATTCAAGTGATGCCGCTCTGAAGATACTCAGGAAGTCTGCTAGCGTCCCCTTCTCCAAAACTTCAGCATCCTGAAGACTCAGGGTATCAAAAGATCCTGTGTCTGAGGCATGTCTGAATGTCTCAATTGCAGCATTTCGCATTTCCTGAACCAGAATCATGTAGAGCTGAACATTTTGAAGGTAGTCCAAGAACCGCACGAAGACGTGATCATTGTCAACCTTTTTCCGGACCTTCTGCAGCATTGTTTCAACAAGTACAGGGTCAATGGCCTGCGCCTCTAGACGCCTCTGCCAAAGATCGAGAATGAAACCTTCAAGAGTTCCCTCATATGCGTAGTAGTGTTTTCGATCTCCTAGTTTTCGTGTAGTCTTAAGTGGCATTACTAGTTGAATTCTCTGGAGTATCAGGGAGACTGCTGCTTGAGAGTACCCGGTCAACTCCATAATTCGTTCTTGACTAGTTGGTTCAGTTTCGATTATAATGGAAATCAAACACCCGAAGAACTTACGAGGATATGGTTCGGTAGCACGTGACCTTTCCATGTAGTCAACGAATTCGCGTTTGATCTTTTCTAGTGTCATTCTGTCATGATATTGCATATTTCGCAAATATTTAAAAGTTACGAAATATAGTAATACTCGAAGTAAATGACTACTACTCAAGAGATTATACCATACAAGCGAGAAATCACAAGTCAGGAACGGCGCTTTCTGTTTTCTCCGGCGTCATTCATCTCACTGGTTTTGCGATTTCGAGGCCATGTGACTAGAGAAGCCATGGAGAAAGCGGTTGAGAAGCTTCTTGTGACCTATCCTCTATTTGGAGTGAGAGTGGAATGGAACGAAGAGCGTGTCAAATGGTCAACGACTGAGGGTGCTGCCAAGGTTCCCGTGAAAGTTCACCCCAGGGTTTCGGACAACAGCTGGATGTCTGTGTTGAATCATGAGTTTGCTATTCCGATGAGACCATCGGTTGGTCCGTTGACACGATTCGTTCTCGTGATGGGAAGTGATGTTTCCGAACTCATTGCAATGAGCCATCACATGATTAGCGATGGCCGGTCTCTCCAGTTTGCCCTTAGAGAAATCCTACTGCACCTTAAGGATCCTGGCCGAGAGCCGCCAGTGGTACGGGAAGCCCCCTCACATACACCTGAAATCTTCCCAGAGGGTCTGGCAATGGGCAGGTTTAGGTCCACTATGATTGGTCGCATCAACAAGAAGTGGGCAAAGGAAAGAATACTGTTCGACGAGGAAGACTTGCTGAATATCTGGGAGGCAACCTGGAAGAACACCCACTATGTCTACGAAGTTATGGAGTTTGATGAGATTGAAACCAATAGTCTTGTCCAGGTCTCCAGAGCAAATGATGTCACTCTCAACTCCACAATACTAGTGGCCATTCTTAGGGCAAGGATCGAAGCTGTGGGCTCATATGATCGCAAAGCCAGGGTTGCCACAGCAGTGGACACAAGAAAGAGATTGCGCGTTGATTGCAGTGACGCAGTTGGCTTCTATGCAGGTGGATCATCTGTCCAACTCGACTACAAAGAGAACGCAACCTTCTGGGAAAACGTTCGAGTCTATCACAAGATTGTCACCAAGGATCTAGACGAGAACAATGTCTTCGGCACTGTCTCAGATCACTTCGTCCTAGACCAAACACTGCTGGATGCTATGGTAATCTCATCCATTGGTGACCAGATTGAACCGCATCAGAGCCGACATGAGAAGCTGACTGAATACTCGGGTCGGAAAGAAAGCTTAGCTGCAAAGTTCATTGCAAGAATGGCAAGCAATACACCAGACATCATGAGTACCAATCTCGGAAGAATAGAATTGCCAAATGATGTTCCGGGGATTCGAGTCGAAAGGGCTTTCTTTGCGCCAACTTCAGGTATGGGATTTGACATCGTTCTTGGTGTCATAACCGTGGGTGGCAGACTGACAATCACATTCAATCATCTTCATGGCTATGTTGATGGTGAGAACATGAGAAAGATCCGCAACAAAGCAGAGGAGATCCTTAGAGGGCTCATCCATAGCTGAGTTTGCGGAAGCAACTCAGGAGCATGAAAACAACCATAAGGCATCTCTTTTTTGCTCAAACACTCAGCCACGAGCGGATGTACTTCTGAGGAAGCAGAATGTTTGAATTTGTGATTGGAGAACTGGCCCCTCTTGATATCTTCATGGCTCTCATGACTGGTGTCGTTGGGGGGGTAGTTCTTGCTGCCGCATTCAGATGGACACAAAAAGGCGTTGAACACTGGAAGCCACGGAAGTTGGTCCATGTTGTGATGGGCACGCTGGTCGCTTTCACAGTTGTGACCTACTCGAACATCAGCGGCCCATCGTTTGCTGCAGGCATCTTTCTCACTGTCTTGGTCTATGCCTGGGCACACAAGAGCGACTTGATTGAAGAGCTATTGCTGGCAGGAAGTAGGGAGGGCGAGAGCAACCTAAGCACCTTCGCGAGCGGGTTCATGGGGTTGATTGCGTTCGCCGCGGCGTTCATCGTCTTCTTTCAGCGACCCGAGATTTTCGTATCGGCGATGCTGGCAGTATCGTGGGCGGACGCGGCCGGGGAGATTGTTGGCCGCCCCTATGGTGGAAGGCTATTCAGGAGACCCAAGGCAAACAAGTCCTTGGAAGGAGCCCTATCAGTATTCTTGGTCTCATTACTTGCTTTCGGAGTCTCTCTCGCAGTGTTTTCTGTTGACACATGTCCGCTGTGTGTTGTGCCTGAGCTGTTATTGGTTGCTCTTGTAGTTACTATCATCGAGTTCTTCAGTGTAGGGTGGACTGACAACTTCTTCATTCCGCTAGCTACAGCAGTATTGTTGTGGCTATTGGTATTTCCTACTATGCCACTGCTCGTATTCTGAAAGCTCAGATGAAATCCGAATCGTCCTCTTCTTCCCAATCGCTGAGTCTGACAATCCCGGAATCGCCGAGCTCACAGATCAGTTTGAGTTCAGTCAGAATGGAAGTCCAACCAATGTCATATCCAATGACATCCTCGGGACTATTGAAGCCATGATGATGCAAAGTAACAAGGGTTGAATCCTTTACAGGCTCGAATCTGATATTTACGCGGGTTTCTCGTTCATCACCATATACCCAAGAGAACTCAAGCTCGCGTTCCTGTTCAAGACTCGTGATAACAACTGGACCCTTGCCTTCGGCCCACCATGTGTATAGACCTGCATACTGCTTGTCAACTACGGGAGTCTCTGCTCGAACGAATCTGCTGAGCTTCTCCGGATTGGTGAAGACATCAAACGGAAGTGAGGGTGGCACATTCAGCAAGACACTAACACGAACCTCTTTTGGATCATACCTAGTGAGTGTGAGCGGACGATACTTCGAATAATCAAAGCGCACTCCAGGGCTTCTGAGCTCGATGACTGACTTGAAGTTTCCAAGAAGTGTGTTCCAATGGGAAGCTAGGTGGAAACTCTTCGCGGACTCTGGGACTGCACCATGTTTGAGTTCCAAAGCTGATCCGGTCTCGGTGGGCCGAAAACGAAGGATGAATAGTGTTTCAGCCCCAAGAATCCTCCAACTGCCTAGTATAGCACGATGCTTTCGGACTTGCTCAATATCCCAGTGGTCCCCAATTTCTGAAGTGGTTGGAGCATTATTCCCTGTGAATCTAACTGAGCCCCCAGGTTTGAAATCTCCGCTTATTTCATTACCAAGCCACTGAAGCATGATAAGCGAATCCAAGAAACTATCCCAAACCTCTTCCACTGGCTTTCTGAATCCCACTCTCATCCTTATGAGTGGTAGTACGTCTTCACCGGCCTCCATGGACACGATTATCTGCCTCGCTTGAATCAGTACAGAAGTCACCAAATATGATGATATGTGTTATTCTTGTGGACTCAAAGTTCTATCTGCCCACATGAGTGAAGCGACACTGTCTTAAGATAGATTCTGAGTCCAAGAAGCTTGGAGACCATTGCCTTTGCTGGACGACCAAGGCCGCTTGTCACCGGACGCATCTTCAGAAGAAGGGTTTGAGCTCAGAGAGTTCCTTGGCTTGAGTCCTAATCTATGGAGAGTTGCACTCGTCATGGGTGTGGCGCAGTTCAGCATAGGGCTTTGGAAGTGGCAATTTGGCATTTTCCTAGAGACAATCATTGAGCCCTGGCAGATGGGTTTAGTATTCTCTGGAGCAACTTTCGCCGGACTAATAGCTGCATTTGTCTCCGGTACCATTGCTGATCTCATAGGGCGCAAAAGGACCATGGCTTTTGGTTTGGTCCCGGTCTTCTTGGGCCTGCTGACCATGTCATTCTTGCCGTCATGGCCGCTTCTGTTGTTGCAGTATGGACTAGTGTGGTATGGAATAGGGACTACACGAATCATGTCGGGGGCCATACCTGCAGATGAGATAGCCCAGGATGGTAGAAACCCTGCTCGCAGATTCATGATGATAATGGTCCCTCATTGGATTGTCGATGGAGTCAGTCCGCTTCTTGGTGCATTCTTGATGAGTACAGGATACACGCCGACAGATCTTCATAGGATTGCTTCGGGTGCTGCGGTTATCGCGTGCATAGCCACTCTTGTGGTCATAAAGGAGACATTAGGGTCCGACATCATCCAAAAAGCGAGAGCTGGTCCAATCATTTCATTTCGGCAGATGGGCAGAGACTTCTGGAAGATGGCAATAGGGATGGGAGGCTTCTACTTCTGCTGGGCAATGGCAGTCCAATACCTAGGGAATCTATCTGTTGACGAATGGCTAGTCGACACACCCTTCTACGGAATCACTTGGGGTGCGTTTGGTCTTGCTAGCGCGATTCTGATGTATTCGGCTAGCAGCCTCACTGACCGTAATCTAAAGGCAGCGCTGTTGGTGGCTGTGTGTGGAAATGGATTTGTGTTCATCACTTTCGGACTCGGCACCGGAGCAACACTCCTTCTTGTCCTTAACATCATATGGGCGATTCCATTCATCATTTGGCTTGGCGCCGAAAAAAGCCTGCTCCTGGCCAATGTTCCCGAGGAAGCAAAGGGAAGGGCTTTGGGCACATATTCATTCATAATGAGCTCACTTGCAATCTTCGCTGCAATGTTTGGAGCGATTCTCTGGGAGATATCAGGCACACTCAGATTTGTCTATATAGTAGCAGGTGTGGGGATGATATGTACATCATTCGTTCTCGTGCCAGTATTGAGGTCCGTCAAGGTGAAATCTCACAATCGAAAAGACTAACCTTGTGCTTGCAGGATGTCGGACTTGGGTCAATGCGTCCGTTGCTACTCCATTTTCATGAGCGTTACTAGAGCCTCACCATCAAGGACAACTTCGCCATCCTGGTTTGTGCAGACAGTTGACAGGGTTATCCGTTTCTTGGTGTCGTCCTTTTGAACGACTTCCACTCTGGCTGTGACTGTATCACCAATACGTACGGGACCCATGAATCTCATCTTCTGACTCATGTAGATTGTCCCTGGTCCGGGCAGCTTCATGCCTATCGCTGTGCTGATGAACGCGGCAGTCAGAATACCATGTGCTATCCTGCTGCCAAACATTGTGGTCTTAGCCCATTCTTCATCAAAGTGAAGAGGATTGTAGTCACCGCTCAAGTCACCGAAAGTCTGGATGTCATCTTCTGTAATCGTACGTACGACTTCTGCACTCTGCCCAATCTCAATGTCCTCGTATTCTGTAGCTTTCATTGCTTCTCCTCCTTCTCACGCAGGTCCCCACTTGATTGTTATGGCGTTCCAGGACCATCCAATCCCCGCAGCAGTAAGGACAACTATGTCTCCATCCTTTATCCTCCCATCTCGGAGACCCTCCTCCAAGGATACAACTGCATCGTTTTGGCCCATGTGACCGTATTCGGTGAAGTATGTTGATTGCTCGTATGGATCAACTCCCAACTCGTTTGCGACAAACTCGAACGCACTTCGTTTCATGCGGATCAATCCCAGATAATCGATGTCTTTTCTCGAGTATCCACTCTGTTTCAGAGAATCGTCGACGACTCTTAGGAAGTTCTGCATCGACAACTCGTCAAGTCGCTTCTTCAATGCCGCAGGGTCCGTCACATCCAGATAGTTCAAGCGTTTCTCCAGCGCCTCACAGCTCATTGGCTGAACTGTTCCGCCAGCCGGCACATAAACGTCCTCTGAGAATCGTCCGTCGGATATGACGCTACCTTCCAATATCACGTTTTCAGGATGGTCCGCTTTCAAAATCATGGCTACGCCACTTGCAGCCAGGTCATGCATGAATCGCGTCCGGATGTTTGTGTAGTCAATCAAATCCGAATTCCTATAGCCGCTGCCAATCAGGACTCTCTTGTAGCCTTGGGTGATCATCAATGACTTGGCCAGTATCATGCCAACGATAAACGTTCCACATCGTTGGTTGACGTCGAAAGCCCACGCCTTTGTCGCACCAACCTCATTCTGAAACTTTATTGCATATGTCTGCATTGGGTGCTCTGCGTGCACTTCTCCCGCCCAGATTACCAGGTCAATGTCCTCTTCGGGAGTCAAGCCCGCTCTTTCAATCGCAACCTTGGCTGCATTGACACCCATCGCAACAGTGTGATCATCAGGTCCAGGGACTGCTTTACTGAACAGGCCCATTTTTGCTTTGAGAATCTCAACTGGTGTCCCGGACATTTCAGAGATGTACTCTGCGGTGTGCCGCTCACTAGGTATGTAGACTCCAATTGACTCTATACCGATCTGCTGTAACTGCAAACTAACGACTCCAAGGGATTAGACTTGTGAAAGGTTAGTGTATCCCATGAATAAGTCTAACGTACTGCAGGAATAGTTCAGCAAATGGGCTTTTTGTAGGCAGGTAAGGACACAACAAAAACAGTTCCTTTGAAAAGCTCCCCGAGTATTCTGTCCTCCATCGTCACGACTCCACCAAGAGATTCAGCCAAAAGCCTTGCAACCAGGAGTCCCAATGCACTTCCGCTGTAGCTCCCAACTTCTCGGTCAAAGAGCGTAGGACGGTTATTGTGTTCAATCCAGCGACCAGGCACGCCAAATCTTACCTGCCACCAATCCTGGCCGTTCACAGTGCTGGGTGAGATTTCCACAGAGATTGTCTTCTTTTCTGGAGGATGCTGTAAAGAGTCGATGAGAAGATTGATGAAGACATGAATCAAATTCTCATTTGCCATAACATAGGCTTGGTGACGCTCTGGCTTGAACTGAACTCTTACATTCTCACTTCCGACTTCCTGCGTCACATCGTCAAGGGCTCCTACAACTGCAAGAACTAGGTCCATTGGTTCAAGTGTCCTCTCTTCGTGGCTCTCTGTGCGACTGAGAAGACGCACGTTGCTGATGAGCTGTTCTGATAGAGATATAATCTGACGAGCATCTCGGGCCAGTCGCTCTCTGACCTCGTCAGGCACACCCTCAGCACCAAGCAGCTCCAAAGCGGTCATGGTCATTTGGTTGTAGTTGGTAATGTCATGCATCATTAGATCAGCGTATAGACTTGCCCGTGAGTGAGACTCTTCTGCTTCCCGCATGGCCCTCGCGTAAAGGAGTCCTAGAAGTCCAGGCCCAACCAGAAGACCGATGAAGATGAGTATCTCTGACACCCACCATCCTGGCGTCCACCTTGGATAGTATGACTTCAAGACATTTGGAATAACCCACATTGACAGGAAGCCAACCACGTAGATCTCAATGGTGAGACTCCCTTTTGCCTCACGAGCCAAGAGCAATACAAGATAAGTGAAAGCAAACATCGCTAGAAGGTTGGAGGCCAATAGGATTGCGTTACTTGCAGGATGCCCACTCAGCTCACCGTACCTCTGAAGAACCAACTGGTTGGTTATCTCTCCAATCAAGATTGTAACAAATAGGAGAATGAATCCAATCAAAACCGAAGAGCTGGGCAGCATGCGAGTCCTACCTTCTGAGAACTGGTGAGTCCATCGAATGGCTAGATATAGTAGTGGCAACGTGAGTAGACTGCCTACTACATAGGGGACAATCGGCTCGCCTAATGGACTGAAATCCGGAAGTAAAACGGAGGATACTGAAACTAAGGCCACTCCGGTCCAGACACCGAAAGTCAGAATCAATGGATAATGGTTTCTTGAGGGGTGCCTCTTCGAATAGGCATACAGCAAGTATGCCATCATAGCTGACAAGGAACCGGCGCCAAGATGAATAATCGAGTAGGCCAGTCGGTTTAATGGTTCTAATAGAACATAAAGTTCTAGCGACTCTATGATGATTGTAACAAGAAACGGCAGGTACGCAAGAAGGGCGAGACCAATAATCATCACGTAGGCCGTTCTTCGCCCGAATCCCGCAGCCTTCAGAAACGGCACACCTATAGAAAGCGCAATCAAGAAGAATGATGCAATCTGCAGATCCTCTGCTATAATCCAAACATCCGATGGGGACATCATCATGATGCCCAGAATTAGAGAAGAGATCCCCATGAGGAGGAGACTGCTCATCAAATAACCGGAATCAATCTCCAACTCACTACTCGTTATATTCGGACAGAGAAGAGCGGCAGAAAAGCAGGTAAAGGCGCCAATGGCTGCTGTTACAACTCCGAACACTACTAGAGATGATGAATTCAAGCTGGGAAGTACTAAACTCCAGGTTGCACCCTGAACTACAAGAGGAACAAGTATCGCACTGGCCACTATGCCGATTTGAGTTATGTTGCCTCTGGATTGGCGGGAGTCTGTCCAAAGAAGTGAAGCCAGTGCAAACAGCAACCCGAGCATTGTGAGTTCGGTGATGTCTGCAATTGTATCGTAAGGAGACATCACGAAAATCTCGCTGCTGGATTGCAGTAGGAAGTACATTGCATTGCCGATGTGGATCACAACCGGAACTATGAGAGCAGAGACGAATACTAGCTCACCAGAGGCGGATCGTCTTCGACTGGCTAGAACACTTACAGCCGCAGGTATTGATATCCAATAGGCAAGCAGTGAGTGCACTCCGACACGTGTTGTGTTTGAATTTGAGACAATCTGGGCTCCTTCAATAGCCAAGAAAGTGGCCAAGATTGCTAGTGGAACCACTATGATGACCTTTGTCAACATACGCCTCTGACTGTCCACTGCTTGACGTCTCCTCTCTATAATTCGAGAATTTGTGATTTGAAAAGGATTTCTCGGTTATCTGAGTAGGAATCTATAGAAGGTCGCGTTTGAGAATCTTGCCTGCCGCACTCTTCGGCAGGGTCTCTCTGAATTCATAATGCTTGGGAATCTTGTACTTCGCTAGTCTCACAGTAAGATATTCACGAATCTCCTCTTCCGATAACGAAAGGCCTTCCTTCAGCACGAGGAATGCTTTTCCGACCTCACCCCAGAAGTCGTCAGGGATGCCTATGACAGCTGCCTCAAGAATAGCCGGGTGTTGATAGAGAATCTCTTCAATCTCTGACGGAAAAACGTTCTCCCCGCCACTAATCCACATCTCCTTCTTGCGTCCGACTATGTAGTAGAATCCCTCTTCGTCAACTGAAGCAAGGTCGCCGGTATGGACCCAACCATCTGATTCTATTGCGGACGAGGTCTCATCAGGCTCATCCCAATAGCCCGAGAAGATATGAGGTCCTCTCAGAAGCAACTCACCGACTTTGCCAACAGGCACTTCCATGTTCTCAGCGTCGACAATCTTTGTGTCACTGTGAAAAACCGGGAATCCAACTGATTTAGGCTTCCGTTTGATATTATCCTCAGGTAGATAGAAGTTGTTTGGGCCGACTTCTGTAAGACCATATCCCATTTTGAACGGCTTGTTTCTTGCCCAATACTTCTCCATAATGGCAACGGGGCAAGGTGCTCCTCCACTGATGAACACCCTAACTGAGCCAAAGTCTGCGTCTTCGAAGCTCTTCGCCTGAGACATCATGTTAAACATTGTAGGAACTCCAATGACGATTGTGCACTTCTCAGATTCGATTACACGGAGAGTCTCGTTTGCATCAAAATCACCCATGATGATTGTGCGACCGCCCATATGGAAGAATGGTATGACCAAAACATTCCAGCCGCCTGTGTGAAACAGAGGAAACAGCAGCGGTTGAACATCATCCGGCCGAATACCCCAGGACACCAGTGTGTTTGTAGAATTCCAGAAGACGAGACGATGCGAAAGGATTGCGCCTTTGGGAAGTCCAGTGGTTCCTCCTGTGAAGATGACCATACAAGGATCATCGAAAGCAAGTTGAGGACGCTCTACTGGATTCGATGACACTTTCGTCAACAGGTGTTCAACAGATTTGTCAGAAGAAATCGCTTTGTCACCCATGACCATCCTCGCAGTGTCCTTAAATGAATCCCTCAATGAGGAGAATGGCTCACTCAAATCAGAGTCGTAGACAATGAGTGATGGACCTGTTTTCCGAATCATGAACTCAAGCTCTCTCGGGACAAGTCGGATATTGAGCGGAACGAGAACCGCGCCGATTTTCCCAGAGGCAAAGAAGAAATCAAAGTACTCGAACCTATTCTTGGCATAGACGGCGATTCGGTCTCCCTTTTCAATGCCCTGGTTCATTAGAACGCGTGCAAGCTGATTTGCTCTGGAGTCAACTTCTGCGAAATTGAACCTACGCTTCCTGACAGAGTCAAAGACGGCTTCTTTTTTGGGGGTCAGTATTGCTCTTCTGCCAGCCCAGTCACCTATCCAATCCCAGTCTTCTGATTTCATAGCAAGACCCGCTCCTGCTGCAGATATGCTATTCTATGATACCTGTAGAAAATCTTGTGGTGTTAAGAAAGGAATTCAAGACCAGAAAGGGAAAATAGGCACGCGTGCGCATTCCAAACGAGTAGAATCCGTCCTAGAGATGCTATAGAAGGAGGCCCGGAGGTCTAGTATTGCCCAAAAGAAGAAACAGTTCTGAAGAACCCGTTGTGGCCAAAGGGGCGAATGAAGATATTCTCATATTTAGAGCATTGGTTGATGCGATGAATGAAGGCTTCGGAGTTGTCGACCGAGATAGCTGTTTCACCTATGTGAACAGACACTTCCATGAAATGCTGGGGTACACACAATCGGAGATGGTGGGCAGGGCACTCACTGACTTCGTGGATGCAGGGAACCGGGAGACTCTGCTTGAGAATGTACGAATGAGGACAACGGGAGGGTCATCACAATACGAGCTTGAATGGTTGACTAAGGACGGTAGAAACATCCCAACGATAGTGTCTGGGGCTCCGCTCTTTGACGAAGAAGACAAACACATAGGTTCATACGCGGTCATAACCGACATCAGCAGAATTAGAGAAGCCGAAGATGAGAGAAGAAAGAGCGAGGAGAAGTACAGGCTGCTCGCTGAGAACTCATTGCAGGGACTCACAATCATACAGGGCGACAAGTATGTATACGTGAATCCTGCTTTTGGTAGAATGGTTGGCTACTCACCGATTGAAATCCTTGAGATGCCCGGAAGGGTGGCCTGGAATATCATCCATGAGGAAGATCAGTCATATCTGCTTGAGCTTGCTGACCGAAGGAGGAGGGGGGAAGAGATTGAGATGCCATACAGGTATCGATTGGTTCACAGCAATGGTGACGTAAAGTATGTTGAGGCGTTCTCATCAAGAGTTGAATATGAGGGTCGTGATGCCCTTCAAGTTCTAATCATCGACATAACTGAACGACACCTTGCGGAAACTGAGCTCCGAGAGAGTGAAGAGCGTCTTCGTAGACTAATCGACACGTCTCCAGATGCCATAACTGTGTCTGATATTGAGGGAAATTTCACGATGGCTAGCTTGCGGACGGCAGCAATCCATGGCTATGATTCTCCTGAAGAGATGCTAGGTATGAGTGCATTCGAACTATTTCACGAAGACGAACAGGAGAAAGCTGCTGAGAACTTGAGGCTAGTTTTGAGTGATGGCAGTGTCAGGAATGTTGAGACCATCCTGAAGAGAAAGGACGGCACATCTTTTCCTGCTGAATTGAGTGTCTCTCTGGTGAGTGACGCTGAAGGAGCGCCCGCAGCTTTGATTGGAGTCACACACGATATTACTGAAAGAAAGAGAAGAGAGATTCAACTGATTGAATCTCAGGCCATGCTTAAACTTGTTATGAACACAATTCCATCCTATGTGTTCTGGAAGAATACAGAGTCTGAGTATATAGGCTGCAACCAAAACTTCGCGATTGTGTCTGGTGTGGGAACTCCAGACAAGATCGTAGGCAAAACGGATTACGACCTGCTGTGGTCGAAAGAGGAGGCGGCTAGGTTTCAACAAGACGACCGCGAGATTCTGAAATCTGATATACCGGTATACCGGAGAGTTGAGAAGCAGATCCAGGCAGACGGAATCTACAGATGGATCGAAATCTCAAAAGTGCCTTTGCATGACGCAGAAGGTGCATCAATTGGAATACTCGGCACATATGAAGATATCACCGAGAGAGTGAAGGCAGAAGAGAGCATCCGTAAGTCAGAAGAGCGGTACAGAATGCTAGCGGAACGTAGCCTTCAGGGAATCACTATCATAACCGATGACGGCTTTGTCTATGTGAACAAGGCCTACGCCGACATCGTGGGCAGAGGTGTTGAAGAACTCATGAAAATGACTCTCGAAAAAGTGGAGAGTTTGTATCATCCTGTCGATCTTGAGGAGCTAAAGAGAATCAGGGGTACTAGAAGACCAGACACGTCACGTCCTCCACGTCACGAGTATCGTTTGCTCCGACCAGATGGAAGTGTAAGGTGGGTAGAAGCGTTTTCATCCGGAATTGATTATGAGGGAGGTATCGCGATGCAGACTGTTGCCCTAGACATAACTGAACGACGAAAGGCCGAGAAAGAAGTCCAGACAGCAAAAGACCGTGCACTTCTGTACCTAGACTTGATGTGCCATGACCTCAGGAACCAGATGCAGGTCATTCTGAATAGTGCAACTCTGCTCAGAAGTGCAACAGATGACACAGTCCGCAACAACTTCCTAGAAGTCATTCGGAGGTCCGTGCAAAGAGCATCACGGCTAATCGGAGAGGTACAAGAAACTGAACAGCTTCTCACTGTTCCACTTGTTGAAAAGAGACTCGATACAGCATTGAGGAGTTGCACTCAGGCTATTGAAGGGAGAAGTGATACTGAATTCGAATCATTGATTGGTGTCGACGACGCGCGAGTAATGGCCGATGAGTTCTTGGAACTGCTTCTGTCGAATATACTAATCAACGCAGTTGAACACAATAAAGACGCTGAAATAAAGAAAGTCTGGGTGACCCTTGAATCAGCGGCTGACCATTACGTTGTCTCAATCGCGGACAACGGCCCGGGACTCTCAAGAACACGGAAGGAAGAGCTCTTTGACATGGCCCGTCGATTTGGTGGTGTAGGACTTCACCAAGCATCCCAGATTGCTGAGAAGTACGGAGGCAGGATCGAGGTGGAAGACCGAGTGGACGGCAAGCCCATAGAAGGAGCAAAGTTCAAGGTGTGGATACCCAGAGCGATTCCGTCAAGTCCTGAATAGTGGTAAAGGAGTCACAGTTGAGACACAGACCTAGCTGGCCCCCGCAGTTGCTCTGAGCAACCAAAAGGTTTCTAATCAATTATCGAGCTCCATCTTCCCTTTGTCGTCTTCGGCAAACTAATATTGGCGGTAGCAATCGGCAACCTGCAATGACCGAGTTCAAGAACTTGGAAGAGAGAGTAGTAGGCGTCGTCGACAAAGTGATTCCTAGCGTTGTGAGTGTCTCAGTTACGAAGCTCACCCGTGTGAATCTGTCCCAAGTGGCTCCAGTTCAGGGACAAGGGTCGGGAGTGATTCTTTCTGAAGATGGCTACATTGTAACAAACGCTCACGTCGTTGCAGGCTTTAGTGACGTTGAGGTGACTCTCAATGATGGTCGTACCTTCAAGGCACGCATAATGGGTTTGTCAAAAGCTCGAGACATTGCGATCTTAAAGATTGAAGCAGATGATCTCGTTCCAATCAAGATGAGTGAATGTACATCACTTAGAATGGGACAATTCGCAATAGCCGTGGGCAATCCTCTTGGACTTGGCACAACGGTGACGTTTGGAATGGTAAGTGCAATCGATCGTACAATACAGAGCAGAAACACCTACCTTGAAGGACTTGTCCAAACGTCTGCACAGATTAACCCCGGCAATAGTGGAGGAGCACTCGTAGACTCAGATGGATGCCTAATCGGGGTCCCGACTGCCATGATTCCTTGGTCTCAAGGAATCGGTTTTGCCATAGCCGCGGATGAAGTGAAGGCGGCATTTGATGAACTTCGCCAGACAGGCGACATTAGGACTCCCTGGCTGGGAGTTGTAGGAGTCACACTGAACAAGGCAATTGCGGCTCATTACCGTCTTCAAATCGACCAAGGAGCGCTACTCTTGGAAATCCCAAGGGGGCCAGCATCGGACGTTGGTCTGCGGCCTGGTGACGTCATCATCAGCGTTGATGGGGACGATGTGGTTGGAATGGACGATCTACGTAGGAAGATTCTCCAAAAGGGTGTAGGCGAGAAGCTGCTCGTAAGATTCCACAGAGCAAATGATGTTTTCGAGACCTATATCACATTGGGAGCGGCACCCTAGTCTAGAATCCCATGATTACCAGGAAGACTCCAACCACAGTCGCCAGAATGCCGACTACGGACATCCTAGTGAGTCTCTCCTTCAAGAAAAACACTGAGACTGGCACGGCCCAGAGCGGAGCAGTTGAAGCCAAGACAGAAGTTATGGCGGCACCCGCATACTTGACTGCCGTTACGTAGAGAAGTGAGCCAATTCCCATCCCGAAGAAGCCTGCAATTGCCACGACCTTCGTAGCGCGCATTGTAGGCCTTGGCATCCCTCGATACCGTGCAACTGCAAACATTGGAACAAACGCAATTGATCCGAATGCTACCCTCAGGAAGTTACCTGCAAAAGGGTCGATGTCACTAAGTCCGACCTGCAGTATTGTGGTGCCTGCAGCGTAGAGCAAAGCTGTGAGAAGTGCCAATCCTATTCCTATGACGTCGGATATCCCACTTTCCTCCGAAGACGAGTTCTCTTTGCTCTGCTCATTGGAGAGAATCACGATTCCAACTACTGCAATGACCGCTCCTACTAGTCTGGTCACAATTAGTGGCTCCCCTAGAAAGAAGATTGTAAAGGCAAAGGTCATGATTGGGAATGACATCGCGACTGGAAAAGCATACGAGACACCAATGCGTTCTTGGCTAATCAGATAGATTGTGTCGCCAATCACCGCACCAAACAGAATCGAGATTGCGAGTAAGAACATTGTATGGAGTGGGACCGTTAGGGGATTTCCTGCAAACGGCAATAGTAGTGCGAATGCCATCACTGGAAGTGCAACCCACATCTTGATTGAGCTGATTGCAAGAGGACGAATCTCTTTGCTCTGAGACCTGTAGACAACAACAGAAAAAGCAAACACTGCAGAACCAACAAGGCCAGCCATAGAGCCCAGGATCAGCTCGGGAGTCAATTGCATTGCAGGTTGTGTGCCGGAAGACCGACCTAAGATGTTATCGGAGTGTGCGTGTGTCCGCAAACAGCGAAGCAAACATTAAGATGATTGTTTCCCGTCGTTTACGAATCAGACATGATTAAGCTGCTCGTGACTCCGACCGATGAGAGGGACGCACTAGTTGCAGTGGAGGCTGGTGCGGACATCATCGATGTCAAAAATCCATCAGAAGGGTCACTCGGTGCTGCGTTGCCGTCTCTCATCAAGAGGATTCGGGAAACGATCCCGCCAGAGATTCCTGTGAGTGCTGCTGTGGGCGATGTTCCATATCTTCCCGGGACTGTGGCCCAAGCAGCCTTAGGCGCGGCAGTTTCAGGGGCGGATTATGTCAAGATTGGTTTGCACGGGCCAAAGGACAGCTCTGAAGCAGTCACGGTGATGAGGTCAGTCTGTTCTACGCTGAATGAGTTTCATCCAAATGTGAGAGTAGTAGCGTGCGCCTATGGGGATTATGAACGAGCTGGTACACTTAATCCCACATTACTTCCACACGTCGCACTGGAATCCGGCGCAAGCGTGATGATGCTGGACACGGCGGTCAAAGATGGGAGGAGCCTTTTCGAGTTTCAATCTGAGGCGAACATAAAGAAACTGATTGACCAGGCAAATGAACACGGAATTGAATTCGCCCTGGCAGGATCACTCTCTGGAGATTCCTTCAGGCGTGCCATCAATCTTCGCCCTCACACCGTAGGAGTGAGAGGAGCAGCACTCAGGGAAAACGACAGAAGAGACGGAAGGGTGGATGGCGAGTTGGTCGCGGCCCTCAAGAGCCTTCTAGCATGATCTAGATGATTTTGGTACCCTCGACAACCCCCTCAGTAACGAGTTTCTCCAAGAGGCTGGGCTTTCCACCATTCATGACCACAATTCTTCCAAGGAATCTACCTACAAGATTCGGGAGATGCGAATCCAGAACTCGGGCTTCATCTTTTACCTCAAGCTCGTCAGCGCGCACTTCAGAAATCAGAGCCCCCTTCTGGAAGATTCCATCAACACTCTTAAGAAGAACAACATAGTCTGCATTGGTCAGTATACCAATCCAGAGTGCTATACTGTCTCCTGTCACATCCCAGCAGTGAGGCAACTCGTCAGTCTGTCTGACCAAATCGTACGGCAGAAGAATATGAACTCCAGGCCATTGGAGCTCATTGATTTGGTTCATCGACTCCACGATGTTGGCTTCAGGCAGGAGTTCCGAGAGAATGAGGCCATATTGATTCTGGCTCAAGACCGCCATCCAGTGAGCCGTTTCATCTGCAAGATCTAGCTTAGCCTGAGTGTTCCTCACAATATCAGCAAATGGACCTCCGCCTGGAACAAGAACGCAAGTATGGTCACCCGTCCTACCCAGATTTGAAACAGCTCGCGCTAGAGCTCTGACTTTGACGTTGAATGGATCATCCAACAAGCTTCCGCCAATCTTAATCACAATAATCATTGGTCATCACTCTTTGCCAAACCAGCAAACAATGCACACGCGTATGCGGTCTCTGCAACATTCTCGTCTATACCCAGAACCTCTTGAACACTGTGCTGACTGCCAAGATTCGTCTTCTCGGCAGCAGGGCGTCCTAGGAAGTAGGCACCCAAACCTGAGAGAATGACAGGGCAGTCTGAAGGAAGCTCGTGTTCGTTGATGACCTGCTTCACACCATCTGCAATGTCAATGAGCTGATGTTCATAGACTTGACTTGCTACTGAAAGGATCTGTTCTTTGGTCAAAGACTCAATGTCCCCGCACACCAATCGTGCTATTCGTGCTGCGCTCTCCTCCACCGTCTTTCCACGACCATCAGCTGTGTCGCACGTATACTGGCTTTCAGTTATGTTGGACAGGACAAGATGGACGTCAGCCGAAAACGCAAAGCGTTCTGATGATACTCGAACTTTGTTGCCGTCTATGTTGACGAACTTTACTATCGCTGGGAGGTCAGTCCTTAGTGCGCCTGTGTAGACTAGCTCTCCATGGGTCAACCGTGACGTGTCATCACTGCCGAATGTCTGGGGAAGACCGTCAGAAATCGGAATAATATCCGTTGTAGTGGAACCTATGTCAATCAACAGACATTCAGAAACTTTCCTGCCAACTGCCCATGCAAGTGCTGGCCAATTCGCCGCAGCAATAGAAAGGGGGTTGACCTTTGCTTGCTCCAAATTGAATAGCTCAAGATCCACCGTGGGGAACAGAAGAGATTCACTATCAAGAATCTCTTCCAGTCCTTCGACAATCGTCAAAACTCCTTCACGCTTTGTTGAAAATGTGTCCGAGAGTTCCGCAGTCATCACAACCGAGACCATATCAGGCTTCATTCTTTCAGCAAGATACTCAATGGACTCTTCAAGAAGACCCCAGAGCTGAAGTCTGTCGCGCAGCCAAATAGGAAAGTCATGAGAAACAGAAATGACTCCTGATAGTTCCCCAGACACATCGATTGAGATTCCGCATCCCTTGACATTCGCTCCTCCGATGTCCAGACCTACGACTCTCATCAAGTCAACTCCAGGTTTTCTCAACTTCTCTTCTTATTCTTCTGAGATCCTCTCTTGCTTCCATACGTGATTTTCCCCATCCACAAAGATATGGGCTGACAGATAATCCTTCGAGAGGTACTGCGGGACTCACGACACCTTCTATACTCATGAGGTCTTCGAAAGGCGTTAACTCAGAGTGAATGGGGTCGGACTCTGCAAATGCTGCATACCCGATTGATTCAGGGATCGGGCGTATCGGTCCATCGACGCAGTCAAGAATGGCAGAGAGAGAAGTCTGTCCGCGAGTCCTTGCAATTCCAACCGCCGAGACAGTGAGACGTGCATTGATTTCTAACGGGATTACTCTTTCCTCACCCAGAATGAAGTCAATCCCAACGTACCCTTTGAGACCGGGTAGCGCTTCAATTATCTTCATGGCGGTTTCTGAAACACGGTCGCTATCGGTTTTGTCGAGTGGGCATTCTCCGCCAAGATAGCCAGACTCCGTGATGAAGTCTCCTAGGGATATATCTTGTCGGTTGGTGGACAACAACTTGCATTCGTCCGGAGAAACTAGGAGAGAGGCACTAACGTCTTCGCCGGTTGCGTGTTCCTGAACAATCAGATGCTTAGGGCCATGTTCCTCTTCAATTGTGTTCATTAGACTCTCGAGTTCTTCCGGACTCTCAACCAAGTGAAGGTGTGTCCCTCCGGAAGACATTGATGGCTTGGCGACAGATGGATACCCAATCGATTCCAATTCTTGTCCGAGAATCTCCTCTGGTGTTCCAACTAGATATGGTGATACACTCAGAGAGAGATCTTCGAAGAGCTCGATACATTGACTCTTATCAGAGCACAGCTCTGCGGTTTCCAAATCTGGACCTATCACTCCTAGGCCAGTGGAACGCACTGCCTCTATTATGTTCAGAAGGATACCCTCGTCTTCTGGGGCGATTACTATTCCTAGATCTGAGTCTCTGCAGGCAATCCTCATCGATGCTTCCCAATCTTCGCCGGACCTAACTGAGTGAGTCGTGGTCTGAGGAGGGAGAACGGCTTCTGGGATTCTTGCGTCAACGAGGGACACAACTTCATGGCCTTCTGAAGCAAGTGCAGCGACCATTGTATAAAACATTGCGAGGCCTTGAGAGGCAAACCGAGGCTCCCAAGGACGTCCTACGAACCCTCCGCTTGAAATGTGCTCGTAAAGAAAGACCTGCATCAATCGCTCACGTTTGATATCGAGGGAGCAACCTATAAGACTCGTGGCCCAAAATCCTCAGACACGAAATGAAGTATCCAAAGGTTATTCCTGTATTGGATTTGATGAATGGCGAAGTCGTCCATGGTGTTGCAGGTGAGAGAGACCTCTACAGGCCAGTTGTTAGTGGTCTCGTGGAAGGGGCGGATCCAGTCGACATCTCAATGGCTTTTAGAGAAACATTCGGGTTCACTGAGATTTACATCGCTGACCTCGACGCAATTAGAAAACAAGGGAGCAATCTTGAGCACGTTCAAAGAATCATCGAGCAAACCAATCTTGATGTGATCCTTGATTATGGTCTTCTCAGTATGGAGGGTTTTGACAGACTAATGAAGTCGGGTGTGAAGCACGTTATACTGGCGACTGAGACCATGGATTCCCTTCAAGCATTTGGTCGGGCAGTAGATGAGTATCCGGGATCTGTCGTAGGGTCTCTTGACTTGAAAGAGGGAGTTGTGCTTTCCAAGAACCCGATTGTGAGGGAGATGATGCCTGTCAGTGTGGCAGTCGAACTTGAGAATACGGACCTCAAGAGACTCATAGTCTTGGAGTTATCTTTGGTTGGCACCGAAAAAGGTCCAATCCATGATGCTCTAATCGATGTGTGTGACGCCACCAGCATGAGCATAATCGCCGGAGGCGGAGTGAGAGATCCTCACGACTTGGGTGAACTTGAGAAGATTGGAGCTGGCGAGGTACTGGTTGCTACAGCCTTGCATAGAAGGAGCATCACTCCAGGCGACCTACAGTACTAAGTCACAGCATCAAGTAACTCCTGTGCTTCCTTCGAGTTTAGATGAAGAATAGTCTTCTCTGAGTTAGAGTACTTCTCCAGAATAGGAAATGTGCCCCTTTTCGCTCTCTTTGGATGATTCCATATCCATTTCAGAAAATCGAGGTCAATCTTCTCATAACAGCCTTCTGGAAGTCCAGCGCGGACCCTCCTATGATTAGCGATCCTTCTTCTGATTATTATCCAAATGGCCACAGGACGCCTAACTTGAGGATAGATCGCAGTATCAGCGCGTTGCATCCTTTCGTCCAATGTGTTGGAGTAGTTCCCATCCATCACCCATTCATCTTCGGCTATCAGCTTGCCGATTATGTGTGGCCATTCTTCAATAGGAGTGGGAACCCAGTTTGGTTTCCAGTAGTGGGAATCGAGATGGACGCATGGAATCCCCGGCTTCTCTGCTAGTCTTTCCGCGAAGCTCGATTTTCCAGAGCCACTTTTGCCTAGAACAAGCACCCGTTTCAT
>CP070761.1:2680829-2712008 GCA_020348985.1 Candidatus Thorarchaeota archaeon | reverse complement strand
TGCTCAACAATCTCTTTACTGCCATTGCGACAACTACTGCGACTCTAGGACTCGTCAATCCATGGAAAAGAAGAGATGCAGTCTTCGTTCAGGCCGACTCTCCAGTTCCGGACATGGTGCATTGACGCACGTGACGAATCACGAATTCTCGAAGAGTGCCAGTAATGCAGCTTCTGCGCTAGGCCTCTTCACACAAGGCCAACACAGATGTGTCCGTGGTAAGAGGGACTGGCTTTGCTTGAGCGTGTGACTCTCTTACTACCTCTTCAGCGAGGGATCTTCTCATTCTAAGAAGCCTCGTTGGGCCAAGGGCTCCGGACTCTCTGACAATCTTGAATTCCATGTTGCTGTATTTGATGTTGTCCTCAAAGGCCGCGACAAACTCCAAGGGATCAACATCATTGCCGCTAAACATGGCAGCAAGCGTATAGAATGGAAGTCCATGCTCAATCGAACCAACCACTGTGTAGTCCATTACCTGAGCATTCGTTTTGGCTGAAGCTGCCTTGATAGCTGCCGCGACATGAGCTTCTGCCATCTTCTCTCCAGCCATGTTCACAACTCTGCCTTTTCTCGCGATTTGCCTAACACTGAAGGGACTTACTTCCACAAATGTCACCAAGTCACCAGGCCTGTACCTGTACCACCCGTTTTCCGATGTGACAACGATCTCGTATCTCTCGTTCTTCTTGACATCTGAAAGTGGAATGGCTTCGGGGTGTTCTTTCTCACTATCACGCTGGCGGATGAACTCTAAGTAGTTCAGACTCCCAAGCAATTGAATCCCCGGTTCGATGTAGTTTTGTGTTCCAATTATTCCAGCCTCGGAAAGACCATAGAATTCCCAAATCTTGAGACCAGGAACCTGTTCCTGGAGCCACGTCCTATACGGACCTACGTCAATTCCAGAAGACCCGAGCATCTTCAAATCTGGACATAGCCGTCGCAGGTTCAGTGTTTGGTCATCGTTCATCGCATTGCGGATTCTATCCTCATGCTTTGTACCATTGTACTCACGGACCAACTCTGGCCCATACTCATTTTGTAACCGTCTAATGAGAGCAAGCGAAAGAGTAGTTATACCCTGAATGACCGTTGTCTTGCTTGTCGCAATCAGCTTCGCATACTCCCACATTTTTGCCTCATTGTCTGTAATGTTGAATACATCCGGACCCGGCTTGATCAGGCGCTGGAACACCTTGTTCTGTTTCTCACCATAGACACCGGATGCGTAGCCAACTGGTATTCCCTTTACTTCTGAGATTCTTGATGGAGCTCCGAAAGTTACCATTGTGCCATCGATAATGGAGTCATTTCCGGGCTCGGCATTAAGAAAGGCAAGCCAGCCATACATTGATCCGGTCTTTGTATCAGTCATTCCAGTCTTAGTGACAGGAATCTTCTTCGGCTTTCCTGTTGTCCCACTCGACATTAGATACCATTCAACAGACTCCTCCGTCAGTATTCTCCCTGTTGGATTCTCGTACACTAGGCTGAGCCACTTCGTCATGTCTACTGAATCACAAAGGGGAACTGACTCTGCATATTCTTCAGGACTTCTTATTCTGCCAAATCTGTGTTTACGTCCAAAGACTGTGTCTTGGTTCTTCTCCACTATTGACTTGAGCTTGGATTCAGTCAATTCCACAGAGTTCTCCAGAACATGATGAATCTCTCTTGCTTTTCTCTTGGCCATAGTTCTGACCAAGCGCCTCATAACTGACATCTACTCAACTCCCTGCCCTATTCTAGTCTTAGAGCCAACCGTCTGGTGACCACACACATTCTAGGTTCCTTAGCCTCCGCTCTCTCACTCTGGACCACAATACATCCGCGCTTGCAGATCGTCCTGCTCTCTCATAGATGTAGGCAAGTTCCCACAAAGCTGGACCGTATTCTGGATTAATCTTCAACGAGTTCTGCAGGGCATACTCAGCTTCCTCTAGCTTCTCAGAAGCCCCCAAGTGTAGGCCGAGCATGAACCAAAGGTGATAGTCCAGGGGATTAGACGCTAACTTCTGTCTTAGCTCGAACTCGTACCTGTCGTAGAGGGGCTCTGGAAGACTGTCTGCGACCTTCCGGGCGTCTTCTGATCGAATCACTGGGGTCAATCTCCATAACGATTGGGTCACGACTTGACAGGCCCAAGACTGCCAAGCCGCCCACGAGGTAAACCTCCCGTGGAGAAATGACTCGACGAACCAGATTCACACTGAAGCTGTCGATGAGTGTGACTACGAATGCAGGAGAAAGAGAAACAACATTGCTGCTCGTCGACATCTTCTGTAGCTCCATCGGCACTCCGTCAAGGAGAAACCATCGAACAATTGATTGCTGGAGATTTACTTGGACTTATGGTTGAACAATCTATGAGTTATATAACGAGAATCGACAAGAAAAGGTAGTTTGGGCCCCTTAGAGCCTTAAAGGTCCCCCAATGCGCTCTTTTTGAAGCATATTGGCGTCCTTTACGCCTCTACATACAACCAATTGTTGGATATTGCAGTATGTCGTATGTAGCTTCCACAAGCTTATATCATGGAAACTCGGAGTCTGTCCCTATCAGAATGAGCGATCTGCTAGTAGACTGGAATTGAGTGAATAATGCATGCTGAATCAAAGCCGCATAGACCTGAACCGTCTGATCATGAACTAGAATATGCTTGGAGAAGAGGCAAGCTCATAATCATCTTGGGTGACGGAGAGGCAGTTCCCGTGGACAAAGTCGATGGCGACGCTACTGCGACCGTCAAGAAGGAAGTTATTGTCCACAACTCCGGAGGTCAGATTGAGAATCTATTTGTTGAGCCCATCATAATCAAGCTTCGCCCCAAGCTTGTCAGAATACGTCATTATCTCAGGGGAGAAACCAGAAGAGCAGAAAGAATCTACCCAAAGTCCACTGGTGGATGGTATGGGAGGATGGAATCCGGGATTGAGATGGCAGCATTCATTGTTCACAGTATTGTTGATGAGGATGGATCTTGGCTTACAGTCATCGACCCAAACAGTGCGGAGATTCTTGAATCTCATAGAGTGCGACCATTCGAGGCAGAAGCTCTTGTTCCAAGCCCGCCGCCTCGATACGATCTCATGCCTGATGACTCTACAGCGGGTCGGAGAAAGATCCTGGAGCCCCTTCTCAATCAAGCACCCCCAACTTGGAAACAACTCTATTCTCTTACGCGAGGTATCAGTCTAGCTCCACTGAGAACAGGGGATTCTATGAGAGAGGCCATGGACTACTTGGTACCAAAGCGCTGGTCTCAGAGTGTCAGAGAAGAAGTAATGGCGTTCCTGTCCCTGATCGTGACAGGCCAAGATGAACTGACTGAGGACCCAGTAACATATTTCGACCGGCTAAAGGTTACCCCTTCATTGAGAACGCTCTTGGTTATCCATCAGATTGCACTGCTCGGGGGCCTGGAAGTTCCCGACTACCTAAGCATCTTCCATGAGAAGACCCGGAGTGAATTACTTGCGATGAGATGGTACGATGCGTTTTCTGAATTCGAACGTCCTGCACTAGTCTTCAACAACCCCTTCACTGATGTAGCACGGCAATACATCGCAAAGCTCAACAAGCAAGAAGGATTTGCATTGAGGCTTCCAATATCCAGTTCCGAGGCTGCCAAGTCAAGAGAGGCAAGACTACACAGGCTTGTTCTTCTGTACCAAGGCATTGGCATATCTGGACGCGTCAATAGAAGGGCGATTGGCCTGAAGACTTTGTATTACTTGGGAAAGGCCCATGGCTGGCCACACCGCCATCTATCCTTTTCAGCAAGATTAGGAGAAGATGATGAGAATCCACTGTTGCTTCACGAAATCGTTGTGCCGCCAGACGCGGCTGAGCAGCTTTTGCGTATGAGAAGCGGCTTGATGCAAAGGGATTGGTATCACAGGTGGGAAAACCACGGCGCTTTGCAGGAATCACAGAAACAGGTTCAAAGGGAAATGGACCGAATCAAACAGAACTTGGAAGTTGGAGTGAGTGAGAAAAGACTTCTGAGAAGATTCCACATTAAGGACCCAAGCCCATATGAGTTGAAGAAACTCGCGTGAGGTCCAGATTGTAGACATATTGGGAACCAGAGTCTATCTAGCGAATCTCGAATTACCTGCCTATTTGAATGCCAAAAGACTGACAATGACTCAATTCAAGGAAACACTCGAACGGCTAACACATGTTGGAGTTTTAAGTCTCTTCTATGAACGGAACTGGAAGAATGTCAGTGAATTGATCCTGTTGGCAAGTGGAAAGAGAGAAAGAGTCCAATCACTCATCTATCAGATTGTGAGGTCATCTGTTGGTGGTTTTGTAGCGTCATTGGACTCTGGCAAGACGTTCCTATCCGGGATTAGACTTTCCAATAAAATGGCAAATCAGGTATACGAATCCCTTCCAAGCTACTGTCTTGAGGCTGGCATAAACATCAGGGTTGAAGACCTGAGAGAATTTAGGTCATTCAGATCGGACTTGTATCAAAGGATTTGGCAAGGACGGGGCGTATGGGACTCAGATGTATCGGGGATGCTTTCGCAAATCAGTGTTCAACAGTCTCAGGCGTGAATCTGACTGCGAAATAAGAAAAAAAAGAAGAGGGATGGGGTGGTGGCCCCATCAGAAGATCCAGGGAGTCGGATCAGGGACATCTGGGTCAAGTCTGTTCTTTGTCATTGTCTTTCATGATTCATACACTCCTATGGCTACTGAATCCGTAGACAGGCTATTTTTGAGAAAAGACCGGAATATTGTGTGAAAGCCTCCTTATCGAGTGCGCCTTTTGATGGCTCTTGAGTGGACTATATTAGGTGCAGAACGCATAGCTTTCACTCAGAAGCTTGACAGAGACCTAATTTGTGGAATCGAAGTATCAGGAATTCTAGCACCATTTATAGTATGATAGAAACAGAACTCCATGGGAAAGATATCCGATCTTGTTGACGAATTCCTTGATCCCACATTGGGCCGAAGTGGAAAGCTAGTTGCAGCAGCAAAGATGGTTGCACACGTCCTGATGTGGCCTGCTATAGATGACATTACAATGACCGAGTCCATTGCAGTTAATGATTGCATGGACTACTTGGCGATGATTGACCCGATTGTTGGACGAGAACTGAAGCTATACTGGATGAGAAGAGGCAGGATTCTGCACGCCGCAGTCCTGGGTCATGAATATCATAGTCACGTAATGACGCGAGTCAAAGAGATTGCTCAAATGGCAATCGAAATGAACCCGGGAATCATTCCTGAATGGAAAGAAGAGGATACTCTTCTGACCGACAAGTGACTCCTGCTAGCTCAACTTGAGGTTCCATACTCGCATTATCTGTTCAGCATGATTTCCAACGTCAATCTTCTCAACGCCCATATTGCCGCCAATGATCTCCTCAATGACACCTTCTTCATTAATCAAGTACGTTACGCGTTTAGTGCCGAAACCAAGGGTGCTCAGCTTGCTTCTTGAGTCGTACAACTCGGCTATCTTGAGATCACTGTCAACCAGAATGTGGAAAGGCAGATTGTATCGTTTTATGAATTTGACATGCAGTTCTGCGGCACCACCAGAGATTCCAAAGACCTTCATCCCTGCTGTATCGATGCTCTCGAAACCGTCTCGAAGAGAGCATGCCTGTGTAGTACATCCTGGTGTGAAGTCACGCGGAAAAAAGTAAAGCACGACCTTCTGACCCAGGTAGTCACTCAACTTGAAAGGATTCCCTGATTCGTCCACGGTTGTGAAGTCAGGCGCCTTGTCTCCCTTCTTAAGCAAATGGATGATCCCCTATAGCTTCAATCCATAGAACTCAGCAAGCTGTGTTCCATGCTCTTTTGTCTTGACTTTCTGTAGACCTTGACCCGCACCGAAGATTGCTTCAATCTTTCCGTTTTCATCGATTAGGAAAGTAGTGCGGACAATCCCCATGTACTCTTTGCCATACATCTTCTTCTTCTCGTAAACACCATAGGACTTGGCCAAGGAAAGATCCTCATCCATAAGCAAAGGAAACTGGATATTGTTCTTGTCCTTGAAACTCTGATGTGTCTTCTCAGTTCCACCCGAGATTCCGAGGACCATGATGTTAGAATTCTTAAAGGCAACATAATTGTCCCGTATGTCGCAGAGCTGTGCCTGACATCCACCTGTGTTGTCTTTCACATAGAATACCAGTGCCACTTTCTTTCCACGATAATCCTTCAACTTGAATGTTGTACCACTCTCAGTTTTCGTTATGATATCAGGGGCTTTGTCTCCAATTTTCAGCATGATAATCCCTCATTGCTTTAACGATAGTTAATGATAAATTGAAGATAAGTGTTCTGCCATGGCAGCCAATTCGATTCAGGAATCCTTAAAGACACCAGCTCATTTGATGCGGGCAATCGGAGGCACATAATTGTCTGGGGATTTCATCAACTACAATTCGGATAAGCCGCACGCAATTGGTGCAGGGTTGCTATCTGCGATTCTGTCAGTTGGCGGCTATGTGCTTTCTTCTTGGATGTTGACTGAGAATCTATCAAACGTTGTCTTCGTTGTTGGATTCTACCTAACTATCTCGTTGGGAGTGTTCTTTCTTGGAATTGCGATTGGAAAGCATGCAAAAACTCGTGTTGAATACTGCCAACCGAATTGGGATTTCCAGCCCGTTCAACTCAAACTAGACGAAGCGAAGTCCCTATCTTGGAGGCATCTTCGTCAGTATCCGCGGCTAACCGTGAATGGCCACTTCATGTTGTTCTACATTCCTGTTCTTCTGATCCTTTTCTTAATTGGACTTCCCACTTACGCATCAATCGAGATTCCAACGGCTGTATCGTTTGTAGTGCCTGTAGTGACAATCTTTCTGCCTGTCCTGTTTCTTTCATCAACCCTATTGGGATTCTTAGCCACATCAAATGGAGCGTCGGAGGATTTTAGCTTACCATTGATGCGCGAGACTGTATGGCTTGCCAAAAAACAGTTGAACGTTCCTGGAGTCACATATCTACGTGTGGTTCTGGATAAAGCCGAGCAGGGCGACTACACCGTATACAAGAATCCACGAGTGATTGTGAGGTTGGACGGTATTGAGAAGGCCGCGTATGTCGAATCATGGTCCGAAGAAAAGGGTGCACTCCGTCAACTAATGTGTAGACTGTTTCCTGAAGACAGCAAGGACGACATCTTATGGTGGTGGCTCTCGGTCGATCGATACTTTCGGAAGTTTGCCGGCAACGATGACGAGGGTTACTATGTAAAGAATCCTATTCAGTCAGCAGTTCAAGAGCTTGGTGTTAAGGACGTCAGGCTGGTCACAATGAACGCCGTGGCCATCATTTTGCTAGAATGGCAGAGGATTCATGGAGAGAATAGAAAGCTGAAGGGGATTCTAAGCAACCTTGGAGTACCCGGCTGAAAACACCACAATCCCTAAGTTTAGGGCCGCGCCCGATTTGCAAAGGGGTTTCGCTTTGCCGGAGGAACCTGTAGTACAAATCAGACCAATTACCAGGTACCAGATTGTGCTATTCGTGGTTCTTTTGTTGTGGGCGTTCCTCGGCTTTACGTTCTCGCAGACCACGCTGGTTGCAGTCATTTCCAACCCCGGTATATGGCTGCTATCATCCGTCGGAGTGCTTGCCAGTCTAATTCCACCAATCCTCTTAGTGGCTTGGAAGGTGAAACAACAAGCAATTCTGCGTGAGCCAATCTGGGAGATGAAGACACAAGAAGTCGATCTTTCTGAATTCAGGCAGATGATGAACGAAATAGCCGACAGATATTCGTTCTTGGTTTCGCGATACGATTTCCGTATGCTTCTATTGAGTATCGTAACGGCGGTTGCAGCTGTTGGCATTCCGTTCCTACTTCTTGCGACTTGGCCCTTAGCTGTAGCAGCCTATCCATACCTCTTTGGCGCGATTATTCTTGTCTTCGGTGTCTTCCTCGCATCATTCCTGCAAAGAGCGCTGCCAAATAGCGTCACTAGCCAGTTCCCATTTCATTCGCCCAGGAGATTACAGAACGCCGTGATGTTGATGTGGAAGACACCAGGTGTAGCGTGGGCAGGAGTGAGTGTGGATATTGGCAGGTCTGGAAACTACTACACTATACGAAATCCCGCGGCGGTTGCCAGGATTGAGGGAATTGAAAGTCCTGCAAGAATCGAGGCAGTCACGGACAAATCGGGCAGGATTCTAGAGGCAGTCTCAACCATAAGCTTGGAGCCAACAGAGGACAGCTTGATTATCAGGATAAGTCCTACTTCAGGGGACGTTGCTTCAAGTGATCTTGTGGTTTTGGTTCGTCGAACTCTCGAGACCTACATAGCAGCCAAGGGAAGCAACGAGTTCTTGGATGAGATTCTTGAAGAGCTAGGAATGTCGAGACCCTCGGACATGAATCATCGAAGAGAAACTCCAGCCCAGGAAGAGTCCTCCGACCTAGATGATGAGAAAATGATAGACGAATAGTAGCATTTGAATCGATAGACAAGTTGGACATAGGCATGTTTAATTGGTGTACAGCTCGGCAAGTCGAATGTACCAACCCTCATCTCGGGTGAAGCATTACATGAGTTCCTATAATTGGAGTAACAAATGGGTCCTACTTTTGATGATAGGGATAGCACTTCAGGCCATCCTCTATACAGCCATATGGGTTGTTCAGCCACCCGAGTTTACTGTCCATTCCTACTTTGTTGATGTGATGGTGATTTGCTTTGCTTCTGTCGTTGTCCAAGGAGGAGGGTTCGTTGTGATAATGCGGAACACAAGAGGCATGGACCCATCCATATATGGCCAAGGGAGACCCTTCCAACACAAGCTCAGAGAAGAGGACGAAGAACTCGCCACACGAAAGCCGACTTTCGATTGATGCTTTGGAGTCTGCCAGTCGACCGTTGTTCACCACCAGATCCTGGGTGGCTCGTGCGGCGGAATGAAGCCCGGGAACCATTGACCTACTAGTGGCAGATAGGGGCCGATGAAAAACGTCACGAGAACCAAGACCGCGAAGCTGACAGTGTGAATTGCAGTTACGTATGTGTAGTAGGGTCGGATGTATGAATAGAATGCAAAAGCAGGAATTGAGAGAGCGGCCATCGCGATAATCTCAACCGGCTCAAAGAAGAAGGGCATGGAGATTACCCAAAGGAAGTAGAATGCCATAGTGATTCTCTCACTTGAGGTCTCGTGATGTGCAACTTTGTGAATCCCGTCGATTCCCTGGGAAAGCAGGAATACTGGAATAAAAAGCCACCACTGGAGCCCCACAAAGAACATCGCACCAGCATAGAAGAACAGATCCCCGAATGACTCGAATCGTTCCCATAGTGGATTTCGGGAGAAATATTCTGTTGCTTCTGTCATGTAGTAACCAATCATTTGGAAAAGGACAAGAAGTGGCAGTAGTACAAGTGACACAACAATCATTGCAACTGCAGCTTTGGGCAGTTCAGGAATCTTCCCTTCATGGTAGTTGTCCAATGGATAGATGCCGTGCAGAGTGAATGCGGTAACTAGGGCAAGTATTCCACTTGGAACCATGAATATAGGCTGTAGAATGAGCAGCCATGGCCATCCAAGAAAAGAGTAGACGTTACTGGTGAGAGACTCTGGAAGTAAATACCACACTCCAAAGACTACAAGTAGCTCAGGAATCAGCATCTTCATTCGATAGTCCTGAATAAAACTCATGATTGCGCCTGGCTCATTATTGGCTTCTGGCATGACTCTCACCAAAGCTTTCTAGGCCGGCCCGTGTCATCCTTCTCTTAAGGATATCCATTTAGAATAGGGTCAGTTGCTATTCATCTCACAGCCCGAGGCTTTCGTCTGATTGCCTTGTTGCATGATTGCAATGCTGGACAACCAATGCAGTCACCCGAAGCATCAACTCCAGATTGGTCCCCATACAACAGCATCTGCTCTGCTAATCCGGCCCTTTCACTCGGTGTACTCTCTGATGCTTCTTTGCCAGATTGTCGGACGTGAACTTTATGTCTTTTCAGATCCTCAATGAGCTTCTCTGAGTCACCTTTCATGACCGCGGCATTCTTGCCTATCTGACGTACTACATTCTCCTTGAAGTCTTCAATGAGCATCAAGTCTTCAAAATCCCTCTCCGATTCTGTCTCAAAGAGTGTCACAGTTGATACTGTAGCAAATGTGGATTGAGAGGTCCAGTCTGCTATCGATCTGCTCACGTTCTTGGGAATTGGCTTCGAGCTCTCTGTTTCCAGAAACTCGAGGAGTTCATGATCTCTGTATCCAACTTCTATTGCTTGAAATATGGATTTGTCAGTAATGCGGAATGTACTAACAACATCAGTCTTGACAGGTTCCGTGAAGAGCATCAGCAGATACAGCTTGTAGTAATTCATTTCTGAAGTGAAGACAGTGACCTCGAAGTTAGGTTGTACAAAGAAGGTCTCCTCTGAATCCTCTTCGGTCAATTCCTCCGAAGAAATGACACTCTCTCCAACCTGTGTAAGACGAACAGCGAGCAGTCTTCGACCCTTGTAGGCACCTTCGAGTAGGCCCAAAAGTATCGGGGTCTCCATGGCCATTCTCACTCGCTCTTCATCAACCTGAATCCACTTCAAGGGCTGATTCTCAACGAATAGCTCACTCCTAATCCAGTCGCGCATCTCTTCTATGCTGATCCACTCTTCTTGAGTTGCCTTTCGAAGTCGACAGATTGCTAGGTTGAGGGTATACTCAGTAGGCTGGTCCGGAGTTGCCCATATGGCACGGGTGCGTCCTAGAGATGAAAGCAGAAGCCTACGGGAAACCAGATCCTGACGACCCATGAAAAGTGCCTGAACATGCCCGGGGACAACGCGGTCCTCCTCCACAATGCGATACGCTCCGGACTTGCGGGCCAGTTTCTGAACTATATCAAATCGTTCCTCACTAGACTTCGACATTGCTTCCTGAATGTGTTCTGCTTCTCTCTTTGGGAACTCCCATGCACTTGTCATGTTCACTTCGTTCTTCGCCAAATAGGATACTAAGAGCAGCATGTCCACGAGTATTGTGTCACGTTCGTCAACGAAGTTCCTAGCCTTCTCAGGCTTATCTGGACTGGGCGTTGGTTTGGCTGTGAAGTATTCAATCAAATGGGGGAGAAAGAACTCGAGTATCTTAAATTCAGCGACCTCACGACCTGTATCTGTCAATCTTGACATCATTCGACGAATGATAATGCCTTTCTTTCTAAGATCTTTCTCTGTCTGATTCAATTGACCATAGCTATACAGCTTTCTGAATGGCTTCAGTCGATCGTAGCTCATTGCACCTCCGCTGAGTGCTAGCATTCCAAGGAGGTCAATCTCCCGAGGCGTGAAGGTCTGGAACATGCGTAGTCGAAACTCATCATTTCGCATTTTCTCAGCAAGCATCTTGATGAGAGACTCGCCTGATTGACTGGTGCTCATGTCGACACCCCAGTATTGACAGGCAACAACCAGATCTTCTCTGAACGTATGCTTGAGTTCTGCCTCAAGATTCTCTTTTGGCATCTTTGAGTTCATATCCCGGGTAATGAGTTTCGCAACCAAGCGCCGTGATGAGGATTGCACATAATGCTTTTGGTTTGGTTAAGGAGATGAACGAATTGACTTGGAACACGTGTTCCAAGAGCTAGTCTAAAAGAAACATTATTCCACTGCCCAAAACAGTTCGATGGTTGGGGTGCACTTATTAGCTGAGTAGATGACATGCGATTGGTGCTACCATTGGAGCCTTCTCTTTGGAGTGTGAAATACCGACCCACATCATGGGATCAATTCGTGGGTCAGGATACAGTACTATCACATCTAAAGAGTCTCACACAGAACCAGAGCTTCCCCAACATGATCTTTTACGGCCCTTCGGGGACGGGCAAGTCAGCCGCTGTGGAAGTATATGCACGAGAAGCGCTTGGAGATGACTATGCATCCAACTACAAGCTACTAAACGTCCGTGACATTCGCGAAATGCCTGTTTCAAAAGCCAAGAGAAGTCTTCAAGACTTGGCGAAACTCGACCAGTCCGAAAGAACCGAACTCGACGAGTACATGTCGCTAGTCTACAGAGAAGCTAAAGCAGCATTAAAGACTCGTGGACAGAGTAAAGAACCCAACCGAAGTCAGATGCTACAGACTGCAATTCGAATGTTTGCGTCTACCTACACCTTCAGCGAGGTACCTGTCAAGATTCTTGTTCTTGAAGAAGCCGACGCTCTCGACAATAACATGCAACAGGCACTACGAAGGACCATGGAAATCTACAGTGACGTAACCCGATTCATCTTGATAACACATACACTCTCAGGATGGAGTCCCGCCATTCTCTCACGGTCGTTGATTCTGAGGTTCCAATCCCCAAGTCTGGAGGAAATCGAGAAACATATTGCCAAGATAGCATCAAGCGAGAATATCACTATTGACGATGGTGGTGTTGCTGCTGTGGCCAAAGAGTCCCTTGGTGACCTTCGAAGGGCAATCAACCTGCTTCAAGTAGCAGCTGCGGGAACCTCCAGCGTTACAGAAAGAACAGTGTACGAGGTCAATCAGACCACACTTACTAGAGAAGTGCACGAGATGGTGTCCCACGCGTTCTCCGGCAAGTTCCTCAAGGCAAGAAAGACATTGAGAAACCTTCTTGCTCTGGAGGGTTATTTGGCCAGTGAAGTCTCTTTGGAGATTCAACGCGATTTAGTGAGGCGCCAACTTGAACCCGAAGTTGTCAGAACCGCTCTTGAAAGGCTGGCAGAGATTGACCACAGATTGACTCAGGCCAGAAACCCCTTCATTCATTTGACAGCATTATTGGCTTCATTGACATATATCGGAAATGAGGGCCAGAACTAGTGCAGAGGTTCGAATCCGGTTGTCGGCAAAGAGTATTCCCACAATACATGGGCATAATCTCGATAGGATCACCAAGCTGATAGGCGATGCTTGGCCTGGTTTTGATCATAGCATGCAGCTTCAAGTGATCGATAGTGGGTGGTCCAACATCAATTTGCAGATTGCTTCGGAAGATGAGGACTATGTTCTCAAGTTGCCAGGACTGAGCATTCGTTATGACGAGAACCCCTATGAATACACCTGGATCATGCACCATCAGATTTCAAAGCATGGGTTGTGTTCGAAGCCCATTTTCAAAGGAAGGCTTGGCGATGACAAATCGACCCCATTCATTGTCCTCGAGTTCATCAAGGGAGAGGTTGTGACGACTCTTGGAGAACTAAGTGATGACGAGGCGTTGAAGGTTGGGGCAACACTATCGCTCTTTTCTGACCTTCACCCCGCGGGTGTGGAAGAGTTTTCGAATGTTTCAGAGTTTGTGGAGTCTATGTTGGTCAGATCCAGCACTCTAGTGGCTGAACTGCCAAGCTCCTCACAGAGAACGAAAACCCAATGGAAACAGCTGAAAGAGAGTGTCGACAGGTTTCTTCAAAGATACGCCGATTCGATCTCCTGGATGCCGGGGTTGATGCACGGAGATTTTCAAGAGTCCAACATTGTCATCGGAGAGAATGTCAAGCTTCTTGATTTGGAGAGTTGTGCTTACGGGGATTACAGATATGATATTGTGTACTTATACACACAACACCCTTCCTCGCAGGACCTAGCACCCGAAACCCGCCTGACGGACACGCGTCTTCCTACAGATGACTGGGATATGCTTGCGTGTGCTGCTCTAATCTCCGTTCTGGCATGGAGCATTGAATGGCTCTGTAACTATGGTCTCAGTAGGCATGAAGCAATTCTATTGAAGGGCATTAGCAAGAACGAAGTGGCTACATACTTTGACCGGAAGCTTGCTTGGCTCCAGAAGCTTCTCTCCTAGCTGAAATAGGATTCTGGAGGAATCTCCCAGACCTTTTCATCCTCAGAAGCTATGACATACTGATAGCCCTGTTCAGTCAGGAAAAGTTGACGTTTTGCAGCGAAATCCATGTCACGTGTGTCTTTTGTGACGATTGAGTAGAATCTTGCGAAGCTACCGTCCGTCTTGGGCCTCAGAATCCTGCCGAGTCTCTGTGCCTCCTCTTGTCTTGAGCCAAAAGTTCCTGAGACCTGTATCGCAACGTTTGCATCTGGCAAGTCTAAGGCGAAATTAGCAACCTTTGACACAACAAGGCACTTGATAACGCCCTCTCGAAACAGGTTGTAGAGCCGTTCACGTTCCGCATTGTTTGTCTTTCCAGTAATCAAAGGAGCATCGAGTTCTTCGGCGATGATGTGAAGCTGATCAAGATACATCCCAATGACAAGTAGATTGTCGTCCCGGTGATACTCTACGATCTCCTTCAGAAGTTCCAATTTGACTGGATTCTCCGCCGCGATTCGATACTTCCTACGATCCTCAGCCAGCGCATACTTCCTCCGAAGTGAATCAGGAAGCTCGATTCTGATCTCATAACATATCGCTGTGGCTATCCATCCCTGATCTTCAAGCAATTTCCACGGCATGTCGAATCGCTTTGGGCCGATTAGACTGAAGACTTCCTCCTCTCTTTCGTCCTCTCTCACAAGCGTAGCAGTAAGACCTAATCGCCTCGTTGCCTGAATTGAAGCTGTAACTCGAAAAACTGGTGCTGGAAGAAGGTGAACTTCGTCATAGATAATCAAGCCCCAGTTTCTAGCTTCGAATATCTTGAAGTGTTCGAAGGCTGCATCTCTCTTCCTTCTCCATGTCAGAATCTGATAGGTGGCAACTGTCACAGGACGAACACTCTTCATGTCTCCGGTGTACTCACCAATCTGTTCTGGAGTTAGGGTTGTCTTGTCGAGAAGCTCGGCAATCCATTGGCGTACAGCAACGACATTTGGGCAGAGAATGAGTGTTGATGTCTGGAGGGTCTCCATCACACCCATGCCTACCATTGTCTTGCCTGCCCCGCACGGTAGGACAACGACTCCTGACCCGCCTCGAACTCCACCGCCAGCATAGAAAGTAGCGACTGCTTCATCTTGGTATTTCCTGAGACCCCACCCCTTTCCTTCAAGAGTCATTTGGCGTAAATCAAACTCAAGTGCTTCCCCTTCGACATAACCTGCGAGGTCTTCAACGGGATGTCCAAGTTCGAGTAACGCATGCTTTATCGAACCTCTAAACGCGGGATCTACTCGCATTGTTGTCTCGTCGATTCTTTGTAGCAAGAATTCACGAACCTTGGTGCTCTGCCAGACCTCTTCAGCTAGGTCTTCGCTTTCGCACAGAAGAAGCAAGTCAGGGCCTTCCTTGAAGAGTGAAAGCTGACCGTATCTACTCATGTAGTCGACTATCTCTCGTTCAATGTTGCTAGGGATTGGATACTTGGCAAACTCCTCAAGGGCAACAACGACCTCCTTTGGGCTCATGCCCATGGCTGCGGCATTCCAAAGACTTAGGGGTGTGACTCTATAAGTGTGAACGTACTCGGGGCTCTTGACGAGCTCCGCAAAGCGAGCAAGTGAGTCCCTAGCGTCCTCATAGCGTGGATTGTCGACTTCCAATAAGACCGACTTGTCTGACTGTACTATTAGTGGATTGGCGGGGTTTGCCACTTTTGGTTCCTCGTGATTTTGAGTATGAGACCCATTCAAAAGGTCGCTATTCGGAAAACGAGGGTTTCCGGCGATATACAGAGATAAATCCTTCCCTGGGGGTTAATCTGACCTCCTTTCAACAAGTTGATTTCAGAATGAAACTTCTATCCAGGACTTCACAGACTGCTCCGAACTCACTTCTTTTATTCTAGGTAGTCGCGCATTGAGTCCGGGAATGGACAATGTGGCCAGGATCGTCTCCCTTCAATGGACCCAAGTTTCGCTCAATCCTTCTCATGCTTCTGTTGGCCTTTGTGATGTGCGGGACCGTAGAAGGATATTCGAGTCTAAGTGATCCAATTGTGATAACTTGGCCTGGAGAAGATTGGGCGATCTCGACACCTGAAGAGCAAGGAATGAACGGTAGCAAACTACAGGAGATGCTCGACTACATCGATGCAAATCCAATCTCAATCAATGCAATAGTAATCGTCAGACGTGGCTTCATAGTCCTGGAGCAATACTACAGCTTCTACAACGAAAACACTACCTCGAACATCTTCTCTTGTACGAAGAGCATAACATCTACAGCAGTTGGTCTTGCAATCGAGCATGGCTTTCTTGACAACGTGAGTCAGAAGGTCCTGGACTTCTTTCCTAATCGAACTATCGAGAATCTTGACTCATGGAAGGAGTCAATCACTATTGAGGACCTGTTAACAATGCAGGCCGGATTTGACTGGGACGACAGCTCAAGTTCTGGAATGAGCGAGTACAACCAAATGATTGTCAGTGACAACTGGGTTCAGTTCGTCCTAGATCGACCAATGGCAAATACTCCTGGAACCATCTTCAACTACAATTCTGGAGCTTCACATCTGCTCTCTGCGATAGTCCAAAACGCCACGGGAATGAAGTGTGAGGACTTTGTGCAGGAGTACTTGTACGAACCTTTGGGAATCTCGAGATTCACATGGAGTGAGGACCCACATGACATAAGCATTGGCGGCAACACGATCCAGTTGTCAGCCAAGGACATGGCACGATTTGGCTACTTGTTTCTGAGAGAAGGGAATTGGAATGGTGAGCAGGTTATATCAGCAGATTGGGTATCTGCGGCCACGTCAACACACACATTGGTAGGGGGAGGAACAACATATGGATATCAATGGTGGATAACACCAAGCAGAGAATCCTACTCTGCTCGCGGCTACGCTGGGCAGTTCATTTTCGTTGTACCAGAGTATGACCTTGTTGTCGTCTTCAAGGCCACTTCTGGATGGAACAACATAGCTCTACAGGAGTGGATAATCCCATCCTTGCAGAGTAGTGCCAACACTGCAACTACTACCGGATTCCCTGATTACTCGACACTAGCAGCTGGAGTAGTGTTCATCGTCATTCCTTTAGCCTTCGGGATTGCGTATTTCAAGCGCAAGAACTGAGTTTGTGACACGCGCGGCACTTTTCCGAACACCATGTGTACGTAGATATTATAAGGGAACGTTTCGGTGCCAGGCTGAATGATTAGCGGAGGTGTGATCTTGTCTATGGAAGAAAGCGGACTCTGTATTGCATGGGACAATCGCACCGATGTTGAGGTGCTCTAAAAGACCACCGCGGTTTCTGTGCGTTTCCGTCTATCACACGTGTCGTGGATGGGATCTCCAGGTACACAACATCTGGTAACAGGTTGTCCGTCAAACTAGTTGATTCTAGGGCTTTGAACATAGGGCACGTGACGGCTCAGCAAGTGAGAGTGTATCAAGAAGTTGACATACAAGAAACGTAACAATCTGAGCCACCTGCACTGGATGTGACACAGGTGGCAGGGTCAGTTGAGAAAGTAAACCCCAAAGGTAAGGGTAGTGCTCTGTCAAGAACACGTGATGCACAGAGAGACACCCGACGCGGCAAAGCAGTGGAGATCAGAGGGATCACTCCTGAAGAGGTCCGAGCAGACGCCGTCAGGCTTAGCCTTGCTACGGATGTGGCCTTCCAGATCAAGGCCGCAAAGGAGGCCTCAGCACATCTGGCCTACTGGAAGGACCATCCTGTCATCCTCAAAGCTTACCGGTCACGGGTATCTGCTCAGGCTAGAAAGAAGAGAGGTTTTTTCGCGCCGGGCAGGATGGTAGCTCTATCGACCGGGAAATTCGACATTATGCACTCCTGCGTCCAAGGAGGAATGAGTATCCTCACTCCAGTCGACCGAGTTGACGTCTACCTCTCGATGCTAATCGTAGATGACGTAGTGCAACCTGAACCACAAGTCCACGGGGCTCAGATTGAGGACCATATCATCAAGGAGGGATTCCATTGAGTCACGTAGAGAAACACAATCCGCTGAAATCAAGTGCAATCACGAGAAAGACAGATTCACTCAGAGAGGGTCGCAGATGTAAGGTTGCATTCAGCGAACTGAGACTAGATGATGTTAGGAAGGACGCAATCAACTTCGGTCTTGCAACAGAGGTACTGTATCAGATGAGTGCAGGCAAAGAGGCATCAATCTACATAGCCGAATGGAGGGGATTCCCTATCATACTAAAGGCCTACAGGCTTTGGCAATCATCACATCGCATGTCCAAGTCCAAAGGTCATATTACAACGGGAGGCAAGAGATCACACAACATCTTGTCAATGATAGAAGAACTAGCGATGATGGAGCATGACATTCTTAATCATTGTTTCAGAGCAGGCGTTCACGTTCCAACACCAATTGGCAGAGTTGCGAACCTATTGACCATGCGGTTCATAGGTGATGAACTGGAACCAGCTAGTCAGCTAAGAGAGGTGACAGTAGAGGACCCTGAACGTGTCCTTAACCAGATCTTCGATGATTATCTGACTATGTATCGAGATGCTCACTATGTTCATGGCGACCTGAGCGGATACAACATTCTTTGGTGGCGGGATAGGCCATGGATCATTGATGTGCCTCAAGCATACAAGGTTGGCGCCTGGGCGGATATGAAAAAGGTCGAACTAATGCTTCTACGGGACATCAAGAACGTTCTCTTGTACTTTGAGCAGTATGAGATCTACCGAGAACCTGAAAGCATTCTGGACGTATTCCTAGATGAATACACACCTGAGAATCTCAGGCATTACAAAGAACTGTCACAAGAGGGGGCTGAACTATTATGAAGAAGGAAACACACAGACATGAGACTGAAGACGAACTAGAGCTAGACCACGAAGCTGTAGATCTAAAACATGATGATGCAAGTGACGACCCTATAGACAGCGACTCGTCAGAAGATGTAGTCGAGACTGAGACGGGGAAGCACTGGGTTTTGTACTAGCCAATCTGGATTCGATTTCGGTGTTGTCGATGACGGAAATTCGTGCGAAATCTGAAGAGCTTGCAGGATTTGCCAAGTGACTTAAGGAGCGAGCTTCAGACTCAGTGTGAACCAGAGCAGATTAGTCGATGGAGGCGATGGCGCAAGATGGTTAGCTCTTCGTCAGATCCACAGTGGGAAGTTGTCCTTGCAGAAGTTGCTGAGAATGCAGAGCTTGCTGAGGGCTCAGAAGGGGCTCGGTCAGTGCTTGTCGCAATGTTTCGGAATGAGGGTATAAACAACAAGAGACTCTCGCAAGTAACAGGCATTGCAGTCCCTGCCCTAGCAGCCGTCAGAGGTGAGATGCAGAAGGCCGGAATACTTGAAGACACTCGGAGCCTAGGCTCTTCTGGGCGGCGGTGGGCAAAGGATAATCTCAACCTCAGCTTTGAATCTGAACCCATTCCGTTCGGACGGAGCATCTCTGTTGAAGATATCCCCGAAGGCCTTTCAAAACTGGAGAAAGTGAAGGAGCTTCTCGAAGAACGACCTTCACCCGATTTTGCATTGGACCAATCCCGTGCGACCTATGAGACCGTCGTGAAGAGAACTCTCTATCTTCTGGCAAAAGGAGATCTTGAAGGAAGAAGAATCATCTTTCTGGGAGACGATGACGCAATCTCTTTGGCGGTGGGACTTACGGGCTTGTCTGCCAAAGTGACAGTTGTGGACATTGATACACGTGTAATTGAGTTCCTACAGAAGTCCTCGAAGGAACTTGGTCTAGACAACTTTGCAGTGTTCGAGCATGATTTGAGAGATCCGTGCCCAGATGAAACCATCGGGGCATTCGATGTCGTTGTCACAGATCCGCCTTACACTGTCCCAGGAATGCGTCTGTTCTTGAAAAGGGCCAGGCAGGTGCTGAGGACCCATGTTACAACACGTACTGGAGAGATTGAGACCGTTGGCAAAAGATGCCTTCTAAGTTTCGGCAACAAGCCTCCTCTAGAAAGCCAACTAAGTCAAATCTCGATTCTTGAACACGGATTCACAATAAGAGAAATGGTGCCAGATTTCAACCACTACATGGGAGCAAGAATTCTTGGCCAATTCAGTAATCTCTACTATTTGCACACGGCCTCAGCAACTGGAAGAGAGGTCTCCTTTGAATATCGAGGACGACCTCTATACACCAGGCAGGCAAAAGAGGCAGTAAGTGAATACCGACCTGTTGGATATCACATCGTGGGTGAGCTCTCGGGAGTCGAGCGAAAGACAATCCTAGACAATGATCTGATACGGGAAGCCTTTCTCGAATCACTCGAGAGTGCTAAATTAGGCGTTGTCGACGTCTTTCAGCACAGATACGATCCTTACGGTTACTCTGTTGTGGCGATTCTGGAATCAAGTCATGCATCCATTCACACATGGCCTGAACATGGATACGCGGGCGTTGACATTTTCTTGTGTAGTGAGGTTGAGTTCGGTCTCAACGCGATGGATTTCCTGAAAGACAAACTAGCTCCTAGGGACTCAGAAGTTCGCTGGATGGCGAGAGGATCAGAACTTGAGTAACAGTTGCGAGATATCAGAATCTCTTGCGCTTTCGACGGTACGCCCTGAAAGGAGTTCTGACTTCCTCAGTCACCCAATCCTGATTCATATCCGTTTTTGATAAAGACCGGAGAATGTCGAAGGTGACCCAGTGAGAGACCTCAGGCCTAGGGACATACTCCCAAATTCCGTATGAACCTTGAATATCAGAAAACCAATCAACCAAGTCTGCAACTCGAGAATCGGAAGTATCAGCACCCATTCTCCAGCTGAGGTCAAGTATCAGTGCAGGATCAAATCTAGCATGGTATGTGAAATGGCCTCTGTGGGGCTCGTAGCCAACAGTGCGTGCGACATTGAACCCAACATTTTGACGGTCTCTGGTTTCTCTTACTAGCAACATGTTAAGCGCTCTGCGTGCCTCCTCGCTCTTGCTTCGCCTTGGATGATAGCCCAGACAGCTAAGCGCCAGAGTTGTGTTTGTCCTACAACCCCATTGCGAATTGGGCATTCTCCTATATCCAGCCTGATAACCGAAAACATTGCCTATCATTCCTGTTGGCCAAGAGCCATCATCCAACCTTCTCTCAGTGAGCCAATCGTAGGCGAGCTCTGCCCTTTCGTCTTCGGAATGACCGGACGCAGAAATTCCAAGGAGCGGAATCGATGTCTGAAGCGGAATCATCGTATATGCTCCGCCGTCCAAGCTCACGCCATCGTAGGATTGCGGCACTGACCAAGACCCGTCCCTGTGCTGTTTGGAGAAGATGTATTCCACTCCTTTCCTTATTGCTGGATGGTCAGAGCTCAACCCTGCATATGCAAGTCTCTGTAGTACAAATGATGTAGCGCGTATCTTGTTCTTCGAACTGTAATCACCGTAATCGGTCTCTTTCCAAGAGCCATCATGGGACTGTTTGCCAAGGAGAGGCCCAAGTAGCGGGTCGTCTTCCAGAATAGAATCAAGCTCTCGTACCTCCGGGTCGTTCTCGGATCGTCCTAGCAGTTCAGTAAGCACAAGTCTCCTTAGAACCTGGGAACGGTTAGCGAGCAGAAGAGCAACCCAGGTCACATTTCTCCCTCCAGAACTTGGGTTAGATAGGGTGATGTGGGGGTGTTCATCTTTGAGACTGTTTCTGGGGTTCCTGTGGCGATTACTCTTCCCCCATTGGGGCCGCCGACTGGACCCAATTCGATGAGCCAGTCACACGCCGCCAAGATGTGAGGATGATGTTCTACTACCACCACACTGTTGCCTTCCGACACCAGATGGTCTAGCACTCCTATCAGCCGGCCCACATCTTCCATATGTTGACCGACAGTTGGCTCATCCAGAATGAACAACGTCCCAATCTTGTTTGTCTTTGAAAGCTCCTGAGCAATCTTGAGTCGCTGAATCTCACCACCTGAGAGTGTAACACTAGGCTGATGGAGAACAAGGTAGTCAAGTCCAACATCTATGGCGGCCTGAATCTTCTTCGAAATCTCCTCATCATATCCGAATAGCTCGTTAATCTCGCCCAACGTGAGATAGTTCAACTCTGGGAGAGAGATGCCTTTCACTCGTATGTCCCATGCCTCAGGACTTCTACCCGTGCCATTGCATATCTCGCAGGAACTGAAGACGTCTGGAAGGAATCCCATGTCTGTTCGTATCCTTCCTCGTCCTTCGCAGACACTGCATGGCTCGGCAAGCGTCTTCAAATCAACTCCCAATGCATATGCATCTTCACTCTCTGAGAAGATTGACAGTAGTGGCTTGAACAGACCTAACGCTTGACCCGGGCTCCGGATGCCCTTGCGTCCTTGATCAAGCAAAACAGTGCGATGTGGGCGTCCTTCTACTTTGTCATGTTCTCCAGGTTCGAGAATCTCGTAAGAGACACTTGTCGAAAATTTCTTCGGGGCTAGCTCACGCCCCAAAGTGTCAATCATCAAAGTGCTCTTGCCTGATCCTGATACGCCGCAGATTCCGGTCAGTACTCCAAGCGGAATCTCTACGGTTAGGTTCTGAAGATTGTGCTCCCGTGCACCCTTTACAGTCATCCAAGACAATGGAGTTCTTCGAGGTCCCTTCAGGTCAATGTGCCTCTCGCCTTTCAGCCATTCCGCCGTAAGTGTGTCAGACATCTGGATGTTGCTTGGAGTGCCCTGTGCGACTATAGACCCACCTGACTTCCCAGATGATGGTCCCATGTCGATTATCTCGTCTGCCGCTCTGATTACAGACGAGTCGTGTTCAACCACTATGACTGTGTTGCCCTCGTCTCTCAAATCATGGAGCGAGTCAATCAGCGCATCAACTTCAGAAGGATGCATTCCTCGTGTGGGCTCATCAAGAAGAATCGTAAGCGAAGTCAGGCCACTCCCAAGAAGAGAGGCCAGGATGATACGCTGCGCCTCTCCGGCAGAGAGCGTTGAGGCCACACGATTCAGATGAAGATATCCAAGGCCGACCTTCTCAAGGAAATCCAAACGAGACCGAACACGTTTAGTGCTGTCCCAAGCCGTGCATTCAGGCGCACCTACCGTGCTAAGACCTTCTATTACTTCCTTAAGTTCTGAAAGGGGCATCTCTTTCATTTCGTGAATGTTGTGACCTGCGAGCCTAACAGTGAGAAACTCTGGTCTGAGTCCCGTTCCTTTGCAAGCTTCACACGGCTCTCTTCGTGTGTATGTGCCGCCGATATCCCAATCCGAAACCCAGCGGTAGAATCCAGCCCACTTACCTTTTGACTTGACTTCGACTCGCTTACCTCTCCGCGTTCCCAGATATGTAATCTCCAGTGGATCCGAGCTAGAGTCTCCGTAAAGAAACGTCTCTTGTGCTTTCTCTGACATTTCGTTCCACGGAGTGACTGCAGGGTCAAACCCGTATCGGGCTCCCAAAGCTCGAAGTGCACCGTATGCCCAGCTCGTCTCAGTACAGAAGTAGCCCTTGGGAAAGTAACCAGGAGAGTACATCGCCCCGTCACATATCGGCTTATCTGGATTTACTAGAAGCTTCTCAGGAACAGGAATCTGAGTGTGGCTAATGCCACTGCATATTTCGCAAGCGGAAGAGTAAGTCCGAGAAGAGAAATCCCGCGGCTTGAACATTGTCCTCTTTGTGCCACATTCAGGACATTCCCAGTACTCCTTTCTGTTCATGATCTCGCCGCACTTTGGACAGCTGCGGTCTCCGATTGTAGCCAGAAGCGCTGAAAGATGATTGGAGATTTCTGTTACAGTTCCGACTTTTGACCTAAGAGCATAGACATCCCAATACCCAGCCCCACGCCGTCGTCTCGAACTAATAACAAGAGACACACCGAGTCCTGAGACTGACTCAACAGGAGCCTCGGGACCTTCACGAGTGCCTTGGCGTTCGTAGACTGAGAGGGTCTCGTAGTATCGTCTATCAGCCTCAGCTTGAAGAACGTCTCGCACAAGTGAGCTCTTTCCAGATCCTGACGGCCCTGTGACGACACTGAGCTTGCCCTTGGGAATCCGAACATCCACGTTACGAAGATTGTTGGCCGTAGCGCCTCTGACAGAAATGAACTCTGAAGTTGATGCAGATTCCTTCGAATCTTGATCTCTAGGTTTCACCTTGCTCTCATGTCGAAGGGCCTTGGCTGTCTGGGATCTCTTTGACTTGATGAGCCCTTCGAGGTCTCCAGCGAACACCAACTCCCCCCCGTTGGGACCACCAGAAGGGCCCAGGTCTATTACCCAATCAGCTGCTCTAATGACATCAGTATTGTGTTCGACTATAACGATAGTCGCCCCGGACCTCACGAGACGATCGAATACCTTCAGCAGCCCAGTGAGATCTTCTGGGTGTAGACCCGTTGATGGCTCATCTAGAATCAACATGCTGCCTGACAAGGCTGCCTTGCCAAGGTATTTTGCAAGCTTGACCCGTTGAGCTTCGCCCCCGCTCAAAGTTGGTGATGGCTGTCCCAGTTTGATGTAGCCAAGTCCTATCGTTACCAAGGCGTCCAAGATTCTATTGGCAGACTTGCACTTGCTTTCAGGAAGCCGTTCCTCGACTGTGAGCAAGTCTCTGACTTCTTCGATTGACAGGTCATAAAACTCATCGATTGAAAGCTTTTTGTCACCGAATCTGACGTGAGCCGCTAGAACCTCGCCCCTGAATCTCTTCCCTTCACAGTCGGAACACTGAATCCATATCGAAGGAAGATAACGCATCTTGACCTCTGTCGCCCCCATGCCTTTGCAGGATTTGCAATGACCTTCCGGCCTGTTGAACGAGAAGTGCGATCTCGATAGACCGGTTTCTGAAGAGAAAAGGTCTCTTACGATTTCGGAGAGTTTTGTGTACGTAGCCGGATTGGACCTTGGATTCTTGCCGATAGGACGTTGGTCCACAAGAATCGCCTTCACGTCAGGGCCCTCGACTCCTTTGCATCCAACTCCCGTCTTCTTCTCCAATGAGGGTACCAATACATGTTCGATCAGGGTGCTCTTTCCAGATCCTGAGAGACCAGTTATGACATTGAGGCGGCCAAGCGCAATTGGCACGTCAATGTCTCTGAGGTTGTGCTGATGAGCTCCAAGAACAGTCAGGAATGAGGTTGGCTCAGGGCGCAACTCTGGAATGTGCACTCTATGTTTAAGGCTAAAATGAGTGCCAGTTGTCGTAGAAGATTTCCAGAGCTCTGAGGGAGTACCAGTGAATGTAATCTCGCCGCCTGCAGCGCCCGCGCGCGGTCCCAAATCAACAGCACTGTCGGCCTCCGCAGCAGCCAGTCTATCGTGTTCAACATAGATGACTGGACCGAGTAGCTTGCGAAATGCAGGAAGAAGTCGTGCAACATCGACTGGATGTTGACCTATAGTGGGCTCGTCCAAGACGTGCACAATGTCCTCCAATCGACTTGTGAGCGAGATAGCCAATCTTACTCTCTGCGATTCCCCCCGGGAAAGACTTGGAGAGGGTCGATTCAGCTGTACGTATCCAAGGCCAACTGTCTCAAGTGCGTGAAGTCTGGTCACAATCTCTCTCTCAAGTCTGGCCGCTGTCGATGGAAGGTCTTCAGCTTCGAATGCCGACAAGGCCTCAGTCACTGACAGCTCCAGCAGTTCAGGGAAAGTCCGCCCAGCCCAGTGCGCTCCTGCGGCAAGCGGGTGAAGTCCTGTATTGTTACATACATCACATCCGTCACCCTCACATTCGCCGCACTTGATCCTGAAATGCTTTGGTTCCAGGTCGCCGAACCAAGTTCCACAGACTCCGCAGACATTAGCCATTGACAGTCTTGCTGTCGTATCATTTCCACGGACCGTAATAGAAGATGCACCTAGTGCTCTAGCTTTAGCCACTGTTTCACGGACTTCTGCAACTTTGGCTTTGCCTGAAAAGTCACCTACAACGACAGCAATGTCATGCTCAGTGCCCCCAAGTAGCTTTTTCCGATTCCATTTCTTTCCGTCAATGACTAGCGCCTGTGGGGTGAACTGCTGACTTAGAAGCTTCAGCAGTGTTTGATGACTTCCACGAATTCCGCGAGCCAGTACAGCCTCCACGACGACAGGATGTTTTCTAGCATCCTTCTGTATTCTTTTGACGACCTCATCTTCTGACATGACAGCAAGTCCTTCGTGACAAGTTGGGCAATGTCTTGTCCCGAATCTCGCAAAGAGAAGTCTAAGAAATGGGTGAAGCCCTGAGGCAGAAGCCAATGTGGACAAAGGATTGCGATTGAGAAGATTCTGCTCGACTGCGACCGTTGGACCAATACCAGTAATGGAGTCAACGTCCGCTGGCGCAAGTCTGGCTACAGAACGACCTGCGTTAAAGACCTCCAAAAACCTCCGTCTTGCCTCATGATAAAGGGTGTCGAAAACAAGCGAGGTCTTCCCTGATCCAGATATTCCAGTGACTACGGTGAGACCTCCACCAAATCTGACATCCACATCTTTGAGGTTGTGCTCTCTTGCACCTCGGATCTGGATGTCCATTCTCTCACATCTTCGGAATGGTGAGCCGAAGCTTTGGTATATTTCCTTTCCTCAACCAGGCCGAGATATCGATGGTCTGTCGAGTGAAGGGTTAGCCCAGCTTTTGGCAAGATGAACAGAAGTGTACGTGGCCGCCGCCCATTGCTGCACGGGTTATCGTGGTGCCACAGCGTGGGCACGGCTGGTCACGGAAGTTTGATCCCATAATCAGTTTGTGTTTTCCAGGAGTTCCGTAGAGGTCCACGAATTCATCTTTACCCTTCTTTGCAAGGCGCCTCTTGATTACCGTTTCAATTGCCTTGAACAACGAACGGATTTCCTTCTCCTTTAGTTCGACGCCCTTTCGTTTTGGATGAATCTTTGCTTGGAAGATAATCTCTTGGTAGGCAGCGTTGCCAAATCCTACAACAACAGCATCCTTTCCCACAAGTATGGTCTTCATACCCGTGTTGTTGTCGCGGATTGCATGAGAGAAGTTCTCGAAAGTGAACTCGGACTCATCAAGAGGGTATATCCCTCCTTCCATGTCGCGTGCAAAAGCCCATGACTTCAGGAGTTCCTCATCGTCAAGTGCCAATATGCCCCCCATGCTCTTTAGGCGAACGGATAGAACCCCACCATCGGTGAACTCTATCTTGAAGTGAAACTTCTTTGGCATCTCTTCAGCGCTTTTGTGCAGACGTATCTCTCCCCCGTATTCCGGAGCCAGAACCAAATTCATCCGTTTGTCAAGCCCGATTACAATGGCCATTCCTCGGTAATCCACCTTCCCAACAATCCTGCCAATCATTCGTTCATAGTCCGAACTGTCGCGATTCATGAATCCAATCTTCTGCATTTTCTCCGATCTTGATAACTCGTAGCCAGCAATCTTCTTACCAGGGAGTTCCTGACTCAACTGGATTCCGAGAATTCGTATTTCTGGCGCCTCAAGACTCATTCTAGACTCCCTCAAAATGTCATTCTCTAGGCACTTTCGATGACAGACATGTTTGCTTCACAGAACCTCCCGAAAGCTCTCCGTCCATATTCATCAGTGAGCAGTTTTGCGTAATCATTGAGTGCTTTCAGTCCCTCGAAATCTCCAGCCGCTTTAGTCAACCAGACACGAATCTGCCAGCCAGGCTTGTTTCCCGCCCTGTCTCTTAGGTAGCCAGTTGGCGTCTTCCAGTTGTCTATAAGAGGAATGATTTCGCCTCTCACACCGTGACGTTTGACTATCTTAAGAAGACCAATGATGCCTGACTCTGAGCTGGGGAGTTCCTTTGCGGTCTTCTTCAGCTCCGAGTACAGCAGACTGTTAAGAAGCAGATCGCTTTCTTCTTCTCTGATTGTCCCATAGCGACCGACTATCCATAGGAATCTTTGAACTGACTTTCTTCGCTTCTTTAGTCTCTCACCTACAGCGTAGGTTTCGATATCCTTCAAGCCGAATGAAGATCTTGCTATTCCAGTAAGCATCTTGTGCAAAGTTCTGAATGCAACCATGCGGTTTTTACCAATACTGACCCCGCCGGGAAAACCGACTGTCTTGGGGGTCTTCCTTTCCACAAATCTCGCTTGTACGATTTCCTCAAGTGCAAGGGTCTCCCGAATTGGATCAAGCTGCGCCATTCCTTGGAAAATCTCGATGTATGCTTGATATGCACAATCCGGCACCTCCTCGCCAATCCTGGCGGCAACAGACTCCCTTGTGATCTCTTCATTCATGATCTCAATCTCATGACATGGATACTCTGAGCAATATGCACAGTTCCTCACTTGATTGAGCTGGGCACATTTCCTTGCTGGGCAGCCACGCACGAAGTTGTGCACTCCAACATCTCTAGAGAGCTTGTTGTCAGGCGTCTGACAACCATGACATGGATTCTTTGTCACGGAGTAGCCAACGTACTTCTTGACCTCCTCAAAGAACGAGTCCCATTCTCCGGGTTGCAGCCGTTCGTGTCTTGTCCGCGACCAAGGGCAAAGACTACAGTTATGGCCGCATTTCCCGATCAAGTGGTTCTCCTCTCCTCGACTTTGAGCACACATCCACAGTGCACCAATGTCTTAAACGTCTTACTCGGAGAATTATATCCAGAGCTTAAATACACTAGACAGAATTCAACGAGAAGAAGAATATGTCCCACTTCGCCGAGTTGGCAAAGGTCTTGGACGATGTGAGCATTGTCTCTGGTCGTAACAAGAAGATCAATCTACTGGCTCAGTATATTCGGGAGCTGTCCCCTGAAGAGGTCTCAACTGCTGTTTACTTCTTGTCCGGGAAGGTATTTTCCGAGAGTGACCAAAGAACGCTTGACGTGTCTTGGGCCGGTATCAAGAACGCATTGCATCAAATTCTTCAGTTCAAGGACGACGAATTAGGGAAGCACTATGAAGGCGACACAGGTGAGATGGTTGCGTCTCTTCTGGAGTCACTGGACGCACCCCGACAAATCTCTCTATTCGATGAGCCTCTGACTTTGCTCTCTGTGAGGCAGGGGATTGATAGGATTTCCTCAGCATCAGGGAAAGGCTCCCGAAAAGAGAAGGAGGCCATTATTGCCAGATTGATCACAGATGCATCTCCTCGAGAAGCTAGGTACTTGGTCGCCATAATCCTTGGTGACCTTAGAACAGGCGCATCCGAAGGTATAGTTGCAGAAGCAATTGCCAAGGCAAGTGGTTTGGATCCGACACTGGTGAGACGTGCATGGCAACTCCTTGGAGATCTTGGAGAAGTTGCCCAAATAGCAATGGTAGATGGAGAATCAGGACTCTCTCAGATTTCCATAAGACTCATGCGGCCTGTCAAACCAATGCTGGCGGCCCCACAGGAAGTAGACGCTCTGGAAGAGCTAGTTAGAAGTGGCGAATTTGCGCTAGAGCTGAAGCTCGATGGGGCAAGAGTGCAAATCCACAAGGATGAGAGAGATGTCCGAATATTCTCCAGAAGACTGTTGGAAGTGACGGAGAGCCTTCCAGAGATTGTTGAACTCGTGCAAGAGGAATTCACGTGTAAACAATGTGTTCTTGATGGAGAAGTTGTCCCCATCGATGATGAAGGTCGTCCATATCCATTCCAAGTGGTGATGAGGAGATTTGGCAGAGTTCAAGATGTTGAGGTGTCTAGTGAAGAGGTTCAACTCAGTCTCCATATCTTTGATGTCTTGTTTCTGGATGGCAAGTCATTGGTTGACGAGCCAAATGAGAGGAGACGGAAGATACTCGAAGGAATCACGCCATCAGGCCTACTCATAGAGAGGCTTGAGCCCAAGGGTTTGGAGAAAGCTACAGAATTCTTCGAGCGAAGCAGAGAACTTGGACATGAAGGACTTGTGGCAAAACGTACTGACTCCCCCTACTTGCCAGGGGTGAGAGGTAAGAACTGGTTCAAGATCAAACACACTCTTGAAACGGTGGACCTGATGGTTATTGCCGTCGAATGGGGTCACGGCAGAAGGAGCAAGTGGTTGTCTGATTACCATCTTGCTGTGTGGGACGAGGATTCAGGCGAATATGCAATGGTCGGGAAGACCTTCAAGGGTCTCACTGACAAGGAGCTCGAAGAAATGACTCGACGATTTCTGAGTCTGAAGACAGGAGAAAACAGACACATTGTACAGGTGCAACCGGCGGTTGTTGTCGAGGTCTTGGCAAGTGAAATTCAGACAAGTCCAACATACAAGTCAGGAATGGCTCTTAGGTTTGCTCGCATCGTGAGGATTCGTGACGACAAAGGTCCGAGTGATGTAATGAAGCTTGAAGAACTCAAAAGGATGTTTGATGAACAATTCAGATTCAAGGCTAGATAGGAAAGATGTCAAGGACATACTCTACTGCACTCTCTACGAAGCCAGGACACAATCTGGCAAATACTCCATCATCGTAGGCTTTCTTCCTAGAATCGTGGTCACTGACATCATACCCAATCAGATCACGACATTCAACTGTTGAGTACTCATTGCGAAATCGATTGAGGAATTCGGTCACTTTCTCGTATGCTAGATTCTTCTGTTCCGTGTTGTCTTTCGCAAACTCTCCAATCAACATTCCAATTGCCATGACGCCTCCAGTTGCGGCGCCGCATATGCCTCCCTGTCGACCGATTCCTCCGCCGAAACCAGATGCAACCAAAGGGACTTGGTTGAACATCAAACCTCGTTCTTCGAGAACGCTCCTAAGGACAGCTTGTGTGCAGTTGTATCCAGAGGCGAAGTACTCTCGTGCAAGTTTCTTTGGGTCATCAGGCATTGAGATCTGCTCCGTCCGATTCATTTCGCACTCAAGCCCAGATATATCATTTCCCAGTCGAAGAGAGGAGCATCAACCTACTCCCACAGGTTCGTACTCAGGTACTTCAAGCCGGAATCCGAAAGAACCACGAGTACTGTCTTTCCACTCATTGGTCCTTCCAGCAGCTGGATTGCACCATGTACATTGGCACCAGACGACGGGCCAACGAAGATACCCTCTACCCTTGCCAATAGTCGAGACGTCTCATAAGCGTCTTCTTCAGTAACAGTGAGACAACCGTCAATTGTAACATTTTCAAGATGCTGAAGATTCGAGTCCGCATATCCACCACCCTGAATTCTGTGGTCTCCTCTGTTTGTGATTTCTCCACCTCCAATAACGGCGGCTACGACAGGTTCGATTATGTAGCATTTGATTCCCGGATTGCACTCCTTGAATGCCTTGGATAATCCAGCGAATGTCCCACCACTTCCTACAAAGTCACAGAATGCATCAAATGCTCCATCAGTCTGCTCTAGAATCTCCTTTGCTGCATCTTGATACCAAGCGTTTGGATTACCGGACAGTGCAAATTGGTCAGCTCGGAATGCATTTCTCTCCAGCACAATGCTTTGAG
>CP070761.1:2655087-2680729 GCA_020348985.1 Candidatus Thorarchaeota archaeon | reverse complement strand
TTCTGTGAATGTAGTTCTTCACTATGTCGTCATTTAGATTCGCGATGTAGATAACAACGGTACCCTTCGTCCCTGACGTGACATTTGCTCCGAAACCCTCTGGGATCAGGATGTAAGCAATCAGGACGCCATCTTGGAACATTCGAGATGCATCTTCTAGGTTGTATCGTGTCATCTCAAACCAAGTGTGGTTAGTTGTAGAAACCATATTCTCCAGAATTTCGGCCATTTCATTAGCCTGAGATGATTGATCCTCCACTACCAGACCACACACAAAAGACTCTCCTCCGCCAACTTGTGCCCACATGATTGTATAAACGAGTGCCAGGACAAACGGAACAATCAGACTAGGAGCCATAAAACGAGGATCGCGCTTAGCCTGCTTGAGGTCTTTTCTAGCAACTGCAAGTATCTCGCGTAGCACGCCTAATCCCTCAGCTTCGAACCTGTGATGGCCAAGAATACGTCTCCCAAGGACGGCTCTCTCAAAGCCACTTGTTTGACGACAAGGCCCAAATCCGTCAATTTCCCTATGACATGTGGAAGATCTGAGTGACCAGACTGGCTCTTGATCCATGCGGTCCTCGGATGATCATCCAGCGGCTCGCTAAGTTTCTCAACCTCCATTCCTAGTCTTCCACTAAGCCAAGAATCATCATTCTCGGGGTCCATACCCTCCAAAAGTGCCTCAATCAGATAGTTGCCTACATGCTCACGTTTCAAAGCATCAGGTGTTCCCTCCGTGACTAGTTTACCATTGTCAATCACGATAACACGGTCTGCTAACGCTTCTGCTTCGTCCATGTAGTTAGTACAGAAAAGCACAGTTAGGCCATCATCCCTCAGCTTTCTGACCTGATTCCAAATCAGGTTCCGACTCTGGACATCAACTCCAAGAGACATCTCATCTAGTATAAGCAACTCCGAATCATGGAGTATCGTACGAACAAGTGCGAGTCTTCGTTTCATACCCCCTGAGTAGGTCTTGATACGATCATCTTTTCTGTGGGTTAAACCAGCTAGCTCAAGCATCCTAGCAACTCGTTCTGAAACCTCGCCCTTAGGAACACGATAGAGGTCGGCATGATACTCCAAGATCTCGTGAGCTGTTAGGTCCTCATAGAGAGAAGTCTCTTGCGGCATGAAACCGATCCTTTCGCGGATTTCAGCCAGATTCTCAGAGACCTCGAGGCCAGCAACTTTCACACTGCCTGAGGTCGGGCGTAGAATCCCTGTAATCAGCTTGACTGCTGTGGATTTTCCAGCACCATTGGGGCCCAGTAATCCGACAACTTCTCCACGCTCGACTGAGAAAGAGAGACTGTCCAAAGCTTTCGTTCTTCCACTGTAGATGTGTGAAAGGTCACGAATCTCTATCATTGAAGCCAGGCTAACCACCATCTGGAATATGCCCTCATAAAGATATGAAACTCGTGTCACTTCAGGTGTTACGGTAAGTGCTCCTCATCTTGCAAACATGGCCAATCTCATGGTGAGATGCTGGTTCTCTCTCTTTTTTCAAGCAGTTGTTTCGACTATGCGGAAATACGTGGATCAGTTCAGCTTAAGCTATTATTGACTGAGGACCTAGACAGACTACTGGGCTGTCACCTCAAAAGTGACAAGGGATTGAAAAGAAATCGACACTATGCCACAATTATGTCCCATGACGATACTGTATCAAACATGATGAGTCTAGGGCTTCACCTGAACGAGGCCAAGGCGTACAAAGCGCTTGTCATCCTCGGTCAGACCACAGCGAGAAGTGTTGCTGACATTTCAGGTGTTCCTCGAAGCAAGGTGTATGATGTTCTGTACTCTCTCGAAGCTAGAGGCATAGTCAGACGTGTCTTAGGAACAGACCCTGCACAGTTCAGACCTTATCCTCCCAAAGAGGCAATTACACTTCTCCTCGATAAGATACAACAGTCAGGAGCTGTCGTTCAGAGTGCTCTCGAAAGCATTGAGAATGAGAGAGAAACTGAGGGGAGGGAGTACGTGTATACTGTAGAGGGAGAAGATCAAATCAGGATTGAGATACAAGGTATCATAAATAGGGCGAGAGATGAGATCTTCATAGCAACGCTTGATCCTCAGATTCTGAGCACCGCTCGTCCGTCACTGGCTAACGCAAAGAAAAGCGGCGTAGAGATTCAGCTAGTGACATCAAAAGTGTTTATGGAGGAATGGCCTGAGTTTGCACACTATGCCCGCATGACCGATGTTAGTGCCTTTAGCCCACATGCTCTCGCAGCTCAATTCGCCAAAGTGATGCAGGAAGACGCTATCACGGATGAATGGAATCCCACGCAAATGGGAGTCATTATAGCTGACAATACAGAAAGCATCGCCATGTTTGGAAGCTACCGGGAACAAGTCAAGCCCTGGGCGTTGATAGTACGAGTCCCTCTGATAGCGATTCTTCAACGCCAAGTGATTTCGGCAGTTCTCACACAGGTCATAAGAATGCTCGACGATAGCGCCTAGAGAATAATCTGCTTAGACAACATGACACATGACCGTAAAGGACTACGTTGATAACCGAAAATCCATCAATGCTCAAGGAGCACAGAGAGTGGAATGCAATGATAATTGGAATTGATGTGGTCTTCGTTCATGCCAGAGCTTCAACCAAGATGGTGGAATGGTATAGAGACAAATTAGGCATTGAGCTGGGCTACTCGGACTCAGATTGGAGTGAGTTTGTCTTTGACTTGGGTCGTCCTCCCACCCGTTTTGCGATTGAGGCCGTAGGTGATGATTCTTCCGAAGCCGAGACTCAGAGAATCATGATATCCTTCCGGGTTACTGATGTGAAGGAGGCGGTTGACACACTTGAAAAGAAGGGAATCCAGTTCTACGGCACACCCAAGATCAGAGACGAGGGTCCGTCACTCTTTGCTACATTGAGAGACCCTGAAGGAAACTGGATACAGCTTTCTCAAAGGAAAATTGCAGATGCCTAACTTGAAGAAAACCGTTGGCCTGCTCATCGCACAGGCCATGATGTTCTGGCTGCTCTGCTTCTACTTCAGTTCTGCCTCGTTCTTCCATAGACCATGGATGTTGCAGTAGGCCGTAGCCATCAGAGAACCGGTCTTGTCTGTTTTGAAGACAAACTTGGCAACAGGCTCAGTATAGATGCCGCTTGTATCGGCTCCTCCAGCACCCTCTCCATGGTGATCAAAGGTACAGTACCCAATCTCTACTGGAAACTTTCCACCCTCTGGCCAGAAGAACAAGTCAATCCATTTGATATGATGTGCCGTTGTGTTCGGATGTGCAATTTCTTCTCCAACTTTCACAATCACTTTGGCGATACCATCTTCAAACTTCTTCACTTTGATAGCAGGAACGTGTTTCTCAGTCTTCCAATCTGCTGTTTGAATCCACTTCTTCGACATTCTTCCCTACCTCTTGGTGCACTCCGGGCAGTTCCTTAGACAAGCCCGATGGCACGTTTTGGGTCTCATGAGTTAAAACACTTCGCGTGTGACGGTATTGTACATCAAACGACATTTGTGAGCACACTTGGATGCTCAGAATTATATGCATCCGACAGTTTGAAATCCATAGCCCATAATGCTGGGTCTTCGCATCTTGATTGATCAAAACTCTCGTTGCTGGTGCCCAATCTTGAACGATAGCAATATCGATGACCGAGATGACGAAATCGACCTATCTGAAGTGCCCTTTGAGCCTTCTGCGTTCTCTACTTGGGTGAAGTACATCGCACTACTTGCAATCATGCTTGCGTTGACAACAGTCGGGACAGCAATATTCTTGATACCCTTCCCGACAACAACTGGCTATTTCAACTTGGGAGACGCATTTGTGATGCTGAGTGGATTGCTGCTTGGCCCGCTTGGAGGATTCGTTGCGGGCGGAGGAGGTTCTGCTACAGCGGATATACTCCTAGCTTATGCTCACTTCGCTCCAATAACATTCGTTGTCAAGGGCTGTGAAGGAATGATGGTTGGTCTCATCACTCGTTGGTCATGGAACCAAGACGAAATCCACATGTGGGACGCGGTAGCTGTAATCGTTGGAGCATTTGTGATGCTTGTTGGTTACTTCTCCGCAGAAGTGTTCCTGTATGGATTCGAGGCTGCTCTAGCCGAGCTAGTCTTCGTGAATTCGATTCAGGTACTAGCTGGTGCGAGTGTGACACTACTTGTCGGACCCACCGTGCGCAATTTCTTGAGAGCGCGACTAGCCATGACGAGACTCTGAAAAACAGCGACAGCAAGACATGGTGAGCATCTCTTTTTAGGAGGATTTGCACTGAGGTCTATGCTACTGGGAATCAACTGGCGATATCTGAGTGGGATGTAGCCTGAAATGGTGGATAGAGAAAAGATTCGTATTGATTCAGAACGACTTGAAGAGGTCAACGCGATCTTGCTCGATGAGAGCAATCCCCTGGTCAACAGCCTTCTTGCAGTCATCGACAAGTATGGCGGAGTGGATGAGATAAATCGCAAGGCAAGTGAGACTCGGGAGCTAGACTACCTACTCTCGCTACTTGAAGAAAAGAAGTCCCCCTATGTCAAGGATCTCGAATGGCTGCAAGAAGTCCGAGATGAAGACGCCTTCATCTCTGTAGCTGACTATCGTCGCAAGATTCTTGGTGCCAAAGCAGATTCAATTGACTTTGATGATGCATTCGCAGTGACACTCGAGATTAGTGCTTGTCAGTACTTCCCATGGGTGATAGAAGAGGCCAAAGCTGCGATAGACAATCGCGACCTAATGCCAGGTCGTTTCATCCGTGTACGGAGAATGAAGGAACAAGAGGAAGACAACGATGTGATTGCCTTTGCTGCCGCTATGCAAATCACGGGATCGTCATATGTTGAAACACTCGACACAAAGGGCACTCTTCCGGGGCCTAACGGTATGCCATCCAACATACACCTCGGAGGCCCGGATACTATCACAGGTTACTTTGGCGGTGTTGGTCAGCCAAACAGGTTTGCGCTTGATTGGGCCGATGAGTATCTCCATTTCTACACTAGTTATGGGGTGAAGCAGGTCCTGAACATCAACCCTGGTACAGTTCTGATTGGATACATGATGCACAAGCTTGGTATCGATATGGAGTTCAAGATATCCGTTTTCATGGGAAATGACAATCCCTACTCGGCTCTATGGACATTGATGACTGCGAAGCTTTTCAGCCGGCCTGATGGCACAAGTCCGTTGATTGGATTCAATCTCTCCAACAGCGTTGACAACGAAACAATCGAGCTCTCCGCATATATCCGAGAAGAATTCGGCTTTGAGGATGTGGTTCGAATTGAACACCACATCACAGAGACTGCAAAGAGCATAGTAAGGCAGCCTTATGACAGACTTGATGAATTGCTCGAACTGTCAGATCATGTCAAGAATATCAGTGCCAAGCATGAGGGCGGGGCGCCGGAAGTCGAGGCTACCAGAGAACATCCCAGTGACATTCTGGACTACTTCATGCCGAAAGAAGATATAATGTCTCAAGGACTCATGCCCATGATGACACAGAACTACTTGGATAAGCATGCCGCTCTCAATCGAACAGCGGAAGCTCTCACCAAGAAAGGTCTAACCTTCATTGCTGCGCCAAGACTTCACAAGACCTGACAGCAAGATCAAAAGAAACGGGGGGGGTTTGATGTACTCCCCCTACATCCAAGGCTGGATTCGTTCGTCGTAGATTGATTCCAACAGCTCTTTGTGTTTCTTTTCTTCACCAGCCAGAGTCTCAAAGACTGCCCTATGAGATGGATCACCTGTAAGCTCGGACAGAGCTTTATAAAATTCGAATGCCCCCTCTTCCCTCTTTATCGCCACAATGAGAATGTCTTGTGATGACGATGATGGCTTCAGTGGCACGTCAGTAAGATACTGACTCAGGTCCATCTCCTCAAGCTCCTCAATTGTCTCACAAGTGAATGTGTCGCATAAGCCTTCCCCTAGTGCAGATTGAAGCTTCTTCTTGTGTCCCTCTTCCTGCCTTGCCAGTTCTATCAAGAGCTTCTTCGAAGAAACTTGTTCGGCGTTCTCTGCAGCTTTTGTATAGAATTCGTAGGCTTCGTCCTCTCTTTTAATCGCGAGAGAAATCAGCTTCTCAAACGACTGTTGAACTGAACTCATTAGCACTCACTGTGCCGAGGGATTATTGCACAGTTTTAAGCTTGATGATTGGTTACTCTAGAACGAACGCTTTATTCCTAAAAGAGAGTGTCGTTCGAGTTGGAAAAATCATGGCGGACCTCATTCGACACGACCTTCGTCGTTCCGGGACCGTACTCGCGGATGTGAATCGACGGATAGGTCTCAAATAATTCACACCTTCTTGCATTCGGATTGCCTCCGCCTTTTGCGGCGGGATTGGAGGAACAGGAAGAACTTTTGGTGCAGTTACAGGAGCAGCTATGTCCTTGGGTCTTTCATCGGGCCCGGACGAATCTGAAATCGGTTCAACGCTGAAGGCCAAACGTGATGCAGTGAAAACAGCGACAACGGACTTTGTCCAAGGATTCTCAGATGCTTGGGGGTCCACAAGGTGTAGCAAATTGAGGGCCTGGACCGGGGTGAGATAGAACAGACGGGGACAAATCGAATTGACTGCCCAATTGGAAAGAAGTGCAATGACTATGTGGAATGGGCCGTTGACAAAGTCGTGTCGATTCTTCAACTTTATCTTGCCACTCGATAATTCGATTTGAACGTGAACAATCCACAATCAGTCTTTCTTCTTGGGAACTATCTCTCGCATGTTCGATGGGAGATACTTGTGCAGAGCTTTCGGAATCAGGATGCTTCCGTCCTCCCTCTGGCAATTCTCCATTAGGGCTACGATGGTTCTGGGATTTGCCACCATGGTGCTGTTCAGAGTATGAACATAGGCCTTCTCTGTTCCTCCCTTCTTCACTCTATATTTAATTCCAAGCCTAGTTGCCTGGTAAGCTGTCGCGTTACTACACGAACCCACCTCACGATATCGTCCTTGTCCAGGCATCCAGACCTCAAGATCTAACCTCTTGGCTGCGATAGATCCCATATCACCAGTACATACATTGACAACTCGATATGGTAGATTCAGTTTCTGTATGAATTCCTCCTCAATTCGAATAAGCTCTTCATGTATCTCCCATGAATCTTCAGGCAAGCTAAATACAAACTGCTCGACTTTTTCAAACTGATGTACCCTGAAAACACCCTTTGTGTCCTTGCCATGGCTTCCTGCTTCTTTCCGGAAGCATGAGCTAATCCCAGCAAGTCGGATGGGTAAATCTGTGGGTTCGAAGATTTCTCCCATGTACATTGCCGCAAGCGGGTGTTCAGAAGTAGCAATCAGGTAGAGGTCTTCATTCTCAATCTTGTACATGACATTCTCAAAGGCCTCCAAATCTACCACGCCTTCGTAGGGAGCTTTTCTCATCATGAAGGGGGGATAAACCAGTGTAAACCCATTCTTGACAAGCATTAGGAGGGCCATCTGCTGCATCGCAAGATCCAGCATCACAAGCTCGTTCTTCAAGAAGTAGAATCTTGATCCTGCGATTCTTGCTGCCCTTGGAATGTCTCCAACATCAAGAGACTCCAAGAGGTCGACGTGGCTTCGGACATCGAAATCGAATTCAGGCTTTCCTCCCCATTCCCTTATGACCTCGCTATCACTCTCATCTTCCCCATAAGGAACCGACTCATGAAGTATGTTTGGAATACTCATCTGAATAGTGCGAAGTTCGTTTTGCAGCTCATCCCGCAAACCTTCGGTCTTCCCAATCTCAACATTTACCTTGTTCACTTTGTCTACGATTTTGCTGTCGTCTTCACCTGATTTCTTCAACTGGCCAATCTCTCTTGAGAGTCGGTTTCGCTGCGTTCGAAGTTCCTGAATCTCTCTGCCAAGTGCACGCACTCTTTCATCAAGTTCCAAGAGCCGCTCAAACATCTTCAGTTTCTTGGCGTCTCTGCGTCTCTTGAGATCTCGGCGTATCAGGTCTGGATTCTCTCTGATGAACCGAATGTCCAACATCGAATTCTAATCTCCGGTGAATGACTACATCAAGGATTCTTGTGTTATTGATAAGTCCTGCGCGGCAAGTAATGTGGAAGGCGATTCACGGACCCATCAGGTGAGCTTCATGACTTTCCGATATGTTTCTTCGAGAAGCTCCATTTGCGATTCCCACGAGTAATTCTTCAGAATCTTCATTCGACAGCGCTCGCCCATCTCGCGACGTAGATCCTCATCCGCAAGATGCCGCATTGCATTTAGAACTGCTGATGAGCTGTCGGGTTGAACGAGGACTCCCTCATCAGGTCCTAGCAGACGCCTAGTTTCTCCGATTGCGGTGGTTATCACAGGAACGCCGCAGCTCATTGCTTCTATTACACTCAAGCCCAATCCGCCAATATTCTGAGGAATCACGAAGACATCTGCGTTCTGCAGAACCTCGGGCACTCGTTGATGGTCCAAGACACCCAACCACCGGACTGAGCCGTCATCAACGCAGTCATCCACCATGGCTTTGAGAAGCCCGTCCCCAACAAGTGTTAGTCTTGATTTCCTGTACTCAGCATGAAACTCCTTGAAGGCATCAAGAAGAATGTGAACTCCCTTGTCTATTGCCAACCTGCCGACATAGACGAAGTCAATCCACCCGTTTTTGTTTCTGCCTTCACCTGGACAGAAAAGGTCAGTATCAACTCCGTTTATGATGACAGAGGTTTTGTCCTCAGATATTCCATATTCGTCCATAACTTGCTGTTGGGATGGATCAACTAGTATGATGTGATCGTATCTCTTTGCTGCAAACATTGACGCTTTCCATGCGATTGCAAAAGCTGTGGCAACAACTGAGCTCCCCGCGGCATAGGCCAAATGAAATGTCGTCACAATCGGTGGCAGTGCATGCTTGTAGAATGGCAAGAGGAACTCCGTGGAGCTGGAGTTCATTTGAACGTGCAGAAGGTCAATATTATGCTCCTTGCTCTTCTCAGCTATGAGTCTCACTGCTCCTGGCGAATCGAGATAGAAGTGCGGGTTAACTGGGACGGCTCTGAATCGATGGATTCTATCCTCCGGCAAAGAATCAATACTATCGGATTGTGTGAAGACATGAACGTCATGCCCATGGTCGACCAGTCCCTTCAGCACATGTGCCGCACGTACGCACAAGCCATCTGCTGATCCGAATTTGCTAATCAGCCCAATTCTCATCAGTCAGGCTGCACTCCTGTATCGCTTTTTCGATGTTGCCACTCTTTTAGCCTCTTCGGGTGATTCTTGCTCTATGCGAACTTCCCCCTCGAAGGACAGAGATTTCTAACTGAGCATTCATCACAATTTGGCTTTCGAGCACTGCAAGTCCTTCGTCCGTGCGCCCCGATAAGGCGTGCATATTCGTACCACTGCTCCCGCGGCACTATCTCCATCAGTTCTCGTTCTGCTTTGTCACGATTCTTGTCTTGATAGGTCAATCCAAGACGGCCTGAAACACGCATGACGTGGGTGTCAACTACTATGCCCTCATTCCTGTTGAAAACAACGGAGAGTACAACGTTTGCAGTCTTTCTGCTTACTCCTGGGAGTCTCACAAGGTCCTCCATAGTACGCGGTACCTCCCCGGAGAAATCCTCCACAATCATCCTTGCTGTTCCCTGTATGTATTCCGACTTTCGATTGTAAGTTCCACAGGGACGAATGAGTTCAACGAGATCCTTCAGACTGGTCTCCATCATGGTCTTTGGATTTGGGCATCTCCTAAACAACTCAGGTGTTATCGTATTGACGCAAGCATCGGCAGTATGGGCGGAGAGAATCGTTGCGACTAACATTTCGAATGCGTTCTTGTAGGCCAGATAAGTTGCAGGTGCACCAGGATATGCCCCGTCCAGGCGGCTAATGATCTTTAGGGCTCGCTTGTCGTTGTTTTCCATGCTCAATCACCGTGGTCTTACGTTTTTCTGAGTCGCTACGCTTGGCAGACTACCTCAAGCCGCATATAACAGTACCACTAGCATCTGTTGAATCTTGGCCATCAGAAATAGACACCAATTTCGTTTGGTTCGATCACAGAATAAGATTCGACCTTCTCTTAATTGTCCATACTTATACAGCTAAGAAGGTCTTCCAAGGCAGTTGCCCTTGGAATAGTGACGTGGTCATTTGAGGTTTCCGTAGAGAGGGTCTAGACTCCTTATTCACAGTATGCAGGTCTAGAAGTAGTAGCTAGCATCGGATGTATTATTGTACTCATACCGGTGCTGCTCTTTTGGAGCCTCATTCTCTTTCTCACCCTCTGGGTCGGAACACTCAGGAGAGGTCATTGCCTCTCCCGAACACCTCACGCATGGCGCGTACACTATGCATCATACACAAGTACTTTGATCTCACCATTCTTTTCAGGCATGGCGACAAGTCTGTGTGTGCATATATCGGCCGTGAGGACGCAGCAGTCTGGTGATACCTGAGAAGTGATCAGGTTTCTGACCGCCAGTTCCAAGTTAAGAGCTACTAGCCGAACAAGCTCCGAATCGTTGATTACGTCAACTTCTCGGCCTTCTTCTGGGCTCATGAAGCTCTCACGGGTTATTGCTTCAGTCCTTATCATTGTCTTTTCTCCTGTTTTTCATATTTTCCGAATGTTTCGTTTCGTTCTTTTACCAAGGTGTTGGTTCTGGGAAATCTGGATCCATTCTGCTCTCTCTCCTTCCTAAGAATCATCACAGCATGAACCATCTATTCCAGGAACCAGCTACGTGGCTTACTGTAGGCAATCTTATGCAAGGCTAGACTAAACTAGACATATCCGATCTGTGTCTAGAATGGACTAGGTTCCTCGCATGGCGGCTGCACTACAGTGGAAATGCCTCGCACTACTCCGATGGACATCAATTCGAGTGCTGTACGATTCTCAGTCATGCTCTCGTAAATTGCTCTCATCCGATCTGCGCTAATCTCTTTCACCTCCTCGTATCTGGTCCTTGGTATGGCTCACTATGGTCATCCCCTTTCCTGACAGCATCTAGTCTCTACTAAGTGCCACCACAGTGTGGGAGTCCCAGTGTGGACTATCATATGGCGTCATCTCACTACCTAGTCTCTACTGTGGACTACAGTATCGACTAGCGTTAGCTAGGTATGACCTATACTGTGAACACAGAATACTCGAATTATCCCAGTAATAAAGAACCGGAAGCATACTGATCTGCCCTCGAAAGCCTTCTAGCACTCTTCTAGCGCTCCAGTATGATGGTGTGCAAGAATAACGCGAAGAGTTTAACTACAAAGGTGACCTCAGAAGTCATGTAGAACTAAACAAATGGCCATAATACGTGGATATGGACGTGTATGTGATGCGTGCTTTCGGAGCGTCTGAGCTCAAATTCCTTAGACGGCTGGCAATAGAACCGTCATTGCGGCAAGTAAGACTGGCAGAGGAGTTGAACGTATCACGCTCTGCAGTGAATCAGACATGGCGAAGGCTTGAGAGAGAACACGGACTTAGAGTTCGAGGGCTTCTGGACTATGGTAAATTGGGAATCGACCTGGTGTTTGGCTGGGCTGAGATCTCGAGAGGCGGCACAGCTCTTAGGAATTTCTCTCGTTGGCTGTCATCAAGTCCGTTCGTATCCGTGACCAGAGAGTCAATGATATCAATGCCAATGGGCGAAAAGGTCTACTTCGAAGCGGTTCTTCCCCGTGGTCCTCACTATGGCAGATTCCTGAACCAACTAGTGAGATTCCAGAAGAAACCGTACAAACTGTCCATTGTCCATGATCGAGCTCAGCAAATAGCAGACCATCTTAGCCTAGGGCTGTATACGGGCAAACATTGGGAATTTGACAGCGGGTTCCGCCTGCAAGTCTCCATTGATGGCTTGAAAGACTATGCTGACGTACTTCCATCCATAAGAGCTATGCGACAGAGCGAGGGTGGCATCGGCGGTATCAGCGAACTAGCTGTAGCTTCAGCACTTGAACAGGAGTACCATGTCTCGGCAGGCCGACTCCAGAAGTTCTTCAAGGAACACAAACTGTCAGCACCCTCGGGGAGAACTCTGAGAAGGATGTTGGCCCGAGTACGAAAAGGAGTTGCAATGCCATACGTCGAAGTCAAAAATATAGCCCTTCCTCAACAGATGACTGTCTGTCTTAGAATGAATCCTGAAAACAGGGCTCTTATTCAGCTCTTGCATGCTCAGATGGGAACCTTCCCGGCTGCCCGTCTAGTTTCTGGTTCAGAGCTTGTAGTCCTTATGCTTCGTATTCCTGAAGCAGCTCGATGGGACACGATGACGATGTCCTTGGCTCGCTCTTTCCAACAAGCAGCAGAAATGAGCACATTCATTACTGATTCACGAGAACCTCGAAGAGGATTGGAATACATCCTTTCATATATCGAATAGAGTGCCTATAAGACGAGAGCACTCGAGGCGTTGAATCCAAATTGAAACGCAGGCCTGCATCGACAGAGGAGATTCACAAAGGAAAAGGTTCCGAGACCGAAGTCTCAAATGGATTTGTGACGCCGTATGATGATCTCTTCCCTTCAGTGGAAGAGCCAACTGCGCAATTCTATCTAAGCCTGATGAGAATCTACCTTGGAATGTGCTCAGGATCGATAACGTTAGAACGGGCACGCAGGGAAGTTGAGGATCTGAAGGACAATCCTGAATTCACAAGAAACCCCTCCAATCCGACTCTCCTCCCTGTAAGAGAGGAATACATGAACCGCATAATAGAGAATCTCAAAACACTAAGGAAATTTAACCTCGTCACTGTAGACTCCATCCGCTCTGCGCACAATTTCGCTTTTCTCGTGTCAGACATGGCAATCAGCGCAACAGACTATGAGGTCTTGGCACACATCCTCAGAGATCCAATGGCCTCCATATCCGACGCTTCGAAATCAATTATGCTTGCCCCACGCACTGTTTCTCGTTCGCTGAAAAGGCTAAGAGAAAGACACAGAATCCGATTTGCCTGTCTTGTTGATGTGACCGCCTTCGGCCTTCAATCGATTATTCTGTTCTTCTCAGTCAAAGATGACATTGACTGGCCTGTTCTCAGCGACGGACTAGCAACTTTCCCGTTCACAAAATCCGTGGTCACAACTGACATGTCAGATCTTGGTTACGTGGTGTTCTTGATTCCAAATAGTCAACGCAATCAATCAGTATTCATTGAGAGCATTCAAGATCTGGCCTCGTCAGTGTTTGACTACCACAGTGTGCACATACGCGAAGCTGTGGGGTCAGAGTCAAACCTGTCCCTTTACGTTGGGGATGCCTGGCAGTTTCCGGAAGAGTTTCGATCTTCTCTGACCAAAGATGAGATTCCCGCTGTCGAAAAACCACCTCGTATACTTGCCAACAAGGGACTCCAGAAGGGATTCACGTCGAACGACTTCTTGGTTGCTTCGAAGTTGGCGATTGACTGCAGAGCGTCCCCCGGTTCAATGAGCGAATCACTGCAAATGACAGGATGGGACATTGAGCCAAGGCAGGTCTCTCACTCAATTAGGAAGCTGTTCTCACGCGAAACAGTTCTTCCATATGCGATATTCGGGGGTCTCTCACTGTCAACAAGCTTCTGTTTTGAGATAATCTGTGAAGACGCTTGGAAACAGAAAATCCTGTCTACTCTTCCCTACCTGCCGACGTCTATGTACTACTTCTCAAATCGAGGTGTCTTGCTCTGGATACAAGTTCCTGGAAACCATCAGGTGGAATACTACCAGACCTTCCGCTCACTTGAACAGAATAGCGGTGTGCATGCTGTTCATCCTATTATGACGATCTCGGCACTTGGGTCTCGCTCCATGCTTGACTTGGTAACTAACTGGAGCTACGGTGCCCAAGGATGGATGGTATCGACAGATGAGTTGGACTTGGCGACTTACATAGAGCAATTCGACGTTGATGGGCAAAAGAAGAGTCGTGCTGATCTGTATTCCTAGGGCCTACTGAATGACATTGGCGAGAAGCTCAACCTGTCGACCTTCAGTTCCAAGAGGCGGTCCAAACACAATCTGATCTACCCCTATCTTGCTGAGTGTCCTAACGTACTCACGAGTCTCATCAGTTGATCCACACAGACCGAACATTCTGACTGTGTCTTTTCCCAGAATCTCCACGACCTCTGAATCAACTCCTCCTTTGGTCTTCACTGCTCTCCTTGCCTTGGCCAGAGCATCTTCCAATCCAAATTCCTTGGATATCGAACGATTCAGTCCCAAAGCTACTATGGCTGCAGAGATGAGAAATCCGAGGTGATTTTCACAGTCATCTTTCTCAGTGAGGAAAGTAGGTGGAAACACTCCTATCTGAAAGGCATCAGAGGTCTCTCCCAGTCTTTTCATGGCCCACTCTATCATCTTGGGGTCTGAGTAATTGAGGAGCACACCATCTGTCATTGTTGACAGTCTTATCAATCCTGGTCCCTGCGCACCAAGAAGCACGCTAGTTCTGATTCCAAGATTTTGAAGCATCTCCTCTATGGTGGTTATGTCTGTCTTCATTCTCTTCAACAAGGTTGAGAAATCGACCTCCACACCAACCTTCGCAAGTAACGAAATGTCCCCCGGCCCAAGGAGAAGATCAAATCTATCCCCAAACTGGGCGACAAGGCTCTCTATGAAACGGACAATCTGTTTAGGTCTGTGAAGGAATGGGCTGACTAGACCAATTCCTAGCCGCATGTCATCGAGCTCGTGAGCAATCGCCGAAGCCACCACAGGTGCAAGCCGGGTTGCGGGGAAGTCAACAACCCAAAGAGTGTCGATAGCACCTTCATAGGCCATCTTTCCTAACCTAAGGATCTCATCCAATCTCTCGCGAACATTGAGTGCCAACCCGAACTTCAGCTTCAATCACGTCTCCTGTGAATCTCCTGGAATATGTCCTTCATTGCACCTCTCCAGTCCCCTGAGAAGGGAGGTCCCAAGACCACTTCGGAGATTCCTATCTTACTGAGTTCCTCGAATCTATCCACCATATGATCCCTGTCACCGCTTATGGAGAACATGTCCAGAAGCTCGTCGTTAACATAAGGGATTCCACCATCGGGGCCCTCCACCTCTACGGAAGTTCGAATCTTATCGACTCTCCCTCTGTCCACATCCAACATGTCTAGCACCGCTTCAGGCATGTCAGCTACAACAATCGATACAACCCGTTTCGCTAGCGACTCTTTGACTCCTTTGAATGTCGGAACGGTTGGTAGCCAAGCCACTTTCTCAACTTCTGCGTCTTTGCGTCCTGCCATCATTGCGGCACTATCAATAGTGCCAACTGCGTTCTTCAGGTAATCAAACGGACCCGAAAGAATCACGCCGTCTGAGATCAGACCGGCTAGCTCCAGCATCTTGGGCCCTCTGACGCCAAGAAAGACTGGTATTGCTTTGCTCTTCCTGATTCGAAGACTGTAGTCTTGGAGTGTGAAGAGCTCATTCTCCACTGTTACTGAATCTCCAATCCATAGTCTTCTAAGGACGCTGACAGCTGCCTTCAGGTCCGTCACTGGTCTCTTGAGAGTGATCCCGAGTCTCTGAAGATCCTGAATGCCCCCAATCCCTGTTCCGAAAACAAACCTACCTTGTCCTATTTCCTGTAATGTCAGAGCTGCTCTTGCAAGTGTAGAGATATTGTGGACTGTAACAGGAATTATGGCAGTACCCACTCTAGCTTCTTGTGCTCGAAGAAGAACACATGCAGTTAGGACAAACACATCTTGCCCGATGTCGATATCTTCTCCAATCCAAATGGTCTCGATTCCAAGCGAGGATGCATTATCAGCAATCCAATTGGTGGCCTTTGCTTTCATATTCGTCGTGATGCCAACACTGGCTCTGTACATCGTATACCCTCGCTGGCACTCGATTGCTGCATTCTGACAAATGAATCCTACCTTAGGACAATCGGTCTTCCATCTACGAAGAACATATCTCCTCGTAGGTGACCTGTTCTGTAGTGGTCGAAATGGCTAGAGTTTGCTGGGGTATCACTGGATCTGGTGATCATATCGAGGAGACCCTTGACGCTATGATTACTCTTCAGAAAGAGACTGATGCAAGAGTCGACGTTATAGTATCAAAGGCAGCTGAACAGGTTCTTAGATGGTACAAAATCTGGGACAGACTCATTGAAGCCTTCTCCAAGGTGAAGAAAGAGACAAACGCCAACGTTCCATTCGTAGCAGGACCACTTCAACTTGGCCGATATGACATTCTCATTGTTGCACCTCTGACTGCGAATTCAACTGCGAAGATTGCCTACGGCATTGCAGATACGCTTGTCACCAATGCCGTCGCTCAGACCCTGAAAGGCAATACACCAGTCCTGCTATTTCCCGTTGACCAAGTCCCCGGCGAAATAGATACTGTCGCACACGATGGAACCTCGTTTTCGATCAAGACGCGACAGATAGACCTCGAGAATGCACAGAGAGTCCGCGAGATGCTAGGTGTTACAATCGCAGCCTCTCCGCAGAACCTTCTCGAGCTTGCAATGGCACTACTGTAATTTCGTGATGCAATCAGACACTTAGTCAAGGTCTGGAATGGATATCTCAATTGCAAACCTTGAGCCGCAAGAGCAACTTGCGTTCAGGGGGAAGTTGTCTGTGGTGTCTACACCTATCTCGATACCTTGTACAGCAGCGCGGTTGATTACAGTCTGCATATTGTGAACAAAGTACTTTGCGAAGGTCTTCACAAGTTTGGGAATCTCCAAGTCATTGATCCAGTAGACAAAACTGTCGCAAGACTCATTCGGGCACGCACTTAGCAGCACATGAGTCTCATCACCACAGGATTCACAGGTCAAATCTTTGTGAATGTAGCCCGGGGCCCTGGGAATATCTGTCTGGATAGAGTTTTGATGGCCGCACCTATAACAATGGTACTCGAATAGCGACAATGTCGTTCCTCCGGATTTCATACCATCTGAGACTGTAGGCATCCGGGACCCTCATCTAATAATGCTTGTTTGTGTATTGGAGAGGCGCCCTCTGTCTTGGTGGCGGATAAAAAGCAAGCAGCGCACAATGGGCTGTGGTCAAGGAGAATGCAAGTAAGGAATCCGAACTTGATCTCGCTGCTGATTGTCTTCCTCTCTGAGAACTATGAAACCGGGACTGGCAATTGCGAATGCTGCAACGCATGCGCTACAAAATACAGTAAGGTCTTCCGAATCAGCGAGGAATGGATTTGTGCTGAGTGCGTCCTGAGGAGAATCAACGGAAGTACAGAGTTTCAGTCGAAGCCCTACGGAAGGTATGTGATACCCGTTGGCTAGTTTCTGATTAGTACTCGTCAAAGGCCAACAGTGAAAAGCGGGTTTGCCGCTGAAAGAGGCGGTGTAGCAATTGAAGAAGCGAGTGCAGCCCCATATGAGAGTAGGCGAGGGAGATGTTGAACGGTTTACGCTCATTATGGGGAATCCAGATCGCGTCCCTATCGTGGCATCGAAAATGAAAGATGCAGAGGAAGTTGCCAGATATCGCGGATATGTAACCTATCGCGCTTACACTCCAAAAGGGACGCCCGTGACAATATCTGGCACAGGAATTGGCACCGGGTCTACCCACATTTGCATTGAAGAGCTCTCAAATCTCGGTACTGAATACGTAATCCGCATTGGGTCTTGTGGCGGCATCGATCCCTCAGTGAAGACTGGGGATGTCGTTGTAGCCACTAGTGCTGTTAGAGATGAACGGACAAGCATAAACTACGCTCCGATGGAGTATCCTGCAGTTGCCGATCCAAGTGTATATTGGGCACTCCACGAGGAGATATCCAAGCTGCTGCCTTCTGAACGGATCCATACTGGTGTTATTTGGACGAGTGATGTGTACTACGTGAACCCAGAACTCGACCAGCTGAGTCTATGGACACGCGCGAAGGTGAAAGCAGTCGAGATGGAAAGCTCGTTACTCTTCGTGTTTGCAGCCACAAAAGGAATACATGCAGGATCAATTCTCGCATGCGACGGGAATCTTCACACAGGACAGAAGGTCGAACAAGAAGACGACAGTGAGAAGTCCGGGGAACAGGACCCCCTGCTGATTGAGGCCGTAGAGAAGGAGATAGAAGCGACCATCAACGCAATCGACGTCTTGGCCGAGAAGTAAAACTAGCACACCAATCTCGTAGCAGCCCTTTTTTGGCAGTGATGGCTATTCCATCTGTGCCATGGAACAATCTGCCCTTGATAATCGACAAGCAATTGAAGAGCGTCAGCGTCTTATCTTCAAGCAGCTCGAGAAGCTGAGCAATCCGAATTCAATCCATGGTATCTATCCATATCGGGGGAAGATGTCCGCACTAGATGCATCTAATGTAATCTCCCAACTTCCGCAGAACTACACGTTGCTGGATCCTTTTTGTGGAACGGGGACAATAGTGTATGAAGCTCAGGCCCGGGGCATGACGGCTATCGGAGTCGACAACAATCCCTTGGCCTGCATAATTGCTCGTGGAAAAACCGAATCCTTGAGCAAGACTGAGACGCTTCAACACTTTGAATCTGCCATCAAACAAGCCAAAACACTATCAGGTGTTCATGAGATGCCCTCTTGGCCGGCCAAGTTCTTCCACCGAGACACTAGAGAGCAGATTATGCGGATGATATCAATTTCGGATAGCTTCTCTAATTTCGAACTGTCTGTGCTATATGGCTCAATTTGTCTTGCAGCGAGGGCTTGTAATCATTGGACATGGTCTTCTACATCGTTCGGCCGAATCTCCGACAAGCTTCGGTCGATTGACTTCTACGGTATGCTAATGAGAAAGGCTCAGAAGCATATTGAGTTCGTCCTAGGATATCCTGAAGTGTGTATCTATCATCACGACACTCGGAGGATTCAGGAAATTGTGGAGGAAGGGACCGTAGATGTCGTGTATAGCTCACCTCCTTACTTCGATGCACTGGACTATACCGGCTACTACTCTCGGCTCGTTCTAGAGATTCTTGGCATGGATCGTAAGACGATTCGGAGGGGTCTAATCCAGACATTCTCAACATTTAGAGAGGAGATGAGTACGGCGCTAAGGGCAATTGATGCAGTTCTCCATGACGAGTCTCTCGTAATCCTCGTTGTTGGTGATCGGATGGTCAACAGGAAAATCATCAGGGGTTCTGAGTTTTTCTCTGAAATAGCTCCATGGGACAATCCGTATTGTCTTGAAAGATCATATTCCGCAACCGCGAGCGGGATTTGGGATAAGATCAATTCCACGAGGAGAAAGGAGCAGATAGTTGTCTGGGACTTAAAACAAGAACAAGTACACTAGTGGAAGCTCGCCGAATATGGACGGGCATTCACCGGCATGGCCAGCCTGCCCACTTTGAGGCATTAGATATAAATCAGAATACTTCGGATTGCTAGTCGAGCAGTTCAATTCGCAGACTGCTGCAAATCGAATCGACTTCGAATCATCGGGGGAAGAAACAGTAGGTGAGCTATGACATCATAGTTGTGGGTGCCGGACCTGCAGGCTCGATTGCTGCGCAAAGGTCAGCCGCACTTGGACTTAGGACCCTTCTGCTTGAGAAACATTCATTGCCACGTGAGAAGGCATGCGGCGGAGCAGTAATGCACAGAGGACTTCAGATAGTCAATGAACGAATACCAAGACGAGTGGTCGAGCAGAAGATATACGGTCTACGATTCGTGTTGCAGGATGGAAGGACTGCAGAGTTCGAGTCCGATAAGCTGCTAGGCATCACCTGCCATAGATCGGTCTTTGACGAATACCTCGCAAGGAGGGCCGAACGCGCTGGTGCTGACCTGATTGAGCAAGCAAGGGTTGTCGATGCCTCAGTCAACGATGACTATGCAGAAACCACACTAAGTGATGGTCGTGTTCTTCGTGCCCGCTTCCTGATAGGTGCGGATGGAGTCACCTCGACAGTAGCTCACTCACTAGGTCTCAGACCTAAGAAGAACAGTCCTACGCGGCTGGGCCTTGGTATGGAATCCGATTTCTATCTAGGAGAAGACGGTGTGCTTGAGGCAACGAACGGGAATCCGCATATCCTCGACATAATCCCAATCCAAGGCAGGATCAGTTATGGCTGGGTTTTTCCGAAACGAGAGTACCTTGCAATCGGAGTGGCAGGAGCGGCCCCTCACATGCTAAGACTGCGCCAAATTTTCGACAGTTTTGTGAGGAGAATGCAGCGGCGATTGCGTTCGACCCTTACTCCATCTCGACGACGAACTTGGTATCTTGCTGGCCAAGGTCTTGAACACGAGAACGTGACAACAAGGGGAATCCTAATAGGTGATGCCGCAGGATTTGTCGATCCACTCATGGGAGAAGGAATAGCTTATGCAATGAAATCTGCAGTCCATGCAACAGATGTTATTGCTAGTGCTATTGATTCTGGAAGACACGACCCGAAGTTTCTCTCAAAATACAATCGCCTATGCAGGAAAGACTTCAAAGCAAGCTTTGCATTTGCCCAATGGGCCGGCATCAATGGCTTTTCATATTCCGACTTCATTCTATCACATGCTGAAGGACAATCAATTTCCTCTGAAATCCTGGCGCAACTTGCAAGAGGGGAGATTGGGTATTCCGATATTCCTGCAGCAGTCATCAAGAGACTTCCACGCGAGATACCCGTGATTGTACAGAAGATCGTATTGACTCGCATGAACAATGTTCCGCGAAAACATTCTTAGAGGCCTATAGACACCCGGGTCTGGAGCTCGATGACCAAATACACGGCCACTCTTCTGCTTATTCTCCTAGTCATTATTCCAGGGACACAAATTTCTCCCCAGCAAGCACGTCATGACCCAGTTTTCGATGGAGATAACGCCTACGATTTCCTTGTGGATCAGTGTGACTTTGGCCCTCGTCCTCCTGGGTCTGAGAATCTCTCTCTGTGTAGGTCTTACATAGCTGGTTCGCTAGAGAGCTTGGGATGGAACACTACACTTCAAAACTTCACCTATCTCGGCGTTGAGTGTTTCAACATCATTGGGCGATGGGGCAATGACAGTGAGCCACGCCTGACTCTGGGTGCACACTATGACACACGACCTCTAGCAGATCAAGATCCGTTCATTGGTAATAGAACACTCCCCGTTCTCGGAGCCAATGACGCAGCCAGTGGGGTCGCTGTTTTGCTTGAGCTTGCTCGCGTCTTGCCAGAAGAAATACGTGTGGAAGTTGAACTCGTATTCTTCGATGCAGAAGACTCCGGTGGAATCAGCGGATGGAACTGGATTGTTGGTTCCAACTACTTTGTCAGTCAGCTTAGCCAAGACAGAATCGACTCAATCTCAGCCATGATTCTTTTAGACATGGTTGGAGACGAAAACTTAGTACTACAACGCGAGGTCTCATCCACTCGTTCTCTGCAAGACACAGTGTGGTCTGTGGCTGCAGAGCTGGGGTATGATGATATCTTCATTGATGTTCTTGGTCGTTCGATAATCGATGACCATAGACCATTCCTAGACGTGGGAATCGCCTCACTCGACATAATCCATCACGATCCTTTTCCATCATCATGGCACACCACTAGTGACATTCCCGAGAGATGTAGTCCAGACAGTCTAGAGGTAGTAGGCCAGGCGCTCGAGGTGTTTACAGTAGACCATGTTCGGAATTTGACAGCCCTTCAGCCGGATCTATTTCAGATTCTGATATCAGCGCTCAGGATCATCATCGTGGTTGGGCTGCCAGTTGTAGCGGTAGTTGTTGTAGTCTATTACCGCTTCTGGAAGAAATAGTACACAGGTTGATAACCCTTGAAGCTCCTCTTACCCAAGAGAGCGTATTCAGCATTGGTCGACCTTGCAAAGACAATCTTGTATAGGCCCACACCCACACAGGCATCTCCATTGACCTGCATCTCAGTACATTCAAACGGCCGAAGAGTGGCCTGCGGAACCCAAGATGGACGAATCTTGCTCATAACAACCAGTACGGGCAAGCTTCAACTTATGGCAAAAGGACATGAGGCACTTGTCTCGTCGGTCAGATTTGTCGGAGAGGGTTCTAAGCTAGTTTCCTGCAGTTGGGACGGCACTACTCGTTTATGGGCTCTCGGGAGGACAGTTACTGAGACAGCAATTATGAAGCATGATGCACAAACAAAGGTCTTGGCAGTTACATCATCATCCGTTAAGGGCGCTGTCGGAGCGCGCGATGGCATAATCAAAATCTTCTCAAAACAGAATCTGAAGTGTCTTCGGAATATTGATGCTCACAAGACAGACATCTCTGGCCTTGCCTTCACATCTGATGCATCGCTGCTCATCAGCACATCTTGGGATGGTGAGAGCAAGCTGTGGAATACTTCCACGAATGAGCTGGTTCGCACGATCGAAAAGCAGAAAGAGAGAATTCGTTCTGTTGCCGTTTCACCTGATGATAGCAGAGTCTTTCTCGGTCTACACAGTGGCAGTATAGTTTCGGCGAGTCTGGAAGGGAACTCAAAGCCTGTCACACTGAAAGGACACACGGACATGGTGAGCTCTTTGTCTGTAGACCCCTCAGGACGTTACTTGGTCTCTGGTAGCTGGGACCGTAGTATTAGAGTCTGGTCTCTCGAGACAATGAGCCTGTTATGTAGAGAGAAACTCTGGACAGCTCTAACAGCACACGAATGGGGTCCAAGAGGAGAACGGATATACTCTACACATGCATCCGGTGCCCTGGCAACATGGGACTTGAAATGGTATTAGTGGTCTACTTTCTCACGTAACGAATGTCAATGTCAGCGTAGCCAGCTTTTCTCCATGTCAAGCGAATGCGTCCATACATCTTTGGGTCTCTTGACAACTTCTGAAGGATATCGATGACCCTGTTCCTGCTCCGCTTGTCGAATGGAATGGGCAGCTCCTCCTCTTTTGCCGAGATCAAGACAAGGGCCTTCTCTCCCAGACTGACAATGGGGTTGGACAGAATCATCTGCCCAGGTTTGAAATAGGGTCTCTTACCACGTAGACTTCGAACGGTCTTTGACATTCTGCGATGACGTCCGATTTCCACTCTTGCGGTCTTCACAACATCTTGCAGGTATTCGGGTCTAGGATCAAAGCGTTTGTAGAACTCGTCCTGTGTGATCTCAATAGTCCGACTAGGTGTTGTGATGTGTTTTGTGAGTATCTCCTTGATAACGAAGTTGACAGCTGCATGATATTCCTCAAAGAGTCTCTCTAGCATCAGTTGTTTTTCTCTTGTCAGAGGAACACTCTGGAGTGTAATTGTCTCTTCAACGGAGCCTGACATTTTCAGTCCTGACCTTTGTGGTAAGAGCACGCCTAATGAGTCTAATTGCTGGCCCAGGAGTCAAACCCGCTGTGCTATAAATCGGGCCTCGCCAATTCCTCTTTTGACTGCCTTCGGAAGCAGATCGAATGCCCCATGTTCAACTAGAACCTTCTCATAGAACTCAGGCTCTTGTTGCTTGATGTAACTCATTGCAGAGGCATCGGAAGAAGGCCTATGACCTGCAGTCTCTGCCAAGGTTCGCCCTAGCAAACTCAATGTCTGACGCATCTCCAATACGGCCAACTCGTACTCAGAATCTATTGTCAAGCGCATTGCGCCGTAGTAGTGTCTCTGTGCTTCTGCCAATCGAACAGCAGTGGGCGCAAGACCTGCTCCAGGTGCTACTTCTCCTAATCGCTCCTCTGCAATCTTCAACCAATGTCTTATGCTATCCAGAGCAGTCAACAGCTCTGCTTCTTGTAGGGCTTTGAGCTTGAAGAGTCTGAGAAACAGACGGTATGTCATGGGATCCAGCATTCTGACTTCGCTCAGAACCTCTGCTGGCTTGATGATACTGAAGACATTGTTTTTCATTAGAACCGCACGTGCTATGTTGAATAGTGCTGAACGAAGTTCATGAATGGCACCAACAATATCGTCCTTCTCCACAAGCTCGCTAGCATTGGACAGTTCCGCCTCTGCTTTCTCCTTGATGATATCGATAACATTGTCAGACCACACGTAGTCTGCAGCCACGCTCTGCCATTTTTTCAACTTGTTGTCGGTATCGTGAACGACTCGTGCATTCCTGAACTTTGCGATGATTTCTGCAATCAAGAACGCGTCATCGGGTGCTCCTTCGATGACGTCCTCTACAGCTGATACTGTTGCAAAGCTCATATCCAGCAGAACGCCATCTTGTTCAGCCATTAACTGGACGGGTGCTTCACTGCTATCCCATATCACACACATGTCCAGATCAGAGCTCGCTGTTAGACTGCCTGTCACAAAAGAACCGTAAACGACAACGCCCACCACGTTGTCATTCTTCTTCCACTCCTTCACAGTCTCTCGCATGACCCGATCGAATCTGCCATGTAGGTCTATCATAGGAAGCCCGCCTCGATGTCATACGCACTGGTTGGTTTCAATTGCATTCATGACCGCTCATTGTCAATAAAGCTATCTGTTTACAGTCCACCCGAAGGTGATTAATAGAGGATTTCTTCCACAGATATCTGAGTTGGTAAATTGCCCCGCTACGACGGAAGAGCAAATGATGAACTGAGGCCAGTTGAGATCACACGCGATTTCCTAAAACATCCCGAAGGGTCTGTCCTAATCGCTACTGGAGACACAAAGGTGATCTGCACGGCCACCGTCGAGGACACAGTCCCTGGCTGGTTGAACGGGATGGATCAAGGCTGGGTGACGGCCGAATATGCCATGCTTCCTCGAGCTACTGATGAGCGGACAAGTCGTCACAGACCCAGCGGCAGAAATCAGGAGATTCAGCGTCTGATTGGAAGGTCTCTCCGACAAGCTGTCGATTTGAAGAGATTGGGGGAGAACAGCATTCGCATAGACTGTGATGTTATACAAGCTGACGGTGGGACTCGCACTGCTTCCGTGACCGGCGCTTACGTGGCGCTGATTGACGCTTTGAAATATATGCTTGACACAGATATCATTGAAACGCCTCCGTTACTGGGTAACGTTGCTGCAGTCAGTGTGGGTATAGTCGACAATGAGGTTCTACTGGACTTGTGCTATTCTGAGGACGCGAGTGCAGAGGTTGACATGAACATCGTCATGCGTGACAACGAGTTTGTTGAGGTTCAGGGCACTGGTGAGGGTATGGCCTTCAACCGAGAGCAACTTGACTCAATGCTCGGAATGGCTTCAAAAGGAGTTGCCGAGCTGATCGAGGCGCAGAAGAAAGCTCTAGACAAGTGAAGTTGCGAGTCCATTCTTTGAGCCGTCAAGCAGAAAAGTGGATGCGCTTGTTTTGAGAATTCGAGACAGATTCAGCGACTCTTAAATGCTCTTGGATGGATGTGATAACCGGGTTCAATCCATCCAACCGCTCTACTTTTGGTCATGCCTGTCGGTTCCCGTGAGTGTGTCTTTCCCGTAAACTATTTCCAAATGGTTGCGAATCTTGGATTATTGGGGTTGGTATCAGCTGCACAATCATCGCACATGGCGTAACCTTTATCTTGAAACGCATCGAAATTGATTGTGCCTTTATCGAGTAGAGAAGGCATTATCCAGCGGCTATGGAAGGTCGCTGTGGCTGTTCTAGTGAATCTCGATACAAGGAAAGCTTTAAATCACGAGCCTAGGTGGCTCGCTGAGCGCGCACCCGAGCTAGGAGTGCGCTTGGTCCACGAAGGCTCATCGGGACC
>CP070761.1:2636011-2654987 GCA_020348985.1 Candidatus Thorarchaeota archaeon | reverse complement strand
CAGGTGGAGCTCTGCCAGACAGACTACGTGAGAGCCCACGTGAAGTCTACTGAGTTCTCCTTGGTTCATGTTGGAGCCCCAGCTGGGGCTCAGACATATTCTATTTCTAGTCCATTCATCAAGCTTTGAGAGTCTGACTATCTAGCAACCGACACACTGCAATAAGGACACGTTACAGATTTTCCCGATTGAATCTCGGCCACGGCCGCCATGCTCAGTTTTCCTCCGCACATTGGACATAGCCAGGCACTCAGACGTTCCTTCAGGTCATCAATTGCAGGCAGAATCATGGCATCATCTTCACCGGAGACCTTGATCCTGCATGTCGCGCCGGGTTCTGAAGACTTTCCGGAGATCCACACTTCGACGCCAAGATTCTTGCCAGTGTACTTGCCCCTTGCCCAGCCACTTACCTTTCCCATTACAACACTCTCAGAGGCGTCCAGTTCTGATGTTACTTCATGGAAGTTAGATTCATCAAGAATCCTTAGTGTCTTCTCATGCATCTCTTCTGGAGTCCACTCATCTACTTTGACGACTAGTTCGCCATGGGCCAGATTCTGGAGCTTTAGTTCGAACTCACTCGGGGCAATCTGTTCTGGTTGCAGTAGATCGCAGACTGACCGAATCACAAAGGGTCTTGTCTGCAAAGTGTGAGCCGCTCCACGATGATCGATATAAGCCACGCCTGCTACGATGTTTCCTTTAACGCAGTCTTGTGTTGGCATGAAGTCGAAGTGTGGGCTTCTGAATCCATCGGGTTCTATCTTTCCGAAATAGACATCGTCTTCTCCGACCAAACTCAGAGCCTCTCGCGGGTAAGAAATCAGATACACCCTGACATCGGTAATGATGTACGGACTGTCGTTGAATACCTTGACCTTGAATCGCATCCTATTCCCGATGAACTCGCCTCCTCTAAGAGCCCTAACATCTTGTGGACGCTCGGGCGCACCTCTTGGAACCGTCCTTAGGGCCTCTGAGACTCCCGAGATTGGTCTACGAGCAGATACAGCTTTCGATTTGGCAACCGGTTCATAAGTGGGAATTCGCAGCCAGGGTGCAGTCCGAGTATGTCTCACTCGCGTTCGGTATGTTCTATCCCCTTGCGCGTCAAAGTCATCTTCTGCACAACGGCAACCAAGCTTCCCATAGCACGCGCAGTAACAGACCAGAGACACAACCAACATCACGAAGAAGAAAGTTGCATCCACTTGCATTGTGCTACTCCGACCCCCTAGGGCAGTTGGAGTTCCAAGAAACACAGTTCGTTCTTGGTATGGTACAAGCACACTTGTAGAAATCCTGACTACTCATTGGCGTTCTATCTTCCTATCGCAACTTTACAGAACTCGCACTCAGCGGCTCTTCCTTTACGGAGGTCTTCAACAGCCTTCAATGGCAATTTACTTCCGCACATTGGGCAAAGCCATGTACTGAGCTTCTCTTTGAGCTCGTCGACCGTTGGCAGTATCATTGCCTCGTCTTCACCAAGGACAAGAATCCGGCATGAAGCACCTTTCACTCCTGATTTGCCTGAGACCGAGATCTCCACACCAATGCTCCTGCCAGTATACTTGCCACGTGCCCATCCTATTATCTTTGTGAAGAGAATTCCGTCATCTTCCTCAATAGTGCTGCTTACCTCGTAGAAATTAGATTCATCAAGGATTCTCAGCGTCTTCTCGTGCATCTCTTCTGGATTCCAGTCATCGATTCGAAGGTTGAGATCTCCATGATGAAGCTCCTTGAGCTTCAATTCAAATGACGCTGCGGATATTGGTTCGGGCTGTAGAAGATCACACACAGCTCGGATGACATATGGTTTCGCTGTCATCGAGTGTGGATTGCCAAGATGGTCTACATATGATACTCCTGCGATAATCTCACCGCGAACGCAGTCTTGAGTTGGGCCGAAATCGAAGTATGGGCTCCTGAAACCGTTTGGCTCAATCTTGGGGAAGAAAACGTCATTGTCTGAACGCAAGACCAGGGCACTCTGAGGATATGACAACAGGAATACAGTCACGTCTGTTATTGTAAATCGGGTTTCATTGAGCACCTTGACCTTGAACCTCATTCGATTTCCCAGAAACTCTCCGCCGCGTAACGCTTTCACTGCGCCCTTTGATTCGGACTCAGGTACTGGTGTTGGAAACACAGGTCGCGGAGTCCTTGGATATGCCACTGAGAGCTCTGGACGCGCAGTTTTGCGAATCTCATCTGCTCTCACAACCCGGTCGTCTCTCTCCACTTCTCTGTCAACAGGTCCGGTTCTCTCGACTCGTATTGGTTCTCTCCTGGTTCTATCATAACGACGTGGTGAATTTCTTGAAATGCGTCTTACACCTATGGATAGTACAATTGTGAATGACAAAGCAGCTATAGCTCCAGCCGCCGCTTGAAATGGCCACACTGGTGGTGGACCATCTGGCGGCTCAATGAACTCGGTCAGCACGTGTGGGTCACTGTCCACACTGCCTGCGCTCCCACTGACGTAGTAGATACCCGTCCCACTGAAATCGGGCCAGTAATTGCCGTCCCACTGGTTGTCATAGCCGTCATCTATGGCGTCGAACCTGAACTTGTTTCCTGAGATTTCACAATCGTGGCAATCTTGACCAATATAGAGGTCTCCCGAGTAGAAGAGAACTTCGTGAACAGCTATCCAGTAGCAATCTACTTCTATCACCAATGAGCCTGCCGTGAAATTGCCACCATAGAACCATATCTCTGACGAGTTTCTCACAAAGCAGTGAGTGCCAAAGTAGCACAAATCAAAGGCCAGAAACTCAGAATGCCAAATGTGACATCCACCTGAGTCACCCGTGAACAAGCATTCAACGAAGAATCCGTATTCTACGTTGCTGATATTCACTAGTTCCGTAGAGAACTCACTCGAGAATCCACATCTTTCGAAGACGAAGTGAGTTGTGTCTAGGTTCTCTAGGATTAAGGAGTATTCACCTGAACCTTGAAACCATACATTCTGGATGAGGTAAGGATCGCTCTCAGTTCCATTACCTTCCCAACCTCTGACTGATGCAACCTCAGAGAACTGGGCATCATTTCTTATGGCAGTTGATCCGCTGAAAGTATAACCTGACGGTACGGGGAGCCCGCCTGTGTACAATGACGGGTAGTTGTCGACGCTTTCGGCTGGGCCAGGAATGGTGTAGGCTCCCATGCCGGAGTAGTCTATCCAGTAGTTCCCGTTCCAGTCATTGTCCCACCCTGCATCATAAACGTAACTTGTGAAGATGTTCTCATTGATCCTATTCTCATAGGAATCGATGATAATGAGATGGCTGTCAACAAAGTGGAAGTCCACGATTGTTATGTTTCGAGTGCCCTCCAGCAATCGTACATCTGAATAAGTAACATTGCCCATTGTAACAAAGAACTCAGAACAGTTGACAATATCCAGATTAGAGAAGAAATCGGTCTCTAGAAACTCCATAAGCAATGAACCCTCTATCGTCACATTACCGTAGACGTCAGAACCTGCAAAAAGGCAATCATAGAAGACGCCACTGGTCACATTTGTGAAACGAGCTACGATCTCCTGCTCTCCGTAGGAGTGGAAGACACAAGCCTCAAACTCAAAGTAGGTTTCATGGACATTCTCAAGAATCAAGGCTGGTGCATCTGTTCCACCAAACCAGCCTAAGAGAATCCGATAAGGATCATTCATCGTGCCACTACCTGGCCATCCTTCCTGAGAAGCTATCTGATGGAACTCTGCATCACTACGTATGGCCATCTCATTGTAGGAGAGCGAGTTTTGAGAAAGCGAATCGGTCTGATGAATTGGTGGGGCATTATCAGACGAATCGGATGTATCTCCCACAAGGCCTACGAGACCTATCAGAAGCACCGTCAGAACTACTGCAAACGTTATGCCCTTTGAATTCATGCGCATAGTATGAGCTTCTCCCCAATCCGGACAACCAGTCTTCTGGTTCAAGCTACATCTTGGATTTTGAGGATATATGGTTTACCAGAGAAACCGTGAGAATCTATTTCCAGCCTTCATCGCTCTCTGGAAGTGTGTGTGACGGAGGCTCATCTGCCTGGTGCTCTTTCACAATAGTCACAAGGTCTGGAATCCAATCCAGGCCCAGGGAGTTCACCTTCTCCATCGTGGGCACTCCATTACGGGTCCACCCACGTCGCTTGTAAACCGCGTCAGTGAGACACATGTATTGTTCCATTCTATATTCCTTAAGTTTCGCGAGTTTCTCTTCTGATGTCATGTTGGAACAGTCAATCCCACATTTCTCTTGAAGCTGCGAGTCGTACCTCTCTTGTCTGCTCTCGTATTCCCAGGCAGTGACTGGACCAATACTCCGGTAAGGTGGATTTGAATCATTGACTCTGAGACCCTTCCCCTGGCGTATGTTGAAGATCCTTTGAAAGTTGTAGACCTTCTCGCTCATATGGACAAGGTCATCACCGTCAACTTGGCGGCCAGTCATCGCACTGAACAAGCGAGCATAAAAGGCGACATGTCTGGGGACCTTTGCTGGCTCGTCGGTCTCACTGTTATCTGGGGGTACGACGTCGTTCCAAGGTAGTTTGCACAGCCCATTCAAACCAAACCAAGTCCGCCACATTGGGAAGTAATGCAATGCCTCGGCCTTGTCATCAAAGGTTGGCATGTAGTTGTGAACCATGTCAAGAAAGATCAGCCAGGCCTCGTCATGCTGTGGTCCCTTGAGTGTGAGACCGTATCCGCCCTGCTGAGCCAGAGACTCCTTCGTCACATACAGGCTATACTCCAGACCTTTGTGAACCATTCCGATGTCTTCCATGACCCGTACGTCAGCACCAGATGACGCGAAGTAGCCTTTCAAATACTGCACACCCTTCCCGAAGTGCTCGCCGCCAAAGCCTTCCCCACTGGCTATCTCATGCAAAACGGCCAACGCAGCCTTCGCCGCACCCCATTCGAGATTGTGCCCTCCTGTGGCCTTCTCGTCAATGTACCCCTCAGAAAACAGCTCCATCACAAAGCCCATAGTCGTTCCGAAGCTGATAGTGTCTATCCCATACGCATCGCAATAAAAGTTCAACTCGGCAACCCAATGCGGAACGAAGATGCCGAGATTCGACCCGCATCCGGCAATTGTCTCATACTCTGGTCCGTCAACAATCACCTTCTTACCGGCGAACGGACCTGTCTTGGGCACAAAACCTTCAATGCAGTGTGAGCAATTGATGGCACAAGGTCTCCAACATCCATCCCAGCCCTTGCCGCTGTTTGTGTAGGTCTCTTCCCATACTTCGGCATGCAGATTCTTCGCCTCAGGATCACTACCTGCTCTGAAATTCCTTGTTGGCAGCAGGTCGAATTCATCCATAATGCCAGGCAGATGAGCCGTTCCAACCACACGCATCCGGTTCTGTTGCGAGTCAAGTTCAAGGATTTCCTTTGAATGCTCTCTGGCGACTGCCTTTAGCATGTCAAGATCTGCTGGGCCGTTCATCTCGAGTGTTAGTCTCTCTTTCTTCGCCACGAGTGCCTTGACTCTCTTGTTCCTCAGTACAGTGCCTGTACCTCCACGGCCAGCCTGCTTGTAACGAGGCTCCTCTCGCTTGTTGTCCCACCAGGAGAAGTTCAGGCAGCCCATCCATGCGTGGTCGGCGCCCGGACCTGCGGAAACCACGGAGATGTCCCTGCCACCCTTTGCAGTGTGTCTATCTGTCAAGATCCGAGTTATGTCATATGCATTATCAGGCAGGTCTCCTGCGTTCAGTATCTGAACCAGGCCTTCATCCCCATCAATGAAGATGTAGACCTCCTCGGCTGAACACCCTTGAATTTCCATGGCATCGAAGCCGGAGAATTTCAGGTGTGGTCCGAAGTAACCTCCGACGTTGCTGTCGATAGGCTGACCAGTCAGCGGTGAAATTGCTGTGACAATTGATTTCCCTGCGCCTGGGTAAGTTGTCACTCCACCAAGTGGTCCTGTTGCTATGCAGATCTCATTCTCCGGATCATCCCACTTCACGACTCGGTCCTTTGGGAGTCCATTCCACATGAGCCAAAGGTCGAATCCTTTGCCGCCTGTGAAGGTCTCCTTCATCTTCTCATCGACGGGCTTGACTTCGATTGTCTTCTTGCTCAGATCTACGTAGAGTGTTTGATTTGCATAACCATGTCTGATTTCAGGGATGTCATACTTCATCTCCATTAGAACCATACCCAATCACCGCGCCTGGAGACTCCACAACAACTCTCTGTCTTTAGCCGACCGTTTGCGGCCTTGACCTTCATTTTAGTCTTGCCTTCTGAATGTGCGATAGCTGAGTCTTGGCGGATTTCGAGACAGCTACCTGAATGATTGGGTCTATGGTTGATTGTCTGAGAACGACCACGGAATCCGAAAGAGCTTTTGTTTTCGATCATGATAACGACAGCTCAAACGAAGATTTGCGATATGTACAATTCGACCGCAGGTTGTGCTGGAAGGCATATCTCAGGATGAACGATTACTATCGTATCTGCAGAGATTTATTTCAAACTCGAAATCTGCAAGAGAGTCTCAATACTGTGAAATGGAACAACACGCAAAATGTGCCGTTGCAGAAGAACGCCTTCAATGTCTGTTTTCATTCAAGATTGCCTTCTAATTTGACTGGTTTTCGACGCACATCCTAGCAGTTTGTCCGGAGCCTAACTCGATATAGTTATTATTTCTCCAAATGACGTGTTTTCTGTAAGTTTAACGTTTGAACCAAACATGAATTCATCGAACGGAAAGCGACCTCACCTCAGGGTGATATTTCAACGACAGCTTTGGTTGAACAGGAGATGGATCGCGCCCATGACTAGTGAGCCGCACTCACCGAGTTCTGCTTTTGCACTTGAGCTATCCGACCTCCCAGGTGGCGAACTTCTTTCTCGTTGCATACAATGCGGTATTTGCACCGCTACTTGTCCGGTTTCATCAGTGTCGGACATCTACCGCCCACGAAAATTGATTCAGAAGATACTAATCGGGAAGAGGGAAGAGGTGCTGAAGAGCGACATACCTTGGTTCTGCATGACATGTCGAATGTGTGAAGATAGGTGTCAAGAAGATGTCAGCCCGGCAGACATATTCCAGGCAGTTCGACATCTAGCAGTTCAAGAAGGACATGTCCCTGAAATCTTTCGTTCCACTGCTCGGCTTGTCCTTGACGATGGTTGGATTCTGAAGGACTCCTACTCAGACTTCATCGAAGATGATAGAGAGGATTTGGGTCTCGATACAGACCTGCATTGGAATAGCGAATTCACAGAACGAGTAAGGAAACGGTATCTTGGAGGTATATTATGATGGTTGAGATTTTGCTGTACAGAGGATGCACAACTCCAGTGAGGCTTCCAGCTTACGAGGCGACAACGAAGCTCGTGCTTGAACGCCTTGGTGTGACAGCGATTGATATGTTGGAGACCACCTGCTGTGGTGCACAGTATGTCGAATCACTCAATGATAACGCGTTTCATGCTTTGGGCGGCAGGATTCTTGCTCTCGCTGAAAAAGAGGGCAAGGACATACTCGCGATTTGTGGGGCTTGTTCTGGATCATTGAAACACACCAAACATGCCCTGGACACTGACGAGGCGGCTCGTGATGAACTCAACTCTATACTCAAAGAGGAGGGGTTGAAATACACGGGCAAGACGCAAGTTAAGCATCTGCTTCAGGTTCTTCGCGAAGACATTGGATACAAAGCCATTGAAAGAGCAGTCACGAGACCCTACGAAGGTGTTCGACTTGCGGCACACTACGGATGTCACGTGACTAGGCCACACGAACTCGCACGAGTGGATGACCCCGAGAATCCATCTATCATTGACAAGGTCATCGAAGTTGTAGGTGGCGTGCCAGTGAGATACCCTGGGAGGACTCGATGTTGTGGCGGTCCGCTTCTGGCCATGGACGAGACAGCTTCAAGCAAGATTGGCGCGGAGAAGATTGCAAATGTTCGGTCTGCAGGTGCCATTGGAATCGTTACGGCTTGCGCCTTCTGCGACATCCAGCTTACACAGGTTCAGTTTGGAGAGGGCGCCAATGGAAACGATCGTATTCCCGTTATGCCGTTGACACAGTTCCTAGGACCTGCTCTTGGACTGGATGAAAACTTGATGGGATTCCATCTAAACCGCATCAGCGCCAATCCTATTCTCGCTGCGCTGAAGGAGGGTAGGTGATACGACATGGAAGGAAGCAACTCAGATAGCGTGCGTAAACCCAAACCTTACAGAAGTGACGTTCCCGTTCGGGACGCCGATGTGGATAGCGCCTTCAAGTATGAGGTTGCCGACAAATTCGGAGGCGAAGGACTCCTCAGGTGTTTAAAGTGTGGGGCTTGCAGTGGTGGATGTCCGGTTGGGTCAGTGATTGACTACAGACCCCGCAGGGTCTTGGGCAATGTGCTTCTGGGTCTTAGAGAACAAGTCCTCGTTGGCGAAAACCTCTGGCTTTGCGCAGCATGTTTTACCTGTGAAGAGAGATGCGTTCAGGAAGTCAACTTCACCGACGTTGTCACCGTTCTTAGGAATATGGCTAGTGAGGAAGGCCATGCGGCACCTGGATACGTCAAGATGGCAAAGACTGTGATGGAGCACGGAAGAGTGAGCAAAGCTACTGGTCACGTTGGCAAAATAAGAGAAGAGCTTGGATTGCCACCTTTTTCCGAGCCCGATATGGAACAACTTCACAAGATAATACAGAGTTCGGGCTTCTTGGAAATCATAGAGGCAAATGAAGGGAGGGAGTCTGAGGAATGAAGATGGCAATTGCCTGGGGATGTCTTATGCCGACAAGAAGGTCCCTGATTGGATACGAGGCGGCAACGAGAAAGGTGTTGGAACACTTGGATATTGAGGTTGTTGACGTGCCGAACGAGACTTGTTGTGCACCGTTCTGGATGCAGTCATTGGATCTGACAACAAGCATTGCTATGGCTGCACGCAACATGGCCAAGGCTGAAGAGATGGGGCTAGACTTGTTGACTCCGTGTAGTGGGTGCTTCCACTCCTACAAGCGTGTGAACTATGCCTTGGAGAAGTATCCTGAATTGCACTCCAGAGTTGACGATATTCTTGGGGCAGCAGGATTGAGTTATGATAGAAGCATCGAGGGTCGTCACCTCGTAGACTTCCTATACAACGACGTGGGAGTTGAGAAGCTCAAGCAACACTCGACTGTCGACTTGACCGGCATTGAGGTTGGCTTGCGTTATGGTTGTCATATGCTTAAACCACATGAGATGCTGAACATAGAGTATTCCGAGCGGCCCACGTTCGCTGACACGATTCTAGAAACTTTTGGTGTCACGAGCAAGATGTACACCGGAAAACACAGGTGTTGCGGAGGCTTACTTCGTGGAATTCAGGATGATCTGGCCGATATGGTTCTGCATGAACGACTCGTCGATGCAGACAATGCAGACCTCGATGGGTTGGTCACCGTCTGTTCACTCTGCCATCTACAGCATGACATGGGACAGAGGATTATCAAACGGAAATTCGGAATGGATGAGCTTGAGATACCCGTGCTGCATTATCCACAGATCCTTGCTTTGGCGTTTGGATACTCACCGGAAGAAATCGGTCTGACGCATCACACAGTAAAGACCGACAAATTCGTTGAGAAGCTGAAGAAGCTAGGAGGTGTCGCGTAATGGCTGAACTAGGTAGAATTGGAGTTTTCGTTTGTCACTGCGGTCTCAACATCGCTGGCACGGTAGACTGTCCTGCAGTAGCGAATTACGCTGGTTATCTGCCCGGCGTGGCATATTCGACGGACTTGCTGTTCGCATGCTCCGATGACGGTCAGGTTGCAATACAGAGAGCAATAACCGATCATTCGCTAGACGGTGTGGTTGTAGCGAGTTGCACACCTCGCACTCACGAACCAGTCTTCAGAAAGTGTGTTGAAGAAGCAGGACTCAATCGGTACTTGTATGATCAAGTCAATCTTCGTGAGCATGTCAGCTGGTGCCACATGAATGAGCCTGAGAAGGCGACACGAAAGGCAATGGCGCTCATTGCGATGTCTGTGCAGCGCGTGAAACAGCTTGAACCACTTGTCAGGCAGCGAGTCAACATCATTCCAAAAGTGGCAGTCATAGGTGGCGGTGTTGCAGGTATCAGCGCATCACTTGATCTGGCTAATGCTGGCTTCAACACGTATCTTATTGAGCGTAGACCGACCATTGGAGGACAGATGGCTCTCTTGGACAAGGTGTTCCCACAGAGTGACTGCGCAATCTGTATTCTTGGCCCAATTATGTCCCAGGTTGGACAGCATCCGCGTATCAATCTCATGACCTACAGTGAAGTTGACAATGTAGATGGCTACGTAGGCAACTTCCGCCTCAAAATCAGACAGAAATCACGTTATATTGACACAATGAAATGTACTGGGTGTGGCGAATGTGAGGACGCTTGCCCAGTTGAAGTTCCAAGTGAATATGAGTTTGGTCTGGCAAACAGGACTGCGATCTATAGACCTTTCCCACAGGCGGTGCCCAACAAGTATACGATAGAGAAGAAAGGGCACGCTACATGCAGAATCACGTGTCCAGCTCACGTGAATATCCAAGGCTTCGTCCAGTTACTACATGACGGGAAGTTCACTGAAGCCCTCAATCTCTATCGTGACGTATCTCCATTTCCAGGTGTACTTGGCAGAGTATGCACTAGTCCATGTGAAGACAAGTGTGAACGAGGCAAGTATGATGCTCCAGTCAGCATTAGGAATTTACACAGATTCCTGGCGGACAAAGAGATTGAACAGGGAGCCGAACCTGTTGCCATACTCCCTCTTGATAAGGAGGATAAAGTGGCCATAATTGGAGCTGGCCCAGCAGGGATAGCATGCGCACATGACCTCATCAGGTCGGGCTACCCAGTTACGATATTTGAAGCCAAGGAGGCGGCTGGTGGTCTCCTAAGGTATGGCATACCTGAATTCCGATTGCCTCGCGACATCATTGACTTGGAGATCAAGCGAGTTGAGAATCTTGGTGTAGAATTCAAGATGGGTAAAAGGATCGAGTCTCTTGATGAGCTAAAAGAAATGGGCTACAAGGCTGTGTTCATAGGAACAGGAGCTCCTTTTAGCATACGACTCAGAATAGAAGGCGAAGATGCTTCCGGAGTGTTTCACGCGCTTGACTTCTTGGATCGGGTCAATAGTGGAAAGAATGTCACAATTGGCGATAAAGTCGCAATCATAGGCGGCGGGAATGCCGCGATTGATGCAGCAAGGACAGCTCTTAGACTAGGTGCCAAGCAGGTCAGTATCGTCTATAGACGATCAAGACAAGAGATGCCAGCGCTAGCCCATGAAATTGATGAAGCTGAACGTGAAGGTGTTAAGATACTCTTCCTTACGCAACCGATTTCGGTGAAAGAAGAGCAGGGGATAGTCAAGGGCATCAAATGCATCCAGATGCGATTAGGAGACATTGACTCTTCAGGGCGTCGACGACCAGTACCTGTTCCTGACTCCGAGTTCACCATCAAGTTGGACAACATAATCATAGCTATAGGACAAGAGGTCAAGCCAACAGGTCCGTTATGGGAACTTGAACATACTGAATGGGGTACTCTTTCAGTAGATTCCAGGACAATGCAATCAAGCAAGCCGGGAGTGTTTGCAGGCGGCGCTGTTGTCTTGGGCGGAGGTGGCACAGTCATTGAAGCCGTTGCACATGGAAAAACTGCTGCAGACTCGATAGCAAGACATCTTCAGGGAATTGATCTTCTGAAGGCCCGTGATGATACTTTGAGTCCAATTCCATATGTCGATGTTGACATCGCTAGACTCGGCCAGAACATGCGTCCAGCAATGCCGACGCTTGGAAAGAGCAAGAGATTGCGTTCATTTGCTGAAGTCGAGCTGGGTCTGAGCGAGAAGGCTGCCGTTGAGGAGGCAGGAAGATGTCTGAGCTGCGGAGTGTGCTCTGAGTGCTTGCAGTGCCTGACGGTGTGTGAGCCAAATGCCATTGACCACTCATTAGGAGACAAGATCTCGGAGATTCAAGTGGGTGCAATTGTTGTAACAACTGGATTCAAAATATATGATCCAATCGAAACGCGGGAATACGGTTTTGGAACCTTCGATAACGTAGTCACGAGTGCGCAGTTTGAAAGGTTCACGAACGCTGCAGGTCCTACAAAGGGCAAGATCAAGAGACCTTCTGACCATGAGATTCCAAAGAGTGTGGCCTTCATTCAGTGTGTCGGATCAAGAGATCGGAGAGTCGACGCAGATTATTGCTGCTATATCGGCTGTGAGAATTCACTCAAACAGGCAACTCAAATCAAGGAGAAGTATCCTGAAACCGAAGTCACAATCTACGCCATGGACATTCGTACACACGGTCTCGGATACGAGAGCCTCTACCATCGGGCACGAGAAATGGGTGTCATTATAGTCAAGGGAAGGCCATCAGAAGTTGAAGAGATACCTGGCTCGAAGTCACTGAAAGTATTAGCCGAAGACCTCTACACCGGAGAACGGCTCGAGACAACCCATGAACTGGTTGTGTTGGCCACTGCTATTCTTCCGCATGATGACATGAAGGACTTCGCAAGGAAGTTCAAACTATCAACCGGAGAGTACGGCTATCTTCTAGAAGCACATCCGAAGCTTCGTCCGGTCGATGCCTTCCAAGACGGAGTCTTTCTGGCTGGTGCGTGTCTCGGACCAATGGACATTCCGAAGGCCGTGGCATATGGCAAGGCCGCTGCGGCCGGAGCACAATCACTGCTTACGCCAGGGCAATTCCAAATTGAGCCCATGTTTGCCGAAATTGACACTGAGCTTTGCATGGACTGCGATCTCTGTGGAGAAATCTGCCCATACAATGCAGTTGTTGGTGAAAGGGACGAAAGGAAGGTTCTCTCTGAATTGTGCCAGGGATGTGGAACGTGTGCAGGTGGATGTCCAATGAATGCCATAGATATACACCACTACAAGCGGGAGCAGATAATGCCCGTAATAGAAGCAGCGGCCAAGGTCAAAGGAGGCGTCGAGACATGAGTAAGAAGATCTTCGACCCGAATATTGTTGCGTTCACATGCAACTGGTGCTCATACGGTGGGGCTGACCTCGCAGGGATATCGCGTATTCAGTACCCGACGAGTGCGAAGGTGATTCGCCTCATGTGCTCAGGTCGTGTTGATCCGGTCATGGTGCTAGAGGCTTTCAAGAATGGTGCTGACGGCGTCATTGTCAGCGGGTGCCATATTGGAGATTGTCATTATTCGACTGGCAACTACCGGACTCAGGTTCGCTTTCAAGCACTTCAGACAGCACTTGAGAGCATTGGAATGGACCCACAAAGGCTGCGGCTGCTATGGGCGAGCGCATCTGAGGGCCAGCAATGGGCAGAAGCCATCACAGAGATGACTGAGCAGATCAAAAAGCTCGGACCAAGTCCTATCAGTGGGAGGGGCAAGAAATGACTGAAGCAGAGAAACTCGCTACTCTTTCACAGATGAGTCCAACTCAGACCGCCCTTGTAATCGGAGGAGGGGTCTCCGGAATGCAAGCCTCGCTTGACTTGGCAGATCAGGGATTCAATGTTGTACTTGTAGAGAAGACACCCTCAATTGGTGGAGCAATGGCCATGCTCGACAAAACCTTTCCAACCCTTGACTGTTCTGCATGCATTCTCACCCCAAAGCTATCGGAGGTGGCCAGACATCCAAACATAGAGCTACTTACCTACTCCGAGGTTACTGGGATCAGTGGGCAAGCCGGTAACTTCAAGGTGAAAGTGCTTCGGAAAGCCCGCAAGGTTCTAGAGGACAAATGCTCGGGCTGTGGCGACTGCGTGGAACACTGTCCCATTGAAATTCCAAACGAGTTCGATCAAGGTCTCGGCTTTAGAAGGGCTGTCTACGTAGGATTCCCGCAGAACACACCACTCGTCTATACCATTGACGATGAAAACTGTATCAAGTGTGAGATGTGTGTCAAGGCTTGTGAGCGAGAGGCCATTGACCTGGCCATGAAAGACGAAGAAGTTGAGATACCTGTAGGGGCAATCGTTGTAGCCACCGGGTTCGAACTCTTCGACGTCAGTAAGTATCCGCGTCTAGGGTATGGTGAGTACAAGAACGTAATCAACGCTCTCGAATATGAGAGGCTCATCAATGCAGCCGGACCAACAGCTGGGCACCTGTTGAGGATGAGTGACGGAAAGATTCCGAAGAGCATAGGCTTCGTTCAATGCGTGGGTGCCCGAGACGTTACCAACCAAGTTCCATACTGTGCTCGAGTATGCTGCATGTATGGCATAAAGAATGCCGTTATGGCCAAAGAGCTCCAACCGGATAACGTAAAGAACGTCACTGTCTACTACGCGGACATTCGTGCATACGGAAAGGGATTCGAGGAATTCTATAATATGGCCCAGACTCGATTCGGAATCGAGTTCATTCGAGGTCGAGTAGGAGAAGTTGCAGAGAATCCAAAGACTAGGAATATCGAGATCCGTGTTGAGAACACTGAGACCGGGGAATATCTGCAGCATGAACACGAGCTTGTGGTGCTTTGCCCCGGTATCCTTCCTCCAAAAGAGCTGAGAGTCATAGCTTCAGAGCTCGGCGTGGATGTCGACTCTGATGGCTATTTGTTCGTAGAGCATCCTGCAAGCAACCCAGTGGACACCAAAGTGCCGGGCGTGTTTGTGTGTGGATGTGCCGAAGGACCCAAGGACATCCCAGATTCAGTTGCTGCAGGGAGTGCAGCGGCAATGCGAGCAAGTATAACTCTCGCGAAGGGAGGTGAAGTGTGATGGGATCTGGGGAAAGTCCGAAAGTTGGTGTCTTCGTCTGTCACTGCGGCCACAACATAGCTGGTACTGTCAATGTTGAGCATGTTGCAGAGCTAGCTTCAGAGTTCCCGAACGTTGAACTATCGACTCACTTCATGTTCATGTGTAGTGACAGCGGCCAGGCTTTGATTCGTGAGAAGATTGAAGAGCTAGGTCTAAACAGGGTGGTGGTCGCAAGCTGCTCACCCCGTATGCATGAGCCCACCTTTCGAAAGGTAGTGGAAGAAGCTGGCCTCAACAGATACTGCTTCGAACAGGTGAATCTCAGAGAGCATGTTTCTTGGTGTCATATGAAAGAACCAGAAGCGGCTACTCAGAAGGCTAGAGATCTAGTGCGGATGTCAGTTGCAAGAGCATCACTTCTTGAACCTCTTGAAGTCAAGACTGTCAGTGTTGAGCCTCATGCACTTGTCGTAGGAGGCGGGGTCTCTGGATTAAGGGCCGCTCTTGACATAGGTGATAGAGGTTTCAGAGCTACACTAGTTGAGCGGACAGGCAATCTTGGTGGCAATCTAGCTAAGCTCTCGACGCTTTATCCAAACAACGAACCTGCAAAGGATGTTGTCGATAGGATGTCGTTGGCTGCTGAGGCAAGCGAGAATGTTACAATACTTCTGAACTCCGAAGTCACAAATTTCGATGGGCACATTGGCAACTTCGAGGTTACAGTCAAGAACAATGTGACTGAGGAGGAGTCCGAGATGAAAGTTGGCACTGTGATAGTGGCAACTGGATTCGATCCGTTTGAACCAATTGGCTACTACGGGTATGGAGACTCTCCTGATATAATCACACTATCTGCACTTGAAGAAATGAAGCGAGACGGGACTGTTCTGCGCCCCAGTACAGCTCAGCCGCCAAAGAATGTGGCGTTCATCAGCTGTGTAGGTTCACGAGAGGAAGGTGTCAAAGGGCATGAACACTGTTCTCGATATTGTTGTACCGCGATGGCAAAGGTAGCTGCAGAATTGAGGGAAGAAGCCGATGAAGTCCTTATGCTGTATGATGACATACGAACATTTGGCAAGGGGCACGAGGATGTTCATCGTCGTGCCCGTCAAGAACATGTAATCTTCTCAAAGTACAACAAGAAGAAGAAACCTGCAGTCAAGATTAATGATTCTGGAATTATGCTAAAATGGAATGACGTGCTTTCTGGAGAGAATTGCGAGTTTAGGCCCGATATGCTGGTGTTGGCCAATGCTATGGTGCCACCCGAAGGTGCTGACGAAGTTGCGAAGATCTTCAGCCTAACTAGATCTGCAGATGGTTTCTTCAATGAGGAACACATCAAGCTTGCACCACTCACAACTCACACAGCAGGGATCATGATTGCTGGAGCTGCGCAATCGGCCAAGAGTGCTACCGATAGTACTACTCAAGCTAGCGGTGCAGCTGCCAAGGCAGTGTCTTTGATTGCTCGCGGTGAAGTTGAGATAGAATCTACCGTAGCAAGTGTTATCGATGAACTCTGTTCGGCATGTCACACATGTGTCACTGCTTGTCCGTATGGAGCAACTTCTATCGAGGCAACGAAAGGTGTTGAAGTAGCCCGGGTGACTGAGGCCAAATGTCATGGCTGTGGGACGTGCGCTGCCGGATGCCCAAGTGGAGCGATTGTGATGCGACATTCCACGGATGACCAGATTTCTTCGATGATCGCGGCGCTTCTTAGTTCCGCGTTTGTGCATGGAGGTGGTGAGAAATGACTACTGCGGCCGTAGAACTGAAGGACTGGGAGCCAGTTATTGTTGCGTTCTGTTGTAATTGGTGTTCGTATGCCGGCGCCGACCTTGCAGGTACAAGTAGGATACAATATCCACCTAATGTGCGGATAATTCGGGTGAACTGTACAGGCAGAGTTGACCCCGACTTCGTGCTGGACGCACTTGACCAAGGGGCCGATGGCGTTCTGGTGTCGGGTTGCCATCCAGGAGACTGCCACTATACGAGCGGGAACCTAAAGATGAGAGCCAGATGGGCTCTGCTTGAGACCGCCATTGAAGGTGCGGGGATAAGTCCTGACCGCGTCAGGCTTCAATGGGCGAGTGCCTCCGAGGGGCAGAGGTTTGCTGATGGTGTCAAGGAACTCACAGAAAAGGTGAGGAAAGCAGGACCATTCAGGAGGAAGTGGACTTGAAGGAGAAAATTACACTAGCAGACGTTGAAGCCGCAGTAGACGCATTCAGTGGCGAGAGGCTCCGATGGCTCATCGGCAAGGGCGACATTCTCGTTCAGGGAGGCAAGCTCACTCAGAGGCGATTCGACGAACTAGTCGAAAAGACGGTCAGGGACGAAGTCGAACGCAGTAACATTGAACGTGTTCTAGCAACTGGTCCAGCCACAATCACCAAGATCGCAAAGCAAACCAGGATGGACAAAGAGCGTATTCTTTGGAACCTTCTTGCGATGTTGAAGTGGAACCGTGTAGAGATTGTGGGCGATGAAAAGCGCGAATACGTCTATGATATCAAGGAGGTCTGAGCGAAATGACGGATCCTGTACCAATTGCCATGGGGCAAGGAAGCTCCTGTTGGGGCTGCTTTCAATCGCTTGTAGATATTCATCTTGGACTTGCTGATGTTCTTCCGTTGCTTGACATTAAGTACTGGCAAGCAGTAGCCGATTTCAAGCTGCATCATCTTGAAAGCTATCCAGACAAATCCGTGGTTGTAGGTCTCTATGAGGGCATGGCCCGGACTGAAGAGGATGTCCACCTGCTCAAGTTAATGCGGGACAAGTGCCAGATACTGATTGCGTTTGGCTCTTGCTCATGCTTCGGAGGTATTCCTGGAATGGCGAACTTTTCTGATATTGAAGAATGCTGTGATGTCAAGTTCAGGAACAACAGGACAGTCAAAGGTGGTAAAGTGCCTTCGGAGAATGTTCCCCCCCTTGAGAAGACTGTTAAGCCCAACAACTCGTACGTAGACTTCGACATCTATCTACCTGGGTGTCCTCCGACGTCAAAAGTAATCGCCACTGCCGTAAACGCTTTACTAACTGGTCGGCCAATAGAGCTCCCTGCTCATGCTGTCTGTCATTACTGTGAGCGAGAGAAGAAGGAAGAACCAGTCGAGAGCTGGTTGCGTGACTTCCAAGGAATATCCGATCCTGATAGATGCCTGCTAGAGCAGGGTTACCTGTGCTTGGGCTCAAGCACTTGGGGAGTATGTGAAGCTCAGTGTCCCAACGCAGGCGCCCCGTGCAAGGGATGTCATGGACCCGTGGGTCACTTCGTAGACCATGGAGCTGCTTCAATTGCAATGCTCGGCTCCTATGGCCCGCTAGAAGCGGAGGAGATGAAAGCTCAGATCAAAGACCCGCTTGGGTCATTCTGGCGCTTTACTTATCCAGCAAGTCATCTAGGACAGATTCGACTCAGGAGGGAGGGGAAGAAATGAGCAAAGACAAGGTAATCACCATAGATCCAGTCACCAGACTGGAAGGTCACGGTGCACTTCGAGTTGTACTAGGCAAAGACGGCAAGGTCAAGGACGTTCAGTTCAACGTAAACAGTACCAGATTCTTCGAGAAGTTCCTCGAAGGACGTCCAGCTGAGGAAGCACCGAGAATTGCACCTAGAATTTGTGGCATTTGTCCGATTCCTCACCATCTTGCTTCTACAAAGGCAGTAGAAGCAGCTTGGGGAATCACGCCTCCCCCTGCCGCCATCAAACTCAGACGACTTCTGATCGAGGCGAAGCAGTTGAGCAGTCATGCCATTCATTTCTATGCTCTTGCTGCTCCAGACTTTGTGTTTGGCCCGTTTGCTCCCCCGGAGGTACGCAACGTTGCTGCAGTCCTGAAGCATCTTCCGGATGTTGCCGTGCAGGCTATCAAGATTATGGAGTTTGGGCAGGAACTCTGTAGGACGGTTGGAGGAAAAGCCGTTCATCCTGTGACTGCAATCGCAGGTGGGATGATGAAGCCACTCAAAGAAAGCGAGCGTGATGATTGGTTGAAAAAAGTCCCGGAAATGCTTGATCTGGTGCATGCGACTGTGGACTTGGCAAAGAAGGTAGTCACTGACTACTTGGATGTAATTGTCAACGTTGCCGTTGTTCCAACCTACTACATCGGCTTAACGAATGAGGGAGCACTTGACATCTATGATGGGAAGGTT
>CP070761.1:2499444-2635911 GCA_020348985.1 Candidatus Thorarchaeota archaeon | reverse complement strand
CAATTGTCAATGTGAGTCTATCTAGCGGAGTAGTCCCTGGTGATGCTGGAATACGTCATGTTTTCATTAACTGGAGCGGGAATGCAACAGGCACAGATTACTCACAATCTGATGACATTCTGATGAATAGTCCAATGAACGTTACAGCAACTTGGCAGACCGAGTACTACTTGGCCGTCGAAACGGCTCATTCTACACCTTCTGGGGAGGGATGGTATGCCGCTGGAGCAGAGGCACATGCTGGACTGGATGAGGCTGTTGTCGATGGCGACGCTGGACAAAGATTCGTTTTCACAAACTGGGCTGGCGATGCCTCTGGAACGGACCACGCCGAATCAGATGTGATTGTTATGGAAAGTCCAAAGAATGCAACAGCCGTCTGGAAGACACAATACCATCTGACCTGCACATCTAATCCAGATGACTTCTCACCTCAACTGACAATAACTCCGTTTCTGGAATGGTTTGATGAGGGTGCATCCGTTGACCTAACGGCTCCAGAAATAGAGGGATACGAGTTCAGTCATTGGGTTGTCGACGGCTTTGATTACGAGACCGGTGTTTCATCCATCACGCTGACTATGGACGAAGCTCACATTGCCATTGCTAATTACATCGAAGAAGTACCAACAACCACTACTACAACTGAAGATACTGCGACCACCACAACTCAAACGCAACCAGATCAGATACTTACAGCAATCTTGACGGTTGTTGTGGGCGGCGGTGGTGTGGTGGTTGTAGTAATTGTCCTGATAGTATTCTGGAAGAGGAGAGGCACCTACTAGCACTCGCGCGATCTTCTGATTGGAAGCATGGAGGCAACTGGCTATCACATCAATTCTGCTGACATGATAAAGTCAAGCTCATCGCCATCACCCTCAAACCAATCAATGAATCTCTTCTTGAGTGCGTGAAGTCTGCTAAAGAGACTCCTTCTTCTTGTATTGTCAACCACCGGCTAACACCTCGGCTCTGCACTGTAACTTTCTCTTGTTGAGTAGTTGGCATTCAATACTAAATAGCTAGGAGAATCACGCAAACATTGCGCAAACTCAAAACACACCAGCGTTCAGCATACGGAGTATGCCGCTCAGTAGCTTCTTGTGACCATTTGAAGTGACTCTCAGTTATAAGGAGAAAGTCATCGAAGCAATCGAGGAAGTTTGAATCGCGAAATCAAGTTTGGTGTGGGGGTGCTACAAGACCTCCCTTGGCAGGAGCTTGTCCGTCTTTGGCAGCAGTTCGACTCGATGGGTTTTGATTCTACATTCATTGCAGATCACTTTGTGAATTATGCAAATCCTACAAGCCCTTGGTTGGAGTGCTGGACTACTCTTGCAGGCTTGGCCAGTTGTACGTCAGAGATCAGAATTGGTACTCTGGTGACCGCAATCCCGCTACGAAACCCCGCACTCCTAGCAAGGCAGGCACTAACAGTCGATCACATATCAAATGGGCGACTGAATCTAGGAATCGGCGCCGGAGCTCCCGGGAGTATTGACCCTAGCTACAAGATGATTGGGATTGAGGATTGGTCTCAAGATGAAAGGATTGAACGGTTTCGAGAGCAAGTAGAGATAATCGACACACTCCTTCGACACAAAATCTCAAACTACCAAGGGAAGTACTACAATCTTGTAGAAACCATAATGGCTCCTGGTCCAATTCAAAAACCTAGACCTCCACTTACCATTGCGGCCCACGTGAAGAAATCCCTCAAAATTGCTGCTGAGTTTGCCGACACTTGGGTTTCCTACGGGGCTGAATTCGGTGCTCCACCTGAGACTGTTGTCAAGGTCACTCGAAGACGCAGCAGAATCCTTGACAAGTACTGTGAGGAGATGGGTCGGGATCCGGCGACAATTGGACGGGCCTTACTTATATTCGGTGCAGAAGGTAATACTGCATTCGCTTCAGAGGGGCATTTCACCAAGATAGTTGAGAGATACACAGCTTTGGGAATTGATGAGCTGATATTCTTCTACCCATTCTTCGCCCCAGACCAGATTCCGTCGTTTGAGAGAATCGCTAGCGAGACCATCCCGTCGCTCCGGGAAGCCTAGAGGTCAAAACAGGTCACAAGAACAGTCTGATGAGTCCTTGTTTCCTTATCGACTTTCGATTCGCTTAAGGAAGTCCGTGATGATTGAGCAGTAGACTTCCGGTTGGGACATCAATGAGCCATGGTCTGCATTTGGCACAATGGCCAATTCAGAACCTGGTATCTTCCGGTACAAAGTCATGGCATCCTCAAGAGGGATCACTTCGTCTCGATCACCTTGGATCACAAGAGTAGGAGCTCTTATGCCAGTTACTCTATCACCAGGAAACTCATTCGGATTCGCCCACATTTTCGAGATGTTTACAAGGAGCACTTTCCAGTACTCTTCTCCATAGACTGCGGCATGAACTTGACTCGCAGCTGCTACAAACTCTGGGAATGCTTCTCCTAGTCTTCCGATATCAACCTCACCAGGCCCATCGACGCCCATTGCCTTCATGCCGTTGAGGTAGTAGTCAGACAATTCGACTAGTGCCCCTCCGGCAATGAGGGCACCTGCAACATCTGGGTATCGAATTCCGATCTCTAGGACTATTTGTCCTCCATCGCTATAGCCGCAGATGAATGGTCTCTCTAGATTGAGCTCATTAATCAAGCCAACTATGTCATCTGCCATCAATCTATAGCTGAAGTGTCCATCTGGATTGTCTGTCTTTCCCTGTCCTCTACAGTCAGGAGCTATAACTCTGAATTCCTTTGAGAAAACTGGGATATGCAATCCCCATTGGAATCTAGCAGAAGCAAACCCTCCATGGAGGAGTATCAATGGATGTCCTTCTCCGAGGTCCTCGTAGTACATGTTTATTCCGTTGACTTCCAGATAATGTCCTTTTTCGCTATCTTCCAAGTGCGACACCTCTCGAAGTCGAGGAAAGGGCTCCCTATATCAATTCTGAAACTACGATGCTAGGTGATGATTCTTCTCCGGAAGCTTTTAGTCGCTCTGTAATCTCTTTGAGGAGTTGCCCAATCTACAACGAAGAAGATGGCCTGTGATGGAATTCATATTGATTCGAAGAACGGTGGAATTACAATGACTGAATCACAATTCAACCGCGATTTTGCTGGCAAGATGTACAGCGGCTCGCCGCTCGATGTGACCGCCGATAGCATCAGGGCTTATGCACTTGCTACTAACGAGACCAATACGCGGTTCACGCACTCTGATAGCCGGCAAATCATAGCGCCCCCCTTTTACACCGTTGTCGTGTTGCCCGACCTTCTCCAACAACTCTGGCTAGATCCCGACGAGATAGGGGCCGATCCTTCTCGTGTGGTCCATGCTCAGCAAGAAATGCGTTGGTTTGAATCTGTGCGGCCGGGTGACATAGTCTACTCAAGCGCAGAGATAGCCAACATTGTCTCGCGAGGAAGGCATGAATCGCTTGACATGATTGTGAGTCTCACCCGAGAAGATACTAAGCTCGTAGATATGACGTTCCGAATCATTGCCCTTACCAAAGGCGGCACAAGTGAAAAGAAAGCCACGCCTCCCAAATTCGAAGAGATCACCAGACATTTGATTACTGAGGGAACGTCTGTGGTATCCGCTGATCAAGGCAAAAGGTATGCAAAGGCATCCGGAGACTTGAATCCCCTTCACACTGACGATGAAGTGGGGCGTCGGCTTGGATTTCCTGGAGCAATCCTACACGGTCTTTGCACTCTGGCAATGTCAACGCAGACAATCGTAGACAGCGTCCTTGATGGAGATCCTACTGGTCTTCGATTCTTGAGCGCGAGGTTCTCAAATCCTGTATTCATGGGTGAGACACTAACGACACGTGTGTATGCTGACGCACCGACTGAGGAGGGGTTTGATTCATTTCGTTTTTTGGCCGTGGACAGCAAGGATACGCCTGTTGTGACTGATGGGATTGCACACATTTCGGGCTAATAACTGGTCAAACCTCGTCAATACAGAAAGATCAACCAAAGGAATCCAACAATGAAGGTAACTCGTTGGAAGATGCCTCTCTTTGATTCGGACCTCCCAAATGAAAAAACCAGCAGCAATGTGGCTGCAAGTACAAGAATATTGAGCGCGAATCCGATGAATTCCTCAGATACCATGCTCTGTACTGCCACAGCGGCCGAGAACGAGATGCCGGTCAGGTTGGCAAAGACCGAGTGCAGTTTGTCTTCCCTCTTGGAGTAGTCTTCTGATTGAACGAACGGCTTTGTACAGAATATGCCAGTGAGTATTAGGGATCCAGCATAGACCAGAACTGGCACCTCGACGAACCAAGTCGGGCCAAGTCCGAGCAGTCTGAAGATGCCGCCTATGGTTAGAATGAGTCCGAAACCACCCAGACCAATCTGCATCACCCACTTGTTCTCATACTGCTGTGCTCCCAATTCGCTGATAGAATTCCTCTTCCAGTCGTACTCAGATGGAGTCAACAGGTGGGCAACAATCGCGATGACTATGAAGTACAAAACGGAGATGAGACTGTGGTTCTGAAGAAACCAATCCATATTGATTCTCCACTCTCTGCTCCTCTGAGTGTTGCGCTGTGAGGCAGGCTTATCATTTCAACCCTTCGACACACAACTCTAGGTAGTGGTTAGAATGCTCGTAGACATGCACTTCCACATAGACTCTAAATGGCACAACCCTGAGCTTGTGGGCAAAACACTGGCAGATATCGAGAAGAACAGAATGCTAGTTGCAGCGAATTCGACTGACATTTCATCATACTTCGAGACCCTTGAAATCTCGAAGAGATCCGACTTCGTGTTCCCTGCGTTTGGGATTCTTCCATGGTACGCTCATGAGCACTACGAGAAACTGGATGAAATCGAAATCCCCCTGAATGAGGTCGGAATGCTTGGCGAGATTGGAATTGACTACAAGCACTCACCTGCTGAAGCGGAGCCACACATGCAGAAGGCGCTTTTTGAGTTCTTCCTAGCCGCAGCGGAGAAGCATGACCTCATCTTGAACAATCACGTGAGAGGAGATGAAACCTTCAAAGACGCCAGGGACATTCTTGGTAGCTACAATCTGAAGAGAGTCATCATGCATAGTCACTACGAGCAACCAGAAGGAATGAGAGAGCTCGCAGATAGGGGTTACTACTTCACGGTGGGTCAAGGTTTCGTAGAATATCGGGATGATGAAGCATCGAATCGTATCAAGAATGCAGTTAGAGAAATACCTAATGACGCACTCCTTGTTGAGGTGGATACGATTCCCCGCGAAGGATGGGTGCCGCCTTCATCTAAACTCAAGAGTCTGCTTGACAATCTGGCTGAGTTCCGTGGGGTTTCCATAGAAGAGCTTGAGGATATCGTTCACAGGAACTCATTGCGTCTTTTGAGGGGTGTCGAACAGATTGAACAATATGTGAAGCTACTCGAGTCCGGCGTCTAGCTTAATGCGCCGGCTCATGGCTACAATCCGGCTTACATAGTAGATTTGGAAAATAACGAGAGCCAATCCCGCACCGGCTCCGGTTACTGCCGCACTGATTGGATTCAATGGGATATAGCCAGCTATAGAGAGCACGAAGGCCGTCAATGAGGTAACTGCAATCGAAAAGACGATGTATGCGTACCTGATCGCGGCTCTTCCTCTTGGGACTTCTTGTATTGAGGGTTCGAGTGTCATGAAAAGTCATCTGGAGCTCGCCTAATTGAAATAATAGGTATAGTTTCAACGCATTAGTAAGCTTGCTGTTTGATAAAAAACTCCTGAGGACGCTTGTTTGGAATCTCTCTTGCTTGCTAGCCTCTGGAAGGACTTCCTCGTCAAGTCATAATGCTTGGTGCTGCCAAATTCCTAGAGATCTATTCTTACAACGAGGAAAACAAGAAAGAATGTAGCAGGGACCCGGACCAGGTACTCCGAATCCCAGTGCTACACCTTAAGATGCAATTTGCTTTGTGATCCTCTGCACTTTTCAGCTTCTACATTCATTTGAAGTAGGCCCTGGTAGCTGGCATAAGGAGATAGAGGACAATTACGACACTTAATCCCAGTGATAGCAAGTTAACGATGTCAGTTAGACTGCCCATCAACCCTGATAGAATACCTAAGATATTGATTATCAGGGCCCAAAGCCAGGCCCACCCCTTCAGGGTGTATAGGCCATAGAATAGTATCAGCCCGATTACACCTAGCACAATTGGGAAGACCGCAAGAAACATCAGAATTATGTCAAGTAGTGTACCAGTTCCTGCCATTAGTAGGAGCGCACCCAGTGCAAGCCAGAGGATGGCTATTATCAGCTGCAGTATTGCGAGTATCAAAACGCCCGTAGGTTTAGCAGACATTTATCTCAGTACCTCCATTCTCACAGCAAATGTGAGCTAACAATGGCTGGCAAGGGCGTCTAATAAGCAAATCTCAGCGGGCCAAAGCGTCTAAGTACGCTTCCTATTTGGCGCCATCTGAGTTACGGATTTATGCTACTTCTATCGACCTGATTCAAGTAGTAGGACTGGTAACAGACAAAGACAAGACTGACTAGACAGCCACTGATAACTGCAGTCACAGGATCAAGCGGGATGTACCCGAAAATGGAGAGCACAAGTGCTGTCAGCGCAGTCACCACAACCGTAAGTGTAATCCGAGCGTAGGGCGGCTTTGGTCTGGGATCAGTATCCGCAATCTCATCGGTTTCAAACGTCATTGTATGTTCAATCTTGAGGGGGATTCGCCTCTCTATTAGCACTTCTTTCTCGGCAGCAGATGGCTCCGATGGATATTAACAATGGTTAACTTGATAAGGTCTTGAACCTTGATTCTTGGTGAATAACGAGGTGTTCAGAGGATGTTGTTGCGTGAACAGAATGTTTGCCTTAATGTTGGAGAAATGGCACCAGAGTTCTCACTTCCTGACGAGAATGGCAACATAGTCATGTTGTCAGATTATCGCGGTAGGAAGAATGTAGTACTGGCTCTGCATCCTGGTGAGCTGACCACTGGCTGTAAGGATCATTTCAGATTCTATGCTGACAACCTCTCCGTCTTTGAGGAATTGAATTCTCAAGTCATAGCCTTGAACATGGCACCAATTGAGAGCAATAGATTATGGGCTGAGGAAATCGGTGACTTGGGTTTTCCAGTGCTTTCGGACTTCGCTCCACTCGGTGATGCGACTTTGAAATACGACTGCATTGTGCCTAATGAGGGATATGGCAAGAGAGCAATCTTCGTGATTGACAAGATTGGTGTCATTCGCTACATCGAGGTCTTGAAGTCGAAGGGCGAAGGCTGTCCCAATATGGACCGGGTGATTGAGACACTCCGAGCTTTACAGTAGATCCTAAAGTTCATTCATTCCAACAGAGTCTCCGTCAGGCAACAATAATCATTACAGGTAGTCCATGTTACCGGCTGGGCAATGTTGTTAAGGGCTGTAGCAGCCTAACATGCTGATGACTCGATTTGCGGCACTTTCCATATTGACAGCTCTACTGATCTGTTCATTGGTGACCTATTCCAGTGCTCAGTCAACCTATCCAGTTATCAACATAGACTACAAGGAGATACGTCTAGTTCCGGAGAACTTCAGTCATCTCATCACAGAGGCACCCGCATTCGGAACTGACTCCAGTCTAACAGTTTTGCTAGGTCAGAACAGCACAGTCTTTTGGGAAGCTTTGGGACAGTTTGGACCAGACCTCGAAGCCAATTTTACAGCAAACAGCTACTCAGTAGTGCAGCTGAATGACACTGGCATTTTCATTTCTGTGATTGGCCTCGATGTGTCACGGCAATCAGTAGAATGGATTCATAGTCTCCCTCAGTCTGCCGTTGAAAACTATTCTCTCATTCTGAACGATGCAACAGATTTCTTCAGCGACGATGGCCACTATTGGGGTCTTTGTGAAGAAATCGTGCTAGTTCCTGGGTCTCTAGTCGACAGAACTGAAGAGATTGTATGGAGATTGATCTTCTATCTTGTAGCTGAGAGCGAACGATGGACTCTTCTGTATTCTGCAAACGGGATGCGTCTTGACACTCTATCTACTCCAGTTCCTTGCCAGACTTGTGACTACTCTCTATATCTGATTCTGGGAGTAAGCGGAGCGATCACAGCTATTGTTTTCATTGGATATCTTAGAACGCGGACATCCGTCAGCTAGGCCCAAGTTGCAGGTGAACTAGGGATCAATGCGTGTGATTTGCCTCATCAGGCAAGGAGAATGTGAACAGTCTCGAGAATGTTATTCCGGATAGACCTGATATCCTGTAAGCCAGCTGCTCGATCCCGTGTCTTGACCCTCTCATTGTCATGACCTCGAGGCAGTAGGCGTGGGACAAATGGACATGAGTCGTTGCGATTACCTCGACATCGCTCCCATGTTGTGATTCAATAAGTGCTGTCATAAGACTCGGCTTGTGCTTGTAAACTATGGTTAGCGTGGCACTCTTTCCGCCTTGCTCCGACTCCCATTCATCCTGAGAAATTAACAGCCTCATTGCGTCGCGTATCGCTTCTGATCTGCCTACGTATTCTTTCTTCGCAACAAGAACGTCGAATCTTTCCAACAAGTCTTCTGGAACAGACACGCCAAATCGCTTGAGTTTCATCCCACTTGGCCTCTCCCTCAAGATTGTGACACATTCTGGCAACATAGTAACACGAATTGCCAAGAAGTAACACGTATAAAGCAAACATCCTGATAATAGTTGGGGAAGGTGACGTCTGATTGCATGTGCCTGACGGAATCGTGCCGCTGTGGCTTCAAATCGTTCTTCTAGTTGTTAGCGGTGCCATGCTCTATGTCTCCTTCAAGGTTGTCAGCAAGCGTTTCAATGAGAAGCTCGTCCCCTACATGGGTGTGCTTGCTGCAGTCATCTTCGCGGCCCAACTCGTGAATTTCCCGGTTCCCCCCTTTTCTAGTGGTCATCTAGTAGGATCTACTTTGCTAGCTGTCATGACAGGCCCTTGGGTGGCCATGCTGATTATGGCCCTCGTAACATTCGTTCAGGCACTCTACGGCGACGGAGGTATACTGACCTGGGGCCTCAACTTCTTCAATATGGGGGTTTTCTCACCTCTTCTAGGCTATGGTCTTGCAGTCCTTTTCTACAGGGCTTCAATCAAGACCGTTAGGAAAGAGCGAGCCGTTGTTGTAGCAGCATCAATCACTTCCTTCATTGTAACAGTATCAGCTGCATTTACGTTGGGTCTCCAACTTCTCACAGTCGATGGATTTGGAACAGAGGCGCTTATCGCAATCACGGCAATCCATTTCTTCATCGGCATTGGGGAAGCAGTTCTCACATCCATCATCTTGCTTTACTTTGTGAAAGCGAATCCGGGTATGATACTACTGATGTCAGAACGGAAGACAATCGATTCTGGTGATTTATCACCGGACGATAAGGCAGACGGCGGCGAATCCATTGCTGACGAGATTCCAGTGTGGAGGCCGAAAGAGATAATGGTACCAGTGGCAGCCTCCATCATTCTTGTTGTCTTTGCAATAATGACGGGTCTTGCTTCCGTCAATCCGGATGGTTTTGAATGGGCATTGTTCGAGTTTGCCGGAGTCCCTGAGCCTGAAGTCGGGTATGCTGGTTTGTGGTCCTTTCTCGCGGAAAGTTCCATTGCTGACGTATTCACAGGCTCAATCGGCATCTTGCTTCTGCTTGGATTTGCAGCTATTGTTTTTAGAAGGGCGTCACATCATCACGACACAAATCCAAATACTGGCAAGTTCCTGCTTCCTTTCGGAGAAGGAAGACGTTCACCGACTCCGTTCTCTCCTCCAGGGATGCTCCTGGCAGCCATTGCCGTTTCAGTTCTGGTCGCACTGCAATACAGCATTTCAGTTGTGGGCGTCATTCTGATTCTCGTCCTGTCTGGAGGCGTGATTGCTGGGACTGCTTGGCGGCGGGTGATCTCAATAGCGACCAAGTTCGAGATCATCATTCTGTTCTGGGTACTCCTAATGCCATTCCTCTATGGCAGCTCTCTTGCATTCTCCCTGATGACCCCGTTGGGTCCAATAAATGCCTACTCTGAAGGCGTATTACTGGGTCTACTCTTGGGTCTCAGAATGTTGACTATCTTGCTTGTATTCCTTGCCGCATTGTCTCACATGACATTGACGGATTTCATAGGCGCCCTGAGGACATTTAGAGTCCCACAAGCCATTCTTGGATCTGTGCTAATCATGCTACGTTACGTTCCGCTCTTCATGGAAGAGAGATCACGAATGCAAGATGCTCAAATCCTCCGTGGATATGAGAAGGGAAGCGGTTTAGGTAAACTCAAGGCGATAGGATTCTTAGTAGGGACGACGATCGACAGAGCTTTCGACCGGAGTGCTCGTGTATACGATTCGATGTCACTACGAGGTTTTGGCAAAGGAGCAACGCTCAGAATCTCCGGCTTTAGACGAGTTGATGTCCTTCTGCCTGTCATGATTTTGCTTCTGGTTGTCGCGTATGCCATCTTGATTCCAAACATAATAGGAGCGATATTCGTATGACTTGTGCAATAGATGTAAACGGTGTCAGTTTCGAATACGAGAATTTCTCACTCCAGAACATCTACATGGAGCTTCATGTGGGCGAGCAGAAAGCCATTGTGGGGCCTAATGGTTCTGGGAAGACTACTCTCTTCAAGATCATAATGGGACTCTTAGAGCCCAAAGAGGGAGAAGTCTTCGTCTATGATCGCATGGTGAATCCGGAAAACCTCTGGGAAATGAGACAGGAAGTAGGGTTTCTGTTTCAGAACCCCGATGACCAGCTCTTCGCGCCGACCGTTTGGGAAGATGTGGCGTTTGGTCCTCGCAACCTGGGACTGTCTGAAGACGAGGTCGCTAGGAGAGTTGACTGGGCTCTCGATACTGTTGGCATGTGCGATTTCATCAATAGGCCAGTAAACCAGATGAGTCATGGACAAGCAAAACGAGTGGCTCTGGCAGGTATCATTGCGATGCGACCCAGCATCCTAATACTTGATGAACCCTTCACAGGACTTGATTTCGAAATGGTCACGAATATGGCTGAGATCGTCCAAGATCTACGCGAAGAGGGGCTGAGCATTCTCTTTACGACACACAATCGTTTCTTCATTGAGAACTGGACCGATTCTATGGCTGTACTAGACAAGGGACGCATTATCTTTGACGGTTCCCCACAGGAAGCGCTTTCGTCTCCCGACCTTGTTGATAAGATTGGGAATTGGGAGCAACTCAGGAGGCGGATTAGAGCGTCTCGAACAGCTCAACATTGAGCCAAGTACGATATTGTTAAAAGGCTCTGTCAAGTGAACCCGCTTCCGAGTACTTGCGGAGGTTGCCAAGCCAGGTCAAAGGCGTAGGGTTCAGATCCCTATCACGTAGGTGTTCGCGAGTTCGAATCTCGCCCTCCGCACCATCATAGTCTTGCTTTTGACAGCTCATCGAAATCAAAACGTCGATGGCTCATGCTCCTTGAGGAATTCAAACATGTCCGATTCCATTTGATCAACGTGGTCTCCTAGCCATACAATATGACCTATGCCCTTGAGTCCGTAGAGGATTGAGTTTGAAATTGAGGAGGACGTGTACTCCGCGTGTGAGAAAGGCACTTCACCATCAGCTGTTCCATGTATGATCATCGTCGGACAACGTATTCTCTCGACTTGCTTAAGGGAAAGATTTGCCAGCTGTTCTACATCGTTCGCCAGACCGGGGTTGCGGGAACTGAGCGGGCACGTTGTTTTGATGAATCTCTTGTACCATTCCACTTGCCCTGGTCTATTCATGACACACGCTACGTATCTCTTCCTCTCCCTCGATTCCAAGGCAACATTCACCTTGAACATCTCATTTAATGAGAATACTGGACGGTATCGTGTAGCAACATCAAACAGCCAGACTCCAATGTCCATGAGCAGATTCGAGAAGATCACGCGTCTGAGAAAAGACCTCTTTTGACTCGTCTTCATGGTGTAAGGCTGACTTACTCCTGCGACTACTACCTGCGCCCAGAGTCTGTCTGAATGACGTAAGGCAAAGTGAAGTGCAACGGCCCCGCCTGTTGAAGCGCCAAGGACTGCTACCTTTGTGATGTTCAGAGAATCCAACAATGCCGCAACAGCATCTGCCTGCTCCTCCAATGTTGGTCCCGTTTCGATGGGGGTCTGCAAGTAACCTGGTCTTGAGATGGAGAGTACTGAAAAGCCTTCATCAGTCCACTTATTCATCGCGAGAAGACCTTGATCATAACCTCCGGGAGCACCGTGAATAACGAGCAGTACAGGGCCATCTCCCACTAGTGCGTATTCCATTAGTCCCAGTGCTGTGGACTGCACGAGGCTGTGTTGCTTCAATTCAGTCAGGAGATTCTTCTTCCATCCCTTGAAAGCGACGGCCGCCCACACTAGAAGACCTACAAAGAAGACTCCGATAGCCAAGAGTATCTCAGATAGCAATATCCGCACAACGAAGCGTCTAGTTGGGAATGCTTTGAAGGTTTTCTAATCTTGGGCGTCTACCTGATTGTCATGCCTCTCTGCTCCGACGAAAGCGTGGCAATAGACTTCCAGTCCTTGCAGTGTATTCCAAATACTCTACACCGAATTCATCAATCATCATTTGCTGCTCTCTTGGGATTGTTGTGTAATTGATCCATATTGAAAGAGTGCTTTCGCACACCTGTGAATCATGTCCAGTCAGTATTATGACCGGGGCATAAGAAAATGAGTCTCTATCCTCTCGATTCCGGGCAGCTTCTCTATCTCACCGGTCAACAATTTTGAGAGTTCAATCATGTCCTTGACCCTAACGATTAGGATGAAGTTGGCGGGGCCTGCTGTCCAGTAGATTTGTGTGACTTGTTGATACCCACTTAGAAGGTCGTAAAGTTCTTCGGATGAGCCAGGTTTGCAGGTCACCAGGACTACGACTTGAATTTCAAGACCAAGCAGTCGGTGATCCACATCAATCGTGAACCGTTCTATGACGCCGATATCTTCCAATCTCTTGATTCTGTTCCTCACAGAACTTGGACTTAGTTTGACTTGAGCTGAGATATTCCTCAGGGAACTCCTTGCATCCTCAGTGAGAATGGACAGTATCTTACGATCCCTGCTATCGATTTTCTCCATCGAACCCATCAGAACCATCCCTTCGCAATTGAAACCGGTCCTGTGGATGTAGGTGATAAATGGTTTGGATTCACTCAGACGCTGGCGCTCGAAGAAACTTCAGCTCTAATCCTTCTTGACTCGCACAACCTTCATCCGACCCATCACATCCCAAACCTCAACAACGGCATTAAGTTCAATCTTGGTTGCAATGTCCTCATCAGTTGGTCTTGGTATGTCATAAGTGGCATAGGTTTCTGAGTCCATCAGACTGAGTGACTCACCCATATCCGCAATAATCGTGGCAGTCCTCTTGTCGATGACCGGAACATCTACCATTCTATCGGCTGGCATTATGACATTCCGTTTTCGATTATCGAATAGACCTCTTGCGGTGATGTTGGCCTTTGCTGATCCGTGCTTTCCTGGCTTTGACTTCTCAATGCTTACAACTACACAAGGTTCTTCCTCAATAAGAAAGTAAGAACCGGGCTTCAGGCTCTTCACGACCGTCTTCTTGATGCTCAAACAAACCACCAGTGCTCCTCTGTTCGTCAGACGACGCCGTGCGACTACACTCTGACTCAAAGATATACTTTACCGTCTCACTTGGACTCAGAAGCATCATCGTTTGTGACACAATGAAACAACAAGAGTAAAAGGGAACTGCAAGGAGGGTGTGGCTGGATGTGCCATCTCTTGATAGAGGACAATCCTTCGATACTGTCTGATAAAAGAGCAGTGGGTCTCGTTTGTCGTCCTGGAAGGCCTGAGATTGAAAAGACTGCAACCAACCTTGTCGAGTTTATTCAGTCACAGGACATCGAAGTTCAAGTTGACAGCAGGTCCTGCAAGATGGCCCACGGCAAAGCGGAGACCCGAGAAATTGAGGAATTCGATGTAGATTTTGTCATCACAGTTGGCGGTGACGGAACCATCCTGTATACTCTTTCCAGGCTAAGTGATCGGCAGAAACCTCTCTTCTGCGTCAATCGCGGAAAGGTCGGTTTCCTGACAGAAAGTAGCACTGAGAACGCTGTTGACGATTTGAAGAAGGTTCTCTCAGGTGAGTGCATTGTGATTCAGAATTCCAACCTATCTTCCGGTGTCGGAGACCGCGTCTTCGAGAATGCCCTCAACGAGGTCTATGTAGTCTCTCGTACCCCTGGCCGTCTACTCACTTTCAAAGTTCGTATTGATGGTGTCCTAGTTGACTATGGACGTGCTGATGGAGCTATGGTTGCAACACCCACAGGATCTTCAGCATATGCCCTCGCCGCAGGGGGGTCTATCCTTGCTAGAGATGTCAATGGACTCATATTCGTTCCAGTGTGCCCTCCGCGTTTTGAACTCAAGTCTCTCGTGATACCCGATTGGTGTGTTGTTGAACTAGAATTGGACAAGCCCGACGCTCCGGGTCTCGCAGTAGTCGATGGGCAGGTTCAGTATATCATAGAACCCAGTGAAACTGTTTGGATAAAGAAGTCAGATAGCGTAAGCCGTTTTATTAGGCTGTACGACAACTACTGGGATCGAATCAACACAAGGCTCGTCCCAAGGACTCTATAGGTGCATTTCATGGCGCCACTCTATATTGTTGATGCAGGCACTCTGTTCTCTATGTGGACGCAGCAACAACCTGAAGCTATGTTTGCCACAACCGACAGAATCCTCGACGAGATTCGAAATCGGCCGACTCGCCAGAGGACTGAGACCCTGATTGGTCTAGGACGACTTCGAATTGGTTCGCCAGGAAGAGAGTCACTCAAGCAGGTTGAAGATGCCGCAGAAGAATCCGGGGACATTCCTGTCCTGTCTCATGCAGACATTGAGCTGATTGCCTATGCTCTTGAGATTGAGAGACTCGAAGGGGGGATAGTTGTCGTGTCTTCCGATCTGGCACTCCTGAACACAGCGATCTACCTCGGTCTTGAAGTTCTTGACCCCAAGGGTCAGATGAAAGAGGGACGTCAATGGTTTCTTCAATGCCCTGCCTGTAATCAAGTTGAAGAGAAAGAGACTCGTCAAATGGACTGTCCAATTTGTGGCACGGAAATGAAGAGACGTGTTAAGCATAAGCGCAATTTGCGATGAGATTGTAGTAATACCCATGTGATACTCCTAGTTATCTGCTCATCTTTCACCGTTCCTCTGATAGAGGAATCCACGATGTCAGATGATTATTCTGCATTAACAATCGATCGCGACCTCGAGGACATCAAGGCTCACGTAAAAAAAGAGCTGGACACGATTCGAGATTTTTGCGATTCGATAAGTTACAAAACGGGTCCTCCTGGATGGAACGCCCCATACCACCTGCATAGACTTCGACGGGCTCTTCGGATTCATTATCTGGCGCTGAAGATACGTGAATCAACGCCCACTTCAAGCACAAGAGAACTTTCATGGGACCTAGACAGAGAACCAGAACTATTCTAGCTACTCTCCCAGAACAGTGACCTCAAGATTTCTACTTCTTGGTTTGCTATCAAAATCTACAAACGCGATTTGCTGCCATGTACCCAAAGTAAGCTTGCCATCTGTAAACGGAACGGTAAGACTCGGTCCGATTATCGAGGCTTTTACGTGAGAGTGCCCGTTTCCATCATGCCATCGCAATTCGTGCTCGTACGATGCGCCTTCTGGAGCAATTCTCTCCATGGCTTCTGGAAAGTCCTTTATCAGCCCACCTTCGAACTCGATTGTGATGATGGATCCTGTCGAACCAACACAGAATACTGTACAGATTCCCGACCGCAAACCACTTTCACTCACAATTCGTTCCGTCTGATTTGTTATGTCTAACATGTGGCTATTGCCTTTAGTCTGAAGACTAATCCTGTCTTGGTATACACTCATTGCGTTCCACACCTAATGCGTTGATACTTGGTTGTGATAACGCTTCTGCTTGATCTCTGGTACTTCGGGTCGGATTCGGATGATACCTTCACTTGTAAAGCCAGTGTGTGCGGCCTTTGGCCTTTTCAGTCTCGGTCTTTCTGACCAACTTCGACTGTTCTATCAGTTTGACTATCCTATCTCGTTTGTCTGCTAGTTCTTCCTCTCTCTCCTGCAGTGCAAGAAGCGCAGCCACGTGACTTCCACTGTCTAATGCAATGAGAATCGCACTCAAGACCATTAGGCGGTCATCACGCGTGTGTCGTGAGATTTGTTCTGCGTCCAGAAGAACTGCCGATATTTCAGAACGTGCATCAGGTCTATGAAGGAACAAAGTCTCGAAAATCGTGAAGATATCTTCAAAGGCCTCTCGTGGTTCCTTTATCTTCTCGAAGCCGGCAGATGATTGACGAAATAGGCCAATAGCTTTGTCAACGAACTCCGGATTGTTAGTCTTCAGTGCTTCCATGCCAGCTGTCCTTATCCAGATGACAGCCAACTCGCCGACATCAAGTTCTTCGTAGAGTTTGGCTGCCCTCAGAGCTTTCTCACTTGCTACTTCGTGTAATTCGGCAGCTCTTTCATTGTTGCCAAGATTCATGGCACATGTTGCAGCCTTGCTATAGTGTTTTGAGGCTTCGTCAGGCTGTTCTCCTTCTGCAGCCTCTTCTGCCAGATCAACGTATATGCCAAGAGCCTCTTCGAGACGTGTTCTAGCTTCACCCTCCTGACCCGATTCAAGCAAGACCTTCGCGGCCTCTTCCAAGGAAACTGCCTGATTCTCCTTGTTTCCTTGCTCTGCCTCGTTCTTTGCCTGGGTTAGGAAGTAGTCAATAACGGTTCTGTAGACTGCTTCAGCCTCATCGAGGCTTCCCCACTCCCTAAGGCACATTGCCCTGTATCTGAGATACGTCTTCTCAGATTCTGTTTCACCATCTTTGGCAGCCTTCGAAGCAAGCTCTTGGAAGATTTCATTCGCCCGTTTGTACGCCCATTTGGCCTTGACACTCCCCAACTCCTTGAACAGTGCACCTGCTTTCATTAGTAGAGGAGCTACAATCTCCTGTCTGCCCTCCATTTTCAGATATGCTTCTGCAGCTTTAGTCATGGCCATCTTTCTGGCTGAGGTATTTCTCAAAGCTACATAGGCCTCTCGGGCAGCATCATAGATGTTTCCTGCCTTCTCCAGAAGCCCTGCCTGCTCGTATAGCCCCCCAGCGGCCATAAGAAGCCGAGGAGATTCGGGCGACTCGCCCCTCGACTGCATGATTTGTGCAGCTTCTGCTAGTGCGTTCCCAGCAGATACGTAATCCTTGTCTCCCTTTGCGGTATCAGCCCATTGATGTGCCAATTTGATTGCTCGCTCGTAAATCCTCTCTCCGAGCTCCTCATCTTGAACTGAAAAGAACAACCTCCCTACCTTTTTGAGTAGAGAGACTGCATCTTCGAATCTACCCTCCTCCTCCCGGACGTCAGCAAGATTCTCCAAGGCATCAGCTGCACCAATGAGAAGAGGTTCCTTCTCTTCATCAGTAGCAAAGTCTGTTCCACGGAAGTAATAGTCTGCTGCTCTCTTGAACTCTTCTGCCTCTTCGGCAATGTTGGCAGCCATTTTGGCTACTCTGACAATCTCCTTTAGGGTCTCAGGCTCGGATCCCTGTCTCACATACATGAGTATTGCATTGTCAAAGCTCTGAAAACACTCGTCGGCCATGTAGTTCTCACGATAGATTTGGGCTGCCTCCTCATAGATTCCAGCTGCTCCCTTGTAGTCTCCCTGACCAGACAGCTTGTCAGCAACCTCGATCAGAATCTTGGCGGCGGCTTCTCTGTTTCCTTTGCCTAGCTCTTCTCTTGCCTGTTTGAGCCGTTCTTGTTCAGAAGCCACCCGTGAACCACCTGGCCTGTTATTCTGCGCTTGTTCGAATCAAGTGAGACTGTATATTAATTCCATTGTATTGCCCGGGTTCTGTTCTTGATGCATCTCAGAGAAGACTCAAATAGAACAAAACCAAAGTCACTTCCGGTAGTGGAGAGCCGGTGACCAAGGAACGAATTGGGCTTGGGCTTATAGGAACTGGGAACGTAGGCAGGATCCATCTTACTGGTATTTCTTCTCTGATTGAGGCTGGGCTGGTCAATGTTCAAATCTCTGCGCTCTGTGACAGCGACCCAAAGTCTCTCAAAGAAGCAGCTGAACTCTTCGGAGTTGAGACCGTCTATGAGGACTATGAGGGTCTAATCAATGATGAGGGGGTTAACATTGTATACGTGTGCACCCCCACTAGCAAACACGGCGATATGGTAAAAGCGACTGCGAAGGCTGGCAAGCATGTCTTTTGCGAGAAACCCCTTGCTCATAGCACTCCACAAGCTAGAGAGCTTCTTATGGTAACAAAGGATGCTGGCGTCATGGCTGGCGTCGGGTTGGTACTACGCTTGGACCAGCTTCTGCTCTACGCGAAGAATCTCTTGGCCAAGCATGACTTTGGCAAACCCATATTGGCGCATATTCGTGATGATCAGCGCTTTCCGGTCGACTATATCTACTACTCCAAATGGCGAGGCGACCGATCGATCGCGGGCGGAGGAACCTTGATTGAACACAGTATTCACGACATAGATATTCTTCAATGGTTTCTGGGTGATGTTGAGAGTGTTTATGCCAAGATTGGTTTCTTTGCTGGGAGAGAAGTGGAAGACCAAGCTTCACTCATCATGACTCATAAAGATGGAGCCGTCAGCACTCTGGACTCTATCTGGCACTGGGTCGAACGACCAAATGAAAGAAGAATCGAGTTCTTCTTCGAAAAGGGGTACATGGGAATAGCCCTGGAGTCCGAGAAACGATTCCTTGACTATCAGCTTCAGGGACAGAGTCCTGTACGTGTTTCCGAGATCGAAACGAGATCAACACTTCTGAATCATCTTGGTCTTGTTGAGAAGAAGCTATCGCCAGACGTTGTTGAGGTATTGACTGAGGTCGGCAGCGAGAGATATGCGGCTCTATCATACTCGTTTCTGAAGGCAATCCTATCGGGCAACGCACCAAGTCCTGACTTCATGGATGCTATCGCCGCACACAAAGTTGTGGATGCCGCCTATCGATCGTCAAGTGAATCCCGCTGTGTTGAACAGCTATAGCAAAGCCAGTAGACATCCAGAAATATTGAGTCATCCTTAAGTAGGAAACTCAGTCCCATTGAGCTGAGTAGGCCATGCAACAAACCTCCATTGACGAAATTGATGTCAGCAAATACGACGCAGTTGTTCTTGGTGCTGGCGCAGGAGGTCTGCTCACTTCCCTTGCTCTTTCGGCCAACGGGAAGAGAATACTGATTCTTGAGAAAGAGAGCCGCCTGGGTGGAGTTTGGCACGGCTATCGCGTGGGCGATTTTCGTGTAGATCAAGGCCTGCATGTCATTACCAGAGTGAAACACGGAGCTTTTACTAGGTTTCTGCGTACCTACTTGGATCCTCCTCCCGAGTTTGTGTTACATGAAGGATGGTTTTTCAGAGTCCACGATAAGGTGGGGACAATTCCATCAACCATAGGCGAAACCCTGAGATGGCCACTCACCGATCTTCGAGGTCGACTTGGGCTTGCAAGAATTGGTGCTAGAATCAAGACTATGAAATTGGAAGAAATGCGCAAGTACAAGGACATCACTTTTCTCGAATTCATGATGTCACGGGGCGCCGATAACCAGGTTATACTTGATGTGATGCAGAGTGCAATCTTCATGGCTGCTGGTGTGCCAATAGACGAAGCTTCCGCATACGAAGCCTTGCGCACGCTGAAGGATACCGATAAAGAATCATCCAAACTTGGCTCTGCAAAGAGATTGATTTTTGGTTCTAGTGAATATGATGAAGGATATGTCATCGGGGGAATGCAGAATCTAGTCGAACGTGTTGTAGATGCCATCAGTGGTGACTATGTCCTAAATGTCCCAGTGGAGAGAATCGTTGCTCGGGATGGGAAGGTTAGTCATTTCGTTGCAGGCGGTCGTGAGTTTCAACACCCCTTCATTGTTAGCAACATTCCGTTATGGTTCATGCCAGGAATTGTAGACTCAGACCGTACCGAGGACCAAGAGTTCTTCAAGAAGTGGTCCAACATGAAATACACCAAAGGCCTGACGATATGGCTTGGTCTGAGTGAAGTCGTGATTGGTGACCGCAAGTCAAGAGTTATCGTTCACCCCAACCCAAATACATGGATCATCTCTCTGTCGAGCTTTGATCCCTCCTGCGCTCCCAAAGGCAAGGAGCTTGTTGGAGTAGCTACAGTCATTCGGGAAGATGAAACAAGAGAGGCCAAAGTTGAGGAAGTTAGAGAAAAGGTTCTTCGCATTGTCCATCCCGAGATACTTGACCACATTGAGATGCAACACGTTCAAGTGTCATACGCCACAAGGGCTGCACTGATTCCAGGCCAGACTGCTTTAGATAGACCTGGTCCTGAGACCCCAATAGAAGGTCTCTACATCGTGGGGACGGATACTGCAGGGGAGGGAGTTGGCCTCCAACAGGCAGCCAACTCGGCAGAAGGAGTTGCGAAAACTCTCTTTAAACGAATTGGCGATTAGAGCCAGCCTTCTCAGGTACACGAGGATTCCTGGCTGAGCTTCCTGATCAGGTTGGTGATGAGATGAGTGAGTCTGTCCGCACATTGTTTGTAAGCTTGAAACTCCTTACCATAGCAGTCCTCAACATCTCCTGACTCCCCTACATAGCCTGTCAATGTGCATACCTTGTCACGCATGTCCTGATTCTCGTCTTTGAGCATTTCCAGAATGATGTCCTTGTGTCTTTGTTCGAGTGTCAAAACCAAATCTGAATCTTGTATAAGCTCGAGGGTAACTGGTCTTGAGGTGTGCTGTCTGATATCGATACCGTGTTCGGCCATTATTTCCACAGCAAGGTTCTCTGGTTCTTTTCCCATGCTAGCATTCACACCGGCCGATTGCGCGTGAACTCGTCCTACGTGCATGTCTTCATTCTCGATTGCCAGCGAATTGAAGATTGCCTCACTCATGACGCTACGACCTGTGTTCCCTGTACACACAAACAGAATGTTCATTCCTCAGCCTCTTCATGTGGTCTAGCAAACGTACAGCGAAAAGGTTTTGTCTTGCCGATGTCGGCGTCAGGTTGACTGAGGGAGATCACAAGGAGCTATCCCAATGCCGATGATTGAGATTAGATGGCACGGGCGCGGCGGGCAAGGTGGCGTAACGTCCGCCGAACTACTTGCGAAAGCTGCCTACTACGATGGTTACAAGGGGGTGCAAGCATTCCCCTATTTTGGGGCCGAGAGAAGAGGGGCACCTGTGAGAGCTTTCACTCGAATCTCTGATGAAGAGGTCAACGTCCGAAGCCAGGTGTACACCCCAGATATCGTTACGGTGCTTGACGAATCGATAATTGATGTAATCGATGTCGCGGAAGGACTGAAAGAAGGTGGGAAGATAGTCATCAATTCCCCGAAGAGTGCAAGCGAAATCGATCTTCCGAAGGGGCATGTCTACACCTACGATGGCACTGGAATCGCACTGAAACATGGGCTTCTAGTTGCGGGCTTGCCTGTTGTAAACACCACAATGCTGGGTGCATTTGCGAAGGCTACAGGTCTAGTGAAGTTGGAGACCATTCAGAAAGTGATAACTGAGAAGTGGTCCGGCAAAGTGGGCGAAAAGAATGCAGAGGGCGCTAAGGAAGCCTATGATACCTGTTCTGATTAGGTCTCCTCAAGCGAACATTCTCTCATAAGCGTCGGAGTGCCGGCTAGCCCCTGTCTGGCTTCTGCGTATTCCATCAACTTGCTGTGCCATTTCTTCCATCTTTTTCCTGATGTTGTCGGCACTCTCCTGCAATTCGCTAACTTCCACACCAAAGTCATATAGTCTGTTTAGTGCCTGAAGCAGCAATATGGCTCCTTCTGGATCGGGAACAACAGCGATTGCGGGAGTCAACAAAGCAAATCCTATCATGGCTCTGCAGAGTGTCTCTGTCAAGATGGAACCTGCGATTCCCGAAATGACCCCCTTCTGCAGAATCTCCAAATGCTCGTCGCCTTCCAGATCCGCAAGCTTCTCCTCTTCAGCGGCATACAAGACTTTGCGCTCCAGAGGAATCCCCTGCACGGGGATTCCATCAAGAATCACTGTCTCTTTGACACCTATGCTCGCTGCCCAGTCAAGAAGTGCCGAGCTTACGTAGTAGAGTCCATCTTCAGCAATAGGAAGCTCTGCAGTCACTACGAGAAGATTCCTCTCAGGCTTTCCGTAGATTCTGAAAGGATGACGCAGTCTGCCGTCCATGAAGACTGCTGCTGAAGGCATGTACCTGGATCTGACATGAGCAATCTCCTCCATATCGAATTGCTCGATGATTGTGTTGGCCGCGATTGTTCCCACAACTCCCGCTGAAGGGAAACAGCACACTAGCAAGGGCTGCTCTACGTCTACCTCCTTGGTTTGTACGACTTTCGCCTCTGGAGAACCCAGGATTTTCGCTTCACATTCCTCATCCATTACACTAGAACCCCATTTCATGAAGGGTTGGGTCGATTATTAACTTTGAGTCAACGAGGCTCTACATGGACTATAACTTCATTCACCCTTGAAAAGGCCCTCTTGACCAGAAGCTCTATACGATCGGCAACCTCATGGCTGAATTGAAGAGTCGCCGTTCCATCCAATTCGCACTCGAGTGACACCACTAATCCATGCTTGTCTTCACTGATTCTAACTTCATGACATTCTTCTGCTGGAGTCTCCAATTCAACGATTCTTTCGATTTGCTGGACCATCTCATCGCTTATCGCAGTAATATCATGTGCAGGAGTTTCGTTTCCGGCAGACTCCAAGTGAAAAGTGACTTGAGAGATTGACTGTATACTTGACTTGATAGAATGCTCAAGCTCTTCTGAGGTTTGATGAGCCTCGTTTAGGGTGAGAGTCGCATCCATCTCCAAATCGGCAATTATGTGCGTTCCCTCAATCATAACAAGAACACTAACATTGTGAATGCTCTTGATGTCTGACCGCATTCTAGCCAACTGCTGAAGGGTTGAATACACGTTGTCTTCGAGAATCGCATTCGGCAAGTCTATTGGTTCAAGCTGAACTACCACGTCCACTTTCGGCGCTAGATCTTCGAGAGTCCTCTCCACCAGTTCGCCAATTGTCTTAGCTTCACTCACTGAATGTCCCTCATCTACTGCAAGCACAACGTCTATGAAGAGCTCTGGGCCCGACATCCTCGCTCTTACACGTTTGCAGTGATGAACACCATCAACTGCCAATGCCTTCTCCTCTATCCTTTCCCTAAGTCCCTGTGGCGCGCTGTCAACGAGAATATCGAACGCACGTCTCCCCAATTGAAACGATACAACAACTATGACAATAGCAACTCCAATGGCCGCAATGGGGTCAGCAATCGGAATGCCTAGATACACAAACCCAAGCCCAGCTAGAACGACCATGGAGCTAATCATATCAGCACCAAAATGGAGGGCATCAGCTTCAAGTGCTTGGCTGCCGTGCTCCGATGCAGTTCGGTTTAGCATACTGCTTTGCCATCTTGTTACTATGATACTCACTACCATAACACTAATTCCGATGACACTGCCTTCCACCCATTCCTGATACTGAATTCTTCTAACTGCCTCAAGAACAATCCACGCGGATGTTAGCCAAAGGATGATTGTTTCAGCAAGCGCAGCGAAATTCTCAATCTTGCCGTGTCCGTACTGGTGATCGTAATCAGGCAGAGCGGATGCCTTACGCACAGCAAGAAATGTAATGCCTGCAGCAATCAAATCCAGGCCGCTGTGAAGTGCTTCTGAAAGTACGCCCAGGGAACCAGTTATTATGCCCGCAATTAACTTCAGAATGGTCAAGAGTGTGGCTGCACCTACCGATAGGGCTGCTGCTCGGGCTACTTTTTCTCTGCCTTTCTGATGCGGACTCATTATATCACAAAGTCGCACCAAAACGAGGAGCTCTTAACGCTTTCTATCGAAGTCATTATCAGTAATGCAGCCTACCTCCAATTCTATCAGTTTGAGGGACACCTAGTCTCTAGAAGTTGAACGACTGGAGAATCTAAAGCATGAGATTTCGAACGAGCGACATAATGCCCCCACCAATTGCAGAGCTACAGGAGGCAGCCAAGAAACACATTGGTGCATCTAGCTTCCTCAATCTCGGCCAAGGTCTTCCTGGACACATACCCCCTAGGCCTTGTCTCGACATATTGACAGAACGGATAATGCATCCCTCTGCACATAGATACACTCCTGATCCAGGATTGGTAGAACTGAGAGAGGAACTTGCCATCTACCTCCGACAGAATTCGGGCCTTCAAGTGGACCCCTCAACTGAGCTCGTTGTAACGACGGGAGCAAACTCGGCCTTCGCTGGGACTATTCTAACAATAATGCTGACTGGTCAGAATATCGTAATCCCAAGCCCACATTATTTCAATTCGCTAATGGCCGTCAATCTTTTTGGCGGTCATGTCAAGGAGGTCCCTGTAAACGGTAGCTTCAAGCCAGAAGTAGAGAATATCGAAGCTGCCATAGATGACAGAACGTGTGCAGTGCTTCTGATCACTCCCAACAACCCCACTGGAGCCGTGTACGACAGAGAGACCATCGATGCAGTCACAGACATCTGTATTGACCGGAATCTCTGGCTTATTACCGACGAAACCTACGCGCGAATGGCTTTCGATGATTCTATTCATTATAGTCCTCGATCTCGAAGAGATGCTGGCAAACATGTTATTACACTTGGTAGCTTCTCAAAGGATTTCGGCATGAGTGGGTGGAGAGTTGGATATGTTGTCGGACCTCCGGACTTCACTAAGGAGTTCCTCAAGGTTCAGGATACAATTACAATTTGTGCTCCAACAGCTGGTCAGATGCTTGCTCTTGAGGTTCTAAAAAGTGGACTTCTGAAGATAGATGAGGAAATTCAGAAGCTGAAGCTCCTTAGAGACTTGGCATACCTTAGAATCAGCGAAATTGAGGCGTTAGAGACGGTGCGGACTGCAGGAACATTCTATATGTTTCCAAGGGTGAAAGGATGTACAGATTCGAGATCACTAGTATTGGATATTCTGCAGACCGCTGAGGTTCTTGTTTTGCCTGGAAGTGTGTTTGGCACGTCAGGTGAGGGATTCATCAGACTCTCTATCGGACCTCTGACACCGGAGGCAGTCGACGAGGCATTTGACAGGTTGAAGGCATACTTCGAAGGTTAGATGTCTTGGTATCGACGCCACTCCCAGTCTGTGACGCTCCCTCTCATGTAATCTTCAGATTCTTTTCGTTTGATCTTGACGTATGTCTCGAAGATGTGGTCGCCAAGGGCGTCCCTGATGACTTTGTCGTTCTCTAGGTAATCAATTGCCTCATCTAATGAGGATGGTAACATCTCAACACGGAGTTTGCGTAGTTTCTCTTCGCTGAGCTGGAAGACATCTCTGCTTATGGGGCTTGGAGGTGAAAGCTGGCGATTGATTCCATCCATCCCGCTAGCTATTATAGCTGAGAATAGAAGATACGGATTGGCAAGCGGGTCTGGAGATCTAAACTCAATAGCCGCCTTCTCCGGCTGGCTAAATAACGGCTCTCTGATCAAAGCTGTTCGGTTCATGGGTCCCCAGCATTTGTATACGGGTGCTTCATGATGCGGTACCAGGCGCTTGAATGAATTGATGCTTGGATTGGCGATTGCAGTCAGTGCCGATGAATGCGCTAGGAGTCCTGCAACAAACCATTCCCCTTTCTCTGACAGGTTACTGGTGCCTTCGCTACCAAAAAGATTCTTCTTCCCATCCCATAGCTGAAGGTGGCAGTGTAACCCATTCCCGGCAGAACCAGCAAACGGTTTTGGCAGGAATGAGACGTCAATGCCATGTGCAAGTGCTATTGCTCTCGCCAGAGCCTTGAAGCGAATGATGTTGTCAGCCATTACTGTTACGTCTTCAAAATCAAGCTCTATCTCTTGTTGGGCTTCGCCTACCTCATGATGAATGACTCTTGGCTGCATGCCCATTCTCTGGATTGCATCCGCAATCTCCATCAAGATGTCTGAGCTTGGGACTGCTGGATATACATCTGCATACCCTCCATCATCGTAGGGCTCTCCTTCAAAGGTTATGAAGCTGAATTCGGGTTCAACCTTAACCTTGAGACTGAGACTTCCGGGGAGGTGCTCCTCGCAAACCCTGTGCAAGGCACCTCTGCAGTCCTTTGGATAGTGCTGCCCTTCGCTCTCAATCTTGTCCCGTACGAAGCAAAGCGCGGCGGCCGTTCGTTGTTTTGTATAGGGAAGATCAACGAGAGATTCAGGATCGGGGACCAATCTCAAGTCTGACGCTTCGACGGAAGCCAAGCCTAGTATTGAGCTACCATCAATGCTTGTGCCGTTCAAGAAACTGGTGTCAGTCCCGAGTTCCTCCAAAGAATTGAGTGGTGAACTCGGGATTGTCATGGCTTTGACTCTCCCAAGAATATCGACAAGTTGAAGCTCTATGTACCTGAAACTCTCCGCCATTCCTCTGAACCTCCACAGGGCGGGGGCTCGTCTGCAACCTATGGTGTATATGAACCCTGCCTTTATCCCCAGAGCTCTTGATACCAAGCATCGGTGTCTATTCCAAACTCCACCTGAATAGATCCGGTCACAACGCTTACATTTTCTCCCTCGACAATCTCGAAGTTGAGGGCAGAGATTCGAAGGGCTTTCTTTTCAAGATGGACATTGCCTATGTTGCGGGCGTGCAGTCTTGCCACCCTTTTTCCACCATCCATAACAAGAAGCTGGTCTTCATAGGTTACATTACATTTCATCTTGAACTTCGTCTCTCTGAATTGGCCCATGTGAATCTCAAGATTGCTGAACTCTGCCTTCACATCTTCTGCGATCACGTCGACCACGAGTTTCGAGGCCACACACCTGCTTATCAACTTCTGTGTTCATGTCATGGCTTCATTCATCATATCGTAACATACAAACCGATACGTGTTCTAAGCAAACCTGACTTGGGATGAGAAAGGGGCTCCATTTGGGCTGCAGTGGCTGGTCCTATCCGGATGATTGGAAAGGGTCATTCTATTCGAGATCAGGAGCGCTTCTAAAACAATACATGCAGATATTCGAAACTGCAGAGATTAACTCAACCTTCTATGCGCAGCCAACTCCCAGATTCATTCAACACTTGACAGAAAGAGTAGAAGAGGGGAAATTCTTCACAGCAAAGATTCCGAAGAAAGTCACACACAACCATAAGCTGGATCTCCGTGGCGAAGGAGGAGACGTTCTGACCGAGTTCTTCTCCCTTATGCATCCTGCTAGAGACCGCATAGAAGCATTACTCATTCAGCTTCCCCCCTGGGATATCTCGAACATGGCCAGTCTTGAGACATTCTTCTCCAAACTTGATCCGGCTTTTCGCTATGCAATCGAATTCAGACATGAAAGCTGGCTCAATAAAAAAGTCTGGGGTCTCTTGGAAGATTACGGAATCGCGAATGTCATAGTTGACGAACCGAAATTACCAATCGACCTTAGAATAACAGCAGACTTCACATACATCCGGTGGCATGGTCATGGGAAGAGGCCATGGTACAACTACCGATATTCCGTGGAGGAGCTTGAGGAATGGGTGCCTAGGGTCGAAGAGGTGATGAAGCAGGCAGACCCAGTTCTTGGATACTTCAACAACCACTTCCATGGAAACGCGCCTCTGAATGCACTACAAATGATAAAGATGATGGGTCTTGTTTCTCAAAGACAAGATAACAAACTCGACCGTATGCTCTCTTACATGTCTGTGTCCCAATCTTCCTTGGAGGACTTCTGATTTGACGAATCCACCGGAAGCCCTGAAACAGCTCCTATCTCGAAAGCCTAATAAGCGCACCACCGGCTCGGCTGCAAAGTCAGGTGACTAGCACATGAGCTACGATTCGTTTTCGGATCCATCCGTGAAGTCTCCTAGAGACGGCCAACCTAGGATTGGACGCGGCTTTAGCAGGGCGGAGATTCAAGCGGCTGGCTTGACGGTGAAGGAGGCAAGAAGAATGGGTGTTATCGTAGATCTTCGTCGGAAGACTAGTCATCCTGAAAATGCCGAAGCCCTCACAGAATTCAGCAAGACCATCCAGGAAGTTGCAGCAAGTGTGTCCGTGGAAGTTCCTTTCAAGGCTATTGAGGATGCGGTGGCTGAACTATCGTCTCTGCGCGCAGTGAATAAGGCTGAGGCGCAATTGCTTGTCGATGCCGGAATAAAAACTCTCGAGGATTTGGCCTACATGGAGATCTCCAAGGTCGCCAAAAAGTCTGGAATAGATGAAGATCGTTTGACCGAAATGGTCAAGGCCGCGCTCAAAAAAGTCTAGTGCGGAAAGGGCAATATAATACGGAGAGGATGGAGCTGGATTTCGACCGGCTCGTCAAGATTCTTCGTGACCCACCACCAGTGCCATATCCCGTCATTCTTCCTGACTTCTTCCTAGATCATTTTGTCATTACTGGCTCTTTCGAGGACTTCATGGCGGACCTGAGGAAACTTGCTGAACAAGGTGGCGGCAATCTAATCGGCACGTCTCAAATCATCTCTCGCGGGGGGAACTCGGTTAACACTGCGTCAGCTCTGCAAGCCCTCGGCGCGAACCCAAAACTGATTGTCAAGACAGACAAAAAGGGTGCGTCCATTCTTGAAGTATTGGTCAGCCCTGAATTGGATCTCGGTCTTGTAAAGGACAACGGGGCCCTCTCTTCCACAGTCTCAATTGAGACTGAATATGAAGGACGAAGAGTGAATCTGATGGTAAGCGACAGTGGATCTGCCGCAGAATTCTCGTTTGAGGACCTTTCCGAGAACGACCTAAGCGCAATCCGTGACTGTGGACTTGTTGCGTTGTTATGTCTTAACCACAACAGGAATGCCGTTGCTCTTGCTGAGAATCTCTTCGGCTTTGCTCGTGATTCAGCAAAGAGTCTGACTTTCATGGACATTGGAGATCCCTCTGGGAATCCTGACATCATAGAACCTCTTACTAGAAAGGTTCTGTGCGAAGGTCTGGTAGACATTCTTGGAGTGAATGAGAATGAAGTTGGATGGTTTGCCCAAGCCCTATCCGACAGAAACGACAGGTGGAAGCAGACATTCAAAGAGTCCGGTCTTTGGCTTCCTGCAGCAGAGTTGATTTCCATGGAGACCGGCGTCCGCGTGGATCTCCACACTCCAAGCTACGCCGCAACAATCGAGGATGGAGAGTGCACCAAGATTCCCGCGTTTAGTGTGGATGCCAATATCGTCTGCGGAGCCGGTGATGCTTGGAATGCAGGGACAATCTATGGAACATTGCTGAATCTGATGCCGAGCGATCGTCTAGTTCTAGCCAATGCAGTCGCTGCTCTATACATTTCATCATCCGAGGGCGACCATCCAACCCCACAAGATGTCATTTCATTCATATGTAGTCAGTCTGTCCGCTAGACTACTCGGAATAATCTACTTAAGCGTCGAAGGCAAGTGCTAGGCGGGTAATCTGCCGGTCAAAACGGAAGGGTGTCTTGGGATTGGCACTAGAGCGTGTACTGACTAAACTAAGATACGATGAATCAGTTAATGGATACGCTCTTATTACCAACGATGGCATGCCTTTCCTGACTTTCTCACTTCCTGACGAGACTGTGCCGATAATCAAAGGAACCATGGAAATCTATTCCTCCTCATTGAAACTGATGAATGTCATGTCCAGTGAGGGGACCGTAATCCTTGCAAGAGTGGATGTCAATTGGGTTCTTGCAGTGGTCTTCTCCCCCGATTCTCCTCTTGGTCTGGCGCTTCAGAGAACGCAAGACGTGGTCACTCTACTTGAGGGTGTGGATCTTCCTCCACCACCAAGCCGCATAATTCCCGCCATGACAGAGGTTGCAACAGCAGTCCAAGCCTCTGCATCAGTTGTTCAAGAAGCTCTGCCTGAGGTTGTTGTCGTCGAAGAGAAGGAAGACATACCACTCGATGAGATTTCCATTTCCCATGGTTGTGTGGTCCTTCGGGGTGATTTGTACCAAGAAGCAACAAGCATTGATAGTGAACTCAACAGACTTCTGGTTGGCGGTTTTTCCAACATGGGAGTCGATGTACTTCTGATGGTGGATGAACAGCGGACTGTATTCGGGATCGCTGAATCTCTGGCCCGACGAGTGGAACGAGTCCTTGAGGTTGTCAAATGGTGCACTTCAAGACATGTTGTCACGCTAGAATGTCCCGAAGTACAAGAGACTAGTCAGAAGGAGGTCGTTGAGGTTCCTCTATTTGAGGGGAAACTAAGCAAGGCAAAGAAACAGCACCGTGAAGTGCTTGCTCTTTGTGATGGCAACCGCACAATTCATGATATAGCTGGCGAGTTGGACATTCCATACTTCCAAGCACTACAGTCAATCGTACCCTATCGTGGCAAGACCGTACGGTTTATCCGAAAGATCATAGAAATCAACTAGATATCATGGAGGAACAAAGGAATGGGCTTCAGAGGAAAGGTAGCCTGGAGATTCATGACACCGAAGGTCGCTAAGCCCCTGTTTCAGAGCATGTATCGGGAGCTCCTCAACTTGTTGATATCGAGCAGCGAAAGTGTCGATGCCATTAATGAGAAGCTGTTGGACATGGGGTACAAGGTAGGCGAGCACCTGCTCATGGATTATGCGGAGAGGATCCGAGCGCACGCAAAGGCATTTCACGAATTCTCGTCGACCCTCCATCTCGCCTACAAGGTCAACTCGGGTCAAGAATTCACAAACATCTGGCTGAGTGATGACAAGCGAGCTGTGAAGTTTAGCGATGAAGAGTGTCCGCTATGTGAAGGTGTCCATATCACCGACATGCCAGGTCTCCAGTATTGCAATCTTGTAAGCGGAGTGTTTCAGGCTGTTCTCGATCTGCGAGGATTCAACGGAGAAGCCTATCAAGAGTCGTGCAAAGCTGTAGGAGACGGAACATGCACCTGGACCATTCGACTCAGAGACTAGACCTCCAGTGTGTTCTAGGCTTAGTTCCCATGGAATAGGCATAAAAGTGAACACTTGAGAGAGGACTTGAGAGCTAGAAGAACCACTGGAGGATATGCATTGGGTCAAGGACTTGGAATGATTGTAGGACTTGTCGTAGCATATGTAATGGCTTTCCTAGTCTTGACATTCGGCCTGTTCATACCTTCACAGGTAATTCCACCTGCACTCGTGTCCGAGTTTTTGTCTGTGAACGACTTAGAATTGCGGGTGGCTATTGTTGGGACTGTGCTTTATCCGTATTATCTTGGAAGCCACCTGAGCTTTGGCGCAACCCAGACAACTGTTCTCACATTTGTCACATGGGGCACAGCAGGTCTTGTCGCTGGGCTTCTAGCTAGGGGCTTCCTCGAAGGCCTCTTCGCATCCTTGTTTGCCGTTATCATCGGTGCATTCCTGACTTGGCTCCTGATTTTTCTAATTCAGCCCTATGCCGACCTCTTCGCACTATTCGGCACCGAGTCCATGATTATCATGCAACTTGCACTTCAAGGAAGCATCTGGCCTGGCGTTGCATCCATTGTTGGTGGCCTATTGGGAGGAGGAATAAGCCGGGATCGCTGATGCCTCTCGGTGTTCGGTCTATTTGGACTGGTTGTCACTCAAAAACCTTCCACATTCAGAACACATCAATGGCTTTGACTTGAAGATCGCACCGCATTCACATATTGTCTCGATTTTACCTGGAGGGAGGGCTAGTGACTTCTTTCTGATTGTAATAATCGCCATAGCTACTGGCAATGCGCCTAGCACAGACACCAATGACAGTAGCAATGTTGTCACAAAGCGATACAGAATCACTGTGTTTCTTACTGCTTGGTCCTGAAACCATAAGTCTGGAGATATTGCGAAGAGGGACACAAGTCCAAGAACTGCCACCAGGACGCCCATCCACAGGACTGATCTTAGAACATTCCAACGAGAAGTTGCGACTAGCCCTGCGATTACCCCCATAGCAATCCAGACCATAGTTCCCACAAGCATGCTTGTTGGATCAACGGCATCTAGAACTGATAGCAGCAGTGATTCGCTTCCAGCTAGTACGAACCATACAAGGTCGAGGGGCGCAGGATATGAGGGTGGGGCGAGCCCTGTAATGGCCACAATTAGTGACGTACCCATTAGAGCGCCAACTAGTGCGCCCAGAAAGTTTCTCATCTTCCAATATCCTCTCGCTCTTGCACTTTGTTGGGTGATACAGCTCTTCTTAATCGTTTTTGACTCTCGGAGAATCGAAAAAGAGTCGTCGCGGAAGAGTACAGCACCACAATCCTTTATAGACCACCATCTGAGGAAGAGCTGTGAATGGCCGGGGTCGGGCCTATTCCATATTGCGCAGGGTGTTAGGAAATGTCCATGGACTTGGAACGTGCACTTTCGAAACTTCGTTTCGATGATCAAGTGATAGGATACTCACTGATGACCAAGGCTGGACGGCCGTTTGTGAGCTTCGCTTTCCCTGATGAGCTATTTCCTCGTGTCAAGGACAGCATCAATCTGTACAAGTCCGACCTGCGCCTCATGACTATTGATACGGACCGAGGTCTTGTTGTCCTGTCTCCAGTAGATGAAAATTGGATTCTGACCGTTCTATACGTTCCGGAATTGCAGCTGGGTCTTGCAATCGCGAAGACGAAAAACGTCCTACGACTTCTAGAAGGAGTTGAGCTCCCACCACCTCCAGAAGAGTTCGAAGATGCAGCTGAAGACAATCTTCAGGTTCTCGAAAGCATCGCTATGAAGGCAGCAGCAACTGAGGCACCACCTCCTGAACCTGAACCCGCGCCAGCAGAAGCACTTTCCGAACCATCGGCAACAGCTGATGCCCCTGCTGAAACGGAAGTGACAAGTCCAGAATCATTCTCAGTGACGACGACCACTGTTCCTGAGAGGGGCGAAGCGTATGCGTCAGCGCTTTCACTTGAGTCGGATCTATACAGCGAGATGAAGTCCGCCTACAGGAACTTCGGGTTCGACGTTCTGATGCTTGTCGATGGAAGCAAGAACGTAGAAGAGATAGCCGACACAATGTTTCAGTCCACAGAGCGAGTCTCCGACCTTCTGAAATGGGCGGCGTCGCGGAAGATTGTGACTGTGCCAGAAGGTGGAGAGGAGGCTGTAGCCGCAGAAGAAGCAGCTATGGGCCGATTTGTGAAATGTCCTAAGTTTGAGGGCGACCTCTCCAAAATCCAAGGCCCTGACATAGAGATTGTCAAGCTATGCAATGGTTCTCTAACACCTGAGCAAATCGCTGAGAAGACTGGCGTGGCACATCCAAAAGTGATTCAGATTCTTGCCAAATACAGAAAGTACGGCATGCGAATGATTGGTAAAACAAGATAGACAGCTAGGAGGCTTACATTCAATGGTCAAGATTGAGAATCCGTTACTGCTAGGTTTGTATGCACAGACTGTTGACCAAGTGCTGTCTTCAACTTCTAGTATCGATGAGGCGAATCAAAGACTCCGGGAGATCGGAAAGGAGCTAGGGTCCCAGGTCTATCTTAACTCTGAAATCGTGGAGAAGACCAAAGAGACTGTCACGACACGTGAGGACGTTGCGAAACTAATCGATGTGGTCTTCAGAACGCTTTACAACAAAAGGCCAACAGACGTCGATATGGATACTGCAAGGGGTTCAGTTCGAATTGCTGACAAGGATTGCATATGGTGTCAGGACGTCAATCTCGAAGGCATGAGGGGCTTTGGATATTGTGAGGTCTTTAGCGGAATGATCGAAGCTATCCTAGAGTTCAAGGACGTACAAGCGAAAGTATTCCAAGAAGCAAGTCGAGCAACTGGTGCGGATAACTGCGTTTGGAATATTAGACTAAACTGAGCCACGTTTTGCAGGTCAATCCCAGTAAAGCACTTAACACGTGCTGCTCAGTCTCTGTCATTAAAGAGGCCGCCAGATGTCGAACACAAAGGATATTCCGCCATGGTGGACTGGCAAGCTGAAGCAGCGTCAGACAATGCGTGCTTTCTTCTCGAAGACGTGGACAATGCTTGGCAATAGGATTGCCGTCATGTTTCCTGATCGTATTCGTGATTTGTATTATAGTGCAGGACGCCTGGCTGGACTTGAAGCACAGCGTGAGTACTTCAAAGTAGGGAAACAGAAACCCCCTGGCGACTTCAAGGGCATCGTAGAGTTCATCAAGATGGCACTTGAGAATCTCATAGTTCCATTTGGTGATGTCAGGATTTCCAAGCTATACAAACTCTGGCTAGATGAAGAGGCAATCATTGAGATTGGAGAGAATCCTTACGCTTCAGGTCTAGAAAGCCAAGAGCCAAGTTGCTATTTCCTTCGCGGATTTGTTGAGGCCGTTCTCGAATACCTAACGGACTTCAATCGAATCGAGTATGAGAAGCTTATTGTGGAGGAAGAGTCCTGCATGTCAGTGGGCGGGCCGCATTGCTCCTTCAAGATAACTCTCAGCTACCCCCAAAGAGGATAGTAGTACATTCTTACTCCAACGACTGCACTTAAGTGCAAAAGTCCGAATGCCTGTACGGTCAGTACTATGGGACGGATAGGCCGTAGAATAGCTGTTGCAATTGCAGCTGCCCTAGTTATGACCAGTCTTCTTTCCATACTGATGTCTAGCGCAGGGCCGGGAAACGGAACGCTTGCGGTGGCTGAGGCCTCTGAACCCGTAATGTCGGCCACATCCAAGATGCGGATTGACATGGTCACAGCAACTGTAAGTGGCGGTACTCTTGCTCTCTTTCCAGATACGATGGTGAACAGTCTCACCACATATGCCCTATTCCTGATCGTTGGCACTGTCGCGACTGAACGGCGGGAGGAGGTCCGAAACAAGAAGCTTAGAGACCGGGTGGCGGACGAAATAGCAGCCAGTCCGGGTATTCATCTAAGAGAGCTTCATAGAGCATTAGGATGCGCCATGGGTGCACTTCAATACCACCTAATCAGCTTGGAACGGGAGGCCGAGGTAATTAGTATTAGGCAAGGGAACACTAGGCATTTCTTCCCGAGCAGCTTCTCAATTGAGGATTCTGTTCTGAGACTAGCTGCTTCCGCCAGAAATCCCACGATAAGGTCGATTCTTGTTGAAGGGCTCGCAAACGGAAGAATGACACAAGCCGAGCTAAGCAGAACCTTAGCAGTTGACAAAAGTCTGATTAGCTATTACACCAGTCAGCTCGTGCAAATGGACATACTGAGTACAATCAAGGTCTTCGGAAGAGAGCGCCCACTTATACTATCGGATTGGGCCCGGGACGCACTAATAAACCATGATCTACTGGTGCATTAGCTCAACAACCCCTATCCTTATCTTCAAGAGGATTGGCTCTGAATTCGCAATTACGACCACTTGCAGGCATCTCCATAGAGGGTCAAGAACAATGGATGAAGACACAGTACTAGGAAGTCACATCGAAGATGAAGAGATTGACATTGATGAGCTTGATGGACTCGATATAGTCAGGAGTGCAGTGCGACTAGAGGGAGTCTCAAGAACCTTCAAACTGGGTAAGAGGCGCATTGAAGCGCTGAGACAGGTCACCCTGGATGTGAAGCCAGGAGAGTTTGTTGTAATCTCTGGCCACTCTGGATCGGGAAAGACCACGCTTCTGAATATCATTGGGGCAATCGACGTGGCATCCGAAGGTAGAGTTATCGTCATGGATGTTCCCATAGGAGACTATGACGAGACTTTCCGTTCGAATTTCAGACTTCAGAATACAGGGTTCATCTTCCAGAGTTATAATCTGATCTCCACTCTGACAGCCTTGGAGAATGTCATGTTTCCCATGCAGCTTTCGACCAAGCCGATAGGTGAACTAACACACGACGCTCAAGTATTACTCACCACAGTTGGCCTTGAGGAACGATTTGATCACTTGCCTTGGCAGCTCAGTTCTGGCGAGCAGCAAAGAGTCGCAATTGCTAGAGCGATGGCAAACGACCCTCCGATAATTCTTGCTGATGAGCCTACGGCTAACTTGGACGAGGATAGTGCAGAGATGGTGAGGTCGCTCCTCAGACAACTGAACGCCAAAGGGAAGGCCGTCATTGTGATGACTCATGATTTGGACATAATCCATACCGAGAGTGCGCGTCATTTGAAGATGTCCAACGGAGAATTGATCTGAATGTCCCAGCAGGACTATGCATCTACAGACCTGAAGAGACGTCCGTTTCGCTCAACACTGATGATGATAACTCTCACTTGTGTTGTAGCTACAACCACGTTTCTGTTCCTCTTCGGGAATATTCTCCTGGATGTAACATCGGTTCTGACCTCCGGCGGGCTCAGTTCAGCTCTTGGTGTCTTCTTCCAGTCCTTCATCTGGGCCACTCTGATATTGGTTCTGCTACTTGGTGGTGTAGTCGTTTCTAGTACTATTTCATTGGAGATGGTGAGCCGTCGAAAGGACATTGGTTTGATGAAATCAATCGGAACGCTCATGGACACAATCTTTGACCATTTCATGGCCCAGGCATTGATATTGCTAGTAGGAGGAACAGTCCTCGGTGTGGTTTTTGGACTGGCTCTTTATCTGGGTGGACTTCTGTGGCTGTCATCAGTCTTGCCTGCAGTCAGGCTGACCTTCGAATTTCCCTGGCTTCAGCTTGGATTGGTGGTCATCATCTATCTCTTTGCTGGTTATTTGGCTGCGCAGAAGCCTATCTACGATGCAGTTCACGAATCACCAATCACAACAATGAATCCAGAACTTGGCTCCAGAGTACGGAAGTCCGGGTTTTTGGACAGCTTTGGACTGCCTTTCAAGGTAGCTACTAAAGCTACGGGCCGAAGAATAAGTGGGTCTCGGCGGACGATGGTCTCTCTATTCCTGAGCATTTCACTTGCGGCAATGCTATGGATTGGTGGGGGCATCATTGAAACTACAACCGACGCCTACATTGTCCGGTCAATGGGTCAGAATGTTGTGGCCATCGGAAATCCGACATTGCTGAATGAATACTATTCGGCATATTCTCTGAGTGGCACACTGCTTGACGAAAGCTTCAGCTATCTGAATTCTTCAGATCTAGTGCCGTCAGATCTTGTCGAGGAGTTTCTAGAGATGCCGGGAGTCGTCAGAGTTGAACAAAGGCTGGTCGATTTTGCACCTGTAATAGAGAATCCGGCGATTGTCTGGAATCCAACAACAGAGATGTATGAACGGATTGGAGAGGACAGAACAGATTCTGCACTGATTGTAGGGCTCGAGTGGGGAAGCACGATATCTGACTGGTACTTTGAGGGATCTCAAGTCAACGGTTCGCAGCAAGCTTGGATAGGTGGGGAGCTGGCAACTGGCATGTTTGTAGACCCGCTCATCCAGAGTATCGATGTCGGAGGAAGCTCACTGGCAGTCAGAGCCATAGCATTCGAGATTCTCAATGGAGGCAAGACCGCCTTCATGAGTCTGGCCGAGATGCAGTCTGCCTGGGGCATCGATGGAGTCAATCTGGTCCTCGTTCAGCTTGATGAGTACTCTGAGACGCTGATTTCGCAAATCAGTGGAATGGCATCAACCCGGGGCCTAGGTATATACCTTCAAGAAGATGTTCTGCAAGGCAACTTGGCAACTGTGTCAGCCTTCTGGTTTCTATTGCAGCCGCTACCGATTATGGCAATCATCAGCGCTTTTCTCAGTCTCATGAATTACTTGTTAGTTTCAGTCTTTGGAAGATTCAGGGACTATGTGATTATGAGGTCAATTGGTGCAGCGCCCTCGTTTGTAGCTAAAACAATGATTGCTGAAGGAGTTGCCATTGGGTTCGGCTCAGGTATTCCTTCAATAGCGTTTGCCACAATCTTCAGTGTGTACCTCCTCGTTCCTGAAGCTGCGGTTCCGTCTGTTCTCTACCTTCCATTAGCTATAGTGACAATGCTTCTCTCCTTGGTGTTAGTAGTGATTATTGCAGCTGTCCCGGTGTATCTCATCTTCAATAGTGGAACTGACTTGCGTGTCTCTGAGTTCTCTGTTTGAGGACAAGTTTCTTTAGCACCGACAGGGGAAGTCCCGTTTGGATGACCAATGACACACGAACCCCCAGACGATGAGTACTCAATTCACTGGATACGTGACGTAGTCGACAAGGTTGCCGAGCGCAACGTAGAGGAGTATCGAATCAGTTCTGGAAAAAGCGTAAGCGGCTCGATTCACTTAGGCTTCATGCGCGAGCTCGTAATCTGCGATGTTATAATGCGTGAGCTTCGCGAAAGGGGTCTGAAGTCTTGTACGCTGTTCATCGTAGATGACTTCGATCCGTTGCGCTCGCTCCCTGGGTCGAGTTCGCTTTCCCTGGATGAGTGGGCTGGAATTCCCTACTCTGATGTTCCAGATGAGTTTGGTTGTTGTCAGAGTTACGGCGAGCACCACGCCAACGAACTAATTGAAACATTTCCGGAGTTTGGAGTCGATCCTGAGGTCATTTGGCATCACAAGCTCTACGAAACCCCCGAAATGAAGCAAGCGGTACGTACTTGTCTTCTCAATACAGATACCATCCGGGAGATACTAATTGAATACGTGGCACGAGATTTCAACGATGAACAGCAAAAGGAATACATTGAATCGATTAGAAGCTGGTATCCCGCAACAGTTGTTTGTCCGGACTGCGGTCGACTGCAGTCTGGTGCAAAAGGGGAGATCGTCCCAAACAGAGTAACGAATTACGACGCAGAGAAGGATATGGTCTCCTTTAACTGTCCGGCTTGTGGTCATGCCAACACTCTCCCTCTAGATTCCATTCGCGTCAAACTTTCATGGAGAGTAGACTGGCCGGCCAAATGGCATGTGCTGGATGTGACATGTGAACCTGCGGGGAAAGACCATGCTGTCAAAGGAGGATCTTATGACTCTGGTCTAGAGATATCTCGAAGAGTGTTTGGATGGGAGGGCCCTGTGAAGGTGCCATTTGAGTGGGTTCGGATTGGGGGGCGGGACATGAGTTCGTCGGAGGGTATTGTGTTCATCCCGAAGCGATGGTCCGCAATTGCACCACCTGAGCTTTACAGGTTCATCATGCTGAAGACAGATCTCAACAGAGCGATCAACATTATGCCTGAGAAAGTTCCGGACATGACTGACGAATTTGAGAGACTTGAACGGACATATTATGGCATAGACGCTGAAAGCGCCATCGATGATGAGCTGGCTAGGTTGCTGTATCCACTATGTCTGTCTGGTGCAGTGCCAGAGGAGTTCACTCCCAATATCCCGTTCAAATTCGCAATTGTGATGTCCCAGCTTGAAAGTGTGATTGGTTCAGACATGGTGATGAGTCGAAGCGAATATGCTATCCAGAGACAGTACAGCCTTGAGTCCGTCTCGGCAGAGTCTCGTCGCAATATCCGAAGAAGGCTTGATAGAGCTCTGAAGTGGGTACAAGAGTTTGGTTCTAATCGGGACCGTGTTGATGTCCCTGACTTGGTTCCTAGCAGCATCATAGAAACGCTGACTGAGCTTGACATTAGGTTTCTCCAAGGCTTTCTCGAGAAGCTTCGAGCAGAAGAGATGGACGATGAAACCCTGCAATCAGCAGTATTCGGTATTGCAAGAGAATTGGGACTAAAAGAGAAACGTGCATTCGTTGTGCTCTACCGAATTCTTATATCCAGAAAGTCTGGTCCACGTCTTGCACCTTTCATCAACATGCTCGGAAGAGATTGGGTTATTCGTAGAATAACAGACGCGCTGGAATTGGTAGGGTAAACGAAAGCCCTTCTCAACACGTTTATTAACGAAACGAAGTTGCCGACCCCAGCCAATGGGCCGGAAATGTGAACTCGATGTTGGGTCGTCTACGAGAACGCTATCAGGCAATGATGATGCCGATTGGAAGAGTAATCGCCAAAACTGGGATAACTCCCAATGCCATTAGCGTGCTCACTCTTGCTATAGCAATCCTCACGGCCTGGTTCTTCTATTTCGGAGATCTACTACTTGGCCTACTAACGATGGTATTCACAGTCATTCTGGACATGTTTGACGGTGCCGTTGCAAGGGCGAACAACATGAGCTCACCTTTTGGTGCCACTCTAGACCACACTCTTGACAGATATGCTGAGTTCCTTTTTCTCTTTGGACTTATGTTGGGGCCCGCTGCCTCTCTCCAGAAGTTCCTGCATTGGGTCTGGGGCTACTTTGCTCTTTTTGGTATGGTCATGGCCAGCTTCACAAGAGCCAAAGCAGAATCTGTTGGCGGAATGGACGACTGTTCGGTGGGAATTGCCGAGCGGCAAGAGAAGCTCATCCTGACATTCGTCGGCATTCTTCTGCTTATGGTGGATCCCGTTGATGGATGGATGGGATACTCCGCCTCAGTCCCGGTCTTCATGATTGATGTATTGTCGATAACCAACATACTCACGCTATGCGTGGTGATAGTCGGGCTTCTATCACACATCACGGTCATCCAACGTTTGCTATACGCCAGAAAGGTCATAGGGGAGCCAAGGAGTGACAGCGTCGATAACGTATGACTTGGTTGTCGTAGGCAACCCTCATTATAACAGATTCGTGTCACCGTTGCTTGATACGAAAGACAGAGTCCTCTCTGGATCGGCAGCCAATGTGTTTAGAGTCGCTGCTCATCTTGGAGTTGAGCAAGCCGCTATTGTAGGATGCCTTGGCGATGACTTTCGCGCAGAGTTCTTGCAGGATCTCAGTGACTACCCATTTGCAGAATCAGTGCTTTTACCTTCAAAGGCAACCGGCGGATTTGAAGTAGATTACAGTGATGGTGATTCTGAATCATTACAGGTCATTGGGCTCGCCAATCGAATTCGGATTTCGGACTTTCCTGCCGAGCTTCTCAAATCCAGAATAGTCCTTATGACTCCAAGTCACAGGGAGATTGATGTTGAATTCATCGACTGGTTGTCAGGAGCTACTAATGCTAGGATAATTCTTGATCCGCGAGGGCTGCTCCAGAAAACGACCAATGGTGGTAAGATTGAGCTTGTTGGTGGCAATGACCTGTTGGAAGAGATTGTGGGTTTGGTCCATCAGATCCAAGTAAATGAGAAGGAAGCAGAAGCTCTAACCGGCCAGAGCGACCTATTCGTGGCCGTTGAGATGCTTGTAGAGAATGGCTGCGATACTGCTGTAGTGACGATGGGGGAAAAGGGGAGCATTCTATTCGATGGATCTGATTTTGTCATCTTTCCCAGTTTCGAATCAGTTGCGCGGGACTGCACCATAGCAGGTGATGCGTTCCTCGCAGCTTTTGCTTCTCAGATGCTGAATGGTTACAACCATTTGGACAGCGGAATCTTTGCGACATGTACTGCGAGTATACTGATTGAGAGAGAAAGCCACAAGATTAGCGTTGATCTTGAAGAGGTCGCGCGAAGAAGTGAGTACCTCTTAGAAAAGGTGGAATTTCGCTGAAGCAGTTGGGACCTACTCAGTAATATCAAAAACAGTTTCCAACGTGCGTCCTAGGAAATCCTTTGCTTCTCTCATTGCACAAAGTCCCTTCTCTGTGATGCCATAGTACTTTCTCGGAGAGTCGCCAGTTCTTTGCTCTTCAATCAATCCATCCTTCGTTAGTCGATAAATAATGGCATAGCCACTAACAGTTGCCGGAGAGAAACTGAACCTCTTTGTGACAAGCTCCTTTATCTCGTAGCCATAGTGAGGTCTCTCTTGAAGCAATCGTAGAATGTAGATCCAAAGCATCTCCTTGGTCAGTTTCTTGACCAATCTTGTCATGGCTTTGGAGATTTCAATTTCCTTGTCTTCAGGCACTCAGGCAACCCTCCTTTCCATCTTGGAGATTATTGCAGCCACACAGTGGCTACTCAGATAGCTCAGATCTCCCAAAGAGACGCTAACAATCTCCTGATTCTCGAAGGTCTCAAGGTCCCGAGAATCAAAGCCCTGATGGTCTCCCAGCATAAAACTGTTCTGCGACGATAGAATAGGGCCAAGAACATCATCTAGTGGATTCCCAGACTCATCTAGGATCCACAGGTTGCCTTGCGGTTCGTTCTTTAGCTTCAGAATGACGTTCAAGAGGTTTGTCGGTTCAACCGACACAAAATCATATTCCACCCCTCTTAGTGCATCGGCTATTACGGTGGCCCATTCTACTTCCCCGGACGGAGTCTTCTCTGAGGGGAATCGGATGGTGATTGCTAGCTTGTCTTCAAATAGCGCGACAAATTCAAGATTCTCTTTTGGCCAAGTCGTTGGTCCCCAATCGAAGCATGCCGCCAAATCTCGACATAGGATGTCTATTCTCTTTCCAGAACCTGGGAGGTCTCTCAGGGTGAAATCACTGCTCACAGGCACAGAAGGAAGTAGTTGGATGAAGCGAATAAGGCCTATCGAAGTTGGCATTTGGCCTACCAGCTAAGCAAGTGTCTTCCGCATTAGGTTGGTATTCAGCAGGTCGGACATCGTGAGTTTGAGTTCTAACGTCTGCCTCTCGTTCTTCTCTCGCTGGCCTGTCTTATCTGGACTCTGCCAGAGTGAACTGCGCAGCTAACGCAGTAGTACTCTGTTACTCGACGCGCTGGAATGAAGCTACCTTGCTTCCTTAGTTCTCTTGCTAGTTGCGGATCGACCGATGAGACTCTCTTTGTGTATTTCTTCGCCTTGTCTGCAGGAACGACACGTCCACATTTTGAGCATTGGACCGCGCCGCTCTTTCCGGAGCTGCCTTTTGCGCGCCCTCCGGACTTTCGTTTCTTGGCCATTGGATTCTCACCTATTATGCTGCTCTTGCGCGCCTAGGATGCTCCGCTTAAAATCTTAGCCTTGGCACCCAAAGATGCAAATCTTCTTCTCACCACTAATCGACTACCAGTACACTTCGACAGTCTCAAGAACTGCATCAATTATCTCGTTGTTTGCGTCTATCAACTCTTGATTTATGACTCTCTCGCACTGATCTTCAAGTTCAGGCGTCTCCTCTCCCGCCAAGCCCCGTAGACTTGCCTCTATACAGGGTCCTAGTGAAAACGGATTGTAACCTCCCTCGAGTACCCAGAAAGAACCCTGCAGCTTCAAGTCCTGAACAAGACTATTCACTTCTCGGCCAATCCACCAAAACGTCTTTGAGTCTATGTTCATGTTTCCCACTGGATCCGAATAGTGTGCGTCAAATCCAGCAGACACACCAATCACTTCCGGTTTGAAACTCTTGATGGCAGGGAGAACTACTCTCTCAAATGCTGAGTTATACGACTCGTCTTGACTCATTTCAACAAGTGGGATGTTGATGTTTGTACCCTTAGCCTTCCCCTGTCCAACTTCATAGTAATGTCCAAGACCCAGACTCTCATAGTCATACTCGTGTATGCTTATGTACTGAACACTAGGGTCTGAATAGAAGATTTCTGCGGTCCCGTTGCCAAAATGATCATCGATGTCGACTATCGAGATTCGCTTTATGCCTACCTCTGTTTGAATACTTCTCGCTGCGATGGCGATGTTGTTGAAGTAGCAGAGGCCCATAGACGCTGATGAGGTTGCATGATGACCTGGAGGTCTCATGAGAGAAAACGAGTGAATGTAGTCTGGTTCAGTGACCAGATTTGCAGCCAGCTTTGCACCTCCGGTAGAAAGAAGAGCTGATCGCAATAGTTCCGGGCTGGCATAGGCCGCTTCTCCCAGCTGTCCGGATCCCAAATCTGTCATAAGCATGGCTGTGTCCAGAACATACTCGGAATGCACACTGAGAACATCACTGGAGTCCGCCTCTACCGCCTCAAAGACGGACATCTCATCTAGTAGCCCTCTGTTCCTGAGATGTAACTCAGCCATTTGAGCTCTCAGGGGATTCTCAAATGACTCAAGATGTGGTCTAGGAAATGGCTGAATATGCTGGCCGGGCTCTGGATGAGAAATGAATGCAATCGAGCGACTTGGCATGCTTCCTCCCCTTTCGAGACTGTTTCTTAGTTCCTTAAACTCTTTCATTCTTCTGTGGTAAAGTCCTTCTCTACGTGCAAGACATACTCATAGAGTGCTCTCAGTGCTTTTCTTGATACTGCTGTTTTCTCTGAAACTAGAGTCAATCCCTTGATTGAATGATGTCTGATTATGTACTTAGCCAGCATTCCCGCATCAGTCCACTTCCTGGTCACTTCAGCCCACAATCGCCCTGCATCCTCAAACGCCCCAGGATGCGTTTGAATGAATCTCTCAGCAGCGTCTTTCATCTCGACCGGGGGTCCCTGCCGGACGTAGTCTTCTGAGACTGACGCCCTCTGAACAAATATCCCTAAAGCAAATCTTGTACCTTCGAAGTAGACCTCCGCAAGTGACCTGCCGAATCTAACTTCGCCAGTTTCTTCCCGCTCCAGTTGCGAAGAGATGCGCCTGGCCAGACGGTAAAGCTTGTCCCTTTGGACTGTATAATGGACTGTCGCGTCGGACAGGAACTCGAACGAGAGAGCATGATTCCGGACTGACTCTGGGAGGGGCTCTTCAGATATCGCCTCTTCAATAAGAATCTCAGCATTCTCTTCTAGGATTCCTCTCTCTAAGTACTCCTCAACCTGTCTCGCCTTGTGTTGAACCCATCGTACCGCTCGCTCATCGAAACTTGACGCTACGTTTCTTCCGTGATCTGTTGGATCAATTATCAGTATGTAGTCATCACGGAAGGAGGGAATACTACGAAGCTTCTCGACGCTTCGACCTTTTGGATCCAAAGGTTCAACTCTAAGCCGTGCAATCCTTCGTATCGCGTCCGCGAAGCTATCAGAGTCTAGGACTAGCAGCTCAAGTGAATAACCCGTGAAACCCATCCTCCCGATTGCGCAATCGTCGCCATAGGCGTGACAAGCACGAACGAATGATTTGAGGAGCCTCACATCTTCCCTCTTCTCAGGCGTGAGATTCTCTGCAACGAAATTGGAGTGATGAACAGTCCTATCAACAGCAGTGATCGGGCCGTCATTAGCGATAGCTTCTGCAGAAATATCAAAACAAGAGAGTATGTCCACGTCAAGACCCATTAGAGTGAGAGACAAGTATGGATGCTGTGAGTAGGTCTTCTGCACATTCGTGGCCTCCAATGTCTGTACGGCCGGAATAAACCAATCATCCACCAGGCTATCGAGGACCTTTCCTACATGTTTGTGTCTCTCCTTAGGGTCTTTCATGAATATGTCTTGAAAGTCCTGCACGCGAAGTCCAACAAAGAGATCGATATCTGATATACCCGCCAATTGCGTCTGTTTCTTCCCCGTGGAACCTTGGGCTTCGATGAATGAGTATGACTGGCCAATATTGTCTGCCCTCAGCTCAAGTGCTTGCCTCAATGTATCAATCGCGGCTCGCTGGTCTCTAATCTCCTCTGGTGTAGGGCATATGACAGAAAGTACTCTACTCCGAAGTTTTCCAGGAAGACTACCCAACCCGAATCACACATCATCTCAATGTCGGCCAGGCTTTGAATCTTCGCTCGCTTACTCTATGTTTAAAGCATGAGTGGCTAATGGACATCTGGGATGATAATGCAACGTTCTTGGAGGTCTGATAAGTGACCAAGATAGTCCCCATTGCGATCAGTGTTTTGAGGTACAAAGGGCGTTTTCTCTTCCTGAAGCGAAATCGACCTCCTTACGAGAATCTTTGGAGCATGGTGGGTGGTAAGTTGGAACCTGGAGAGCACATTCTTGAGGCCGCTAGGAGAGAAATCATTGAAGAGACCTCTACGTCGTCTGTGGAGAATTATGCTTTCAAAGGACTCGTGTCTGAACGTCTCGTAGACGAAAATGGCTCTCTTCTGGCTCATTTCCTGATTCATCTAGGCATGGCCGAAATAGGGGCATTTTCCAAGAACCATCGGGAGGGAGAATTGGCTCTCTTTAAAGCACAAGAAGTTCACAAGAAGCAGGAGTCTTTCCTACCATCAGATTGGTACATGTTCAATTCCTGTCTACAGATGGATGACGACTTTGCAATGTTTGAAGCTGAACTCCTACGGACATCAACTGGTTATCATCTAGTATACTATCGAGAGGCAAAGCCTTGAACATTGATGAAATTGAGATAATCCCCATTGCTGGAGAAAGCATGGGTGTTCGTTCCATGTGCACAATGATTCAGACGCCTAGTGTGAGCATTCTGCTTGACCCATCTGCTGCTCTTGCCTTTAGGCAAGGCAAGGAGCCTCATCCAGAAGAGTACAGCGCCCTCCAATCATCTTTGAAGCGGATTCATGATGCTGCAAATCGAGCAGACATAGTCACTGTTAGTCATTACCACTTTGACCACGTCAGACCGGGATTCACCAACTACAGGTACAACTTCAGTTCGAAGGAAGAGTTCCAGGAGCTATTCGAGAATAAGACTGTGCTGGCCAAGGACAATAGAGACAACATCAATCCATCCCAAAGAAGACGCGGATATTACTTCGAGCGTGATGTCCGCAAGATTGTCAATGAGTTGCATTGGGCTGATGGTTCCACGTTTGAATTTGGTGATACGAGAATCACATTTTCTTCTGTGCTCCCTCACGGTCCAGCTGACACGCCACTTGGGTTTATTATTGGTTGCACAATACAACACGCCGACAACCGGGTCCTTTTTGCTCCGGATGTCCAAGGGCCAGTAGTGGACGAGACTCTTCGATACATCCTTTCTAGCAATTCGGATTTGACGATTATCGGTGGACCTCCGATCTACTTGGCCTCGTTCAGCAGTGAACATGCTCACACTGCAATCTCGGCACTTCGAAAGCTGGGAGAGAGAGTCCCTCGACTAATTGTGGACCATCATCTTCTTCGATCACCAAATTGGAGAGAGTGGCTAAGCCCGATAGAATCCCTTGCACAAGAACATGGGAATGAGCTCATGTGCATGGCTGAAATGGCAGGGATGCTACCCCGTCCATTGGAGTCACAGAGGGCAGATCTATACGCCTCAAGTCCACCAACAGTGGAGTTTGTTGATTGGACACAAGCTACTGACGAATATAAGATGAAGCACAAACCTCCATTGGACTAACTTCGGCACCTGAGGGAAGAGAGGACATCATAGGTTACTTTTAGGGCATTTGTGGAGACGTAAAAGCCAAGATGGGATTGGACGAGACAGCATCTAACATCAGCAAAGAAATAGATTCAACCAGGAATCTCCTTGGTGAAATGGGAGAGCTCGTACTCCGCTTGATTTACCAAGGATGTCGATTGGATGACGAACTAACCCGATTTGGTTCTATCACGCAGGAATGTCTTGATGTGAGGATAACTGTCTTGAGAGAACTTGACCTTGTTAGAGATGATGACGACGGCTACGAGATAACTCCCGCGGGTGAGAAGTATCTCGAAATAGCTCTGGGGTGGAATATCTGAAGTATCTGACCGAAGGTTCTGTAACTGAAGTGATTGACGGCACAGTTGACATTTCTGGAGTAGCCTCTTACGTAGGCCTTGAAGAAGGCTCCAAAGTTCTGGTTGTCAGCACCAAAAGTGGATTTCTCAGAGTCATTCCAGTTTCCACTCCGGAGATCTCGATTGTCCGAATGCGGATGGCCCTCAATGGCTTTCCAGAGATTGGCAGATATGTTTTTGAGGAGATGAAGAAGAGGAAACTTGAACTGGTTCACTCGACTGGATTCTGCCCGATATCCGAAGAATGTGTCTATGAGGGATACTTCCTATCCACACAGAGGAATGAGATTGAGGAGTTCTCCAAGTGGCTTGAGAGCTTAGACTCAATGCTGAGTGTTGAAGTCACACATCTTCAGGGACGATAGGTGATACAGGGAATGACGAAAATCGACGAGAACTTGTTGGATCCCGCATTAGTTGGCTCTACACGCGATCTCGTTGAGAGGTTCAAGGCATCTCATGATGAGGCATGTCAGCATCTATCAAATGAAGAGTACCAACAAGCCATGGCTCTGTTTTTCGATGCAAGTCAAACGGCGGATGAGATGACAGAGCGCTTTCTCACGGTTTTGATTAAGACATCTCCGAGCACGGCGCACAGAGCTCTACTAGTGGAAGCACTGAGCTGGCGTCTACGCTACTACGATACGCAGTACGACTACCATCTGTCTGTCGCCCAAACGCTGACGGGCCTGCCCAGAGAGGAGTGGATTGCGAGGCTTGAGACCGTTCTGGTCCTTTCTCAAAGTTTGGTCGATAAGCTCCTGCCCTTCATGCGAGAAGTTGAAGATGAGAACATCAAGGCCCGGATTAGAACCCTTCTCGTTGACTGGGTCCGCGGCATTCGCGACTTGGTTTCAAACTTGAAGACTTGGGGAATGGCCAGTGCACAGGCTGCCCGTGTTCTGGAATGGGCTTTGGATAATGACCTAGAGGGCATGGGTGTCGAATAGGATACGTAAAGACAAAGCTAAGAGCGAGTACGATTCCGACTACTGCTCTTCCGCCTCAATTAGCGCAGCCGCAACCTCAGTGTCTGCAAGCTGTTGATGACTGTCAAGATAACAAACGAGATAGTGATCCTTGTGCTTGATAACCACTGCAACCGGGTATCTCTTGACGTCCTTCAGGGCATCCGCAGGGACTTTCCAATTGAACGAATCCTTGCAGACGGGACATTGTAGCCATTTCAGCCCTTCAGCCATCAACAACACCTGCATAGAGTGGCGTAGTCAATCGAGAACAAGTCAATCGTACTAAAAAGATTTCCTTGTCAGATGGCTTCCAGCTGAGATTGAATCGAGGCGCTTTGACGCCAAATCAACCGTTGTGGCACTGGTCAGTCTTCAAGGTCGACGTCCCACGCACCAGGGTCTTCCAGGTCTCTGCTCATTATTGGTCCTTTGCGACGCGCTAGGCTAGACACATCAAAGCGATCCGCATCAACTACAAGTTCTTGCGTTTCCGGATCGAGAAACGCAGGAATAATCCCTTCCTCAATCCCTCTTTCAACGAGTTCTTTCAGTTTGTGTGTGTCAAGCCCTGTGCTCTCTGCCAAACTCGCCAGAGTAACCGCGGCTTCTGATTCAAGAGAGGTGCGAACAAAGCCTGCAAAGACAAGAGAGAATGCTCTTCGAGTCCTTCGTATTCCGTCTCTGTCCAGGACCCTCACGACGGCGCCATCGATATACCGATCCGCATCACCAAAGTCGTACTCACTCAACATCAAAGCCAGGTTGATGCGTTCCATTTGCTGTCCACGTGTTGTTTCTGATGCCGCATGAATCAGCTGTTTGGCCATCTCGAGATCTCCGCCCTGAATGGCACAGAAGGCACCCTCAACGAACAAAGCAGGGTCACGCTCTGCTTCGGTTGCAAGAACATATGCCTCAGAAGCGATCTGGCAGTCAATTTCAAACTTCTCAAATTCTCCCTGCTTAATCCAAGTCTCGCCTGCTTCCATGACCAATTCTGCGGCTCTAGTGTACTCCTGACATAACATTGCGTGTTCATAGGCGCGCTCATAGCTTCTCGCCGCCTTGGCGAATGATTCCCATCTCTTCCAGCAATCACCTGCTCTGCTGAATAGATTCGTCGCATCTGTGTTGCGTCCCTCTTTAGCCCTCTCTTCCGCCAGCTTCTCCGCTTTTTGGCAGTCCGAGAATCTCATATGTACGCGCCATCCATGAAGGATGCATAGGTCAGGCTCTAGGCACTTCTAAACCTTTGGAACAAAAGTACATTGGGCGAGCTTACTCGGGAGAGTCATGACCTATCGGATTTTATATCACCATCGTGCATTCGGAGAGTGCGACGCGCATAGCGACTGAGCTCTTCGTTATGTGTGACTAGTACGACAGTCATCTTTCGTTCCTTGTTTAGTTTCGCGATTATCTTCATTACGCCTTCTCCAGACTTGGAATCTAGATTCCCTGTTGGCTCGTCACAGAACAGAATCGGTGGGCTGTTGACCAAGGCTCTCGCAATCGCTACTCTCTGTTGCTCTCCACCGCTCATCTGTCGTGGAAAGTGATCCCGTCTCTCGAGCATATCTACTTCTCTTAGAACCTCGAGAGCCATCTCTTCCTGTTTTTGCTTGGTAAGCTCTTCACTGGGCCACAATACAGATTCAACGTTTTCGAAAGCAGTCAAGTCCTCTATGAGGAGAAAGGCCTGAAACACAAAACCAATCTTCTGCGCCCTAACTTTCGGAAGGTCTCTCTCTGTGATGAGCGTCACATCAACTCCGTCAAGGAGAATTCTTCCCGTTGTTGGTTGTTCGAGTCCGGCCATCACGTGTAGCAGAGTGCTCTTCCCACATCCTGACGGACCCAACACCGCGACAAAATCGCCTGGCTGAATCTCGATGTTTATGTCTTTAAGAGCGGCAACAGTGTTCTTGCCTCTACCATACTCTTTGTTGACTTCCTGAACTTGGATTATCGGATTAGGCATGCTTTACTCCTCCCGTAGTGCTCTCATTGGTGGTATCTTCATAGCTCTGAACTGAGCTAATGCCAGACCAGGAAGCTGCAGAATCACGATGTAGAACATGCTAGTGAACAGGGGTCCTGCGGGCAATGCAATCAGTTCTTGCAGTCCAGTTATGAACGCAGCATCCTGAATCGCGAAATAGGTTGCGAAACCAAGTATTTCAACACTAATCTGAAACACCACCAGGAAAGCAGAAAGTGAAACTAACACGACCTCACCAATCAAGAGTAAAAGTATCTCTGAGTTTCCCCAAGACACGCATTTGAGGATGGCTATGTCCGTTCTTCTAAACTGACTTATCAGAACTGCATAAAGCGTCGAAACAACGAACGCCATCAATAGCCAGGGTACTTCAGCTCCCGGGCTGGCAGCGGCGTTAGTCAAGCCCCGCCCAACAACAAGAAGAAGTATCGAATAGATCACTATGAACACTATGACTCGTTTCCTGGCGCGAAATGCGAACTTGATGCTTTTGAAAAGAATCCTCCAATTCATGTCTGGAACCTCTTAGCACTAGGCGTGATGACATCCCCTGATTGAACATTCCCTAAAGATGTTGTTGGTACGAGTTGGGTCAATTCCGATGATGATTGGACTCATGAATTCTACCTATTTGGATTGGACTCTTCGATTACTGGTACTCCATCAATCCAAAGCTCTCTTCGAAGAAGGTCTCGAATCGCAACCCTGATGGCTTCGGATCTCGAGGGGTACATGCCACTCTCAACTAGCTTGTCAAGACCATTCACATAGATGTCGCTCATCTTAACAGTAATCAGTCGCATGTCAGCACGTTCTCCCGGCAGTTGTCAGCTCTCTGTGATTGATATAACCCCTTCGAGATGAATGGATTATACTCTCGATACCGCGCCTTCCAACGAAAGTTTTCTCATTATTGGTCGCGCTTCTAGTCTCTAGGGCCGACAACAACCAGAAGGGCAATCCAATAAAGACTAAATAGCATCACGGCCAACTCAGCGAGAGCAAGCTCCTTCAACAAGGCCAGCCAAAGCTTGTATGCTGCAAGTATTTGAATCAATGATTGAGGTTTGGGAGAACGTGTCGGAATTCGATTTCATGCGCAAAGTGGTAATGATAGGCGCCGGTGGAAGCGGAAAGACTGCCATCGTCAATCGGTTCCTGACGAACAAGTTCTCAGAGCAATACATAGTCACGATTGGATCACAGTTCGCCGTCAAGACCGTTTTAGTAGAGAAGAACAACGGTAAAGATGTTGTTGTCAAGCTTCTCGTCTGGGATCTTGCTGGACAAGAACGATTCGACTTCATCAGAGCCGCGTACTACCGTGGATCCAAGGGTGCCCTGCTTGTGTTTGATACCACTCGGAAGAGCACATTCATCGAATTGCCGAAGTGGATCACCGAAACTGAAGATGCGCTGAACGAACGGATTCCCATTATACTCTTGGCAAACAAAGTGGATCTCGAGGGTGAACGAGTCATTTCGACGGAGGAGGGCAAGCAGTTTGTCGAAGAGAATGGTCTCAACGGCTATCTGGAGACAAGTGCTCTGACCGGTCAGAACGTAGAAGAGGCATTCCAAGAGCTTGCTAAGACCACGATTTAGTTGCGCTTGAATCTGCAAATGGAATCAAACTAGCACTGAACCCCGACTTGGAGCACACAAGACTAGCGTTCTCGCCTACCTTCGATGAACTCGTCTACGTGTTTTCTTGCCTCGAAGTCGTCAATCTGATACCTTGGATGTTTGAAGCTGTAGGAGCTAATACTGGAGAGCTCTCCACCTACTCCTCGATCGAGTGCTATCTTCACAGCTCTAACGACATCTATGATGACCCCTGCACTGTTTGGCGAATCTTGGACTGACAGCTTGAGGTCCAAGTTCAAAGGAAGGTCGCCAAACGCTCTGGATCTCATGCTGATGTAGCAGATCTTGTTGTCTTCTAGAAATGGCACATAATCGCTTGGCCCTATCTTGGTAGGAAGCTCGTAGTCAACACAGCTTGTGACTGCTTCAGTCTTGCTTATTCTCTTCGATGAAAGGCGGTTCTCCACCTGCATATTCTCGAAATCGGTGTTTCCACCGATGTTAAGCTGATATGTGTTCTGAAGAATCAGACCTCGCTTGTCGAAAAGCTGGGCCAAGACTCTGTGCAGAATAGTTGCACCGAGCTGACTCTTGATGTCATCCCCGGCCATAGGAATTCCTTGCTTCTCGAACTCTTTACCTATTGGGCTATCTGGATCTGACACTATGAATTCAGGTATAGCATTGACAAATGCAACACCGGCTTCTAATGCTGCCTGAGCGTACATTCTGGAGCCATCAGCACTACCCACTGGCAAGTAGTTCACCAACACGTCAGCCTTGCTCTTCTTCAATTCCTCCGTCACGAAGGATAGGTCTACGTCCTCGTTATGAGCAAAGAAGGACTCTTTCATGTGTGGGGCCACACCGTCAGAGATGGGTCCTGCAACTACCTTCACACCGATTTTCGGCACATCAGGTGCAAATCTAAGGCAGCAATTGGGCTCTATCCAGATCGCATCAGCAATATCAAGTCCGACCTTCTTCCTGTTTGCCTCAAAAGCAGCGACGAACTTCAGGTCTCTCGGGAAGTAGCCCCCAAAATCGACGTGCATTAGACCAGGGATTTCTTCGTCAGCCTTTGCATTGCGATAGTAGTGTACTCCCTGCACTAGTGCTGAAGCACAATTGCCAAGTCCTGCAACTGCTATACGAACTTCGCCCATGTTATCACCATCAACGAAATCTGTCCAAGCAGGATTCCATATATACTATTCTATGAGCATAAATATATCTAATATCTATCTAATAGAAAAGGGTCCTATTGCTCATTCATTTCATCATCTATCTCTTTTGAATCAGATGACTCATAGCCAGCATAGAGCATCTTTTTTGCAGATGACACAGTCTTGGGTCCTATTCCGGGAACTTTGGTCCATTCATCAACTCTTGTTATTGCCTCGAACGGTGAACCGAATTCTTCGAGAAGTGCTTTCGCTCTTACTACATTGATGCCTGGGAATCCCGCAATGAGGAACTCCTGCTCATCGTTAAGGCTCTCGAGACCTTTGCGTGTCCTTATTACAGGCAGCCTCTGGCCCTTCTTCTTGTCGGCCTCTGACCTGTCCACCAAGATTCCGAAGAGTAGCCCTGCGGAATGAAGCGCGTTAAAGCCCTTGATGACTTCGATACCCATTTCGGCTACGCTTTCTACGAGGGCATCAAGTGAACTTGGATGAATGTAGCTAGCCCTCTCCATGGTAACAAAGTAGGGCTTTCCTTTTGTTCTTTTAGATGAAAACGGAATGTACACACACTTATTCATTGGATCCCGTCTAATTGCCAGGATGTCTTCGATTAGCACGTACGGCTTTTCATATTGGAGAAGCGCTTGCAATTGCTTGGTCAGTCTGGGAACCCCTGCACTGCTCCCTTTGAGCGTATTCACAAGATCACTGACAGTCTTCCTCTCTATCGCGACTCCATCAAGTCCGAGAATGTCTCCAATGGGTATTTTTTCAACCGTGTATGAGATGCCCTCTTTTTCTAGCATTGACATCAAATGCTTGCAAGCATTCATTCGTTTTCCCGTGGTCTCATGAATGTCCACCACAATCTGAGGCACGTTGCCAAGCAAATCCATCTGCATATTCAATCCTCTTCGAAGAGGGTCATCACCGCTGCCATAGAGACTTCTCTAGCTAGGTTCCCATCATTGGCCGATCCAATCACGATGACATCATCGTCTTCGGGTCTTAGACTCTCGAGAATCAGAGTAGCCTCACGCATACTCGCAAGATGTGCTTCGAAGTCATCCGGTGGAATGACGAGCACACCGTCCTTGTGCACAAGCGTCGTTGCTCCTGCTGCACCATATCCGCCTTGGATTATTGCCTCATCTCTCTGCCTTACCCCATCAGCTACTTTGTCAGCACGGCCTACGACTCTGTTTCCATATGCATGCTCGTAGACAACAAGGCTCCTCAAGTTCAAAGACATACCCAATGGTATGTCTTCAGAGACGCTTAAGAAGAGACGACTGCCCTTCTCAGTCAGGCGTTGTCCCTGCTTACCGTCTGCAGTAACATACTGCGATTCAGTGAGGCGTTTGAGAAGAGTCCTGGCGCTTCCTTCACCGATTGATAGGTTTTCGCAGAGCTCATACCTGCCTATGGGTTGCTGTCGGCCGATCATTAGAAGAGCAACAGCAGCATGATGGGGTTTAAAGGAGGGGGATACACGTCCATCCGCTGCCTCCACTAGTTTGATGAATTCATCTCTCCAAGGTGCCAACTACTTCGAACTCCGTCTTCTCTTTCTTCGTTCCACTTTTTACTCTTCGCCAAGCACCTCAAGTCTCTCTACTGTACCACTCCATAATGCCGGTCCAAACTCCTTTCCTATTATGCTCTCAACTCTCGGAATGACGAGTGAAAAGAGCACACCGTTTGAAAGCACATGTGCAGCCATGAAAGGCAAGCCCGCGATCATTGCGATAGAGTAAGGTACAGAGAATGCCAGTGAATAGCCAATGTTCGAGATTGAATCAAACATCGCGGTCACGAATAGCCCAACGATGAACAAGTCGCGGGAAGCTCTGTATGTCGTTCCAGCAGGCCTATCTATCCGTCGTACAAGCCCGCCAGCTACCGCCACATATGCCCAACCTATCACCTGCGTAATCCAAATCTGCGGCACAAATGGTCCCCAAGGATTGATAGTTCCAAAGATTACAGACATAATGAGTGTGCACCAAATACCCATGGGAAGTCCAAAGCTCGTTGATGTGATGAAGAGCACAGTTGTCCCCAACTCGACATTGGGTACCGCCACAAGCGAGTAGTTGCCTACAAGGGCCAGCGCACTCATTATTGATGCAATCGCCACCCATCTTGCACCGTAAGTTGCAGATCTCCGGCGCTCGTGATTCATCAGAATCTCCTCGACTCCAATTACCGTCTTCTCAGGACGATTATTGTCACAACAATAACAACACCAGTGACTGAGATAGCAATCTGAAGAAGAAGCAACAAATCGGGAGATGCACTCGGAAGAGAAGACACCTCTAGTACAAGCGAGTATGGTGTACCGAACGAATAGCTTGTGTTGCAGAGGACAAGGACTCCTGTTTCTATTTCGTAGGCAAGATGAGTCTGCTGGGCCTCTCCGAACAGCGGTGGATCTTGCACATAGTCAAAGACTATGCAATCGTACGCTGAATCGCCAACTGTGAGAACCTCATAGCGGGAATTCATTGTACCATTTAGATAGTTGCCACTCAACCTGGCCGCTGCAGCGTACGCCGTAGCATTGAGATTGTTTCGGTTATCATCCCCAACCTTGACGACCAATCCAGGCATCCACTGTGTCAGACCCCATACCCCCAACGCAAAGTCTTGTGCAATCTCCGAGTTATTGGCTGTCACAGTCAAGTTGCCTACTGTTAGGATACCTTCGACATCATCATCAAGCAGTTCCAGCAACTCGAAGCTCATCTCGCTGCCGGCCTCAGCTAACCAGAAGCCTTGTCCTGCCCAAAACAGCGAAAACGGAACGTCCGGGGTTTCTATCACATTCCACGTCAGGATTACATTCTCATTTGGGGATGTGAGCAGCGGACTATAGTCATCAATTGCCGCAGATGCATTAGAACACACTAGTCCTAGACAGATCAACACTGCCAGTAGAAGTCTTCCCTTCAATTGGCCATTACACTCCTAGATCCTTTGACATATAGAATACCAAGAAACAACAATCCTACGACTGCGACAATGGCGCTTCCAGCAACCAAGCTCGTATCGGTTTGCATCGTTACATCCGGAGATGCATTCCCACCCACGGCCGAGTCTTGACGACTCCACAGCACTGAGTCTCCATCTTGCAACAGGAATTTATTGGCGGCTACTGATGCAAGCTCGTCGTTCACCCAGTATTGCCACCATTTGCCTTCAGATGCGCTGTTGGAGATCCCTTCTATTCCTGTGACATACGCCAGATCTCCATACCACAGGACATCAACTGCAGTCACAGATTGAATCAATTCTAGGACGTCGGTTGCATTTAGATCAAGGAAAGACATCGATGTTTCGTTGCCGAAATCGATTGTCAAAGAGATTCCATCTGCAGAAAGATGATTTGTCCCCTCTAGCACAGCCGTACCTGGGGCCGGAAGAGTTAGGCAGATACCAATCAGAATTGGCAAGATGGACAAAGATCTCCTCTTCATTTCGGCCACCCTCGTAGGATAGGTTGTCCTATTGTAGGATATGTTGACCTACAGCTCCCTTTAAACGTTCTCTTTGCACGCGTTGCTCGGAAAATGTGACCAAAGCATCTAAAACAAATACGCCGCGTCGAGGACACAGGCGATTACACTCTATGAGTCATGAGAGCGCTGAACGCAACGGATGGTTGTTTGTCCTAGAGGGAGTGGATGGTGCTGGCAAGACAGCAGTCTGTAATCGAGTAGTAGAAATGCTCACACAAGATGGTCATCAAGTGACCAGAATCCGGGAACCAACAGACGAGAGCAAGTGGGGGAAAGAAATCCGTGCCCGTTCGCCTAAGGGCGAGCTAACGCCTTCTGAAGAACTGGAGCTGTTCATCCGAGATCGCGAGTGGAATGTTGCTAATAGAATCCTGCCCGCTCTCGCGGCTGGCAAAGTTGTACTGATGGACCGATACTTCTTTGCAACCGGGGCATACCAGACAGTAAGCACAGGACTTCCTTGGCAGGAGATACTAGAGCGAAATCGAGAGGAAATCGGCGCTCCCGAGCCCGACATAATATTCATCCTGGATTTGCCGGCAGAAGTGGGCTTGGAGAGGGCACTTGGTCGCGAAGGCGATAGAAATGAGCAGTTCGAGCAGATTGAGCGCCTAATCAGTGTTCGTCTGGCATATTTAGAGATGTCCAAACAAGATCATGGCACATACATAGTCGTAGATGCAACTCAATCGCTGGAAACTGTCGTTCTTGAGGTTTTCTCAGCAATTAAGCAAGTCATCGAATGATTTGGAATCTTGACACTTCGGTCGAAAAAAGGGGCAGAATTCTCATTTTGCGGAATGATATGTGACAATCCTTTTATGCTCGATTATGTGTCTTCCTGATAAGTTGCGCAATTCAGCCGCGGATGGACAAGGAGATACTGTACTTGCCCGTAGCCCTCTTGTTGATAGATTGGGATAGCAAAATCGGAGCAGTCCTCAAGACTAAGGTGCCCGCGAATTTTGCGGATGGATACCGAGAGGACTTGAACACAGAGATTATGAGGATCTTCACATCTCACGCCATGGGAGACGCCACTGCAGGTTTTGCATCACTGAGCGTCAGGATTGGGGGAGAGGAATACCAAGTTGCATCATATTATACTGGTATTGTTCGTGAAGAGGAGCAGTATTGCATCTCACTGCTTCTTACAACAGGCGAAGACCCCAAGATGTTTGAGGCGGCCATAACATCGGTCGTCTCACCCATAACTAATGCAGTAATTTCTATGACTGATGCAGAGCTGCAGGGCGAGCTTGATAACACCTACAGGAGGATCATCCGGCTCGCGGGAATGGCTGATGAGAGCCGCTTAGCTCGTCTCTTTTCAGAGGAAGTCTCTAGGGCCGTGTTTCCGAAGCTCTGGAAGGGTGGCATATCCAAAGAAGAGCTAGAAGAATGGTTGAAGATGGTAACTGGTCTTCCAAGCGTCAGTGTCGATTCGATCCTCTCACCCTTTGAGGAACTCGGACTTGTCAAGAGTGAATGGGTCGACGAAATTGGCCGGACCTGTGTGTTCATGATAAAGGACCTAGAAGTCTTCCGTGCTCCTCCGCTGATGGCGATGGAGGCTGCAAATCAGGTTCTGGATCCGGAACTCGCCGCTGAGTACAAACGAGAGGTACTCGAATTCCTCACAGAATGGAAAAAGACACCTGAGGATACTGTATCAGTTGCTTCAATCTTGGCTGATCCCGATGCCTACGACACGCTAGTAGTCCTCCGACGTAGGCCAGTGAATATATCCGAACTAGAAGCTACCCTGGGCATTCCTCCGAAGGAGCTCAAAACAGCCGTTCAGACGCTAAAGAAATTCAGAGTAGTCTCCGAAAAGAGAAGAAAGGGACCATCTGGCGAGTACGATAAATGGCTCTTCTTGCTTAACGATATTCGTGTGCGATTATTCTTCCCCGAATACTTCCTTCAGACTTTAATCGTGGAGCTTGAAAAGACTCCTGACGACGCAAAGCAGATGGAGCTTGTCCACCATCATCTGAGACTACTGAGGGACAACTTCCCGCGGTAAAACTGCCCTGGCTAGTGTTCAAGCGGTTCCACTAGGTGAAGGGGAGTAAGGTTATTAGGCCAGTATGCCTCTCTTCATGTTGACTGCTCTTATCGGGATGTGCGATTTCCCCCCGTCATGGAAACTCGCACTGCAATGCACGGTCCCCCTAGCGAGTTTCCAAGCATTGGTCCCCTGTGGCATCTTCCCCGAGATTGCCACTCCAATACTTGCGCATAAAGAACTGAGTTCTTTCGCATGCTCCGATGAAAGCGTGTCACGGATGCGGATACGGTTCGCCACTATCAGCTTCGGCTGGGCGAGCCCCGCTCCTACTTACGAATTTGAGCTAGTCTAACAGACGCTCAATAGGACATATACACCACAAACTATTAGATACATGTCAATCGATTTATCCATATCTCAACACAGATGGATTGCTGATTCGCAATTGACTTGTGAAATCTGGCTGGTGACCTTGAAGGATGATTCATAATGCCTTCCTTATCCGACTGGACGACAATGAGATTCTCTCATCTGTTCAGTACTGGCCAGTTGAGGTGGGGGCCAGCGAGATTGAAGAATACATTTCAACAAGAGAGGAGCTAGCGGAAAACCATGACGCACTAGAGGATATTCCTCTGGTGATCGATCAGAACAAGTTCATGGGCAGCGAAGTTAATGATGATTCAATTCTTGTGTTTGTCACAGACAAGGGTGAAGATGAGCTCAGCACTCAAGACCGTGTCAAGAAAGCAGCCCACGATCTTACTATTGAGATTGAAAGAGCCGATCTAAATAGCGTGCTTGAGAGATTCGAGGAGATAATCGAGCCTTCGGTGGTTACTAGGCTGAAGATAGCGCTGGTTGGCGAGGGCGGTACAGGGAAGACAACTACTCTTCATCTCCTCCTGGGTGACACACCTCCCCTTCAATACGTTCCTACAATCGCACTCAACCTTGAGACTGTCGAGAACATCCGTTTCGGCAACTACTCACTCGTTCTGTGGGATTTCGCAGGCCAAGAGAGATTCCGAACACTCTGGCGGTTTTATTTCCACGGTGCTGATGTTATCATTCTCGTGTGCGATTCAACCCTAAGGAATGTGATAATCAGCAAAGACATTCTCAAACTGATAAAGCGAGATGCACCCAAGGTTCCTGTCTTCGCAATAGCTAACAAGCAAGACAAACCAAATGCTATGAAACCTGAGGTGGTTCAGAAGATATTAGGAATTCCGACCTATCCAATGGTTGCAATTGACAAGGGCCGTCGAGATGAGATGCTTCGCATCTTAATGACAGCTGCTGCGCAGTATGTCGGAGTGGCGTTGCCTGATCTTCCAGCCTCTGAGCTGCTCAAGTTCTCAGAAGAAGCTGTCGAAGCAGCTGCGGTAATAGCCTCTGCTGTTTCAGAAGAAGAGGTTGAAGAGGAATACGAAACAGTTGAGATTGTAGAAGAAATCCTCGTTGACGAAGATGGTCGGATAATTGAGGACGCAGATGAGTACGAAATCGTTGAAGAAGTTATTGAGTACGTCGATGTGGAGCCTGACTCAGAAGAAGCCGAGGGAATTTTCGAGGAACCTGTCGAGGTAGTGGCTGAAGAACCCTCTGTTATCCCCGATGTACCTGAAGTTGGTGGTGCTGAGGATGAGATTGAACACTTCGATGAGGATCTTGTAACAGAAGAGATTGTAGAGCACATGGCGGCTGTGACGGAAGAATCTCCTGTTGTTTCGGATGTCTCAGAAATGGATGCCATTGAGGAATTCTTCATTGAAGTTGATGCTGCGCTTTCAGCCGATTTGGAGGAGCGTGAAATCGAGATACCAGTCCAAGATGCTGTTGAAGATGATGTGGTTGTTGAAGGAATCGCACCAGAGATGGTCCCCGTAGAAGCATCTGATGACTTTGATGTAGTCACTATATCTGACGATGAAGTTGAGGAGGCAGTTCCTATTCTTATCGAAGAAAGCGAAATTGAGACAAGCGCAGATGAATCAAACGGATCGATGATGGCACGCGCACTGATATCGGAGGCTCTTGATGCAGACGATCTAGTATCGGAAGAGATTGAAAAGGCAACCAAAGAAGAACTCGAAACAGCCCTCGAAGCGTTCTCTTGCGAGGAGGTTGTACTTCTAGACGGCGAGGTAGAGCCATTGGAAGATCTTGATGATAAGATGCGTACAGACCTCGAAAGGGCATTGGGAATTCTCGACACAGTACCTACAGATGATGGTGTATCTGAAGAGAACAATCGCCTTGACAGTCAGAGCTCCAAGAACGACGAATCCTAGCCGCTAGTATTGACTCGTGTTTCCTTTTGGACAAACAGTATAGTGCCTACAGGGGCCCAGTGAATTCTTCCCGCAAGTTTCATTTGGATGTAGTAGGTTAGTTCAATGTAGGCGTTAACGTTGAAGCTGAGCGAGGTGCAGGGCGGGAAACCAGTAACCGATGTTGTTGTTAGAGTGATGAAAGTAGCACCGCCTCGAATGATCCGAACAAAGACTGGCAGAATGACTCAGCTCAGAGAAGTCCTAGTTGCGGACGAAACTGGAACACTGATCCTCTCCTTATGGGGATTTGGTGAGGGGACGGCTCTTTCAGCAGGAAAAGTCATCAAGATAGTCGATGGCTGGGCGAAAGAATGGAAAGGAAAGGTTCAGCTTTCGCTAGGACGGTCAGGACATTACGATGAAATTCCAGATGATGGGTCGATACCACCTGTGACTGAATTAGGTCTCCAGCACGGTTCATCGGGAGCATCAGACTAAAGTACCACTCTGACCTGTGTTAGTTCTCATGGTTCTCGCCTATCTATCAGGCCCTATCATTCACAGCCAGCTTCGCAAAGACAACTTCTACAAACTAGTCATTGACATCCTGAGATCAATGGAGGTCGAGGTCTTTGCACCGCAGTTTCTCCCTGCAGCCGAACCTGACGAAGTATTCCAACGAGATGTTAGGGAAGTCCGTAGGAGCGATCTTCTAATCACAGAGGTCTCTAATCCCTCCCTGGGTGTCGGGATGGAGATTATGCTTGCCTTTGAACTGTCCAAACCGATTCTTATGTTCTGGCAGACGGAATCCAAGCCATTGTCCTTCATGGCAAAGGGTGCACCAGGAAAGGCACTGTTTGAGTACACCGACTTGGACGAGGTAGAATCTATTCTCCGTGGAATCAACATTACGAATTTAAGAGTCGGACACTGCAATGAATGTCTGTCAGGAGTAGCTGAAGTTCGGGAAAGTCGTCTGAAATGCGTGAAGTGTGGACAAACAAGCGAGGAGCTTTCCCGAGGATGACACAGAAGAATCTTGGAAGCAGCACGGGCAGCACTCGAGTGATTCTGCTCCTCTTCCTATCAGTCTCGATGATTTCAAGTGGGAGCATCCTCATCCGACTTAGTAACTCGCCGGCAATTGTTGTAGTATTCTGGCGGGCACTTTATGGTTCCGCAGTAATGGCATTGCTTGGTATAGCAAACGGGGATCTTGGAGGCTTCAGAAGTCAGACTTTTCGCGCAAACAGAAAGTGGCTGGTTCTGATTGGAATAGTCCTCTCACTCCACTTCTCAACTTGGTTCATTTCCCTTGACTTGACAACAGTGGCGGCTAGCGTAGTTCTAGTAAACACGTCTCCGATTTTCACAGCTATAATGTCCACAGTTCTGATTGGAGAAGCATTGAGACGCAGATCATGGATTGGTATAATAGGAGCAGTTACAGGAGCTCTCATGCTTGCATGGAGTGATTTGGTGTCCCAGGGGATTGGGGCACTCAGTGGTGATTTCCTTGCCATCCTAGGTGCTGTCTTTCTCGCGATGTACTTCATAGGGGGGCGGCGCTATGCCAAGGGGATTCCCATAACAGTCTATACATCTTCAATCTATCTTGTAGCGGCTGTGTTCACGTTCTTCTTTTCATCTACTCTAGCTCCATTTGTGCCAGGGATTCCTGCAGCCCCTGATTTCATCGTTTTTGAGCCATACGAGGTAATGATCTTCTTGGCACTGGCGGTCTTCCCAACAGCACTTGGTCACTCGGTGAACAACTACTTACTCACTATAGTTCCCGCGTATGTTGTGTCCTCCGCAGTACTAGGAGAACCTATTGGTGCGACACTACTGGCAATGGTGTTTCTGGGTGAGTTTCCCACGGCGTTAACGATGCTCGGATTTGTAGTGATTATTCTTGGCGTGGGTTTGGTCTTGGCCGATATTGCCCTTACTGAGCGTGATGAAGAATCAGCCCTTGATGACACCAATCGGTCGTAGTCTTACTGCCTTGGTAGCTATTCCGACTGCATCTGAAACCCTTACAACTTCGTCTACGTCCTTGTAAGCACCAGGTGCTTCTTCGGCTATGACTATGCCTTTTGTTGCTTTGACAATGATCCCGGTTTCTGCTAACGAGCTCTGCACTTCTTTCCCAAAGAATTGCTTCTTGGCTCTACTGCGGCTCATGAATCTGCCAGCACCATGTGCCGTTGATCCAAATGTCAGGTCCATCCCGCGCTTGTCCCCAATGAGGATATACGATGCCGTCCCCATTGTTCCTGGTATCAGGACCGGTTGCCCGATATTCTTGTACTTGGACGGGACCTCTTCATGGCCTGGCGGAAAAGCTCGCGTTGCTCCTTTTCGATGGACTACGACTTTTCTTCTCTTACCTTCTATTTCGTGTTCCTCAACCTTTCCCATGTTGTGTGCGACGTCATAGATTAGACGCATCCCAATGTCCTCTGGTGCTTGTCCAAAGATACTGGAAAACGTCTCGCGAGTCCAGTGCAGCATCGATTGTCTATTGGCAAACGCATAATTCGCCGCGGCACTCATCGCACCTAGATATGCCTGTCCTTCATCAGATGTCGTGGGTGCACTACAGAGCTCCCTGTCCGGAAGATCCAAGCTATACTTACGCATTGCTTGCGTCATGATTTTGATGTAGTCACTGCATACCTGATGACCAAGTCCTCGCGATCCACTATGAATCATGACAGTCACTTGACCTGTATGGGTTATTCCCATTGCTGAGGCCGCTTCTTCATTATAGATCTGGTCGACAACCTGAATCTCAAGGAAGTGATTTCCCGAGCCCAATGTGCCCACCTGCCGCATTCCCCTCTCCTTCGCGTGAGATGAAACCTTTGAGGGATCTGCATATTCTATTCGCCCTCCGGCTTCCTGATGTTCAAGGTCTTCCTTCCACCCGAATCCGTTTTCGACAGCCCATTCAGCTCCTCTAAGTAGGATTTCGTCAACTCCCCCTTTTCCTCTTACATCGATTCTTCCGCCTCTTCCAACTCCAGTCGGGATGTCGTTGAAAAGACGATTGACAAGCTCCTTCAGCTGCGGTCTAACATCTTTCTCATCAAAATCAGTCCGCAGAACACGGACACCACAGTTGATGTCGTAGCCGACACCTCCTGGCGAAATCACTCCGTTCTCGTAGTCGATTGCCGCAACTCCGCCTATTGGAAACCCGTAGCCCTGATGGCCATCTGGCAGGATTATGCCATGTGAGTAGATTCCTGGAAGACATGCAGCATTAGCACCTTGTTGGAATGTTGCGTCTTGTCGCATCTTACTCACAAGAGCATCAGAGGCAAACACCTTGACAGGGACTCTCATACACTGCTGTGTTCCCATGGGTATCTCGTGAATATTTTCAGAAATCTTGCTTATCCTCAATCAATATCTCACCTAGTCGAGTCAGTGCCGAATTCGAAGCTCTTGCTATAAGGCTTGTGAACTCGGACTCATATTACAGTTTATTACCAGCCATTTCTCCTGTCTTGAGGGACGTGATTGTCCAAAAAGGATGGAGGTATGAACACCAGGTGCGTGAAACGCGACTAACTGCAATGGTCACTAGCCACGGCTGAAGCTGCAAGGTGAAGCAGGATGATTTGACGCTACTCCTCCAGGCATCAGGTCTGATTCCGACCGATGTTGTCTGTTCAAGAGAGTATGGAGAGGATGCCGTTGTCCAAGTCATTAACGATGATGTCGCAGTCATAGAAAACGTCGATATCTTCACGCCTATCCACGATGACCCTCGTGTGCAGGGTGAAATCGTCGCTTGCAATGCAACTAACGATGTTTTTGCAATGGGTGCGACAAAGATTCTGTCAATGCAGGCATTCATGGCGTATCCTCGCCACTTGCCAAGGGACATAGCTGCAGGAGTCCTTCAGGGTATGACTGACTTCATGAAGAAGCTAGATTCCAAAGTCACTGGGGGACAGACAATAACGAATCCCGAGCCCGTATTTGGTGGAATATGTCTCGGGATTGCCCATCCCAAAGATGTGATTTACTCATCTGGCGCCAAAGCAGGGGACTCGGTGCTCTTGACAAAACCATTAGGAATCCAACCTGCAATGCGATCCTACAGAGATCTGAGAGATGAGAAGCGCGATACCCTGCTTGCTCAGTTTGATGAATCCGAACTCCGACGAATAGAGAAGTCTGCGGTTAATGTGATGACACAAAGCAATCGCGAAGTCGCAGCAGCCATGGTTGAGATAGGAGTCAATGCTGCCACGGACATCACGGGTTTTGGGATAATTGGGCATGCAAACAATGTCGCCGTCCTAAGTGGTGTGGATGTGGTGATCGACACTCTTCCTATTATACGTGGAACTTCTCAGCTGGCGGAATACTTTGGACACAAGCTGGCAATAGGCCAGAGTGCAGAGACTGCCGGAGGGATGCTCATATTCATCGAGTCCGGAAGGGCCGGCACCCTCTCTGATCTACTGAAGAAGAAAGGCATACAGTGCTGGTCCGTGGGAGTAACTACAAAAGCAAGTCCTACGCCTCAAGCCCGTTTGGCTGATGACGTACAGATCATTGAGACCGATTTCCTATGAAGTCGTTCTAAACCATGAATCGGAATGACGACTGAGGATTGCTGCCGCAAGCGGCCGGTCTCTCCACCAGCTTTTCAGCCCAGTATCGATATCAATGATGTTTTGCGCAGAAACGCTGTCAATGAAACACGGCAAAAGGATTTAACAACGGCGATGATACTTGCACTCTATCGCATGCTTGAGCATTGCACGGTGTCGCAGTATGAAACTAGTCGTAACCGGTCCCTTCGAATCTGGAAAGAGCAAGATGATTTATCATATTACTGATGGATCCTGTATCAATGTTGAACGCGGAGGGACAACAATCGCCATGGATCATGGCCTAGCAAACATAGACGGGCTCAGTGTGTTCCTTTTCGGCACACCAGGACTCTTGAGGTTCAGGACTATGCGCAAGATTCTCAGTGAGGGGGCTGACGGGATCATTTTCGTCGTAGATTCGGTAGACCCTGAATCTGATGCACGCGCCAAGCTCTTCTTCCGCGAGATTGCGTTCTTCCTACCCGGAGTTCCATGTGTTGTTGCGGCAAATAAGCAGGACCTTGACACAGCCCGTCCTGTCGATCATCTAAGAAAGAGCATGAGATTCCTAGCTGGACTTCCTGTCATACCGGTTTCGGCGGAGACCGGAAAGAATGTTGATAGCATGTTGAGGACTTTGCTCTATCTGACGATGATGCAGTGGAGTTCGGTCTTCAGCAAGCTTGCAGAATTCAGTGGTCAGAAGAAGGGACTGAAGAATCTAATGTCTGATTTGAATCTCCCACGCGAGCAAGCGGTTGGCTATCTCCGAAGATTCGAATTGAGAAAGCTCCTTGAAGTTGAAGTTGGAGATGAACGCTTCGTCGTGAGAGATCCTGTGAAGCACTTTCTAGAGAATCCTGTCCTTATCATGCGACGCTAAGCACACTTAGAAAGAATCAAAAGCGAGGTGTCTTGGACCGGAGAGAACAAGGTTTGGTGAAATCTTTGAGCGACGACGAACAAGATATGGACGATTTGGACCCGGCACTTCTCATCGAAGAAGCCGCTGCAGCTCAAGAAGCAGGAGAGGAGACTGTCGCAGCGAGGATTTACAATGCAGCCGGAAATGTATACATGTCCGTCGCAGAGTTTGAAGAGGCGCTTGATTGCTTCGAGAAATCATTGAGCCTTTACAAGAAGTTGAAGGATGAGACCGGAATCAGTGACACAACGTACAATCTTGGTGTCGCACAGATCAACCTAGAGAGATGGACTGAAGCGGTCATAACTTGCCAAAAAGCCATGGATTTGTTCCAAAAGCTTGGAAACAAGGACGGCGCAGCTGATGCAATGTACGGTGTGGCGTTGGCAAGTCTAGGACAAGGTGACTTTGACAAAGCTATGGACTTCTTCAAGAAGGCACAACGAGCCTACAAGACAGTTGAAAATGAGCAAGGTGTAGCCGTCACACTTGTAGACATAGGCAATGCATATCAGGACCAGCAGAACACTGAGGAAGCTGAGAAGACATTCAGGAAAGCGTTGAAGATCTATAGGGATCTGGACGACAACGCAGGTATTGCAGATGTTCTATCCCTGCTTGGGGAAATTGCAGAGACCCAAGGGAATGTTCGAAAAGCAGCTGAATGCTTTGTAGAGGCGGCTCAATGCTACCTAAACGCTGAAATACTTGACATATCCAGAGAGGTCATTGACAGGGCTGAGCAAATGATGTGGGATGTCCCCAAGGGTACTCGTAGACGACTCCGGCCTGCCATAGATGATATTCGTGATGCGCTTCCTGAGGAAGATGAAATGGAAGACGAAGACTTCGATGAAGATCTTCTAGAACTCGACGATGTCGAATAGTTGTCCACATAGGCGAGTCTACTAACAGCGTCAAATGTGAATCCTTAAGCGGGAAAAGTCAAATTGTATCGCTCGCATATTTTGACAATCTCGCAGGGTGTTTTGGAATGAATTTTCCTGGCAGACTTACAATCTCGGTTCTTTTTGCAGCGATTATCTTCGTATCACCATTCCTCCCTCTGGGGTTTGTGCATATTACTTCAAATCCCGCGCCTTACAGCTATGGCACAATCCGTACTGATGCCGCCTACCGGAATAGTCCAGACCCCGTACCACTTCGTCGAATTACACTAGTCCAATCTGATCCCCTCTCCTACATTGATGATTTTGCGTACATGGCCGCTGTCCCAACTGCAACCTTCTGGTATGGGGGCACACACTATATCTCTCCCGTCATTCATGTTTCTGAATCTGATAGTGAAGGCTGGCTAATTCAGGATTGGGTCGAGTACTTGGATGAAGATGGAGGCACTACGCAGGCGATTGGGATCGGTGATTTCAGTCACAACTACATCATGAAGATGCAGGGCATCATTGGAACACAAGTATACCCTCAGCTGAAGGGGGCCTCCTCCAGTCAAATTGCAGCTAGGCTTGCTGTGGCCGAATGGGCCTCCACAGATACGGCAGTGTTAGCCCTGTCACAGGATCAGTTCCAAGAGCCCACTGTGACTGAAGGTTCCTATGAGTATACATTCTCGGGAGCACAGGTCTCAGTTGTCTCCCCCAGTATAGTTGCTACGACGCCCAACCCCGTAACGTTTGATTTCACTTCTTCGCCCAATGTGGGATGGATTGAAGGGAAGTTCAACTGGACCGGATCCGATCTGTTTGTACATACACTTACGGACCCTAATGGTGTTGTCATGGACTACTCTTTGTACAGGCAGGTTTTCGCAGAGCGCAATTACGCTCCAAGCCCGGTCCCGCTCTACTTCTGGGTACCAAATACAGTGAGTGGGGAGTGGACCTTGGAGATTGATCCCGAATCCTTCGTCGCCGACCCGGTGAGTTTCGATTCTGAAATCAAATACCATCCAGGTTTCACTCACACTGTAGATGTTCCTTCAGATGCATCTTGGCTGAACGTGACTCTCAATTGGGACAATGCTGCAACTGACCTAAACATGGCAATGGTTGATCCAAGTGGCAGACTTGTTGCTTGGGCGCCTGTGGGCAGTATACTGTCCAAACCCGGAAGGGAGGACATTCAGATTTCATATCCAATGCCAGGGCAATGGAACATAGTCGTCGGCTGGATGGATGCAACAGAAGAAGTGAATAACGCAGATCTTTCTTGGTCTATTTCTCAGATTCCACAGGATCTCACAGCCTATTTGGAGTCAGCTGCCAATGGAGCAGTTCTGGCGTCTCAACTCAATTCTCCCTTGCTTTATGTAACTCCGACGGAAATTCCATCTGCCACGCAATGGGCACTCGACCGACTAGGTGTTTCTAGCTGCATTTTGGTTGATCCTCTTGATTTTCACTCCAGCTCTTTGGAGACTTCATTGAGTTCAGAGTATCTGTTTGTCAACATTGCTAACTACCCCATGCTATCCAACATGATACAATCACTGTCCGGTCAATCGGACGTCATAGTATCACTTCCGCTAGGAACTGGAAATGAATTCTTCAGCGCTTCTGCGTTTGCCGGGGCCGCACATGGTGGGCCCGTTTTCTCACTAGCAGGTGATGACAACACCATAACTACACGTGCTGAGGAAACGTGGGCTCCTTATCTCATTGGCCCTGAGATTGAAGTCTATGTTCAGAATCAGTATACAACACGTACTGAGAATGGGTGGTACGATGAACGCATTCCAAACATCTACTCAATGAGAAACTCTGCACAAGAGTTTGAGAGCTTTCTAACAGACAGAGGTGCCTACAATTCAACTTCAATTCAGACACTGCTCATAGTCTCACCCATTGACCTTCTAAAAGCGAGCTTCGACAGGTCACTTCAAACCCACTTCTCCCCAGGAAGGATTCCTGCCCTGTCCGCGGAGACGGCCTCTGTCATGATTTCAAGAGGTGTCCTACACCGCTTCCTATTCGAAACATCGGACTCTGCCGACACCTCCCTTCTCTCGCTTTATGCTTACACGCACGGAGGCAGACAGCAGGACAACTACGATAACTTACACACAATCTATCAGGTGGATGACCTCACCGATTCGCTTGAATCTGCAGGTTTTGCAGTGGAATATCACATCGGCTCTGACGAAGTCTTTGAGGCATTACGCTCACAAGTGGGTTTCTGGTCTCTCAGCACTCACGGCACACTCACTGTCTTTCCAACAGACCCTCCGATGAGACCCGATGGTGTGGGTATATTCTCACTTCGGGATGAAGACGAAGACTATGGGTATGAGGTATCTCTGACCGTACAAGATGGTGATGACAATGGACTCGTTAATCCATACGTTTGGCCCTTGGAGAACCCAAGACACGTGCTTCTCACAACAGATGACCTTCAACAGAGTGTTGGTAACATTGGCTCGACAATCGTACATGTGACTGCATGTCTCTTGGGAGGATCAAGACTTCCTCGAGTACTCATGGAGCATGGCGCGGCTGGCGTGATCGCAGCACCAAGAACAGTGTATTTCCGTGCTGGTGGACTGCTTTCAGTCATTTTCACAGAGAACATTGTAGATGGTAATAGTACTGGCTTGTCTCTCAATCGAGCGCTAGCAGCAACATCAGTTGACTATACCGACCCAATCATTGATCTTGACCCCCCTGACTACGCCAATCAACAGATCCTTTATGGTGATCCCGAAACATACCTGTTCAACCCTGACGCGACACCGCATATAGCCGCAGTTGATCCTCTCGCATTGGTTCTCGACGGTCACATACCTGGAAGGGGTGTACACGAAGTGGCTGCGCTTGGTTATTCTAACTACTTGCCCACGGGACTTGCTGCTCTCGATGCAGATTTTGACTACTATGAATCAACTAACTTCAGTGACTTCACCAACCTAATCTCGCTTCACAAGATTGTGATCATGGAGCCTTCATCACTGGACTCACTTGAGAACTCAATGAACACAATCTCCTCGGACATCGCCGAGTTTGTGACCAACGGCGGTACAATTATTGTCCTTGGAGCAACCGGGAACCTAGATTGGCTACCATGGCCGGTGTCCTACGCAAGCTCAGAAACGGGTTCGACAATTACTGTAGTAGACGATGGCCACCCTCTGGTCTCAGAGCCGAACTCTCTGGGGCCAGTTGTCGACTACCAAGGGCATTTCGATTCACATTGGGTCAACTTCAGCGTAGTGGCTACAGATGGCACAAATCCAGTGATAATCGCGTCGACAGTCGGAACAGGGAAAATAGGGCTTACCACAACGAATCCATCAGGGCTGGAGAAGAACAGAACCCTAGAGAATGCGTTGGCCTGGAGGCGAGCTCCCTCGATAATACTGTCGGACATTGACCTGAGTCAGACGGTTATCTGGGAAGGGGACCGTGTCAGGATAAACTTCACGCTGATCGACCAGGTAGGTGACCCCATAACCGGCGCATTAGTGAGCTCATTGATCAATCAAACTGAGGTGGGGGTCCAAGAAGGTACACAGGGCACCTACACTATCCTATTATCCGAAGAGTGGACAACTGGTAGGACGGGTCCCTTCAGCATCACAATTCTGGCAATGAAGGCTGGATATGATTCGCTCACGGTTGAGATATCAGATTTCATGTTCATTCGTCCTTCTCCTATCTTGACAGTGGCGATTCTCGGTGGTGTCTTCATCGCAGCCATGATTGGCTGGGCCGCTCTAAAAAGGAGGCGACAAGAACCTCTCCTCAAGAGATCAAGTAAGAAACCACGTGATAACCGTAAAAGGGACCGAGAACGGGAGAAAGAAGCGCGGCGTCGAGAGAAAGAGGCTGAAAAGAGGCGTCGAGAACGAGAAGAGCGATTTGATGCCAAGGAGTTCTTTGACGTATAGATCACACCGCCTTTTCAACAGCTCTAAACCTCTCTCAACGACAAAGCTTTAAATCTGCGCAAACTGAGCTAGAGGCATTTCGGGTGAGCGACGTCATGTCCAGTCGAGTGGATAGGATTAACAAAACGATCAGGGACTTTGAAACAGTGCCCGGCGTTGAGGGCGCCGCACTTGTGTCACAAGATGGCTTGATGATATCCTCCGCACTCCCCGAGAGTGAACAAGAGAGGATTGCAGCGATCAGTGCCGCAATGCTTTCATTAGGAGACAAGGCCACCGGTGAGCTTGACCGTGGAGCGCTCATGGAAATCTACGTCAAAGGCGAGAAAGGCTATACTCTCTTGACATCAGTTGGTGATGATGCACTTCTTCTTGTTCTTGCAAAGTCCGATGCTCAACTTGGACTAATCTTCGTTGATATGAAGCGCATGGCGCAGAGCCTACTAGAGATACTCTGAATCTTCACGAATATGATATCACTTCTGCTGCTGCAGTTCGCTTGCTAGAACATTTACTATACGACGTGCAACTTCTCTCTTAGTTGTTAGAGTAACTCTATCGATGATGCCTGTCTTCCCAACTATCAGCACTTCGTTTGTTTCTCCGGCAAAGGCGACACCCGCTCGCTCTGAATCATTGGCAATTACAATATCACAGACACCAGAATCTATCTTAGTCCTTGCCCGAGATTCAAGTTCATCATCTGTGACCCCGGACTCTACCTTGAACCCGACAATGTACATCTTGTTGTGGGCTTTCCTGACTTCATCGATAATCTTCTTTGTAGGCACAAGCTCAAGTGTCAGACTCTTGTCTCCCGAGCTGATCTTGCCAGGTTCTTTCTTCGCCGGAACGTAGTCCAGAACTGCCGCGGACGATATGAATGCGTCACATTCGTTGGTCACGGAGTCCATCACCACCTCTAGCATCTGTTGGGCCGTCTCCACAGACTTTGTTGTTGCTCTCTCCGGTAGCTCCTGCACAGTAGGTCCGATTACTAGTGTAACCTCTGCTCCCCTACCAAGTAGCTCTTCTGTTATCGCGATTCCCATCTTACCGGTTGACGGGTTCGAGACAAACCTTACAGTGTCAATCCAGGCTCTGTTAGGTCCTGCCGTGACTACAAACCTCTTGCCGTCCAGGTCTTTGGGGCCAAGAACAGCAAGGACTTCATCGATTATCGTGTTCGTCTTCGGAATCTTGGCCTTGGCTTCTTCCATTCTTGGAGCGAGTACAATCACACCCATTCTCCTTAGCTTCTCGATGTTTTCATTCACTGCAGGATGATCATAAAGCGACTCGTGCATTGCAGGTACTATTACGACGGGGATGCGGGCACCAATTGCCGACGAAACGGTTGTGGTCACCGTAGTGTCGTCAATTCCGTTGGCGATCTTTCCTATTGTGTTTGCCGTTGAAGGAGCGACCAAAACCAAGTCGACCCTACCTTCATGTTTGCCGGCAAGAGTGACATGTTCGATTTTACCAGTGAGTTCAGTAACGACGGGATTTCCGGTGGCCCACTCAAGTAGATATGGATGGATGATTTTCTGGGCCATCCGGCTCATCACACAATGAACTTCAGCACCATGTCGCATGATTCCGCGCGCAATGGCAACACAATCAACGGCGGCCACACTACCTGTTACACACAAGGCTACCAACCGTCCGCCAAGCAGACTACTCTTCGAGCCAATGATGAGCTTTGAAGTGTGAATGTCTATGTTCGTCATCCGCCTTCAATCAAGTGCTCATCTAGCGAATCTATTTGAAGGTAGCGTGTCGAGAAGATAGAGGTCGTCGAAGAATATATGAGTGGGTTGGTTTCAAGCCTCATGTCCAGAGTGCACCCCCTAGTGGAAGCACCGCATACAGGGACGCAAAAGGCGAGTTCCTGAGAATATACGTACAGCAAAAACCGATACCCTTCAATCATAACAGCAGAAGGTGCAGTATGCTTGGCCGAATCTCCTGACATCGACTCCATTCTCAGCAAGCTCGATTCAGAGCAGCGGGCCAGATTTCAAGCATACAGAAAGGTCATATCGACTCTTGGCACTCCCGGACAGTCTCTCTTTGTGTTGGACAATGACAATGAGGTTGAGACTTTCCTACGTGACTTCAACAGCTTCCTGGAATTGACAGGGCAGAAGAGAGGGAACTTGAGAGACCTTCCTTACTACCTAGTGAGAATCGGTTACGATGGCGACATGTTGGACGATATGTTTCGGCTCGTAGTGTCGGAGGCGTCCGAAAACTTCGAGCCAGCAGAGCTCGATCCGTCTCTGCTCTTCTCCAAACAGGCCATCTTCCAGCATCTCTATGAGACAATCACCAAGGACAAATTCATCATTGTCCACTTGACAGAGTTTCCTCTAGCCTACTACTTCGAAACAGCAGTTGTCGTTGACGTTGAGTCATTGTCAGACGTTCTTGACCCTGCCGTTCACGATGAAACAATCACAAGATACCTGAATGACCTCCGAGATCAGGGCGCTGAAGAACACAGGAAGACATACAGCTTCTTCTACAGGATTAGTACCTCTCTTTTGATGGAGTTATCAAACGCATTTCTCGTGGCACCTACCGCCGGAATGAATCGTCATTTAGTGGTTACTAGCTGGAGAACTCAGACACTACTTCTTGGATTCAGTCCGCTCACGTGGTCTTCTGGAAGCTTCAATCTCTACGATCTCAGTGGTCGCGACATTGATGCTCGTTGGGCATATCCCGCCGCTCAGTCCAAGGACCCGAGGGTTAAGCAGTATACAAGCCTAGTGCCCCTTAGGCAGCAAGGCCAGTAGCGACGAGAAAATGCATAATGTATATACCAGTATATACCCATCACTGGATGTAATGGATTACTTTATACTGTGGTCTACAAGAGAACACATGACGAACACTTTGAGCAGACACGCAGAAAGGGCTCGTGCGTTTGTGCCCGGACATATCACAGGTATGTTCAGTATTCACGACACGTATGAGGACCCTCTGATGAGTGGCTCAAGGGGGGCGGGTTTCTCGGTAGAAGCCGGGATCATCACCGAAGTAGAAGCAGTGAAAGATGACACACTGGGTATTATAGTAGATTTCAATGACGAGAGAATAGAAGCTCCTGTGACGGAAACGGTGGTACGAAGTTTGTTGGAAGATTACGAGATGCAGTTCAAGGTGAGTGTTCAACACACATCTTCGATACCAGTCGGTGTGGGCTTCGGAGCTTCTGGGGCCGCAGCCTTGGGGACCGCTCTCGCACTTGCTCACATCATTGACGAGAATATAGGTCCCACAAAAGCCGCTCAGTATGCCCATTTGGCAGAAATTGTGAATAAGACCGGGCTCGGTGATGTCTTGGCTCAGACAATGGGTGGGCTAGAGATTCGAAGGCATCCTGGAGGCCCAGGGCACGGTGATGTGATCAACATAACCCCACCTGCCTCGAGAAGAGTCTTGTTAGCGGGTTCGATCGGTCTCGAAACGAGAGACGTGCTGGCCAATCCTAAATCCCGCAGTCTTGTCAACGATGCTGGAGAAAAAGCGGTCTCCAAGTTGTTGCAGAATCCGACCTTCGACGAGTTCATCTCCGTATCCAGAGAGTTCTCGGGAAAAATCGGGCTAATGACAGAACGTGTGTCAGGTGCTCTTGCAGAACTCACAGATGCGGGTTATGAGAAGTCTAGTATGGTCATGCTCGGGGACTCAGTGTTTTGCTTCTGTGGAGAGAACGAGGTGGCAGATGCGGCTGCTTTGCTACAACACCATTGGGATGAATCAGAAATCCTACAGACTAATCTGACAGAGAGCGGTGGAGGTTTAGTCTAATGGATACGATAGAGATTCCCCCCGATCATCCAAGACGAGTCTCCCTCGAAACAAGAGAGCAAGTAATCGAAGGCCATCAGAGACACATAGTTGCCACCGCAGGGCTTCTCGCTCACGGGCGAGGAGAGGCATTTGACTACCTTATTGGCGAACGAACTCATAGCTACACCAAACTTGCCATAAATGCTGCAGCAGCTGCAATGCTCACTGCAGATCACCCCGTAATTAGTGTCAATGGCAACGTCTGCGCCCTAGTCCCCGAAGACTTAGTTCTCCTTTCGGAAGTGACGGGGGCCCCGTTGGAAGTGAATCTCTTCTACTACCGCAAGGAGCGCGAGGATGCAATCTTGGAGGCGCTGAAAGGCGCTGGGGCCAAGCGTGTTCTTGGTACACATGATCGTCCTTCAACGACAATCCCTGAATTGTCTAGTAATCGAAGAAGGGTTGACCCAGATGGAATAGGAAGTGCTGATGTGGTTCTTGTTCCCTTGGAAGACGGTGACCGAACAGAGGCACTTCGAAGGATCGGAAAGTTCGTCATAACAATCGACTTGAACCCGATGAGCAGAACAGCCATCTTTTCCAATATAACGATCGTAGACAATATAGTCCGCTGTATGCCATTGTTGGTTGAAGCCGTGCGTGAACATAAGGGACGACCTATAAAGGAACTAAAGGCGATTGTTGACAGATTCGACAACAGATCAAATCTGAAGAAATCGTTAGAGACCATTAGAGACCACATTGACGAAATGGCTAGTGAAGCCCAAGATTTCAAAGAGGAGACAGCTCAATGAGAATTGTTGTAATGGGATCGGGTGCAATTGGGTGCCTTTATGGAGGCCTACTCAAGCTCTCCGGGAATGAAGTAACGTTGGTGGGCCGCAAGCGCCACATAGAATCCGTGAATGAACGAGGTCTGATACTAAAAGGCGTGTTCGGAGACCACGTGATTCATGTCGAAGCGACGGAAAACGCATCCGATATCAAGTCTTGTGATATCGTGCTAATTACAACGAAGTCCTATGACACGGTTGCGGCTGCCCAGGAGATTGCGCACTTGGTTGAAGGTGGCGCGTCGGTGGTATGTCTTCAGAATGGACTCGGAACCGAACTGCTGGTTTCCGACACGCTCGAATCCGACCGAGTGCTAAGAGCAACCACCTGCGTAGGTGCATTGATGACCGATGACGGTGAAGTAACGGCAACAGGAAAGGGGCTCACAGAGGTTGGCTCCCATATTCCTAGCAACATGAATCTCGTTCAACAAGTTGTGGATATACTTTCCAGAGCAGGGTTTGATGTCATTCCCTCAGACAACATAGAAGGAGTTGTCTGGACGAAGACGATTGTGAATTGTGGCTTGAATCCCATAGCTGCGCTCACTGGGATGAAGAACGGGGAAATTCATGGTGACATGCGCCTTCGAGAGCTCGTAGTCCGTCTGGTAGAAGAAGCCGCCAGGGTTGCTGAAGCTCTTGATGTTCGGCTCAGCACTGATGATCCAATAAGGTATACACTGGGCACCGCAAAGGCCACTTCAGACAACACGAATTCGATGCTGCAGGACATCTGCTCATGTAAAAGGACTGAGATTGACGCGATTACCGGAGAGGTCATTCGTCTAGCAAAGGAACTAGATGTATCAACACCTTATAGTGAATCAGTCTACGCTCTTGTCAAGGCACTTGAGGCAAAGCGAATTGACATTGGGACTCCCGACGAGAAAGCCAGACCAATGGATGCAGATGAAATCTACGAACGAATTCTCATACCCTAAACATCATTTTGGCCATTTCATATGACTGTCTGGCAGAACCCTTTGTATTGTGTCGAATCACATTCATGTGTCCAGGTATGGCTGTCGCGAAATTCATTTCAGAGATTCTTTTGAGTGACTCCACCAGCTTCTTTGCATCACCATCTGGAAAATCAACCCGCCCAAAGCTGCCACCTGCAAAGAGCGTGTCCCCGGTGATGAGAATACCCAAGTCTTCTATGTTAAGGCAAATGCTGCCACTTGAATGACCTGGTGTGCTAAGGACATCCAAGCTTATGTCTCCAAACTCAAGAATGTCGCCCTCATCAAGGATGCCATCAATTCTAAGCCTGGGCATGTCGACCCCGAAAGTGTCTCCCAGAGTCTGTGACATGTCTCCAGCGTTGATCCTCTCTGCTTCAGACCTATGAAGATGAATCTGAGGGGACGCAGAATCCAATATAGGCAGGACCCCGCCTATATGGTCGATATGACAATGAGTAAGAACGATGTCCGTGATGTCTGACATTTCTGTTCCTAGTTGATTGAGGTCTCTTTCAAGACTGCTATGGTAGATTCCGGTTCCGGTGTCAATCAGAACTTTGTGATTCTCACATTTGAGAAAGGCAATGTTGGAGTCGAAGCTTCTGCTTACAAGAACATGAACTGGTCCAGATATGTTTTCGAAGATTGAGATCACCCCAAATGCTCTATGAATCTATCAATCTCTTTGGTTGTGTTGTACCAGTGGGGCGAGATACGGAGTCGACCTTTGCGAGGCGAACAATGAATCGCAGCTTCCACCAGCTTCTTGTGAACACTCTCGACGTCTTCCAAATCACACGAGACTATCGTCGAGTTTGATTTCTCACCGTAATCGTAGAATGGGACATCAATCTCGGTCAATCTCTTCCTAAGATGATCTGCATTTGCTAGTGCTACCCTTTCGCGTATCTCACTCGGTACTTTGTTTATAACCGTCAGCGATTCCTTCAGACCCACATATGACATCACGGAAGGAGAACCAACCTGAAACATTCTGGCATCAGGGAGCGGAGTTCGCTCGATATAGCCAAACTCTGTCAAATCTTCAACGCCCCACCATCCCAGAAACTTGGGCGTTATTTGATCCATCACCTCTCTCCTTACATACACGTATCCCGCGCTGATGGGTCCAATCAGCCACTTTGCAGACTGGCCCGCCGCGAAGTCGACCTCGTCCTTGACAAGATCCAAATCAGCCCAGCCTGCTGACTGGATTATGTCTGCCGCAAGGTATCCCCCGACATCATGCACAGCCCTAGCCAGTGCCCCAAGATCGGATTTGTATCCACTCCCGAATTGCACATGACTCACTGCGACTACTCTTGTTCTATCATCGATCTTTTCCCTGAAAGAGTCGAGAGGAGCTTGACCCGCCTCTGACATGACAACACGAAGCTCTAGATTGCGGAGTCGACAAAGGTTCTGCCATGGGATGTAACTTGCTGGAAACTCAAGGTCACACAGTACGATGTTGGAGCCCTCTGGATAGTCGATACTGTGAGCTATTGAGTTGAGGCCATGTGAAGTACTCGGTGCGAGGCCATAGGCTGAATAGTCACCACCAAGGATTGTTGCCAGAAGCTGTCTTACTTCTTTCAGGATATTCAGAGTGTCATCCAAGTCACCAATTGCCTTTGTTCGATTATCCAAATACTGTTTGATTGCGTCAATTGTGGGCTTTGGCGGTATTCCCGTTGAAGCATTGTTCAGATAGGTCATGCTGGATAGGGTCGGAAACATCTCAGCAACAAACTCGCGGTCAACACCGTGCGGCATGACGAGAGTCTCAACGGTCCTGCTCATAAAGGTCACTAAACCTCACACAGAATACAGAGAAAGTTTAAGACATTGAACCGGTCCGACATAATCTGGAGAGCTAATTGTCGGTATTCCGTAGGCTTGCAGGTCGCATAAGGAAGCCCAAGAAAGAGGCGGAGGAAGCGGAAGAAGACCCCATGCCTGAGTTTTCGACACCAGCTGAAGAAGTCACTGTTACACCGCTGACCACTCCACCGGATTATGTAGCCACTCGACGAGAGCCTACACCTGTTGGTACACTTGTAGCTGAGCCTGAGAAACTTCAGATTGATGCAGCAGCAACCCAAGACTTGGCAAAGGCCGCTCACATTGAACCTCAGACAGCGGCAGAGATTGTACCAGGCAGGGCCCTAAAGCGGGACAAAGAGGGTCGCATTCACATCAAGATTGTGTTCTACGGACCTTCATTATCAGGAAAGACAACTGCATTGCGATGGCTCTTTGCCAACGTGAGGTCTATATCCAAGGGAAAGATTGTTGAGATTCATGATGAGCTAGGTCGGACGACATTCTTCGACTTCGTTCCTATCTCCGCTAGTCACAAGGTTGTCTTTGACGTTTTCACCGTGGCTGGACAAAGAAGGCATGCCAGCCAAAGGATTTCTGTGCTGAGGGAGGTCGACGGCCTGATATTCATGGCTGACAGTCAGCCCGAACAGATGAACGAGAACATCGCATCGATGCAAGAACTCAGGATTGCTCTGGGCACTGACAGAATGGCAACGCTGCCCATTGTGGTTTCTCTGAACAAACGTGATCTTCCTAATGCCCTGCCGATTGACTACATGCTTCAAATGCTAGGTCTGGAGGGATACCCTGTCTTTGACACCATTGCGACTGAGGGGAAGAATCTACTGAGAATGTTTCAGCGAGTTCTTAGAGACGCCCTGATTTTCAAAGTCGGCATTTGAATCTCGATGATTCACCGAAAAGGTTTTAGAAGTACTTGGCGAACCGGCGCCTTGAAGCTCCGTGGTGTAGAGTCTGTCGATGACTCGATGGGCGCACACTGGTCAAGCATCGGTGGTTCTGGCCCACCGGACCTAGGTTCGAATCCTGGCGGAGCTACCACCACCTTTTCACAGTGAAGTAAGCCACAGAGTTGAGTTGATACTTGTGGACGAAGAAGACCATATCCGAATTGTGAGAGAGGGTTATGACAAGATTGCCCATCTCTATCACGCCGAACGAGACACATTCGACATCTCTCGAATTCTTGAAGACTTCATGAGCTCAGTTACCCCAGGTGGACACATTCTCGATGCGGGCTGCGGCGCGGGTGTTCCTGTGGCAAGTGCCCTCGTCGACTCTGGCTTCCAAGTTACCGGAATTGATATTTCCGAAAGTATGCTGAAGTTGGCTCGCAAACATGTCCCCGCTGCAACATTTCTTCTTCAGGATATGACCAAGCTCCAGTTTGACCCTGAGACCTTTGACGGTATAATCTCTACATATGCTGTGATTCATGTGCCCAAAGCTTTGCATGCTGAAGTGTTTCGAAGATTCTATATAACGCTGAAACCGAACGGCCGTCTGTTGGTCAGCCTTAGCCAGAATGAGTGGGAAAATATTGGGGAGTATTTCAGAGAGCCAATGTTCTGGAGTCACCATGACCAAGATACGTCCCTTGAGATCATCGAAGATGCCGGATTCCGAATCATTTGGTCGCGAGTAATCCAGATTCGTGATGAGCATCCATTCTGGGTAATGGCAGAGAAATAAAGACACAGATCCAATCGTGGTCCGATGTGGTCTGGCACATTACAGGACCCAAAATGTAACTTTTCTTATAGTTCTGAGCTCGATTTTTGTACACTAGCATTATTAGAACAACCCGACGATTTATCGAAAAATACAGCGGTTTTGCTCAACACGCGAACATTTATAGGTAGTTTAGATTGTAATACAGTTTGGAGACCAAGGCCCGCATGCCTTGACTCATTGAGTCGACTGTTGCCTTAGTCTACGTCCCTCCCGGCGGAGATCAACAGAGCTTTGCGGGCGTCTCCCCCCTTATTCTTTGTTATCGTTATTGGAAAGAAACAAATGTAACCTATGGCTGCATAAAGAGGGGAGTTTTTCGTGGTGACACAAAGGCCCCGATTGTACCGATACGAGCTGCTTTGTGGTACCATATCCACATTATTGTGTTTCATGTTCTTCTACTGGAGTGCTAACTTTCTGTGGCTGCTTGCCGGCACCATAAATGCGCTTGCTGTCGTCTGCTATGGAGTACGCCCATGGAAGTCCATCTTTGACAAGGAGCTCTCCGAGGAACCAGAAGAGAACTTCTAATCTTCAATGTCAACAAAGGCGTCATCTCCCCATTCTCCTTTCAGGTAGGCTTCGATATCATTTCCATTGATGACAATCTTCATAACAATTGGGAATCACTTCGGCGCTGAGTGAGGAGCGTGCCTCTAGAGAAGAATGAACTGGGTTGGGACGAGTTTTGGGCCGAGCTCTTTAGGGTACGGCATAGGAGGTCTCTTCAGGGTATTGCAGAGTATGACAAGATGGTTGTCGATTTCTGCATTCAAGTTCTTGATCTGAAACAGAATCAGTTCATACTAGATATTGCGTGCGGAGCCGGGGACCACAGCATCCTGTTCTCTAAGAATGGTCTGAAGGTGACCGGTTTCGATCTTGCGCAGAGTCTTGTGGACGTCGCAATCTCTCGAGCAAAGGAAGAAGAGATTGAGGTCACTTTCTACAAGGGAGACATGCGTGACCTCACGTTCTCGGAAAACTTCCACGCTGCAGTCTTGTTGAGTCATAGCTTTGGCTTCTTTGATCACGAAGAAAACAAGGCAGTTTTGGAGAAGTCACATGAAGCTCTTGTCGATGGTGGGAGACTACTACTAGACCTAATCAATCCCTACAACGTCCCTCGCTTCGCCAAGACTTGGACCGAGCTAGAAGGTGGCTATCTCCTGAGTGAGCCTCATATGCTCGATGCTCAGGCTGGTATGCTGAAAGGGCGTCCAGCTACGTTCATTGACATTGAGGATTCTAGACTCGTTCTGATGAATCAAGATGCACTGTCTAACAATGATATCCGAATGTACACCGCACTTGAGATCAAAGAGCTCCTCGAGGATGTTGGTTTCAAGAAGATCGAATTCTACGGTCAGAACAAGCTGCCAAGGATGCCGTATTCAAGAGACTCGGAGCGAATGGTTGTCGTAGCCACGAAGTGAATCCTTTCATTGTTGTGGCTAGACCCTCACTATCCAGCTTACAAGCTCTGCATTTGACTTATTGAGCAAAAGAAACTCGTCGGTGTAAGTCTTGTCTTTGAACTGCAGGAATACATGGTCGCGGTTTACGTCAAAGCCGATGACCTTCACCGATGACTCCAATTCCGAAGGCCGATAGGTCAGAACGAATGCTGCGAAACAGAGTGCGTATATTCCTAGGAAGGGATATGCCCAAAACGGAACGCCCCTCCCAAGCCACAAATCACTACCTACGAACATGATTGCTATGATGAGAATGGAAGTTGCCAGGCCGAAAAAGTATGTCGCCGCAACCCGCATTCGACCTCTTCCAGAATCAATGTCCACGTGCTCTTCACAGAACGGGACTATGAAAGTCACTGGCTTGAGTCCAAGGCGTATCCTCTGAATGGTTGTCAGTCGTCGTCCTGTCGGCGGTTTGGCCCAAGGCGGCTCCTTTGGTGTCGCATCGATTCGCTTTTTCTTGGTTGCGCGCAATCCGCAAATGGGGCATCTATCTGGAAACCGTGTTAAACCTACGTGAGTTCTCACGATTGGTTCTTCAAAGACAATTCGATGTGGACTCAAGGCATGCATTGTCCCTGACGAAATTCTTTTAAGATTCGCTTTTCGTGAGCGCGCAGGCCACCGGTGACGCCATCGGTGACTCCGACCTTCTATTGCGTTAAGCGAACAGGTTGGGAGAGGCCATAGACGAATGAGCTGATAATGATGGTCAAGGTCAAGGAACCTGACGCGATAAAGAAACTAATCATGAGTGATGATTATGAGCACAAGAGAATCATCTCAATCAGTGCTCACATCGATCACGGAAAGACGACAACTACAGACTACCTCATGCGCCGTGCAGGTCTGATGAGCGATGCCGCAGCAGGACAGGCCCTCATGACTGATTCTGACGAAGAAGAGCAGGAGCGGGGCATAACAATCTTCACCTCAGTAGTTCTTCTGAACTTCGAGGTCGGTGACGAAGAGTATTTGGTCCAGCTTTCCGACACTCCCGGTCACCTGTCGTTCACAGGTGAAGTTTCTCGAGCGTTGCGTGCCAGCGATGGAGTAGTCATCCTGGTGGACGCTCTTGAAGGTGTGATGACGCAGACTGAGACCAACATCCGCCTCGCCGTAGGTGGGGAAGGGGCTAAGCCAGTCTTGTTCATCAACAAGGTTGACCGCCTCATCAATGAGCTGAAGCTTCCACCTGCGAAAGTCTACGAGCGAATTGATATCATCATAGCCAAGGTGAACGAGCTTATCAAGAAGGTCACTCCGAGGGAGTTCGAGCAAGACTGGCGAGTAAGCTTCGAAAAAGGAAGTGTTGCAATTGGTTCAGCCAAGACTGGTTGGGCATTCACAATGAAGACTCTGGCCAAGAAGGAAATCAAGCCAGTGGTTGTATTTGAGAAGTACAACGAAGGAGACGAGATGTGGCTTCGAGAGAACCTACCACTCGATGAGCCCTTGCTTGAGATGATTGTCGAACACTTGCCGAATCCAAAGGACGCCCAGAAGTACAAGATTCCACGAATCTGGTCAGGCGATCTTGATTCTCCCGAAGGAAAAGCACTTCTCGAATGTGACAGGAATGGACCTCTTCTAGGGATGATTACCAAGATATTCGTTGACCCGAAGAGCAAGCGACCAACTCTAATTGGCCGAGTCTTCTCTGGTACTCTCAAGACAGGCGATGAGATTACACTTGTAAACATGAGGCAGAATGCTCGTGTGAAGCGATTGGGCGTTCAAGAGATTACAGACATCCTGCCAATGGATGAGATTCCAGCTGGCAACTTGATGTCGATATTCGGTTTCATGTGTCCATCAGGAGAGACCTTCGTTAAACCAGGCTCTGAAATGAAAGGATTTGAGGCAATCGAGTATGTGAGCGAGCCTGTTGTTAGCAGGAGTATTAGTCCCGTAGATCCGCAAGACATTGCAAAGCTAGGTGAGGTCGTGAGAAAGTGGATTATGGCAGATCCAACTGCAAGATTCTTCCATGACAAGGAGTCTGGTGAATATCGGCTTGACGGAATCGATCCCCTACAGATTGAGATTCTGACCAAGCGCATCCATGAGCAAGTCAAGATACACGTTTCCGAGCCAATCATTGTGTACCGTGAGAAGATTGCCCAGAGAGGTGAAGAGTTCCACACAAAGTCTCCGAACGGACACAACAGGCTTCGTATTTATCTCGAGCCGCTTGATGACAAGACAGTTGAGCTCATCCGGAAGAAGAAGATCACAGCAACACAGGCGGATCGTGAGCGCGCAGCAATACTGCGTGATGAAGCAGGATGGGACGCCAAGGAAGCGAGAAAGATACTCGACATCTACGAGTCGAATATGCTCGTAGATCAGATGAGTGGTGTCCAGCGATTCGATAGGATACGGCCTTACGTGACGACGGTATTCCACGAGTTCTGCGACGGAGGCCCGCTTGCTCGTGAACCTATTATGGGTGTAAAAGCAGTGATAACTGATGCTACAGTACATACTGACCCTGCTCATACTGGTTACAGTGAGATTGCCACGATGACAAGCTCAGGTTTGAATATGAGCTTCCTAACCGCGGATCCTTCTCTCTATGAACCAGTTTTGAATACGGACATCAAGACTCCTACAGACACTCAAGGTGGTGTGATCAAGGTCTTGACTGGTCACCGTGGTCAAGTAGTCACTATTGAGGGTGAAGAAGAGAACGTGGCAATCAAGGGAACTTTGCCCACTGCAGAGACCATAGGAATCGCTGATGAGTTCAGGAGTGCCACAGCCGGAAGGAGTTTCTTTGGTTATGAGTTCAGAGGATTCGAACCACTGCCCGGCAACATGCAGGAAGAGGTAATCTTCGAGATACGTGAGAGAAAAGGAATGCCGGTCCAGATGCCAACTACAAGCTCTTGGAGTCGTTATATCTACAAACGAACATAATTCCAATCAATCCTTTGAAGCGACGCTTTTCGGGCGTCGCTTGAACTTCCTTTCATTTGCTCATCCCCACTAAGATAGACTTTTGACCAGAGATGGATTCTCGAGAACCGAAAGAAGATGAAATTCGATTCTTCGTCCATTCTAGAGAAGCTCGTTTCATTTGACACCCGGACTGGGGATCCCAACAACAAGCCCACCTCAGAATGCCCTGAATACATCAACGAGGCACTGGAAGATTGTGGATTCCATACAGAACTGCTTGAAGCTGAAGGATACTGGACTGCTTTCGGACGACACGGCCATGGTGGATTCAAGATTCTGTACTTGGCTCATTTTGACGTTGTGCCCACCGCTGACGGATGGGACGGTGACCCGTTCAAGCTCAGGATCAAGGGTGACAGGGCCTATGGTAGAGGGTCTTGTGATGACAAGGGCAACATCACATCCATGCTGATGATGGCCAAACAGATATCATCAGTAGACCTGCCTTGTACAATGATGATTGCTGCAACTGGTGATGAAGAGATTGGCGGCCGAAACGGCGCGGGACATCTGAGAGACTTTCTGAAGAGGCAGGGACTATTCCCAGACTATATTGTCATTGCTGATGGAATTGGACAGCAGATCATTCATCGACGAAGAAATGGATTGCCTACTCAATTCAAGGTCAAACAGAAGGCAGCCTCAGTGAAGGGTAGGAAGGAGACGATTCGTTTCGATACTGAGACATTCGCAACCGATACTCGTCACTCTGCCTACCTTCGCCCAGGTGTCGACCGTCACGCCATGCTCGCTGCATCGCGATACATGGACATGAATCTTGAGAGTGTTGTTGCAGACGTGAGAGGCCCCTTTCTGAAGAGAAATGTTGTTCCGGATTGGGTAGAGGTGGACTTCATTCATCCGGACGATTCTGGTGAGGAGCTCATATACGACAGCGCGCTCACTGATTTGATGAAGTCGCTCTTGCCAATCGCATATACATCATTCCCAACTCGACCATCGGACAAAGGGACCGTGATATGGCCGAATGTGCTGTCCCGCCAGGATGACCTTTGGACTCTACTGTGTGACATTCGTGCAATGACCAATGACGCCGAAGCTGTCCATCAAAGCTTCGAAAAAAGCCTGGAAGGAAGGCTTGACCTATTCTCTATGAAAGTCATACCGGGTCCGGGTTTCGTAGATGTGGATCCAGACTCCAGACTAATCCGGGCTGCAAAATGGGCCTTGGAGAAACTTGGCGTTTTCTATCAGATCAATGAAGGTTTCGGAGCATCTGATTCGCGATACTTCGCTGGTCAGGGCGCAGAGCTATTTGACTTCGGGCCTATCGGTGGCAACGTCCATGGCACAAATGAGTGGGTCTCTTTGTCTTCTATAGAAGAGAACGCCGAGTTGTACTTCATGATTGCTGAGCTGTTGATCAGAGATTCCTACCCCTTCTGAAGACCATCCTCGGAGTCCTTCTATCTGGTTCCTACTATTCACTGAGAGCTATCGCTACAACGAGTCTCTCATCACCAAACTTGTACTCATCTTGGAAATCTCCTGTCGGCTTCTTCACCTGCTTCAAGCTGGTTGCCAATGTTTCCTCTGTGATGTACACTTGATGATATTTGACAGCCTCAGCTACTCGTTTACTTGAGGAGTATTGGACATCTATCTTGTCGTTGACGTTTAGATTGGCTGACTTGCGCACATCTTGAACTCGTCTTACGAATTCACGTGCTAATCCTTCAAGTTCGAGTTCGCGAGTCAATTCAGTGGTCAAAGCAGCGAGGTATCCTCCTTCCGATGCTGTCGAAAAGCCCTCTTTGGCTTCAACTATCACCTCGACTTCTTCAGGCAATATTTCGAACCTGTTACCGCTCACTTTGACTTCTATAGATTTACCAGCTTGAAGCTGGGCTGAAGCTTCACGGGGATCTAAACCCAAAATGCCGTCCCTAAGTGCAGGGAACTCAGAACCATACTTCTGACCCAATTGCTTTGGCAGTGGTTTGAGTTGATAGCTTACTACTTCTGCAGCAACATCTAGCAATCGAACTTTCTTGACATTCAATTCGTCGCCTATCAATTCTGCATATCGCATAACGACCTCTCTCTCTTTGTCCAGTCCCACAGCAAATGCTATCTCAGACAATGGCTGGCGAAGCTTACGATTTGCTTTGTTTCTTGCCGCATGACCCAGTGAGACTAAGCGAAGTACAAGTGCCATCTCTCTGTTTAGGACCTCGTCAATGGCTTCACCCACAGTCCAATCACAATGATGTACGCTTTCTGGTGCACTAGAGTCTATACTGCAGATTAGATTCTGATGTATCACCTCAGAAGCAAACGGTACAAAGGGTGCAAGTAGTCGGGAGAGATTCACTAAGACACTATACAATGTGTCGTAAGCCGCGTTCTTGTCTGCATCAGCTTCATCACTCGACCCTGTCTCGACCCAGAAGCGACGACGACTTCGTCGAAGATACCAATTGCTTAGATGATCTATGAACCGGTCCACAACGGCTGCTGCCATGTTTGGCTCATACGACTCCAGATAGCCTGTGACGTCTTCAGTGACCTCGTTCATCCTTGAGAGTATCCACCGGTCCAACAAGCTACGCGTCATCCTCACATCCTTCTTGGGCACCCACCCATCAATGAGCGCGTAGGTGACAAAGAATGAATAGACATTCCAGAGAGGGATGAGAAAGTGTCGCCGCACCTCATCACCACGAGCATACCCGAAGGCGAGGTCTTTCTCTGGTCTGTGGACACAATAGAGCCAACGCATAACATCGACTCCCATTGTATCGGCTGCCTCGTTGAACTCTATCATATTGCCCCAAGACTTGTGCATTTCCCTACCATCCGCTCCAGTCAGCATTGCATAGGTGAAGACGTGTCTGAATGGTGCTCTACGTTCGAGTATCGTGCTCATCGCAAGAAGGCTATAGAACCAGTTCCTGAACTGGCCTGGAAAACTCTCGCTGATGAGTTCTGCAGGAAACCACTTGTTCCAGAATTCTCGATCTGAGTTGTATCTCATTGTACTCATTGCAACTATCCCGGCATCTAGCCAAGGATTTCCCACATCTGGTATTCGTTTCATTCTTGCATCACATTCACTGCATTCTATCTCAATCTTGTCGATGAATGGTCTATGAGGTGAGTGTCCCTCGAATGCGTCCCATCCGACAACAGCGCGATCCTGCAGTTCTTGTCTGCTCCCTATCACATCAAAATGGCCACAGTTCGAACACTCCCATATAGGTAGTGCAAGTCCCCAATACCGTTTCTTGGAGATCATCCAGTCGTCCATGTTCCGAAGCCAATCCAGTTCCCTCTCCTTTCCAAAAGAAGGATACCAATTGGTTTCGTCCATGACAACCTCCATTATCTGATAACGAAGATTGGCCTTCTTCTGTTCCTCGGTGACCTCTTCATAGGGCACGTCGAGTTTGCTCCCCATTGAAATGAACCACTCATCAACTAGACGAAAGACCAATTCTTCTTGGCAGCGCCAGCATACCGGATATCTGTGAGTATAATCTTCAACCTTGTATGTCAATCCCTTCTTTGTTAGATTCTCGAAGATTGGCTGAGCAACTGCATTGACATTCATTCCGGACAGCCAGTCAAATCCGTCGATGAAGATTCCATTTTCTGTAAGCGGTGCTATTGTTGCAAGATCAAGTTCTTTCGAGAGTTGGAAGTCCTCCGCTCCGCATCCAGGAGCTATGTGCACGATTCCAGTTCCTTCCTCTTCTCCCACTTCATCCCACAGTATCACTTTGTGTTTGCCAGATACTCCGCTTTCCTTCTGAGCTGGGAGCTCATCAAAAGGACCGTGATATACCCAACCCTCCATATCAAAACCAAGCAGCTCCTCCTCAACCTCGTAACTGCCTTTCAACATATGAAGTGTCCCACGACTTAGATAGAGTACTTCCTTCCCTTGACGTACCTTGACGTAGGTCAGTTCAGGACCGACTGCAGCAGCAACATTGCTGCTCAGAGTCCATGGAGTCGTTGTCCATATCAGAAGACTTTCTCCGGGACGATTCACCAATGGGAATCTCAACGTTATGCTAGGATGTGTTAGCTCTCTATAGCCTTCGGTGACAATCTCATGTTGGCTGATTGCTGTTCCACATCTGGCGCACCATGGCATTACGTCTCGACCTTTGTATATCCAACCTCGATCGTGACAAGACTTCAGAACAGTCCAGATAGTGTAGTTATTCTCTTCGGAGAAAGTGAAGTATGATCCGCCAACTTCAGGCATTCCAAGTCTTCCTACAAGTTGCTCAACCGTGCCAGTGACAGGACCTTCCACACCTTCGATTGTCATGACTGCCATTGGGTCATTACCAAGTGCATCATGCAACTTCTGGAGTGTTTCCAGGTTATCCCAATCCATCCAATAGCCTAGACGTATGCTTTGCTGGGTCATTACTGCAGCGTACTTCAGAACCCGCTGCTTGCACAATATGATGAACTTCTCCAGCCCATACTCTTCTATGTCTTGCTTACCTTTGAAGCCCATGTCTCTCTCAACATTGACTTCAACCCAGAGCCCCTGGCAATCAAAGCCATTCTGATAGCGAGTGTGATGTCCCTTCATGGAATTGAATCGATGGTACAGGTCTTTGTAGGTTCGTCCCCATCCATGATGAACACCCATCGGATTGTTGGCTGTGATAGGGCCGTCAATGAAGGACCATATCGGCCCTTTTGCTCTCAGTTTCTTCAGCTTTTCGAAGATCTGCTTCTCCTCCCAAAAGGCGAGCGTTTCCATTTCCTGAGCAACGAAATCAACTTGATTGGGTACTGGTTTGAACATCTCCATCACCAACTCCGGTATTGACAATCCATGCAGCCGTTTAATGCGACATCTTGGGTATTCTTCAAAAGCCGAACAGGTTTGAAATCAGAGAGTGGACTGCAGTGGCTTTCACATTCGCTAGTGAATTTGGCAATCCATCCTTTCTCACCCTGTATGATACAATTGCAGTCCTGTTGACCCAGTTAAAAACGTTCGGTCAAGTACCGTTGGCCGAAGCAACGGAATCGATAGGCCTGCCCAAGACTTAATTGAGAGCCGTCGAAAGCAAGACCTGCTAGTTCGTACTTTAGGAGCTGAGTGCCGGAAATGAGTTCACTTGAGGAAAGACCTGCAGACAAGTTGGCAGATATGGTCTTCAACGTGCTTTGGCAGGACAACCTGGAGTTGTGGAGCGCACTTCGCAAGAAGTTGGATTTAGAAGGCGCAGAAGTCTTAGGCAGTGCTTTTGATGGAGCTCGAACGCGATTCAGAGATGGTCCGCTCGAAGACAAGATGGAGATCAGATGGGGTCTGGATGTCTGTATGCTCTGCAATGATGACAATATAGAGAAGAACGGTATCGCATATGTTCAGCCAAGTGGTGACGGTCTGGAATTCAACCAGTGCCTGAACTGTGGGATTGGGATTCTCTACAATTTGGAGGTTGCCAAGGCCACAATGGACAGCTACGTTGTTGGAGTAGGAAAGCCGCTTCAGTTCGCAGAGATCTCCTTCTTTTGGGCGGCTATTCCCTCCAAGGACATGGCAGACTTCCAGCCTGTCTATGAAGTAGTTGACAACAATGGCCAGTGGGTCGGTTCAGTCTCTTTCAGTGGGCAATTGGAGGCAAGCTTCCTTCCTATTGGTTCAATGACAGCAGAGACCTCTCGCGGGGCTGAAGAGCCTTGGACAACCGAATTGCCTGACAACATGAAGGCCGGCATCGAGGCCTTTCTACAAGAGGCCAAAGAGCAGATTGAAGTGGTCCTAGCTCTCAGATAGCTTTCGGGCTGAGGTGGCCTTACTTGAGTGAGAAGCTAGTTCGAGATTTGATACCAGAAATCATTACGTCGGATGGTGAGACTGCCAATGTCCGGATAGCCTCGGGAGATGAGCTGGACGTTTTGCTTCGTGCAAAGATTGTTGAGGAAGCCAAAGAGTTTCTGAAATCTGGCACAGCAGAAGAGATTGCAGACATTCTTGAAGCCATTGGTGCTCTTCTTGCCTTGAGGAAAGTCTCTTGGGATGAGATCAACAGAATCCGAGAGGAGAAGCTGGAAAAAAAGGGTGGATTCACAAAGGGCTACGTCCTAACGATGGAAAATGACACCTAGAGTCTTACTCACTATGCATACTCTTAGTCATCGGACAAATCTTATATGCGATAAACATCGGCTGCTGGCTAAGAATACCACTCGCTTTAGTGGTAAAACCAGTTATCTAAGGGGCGATTATTGATGACAACTCCGAAGACCTCAGAAGTTGAGCGCATACCTGAGGAGGATCTTGCACACACCGACGGCGGCAAGGACATCTCAAGGTATCATATTGAGAAATACCCTGTAAGGGAGCTCCCTTATACCACCCAGTCGATATGTCCGGATTGTCTTCTCGACAATGACAATGTGCACGTGATAGACGCGCTAGTCTACGAAGAAGATGGCAAGGTCATGTACAAGAAGAGCTGTGAGACTCACGGCGAGTATGTGGATCTCTACTGGGGTGACGCAGAGATGTTCCGAAAGGCTCAGAACCAATGGTACAAGTCGATCGGGCTGGACAATCCCCGAACAGAGACCGTGAAAGGATGTCCAGAGGATTGTGGTCAGTGTCCGGAGCACAAGTCACACACTGCGCTAGCACTACTTGATGTAACGAACCGATGCAACCTACGCTGTCCTATTTGCTTCGCAGTTGCCGCCGAAGGTGGAGACGTCTACGAACCAACACCAGAAGAAGTCCTTGATATGATGAGGAACTTGCGTGGCAACCTTCCCGTTCCTGCGCCAGCGCTTCAGTTTGCTGGTGGCGAACCCACTGTAAGCAAGCATTTGCCAAAGTACATTCGCTGGGCAAAGGAGCTCGGTTTCAGACATGTCCAGATTGCCAGCAATGCCATCAGAGTTGGCAAGAGCAAGGAATATCTCCAGGAGCTACGAGACGCAGGACTGTCCACGATATACATGCAGTTTGATGGAATCACACCTGAGCCGTACATCGAGGCAAGAGGGTCCAATCTTCTGCCCATCAAAAAGCAGGCCATCGAAAACGCACGAGAGGTGGGAATGGAGTCACTCGTGCTTGTGCCGACTGTTGTCCGCGGAGTAAATGACGATCAAGTTGGCGGGATTATTGAGTTCGCAGTTGAGAACCGAGATGTAATTCGTTGTGTGAACTTCCAGCCAGTCAGTATCACCGGACGAATCGACTATGAGGCACGCAAGAAGATGCGTATTACGATTCCTGACGTAATCCATCTCATTGAAGAACAGACGGGCGGCAAGATTCCAGCTGATGTCTGGTATCCAGTACCAGCAATGATGCCTGTGGGTCGTGCACTTGGCCTGTTGAAAGGGACTCCACAGCTTGAACTTAGCACACACTTCGCGTGTGGCATGTCTACCTTCATCTACATCAACGATGATGGTGACTACGAACCAATCACAAATTTGATTGATGTTGACAAGTTTATCGAGCTCTTGGTTGACATTTCGAATCTTTATGCCGACGGTGCAAGAGCTGCTAGCAAACGGGCAAAGGCAAAGCTTGCAGCCGGCGCAAGACACATCAAGCGAAAAGGCATCATTAAGGATCTACTGAGTGCTTTCCTCAACAGAGGAGATTACGAGTCATTGGCCAAGTTCATGAGACGTATAATCATGATTGGTCTGATGCATTTCCAGGACCCATTCAACTTCGACCTTGAACGTGTCCAGCATTGCGACGTGAACTACTCACTTCCCGACGGCAGGATTATTCCATTCTGCACAATGAACACAATTCACCGTTCCAGGATGGAGGATCAGTTCTCGATTCCACTATCCGAATGGAGAACTCGTGACAAGCCATCACAGGTCGAAGAAGATTCGATTAGCAGTCCATACGTTGGATAATCTTAATCCGTTGGCCATACGACCGAGGGATGCCTTCATTTCGGAGTGCCTCCTTCTTCCCATCATTCTTTTCTGAGTCTGAGGAAGAAGGAGTGTTCTTTTGCCTCCTCATTCAACACGACAAAGCCGTGATGTTGTGCGATCTCTTTGAAAGTCTCAATCCCTTGTCTGCGAATGTCCATCCCGTACCTTCCCTCGCCCAATCTCCCATCAGGGAATACTACGCTCACTTGGACAAGAAAGTACTTCTTGTCAACTTCGGGAGGTACCTCGACAATGGCGTCCCAGATATAGAGCTCTCCTCCTGGCTTTAAGACCCTCTTCACTTCTTCCAGAACGTTGTCCACAGTCTCAAGAGACATGTACATCAAGGAATAGAATAGTGTAGCAGTTTCAAAGGTTCCGTCTAGGAAACCAAGGTCTCTGGCGTCCATAACTATCCTTAACGAGTCATCGCTAGTCTCCTCTAGCTCGGTTCTGCTCTTGTCTACTCCAACAACCCGGGTCCCTCCCAGAAGCCCAATAATCCCTTCTCCCCCAGCCCCAATGTCCAGAATCCATCCACTTCTCTTTTCCAGAGGTGGAAGTTTAATCTCCTCCATCGGGAAGACCAGAACCTCGTCCCAATTGATTTCACTGGGTTGCCGACCGCCGCGATTCATTTCGTTCAATTCACTCCATCCTCAGAGATTCGTTGAACAGCATCTATTATTGTGTCTAACTATCAACGTGAGCTATGGTAGTTTGCTGCCATCTGACTGACTTCAGACTCCGGCTTGGCTAGATTCTTGGATGACCAGTGAGTCCAAGAGATCACATTCAAGCACTTCTAGAAGAATCCAGGACCCAGCTCAGACGACAAGTAATCCATGTCCTCTTGGTCCTTGACGAAGACACCTAGATTGCCAAGTCTCAGATTGGTGAGTCCCACTTCCTTTATCGAAATGTAGCTGGCGGCCATCTCTTCAGCTGTTGGACTTCTATATTCGGGTTCAAGTAACTGATAGAAAGGAAAGAATGCCAACAGAGTAAATGGAATATCTGGATCAACGTCGGCAACTAGCTGAGCAATCTTCTCATGTTCTTCAGTTTCTACCATTCCCGGTATGAAGAGTGTCAACACTTCAAGTGTGAAACCATAGTCAACGATTGTCCTCACAGACTCCAGGATGTGTTTGTTGGTCGTTCCGCACAGTCTGCGGTAGACATCCTCCGAGTAGGCTTTGATATCCAACCAGAATGAATCTATCCCTCCCTCAGCAAACTGAGCCAGATTCTTCTCAGTAAGTCCATATCCATTGGTTTCAAGCAAGACCCAAAGATCATCTGAAACCTCCTTGATTCTGCGAGCAACTGAGGTATAGAAGTCAGGTCGACAAAGTATGTCCCCCCCAGTGAACGCCACTATGTTCCGTGCCGGACCAAATCCTTGAGGACTTATGACCACTTGATCGGGCTTGAGAATCCTGGGACAGTTTGCAGAAGGTTCTCTATTCATCAGACAGCTTCCACAATGCTTGCAAAGCCGATGTGCATGCCAACTTGTCGCAGCCTCTCTCGGTTCATGAACGGTGATGTACTCCTTGTACTGCTTGACGGCACCTGCGATGTCTTCAACTGACATCCATTCACCAGTAGCTACCTTACTGAACTCATGCGAGTGACACTTGAGACAAGTGTGATTGCATCCACTCTGGTAGATTGAGAGGTAGTCCTCAGGTCGAGATAGCAATAGGGATTTGATCAGGCGTTCATATCCAGACTTCTCACTATATCTCAACGTAATGTCACAGGCTCGCCCCGTTTTGTCTCCTTCTGTTGCGACTTCACACGAACCTTTCGGGATTCCCTGCTGTGCCAGCTGACACTCCAAGATCAAGATTAGTCAAAAAAAATAGTCTTCAAGGACCAATAAACGGTTGCAATGACAGATCAAATCCCTACAGAAGGTTGTTTACAGTAGAGGCAAGCTCTTGTGCCTCCTCCTTGTTTGTGACGCCAATCGCTGCTATCGTTGGATTCACAGTCTCATAGAGCCATGACAATGCTTCTTCAGGCTGAATCCTTCCAGCTGCAAGGACCTTCATTGCCATGATCGGGTTTCGCTGATCGAGCTGCATCACCAACTTGGAAATCGCAGAGATTTCTGCTCCCAGTCCCCATCCTTTTGGGTTCAAGGGAAGCAGAAGTCCAATCGATTCGCTACCAAAGTGGCTGGAATCCGATAGAATGTGAGTCAGTGTTTCATAGGGGTTGTGAGTTGATATCCCGGGAAACGCTCCCACTTCACGGATTGCGTCGCAACAAGCCACAAGCTCATCGCCACGATTCAGCAAGAATTCATCAGTCATCGCACCGTGGACGAAGATCACTTCTGGCTCTAGCACTTGAACGTCACGCAGGTTCTGCATCCAATCCTCCGGCAGTAATGAGACCGCCACTTTCATGGAGTGCTGTTGTTGCGACTGCCTAGCCGCCTCCACTATAGTGGAGTATCCAATAACCTGTGCTCCGGGAAAGCCCAATTCACAGAAGTAAGAGAAAAGTTCGCTCATACGATTGGGATGATTGAAGAAGTGCTGATACCACTCCAACCCTTTTGGTCCAAACTGCCCTGCACCCATGAAGGGGCTCGAGCCACAAAGAAGAGCTGGAAGCCGCTTTGTGCCGAAATCGAGCTCGTTCACTCACATTCACCTGTTTCGACTTCCAGCTCTCAACAGAGTTCTGGGGTATATCTTGTTTCACTATTGACTAGGATTCTCTTAATGACTTCCATGAATCTGAAAACTACTTCAGAGTGTAGCAGTGGTCGCAATAACCGTCTCCATCCATCAGGGTCTTTGTACGTTCAAACTTCATTTTCGGGTTGAATCCGGCCACTATGAAGGGATCATTACCACAGAAGAGGTCGTATCCCCAAGTTCCTTCGATGCCCACCTCCTTAGCAACATCATAGAATATGCATCCAGAAACTCTAAGCTGAATCTCACCCTCTTCTTCTCTTTCTATTTCGTATGGGAACATGTCCTTAACCGGCTCCCACATTACTCTGATCAGATCTGCTGGGGTCTCACCTTCAGAGCTTTCTGCTATCTTTCTCCACTCTTCACGGATAATCTTTGATCTCTCTTCCGCGAAGATTGCGCGCACCTCCGGACCGAACTTCTTCTCTAGTGCGCCCAAGATGGCTGCTTTGTCGCGGGCATGACGTTTCTCGCTGTTCTTGAAGGTCTGAACGAGTTTCTTTCTCTCCTCTATTTCGGCGTCAGTCATAATGCATACAGAATGATGAGATTGCCATAAGAGGGACATCTTTCCCGCAAACCTTGCATGAACCAACAGAGAGCTTGTGTTCTAATAATGAATGCTCTACTCGGCTCTCAATTCGAAACTGGTCGCATGAATGCCGTTTCGGATACATGCCTGAATGCATTTCCCGCAGACATCTTTCTTCAGACCTTTCTTACGAAGATTGGCTATGTAGCGTCTACAGTTCTCGCGGTAATCAGGGAGCACGACTCTGTGCTTGATGAAAGTACAGGCATCTTCGCAAGCTGTACAATCTCCGCATGCATATTCAACCTCCTCAGAAGCATCAAGAGGAAGTGTCACCGCTACTGATGCAAAACGTACCGCACATCCGAACCTATGATTGATCAGAAGTCCATTCTTACCTCTCCAGCCAAGTCCGGCTCTTTCAGCTACAGCTCGATGAGAGATTGTTCTTCCATAGTAGTCTGTCACATTCTCTATCTTACCAGCCAATCCATGCAGGGTTGCGGGAATAGATATCCCGTCAAAGCGACTGGCCAGCTTGGACGCAATCGTGTCCAGCATCTCGTTTAGTCTTGAATACTCATCACCATACAGATTCCAACTATCCAAGTCCGTCTCGCCTCCCTTCTTGACGTTAATCGTGTCGATTATCGAATCATAGTACGAGATGCCGAAGGACACGAATGAACCAATTTCAACCAAGTCATTGAATCTCTCTTTGCACAGATTTCTAAGCCATTTCTGCTGGACTGGCATCAACGCGCAAAACACAGTTTCGAAACCAGTGATTCCAATTATGTAGTCATAGGATTGCTCTTTCATGAGTTCTGCCAGAGCATCCATGACGGTATGCATATTCTGCTCTCTAGGTTCTTCTCCCATATTTCTGAACAGCGGCTAGGAGACTCATAAGTCGAACGCATGGACGCCTTTTCACTCGGTAACTATTGAGCAGAGTTATGGTTACGGCTCCAAACCGAAACACGCTCAGATGTGTCAGAAGATTATGATTTGTTGAGCAAATCTCGCTGGGTATTTCCTTACGAAAGCAGAAATGTATATAAGACCGGGCCAATCGTGGGACTACACAGCTGGTAGTTTGAGTGGGAACATGACTCGGACATGCCAAACGCTGCAAAGGCGGACACGTGGGCTAGTTTTTCGTTACATGCCCTCAATTACGAAACTCCCCCCTCCTACCACGATTCCCATGGGTCCGCCACCTTCTAATCGTCCTTTAATACAATGAAGTAGTAGTGTTTAACCTGAATTGCTATTCTAGGAACCAGAGAAAAAGAAACCCGCCGAGGGATTCACTATCGGACAGATGCATAGTCATGATCTCCCATAGGACACTCACAGGTGACTCTCATACTGAACACAACCGATGACTTTGTAGTCAATTACCGCATGCGATTCTTAATTAGGGTGATGGACGAAGTCGCACTTGTGGGAAATCATGAAGCATAGACGCGAGCTGACGGTTGTTCAGGTTGATGCCTTTACGGATGTTCCCTTTGGAGGGAATCCGGCCGCTGTGATTCTTGGTGCCGACCGTGTCAATGAGGAGACGATGCTGAAGATAGCTCGCGAAATGAATGTCAGAGAGACCGTCTTTGTCTCGTCGTCGAAAGTGGCAGATTTCAAGTTCCGCTTCATGACACCTAAGACTGAGCTCGCATTCTCGGGACATCCAACTGTAGCCGCGTTTCACGCATTGACGAGAGAAGGTCATGTTGAAGTTGTTGATGATGTCGCGATGTTCAGCCTCGAAACAAAAGCAGGTGTCCTCGAAGTAGAGATTGTGAAGAACGAGACCACAGGTCGCAACGAAGTTCAGATCTTTCATCAGCGTCCCCAATTCATGAGGACTTACGATCCAAGAGTCTACGCAGAAGCTCTTGGCCTAACATTGGCAGATGTCCTTTCACCAAACCCCATTCAGACCGTCAGCACTGGTACGCCACATCTAATGGTGCCAATAACTACCATGCGGGCAATGGAGCGAATCGAGCCGGATTGGAATCGACTGAAAGAACTTCGGGAAGACGCTGACTATGTATCAATTCAGGTTTTCTCAAGAGAAACACTTGAAGTCACATCAGATGCTCACGCGCGTCACTTCGCACCTGCGCTTGGCATTTATGAAGACCCAGTCTCCGGCTCCGGGGCCGGTGCCATGGGCAGCTATATGGTGAAGCAGGGAATAATGGACTCTACGAACCGAGTCACCAGCATTGTGATTGAACAAGGCCAGTTTGTGGGCAGGCCTGGGAAAGTCTTCGTCGAGGTTATTGGAGACCAAGATGAGATTCAGCAAGTGAAAGTCAGCGGAACCGCTGTTCGGACGTTACGAGGAACTCTATACATTTAGGCAGCTGCATGATTCTATCCAGACTTGATGAGCTCTGCTTTTGATGTAGCATTGTTCCTCAAATTGAGAAACTCTAAAAAAGGAACGAAACCCATCACGGCAGGCAGCCCACGGTGAGGAGTCGAGATGAAGAGAATACTCATAGAGGAAGTTGAAGCAGTCGAGAAAGCTCTCAACGAATACTTCGATTCAAGAATAAAGGAAGTTGAAAGGTACGGGCAGACTCATGCGGCTTTCTACAATAACATCAGAGAGTACATGACCAGAGGCGGAAAACGACTTCGTCCTGCCTTGATTACGGTTGGCTACAAAGCTGTAAAGGAAGTAGTAGAGCTTGAACGTCTATATCGAGCAGCACTTTCTCTTGAGATACTTCACAACGGGTCCTTGTTACACGATGATTTGATCGATCACGATGAAACACGCAGAGGCGGCCCAACTTTCCATGTAATATACAGAGATTGGCTCAAAGCAAATTTCGACACCGATCAATCAAAGGCTGACGACTTTGGGATGACTATGGCAATCCTCGGTGGTGATGCCCTCATCAATACCGGAGCTCAGATGCTTACTTCATCGGAACTTCCTCCTAAAATCGGGATGAAGGTTCTAGAATACTATCAATATGGCTTCCAGAATCTCGTGGACGGAGTCCTTTTGGAATTTGCAATGGTTAGAGATCCTGATACAACTCCAGATATGTATCTCAACATGGTGTACATGAAGACTGCTGTACTCTTTGAGCGTGCGCTCATGATGGGGGCTGTAATGGCCAATGCAACAGAGTCACAACTGGAAGCTCTAGGTGAGTTTGGTCGCAAGGCAGGTCAAGCATTTCAGGTCCAGGATGACATTCTCGGCAGCTTCGGAGAAGAGGCAGAGACTGGCAAGCCGACAGATGGAGATATCAGAGAAGGAAAGAAGACCATGCTTGTCGTCCAGGCGTTTGAATTGGGGACTGATGATCAAAAGAGGCAGCTCAAGGAACTACTTGGAAAAGACGGAATGTCAGTGGCAGAAGTTGAACAGGTTAGAACCATATTCAAGGAATCTGGAGCCCTGCAGGTATCAAAGAACATAATGGACGAGCTGCTTGCTGGCGCACACTCCTCACTTGAGACAGCTAAGCCTCCACTTAGTTCCAAATACAAGGAATTCCTAGTTGAATTGTCAAACTTCCTCGCGAAGCGTAGCTACTAGAACTCGTCCCTGAGTCCAGCTTCAATCATCCTCAGAGCTGGAAGCATCAAGTCCTCTCCTTTGGCTTTCAGGATTAATTCCAACCTTCCAGAGATCTCTGGAAGGTTCTCTCTCACGTATTCCACGAACTCCTGTTCTGAATCAGTGAGCGTCTTTCGCATTTCCTGCAAGTGCTGAATGATCTCTCTTCTTGCTCTATCCTTGTTTTCCTCATCGTCAAGCATTCGTGCCCTGACCAAATGCAGAACATCCTGGGCAATGTTCCTAGCTTCGGTCACGAGCCTATCACTCGGACTTCTCGGAGTTCTCTCAACAACAGGAATGTCTTTCTGTCCCTGTTCAAGAATCGATCGAATCTCCTCAGGGGTCAACGGCTCCTCTACTTCTAAGTCCTCCTCTGTTGCCAATTTCCTCCAACAAGGACGTCCATGAAACTCCAATGGTGCAACAAATCCGCGGTCTGCCATTTCATTGATCTTTGCTTTGAAGATATCTTCAGTAATGAGCATCTGAGCTGAATGGAGGAGCACTTTCTGGAACAAGACTGCTTCGAATTCGATTATAGCTGAGCCAAATGCGCGAATGATAGCAATCTCGAGCTCCTTCTCCATTGATTCGGGGAGTTGAATGTCAGACATAGCCCCCACCATATTTGCGCGTGCTATCTACTAATTGACGTCTTCTGGTAAGAAGCTTTCGGGGAATACGCAGTAGTGCTTTCAATTTGCTTCCACAAGACGCAGACTGAGTAGAATAAACTCAGATCCTCTAGCTTTGAGAAGCTGTTTGACGTGGTGAAGAAGTCCGGGAACATGAATCTCCACATATTCGAGCAAAGCTTCTTCAGAATCACACAGAGCGCGACGCATATTTCCAATATGGGATTGCACAGTGACTCTATCAGAATCATCGGCTGGTTTTCCTTGAAGCAACGATTCTTCGAGAGACTCCAATAGATCTTTCCCGATTACTCGTGCCCCTGTTACCAGATTGCCGCTGACTCTAGGCGGACCGTCACTCGCTTCTTTCTTCTTCGCCTCGAGCTGTCCGAGTGCAAGACGAATTTCATCTAGCGGCACTTGAGGTTTCAAGGATTCCTCCAGCTCCTCTTCGATGAGTAGCCTCCTGAGGGCCCGTTTTCCATGCAGTTCGGTAGACGCAACGAATCCCTTGGCTTCCATTTCACGGAGGATTCTTCTGAAGTCTTCTTCAGCTATGAGAGAGCGTCCTGCAGACAGATGCAGGAATTTGTGATAGAGAGTAGCTTCAAACTCGATCACCGACCACCCAAATGACCGAATGATATCTAGCTCAATCGGACTCGGGTGTCCATCCTGCACTCCAGTCTCAGACACCACTACACCCCAGCGCTTCGAATTCACTGCAGTCTGGGTTTTTCCTAATATGAATGTATAGAGCATCGCTTGGTATTCGAAAAATCTACAATGAGGACGAATAATCTCTGGTGTCACAGCCACTGCATCAGAAGCTCTCATCAAGCGGCGAAATGAAAGAGTTGGGCAGAGTTCATCTCTGCCCATCGAAGTGAATCTATCTTCTCCTCATAACAACGAATACGAGAGCAAGTACAATCATTGCGCCTCCTGCGGCAGCAATCATAAGGTATAGAGTGGTATCATCTAGCGGGGGCCCAGTTGGAGTTGTGGTTCCAGTCGTAGTTGGGACTTCGTCACCCCAAGCTACAGTGAAGTAACCTCGAACAGCCTCATTTCCTGCCGTGTCGTTGGCTCTTACTCTGACTTGGACTGATCCGTCATATTCATCCGACAACTGGATGGTGTACTCATCTCCAACGATTGTAGGTGTCGCTGTTGTGGTTGTCGTGCCATCGAAGACTTCGAATGTGACATGATCAACATTAGATGGGTCAGTGACAGTTGCAGTGAATGCCACATTCTGGCCTTCATCGGGACTCGTTGGAGTCCATTCTATGTCCATTCTGGGACCAATCTCATCTTCGTCTGGAATGTCACCTATGTCTCTATCTATGGCCCAATCCAGAAAGTTCTCCAGAAACACGATATTGTCAAAGATTGCTGTCTTGCCATAGTCGAAATCTGAAAAGAATGTGGTTCCAGTGACCAAGACTCTCAGACTACCAACCTCTTCAACGGCCGCCAACGGAATCTGCTCGCCGTTGACGCCATCTTGGAGTGCATCCCAAACGACAATGATTGCCGGTGGACGCTCGTTGACTTGGTACCCTGTTGCATCCGCATAGATGATTGGTAAGACAGGTCCATCGTCTAGGAAGTATAGCGACGACGGTGAGTAGAACGTGATAGATGCCACACCAACCGTAAGTCCCACCGTCTCGGCTTCGTCAGGAATTTCTGTCAAGTCGATGTAGTACGGTTGGTACGTTCCTTCCATGTTCACATTGTCATCGTTTACACGAATGTTGGAACCTACGGCTTCAAGTATATCGTTTGCCCTCGCAGTGTCTACATATTCAGAATAATCCCCTCTTCCCGTAACGATTATTGACTTGTTTCCCGTAGCTGCCCAATTTGAGATAGCTGTAATCTCATCTGTTGTGTACTCGTCGAGGCCACATGTGACCACTAACAGGTCAACATCCGCGAGCGCGGACGCAGTGAAGGCAGACTCCTGTCTTTTCATCTCGAAGCCCCTACGGGCAAGCGTTTGATTCACTGAGACCAGTTTCACTTCTCCAGCGTAGTCAATATAGTCATTTGTGTGCGCGAAATCGAACAATGCAACATATTCTAGCGCAACGGTCACATCGGGCGCGTCTAAACCTTGAGTCAGGGTGAAGAACAGCGAAAGAGTCGAGTTTAGAGCGCGTGATATGCAAGTCTCGGTTATCGACCTAATCGTTGCATTTGTTTGGATAGCGGTTGATTCAGAGTATGGGTAAGCGTCAACGATTATGTTATAGTATTGATTGACGAACACGGCATTGTCGACAACTAACTGACTCGCATTGGTAACGATGACCTCTGAAGGAGTTGACAAAGCAAGCGTGGCTAGATTGGCATTGACGTCTCCTTCGTAGGCTGGATGTCCAGTCCAATTCAGGTAAGTATGTATCGGGTTACAAGTATCTGTAACGTAGTGACTCAACACACCGAAAGCGAAGAAACCATCTTCCCAATTTGCTGATGTGAAATTGTCCCTAGCGTAGTCAAACCAGGTCTTTGCAGCACTTGGGGCGGTATGGGTCCCATCGATGGGGTAGTAGAGATGATTGGACCAGTCTTGCCAAGCCGAATCAGGTGCTGTTGAGCCTGATAGGACCTCAGGTATGTAGAAGTCATAGGCATCCGCCCAACTTAGATTGCTGATATAATCTGCAGTTTCGCCAACAATGAACATGTGAGTGGTCAATCCCCATGCACTTGCCGGAGTTGCCATGGGCAACAGAATCCCAGCTGGGATAACTGATACAAGCAGAATTGTCAAAATGAATCCTGATTTCTTCATACTCTGTCGTGCTGCTCTTGGTCAGTATTAAGTCATACGACACATTGACAACACGATGAAGAATACCTTGGAGTCTCAGGCAAAAAAAGTGGAGAGGAGAGGTAGAAAACTACCTCCTTCTCATAAACACTGCAACGATTACGATTACAACAACTACGGCGCCAGCAGCACCCAAGATTAGCACCAAATCAAGTCCTGCTGTAAGAGTAGGAGCAAGATCCATGCCAAACTCGATAGCTTGTGGAACAAGGTTCTGGCCGCTCAGCGTCACATCGTAGTACTCGTCAGCGTACATGGGCTTGTAGTCACCATATTGTGAAGCACCAGCCACCATCAGTACGCCAGTTCCAGCTTCTCCTGCGTAGGTCTCGACAGTCATAGCAACGAATGAACCCACGTCACCGTCGCTGTGAGCGAGTGGTGCAACAAGATCAGAATCTCCGATTGTTGCTGCAGGACTGTAGAACAGAACTGGGTAGACGTTAGCAATGGTCGTGTCTCTAAGATCCACCGCACCAGCGCCGTCTCCAGTAGTACTACCATATAGACAGGTCGGACCATGCATGAGAATCTGATCAACGTTCGCCAAGATATCAGCAACGAAGGGATCACTGCTTGTAACGTTGGCAACAGCACGGTAGCTAGCGTTGCAGTTGGACTCAGAGTCAGATACCGAGATGGGCTCGGGATAGACATGTGAACCGACTGCTGAAAGAATAGCACTCGCGTTGTTGTTGATGTATGCATAGCCTGCGTAGTCAGAGTCAGATCCAACCCACATGAACTTGTTACCTGCGTTGAACCATTCTGCTACATCATCGATCTCTGCCTGTGCGAAGCCAGCTGTGGCGCCATAAATGCCGCCAATCATCAGGCCGTCCGCATCTGCGAGAATCGTGTCGTTCAGTCCGCCCCATGCCCATACAACAGTATACCCAAGTGCCTCTAGATCGGCCTTTAGATCTGTGTCTTCGTTAGGAAATATATAGCTGCTATATTGCCCGTGCGTCATGTCAAACACAATGGTTTGATTCTGAGCAGCAACAGGCATGGGAGCTATGCCTAACGCAAACAAGTATGGTGCAAATAGGGCTGCGATTAGGAAGACTGAACCCAATTTGCGTAGTCTCATCGCCTTTGTTCTCCTCCTCCCTTGTGAGAGAACAATAGAGAGGAGTGTTCGCTTCATGGTTAGCACTATTTAGCCTTTTAGGCTCCAAGCGGCCGGACTATACTATTGTGAACACGATGAGAAAACATGATAATCTTACCCGAATTCTCCCGACCGCGTATCGGTAAAGATATAATGTGAGTTCGTTTTCAAACGCGTCCGAGCGAACTCAGAGGAGTGTTCATTAGTTTCGCTGCACATAACAAATAACGATACGAATTTCATATGGTGAGAGCCAATGGCTGGAGAGTTTGAAGCTGGAAGAAACATGACTAAAATAGTCCTCGCCGTTGTCGTGATTGGTGTCGTAGCTACAGCCGGCATTATTATCGTGCTGAATATGACAGGAGGCCCCACAGGGGTCACTCTTACGGTACTTACAAGACATGACGTTGTGATACACGAGGCCTATGAGGATGCATTCTTGGCAACCGAATATGCCATTGAGAATGATATTGTCGACATAAACTGGAAGACACAGGACGCTGCTTTCTGGGATGATGTAATCGCTGCGGGCGGCGTAGATGTCCTTTGGGGCGGTGGTCCAACGCTGTTCGATCAGATGAACAGAGATGGTAACCTGGCTCCGCTGACCAGTACACATATGCAACAGGTACTAGCACGCGTTCCAGATGAGATTGCTGGAGCAGCCATGAAGCGCACCGATGACGGAGAAGTAGTCTGGGTGGCAGCAGCCATTTCAACATTCGGATTCACCGTAAACCACGCGTTTCTGGATACACACGGCCTTCCCACACCTAACAACTGGACACATCTTGCCCAGCCCATTTGGGGTAGCCTATTACCTACTACAACTATTGCAATGGGCAACGCTCCAAAGACCACATCCAACACTCGAATCTACGAAATCATTACTCAAGGAATGGGGTGGGATGCTGGCTGGGTGACCATAGCTAGAATGGCAGGCAGTGCAGGTATGTATCAAGGTTCAGTCGAGACACAGGCTGCTGCTGAGAATCAAGATGTGGGCGTGTCAATGTCGATTGACTTCTACGGGTACAACACGCAGGCAAACAACCCTGACTGTGAGTACATAATCCCAGAGGGAGAGACAATTGTCAACGGTGATCCGATCGCTCTCTGCGTGGGAACTGCCCAACAGGAGTTGGCTGAAGGCTTCATAGATTATGTACTGTCAGCTGAGGGTCAGGCTATCTGGTTTACACCCGGTGTTAGAAGAATGCCGGTTTTGGCCTCTGCATTCCAGACACCGGCTGGACAGGCAAACACAGAGCTTTACCGGTTGTTCAACCTGACACTCGAGAATGAGGCCATCGACTTCGATGATGACCTGTCTTTGCAGATCAACACAGCATTCACGGCCTACTTTGAGGCTGTGTTCAACAACGCGCATGATGAGCTTGCTGATGCTTGGGGTGAGCTTGTAGGTGCCTACTACGATGCAGACATCACACTTGAACAGTTGAACACACTGGCGACTCAGATGGGAACACCTGTATCAGTAGATGTTGACGGATTTGACCGGAAATTTACGGTAGCTCTGGCAACGGAAATCAATGATCAGATGATCTACGATTCTGACTTCTATTATGCTATGCAGGCCAAGTGGAGTGCAGCGGCAGTAGCGGCCTATGCTGCGACTATTGATGCACTGAATGATCTAATTACGCCGTAAAGAGACGTGTCGTCACGTGGCTGGGAGATGCATCCGAAGTGACAACGGAGATGGAGCTAGAAGAGGAGCTTGAAACAGAACCCTCTCCAGCTGAAGGGGCTGTTCGCTATCTTGCCGATGGGATTGTCGGACTAGTCAAAGGCATCGGCAAAGTGATACTTGGAATCTTCAAGTGGATTTACGGGTTTCTTCTTGGAATTGGTAGATTCCTTAGAAATCCCGGGCCTTCTTTACGCTCAGGCTATACGCGGCTCAGGAAGGAACTAGACTGGCTTTCAGCGGTAATGCTGATTTCGATCATAGTTGTCTTCTTCTTGTTTCTCATATTGCCCCTAGTCACCGTTGTCAGTGCATCATTCTTCACGTCCGCAGGCGACTTCACACTCGAGCGTATCATACTACCATTCACGCATCCGACGTTTGGTGTACAATTCCGGTTCGACATCTTTCGACCGAGCCCCGAAGCCGGAATCCTTGAGATTTGGGGAATGGACCTCGGAGTTGTCTTCAATTCCATCTATGTTGCGTTTGTAGTGACCATAATCTCAGTTGTGCTTGGAACCAGTTTTGCCTACTTGATAGCAAAGTACGACTTCCCAGGCAAATCGATTCTCAGGACTGCACTAATATTCCCAATGCTATCTACCCCCTTCATAGGGGCGATTGGGATACGATGGTTTATGGGAGCAAATGGATTCCTCAACAATCTCGCCTATGCTTTCTTCGGATCCTTTGGAGTAGAATGGACTCGGATTGAGTTTCACGGGCTTGCAGCAATAATAGTGGTACAAGGCCTTTCGCTGTTCTCTCTGGTCTATCTGAATGCCTACTCGTCATTCATGGGAATCGATCCATCACTAGAAGAACAAGCGGAGAACCTGGGTGCCAGTGGCTTCGGACTCTTCAGAACTGTAACATTCCCTCTAGCGATGCCTGGAATACAAGCCGGCGCTATCCTCGTCTTTATCCTGAGTATGGAAGATCTTGGAACTCCAATAGTCTACTCCGATGACATCCAAGCTCAGAAGTGCCTAGCGTATCAGGTATACAGCAACTTCTCGGCAGAGTCAGGAACCATCAATCCAATTGGTCCAGCTATAGGTATGTTGCTTCTGGTGTTTGCACTGGCAGGATTCTTTGCAATTAGGAGATATGCCTCACTCAGAAGCTATGCGTCTGCAAGCAAAGGCGGTCAATGGAATCCACGCACAAGGGATCTCAACCCCAGAACTACGCTGCTCCTCTATCTAGTTGTTATTCCTGTTCTGTTGTTCGCCCTGATTCCTCAGATAAGCGTCATAGTGCTTTCATTTGCAGAACATCGTTCTAGCGCCCTACTGCCACCCTTGACTCTCGACCATTACGCACTGTTGTTTGAGAGTACTGACATACAAGGCGCCATAATTCGGACATTAGGCTATGCAGCGATAGCAACCTTTGCAACTATCCTTCTCGGCGTGTCTGCGGCATATATCATTGCAAGAAGGGACATCCCGGGCAATTCGGCTCTGGATCTGCTTGTAACTTCTCCGATTGCGCTTCCTGGTATCGTTATTGCGGCCGGGTACTTTACGGCCTATTATGCAAACCCATATCTTCCTTTCTTCCCGCCTGACTTTCCAGTGTTCATGATTATTATGTCGTTCACAGTAAGGAAGTTCCCGTTTACAGTGCGAGCGGCCTACGCGGGACTACAGCAAACGCCTGTGGCCTTGGAAGAGGCCTCACTCAATGTCGGTGCAAGTAGGAACAAGACTTTCTCTAGCATAGTCGTACCTCTCATTGGTGTGAGTGTGCTTGCGGGTGGCCTATTGTCATTCGTCTACTCGGTCAGTGAAGTCAGCACAAGTCTCTTGCTGGGTGGGGCAAACTACGGTCAAGCGCCATTGACGTTTTGGATTGACCAGGTCTACCGAGGATTGCCACCGCTCTTTGGAATTGGTCCGGCAGCATCTCTGGGTGTTGTGATGATGCTGTTGCAAATGATAGTAATCTCAATAACTAACGCAATTCTCAAAACAAGAGCGTCGGCAATGACAGGAATCTAGGGGGTATATGAAAATGGTAACTATACGTTTGGAAAATCTGCGAAAGACTTTCGGAGACGTTGTGGCCACTGACCACGTCAATATGGAACTTCAAGAGGCTGAGCTTTCTACACTTCTCGGTCCATCTGGTTGTGGAAAGACGACTCTCTTGCGTTTGATTGCAGGCTTCTATGAGCCCGACAGAGGCAGAGTCTTCTTCGATGACAAAGAAATGACATACATACCACCAAACAAGCGCAATACCGGAATGTGTTTCCAGAACTACGCACTCTGGCCGCATATGTCTGTGTTCGACAATATCGCATATGGCCTGAAAATCAAACGCGTCAAGGGAATGAAGTACACAGGATCCGCAATCCGACGCAGGGTTGATGAAGCTCTAGGGCTTGTACAGATGGATGCTCTAGGTGAACGAACTCCCCATCAGCTTAGCGGCGGTCAGCAGCAACGTGTCGCTCTTGCCCGTGCACTCGCTATTGAGCCTGACGTTCTCCTCTTGGACGAGCCGCTATCTAACTTGGATGCCAAGCTCAGAATAGAAATGAGAGAGGAGATTATACGAATCCAGAAGGAGCTGTCAATCACGACCGTGTATGTAACCCATGATCAACATGAAGCCCTCAGTATCTCAGATCGAGTAGCAGTTATGGACCACGGTTATGTCCAGCAGTTCGATACTCCCCGGGAGATATATGCAAACCCACAGACTATCTTTGTTGCTGATTTCATTGGACAATGTACGTTTGTGGAGGGAAAGATCGAGAAGACGGGAAGCACTCTACAAGTTCGACTAACAGATGGACAACCAATATCAGGAGTTACCACGGTTCATGGATACCCGTTCGAGGAAGGTGAGGATGTCAAGTGTGCCATCCGTCCAGAGAATCTCTTTCTGGAGCGTTCTTCTCAAGAAGACAATCAGATTACGGGAAAGGTTACACGCACGATCTACATTGGCAATGGTCTGGAAGTCTATTTCTCGGTAGGTGACATACCTGCTCAAGCACTGCTTGACCCAGATCTCAAGCTCACACCCGGCGACGAAATAACATTCTATGCACCAGTTAGAGATGTGATGGTTCTTCCATTGGGAGGAGTTCACGCCTTAAGGAAAATCCCTGGTCATCCTATGGCCAGTGCAGAGGGGCCCTCAGTCACAACCTAGAATGACGTGTATTGACAGCGACTCCGCGGTTGAAAGAGATCATCTCATTGCCGTTTAGGCTGGCACGGCCGACGCCAACAGGCTCCCTGTCCTCATTCACCACTATGACCTCTTCTCCTGCTCTGAGCAGAGGACTCGCCTCTATCACAAACTTTGCCAGAGCTGACTTCCCCTTCGCTACGAACTCAGCGGCTTCGTTTTCAAGAGTGACTTGATAGTCTCGGCCCAAGTTCTTCTCAAGAAGGTAGAGTCCGCCAGACATCGTAGGCGCAAGCATACCTGTCGTTGGGATGATTGTGAATAGAATGTCCTCTCCTTTGGTGACATGTCTGATCTTTCCTGTGGACTTTGATACTTTCACACTCAAGCCCTTGATGTCTGACAGAGAGCCAACCTCCAGTCCCCACTGATATGCCATCAGTGCTCCAAGCTTTCTCTGCGGCCAGTGTTCTCCGGTGTTGGCCTCTTCCATAATGGCCAGACCCTCAGCCGCATCACCCAGCCGGGCAATTCCAAATTCATCCAAGACGTCATCAAGAAGTGAATCAGTCGGAGTATCTCGAGTAACCCAGTAAGCATCATTGTAACTCAGAGTCTTGATGAAACTCACAGTGCGTTCTTTGGAAGCGTTGATCGTGGCAATGTCCAACTTCCTAGGGAAGATACAATGCTGAGCCGGAAAGACGTGCTCTAGCTCCCAAGGGACCACTCCTAGCGGAGCTGCAAAAACCAGGAGGCTGGACTCTGCTTTGCTTGACCTGACCAATTGCACAATCTTTGAGGTAGTCTCTGCAAAGGGTCGATCCCCATGATGTGGAACAAGGAACAAGTTCGAGCTTTTGGTATACGGGTACCTATCCAGAATTCGTTGGGTGAATCTCACAAAGTCGGGATGATCTGCAGTTTCCGGTCCTGTGTAGAAGACTGAAGATGAATTTCCTACAGGATGGTATTCCTCTATCTGGTTGTAATGACTCAGGAAGACTTGAAGCGCATCATACAGACTTGGATGACCTCGAGCACGAATCGATGCTAGCTCAAGAAGCCGCCCATCATAGATTGCCTGTCTCACACGACGCATTTCAGCTGCGCTGATGTACAGATTGTGCTTCAGCAGTGCCAGTTCTTGTTCGTTCTTCTTGAGGTTCTTCATCTCTTCGGCAGTGGTCCTGCTACAAACAGGACAATTACAGGGAAGCTCTGTCAGGTCTTGCAAATGGACTGTCCCGGTCGTCAGAAGTAGTCTGCCTGTTTCAGCGAACTTCGCATATGAGGCCGAGTCGAATAGATCACATCCCAAGAGCGTTGCCAGTGCAAAGAACATCGGATGGCCGCATCCAAAGAGATGCACAGGCCTTTCCACCGGAAGAAACTCCTTGGCAGCCAGCGTCGCTCTGACTACGTCAGCATATCTGTAGGCTTCCATGAGTGGCACTGCTCCTCCTACGGGATGAATGTCGAAATCGAGTTCCGCCATTTTACGAGCAGATTCTCTCCTCAAGTCTGGATAGATCCCGCCTTGTACTGTCCCCGCAAGAAGCATGTCATCCTTCGACCCAACGGAAATCCTGGCGCGTTCAATAGACACACGCACATCCTCTTCCACCTTCGATTTGCCCACCTTTGGGTCTGAGAAGACATCTAGGATTGTGCCTATGTCAGAACCAATCTCCTTCTGGAATCTCACAATCTCAAGAGGATCAATCTCATCTTCCGGAAGACCGTGGAAGTACATTTGGAATGTGCCTGAATCAGTCATTACAGGCACATCAACATCAAGCAGCGAGTGAACCCCCTCACTCTGTGCCTTGCTCCTGAACTTCTCGTGTGATTTGATTATGTACGAGTTTGTGATTATCATTTGGAATCCATAGGTCTCAATGAGGGCCTTCGGAGAAACAGCCGACTTACCAGGATGTACCACGGGCATCAGGAGAGGTGTCCTTAGGCGCCCGTGCTTTGTAGGCAGAAGTCCGATTCTTGCCATGCCGTCCTTTGCACGAATCTCAAAATCACTCATTGATGACCACGATGCTGGGGCTTTGAACAGGCCAAGAATCTTGTGCTTGCCCTCCCGATCTTGGACGCGAGCGAACGTCTTAAGATGGTAGCGCTCTGAACTCAGTTGATGGAATCTCACACTACTATACTTGTTCAACGTAGAAGGTCAGACGAGCCTGACCTCATGCATGAGTTCGAATCGTTGGCCGAAACAGCAGGCTATATGGTCGTAGGTCGGTTCGACATAGTAGGAGTACCGTCGGCCAAGTATGGCATCAGGGCCGGCAAAGCTGAGGAGATTGGAACTTGGATAGAAATAAACCAGCCAGAATACGCTCTCTTTTCTCCAGCCCTCAAATCAAGCCAGCTCTTTCGACTAATGGAGAAATGGGAGATTGAGGTTCGAGATAGAACACAAGTCATCTTAGAGATCTTTGATAAACATGCCGGAACTCCTCAGGCCAAGCTCCAGATCGAACAGGCACGCCTCCGCTATGAGCTGCCCTTTGAGCGCCATCAGATTAGAATGAGGCTGCAGAAAGAGCACACGGGCGACCGCCCCATTGCCGAACAGATAGGTGCGGGGGAGGACCCGCTCACACTCCGCATATCTGAGATAAAAAGGCGAGTCGCGCAAATTTCGGCTAAACTCAAGAAAATCTCAGAAGAACAGACTCTGAAGAAAAAGAAGAGGAAACGGGTTGGATTTAGCGAAATCGCGCTGGCTGGCTATACCAATGCAGGAAAGAGTACTCTCCACAGAGCACTGACTGGCTCTGACGTTGCGGTAGAGGACAAGTTCTTCACAACGCTTGCTACGAAGTCTTCCTCTCTGTCTATGGTTGGACGGCAAGTTGTCCTGACAGATTCGGTCGGGTTCATAAGTGACCTGCCCCCTGCTCTTCTTGAAGCATTCAATACAACCCTGATGGAGATTACATCAGCTGATGTCATCATCTTAGTAGTAGATGGTAGTAACTCGCTAGAAGAAATGGGCAGAAAGATAGAGGTCTGCCAACAAACATTCAACAGAGTAGGCGTTGGAGGTATCCCGCTTGTTCTAGCAATAAACAAGACTGACTTACTGGATGAGAATTCTATCGAAGAACGACTTGTGGCCTTTGAAGACTTCAATGGTTCCGTCGTGGCCATCTCAGCAAAGGAGTCAACAGGTCTAGAAGCACTTCTTGCCGCTGTGGAACGGAGCCTCCCTGGATTAGTTCGATACTCGATAGACATCCCATACGATAGAAGTGCCATGTCCGTAGTATCATGGCTCCATGACAATGCTCACGTTCTGAGTCAGTCGTTTGACGAGAGTGTCATCCATGTCGAAGTCTATTTGAGCGAGGAAGCTCTCGATAGACTGGCAGGGCAGCTACCCCTTGATGCCCTTACGAGAGTGATGGATCCCTAAGACTCAGTTTGGTTCGTTGAAGGAGTAAGTGATGATGTACGTCTTCAAGCAGGAGCAGCAAACTTTCGACTTTGGAGGAGTGGTCGCTGGAGGGCAGCCTGGTGAGAACCCCACGGTGTTGATAGGCGGTATGTTTTTTGCAGGCCAGCCAATAATGGAGAACACTCGTGAAGGTATCTTTGACAAGAAGCTCGCCAAAGAATGGATAGAGACTGGGACTCTTATGTCAGAAAGGACTGGTCATCCTTTGATGATTCAGGCTTTTGGTCGAACGCCAAAAGCAATGGAGACACATCTCTCATGGCTTGCAGATCAATTTGAAGGTCCGATCATCTTTGAGTCGGTCAAGCCAGAATCCCGTATTAGAGGAATTGAGTTCTGTGATGAGTCGGGTCTTAACAACAGAGCATTGTACAATAGCATCAATCTCTCGATGACTGATGAAGAAAAGGCGGCCTTGACAGCGAGTTCACTAGGCAAGGGCATCGTTCTAGGATGGACCCCCAGAGCAACATCGCTCCCAGAAAGAATGGAGACGATCAGGGAGATGGTCACCTCAGCACAGGACATGGGCATCACAGAGTTCCTGGTGGATCCCGGTGCACTGCCTGTTGGCTCGGGCCACGGAGTTGAATATCGCACGCTCTTGGCAGTGAAGTCTCAGCTTGGCTATCCAACTAGTCTGGCTCCACATAACGCTCCCTCTGCCTGGAAGTTCATCAAGGATTCAGACCTTGACAATGAGCCAATGCATCTTGCGACACTAATTGCAGCAATATCGACTGCCCAGGTTTTCGCAGCAGATTGTATAATGTATGGCTCAATGATTCGCTCAAAGGAAGCATTTGGAGCCGCGGCGCTGATAGGAAATGCAATCTCTTCTGCTGCGGCCGAGTCAAGCCGAGCAATGGGCATCGAACGAGACCTTTTCGAGCCTTTGACCAGCGGGTGATGACAAAAAGATGTCTGATGAGGAACAAGAGTGGCCTCCCATGTCAGGTGACTTCGAGGTTGGTTCCTACTCATCATGCGTAGCGATTTGTACTCTAGGAAAGAAGATCTCGATCAAAGGCGACTTCGCACTGAACGGCTCCTGCAAGACGGAGAACATAGGGATTGAACGAGTAGTTGCCAACATTGTGGCCAATCCCAACATCAGATTCCTAATACTTGCCGGACCCGAAGTTCCTGGACATCTGACGGGCAAGAGCTTCAAGTGCTTACACGAGAATGGGATTGATGAAGAAACGCGAAGAATCATTGATGCCCCTGGTGCAATACCATACATTGAGAACATCCCCGTGGAGGTTGTAGAGCGGTTCCGAGTCCAGATTGAGCTTATTGACTTCATCAGAGTTCTTGATGCGGATGCTATATCGGCTGCAGCTGCAGAGCTAGTTGTCAGGAATCCCGGACCATTTCCAGATGATCCAATATGGATCGAATTCAAGGCCAAGTCGGCCAAGCCAAAGGGTGTAGTTGTAAGTGCGGAAATCATGCTGCTTCCTGAGTATGGTATGTCAATGACCTCCTCGACGTCACTGATATCAAAACAGGAATCAATTGCACTGATAGCTACTCATCCATCTAACATTGGGGCAAAAGTGACAGACACCGAAACAGGGACCATAACGATAGGCAAGGAGTTGTAGATGATATGTTTCTCTTCGAGAAAGAGCAGTTCGTGTACGACATAGCTGGAACAAGAGTGGGTGGCCATCCAGGTGAACACCCGACTGTTCTGGCGGGAACCATATTCTATGGTGGACACAAAATAGTGAAGGATCCTGTTCGCGGGGACTTCGACAAGAAAGCAGCAGAGTCATTGATAAACTCACAAGAGGAACTGTCAGACACGACAGGCAATCCAAGAATGGTTCAGGTTTTTGCAGAGACCTCAGAGGCCATGCTGAAGTTCCTTGGTTTTACTGCTGATCTGTCTGATGCTCCATTCTTGATTGATTCAGCAGATCCATTGGTAAGAGTGTCAGGTCTTCATTACGCGGAGGAGGTTGGGTTCCTTGACAGGGCCATCTACAACTCGCTCAACGTCTCAGCCACAAAAGAGGAGAGAGAGGCACTTTGGAACATGCAGCACGAATGCGCCATCATTCTGGCCTTTAATCCACAGGATCCGTCTATTGCCGGCAAGAGAGGTGTCCTAGATGACGGAACAATCACGCTTGAAAGAGGTCTGCTCGCTCTAGCTGAAGACTTAGGGATCAAGAAGCCACTAATTGACACAGCAACTATGGCAATGGGGGCAGGAGCTGGCTCTTCTGCATCGTTCACATTCGTTGCCAAGACGCTCTATGGTCATCCAGTTGGAGCTGGAATACACAATGCACCGTCCTCATGGAGCTGGCTTCGCAAGATCAGGAAGGAGAGTCCAGAGGTCTTTGAAGCCTGTGACATAGCGTCCAATCTCATCACACACACATTGGGGGCGGACTTCATCCTCTATGGGCCCATAGAAAATGCTGAACGTGTCTTTCCGGTAGTTGCGATGGCGGATATATTTGCCGCAGAGTCATTGAGGACGGAGTTTGGAATCGAACCAATCGAAGGACATCCTATCAACAAGCTTCTCTAGGTGGGTGAGTCTTGTCATGTCAACGCGCCCCATTTTCATCAATCCCCGGCGGATAGGAGTATCATCGCTTAGATTGGGAGCGTTCTACACAGTTGCCTCAGTTGAGCTTGGAAACACGACCGCCAAATGTATACTCACATCTACGAATCTTAAGACGGCAGAAATCTTCGTCATTGAGAAGGAGATTGTGCTCACAAGAGGTATACGCTCCGTAGTCCCGACGGAATCCGTCTTCGGAAGGACGATGACTGGCATAGAGCTTTCCCAGGAATCGGTTGCCGAACTCGTTGCTACTCTAATCTCGAGTGTAGTCAGTCGTGCTAGGATGTCTATCGAGGGCGATCTTCACTTTGTGGTTCGATCAACCGGAATAACCGCCGGCTTCGAACGACCAGAGGAAATCGGTACAATTGTCAAGGCACTAGCGGATGGTTGCTTGCTTGTTGGAGTTCCTCCGAAGAAGATGACAGCCTCACTTGCGCCCAACAATCTACCTCCAAGCCTGAGAGACTACACCTGGCTACAGAGGGTGCACTTCGATGGAGCTATTGCCAGTTCTCTTCCTCCTGCTAACACCGAGATTGTTGCCAATGAGATGGAAGGGGAATTGGTGACTGCAGGCATAAAGGGTGCCGCCAAGAGCACAGACATCGACTTCCGAAATCCAGTGATGACCCTTGATTTCGGTACAACGTTGGCTGGAAGAGTTACAGACGACGGACATCCCTACGCAAAGACAATAGGGTCCTTTGCAGGACTTGCTGGAGCTATTCCTGACGCACTGGCTCGGGGGGCGTTGTTGCCAGAGAACCCTTTGGGCTGCGTGATGGATTTGTCAGAAAACAAGAGGTCCAAAGCTGAAGCAACTCAAGATGAGGTTGATGCTGTCCACGAGTACATCCGTGTTGAGCGGGTGACACCGGGGACCAAGCGATTTGGCACAGTACCCGTTAACGCCGAAGCTGCTGACGAATCTGGTGTGGTTCTTATAGGTGTTGATGCAGGGACTGACGGTTCTAGACTTGCTGACCTGGAGATTCTTGGACGCGGCATTGTGGAGGCGAACGGTATATCGTATCTTCTGAGATTGATTGACGAGGTGCAAGCGCGTACAGCTCAGAGGATAGTGTCCTTGGCAGAAGAGGAAGGACTGCTGCATCCCAATACATCCTTGGGTCTTACCGGTCGGGGAATAACTACAGGAGAGAAGCCTTCTATCATCGCATCAACACTGGAGTCTAAGGATGGCAAACATTGGATGGGTAATCGTGACCTGATTTTCGTTGAAGATGGTCTTGCTCTTGGAGCTGCAGTTGCAGGCAGGTGTATGAACTCTATGGGAACCAGAACCAATCCAATGGGCGGTCGAAAAGGAGACGGTTGCATAATGGGGGCGCGGATGAAGCGGCAGAGACACCATCAAAGCAAGAGATGAGTTCTCGTAACGGAAGCGTCCATTGCGCCCTTGACGCGCTCACATAGACAGGGTTTATCTTAGATGCGTTCGGAGCAGAATCGGAGGACTCGAGATTGCTAGTACTCCCAATCAAGACACGTGTCATCACAGAGACCGACGACATTTTGAGCGTACTCCTTGATGGTCTTGAGAAGTGTGAATACGAACTTGCCAACCACGATATTCTCGGAATTGCTGAGACTCCCCTTGGCACAACCGAGGGCAGAGTGATGAAGCTATCCAACGTGGAAGTGTCTGAGGAAGCGAGAAGGCTATCGGAGCAATACACATTGATTCCAGAAGTGGCCGAGCTCATTCTCAGAGAGGCTGATGAGATTCTCGGAGGAATTCCGCATGTTCTACTCACGATCAAGGAGAATACTCTGATGGCCAATGCGGGTGTCGACAAATCAAACGTCCCGATGGGACATGCTTCACTCCTACCTAAAGATCCTCGTGCCAGTGCAGAAAGAATTAGGGATGAAGTGAAGAAGAGAACCGAATTAGACATAGGCGTCATCATAATAGACAGTCGAACCCAACCACTTCGTATGGGGACCGTTGGGATGGCACTGGCCGTCGCAGGTTTTCGTCCTGTAATGGACGATAGGGGTCGTGAGGACTTATTTGGCAATATCATGCGAATAACTCGCAGGGCGGTAGCTGACAACTTGGCTTCAGCATGCACGGCGGTCATGGGCGAAACAGATGAATCAGTGCCTGCGGCACTTATACGAGGGGCTCCAGTAGAGTTTGTGAATCAATCTTTTAGCTCTTCGGAAATGTGGATTCCGCCCTCAGAATGCATGTACATGGCAATCTTTGAGCAATGGCGCAAGGGGAAATAGCATTGCATACAAGCTGAATATGTTATTTAGCACATTCTCAACTCACCATCTTTAGTCCTCTTTCGTTCGAAATGCCAGAAAGAAAGAAAAGGTCAAGAATAGTGCGCAACGCAGACAGCGCATCTCAAATTGGAGTTGTTGAATTGAGCAAAAAGACAGTGCTCATCGATGTATCCGGGGCCGGTGCTTCAGGAGACATGTTTCTGTCTGCTCTAATCGATATAATCGGCGATAATGACGCACTTGTTCCAGTGGCTGCAAGTCTACTGATTCATGATCCGACTCTCCGCCTGAGCGTTGTGGAGAAGAAATCGGGGAAACTCAAAGGTCCGGCTCTTGAGGTCACACTGGATCAAGAAGCCCGCCTCACTCCTCAACTACTGGACGAGGTTCTCGGAGCTGTATGCGAAGAAGTTGAATTGTCTGATCCTGCGAAAGAATTCGCTGACAAAGTCCTCCAGCAGTTGTTCAAAGCTGAGAGTAGAGCCCATGATACACCTCCAGAAAAACTGCATCTTCATGAGCTAGGTACAGTTGACACTGTTCTTGACGTGGTCGGGACCGCCTACTTGCTTGAGAAATCTGGATATCTTGAGAATGTGAGATTCTTGGCAACTCCCGTTGCCATAGGTGGCGGAACTGTAAAGACTGAACATGGAGAAATAGATGTTCCAGTTCCGGCTGTCGCTGAAATACTTGTGGAACATGATGTTCCATTTGAAGATGGTCCTGTTGAAAAGGAACTCCTAACCCCTACTGGGGCCGCCATTCTGGTATCCCTGGTGGACGAATTCGTTGAAGAGACAGACGGTTTCAAGATAAAGGCTCAGGGTGTAGGGTTCGGAACTCAAGACCTTGGCGATGTTCCAAACCTATTGAGAATACTCGAAGTGGAATCCGAAGCTCCAGAAGATGTAGAAGAGAAGCCAAAGGCACCTCCCAAGCCTCCAAAGGAGAAGAAACCCAAGAAAGCTCCCAAACGCAAAGAGAAGAAGCCAAGAAAGAAGGAGACGGCCGAATTGATTGAAGGACTCATCACAGATGAAGTAACAGTCATTGAGACGAACGTAGATGATGTGGATGGGGAGATAATGGGTCTGCTCTTTGACGAGCTGCTTGCTGAAGGTCTCGCCTACGACCTCGTTATGATACCTGCCTATGGTAAGAAGAATCGTCCCTGTTACGTCGTGAAGGTGATCGCTCCGAATGAGGGGCTCGCGCAGATCGCTGAGACTCTGATAAAGCATCTGGGAACGCTTGGTATTCGTCACACAACATGGAACCGTCTAAAGGCTCCCCGCGAGACCATTGTAACAAAACTCGAGATAGACGACAAGGAGTTCATGGTTCGGGTTAAGGTTTCTCGGTCAGTAGACGGTAGTATCGTTGCCATAAAGCCGGAGGCCGATGATGTCTTGAAAGTGGCAAAGGAGACTGGAATTCCAATACGTGAACTCAAGCCAAGAATCGCATTACAGGCCCATGCTGTAACTGAATAGTGTTCTATGTCCATCTGATTAGGGTTTGAGTCTCCTCGCCTGGCTTTGATGGTCTATGTTTGTCAAGGTACTGTGCAGGTATCAAGTTCTCAAATGCTCTCTCGCAAAGAACTGCGTAGGCTTCTGGGTCATAGCGGACAGTTTCATCAATCAATTCCACAGCCTTGACTCTTCGCACAGGGCTCGGCGAGTCCACACTCGAAAGAACATACCGGACCTTCTGTCCTGCATGGAGATCCTTTCCTGCTTTTACCAATTGCTGTGCTACTATGGCTGCCCGTGACGTTGCACGATATTCTGCCGGCTCACGAGTAAGTCGAGAGTGAAGAATAAGGTCTCTCAAGTCCACATCTCCCTCGTGTAGGCGGTCTATGTAGCTCTGGCAGACTGCGTATGCATCAGGTATTCTCTCCAAGAACCCGCTCTTATCTCGTCCTCGGGCCAGCGTCTTGATCATTGCTGTCTGACAATCACCCACATAGAGACAAGTATCTCGTCGTCTAGTCTCGATTCCACGGGTCTTAATTCCACCATTGCGATAGACACCATAATACCGGTTCAATGGCGCAATTGATGGGTGCATCCGCGATGAGGGAATCACCAACCATTTGTAAACGCCTTTTAGTGACATCTTGATGTCCAGGTCGTCTGTAACCTGCCTACAGAATTCTTCCACATGCCGATGGTCAATCTTGTCTTCCGACCTGAGCCATACCGAGTCCACAATGCCATGTATCAGCTCGAGTCCCATTGACTCACCAATATCCTGCGTTCTGAGCATGACTTCGCGTGCCAGTGCAGTCACTGCTGTATGCGCCTCGACCCTCCCGAACCTCGCGTTCTTGAAGCCAAGATATCCAAAACAGGAGACCAGAACGCCCTTGAGGGTATTCTGCATCAATTCGTATTTTCTCGCGTCCTTTCCCTCTTCAATGAGTCGCTTGAATTCATTGCGTTTCCTGACTACAAGATCTAGTGATTCAGCTACTATACCTCTCCTTTTAGTGCAGAGCTTGAAGCTCAGTCCTGGAACATCGGTGCAGTAGTCGTAATCGTATGGGCACTGATCACGTGTACATATTGTCTCAGGGCTGATATTCCGTGTAACCATCAGGGTTGGATACATGGAAGAGAAATCGCATTCCGCAATGTCTTCGTAGATGTCGGGTTTTGGCTGAAGTATTAGTCCTCCCCTGTCAATATCTCTCAGGTCGCTTATTGATTTGAGAAACTCGGGGTTGCGTTTGATTGGCGGTATCAGGATGTCCATCTTGAATGCGTTATAGTACTGGACTGCCGCGTTCACGCTGCCTATTGACATTCGTGCAACTCTCTGGGGCTGTGCAAAAGCAAGTCTGCAGCCCTCGATGATTCCTTCAATCCCAGACGGTGAATAGTACAGGCTTTCTCCCCGATCAATGTGAATCCGTCCGGTAAACATCACCTGATTTCCCGGTCGATAGACAATCTGATTGTACTGCCAGAACGATTGCGATTTCTTCTGGACCACTCGCAAGGGTGTCCCGTCCCTTGAGAGTGTTAACTGGACTCCATTCAGATTAGCACGAAGAGTCAGGTATCTGAACAGAGTGTCATCGCCACCTCTGGTCACAACCACATCGGGGTCGAGTTCGCCGATGGTCTCCTGAAAAGCAGTCAACAGTCTCTGCTCGTCAACGTCCTCAACACGTATCACACCATCTCTATGATGAATCTCAATGTGGTGAATTGGATCCTCAACATCAGGAACAATCCGGTCGGTGTCCGCAAAGACTTCAATCCTGATTTCATCCAGTTCTGGGATTTCGTACTCCACATCCTCTCGGCTATCAAGACATGTGATGGTAGTGATACAGCCATTTTTTTCCTCGAATTCAACACGGCCAAATGGGAATATCTCCTGCATGATGAAGAACTGCTGAACTGGATCGATGTCCGCGTGGAAGACTGTTGCACCTGGCAGCTTCTCTAGGTCCCGGGTTACTTCCCAGTGCATGTCCGGTGTGGTGAATATCTGCAGGACTCTCTTCTTTTCAGCATCATAGACACTGACAAACTTCTCAGTGATAGTTGCTGCAAGTACTCCGTCGTGTTCTCGAACTACTCCTAGTAGATTGCTATCAGTCCAATTGTGACTGTCAAGAAGGTCGGTTCTTACGAATACGGACGAACTGAAACCATGATACACATACCCTCTTGTCTTTCCCTCCACCTTAATCCAGAGCGTTAATGCCTGACGTTTGTGGTCCACACTGGCATCGAGCAGCCAGCCGACTCTCTTCATCAGGGAGCAGTCTCCTCAGTCTGGCTCTTGAGGTCCGATACTGTCTGTTTGAGGGAGTCAATCTCGCTGAGCATCTCCATCATCGTGGAGATAAAGACGACTTCCGAAATTCTCGCTGATGCAATCATGGTTCCCGCATCAGCACACTTTCGTGCATAGTCGAAAATCCGGTCCAGGCGATCTCTATGAGCTGGTCTGAGTGTGCGCCTGAAGTCATGCCATCTGGCTTGCTCTGAATCAACAGCATTTCTGAATGTCCTTACGGTTCGTCCCAACGCTTTCATCCTCGCAATCCGTTACTCGATATATGCAGGGGAGGGAGGGGGTTCTCTACACTGGGTAGACAGTATATCTAGTCTCGAACAAATCTGACCTTTGCTCATGTTGGAAGTCGGTCTGGAAGTACTATGCTGAGGCGGACTGATTACTGAAAGTATTCTGCCCTGAAGTTGAACACGCAACTTTCATATGATGCGTTCGTTTTCGTTTCTTCAAAGAATCGGACGGCATTCCATCGGAAACATCAAATAGCGCCTGTCCGCTCGTAGAAAATCGGTGGTCGCAAAATGGTCACTGCCCTATTCAAGATAGTCCTCATGGGCGACGGGAGCGTCGGCAAGACTTCCCTGAGACGTACCTACATGGGCGAAGGATTCAGAGCACAATACCACCTCACCATCGGTGCAGACTTCGCCGTGAAGAAGATGCAGCTTGCTGGAGGTCACGATGTCAGTGTGCAGATTTGGGACTTGGCAGGGCAGGAGCATTTCAAGAGTGTGCGCTCGACCTTCTATAAGGGCGCCCAAGGAGCCTTGGCTGTCTACTCTGTTGTGGAGCGAGGTTCTTTTGACAACATACAGAACTGGGTGGATGAGTGTTGGTCGAATGCGGGTAAGAAGGTTCCCGTTGTACTCATAGCCAACAAGACCGATCTCCGAGAGCAATTCAAGGACAACCCTGTTATGGCACAGACTATCGTTACAACCGACGAAGGCAAAGGTCTTGCTGAGAAGATAGCGGGTCATGGTGTCATTACTTCATTCCTTGAGACATCTGCCAAGACGGGTCACAACGTCGAGGCCGCTTTCTTGGAACTTGCGATCAAGATTCTAGAGTCAGGCGGACTCGTATAGCACGCAATCCAGTTCGTCTAACATAAGCCTTTTAGCAGGGTCACCACGCCGTGACCACGTTAACGGGCCCTGGATGCAGAATCATGACCGAGCAGGAGTTATCCCTATTCCTCAAACCCCAAACGCTCAGACCTGCCGCCAGTCATGGCTCTGAGATTACGAGACGTTTTGCCATGAACAGAGTCGGCAGGATGCTTGCTGCGGCAATTCAGGACAAATCAATCCGACTCTATGACGCGAGGAACTGTGAAGAAATCCAAAGAATGTCTGACGACCATCTTTGCACATCGATTGCATTTAGTCCAAAGGGGGACATTGTGGCCAGTGGCAGCGTCGGTCGAGTTGTCAAGCTCTGGGACATCAGAACAGCAGAATTGCTCGCTACCTTGGAGGGCCACTCTTATCCAATTCTGTCGCTTGCCTTTTCTCCTGATGGTGACAGACTCGTATCGGCAAGCGGCGACACGACACTGAAGATATGGGATACGTCAAACTACAGCGAACTTGCCACGTTGAGAGGCCACGCGCTTTACGTAAAGACTTGTGATTGGGATCCGAACGGCAACCGGATAGTGTCCGGTTCTGTAGATTCGACCATTATCGAATGGAATCCGTCGAGCGGCAAGGCTACTAAGAAGCATGAAGACCACAGGACGGCAGTTCATACACTCAGGTTCACTACTGACGGTTCAACAATGGCGTCCGGATCCTCCGACAATTCGATCATCATATGGGACGCTCAGGGTGGTGCACTGAAGGGCTCTCGAGTCTTGCTAGGCCATCTGAACGAAGTAAGGGCCGTTTCCTTCAGTAGTGACGGGAGATACTTGGCGTCAGGATCAAGTGACAAAGATCTATACATATGGTCGACTGAGGACTACACAATCGAGGGTGAAGGTAGAACAGACAGCGAGATTGATGGTCTCGAATGGTATCATGATGAGCACTCATTCCTGAGCTCTGATGGAACTGGTGCAATACTCCGCTGGGATGTCTTGGATTTGGCATCGATGTTGGCTCCGTTCGAGAGCCTCCTCAAAGAGATAGAGAGCGATCCCCAACTGGCTCAGAAGGATGCGCTGATTGAGAAATACGAGAGTCTGCTAGGCCAGTACGATGAGGAGACACTCAAAGATAAGCGGCTCTTCTATATTCAATGGCAGTGCAAGAAGGCGCTTGGTCTCTTGAAGGGCAAAACACGAAAGCTGGATTGACTGGGCTTAGTCAACTAGCTACTGTCTTTGGTCTGACTAATCAGATTTCTGCAAAGGGTGGCAAAGGTTTCTTCAACATTCTCGCCTGTCAGGGCTGAAGACTCTACGTAGAGGTGCCCGTTTTCATCCGCGTACTTCTGTCCGTCTTCAGTCGGAACTACCCTGCTGTCCGCTAGGTCTACCTTGTTTGCCACAATTACAAGAGGTATCTCTGTTCCAAGAGCATCGAACGCCTCTTTCTTCCAGCTGTCCAAGTTCATGAAAGTTCGTCGTCGAGTGACATCATAAACAAGGACCCCTCCTCTCGCGCCACGATAGAATGACTGACGTACAAACTCGAATCTTGGCTGACCTGCAAGGTCCCATACTTGCAGCGTCACACCAGCATCCATGTCCGGCAGCTCAATTCTCTTGACCGCAAAGTCACTGCCAATCGTCCGCTTGTAATCGGCTTCAAAGCGGCCCTCAGTGAATCGAACCGTGAGGGCGGTCTTGCCGACAGCACCATCTCCAATCATGACGCACTTGAAGCGGTAATCGGCCGGCATGATACTCAAATCCTTCCTGAAGACCCGAATGCGCCATCCCCTAAAAAGCTGTTTCTGACATTCCTACTGCTTGAAACAACTCTGTCTGGAATTGGTGCTCTGGCCGCCTATGCACGAGCTGAATGAAATATGCGATGAATTGTTATAAGGCACTGAGTGATTGAGAGGCTGACAAGTAGGCCGGAGGGTCTGAAATGGAGCGACCTGACTACAGTGCTCTCACGAAGGTTCTCGAAGAGATGAACAAGGAAGGAGGATTCTATGCTTCTGTCCTTTCTCGCGATGACGGCTGGCCGATGGCAAACGCCGTGGCTCCAAGAACAAACCCGGACGTGGTGGCAGCCATGTCAGGGTATGTTGCTTCGACTGTTGAGAGAATGCGGAAGGACCTTGAGCTTGGAGAGGTCAAGGACATTGTAGTGAGATGCAGTGCTGGCAAGGCGGTCATTCGAAAGATCGGGTCGAGGGACGAGCAGACACTTCTTGTTGCCGCAATAATGCCAAAGAGTGTACGTTATCACTCACGCGCTATTGGCAAAGGCGCAACAACGATTCGACAGATAATGCGGTACAAGCGGTAGCTGCTAGGAATACGCGTGAAGTTTTGTCAAAACATTCAAGAGAGGTCGCCCCACTTCTGCTTGAGGTTCACTGGTCCAGGAGTTCAGCTCATTGGCGGAAAAGGCCGAAAGTGATGAGGCCCCAGAAGACGGTGTCGAAGACTCAGACACTATGGAGATAGTGCTGTTCAAGTCGGATACCTGTGCTTTCTGTCCGCGTGCAGAGGAGGTTGTCCGAGAGACCATTGAAACCTTTGAACCCGGAACGTTCAAGCTAAGAGTAATCAACGTCAGCGAGACTCCCGAGGCAGCAGAAGAGTATGGTGTGTTTGCATTGCCTACAGTCATGATAGGAAACTTGTCAATCACCGGTATCCCTGAGCCAGAGATGCTCATGAAGATGATTCTGGGAGTCCGTGTAACAACCAACGAGGTATGAAGAATGAGTGAATTCACAATAGAACGTGTCAAGACAGGAATTCCCGGCCTGGACGAGCTAATAGAAGGAGGATTTCCCAAAGGGGATACAATCCTTGTTGCGGGAAAAGCAGGTACAGGGAAGAGCATCCTGGCCACACAGTTCCTATACAACGGAGCTGTGACGTACGACGAGGCAGGTGTCCTAGTGACCTTGGAGGAGGCTCCGAAGATGATTCGGAGAAACATGCTGCGTTTTGGCATGGACTTGAAGAAGCTGGAGGAAGAAGGCAAACTAGCCGTCGTGGACCTATCTCCCTCGAAAGAAGCCACGCCAGTCACAATCGGCGAGTATCCCAGCTTCGATCTATCTGGTCTAGAAGCAATCATCATGAATCACGTAAAGAAGCTTGGAGCTAAGAGAATCGTGCTGGACACGTTGTCAATAATGGCATACAAGTTCAAGAGTCGTGACATTCTGAGAGAGGAGTTCTTCAAACTCGCAGCACATCTGACGGATGAAGGACGGACGCTAGTATTGACCAGTGAGATTCCAGAACAGCATGATGGACTGGGAGTATTTGACATCGAGGCGTTCCTTGCCTCAGGAGTCATAGTTCTCTATAATGAGAAGATCAGTGAAACCTCAAGGTCAAGGTCCATCGAAGTACTGAAATTGAGGGGTTCTCAGCATAGCTCACGCATCCATTCGATGAGAATAACTGAGGACGGAATCAGAGTATTCCCGGGCGAGATAGGATCCGGATGATAGATTTGGAAGGCATCAAGAGGCATGAGATTTGGGTGAGAAGGAGCAGACCGACAAAGAGGAAGAGCACAAGACCACTGCTACGCCGATGATTGGCGACCTTGTCAAATTTGGTCAGTTGACTCAAGTATCAGTCATGCTTGTCGGTCCTATTGGTTCCGGGAAGTCCACGTATGGTGAGGCCTATATCGCCGATGGATTACGACAGGGTTTCCCTGGAGTTATTGTGACAACAGACGTATCCCCCAGGGTCATCAGGAATGATATGAGTCGTCATGGATGGTCCCTTGAGAAGTATGAGCAGGAAGGGAAACTAGTCTTCATAGATGGTTACTCCGAGCGAATGGGAGCTCCTATGGCTGGCTCAACTAGGTCTCTGACAAAGGTTGATGACATCAGCGAGCTGGGCATTGTGTTGTTTGAAGTTCTTGAGGACCTCGTAGTAGCCCGGATTGTGGTCGACAGTCTATCTACTCTTATTCTCCACTCAAATCCTGCTACAATGCCTCGAGCAGTTCAAAGGCTAAGTGGAAGAATCACTCAAAGCTCACACAGTATTATGTATGTACTTGAAGAGGGAGTTCATGATGAAAAGACCTACGCGACATTTTCGTACCTTGCCGACGCAGTACTACGATTCAACATTGATGAGTCAAGCGCACCCCCAGGTCATTTCGTCAGAATGGAGCGGATGCGCGGAACCGAGGCATCTCGTGAGTGGCACGAGTTCATCCTCGAAAGCAGCCAAGAATAGAACTAGAGTCTCTGGATGCCTACTGAAGACTTTTAATCGAGGGCCGCCCGCGACGTGTAAAATCAGAGGGGCGTATTGAAAGTGGAGTCCGTATTGATTGTCACATTGAGGGATATTCTCTGTGGCACTCTCTCCCTTGACGACGGACTCTCAACAATCCAAAGGATGTCTATAAAACGGTCAGACGAATCGGACATTGTGTTTGAATGCGCTCGAGCTATCGAGGAGATCATACTCAGGAGGCCAAGCATCGCAAGTGCTAAGCTAACAGAACTAGTAGTCCGACTTTCTTTTGAAGAGAACCGTGTTCTGCCTGAGATGCTTGCGCTACTAGATACTAGATACACGAGTGATTACCGACGGATAGAAAGCGAACTTCTCCCCGACCTGGCCGCAGTACAAGTCCTTCTCGACATCCTTGGCGAGCTCTCACTATCAGTTGACATGGCCCTTGAGCTTAACCTCCGTCCGGTTCTCCCATTCTTTGCAGATGAAGTGCTGATGACCCTCAACGCCATCGTTGACAAGAGACACGAAGCAGCAACTAGGTTGGCGTTGAGGGAAGTCCACCATCTGACAGCGAGATTGACGGAAGCGAGCTTTTTCGAAGGTGCAGAGCTACTGCTGAACCGAATGATGGTGATAACAAAGGACCTGTCCATCGATGACTTACACTTCGACGTTTCTCTGGATGAGTCTTCTGTCCTTACTGAGTTGGGCATATACGACCAAGCTCGTGTTATTCTCAAGAGATTGGAAACCGAGGCCACACAGCGCAATAGCTCGGTCGATCTTGCGGCAATCACTCTCGCTCTAAGCATCAATGAAACCCGCGACGATTCGGTTGATCATGTGAGGGCACGCACTCTTGGCGATTATGCTGCGGAGATGTTCAGGCAAGTATTAGATGAAGGCGAGTCTTCAAAGGATGGATTGGGGTTGGCCCATCTGGTCATTGGCTCCAGCATTCTTGCAAATGGGTGGAGGGAATCAGTTCCCGAAGCGATTACGCGACTGAATGCCGCTCTGGAGGTCTTCGAAAGCAAAACGGATTTAGATGTCTCCCAATCGCTCCTTCTTTTTCGGACTCTCTCTGGAATTGGCTTTGCACATGGATTGCTAGATGACGATAGAAGCATTACCCGCAGTATTGAGTACATGACAAGAGCGAAGTCGGCACTGGAGAGAATTGAGCAGTCTGGATTTGATATCCGTTGCCAAATGGCACGAGTTGAGAATGCAATCGGCTGGGTGTGTCTCTCTAATGACTCGACAGAGTTCTGGTCTATTGGTATTGAGGCATTTCAAAACGCAATCAGAATCAGAGAGGATCTCCTCCAGACTGGACACATCTCAGAGCTGGAGGCACTTGGAAGCCATATTGGTCTAGTTCTCTCAATGATGAGATCATTTGAGAGCACTGACGATGAGATGTATGAAACACTTAGGGAGGTCCTTGTTAGCTACTTCCCTCTGTTTCCATCCGATCCCCGTGCTTTTGTAGAGGCCGCAATCTCAATGTACAATGTAGTGTGGCTAACGATTCGCCACGGAAAGACCCTGCCGGAGAAGATTCTGCGGCTTCTCGAAGACATGGATAGAATGCTTAGTGACGCGCGAGATCACGAAGAATCGATTTTCATTCAGGGCGTGTCACTTGTGGTTCCATATCTCAATAAGCAGTGGCCTACTCTGCGTGACCGTGCGGCCAAAGTGGTGTCTGAGGATTCAGTGCTGGCAGACGCCGCACGGCTCATGATCGCGCTCGCTTCAGGAAAGATGAATCTTCAGGCAATCAGTCTGGAGGCCAGAGTTCGTTCACTCTCTCCCGTAGAAGAACTAGTAGAACTGACTGACAATCTACTTGCTCAGTATTGGCACGGACAGAACGCTATTGCCAAGACTCTGAAGGCATACTACGACAACAGGGACTATTCTGAAGTAGCCACCGGACTTTATCAAGCAGCCAACATTCTAATTGAGGTAGGGGCTGTAGAGACCGAATACGTTGAATCATCAGAGTTTATTCGTGCCACCGCCATATCGTTCTCTGAAACACTGATGCGATTTGCGCTCGCTCTAGAAGGCCAATTCGGAGCACAAATCGACCGGATTGATAGTGAGAAGGCAGTTTCTAGTCTTGGGGACGAAGAGATCAATCTAATCCTCACAGAAGATTGGCTGGGTTTGATGAAGATCACGGACAACTACCTAGAAATGGTGGAAGAGGCTGAACTTGCCCAGGCTCAACCCTACCTCAATGCTGTCTTCTCGAATATTACGCGTGCCCTTCGAATGATGGACTCAGTCTCTCTCGTGGACAGAAGAGTCCTTTCATTCCTCGGAGACATTATGAATCGGAAGTACTACCTCAGAGTCTAACTCTGCTTCTAGTCGAGATGTGCTTCCCGGAATCCACCGCTCTCTGCTCCCCAGGTTGCCCAGCCCGAGGTTGCCGTTCTAATCTCAGTGGCAAGACCAAATGATTTCCTGACAGGTATCTCAGCGACTATGAGATACAGTGTTCTCTCAGATCCGATTTCGAGCACATCACCCTTTCTTCTGGCAAGTATTGCAGTTAGTCTCCCTACGTGCTCCCCTGGCGCACTAATCTCCAAATGAACCCACGGCTCCAGAACTCTGGGAGTACCGGTCTCTATGCTAGATCTCAACGCATTGACAAACGGTTGAGTCACATCCCGCCATGACGTCTCTCGAGACTCCAAGCTTATCTCTGCTTGACGAATGACTCCTGTTAGCTTCCTCATTCGTTCCCCTCGCAGCGGACCATTTCTAACCACAGATCGAAATCCCTCTACGACCCATTCCTCAATTCCTGAGAATGGGGGAATGGTCCCAGATGTATCAACGAGGTAGCAATCAGAATGTGGAACCGAGTCCAAGACTCTTCCTTTGGAGGCGTCCGGCTCCTGCTGTGTCACAACTGCTTGAACTGAAAATGTGCTCGAGGGACGTTCCCCTCCTTTTGCCACCTCTCCGTCCTTTGTCATCTGTTCCTTCAGGACGACTATTGGTTCTCCAAGGATTAGGTCGATGCCAATCCTATTCAGCTTCTGAACGCTCACCTCAATGTGAAGCTCACCTGCACCAGACAGCAGATACTCTCCAGTCTCTTCATTGATTTCAAACTCAAGTCCTGGATCTGTTTCAACAAACTCCCTGATTGGGGTCTCTATGTTGCCGAGCTCCGACAGCTTCTTTGGGCTTAGAGTGAATGTCACGACGGGCTCGGTAGGATACACAAGTCCTTTCATGAACCCCATATCCTTTGAATCGTCATCCACGAGAGTGTCTCCAACAGCAATACCGCGAAGGCCAGTTATGAATGCGAGATTACCAGCCGGGACTTCTGGCAAAGCCACTCTGGACTTTGACATATTGAGTCCGACCTGTAGTGATTTGTCAGACTTTCCAGTCCTGGTATTTCTCAATGGCTTAGCTCTTCGCAGGGTTCCAGCAAAGACTCTCACGGCAGCAACTGTTCCGGCGTGGCGATCTGGCTGTACGTCACCAACCGTTGCCACGCAGGGGCCATCTGGTTTACAATGAAGAAGAGCCTCGCGAATCTGTTCTTCCCCTGGTGCGCTCCAGAATGTGGGTATCCGTTCTTGCTGGGCTTGGATTGGGTTAGGCACGATTTTGACGACCGCATCCAGGATGGCTTTCGCAACAGGATAGCTTTCTGGAAGCTGTTTCTCTTCTTCCTTGGAGTATACTTCTGCAATTCCTTCTAGCATAGATAGGAATGCGAACTCAAGACTTGAAGGGTCATCCTTCCCTCCACTTTCTCGAAGTAGGTCCTCAAACCCTATTCCCCATTTGTCAAGAGCTGAACCAACACATAGAGACCCTCGACTGAAAGAGACTTCCCATTCTACTAAGCGATCGTCGTCAAGGTACTTGCCAAGCATGGCATTGAACTCACGAACGACACGATTGACCTCTTTTGCGACCTTCCTTGAGTTCAACCTTCTTTCGGTAATCAGTCGGTCAATCTTGTTGACAAAGAGAACTGGCTTGACAAGTTCACGCATTGCTTGCCTCGTCACGGTCTCTGTTTGAACCATGACACCCTCTATTGCGTCTACTACGATGATTGCACCATCAGTAAGACGGAGGCCTCTTGTCACATGACTTGAGAAATCGATGTGCCCGGGTGTGTCTATGAGATTTACAAGGTATTCATACTCGCCAAGGCTATGAACAAGTGAGATGCTCGAGGCCTTTATCGTAATCCCTCTCTCTTGTTCAATTATGTCATAGTCGAGAAGCCTCGCAGTGGCCGCTACATCCTTTGAGAGGAGGCCAGACGCAGCAATCAGCGAATCTGTCAATGTAGTCTTTCCATGGTCTATGTGCGCAATGACTGTACAGTTCCTGATCCTGTCTGTGTTGTCTATCAGGTGTGATATCCGTTCGTTTACGAATTTCTTGTACAGATGCGACACGACAGGTCTACCTGACTATCTTCTTGTAATCCTCGAGAGGAATCATGACATCAGATTCACACTGGTCACACCATAGTGTCACAAACTCATCAGTCCTGCCGATCTCCTTCTGTGCAGGCCTGCCACATTTGCAGACGAAGCCTAGAAGTCTAGCTGGGTTGCCGACGACCAATCCGTAGTCCGGCACATCCTTTGTGACCACTGATCCACTCCCGACCATGCAGTACTCACCCAATACTGTGTTGCAGACTATGACTGCATTTGCACCAATTGATGCACCTCGCTTGACTAGAGTGTTTGAGACTTCCCAGGTGTCTGTCACAGCACGTGGGTAGAGGTCATTTGTGAAGACCATGTGAGGACCTAGAAAGACGTCGTCTTCTATAGTGACGCCCTGGTAGACAGATACTCCATTCTGTATCTTGACATTGTCACCTACAGTGACATCTGTGTCAACATAGACACCCTTTCCCATTATACAGTTCTTGCCGATCTTCGCCGTTCCCCTGATGTGAGCAAAATGCCAGATTCGAGAACCCTCGCCTATCTCTGCTCCTTCATCAACTACGGCAAGCTCGTGAATAAACACGTCTCCCATCTGAGTCACAAGACACGCTCAGCATAATGCGAGTTAACTCTTGCTCTTCCTTCCTCTCTTTCGCTCGGTGAGCTCAGAGGACCAAAGGAGACCTCGATAGCTAGAAGTGGCCGGACATCCCACACACTTGTCCACGCCATATCTCTTGCACGACTCACATGTTATTCCACAAGGAGCCTTGACCTTTCCGTCGTCTAAGGGGGCAAGATCCACCATCACGTACTCTGGAACCTTCGGTGCGTTACCAAACCAGGTCTCTGACCGACGCACTCCCTTCTCAGTTCTGAGGCTGCAGGTGCCTATTATTGACTCAAGTGTCCAAGAGTCCTCAGCAACCATCACGGCAAAGAGATTGTATCTACCCGTCACTGGAGCTATCATCAACACACGTGGACAATTCTGGTACTTGTTTATGATATGCTCAGCAATATCCAGATTGTCCGTTTCAATAGCCATGAACAAGAGTTTCATGTCCAACGCTTCAGCATTGACACCAACTGTCACCTTGGCAAGGCCCTGCTGAATGAGTTTGTCAAGTCTCTTGCTCACCGCCACATGAGACATCCTCAGTTTCTTGCCAATCTCTGACAGACTCGCTCTGCCATTGTCATGGAGCATCGAGATCAGCTGTTTGTCGACATTGTCCATTGCAATCTACTCCTCAATGCATATTGTCAGATGAGTTACACTGGGAAACCTACGCGCGTTTGTCGGTTAAAGGCCTATATATTTCAGTCGCCCAGCGCTTACGTTCTAAAGCTTCTCTGCATTATCCCAATCATGACTGTAAATATGGGCATTAATGGAGACTGTGGTCACTGTCCCACTCCCAAGATCAGTCTTGTCAGAAACGTATGTCAGCAATTCAGATAGGGCATAGACATTGGCAGGCCAAGCACCATACATGTCATTCGACCGCACCATGACAGAGACATCCAGGAGTCCTTCTCGCTCCATGAATACGAAGTGATTCAGACACGGAACCTCATCGGCGTCCGTATCCTTGCTCGGGTCCCAAGTAGTCGCGACCGCTCGTCGTGAATGGCGACTGTCATTGAGCTTCTTGATGACATACTCAATCTGGTCGATGGTCTCAGCCCCATACGCTCTGAGCCGCTCTCCATATGTATATTCGAAATCCATTCTGTCCGGATTGAGAAGTTGAGTGGCATATCTCTCCCTCAACACAGTTTCACTGAACGGGTAGTGCTTGCTGACCCTGTCCTCGTATGGGCTTGCTATGTGAACCATAACGTTGTCAAGCCAACGTGTCTTGATTCCCCTCTCATCGACACGCAGCATGCCGCTCTCCATGATCTTCTTGATAACACGTCTCCATGCCTCAACCGGTGTCCTTGCTCGTACATACGTTGGCATCGACATCCATCCGTCTTGATTAGGTGGAACGTCTACTCCTCTATTCTAGCTTTTCTCCTCGTCTGTGGGATGTACTTCAAATCGACAAGGCTCATTGTTTTTCGAAAATGAACCGCGCCAAAGCTTCATACCAACACGTGTTCAACATCTTGGTGCGTTTCACTAGAAGTTTGGTCTAGTCTCCATGCCGAAAACTGCAAATTCCTTACTTCGAGTGTCACCCTGCCTTCAATTATTGTAGGAGATTATTAGCATATTCACAGTACTTCAATAAGAGCACCATGGTTACAGACTCGCTTCGCTCTAGCTTCATCAGAATGCCTCTACAAGCCGTGTCGAGGAGCGACAACTCTTTTATTACCCAAAGTAGATTCTTCTCTGGCCCCACAAGTGGGGGAGACACGAGAAACCGCCGGGAGGACTAGAGACTATACCGCCTACATTGTACCTGATAACTCAGGAGAATTGCATCAACTGTCCGGCAGCAAAGGCTGTCGTTGAAGAAGCGGTTGCAGGCTCTGAAGTCTCTTTTCACACAGTCGACCTCAACAGGATGGATCCTGACTTCGAATTCCTACTGCTCGAGAACCAAGTGTTCATTGCTTCTACTCCGAGCATTATCATTGAGAACAATGGCAAACTCCGTATGTTGAGCAGCGGAGAGGTGCCGACGATCGAGGGCGTTAGGTCTGCGGTTGAGGTGAACTGAATCGTGACTGACATAACTCGTTCGCTAGCTGATGACATCGAAGCCATCGAAGCTCGAGAGAAGCGGATGCCAAAGGTCAGGTCGACAGACAGCACAATCGAGTCATTCAAGGCTGAGAGGATAATCGAAAGCCTTGTTCTTGAAGCCAGGCTGTCAAGAGCAGATGCTCAGCTTGTTGCGATCAGAGTGATGGACCGAATTGTTGCCTCAGGAATTCAGTTTCTGTCAGGTCCGCTTATCCGTGAGATGTGCAACAGCGTTCTGGCAGAACTCGGATTCGAGCAGGCCCGAATACTCTACACTCGTGTCGGTGTTCCGATGTACGACCTCACCCAGCTTATTCACGACCCAGGCACTCACACTTACAATGCCAACCTAATGAGAAATCCTGAGACTATAGCCAAACTCGTTCACGATCAAGTAATGGAACAGCACACCTACCTGACAATCCCTTCACACTTGGCTGACGCACATCTTCGTGGTGACATCTACATCAAGGACAGAGAGTACTTCAGCACTCGAGACTATTGTGCGACGTGGGACCTACGTCAAGTGCTCGCTCTTGGGATTGCTCCTGACGGTCTCGGCGGTATGCACTCATCAGCCGCAGGACCCGCGGAGCATCTTCACGTAGCAGTCAACCATTCGGCAATATGGTTGGCAGCAGCACAAAGCTCCTTCGCCGGCGGTCAGGGCTATTTCTTCTACAATACTTTCCTAGCTCCCTACATGAGGGGCAAGAGCTACAGAGAAATCAAGCAGGCTGCTCAACAACTCATCTTTACTCTTACTCAGCAATACGTGGCCCGTGGAGGTCAAGTCATCTTCTCTAGTGTCGATCTCACTCCTGGGATTCCTCGGATCATGAAGGATGTCCCGGCAATTCTTCCCGGCGGAAAGAAGAATGGAGACACGTATGGCGACTATGAGGTCGAGGCTCGTCAGTTCTTCACAGCGTTCATGGAAGTCATGCTCGAAGGTGATGCCAAGGGCAAAGGATTCAACTTTCCCAAGCCAAACATCGTGCTTCGGAAAGAATTCATGAAGTCTGAGTACGATGAAGCTTGGCGGCTTGTCGCTGAACTTACGGCCAAGTTCGGATCTCCCTATTTCGAGAACTACCTGAACTGGCGTTCAAAGATTGAGGCCGGTTGTAGTAGTTGCTGTTCACACCTCTGGACAGCAAGCACCGATGAAGAGCTTGAGGAGTTCTTGACTGGCAACATGGTCTTTGGAGCATCTCAGATGGTGACACCGAACTTCGGCCGCGCAGCATGGATTGGTCGAAGTGATGAAGACCAGTTCTTCACCAAACTCGACGAGCAGGTGGAACTGTCAAAGGAGGTCATTCTTGAGAAGAAGGCTCTGATGGATCGGCTAATCGGAAGCGGCAGCGTTCCCTTCTACACTCAGCCGAAGCCCAACGGCGAACCACTCATCGACATGGAAAAGCGGGAGTTCTTGCTTGGGACTGTGGGATTCTCAGAAATGAGTGAGATTATCACTGGACATGCACTCCATGATCGTGAGGGTATCCGATTCGGAATCAAGGTACTGAAGCATCTCAAGCAGCGTGCCGCGGAGTTTCAGGAGGAGACTGGTCTTCACTTCGGTGTGACCCGGACTCCAGCTGAAAGTGCAGCCGGTCGATTGGCGTTGAAGGACTACAAGAAGTACCCTGGTATTCGGAAATATCTGAAAGGCTCGGCGCCCAATGTCTACTACACTAATAGCACAACGTTGGACGTGGCTGCCCCACTACCGCTCAGCGACAGGATTCGCAAGGAAGCGATGTTCCATCCGTATATGGACGGTGGCGCTCTGACTCACATCTACTTGGGTGAAGCTAATCCCGACCCTGACGCTTTATGGGAACTAACCAAGAAGATTTCGAGGGAGACCTTGGTATCTTACTTCAGCTTCACGAAGGACGTCTTGTGGTGCGATCATTGTTTCTATCAGACTGGGATCGATTGGAGTCGAACCAAGTTCAAGACAATTGAAGACTTGAAGAAGATACAGTGTCCAAGGTGTGGGGCATTTGGTGTCGAAGTATACTCAAGAATCACAGGATATCTTCAGTCGCTTTCAGTTTGGAATGATGCCAAGCGACAGGAATTTCTCGATAGACACCGCTACGGTGTTTGATATCTCCTAGAGGGCTACTCAACCAAAGTCATCTAGACCAGCCTGCCTACTTTCGGGATTATGAAGCCGATCTAGTCTGGCATCTTCTCCTCTCCCATTTTGAGGCCATTTCAAATCCCTTTCCTGGCACTCTGTTTTGCTGTGACACTTCTCGCAGAGAGTCGCTAACATCTCGTCTGGATAGTCGTGCCAATCACCATCCCAGTTTTCCAGTGGCTTCACGTGATGCACTCCAATTCGCTCAACTTCACTCTCATCCCATCCGCATCCTTGGCAAGTAGAATTGTCTCTCTTCTTGATTTGTTCTGCTTGTGCTCGCCATTTCCAGCTCCGATAGAATCGTTGCT
>CP070761.1:2433086-2499344 GCA_020348985.1 Candidatus Thorarchaeota archaeon | reverse complement strand
TTTGAAGATCTCAGTCAGCGCTAGACACCATGTTCCTGCTTGATCTTCCGTATCGCTCCACCAGGTGCAACACCCTTGGGACAAACCTTCACACAATTCATTATGAGATCACACAGTGGAGCCCCTTCCTTCTTCGTGGCATCCGCCATGTATCTCTCTGGATCTGGTGTACGAGAGTCCTGGTTGAAACGGTACGCCTTGGTCAACGCGGCAGGCCCAACGTACTCCTTCTTTTCGGCATTGATTGGACATGAACCTACACAAAGCGCACAGAGAATACAGTCAACGTATCTCTCGATCTTCTTTCGGTCTTCTGGGCTTTGGATTCTAATGGACTCCCCCTTCGCCGGATCTGCCCAGAGATTCATGTCCTCAATAGCACTGTAGAACTCTGTCATATCCACTACTAGGTCCTTGAGGAGCGGAAGATTGGGCAATGGTTCTATCAAAATCTCTGTCTTGGAATCCCAGTCGTTCGGATGCTTGGTTAGGGCTTCAAAGGGTCTCAGTTTGGATTCCTGTTCCTTGACCGAGGCCAGCTGAGTGCGGCATGCCAACTGTGGAATCTTGTCAATGAGCATAGCACAGCTTCCACAGACTGCTCCTCTGCATGAGTATCTGAAGGCTAAGGATGGATCCAAATTGTCTTGAATCTGGAAGAGTGCATCGAGGACAGTCATTCCTCGCCTTGTCTCGACCTCAAAGACGTCGAAATGAGATACACTGACGCCATCTCTGCTTCTTGCGATTCTGAGTATCATCAGTAAGTCCTCTCCTTCACCTCAAACATACCCAAATTCACATCTTTGTAAGAGACCTTGAGCTCTCCATCTTCTCTGGTTACTACAGTGTGTTTGAGGAATCTCTTATCGTCACGTTCTGGATAGTCTAGTCTCCAATGGGCACCTCTGCTCTCTTCTCTAAGAAGTGCACCCATGGCAATGGCCTCGGCTAATTCCAGCATGTTCTCCAACTCCAGGGCACGGATCAGTGTGTAGTTGAATCGTTCATCGCAATCGCCCAACGCCACTCCAATGAACCTCTGCCGCAAATTGCGGAGTACTATGAGAGCCTCATCGAGATCTTTAGGTTCTCTGAAAACGCCGACAAGTCTATCCATCGTACCTTTCATCTCATTCCTGATGATTGCCACCGAGTCCCCAGTCTCTCTCATGACCATGGCCTGTATTCTTTCTCTGACTGCAAATGCTTCGTCCTCAGCAGTCTGCAAGCATGGCTCTTCTGCTTTCTTCAGATACCCGGCGACCGCCCGACCAACAATCGGACCAAACACGAGAGTCTCCAGCAGAGAATTGCCGCCGAGTCGATTTGCACCATGAACACTCATGCACGATGTTTCGCCAACAGCAAAAAGACCAGGAAGGGAAGTTTCGCCATTCTTGTCACAGTCGATTCCACCCATCGAGTAGTGTTGACCTGGTTGGACAGGAATGGGCTCTTCAATTGGGTCAATTCCGGCGAAGTGAATTGATATCTCACGTATACCTGGAAGACGTTCCAGTATCTTCTCCTTTCCTAGGTGAGTGAGATCAAGGTGGACATACGAGCCCTCAAAACCGCGGCCTTCATTGATCTCCTTTTGGATTCCGCGTGCCACAATGTCTCGTGGAGCCAGCTCCATCTTCTCCGGAGCATATCCTTCCATGAATCGCTCTCCCGATTTGTTCAGCAGGTAGCCGCCCTCTCCACGGGCCCCCTCAGTAATTAGAATACTCGAACCAAACAGAGTTGTCGGATGAAATTGAACGAATTCCATGTCCTTTAATCCTACGCCGGCACTGAGTGCGAGGGCACATCCGTCTCCAGTGTTGATGATGGCATTGGTGGACCGTCCGTATACTCGTCCAAAACCACCAGTCGCTAGAATCACAGCCTTTGCAAGGAAAGGTTGAATCTGTCCCGTGGCAATATCAAAGGCTGTCAGTCCGCATACTCGATTGTCTTTTCTGACTATGGAGGTCACAAACCACTCTTCATAGATCTTGATGCCTAGCCTCATAGCCTGCTCAAAGGTCGTGTGCAGCAGATTGTGACCTGTCCGGTCTGCTGCATAGCAGGTCCGTGGAAACGCTGCACCTCCAAATGGGCGTTGAGCAATTCTACCATCGTCCGTTCTTGAGAATGCGGTGCCCCATTGCTCATTCTCTATGACTGCCCCAGGTGCGCCCTTGGCCAGTAGCTCAACAACATCCTGGTCAGCAAGGTAGTCTGCACCTTTTACAGTATCAAAAGCATGTGATTCCCAAGAATCGTCTTCACCTATTGAGGCATTGATTCCACCTTGTGCGGCAACAGAATGAGATCTCAAGGGATGGACTTTCGTTAGTATTGCGACATCGTGGCCTTTTGCAAGCTCAATGGCAGCCCTAAGCCCAGAGAGTCCAGCTCCCACGACCAAGGCATCATGCGAATAGGTCATTGTGTAATCTCCAGACACTGGCAAATCACTTGCCACCTGATATGCAGGCCAGGGAAGCTTAAGATGTTTTTCAAACAAGGGCAGTCATTCAGACCATCTTTAGGGGATCGAGAATGTCGTCAAGATCCCCCTCGAATTTGATACCCATATGTTGAACTGTCTCTCTGATTGTTTTGCCAGTCTCAAGCGCTCTCTTGGCTACTTTAGAAGCCTGGTCGTAGCCGATAACCGGGGAGAGCCTAGTCACAATCATAAGACTCCTGTCAAGGTGACGCTGAATCTGTTCCTTATTTGGTTCTAGACCCAAGAGACAATTCTCGGTAAAGGAAGTAATACCGCGTGAGAGGATCTGTACCGCATCGAGTAGATTCACAATCATCACGGGCTTTGTTACATTGAGATCAAGTATGCTACCAAATCCCTCTGCAGAGGCTATCGTTGCATCGTGTCCCATAACTTGCATACACACCTGAATTAGGGCCTCACTTTGCGTAGGATTGACTTTCCCAGGCATAATGCTGCTTCCCGGTTCGTTTACAGGAAGAATCAGTTCTCCGAGACCTGCCCGGGGCCCACTTCCCATCCATCTGATGTCGTTGGCCATTTTGAGACAGGCAAGAGCAAGGAGTCGAAGAGCGCCACTAGCTTTGACAATTACACTGTGGGATGCAATGCCTTCAGCTTTCATGGGATGGCTCTTTATTGGCAATTCAACGAGCTTGGCAAGCTGTTCAGAAACCCTTGGTCCGAAATCACCTGGTGCGTTGATACCAGTCCCTAAGGCGGTCCCACCGATTGGCACTGTCACCAAATCATCACGTACGCTTTGGAGATTAGAGAAACTTGCCATCATCTGAGTTCTGTAAACCTCGAATTCTGTTGACAGAGGTATCGGGACCGCATCCTGAAGATGAGTCCTCCCAACTTTCACAACTCCCTCAAACTCATCGATCTTCTTTTCAAGAGCCTGAATTAGCGTGTGGATTGCAGGGAACAGCTCATTTGATAGAGCATCGAGAGCAGAAAGGTGCATTGCTGTGGGAATAACGTCATTCGAAGACTGCCCCATGTTTACATGGTCATTGGGATGGACAGGAGATTTCGTACCTAATGCTTTGCCAAGAATCTCATTCGCCCGATTCGCCAGAACTTCGTTCATGTTCATATTTGTCTGAGTTCCGGAACCTGTCTGGAAGACGTCAATGGGAAACTGATCTAGGAACTTGCCATCCTTGAGAATTTCGTCGACTGCTTGTAGAGTCGCCTTTCCGATTTCTTGATCGATGTCTTCATTCTTCATGTTTACCAAGAGGCACGCTTTCTTCACTCGAGCCAGAGCAATAATGAACCGCTCCGGAAACGCCCGTCCACTAATCTTGAAGTTATGTAGAGCTCTCTGCGTGCTGATACCCCAATAAGCATCCGTAGGAACCTCAAGCTCACCTAGAGCATCTTGCTCTTTCCGTTTCTTGTTCATCCAGCTCCCTCTGTGTGACAGATGTCTTCTATATGATGAATCTATCAATTATCTCTTGAAGAGCATTGAGGTCGGTCTCATGATCCTTCAATCTACCGTCTTCCGGTAGTGCAATGCCTGTGGAGAGATCTGGAGCGGCTTCGCGATAGAGGATTCCTAAGGGGATTTTGTCGTCGCCTTCTTCGGCCCGCTCAATCGCTTTCATCTTGTCTGTTTCATCATGACCAGCTTCGACGAGTGAGTAGACTCTCTCGTTGTAGTAGCTCCAGGTCAACTTACGGTTCCACGTGACACACGGCTGAATGATGTCTAAGACAGCAAATCCGGTGTGGTTGAACGCCTCAACCATGAGGTCTGCGAGCTCTTCCTGTCGTGCGGTGAATCCACGGGCGACAAAGGTTGCACCGGATCCGATCGCAAGGCCCAGAACACTAACAGGTTTCATCGGTGCCCCAGGCGGGGGAGGAGAGGTCTTTGACACGTAACCTAATGGAGCGGTGGGTGAGAACTGGCCTTTTGTCAATCCCATGACGCCATTATTGTGTATGAACACTGCAAGGTCTACGTTCCTTCTAGCTGCGTGGAGAAGATGCCCTAGCCCCTCGCCTAGACAGTCACCATCTCCTGCATGAACGAAGACCTTGAGGTCTTGGTTTACAAGATGAACGCCAGTAGCAACTGGAACAGCCCTTCCATGAAGTGAATGGAAGCAATTCAGATTGATATAGTGAGGCAACTTGCCAGAGCAGCCTATACCAGACACGATCACTAGATTCTCATGCTTCACATCCAGCTTCATCACTGCTTTCTTGAGAGCAGACAGTATTCCAAAGTTGCCGCATCCGGGACACCATGTGACTTTCTGCGGTCCTTCAAGCTGTTCGCGTTGAATCATTTCAATCCAACCTCCTCTAGCTTGCTCATTATCCAATTCGCGGTCATGGGTCTCCCGTCATACTTGTTGATGTGATGATTGACAGCAAGACCTGTTTCCATTCGGACGAGCCTAGCGAATTGTGAAGTGACGTTTTGCTCGACAGCTATCACTTTCTTCGCTCTCTCAAAGACTGCATTGAGAGTCTCAGTTCGTAGTGGATAGATATCACTGAAATGAAGTTGGTTAACAGAGACCCCATCGGCTGCCATTCTGTTCACGGCTTCGAATGCTGCACCCCAAGTAGAACCCCACGTCAGAAGAGTCGTTTCTGCCTCCCTCGGTCCTTCAATAATCGGTGGGTTTAGTGCTTCAAGAATCGCCGGCATCTTGGCGAGAAACTTGTGTACCATTGCATTCCGGAGTTCAGGGTTCTCTGAAACATGGCCCTCCTCCGTGTGTACGTTCCCTGCAGAGCAAACCATCTTACCTTCATCTCCAGGGAATGCCCTGGGAGAGATGCCATCTTCGGTGAGGAGATAGCGTTTGTATGGCCCTTCCTGAACTGGCCCAGATGGTGCCATCTTCCCCCGGTCTATCTTGACTCCTGTGGCATTAATTCGTGGGACATTCATGACCGAATCAGAGAAGTGCTGATCTCCAAGAATCATGACCGGAACCTGGAACTGATCAGCCAAGTTGAATGCTCGTGTTGCGATATCAAAGCCTTCCACAGGATCCTTGGGGGCAAGCATTATCCTCGGAAACTCTCCCTGACTAGCATGGGCCATGAAAAGCAAATCGGATTGCTCTGTTCTTGTAGGTAGGCCCGTGCTGGGCCCAGGTCTCTGTGCGTTGAAAATGACCACAGGGGTCTCAACCATTGCCGCAAGGCCAAGCGCCTCAACCTTGAGTGAAAATCCTCCGCCAGATGTGGTCACCATTGCCCTACTTCCGGCATAAGAGGCACCTATGGCCATACACATAGCTGATATCTCGTCTTCCGTTTGTAGTGAACCGATTTTCAACTCACGAGCGACTGAGACTATGTCTTGGAAGACAGTTGTGGAGGGACTCATCGGGTATGCTGAAATCCACTTCAGATTGGCGGCCATTGCGCCGAGTGCAAGAGCACGGTTTCCATTCAGAAGTAATCGGTCTTCGGAGGGCCCTGTCTTCAGTGAACTGAGGTTGTGACGACAGTCACCAGTCCAGCTCTCAGTAGTCAAGTCATAGAGCGTCTTTGCAACTGCAACATTGGGTTTGATGACCCTGTCACCCTTTTTCTTGAAGATCGAAGACAAAGCTTCCTCGGCAAGCTCGAATGGAAACTGGAGGACCGCCAAGACCACTCCGAGCGCGGCGGCGTTTGTCATTCGCTTGTCGCCGCCGACTTCCTTCGCCTTTGATTGGAGAGGGGCTGCAAAGTGACAGGCTTCACGCTCTTCAAATTCGACCGAGTCATCGTAAATGATTACTCCGCCATCTACCAGACGGTCTCGAGGTTGAGTGATGGCGTCGCTAGACAACGCAACCACCACATCGATCTCGCTGACCGGAGCAAAGACAGGCGTATCCGAAACACGAATCTGAGTGAAGTTGTACCCCCCACGGATCCTAGACTCATAATCCTTGATTGTGAAAGTATAGAATCCGGCTCTGACAAAGACCTGAGTAAGCAGGTCCCCAATCGTGTCTATTCCTTGACCGGCAGCACCGCCCACGTTGAACGATATATCCATCCTTATGGTCCTCCTGCGCAATTACAGGGTGAGAATGGGAAAAAGATAGTTCCTCTTCTTAACTCATTTGATGGTGAGACATGTAAAAGTCGTCGGCGAAAGCTAGGTGATCAACATAAGTTCGGTCATTCTTTCCTATCCTCAGCCTAGATACAAGATGACTGAATTGTCGCGAACATTGAAGTGAAAAATGGCTTTTAAATACCTGACTGCCCAAAGAAGATTCTGTTGGTGAGATTCATGACAGAAAGCGAAGTCCACGAGCCACCACTCAGCCCTGGGAGGGTTGGCGGAGTCATTATATTTGCCATTCTCTTCTTGCCATTCACTATTTCGGGTAGTCCAGATAATCTCTGGCTCTCATCTGGAGTATGGCTGTTGATTGTGAATCCCATCTCGTCTGGGTTCATAATCCTGCAGCCCGAAGTATTGAGCTCTCAAAGGATTGTGCTAGACATAATTCCACAATTCCTCTTTGTGTATATGATGATAAGACTGTATGAAGGAAAGACAACTGGTAGGCGGACGTTCCTTGCCTGGTTCATTGGAGTTTCAAATCAGCTCTTGACATTCGTGATGAACTCGCTCCCATTACTGTGGGATTCACTTTGGCCCTACGCATTCAAGCCAATCCTTATTCCAAGCTCTCTTCTGGTTGCCGTGTTGATTGTGCATTTCTATCCGCCACCAAGCGAGACTATCCCTTGGAAAGAAACGAAACCATGGTGGAGCAAGACCTGACAGGAGGAATCGCTTTGTGTGTAGGTAATCGGAACGATAACTCAGTTTGTCACATTCAAGACACTCTTGGCTGTCTTACGATTGATTAGTAAATCACAACTGTCAGACAGGCCAAAGGACTTGAGTGACTTGGCATTCAAGCTCAACCAGGCTCTTGAAAAGGTGCAGGATGACTTAGCTAACACTCAGCTAGCAGAATGGATTATAAGATAAGCTCAGCACTACACACGAGAGTCGATTCAGTTTCCTTTGCTTTTCGGGCCGCGGAGAACAACAAGTTCTGGTGCGGTCCTGTAGCTGATACAGCTGTTCAGTACAGGTTCATTACCGCGTTTTGGGTATTACCAAGTGTGAGACTAGTGATCGGGGCTCACAGGTATAGCCCTCGCTGCATTTCAAGTAGCCATTACACGCCTTATATTGTATCGAAGTCGAATGCTGACTACCTCATGATTGAGGTAGGGGATGCGTAGTGAGAAGAAGATTGCTTACAATAATAGGACTCACAGTGATGATTTCGGTCCTTCTGATGCCGAAGCCAGTTAGTGCGGCTCATGACCCGGAGGGAGAACAAGCCAATAGTGGGACTTGGGAGGATGGAGAGTTCAGTGCGTTTGTTGCTAGCGGCTACGACTCCGATATTTGGGTTCATGTATCGTGTTATGATTACTATGGTGATCTTTACTTGAAGGGAGAATCAGGATATTGGGATGGACTAAACATACTAGACCCCTTGATTTAAGATTATAGAGGTCTCCGGTGAAGGATATGACGAAGAAAGAGAACCTGATTGATGGGATTCGCCCATGGCGAGTCGGTCAAGCAGTCGCTTTGGCCATCATCCTTTTACCGTTTAACATCGCTGGCGACAGAGATCGTATCGTGATTACTGCAGGAGTCTGGTTACTCAGTCTGACTCCGTTCTCGTCTAGTTTTCGCCTTTTCGGAGCCGGGAGCATTGAAGTTCTCGTGTTAATCGTGCTTCCTCAATTCATTTTTGCGTTTCAGATGGTGAGACTCTATGGAGGAAAGACAACGGGTCCAAGAGCGTTTATTTCCTGGTTCATTGGTCTAGCAATTCCGCTCATGCTCTTCCTTGCCAACACTCTTCCTCTATTGTGGGAACCCGGATGGCCCCATGCATTTAACCCGACTCCATTACCAAGTTCTCTTCTAGTTGCTGTCTTGCTCGTACACTTCTATCCTCCACCAAAAGAGACTATCCCTTGGAAAGCAACGGAACCGTGGTGGAAAAGGGCCTGATAGAAAAATCCGCAGTGTGTTTTTATAGGAAATCGAGGCAATAGCCCAGTTGTCACAATCAAGACTCTGCTGGCCCTACTACGATTGGTCAGCAAGATGTAGCTATCAGACCAACCGAAGGACTTGAACGACTTGGCGTTCAGGCTCAACCAGGCTCTTGAGAAAGTGCAGGATGACTTAGCTGACATTCAGCTAGCTGAATGGATGATAAGATAGACCGGGCGCTCTCAAAGACAGGCAACTCCAGAAGGATTGACGCTTGCTCTTCTGAGCTCGGTTATGAACCGTGGTCTCTCATCAGTCATAACTAGTGTCCTAAGGATAGCGGTTTGCTCGAAGAACTCCAGACTCATCCCATGAATCACCGAGCCTTCATGAAGAGTCGTGGACAAAATGCTTTTCCTATCGTATTTTCTACTCCAATCTCTCGTGTATAAAACACGGTAGGACTGTTAGGCACAAAAGCCTACACACCACTAGCCTGAGTAGAAGCTTCGGTAGGTGAATCAAACGACACCGCACATGTGATAAGCTTTAAATGCGAAGTCCATGTGCAGTTTTATCAGCCCGTACGTGCGAAGTGCATGTACAGTTTTAATGTATAAGGAGAAGTCAGCCCACCGTGAATTGGCGGGTGGACTTCGAAGACAATAACAAGGGGAAGAAAAAAATGGCACAGTTGTCTGGAACGCCCGTCCTGATTCTGAAGGAGGGCACTTCTAGAACGCGCGGCAGGTCCGCGCAGAGCAACAACATAATGGCCGGAATCATCATTGCTGATGCCGTCAGGTCCACACTGGGCCCCCGAGGCATGGATAAGATGCTGGTTGACAGTCTTGGAGACGTCACCATCACAAACGACGGTGCTTCAATCCTGAAAGAGATTGATGTGCAGCACCCGGCGGCCAAGATGCTTGTTGAAGTAGCCAAGAGTCAAGACCAGGAAACCGGAGACGGTACTACCACCGCCGTAGTCATTGCTGGTGAGCTCTTGAAGAGAGCACAGGAGCTTCTTGAGAAGAAGATTCATCCAACGATCCTCGTTGGTGGTTATCAGAAAGCCGCAGATAAAGCCACAGAAATCCTTGATGAGATTTCTGTCGCCATGGCTGGCACTGACAAGAAGATCCTTGAGAAGATTGCTAGCACCTCTATGAACAGCAAGTCCATCGTTGGTGCAAAGGACCACTTCGCTGACATCGCTGTCGATGCAGTTCTCCAGATTGTGGAGGAATCAAACGGCGAGAAGAAAGCAGACATCGAAATGATTGAGATAATCAAGAAACAGGGCAAAAGCCTGACAGAGACCGAGCTCGTGAAGGGCATGGTCGTCGACAAGGAAATAGTCCATGCTGCGATGCCTCGCAAAGTCGAAGGCGCAAAGATTGCTCTTGTCAACTCTGCAATCGAGGTTGAGAAGACCGAGTTCGATGCAGAGATCAAGATTGACAGTCCAGACCAGATAAAGGCCTTTCTTGACGAAGAAGAGCGAATGCTGAAGGATATGGTCGACAAAATCATCCAGAGTGGTGCTAACGTCCTCGTCTGCCAGAAAGGCATTGACGACGTAGCTCAGCATTACCTCGCAAAGGCTGGCATCATGGCTGTTCGACGCGCGAAGAAGAGCACCTTGGAGAAGCTGGCAAAGGCCACTGGTGGCAAGATTGCCACTAGCCTGAGTGAGATAGACAAGGACTACATCGGCCATGCTGGTGTCGTCGAAGAGGTCAAGATTGCTGACGACAAGCTCGTCTATGTCAGAGACTGCAAGGATCCGAAGGCCGTTTCCATAGTCATTCGTGGTGGAACTGAACACGTTGTTGACGAGGCTGACAGGGCACTTCATGACGCACTTTGTGTAGTCAGGAATGTTGTCGAAGACAGCACCTACGTCGCAGGTGGTGGTTCCACAGAGGTGGAGATAGCCAAGCGGCTAGAGGCCTACGCCAACAAGGTTGGTGGCAGGGAGCAGTTAGCTATCGAGGCATTCGCCGAGGCACTTCTAATCATCCCGAAGACACTGGCTGAAAATGGCGGTCATGATCCCATTGACATTATGGCGGACCTGAACAAGGAGCACTCCAAGGAATTGGGTCTATGGCATGGTGTTGATGTGATGAGGGGCAAGATTACTGACATGATGAAGACTGGTGTTATCGAGCCTTCGCGTGTCAAGCTTCAAGCAATCCGTTCCGCTTCAGAGGCAGCTCAGATGATTCTCAGAATCGATGATGTCATCGCTGCCAAGGCGGGTCCACCTCCAGGTCCACCAGAAGGTGGTATGGGAGGAATGGGCGGAATGGGTGGCATGGGCGGAATGCCCCCAATGTGAAGAACTTGAAAAACAGTGGAGCCTTATGGCTCCCACCCTACTTTTCTTTGTGAGGCAGACTCAGTTGTCAAGACGCTACCTGATAGTAGGGATGAACACTCACGACTCGGGCAAGACACAACTCGCAATCTATTTGGCCAAGGCGTTGAAGGAGAAGGGGGTTGAGTTCGCCTACTTCAAACCACAGAGTGGTCACAGCTACTGGGAAAAATTCGAACACACCCAGGCCTGCATCGAAGATGGGAGACTCTACTCGAATGATGTTGCCCGACTCGAGAAACTCGTTGATTCGGGATTACCGTTAGAGATACTCAATCCTGTTCACAGTCTCTACGTGCCGGCCAAGCTAGAGAGACCAGCGTATTCGATGGGCAGCACTCTTGGTATTGCTGGGTGGGATGCAGTCCTTGCCATGCGGCGAATAAGCCAAGTTCAAGACGGAGCAGTTCAATCAATAGTGCTGATGTCTTCTGAACTAATCGCTGGAGACCATCTCCTGATCTCAAAAGAAGACGCCAACGCTCTGGCCGGAAACTCTGAAAGAATCCACATTACTGACCTTGAAGAGGTCTATGTGTATGAGACTACTCTAATGGAAGGTGCCTTGAACAGCTCGTTTGAGCTGGTGGAAGATAGGTTTTCTAATACAGTGATAGAGTCTTTCAACAATTCAGCATGGCCGTGGGAGGGGTTGGATTCGGTGGACAAAGTCTTTGCAATAGGACCAGGACACATATTCTCTTACGAACCAAAGAAGTATCTGAAGGCGGTTTCCTACATGAACAAAGGACACAGTCCGATATATTCCATCACCCTTCGTGAGATAGCTGACCTTCTCAAACCGATGAAGACATTTCATGTTCAGCCCGGCGAGAGACCTCCAATCGAGAGTCTTGACATTGGATTGTGAGAAAGAAAGATTAGGTCGATGTAGAGTAAAGCAAATGCCGCATGGAGAGTAGAGCTCAAGATAGGGAATGGCGATGGAAGAAGACCTTGAATGGGAATTGGTGATAATCGGTGGCGGACCCGCAGGGATGACTGCAGCCATATATGGAGCGCGCTACGGTCTGAAGACTGTCCTGTTGGAATCTCGCGTCCTTGGAGGGGCTCAAGCCACAAGCCCCGGCATAGAAAACTACCCTGGTTTCTCGTTCATTATGGGTATCGAACTTGCAAACAGAATGAAGGAACAAGTCAAGAAATGTGGTGCGAATATCCGCGAGATTACTGAGGTCAAGAGCATAAAGACCGAAGAAAATGGCAGCTTTGTACTCGAAACTAGAAGAGGAGATTACAATGCAAAGGCTATCATCTTGGCAACTGGAGGCGAGTACAGGAAACTCCACGTTCCAGGAGAAGATGAATACACCGGCCAGGGGGTCTCCTATTGTGCAACTTGTGATGGTCCGCTCTTTCGAGAGAAAGTAATCGCCGTGGTGGGTGGAGGTAACACTGCTGTGACCGAGGCACTCTATCTCAAGGATTTGGCAACAAAGGTGTACCTCATTCACAGACGTGATGAATTGAGGGCAGAGCAAGCAGTCCAGGATATGCTGTTTGATTCGGATATCGAAATCTTGTGGAGCCATGTTGTCAAGGAGTTCAAGGGCGAGAATCTGCTTTCGGAGATTGTACTCGAGAATCTCAAGAACGGAGAAGTGTCCAGTCTTGTGGTTGACGGGGCTTTTGTTGCGCTAGGTTCGGAACCTCAGAACAAGCTTGCAGTTGAGCTTGCAGTTGAGATGAACGAAAGAGGGGAGATCATAGCAGATGCCCATCAAGCGACCAACCTTCCCGGCGTATTCGCAGCTGGTGACGTTGTTGAATCATTGAAACAGATTGCCGTAGCTGTTGGTCAGGGAGCGATAGCAGCTGATTCTGCGTACTCGTTTATACGCGGCGTCAAGCTCGGCCCTAGGTAGAGTACAGCCTTTGACTTTGGGAAAACGTTAATAACCCCACTCCGGTCCGTGCTCGAAAGCCGGGAGCTTGAAAGCTCATCGGAACAACCTCAATTGGGATGCTTCTATGAACAAGGTCAAAGCTGTTGGACTCACATTAGCGCTGTCACTCATGTTTCTCTCTGTGGTAGCACAGCCAGCAACAGCCAACCCGGGATCTAGATTAGACTCCCTATTGGCATTCATGGCCGAGAATTATGACGCTACCGTCGAGAGAGGCTATTCACTTGTCGGGACAATCGCTTCCCGTGTTGAGGCTACATTCCCGGCGATATTCATTCTCGACAATCTTGGCTATCTGGGACAGAGGCCGCCCTATCCAAACGGAGCCGATAATCTAGTCAGGACGAAGAACTTCACTCAGAAGCTCCAGTGGGATACTGGTGGAGAAGATTCTAGACGGTATGGCGGGATGAGCCCGTTCATTGCAGGCGAACCAGACATTTTTGCCACTTTCTATGGAGTTAGGCTTTGGCAGATACTGAATGAGCACAATGACGTACCAAGGATGCTAGATGTTGAAGAGATAAACAGCACTTCTCTTCTGTTCTTTGTGAACAAGAGCCAATCCGTAGAAGGGGGTTTCGGACTCCTAGAGACCTCTTCTCCAGACATTGTGTCAACCTACATGGCCTTGTATATCATAGACGCGATGGAAGGTGAAACTCCAGTCTACACCTTTGATGAAATCCTCTTGAACAGAACTAAGACGGTCGAGTGGATCCTCAGTTGCCGAGAAGGTGATGCATTCAAACTCAATCCAGCCTCCTCGATTCCAGGTGTAACGCCCACAGCTGCTGCCCTCTTGGCACTCGAGATCTTAGGTGAGGTTACTAGCCTTTCGAGTGAACTCCAGGACGTGAGGAATTGGATTCTTGACAGACAGGTGTCTGAAGAAGATGGTGGCGAGTTCTTCGGTGGTTTTGAAGAAGGATATCTCACAAATGACACAAACCTAGTCAGCACATGCAATGCGCTCCAAGCGCTGGGTGTCCTCAGCGGCGTTCCAACGAACACGTCTTCTGTAGCGAGGTTCATTGCTGACTGTCAAGCGGCTGATGGTGGCTGGGGGATAGTTCCAGGTCTCGAAGTTGGAACCATGGAACTTGCGGCATTTGCTGTAGAGTCATTGGATAGTCTTGATTCTCGGAGTCTTCTCTACGAAGAGGATCCGAATAATCCGGCAGGCCCTCTGATAGACTGGCGAGCTATACTTGTGGTTGGTTTCGTAGTAGTTGCGGTTGTAATTGCTCTCGTCGCTCTTAGAATGGAGTAGAATGTGGCAATAGGTTTATCACAATCCCACCCAGAATAGCACCGGGATATGTCATGAGCCGACATGGCCCAGGTGTCTTCTATGGCAGAACCTGAAATGGACATAGACGAAGAGAGCATACCTCGATATCAGCGAGGTTTCGAATGGTTCTCGCATCTAGCTGAATCGCGTATGGATAATAGGCCATGGAAACGCTTGGGAATCTTTTCATTCTACGATGCTCCATTTGCTGCCAGTGACAGGTTGTACCTTTCACCAAAACAGGTCATGGCTGTTATGGCAAAGCAGTCCAAGCCACAAGAAGCCGGACTCGTCTTTGTGGCTGACGCTCTAGAGAGAGCAGAAATGGGATTGAGTACGAAGCATGGATTCGACCAATTCATGGAGATCTTCGATGGGCTGTTTCCGGATGCAGTCAAGCTTTACTTCGGCGCGAAGGACTCTGAACGCACCTATTTGCACGGATTTCCCTCGATTAGAATCCCGCTTGGGTGGCTTGTGAAGAGACCGAATGTATTTGCCGAAGTGCTGTCAGATGCTTCACCCATTGCAGAAGAGGTTGGCCCGGGTGATGCTTCATTCGAAGATTTAGACGGAATGACAGAGGTTCTAGTCGAGAAGCTTGGACCCCCGTCGCTTACTGAAGAGGTGCTCGGAAAGATCAAGAGCACTGAAGCGAGTGAATATGCCGGAGAGGCAGTCGGACTGATGGCTGCCTTCGTGAATCCGGCGTCGGCAGTATCTCGTGGAGTGAGATATCTAGGGAAGTTCGTGAGTCTGCTGAAGGACCGACGCAAGCAGGAAGTGAAAGAGGTCTATCAAGAGTGGGAAGAGCGTGTCAGGAAGACCTACTCACAAGTCAATCTTATGAAGTTCTTTGACCCATCACCTGAACACGAGAATCTTCTGGAGAATGCGGTTTCCGAGTACAACCCAGTCATTCTGGTTACCGAAACCAGAGGGACGCTCTACGACCTTTTCTTACCACTTGTCCTTCAACATCTCGTTGAGCAGATTGGATATGTCCCTCCACATAAGCGACCTAGAAGGAAACCAAGGCCCCAACATGATAAACCTCCCGATGAGCCGCTTGACGAAGACGATGATGACGATTCCCTTGAATATGAAGACCCAACCGACAAAGGACTTCCTCCTGTTACTGACAAGCTGATTCAGAGTGTATTGGAGAAAGAAATAGAACTTGACACGGACGTTGAGCTATCAGAAGACGAATTCGAGGGCAAGCCTGAAACAATTCTGTTTCTGGATGCAGCAACTCATCTCTCGAAGTTCAGACGGTCATTCAAATTCGCCTTGAACATCCCTGAGAAGTATCCAAATGTATCCGTGGCCGCTTCCTTCTTCACTAATAGGGAGAAGATTAGTAATACGCTCCAGGAGGGAATCCTAGAGTACATGAGCGACCGCGCATTGGTGTTTGATTTCCATCCGGCCCTGTTTGACATTGCTACAATGCGAATGCCGATCTCAAAGAAGGCCTGGCTGCAAGTGAGACTTCAGGAGATGGAACGTATTCGCTCCGATGGGGGTGTTGCTTTTCTAGAATACTACACGAGTGCTGACGAACAGTGGTGTCTAAGAGTCGTTGAGGAGCCTGATCGAGGGGCTATTGAGCGACTAAGAAAGTGGTTTAGCATGCGATAGTGGCTGCAAAACTGTGGTCTTTGATTCTCGAACGATGATACACAAGAAATATATCCCATACTCACTTGACCGATACCGACGCGGAGGAAGACGTCTTTGAGCAAGACTGACATTACACATGCAAAGGTCCTCGAAATCAAGAAGGGCAATGCAATAACGCTTCCAGGAGAGTTTGTAGATTCCATCGGGCTTCCATATGGTCTTGCGATTCTTGTCCTTAAGGACAAGAACGTGAAACTCTATCCGGTTGGCAGTTCGAGAATCCTCTACTTGAAGCTGAACATAGAGAAGCTGAGCAAGAGCTTCCTTGAAGAGCTGACTTCGGTCTTCGAGAAGTCTGGGTTGGAGGACATTCTGTTCACAAGTGGAATCTGTCAATCTGCGGACCAATGTTACTACGAATGCTATTTCACACCAGAGCAACTGAATGTCGAAGACGAAAAACTAAGGAAGTCTCTCGATGGCATAAGCGGAGTCCAGAGCGTTATACTAGAAGAGGTACCCATAGCGAAGTAGTCTACTGTTTCATTGGGACCCTGCGGCTCTCACCCGCAAGAACTAACTGTACTTGTATGCTTTTCACCAATTAGGAGTCAAGCAGGGAATATGCCAGGTATTGTTGGTCTGGTAGACACTCACACATCAAACAAGCTCAGGCCTAGATTCAGAAGGATGTCTGACTCACTCGGTCATCGTGGCTCAGAAACGGACTACGCTTTCGAAATGAAGGGCCGTGTTGTAGCTCTGATTGCTGAAAGGTCATCAGACGATCACAGGATTGATTCGATTACTTCTGAAGACTCCCTATTTCTGATAGATGCCCCCTGCTACATTGTTGAAGATGCAGCACCAAAACTGGATTGGGTCAAGAACTCTCACGGGGTTCTGGCAATTAGTCTCGACCAAGAAGGCCTCAATATTGAGAGGTCTCCTGACTGTACAAGGCCGCTATACTATTCCATGGACGGGACAGCATATGGTTTCGCAAGCGAAAAGAAAGCCCTGTATGCAGGAGGATTTGATGACCTGATATCACCTCTGCCGGGGGCGAGAGTAGCACTGTCATGGACAGGCGAGCTGACATTAGTCGACCGACTGGAGCGTAAGATTCCGCAGGTTCAGAGAGAAAAGCCCACTCGAGATCTTGTTGATTCCTTGCGAGATACTCTGTTGGACTCGATTAAGCATCTTCCCAGAGGCCAGAGATACGGAGTTCTGTTCTCTGGAGGAGTTGATAGCTCGGTTATTGCTCATCTTCTTCGGAACAGCTTTGATGGTACAAAGTTCTATACAGTTGGGACTGCGGATTCACATGACTTTGCTACCTCTGAGAAGGCCGCACGTCTGATGGATATCACCCCGGTCTACTTGGAAATCGAAACGGAGGCAATCTGGGACGCCATAGGAGACGTTGTGTATTCTATCGAAACCACTAGAAGGATGGATGTAGAGATAGCTCTGCCGTTTTTCTTTGCCGCAAGATGCGCCGTGCAGGATGGATGTACAATCCTCGTCTCAGGGCAGGGACCTGATGAGCTATTTGCGGGATACATGCGACATGTCAGGCTCGCGGAATCGGATGGAATCTTGGCTCTCGAAAGGAAGCTCTGGGAAGAGGTGTCTGTGACGCACGAATCCAACATTGCTCGAGATGAGAAAGCAATTGCATTCAACGGGATCGAGGCAGCTTTCCCCTATCTCTCAACGCAATTCGTGAATCTTGCCCTTTCTATTCCTGCTGAGATGAAAGTGTCTCTTGACCGCAAGCCCTCTCGAAAGATCATCTTCAGAGAACTTGCGGAGTCATTGGGACTTCCCTTGCCAATCACTCAAGAACCAAAGAAAGCTACTCAGTATAGCTCAGGTTCGTCAAAGGCCCTCATCGAGGCTTTCGGGCGTTATGCGCCAGAATGTCAAGGAATGAGCAAGAAGGAAATCGATCCAATCGTTCAGAGCATTCTCGACCGAATTGGAATCGATGTTGGTGTACAGAAGAGAACAGAGAATCGATAGGAGTGAGAGGTTATCCGCCCTCAATCAGAGGTAGGACTACTACACTATCGTTCTCATGAATCTCAGTGTCTAGGTCAATTCTTTTTCCGTCTAGCAATACAACGTGATCGTTCGAGAGGTCCAACTCAGCCAACAGTTCTCTGACTGTCTTTGTCTCTGTGACAATAATCCGTTTGATGCGATCACCTAATGTTTCCGACAGGGCATCCACCCAATGTGGACTCAATTCATCTCCTTATAGCATTAATTGGGAAGGCAGCCAAGTAACATCAATCGATTCCAGATAGCTAGGCATATATAGACCCAAATTCACGGCCCGAGGAAACTCTGGGACGCACATGCTCATTGAGTGTTCTACAAATGTAGAATAATCTTCATAAGAGGCGCTGTTGCGGAAAGCTAAAACCCAGTAAGATAATGTCGTAATGAAGTTCGACAATTCACGAAGTATCTGAGGAGTCAGAATTATGGTTGGCATTGTTGGTTACGGAGTGTACATTCCAAGATACAGGATTAAGACCGAAGAGATTGCACGGGTTTGGGGCGAAGACGGTGTAAGACTTGCAAAAGGTCTGGGAGTCTTCGAGAAGTCTGTTCCCGGACCAGACGAAGATGTGGCGACCATTTCGGTAGAAGCCGCAAGGAATGCCGTGAAGCACGGGAACATTGATCCACTGGACATAGGAGCAGTCTATGTTGGCTCTGAGTCACACCCGTATGCAGTCAAGCCAACCGGCACCATCGTAGCCGAGGCAATTGAATGCTCCACAGACATAACTTGTGCAGATTATGAGTTTGCATGCAAGGCAGGAACAGCTGCAATGCAGACCTGCATGGGTCTTGTCAAGTCGGACATGATCAAGGTAGGGCTCGCTATTGGATCTGACACTGCACAGGGTCGTCCCGGTGATGCCCTGGAGTACTCAGCAGCCGCGGGAGGAGTTGCATTCTTAATCGGAAAGGAGAATCCTGTCGCGACGATTGAAGCAACGGCCTCATTCACAACGGACACTCCTGACTTCTGGCGGAGAGAAGGAGAAGACTATCCGAGCCACGGCGCAAGATTCACGGGGGAGCCGGCATACTTCAGGCACGTAGGTGAAGGGGCCAAGTTATTGTTGCGCAACACAAAGACAAGTGTTGATGACTATGACTACTTTGTGTTCCACATGCCCAATGGCAAGTTCCCATTAGCAATGGGAATGCAGCTGGGCGTTCCCGGCGAGAAGCTCGAGGACAGCTTGGTAGTTAGGCAAATCGGAAACACCTATTCAGGTTCGGCAATGATGGGTCTGGCAAGAATCCTTGACATTGCAGATCCTGGCTCCAGAATCTTCATGGTATCATATGGCTCCGGTGCAGGAAGTGATGCATTTTCAATAGTCGTTGAAGAAGAAGTCCTCAAGCGCCGAGGAGAGGTTCCTACTGTTGACGACTACATCGCGAGAAAGACGAACATTGAGTATTCAATCTATGCCAAGTTCAGGCGTAAGATCAAGGCAATGTAGTAAGGAGGATTGAAGATGGGCAAGAGAGTAGCTATCGTTGGCGTAGGAATGAGCAAGTTTGGTGAGCTTTGGGACATGAATCTGAGGGACATAACTCTTGAAGCGGGAGTGTCTGCCATATTCGACTCTCAAGTCAAGGGTAGTCAGATAGACGCAGTCACAATCGGAAACATGAGCGCTGGAAGATTCACAGGCCAGGAACACCTCGGAGCACAAGCGGTTGATATGGGAGGGTTGGGGAATATCCCAGCCTACAGTGTGGAGGCGGCTTGTGCTAGTGGAGGTGCTGCAGTACGACATGCGTACATGGCGATAATGTCGGGTGAGCATGAAGTCATGATGGTTCTTGGCTGTGAGAAGATGAGCGACGTCAACCAATCCGAGGCAATGGATACTATGAGTGTTGCATCTGATTGGGAGTGGGAGGGTCTCTTCGGCGCCACTTTTCCTGCGCTCTATGCATTCATGGCAAGAAGGCACATGCTTGAACACGGAACGACTCTCGAGCATCTTAGTATGGTTGCTGTGAAGAATCACGCAAATGCTGCACACAATGAGTTTGCGCAGTTTCGGCGACCAGTGCCACTAGAAGTTGTCATGAAATCAGGGCTTCTTGCAGACCCCCTTCGCGTGCTCCATTCATCCCCGGTAACTGATGGGGCTGCCGGTCTCATTATGTGCACCGAAGAGAGAGCCAAGGAATTCACAGACACTCCGGTCTACATCGAATCCTCAGAGCAAGCAGGTGACACGCTAGCGTTGCACGACAGAAAAGACATCTGCACAATGGAAGCTGTCAAGAAGTCATCGGCTTCGTCGCTCAAAGAAGCAGGCCTTAAGATCGACGACATTGATGTGTTTGAACTCCATGACAGCTTCACAATAGGAGAGATTATTCTAACTGAAGACATAGGAATCGCAAAGAAAGGTGAAGGCGGCAAGATACTCGAAGAGGGTCTGACAGAGAAGGATGGGAAGTATCCTGTAAACACGTCTGGCGGCCTGAAAGCACGTGGACATCCAATTGGGGCTACTGGAGTAGCTCAGATTGTGGAGCTTGTGCTACAACTGAGAGGAGATGCAGACAAGAGACAGGTTGATGGAGCCGAGAAGGGGATGGCTGTGAACATTGGCGGAACGGGCGCCACATCAATAGTTCACATTCTAGGGAGGTAATCAAGATGGCAGAACATGGAGTAGCTCAAATCTGGAGGAAGATCAAATCCATCTACAACATCCAAGGCAACCACTGCAAGACATGTGACACCTACTACTTCCCACCCAGACCAGTCTGCCCTGAATGCAGGAGGAAAGGTGTACTTGAGGACTACAGATTCAAGGGACTTGGCAAGATACATACTTTTGCCGTTGTTCGACAAGCACCAGACACGTTCAAGAGACAGGTGCCTTACGTGGTTGCACAGATTGAGCTCGATGAAGGAGCGAGACTAACTGGGCAGATTGTGAACTGCGATCCTGAGGAAGTCGAAATCGGCATGAGAGTTCGTGCCTGTTTCCGAAAGATTACCGAGTTTGGCGACAAAGGCATCATAGTCTATGGCTACAAGTTCGAACCCGTACTGAAGGTCACGGGACATCCATACCCTTAGCCAGAACCATCTTGGATCTCAAGTTTCGTCAGAGAGCCTACCGCAGGAAACGCGACATTGTAGACCATTGTGTCTCCAATCTTTGCCTCGAGCGTTGTTGCGTTGTGAACGTGTCCATGAATGACAAGATCGGGTTGTTCCGTCTTGATTACGGAATAGAATTTCCGGCTTCCTAGCCAAGCAAATGAGCGGGCACTCTCACCCTCACACGTCTCAAGACAAGGTGCATAGTGCATGAGCAGAATACGATAGTCTGTCTTCTCCTTGAGCCGTCTAAGGAGAGATTCCGCACGGCTGGCGCGTTGGGCAAAGATACGCTTGATACTTGGAATTGTCTTACGTTGCCAACTAGTTGGCTTGTCAAGAGAACCTTGAGTACCAACAATCCCCACTTTCAAGCCGTCAGTCTCTACGACCTTTGATTTCTCGTCAAGGAATGTTATTCTGTCTCCACCATTTTCAATTATGGCAGCTCTTCGTTCCCCATAATCATCATTGCCGAAACAGGCGATAATCGGAAAATCGTTGCCAAGAATGTCGCCAATAGACTCGACAATTCGAGAATACTCTGCGGCACGACCTCGATTAACCATGTCACCTGCCATCAATAACAAATCTGGCGAGTCGTGGTCTTTCAGTCCAGCCACGAAATCCTCATGGAATCTTGGACTGTGAACATCTGCTACTGCCAGAACCTTCATGCCTAGGCCAACGTTATTCCTTTGCCTGAAATGATGTGAGGCACAGTTATTAAACTTAAAGAGACCACGCCAACTCGTGTTATATATGGCTGGAAGCTGGGCGCTCAACCTTTTCGACAGACTTCATGTAGGCCACCATGTGCTTGTCGATATTCTATCTGAGATGCCAGAACCGGTGGCAGGAGTCACTGACGGCGAAATCATTGGCAACAAGCTTGAGCTATATCAGCTGATTCAGCCAGTTTCGATGCGTGTTGAGAACCTCAAGCACTACTTGGAATCAGTCAGACTAGATGACATCATCGAGGTCGAGGTTATTTCAAGCTTTGACCAACTGCTGCAAATACCCGGAGACACATGCTTCATGATGTATGCAGGACCTTGCTGTCTCGATATTGAAGAGAACGCGCTCAGCCTTCGTTCCAAAAGACTAGGGGTATCAGATCGTGTTGAATACATGAAGCCAATGCGAGCTAACGACGGGGATAAACTAGCTTCCGCCAGAATACGTAAAGGGGAGATCGACAGAAACGGACATGTCCTGAGAGGAACGGAAGAGCCCCCAAGATTGTTGGGAGAGGTCATCAGGGCAGACCTGCAGACACCGAAAGGGGAAGTTTTTGAGACCAAAGACGGCAAACCTGAGGAGCGAGTTGTCGCCAAGATCGAAGCTGACTCTCCCGAATGCGTCATTGCTGTTGGCGATGTCACGTGTGCAACTCTTGTCAGTCAAGGTTACACTCCTGATGTCCAAGTTGTAGATGGAATAACAAAGCGTGGCAAATTCGTAGGGTCGTTCTCCGCAGAAAAGGAATACACGATTTTCAACCCTGCTGCAACAATCTATCCAGAAGCATGGTCGGTAATAGACACTGCAATCAATGATGGTGCTACTTCATTAGTGGTCGTTGAAGGTGAGGAAGATCTTATGGGATTTCCAGCCGTTCTCCTGGCAAGAGATGGCAGTGTAATGCTCTATGGTCAGCCAGATGTCGGGATTGTGTGGGTGCCTGTGAATCAGGAGAATCAGAAATTGGCACGAGGCTTCCTCGATGAAATGCCTATCATTCGTGGCTGATTCCGGACATTGCATTTGGAATCATTTCAATCACATCCGTTGCTAGAATGTGATTGCCGAGCTTTTCGAATGCAAGCTCTCCAGCAATCCCTGAGACAAATGCAGCAGCTGACGCACAATGAAGTGATTCCTCTTTTTGAGCGAGTAGAGCCGCGCAAATTCCGGTTAGAACATCGCCGGTTCCCCCCACTGTCATTGCTGGCACTCCGGTTCTGTTAAGCTTGAAGGCCCCCTCCGGACGAACCACCACATCAATAGGACCCTTGAGAAGAATGACGGCATTGTACATCTCGGCCGCCATGCGTGCTGTGTCGACCTTAAGAGCCAGGTAGGGAGTTTCACTATGGCTCTCGTCTAGTAACATTGCCAGTTCACTCCAGTGTGGTGTAAGAATCGATGTGGTTGGTTCCAACTCTATTCCTGAGTTTGCAAGGCTTTTCAGGCCGTCTGCGTCAATCACCAATGGCTTCTTCATAGCCACGATAGACTCCACCAAGGTAAGAACAGCCGAACTTGTTCCAGGTTCCAAGCCCAGACCTGGCCCTAGTGCCACAACGTCGTTGGCTTTGACCAAGTCCAGTATCATATCCAGACTCTCACTCAGGAGGACACGAGTGCCAAGGCTTCTCACCATGAGATTCGGACTATATGCACGAATCGCGGGGACGACTGGGTCAGGCGCGACTACAGTCACAAGATCAGCCCCGGACCTGAGTGCAGCCATGCCCGCAAGCGCTGGAGCACCAGAATATACATCACTGCCGCCAATCACGAGGATTCTTCCGTTGTCACCTTTTCGTGAGTCAGGATGGCGTGGACGATTGAAAAGCCACAGGTCACCAGGGCCACAGAGTCGCTCCGCTTCAGGTGGTATTCCGATTGGCACAACATATACAGTACCGGTGATATCTTCCGCGTCCATTAACCCCGGTTTCGGGGCATGAAGTGTGATCGTTGCGTCTGCCTTGACCACGGTTCCATGGACCTTGCCCGTGTCTGAGTCTAGGCCGGTAGGAACATCGATTGAATACGTCTTTGCTTCCGACTTGTTAATCATCTTCACCGCAGTCAGCAATGGTTCTCTTACTCTGCTCTTCAGACCAAAACCAAGAAGGGCGTCTACTAGCAGGTCGGCCTCGAGAATTCCTTTGCACGACTTCACTTCAGACTCTGTCTTGAGAATCACGTTGGGAATTCCATGTAGATTGTCGAGAATTTCCCAATTCCATCTGGTGTCAGGGCTTGATATGTCGGATTCTGAACCTAGAAGATAGACCTCTACATTCGCACCGACCTCTAGCAAATGACGCGCGGCGACCATGCCATCGCCGCCGTTTCCGCCGCCTCCGCAGAGGATGATAATCCACTTCTGCTCCAAGTCCTCGTTCATTTCAATGACTCGCGCAACTTCGCGTCCAGCTTGCTGCATCAGCATCCCAAGATCCACGCCTAGGTACTGAGAATTCAGCTCGAGAATACGCATATGCTTCGAGTCGATGGGTGTGTCCTGCATAGAATTCCCTTCCCGTGTTGGAACCAAGCAGTCATCCAATATGACACTTTCCTCTTCGTCTTTCCCGACCCAAATCTAGCTTGTACTTCTCTCACTCACGGGGCCATACATCAGAAAGACTAATGCAGCATTGTGATTTGAACACCGATTGGAATGGAAGCTTACTACTCCGAGAGACTCTCGGCTGAACGTCTGAAGAGATGCTATGAAGTCGCGCCTCCAAGAATAATGCAATATCTTGAAGCAGAGGTTCAGCATGTATTGGCTAGGTTGAATACAGAGGATGTTGTTCTCGAGCTGGGTTGTGGTTTCGCCCGTTTCTTGTCAAGACTAGATGGATATGCTACTAGATTGGTTGGGATTGACACTTCTTTTTCAAGCCTGGCGATGACGTATGATTTGTATGATGTAGAGTTGGATTTGGCGCAAATGAACGCGGGATCTCTTGCCTTTGACGACAATGAGTTTGATGTTGTGATTTGCATTCAGAATGGGATTTCAGCATTCAACCTCGACCCTTCATCGCTTGTTCGTGAGAGCATTCGCGTCACACGTCCGGGCGGACGTTGCCTATTCTCAAGCTATGCCGACCAATTCTGGAATCATAGACTGGACTGGTTCGAGCTTCAATCAGAAGAGAAACTGGTTGGAGAGATTGATTGGGAACTCACTGGGAACGGAATCATAGTCTGCAAAGATGGGTTCAAATCGACCACATTCGGACCTGATGATTTCGCCAGAATTGCATTGGAGGTTGGTGTTGAATCAACAGTTCAATTAGTAGATAGGAGCAGTGTCTTTTGCGAGATTAGAGTCAAGAAATAGCTTGCTTTCGAAAGCGAATCCACGAAATCATCAGCTGAGCAAACGGCAAGATGGGCAAGTCAGTTATGAACTGCTCTTCGTATTACTTTCCTGAGAAGCGGTCGTCCACACCTGTTTCGGCGAACGGGTTTCTGATGTCAACATTCGTTTGTCCATTTTCGCTGACGTGCAGGAGCGAAAGAGCCTGATTCCGGCTCTATTCTTCACGTAGTCACAAACGAATTCCAATCCTTGTCTTGATGTCTTCATCCTAAATGGAAGGTCAATTGGTAGATGAAGCCTCTTCGAGCACACCTTCTGGGATTTCATATGCTGTACAAATGGTCAAGCAGTACACTCCTAGTAAAGTCACTCGCCGTTCAGGAGCTTATGGATCCCCCGGGCGGCTCGCTTTCCCGCCCCCATCGCACTGATTACCGTTGCGGCACCTGTCACAATATCACCACCTGCAAAGACACCGGGAAGTGACGTCATCCCTGTCTCTTCGTTTACAATGATGGTCCCCCAATAGGTGACATCAAGTCCAGGCGTGGTTTGTGGGATTATTGGATTTGGAGAGTTGCCAATTGCCACAATTACTGTGTCAACATTGATGGTAGACTCAGAATCCGGAATTGGAATCGGCCGTCTCCTCCCAGATTCGTCAGGTTCACCAAGCTCCATCTCAATGCATTGCATGCCAATGACTTCACCACTTTCATTGCCCAGGACTTCCGTGGGACTAGTCAGAAGACGGAAGTGTACTCCTTCCTCCTCTGCATGATGAACTTCTTCAAGTCGTGCAGGGAGCTCTTCCATAGAACGTCTATAGATGATAGTAACTTCATCTGCACCAAGTCTCACGGATGTACGAGCCGCATCCATGGCTACATTTCCTCCACCAATGACTGCTACACTGTTGCCAATCCTGACAGGCGTATCGTACTCGGGAAACTCATATGCCTTCATCAGATTGACCCGTGTTAGGAACTCGTTTGCTGAGAATACGGTCACCAGGTTCATACCTGATATTCTCATGAAGTTGGGGGCACCTGCTCCGGTTCCCAAGAAGACTGCATCATAGCCGTCCTCATCAATCAATTCGAGTACAGTACGAATTTTCCCGATGACATAATCGTACTTGATCTCAACACCTAACCTCTCAAGATACTCCACTTCGGCCATCACAATGTCTTTTGGTAATCTGAACTCGGGGATACCATAGACAAGAACGCCCCCAGGTTTGTGGAAGGCCTCAAAGATAGTTACGTCATAACCCAGTCTAGCGAGGTCGCCGGCGCAGGTTAATCCAGCTGGTCCCGATCCAATGACTGCAATCTTCCTTCCTATTCTATCCAGTATTTCTGGCATTGGTTCATCATGGGCGCGCGCATAGTCAGCTACAAATCTTTCAAGACGACCGATAGCTATGGGTTCATTACGAATGCCGTAGATGCAGGACTGCTCACATTGGGTTTCTTGAGGGCAAACGCGACCGCAGATAGCTGGAAGACTGTTGGTTTCTTTTATCTTCAGAGCAGCTTCCATGAATCGCCTTACGCGGACCAGTTCAATGAACTCTTTGATGTTCACCTCCACCGGGCAACCGTCTATGCATTTGGGATTCCTGCATTGTAGACATTTCTCGGCTTCTGCAACTGCTTGCTCAGCATCATATCCAAGAGCCACTTCGTCAAAGTTCTTTCTGCGTTCAAGCGGGTCTTGCTCGGGCATGGGCACCTTCTTGGTGGGAGGTTTCCTCTCACGCTTTTTTGCTGGAGCCTTGTTGCTTCTATCAGACACTATGCGGCACCTCCCTGTGACTCATTCCAAAGCCTATCAGAGATCTCTTCCTGTTCCTTGTATGCGTTCAGCCGCCCCATCAGCTCATCATAATCAACTTCATGACCATCGAATTCTGGTCCATCTACACATGAGAACTTCATTTGCCCTCCAACGTTCACCCGACAGGCTCCACACATTCCCGTCCCATCAACCATGATACTATTCAAGCTAACCAGTGTGGGAATCTCTTGTGCTGCAGTGATCTTTGAAACGAACTTCATCATAGGAACAGGACCAACAGCAAAAACAAGGTCAATCTTTCTGCCTTTTGAGATGAGGTCTCCCAACACTGTTGTCACAAAACCATGAACTCCACATGATCCGTCATCCGTGGTCTCATAAGTTTCGTCGCTGATTTCTTCCATTTCTCTTCTATATATGAGAAGGTCCATACTGCGAGCTCCATTTATGCTGATGAGATGATTGCCAGCCTCCTTGAAAGCTCGAGCAACAGGGTATACAATTGCAGTTCCACACCCACCCCCAACAGCTACAACGGTACCGTAGACCTTTTCAGTGGGTGTAGGTTTGCCGAGTGGGCCTACGAAATTTAGAATCTTGTCTCCCTTCTCAAGACTTCCGAGAAGCTTGGTTGATTTTCCAACCTCTTGAAAGACAATTGTTATTGTTCCTTTCTCACGGTCAAAGTCTGCAATTGTAAGTGGAATACGCTCTCCAGTTTCATTGACTCGTATCACTACGAACTGACCAGGTTTGCAGACCCTGGCAATCTCTGGGGCGTCAACAACCATGAACTTCGTGTTCTCGTTCAGAATCTTCTTGAAGAGGATTTCATACATACTATCACTGCCTCTAGGAGACCTAGTTTGCTCCAGGTGACAGGCGTTGCGTTTTTACGTGCGAGATAAAACTTTGGGCCTAGCTCTAATAGCGGTAGAAGGAGTTAATCTCCCTGACTACGAGGCCTGGAAGGTCGTCAACAGACGCGATTGGGTAGACATTTGCACCAGCCTCTTTGAGAGCAATCTGGATTTTGTCCAGGCTCTTCGCGCTGCTGCGTCCAATGTGAAAAAGGAACAGCTTGATGCCCTTCTTGGTCAAGGTATCCACAGCTTTCACGAACTTGTCCCAGTTGGCTATCTCAGCGTCAGTCATCAGAATGATCATGTTATGACCATCTGCACGAGAACACATTTGTTCAATGTGTTTAATTGGTGCCATAGTTCCTCCGCCCTGATAGGAAAGGAGTCTCATCTCAGCATCTCTTCTTTGACGAGTCCAATCACATACTCTGACACCATCTGAGAAGTTGATAACCGCAACTCGCCTACCTCTCTTTAGGGCAAAGTCCATTGACGCAAAAGCTGCAAGCAAAGCTGTGTGAAACTCTCCGGCTATTGTGCTACGACTCATAGAGTAAGTCATGGAGCCACTTGAGTCAATGACTATCAACATGTCAGGAATTGACTTCGATTCCAATTGGCCGAAAGAGTCAGCCTTTGCCCATCTTCGTGTTGAGAGATTAGGAACCAAGACTGGGAATGTCTGGAGTGATTGGACAATATCCAGCTCTTCTACTGGGTCTCCTAGCCTCCAGAGTTGGGGTGTTAGCGGCACTGATCCAGATGGGAATCTTTCTGATATTTCATATCGGATCATTCCTCGTGCTTTGGCTCGATACCAGAACCGAATCCACTCACTTCTTTCGTCTCCAATTCCGGTCAACGTGTACACGGCATCGAGATCATCGAGTCCGCCGCCTCTCTGCTCAACTTCTACCGCGATTCGCTCCATCTCAGAATCCATATCAGCAATCGAGTCGGGGTCAAGACATCTCCTCGCTCGATCGCCATTCCGATCTTCTATTGGGCTGCCCATGATTCCATCAACGTCAAGTGGAACGAAGATGGTTACAGAGTCTGCATTTAGACCCCCATCTGAAGACAATGCCGGACAACCGGGGAGCTGTTCCTCCTCAGGAGGCAACCATTCAGCAATTATCCGGGCTATCTCTCTGCAAGTCTTGGGCCATCTACTTTCTCGGCCAAGAGATTTCTTGACCATCTCTACAATCGCTTCGGCCGTTGAGTATGTGGAGCGGTCCATGCCTGCCGTTGGAGGTAACGGGAATCCCCACATCGCACGGTAACATCCTGCAATCAGGAGCCATAGAGGGCTGTGTTCTTTGACTCTCATTGCAGAGTCGTGTATTGAAAGCTGAATCCGTTCGTGAGTAAGCCGAGGATACCTCTTCAAGAGTCCAGAATCAACCACAAGGTCTGCAAACAGGTTGCAGGTGAACATTGCAGTGGCATCATTCACGTGACGTCGTGCCGCAGCGAACATCATACCGTTCGTTATGCCGTCAAAAGGGCAGACCAAGTAATGCTGAATCTCATGTTGCGAGACCGATCGCAAATATGGCTCAGCTTCATTTGCATCAAGGTGCACAGGAACCCCTGCTGTATTCAGGTGGACAGTCCAGCTTTTGGCATCTATGAAGAAGAAGCTTGAAGCTTCAGGATCATACTGAATGATCGGACTTGGGAGCGGGGGATGATAGAAATCCGCAAGCGCTTGAGCGAAGGCGCGTTCTGCCGCACTCTGATATTGAATTCCTGATTGAACTGCGTCTTGCTCTCGAATCATCTACTCACCTCCAGCAATATGAGTCTCTATGTCTTCTCGAATTTCCATTGCCCCGGGACCACCGGAAATCTCGAGAAAGACAGACGAGGTAGGAGTGTCACCAGTAACATACACGACAAGTGTGAGTCCGTCAGTCCGGATCACTTTTCGCTTTGGGGCGTTCAGGGTTTCTTTAAGAACACTGGTCATCTTTGGAAAGCGTAGGCCTATTGAAGTCCAGACCTCTTGCCACTGCTCGTACGTGAGAGAGAATTGTGATAGAGTTAGCCTATGAAGAGCCTCAGAAACCTTGTTTAGAAGCATGCTGCGATTTGGAAACTCAGGATCATGCATCAGCTCATCATGGATTCTGGCTAGCTTCTCTGCGTCCTTCTTGTGGATGCTCTTCTCTATCCCCTGTGTCATCTTAACATATCGGGATTTGCTTAGCTCCTTGGCGAAACGGACGTAGTCGAGCCTAACAATGAGATCACTCTTCCCCATTTCCTTCAACTCATCGAGTGCTTTGACAGGTGCTGCTCCCTGTTCCAGCTGCTCAATGATTCTCAGAGCAGCGTCTCTCTGTGCGAATCGACTAGATGCTAGTTCAACAAGATGTTTTGTGTAGATGTAGCGGTCTCCGTAGAAGGGTGACCTGTCAAGCTCATCTGAAGCAAAACTCGTTCTGTGCCAGAAGACTAGAGGAGCCAGTGACTTGACTATCTCAACCCCAACCTCTGCAGCACCTACTAGCCAAGCTGCAGCTTTGGCATACCTGTTTAGATCCTTGACTGCACGAACACTAAGAGGGATAACTACTTTGTTACATACACTCTTCGCAGTATTGAAATGACAGCCATCGCAGAGGCCAGTCTCAACGGTGAGGTCTCTTGATTGGCTCTTGTCTGTCCTAATGCATGCGCCAAACTCTCTGACTAGAGACCTCATGAATCCGGATGCTTCTTCTGAAACCGGAATCTTGTCAGCTAGATTCCATATTGTTAACAGCTCTTCCTCCTTCATGAGCGCAGGGACTTGCCAAAGCTCATCGTATCCAAACAGACGCTCATCCCTCGAGGATAGAATGAGCTCAAGATCCGTTACTGTGGGCATTGTGATTGGTACTGCTGCGCCAAAACGATCGAGAAACGGGGGTGAAAGTTCGAACGTTCCAGCATCTGCAGGATTCAGAGTAGCATACAGGCAGTATTCCTCACATCTGTAGGTCTCATCATAGTATTTCATTTCACCTTCGGCAAGCAGAGATAGCAAGATGTTTTGAGCGTGTGGTGTAAGGCGATTGACCTCATCTATCAGCTTCCAGAAATCAGTTACAAACCGCCGCCAGACAACAACTTCGACCCCGTCTTTCATCAACGGACCTGGCTTTAGCGTTGCAACCATCTTCTCTTCAGTAAGCTGAGGATGTCCTCTAAGGATTCCCTCATCAATTTCCTGAAGGGGTCTGCCTGTCATCATTCTTCCTAGGAGCTTGATGAGCGTAGTCTTCCCGCCACCATGACCTCCAACGAGTAGTATTGCAGAACGGGGGACGAGAGCATTCAGGACACACATGCCTGCAATCAATGGAATTCTACGAGTCCGGACCCGACCTTCCTTCGTCCCAGTGTCTTGATACTTGACGAGAAGGTCTGCCGAGTGGACATAGAGACCTCTACTCTCAATCGTGGTAATGACCTGCCAAACCTGTTCACGTAAGTGTTCGCTTGGACTACTCATTCGGACCCAGTGATGGGGGAAGAGAAAGCGCCTTAATGGTTTGCTAGAGGGCAGAGAAGGGCGCGGAATATAGGTCCCTCCGAAGACGTAATATGGATTCATGCGATTGCCGCGTTCTAGGCGGGTCAGCCGTGGGAACAGAGGACACACTCGCTGAGGCACTGGAGCTGATAGACCCCGAGCGGATATCAGCAAGTCGACTTAGTCAATACTCTATTCGTGAGAAAGCGAAATGGTTTCACTCTATCATCAAACGCCACGAAGGGGTCAGGTCAACACTCGACGAAAGAGGAGTTGAGTTTGGAGGCAGGGTACTGCTAGTTGGACCACCAGGAACCGACTTCCAAGCTTTCATCGACTATATTGGGATTGAGGTGCCCCTCAGAATCTTGCGTTTTAGGATTAGCAACATTCTCTCAGAACCAAAGTACGTAAACGCAGCAATCCAGACGGGTTTTGAGACTGCGAAGAGAAGCTCACCCTGTCTATTGTACATACAGAGTCTGGAATCATTATGTCCAAGCGGCACCCCTACAACAGCACTTCTTATTGACGAGCTAGAAAGGACCACTTGGGACAAGGATGAAGTTCTAGTAATAGCTTCAACGAGTAAACCAGATGCATTGGAAAGAAGTCTGATGGGAACATTCGACCGTCTTTTAGTCAGTGATAGCGCATCTCTTGAGGACCGAGTCAGGGCATTGGAGGACGTGTTGAGAAACCGCGAGGATGTTGATGTTGCGCAGCTAGCAGAGTTGACTGATGGCTGGAGCTTTATCGATGTCAAACACCTTGCTGTGAGCATATTGATGAATGACGAGATCGAGGCCGACTCATTCTCTGGAGAGAGCCTAGAGAGGCTCATTCGTGAGAGCGGAGTGCACCCGGTGGGCCGAGGAGAGTATGTCGATTCTCTAATCGCAAGGACATCGGGGCGGCGATTCCCCTCTGTTGAGACAACTGAGCTTGAGTATCCGGAGGAGTTCCTTGATCAACTCTACTTGGAGGCGGTAGGGGAGAGCTATTCCGATACTCAGCGTGTCATTGAGACTCTCAATTCCAGTTTGCCTCTGTCAAAGAAAGACCTGGATTTCCTCGGCAAGTTCCCCTTTCTGATAATGGGAAGTGCGGAAGAGCGCTTGATGCGTCTGTTGAAGGCAAAGAGAAGTGCTGACAAACTGCGAAGACTCATGGGAAGGCAATAGCGGAGAACGGGAAGCGTGGGTGACAACCAAGTATACATCGAATCGGTGCGACTGAAGAATTTCCTATCGTTCTATGAAGGATTTGTTGAGCTGGACTCTGGCTTGACCGTGATCGTTGGACCCAATGGTTCAGGCAAAACGTCAATCTTTCAGGCTCTCAAGTTCGCGCTTGGCTCAAACCAGCGAGAGGATCGTTACCCAAAGTGGAGTGATTTCATAAGACATGGAGCTTCGGCTGCGGAGGTTGAGGTGCGTGTCAAGGTTAATGGCCAGAGTAGAAAGCTGACCAGAAGGATAGGCAAAGGAAGTATCCCACGCCCTTACATCGATGGACGCCGTGTCAAAGCGGCGGAACTTCGCGAACTGGTTTCTTCCTTTGGGTTTGATGTTGACAACGATCTCGTATTCATGCCTCAAGAGAAGATTAACTCCATACGTGGAATGAACCCGGTAGCCGTCCGCACGTTGATAGAAGAGGGAACAGGTCTCTATGCCTTGAGAGATCGTATCTCCTTGGAAGAGACTAGAGTGGCAAGAAGTCGACAGGAGCTTGATAATGCGCTAATCGAATCTCAAGCCGTTGAGACAGAGCTGAGATTCATCAAACGGGACCTGCAAAGACTCGAAAAGAAACGCGAGCTTCAGAAGAGAGAAAGCGAACTTGAGGTAGAAGCAAAGTGGGCAAGGCGGCAAGAACTGAATGGCCAAGTTGAGTCTATTAGGAAGGAAGTGGAGGAAAGAGAATCTGGACTCCTTGAAATACTTGATCAGTCCAAGTCCCTTCAAGATGAACTAGAATCTGACGAAGAAGACGCTTCAGCCATTCAGAAGAGAATCGATAGTATTCAAGTTGAAATCGGACGAATCGGAGCCAAGATTGAAGCAGAGAAACGAAGAATCGATCATCTCAGAGAAGAAGATAAGAAACTGATAGGGGAGTTGAGTAAGACCGAGGACTTGTTGAAGAAGGATAGGAAACAACTGGACAAGATTGGTAGCGATTTGAAGCGGGCTTCAGTACAGAAGGAAGAAAGGCTCGAACGACTGAAGACACTGCGTCAGTCCTTTGCCGAGCTAGAGACTGAACGAGCGGAAATCGAAGCCGCTCTTGAGAGGTTCTCCAAGTGGAACAAGAAGAGAGCTGAGGCATATGGAACCTACAAGGGCCTTCAGGCAGACATCAGATCACGGGACTTCCTGGTCAGAAGTCTCATGGAACGCCTCCAAGTTGAGCAGGCCGAGCTCCATTCCATGGAAAGAAGATGGGAAAGCACTTGGCAAGCACTAGAGAAGACTGACGAAAGGGAGCTAAATCAGCGGCTCGCAGGAATCGAACGTGAGATTGAGTCTGTGAATGAAGAGAGGATTAGAGCCGGGAGCAAGTTGTCAGAAATCAGAAAACGGATGGAAAAGACAAAGCTAAAGCTCTCTGAAATGAAGGAAAGAATTCCCGCGTCAGTCCACGAACTAAAATCATCCATCGAAGATCATGAGCTTGCGTCCGTTGCTGGTCCTCTGATAGAATTGATTCCCTCCGGAGAGAAGTTTGGTGAAGTCTTGGAGATTCTGTTCTCTGACAACATGGTGTTTGCCTTCATTGTTACAGAAAGTGCTGACTTCAGCCTTATGCAGAAGCTGCGAGATCAGGTCTCAGCCCCTTCGCCAATCATTCTGGTGTCTGATGATAATCCGGGCAGAGTGTTGCCTGAACTTCCGAAGGGGCGTGGTGTCGAAGGATGGCTATGGGAGACGCTTGAACTTGAACCAGAGACACGAAGGATTCTTCGGCTGGCATTCGGTGAGTATGTTCTAACATCGACTGCCGCTGCGTGCACAAGGGTCTCAACCAAGACGGGTCTAAATGCAGTCTCTTTGGACCGGCACATTCACAGTCATCAGAACAAAAGTATTGTCAGTCATCCACTAAGAGAGCCCACCGGCATTATCTCGTCAGCTCCGTTGCAAGCGCAGCTTGCCAGCGCAGAAGCAGAAGCAAAAGTCGTGAACAAGCAGATTACCAACGCAGCGCTTAGACTTGAGGCCCTGGTAGATGAGAGATCAGAGATTCTGGACATGCTTAGTCAGTTTAGGGCTTGGAGTGAGACTTGGCATCGAAGGAAGAGACTGTCTGAAAGCATCGTGGAATTGCAGGAGAGGATTGCTTCAGGGGATCAAGAGCTAAAGGAGCTCCAAAAAGACCTCGGGATAGCTGAGAGAAAGCTGAAGAAACTAGATGATGCTCAGCCTCCTGAACGGAGTAGGCTTATTGCCGCACAAAACGCCGTACGGACAAAGCAGAGGAGCCTACAGTCAGATCTTTCGTCAGTCGAGGCGGCTTTAGCGGCATCGGAAGCTGAGGAGGAAAACAGGAAAGGAGAATCTGCCCGCCTCAAGGAGAGCATCGCCATGCTCTCTGAACGCGCAACTGATCTACGAAGCCAGGTTAAGGAATCTGAGTCGATTGCGGCTGAAGCAATGACAACGATTGAAGGATTTGCAGAGTCTCAAGTAGAACTGGAAGATGAATTGGAGAGATTGAGAAGCGACCTCGAGAGTCGAAGGGATCTTATTCGCTTGCAGCGAGAGAACCTGGTTGAGATTAATCTGAGGATCAAGGATAGTCATCGACTTGTGGCACAGACAAAGAAACAGCTTACCAGTCTGGAGCAGGAGACCCAACGTATTGAATCAGAGCTGAATCTTGATGAACAACCCGAATCCGTCAGAGACCCAAAGTCCGTCTACGAAGAACTTGTGGGTATCAGACACGTTCTGGAGGACTATCGTGATGTGTCAGAAGCTATTGCACTCACAGAGTCACAGCTCTCAAATCGCTTTGCTTCACTCATTGTCAAGTCTGCCGAGCTAGGATTGGAGCTTGAAGAAGCAGAACTTGCTGTGAAAAGCATTAGAGAACAATATCACAACGAAATGAGCGATGCAATCTCTGGGGTTGAAAACCAGGTCAACAATATCCTAAACGGAGTGCAGTTTCCTGGTGACGTTCGATTCGAGCTGCTTCTCAAGGATGGGCAATATGGTGTTGAGTTCAAATCCCGCATTAAGGCCGAGGCCTTTGTTGAATTGAGCGCTGGTTCTGGAGGAGAAAGGTCGCTTATCGCCATAGCCTTGATTCTTGCTCTTCAGAAGCTCAACTCAAATCCAATCTATGCACTGGATGAAATCGACATTTTTCTCGATGCCACGAACACCGAACTCGTTGGTAAGTTGCTTCACAACTCGTCTTTGAGTAGTCAGTTCGTTCTTTTTACACCAGCAAAGAGCACATACCTCCTGCGCAATGCAGACAGAATCATTGGAGTTGCAGCGCCTAGAGGGAGTGAACCCTCGTTGATAATTGAGAATCCGAGGTTCTCAGGATGATGGAGGAATGTGTGCAGTGAAACCGATAACGGATCTCTCGAGGAGAATATTCAACATTGCAAGAAGGATCGAGCAAGGGGAGCTCAACCCCCTTGATGTCAAACTTACACCTGCATTTCGAGAGCTGAAGATAGCAGCAGGGCAAGTCCACACCAAAATCGAAGTAGACGAGTTGCTCAACGGAATTCTGTCTGCTAAAGTGAATCGTGTACAGGAGCTTGTTAGAGTCATTGGGGCACCTGAGCGATATGTAGAAAAACTTAGTCAGACGAGTAGCCGAAAACTATCAAAGATGATACGCTATCGTCAACCACTAGTCCTGAAGGGGCTCAGTCAGAAATCCCTGGACGACTCGTTAGCAAGAATGCTGAGCTTCATTGACGCTATATCCAGAGAGGGTCCAGAGGACCAGATACCTTCAATTTCATTCAGTGCACGTGACATAATACTGAGATCTGAAGATGTTGCCTTCTCAAAAGAAATGGAGGACTTCATTACATCGATTCCGGTTGATAAGAAGATTCCTCTCGTCAAGATTCTCACAACTGACAGCAAAGAGCTGAGGCTGCGAAGATTCCTCTATGTGATCCTCATGGTCTCTGATGGAACGGCGATATATGACCCTCAGGCGAAGGACATCGTGAGGCTGGGAAAGGAGGCGCTGCACAATGAATGAGTTTGGGATCCTCATCAGGCTCCTCACCCGGACAGGAGACCCCATTGGTGCTTCAGTGGATGATATGCTAGAAGCATTGGGACTTCCTGAAGTCTCAGGACGACATCCGCTTTATCGAAAGCTCGCAGGACTTCACAGAAGACTGACACCGGTTGGCCTTGCGATTTGTCACAATCCAGTTCATCATGTATACTATCTCGACGCAGTGGTTGAAGCCGACGCCGAAGTCCACGGTTCAGCTCTGCCAGATCGCCTGGCTGCAACGCTTCTCGTTGTAATCACTCTTGCATATCAAGAGGGGGGCTGGGTCCGAATTGACCAAGTCAGGGAACTAAGAAAGAAGAGCTTACAGGGCGTGCGTGCGGACCTAAGGGAACTCGCATCTCTAGGTTATGTTGAGGTTGACAAAGGCTCAAAGAAAGTTCGACCAGGAATGAGAGTGCCATTTGAGATAGACTATGACACCTTCTTTTCTGAGCTGGGCTCCAGCAAGTGAAGACCCAACAGACACCGCTTCGCTAGTTTTATCAACACTCGCTTGGCTTCTCATTAGGCAAGAAAGATGTCACACCGTCGTTCATTGAGATTCTCAAAGGCCACATGCCCCATATGCGGTAGCCAAGAGGTTGCCAGGGACGATCTCAAAGGCGACTTGATCTGCACAAACTGCGGCGAGATTGTGTCACGCAAGGAAACTAGAGCGGTTGGAAAATTCGACATAGCGCAGCTGTTAAGACGAGATGGGAAGATGAGCTTCGCAAAGCTTCGCGAAACAACAGGTGCTTCTGATGACAAGCTCTTCGGGGTCCTTCAGAGTATGGTGCAGATGGGACTACTTCAAGAGATTAGCGGGAAGTACTCCCTTACCAAACGTGGCCAGCGTTGGTATCGCCAAAGATTGGGGCAAGAGTGGGGATACTAGTGTGCCATGCAGGCACCCCCCGTCAAATCAGTTGACTCTCTTTTTGGCTCCTCAATGTTCAGAGAAAGACCGCGCAGACTTTTGCCCCTTCTAATAGCCTTATTTAGGAATTGATTTAATTCGTCGTAGGAGTCCGGCTTGGGAGCCTACTACATATCTCCCCTCCTAACCACGCGAATTTACCTACTTTCTCTTTTGTTCCCAAGCTCGGGCTCAACCCCCAATCAATTCTATTGAGCCTGACTTCAACAGGACGAAATGCATGCCTAGATGATCGTATCGAGCTCAATCACTAGCTCAGCTCTTGTTTTGTGGAGTATCTCATGGGCAGTTGCCTTAGAGCTATGAGCCCGGATAGGAGTGATGTGGTGGAGTCTAAGACCACGAGGTTGCTTGGACCAAATCTCTTCTAGGGCTTGAGAAACATCAGTGAGGCTTTGTGAAACGGTGTGGTCCCATTTCCGTTCTTGTCTACTCTCAGGTGAATCGTAGTAACGAATCTCATCTCGGATGATTTTAGCAATAGCGATGACTGCCTCTCCTGTCAACCCGCCCGATTTGTTGCCGCGTTGGATGCATTCGAAAATCAGTTCTCCAACTCTCATTCGCTCGCTCATGCCTAGGTCCCGCGTCACCTTATTGTTCAGTGCCTAGGCTAATCTGGTTCATATGGTTCTTGTTATGATGAAAAAGTGGAAGGATGGTGACACTTCGTGCCACCATTCAAAGCAATACGCTCTGTCCTATCCTATTCTCCAAAGTCCGCTGGCTTGCGACTCTTCCTGATAGCCCAGAATGTCAGCAAAGCAAGTAGACCGACAATTCCCGCGAGAATGAGGTCCATTGGTATTCCAGCGACCGCAATTCCTGAACCAAAGTGGTAAGTCACCAGAACCGGGGCCAGGAGTAGACTGACCAAGTTGACAACTTTGATCATAGGATTCAATGCTGGACCTGCTGTGTCCTTTAGTGGGTCACCGATGGTATCTCCAACAACTCCGCACTTGTGGCGCTCGGAACCCTTCCCCATGTTTCTCTCGGGATCGCATTCTTCTTCCTCGATAGCTTTCTTGGCGTTATCCCATGCTCCGCCACTATTGGACATAAAGACTGCCAGAAGTTGACCAGAGATGATGATACCTCCAAGGAATCCACCCAGCGGTGCCAAGTTGTCACCACCGAAGAGAATCGCAACCATTAACGGGATTGAAACCGTCATGGCGACCAGCGCAATGAGTTCCTTCTGAGCAGCGGTGGTTGAAATTCCTACTGCTCGGTCATAATCTGGTTTTACCGTTCCTTCAAGGATTCCAGGTATCTTGAATTGCCTTCGAACTTCTCTTACCATCTCGCCTGCAGCTCTTGTTACAGCCTTGATGTTCAATGCTGAGAACAGCCACGGCAGCGCAGCTCCCAGTAGAACTCCAGCAAACACAAGTGGATTGTCAAGTCTGATGCCAATCTCTTCAAGGCCAGCTACAATCACAAAGCTGTCAAAGAGGCTCACTGCAGCAATCACTGCTGAGGCAATCGCCACACCCTTGGTGATGGCTTTGGTTGTGTTTCCAACTGCATCTAATTCAGCCATTACCTTCTGCGACTCCTCTTCAAAGTCGCCGGGAGAAAGCTCTCCAATGCCAGCAGCATTGTCGCTTATCGGACCATAGGAGTCCATTGCAACATTGTTACCTGTGTGCGAAAGCATGCCTATACCAATCAGTGCAATTCCGTAGAGTACCCAAATCAGACCGTCTACTGCAAACAGCACATAGGCCACTCCGAAGGTTGTCACAATTGCAATGAGAGCCGCAACGGTCGACTCGTAGCCGGCAACCAGGCCAGACAGAATGAAAGTTGCATGACCAGTATCAGCGGATTTCACAATCTCTTGGACAGGCGGCTTCTGAAGCGAAGTAAAGTAACTGGTAATCGGATTGAACGAGACGGCGAGCAATACGCCAACAATCACAAGGATTGCTAGACGAATATCGTTTACATAGAAGTACGCCAGGAACATAGTAACAATGCCTGTGAATAGACTTGATGCTTCGTAAGACAGAAACATAGCCTTCTCGGCGTACACTTCTCGTTTTCTAAGAAGCCGAGGCCAAATGGGAACCATCACAGTTCCAATCATTGATGAAATTACACCAACTGCTCTTACAGCCAGTGGAAATACTATGACAGCCAATGCAGGCATGCCCACAATCCAATGTGTGGGGTCTGCATATATGGCGATACCAATAATCAGTGCAGATACTATTGTAACTTCATAAGACTCGAAGATATCTGCGGCCATTCCAGCGCAATCGCCGACATTGTCACCAACGAGGTCTGCGACTACTGCGGCGTTTCTTGGATCGTCTTCAGGGAGACCCTGCTCAATCTTACCTACAAGATCAGCACCGACATCGGCCGCCTTGGTGTAGATTCCTCCCCCCACTCTCATGAAGAGTGCAAGAAGTGTTCCTCCCAATCCGAACCCAAGCAGGGCATCAGGGGCCGCGGTTCCGAAGATGATGAAGATGGTCGTACCACCAATCAGCCCTAGACCATCGGTAAGCATCCCTGTGTAGGTTCCACCCCTGTATGCAATCGTCAAGGCACGGTTGTACCTGTCTTCGCCTTCCCTGGTCGCCTGTGCGACTCTAACGCTCGACTCGACTGCTATTCGCATGCCAAGCTGGCCAACCATAAGGGAGAAGGACGCTCCCAAGATGAAGGCAATAGCACGGCCAATCCCAATGATGATTAATGCATCAGCTCCGAAGAGAATGACGGCCTGTGGCTCAGGGGGTGCTACTGCTACGCTTGCATAAAGGAATATTATCAGAAAGAAGAGGATCGGCAAGACGCTTCTCAACTGTCTGCTCAGATAGGAAAGAGCACCCTCGCGAATTCCTTCCCAGACAGTTTGCATCTGTTCTGTCCCTTTGTCCTGAACAAGTACACCCCTTCGCAGCCACCAAGCGTAGATAAGGCTTAGAATCGCTGCTCCAATGACAAGCAGAATCATTGCTTGCTCGAAGAGTGTCATCTGATTCAGGAATGTATCAAATAACCCTTGCATAGTAATTATCACCAAGCTTGAGGGTCAAGCTCTTTCAATGTCCTCAAGGACGGAAACTGACCAGCTCGAACGCCTCAGCGGATTGACTCGTGGCCTTCAACGGCCCCTTTAAGGATTACTTTGTGTAAGCAATCGGACGAAATCTTCCATGGAGTTGTAGGCCGAATCTGTTGCGCCTCGTGTTGCTACTCAACAAGGATTAAATCTAGGATTGTAGCGTGCTGGCAAGACCTCGTGACAGTGCAGGATGGTCGCCAGATGGATGGTATTGTAGTCAAAGCATCAATCGATCTTGTGAGAGAAGCGGCACAAACCGTTATCTCTGATTTTACAGAAGTGATAGAATCCGGCAATGGAAGATTGGCCGAGGAAGATTCATCACTTCGTGAAGGCGACTATGTGGTCTTTCGTGAGAACATGGATATATGCCCTGCAATGATCATCGCCACAAAACTTGGTGACGAATTGTGGTACGTAATCACGACAGCCGAATGTCCACCGTCAAAATGCGATGATCGGCAGGCGATGAAGTGTACTAGACTGAATGACCAGAACCTCAGGATTTTCAGAAATTTCGTGACCCCTCGCGTGGGAAGTGAAATCATCACCGAGTGGAAGTCACGAGTTACAGATGAATCAAGAATGCAGATGATAATCGACCGCGTGACAGAGAGATGGGCATATTAAGCATCAAGACCAGACTGTTTCCCCTCATCATCTTGCGACTCAATTATCTCCCATAGATCTTGACCGAGCCAAATCGGCTCGTGAGCGTCTTTAGAATCGACGTAAACTTCTGTCATGCACTTCTTATCCCAATACTTCATGGCAATGAAAACTACAATACCGACGAGAACCGGCGGAGCGAAGAGCATCAAGAGTGTATTATAGTAGCCATAGATAACGTACGACGGCGGAAAGAACAGAACGAAACCGAAGAATGCCAAAGCTGCCGCAATTGCTGCGAGACTAGTTCTCCGGGTATACCTTTTTCCTCGTTCCCATTGCTTGACACTCCAGACAATTGCCTCCACTCCCTCTGGAGCAAGCCCTTTCTCTCCTTCAAGTTGTGTCTTTGCAACCTGGGGATGAACATCGTAGATTCGCCAAATCTCGTTAAGCGTGTTGTCGAATCTCCATGTGGCTGACTTAAGCACTAACACTAGAATGACAGCAGGAAGGACCAGATACCCCATCATGAGGAGCACGTAGAGAATGCCGAGGTAACCAGCCATTGACACGATTCCAGCAACAAAAGGCCACACGACTAGCAATTCAACAGCTGTCATGATTAAGAAAACCATAATTGTCAGAACTAGGTCGATATAGGAGCAATCTTTGGCTCGGAGCATGTGAAATGCTAGCACAACCTCACCATCTTCCGGATGCTGTATGATTTTCTCAATCATTGGTTCAGACACAATAACTGAGTTATAGAGAGCACTGGACACAGAAGTGATGAAGACATGTTTGCTAGGCCGACTCCAAACCTGTGCCGAAGAAATGACCTCTAATTTCTGGTCTGCTCTATCTTCCACTTCCTCGAAAGCAGGATTCTCCACCGGGTTATGATAGAATTGGATCTGGAGAAGAAGGAAGATTAAGTGCGAAAACATTGCGACAACTGGCGAAACTGCAAGAACCAGCATCCAATTCGGTCCCGACCAAGCCGGATTGTACAGGAAGAAAGACGTGCCTAGAGAAACGACTATCGTCATCAAGTAGAGCATCGTTCTTGATGTCATAGGAACGCGAGAGCCAAACCAGCCCGCATATCGGTCAGACAACGTTCTCTTCGGGCCCAATTCTCTAACCACACCTAGTCTGGTTCACACGCGGCAATTTGATACTTTTGAAAAGTAGGCGATTGCACCAACATGGTCTGACACAGTCGAAGAATCGCCTAGAGTTCCCAATCTACTAACATACTATCACTGAGAGAGTGACATACATGAACCTCAATCTCCCCATTGGATATCGTCCATTTCACAAGATCAAGCACTTCAACTACCAGATGAACCGCAGTGTTATTGCCCACTTCATAGTCAGTCAGTGGATGTACATCGCAGGCGCAGAAACACCTAACGAATGGGGATTCTCATTAGCCGACTATTCAGTAGCTAGCATTGCTGAAAAAGTACGAAAAGATGTTCTTTTGATGGCAGGAGAGAAGGATTACATGATTCCCCTAGAGAATCTAAAGCTAAACGAAGACGGACTTGTGGACGCACGGTCAGTGGCAACCCGAGTCTTCACTGAAGAGGAGCACGCAGCGAATCATTTCCAAGTAGGCAACATTACACTTGCAATTCAGGAGATTCCATGTTGGATAGCCTCAAAGTCCTGGTGCGTCTTGTTTGAATTCTCAAGAAAGAGTGTGGTGGACCGGGCGAGATTTGAACTCGCGACCTTCTGGATGCAAACCAGACGATCTGCCAGGCTGATCTACCGGCCCATGGTTTCGTGTGTAGCCGTTGGTGACCTTTTAGCCCTTACGCTCCAGATACTCATCTCTAACCGCATCCATCCATAACGGCGCACCTTTGAGCTCTGAAGCTTCTTCACGAGTGAGTTCTTCGTACTGAACAAGAGATAGATCATCTGGCAAGATTCCGCTCACGCCTGCCGGATCTTCGATTACGAGTGTGAAAGAGTGTTCCCCCGCAATGGCGAGGTCAATTTCTGTGAGAAGTTCACGTCCTCGCTTCTTCTGGGTCTCTGACTCCGCGAAATTGATAGCGCTTTCCACGACAGGCCGGGTTCGCAGTAGGACGCCCTCAACGTTTGAGATGTAGGATTCCGCGGCGGGTCCTGGCTCTATGTCAATCCCAAACTCAGGAAGTCTGACTGTTCCGGACCCGGACCTGACAACTCTGATGTAGAGCTTTGATTTCTCGTCAACACGGAGAGTCCAGCGTCTTGGTCTCCTCTGCTCGGCGGAGAAGACGTCGTTATGGCTGAAATTGCAATCGGGACACTCCATTGTGAAAAGAGCGAGCTCGTTGAAGAAAGGTACACTGTAGAGCATAGAGTGCACCTTCAAGTGACCTACCTCACACGCCGGACAGACTGCCACGTACTGTTCTGATTCAGCCATGGTGGCCATGTGCATCTACCGCGCTTATAGTCCTATGCACTTGACATTCGGTGTAAACAGCGTCAACGATTCATGCGAGTTTCCTTTAAGAGCGCGTCGAACGAAAGGTACCTAGAAGCGTGTGACAAACCACGTCAAGTAGGAAGGACAACCTTTGGAGATCAGAAGCTTGTACATAGTGAAGCGTGATACAGGTGTCTGTATGTACCATAAGGACTTCCGAGAAAGTATCTTTGACCCTCATCTCCTTTCATCGTTCATCGTGGCAATGACTACGTTTTTTGACGAGGCCAGCGGCGCGGTGTCTTCGCGAGCTCGCGCCTTCGAAGGCAGTGACTACAAGATAATCGTGGAATTCGGAGATTGGGCAATGGGGGCGCTCTCAGTTGAAGCAGACTCTGCGGCGGTAAGAGAGAAGCTTCGCAGGCTCGTAGCAAGCTTTGAGGAGCAGTTCAATCTATTGAGATGGATTGACCTTGACTTGGCTGTCTATACTCGTTTCGAAAAGACTGTGATCAATGAATTCGTGAGTGAAAAGATTCAGCCAGATAGTGTTATTCATGTCAAGTGGGATTGGGAATACTACACAAAGAACGCAGATGTCATCTCAGTGCTCCGACTGATTCCACGAATTTGTACGGTAAGGGACGCAGCTGACTTCCTAGAAATGCCAGTAGAGATTATCCTGAACTTGATGGCGGAAGCCTACTTCGAGAAAGCTGTGACGATATCTCAGCCAATCAAGCCAGATGACATCTATCAGGCCACAGCCATTGTAGGCGTTGCTGATGACGTCGATGGAATATCACCTGAGACCGCAGAGGCATTGACACAACTGGACGGAGAGACTCCTCTGATGATTGCTGCAGAGAGAGTCAAAACCAAGGATCTGAAAAGATTCCTGGAAGAGATCGCCCTTCTCGCAAGGAGACACGCGATTGAGCTCATCTCGCCCGCCCAGGCTACTTTGGTTCTGTACTCGTCGGCACTTCAAGAGATTCTTGATAGGAGCGGCAACCTTATCGGTATTCATCTTGCACGGTCCGCATTCCACGGATCAAGAAAATCGTTGATGAAGCAGAATCCTTGGCTTGCGTTTGTCGACCTCGAAGACAATGTCGACGTCGAAATCAAGACATCACTCACTACCGCTGCTGTCAGGGGAACAATTGCTCCCGAGACTCTTGACCAAGGATTCCTACAACTACTATCTTCAATTATGGAGCAGACAAGACGCTTTGTCGGTCCGAAACCGTCACGCGCCATAGTCACCAAGTCTAAGGATGAACTTGAGAAGCAATTTCCATCAAGGACTTATCAGATCGAGTGGGAGAAATTGCTCCGCTAGACACCAAAAACATGGATATACTCTGACCAAGGTGAATTCAAGTACTTCGGATTCAACAGGGTTCTCAATCAATATATGCCACAAATGAAGAATCCAGAACCAAGGGGATAGCACAATGGAGAAGGAAGACCCACCAAAGAATATGGAATTAGGCACTTGGATTCCCTTCGTTGCTCTAATCCTTCTTCTGCTAGGCGCATTCGGCATCCCATGGATTGTAGGCAACACATCAGCCCTAGACTCAATGGCTGCGGCTACTGCACCACTGGTCGCCGGTCTAGTAGGAGTCTACGGTCTAACACATTTCGCCCCCAGGGGATTAGTAAGAGAGGATAGGTTTCATGTCATGTTCATCTTCTTGAGCGTCGGACTCTTTGTGATGCTTCTTGCAGAATTGGCAGGAATAGCAATCGAATCATCTGGTGTGGGCGCTTCACTTGTTTTCACGGTTGGATTCGTCCAAATACTCGGAATGATCTCTTTTTCTATAGGTGTTGGGGGGTACTTCAATGCAGTAAATAAGACAGTGGGCTACTCAAGGCCACAGATTACGTGGTCCGTAGTTGTGGCGTTTCCGCTTGCATTTGTCGTTATACTAGTAGCTCTTTCCTATGATCCCCTTCAGTCAGTCTCCTTCGCAGAGCTAGTAACAAGTGGAATTGTATCAATCGGTTTTGGAGTAACAGCTCTATGCGTTAGCATCATAGCCGTGGTCTTCCGAAGAGGAAGACTGCTGATGCCGGCTATCTTCATACTGTTAGGTCTTCTACTTCTTTTCGCTAGAGGAGTCGTTTGGGCTGTATATGCAGTCACACCTGTTCTTACTTCAAGTCGTATTCTTGGAGCTGCAGCATACGCTATGATTGGCGGCGCAATTACGGCTGCCAGAGTAAACGAGAGCTAGATTCAATCTTCAGATTGTTCACTATCCTGTTGGCTAGCCAACATGGCCTTCACCCGTTTCTGCATCTCTGGTGGCAGTCTATCCAGATTCTCCTTGAGATGTTCTATCATCTCCGGTGTTACTTCTCCGGGAGGTCCTCCTCCATGTCCTCCGCCCATTGACGACATTGAGCTATGTGGACCCATCATCGACATTGCCATAGATCCAGAAGGTGCGGTGACCTCAGGTCGACCATGTTTCGCGATTTCCACCTCTGCAACTCTTGCCGCATCCTCGGTGATTTCTTCTACTCCTTGATGGGCGTAGTAGGTGTCGTATAGAGTCTTGAATGTACCACCGAGGGCCAGCAGCTCCTCGTGAGTGCCCTGTTCAATCAGCTCACCTTGTGCGAAGACGAGAACTCTCGACGCATTTGCGATGGTTGTTAGCCGATGTGCTATCACGATGGTTGTCCTGTTCGCAAAGAGCATGGCTTGGGCATCCTGGACAAGCGATTCACTGTAGGCGTCAAGCCGACTCGTCGCCTCATCCAAAATCAGAATGCGGGGGTTGGCAAGCATCGTCCTAGCAATGGTTATCATCTGCCGTTGCCCAGCTGAGAGATTCTTACCATCTTCAATAATCAGTGTCTCATATCCTTCCGAAAGAACTTCTATGAAATCGCTAGCGCCGATTATCTCACACAGATCTTGAATCTCTTTGTCTGTCGCTTCTGGCCGACCGTATCTGATGTTCTCAAGTATGGTACCATCAAACAAGTAGGGCTCTTGTGGAATCAGAGAAACAGCTTCATGAAGAGACTCCAAAGTCACAGAACGCAAATCTTGGTCGCCAATGAGGATTGCTCCTTCTTGTGGATCATAGAACCTGTTGACTAGAGCGGCGAGCGTAGTCTTACCAGCACCCGTGTGACCCACGACTGCAACCATCTCACCTGGTTTGATCTCGAAGGTCGCGTCTCTCAAAACTTCCGTCCCTTCCACATAAGAGAATGTGACATCTTCGAACTTGATGCCATCACTCTCTGGCCTGAGCGGAACGGATTCCAAAGCATCTGCAATAGATGGCTTCGATTCGAGCACATCGGAGATACGATCCATTGCTGCAAGCGAAGCTTGTACCTGTGAGGCCATCATGGAAAGGTGCATGAGTGGCATCATGAATGAATTGACAAGAATCACACCAAGCACAACTTCACCAATTGATAAAACGGCTGCAGTGCCAACTGCCAGTGTACCGCCCACAAACAGAATCGCGGCAACACCGATTTGACCAAAGGACCTGACAAGCGGTTGCATGGCGCTCATTAGAATCATGAATCTAAATCCGTGGTTGTAGGCTTTCTGATTTAGTTCTGACATTTCTTCAGCAAGTTCATCTTCTCGATTGAAAGCTTTGGCCACGTGAATGCCGCTGAGATTCTCTGCAATCTGGCCAGACACTGCTCCGTATGCACGTTGTGAGGCCAGCATTATCCTCTGGCCGACGGTGCCAAAAATCCCTGCAATGAGAGCGACGCCTGGGACTACTATGAGTGCAGTAATCGCGATTGCGGGCGAGGTCAGCCAAAGAACCGAGAAAGTTGTGATGAGAAGCACAACTTGGCTGGAGAATGTGATTATCACTTGGATTCCTGTTGCCAGGGATACTGTGTCAGTTGTGACTCTAGACGTAACATTCCCGCTTTGTTCAGACTTGTGATATAGGAGGTCAGCTGAAACGAGATGGTCATAGACATCGGACTGAACAGTCTGTACGAATCCGGCCTGAGCTCCAGCTAGAATCCATGTATTGGAGCTACCCAGAATCCAAGAAGCCAGACTCAAAGAGACGAACATACCTACCAGGAGAAGAAGATTGGATATGTTTGCAGACGGTCCTGCCACCGTGTCTATGCCATTTGTTAGCACTATGGGAACTAGAACGCCAAGGATTGTGGAGACGAGCGACAGCGCAGCCCCCAGTATCACGATTCGCTTGAATCTACCAAGGTAGTAAGCCATTCTTCCGAGCAGAACTCTTACGGGACGACTCCGCTTCTCTCCTCGTGCTGCTAGTGCACGAGGACCCCCATGTCCCCGCATTCCCATTACGCAGCACCTCCAGGAGTATCTGCAGTGGTCAGGAGTCGGGCTGCCCCGGGAAGTCGCTCAAAGACTCGGCGATATTGTTCCGAGGTTCGAATGAGCTCATCATGAGGCCCGACGGCGACTAGCTGACCCTTATCGACTATGATCACAATATCAGACTCGATTAGCGTACGTAGCCTCTGTGTAACAGTGATACTAGTCCTACCCACTAGTGCCTCATCAAGCGCTTTTCTCATTAGAAACTCAGTCTGAGCATCAATAGCACTGACTGAATCGTCTAGCAACAGAATCTTCGGATCCTGGATTAAAGCACGGGCTATTGCCAGCCTCTGACGTTGACCCCCGCTCAAGGTCATTCCGCGCTCTCCCACCATTGACTCGTATTCCTCAGGCAGTTCTTCTATGAATTCTGTGGCTTGAGCTCTCTCTGCAGCTTCCTTGACTTCTTCAAGTGTTGCGTCTTTACGTCCAAACGCGATATTGTCGCGAACGCTCATTCTGAACAGAAAGATATCCTGTTCAACAATCCCAACGGCGTCACGTACGTCCTTTGTGCAGACATCTCTTAGGTCGATTCCACCCACGCTCACAGCCCCCTCGGTTGGATCATAGAGCCTAAGAAGCAGCTTCAGGATTGTGGACTTGCCGCCGCCAGGTCCGCCTATTAGTGCAACTCTTGAGCCGCCGGGTATTGTGAGGTTGAGGTTCTTCAGGGCATAATGGCCATTGTTCCCGTTTGATGAATTGTAGCAGAAGCTAACATTGTCGAAAGCAATGTCCCCCGACCAGTCTACTTGGACAGGGAGTTCCGGTTCGACAAGTGGGTCTTCCCAATTGAGAATGTCCACGATTCTTCTTGAATTGACGATGCCACCCCGAAGCATCAAGAGCATCCACGGCAGTTGGAAATTGAGAAATGTGAGAGCTACTAGCAAAGTCAGAACCTGAACGAAAGTGCCTGATGTCATATCCCCATTGAGAACAGCGGTACCTCCATAGAAGAAGGCGATCGTGGTTATTGCAATGAGGACAAGAGCGGGGATGTAGAAAGCCGCAAGACGGCCTTCCTTGGCTACAACCTCCTCGTACACTTTCGATGTTTCGTAGAACTTCTCTGTCTCTCTATCTTCAGCTCCAAAAGCCCTTACAACTTCGATTCCAGCGAAGACTCCCTGGGAAATGGAGGTCATTCTCTCCATCGTTTCAGACCGTTTTCTCCTGACTGGCTCTACTGCGCTTGCATACTTGTAGGCGAATATCAGATAGATTGGAGTGCCTATCAACATCAACAGGGTGAGAACAGGGAGTCCTCCCCCTCCAATCTGTTGATCAACAAGTGCTAGAAGAATACCTGTTATTCCAAAAGAAGCAAGACCACCGACAATGTTACGAAGGGCCGGGTTTAGTGACAATCTCACCCAGTTTAAGTCCTGCATGGCAACAGATAGTAGTCTCTTGCTGTCAATCTCATCATGGAAAGTCATGCTGTTCTCTTGAAGTATCTCGAAGAACTCCTGTCTCGCATCTCTTTCCCAGCGGAGCGTCACTAATGCCCAGACGTATCCTACTCCGAAGTAGAGCACCATGTAAACCAAAGTGACAATGACAATGTACCACACAAAGCTCATGAATGCCGGTGTTATTGCGGATGATGCCTCAAGCTCATCCACGGCAAATCCGAGAAAGACCATCGGGAAAGTGATCAGAAGTGTGGAAATTATTGTCATGATTATTGCGAAGGCAATCGCACCCGGATGTCTAAGGAGACCACCCAACATGTATCCGAGCGGGGTCCGTTTTTTCTTGATGTCGATGTTTTCCATGTCTCTATGCTCCTGTCTTGAAGTGAGTTTGAAGATTGCCGAGCTTCTCTGCAAGTTTCCCTAGGCGATCATATATCTTGCTTTTCTGAGCAGGACTCAGTTCTGGAACAAGCTCGCCTAGAAGCTCCAGAGTGGCGTTCATTCCTGAAACGAAGAAGTGTGCTCTATGACCTGGCTCAAGAAGGTTGAGCCATAGGCTTCGACCTAGTCTGGCTTTGTGCTCAAAGTCGCCCTTACGACTAATCGCAGCCTTGATGTGTGCTTTTCCAACCTCTGTCAGGCCATATGTCTTGCTGCGGCCTTCCGTACCAACTACCTCGATGAGTCCTTTCTCACTAAGTGACTCCAATAAGGGGTAGATTGAACCAGGACTAGGTCTCCACTTGCCTCCGTGACGTTTGGCAAGTGTATCCATTATTTCAGATCCAGTCATGTCTTGGTCCTTCAGCAGCGTCATAACAATGAGACGAAGTAGCCCACGTGGTATTGTGTGAGGCATTCTTACATCTTCATCGCATTCGCTAACATTCATCGAGCCCATTCCTTCTTCAGTTATATCGAATGTGATATCGAATGCGATATAAAGCTTCTCATATAGGTGAGAAACCTTCCTTTGACAATCTTGATAAGACGTCAAGGACCAGCGGTAGAGGAACCTTTCAGGTGGAGTGCCCTTGGGAGAGAAGGCGAAAGTCAAAGAAACTGTCAGACTCTATTCGAAGGTATGGCAACTACCTACAATGAAAGGCATTGTCATTCGAATAGTCCTTTCAGTCATACTCTTCGGTGTGGCACTTGCGGCGCTTCGATGGGCCAGATTTGGTGACCTGTCGTTATTTGCGTTCTACTTGATTACACTTGCAGTTCCATCAATTCTAGGAACCGGATTGCTCTATGCAGCAGTTCGGGTAAGAGAATCCCCCTTAGACCTCCGTAGAACTGCTGGAGTTGTCCAATATGCAATCTTGATTTGGTTCGTCTTGGGCCTGATTGGTGGGATTATTGACTTCTTGTTTGATACGATCTACTTCGAGCCGAGGTTGATGCTTCTTGGCCTCGGACTCTCATATATGCTGGCGTCATTCCTTGTTACAGGTCTTAGCGACCGCCATATCATTCGGAATTTCCTGTCTGCTTCGCTGCCAGCATTGACATGGCTGATGACAGTCACTCTGCTTGCTTACATTGGTTGGTTCATTCTTGGACTATCCGTCTTTTGGCCTATACCTGTTATTGGACTCATCATTCTGTCATCATACGCTGTTCGTCGCGTCTTCTTGGCGGTCAGCGTCCCGTTCGAGAGAGACCTTGGCATAAACGGTCCAGCTCTACTGAGAGCCTTTGGGCATGACTATCTTTGTGACAATTCAGAGCCATTTGAGAAGCTCTTGACGCAGATTGCAGTCGAACAGGACATTCCAGTTGATGTGGTCGTCTTCAAGAGTGAACGTAATATCTCCGGGGCAGTGGCCATACTGCATATTCATCCGGGTCCCTTCAGAGACCTGGGAAGCAGCGAGCTCCCATCAATAGTCATTGACCACATAGAATCGACTCATGGCATTCCTGCCATGGTCCTTCATGGCACATGCACGCACCATCAGAATCTAACAACGAAGGATGACATCCCTGCTATTCTTGATGAGATAGATAGACTCCTCCGAGAAACGGAAGTCACTGAAAAGTCCGCAGGACCGCTCTGGAGCAGCAGTAGCAAGTTCAAGGTGTGGACGATATTCGCCAGAAACGATGTTCTCGCAATCACAACAAGTGCTCCGGAATTCACTGATGATATTGCGTTGGAAGTAGCTCAGGAAGCTATCAAGGCGGTCAAGGAGAGAACTGGCGTTGTTGGCACCGTGGCAATAGCTGATGCTCACAACTGTATTGATGACACCGCAGTCTCCGTAATGCCGGGAGACCCTGATGCAGCCAAGTATGTAGAGTCAGTAGCCAATGCCGTCTCTGATGGATTCGCGATGCAAGCCTCCAGGTTCTCCATAGGATTTCATAGACAGTCGATTGACTCTATTTCTAAACAAGAGGGAATCGGTCCAGGGGGTATCTGCGTCCTAGTCGTGAGAAGAGGCAAAGTTGACTCAGCGCTTGTGTCAATCGACGGGAACAACATGGAACCAGGGATGAGAGAGGAAATCATTGGGATGCTTGAGTCGATGGGGTTTGTGTCTTCTGAAGTGACTACGACCGATACACACATTGTGAATGCAATTTCTCTCTCCAGCAGAGGATATCCACCTGTTGGAAGGCATCACAAAGAAATTGTAGTCGAAGCTATTCGATCCACCGTTGAAACTGCCCGACAGAAAGCTGTGCCGAGTCAGATAGGAATCGGGAAGGGGCTGGTGCAAAATCTAAGAACATTCGGAGCAAAGGGATTTGACACACTCACCGCAGACATTGTCGAGGCTTGGGAGATTGCCAAGAAAGAGGGCAAACTAACTGGGTCTGCCGTCATCCTTCTATCAATCATTCTATCTTTCCTATTCTAGTCCTTGTGCTCTAAGACCAATCAAATGGGCAAAAGGTAGAAGTCATATGCATTGGAAGTTCCTGTGATGTCCGGAAATCACCATGTCATCAAAGCGATTTCTGCTCTGCATTACAGGCGCGAGCGGAGCAATCTATGGAGTCCGCTTGCTCAGAGCACTGAAAAAAGAAGGCCATGAGGTCCACCTCATTGTGACAAAGTGGGGGGAAAAGACCCTTGGTTACGAGCTAGGCATGACGAGAGCAGATCTAGCCAAGGAAGTTGACAAAGTCTATGATGAGGACGATATGGCAGCAAGCCCATCCAGCGGTAGCTTTCACCTCGATGCAATGGTTGTGGTTCCATGTACCATGAAGACACTGGCTGGCATTGCGCATGGCTACGCGGACAATCTTGTCGTTAGGGCCGCGGACTGCAGCTTGAAGGAAAGAAGAAGACTTGTTCTAGTTCCACGTGAGACCCCCCTTAATCTGATACACATCCGCAACATGGCTGCTGTTACCGAAGCAGGCGCGACTATCATACCTGCAAGCCCAGCTTTCTGGCACAAACCGAAGACTGTCGATGACCTTGTTGATTCTATAGTAGATAGGATAATGACCCACCTAGATGCCCGAAAGCAAACCTCTATTGAATGGATTGGCGATTAATTGGGTCGAGGACGACAGTTAATGACAGAATCAGAACCTTTCGAGGGGTTTCCAAAGAAGGCACTCTTGTTCTTCAAGGAACTAGGTAGGAATAATGAACGAGAATGGTTCAATGAACACAAAGGTGATTACCAGGAATATGTTCTAAAGCCAGCACAATCATTTGTTTCTACCTTAGGAAGGAAGCTCAGGACTATCTCAGAAGGACTTGAGTACGACACTAGTACCGGCGGCAGAGGATCAATAATGAGAATCTACCGCGACATTAGGTTCAGCAAAGACAAACGCCCATACTACGATTATCTTAGGACGATATTCTGGGAAGGAATTGGAAAGAAGACGGAGAATCCTGGATTTATGTTCTGGATGTCTTCTGAGGAAGGGGGCATCTATGGTGGACTTCATGTCTTCCCAAAGCCGCTTCTTGCGACATACAGGGAGGCTGTCGATCACGAGATAATGGGTCCTGCTCTAGAGAAGGCGGTCTCGAAGGTCAGCTCGAAAGAAGGCTATACAGTCGGGAAGGAACACTTCAAGAAAGTGCCAGGAGGCTACGATCCGGACCACAAACGAGCGGCTCTGCTGAAGTATAATGGCCTCTACTCAATTGGACCGAGTATCCAGAAACCAGTCTTGACTAGACCGGATCTTGTCGATGAGGTATTTGAGCAGTGCAAGAAGATGACTCCGATCTACAAGTGGCTGAACAAGCTCATTGCAGGTAAAGCGCAATGGTGAGTGTGTGAGCACAGTACCGACATCTGATTGGTTCACGTTGACCCAATTCATCAACTTCTTCGGGTGCCAAAGGAGCACCGCATCTAAGGCAAATCCACGAATCGATAGTTTCGGCAAGCTCGTCTATCGTAGTAGGCAGCATTGCGATATCTTCACCTAGTGCCTCGACCTTGACTGTCGCATGTCTCCCGATTTCGGGTCCGGTAATCATGAATATGACTGCAACTTTCTTGCCTGTGTACTTGCCTTCAGCATAGCCGCGTATTGTTCCGATAAACTGCCCACCAACAATCTTCTCATCTGAATCTACTATGTGGAAGTTCTTTGCAGGAAGTAGCTTCTCTGCTTTGGTGAAGAGAATCTGAGCATTCCAGTCAAGAGCCTGCTCTTGTTCCGTTCGCGTAAGATTGCTTAGTACCAAATCGAACTGCTTGCTCGTCGCCTCCATCGGTTTGAGTAGATCGCACACAGACCTAATGATAAACGGCTCCACCTGCAAAGTATGTAGCTGGTCTCGAAAGTCAATGTAGGACGCCGTGGCGACAATCTTGCCCTGCACACAGTCCTTTGTTGGGAAGAACGTAAACGACGGACTTCGAAATCCGTCAATCTCAATTCGCGAGATAGTCTTCACGGTCTCGCCGCCTGTTTCGAGACAATCCTTCGGATAGGCTACAATGCTTACTGTGACATTCGTTATGACATAACCACTGTCGTTGACGACTTTTACCTTGTAATCGAATTTGCCGCCTACGACTTCGCAGCCTCGATAGACTACGACGTCATCCTCAGGGGTCTCGGGACTGTCAGCCTCGGACTCAATCACAGTAGCCTTCTCATGGGGAGGTGCCTCAACAGGAGGGGTGACTTTGTCAGCCTCAAGCTCATCATATGCGGTTTCCATTGCTTTTGCATGATCGTGAGGGATGTCCAGAACGTACTTGCCATGCACAGGACAAAGAAGGACAACCCGAGACTCCCTTCCCTGAGGTTCTGCGTAGACTAGGTCGAGCTGGTCATAACATTCAGGGCATCTGTAGAGATTCTTGTAGAGGTCCACTAGAGTTCCTTGATCGAGATTCTGTGGAAAGAACCTTCTTACTCGGTGTCCATTCCTACACTCCCCGTCCAGTTCAGTGAGTCCACGCCTGTCTTCAACATCTCTTACATGAATTGGCATTGAGCACCTCTCGCAGCTCAGAGATCGTATCACAGACGGCAACCTATCTATTTCCGGCTCGACTGCAGAAATATGTTCGAAGACATCAGGTGGCGTTGATCTCTTCATGACGCCATGGATTGGACAGACGATTTCGAAGTCAACCTTCTTTCTGTCTTTCCTGATGTCCTGCATGTGAGTGAGGTGACCACATTCGTTACAAGTCAGAACAGCAGCTGCAATTCTTTTACTGACTAGTTCGGTCCAATTAACCGGAAGTGTCCTGGAAGTGGTTTGTCCCCTTCCAGGACATGCCGTTCTAAACCTGTAACCGGCTTTATCCGGCTCTATTGCCCTTATCGCCAAAGGTCGTTTACAATCTGATGAGACAAGCATTCCTTTGACTATTGCATCTTCAGGTATTTCGCTCACAGCTTCTTGAACCGTTGGAAGTAGTCTCAATGCAACATCTTTCTTTGTGGTACCATGAACGGGACATGATGCATACAACCTTGCTATCTTGGACTTCTCGCCTACAGATGTGATGTGACCAGGGAGTCCGCATCTGTCACAGTGCGCAACGCGTTGCATTATTGTCTTCATCAGATCCTCCTCAGCATCAACAGCAACGTATCGCCGATTCTTGTGTCCGTTTGGGCACTGTACGTCCATCTTGTAGTGGAGGTCTCGCTCAACGATGTCACTGATTGCATACACTTGTCCACAATCCAAACATCTGAAGGAGTCAACAACGGACTGTGAAACGTCGACATCAGCACTCAAAAGACTGACAGCAGGCAAGAATTGGGAGGGGAAGTCCCGTTTCTGAGGACCATGAATGGGGCACAGAAAGAGGCTTTCGGCCTGTTCGCCGTCTATCTCAGTGGCCATTTGTGTCATATTCAGGCCACATTCAACGCAGACGAAGATTCGATCGAATAGGTCCTCAGCCATATCCTGAGCTTGATGATCCGCCAAACGTCGGACAGTCTTATGACCACGAATGCAGCTGACTTCCATCTTCAGAATGCGGTCTTTGAGCTCGGCACTTCTGATGTATAAGGGGTTGCCACACTTCTTGCAAGAGAACACTGCCACTCACCGAAGTCCAGTGCAAACGATGATTCCAATACTTAAGAAGATTCATGCCATAGGAAGTGCGTCTTGGAGTGCACGGGGGACACCTGTCTTCTATGGTGAACCTGGATAGTCAACGCTTTCAAGTAAACTGTCAGCAACTTTCTTGACCTTCGCCCTGTACCCTCGAGTAGTGTACACTCTAACTGGTTTCAGTCTCCGAGTGAAGCTTCGAGCGATCTCACTCATCTCTGTCAATGGCCAGAACTCGTAACCTTTTGTGCCACGTTCGAATAGCACAATGTCATCAATCGGCAGCTTTCCGGGATAGTAGCTGACGGACGGTCGATCGGGAAAATCAACATAGACATTGCTCGGATCGATATCGCAGCCCTCTGCGATCTCTCTCTCAACGGAGAAAAGACCATCGGGAGTTGAGATCTTCTCTAGGAATTCAGCATCCGAGATTGCGCGAAGACTAGCCATCTTTGGAAGATACCTCTTCCTTAGGTCTCCGAAGAGCTCGCCTGCATTTTGAAACTCTTGAGGGGCGTCGGAGGGCACTCTGAGAAGAATATCAGTAATCGTGAGGTCATCGCATTTAAGGAAGTCCTCAGTTTCCTTCTCAGGAGATGGAAAGATGTGAGCTCCGGCCTCGTCAAGAATCCTCAGTTGAAGGAGTTCTCCCGCTCTCACAGTCTTGTGATAATAAACTGCCTCAAACATTGTCGTACCTGCGGATAGATACGATTCAAGTGTAAATAGGGACCCGCGATAGAATGCAACTTTGTTCTTGGCGATTCTGGTCTCTGTGAAAAGCCTTCGATACTCTACCTGGGCATATTCAACTCCAGCAAAGTATGCATCTCTTTCCAAGCGGTCAATAAGTATCGGGTTTATCGGCGTATGGAGAAGATCGATTCGAAGTCCTTTCAAGAGGACTCCCTTATCTAGGAGTTCGATTACTTCGCTTTTGGATAACGTGGATTTCTTAATGATATCCCCAACTTGGGAGTTCGTGACAATTAACTTGGCAACTTTGGTACGGTCCAATCCTCTCACGGTAAGATACTCTTCCATAACATTTGACCATGGGCCAATCGCAAGCCCGAATAGCATTGCTGCAAGACGAGCACGGATTATTTCGTCAAGTTCAGCATCGAGATACTCGAAAAAGAGCTGAGTTACATTCATCGTCCCGAGAAGCAAACCAAGCGAGGAAATGTCTGCACCAGGATAGACCAAATGTACTCCTGAAGGCGACTTTATCCCACGCAGTCTCTGTGTAAGTCGCAGGTCAAGAATCGATTTCTCCAACTCACTCAGGTGTACATACCCATGGAGTGGATCTTTGATTTCCAGGACTGAAGGAAAGTCCGTTTGAGGCATTCCAATCGCCAACCTAGTTGATGTTTCCCATCTCTAATGGAAAATGGGTCAGAAATGAGTCCGTATAACTCTTTCAGTCAACATTCAATTGGATAGTCATACTCTCATCTCATAAAACCCTGTGATACAAATCGCATCCTTTCATATGTGAGACGTCAACGTTCGAGTCCAACAGGAACAGTCAGGCTAATCCCTTTTCTCAGCACCCATGTCTTCGCCAATGCCTGCCAAGACAGTATCAAGATAATCGTGACGTAGTCCTTGGAACTTCCTTGAGGGAAAGACAAGCAGGGTCCGTGCTTCTATGACAAAGGGAGCACTCCTGACCTCTCTCTGAATTGCGGCTGACTGGGAAAGATGCGGTACGACGAATATGCTGATGATAAGAGGTTCCACAGCAGACACAAACGAAAGCCAATAATCCTCCGGAAACTTGGTTGAGAGCCATTCTTCGATGCCTTGCAAGTTCGTCTTCTCTTCATCCCAGCTTGTGAAGACAAAGAATGCATTGCTGCCTCCAGCATTGAGAGCCCACTGAATTGAGAACCGAATGGCATCAGACTCTGTGAAATCAGCTATGGCTGAACGGACTCTTCTAGCAGTAAGTCCAGTACGGGTTGCGATCTCTGCTACAGACATTCGGGCATCATCACGTAGCTCCTTCAGAACGAGCAAGTGATGATTCTTCAGTTCTAGTCTGCCACCTCTCTCAGTAATCAATGGGTGCAATTGAACGGCTGATACTCCATCAATCCCGCGAAGATATGCCCCAAGCTTGTGGAGTCCTGAGGTTCCAGAGTATTCTCCATACACGAAACAATCGTTATTGGTCATGTATGCAAGCTGCAGAACCATTGGATGTTGACCTATTTTCTCAATCAGTTCATCTGGATTGTGTGAACCATCAGGTGTCACCAAAGCAATAACAAAGTCTGCCATCATCATTGTCAGACTTGGGACGACCTGGAATCCTTCGATTATGCCTGATTTGATGAGACGGTCGATTCGTCCTCTGATAGCGTTTGCAGTAAGACCGTACTTACGAGCAAGTGACTGATAGGACTGTCTGCAGTCGGTTCTCATATCCCAAAGAATGCCCTTGTCGATAGGGTCCACGCAAACACCACCGAGCAGTAACCGGAAGTCATCAATAGTCGATTCTGATGAGCACGAATACTCTGAGTAGATTCGCGGCATCGAATGCACATCGAATGTTAAGTCTATGCTTCAAAGTATTCATACGCACAGAACTCGCGAGTAATCTGAGATACTCAAATGCGACAGCAAATATGACCTGCTGTGTCAATCCTGACCGTTTTACCCAGTCTTGGATTTCGGAGATGGAGGGACCAACTGTTCGAACACACCTGACTCGGGGGGTTTACTGAATGATTTCGCTGCAGTCCATAGACAGTCATGTCCGAGAACATCCAGCTCAAACCCCAAGTCATTAAGTTCCAAAAGATAGCTCATGTGGTCAATGGTATCGAGTACCACGTCTCTCATCAAGCAGTCTGGACCCATTCTGGTTTGGGATTCAGGTTCGGGTGAACATGTTGGAAGCGACATTTCGACTTCGATTGAGACTGTGCCTTTAGCGTTCTTTCTTCTGACTGCAAGAATCCGGACCCAGGTTGTCTGATGAAGAGTTGCAATGGATTCCCCGTCTTCGTTGAATTCGAGATCCTCCGGAGCAATAGAGGCATATTCGGAGTATCGCTCTGAGAGATTGGTAGGATTCATACTTGTTCTTCACACCCGAGTCGGAGATATTCGTCGGTTATGCTATCTTCTGGCCGTATTTCATGAATGCGGCTCTCATCTTTTCTTGGTCTGCATGATAGAGTGGTCGACGCATATCACGCAGATTGGGGATCTTTCGACACAATTCCCAACGAGTGAGTCTCCTGAGGGCAAAGCTAACTGTTCGGAGTGGCAGATTCGCCTTTTTGCTGATATCCTTTGGAGCCATGGGACCATGACTCACAAGTGTATCCAGAACAATAAGGGCACTCTCTGGTATCACCATGGACATTATTCGTACACCACCGTTCCGTTTCGGTGGGCACATTGAAGGCATATCTATCTGCGTTACACGTCCAGTTCGTGAATGAGCTTGAGCCGACAAATCAATGTCCAAAACCCGAATTGGGAAGTTCGGAAAACGGCTTTCAGCATCAGGACCGAGATAGAAGCTCCTGAAGGTATCTCTCCCTAGATCCAGGAAACCTCTTTCGGGGATATGGTATCAGTGTCGCGTGTGGAAATATGTTAGGAAGTTCCATCAAGTGCTTGAAGATAGCCTCGATATCCTTTAGATGATCTACAACAAAGACTGGAAACATCACTCTTTCAGAATGTGATATGTTGGGATACCAATACTCTTTGGGATGTTCTGTCTCAAGCCAATTCACGATATTTTCTGGACCGGTTAAAGCATCATCCCATTCCACGCGTATTACGAAGTTCGTGTTGGATCCGGCGTTGAGATTTCGGATTATGGTGAATTCGAATCCCCTGCTATCCTGCAGCTGTTCAATAATCCGTCTGACCCTCTTGGCAGTGAGCCCTGATTTCTCTGCGACTGTCGTCACAGACATCCTCGGGTCCTCTGCCAGGCAACGAAGAACTCTCAGCTGCAACGCCGAAGGCTCGAACTTGACTCCCCGCGGTCTTGAAACAGGGTGGAGCTCTAGATCTGTGACATTAACTTCATCTCTAAGGAAGTCTGTAATCTCTTCAAGTCCAGAATCTTCCGGATATTCTGCATTGAAGATGATAGTCCCAAAGGAGTCGAATCCTACTGACGTGATGAATGGATGCGAGCCAATTAGCTCTACAATCTCATCGTCATTTCTCGCCCCATCAGTCCACGTCAAGCCAATCAGAAAGTGCACGTCAACCATGGCGAATGATGGTAGAAGAACGAACTCGGATATAACCCCAGATTCTGTTAGATTGAGCATTCTCCTCCTAACTGCGTTGGCGGTGATTCCAAGTTTGCGGGCCATGGTCTCATATGACACTCTGCAGTTGGCAGTGAGTTCGTTGATTATGTCGCGGTCTACGTGATCCATGTTCTGCACCATGTCGGTCGAGCTCATACTATCTCCGAATATTCGCTCAAGGGACTGACAGGACCGATTTTCGGAAGTATATCTCTTTCAGTCGTGCCGCTTCACCCTTCCACATAAGTTCTTGCCATTTCGCAATGCTAGACAGCCGAATGCAAAGGCTCATCTAACCAAGTCATAAACTTTGAGACCAAGCCTTTGAGGTGTGCCGCATTGCCGAAGAAGAGCATCTACACGCGAAAAGGAGACAAAGGAGAGACAGGCTTGCTCTCTGGAGAGAGAATCGGAAAGGATGATCCGAGAGTAGAAGCGTATGGCACCCTCGACGAGCTGATCACTGTACTAGGTGTTGCCAAAGTACATTCTTCTAGTCGAATCTCAGAATATGTACACTCCATTCAACAACTTCTGTTCTACGTCGCCGCGGAGCTTGCGACTGATCATGAAGAGTGTGGCGGAGCGTCGGGTTTGAGGAGAGTAGGTGCCAAGGATGTTTCATTACTCGAAGTGATTGCGGACGAGCTAACAGAGGAGCTGCCGCATCTCTCGAATTTCGTTATACCTGGAGGTACGAAGGCATCCGTGTTCCTACACCAAGCTCGGACAGTGTGCAGGCGGGCAGAGAGAAGAGTCCTGAGCCTTTCGAAAACAACCGAAGTCAATCCTGAAGTTATCAGGTATGTCAACCGACTCTCGGACTTGCTCTTTGTGATGGCAAGATACGAGAATCTTGAACACGGAGAAGGCGACTATCTTATCTCTAGGGACGGCGTTGAAAGGCAAACCAAGTAGATCCCGAGGGCAAAATGCAGGTTGAAGGATGGCTTCTTGTCTTGACCAAAACACAAGTCGTTCCTGTCGAATTCACAAGTGGTGGAGAAACGGTACGGGGGAATCTTGTCACTCCCACATCTGAAGGTCCATTTCCAGGCATCTGCAAGTACCATGGGCTCCCGGGAGGACCAGATCAAGTTGGAGGGATTGCCACGAGACTGGCAGAGGTAGGATTCGCTGTCTTGACATTTGATTTTAGGGGATTCCGCTCAAGTGATGGTTTCTTTCGATTGGCCGGCGAGATAGTGGATGCCAAGAATTCTGTAACGTATCTCCTCGAATCTGAGTTTACATTCAATGATTGGATAGGCGTCTATGGAGCTAGCTATGGCGGAGCTGTGGCCATTTGCTCATCAGCAGAGGACAAACGCGTTCAAGCAGTGTGTGTGCGTGCACCGGTGTTCGATACATACATGTTCGCTCTTTCTCCTATGATAGAGCCGGAGGTCAAACGAATCATAGAGACCGATCCGAGTCAAATTCGGGGCATAGAAAACCCTGAAACTCGCAAGCTGATTCTGAGACGGATGGTTGAAGATGCGATAATCTACAATCCGATGAAGGACATTCCTGGAATATCTCCGAGACCTCTGTTCATCATTACTGGGGACGCAGATCGCGGAATCCCAGTTGAAGGTGTTAGGGAGCTTTATGATAAGGCTGGAGAGCCGAAGCAGTTTGCAGTTGTGGAAGGTGCAGACCACGTCTTGAGCGATCCTGCACAATACGAAGAGACAGTCACTGCAGTGATTGAGTGGTTTCTATCTCAGAGACCTTGAATCGTAATCTCGTATCTGTCACGGCGGACAGATTGCCTCGAAGATGGCTTTTCCAGGCAGCCCCTCGAATGTGCGAGTTGCTATCCATAGACAGAACTCTCCCATTAGCTCTAGGTTGAACCCCGAGTGGTAGAGGTTCAGCAAGTACTTCATGTGCTCGATTGTATTTTCTGCGAGCTCGCTGACAACTTGACAAGGAATGGGTTCATCCTTTTTCAGACCGGGAACGAGTTCACGTGTGGCTCTTGGAAGCATCAGCTCTATCTCAATTCTGATTTCGCTGGGAGACTCTTTCTGTCGAATCAACAGAACACGGGTCCAACTGGTCTCACCAATGACCTTGACGGATTCCCCCTCGTCATTGAAGGACGCTTCATTGGGAGTACTAGAGGCTTCGGCACGGTATTTCTCCATTAGAGTGGCTGCTGTTGTCATCGTAATCTGTCAGATTCGAAGTAGGAATAGAATATCTATTCACCTACACAGCCTAGTTCGGAAAATCGATGGCTTAAGGTGTGTCATCATTCTTTTCCGAATCGTGGTGTTACGAATTGCACAGAAAAGGGCAATCCTTTGCCTAGTTTTGGATTCAGTTCCATTATGTGGGTACTCGGAGATCACAATTACGTGAAAGTCCTGAGCACAGCATCCCATCTATGCTGAACGAAGTCCCTGAGATCCTGGATCTTCTTCTCGTCCTTCTTGGGTTTGAACAAGTGTGAGAAACGGCCCTGCAGTTTCAGAAACTCCTCAATGTCCTTCCTGTTGTCAGGGTCTTGGAATCTCTTGCTCTGACGACCCAGAGTCCATTCGTCACCGAGACGTTCCCACATTATCCAATAACCGGTTTCAACGGCCAGCTTGCCGATCTCAACTCCTATCTCTACCGGATAATTCCAAGCCTGTGGACATGGCAGAAAGATGTGGATGAACTTCGGTCCCTCAATCTCCTTTGCTTTCTTGAACTTATCATAGAGATCTCGGGGATAAGAAGAGTTTGCGGTTGTTTGATACACTGGCTCATGTGCCGCCACAATGAGGTCGAGCATCTTTTCCGGCTCTTTCTTGCCGTACCACGTCGTGGTGGTCTGCGCGTGGAGAGGTGTCGCTCCCGAACGCTGCGTCCCAGTGTTACTGTAAACCTGGTTGTTGTAGCAAACATAAAGTAAGTCTGTCCGGCGCTCGAATGCGCCGCTCAATGCCTGAATACCAATGTCGAAAGTACCTCCGTCGCCTGCCCAGACCATGACTGTTGTATCCGTTATGCCCTTTGCCCGAAGAGCCGCCCGTGCTCCCGATGCTGTTGCTGCAGACGCCGCAAAGGCTGTGTTAAGAACCGGAATGTCCAGACAGCTCTTTGGCCAAAGGGATTGCACAACACTTGTGCAGCAGGCAGGGACCACCTGAATGACATTGCCCTCCAGGGCCTTGTGGGCATGTCTCAGAGCCACCATGTCCTGGCATCCTGCACACGCAGCATTCCCCTTGAGCACATATTCCTTCTGAGGCATATCTTTGGTTGCAACCATCTTTCTCACCTCAAGTCATGCCAGGTTTCTTCGGGACCCAGCTCTCCGCTTTCGACGACATTCACAGTATCCAGGACAATCTCTTTGATATCGGGAACCGTTATGTCTCTGCCCCCGAAGCCACCGATGTAACTCTTCACAAACGGTCTATAGTCAGTGTGATACAATGATGCTCGGATATCATTGGCGACAGGACCTCCAAAGCCATAGGAAGCAGACCTGTCAAAACTTGCGAATGCCTTGACTTTCGAAGCCAATTCCCGTATCTTCTCAACTGGAAACGGCCGGACCATTCTAACTCGAGCATTTCCTACCTTGTGTCCCTCCTCCCTCAGTTCATCAATTGCATCCTTTGCTTCAGCCCCAATGGTACCTTGTGAAGTGAAAATCACTTCTGCGTCGTCACATTTGTAGCAATCAATCGGACCGCCGAAGTATTTGCCGAACAGCTTCTTGTATTCCTTCTCGACTTCTTCAAAGACAGTCAGAGCATTCTTGTTCGATTCATGCATCTGATACCTGAACTCCTGATAGTGTTCAGGAAACACTATGTTGCCGTGAGAAACAGGGTCGTCCGGATCCATCTTCCAATGAGGAGGATTGTATGGTGGAAGGAACTTGTCAACCTCTTCGGGTTCAAGATAGTCAAAGGTCGAGACCGTGTGGCTCAGCACGAACCCGTCAGCATTGACCATGACTGGTAGAAGGACTCTCTCATCTTCTGCAAGTTTGAAAGACTGGATAATTGTGTGATACAACTCATCAACGCTTGCACTGTAGAACTGGATCCAGCCGGTATCACGTTTGGACATGCTATCATCATGTGTCACGTGAATGTTCCAGCTAGGCGAAACGGACCGATTGATGTTGGATATGACAATGGGAAGTCTTGCGGCAGCCGCCCAGTGGAGACCTTCGTCCATGTACAAAAGCCCATTGGAAGATGTTGCAGTGAAGGCTCTTGCACCAGTTGAAGACGCACCTATACAAGCGAACATCGCCGAGTGTTCAGATTCGACACGGATGAACTCTCCCTTGAAGACTCCGTCTTCGCTCAGAAGAGCTATCTGCTCAGGGACCGTTGTGGCAGGAGTTATGGGATACGCTGCGACAACCTCAACGCGCGCGGACACAGTGGCACGTGCTGCTGCATAGTTCGCACTCATGAGCATAGTCTTCATGCTTCAACCTCCTTCTTCTCGAGGTCTCTGACCATGCTAATGCAATGCTTCGGACAGACCTGAGCGCAGATGCCGCACCCCTTGCAGTAATCGTAGTCGATGTGAGGAGTGCCGTCCTCATCTTGACTGATCACAGCCTCAGGACAGTGAAGCCAACATGTCCTGCATTTGCTGCACTCATCATAGTTGATCTCAGGTGAGAAAGTCCTCCAACTCCCGGTCTTGCCCATAGAACCGATTGTTGGTTTTGAGTAGGATGTCTTAGGCATGTCGCCTCGAGTCTTGGGATTGATGTCAACTTCGTTGACCAATAACAGCACGTCCGTTGAGAGCCCGATGTTGCCGCTTGCTCAAAGAGCGCATATTAAGCCTTGCCATCCTGCAGGACGCTCCTAGCGAGTCAGTCTTAAGTGATGAATCCCAGAAGCAGTCCTTGCATTCGAAGGTGATGTCAACATGGAGTTCGCAGTGACGTTGGTTCAGACTCCCTGCTATGAAGGAGACCGAAATCGAAACTTCGAAGGGACTAGAGCAGTCCTGGAGGAACCTCGTACCGATGTCACTCCACACTTCATTCTTCTTCCTGAGCTCTTTGCAATTGGTTTCCGTCACTCTGACTACGAACAACAGGGCCCCGGAGTTCCCGGCGTGACATCTGACTTTCTTTGCTCTCTTGCGGAAGAGCAGTCGGCGTACGTCATAGGAACTGGAATTGAGAGACAAGAGTCAAAGTTTCTGAACACGTTGGTAGTAGCATCACCGGATGGAACATTCGTAGGGACCTATAGCAAGATTCACCCCTTTAAGGAAGAGCGTGATGTTTTCGTAGGGGGCAAGAAGATTGCGATGTTTGAAATCGGCGGGATGAACGTAGGTGTTGAGATATGCTATGACGTCAGATTCCCTGAGGTGAGTAGAGCCCTTGCACTTGCGGGCGCAGAACTCATCTTGGTTCCAGCAGCGTTTCCGGACCCGCGAAGTGCGCATTGGGATACGCTCGTTGCTGCACGTGCAATCGAGAACCAGCTATACGTGGCCGCGACTAATAGAGTGGGTCCGTCATTTGAAGAGAAGACATACTTCGGCCACAGTCAAGTCGTAGATCCCTGGGGTGTACGATTAACGAGGGTCAATTCGGAAGTCGATGTCTTTACTTCAGTCTGTGATACTTCAGCGATCAAGGCCGTGAGAGAGCAAATCACATGTTATGTTGACCGAGCTCCATCAGCGTACGACGATGTAGTGTGGTTCAAGGAGTAGGCATTTGAGCGCAACCATTAAGTGAGCGGCGCTGATTTCAAATGTGGACTGGAGAGTTCTGTCTTGACGGATAAAGCCTCGGCAAAATCGAAGAGAACAGTAAGAGAATGGTTCGCCAAAGAGGGAATCAAAGTCGAAAGCATTTCAAACCCTAGAGCTGAGTATCTCTTCAAAGTCAAGTTCATGCGTTACTTCTTCACGGTTGTCAGGCCGAATGACCAGATCTACATCCAGATTGAATCTCAAGTCATGATCTCACCTCAGCATCTCCAGTTGTTGACTGGAGAGAAGATGCAGAATTTCCAGATGGAAGCGATGCGATTCGCATTCCAGAGTGGAGTCAATATGGGCTTCATTCAACCACGTCCAGGTCAACAGGGTCCAA
>CP070761.1:2419201-2432986 GCA_020348985.1 Candidatus Thorarchaeota archaeon | reverse complement strand
TACAACATAATAGGCTGTAATTGTGTTTAGAAATGTAGCAAATAGAACAACAATCTGGAAAATTCCTATGACGATGTTAAGTGCACGATTCAACTTAGGCATCAATATCAGGGATAGGATCACCATGAGAATTGGAAGTGCCATCATTATTGCCATTGCTAAAAGCATCTCCTGTGTCAACGGCACACCGGCAATTTCACCCGTAAGAATCTCAGCCAGATTACCTGGTGAATAGAAGCCCAATACATCTGCATATGAATAAGCAAACATCAGAGTTATCCATATGGCGGAGAGTCTAATCTTCACATTGATTTTGAAATCTTCGAAAGAATTCGAGTTCATTCTTCTTTTCCCCTTTTCAGACGCCATCTGCCAGAGCAGATGAACGAGTATAGTATTGTACAACACAGTATATAAATATATACGCTAAGTACAAATTTGTATTTATAGTATTTATTTATTATCCATGTAAAAAGTTATAAACCATGTACACTAGTAGTATGTGAAATGACAACTGATCGAGGAAACGATTTGAAAAAGAAGAAACTACGTGCTAGGAAGAAGGAAAGAACAGAACAAGCAATTCTAATCGCGGCAGAGGAATTCTTCTCAAAAAGACCAATGGATGAAGTCAATCTAGAGGAGATAGCCGAAGCGGCCTTTGTTAGTCGAACTACACTGTACAACTATTTCAAAAACAAAGATGCGATCTTTTTTGAGCTCGGCATTCGTCAATTCATTGCTATAAATGACTACAATGAAGAGAATTTCCCAAATGATCTAACTGGTTTCGATCAATACATGCAGCTTGTGGTAACTGCATTTGAAGACGGAATTGCCAAACCTTTGATATTTTCAATACTTCGAGAGTTCTTCGCTCGAATAAACCAAAGTGACATCTCTCTCAAAGAGTGGGCCGCAGAAATCAAGAAAGGAGTTGGAAGACCTAGATTTGAGAGATTTCTAAAGGAGATCGAAGAACCCTACTTGGTCCGATTCTATTCTCAATTGTTGAGAAATAGAGATACGTGGATCAAGGTAATCAAGAAAGGCAAGGCAGATGGTACAATTGTCAATGAGTTAGAAGAGTCTCATATCGCCCAATTCGCGTACATGTTCATGAGTGGAATGGCTGAAGAGATAAAGCTGCGAGATTCTGAGCTAGATTTGATTGGGCTGAAGCCAACAACCCTGTTTGAGCGAATTCAGGATTTGATTTCCGCTTTTGCGAGAAATCCCTGAATTAGTTCTAGGTCTTTCTGAAGAAGTTACCTAAGCCAATCCCTTTGCCATAAGGATTCTTTGGACCAGATTGTTGCTCCACAAAGCAATACCCAACTCTCTCACGAACATGGTTGTGAGGAAGCCTACTGTGACGTATATCAACAAGACTGACAAGGCGCTCTCCATATCATTCTAGTAGAATTGATCCAGACCTATCAGATACCCACCAAAGAACAGGTGGAAGAGCTGTGACATCACTAATGCTACATCACTATTTGTGAAACTCTCTCTTTGCTTCACTTCGTCTAGCACCAAAGCGCACACCCTATCGATCACTGTACCAGTCTTATGACTACGTTTCCTTTCTTGCGACCCGTATCGACATACCTGTAGGCCTCCACAATCTCGTCTAGGGGATAGGTTCTGTCAATAACTGACCTCACCTTTCCTGCCTCAATGAGCTCTTTGAGGTAAACTAGTTCTTCGGTCTTTTCGGGACTTTGACCGGTTATGCTAAGAAAGACTCCATTCTCCTTTAGCGCTCCCTTGCATTGTGACTTTGAAATCTTACCCACTGCATCAAAGATGACATCATAGGTCTCGCCGCTTTCTGTGAAAGAATCCTTGGTGCGATCAATCAGTCTGTCGGCCCCTAGAGATCTCACCAGCTCGAGATTCGTCGTACTGCATACACCTGTCACTATGGAATTGAATGTTTTTGCGATTTGCACAGCGAATGTCCCAACACTCCCTGAAGCACCATAGATCAAGACTTGGTGACCAGGCTGGATGTTTGCCTTTCGAAGCTGGCTCAATGCTCCAATTCCCGGAGTGGGAACCGTGGCGGCTTCTTCAAAGGACATGTTAGTCGGCTTTATTGCCATCACTTCATCTTCAGGCAGACACTTGTATTCCGCATGAGCACCCATCCCGCTCCCATAGGTGGACGCAAAGATTGGGTCTCCTATCTTGAACCTGCTCACGTCTTTGCCGATTGCCTCGATATCACCAGCCAGCTGCATTCCAAGGATAGGTCTCTTTGGTTTCCTGAAGCCCAGGAATATTCGCGCTATGAAACGCACGAAGGCATTGCCAGGGATATCGAGACCGCGCATCCTCGAATCCCCTCTGGATACAGTCGTAGCAATTACCTTCACGAGAACTTCATTTTCCTTGGGTACAGGTTTCTCAATCACTTTAATATGAACAACTTCTGGAGGTCCGTACTCCTCGTAAACAGCCGCTTTCATCTGGGAATCATTCCTAAACTTTGAGAAACGTCTTCTCTCAGTTATATCTGCTTCTGAGCAACGTCGGGTCTGCTTTTGCTACGAAGAGTCAAATCCTTTCACTATCAACCATACCGCGAGAACCATTTCATTCACAAAGATTGGAAGATCCAACAACATCGATATCGCTTCAAACGGGACACCGCCGAACATATCTAGGAGCCCGTTCGCTACTCCCAACAAGACTCCAATAATCCCCCAGACTGATAGCCATCTGGGAACGAGTTTGGATTGATAGAATATGAAGTAGTACATCAAGGCGCCAATACTGAATGCGAAAACTGCTGGCACAACAGCATGATCTATCGTGTATCCTGAAACTAGTATTGCGCCTATTGTTTGAAAAGCGGAATCAGCTGGTGACCCTGCATCTACAAATCCCTGACTCAGCGGCACCAAAGCCATAACGAGGAACACGCCAACCATAAAGATCGCACCCTCAATAAGCCTGAACCCAACTGCCCCAAGGGCCATGCTTTCGCTATGCTTCTTCAGGATTGGATACATCGGTATCACAATGGCAGCTCCTGCAGCGGCCATGATGAAATAGAAGAGTGCCCCTAACATCACTTGAGTTTGATTTGCAGAAATCTGCGCCAAGTAATCCGGAGCTTCTAGAATTGGCAACAAGAAGGCTCCACTTACTATGGCTGCACCAGTGGCAGCTATGAATAGTATTCCTGTCATTCTTGCCGCGTTTATTTCTGAGTTCATCCTCTGTCCCTCTGCTTTCTCTTTGAAAACTGTAGACTCCCTATCTTGGGACCCAATCTTCACCTCGAGGAGTCGCGTTCTCCGGGATATATCTGTTCTTGAAAAGGGTCACTTCACATGAATCGTTGCATCATTTGATCTATGTAGCCATCGATGTTCTCACGAGTCACATTGTTTTCGGACATGACCTGGCTGACTCTGGTTCTGCGCGAATCATCGCTCAAATCCTCCAAGCTTGTGAAGACTCCGAGTCGTCGACCAAACCGGTACACCATCTGCTCTCTTTCATCCAAGTCAGTGAACTGTTGCAGTATCGATAGCAAGTGGGTCTTCGCCTCAGGAAGTTGTCCGTTGAGGTCAGCAAAGAGATTCAGAATATGGTCGCTCACAAGGTAGCTTGAGACATTTTCCAGTCTCGTGATGAAAGTGTGAAGCTCCTGAACTACATCGATGTCGGTACACCGGTCAAATTGACCAGAGGTCATGAGTTCGTACAGAGGAGCTCGAACAGGAAGAGCAAGCGGACGCAATCGAATGAAGTGGGGGTCAATCTGGTTCAGAGCATCAGCAGACTCAATAGCATGTTCATCCGACAGACTCCTGCCTCCCAGCCCGGGCATGAAGTACTCTGACAGCTCCATTCCTGCATGTTTCACCATCAGTCCGGCTTTGATGTGAATGGCCTTCGAGGCGCCTTTCCTCACCATCTTGAGTACATTGTCTGAACCTGACTCGAGTCCAACATGAATACGTGTAAGTCCGGATTCCCTTAGGGTGACCAAGTCTTCCACGCTCATCTTGTTCAATGTTGAAGAACGAGCATAGGAAGTGATCCTCTCGATGTTGGGGAAACACACTCGCAAATGGTTGAGAATCCTTGAGAGATTCTCGGCTCCAATAACCAATGAATCCGCGTCTTGAAGAAACACTGACTTCATTCCGTGACTAATCCAATGCATTGCAGTGTCATATGCAAGTGGTTCCTCGACATCCAGACCTGCCGTGGGATTCTGAAGGAAATCGGTGTACTCACGAACGTAGTCAATATCACGTAGAATGTGCTCGAGTTCGCGAACTGAGAATTCAGCATCCTTGTATACCGGGCAGAATCGGCATCGGTTCCATTCGCAGTTACGGGTCACTCGAAGTAGGAGACTTCTAGCCTCGCTTGGAGGTCTTATGGGACCCATCTCGTATCTGTATTCTGTCAACTATGCCAGTCCTTTTCCTTCAAGCTACTCCCAAAGATGGCCCAGAGTTATTACCACATTTCCTTTCTTACGGCCCGTTTCAACATAATTGGTGGCCTCGACAATTTCCTCCAATGGATAACGTCTATCTATGACCGGCTTCAGCTTTCCAGCTTCGATTAGTTCCCTGTAGAAGACCAAATCTTCTGCCTTCCCGGTCGCTGTGCCACCAAATACTCTCTTGCTGCTTCTTGCCGTAGCCAGTTTCGCTTGAACAGTTCGTCTCATCATGCCAACTGCGTCGAGAAAGACTCCACCTTCCTTCAGTGATTTCATGGAACCACGTATCGAAAGCTTGCCCACGGCATCAAATATCGCATCGTATTTCTCCCCGCTCTGGGTGAAGTCTTCTCTTGTGTAGTCTATCATCTTGTCAGCTCCAAGATTCTTCACCCACTCTTGGTTAGCCGTGCTACAGACGGCCGTTGTCTCCGCTCCGAGGTACTTGGCAAGCTGAACGGCATAGCTTCCTACGCTGCTCGAAGCACCGTAGATGAGCAGTTTTTGTCCACTCTGAATGTTCCCTTGTGTTCTCAGGAAGAACCAAGCCGTATCTGCCCCTACGGGCACAGCGGCAGCCTCCTCAAAGGGCAGATTTGCTGGTCTTTGTGTGAAGGAGCCACTTTCAGGCAGACAAACGTATTCAGCGTAAGCACCGAATGTGAAGCCGGTAGTCCCAAAGACTTGGTCGCCCGGCTTAAACTGAGTAACCTCATATCCGACTTCTTCAACTTCTCCGGCCAGCTCGATACCTAGGATATTGAACTTCCTAGGTCTCAAGAGACCGTTAATCATCCTGGCCAAGAACGGGTCGGTCTTTCGCATACGCCAGTCAGCAGCTGTTATTGATGTTGCATAGACTCTGATCAGAACCTCGTTCTCCTTCGGAGTTGGCTTCTCGACGTCCTTGATCTGTAGAACCTCAGGAGGTCCATACTTCTCGAATACTATCGCTTTCATTGTTGAAAACCTCATCAGTTTGTCTAGTCGCTAGGATTCTTCCTTTGCCCCCAATGTGTAAAGTTTGATGCCTATGATGACCTGCCAAACGCCATTTAGAATCAATCCGAATAGGGTTCCTATCGTCAGGGGCTCCAGTATGACTCCAAATGTGCCCATGACAGTCAAAGCACCAGCCAATATCACTAGGTAGCCAGTGCGCCTACTGAATACTCCCTTCAACATGACCAAACCTAAGATGATTCCTCCTACGCCTAGAAGGTCAAGAGCCATCACAGCATAGGCATTAGACAAATCTAAGGCATATTGAATCGCTACGAAGTAGGCCACTCTCAGGGTCGGATCTGTCGAAGCTGCGTATTCACCAGCAATTGAGACGAGTGATATTACTTGTCCACGGGAAACCAGGAACATGGGCACAGCAAAGATCCAAATTGCCGTTCCCAGAAACACGCTATTCTTATTGACGTCTTTCAGAGAAAAGTAAATTCCCAAGACTCCTGGCATTAACAAGAACTCTCCTAGTGCAGCCATGGAGAACAGAAGCGCTGGTGGCAAGGGATTGTCAAGGAATCCCTGCGCTGTCAGTGGCAATTCTACTTGAAAGACGAAGATTGAGAGGATGAACAAGAAGAGAATCATTCCTCCTGCAAGTAAGGAGAGCCCACCTGCTTTGATTACTCCTCTCCAAGATGTATCTACGGTCATGGAAAGCATTCCTACAACTTCATACCTACTTGATATTCCTCTGACACAAGAGCCCTCATTGTGTCGTTCAGCTATTCCGGTTTCCGCCTGTAATAAATCGCTTGATTCTGATGCGTCTATACGACTGGTTTGGCCAGAGATTGTCATAGAATGATGTTTGCTATGGGATGATGAATGAAGAGTACAATAGCCAAATTCCCAGAACTGCTTCGAAGAGAAATATCATCAGACCCCCTAACATGGCCAAGACCCTGTTCTCGGGCTTCGTAGCAGTTATCACATTGCCCAGGCCATAGATGATTCCCGAGACTAGTCCGAACCATCCAATAATCGCGGGGACAACACCGTAGGTGACAAACAGGATTGTGTACCCGAGTGTACCAATGGAGAAAAGGATCTGAGCAAAGGAGAATCTGTGGTGTTTTGTCCTGAGAGTACTGAGACCCAAGTCACTCACCACGCTCTTTTCGTCCCCACTGGTTGCCGAATATCGTCCTGCTAAGTTGAGAAGCCCCCAGTAGTTCTTTTCATTGACAAATAGGATCAAACCTTCTACTGTTCGAGCGACAACCCAAATGGAACCCAGTACCAGATTGTAGGAGCCAAATGCGACAAACAAGACGATTGCTAATGCGATGATACTGCCATGTTCAATGAGTGCCAAGTAGACGCTCATTCTGAATCTCTTGGGGTCATCAATGATGCTTTGCAGCAAAGTATCTGAGTCTAGATCTGTTTCGCCAAAAGTGATCTTGTTGCCAAGTTGAGAACTTGCGGTGATTGTGATGATAACAAACAGAAAGAGAAAACCAGACAGGGCAATTTCGATGGCCAAGTAGACACTCTCCAATTTGCAGGTCTATCCTTTTCCTATATTCAAGTCTTATCATTTCCATCGAGGCCAGTCCACTGTGATGACAGCGTTTCCTTTCTTGTGTCGCGTCTATTCTCAACTGAAGTGCTCTCTTGTGCTGGGCAATTGCAGGTAGATGGCAATAATGATGCTGAGTGCCAGTAGGAAGTAGTTTTCAAAGATGGCGGGATCGAGGATTATGTTGAAGATTACTTGAGCTGGAAAGCCAATCTGAAGTATAATCCTTGCCCAAGACTTGAGGTTCCACATGCCATAGATGAGGCACAATCCTATCATTCCACCAAATAGGAGAAGTGCTCCGTAGAAAGTGCCAAGGGCAGAGTAGACCGCGGGGATAGGGAGGTCGCCCAATAACATCAGTCCACCATTACCAAAATCTGCTAAAGCAGCTACTAGCACAAAGAGTACGAGCAGGACGACTCCAGTTGGTTTGCCAAACATGGGTTGTTTCTCCTCACACGTGGATGGCTGCAGCAGTGATGGTCATTGATAAGCTCCTCGGTGCTTCATCCAATGACCTTGAAAATAATCCATCTCCACAAATCATTCCTCTTCAGAAAGGGCCTTCTTAACTCCAAGTTTCTCCAAGTAAACCATCAAGATGCGTTAGTGACCAGACTTTTGGCCACTTCTTCTCAGAATCATAATAGGCAGTGACCACTGCTAGGTGACACATCATGATGTTTACAGATGGATCTACCGCTCGAGGAATAAGAGAGCTAATGCCACATGAGTCAGATGAATTCGTTGGACTCATGGAGATTGCGTTCAGGAACAGCATCGAGGAAGACCGGCTTGACACGGATGAATTGCGTAAAATACTGGAGAAGATACATACACGTGTATACAAGATTATTGCACGAATCATAGGAATGAGAATGGAATTCTATGTAGCCAAAGTGGAGGACACCATTGCCAGTGGGATTCAGTTGAATATTGACAAGAATGAAGTCTATGTGGGAAACTTGATGACTCATCCAGAATTCAGGAGGCAGGGGCTCGCAAGGGAGCTTCTTCGATTGTCTTTCAAGCGGGCTCTTGAGTTGGGTCGGACTAGGGTTAGACTTGATGCAAGGGCTGATAATGTGAATGCAGTTGGTTTGTACACATCCGAAGGCTTCGAAACAACATATCACATTTGTCGCTTTGACCTAGACTCAGTTATTGATAGTGATGCTAGTTCTTCCAAAGATCTGTCTATCCGTGAAGTTGGTAAGATCGCTTTTGGAGACATTGAGCCAATGCTAGACGATTGCATTCCAGCGTCACACCTAGATGTGTTAGGACGTGAGAAGTACGTCAAGGACTTCATCCCCTCAAAGGCCATACGCTTCTTTGCAAAGAGACTCGCGGGACAGTCAATCAACACTTATGCCTTCTATGTGATGGGCGATGAGAAGCCTCGTGGTTTCATCCAAGCATCTCAATCAAGGATTGAAGACCGAATTCGTCTTTCATCACCGATTCTTAAGGAAGAGGATAACGAACTGTTGATTGAGGTCATCCCCAAGATTCTCGAGATTGAATCTGGCTACAGCGGACTGACGACTGCGACGGTGAATAGTTCAGTGCATCGCGTAGACACAATTTCCAGGATTGAGAGCCTTGGTTTCAGGAAAGTTCGTGAGAGTGTGTCAATGACGAAGAGACTCTAGGCTATGTTCCAAAATCTTCATCTTTAGGGTGGAGAAATGGTCCTGCTAGTCATCTAGCCAACCAGTGACCAAACATAGCCTTTCTTCTCTTTTGAAAGCCTCTTTGCTATTACCCTCTCGTTTTCCAAAGCAATCAGATTCTTCGGAACTCGATCCTTGCACTCATCTGATTCCTTGGAAGCCTCATGAATGATTTCTGAGGTTGTTGCTTCACCCAGGCGCTCCAAGATTCTAACTACCCGCTCTTTTGTGTCAGGGCTCTCGAGATTCAACCGCATTGCCTCTACTATTAGAACAAGAGCAAGAGAAACCTCTCCAATAATAGCTACAACCACGCCGTAGGTGGATAACAGAATTACGCCGGGAATAAACGAATGAGTGACAATTTCTGATAAATACCCAATTGACGCTCCGCCTATCAGGAGAACCCCGACGAATCTACTTAGGTAACCAGATATGATAACCAGATATCCAATTATGATAAGATGTAGACCATAGATGAGTGCTGCAAGGAGCAACACCTGGAAGAAGAGAGATGCATCGGCAAACAGCAACACCATGCTTGCAACGAAAAACAATACTTCTATCATCCTCAGTCTGGAAGCAACCTTAGACACATACTTGTTTACTGATGTCAATACGTTGTTCAGTGGGATTCCAATGATTAGACTGAAGAGCGACATAAAGAAGAGAACCGCCATAACGCCAATGAAAAAGAACACATTGGCTTTGATCCCCTGAGCAGCTGCAATCATTGTTTCACTTGGTACGTAGAAAATGGTTCCCAAAGAGAGGAACACGAAAGAACCCAGCAATAGTCTGACAAGTATGAAGATTCCCGAATTCCTGGCACACTCCCGTCTATCCAAAGCTAGACCCTGACTCAACAGACTCTCTCCATCTTCACTATTCACAATCGTGGTTGGAAATCATATAGCGATTATAATCTGTTTTGGCGGCTTCAGTGAGGTCAAAGTGGAGGCTCAAGTGTGCCTTTGGAGTTGAAAGGTCTTGCACTTACTTTCTGTAAACACTGAATAGACTGTTCTCCTAGCGTCAATCATGCGATTCTGCAAACCTGCCGAAACTCAGCCGTGCTATTACTGTGAAAAGATTGAGACTGTAGAGCAGGAAGGCGGATATCCAATACGAGATGGCATTTACACGTTCGAGAACTACATCTTCAGATGTGCTTGGCATGCTAGATTCACGTGTTCCAAATGCGGTACGCAACACCACTTCGACTGGTTCCACTGGTGCCCTTCCACCGAGGAATTGGTATGCGGTGATTGTAGGAAACCCACGTTGAAACCCGTTGCATTCTGGGACCGAACATACGCATACGAGTTCTACTGTGACGAATGTGATGACTACCACCTTGATCTGCTCTATGCCGAGTTTCAAGGTGCACATCCTTGGCAACTCGGAAATCGAACCATAGTTTCAAACATTGAATCACAAGAACCATGGACGCCCTTGTGGTCTCCGAAAGCAATCAGAACCGGAGAAGACATCGAGCTCATTGAGGCTCTCAAGTTACCTAATCGGATTGTAGAGCTTAGAGAGGATTTGAAGTATACTCTATTCCGTGTTCTCAGGCATGCTGTCCCTGAGGATGAGATTGACCGTTCTGAGACTCAGGAATCATGGGAGGCGAATGCGGAGGATTATGCAGATCTTACTCAGATTGACATGACTGGAGATCCCAATCGCCAATTCATAATAGACCCGGCGTTGTGGTCTTTGGTAGGGGATGTAAGTGGTCTCTCTGTGCTGGATGCGGGTTGTGGACACGGGTATCTAACAAGAGTACTTGCCACCAAGGGCGCAAAAGCAGTGGGCGTTGATTTCTCTGGGCCTTTCATACACTATTGTACAAGGGTTGAGTCCGAGATGAACTTGGGGTGCAAGTTTTACAGGGCATCAATAACCGACATGCATGAGCTGGCATCCAAATCGTTCGATATTGTAGTATCCAACATTGTGATGGGGGATGTTCTTGACTACAAGAGTGCATTCAAAGAGATTGCACGTGTTCTGAAGGACGATGGGAGATTCATCTGGTCCAATGTACATCCTGTATTTGGTAGAACGGCAGGCGCAATAGACGTTAGATTTCCACGAGACTCTCAGAGAGGTGAATCAAGATATCTCAAGATGATCGATCGGTATTTCGATTCAGGCGGGGAGCAATATACATGGATGAAGTCTCGTCCGTCGTGGGGGTTCGTTCGGACTCTCGAAGAATATAGCAAGGCTTTGAAGGATGCAGGGTTCGTCATCTCAGAGATTCTTGAACCGCGGCCTACACCTGAAGTGATTCAACAGAATCCTCGTGAAATGGCTTTCGACGCTGATAGATGGACACATTTCATAATCTACGAGTGTGTAAAGCGGCTTTAGTTGGCAAGCTTCCAAGATCCTAAACTCAACTGCTTCAGCAATAAGTCTCCTTCTGGTGCGAAAGAACAGTCTTGCGCAGATTCCCACCCTTATAACCTGCCATCGCTGATTTCGCGGATATGAAATACAAAACCTACAAGGTCTATGATCCTAATACAACTAGAGAAACGAATCCAAACGACAGAATCAACGCTGCGTTCGATGATACAAGCAAGATGATTGAGTATGTGAATGAGAAAAGACCAGAGATCATGGACAAGTTCGTTCAAGCTATTGAGACGCGACTGGACGGAGAGCTTGACGGATATCGAATAAAAGAAGGCAAGTTTGACTTCAAGAAGTATAAGGATCAGTATCCGTTCATTGAACGATACCCTGAATTGTTCGAGCTCACTCTTGGCTTCGTCTGCAAGAACCTAGGACTGTCTGCTGACCATAGCTTCAATGATGAGAAGGTCACTGTGCTAGCGGTCAAGAGCATAGGGTCCGTTTCTGTACCTCGCTATCATCGAATAGCGGCAATGGCTGATGTTCTTGGAAGAGAGAAAGGGATTCAGCTCTACAAGGACTTTGTCGAGTATCGTACTAGTCTGCCCTTTGAGGAGAAGAATACAAAGTCTGTAGCTGAACTAAGAGAAGAAGCGATTAGAAATTGGTCAGAAGCTGAGGCTTTTGATTTCGCGCTTCACGTCTACGATGAGCATAGGCATGTCTTCAAGTTTGTGAACTGTATCTCTTATGATACTCTCAAGCATCTTGATGATCCTGAGTTTGGCTACTTGGCCCAATGCTATCCTACAACATTCATTGTTGAGCAAATGTATGAAAAGCTTGGACAAAGAAGGCAAGTGACATTGTTCAATCATCCATTTTGCGATGAGCTCTATTGGGACAGGACAGTAGACCCGGACCCGGAACCACCATCATTCGAGCTCTTGGAAAAGATGAAGATCGAGTAGACCATCAAGAATCTGTTCAATCCGATGTGGAGTTGCCTGTCTGAATCTTTCGATCAGGATTCTCTCAATCGACACCAATCATTCTTGATAACATTGAGATGTCCGTTATGATGATTCAAGTGCGCTAGCATATCTGAAATAACGTCAACAATGCGCATCCCTTGATGGTATTGAGAAATACATGATTCGTCTAGTTCGCGATTTAGTTCTTCGACCGATGTATTCTCAATCCAAAACAGGAAATCATTTTCTGCTGAGCCGTAATGAGCTTCAATCTCAGGGAGTGGCGTTCCTATCCAATCACCTGTGTCGCTTGGGTCCCCACGGTATGAATAGAAGAAGTCTGGACTCTTGGGTGGGCCGCCTCGAATCAGCATGTTCAACACGAAGTCGTAAACTGCAGCCTGATGAGCGAGGAGCCATCCAACGGCTGACATTCCTGTTGAAGGTCGATAGGCCAAATCGTTGCATCCGTTTTCCTGCAGACCTTGGAAGGCCCGTTCACGCAGGACCCTTGTGGACTCAACCATACTCTTCACGAAATCAACTACGCTCATTTCTATCAATGTGGGCCTCAGACTGATTCGATTTATACGTTGATAACAAAGCATGTGGTCGTCAACCGAATCAGCATCTACATAATGGGGTGTCTGGACCTACACATATGGAATCGTTCTTCAGTAGATGAATAGCTGCGTAGGCGGTCCACCTTGACAGAATCATGGAAGTACAATGGTCCAATCTTTGATGCTCATACTCACATTCAGGGGGTCTCCGTCGGAAGAATGGTTGAGATCGAAGAGGAGTTTGGAATATCTGCACAGATTGCTATTGACCACTCAGATGGTGGGCCAGAAGAGGTCCGGTCGCAATACCCCGGTCGCTTCGTCTTCGCACGATATCTCTCACTGACCGACATTGCACACTATAGAGTAGACCCAGTTATAGATGAGATAGGCAGGTTGAAAGACCAGGGATACTCACTTGCCAAGAGCTGGTTTGGCCCCCGTTGGAGGGACTACATCGAAGATGTTCCCAGCGACTTCTCTATAGATGATCCGCGACTTGAGCCTATCTTTCAAGCATTGGAGGACACCAAGACCCCGCTTCTCATTCATGTTGGGGATCCAGACACATACTATGGCAATCAATACAGAGACGTAGACAAGTATGGAACCAAGAAGGATCATCTGGCCCAGCTTGAGAGAGTTATAGAGCGACATCCACGCCTGTTGTTCCACCTTCCTCACTTTGCATCACAGCCAGAGATACATAGGCTGCCAAATCTGGCAAGGTGGATGGACCGCTTCCCGAATATTGTCCTTGATACTGCCTCATCAAGGTGGATGGCAAGGGAACTGAGCAAGGACGTTGAACCGGCACGTGAATTCATGATGAAATACTCTGACAGGGTTCTCTTTGGGACCGACCTCGCATCCTACAGAGAGATGAACAAGAGCGGCTATGAAGGGAGATACACTGCCCAGAAGGCTCTGTGGGAGTCCAGTACTCAAGGAAGACCACTGCCATTCACAGATCCAGACACTGAGAAGTCTGGAGGGACAATAATCAATGGGCTAGATCTTCCCATTTCCGTGCTTAGGAAGCTCTATTGGAAGAATGCCATCAGGATATATGGAATGCCTGAATGATGAAATGTAGGAAAAATGGTTGTGGTATCCAATGACTATGCTGAAAACTCTCACAAAAGCTGTATCTGCGGCAAGGACGGCAATACTTGAAAACATT
>CP070761.1:2300309-2419101 GCA_020348985.1 Candidatus Thorarchaeota archaeon | reverse complement strand
CCTGGGAAGATTACCACCCACCAAGCGCCGTTGCTGAAACCCCCTGAACCTTGAGCGTCTGCAAGCATTCGACCCCAACTGGGCTGTGATGGATCAGTAAGCCCGAGAAATGCAAGCCCAGACTCTGAGAGTATCGCTCCGACAACCCCGAGAGTTATGTCTGCAAACAGGATAGGAGTGACATTTGGCAAGATGTGACGGAACATGATGTAGGTGTCAGACGCCCCTATAGCCCTAGCTGACTCGACATACGCCTTATTCTTTTCAGCCATCACTTGTGACCGTATCAACCGTGATGTTCCAGTCCAGCCCAATATTGCAATCACAATGATGATGTTCTCGACCTTGGGACCAAGGAATGCGGCCATTACCATCATCAAAGGAAGCCCTGGAATGACTAGAAGGAAGTCTACGATACGCATCAGGACTTCATCTGTCTTCCCGCCAAAGTATCCTGCAGCCATTCCCACAGCGACTCCTACGACTGTGGATAGAGCGGTTGCAAGTGTTCCGATGATCAGTGACACCCTAGAACCATAGACTAGTTGACTCCAGGCATCAGCTCCTTTGTCAGTTGTTCCAAGGAGACCGAAGTACTCGCCATGAGCCACCAAACTGATCCTTCTGACTGTCAGAGTAACTGATCCTGACCAATCCACCCACGGAGTCGAACCGAGGAAATTCTCAAACACTGCAGTCGGAGCCAGTCCTACTGCAACTGTTAGGATGTCATCTGGATCTTCCTGCCATTGCTCTTCATTCATTACCATTCCCCTCCAGCCCTCAATAATATCGAAATAGCTCAAATCGACTCGCCGCTCTATGAATGAGTCTGAATACGGTGGAAATGATTTGTAGATTCTGCGCCAATTGCCTGATGAATCTATAATCCAGATGTAGATCTTGAACATTAGACCGCCTTCTTCACGAGAGCCGAAGTCTCCAGTCATTGTGGTAGCAAACTCAAGTGAGACATTGACGTCACTTGGAAGTCGCTCGTATTCCCACTCAAGCTGCTGAGTGAAGTAAATCATGTCGGCATAGTCCGTTCCATCATCCTCTGGGTCATTGACAAAGTTGCCTCCCTCACCAGCAATATACGTCCATGTCAGATTCACATGCGAATCCAGAGGCATGCCGTCGCCATCTGAATATGCGAAAGAGTATTGTGAATCGGAGACCCCAGCTTGAAACACTGGTGGAGAGATCAAGAGGTTATCATCTGGCAGGTATTCTTTTGTGATAACTCCCTCAGGATCAAAAGTTGACATCCAGGCAGGAGCCAGGAAAGCAGGAGCAACCTTGTTTGCAGGATCGGGGTCGTGTTCCACAAGAAAGGGAGCGCCGATTGCCATTCCGGTGAAGGTCAACAGAATGATGATTCCAACAATCCCAATCCTATGACGACGGAACTCCCTTGTGAATCCGACAAAATTGACGTACCAATTGGAATCCCGCCAACCATCCTTCTTTTCCATTTGCTCTGCCATCCTTAGATCCTCATCAAGAACCTTCTCGAAGCCGAGTCATTCATCTGTGTAGTATTTGGCTACTCATGGTGGAATGTCACGGAGCGAAGCGGCCAGACCTGGTGATGCTTATGAAGATTACCATTCGAGAACTGTTTTCATGAAGACTCTGAGACCAGGGGATGATCTTCCTCGCAGCTCCAACGTTATTTTCTTAGATTCCAAAAAGGAACAGAAGGGGGTTTGCAACCCCCACCTGTGATGCAGCGAAACGTTACCCGTACTTGATTCGTGGGTCAAGTACGCCGTACAGCAGGTCCGCAATAAAGTTCGCTAGGATTGCTGTTATGGCAATGATCATGAATATCGCTTGGACCACTGGGTAGTCCAGGATTACAAGACTATCAAAGATGAACCTACCTAGCCCGTACCAGTTGAATACAGTCTCAGTAAGCGTCGCACCATTGATCAAGAATCCAAACGTCATCGCGATTATCGTGACCATTGGGAGCATCGCATTCTTCAGTCCGTGCTTGTACAGCACCTGGTTCTCATCCAATCCCTTTGCACGTGCTGTGAGTATGTAGTCCTCAGTCATCACGTCGATGAGGTTGTTGCGCATGTATAGGAAGTAACCTCCATAACCTCCGATGCCCAAAGTAATCATGGGCAGCATCAAGTGATGGATGATATCCGCAGCTATGATCAAACCTCCAAAAGGACTGCTCTTCGCAGCGACCCAGATCTGATAGTCAATGGTCCCGCCGAGAGGAAATGAAATCAAATCGTTAGTTACTGCAGGGAGATAGAATGAGAATGTCATCAAGAGCATCATTCCCAGCCAAAAGATCGGGAGTGAGTATATGAAAAGCGCAACTGTCACCGCGCCGACATCTTTTCTTGATCCGGGATCAGCAGCAACTTTCACTCCGGTCCAGATTCCAAGAATAATGGCTACTATGGCAGACGTGCCCATCAACAGAAGGGTGTTGGGCAGTCTGGCCATAATCTCAGTCATCACAGGTCTCTGGCTTACAAAGGAGATTCCGAAGTTGCCAGTGAACATGTTGACGATGTACCGCCAGAACATGTAGATCCAGTCAAAGATATCCGGATCCGGAACTAGGCCAAAGCGCGAGTAGAGCCCCTCAAGCACCTCTCTTGTGAGCTGCCGACGAAGCTCTTCACTAACCATGAGGTCAACAGGGCTGACGCCAAGCAACAATGTTGGGAGTCTGAAGAGGAAGAAGTTGAAACACACTACTGCCACTACAAGCAGGAACATGTAGATGCTTCTTCTGATTACGTATTCACGAAGTCCCATTTCTTGACGCTCCAATTTCCTTCGATACCTAGCGTCGCTAAGTACCGTGAGCCAATATAATCTAGGACTAATCGGCTAATAAGCATAGTGTTCAAGGAAAGCTGATAGTAAGCTCGGCCCTCTTTTGTATCCAGCTCCAGCAGTGTGGAGAAAGAAAAAGGAAAGGAGGGAGGCCCACTTTGGGACCTCTAGTACTTCTGAGTGCTCTATCTCTCCCTTAGACGAGGGTTGAGAACCTGGTCAAGGGTATGACCGATGAACGTGAACGCCAGAGACAACAGGGTAATCATGAGTCCAGGGAATACCACGACCCACCACGCACCGTTGCTGAAACCACCCGTTCCCTGTGCATCAGCCAACATCCTGCCCCAGCTGGGCAAGCCAGGATCAGTGAGTCCAAGGAATGCGAGACCAGATTCCGAGAGAATCGCACCGACAACTCCGAGCGTAATGTTAGCAAACAGGATTGGAGTCACGTTCGGCAAAATGTGCCTGAAGATGATGTAGGTGTCAGAAGCACCTATTGCTCTGGCCGATTCTACATAGGCCTTGTTCTTCTCAGCCATTACTTGAGACCGTATGAGCCGCGACGCCGGAGTCCATGCAAATATCGAGATCACTATAATGATGTTCTCGACCGAAGGGCCCAGGAACGCGGCCATCACCATCATTAGCGGCAGCCCCGGTATCACCAACAGGAAGTCAACTATCCTCATGAGAATCTCGTCTGTTTTGCCCCCGAAGTATCCGGCAGTCAAACCGACAATCACACCAACAATTGTGGCAAGTCCGGTTGCTAGAACCCCTATAGTGAGTGAGATTCGAGAGCCGTAGATCAGCTGCGCCCAAGCGTCAGCACCCTTGTCAGTTGTGCCTAGAATGCCAAAGTATTCGCCATACGCAAACATGCTGACCCTTCTTAGCGACACAGTCACTGTGCCAGTATAGTTGGACTGTGGACTAGTCCCAAAGTAGTTACGGAAAACATAGGTTGGTGCTATTCCGACCACAACTTGGAGCGTGTCATCAGGATCTTCCTGTCCTTCACCTTCATCAATCATTCCGCCCCAGCCAGCAATTATGTCGTAGTAACTTAGGTCTTCTCTTCGATCTATGTAGCCATCAGGGTACGGAGTGAATGACTGGAATATCTTTTCCCAATGGCCAGAACTGTCGACGAGCCACGCATAGACTTTGAACATCAGTGCCCCTTCCTCCGTGTTGAAGTCACCGGTTCTTGTGACTGCAACATCGATTGTCATGTTTGCGTCGGATGGAAGTGCTTCGTCCTCCCATTCAAGAGTCTGGATAACGTAGCCCATATCAAGGGAATCCGGTAGGTTTTGAGTGGGATCTGGGGGAACTCTCCAGAACATTGGTCCAGGAGTATGTGACCATGTTATATTGATGTGACTGAAGTCATCCTCATCACCTGGATCATCAACATAGTGTACGTAAGTAAACTCATCAGCATTCATCCCCTGAGCTACGAATTCATGTTGTTCTGGATCATTGAGATATGGGTCAGGCAAGTACTCTTGGCTTACTACGCCCTCGGGGTCGAACACTGAAACCCATTGAGGTGCCAGGAAGGCCGGCGCAACCTTTGCTGCAGGATCTGGATCATGTTCAGCAATCAATGGAGCTCCAATGGCCATACCGATAAACAAGAAAAGGACAGCCAGTCCCAGAATTCCAACTCGATGCTTTCGGTACTCTTTCATGAAGCCGCTTAGGCTGATGTACCAACCACTGTCTTTCCATCGTGATGTTCTACTTGAGGTATCCTCAGACAATTTTCTTCCTCCTTTCAATGGTCCAACCGTTCTCACGAGACGAGGGATGTGACTGCATCAAATGGAATCAGTCAAACCAAATGAACAGACTTCGCGTCACTGCGCGAGTATCCACTAAAAAACCTCACTGTTCTAATACATATACTCTTAGTTCATTGCATACTTGAAAACCTAAAATGATAATGTGAATAATGCGGACAAGCGAGGATGGAGGAGAAATGTTCAATCCCCGCAGCTTCAGACTTCATCATCGTCCTCAGCAAGCATGTCGATGAACGGATCTTCTTCAACAGGTCTTTCGGGTTCAGATATTCCTCGTTCCTCACGGGCCTTGATGATGTCCCTGGTCCTTCTGGATGCTGCCCAGAGATCCGCAAACACCATGCCGACAAGAAACACGCTCAGTGCTCCTGCAAGGGCCAAAACAGCACCAATGAACTGAAGAGCTGGATGAAGCATAGATAGACCAAGTCCTCCAGCTATGAGGATTATTGGGATTAGCAATAGTCGTTTTCTGGGTTCATCTCTTGTCTCTGGAAAGGCCCTGACTGTCATGGTCAACCACGCCCTCCTTACGGGGATGCCCTTTTACTGTTTTCGAATCAGGTTGAGAGTCAATAGAAGCAATTCAGTATCAGTTATCCGAAAGAAAGCCTTGTTTCGACTCATCCGTAACAGAGGCAGCTCTCGAGCAGTCGTTTCGCCAAACGGCTCTTTTCGATATTGTCGTGGAAAGCAAGTTATATAAGTGCGACACAAAACGACCACGAGCTTGTACGGTTCTTGAACCACTCGTAGTACCAAGTCAGCAATGAATTCCCGAAACGGAGATAGAAGAATGAATCTGCTTGACATGCGGAATGTGAGAATGTACTACCAGACCCAAAAAGGCTTCGTCAAAGCAGTCGACGATGTTTCCCTGCAGCTTGAGTCAGGAGAGTCCATCGGACTTGCAGGAGAGTCAGGATGCGGAAAGAGTAGTCTTGCATACTCCATTATGCAGTTGCTCCCACCAGCAGCCAACGTTGTGGGAGGCAACATCTACTTCAAAGGAGACGACCTTCTCAGAAAGACAGCTAGAGAGATGCGTGACATACGATGGAAGAACGTAGCTATTGTCTTCCAGGGCGCAATGAATGCTCTCAATCCTGTCTTTGAGATTGGTGAGCAAATAGCTGAGGCCATTCTCATGCATGAGAATGTGACTGAAGAAGAGGCCTTGGATCGGTGTGCAAAGCTCTTCGAAATGGTGGGTCTAGACCCTGGTCGAATTCACAACTATCCTCACGAATTCAGTGGTGGGATGCGGCAGCGTGCAATGATTGCGATGGCACTGGCCTGCAACCCAGACCTAGTAATCGCAGATGAACCTACAACTGCCCTCGACGTCACCATTCAGGCACAGATTCTCAAGCTGATGCAGAAGCTACAGAAGGACTTGGGTCTCTCCCTAATTCTAATCACTCACGACCTGAGCGTAATTGCGGAAACATGTGACAGTGTTGCAATTATGTACGCCGGCCGTATTGCCGAGCTTGCTGACGTAGTATCAGTCTACAAGGACCCTGTTCATCCCTACGCAACGGGCTTGGTTGGGGCGATTCCCAGCATGGTCAAGGCAGAAAAGAAAACGTTGACCTCAATACCCGGATCTCCTCCGGACCTTATCGATCCACCCACCGGATGCAGATTCCATCCTCGATGTCCTTACGCAAAGGAAATCTGTTCTCGCGAAGAGCCTGCCTCTGAAGAGATAGACCCAGGCAGATGGGTCTCATGTCACTTCGCAGAACAGCTCAAGGGCGAACTCAGAACTGATATTGACTAGGAGGTAAGCAAGATGACAATGAGAGAATCCTCATTCGCGGAAGACGCAAGAGCAATTAGAGAAGGCGACACGCTTGTCAAGGTACGGGGGCTTCGCAAGTGGTTTCCGGTCAATACTGGCTTCCTATCATCCTTGTTGTACAAACAGGAACTCTTTGTAAAAGCCGTTGACGGCCTTACGTTTGACATAAAGAAAGGCGAGGTCCTGGTGCTTGCGGGCGAATCTGGATGTGGGAAGACAACAACTGGCAGATGCATATTATACCTTGAATCCCCCACGGACGGACTTGTGACTTATGCTGATCAAGACCTAGGAGCACTCGATCGCAACGAGATGAAGGAACTCAGAAAACGGATGCAGATAACCTTCCAGGATCCATACGAATCACTTAATCCAAAACAGAGCATCTATGGTATCGTTTCTGAGCCCCTGGTTGTACACAAGATTCCACTCACACCAAGTCAGAAGAGAGAACGGGTTCTTGAGGCCCTTGAGAGTGTGGCTTTGACACCAGCAATTGACTACATTGATAGATATCCCCACGAGCTGAGCGGCGGACAGAGACAGCGAATCTCTGTCGCACGGGCTCTGATTCTACACCCAGACTTCATGGTTGCAGACGAACCAGTGTCAATGCTCGATGTCTCTATTCGTGCAGAGATTCTCAACCTTCTTCTCGAACTGAGAGAAGAGCTTGGTCTTACGTACCTGTTCATTACACATGACCTCGCAGTCGCAACTTACATTGCACATCGAATCGGCATTATGTACCTAGGTAAGTTGATGGAACTGGGTCCATCTCATGAAGTGGCCTTCAATCCGCTTCATCCGTACACGAGGGCTCTGATTTCAGCAGTGCCTTCAGGAGATCCGACTGTCAAGCGTCGTGTCGAATCACTCAAGGGCGAGCCGCCGAGCCCAATCAACGTACCCCCAGGTTGTCGATTCCATCCGAGATGTCCTTACGCACAGGAGATCTGTGTCAGGGAAGTCCCTGAGGACCGTGACATGGGAGACGAACACGTGGTTGCTTGTCACTTTGCCGGCGAGTTGCCTGAAATAGAGATCACCTGAGAGTTGTGATATGACTTGGGCGGCATTTGTGTGCCGTCATATGCGGTTTGTTTTTCTAGGTACAATACAGAGGAGAGTATGTGACTCGGATGACAGAAGAGTCTGACAGGCCTCGAATTCTCAAAGCGATCAAGAAGGTCCTTTCAGACACATATGATCATATGCAGGATGCAATGGAAGCTTTGGATGACATAGGCAGAGGGTCACTCGGCGCAGGAATGTCGCCATTGGTGGGAGGCTATGCGATGAGAGAACCAAAAGAGAAGTTCAGGTCAGCGCTCATATCCATAGACTCAGCAGAGAAAGCCTTGGCACCTCTGGCCAAGCGACTTGAGGACGGACGTGTGAATGATTCACACTTCAATGATGAGAAAGCAATCTCAGTTCTTCGAGATGTCATCGTAGCAGACTACGACCAGATGGTCGCGCGGCTCTCCAGGGGAGAAGCTCGTGAATCCAGCTGGTACAGACTCAGGGAACTGAGTGAGAAGATCAAGGATGTATTCGAGTTAGTGGCTGACCACTAGAGGTTCGGGTTTCAATAATGTCCAAGAATTCGGAAAGCGGTGAGTCTTCTCTTCCATTCGTTCACGGAATCGAGGCTGAACTACAGGTAATCAGAAGGGACGGCACTTGGATTCGCGGTGAAGAAATACTTGTTATCTTTGACAGCATTATGTCAAAGGCCAAGGAGCTTATAGATCATAGAATTCGATCCTCCACTGTGGATTCTGTCAAGAGGAAGTACAAATACTCGACCCAGACTGAAGAAGGCGAACGTGGCTCTAGAATTGTTGCTAGCTATGAAGGACCAGATGGTGTCTTTAGAGAGTATACTCTTGTTGGACATGACCCAAACGTTACCAGTCTGACTTGGATTCTTGAGGTCGCGTCTCCTCCCTGCACTACACTGGAGGAGTTGGCGTGGTGGGTGCAGACCCTTATAGCGGTGTCACACGAGTCGATACCCGAAGAATCACGTGCAATCCTTGTCTCAACTGGGCTAAATCCAACTCAGGAGTATCTGAAGAACCTCTCTTTCGGCGAGCATCATCATATACTAGGACCCGATATTGATGATGGCACAAGACTCGCCGTTTACAACATGATTAGAAATCATATCCCGCATCTGATAGCTCTTAGCGTCAATTCTCCCTTTGAGAACAAGAAACCCACAAACAACGTTTCAGTCGATGATGAAGGCAGAACCATAGCTCCACGATGTCTAAGGTCTATTAGACTACATAGGAACACAACTCAGATGGGACCAACAAGCGAGTTCGAATTCATCCCTCACCTTGAGGAGCCTGACAAGGAGGGATTCGCCCGCCACGTCAATAGAAGCTTTGCCCGGATGGTGGACGTCTACCCTTTCACCGATTATGGGACTATCGAGGTACGTGTCTTTGATACTCAGTTATCAGTGCCCAGAAGGATTGGTATCGCTCTATTGCTCCAGGCATTGGCACTAAAGGCAAAACGAATGCACGAGAGTGGCAAGAGAGTTCCCGATGTCGGGGCGAAATCCCTTTCAGTTAACCGAATGGCGGCATTGACGGCAGGACTTTGGGCCCCATTTCGTCCTACTTCCTCTGAAGCGGATTCCGATTATCTTGACATCTACAACAGCAGTATTGATGACAACGGGTCGTTCGATATTCAACGTAGAAACAGGTTCATGGCAGATGCAGTTGTCTCTATGCTCTTTCTGGTCAGAGACGAACTAGAGGAGTTGAACGCTATTGATAATCCGTTTATGCAAGCACTCCTTGTTTCGCTCTTTGGCAGCGAGATAGTCGAGCCCAAAACAACTGGGGCAGATTATCAACTTGATGTGTTTGCGAAATCAAATCTGAACATGATGACTCTGCTTCGAAAACTCGCAGACATAGCAAGAGAGTGCTGCACGAATTGGCTTTACGATCCTCTTGGAGGAACTCCCCGTCTTCCTCAGTGGATATGCTGGTGGAAGGGTCTAGAACATGAGATAGTATTGCAGAATGAGAGAGTGTTTGCCGGTCAAAGCACAGAGTTTGTCATCCGGCTGGACAACCAGACAGGGAGAGAAGTCAGAGATCTCACCTTATCCTACTCAGTAGAGGATTCTGAAAGAAGACCAATATCACAAGATTCTTTCCTTCTGCCCCTTCTGGAAGAAGACTCAACGCAAGAGCACACAATTGGGTTCAAGACGGAAAAACTGGCAACTGCTTACAATATCATCGCAGACGTCAGCTTCGCCGGGAAGCGGCTAGTCTTCTCACGCACTATCAATACGTACTGGATAAGCGCCAATGTCAGACCGGCGTCGATAACGCAGTTTGCCGACGGGGATGCTCCAGTGTTGTTTACTGGCGAGATCGACACAAACTATCCGGGAGGAACTCAGATCACATGCACAGTCGAAGTAGTGGCACAGGACAAGGAGACAACATACGCGGCCTCGTCTAGAGAGATTTCTGTAGATGAAATTGCAGCATTGGCGATTCGCAACGATGACTTTCGTCCCCTCATAATTCCAGCAGGCCTTTCAGATGGACTTGAAAGGTGTTTGTTACGGATAAGTATCAAGGATGAAATGGGAAATGAAGTAGCTTCCTCAGCATCGAGACCGTTCTATGTAGGATTCGGCAGAAGAGAGATGCACCTCCTTTTGAGAACGGACATCAAAGGCCAACATGCCCCAGGAGAGATAATCCATGGCGAGATTGGTCTGAAAGGAATCGGGCGGAGGCTGCAGAAGACATCAAGGTTACTCGTTGAGTTCTCAAACGAAGCAGGAATCCATGTGCCGATTGTAGACATTCCTGCGCAAGAGTTGGTTGGCGAGTCGCTGCGGTTTGAATGGAGAGTTCCATCTATGAGCAGAGATTCTCCGGGTGAGAACTTGGGCATTGTAAGAGCAGTATTATACGACAATGGAACAGAAGTAGCTGCTGCAGAATCACCCAGGTTTGCGATCCTACAAATGGGCGTTAGAATGACAATTGACTCACTAAGGGCACCAGCCCAGGCCAGAATTGGCGATTCAATATCTGGATGGCTTCGAGTCCGTAGAAACACAGAACTGGGAGAACCCGCAAGTCTCCTATTGATCCTCGAATTCCCCGATGGCGAGACCCATGAATTATCGAATCAACCGGTGAAGCCGAGCAGGAATCTCTCAATCTCATTTGGACCATACACAATACCGGAGGTATCTTCGCTTAACGCTGAACGAGTGACATTAGTGGCTGCTATGTTCTATGCAGGAATCAGGCTGGATACTGCCAGTACCGAGATCGAGCTGACAGAGAGGGCAGAGAGCGAAATCGCGCAAATCGTCTTCAGCGGGGCACCGACATTTGTGACGCCAGACGAGTCCGTAAGTTCAGCCCTCCATGTCACAAATACCTCCGGTGAGACTCTTACAGGCAAGTTGGAAGTACAGCTGGATTCCGAGAGTGGAGCGATATCGATTCTTTCACAAGATGTTGACATCAAGGATGAAGAGACCAGAATGTTCGCGCTGCAATTCAGAGTACCGCTGAGCGTAGAGATGAGCACAGCACATCTAAAGGCAAGACTCACGTGTGGGAAAAGGAACTTGGAGCGAGTGCATCGGCTCAAAGTGAAGGCCATCTCAGATGCAGTATTTAGAGCGGAATTCGTGCTGAAGGACGAGAGCGGAGAAGAGATTCTGGGTTTGGTTCCCAGGAAGACACCGATTTGGATTCACATCAGTATTCACTCTGTTAGAGAAGGTAATGAAGGTCTTGAGATCATGCTCAGAGTCATGACTCGTCGTAAGCCGGTAGAGGAGTTCTCTTTGGTTTGGAGGAAAGAATCCGCAAGCTTCGATGAGAAAGTTCGATGGATAACGCCAGATCTAGAGGTCGTGACAGGCCATTACTTGGAGCTAGTCATTTCTGAGTCCGGACGCCCTCTTCCAGCCAGGGCAATTGAGGTGCAGGATAAACGGTTCACCATTTATTGATTCTGCACAAACGAACAGCTCTATCATCATAGAATATTACTATGTGCACATATCTGGCTTCTGTCAGTACAAATGATGATTCCAACGAAGTCAACTTCGACATTGTTTATGGGCCAGAGAAAAGGTATAAATGGAATGCCACGGGGCTTCCTTGTTAAGGTAACAGGATTTCCGTCATCTGGTTTATGACCATAGAACTTTAGTCATTATAACTAGCAATAACTGAAACCACTAAATGTGAAAGCGGAATTTGGATGTGGACTGATTGTTAGAAATACTCGCGAACCGTGCACTCTCTGGCATTCTCGTGATGGCGGTGATGGGTACGTTGGCCTACAAAGCAGGGTTCGTTGACATTTCAGGCCTCATCAGTGCATTCATTATTGGCTTCGCGGTTTGGTATACAGGAGGGCCTGCATCTTTTACTCTACTTCTGTTCTTCTTCCTTTCCGCAGGTCTGGCTACGAAATTCAAGTACAAGGCCAAGGCAAAAGCAGGTCTTGCTCAAGAGGGAAAGGGGAAGAGATCTTGGAAGAATGTTCTAGGTAGTGGAATGATTCCTCTGATGTTCTCGATTGGCATCTACGCTGCAACTGTAGGGGGCAATTTAGATCTGGCGTTTTGGATGTTTGGAGGGTTTGTTGGAGCTGTGGCGACAACGACTGCAGACACGCTGGCCAGTGAGATAGGAGTCTTCTCCAAGAGAAAGCCGAGGCTGATTACTCATCTTAGGAGGAAAGTACCGAGAGGAACAATAGGTGCTGTATCGCTCCTAGGAGAGGGCGTAGCACTTCTGGCGGGCATTGTTGTTGGGATAATTGCTCTCGCATTTCACTTTCTCGCACCAGGATCAGTTCCTATTGGTTCTCCCGAACAGCTTGTCTTCATAGTTCCACTCGCCGTGTTGACGGGATTCATCGGCTGCAATCTGGATAGTCTTATTGGGGCGGTGGCACAGAATCGTTTTGTCTGCGAGATTTGCGGAGCCATAATAGACAAGGAGTTTCACTGTGACTACGAAACCATGTATGTGGGCGGTTTCAAGCGCTTCACAAACATGCATGTTAACCTCGGGTCATCGAGTATGGGAGCAACGCTAGGTGTAATCTTGGGGGCCGGCCTGTTTGTCTGGATCCTCGGCGGATTATTCTTCTGGGTCTTGGCCTCATCTAGCAACTGAGTTGCTCATTCCCTTTCAAGTTCCAGGCTGATGCCCACCTGAACTGCATTCTCCAGCAAAAGACCGTTCTTCATACCATTTAGAAGACCAGCCATGAACTCGCTGGAAATGTCGTCAGTTGACTTCTGACACTGGAGTGTTTTCGGCCGCTTCGCCTTCGTTCTGACGCTGTACGATTTCTTCTTCTTTATCAGAATAGACGCTTCGGTGATGCCCTGGAGCTTCTCGATTGCTTTAGGTCCATGACTTTGCTGCAGATACTGCCACGCCCGATTGGAGAGGACAAGAATATCAACTTGCTTGAGAATTGGCTCTATCCTATCGAGACCGAGCTCTAGGTATGGTACCGAACACCGGTAAACAACAGGGATGTTTCTTGACTGTGCATACGCAGCGATAGAGATGGCAACCTCAATGAATACTTCGCCGATGTAGATGACGGACGCGTTTCCTACCTTTGCCCATGGAACCTGTGAAGGAGAGATTATCGAAAGAGACGTAGAGTCTCCAATTCCAACCATTGTCCGCTCACCTTTCTTGTCAACGACAACGAAAGTCTCGTTCGTCGTTTTGTCATTCTCAATCACTATGTCCGAGACATCGACCCCTTTTCCTATGAGATCGGATATGACTCTCCAACCATCTTGGTCATTACCAACTGATGAAACGAATGATATTCGGAATCCGTCTTCTGCCAAGGTCGCCGCCAGGTCGACAGTTGGGCCACCAGGAGATCTGGTTGGAGAAGAACAAGAGAGAATGGACCCCGGAGCTGGAATCTGTTCACACTGAATCGTCGTAAGATATGCTGATGCACCGAACAAAATGAAGTCAGGCCTTTCGTATGTCTGAGAGCCCTCAAGAACGGCTTTTGCGCGAGTCCGAGTGAAGATGTCGAAGATTACTTCGTCCGGCATCTTCTCGACCCGATAGAGAGCTATAAGGTGTGTTAGATAGTCTTCCAAAAGGAATGATGTAAGCTCACCAAGGTCATACGGTAAACCTTCCGAGAAGAATCGAGCAAGACCCCAGCCACTTCTGGTAAGCTCGTGAAAGACGACACGCTTGCCTCCGCGAACAGTAGAACCACTTTCAACTAGACCGTAATCATTCAGGCTCCTAAGGTAGGCGATTATGCTCTTGTTTGAGTGGCTCAACTCCTCAACGAGATCCCTCTGGTAGACCCGACCAGTCTCATCGAAACTAGAAAGCACGCTTGCTGCCACTCTTGAACTCAAGACCGACTTGATGAAATCTTGTCGATCTTCAAAACTCCTTGGAAGAAACAGTAGAAAGGGCCAGAGCTGGCTCTCAGAGCTCATTTTTCAATCTCCAACAGATTTTTCTAGAGGTTTGATCGGCACTCCGGTGTACAGAAGTACCTATGTAGTTTACTGAACTACACTAAATAATCATGGAGAGGATTTTGTGTCTGAATTTGTCAATTCGAAGGCATACCCTTGGGCTCTAACCGGCATTTTCGCAGCCGTTCATCTAGTTCTCAGCATTATTCCAGCATTCCCTGGAGTGGGAGGAGGAGCTATAACGCTGGGAATGATATCAGGACCTCTTGTGGGTTATCTTCTAGGACCTATATTCGGGACCTTCTCTGTCCTCATTGGATCGGTCATGGGTCTATGGGTGAATCCCACGGTTCCGCTTCTCGGCCCATTTACAATCATACCACCCACCTTTGGTGCATTTGTAGCTGGCTTCATCAGAGAGAAGAAACCATATGTAGCCACCATAATGATTGGTTATTCGATAGCATTATTCTATTTGGGACCTCTGGGACAGTTTGCTGTAGCCTACCTCTGGTTACACATTGTCGCCGCTCTATTGGCATTGATTCTCGTCATTCCTTTACTCTCGGACTCATTTGACTTCGGACCAGGGGAGAAATCTCCTGCCAATCTGGCCCTTCTGTTCTTTTCAATCTGGATAATGAGCTTTGTTGCTGTGATGACCGATCACGCGATAGGCTCCGCCATAGGGGTCTCCTATTTCAGGTACATAGCAGGGTGGCCAGCTGCAGACGTGGAGTTCGTATTCATGAGTATAGTGCTTTTCATATACCCCATCGAAAGGCTCGTGATGTCTATCATTCTAGCCATTGCGCTCTTCGGACTTGATAGAGCACTTGTTGCAACCGAGTTTAGACTTCCGCTCATTCGAGAGGGAATTCCAATGTTTGAGGAATTGCCGGAAGGCAGTACAGAATCAGAATGAAGAGCAAAGAGCGAATTCGAGATTCTGGAAGCAAACCCTAGGAAGATCTTCCAAAAAGGTTCTCTTGCAGAAGAAATCTGAAACGAAACTTCATATACTTACGTGTGAAGATAGTCACAGGAACGGGAGGAGACCGTTTCAAGCTGTTGACCTAGTTTGACCTAGGCGTTAACAGGAGCAAAAGATATTGCAGATACCAGGAGATTTCCTTTGGACCACATTGATCGTGGTCCTTGTTTTCTTTGTCCTGATGTTCATTGCATCTGGGATAAAGATATTGAAAGAATGGGAGCGAGTGGCGATCCTTAGGCTTGGCAAGTTCAAGCACATTAGGGGACCGGGAGTCATTTGGGTAACACCAATACTCGATAAAGTTGCGATGAAGGTGTCTCTAAGGCTCTTGACTTATGCGTTCAAAACAGAACGATCGCTCACCAAGGACAATGTACCAGTGGTTGTAGATGCTGTGATGTACTTCAGAGTCATAGATGTAGAAAAGGCAATCCTCAGCGTAGAGCGGTACACTGTGGCTGTGGAATTGGCCGCACAGACCACGCTGCGAGAAACCACCGGTAAGGTTACGCTCGACGAGCTTCTCTCAGAACGAGACCAGATCGCTAAGCATCTTCAGGAACTGATCGACGAGAAGACTGAGCACTGGGGAGTAAAGACCACAGCCATCGAAATTCGAGATGTGGTCATTCCATCGCAACTACAGGACGCTATGAGCAGAGAAGCTCAGGCCGAACGAGAGAGAAGAGCCAGAGTTACACTAGCTCAGGCAGAGTTGGAAGCAGCCGAGGCCATGCTGGCGGCGGCCAAGAGCTATGAAACCTCCGACATTGGATTCACGTTGCGAATCTGGAACGTGCTGCAGACAATCGGAGAAAACGGCAATATGATCATGATGGTGCCCTACAGCATGCGAGAACTGGGTACGGCAATGGGAGCTGCGCTTGCGGCCGGGCGAGGTCCTGGCGGAGTCAAGAAAAAGAGAGTCATGACAGACGATCAGTGATTCTTAAGGAGAGTTGAGATGGTGGATGCGTGGATCAAGATCCTCGTTGTTTTGATGATGATGTCAGCCCTAAGTATGGTTGTTGGATACTTGCTATTCGACCCATTTGTAGGCCTGATTCTACTTGTTGTCATCCTCACTATGCTTGTGATGACGGTCGAACCAGCCACAGGAAAGGCCATGGCACAGGTGACCGTCCCAATCATAATGATCCTGTTCGTCTTCCAGATAATCTTGAGCCCAACATTCTACTTTGAGGTCTGGATGCTCGCCATAATCGGCGCCGTCCTCTACATGATGTTCGCGATGTTTACCGGAGGCGGTACGCTTGAGGGGGCTTTTATTGATGCGAAGGTTTCACTGAAGCTCTTCCCGCTTTACGGTGTTGCGATCTTCATTTCAATGCTAGTGGATCCAACGAATCAGACGACTGTCTACATCATGGTTGGCACTGTTGTGGGGCTTATGGTGCTCTACATGGCGTTTCTCCGCAACTACGACAAGTGGCCTGAATACCAGTACGGAAAGATGGGGACCCTTGTCGCGATCTCAGACATCAACCCACGTGGTAGAGTCAAATCTGCGCAGGAGATTTGGTGGGCGCGTACAACAGGGCCCCCAATCAAGGAAGGAGAGCGTGTAGTGGCATTAGGAGTGAGTGGTCTCACATTAGTGGTAGCCAAGGATGACGGGAGTCACGGATACGGGGAACCAGTCCCTGATCAGTGAGCCAACTGGGCTGGCAAAATTCCAGCCCTATCGTTTCTTTTTTTCTCTAAAGTAGGACAATGCCATCCGAATTATGGAAAGTCCGAAAAGAAATCCTATCAGAGAGGTCAACCCCCATTCAATCTGAAAGAGCTCAGGATGAGTCACGGGGTCGGTGGGAAATACTGGGAAGAGCGAGTAGGCCATGACATTCCACGCAAAGTGGTATGCTATGGGGACCCACAGTTTCCTTCCGGATAAGTAGTAGCCAAGACCCAATACAACTCCGCCAAGGAACATGTTCATCGAAAATAGAACAATCAGATGAACGGATACTGAGCCTAGCGGACTCCACCAATTGAAGTGAACAAGCGAGAAGAAGAGCGAACTGAAGAGAATACCACGAGTCTGACCCCACAACGATTCCATCCGGGTCATAAGGTAGCCGCGGTATGAGAGCTCCTCTAGAAAAGCAACAGGGATACCTATCAAGACGACACTAACCACTTCATCAGATGTTAATGAGGCCAGGTCTCTCACATCGCCGCCGAAAGATGCGGCGACAACGTAGACAAGCCCTACAGCGATTATAGCAGCAATTGCACCTACAGTAATGTGCGGAAATATCGTCTGATCATCGACACCAATGCCAAGCTCACCTATCTGGTTCTTGCCCTCCATCCTCAAGAAGACCACTACGGCCAAGTACATGAGCGGGAACGAAAGAAGCGAAAGCAGCGAGCCCACAACATTGTATGTCGGAGTTCCCCGAAACGGTAGTGCTCCTAAGTGTGGGAGCTCGACAATCAGCAGCATAGTCAGTGCGAATAAGACAACTCTGACCACGGCCGCTTCTCTATCAACACTCATGAAAATCATGGAAGGCCGTTGCATTCAGACCTAAATTCCATCCGGTATGGAATCTCTGGCTAAAACGTAAGAGGAAGAGATATACACTCCCAACTGATATAAATACAAGACAACAATCGACTCTAGCAGAATAACCACTTTGTAATCGCATGGAGGAAGGTGCTTGTCAGAAACGAGGCGGTTGCTACTGGACTATGAAACCGAACAAGTAGCACGTCTGGCAAAGGAATCTTCCAAGAACAGAAATGCACTCATCAAAGCATTCTCTGACACATCAGAGATTGTTAGAGAGAGGGCGATATTAGCAGCAATAGATCTCGCCGACCCTACTGTGATTGATGACCTTTTGACCTCTCTACAAGACGAAGACGACAATGTTCGCATTGCGGCTGCTCAAGCAATCGCTTGGTATCAGCAGCCAAAGACGATACCCTACATGCTTCAAGGGCTCAAAGACAAAAACACGTGGGTCAGGTCTCATTGTGCATTCGGACTGTCCAAGCTACTTCGCGGGCCGATTTGGGCAAGGGTGCCCTCAGAAGACATTGACAGGATTCTCTCAGGCTTGTCTGACATGACCGAAGACAGCATCAGGACCTATCTCAGCAAGCTGGAGCTTGCACCTGATGCAATTGATAGGTTCGTCAAGTGGCATAATGCGAAGTTCGAAATCGAAATCGACGACACACTATTGATTCAGGAACTTGAAGGCAAACCCATAATCCTGCCCGAAGGCGAGGAAATGATTGCGGACCTTCCGGTGGCCGACATTGCCGTGCCACGTACAGCCGTGACTGATTTAGGGATATCGGCTGAAGTTGAAGAGATTCTTAGCGAGCTTCCAGACGACATTAGAATGTCACTTCCTCCAGAAGATATTAGGCGATTGACACCAACTCGAGCAACAGAACTGGTCGAAGAACTCAAGGCATCGTTTGCTGAGGCCGAACCTGAGCCCGCAAAGAAGAAGAAGAAAGTAAAGGTCAGGAAAGTCAAGCGAGTCAAGAAGAAGGCGATCTCTCGCGATGAACTGATTGAGAAGATACCCTCTGAAGTAAGAGGTTCAGTCGGCGAAGAAGTATTGGCAAACCTTAGTAGGGATGAGCTCGAAGCACTGATAGCATCAACCCCTGATGTTGAAGCAGCTCCAGCCGAACCGACAGAAGAGGAGCCTTCCAAGAAACGACGTAGAAAGAAGGAGCTAGAACAACCAAAGACCGACGATAAGAGATTCGCAGAGTTCATCGAGAAATACGGTCTTGAGAAAGCCAAAGTCCTCATTGCCATGCCTAAGGATATGGTTGATGGAATTCCGGAAGAGACTATCGACGAGATGGATATGGAGACTTTGAAGGGTCTATCTGAGGCCCTCGAGCCCATGTAGGCCGCATCTATTCTGCACCGCGAATTACGACAGCGAATTCTCCTGCCAAGCGACCGTACCATTCAAGCAGATCTCTCATGTTGTCAACATGACGGTATGTACCATTGCCGAATTGTGCGATTGCCAGCATTAGCTCTTCATCAATCTCACTTCTCTCACCGAGACCTATGCAGTATATGACCAACATCCCTCGGTCGTGAATTCTCTCTTTGAGTACTTTGAGCGGAGGCGGGCCTGACGTTGTCATCCCGTCGGTTAGAAGCACGAGCATCGTGGGTTTGTCCTTGTCTCCGAATTCGTCTATGACATCGCTCGCCTTTCGAATTGCGGACCCCATGTCAGTCAGAGTTCCACCTTCTTCGACCTTGTCAACTACATGTGTGCTTACGATCTGAAGGCCAAGGGATTTCTCTCTGCCAGTGCATTCTACGTAAGGCCTCAGCTCCCCACTGTCGGAATCCATGAATGTCATCTGTGTGACATCTTTTTCGAAAGTTAAGACAGCCACCTTCTCGCCATAACCTCGACCTACCTTCTCAGCCAGATACAGCAGAACAGCCATTGCTGCCGCCTCAGCTCTGCTAACGTTCTTCCCTTCTTCAAATCGATCTAGAAATGCCTCGACTTCAGGATTGTCGCCAGCCAGGTCCTTTAGTCCTTCGCGAGCGTGAGCAATGTCACGCACTGGCACATCGATTGTCTTCATCGAACCGGATACGTCTATGCAGAGTATCGCATTGAAGGGAGTGGCAATGCCAACAGTCTTGAATTGATAGCCAGTCTTCTCTCGCAGGGCTTCAAATGCCAGCTTGGCGAAGCTCATCCCTGTGAGCGAGGGGCGAGTATCAAGAATCTCGACCTTGACATCCAATTCGGGCCAGTTGAAAGACATCCCTGGATATACGAGGCGACCATCAATGAGTTTCTCCAGGGACTCGATTCTCTCCGCCGCCAAAGCAACTAGGTCATCTCTGTTTGCTTCTTCCGTGAGTGGTTTCAGGCCGAAATCAACGAACTCTAGAGCGATCATGTCCTCTTCATACAGGGTTACTTCAACAATGTCACCCTCCATCAACAATGATGCTTCCAAGACCAATGTATCAACGACAATCTTGTCCTCATCAACATCCTTGCTCTTGCGGACTTCCGCCGCGCCCCAGAAGCTGCTTTGCGGTTCTTGAAACACGACAATCGAGCCAATCTCTGCGTCTAGGACTTCGGTTGTTTTCGGATTGAGGGAAGCGAAACCTCTCATGTCGCCTCCATCTATTATCTCTAGCTTCTGCGTCCGACTAATCATATGTCCCTCCGAGGACATGCTCGGGCAAACTCTCATCATCTGGTTTTAAAGAATTGCTGGCTCATGCCTAGACGAGAGTCTTTGACAATCTTCGAGTGAACTCATCAAAGTCTTTCAAAACCTCAGAGTACTTTGCGTGAGCTCTAAGAAGCTTGGCGTCAAGGTCCAACCCCCATCCATCAGCCAGGAGGGTCGAGTGCAGAGGAACAGACTCCAGCAAAGCAAACGACAGTACTTTGTCACTATCGTGCCTAACCCAGATGTGAATCTCTTCATCGTTCGATTTTGACTGCAATGCAATAACGTAGGACTTGGTCTCTGACCCTTTGTCTTTACCACCAGCCCGAACTTCCGAGGATTCACCGGGGACGTGCAGGAGATCCGTTGAACGGATTTCCCACATATCTGATGATGCAAGAGATACTACGATTTCTAGCAGTCTATTGAAATCCGTTGAAGTCGGATCAGGAAGACTGACCAGGACGGGTCTTCGGTCAGTAGCGCGGTTTGTGTAGAAAGGCGTCTGGGTCAACTTCAGGCTGTTCAGACCGAGAATTCGTCTCACATCTTCAAGGGACCCCGGAAAGTCTCTTGAAAGGAGGAAGAGAATAGCCTCTGCGGCCTGGAATGACAGAAAGCTGTAGTCAGTACCGAAGAGAATCTTCTCTGACCAGTGAACTCCCTCCTGGGCTATCATCTCACTTGCCGACTCGAACAGAAGCGGCAGGTCGCGACCGTGTAAGGATGAAATCTCACCATAAACTGAAGGATTGCTTAACACTTCGTGAAGTTGAGGATCACCCGGACTCATTCCGCAGTGTGCCAACACAACCTTAGGCTTGTTGCGTTTTTTCTTGCTAGAACCTTCGATTCGCTCAATGATGTTGGCGATTTTGTCGACTGTGCGCATGCTTCTGGTGTCAAAAATCACTGTGACCCCTAGATCACTTGCTCTACGCACAAGTCCGACAGTGATTTCGTCTTCGATTTCGTCTAGGAATAGCTGTGCAAGAGGATGCAGTTTCAGACCTCTAAGTCCAAGCGTATTCACTGATCGATTCAGTTCGTTGATCGCCATGTGTGGAGTCTTTTTGGAATCATGTGGATCGACTCTGCAGAATCCTATAAGACGTGTAGAATGCGGCGCACGCGTACTCCATCCAGATATTCTTTCGTTTGACAGAGAGAAGCTTGCTCGATCTTCCGGACCTGCTTTCGAGTAGTCGTCGCTATATGGGAAGACTACCGTTCTGTCAACGAGCCAGCCGTGGTTCATTTGCTCCCAGCTCTCTCGCGCTGAGAAGAAGCGAGATGCGAAGTCAGGTGGGACAACTCCAACAGGCTCAAAAGCTAGCTCGTCATCTTCCAGCATTGCACTGGCCATCTTTTGAATCTCGAGCCATAGCATCGCATAGAAGTCGTACGCCCCAGAGGGTGTGTTCCGATGTCCTTTCTCTCGTCCCATGTGGTGGTGGGCGTCTACGAGATATATCTTGAACTCTGAGTCAGCTTTTATGCCTGACTCAGGAATGTCGTCGACAGCCCGGACCACAAGCATTACGCATTTGCTCCTATATCGCGATTCAGTAACCTAATCGGAGATAAATCATGTGAGGAACTTCTATTCACGGTTGTCCGCCGCACGCGTCCCAGGAATTAGCACACATCCCGCACAAATCCTGATATGGGTAACTTATTCTACTGGGGTGTAACGGAGTCATTCCAGATGCTGGTTGTTGAAGACACTGAAGCGAGCGAGCTAAAACGCTTCGTTGTCATAGATGCATCCGTTAGTCTTGGCCTGGTTCAGATAGGCTCGTTAATACGAACGTTCGATCCGCCCCGCGTTCTTTCCTATTTCGGAATGTTGGAAAGCCGACTTCATGACTTCTCCACAAAATACTCTGCTGCATTCAAGTTTCTGCCAAGAAAGGCCTACGAATATCTCAAACAGCCTCCAGTAATTGGGAGTCTATATCAGAATGTATTGGACGCTTCAAGTAACAGCTGGTTGGCAGACTTCTTCTTGGTGCACCCCTTGGTCTCGGTAGGCAACACAAAACTTCCTCCTACACAGCAGGAAAAGAACACAGAACTCGTGCATCGGTGGTGTACTACGCCACCCTACGGTCCAAGACTCTACTACTCCCAAGACATGAGACTTGGTAGGACGACTCGAAGCGGATGGACCTGTCTACTGAATGCAACTGATTTGGATAGTGCATTCCAAGGGCCGAATGGCGATTCTTTGGAGATGTACATCCGTTCAAACCTTCCAGTCTTTATCAATCTCAAGGGACCAGAAGACTTGGATTCACTGCTCAAATGGTCAATCTCTTTGAGGCAGATGGGACACCAAGCTCCTGGCATCATCGTGTCTGCTGGTCGTCATAGAGCATGGGGGCATGACATAACAAGACTCCTTGATCTTCCGAATATCAGGATTACAACCGCTGGGGCAACAGTATCTTCATTGTCAACCATTGTGACCTATCTGAGAGAAAACGGACGCGGAACAGATTGGTCTACACGGCTCGTGTTTTCGAGTGGATACCCGGAAACCCAAACTGGAGATAGCATTCCTGAGCTACTAAGCCTGCTCCTGAGCAGGAACGTTTCAGCTAAGGCTGAAGATATTCAACGGATACTCGGCGGAAATGTTCTTGCTTTGCTACCCCCCAGGCCACCGTTTCTAGACTATGTTGAAAACTGTATGTCAGTTGTTGCTGAGGGTAGATTGGGGAAGACCTCAATGGACGAACTCTCCCGTATACTTGAGATTATGGCAACACAGCGCCTTCATGGGATTGTCTCCATTGACAACATGATCTCTGAGAACGGCGGTCGTGTCGATCTGAATAGCTATGTTCTAACTGTAAAGGATCCTTCCTCTCCTTCAGCAATGAGTTTGGCACTCCTGATTGAACGTGACGACACCTTGAGAGTTGCTGGATGGAGGTCTTCATTCTCAGAGAATCTGCGTTCAAGAAGCGTTGGAATCCACAATACTCTGGTCCGTGCTTCAACGAAGTCTGAGGGCCCAATTCTGACTTCACCTGCGCATCTAAGTCGCTTTCACTATGAGCTACTTAAGTGCCTGCAAGTAAGCTACCTGAACGAAGTAGTGTCGTCCCTTACTTTCGGCGTAGTCTTCAGAGACACGGAGCCAGGAGTGTTTATGCTTTGTGAAGAGGATATGCGTGCTATAGGGGCCTCAGGAGGAGACATTGTAGTTGCCCTTGAGCCTGGAACCAATAACTGGGGAGTCGGCAAGATGGAGGTCGCGTCTTGGTGTCCCCCGAAGAAAGTTGCGATTTCTCGTGATGATGCGGATCTGATAGGTCTGAGGGATCCGACAACCGTTGACTTGGTAAGAATCACTGGCAAGGCAGATGAAATCAGTAATGCGATGTTTGCATTCGAAGAGTCTGCGCCTTCTGCTTCTGGAGAAACGTATTCATATCTCAGAATGAACGAAGAAGACATTCAGAGAAGACTGGACGGACGGTTGGTGGGGAAGGGAGCCAAAGTATGGATAGGAAGAGACAGTCATATGATCTCGTTGACGCTGGTCAAGTCATCTCCACAACTAGATCCTGGACGTATCGCCAAGCTTTCTGTTGATGGGATGTCAATATGGCCAGCGGAGTCCTTCAAGGAATTCAACCTCATTCTGGCAATCATCCATAGTGAGGGGATGCAACACAGAGACGTTCCTCTGAAGACTCCATTCTATCTGAGACACATGCTCTCATCTCTGATCAGTAGAGTACATGGAGTAGATGAGTTTCTCAACAATCTAGGCGACATGATAACGAGGCAGGAATTGGCCACAATCATGTCGTTGGTGGCAATCCAGAGTTTGTCGGTAAACCGTTCAGGTGGTCGGCTAGCCGTAGTCTCAATCGGAGACAAGGCGACAAAGTTCACAATTCAGAGAGGACATGAGATTCAAACACACCTGGAATTCGAGGAAGACATGCAGTCTGAAGAGGTGCTTCAGTCGTTGGTCTTCTTCACTATGGACATTGCTGAAGAGACCTCCTCAGGAGGAAAGATGAGCGAAGCTCTCAGGACAATCGCAGAGCTTGTGGAGGACTTTGGCGAAGAGAAACCAACTCTCGCAATCGTAATAACAACTGCACCAGATGAAGAGGAAGAGAATCTTCGACCGTTCTTGAGATCCATCAGAAGGACCGACGCCATTCGACTTGATTTCATCGGATTTGAATCAGACAGTGATGCCGAGAGACTCTTTGATACTCTTGAATTGACCAATACACGAGTGGTCCCAATAGAGCTATTCTCGGCAAGTCTGTTCGAGAGCTATCTTCTTTCATCGATTAAGGATATTACATCCTGACTACACTTCTGACATGCAATTGGGACCCAGGACCTAACCCTGTTGCAAATAGAGGCGTACTTTATGTGCACCACTGGCAATTGAAGTCGAGCCATAGAACACTTCGACTCGCAGAGTTGCTTTACCTTCAACCTCAGTCATAGGCACCAACTCAAGATCAAGATACTGGTCGGCGCGAGGACCTATTTCATGAGGTTCATTCGTTACCTCAGAAACCCCTTCATCAGTGATGAGCGATACAACAAGCCTAATCCCAATCACTGCAGAACTTGGATTTCGCACTTTCAACCGATACTTGAATGGACGTCCTGCTAACAGGGCGTCGGGTACTTTGCCCAGCTGAACGATCAGTCCCATTTGAGATGGTGACAACGGCCGGCCTCTGGGCCACCTCGGAATGTGACCCAATTCGAGTAGACGTGATAAGGAGGTCTTTAGATCACGTAGTTCCAGGTCCAACTCAGATGCTGCCTCAGGCAGGCTAAACGATCCATCATGACTCTCGTAGTGAGCGAGGACTCTTCGGTCCGCCTCGATAAGATCTCCAACATCTTCAAGAATCTGAAGGATGGCTCTTGGAATAAGATCGGCCTCGTGAAGACTATAGTAGCGTCCATCATCCACTGATTCTGCTATAGAACGAAATGAGTCCTCAACTAGTGGATTGCAGCCGCACACAAAGACGAATACCGTGCTGCCGAACATGCCCTTGAGAGCCTGCATCTCTTCCTTTGGATCATGACCCATTGGACAGCCATCTGGAAAGTAGTCGTCGGTAAGGTTGTTGTATTCTCGTCCATGCGGTGGTGCATCCCCCATGAGGACCAGTACTTTGTAGGAGCTATCTGACCATGAAAGCTTCGTGCGCGCATCATAGATCCCATCAGCTACAGCCTCTGGGATGTCTCCGCCCTCAGACGGCTTCAATCTGGATATCTGCTTGTGGATCTTCTTGATGTCGAACGTGAAGTCATAGACCTTCGTAACATAGCTTTTGTCCTGAGGCGGATGGTCCCGATATGATACGAGCCCAAAACGAATAGCGAGGTCTTCGGTTCTTCTTGTTATCGTGTCAACAATCTCAAACAAACTGTCTCTCACAGCATCAATGTCATCGCGCATCGAGCCGGTAGTGTCAATGACAAATGCCACATCAAGGTTCGAGGTATCCAGTCCTTGTCCGCTCCAACAGTCTGCTTTGCTCGTAGCCAATTAAGTATTTTCAGTGACGCTTCTCGACTGATGATTGCGTTTTCACACACTCCGCACTAGTCCGACTCCAGCGGCCTCATTCGCACTCAAGGAGACAGCTGCCAAGAGAATGTCCGATCTAACAGCCACAATAGCCAAATTGCGATAGAAATGATCGACCATAGGGTCCGACGCCAAAGCCAGATAGCGAATCACTGCAGCGATGAATGCCACCCAAAGATGCAGAGTAACGATGAACAGCATGTATAGGAGACCAATGATTCGGGGTGACGAAGCCAGTCCTCGAAGGAAACCACTCGGTTCGCTACTGACTTTACTTCTTTCAACGATGAGAAGAAACAGAATGCCGAGGAGACTCATGAAGAAGGCTAGTAGTTGAAAATCCATCTGCCCCGCCATTTGATTACCATTACTGAACCTGTCTATACAATATAGAATCTGAAGAGCCAATTAGTCTCTTGCAATTGAGGAACCTCGCCAGCAGAATCATCGTAGGTTTTATGAACCACTTCTCATCAACAAGTAATGATGTCACAATGGAAGAAAGTGACGTACCCATCGAACTAGAGTTCGAAGGCGGCTTGATTCTTCGTGGAACCATTGACAGAGTGTTGGCACCAGGAATAGTTGAGGAGATCAAGTTTCGCTTGCCATTTGAAGGACGAGCGGCAATGCTAAAGGGCGAAATGAAGATCATCCTTACCATTGGAAAGGGAAACCAGAAACCGACAAAGGACGTCAAGCGAGCTGATATCGCCTACATGCCGCTAGGTGATTCACTCTGTATCTATACAAGAGACATGCAGACGTTCAGCCCTGTGAACATCATAGGAAGGATTGAGAATGAGGACGCTCTAGATGAGCTTGAAACTATACGGCGTGGTAGCAATGCTTCTCTAAGGCTTGCAGAATAGTCATCCAATCTAGACTCGTTGAAGGCTCTTGATGAGAGACTCTTTTTCATCCGATTCAGTCTCTGCAGGATCGACAAGCATTCCGGCCTCGTTAGTCTCAACTAGCACTTCCATTCCTGAGTCGCGAACTCGCTTTATCCCGTTGGAGGAGAGTGGTCTAATTCGAAGCTGAGTCGTGTGAAATACCATACGATCGGATGCCTCAACAGTTGGCACATCTGTCCGAAGCTTGGTCTTGGTTACGCGGAGGGATTCTTTGAGCTCCGCTACCTGGACCTGCAAGTCCTTTCTGGCTACATTGACCTCATCAAGATTCATTCTTATTGCGTCATAATCAGCTCGACTTACAAAATCCTCTGAGCGGTCAATCCAGGTAACGGTTGTACCATCGTACCTTCGACTGGTTCTTACCATGTCGAGGGATTTCAATACTGCAATGACATCGTACACCCTTCGCTTGGGCACGCCTAGATCTTTGGCAATGACATCACTGCGCTTGCCTGCCGGGTAAGTCTCCTTCAGTACTCTAATTAGTTCCCGGCTCAGATCAACCAGCTTCACGCTCTAGCCCCCTCTCGGGTCGCTTCCAGATTCATTCCTGTAGGTTACATATATACCTATGTGTTATCAGTGCGATTTTCCGATAATATTAGCACATTATTCGAGATTACCATTAACCGAAGTGTTCTTCGAAATATCGAAGGGTTTAGTCAGCAAAATGTCCACGAATTCGCAAACGGAGGATCCAACATCAGTCCGTGGTATAGAATTCAAAGAAGCATGGACGATACTTCCGATAAGTGAGGACAGTCGTGCTCGGAAGGAACGAGCTATAAAGACAAAAACATCCTCTCGGATCTACATCACACATCCTCATCACCTGTAAACCACTACCTGTCTATCGAGGCTAGGAGAATGAAATGGTTTCGTAGATTCGTTGAAAGGTTGGACCGCCATACAAACATGGAAGTGAGATCAAGCATAGCGAAGGGGTGGGATCAATTACCATCGGGCGCAGGCAAGAGCGCGAAAGAGCAGCGCACTATTTGGATAAAATCGGCCATGGATAGACTAGATAGTCTATGTGACGACAAGACCAGAAATGAAATAATGGTTGAAACTTGTCCGCATACATATCCAAAGACGCGAATAAAGAAGATGAGGGCCGAGTTCAAACGAACTGGAAATCTTGACGACCTAATTGAAGTGATGCGCAAAGACAAATCTTGGGGCGGAGGCTCGTTCTATGATTATCCAACCCGAGAAGGCAATATAGTCTATGTAACGAAGGTCCCCTATGATCCAAAGGCCTTTGAGAAAGCTACCACTGACGAGGAGAGACGTCTGGCTTATTGCCATTGCTCTCTCGTGAAAAGGAGCAAGGAGCAGATATCGCCAACCTTCTGTTGCTGTTCTGGAGGATGGGTAAAGCAGCTTTGGGAGGGCATACTGGAACAACCAGTGGAGGTCGAATTGACTGAATCACTCCTTAAAGGAGATGATCGTTGTACACATGCAGTACATCTTCCCACTGGTCTTTTATGAGAAAGCGGGTGAAGCATTGCCTACTCTGGAATCAGATTTGCCCCGACTCTCCGCCCTGTCCTGAATGTACCTTCCTTTTCGATTGATTTGCTTTGAGCCGACTTGGTCAAACATCGAAGCTCACGGGATTAATCGTTGAACCGATAATATCTTAACGACCACATGAAGCCTCTCTCAATTGTATCGAAGACTCACAAAGAGGCTAGCATTGACATGACCAGAACGAGAGTGGTGATTTTAGGAGCAGCGGGTCGCGACTTTCACGTATTCAATGTTCATTTTCGGGACAACGATAGATATGAAGTAGTTGCTTTCACCGCCGAGCAGATTCCGGGAATAGGAGATAGAAAGTATCCTCCGGAATTGTCAGGAGACCTATACCCTGAAGGAATCCGAATCTATCCCGAAAAGATGTTGCCGGAGTTGGTTGACAAGTTCGATGTGGAACAATGCATTCTTGCATATTCAGATCTATCTTATGACACCGTAGGTCACAAGATTGCATGGGTCAACAGCCTCGGCCCCGACATTCGAATGATGGGACCTAGGACCACGATGCTAAAGAGCAAAAAACCGGTCATTGCTGTCTGCGCTGTTAGAACTGGTTGCGGAAAAAGTCAGACATCAAGAAGAGTGAACAAGATACTGCTAGACATCGGGCTGAAGCCGGTTAACATTCGTCATCCAATGCCATATGACCCGGACTTGACCACTCAGATTGCTCAGCGATATGAAGTGCTTGAGGACTTGGACAAGTACAGATGCACAATCGAAGAGCGAGAAGAATACGAGCCAATGATCAATCTGGGAGTGACCCTCTATGCGGGTATTGACTACGACAGGATAATCGAACAAGCTGAGCAAGAGGCTGATGTAATAACTTGGGACGGAGGAAACAACGACTTTCCATTCTTTGAACCCGATCTTATGATTACAATCGTTGACCCACACAGACCCGGTCACGAGATTTCATACTATCCAGGAGAAACCAATTTACGTATGGCCGACGTTGTAATCATCAACAAGGTTACCACAGCCGACTACGACGACATAGAAGAGGTCAGAGAGAACATTCTCGCAACAAATCCAGAAGCGGTAATAATCGAGGCTGCTTCACCGCTTTTGATTGATGATATAGAGAAGATCAAAGGCAAGAGTGTGATTATTGTAGAGGACGGTCCAACGGTCACACATGGCGATATGCCATATGGCGCAGGATACATTGCAGCTAGGAAAGCAGGCGCCAGAATAGTCGACCCGCGACCCTATGCAGTTGGCAGCATCAAAGATACATTCGAGAAGTACTACCATCTCGAGAATGTGCTACCTGCAATGGGTTACGGAAAGACACAGATGAAAGAGCTACAGGAGACAATCAACAAAGCCGACGTTGATGCAGTTGTGATTGGGACACCGATAGACCTTGGAAAACTAATGAAGATCAACAAACCTAGTGTGAGAGTCAGGTATGATCTACAGGAAATAGGTCGTCCGAATCTCGAAGATGTACTGTGCGAGTTCGTGAAGAAACACAATCTTGTGACTACTCTGTAGCGCGTTTTTCATTCATTTCGGGCAAATCCGCGAACGAGTTATAAGTCTGTATAATAGTTGTCTTTCTACAATTCATGTTGTGTAAGGAGGAATACATTTGGCGGAAATACCAGTTGCCGACCCGGGAGCGGGTTATGGCGTCAGCGATGAACGACCACTGGGCGTGACTATACTTGCGCTGCTACAATTCCTTGGAGGAGCGTTTATGCTCGTCACAGGGATATTGGCGACACTCGCCGGCATGCTCTTCATACTGTTAGCAGTTTTCGGCATGATAATGGTAATCCTTGGTTTCATATCATTGATTGTTGGCTGGGGACTGTGGTCTCTCAAGTCATGGGCATGGACATGGGCTATCATTGTCAACATCTTGAACATTATCGTAGGAATCATCCCACCTCTGGATTACGTCAGTCTGGCGATTGCGATAATCATCGTTCTATACCTCAATCAGCCCGATATCAAGCGCAGGTTTAGGTAGACCAGAAGTCAAAACGAATTCGACGGTACATGGGTCTCTTGACCCAGGTACCTCCTCTTTTTCTTCCAAGGTTTTGCTCGGTTCTATGAAGGTTTAGGTCTAGAGTCTACTACCTCCATGAACTTCATGCCACCGGCCCGTTCAAGAAGTTCTTCAAAGGAAATGACATGAACAACGGGAGTGACCTCAGCGGATATCTTTGTAATCTTCTTCAGTTCTTCAATCAAGGCGGCTTGGTTAGAGCTAACGGAACCTCTGAATGCCACATAGAGATTCAGTACGTCCATGCTGTAAGGATCTTGCATGTCTTCCTTGGCGACTTCTATCTGAACTTCCTCGACCCCCGAGATTGCGAGAAGGTCACTCCGCAAAGCAGTCAAGTTGACCGTGGCACCCTTGATGGTCTTTTCAGTCAGACCTATCACCTGAATCTGCGCTTCAGCATCATTTGTCCTTCCGACGTCCCAGAAGAATGGTCCGTCCATTCCGCAAACGGGACATCTGCCCCGCTCCTGCTTCGAAATCACGTCACCCAGGAGGAAACCCTCAACTACAGTTCCAGTACCATCGAGATGAAACAATGCCGCATATCCTGATTCGTCTTCCCCAACGAAATCATAGGTTCCGTCATCGTTTAGCTTGACCGACTCAAATGCAAGCATCAAAGGGGATACATTGTGATAGGGACCACTTAGGTCACACTGGACTGCAAAAGAGATCTTGCTCTCCGAAGAAGCATATCCTCCCACCACGCGGACCTCTCTTGCACCCTTAGCAACTAGAATTGTCTTGATATCTTCCACGACTGGACCATAGATCTTCTCACCTGCCAAAACAACAACCACTCTTTCAGGAGCTTCATAGTCTGCTTCAGCCATTGCACGGAAGAATCTGTTTCTCATGTAACTGGGCATCCCTGCGAAGCCGTTGACTTTGAAGACACCGGCCAATTCGACCAGCTTCTCACTTGGAATCGCACCCCCCGCACTCGTGGCGACGTAGAACTTTGACATCTGTTTGAGGCCCAAGTTGACTGCATGCCAACCTAGGTGCGGAGCATAAGGAAAGAGATTCATGCTGATCAGTTCCCATCCACTGTCCACCCATGGGTCAATAGCCATCTGTCCAACTTTGACACAGTTGCTGTAGAGGAGCTCATTATCATATCTTGTAAGAAAGACAGGGGACGGCAAGCCTGATGCCCGTCCCGAACTGAGCCAAAACTGCAAAGGTGCGTACTGGTGTGCAAGACGTTCTTTAAGTCGCTCCATCGCGGCTCCTGCACCTATCTTCAGCTTGACACGAGCTCCGTTGTTCCGAATGAACTTAGCAAGGTCCGAGTGTCCGGCCTCTTTGGAATACTCCATAAGATTCTTGACAACATCGGCTGGATCACGAGGGCTTCCATCGACTTCTGTTGGGTTAAGAACGAATTCTCTGAGATGGTCCTTGTACTCACTCTTTCTCACCAAAGGTATGTTGTACTTCGCCCAATCTTCCACGCAAACAATGTTGAACGGGTCGATGTCTAGCTCTTTGAAAAGACGGCGGTAGTAGGGGTGGTTAGGCCACACCTGATATCGTATGAAGGCTCTGAACTTCTGATCTTGAAGCCGCTTTATCTCACGGTGATTAGTGCGCTTCAGCTCTTGGTATGTGAACGTTGTGCGGACCATGGGAAGACCTCATAAGCAGTATTGAGGTCGCTGGTTTGCCTAAGGCTTCATAATAAGCTTCCGAGAACTCAGACATACTGTCTCGAAGTAATACATCGTCTTTTCAAGAGTTGAAAGGAGAAACCCATAATAGTGTCGAATCAGAAATCCATGAGACCGGAACGGGGTGTTGAATCGTGTCAGAAAGCGACGAAAAGCTTCAGAAAGGAATCATCGAGCTCGACAAAGGAAATGACAAGAAAGCGTTTAGTCACTTCAAGGAAGTGTTTGAGAGCAGGAAAGATAGACTGATCCGTAAGGTCCAAGATAATCCGAAATCGCCCACATTGATGCTTGATGCATTGTACATGATCCACGCGCTGGTCTGGTTACGTGTTGCGGAGGCTGGTATGCGCAAAGACCAAGGTGTCGAGCTGCTTGGAAAGGCTGTCGGCACAGTTGAAGCTGCAAGAACAGCACTGGGGCCGCTTGTTTCCGGGCTCGCTCAATGGGCGCAAGAGAAGAACATCAAAGTAGTGCACAACAAAGCCCTGGGTCTCTTGGCGGCCACACAGGATCTCGAAGACATGGCAAGAAGTGCACTTGATGCGCGACTAAGACTGAAGTAGAAGGGCTCACTTCTCACTCATGTAATCTTTCCATTCCTTTTCCGGGAAGCGAGAGTTCATCCGATCCATCTCTGAGATTATTGAATCCTCCAAATCTACACCAAAGTGATTTGCCAGTTGTATGAACAACGAGAAGACTTGAGCAAACTCACGCGGGAGGGAGGAATCATCCGGCAGTTCGTGTCCTAGTCCAATGACTTTGTATCCCTCTTTTACAGTAATATGCCGGGAAATCTCTCCGAGCTCTTCGATTAAATGAGCGAAAACCTGAGACGCAGGAAACTTGTCCCACCCGCGTGCTTCCTCAAACTGTCTTGATCTCTCCTGGATTAGCTTTAGGTTCATGCTAGGTCATCCTCTTTGCTATTTGCGCAACTTGGGCCCGTGACTGATTAAGGAGTTTTGAAGATGGATTCTTCAGGGGACCGAGCCCTATGGATTCAGGCAGCGTATCACCTCCAAGAAACATCGCCTCACTGACTACTCCCATCATCTCAACCGGAGGAAGGAGTGCGCAAGCCAAACGCGATGACGGGCTGATTCCCTCGAGATTAGTAACGATCTGCCAGATTCTGGTGCCATCTGTGCACCTGCACAATTTCAGATTCTTGGACCCTTCCAGTGGCTGTACTTGACTTACTTCTACAACAATCATGTCGACAGCAAAGCCAGGATCCTCTTCATGATCTAGAAGCCTTCTTCGAAAGCCATCGACGATTCTGAGGCAGTAATCAACCTCTGCCGTGATAAGAGTCTCCTTCGATGACTGTGGCCTAAAGGAAATCGCACTCACTGCAGCATGATAGGTTCCTGCAAAAGCCCCAATCTCTTCAGCAATTCCGCCTACCGCGGAATGGTCAGCAAGCAGTTTTGCGTCCAGATAGGAGTATTTCACTTCATAGATGAGAGTTCCGGCTTTTTGAATGGTTTTGGACAGCTTGGCATAGTCAATATGGAACTTCAGCTTCCTATTGCTCACAAGTTCGCTAAGACGTCTAAGCGCGTCTTCTAGGACTAGAATTCGTGCATCCTTGGCTGTGTCCATGATTGATCTCCCTGAAACACCGAGATGTGACTACTGATAAACCAGACGGAGCAAAAACGAAGATGCCATGAATATTGATATAAACAAAGATGTGAAGTCCTCAAGCAGATTCCCCGGTTGGGAGTGAGTCACTTTGATCCAAGCGCTCTATGTCTTGATTGCCGACAGCGGATTATGCGTACTTGACAGAAAATACGGGCAGGCTGAACTGGACCCCAACCTAATTGCTGGCTTTCTTACAGCCCTAATTCAGTTTGGAAGAGAGTTGAGCTCCGGAAACAGAGTGCATGTCATCGAGTTTGGTGAATTCAACATTTGTCTCTCTTTGAAGGAGAACATAATCGTTGCCGGAACAATCGACAAGACCGACGACGGAAATGCTGCGATGGCAGTCCTCGCAGAGGTCAACAACGAATTCGTCAAGGAATACACCAGTGTACTCGAGAACTGGGACGGGAACTTGGAGCCTTTCGAGAAGTTCAAGGCAGTAGTAGACAACCTTACTGACATGGGCCGAGCATCTGAACAGAAGATCATTGTGCCCCTTCTCAAGGGGAAAGTATCACCAATGTCGGTTCGACTTGGACAGATCTCTCAGCGGGTGTTTGATGTCGCAAAGATGTGCAAAGGCAAGTTGACAGCAAGAGACATTGCAGATCAGCTTGGGCTTCCAGAAAAGGAAGTGAATAAGTCGCTGCACACACTCGAGGACATGAAGATGCTTGAGTGGAAGGAGATAGGCTAGTCAATCACGTACAGTTCTTAAGCATTTTCTGACAACACATGAATTCTCATAACCTCAAACGAAGCTCGTGAGGCTATTGGGTCTGAGCCCATTCATTTGCTATCGCAATTAGGATTAGTCCTATGATGATCAGTCCAGGTGCCAAGACCCCAGGGATTGTCTCGCTCATAAACACCACGTCCGCAAGGACGTGGCGGGCAGCATGCACAACCCGTCCTGCGAAAAGAATAAGGAAACCGAAACCAAGGACGAAATTGGAACGTCTCAGAATACCTCCGGACTGCCACGCAAGGTACCAGAATAGCAAAGGAATGAAAAGGGCATATCCGATTCCGAATAGTCCTGATATGTCGCGAACGGAAGCGTAGGGTAGAACGGCAAGACCAATACCGATGGCAATTGCAACACTAGCGAATCCAATCTCAGCCCAGCGCTTCCCGAAAATCATGAAGCCGGCCGTTGCAGCGAGAATACCAAGGGCCATCCATTGGAAGAATCCACCTGCTCTAAGCCAAACATCAGTTGCTGGGAGAAACGGACCTGTGTAGCTAGGCAATGTGCCATAGAGAGAGGTGGCATCTGCGTAGAAGTCGCCTATGAAGAAGAAACACCGGCCTACAGCCAGGAACAGGAAGAACAATGCCATTGCAAGCTGGAAGGGATTTCGGCTCTTGCGCCATCGGAAAGCTAAAAGGAATATGAAGATGAAGAAGTAGTACCCCACTACAAGGAACCACAAGCCCACATGGACTTCGCGAATAATCATATCGATTGTCTGCAGCATGAAACCCGCTCCTGACGTACCTTATGGAACTTTGGTAAGCTTACCATCAAATAAAGATTCGTGGGACACGATGACTTACGGCGAAATGACCACAGGGGCATGCAAGGAGCTGCCCAAATGGTTCAGCCAAGTAACTTCTATATTGCACATAGCAAATGGATGATGGGTGGCCCATTAGGCTTGAATCGTTCTTGGACACTGAAAATCGATGGCGAGAGTCCACTTTCTTTCATGGACATCCGAAGGAAGGTAGGAAACAGGATTATTCGTTCCTATCTCCTAGCTTCATGCATAGATAACAACCGAATCGAACGTATCAAAGCATCGTTGAGAGGACCTAAAGGCGAGTTCAAAGACTTCGCCAAATTCCTCATTGTCGCGTTGAATCACGAAGGTGAACGGGTTCAAGTTCTAGTGGAATCTGGTGTTTACGAGAATTTGCGAATTGTAGGAACCGATAGTGACGCTTTCGCCTCACTTGATCCTGAGAGTATTATGGCGATCTTTGCGAAAGCCCTGAGCAAGCCAGGTGATTGTGACGCATCGCTTGTCATGAGTTCCGATTCGAAGGTAAAGACATAGAGGGAATGGATTTGATCGAGAGATACGCGAAATGTCCAGTTTGCGATAAACGAACAGCAATCAAAGTATCTGAGGGTGTCCTCAAACATGCGAAGAGGTTCCCATTTCAGGTGAAAGTGGTCCACGACGACCATTACTTCTATATCAACCTAGATAGTCGCGCCTGGATCACAGATATTCTGCATCCAGAGCTTGTAGAGTGAGTCTAGCCAATGTACCTGTCGGGTGGGCTTTCGCTTGTGTCAGACCGGCTTCCTTTCTGAGATACTTCATCTCTAGCCCATTCAATGAACTGAATAACCTTCAGGACACGTTCATCAAGGAATGCGAAATCGGTCTTGAGTCCAATAAGCTGACCTAGCTTATCTAGCACGGCCTTTGCAGCCCTGAAGTCCATCTTGATGACACCCATAGTCTCTCCGAGAAGACATGCGCTCTCCATGTTGTACATACTAGCGGCCCACGCCGGAATAACACCATTGGCACCATTAATGACACCGTTCATCGCCACAGCAAAGCCATCAATGGCCGTAATCCTTCTAAGAAGATCTTGGGAAGATGCAGAAACATAGACTCGCGGACCCGCAGGAAATGTGCCAAGAAAGTCTTCGTATCCTTGTTCATAAGCAGCAACTGCAAAGACTTCCAAAACCCCAATCTTCGCGAATTCCTGGGCGACAAAGTCTGCATATGCGAATACTCCTTGTCCTGACGATGGCTGGTATTCAGCGGTGAGAAGGATAACATCGTTGGGCTCATCAGGTGCCGCACGATAGAGATACATTGACGAAGTGGGAAACTCCGAGATTCCATCCTTTACTATGACTCTAGGCGGAAAGTCATCACTAAAGAAATCCATGAAATGAACCGCATCAAGAGATTCAACTAATGATTCAACCGCTACTCTTCCGACGTTAGCGATTCCAGGAAGGCCAACTATAGCGACCGGTTTTTTCAGAGTTGATTCGTCAACATCAATGAACTTTCGTTTGTACATCGTTCGTCTCTTCCAACATTGTGAATACTCATACTTCTCATATGGTCCTTTGCATGAGGGCGTCCTAGACACCATAGAAGCGCCTTGAGTTCTGTGTGGTTGATTTTGCCACATCTTCGACTGGTTGTCCAAGAAGATCGGCCAGGTCTGTGCAACCTATGCTAAGATTAGCCGGTTCGTTTCGGCCTTCGGTGGGTGAGAGATAAGGACCGTCAGTCTCCAAGAGAATCTGTTCAAGGGGGAGGATTGCTGTCGCCTCAACGCGATTCCGATACTTCCTGAAGTTGGTGGGGAGCGTGATTTTCCACCCCAGGTCTCGTATCTTCTTGGCCGAATCAGAGGTTCCATCGAAGCAGTGCATCAGAACATCACCCTGAAACTGTCTCTCGAGTATTCTGAGGGCCTCTGCTTCGGCCTTCCGTGAGTGAACTACAAGGGGGAGGTTTAGTTCGTCAGCAAGATCAATGAATCTCACAAAAAGGGGTTCTTGGGCCTTTCTGCCTTCACTGTCACGAACCCAGTGATAGTCGAGACCGACTTCTCCAATGGCCACAATCTGGTCCTTGTACTTTCTAATTAGGATGTCTATGGCGTCAGCATCGTCCTCGGTCAATTGGGAGACTGAACATCCCGGGGAATGATACACATAATCCGGATATTTCTTGACTATGCCCAATGTTCGTCGAAATGATCCAGGACCTATCGAGGAATTCACAAGCCCTTGTACACCTGCAGCACGTGCTCTCTCTAGAACTCTATGAAGGTCGTTTTTGAAGTGCTTCATGTCTAGATGCGTGTGCGCGTCAAAAAGCTCCATGGAAAGACTGTCTCCTGTTATCTCGACGTTTGTACTCCAGCATAAATCACCTTATCTTGAGTTACATAATAGTTGGCATCTGAGCCTATGTAAAGGTGAATGTTTATTGTCTGAGCTTGAAGCGAGATTGAGAGACCAGCTAATCACGATCCAGAGCTTGAACCAGAAGATAGAGGTTCTACAAGCACAGTTGAGTGGCGCTCAGAGACGGGCACATGAGCTGGCAGAAGACGCAAAACGCTTCGAAGATCTTCTTGCCTCCAAGGATCTGGAGATTCAAACTCTGAGAGGGGATGCCAATCGGTACAAGGCAGCATTGGAGAAGGTAGGCCATGACATGCGAGACATGAGAGCGGCCCAGACCAAAGCGCTGTCGCATAAGCATGAGCCCTCCGAAGATACCAGTAAGGAAGAGGAGTTGACTTCTTTGAGAACATCTGTCTCTTCGCTCGAACATGGACTCAAAGTGCTTTCACAAGCAGCAACAGCAGTCCTGAATGAAAAACCAGAGTCTCTCAATGCCTTGAGGGAGGTTCTATTAGAAGTGGGCGACCCTCAATGCAAGGTCTTGAATCTAGTTCTGGCAAAACGGAGTATAAGACTTGAAGAGATTGCATCCGTCTTAGTCACCGACGTACATCAGGCCTACGAGATTGTTGATGCACTACAGGCTGCCGGAGAAGTTGAATTGGATGATGAACATACTGTGGTTCCAGCTGCTCGTCATCGAGAGGTCAAGATTCCGAGGGAAGAGTGGCGCTCCTTGGACCCTCCCGCAATCTTCGATTCGCTTGTTGACATTGTGGGCAAAGCAGAGGGCAGAGAAGGTATCGTGGAAGCTCTCGAGACTGCAGTCGATATTCTAGAGCAGAAACTGAGCCGAGGAGGTTCACTTGTCTTCGAAATGCGTAGGACAGCAGGAACGTGGAAGAACAAGCCAGGTGACGTAGAGGAATTGCAGTACAGAATCAGAGACTGGAAGTCGAGAGCCCTTTAGCCTCCTGAACTCAGTCAGACGGTTTGTTCGTCCCCTTTCTTATCGCTTCTTTAACATAGGCGCCGAAATCGGATGTTTCGCCATTCCTTTGAACTCTAATCTTGGGACCTTCTCCCCTTATCTGTCGCTCAATGTACCTCACATCAAGCTGACTTATGGTCTGTCTCAACCCCCTGTAGACTATGAGATACAAGATGATTTCTTCAACACGATTGCCTATTCCAGGTTGATTCTTCTTCAGACGTTTGAGGTATTCATATGCATCCGACGCAAGGTATCTCTTCAGAAGATTGGAGCGCTCGGCTTCAATCTTCTCTTCCTTTTCCTTTGTTGCCTGGAGTTGCTTTTCTCTTGCCACTATCTTTGCCATCTTCTTCCTTCTTATAATGGCAAGCTCCGAATCATCGTCACTCAGGGTGAGAACCTCGAACATGTCGCCAGATATTGTGTAGTTAAGGATACCGCTTGGTCAAATGCAGCAAGGATTCCTTTTTTAGCGGATATCACGATTATCCTGCAAGCGAACGACCATCAATTTGGGATTCGCAACAAGTCGAATGGGATGCAAAGGGTGACCGCGGACGAGAGGTGCGATTGGCTTGAGGTTTCGAAGGCGGGCTATACTTGCCGCCTAAGAAACGTCGTGCTTCCTGTCGGTGAAATGACAGCAAAGTGCTCTAATCAGGACCTTTCTGTGATATGCGTCGATGCCTATAGATCTCTTTCCAGGGGTCAGGATTCAATCAGAACAGAGAGCACTGACGCCTTTCCATGGCTAATCGACTCGGCAACCCACTTTGAAAATCTGGGCGAAACTGACAATGCGATAATGGCCTACGTAAAAGCCATCGATTTCGCTGTGAAGATTCATCTCAACGAAAAAGCATACGACCTGTTTCGTTACGCCAGAAACATCTTCGAGGAAGGAGTTGCAGCCGGTGATGCTTCGCTCAAGAACCCAATCATCAAGCGAGCTTTGGCTCAGGCTGGTACCGATTTCGTTAAGGCAATGAGGGAGTCCATTGAGAGATCAGACATTGTGGACATGCAGGCAGAACTCAAAGCAAGTATTCTTGGGGGAGTCAAGCTCAGGAAGGCTGAGAGAGAAGAGCAAGGAGACCTCGTGGTAGTAGATGGTAGGCAGTTGTATTCGAAAAAAGCAACTGAATACAGAGAGGGAGCTGAGACCTATCTGAACTCGGGCATGCTCGAGAACGCAATCACATTTGCTTGTATGGCCGCTCTCGCAGATCTAATGCTAGGAAATCCGAAGGCCGGCCTTGTATATCTAACAAGCTTCGTGTCAGAGTCTGGACACGCAAAGTCTTTCCAAGAGAGCGCCTGCTTCACTTGGACGAAGCTTGTATTCCGAGCTCTCGTGAGTAGAGAAGTTGAAGCAATAGATAGTGCTCAGAAACGGTTCTTTGACATTCCATGGAGCTTCAAGGACGACCGGGAATTTGCTCGAAGGGTCATGGACTCTGTCCAACGAAGAATCAGCCAGTAATCCGCAGTCGCGCGAGGAAGAACCCGTTCGTTCCGTCAGTATGAGGAAAGAATCTGCGGACTTTGCTAGAACACTTGAATCCCGAGTATCCTGGTCTACCGTAGGGAGATGCATCCAGCAGTTCTACATTGTGTCGATCCATGGTTGAGTCTATTTGTGATTCGCCTTCGTGAGGGAGTATGGAACACGTCGCGTAGACAATTTCAGTTCCCGGTCTCTCCGCATATCCACTGATTACTCCGTCCAAGATCCGATTCTGTATCGTCATGAGAGACAGAAGCATTTCCTTGTTCAAACGCCACTTGAGAGATGGATGGCTACGTAGCATACCTGTTGAAGAGCATGGCGCATCGATGAGGATTCGGGATGCCCCTACAACTGGGCAAGTGATGCTATCTGATAAGAGCCAAGAAACGCCTCTCATACCATAGAGCTTCGCTTGATCCAGCGCTGTTCTTAGACGATCAACGTGGACATCAGAAGCGACAACTCGACTCGTTTCGTCCATTGATTCCTCTATGAGCTGAGTCTTCATTCCTGGAGCTGCACAAGCGTCCCATACTGTCGCACCATGCAAGGGCGACAATGCCTTCACAGCAATAACGCTAGTCTTGTCCTGTAGAATGACTAGCCCTTTGGTATATGCTTCTGAAGTTACGATGCGTTCAGCACTTCCCTCAATTCTGTAGAGACCCGTAATGTCACTATCCTTGGAGATTTCAAGAGAGGTCTCTTTGGCGAGGTCTTCAACTGCGAGACGGTCAGGTGATAGCATGTTTGGTCTCAGATAGACGATTCGAGATTCATTGTTGGCTTTCATCAACGATATCGCATCTTCTTTTGAAAGGTTCTCGAACAGTGTCTCGACAATGAAGCTTGGATGCGAGAGAAGAATGCTGTACATACTTATCTCATCTAGTCGAGATGCTGCTCGTTCAAGATCGAAAGTCACTGCCAACTTTGCCAGTTTTTGAACATGTAGATAGTCGCCCTCCAGAAATCCGAGAATCTTGTTGAAATCTTGACCCAACCACCGACAAGTGAATAGGACAAGTCGAAGCACACCATGTTCCCACGTATTGAAACGTGCTTTGCCGGTGACATGTGATACTCTTGCGATAATGAAATCAATCGTGTTCCGGTATCTTGTTGTGCCCATTACTAGGGTCTCAACCAGAGATCGTGTCCTCTTGTCGTACCCCATGGTTGCAGTCCATTTTCTAAGGTGCGCACGCATCGAAATTCGCGTGGCCCTATGCTCAGACAGGACTCTCAAGGCCTCTAGCCAGATCTTCTTAGATAGCCCGTCGATTCTGTCCATTTGTTCGTCCATCTTTGAGTCCCATTCAAACAAGCTCAGAGCCAGGACCAGTGTGAATATACTTCATTCTCGTGAGCATCACAGGAAAGTACTTGGCACCAATTATCCCTGAATCCTTGTAGCCCCCTAGGTGTGGCATATGGGGATCGAAGTATAGGTGATCCTGCATTATGGTCACGCCCCCTGCTTGTATCTCCTTAGCCCACTTTCGTTTTAATTCAATCTCATTGGTAAACAAGGAGGACCTCAAACCAAAACGTGTAGAATTGGCAATTGCAATCGCGGTCTCCACTCTATCTACTGTGAGTATAGGCAGGGCCGGGGCAAAGACCTCTTCATTCATAATCCGCATATCGAGGTTTACATTAGTCAGGATCGTAGGCCTGTAGAACAACCCTGCCGGGTCATCCTCGTCCAAGTAGTTACAACGAGAACCCCCTGTCCGCACTTCAGCTCCTTTAGCCAAAGCATCCCTCATCTGATCTAGCAGCAGATAAAGTGCAGTCAGACCCACAGGAGGAAGATCAGTACTGGGATCAGATGGACGACCAACATTGAGTTTCTCAGCCTCCTCGATGAGTAACCTCAGCAGATCATGGAAGAGTGTATTCTGAACCAAAAGGCGCTTGATCGCTAAGCATGCCTGCCCACTGCCAAGAAACCGTCCTCTAACCACTAGCTTGGCAACTGACTCCAGATCAAGATCATTGCCCCATACCAAACAAGCATCACTTCCCGCAAGCTCCGGAGCCATCTGCACTCTTCTGTTTACTGCATCAGCCCAGATATCGAAACCTCTGTCACTATCGCCATACCACACAATGGCGTTGACTCCATCATCATGCATGAATCGCCTCATCAGCGGTTTACCACCGCCATTAAGCAATTGAAGCATACCTGCAGGGAGATCCATGTCAAGAAAGGTTCTCATGAATGAGCGGCCCAAGAGGATAGTGCTGAGTGGGACCTTGGAAGGAGGTTTTAGGATTGTTGCATTTCCGGCCAATATTGACGATGTAATGCTGAGAATGCCTAGGGCCAACGGTGCATTGTAGGGAGTAAACAAGCACGAAACACCGAACGGTTCTCTCAGTTGGTAATTCCTGCCTCCATCCCTTCCAGGCGCTTCTCTAACATCTAGCTCCTCGCCCCAAAGCTCGAATGTATGCTTCTCCAAGTATTCCGTGAACATATCCCATGTCCAGTCGAAAGTGCTAGCAGGAGTGCCCTCACGAACTGTTATGTCGCGTACCTCTTGGGACCTATTTCTGACCGCAGTTAGTGCCTCAAACAGAGCATCGATCCTATTATCCAACGTTACCCCTTGACCATCAAGGCTGAAAGGATTGAACAACTTGAGATGGTCTCTTGAGCCTGCCCGGATGGCTTCTGCGATATCGATCTCGCGAGCTTGGGAAATCTTGGCGTAGACTATGTCGTCGAGTTCGTCCTTCGTATACTTCGGTGTTCCATGATGCTTTCTGTAATCCCTAAGGTACATCATTTCTGCAGAGCTGGATGGAATAAGCTGAGGAAGATATGAGAAGACAAGCCGGTGCGTATGGGCTGCGCTTTGCATCTGAAGAGCAATAGCTAAACCAGGTTCTGCAATCACTTTGTCCATGTCAGGAAACAGTACGTAGTCCCCTGTATCTCGTTCTTCGCCATCAACTAGAATAGGAGCAGTCTGCATTTGTGAACCTCGTTTCTTTGAGAAGGGCGCACCTTCTGGTCAGGATATTGCCGTCCGGATGAAACCAGGGTGGGAGTAAAAAGGAGTGTGGTTATTCAAGTGGCCTTTCGTAGAGTTGGACTAACATACCTGGATGTTGCTCATATGGCTCTCCCCAAGGACGGAATTGGAATTTCTGCATTAGCCGCTCCCCAGCATCCTGCCCGGCCAGAATGTTGCAATAGACTCGCTGGCATCCGTGTTTCCTACCGTATTCAATGAACTGAATGTACATGGCAGATGCCATACCCGTGCCCCTGCAGACAGGAGCCACTGTCTGTTGCTCACCAATCAGTCCCTTCTCAGTGATCTTGGCCTTGTACACACCAACTATCTTCCCTTGAAGTCGGCTCCCAAAATAGTGGTAGCCATTTCGCATGTCGGAAACAACCTGGTCCCTTGTATACATTCTCTTCTTGCGCCAAGCTTCAGGGTAATCCGTAGCCAAGAGCCAGACGGCTCTGAACAACTCGGAAAGCTCCTCTGCGTCTTCCTCTCCGAACTCGACAATCCGAATCTCTTCGGCTGATAGGTCTGACATGAACCGTCTCAACGCAATTAACGACGATGATACATAAGTTTCTGGTTAAGACCCCATATCGACACTATCTATAGAGAAGCAGCCCAGTCGTAGGCTTCATGAATAGGTGTACAGCCACCACAACTCTGACAACCTGCCACCGAAGAGTCCGGGTTGAGACCCCACTTGTAGAGAGCGTTTCCAAGATTCTTGTAGGTTCTCAGAGACCCATCCAGGTCACCGACATAAGATGGAATGTAGTTGGCCAGATGACTGCCGGGTGCAGGTCTAACTGGTGCAAGAATGGGCATGACACCGATTTCGGCAATCTCATCGATGAAGTTCATCGTAAGCTGAGTGTCTTCACCTAGACCATGCAAGAGGAAGGTGCTGACATTCCCTCTGCCCAAGAGACCTACAGCATGTTTCCATGCTCTGATGTACAGGTCTCTGGATGCATGTTGATGCTTTCCTGGACACATCTTTTCGCGAACAGCTTCATCAGCACTTTCTATGTGAATGCCGATGGCACTTGCACCTGCTTGGACGACTTCGTCGATGAGCGAAATGTCGTGTGGTGCTTCGAACTGGACACCAATAGGAATCTCACTTGATTTCCGGATTTCCCGAATGATGTTCACCATTCTGGTAGTCCCCATATCTTCTCCTTCAGGAGTGCCAGTTGTGAGAAGAACATGTCTAATGATGCCCCTCTTCTCTGCGGAGTCTACTACTTCCGCTATATGGGAAGGGCTCTTGTCGAGTATCGTATCTCCTCCCTCTAGCGATGTTGGGATAGTACAGAAAGCACATTGAGTGCCTTCATCCCAATACCTGCAGCTCTGGTAGACTGTTGTTGCCAAGCAATCGGTGCAGTGAAGAAGTGCAATCTGCGAGTATGGAAGACCGTCCTCAGTTGTGAGACCAAGAAAATCAGGTTTCTCAATCATGCGTAGTTCTACGGAGCTGTCATAGAGCCAGATTGTCGGATCTTCAGTTGGCTCCAAGGGTGCGGAACCGAAGCGTTCTGCTTCTGCTCCACGTCGGATCGGGATTCCGCAAGAGCGGCCACTGGGGAGAACAAAGTAGCGTCCTCTGACAGGACCAGCGCCGCCTCTTCGTCCACTCGATACACCTTCAGGTAGCCGCGCTCCCGCTGTCAGCAACTTAACCTTCAAACGGAGCATGTCTTCAGTGTCCATGAAACTCAGAGATTCAGCTGAATGGCGGCTTAATCTATCTTCGGTTACGGCCAGTTTCATCTCTTTCTCAAAACAGTCATCACTAGCTCTGGGAGATCTAGGACTTCGAGTGTTTCTCCTGCCTCAGAGGCCAGGAGGTTCCTGCAAAATGGACATGCAGTGATTAAGTAACGTGATCCTGTCAATGCAGCCTGTCTGACTCGCTCACCACCAATCTTCTTGGCCTGAGAGCTGAATAGTGTCCTGAAACCCGCTCCGTTACCACAGCACATTGCATTGTCGCGACTACGCTCCATCTCTTTCACGGACTCACCTGTGATTCGCTCGATGACTAATCTTGGCTCTTCGTAGACACCGCAGTGTCTCCCCAGATGGCATGGATCGTGGAAGGTCACTCCACCGGCGAGATTGCCTTTTGGCACCTTGTCAATGTGTTTTGCAAGAAACTGGCTTAGATGCATGACTGGCTTCTCAATCCTCAAATCATTGACGGGGTAATCTTGTGTTAGAACACGGTAGCAGCCAGGACAAGTTGTAAGGATAGTCTCTCCACTCATTTCGTTGAGAATCTCAACGTTGTGTCGAGCCTGTTCGAGAGCTTCGGAAGTGAAGCCAGTCCTTAGCAACGGAGACCCACAGCACCACTCGTCATCAGGGATTGAAACGTTGAACCCGAACTCCTTAAGAGCCTCGATACTGGCATTGGCAATTCCGTGTTCTCGGTAGGCTGCAGTACAACCTGTGAAGTAGATTACGTCAGCCGATTTAGTCTTCTTGAATCTGATCTTGGCAACTCGCTTCTCGTGTGGTTCACAAAACGGATTGTGATTTGACAGGACGGAAGAGCGAATGGTTTCCAAGCCTTTTGGAAATCGATCCTGAGAAACCAATATCCTGCGAGCATCTTCAACAATGGTTGCGATATCTATCTCAGGCAGACACCAAGTCAGACAGTGGCTACATTCCAAACACTGGTAGATTACCTCAACTGCTCGCTCATCAAGCTGTCTGAGTCCAAGATTGTCATGGTGAAGGAGAAGAGCCCGCCCATGGGGTGTCGGAGAATCTGACCGCCATGCAAAGAATGTGGGGCATACATGTCTGCACATCTTAGGACATGCCGCACACATCCGCACCTGTTGTGCAGTCTTTTCCGAGTCTGTCATTCTTTAACCCCCAGACCTAACTTCCCGGGATTCATGATTCCAATTGGATCGAGAATCGCCTTGATCATCTTCAGCACAAGAAATGCAGAGCCCAATTCATCTTCCGTGTAGGTGCTTCTGGAGAGACCTACTCCATGTTGATGACTCATCGTGCCGCCCTCTCTGAGACAAGCAGCAACTCCATCATCCCAGATTCTTTTGTAGACTTCCCAAGCAGTCTTGGCATCTCGCTGAGAAGTGAAGAAGATCATGTAGATGCTCCCACCATTTTGATACATGTGAGAGAAATGTGACATCACAAAAGCATCATGTTTCTCCATAGCTGCCTTCATTGAATAGTACACCGTCTCAAGCTTGTCGTAAGGTGCGACAATGTCTATGGTATCTCCTATTGAGAAGCCAGATGTTGTCAGTTCTGTGGGATAGTACATGTCATACCGATGTTCCCACCAACGTTTTGATGGGCCCTCGCCATAGTCCTTTGCACCATGTTCGAGGCAGATCTTTACTGCCTTCTCCTCATCTAATGCAACAATCTCCCTCAGACCATCGAATGCCAGGAGGAGCATACAATCTCCATCTTGAATCTCAAAATGATTGCTCATACTGATGGCCGTGTCCTCAGGGTCATAGAGCCTCACAACCGAAGGTGTGATTCCGTCTCTGAAGATTCTGCGGATAGCTTCTAGACCTCTGTGAACGTCAGGAAAAGCCATGCTTCGAAAACGACGCAGTTCAGGTCTCGGAAAGAGTCTGAGTGTTGCCTCAGTTATGACTCCAAGGGTTCCTTCAGAACCTATGAACAACTGTCTAAGGTCCGGTCCCACAGAATGACGTGGCATGGGTTTCATTCTGATAATCTTACTGTTGGGTAGAACGACTTCAAGCCCGAGAGTCAAATCCTCGATCTTTCCATAGAGCGAAGACATCGAACCTCCAGATCTTGTGGCTATGAAACCCCCTACATTTGATGCACGAAGTGACGTCGGGGTATGACCGGTAGTGTATCCTAAACGGTTCACTTCCTCTTCGAGTTCAATTCCAATGACACCAGCCTGAACTCGGACAAGCATTGACTTCTCATCTATGTGCAGAATCTTGTCCATTCGTTTTAGATCGAGCTGGATTCCTCCGTAGATTGGCAGAGTCCCACCGCATGTTCCAGCACCTCCACCAACAGGAACTACGGGAACTTCCATTTCCGAAGCAACAGCAAGAATCTCGGCAACCTCTTGGGCAGTTTCAGGGAAGACTATTACGTCTGCTATCGGCAACAGTTCCCCTGTTCGTATCTTCGCTTCACTCAAAGGCCAGGCGTCATGTGCGTTCAATACTGCATCTGTCTCTAGCAAGGTAACATTGTCAGAACCAACAATACTCGCGAGTCTTTCTGCCATTCCGCTCTTTGTCTTTCCGTCTAACATATTGAACTCATCCCTTGTTTGATAGCCGTTGAGCAATGAAAACGGTCAGATCATCCACTTCAATGGAACTGCCACTTTGGAAGAGATTGTCTTCTAACTGTGCTGTGCAAAGGGGACATGGAGTAACAACCCGTTGTGCTTCCAGCAATCTAATGGCCTCCAGATTCTCTTTAACAACTGCCTTGGAAACATCCTTCGAGTGATAAGCCACGAGTCCACCGCCACCGCAACAGGAGTCAGCTGCCGTAGATACTTCAACCTTCACGTCAGGAATCAAATCGAGAAGAAGAAGCGCCTTGTCCATGAGCTGACGTGAAGTGTGTCTAATAAGATGACATGGGTCATGAACAGTGACCTTAACTTTTTCTTTGCCCCGAGGTTTTGTGAACGCTTTTGCCAGTTTGTCGGTTCCGACTTCATCGGTCAGAAACTCAACCAAATGGAGAACCGGCACATTCCAGTCGTAGGCGAAGCTTGCATCTCCAATGTTAGAAGTGCAGCCAGCGCACGTTGTCACAATCTTCTTGATATCAAGTTCATCGATCCTTTGTTTCAGTCTTGAAGCAAGTTTCTCAGCTGTGTCCTTGTCTCCCATGAGACGGGATGGAAGTCCGCAGCAACACATGTCTTCAAGCATCGTGAAGCCAACTTCAAACCTGTCAAGGATGATCTTGGCAGCTTCTCTGACCTCTTGAGATCGTTCTTCTGCTTGACAACCCGGATAATATAGGACCTCACTCTTGGCTTCTTCAGGGGTCTCGATCAGAGGAAGTCCGTAGTGCTCTAGCCTCATGTCGCGACTCTCTGTCTTATCCTCAACGTCCTCCAGAGGTACAAAAGCGAGATTGTGTTCAAGAATTGTCTCTCTCACAACATGCAATCCTTTGGGCACCAAGTCTGGACGGAACCGCAATATCCTAGATCTCATCATGTTGACAATCTCAGGGATGTTGACGTTTTTGGGACACACCTCCATGCATGTACCGCAACCAGTGCAGAGGTATATGGTATCTCCTGTGGCCCAGAACTCTGGAGGTGATCGACTCAGCTCTACTGCAATACTACGCGGCCCGCTGAACCGATATATGCCAACTGCAGCGACGACTGGACAGTGACTGAGACATATTCCACAATTGATGCATTGCTGCACTGAGTGAACTACTTCACTCTCTTCTCGAGTATAGGGTTCTATTCTTTCCTTCTCTAATGTTGAAGTGACGAATTCGTAGGCCTCTTCCTCGCCCATACTCAGTCAACCTCCTTTGCGGCATCGGCTGCATTCTTCCCTGCATAGAACCCTGAGACAAGGGCAACACCGAGACCACTTTTCTCGACAAGATAGTCATAGCCAGCCAATGTGCTTCCTGCAGCGAACAGATTGTCAGCATCCGGTTGTCCATCTGGCATTACGGGACGAAATTGGGGGTCCACAGTAAGACCACATGAGAAGATCGAATGTCCGCCAGTGTCTACTGCGAAGGGACTTGTGTAATCGTACGGCCTTATGTTGTCAGCTTGAATGAGATTTCCAGTCACTGTCATAAGGTTGAACACAGTTTCGGTCAAACCGTCTTCAGCGCCTCTGAGACCACCCCCAATGAACTTCCCAGTTGCGCTGACAACTGCCTTTGTTGAAATGCGAATTGAACGTCGTGGGGCGCCCGCTTGGACACTGACATATCGGTTCTTCTCTTTGTATGCTGACAGGGCCTCGTGACCTAGAAGAAGCTGTCCCCCAGACTTTCTGTACGTTTCCTCCAACGCCCTCTGAAGTCTTAGACCAGGTATCGAGGGTGGAAAGGCCAGCAGCTCGAAGACAATTGCTCCTACCTCCTCTTCGATCCTCTGTCTGTTACCTCGCGCATTTTTGATTCCAAGTATGGGGGGCAGTGCAACATGTGTCGCGCCCAAAGTATCCACGGTCTTTTTGATCTGTGGAAGCAGCTCTCCGAGCGCGTCATCGTGATCAAGATGTCTAGCGATTTCGGAAGCGGATATGTTGCAGGTGTTGCCAAATGGAGAGATTCTGACTGTAGAGTGGGCAACCTTGCGCGGCCCTTCCTGCTCAATCTCTGATTGCTCTAGGAATGACTTGGCTGCGGCGGATGCGAAGAAGTCGGGATAACCCTTGACTCCCAAAAACAACAGAGTAGAATCAAATTCGTTAGCAAATCCATCAGAGACCATTGTTTCCTGAATCAGACAAGTTGGTTTGGTGGTTCCAAGGATGCTGAGTGATAGGATGTTTGAATCTAGGCCACCAACAATCTTGGCCACTGAATCTTTGAGTTTGTCCTTCAACCATCCAACAGCTGCTTCTACTCCAGTGATTACCTTCTCGGCAAAGGCTGGTTTGCCTTCTCCGAAACCGAGAATGCTGTATGGATGAAATGGATAAAGACTTGCCAGGGCAACAAGCCCCTCCTTTGGCGACTCAAAAGGGATTGTTCCGTCGGGAAGATAGCCGACAACATCGATTGCACCTGAAGACATTGATGTTGCGCTTTCGCCCTTTCGGAGAACAATCGAACTAAGGCCGCCCTCGCTAGCAATGGTCCCTGCGACAAGACCCGCCATTCCTCCACCGACAATGACTATGTCTGCTTCAAGGTTCATCAGATCGATCCCTCCCATGGCTTTGGGTCATATTCAATTTCGGATTGGTCGAGGTTCGCCACGCATGTGTACATGCCTTGGGTCACCTCCTCCTGAACGAGCTGTTCTCTTCTGAATGACTGACGCTTACCTTTCCACCGTTCAGCCAAGAAATCCAGAATGTCAACTTTGAAGCCCTCACCCGAAAGATCCAGTTCTTCCATCAGAATTGCAGACGCCTTGTATGTGCAGAAAGTGCCTTGGCATGGACCGGTGCCGAGTCGAACTCTTCGCCTCAAATCATTCAAGTTCTGTGGGAACTCCTCTCGTATTGAATAGCGGATTTCGGCCTCTAGCACTGGTTCGCAAGCACAAATCGTGGTTCGCCAGTCTGGGTTCTCTCTAGTGAGCTCGAGAACACGAGTCATCTCGGTCCCTCTTCTTGCTCTCAGTCTCTCAACCGCGTGTTGACTTATCCCATAATCAGCAGAAAAAGCAAGAATGTCTACATCGGCCTCCATTCCCGGAAGCGGAATTTCATGAGTAGTACACTTGTGTTTCACTCCTAGCTTTTCGCAGACCAGGTCCGTGACAGTTTCGGCCATGTGACGGCACATGACAAGCTTGCCGCCTGTGAAGCTGAACAAGCCTCTGACGTCTTCGAATTCATGGTCAATGGTTTCGTAACCTCTTGTGACTTTGTCTTCAGGAACCTTCCAGTTCGCAACTAGAGGGCGAACGCCCGCCATTGTTCGGATAATCCTTGCCTCTCGAATAGATGGCACTACCCACTCCATGCTTTGTAGCAAGTACTCGATTTCGTCGTGTGACGCCACGAGAGTATCTGGATCTTCCCATGTGTCCAACGCGGTCGTCCCGAGAAGGACTGTGTTCTCATGGGGGAAGAGGTAGATCATTCGACCGTCGACAGCCTTGGCAATGATGCCCACGTTTACAACTCTGCGGTCTAGGATAACATGTGCGCCCTTGTTTGGACGAATCTCGACATTTGATTCTGCCATCTTGGCAATTCCCGGCGCCCAAGGACCTCCGGCATTTACGACCGTCTTCGTTTTCACCCGCTCAATATCCCCTTTGACGCGGTCGTAAAACAGTACTTCATCGACTGAGTCGTCTTTCACCGTGATGTCAATGACCTCGCAGTATGTGCGAATCAGCGCGCCTGCCCTCTGAGCATCTATTGCCTGCAGCATGCAAAGCCGAAATGGATCGATGAAGAACTCCTCGAAGTACATACTAGCGATTATGTTGGGGTTGAGCTTCGGCTCGATCTTGAGAGAATCTTCGGGTGTCAGAAAGAGAACTGGAGGGACTTCTCTCTTTGCAGCTCGTTTTGAATACTCCTCGGCGAAACTTCCTCCGGACGAAAGATCGCTCAATTCCAACATTGGCGTAAGAATCGGGTTCTTCATCACGATATGACGAGCGATTCTATTCAGATGGACAACCTCTTGCGAACACATGTCAACGATGTGAGGTTCGTCCATATACTTGAGACCTGAAGAGATCATTCCTGCACATGTTCCAACTGTGGCGGAAGCTATGTCGTCTCGTTCCAACATCAATGTCTTCAGCCCTCGCAGGGCGCAATCTCTTGCAACAGCCGTACCAGTGCTACCTCCACCAACGACAACTACGTCAGACTTGGTCATGGCTTTTCGGTCCTCCTTTCAAGATTTTTTGGAGTTGTGTGGTTCCTGCAACTTGCGCATAGGCGGATACAGACTGTCAATACAAGAGTTTCGGATGAAAGCAAAGAGCCGTGAGGAAGAAGAAACGGAACCAAGAACAGATGGACTTCGGCAGGATTAGACAAGTGGGGCAGGTCTTTCACATCTGCATTCCTGATTTGCGCTGTCAAAACAGACTAAGAGGATTCTCCAACTAAGTGGGCCATTTCGGCAATCAAGAGCTTGTTGAAGACTTCGTATCTCTCTTTGTAGATTCTGACGTGTTCAGGAATGGGCTGTCGTCTTTCTTCGATGCTTACCATGTTCGAAACCGCCTCTTCATATGTGCTGTAAATCCCTGACCCTACAGTGCCCAAAATGGCGGCCCCTATGACTGTTGAATCCTTCACTTCGGGAACTGCAACAGTCTTGTTTGTGCAGTCGGCCTGTATCTGCCGCCACAGGGTCGAATTGGCAGCCCCTCCGTCAATCACGATTTCTTCGAATTCAATGTCAAGTGTCCCTTCCATCATCTCGATATACATCTGTATACCATAGCCATTTGCCTCCATGATCGCCCTTGCCAAGTGTGCTCGAGAATGATCAAAGCCGAGGTTGTAGATGATTCCCTTGTTGTATGGCATGAATGGGAAAACGACTAGGCCATCACTACCTGCAGGAACTTCCGCAGCAGATGACTCCATTATTCCATAGATGTTTTCGTTAGCTGAAACCGCTGCGACGGACATTGCACTATAGAAGTTATCTCGATACCACTTGTAAGCCATTCCTGTTCCTGGTATGACTCCTTCCAAAATCCACCTTCCTGGAATTGCTGCAGGATTACTGAACATGATGTAGGAATCCTCTATGAACTCATCAGTCTGTGTTATGACAAATGTACCGGTACCAGTGGTCGCCTTGACACGCCCATTCTCGATTGTGCCCGTTCCTAGGGCAGAACACTGCTGATCACCGCTCCCCATAATCACAGGTGTGCCCTTTCTAAGACCTGTGGCTTTCGAAGACTCTCCTGAGACCTCCCCGATCATGACACCTGGAGACTCTATTGTCGCCAATTTGTCAATTGGAATTCCAGTGACATCACATAGTTCTTCCGACCATCTTAGAGTCTTATGATCAACAGGCCCAAAGCGAGCATTCGATGGATCGCTCACCAACGCACCACATAGTCTGTAATTGATGTAGGCGTCTAGGTAGATGAATTTGGCAGCCTTCTCAAATATCTCGGGTCGCTCCTGTTGAAACCAAAGCAGCCTCTTGATGCTTCTTCTAGGGCCGAGCTCCTCGGCCAATTCCTCGGCTTTCTCGGTTGTCCGATTGTCTTGCCATGTTACAGTTGGAGCCAAAGGATTCACATCCTTGTCGACAAGTGTAAGGCAATCTCTTGTCGTTGTAGCAATGACTGCAACAACATCTTCTTGAGACTGATTGGCCTTGGCCAAGGCTCTCTGCATTGTGACTGAGGAAGTCCTCCAGTACGTCTCTGTAAGTTGCTCGTGGATGCCAAGTTCCCTTGGTGCCGTTGGATACTCCTCGTAGGCCTTCCCAATCTCGCGTCCTTCTTCATCTACAAGTACTGATCGTGTGCCTGTAGTGCCGATATCAAACACAGCAAAAAGACGCTGGCTCTTCCCGCTCACCGCATTCACTCTCAGGCCAAGCTGTGATTACCTTCCTTCATATGAATTCTAGGTATTTCATGAATAGAGCTAGCTTTAACTAGACCCAGATTGCATCTCACAAGCTGCGAGAAGAAATGAGTGACTATCCGATCCATAGTGAGATCCAGCCAAAAGTCCACTTGATTCGTGGTTCAAACAATGCCAGATTTCCTGAGGCGAACTGCCTCTTTATTGATGATGAAATACTAACCCTAGTGGACGCGGGTTCCAACATAGATCATGTAAGGAAGACTATGAAGGACCTTGGACACGAGATACGTGACTTGGACAGAATAGTCCTTACTCATTTTCATATTGACCACAAGGGATATGCAGCCTTCATTCAGAAAGAATCCGAGTGTGAGGTTCTGTGTCATACATTGGCAGAAGCAGGAGTACGGTCATTTCGCGGACTGGTAGACCTCATTGGTATAGGTGATCACCATTTCCACAATGATTGGATTGAGTATGTCGAGGCTGTGGTCCCCCACGTAAAAATGAGCTATGAAGTCAGCGGGACCTTTCATGATTGCAGCCCAATATCATGTGGGGAGACCACGCTCCTTCCAATTCACTCTCCGGGGCACTCAGCAGACCATACATGCTTTGGGATAAACGGAAATGATACTATCTTTCTAGTTGATATCGACCTAACCAACTTTGGGCCCTGGTATGGCAATGTGACCAGCGACGTTCGATTCTTCAAGAACTCAATAAGAAGAGTCTTGGACCTTGACCCGAAAGTTGGTATCAGTAGCCATCTCATAAATCCAGTCACTGAAGGTCTGCGACAACGACTCGAAGACTATCTACACGTCATCGACGTTCGAGAGGAGCGTTTGCTAAAGCTTGTTGCGCAGGGATACAACACGGTCTCAAAGCTTGTCAAGGTGCCAACCATCTACCCGAGAATCCCAATTGATGCATTCTACTTCTTCGAGGAACTGATGGTTGAGAAGCACTTGGACATACTTGTCGAAGACGGAAGAGTCGAGCTGGAGGGAGGTCTAATCATTCCAAAAAGGGAAGGAGGGGCCTGAGCCCCACCTTCTATTTGTGCTTGAATTCTGGTTTACCCTTGCTAAGGAATGCCTCGACTCCGATGTCTTTGTCCTCAGTATCGAAAGTCTCGCAGAATGCATCAATCTCAAAAACAAGATTATCTTCCAAGGACATAGACCACGCACCGTTCAGTGACTGCTTCGCTAATTTGATTGCGACCCCTGGCTTCTTTACGAGTTTCGCCGCCAGTTCGTCAACCCCGGCACGCAAATCGTCAACTGTCTCAAAGACTCGATTCACTAGTCCAATTCTGTGTGCCTCCTCAGCTGAGATCTGATCTCCAGTAAACACCATCTCCTTTGCACGTCCAAGTCCCACATGTCTTGGTAATCTGACAGTACCACCATATCCAGGTATGATACCAAGAAGTATCTCGGGTTGACCAAGCCTGGCATTAGATGAGGCATAACGAATGTCACACGCCATGGCAAACTCGCACCCTCCGCCAAGAGCATATCCGTTAATTGCTGCGATAGTAGGCTTTGACATCGACTCCATGTACGTGCAAAGCTCTTGACCGCGCTCAACCCTTGGCCTTACACTCTTGGAGTCTCTGCCCTTGAATTCGTTTATGTCGGCCCCGGATGCAAAGGCCTTTTCGCCTACGCCGGTTAGGACAACGACTCTTATTGCTTCGTCTTCCTCAGCTTTCTGCATGAACTCCCGAATCTTGGTCACAACTTCCGAGTTCAAAGCGTTGTACTTGTCTGGTCGATTGATTGTGATTGTGGCTATTCCATTAGACATGTCAAGGAGAACTACTTCTTCGGACATCATAACATCGCTCCTCGTAGACTAAGCGAAGCCGTAAGTGGTCAGTAATAAGCATTGGGAGTACGCGACAGTTTTTCGTCAATACTTATGTACCCGTTTGGAGGGCTCTGAGACGCCGCAAACCCCTTTGCAACCCAGGTGTGCAGCTATGAGCATACCAAATAATAGACAGGCGTGGAAGGATTCGCTAACCGCGATGAGGGAGTCTCTGGTAAGCACTTACGAATTGGGTACGGCAGTCTTAGAGCAAGAGCAATTCATGAGTGCATGGAACACAGAACTAGAAGACTATGTCGTTTTTAGTGACTATCGTAGGAATGAGGGCAGAAGACGGCTTCAGGACATCATGGAACTAATAGACCATGCAATGAAGAAGATCGACAAGAGTGATCCTGTGACTGCCTCAGCAATCTATGTTGAAACTCTTAGAGAAGTAGCGTTTCTAACCAAGTGGGCAAAAGTTCTGGAGTCATCTGCCGGCAGATTCAGTTCTTAGAAAGAAATCGTAAGAGGGCGCCTTGGCCCTCTCGTTATTCAGACTAGCCACTTGTAGCTGATCTTCTTATCATCAATTTTCTCGAAAGCAAGCTTTAGAGGCATTCCGACCTCAGGAGGGGACATCAGGTTTGTAATGTGAGCCGTCAACCGGAGACCCGATGGAAATTCACCAATTGCAACCACATATGGTGCTTTGTCTGAGAGGCTTTCAGGTCCAAAGTCAACTATGACATACGAGTACAGTTTTGCCTCTCTCTCAGTGAATTCAGTTAACTCACATATGCTGAGACACTTCTGACAGTGCTGCCTTGGAGGGAGATACTCTGTACCACATGAAGTGCACTTGCTCTTCATGAGTTTTTCCTGCTCCAGATTCCTGAGCCAATCAGCCATGAAGGGCGTGACCGCTTTGTCAGTAGCGTACCCAAGGTAGAGCTCCTTTTCCTCTGCCATTAGAATCCCCTCTCAAAGATGAAGACATTAACAAACTGACCACTCTGGCCGACGTTGTGAGCAAGTCCGTACTTAACATCTTTAATCTGCCTGGACGGCTGCTCTGCTTCACCTCTCATCTGCTTGAGAATCTCGTACGTCATTGAGATTCCGGTGGCACCAAGTGGATGGCCTTTGCTCTTCAGACCACCGTCACAATTGACAGGAATCCTGCCCTCGTGGTAGTTCTCCTTGTTCTCAACGATTTCACGACCTTTGCCAGGCTCGGCAAAACCAAGATCCTCGTATGCAATCAGTTCTGCGATGCTGAAACAATCATGAACCTGAGCCATGTCAATGTCATCTGGTCCGATACCTGCCATCTCGTAGGCTGCCTTTCCAGCTCTCTTCGCACCAGGTATGCTTGTCAAGCTCTTGCGATCTTGAATCATCATCTCTGATGCTCCGGCCCCGATACCTCTGATCCACATCGGGCGATCAGTGAACTCCTTAACTCTCTCTTCCGCGGCTATGACAACTGCGGCTGCACCGTCCGTGATAAGACTGCAATCATACAGATTCAAGGGCCTACAGATAGGTACTGCATTGTCTGCTTCTTCCAGAGAGACTTCCTTAGGCAGATGGGCCTTTGGATTCTGTGCACCATAATGGTGTGACTTCACAGAAATCCTAGACAAAACTTCATGAGGAATACCGTAGTCTGCCATGTATCGTGATGCCATAAGGGCATAGAACGCGGGGAAGGAGATGCCAAATGGATACTCCCAACGCATGTCTCCAGCCTGTGACATGTACTCGGTTGCTGTGGCTGAAGATACTCTATTCATCTGTTCAACACCTAGAACTAGCATGACGTCATAGAGACCAGCAGCCACCATTCCCCAGGCGGCTCTCAGAGATGCAGTACCCGTTGTACATGCTGATTCCACCCTCATGTGAGGCTTATCCTGGATTCCCAGATAGTCAGCAATGAGTGCAGAGCCTGCTCCCTGACCACTGAACTGCGATGCTGCATACGAGAGAACACTTGCGTCGATTCTGTCTTGTGTTATACCTTCATCGTAGATTGGCTTGTACGCCTCGGCACAAAGCTCTCTCATGGTTGCGTCGTATCGCTTCCCAAACTTGCTGTGGCCACCAGCCACTACAGCAACATTTCTACCCATTTGATTATCCTCCACGGGAGTGTCTTTCTCCCAATGGTACCATTACTCGCAATACTCAACCTTTTCCAACGTGGTCTTAAGGTTGACGGAATACATTGAGTCTCTCCAGAACCAGTATTTGGTTGTTGATTGTGGCAAAATGAGGCTATTGAACCTTGATGATACAACATGTGAAGACAGAAGAAATGGTGAGGGAGGCCATAGAGGCCTCCATATCGATGTTCTATTCTCCAGTAAACTTGGCACGACGCTTCTCGAAGACTGATGCAATTCCCTCGCCAAGATCCTTCGTTTTGAAGCACTCGTATATTGCTTCAGCTTCGAACTTCAGGTTGTCTTTGTATTCTTCCTCAAACGCCATGTGAGTTGCCTGCTTGGCCAATCTCATCGCAACAGGTGCATTGCCTCCGAGCTTTGCGCCATACCACATTGCCTGACTCATAAGCTCATCAACAGATGTCACTTTGCTAATCAATCCCATCTCAAGGGCCTCCGCAGCCGTGATCTGGGAGCCTGTGAGAATCATTTCCATTGCCTTTCCAAGGCCCACGATTCTTGGCAGTCTGACGCAACCACCCCAGCCAGGAAGTAGGCCAACGGCAACCTCGACTGAGCCAAACTTCGCCTCCTCATCAGCTATGCGAATGTCACAGGCAAGCGCGATCTCGAATCCGCCGCCTAAAGCAAGACCATGTACGGCAGCAATGGTTGGCTTGCTTAGCTTAGCAATCCTATCAATGACAGCTTGTCCTTGAATTGTGAGCTCCTTCACTTCTTCAGGACTGTTCAGCAGGGCTTGAGCCGCCTTCAGGTCTGCGCCCGTACTGTAGACCTTCGGGTGGGCAGTTCCTATCACAATAGAACGAACGTCAGGATCGTTTTCGGCCTCTGTCAACGCAGCATCCAAATCTGTGATGAATTGATCATTAATCGCGTTCAATGCGTCTGGGCGATTGAGCTTGATAACTGCCACGTTCTTAACAGGCGAGAGAAACGAACCCTCCTTGCTGTACAACATTGTTTCGTATTCTGGCATTGTCATCCCTTCTTATTGAAATGCTGTGAAGGTGGAATGACGCCTGCTTATAAACTGCGTTCCTCAAGTTTACAGTTTGAAACTGACACGTCGAACGCAAGAAAAAGAGATGAATTGGACAACCAATGATGGTTGCCCACATTCACCTGCTATTGAAGCATCTTTGGAACGCTATAGCACTCACCGTGCTCTTCATAGAGCTTGGTGATGATTTCGCGACACTTGTCCATTCCAATCTTTTCTGCTTGCTCAAACGGACCCTGTGGGAAGGCAGCACCCAACTTCATCGCCAAATCGATGTCCTCTCTGTCTGCAATCCCTTCATCTACTAGCAACATGGCTTCGCGGATTCCCATGATTGAAATCGTTTGAGCGACTTCCTCAAGATCTGCACCCTTTGGAGGCTCAGGTTCTTCCTCTTCGCCCCCGTAAAGGTAGAATCCCTTCTTAGCCTTCGTGCCAATTGCACCAGATTCTACTAGGTTCTTGAGCGTGTCGGGAGGAGTGAAACAGTCGCCAATCTCTCTGTAGAGCGTACTCATTGCATTAAATGCAATGTCTAGGCCAACGAAGTCACCAAGAGTGAAGGGCCCGGCAGGCATTCCAGCTATCGATGTCATTGCCGTGTCAATCTCTTCCTTGGTGGCCACACCTCGTTCATATAGCATGATGGCCTCTCGCATCGTAGGCATGAGGATTCTGTTTACGATGAATCCTGGACTGTTCTTGGCTGTCACACATGTCTTCTTCTGTTTCTCACCAACAGCTTTGGCAACTGCCAGAGTCCCCTCACTTGTCTTCTCGCCCAACACGATTTCTAGAAGCTTCATTGCTGCAACGGGCGAAAAGTAATGCATACCAACAAACCGTTCTGGTCTATTGGTGGCACTAGCGAGCTCATCGATCGAAAGAGACGATGTGTTTGTGGCCAAGATGGTATGCTCAGGAGCGGCAGCGTCAATCTTGGCGAAGACTTCCTTTTTGACCTCCATGTTCTCGAAAATCGCTTCTATAACCAGATCAGCGTCCTTGGCGGCCTCCTCCGCGCTTGTTCCATACTTGAGGCGACTCATGAGACCTTCCGCCTCGGTCATTGACATCTTACCCTTGTCGATGCCAGTCATGACATCGTTGCGGATTCTCTCCATACCAGCCTCAACTAATTCTTGGCTGATATCTGTCATATGAACCTCAAAGCCATTCCATGCAGACACATAAGCAATCCCAGCGCCCATCAAGCCCGAACCAATCACTGCAATCTTCTTCACATCCATGATGTGTACCTCCTACATTCCCATCATGGCAGCCAAGATGAGATTGGCCAGAGGGTCGCTCTCATTTGCGTTCCCAATGACGTCCAGGCGCCCATCAGCCATAGTGTCCTTGAACGGTACTTCGCCGGTGAAGATTCCCAGAAGAACTTCTGACGTTGATCGATATATGACATCAGGACTTGGATATGTGCCCTGATGGACTGTCATCCAAGGAGGCTCCTTTTGGACTATCATGTACTGCGGCCCATCTTCAGTAGTTACCTGAAGGATCTTACCATCGAATGGACCGACCCACTCAACAACAAGTTTCTGAAGGTCTTCTTTCTCTTTGACCTTTGAAACCAAGAATTGGAAGAATTCCTGTAACTGACTCATCTTCAGTCCTCCTTTGCAACCCAAGCCGCCATTGCCTCTCGCATTGCCTCATCGATTGATGATGCCCAGATGTTTCCTTTCTTCTTTCTTACAGCATCCAAGAACTCATCATAGGAATCACCGTCCATTGTGACAACGATACGGCCCATCCGGTCCGTGAGAAACGCCTTGTGATACATCTTCTTGCTGGACCAGTACTCATGTTCAATGTCGCCTTCTTTCAATCTTGGATAGAAGGGCCATTGACCTGTTGGGTGTTTTCTAAATTTAGCCATCTATTCCAACCTCCACTTCTTGACCTTGTCCCCTTCTGCCTCAAGGAATCCAGGTTTGAAAGGCCATTGCACACAATAGCGAAATCCCTTGACGTCATCGACTTCGCCCTTTGACCATCTGCCAGTGTAGCATCGTGCACCGACATTGTTGGCAAACTGATGCATCACTACTTCGATGAGACCGGGCACGCTCAGGTTTGCTTCAGTTGCTAGCTCGGTGAGCTTCTCCATGGTCTTTTCGTCGAAACTTACGTCCATTTGATTCACCCCTTCTTCCTGAATGCCATACGCTTGTACGGAAGACCCCAACGCTCCTCGTACATGAGACCCTCGATTGGAGGTCTGCTAGGTCCTAATGCTCTTGGCGACACTCTGACTCCAATACAGAATGCTGTCAAAGGTGTCCAAGTTGGCGGGATTCCAACTCGGTCTCTGATTAGCATTGCATGTCGGGGGTCTGAACAGACCAATGCCTCGTACCCACATCCGTATCCCAGCTCTGTGGCTACAAGCCACATGTTCTGAATTGCCATTCCTGACACAACAGAACCGAAGAGATCATTGGGATACAGATAGCCGGCATCATGCCATGTTTCACTTGCACAAACTAGGATTACAGCATCGCTCTTCTCGGGATATCTGAATAGCTTTCCATCCCTTAACCTCGCGTAGACTGCCGCACGATACGGGTCCGATATGAACCAGTTTCGTCCAGAAGTGAGCTCAAACGGCGCACCACCAAACGCGGTTTCAGCCATTTCCTGAGCAATGTCTGCGAGGAATTCCTTGGTTTCTTGATCGTCGCGAATCACAATGAAACGAATCATCAGCATGTTCTCCGGACTTGGAGCATGCCGAGCAGCCTCCAAGATGAGCTCGATGTGCTCATCGGGAATGCGTTCGCCTGTGAATTCTCGGATTGACCTCCGAGACCTGACTAGTTCAAGAGATTTCAGCTCACCAGCTGTCTCCGAACCAGCCTCAGCCCTTTCAGCCGAATCCGGTGTTGTTTCTGCAGCACTTCCTGCCAATTAACATACCTCGTTTACTTAGTAAAGTCGCGCATTGGCAACGGAAGACGCTGTCATAAATCCTTTGCGAGAAGCAGAAGCAACCAGAAAAACGAGACTTCTCATCCGCTGAGAATAGCTGTCCGTGTCACCTAGCGTTGGCTATCCACTTCTCTTGAGATTAGCTATACTTGTCACTTGTTCAGGGTATTACTAGAGCAAAGAGCCGGTATTTGCTGAACTACACACAGTGACTTATCCTTGTCTTCAAGCCAACATCTTGCGTATTGGACTCCTCCCGGCGAGTCCAACGCTCTCGTTGTTTCTGAGTTGGAGCGATTCCGCTCCTTCTCACCACCCTCTTCGGACGGTTGTGGATTCTAACTGAGGCATGCAAAGTCCAGTGCTTCACCAACAATCTTCTCTATGGTCTTTATCTTCCTCTTATTCTCTGCAGAAACTGTCCCTATGAGTCCGTCAACAATTCGCCCCGTTGCATACGTGTCGTGAGCCGTCATCAGAATGGGAACACCAGTCTCCTTTGCCCTAGAGATTGTTCGGATGTCAGGACCTAGACCCCCAGTCAGAATCAACAAAGCTACATCTGTTTCCATTGCAGCAAGACAAAGATCAGCACGGTCGCCGCCTGTGATGACAGCACTGTCCCTAGCTCTGCGGAACCACTTCAGCGCATTTTCCGGCAGCATGCTTCCAATTAGGAATTGATCGATAAGATGATCCAGCTTGTCGTCCCCCACTATCATTTCTCCATCCAGAGCACGCAGGATATCTCGTATTGTGGGATTGAATAGCTCTCTTCGATGATATATCGCTCCGCAGAAGCCAATTTCATGTTCCTCCATGAACTTCGGTATCTCATTCTGAATCGTGTTCTTGAGCATCGGGGGTACCATAGTCAGCACAACGCCCATAGAGGCGATGCCGTGCTGATTGAAGAAACTCTTCAGATGGAGGATATTGTCGGTCGCAGATAGCTCGGTGAAATTGACAAGGCAGAGAACACGGGCCTCCATCATCTGAGCTATCTGAGGGGTTGAGAGATTCACGTGTAGAAGCTGCCAGGGATCTCTTGTACCTTCGATGATAACAACATCCATGCCCCTGGATACTTCATCATAAGACTCCTGGATCTTGGCCTTCAGGTCAGCGGTGCCAATCTTTGCGAGCTCATCAAACGATGTATGAGACTGAGGTATCGGGCAGATAGACCCAGCATCTGCCTCCAAGCCGAGGACATCTTTCATTATTGCAGCGTCCTCGTCAATCGACATTCCGTCCTTGCTACGTTTGAAGCTTTTCTCTCCAGCAGGCTTGAAGTAACCCACTTTCTTTCCTTTGGCACGAAGTCCCATGGCAATCGCTAGGGCCACCATGGTCTTTCCTGTGCCCGCCTCCCCGGTTACTACAATATTCCTAGCCATTAACGTTCACCACTTATCGTAATCTTCACGTCGACTGCTGAAATCCCTTGACCTTTCTCATAACAGAAGACGGGGTTTATGTCCAACTCGACGACGTCCTCAAAGTCTGTCACAAGTTGACTGATTCGAAGTATTGTATCCTCTAGCGCTGCCAAGTCACTTGGAGCTTCTCCACGAACGCCCTTCAAGATGGTACTCATCTTTGTCTCATCCATTAGGTCAGCAGCATGCGTACGTGTCAATGGTGCCAGCCTGAACGCCACATCCTTCAGATAGTTCACGAAGATGCCACCTGCTCCAAACATAACGAGGGGTCCAAACTGGACGTCTCGAGAACATCCGATTATCAGCTCCTTTCCCTTTGGTACCATCTGCTGGACATCGACTCCGTAGATCACAGCTCTTGGAGCATGAGTTCGAGCATTACCAAGAATCTCGAGGAAGGCCGCCTCAACCTCCTCTTCTGTTTCTAGACCGAGCATAATGCCACCAATGTCTGTCTTGTGAATTATGTCCGGACTTGAAATCTTCATGACCAAGGGGTACCCGAGGTCATTGGCGATTCTCTTTGCTTCTTCTGAACTTGTTGCCAATCTTATCTTCGCGACAGGGATGCCGTAGGCCTCGGCAATCGAATGTGCTTCACTGCCCAACATGACACGACGGCCATCTTCTCGAACCTTCGCAATAATCTCATTGACCTTTTTCTTGTCAACTGAAAACGAAGGAGTCGCTTCATCGGTCATTCGATCTCGTACAACGGTGTATCTGTAGAGCTCTGCGAGGGCGTTGACCGCTCTCTCGGGAAAATCGAATTCTGGTATTCCTCCCTCATTTAGTATGATTCTGGGTCGGTCCATCGTTGATCCGCCCATGAAGACTGCAAGGAGAGGTTTGTCTGGGTACTTCCTGTACGATTCCACCAAAACCTCAGCGGTCTCAATGGGTTTCGTCATTGCTTGTGGAGTCAGGAGAATCAGAACTGAGTCTACATTCTCATCTCTCATGACGGCCTCTAGACACGATGAATAGTGCTCAGGCTGCGCAGTTCCCAATGCATCGATTGGATTGTACACTGATGCTGCTGGCGGCATTTTTTCTTTCAAGTAGGCAATAGTGTCTGATGATAACTGGGCAATCTTCAAGCCCATCAGCTCACAAGCGTCAGTCGTGAGTATACCGGGCCCTCCCGCATTTGTTATGATCGCAACACGATTCCCCGGAGGAAGACCCATGTCATCGTAGACATTGGCCACTTCAAAGAGCTCAGCCATGTTATCTGCACGAATCACTCCAGACTGTTTGAATGCAACCTCGTAGGCCATGTCACTTCCTGCCAGAGAACCCGTGTGAGATGACGCGGCTCGGGCACCTGCCTGGCTGACCCCTGATTTGACAACGAAAACTGGCTTGTGAGGAGTCACCTCGCGGCACACTTTCATGAACCTACGGCCCTCGATTACAGACTCGATGTAGAGGAGAATGAATTTCGAGTCTGGATCCTTGCCAAAAGCCTCGACAAAGTCTGCCTCATCCAATTGGCTCTTGTTACCAAGGCTCACGAACTTGGAGAAACCAATCTTCTCTGTAAGGCTCCAATCCAGAATTCCAGTCATCAGTGCTCCAGATTGAGATGCGAATGCTATCGGCCCCTTGTCAGGAGTACCTGCAGCGAAGGATGCGTTGTAGGGAAACGGCTCGCTGTTGTTGACCATGCCTAAAACATTAGGTCCTTGTAGAACCATTCCGTATTTGTTAGCTAGTTCAACCATTTTCTGTTCCGCTTGTTGACCTTCGTGTCCAATTTCTCTGAATCCTGCCGTGATTACGACCAGCGCTCTTACTCCCTTCTTGCCACACTCTTCAACAACTGGCAGAACGAAACGTGCGGGAATGACAATGACAGCCACATCAACGTCGCCTTTCACGTCACCAACGGACTTGTGGACTTTCAGCCCAAGAATCTCGCCTCCCTTGGGGTTGATAGGATAGATTTTGCCCGGATAGCCACTCTGAAGCAGGTTTTTCACAACTGAATTCCCGAGTTTCCCTTTTGTATCAGATGCCCCAATCACGGCAATAGAGCGTGGATTGAAGAGGTGGCGAATCCCTTCTTGCTTATCCACCATTTGTCATCATTCCATCGGAGCACACGGATTAGCTCGTGCGATTCACTTGGTCCGATATAACTTGTGCTCTTCTGCGTGATGGGACTCTAGCCGCTTGTGAATATGCCCCCAATGAGCGGATAGGCCAACCACATGCCAACAATGATCAGCAGCAGGCCCACAATTATCTCAACTTTGCGGGCCGAGTCTGCGATTGTGGATGCAATTCTACTCCTCGCTTCTCCAGTAGCCAGCGCTATTGCGAGGTAAGGTGTAGCCACGCCGATTGCAAGCGTGATCACCATCAGGAGAATCACGTAGAGCTCGGACTGCAGGCCAAAAAGAAGGGGGAAAGCAAGTAGGACAGGCATATTACATGGAGCCGCAAGCATTGCGTAGCCAAATCCAACCGCATAGACTCCCATCAGACTTTTTGGGTCACCGGGTTCGGTCATGCTCAATCGTGTAAGTCCTAGCTTCTCACGCAGAGTGTGAGACATGGTGACTATCCCAAGGAACGCGACAATCATGCCAAGAAGCCCTTGTAAGGTGTCATAGTGCCTGATTACCCACAAACCGATGAATCCGGAGACAGCCGCGAAGACTCCAAGAGAAGTCATGATACCCAACCAGAGAGCACCCGTGATTGCTACACTACCTCTGCGAGTCTCTTGTGATTGCAGACTTCTGAGCAGGAAGAGGGGTAGGAGAGGAAAGATGCAGGGAGAGGTGGCAAGGTAGAAGCCAACTCCGAAAGAAGTCCCGAGATTTGCAGCTACTTCAATCAGATAGTCGATGAACATCGCGCCCGATCAAACCTTTATCCCATTAGGCTTGTAAGAACTTCGTTCATGTCCACGAAGGCCCAAATTCCCTCATGCATCCATCTAAGTATGCCATCAGGATCAATGATGATTGGAGTGGGAATGTAGCGAACACCAATGAATTCTGATGCTGTGTTTTGCCAATTCTCACCATAGTCCTGACCAATGCGCCATGTGATATTGTTATCATCCTTATAGTCCTCCAACATACCTAAGGTCTCGCTCATCGTGACCGTCAATGAGATTAGGTTTATCGAGTCCCCATACGTGTCGTGAAGTTGCTTCAGATCCGAATTGAAAGCTTCACAAGGCCCACACCAGGTGGCCATGAAATCAACTATGGTCCACTTGCCTAGTAGGTCTGATGGATAGAGGTCTTGACCATCAGTCATGACCCAGCGGGTCTCTGGTAAAGTTATGTTATATTCTAGGAGGTCGACATCCTTCGGAGTGGTCTGTTCTTCATTATCATCATGATCATTGGACGGCATAGTAGCGAGATACACCACTAACAGACCTACTGTGACCAAAATTAGCACAATCCCAATGCCCAAGACTTGTCTTGACTGCATTTGAATTCCTGTCCATTGGATTGGTCTACGGTGTTCAACGAACCCCTCTTGTGATATAAGTTACACCGTGCAACGATTCCCCACTCTTCTGTCTTCTGAGCAATTTGCCCAGAGCTAGAAGTAAACAGGTGCTCTATTTTGAGTGAGTAATACTCAACATCATATTGACGTATGACCCAGAAGTGACCTAGGTGTTATCTGCATGAAACTCGTCACACTTCATATTCCTGAGCAGTACGTCGAGGGTCTCGAGAGACTGGTCGAATCAAGGCTCTATCCAAACAGGTCAGAGGCAATTCGAATCGCTATTCGGGATCTTCTCAAGCGCGAGCTATGGGGCTAGAATTGGTCCACCTGGTCGCCATCCAATCAAGAAACGTTAATATCAGCGCCAAATGAGCTGACAGATATTCCGTGGACTGACCCCATTTTGCTCGCAAAAGGGTTTGTCGGCGAAAAGCGACTAGGTGTATGTCTTATGAATGATAGCGGCTCAACCACATCAGGAGCCGTTCAAAAGGATGTTCGTCTGGTTAGGGGTTGTCCATGCTACAAGGAGTTTGGAGACGAGAGTGTCTGTATTAATCACGATAGTGTTCTGCCAATCAAAGCGATTTCTGTCGACCCGGCGTTCTACACTCACGTAGATACAGTTGAGCATATGCTTGAGCATTGTAGCAGCATGGAGGGACTCTGCTATCTCTTGATAGGTTTGGACTCTGTCGAAGACGATACATACTGTGTGAGTCAAGGCAGGAAGCTCAGAATCAATCAGAGACCAATCAAGGCGGCGGATATGGAAGCCGCGCTCAAATTTCTGACGATTACTGGAGCGACAGCAAACGGGGCCCAGTGCTCAAGCTGTCTATACAAATACATAGTGACACTGAGCAATGTCTTCGAGGACGTGATTACGGATAGTGAAAAGGCTGAGATGATAGTGACCTATGTCAAGAATCTGGCAATCAAGATTCTGACGGATTTCTCAGGCGCAGAAGCAGATCTGTCTGAAGAGAAGGATGGCGTACTGAGAGAGCTTATCTCTATCCACGTTGGAGTGGCTCTAAAGGAACGATCAGAGATTGCGACATATGCGAGCTCTTTGAGCTTGGACGATCAGATGGAAGATGCAGCCGCTGTAGTGGACTACCATAAGCAACTCATAAGGCTCGAGTCAATCTTCCTTTTCCAAGTCGAAACTCTGGTTGATGCTAGTGACGAAATCGTTGCACTTGGACTACTGAGGCACATGGTTGACATCGCAGAAAGAGTACTCAATCTATGTGATGCAATACGAGAGAGAATTCGAAGATTAGAGGAATCTGAATCCAAGCCGTGTGACTTCGCGTCATTCCTTGAGCGTTATTCTCTTCGACGGAGGAAGGCTGAACAGCGATTCGCCGGCTTAGTCGGGGTCTTGAATCAGGTCGATGTATAGTCCAGAAGGCACAGACTGACTATCTGGAGAAAGGAAGCAAGTGAAGGAAATGTAGCAAATATCTGACAACAATGCCTATATCCCTAGATTTCCAGAAGATTAGTGCATTTCGTCGACTCTTTGTCAGAGGTATGATGGCTTGGAATCCCGAGAAATCTTGGTTGAATCACAAGATGGCAGCGGCAAAGGAGGCTCAATCAAACTCGTCAGAGGATGCCCCTGCTTCAAGGTCTTTGGTGATGAGAAGCTATGTATCAATGATGACAACATACTAGAAGTTGAGGCGATGGAAGTCGATCCTCAGGTCTTCTCCTATAGGACTAACAGAAAAGGAATGTTGGAGGAGAGATCCGAAGATAGCAATGTGTGCTACACCTCTATCTATGTCAATTATCCGGATAACAAGGTATACTGCATCTCTCAAGGGTGGGTTCTTCGTATTCACGGGTATGACGTGCCAGGAAATGACCTCGAGGATGCTCTGCAGTTTCTTTCGACAAAGGACCTAACAGCAAGTGCAGAGATATGCTCCGAATGTCTTTACAAGTTCATTCTCACTCTTGCGGATACCTTCTCCGACTTGATGTCACGTAAGGAGAAGACAGAAGAAGTCAAACGTTACGTGGACAAATTCTCACTGATGATTGCTGTGAAACACAGTCAGACAGATGGAATGATGAGTCCGATAGGTACTGAAGATGACATCGAAGAGGGTGTCGACCACTTTGCCTTCTTACGTGGGTATCTGGTGCAGTTGCTGGAACAACAAGCATGTTGGTCAGATCTCCACTCGGAGCTAAAAGAAGAAGGATCCCCAATTTGGCTTGTGGATCTAGCTGGCATGCGGGAGCTTCTTGCACGCTTTGAATTTCAGTTCTACAGTCAGACGTTACAACTCAGAGACATCAACGACTTTCACCTCCTGATCAAGATGCTCCAGTTCATTCTCAAGACATCAGACCAGATTCTTGATGTCAATGACCGGATCCACTCAGAGATTCGTTCGGAAAGATTCCGTGAGCTACTAGAAAAGGACTCTAGACTCGCGAATCTAGAATCGTATAGCGAGAAGAGCAGGACCGTTGAGCACAACTTCGGAAACATTCTACAGATTCTGAGCAGGCTGTGATTCTGCGTTCTCTTACTGTCGAGTTTTCTCCGAAAGGCTCTCTATTGCATAGATTATGTAGTCAATCGCCGAAAGCTCCGACCCCGTCTTGTTCCACCTTTGCGCGAGCTTCGAGTAGGAGGCCAGGTCTGACAGGACACTGCTGCCTAGATCACGAAGATAGTTCAGGGGGACCTCCTCCCCTTGGCCCAACCCTGGACAGATGTCCTTCATCGCGCTGAGTCCCCACTTCATATCTTTATCTTGAGCCCTGAAAACAAACGGAAAGGACCGACAAACGGCAGGACGAATAGAGTGAATCATGCAGATGTCATCTTTCAGGAATACACAGTCTCCGTTCTCGAGCTTCCTGAGCGCGACATATGCCAAACCCCTTTCTGTCAAGATTCTGGGTATGTGGCGCAACCCGTGTGGGATTGGCTCACTATCAAGGACATAGAAATCAAGAGCACGCGTCAGTTCTATGGCGTTCAATCCCAGTCCAGCTCCCAATCGGACGATATCCGATGCAGTCACGGTGACGAGCAGCTCATCTTGTCTACAGCAGGCACCGCACTTTGTGCACTCAAAACGCACTCCTGAACCTTCCAAAGAAGGTGATTCTGGGTCAGAAGCCCCCATAGCTGCCACCTACAACCTAGTCAAGAGTTTCGAGGAATTCCTTGACCTTGGCGAGACCTTCTTCGATAACAGACAGTGAACTTGCATAGGAGAACCTGAGATGGCCATCCCACATGTCACCGAATACCTTGCCTGGTGCAGTTGTAACGCCTGTTTTTATCAACAAGAGTTCTGCGAGCGTGTTGCTGCTTAGCCCGTATTTCGAGAAATCTGGAAAACAGTAGAAAGCACCGAGGGGGATTTCACAAGTTACTTCTGGCATATCTCGGAATCCAGCTACCATCTTGTCACGCCTTTGACTATAGGAGTCGACCATGCTCTTGATGGAACTCTGGTCGCCACAGAGAGCTTCAACTCCTGCCATTTGCGCAAACGAGGGCGCACATGATGTCGTATTTTGCTGGATTCGTACCATATTTTCAATCACTTCTTCATTCCCAACAGCGAAACCAAGTCGCCAGCCCGTCATGGAGTATGTCTTCGAGAAACCGCTTATCACAATTGACTGTTCCATTGACGGATCGACCTCCAGCATAGATGTCTGGCTAAGCCCGTCATATACTAACGCTTCATAGATTTCATCACTGAAGATTGCGAAGTCATGGTCAACAGCTAGGTCGTAGATTAGTCTCATTTGGCTCTCTTGAAGAACACCACCTGTTGGGTTGTTAGGGCTATTTATGACCAGAGCCGAAACTGTCTTAGTAGCGGCTGACTTGAGGGCCTCCTCATCCAATTCGTAGACAACGCTGGTTGGGACGTCCACAGGTTTTGCACCTGCCGTGCGGATCATCACTCTGTAGGTGGGCCATGCAGGTGACAGCACAAGAACGTCATCACCAATGTCTATAGCCGAAAGAAAACCCTGGAAAAGCGCCATCTTTGCCCCAGGGGTGACTATTAGGTTCTTGCGCCCATCAATAGAGATTCCTCTGCGGCCGTAGAAGCCTTCTATGGCATCGAGAAGCGCTGGAACACCTCTTGAAGAAACATACTTTGTGAACCCATCATTCAATGCATCTATTCCGGACTTGATTATGTTGGGAGGAGTCGGGAAGTCTGGTTGACCCACTTCAAAATGGTATACCTTCTTTCCTTCAGCCTCGAGCTTCGAAGCGATCTCAAACATTTTGAGAGTGCCCGAAGGAGGGATATTTGCCATTCGATGAGATGTCCAATCCATGAAACGTCACTACCTGACTAGACTGTCACAGGTCCTCAAACGCGGACAGAGACTGTGCGGCATCTCTGTTAGATTATATTCTTTCCGGCATTGTCAAGCTAGTGCACATCGCTCCCTCAGTCTAGCAAGCTGGTTGTCTGTCGCCAGAACCTTGATTCTATCCACAACGGCCTCTCCCAAACCTAAGTCATAGGCCTTCTGAATACTTGATATCTTGAGGGGGTCCATACCAAAAAGGGAGGCACAGAACGCATCAGTGGCGACAGGGTCAGTCCCGACAACAACGCCACCCACCTCGATCGAAGTCCCCTTTCTTCTGGTCCCCACCAGGACACTTGACAGCTCCATTATCGATAGATCAGGTGGGAAGGTGGCAAGTATATCCATCAGCACGCCATCCAATGTGTCATGGTATGTCTTCTTGTCCACTTCAGGAAGAAGTCCGAAGAGATTCTTGATACTTCCACTCAATGATGAGCGTGCAGGATTGACCTTCAGTGTTGATAGATTCACCAATAGAGAAGATTCAGTGAGGATTCTGGGCATACCGCGCCTCGTGAATACGTGTTCAGACATGGTTACTTGAATCATGTCTTCTTCCGAGAGGTTGACAAGTCTAGTTATCGCCCCTTGAATATTCTCCAGGCCCATTCCGGATAACGCTTCGCTGGCGGACCGGAAGGGATTGTCGCTTTCAACGACGATGACAGGTGCAATAGAGCCAAAGACCCGTACAACCGCCTGTATCATGTCCTTGGTAGAATTCCCTGGCAATCGCGGGTCAAGAATGGAGGGTTTTATGATAACTTGGTCAACAGGTTTCGTTGCTAACAATGGCGAAGTCATCTTGGAAAGGGCAATATCGAGGGACTTCTTCACGGTTCGGCCAACACCAACCGAGACCTGTGCACCATAAGCCATGTCCAAACAGCACATGTCTAAGGCTTTAAGTTGAACTCTCGCTGATGATTGGGGCGAGACACATGAGCTTGACACCTGAACTCCGAGAACGATACTCTAGGATGCTAGTTCTAAAGGACTTCTCAGAAGAGAACATGGAATCGATAATAAGGAGCACCGTGTCGGTTGTTGGAGCCGGTGGACTCGGTAGCCCGTCCCTGAGATTGCTCTCCGCTATTGGGTTTGGTAAACTGCGAATCATAGACAGGGACATCGTAGAGTTATCTAATATCCAGAGACAAACAGTATTTGATACTAGTGACATTGGACTTCCGAAGGCCGAAGCCGCAGCATCGAATCTTGAACGGATGAACCCCGAGGTAGAATATGAAACAGTCTCCTTGTCACTTGACGAGGGAAACGCGATTGACATTCTAAAAGGGTCAGACCTCATTCTTGATGGCCTTGATTCCTTTCACTCAAGACGTATATTGAACAAGGCAAGCATTACGCTGAAAATCCCGTACGTCTTTGCCGGAGCGATAGAATACTATGCAAACCTAAGCACTTTCATCCCTGGAAGAACGGGATGTTTGGAGTGTCTCGTTGGAGACGCGACAGACGATCCAGACAACACATGTGCTCAAGTTGGGGTCTCCCCTACGTTGCTCTCTATAGCTGCATCTATTGAAGTCAGAGAGGCCGTGCTCCTGGCCACAGGAAAAGAACCGAAATTGATGAATCGATTGATGACAGTCGACATAGACGATCTCAGTTTTGACTTCTTTGACATAACCAAGTCCGAAACTTGTCCAACGTGCTCTGTTTTGACTCCCGAAATACCAAAAGCAACGAATAAGCCGAGAGTAATTATGCTATGTTCAGGCAACTACAGCGTGACTCCAACAGAGATGTTGACGTTAGACCTAGATAGCATCGCAGAAAGGATTGGCTCAAGATTCACCGTGACTCGGAGGAAGCGATTTCTCCAAATCGAAACTGAATCGGGCCCTTCAGTCACCCTCATGAGAAGGGGGAGTGCTGTAGTCAAAGATGTGAAATCACCAGAAGAGGCACTTGAGACGTACCTCGAGATTATGAATTACTGACAATCAAGTGCCAAAGAAGAGTCTTCGTGCACGGCGGCGTCGCTCTTCCTCAGTTTCGTCACTCTCTGGAGGGGGTGGGGGTGGAGGAGGAGTGCCCTCCGAGACATCTGATTCAGATTCTGCTTCGTCCAACTCTATTAGTTCTGAATCCTCTTCCTCTTCGAACTCAATCTCTTCGGAATCGATGGAGGGCTCATCATATGGACTCCATCGAGCAGAGCGATCCGACTCAACTGTCGCATGCTCACTGGGACCTGTCTCAGTTTCCAACGGCGGCGGAATCGGAGGTCCATCTTCATGAATGTCTTCGACCATTTCACCAACATGTTCGGTTTCCATAGATGGGGTTTCTGAAAGCAAGTCCTCGTATTCTCTCCAAGTAATCCCCGAGTCACTAGGGGGTGTTTCAATCTCGTCCTCGGTTTCTGCTTCTTCAGAGTCAATCACCAATGCTGTTGGTTCGTCTATGCTGAACTCTGAGCCGAAGTCCCTGGCGGGAGGCTCTTCTACTGCTCCAAGCTCTTCCTGGGATAGTTCAAGTGAAGATGATGGGTCTCCAAAGACCTCAGGCGCCAGTGGCTCAATCGTATCTTCTTCGAGTGGTTCTAGTGTTTCGGCGGGGTCTTCAACGACCTCTGATTCAACTTCTTCGATTTCAAAATGCATAGATGTTTCAGGTGTAGTTTCGTGACCGTCTGGCATGATAGCAGTAGGTTCGTCGGTGGGTTCGTCAATTGCGGCCATCTCGACAGAGCCGTCCTCTTTCTGCTTGAAAGTCAATCCAAGATCCTTACTCAAGCACTCTTCGCATCTCTTTGCCGCTGCAATCAGGCCTTCAGAGATGAACGCATCCAAAGTCTTGGCTTGTTCGGGGTTGTTCTTCGACCAACGCAGAAATGAATCCACCATTCTAAGTGCATCTCTTACTCCGAGCCAGTACTTCTCACCTTTGTCATCCGAGCTCATTGATGCCACCGTTTTTGACAATTGATGACAACGAGAAAAGAGTTTGTAAGATGTACGTTTGCGTTGCACTCGCATGCCTAATTGGAATTCTGAATCTCTTCAATCAGTTCCTCCAGAATCTGGGCAACTTCGGTCCGCTTGAACTCATCCACGTCATCCCCAATGCACACTACTCTTGTAGGGATACCACTGCCAATCTTCTCTCGAATCTCATTCCTGTAGACGGTTTCGATCGCTGGATCGGCCTCACGCATAACGATGATTGCTCCGTTGGCTCCGGTGTATGAGAGTGACAAGAGCAAATCCAAGGCAGAATGTCTGGGTGACATAAAGACCGCACTGACATCGGAATCGTCTGTTTCGACCCCTGATGACCCGATTCTTATCCCATCAACGGACACAAGCGTTTCGTCAAAGATCGAGAGGACTTTCTCCAATAGAATGTCCTCGGGTCCGAGGACTGTGAACTTGTACAAGAACCGTGACTTCTTGCCCTTAGATGTCATTATGAATCCCTCTAAACCAGCAGATTACGCGACCTGTCATTACAGCCAACTTCAACGGTATACCAGTTATTGATATGTCTTATGACGGTTGAGTTGATGTGGTAGCTGCCGTCTATCCATCTGTTTCAACCCATTGATAGATATGGAATTGGTACAAAATGACAAGTTGGATGGTGTGAGAATCTGACAAGAAATGAATTCATTCTTCCTCTTGGAATCATTCTGATGGTTGTTGGAGTTATCCTCATGTCACTTGCGGGCATTGAACAGGGAGGCTTTGTCTTCATATTCCCTTTCTTCGTTTATGGAGGTTCGAATGAGTTGGTGGGCATCATTCTTCTTGGATTCTTGGCCGTCGTGCTCTTCATGTTCGCACTTTCATATCGTAGTCTGACTGATCTACGGATGGTTCAGGAGACTTTGAGAAGATGCCGAGAGTGCGGTGAGATTCTACCAAACAGGGCCAGATACTGTCTTGGTTGCGGAAATCCAGTTGCTGAAGACAATTTTGGCAAATGGCGGAACGATTAGGATAGGAGAGTTTACTGATTGGTGACAGTTGAAATCAGACCCATCCGCCTCAAAGATTTGGACGACGTCACTGATATTGAACAGAGGTCCTTTCCAGAACCGTGGGATTCGGATATCTTCGATACGTTTGCCTGCTGGGACGGAGAAGTGCCGCTAGCAGAAAAGAATCTTGGCTTAATGCGGGTAGCGACCGAGAACGATCGAGTAGTAGGATATGTTGTTTGGATGATTCCGAATGATAGAGCGAAAGGGCACATCATGAACATTGCCGTGCGCGAAGAATGCCGTCGTAGGGGAATTGGGAGCCTGCTTCTCCGTCACGTGTTCAATGAGCTTGCGAAAGTGGACATCCCCATATGCATCCTAGAGGTGCGGACGAGCAACGATGCCGCCAAACACCTATACGAGCACGTAGGGATGTCACTCGTCGATAGGAAAGAGAACTACTACGACGATGAGGATGCTGATATCTACTCGATTCGGTTCTAGTTGCCTATGAGATGCGGGATGCCACAATCCTTGGTCCAATCACATCACGAAACAGATGAATGTAGGATTCATCACATGATATCAGCGACACCAATTGATCACTCTCGCTTGTTCCACCTATCAGAATCTCGTCGTTGTCGGCTACAGCCAATAGAGGCGGCGACTTGGTTTGCCATACTCTCCACCCCGATAGTCCCTCTAACGCCGAGTCAGGTTCATCGGATGACGGAACGAAGAGCACTCTTATTCCTGCCGACTTCGCTCGCGATAGAGCCTTCAGGTCAAGGTTCGTTGTGTCGTAGACCGATATAATAATCGATTCAGTTGCGCGTGAAGCCATGTCGTGAATGTGAGCAAAGACTTCATCAACGCCAGACACATACCAAGTCTTCTCGGTTGTGACTTTAGCGAGTTTTTCGATTGCCTCCCGAATCGCCTCAACCGACTCGACAGTTGAACGTGTTGATGCTTTTGCGTCTTTCAGGGTAGAAACAAGTCCCTTGTGGCGTTTGTCTAGCGACTTTTTCTGGCTTGTAGACCACTTTCTGAAACTGCGGGCAACGGTTGCTTCCTGTTTCTCAAGGACCTCAGTGTGTGCCTCCTTCAGTTTGGCTGTCTCGTCAGCCAACGTGGCATTCGCAGCTGAGGCAGTAACGGAGATTTCTTGTGTCTTGTTTGCCGCATCTCCACGGAAGTCCTCGATGAGTCCATGGCCAGCCTTGCTTGTGTTAGACTTTAGTGAGAGTCCAATTGATTCGAACATCCTTGCAGCATGCTGGTTAGAAGTCACTGCCCCTTCCTGGCATTCCTCCAAAGCATTCTCGAACTCGGATGTCACCCTGGATGCCAACCTATCGGAGACGCCTCTCAGTTCTTCGGATGCAGACTCAGAAGCCCGCTCCGTTTCAGTAAGGGTGGCTGAAAGAGCCTCCACAACTTTGCCGAATACCCTGCGAGTGTCAGTCGTTGTGTCCTGGAGGGATTTCTCCGCGGTAACTGAGAATGCAGTTGGAAAGGCGCCAACGTGATCCTGAATCTCCCTTATCGAAATCATGCTCTTGGACTCGAGCTCTCCAGTATAACCTTGATACATCTCAGCGAACTTCTGAACAAGGTCTTCACCAGTCTGGGAGATATGTGAAATACTCTTTCGCGAATTCTGCGTCAAGCTCTTGACCGCTGCTTTCGATGCCTCTGAAATACCCAGAGATGCACTGCTGAGATCATCGCTTAGACGTGCCTCAAGGCTTTCAATTGATGCCCCGATTCCTGCAACTGATGACTCGAGAGCGGCTGAGGCGGCCCCCACAGCCATTGTGGCTTCGTTTTTCCTAACATCCAACGCGTCCGCAACTTCTTCTCGAGCGTCGCTCTTGGCCTTGACACGTTCCGCTTCTGCCTCAGCCAATGTCAATTGAAAAGCCTCGAGGTTAGAGGTAAGGTCTTTGAGTAGCTTCGTCAAAGTGGCATCGAGATCCTTGCTTGTTCCAGTCAGCGTCCGTTGATGCACATCCGCCTGCTCCGCAAACCTTGTCTCTGCAACAGTTGTGACTTTCCTGATGCTCTTCTCCAGTTCGTTTTCCACAGCCTCTGTCAGAGCCGATACCTTCTCCGTTAGTCCGACACGTGCTGCTGCTGCAGCGGCGCCAAAATCACTTGTCAATTCGACTAGCTCGTCCTTCATTTGTTTAACCGTTGTGGAGTCCACCTCGACAAGAGAGTCCTGGTTAGCCTGTATTGCCGTCTCGAGAGAATCCAATGTAGTCTGAATCGACTCCGCCATGTTCTTCTGCTCATCTGCAGTGACTTCCTCTAGTGATTTGCGTAGAGAACTAGCCGATTCTCTAATCTCGTCCAGCTTCTGTCCCAGTTCGGCTGAATACTCCTGTTGGAGGTTTGCTGACTCCTCCTTCAGAGTGTTCATTTCAGACTTCACAGCGGTGTTGAACTCTGTGTGTGTTGAAGAAATGAAATCTCTTGTTTCGATGATTTGACTGGCAAGCAATCCATTGAAAGCAGCCTCCAGACCCTGGGTCAAACTCACAAACTGACGAGTAATCTCTTCAATCTGCATATGGAACTCATCCTGGATGCCTGCTGCTTGTTTGTCGATGCGCTCCATCTGGTCATCTATCATGATCTCAATGCTGTGCCTTGCTCTATCCATGTGGGATGTGAGAGATTTCACTGTATCACCGAGACGAGTATCAATCCTCGAATTGAGTCCAGCATACAGAGATTCAGCTTCGTCGACGTATTGCTCTGTTATCGCAGCAAACTGATTCAAGACTGTTCCAAGACTATTGCCAACGCCGGTCTCGAGCTGATGTGTAGACTTCGTCATTTCAGTCAATAATGACTCATTTGCTGTCGAAGTTTTGGTAATTATTTCCGTCATTGATGTCCTGAGCTTCTTGCTCACTGTATCTGCGACTGCTTGTAGTTTCAGGGATCTGTCTTCAACAACATCTCCTAGCTTAGATGTGCCACGGGTCAGTCTTCTGCCGATTCTCCGAGACGCCTTCTTGGCAAAGTTGTTGAGCTCAGTACGCATTGCAGCGGCTTTTGTGCCCATTGCCTTCTGGTCGCTAGAAAGATGTTCTCGAACTAGAGCAACAATGCTTTCTTTCGTGTTGTCGAGGTGCTGAGAATACTCGCCTTCAATTCCCGTCACGATTGAGGAGAGCGTCTCGTACTCGTCGGTTACCAGTGAGCTTACTCTGTCGAGGTGACCCAATAGAGTGTTCTTCACTATCTCAATCAAGCTCTGGTCAGAAGCTGACAGCTGGTCTAGTTGAGCGTTGAGAGAGCTTTCTGCCGAGACAAAGTAGGCGAGAGCATCCTGCTTCCAAGTTGTCACTTCATCTAACGCTTTCTCGATTCTTGCTATTGGTGCATCCATGCTCGATTGAACCTTTTCGACCTCGTCTGAGGAGAGAGCCTTGACACTCTCAATGTATTCTTGAATTGACTCTTTCGAGGCGTCGAGAGCTTGTGACAATCCAGCGTCGAAGTCAGATCTAACGTCAGCCAAATCTGTCATCAATTCCTCAAGCATTGCATCAATCTTAACTGCAAGGTCTGATGTTGATGAATTCATGCTCTGAAGAAGCTCTACGTTTGTCACTGCGATTGCAGATTCAGCATTTGTCAGAGCGGAGTCAATTGCCTTCCTCACCTCCTTGAGCAAGGCATCGACACGAGTATCATAGGCGGTTATTGAATTGGCGGTGGTCGTTCTTTCGGTCTTCAACCACTTGTTGAAACTCCCAAGGGTGGCCTTTAACGTCTTGGAGAGTTCCTTTTGACTCTTGTCCAACTCTAGTTGAAGCTCTCTGAGTTTGGTTCCCAAATCCTCTTCCAGATCATTCTCTACATTCTGAAGAGAGATGATTGCAGCATCTGACAATCCACCCAGCACGCCAGAGGCACTTCCCGTCACGGCTGCAATCAATGATTGGAGAGTCTCAATCATCTTATCTTCATAATCTTCAAGCAGGTCCCACAAAGTCTTCGTTGCAGAGAGATGTCCTTCAACGAGACCTTTAGACGTAACTTCGACTTCCTCTTTGAGCCGCGCAGTCTCTTTCCTGGAAGAGGATTCTGCAGCCTCTAGATCGTTCAGCAATGATGTCAGAATCTCACCCGACGCAATCGTAGGCGAAATGGCTTTGTAAACAGGTATTATCCCTTCAATAGGGACGACCAAGCCCTTCTTCTCAAGTCGAGCCAAGGCCTTCCTCACAGATTGTATCTTTTCTCCGGAAACCAGAGATATTCCACCAGCCGTCATGTGACCGCCTGCATAGACTGAAAGCAGAACTCGCAATTCCACCTCGGTAATTCCAAGACTGGTCATCAAGACCTCATTGTTTTCTGAAACTTTCGTACCGCTCATGATCAACTCACCGCCCAACTCCTGGAGGCACTTCGGACCTTCCAGCAACTAATTCAAACATCGATCGAAACCCGGCAAGAATAGTCCTCAGCTCTATAGAAGGACTAGACTGGTCAAGAACAACCTCAATCTCAACGACAGTGCCTTCTTCCGTGTCCACGATCTGGTATGCTTCGAATCGGTCTGATAGAATCCCCTTGAGACGAGATGACTCCTCTTTCGTGAGTGTGCAACCCAACTCAACTGTCATAGACCACCAGTTGGATGTAAGATTTCTAGTAGACGCAGACAAACCATAATGCTTGGAAAGGACTTCAACGTACAAATCGAAAATGTTCACATCTTCTATCGATAGATTCCAAGGATTGAGAATGACAACTCCTCTTCTAAAGTCAAAGTGAAAAAGCAGTTCGTCTCCTGCAACTAACATGACATTGTGACCACGAACCATGGCGTATCTGTCCCAAATCTTGCCGAACTTCGTGTTGAATTGACGGATTGACGCCACTTTGAGAGTTGACAGGAGGTCCTTTTCTGGAATCCGTCTGTCAGCTATACCTTTACCCTTCCCTGAAAGCACGAACTTGGCAATCTGTTCAAGATACTTGCTGTAGCAGAAGCTCGGAAGATCTTGTGCTTCTACTCCTAGTTCTATCAACGCGTTCAGGAAGTTACGGTCAGTGCACGCCGGTCGAACAGTGCAACTGAGACGATCTTCTTGACACTCCTTGCACTTTTCGGAGTGCAGTTCCATCAGCTCTCTGGCCAACTCAATGTCAGAGGCATTGTCGAGCATTTCGATTCTTTCCGCAAGTTCGATGTTATGTTTCTCAAGTTTCATCCTAATCTCAACTCGATGTGTCTATGATCAATGATTTAGTCTGACTCGTAGGTCAGACTTCTGTACGACCTCAAAAGACGTACAAGGGAATCCAGTCAGGATAGACTCTGTTTTGAGAGATAAAGGTTAGCCACGTGAAGGGGCTTACAACTGAGAATCTTGTGTTGAGCACCTAATCCGGTCGTGTTATCTCCCTGAGTTTCACAGCCCACTCTCGTATTTCCTTGTTCAGTCTTGCAATGTCATTCTCATTCAGAGTTGCAGTTGGCGGGTATGATTTCAACTCACGTGCTCGCTTGCCGAATTGGTAGATAACAGGCGTGTGCTCTTCTATCATAGTAGTCAGTTGGTCTCTTGTGTCTTCGAGTGCAGTTGCCATCTGCACGGCTTCTGTCTGCGCCGTCACCATCTTCAGAAGCTTATCCATGAGATCATCAACAGTGGCAGGTAGCCCCTCGACTCCGAGCGGCTCGGGCTCCTCGGGCTCTTCGGGCTCCTCCTTCTTTGGCTTCTCCTTCTTCGGTTTCTCCCTCCGAGGAGGTAGTTCTGCTCTGGGAGCTGCCTCGGCGGCCTTTGTCATTTCTTCTAGCGCCTTGCTTACCTCCTCCAAGGCCTTGTTGTATTTTCGCTCGACATCATCTAGCTGCCGAACGATGATGCTCACAATCTCACGGGTCTCTTCAAAGCTTCTAGCTATCTCTGATATCTTCTCTTCGATGCCTGAAAGATCTGCTATGTATTGCTGAAGCTCGTCTATCTTCTTCACAAGAAGTTGCGGCTCATCCTGCTCTATTGACGTCTTGAATGCAGAGTGTAGAGCAGCGACTGAAGCGGCTAGCTCGTCTGCCTTCTTATCGAGCTCCTCGTCCTTGGAGGTCTTCTTCAGGTCATCTATGCCTGATGCGATACCTGAGACTGATTTGATTATCTCATCTAGTTTCGACACTGGTTCAAGATCCTTCTTGATCTTCTTCAGTTCAGCCGATAGCGTGTCAACTGCTTTGGTTATTTCGGGAACCTCAGAGAGCGCTTTCATCTCTGCAGCGATATCATTCACCGAATCTGAGAGTGCCTCTATCTTTTCGTCCAGATTGGCAATGGCCTTTTTCGTATCATCTGAGGGCATTTTCCCCTACTCCAGTGGCGCTTATTGGCGGAGAGTAGTAGTCAGTAATTAGACTTTCGGAGACATAACAACGAAAGCAAGTTGTTTGACTGGGAACAGTGTCAATGTCTGGTCGTATCTAGAGGTGCTTCGCACGGACGGTTTCGATGTCGAGTTCCTCAAGGATTGGAAACAAATGTGCCTTCTGTTCGGCGTTTGTACCTTTCCAATCGATGATAGCACGCTCAACCAATTCTTTTGAACTAGTTATCATCTGCCTAACCACATTTGGAGTAAGTCCCTCTATAGCATATTTGGGAGCCATGTGGCCCATGCAGACCCCTTTCTCAAGCACAAGTCTGTTAAACTTGCTTGCGTAGTGATTTCCACCGAATCCGATTGACACAGTCTTCGAGAAGGATTCGTCGATGCAGGCCATTGCAGCCGTAGCTACTGCTCTAGCACCTTTCTCGTTCTTCCAGTGTTCTTCTTCACTACCCAACTCGATGAACATGAGCGGTGTCTTCATCGACGTAGGGCCATGATGAGTGACTTCCATGGTCACATCAAAGTCGACAAGGTCTTGTCGCTCCTTCTCATCCTGAAGTGTTCTCAGTGCTCGAGCGACTAGACTTCCTGCGGAGACCGACAATTGCTGAGGTTGACCTCCGAATTCCGCATCCAAGCCCAAGTTTCCGGTACTATGAACCAAGAGAGCTGGCTTTCCAGAAGCCGCTCTATGTCGCGAACAGAATATGAAGACCTCTGCGTTGAAGTGATCTTCCAGGTGCTCACAATCAATCATATCTCGAGTTGTAGTGATCAGGATTGCCGATTCGCCTCTGGCATAAACTGGATTGCCTTCGAATGAGTCTGCGGTCTCAACAAAATCAAACTCTTCGTTCAACACTTGCTTGATTGTCATGCTCGCCATGTCTTGTGTAGATGTAACAAGAACTCTCAAGACAACTGCACCCGATCTCTAGCTAACGGTACATTTGGCTAAGAGCGGCTCCAAACCCAAGTCATCAATCTGAATCATGACCTTCTCGCCAAACGCTTCGAGAATCTCAGACTCTATTCTCTCTCGGAATTCCTCCACCTTGTCAATCTGACGCTGAATCTCATCACCTGTTCTCAGAAGGTCATTGCGATGATATTCTAGGTTCTTCGTCGCCTCATCAAGGCGAGAAGTCATCTCTTCACTTTGCTTGTAGACTTCTGATCCGGCGTAGGTTCTTCTCTTTTGGACAATATCCTTTGCTGTTCTTTGCAGTTCCGAAAGGGCACCATTTCGAATTTCTTCAATCTCCTCTATCGCTCTCCTGGCCAGCCGGTCTTTCAGCTTCAATTGTCCGCCTTCAATTGCCTTCTGCATTCCACCGAGTCCCTCAAGAAGGCCGGGAGTGCCATCAGGCTCCTCAACGATGGCTTCGAAGGGGTCTTCGAAATAATCTGCCAAAGCCCTATGGCCTGCGGGACCAATCCGAACCCCGGTGTCATGCTGAGTGAATTTCTTCACGGCTTTTCTGAGCGTGTTGAGCCGCATTCGCAACAGAGATGCAACTCGCTCGGACTCTTGATCAAGATTCAGTATCTCAGCGACGTTTGATGTGTCTTTGAAGTCACCGTAGGCTTTCTCTGCCGCCTCATATTCTGCCTCCGCAGCGTCCAGTTTTAGACGGATCTGCCGGATTTGCTCCTCGAAGATCTCTTTGCCATAAGTCAAATCACGAAGTGTAGTAATTCGTCCGTCAATACGTTCAAGGTCCTTTATCCATGCAAACTCATACAGGATCTTGCCTATCTTCTTCATCTCGCGCATAAGCTCTTTCATGTAGGAATCAAGAACTTTGATTGTGCTCTTGTGCTTCTTATCCATCCGCTTAATCCATCTTGCTCCTGCGCCCCAAAGGTCCTGAATGAATCTCTGAATCTCCTCCTGCATTTCCTCTGTGTTTGAGTAGGTGACCTTCTTATCTACGTCAAAGCCTTCAACGATTTCACTAATCTTCATTGCAAATCGAGAGGCGATTCCTTGATGCTCGATGTCATCATCATCACTGGCTTCAAGCAGGTCTTGTGAGACTTCCTCAACATCTTTCAATGTCCGCCCGACTATCTTGTAACTTCTCTCAGCTAGCTTTGTAAAATCCTTGGACTTGTTTGAAAGCCTCTTCCTGTACCATTTCTGTAGCTGCTCTAGTGTAAGAGTAGTCATAGCTTGTCCGCACCTGAGCGCGTCATCGGTCCTTTGTGATATTTATCAAGTTTGTGACAAGGATAAGAGAGTACGACTATGAATTGCCACGAAGCCATCACACATGCAGGCGGTCTTGCTTGGTACACTTTATATCTCCGAGAATCCCGACAAGGAAGGCAGTTGGTGTGATCGATCATGTATGAGACCTTGGAATCTGGAAGACGGTCTCCAAGACTTGACATGACATATGCAGTGAACTGTGTTTCTTGAGGAAGAGGTCGTAAGGGCTTCTATATGAAGCGACTCAGCTTGATTGATCCCAAAGGACTGGACAGGTTGTTGTTGCGCAATCCAGCGGGCTACAGGAGCGGGTTCTGGGCCTCCTTTGTGCTTGACGATCTCGTTCATCACGTTCAGTCGACAGAGGAGAGAATCATTCGAATTCGACGGAACGAGATGAAAGGTCAGACACTCAGGGTCGATCTTGACTTGACTCCTGTAGGCTTCTCTAAGCCGATGCTGAGATTCAGCATAGCTCTCTGGAGTTATAACAAGCCAACAATAATCATTCGACATACGACGAAAAACATAGGAGATATGGAAGTGGAAGACATGAAGGTCTACAACTTCATGGACTTTGACCTGGGTGGTCCAAGAAGCTACAAGGATGACCGCGGTCAGTATGACCCAGACTCTGGTACAATGATGATTTGGGACGACAATCCACTGTATGTTGGAATGAGTTCAATCAAACAACCAGACAGTTGGGAGATTTCGCCTCCTGCAAAGCTGAAAGTTGAGGATGCCCGTCGCGACCTCAGACGAAACCTGAAGATGGGACCAAAGGACATAGCATCTGCGCTCCAATGGAATCTGGGAAATCTGGGATCCGGAGAAGAAGTGTCTGTTGAGCTTCTGATGTCTGCTGGCATAAGTAAAGAGAAGGTCTTGGAGGGCCTATCAAAAGGAAAGAATCTCTTCGGCAAGAAGCTTCGATGACGGACGGGCAAAATCGATTGCTCCTCCCGAGTGCGGGATGCACCCAATGGCTCTTGCCGAAGAGAAAAACAGGAAGAAGAGAGGATTGCCCAGAGTGAAACCTCTAGGAGATCGCTCGATCTTCCAAGTGGTGGATGAGCAATCTGGCAGCCTCTGTCAGACTTGCTTTCCTACCTCTGTTCTTGGTGTCACCACCCACCAAGAGACCCATCTTCGTCAGGAGCCTCAAGTTCCACTTCAGTGTGCTGTAAGGCACGTGGCTTCTTCGGCTCATATGGTCTGCAAGAGCGGTCACTGTCAGGTCATGATATTCAAGGACCTTGGCACTCATCACAAGAACAGTCTTCTGCATGTCACTTAGCCTATGTTCTGCCAGAGACAAAAACGATGAAGCCAGACTCTCAAAAGGAGGAGTGTTAACGGGTTCAGCATATTCCGTATGGGCCTTTTGCCCACTAGAGAATACACTCACCTCTCGAGGCGATTTGATATTCACCTCTTGCTCTCGTGACCCGACGTCGATGGGCGTCCATTAATGTTTCAGTACCCATTTAGCTTTTCACCTCTTTATATTGGGTCAAACAAGAACCGATTAGATTGGTACTTAAGGTTTTGGAGTGGCGCCAGGTATTTCTGTGCTCAATCGGGCATCTCAAGGCCCAGAGACCTCAGACGTGCAAATCCCTTGGAGTACAGACTCATATGATGTCGAATGTCTTCTTCGATCTCCTTTAGCTCCTTGAGATGACCTCCGATCTCGTCGAGCCCGCCAACTTTGTACTCGTCAGCCATTCTAGTTACTGCATCGCTCATTTTCAACATACCATCTTGAAGTACTAGGTTAAGATCTATCATTGAACGAACGGTTTCGATAGCCATAGCATCAGGCATGTAAGGCAGAAAGTCCTCAAGTGCAACACCGGCATTTCTGCAACTCTCAATTCTCCCAGGGATTATCTCGTCAACCATCGAGCCCATCCAGCTCAGTCTCTCTTTATCCATGAGGCCTTGTAGATTCTCCAATGAGAAGTAGCCGGTCCAAGGGCCAAACTCGGTGGTCTCATATTCGATCCAGTCATCGAAAGCTCTGAGAACACGAGTCCAACCTTCAGCTGTGTCTGACATGTCGCGCTCACAATCAGTCATGGCAGCGAACGTTATAAAGTAGAGTGAGAACTAAAATCGTGAAATGGTGAAACCCCGACTGAGAGAAATCCTGAATCTACTTGACAGTTCACGCGATGGCTCGTCAGTCTACACTACAAATGATTTGCAGGAGAGAATCCTCCATGAGATTGGTGCATTGAAGGAGCCAGAAGGGAAATGGAAACTTCACAGAAATGAAAGAGTCGAGCTAGCTCTGAAAGCAGTATCATTGGGAGCAGAAGTCGAGTCAGTTGTAAATCGAATGAACTGGAAAGACTTTGAAGGTATGGTTACAAGCATTTTGGTTGAACACGGCTTCAAGTGTACAGAGAGCTTTAGACGTCGAGGAAATTTGGAAATCCAAGGCATGGAGATCGATGTTATTGGATTGCGAGGAAACAGAATTGTATCAATTGATGCCAAAATGTGGGGAGTAAGAAAATACAAATCGTCTGCACTCAAAAGCGCTGCAGAGAAGCAGAAGATGAGAACCGAGCTTCTGTGTGGACTGTTGGATAGGCTCTCTGCGAAACTGGACGGACTTGAACGAAAGAAGTTCACGCTCAGCCCTATTCTTGTTACATGGCTAGTGGAAGACGTCGAGTTTTCTGATGGAGTTCCAATTGTACCTGTGTTCAAACTCAATTCGTTTCTGATGAGTTTCGAATCCTACGATGATCTGACTGTAAGATTCGAATGTGAGCGTTGATTGTTCCTACACGGTTTGATTCAAGAGATTGGCTGTCTCCGGGGCAGCCAACAGAGGCAATCGCCTTCATCAGCTAGTGACTCAACCTCCTGAATTGGATTCTCTGAGAAGGCCTGAGACAAGTCACGCAGCGACTCCTTCTTGAGAGGAGACCTCCAATCGATTCCTAGCCGACTGCCAAATACACTAGTTGGGACTCCAATGTCGCAAACCAGAAGTTCTCCAACATTCTCAGGACTAGTAGACAGCAGACCTTGCTTGACAAAAGCAACTGTAACTATCAACTTCGGCTTCAGACCGCCGACATTCTCACCAGTTGAGACATCTAGACCAGAGGGAGCATCAAGAGAAATAACAGATGGATGACGCCGGAGAAGACAAAAAACGGCATCACTTATAGAGTCGTCTCTTCCGGTGAATCCGTATCCTAGATATGCATCTAGTAGAATCGAGGACACATCGGGTTTGAGGGTAGTCGGCACACTCTTAGTCACTTCTACGCCAGAGGCCAGCACCCGAGACAGTTGATGCTTTGAAGCTGGACGTAGTCCATCAGTACCTTTTGGGACAATCACGGTCACGCTTTGCTCCCAGGCGTGCAGACGTCGAGCTGCAACAAGCCCGCCGCCACTGTTGTTGCCGGGTCCAGCTATCACAATGAAATGTCGAGAGGTGTTACCACCAAAGATAATCGCTGTTCGAGCCAGACATAGACCCGCATGCTCCATCATGAGCTCCACAGGGACATGGAGCTCCTCCATCATGATTCTGTCTACTTCAACTATCTGTTGTTTAGTAAGCCCTGGAAGAGCCATGAAGAGGACAAAGTGCGATTCTACTTGGATTTTGTCGAACTACTTCACCTTGGGTAATCCATTTAACATCGCTCAAGGAGATTGATACAAGTAACCAGGAGATGCCATTCAAATGGGCCGTCGACTCTTTGGAATCTCGTATCATGAGAATGTTAACAATTGGGCCACAAAGAGCCTGATTGATGCCATGAAGGCAATGAATCATGACGTTCTGCCGTTTAGATTGCCGGATGTTGCCGCGGAGATTCCTCACAAGTTTACACATCTTGAGGATCAAGTCATTTCTGGCATGGATGGAATGATTGTCAGGACGATCGGATTTGGGACTGGCGATCAAATCACCTTCAGGATCAGTCTCCTTGAGCATTTTGAGGACGCAGGCATCTATGTTATGAATCCTGCCTATTCTTTCAGAAGAGCAAAAGACAAGTATGCCACTTTAACCGCCCTTCACAAGTCAGGCATCAAAGTTCCTCGAACATATGTTGGTGAAAACCTTGAGGCCGCAATTCACTTCGTTGAGGACGTTGGTGACGTTGTGATCAAGCCACTGATTGGAGCCCGTGGCATGGGCTCCATCAGAGCCGAGCATCCCGAATTAACATATCGAGCGATGAAGTTTATACATCAGCTTGGACAAGTACTCTATGTCCAGGAGATGATCGAGAAACCAAAACGAGACATCAGGGCATTTGTGATTGGAGACGAACTGGTCGGCGCGATGTACAGGTATCTTCCAGAGGACCATGACGAAGAGTGGAGAACCAATGTTCACTCAGGAGGAAAAGCAGAGATAGCAGATCTGAGTGAGGATTACGCGGAGTGTGCAATCAAAACAGCCGAGATCCTGAACTTGGACTACACAGGTGTCGATATCTTGGAATCCTCTGAAGGCCCTTGTGTGATTGAGGCAAATGCCTCTCCTTCTTGGAGTGCTTTGTCAAGGGTAACAGGATTGAACATCGCAAGCATGATTGTGAATCAATTGGTCAAGAAAGCCACTGGGGCTTAGATATGCTATGCTTCCAGAATGACTATGACGACCGGATCTCTGCGACTACTCTTGAGTCAGTGCAGCTTCAACTTCTTCGGGCGTTAGAATCTTGAAGATCTTGTCTTCGATTGAGATTGTCCCAATCTCGACGGTCTTTGCCCTTTCAGAAATATCAGCCTCTCCCGGTTCACCCCGGGATTGCGCCAGTCCTTCCAGAGCGAGCTTCATCGCTCCGTTGAGATTGAGACCTTCCTTGTACTCTCGGGAGAAGAACTCACGGACGATGTCTGACTCTTTTCCAATTGCTGCGGCCTTCCATCCCCAGAATGACCCTGACGGGTCGGTTGTGTAGAGCTGGGGACCACCATCATCGATACCAGCCACTAGTAGGGACACCCCGAAAGGCCTAGCGCCCCCATATTGTGTGTGAAGCTGCTTTGTGTCACAAATGTCCACAACCAGCGATCTAATCATGATGGGTTCGTCGTAGCTGAGCTTGTTAATCTGCGCCCTGATGCGTGCTTGGTCGATTAGCTTCCTCGCGTCTGCGTGAAGTCCAGCAATCGCGGTACCAACGTGGTCATCAATCAGAAGGATCTTCTTCAATGATGAAATGTCGACAAGCGAGTGTGGTGTTCGCTTCTCACCAGCAAGCACGACTCCGTCTACCGCCTTGACGCCAACAGCCAGGGGGCCGTGTCTTACTGCCTCTGTAGCGTATTCAACTTGGTATAATCTGCCCTCGGGACTGAATACCGTGATTGCACGGTCATAGCCAAGAGACTGGGTGGGAAACATGCTTCAAAGCCACTCCAACATAATTATGCCACTAGAGGTAGTGGTCAAATCTGAGCACGACGTTTGCAGTTTATAAAGATATGTCTGTGTATAGCCATCAAAAGACGTTTCATCGCCAGTCAAATCGAACTTGAATACCTGCAGGCGCACATTCTGTTATTGTTTGAACCTCAGATAGCTCAGGCTTGACGCAGCAGAGCCGCCCCTCATCTGATACTCCAGCTGACTCAACATAGTTCTGAACGACATATTCACCTCGAAAGCCCATTTCAGACAGGACTTCCATGACTCTCACCAGGTCTTGGGAGTTCATAAGCTTCGATGCAAACGTTGTCCGAGGCCATATCTGAACATCAGAGTCCAAGACTTTACGCAGGCTAAACTCTACTTGGTCCCAGGGGTTTCGTTGTGTTCGTATCACTTCCGGATACTTCTCTGGTGCAGTCTTGATATCGAACCAAATGGAATCTAGAAAAGGGATACATGAGGCCAAGATTTGGGGAACAGAGCCCTGTGTGTTGAGATTGAGATGCTTCTCGCATTCTCTCCTAAGCCTCTGAAGCAACATCGGGAGATCACCGTGGATTGTTGGCTCACCGCCGGTAATGCAGTATCCCTCTGACAGTCCGCCTTGGACGCGTTCAGCAATCTCATCGACAGGAACCTCATTGCCAGACCGCAACGGAATCAGTTCGCTGTTTTGACAGTATGGGCAATTGAAATTGCATCCACCTGTAAAGAGAACCGATACGGGCATGCCTGGTACGTCTACAAGACTTATGTCAATGACTGAAGCTAAGCGCATGACTAGGACGTTCCCAGGCTTTCAAGGAGCGTTTATGCGATATAATTGCCCCTATGTCGCCAATCTTCCTTTGTATATGATTGCTGTGGGGCCGAGGCTGTGCAGTCCGACTCCAATCCAGTCTGGTCGGGGGACTCATGCAAGTAAAGGACTAACTCTGCGGCTAGATTTGATTTTCCTTTGGCTCGGTCCTCTAGCTCAATTCGACCCCTGTACTTACGTGTCATTTGAAGTATCAAACTTATAAAAAATCAGCCTTCGAACTTTGGAGGAATGCTAGCAGAATCTGAAGACGGATTAGATGAGGCCGTATTACTCCTCGTGAGCAGATGGGAAGACTGCAACCCAAACCTTGGTTCATCCGTGTTCTGCTTCAGAATTGACTCCTTCTATTTAGCTCATCACTTACGAATTTCTCTCTACCTTGATCGTCCAAGTTCTGTACGAAATCGTAAACACTTCCCACGAATTCAGCAATTCCCCCAACATCCTTAACGTATGCACCAATGAGTGAACTGCTCTCCGCTTCTGAAGAAATCGCTGTGCTGGCGGCATCTCCGCTTTCTATGCCCAGTCGTATCCCTTCACCCGACAATGGATTGCAGAGGCCGGCTGCATCACCTACCAGCAGAACGTTTCCCAAACCGGGATGGAAGAAGCCGTATGGAATTGCCCATACTTCTCGTTTGACCATTTCAGAAGTCCGAAGAGCAAATTCCGCTGCTAGCCATTCTTTGAATGTCGACATTGCAGATGTCAAGTCTGGATCTTGCTTCGGTTGGACTCCGAGACCTACCAAAAGCTGCTGTCCTTTCGGAATGAGATAGGCATAGGAAGATGAAACGCGACTGCTGAAGAATCCGTAGAAACAATCCTCGAAGTCCCCACTAGCCTCCCACAGTTCCTGAGCAACAAGAAGGACAGGAGCCGGTTGGCCAGGAAGAAGCTGCGCGCGGACGTCTGAACGGACTCCGTCAGCACCAACCAAGAATCTCGATGTTATTGTGCGCGCTTCGCCGTCTTGCTCCACTTTGACTTTGATTGGGTCAGTTCCTTCAAACTCAACGAACTTTGTATTGTATCTGAATTCTGCACCTACTGAGCCTGCCTCGTCTCTCAGCCACTTGTCAAACAAGATCCTGTCAATATTGTGAATTTTGTAGCCAGCGACTCTTCCTCCATTCCTTCTGCCGCTTGGTGGAACATAGTAGAGCCCGAGTTCGTTAGGATCAGCCATAACACTCGACGGAATCTCCTTCCCTATGATGCCCTCAACGGTGTCGGAGGCAACCCAGGGGAGCACACCTCCGCATGGCTTGTCTCTCAGCTCGTCTCCCTTTTCAACAACCATCACAGACATTCCAGCTGATGCGCACCCAAGGGCGGTAGCAGATCCGGATGGACCCCCGCCTATTACGATAACGTCAAAATCGCTAATGAGATAGCACCTCGCCACGAAGGATTCCTTTCTCTGAGAGGACCTTGACAACCTTCGTAAACAAGTCTACTTTCAGCGTTGTCTGACCTTCGAACTCGCCGAGGTATGCTTCTCTTTCCTCTCCTAGTTCATAGCACGTGGAGTCATCAACATCGATGAGAAGCATTGGCACTCCGGTTTCAACAAAGTCGTCGTGATGTTTGTTATAGAAGCCCTCACAACAGGAACCCACATAACCTCGAGCGCCCCTTTCCTTGAACTCCTGAATCGACTCCATCAAGTGCTCAAAGTTCTGAATCGTTCTGACTGGTAAGCCAAGATCGACAGCTAGTCCGTAGATATCGCTCGTGGTGCAATCACCACAAGTTGTGCATCCTTCAAAGTAACGGTAGTCGCATTCGACAAGTTTCGCGCAATAAGGTAACAGGATATAGTCGAAGGTCTGCGAGGCCAGTTCATCTGGCATGAAGTTGACAGTCATGATGTGGTTAGATTCCTCAAGTGTGACGCCCCATTCAACGAATTCTCTCTTTTTGATGGCTTCTAGAATTATCTGAACGATGTCCTCGGGATCTACACCGAGTATTCTTGTGCCAGTCTCCTCGAAGAATTCAGCAACCGTCTGGCGGATGAAATCCTCATCCGTAGGGGCATTCTTCAGCCGGGCCTCTAGATCAAGAATGGCCCTTTGAGGAAATACCTGGAAGTCGCCAGTGATGAATGAGCTTACAATGAAGTCGCCAACAAGGTCCAGTGCTATGGAGACCCTGATGAGACCACCAGGTGTCTTCCTGACTGCCATGACTTGACCTGCATCGGTCTTCGGTCGTTGTACGAGATCAATCCAATCATCCGACTCAAAATAGGGGAGACGTTCTTTGTACCGCTTCTTCTCGGAATCAGTTAAGCCGCCAGGAACCAGAGTCATGTCAAAGACTTCCTCAAATCCCCTTACGAAGGCTTGTTTTATCTTCTCAATTGAGGGGAGAGCATTGAGCTCTCGACTCAACCATGTGACTCGTTCCTTAACACTCTCGACTTCCTTGTCTTTCAGTTTCTCAACAGGAATTCGAAGTGAACGAAGCATGAGATCTACATCGAAGTCTACAAGCAGAGTTCCTTGGTACAGAAATGCGTCCCCTCTCTCCGTCCCGCCCGTACCTGAGATCTTCCTGCCATTGACCTCTATGTCGTTTTTCGGTCTGAATTCGGCATCAACACCCAACCGTTTGAGCCCCTCAATTGCCCCATTGCAGACCTTTCTTGCCAGCTTTTCGAGATCCCACTTCAGGTCCCCTATGCCAGGTGATTCCTTATCGGCAAAGACTTCCCACCCGAGACAGGTGGGTGTGAACAAGATAGCTCCGCCCCCGGTAATCCTTCTGTTGACATCGACGCCATTTCTCTTCACATATTCTGATCTAATCTCTTGTTCAACGGACTGATGATATCCGATCAACGCAGTGGATGGGCTGAATTGCAGAAACCTGAGTGTATTGGGTGTAAGGTTCTGAGAGCGACACTCAAGAACGACGTCGTCCAATGCCATGTTCTGAGCGCCAGTGAGAACACCAGTATCAAGAAGTCTCCACTCAGTCAAACTCAACGGCCTCCTTGTGACAACAAAGGCAGTGCGTTGTCCATTAGGGAACAGCATTCTTCCGACATTACAATGGAGAGGCCGCGCTCCTTAGCATGCTCATAGCCCTCTTCGGTGGGATAAGCGATGCCGCTGACACCTGCGTCAATGGCAAGCCGGTCGGTTTCCCTTCTATGTGCTCCATGAGGCCGGGCACAACCAAGTATCAGAGGCTTGTCTGGGATTGCAAGTCTTGTGGCAAGGATAACCCGAGCAATGTCAGTCGGACTTGACGGGGTCACCTGTTCCATTGGCGTTCCATCTAGTGGTTTCAATGCAACCACAATGATTGACTTTGGATCATGTTTGGCAATCATCTTGATGGCCTCTGCCTCTCCAACTAGCTTCCCGAAGTGTAGCCCAACTACAATGTGAGGCATAACAGGCACTCCATTCTCCTCGAGGAGTGCCATCGATTGATCAAAAGATGTGGGTTTGAGATTGAGATGGTAGACTTCTCGCAGAGTCTCCGCCGAACCAATTACGTCGAGCATAGCTCCATCGATTTCTGCATCTGCAAGCGCCCTAGCCATTTCTGGGAAGACGACGCCAGTGTGTACTACAATGTTAAGGTCCAATTCTTTCTTCGCCTTTGCCATTACGGGGACGAATTCCATGAGAGGAGTGTTGCCTTTGGATGTCGCCCCCCCGCTAACAAGCGCACCCTTCCCTCCCCTCCTCTTCACTTCCCGAAGCTTTTCCCACAGGATTTCTGGAGCAAGAGTTGGAATCATGGATTCAAGAAGATGTCCCTTACAATGCTCACAGTTTAGTGCACAACCAGAGCCGGTGACGGAAAAGCTTGGGAACCTGTACGGATCGGTAGCTTCGTAGAAATCAGTCTCATAGTGAACCATTCCAGGCATATGAAACGCAATCGTGTCGGAGAATCTCTCTCGGGCCTCCTTGAATGCCCTCTCAAACAGTGGGTCTAGAGACTCGATGGGTGCATGCAGACACTCATCAATCAAATGCCCGATATCTTCAATCTGCGTCAAATTCTTGATCATCCACCGAGTATTCAAGTGAGTAGTCCTGAAGCTGGTCCCTTACATGAATCAGGTCGCTTTCCTCAGGATGAAACGGGAAGTTGCGCCAGTGTCCAATTGATGCCTGATATGGTGAGCAGTTGCCAAATGGACGATTGCAGGCATGGTCCATCGACTCACCAGAACACCCTGATGTCATGAATGCCCCACCATATTCGTGCAGGTTCTCAACAACATCATGTCCCATTCCGAAGTCGAGAACTTGACCATGTTCATTGAATTGCATTCGCTCTGCTCTGCCTTTTTCTGTGTTGATAATGTACCTTGCCATCTGCACTCTTCGATAGGCTCCAATAGGGGGTTGTGGATATTGATCCATGACTGACCCCTCTTCGGGGAAAAATGAGAAAAGATGAGTATCAGCACCCAAGTCGTGAGCTTCTTGGATGGTGCCGATCATCTCTTGCTCAGTTTCTCCTATTCCAACAATGAGATGAACACCCGTATTGAAACGTCCGAAGACTTCTACAGAGTCGCGGATGGTGTCCCAGTATTTTTCCCATTTGTGAGGGCCGCCAACTCCTTTGCCTCTCAGAGAGTCAAATATCTCACGGGTTGCAGCGTCAACTGCGATACCAACCATGTCAGCTCCTGCCTCCTTGACTCGGACGAGCCAATCTCTAGTGACAATGGTAGGCGTGATTAGCACCGAGATTCGAGGAATCACCTTTTTCAGTTCCGAAACAACGGCGATACAGTCTTCGCGGGCGCGTCTATTGGTGATCATAGAGACACAAACTCTCTCTACATGCGGACAAGTCCCGTCTGTAATTGCTGTCTTGATGTCGTCCAGAGCAAACACGGGCCAATCAACTCTTATGAAACTGCTATCGACCCACTCTCCTTCGGTCTCTCGTGAACCAGAAAGTCCGCAGTATGCACACTTTGCGTGGCACCCTTCGTCATAGGTCAGAAGTAGATTTATGCAGTAGAGCTCTGCATCGCGATAGAATTTGCCAGGGACTTTGCCGATAGTCATGCTGGCAGCCAAGCTAGTTCTTACAAACTCGGGAGACTCTCCTTCCTGTCCAGACTCATTACTGGAACGAACTTCGCTTGCCTTCATTGCCGGACCACCTTCGCGATGCTTTGGCATTGAACCCGCTTATTACCGTTTTCAATGTGACACACATGCTCATTCGATTCCAAGCTCTGGAAAGACGAGCCTCTTGACCTCAGATACATTGCTTCGAACAATCTCCCATGTTTCCTCATCATCTTCGAACGGCGGCTCTTGAGGAGGTGCATCATAGGGGTGTCCGGACAGAATAGACATGACTTCTCCTACTCCCCATCTGAACGCGTCTGGATGATACCCCCCACCCGATAGAACCCCTAGGCGGCCACTAGCCCATTTGTGAGCTGCATCATGGATCTCCGATGCCACGTATCGAATCATGGTTGTAGTTAGTGTCATGTTGGCCAGTCTGTCCAAGTAATGGGCGTCAAATCCAGGCAGGAATAGGATAAATTCAGGTTGGAACCAATCAATCAAGGGTGGGACAATTTCATCGAAAGCGAATCCATAGACTGCGTCCCCCGCGTCCATTGGGAAATGCATGTTTATGTTGTGACCACGACTGGGTCCTTCTCCAATATCATGAATGAACCCGTCGTGAGGATACATCCATTCTGGATCTAGGTGAAATGAAATAACCATGACATCTGGATCTTTGTAGAAGTATCTCTGTGTTCCGTTGCCATGATGAACATCGAAATCGGCAACAAGTATCTTGTTTACACCTTGACTCTTGAGCATGTAGACTGCCGCTGCGACATCATTGAAAATACAGAAACCACCGCCTCTCTCGTACATGGCATGATGAAACCCACCAGTTGGCGAGAGAAAGTGCTTGATTCTTCCATCAAGGATTGCCTTGACGCCAGACACAGTTCCTCCAGAGGCGATGCTTGCGTTCTCGTAAATACCTTTGAATCCAGGGGTGTCGACATCGATCTCACCCTCACCGGTTTCTGAAATCCGTTTTACCTGATCCAAGTACGTCTGAGAGTGCACCTGACTCAATAGGTCTTCAGGCATCCGTTTTGGCTCAATCACGCAGACGTTAGGCTGCTCAAGAAACTGTGTCTCGTCCAAGAAGTCACGAACCATTTGGAACCTGCCGACTCTGATGGGGTGTCTTCTACCAAAGTCGAATTTCTCAAGACTCGAGCTCCAGATGAATCCCACATCACATTTCGTCGGTGTCTGGCTCATGGCGGACTCCGGCGCGCGTGCACACTTATATGCATATACAAGATAAGAACATTCAAGGTGCTTGTTTAGTTGCGTATTCGCTCGGTTGCGAAGGTTCCTACTTCTGCGAATGTCTACTCGGTTTATGTCCGTCAACGACTTGATGCAAGAACACAGATTTTCTCCCTTGACTACAGCGATAAGCTACGAGTATACGATGCCCGGGGAACTCTCCGATCCACCAGGAAGTGGAGCAGCAAAGTCAGATGCATTGCTGTTGCCGACGTAGAGGGCGTTGGAAAGGACTCCCTTGTAGGCGGCGTTGGCAAGAAGGTGCTAGTAGTTGACCATCAAGGAAGCCCAATATGGAACATTGGACTGGAAAGCTCAGTTGTTGCTTGTGATGCTAGAGACATAGATGGGGATGACGCTGCCGAGGTAGTCGTAGCTCTTCAGAATCGACGAGTAATCCTGTGGAATGATGACAAGAATGCACTCTTCAGTCGGACCATGGACCGTCCTGTCGCAGATGTCTGGCTAGAGGACATAACAAACGACACTGAACTGGAAGTTGTAATTGCCGACAGAAAGGGCGTGGTCACTATACTGACAGCAGCAGGATACAAGTTGAAGGATCTTCAACTCGGAGCTGCACTGACAACGTTCGCCGTCCTGACTTTCGGGGAGAGACGACTCTTCGTAACTGGTGATCACTCTTCCGTGCTCAGGATTTGGGACATAGATGGAAATCAAATCACTTCACTTGATATTGAAGCGGCGCCCAAAGCAATGGCTACGGGCATCCCTGATGATGTTTCAGATGTTGCCTATCTAGTCGTGAGCACGCGGGATAAGAGACTGAGCTTCTGGGAAGTTCAGGAAACAGGAAAGGCATCAAAATCTGAGCAAGTGATTCTTCAGCAGATTGACTCGACCAAGGACGCAGTCTATCGACGTGCTATCAAGTGTGGAAACTGCGGGGCACCGGCTTCGCCTGAAGCCGCCAAATGCGAGTCATGTGGAGCTCAGCTCGAAGTACTCGCCGAATACGTGATTGAGGAATACATTCAGGAAAGCATTGATTCAATAACGTCAAAGCACCATCGCATTGAGCTGAAAGAGTTAGACCGAATTCTCCGAAGAACCTTGCCAAGACCGGCTGCCTACAATCTGCGACGCTCACTGCAGGCGATGATACAGGCAGGAGCCATTGAGGGCCACATTGATGGTAGTACTTTCGTCCGGACCAAGAAGCCGAGAAAGAGGAAACTTCCTCGGCCAAATAAGCAGACAATCGACAAGACAATGGCCTCGATACGAGATTTGCTGGAAGGAAGGGAGACATTGGATATTCTCAGGCTTGAGAAAGAGACTGGGATAGACAGACGAATCCTAAGGAGGACCCTACTAATCTTGCTTGGCGAAGGTGAAATAGAAGGGGTCTTCTCTGAGGACACATTCACCTTGGACGCCGGACAAGAGATTAGTCAATTCATTTGGAAGTTGGAGAAGGAACTCAAAGCTCAATGATACTAGAGGTTACGGACCAAATGTTGGAAATTACGGAAGCACGCAAGTTGAGAATCTGGAGGAAGGAGTTTGGACATTAGCAAACGTATTGTGATCGTCTTCGTTGCAGTATCATTGATACCGATACTTGTGATATCCGCTGTTTCAGGATTGACGATTTTCGGGGTATCGAATGACAATGCAGCCGACTCTGCGGCAGCGCTAGAGTCAGAAGAACTCGCGAACGTGCAGAGGATTGCAGGTGATACTGCTCTGTTCATTGACGAACGCATGCAGCAATACTTTGACGGCGTCTTCATGATGGAAGACTATAGTGAGGCATTGTTCAACAACCGAATGAATGCCACACCACAGGATTCGTATTGGTGGAACCCGGTTCTGGAAGCGGGGCAGGGGCATCCTGTGCCCGGGCTGACTAGCGCTTACTATGACATCTACGAGTCCACACAGATTTCCTTTGATGTTAGTTGCTACTACATGCCGCGTGAATTCTACAACAACCCAAGTGACCCCTATGACTTGGATCCTGCTACCCAGTACTTCGTGGAGACTTCAAGCAACATGGATAATATCTATCGATCACTCAGGCAGATGAATGAGGATTACATCTGGCTCTACATGGGAATTGATTCCAGCTACAGCCCAACTCATCTGTTCAGGAACTATCCCTATGACAATCTAGAGTACTTCTGGGATTGGTACGAAGATGGCACAGACTATGACCACATGCGAGAGGATTGGTACACTAATGCTGTTGGCATCATGGACAACACATCGCTTGCATTCACAGGACCATACGGCGACCCATCAACGGGACTTGTGCTTTCAATGGGGCGCCCCGTCCACTTCGACAACAACTCCCTATATGGTGTGGTATCTGCTGACGTTACCCTTGACACTATGATATCAGAAGTGACCAACATACAGATTCTCGACAGCGGATACGCGTTCCTGTTGACCGACACCGGACAGGTCGTTTCTCATAGAGACTTCACGACCGAGGGTCAGTCCATATATGATCTCGAATTCGGCTCCGAAACATCTTCTGAAGCACAGGATTTCACGAGTGTATTGGGTACAGTTCTCTCAACATCTTCTGGTGTCTCTCAATTCCAGAAAGATGGTGAGAGCTGGTACATCGCCCATTCAACAGCCAACACTACGGGATTTGTACTAGCCGTGGTCGTTCCCTACGACGAGGTTGTAGAACCCGCGAATGATATCCTCAGTCTTGTCCAAGCGAACACACTTCAAATGACAATCATTCTCGCTGGAGTTCTGGCTTTTGCCGTTGTGGCTGTCGGCTACGGTTCCTACAGCCGAGGTCAAGCCGTGGTGAAGCCAATCAAGGATATGACTAGACTCGTAGAGAAGATGGCCCAACAGGACTTCACGCGAGGGCTTCACACTTCTGGAGCGATGTTCGAAGAAGTGGGAACCACGGTGGATGCACTGCTTAGCTTCCAAGAGGCGGTAAGATTTGGAAATCAGGCGTTTATTCGTGGAGATCTCAACCGTGCGCTAGCTAACTATCAGAATCTTCTGGAGATTAGCGAGAGATTGAATATCGACGTCGGCATTCAGACGATGCTCCTCAATATTGGTAACGTGTTCAGACAACGGGGAGACCCCGGCAACGCCATGGACTACTACAAACGGTCATTGGCCATGGCGAATGAAATGCTTGAGAGAGCAAAAGAACAGAGTGCGGATGAAAGTGACGCCATGTCACGAATTGCATCCGTCTACCACAACATGGCACTGGTAGAGATGGACAATGGTAACTACGATGAGAGCATTAGACATCTTGACGATGCTGCCGCCATCGACCTAACGATTGGCAACAAGAAGGGTCTCGCCAGGCGATTTGATGCTACAGGTCTTGTGAGAAAGGAACAGGGCATGTATAGTGAAGCATTCTCGAAGTTTAGAGAAGCACTTCAGACTGCTCAAGAGATTGATTATGAAAGAAGTCAAGCATTCATACACTATCATATGGGTGAGCTCTATGTAATCCAAGATGATTGGAAGAATGCCGAAGACGAATTCCAGGATGCAATTAGAATCGGTCAAAGAGCTGAGGAGGGTTGGTTGGTTGTCTATGCCATGCAGCAACTAGCTGATGTGCTGGACCAACTGGACAAACCCAGCCATGATGTACGAAGAGAAGCTGAACGGCTTCGGCGTTCGATAATGTTCAAGAAGAGCGTCATCTTCGTTATTGACTACTCGGGCAGCATGCGAGCGCAGGACAGAATCAAGGCTGCAGTCCAAGGAGCCAAAGAGATACTTGATTCGCAAGTCAATCCTCAGGACGAAGTCAGCATCATCGTCTTCAACTCAGGTTACAGAGAAATTCTTCCTCTCACTCTGAAAGGCCACTACGACGATCCAAGTGACAGTCCGATTGTTCGTGCTCTCGATTCGCTCAGGTATCCCAACAATGCAACCGCATTCTACGATGCACTCGGGAGCGCTCTGGAGTCTCTGGACAGGATTGAATCAAGTGAACACAGATGGGTCATTGCACTCACAGACGGCGAAGACAATAGCTCTGATACATATTCACTTGATCTGCTCAGTGGAATCCGCACTGAAAGAGATAGGCAGAAGCGTACGAAGGCCCGCACAATCGAAGGCTTCATTCGCGGCCAACACCTTGACGTCAACTTGATTATCATTGGGGTAGGCCAGGAGCTGAGAAAAGCTGTAGAAGGCCATAGGGACATCTCAATTGAACAGCTGCTCGAATCTATCTGTGAGTACATTCCTCAAGGGCAGTACTTGTCTGTAGTAGACAGCATTGACGTAAAGAGCGACATTGAAAGGGCGTTCCAACAAGTGGGAGTGTTGATGGCACAGCTCGAGATGGGAGGCTCGACAGTAGACTACTAGGAGGAGGATGAATATGGCGCAATCTTATACTGTTACTAAAAAGAAGGGCAGCTTCAGAAGAAATGTCATAGTCACCTTCCTTCTGATATCGATCATCTCGCTTGGAGCTACTGGAGCAGTCTCTCTGTTCTTCGTGGACCTAATAGGTGGTTTCACAACTACCGAGAGCACAACAGCTCTAAGTAATCAGATAGAGCGAAGTATAGAGCAAACTGCTGAACAGAATGCACTAGTAATCAACCAAAAGCTATTGACTGCCGAATCGATGGTTAGAGCGATGGCTGAAGAATGCGAAGGATTGTTCACGACTGAATCAACGTTTAGAGCAAGAGAAGTATACTACGACTACTTCTTTGAACACATATCAGAAGGTCCGATTCCAACAGATATTGAGTGGGATCCGTGGAGGGAGGTCAATGCATCTTTCAGCTATAGTAGCTGGTATGTTCCTGGCTCGACTCCCACAAACTACCAGACCTATGAGACTCAACATAATGAAACATTGAGTCGTGTCTCAAATCTGGATTACATATTCCAATACATTCACAATCAGATGCCTGAGTTTAGATGGCTCTATGTTGCTTTCAGAAACAACCTCTTCATCAACTATCCCGGAAGCGTGGTCGGTGGAACAGTAGCTGACAGATTGGACCCACAGGATCAATTCAGGGCTGCAGAAGAGGAATGGTATATGGCCATCCGTGATGGTGGAGGCGAGATTGTATACGATGGACCGTACTACGATCCAATAGATGGTGTTTTGCTGCTTTCAATAGGCAGAGCCTTCTATCATCAGAATGGAACACTTCTCGGTATTATTGCTGGTGACATAACTGTAGATGACATTAGAGACAAGATTCTAGACGTCAGAGTCCTAGACACTGGCAATGCCACACTGATCACTTCTGACGGCGGAATTGTGGCCCATCATGAGGTTGATGATTCAGTCTATGCATTCTACGAACCCGATCTTCCAGCACTCGAAGATTTTGAAGCGTTAGAAACGGCACAGATCATACAAGTCACGTCAGGAGGTACAGGGATCATCGAGTTTCAGGATAGTGGAAGAGACATGGTTCTGGCTTATGCTCCCGTCGGGATCGGGGGGTACATCTGCACAATCATAGTTCCTGTGGAGGAGGCGCTTGCTGCCATACCACAACTTGAATCAAGGATAGCACAAGCCAACACAGCGGCGATATCGTTCATCTTGATGGTGACTATCGGAGGCATTGTGCTGGCAGGCATTGTAGCTACGGTTGTTACGAACCAAATTGCTAAGCCATTGCAGTACTTGATGGATCTCGCTATGAGGAATGTCGAAGCAATGATTAAGCAACAAGACCTAGATACACTAGACCTACGAGTAGACGAATCCTTCATGGCACAGGATGACGAGATAGGAGATCTCGCCAGAGCATTTCAAGGGATGCTTGATACCATCGGTGAAGAAGAATAGGATTCTACATCCGCAAGGCAGAGGTCACTAATGTGAGTGAGAGTGAGTGGTCAATAGAGAAGGCAAGGAAGGTCTACGGCATCGGAAGAAATGATCTCAGGTTCTTGGACATTGACGACGATGGGTACTTGCTGCTCAAAATCGGAGAACATTCCATTTCCTTTGAAGAAATCATTCGTCGAATACATTCGAAGAATTTCGAGTATGATGGCTATACGACTTCTTTCACACTAAGGGTGCCTCAGCTCATAATATCCCAAATGAATCGGCTGAAGTCTGCTTTCGATAAGGCCAGAAACGATCTGGATTATCCCGGGGAGTTTCTCGCTGTATATCCTGTCAAGGTCAATCAGAGAAAAGATTGTGTCACAACGGTGGTGGGTTCCGATCCAGCCTATGGATTGGAGGCCGGTACAAAGGCTGAACTGCTGCTCATCCAACGAGTCATTGGCGACGCCAAGCAACGGAGAATCATCTGCAACGGAGCCAAGGATCCTGAATACCTCGATATGATTCATGAGATGCAGGAAGACGGGTTTCATATGGCTGTCTCCGTCGAATCAGTTCATGAGGCAAAGCTCATCACAGAGAGATTCGAGTCTGAGAAGACGGAGCTAGTCTTGCGGCTGAAGCCGTACATCTCTGTAGAAGGCCACTGGTCACATTCTTCAGGTCGTGACTCAAAGTTTGGTCTGAGCATTCACGATTTGTTCAGCGTTGTGGAGTTGTTCAAAGCCTCAGGATTTGAAGGCTGTATCACTACGATTCTCGCCCATGCAGGATCGCAGATTGAGGATGTCACAAGCTTTGGAAGACTAGGAGAATACATGACGAGAGTGTATGTCGAGCTTTTGGATATGGGTCTCCGAAATCTGAAGATTATCGACTTTGGGGGAGGGCTTGCCATTGACTATGATAGCACCAACAGAGAGGACTACATGGAGGAGTATGCTCGTCAACTAGTCCAAGGCATCCAACGGGGATTATCTGTAGATTCCACGAAGAGGCCGGCCCCTGACATCCTAGTGGAATCGGGGAGGGGAATAACTGCTCTTGGCTCCATAGTCGTAGTTGAAGGATTGGAAGTGAGATCTGTGTTCCCCGAGCCAGAGGAGTATACATCAGAAGAGCTGACGGCCGCAAGGGATGAGTGGCTGGGTCGTATCTCTAGGACTACGACAGTGAAAGATCTAGTACCATTGTGGAATGAGTTCCATTCAATTCACACTGTTCCTGGAACGGACCTGAGACGCACTCTGGAAAACGAGATGATAGTTGGTGAGCTTGAATCAGCAGTAAGAAGACACATCGCTGAAACCCTTGCACCAAGAGGTGAGACCGATTTCATTTCCAGCGGCATGTTGAGGAGCTTCTGGTATCCTGAACATATCGTTGTTGGAAATTTTAGTGTCTTCAACGCAATAGGAGACTATGTGCTTGTTCATCAGCACTTCCCAATCGTCCCTCATGCCTCACTTGATGTACATCCTGAGACCACGGTCAGACTAGTCGACATAACGTGTGACTCAGACGGTGAATTCTCTCAATTCCATAGACCTCAGACCGAAACCATTTGGTTCACGAAGGACTTTCGCCCAATGACAATGCCAAAACCCGAGAAGGGAAAGGGAGTACCTATCGGCCGCCTCGAGAATCTTCACGGATCGTTCTTTGTCATAGCACTCACTGGAGCGTACCAAGACGTTATCGAAATGAATCACAACCTCCTCGGCGACCTTCCGGACATTGAGGTGTCTGTGTCCGAGCAAGGAAGGTGGAGCGTTACTTGGGTGGAAGGAGCAGAAAGAATGGGAGACATCCTCGAAGAAGTTGGCTACAAAGACATAGACACCAAGGACGACCCTTACATGTCTGGAAGCCGCTGACGTCTAGTAGACTTCCTCTTCCTTAGACCAGCGTTTCACCATGTCGAAAAAAAGGTGCACCTGTTCGTACGTGAGGAATGGCAGCTGGGATTTGATCAGGTTCCGCATCATTTTGACGCTAACGAACTCTGCACTCAATGCACGTGGCTTCTCCGACACAAGTCATACCCATGTGACAAGCCATTGTTTGTTGATTTCAGTATATCTTGAATGAATCTCAACTTTCTAGTCGATGTACACCAACTCAAGCTGTCTTTGGGACAGAAATCTGCATCCCGTAGAAGTAACAATAATGTCCTCCTCAAGACTAAGTTGTCCGTAGTTCTCCGTGGACACGTACAGCTCCAGCGTGAAAACATTGCCCTCCTCAACAATGCCATTCGGTGTTTCCCCATACCTGTCCCACAATGGACCAAGGAGAGTGCCGCCGTCGTGTGCGTTCCGTCCCAGCTGATGACCAAGGGCGTGTTGATATTCCTCATATCCACGTTCTTTCACAAGGTCTCTTGCTACGGCATCTGCTTCATGGCCCTTAATCCCAGGTTTGACGAATTCAGATGCCGCAGTAATGGCATCATTGACTGCTTGAAAGGCGGTCTTGATCTCCTCGGGAACTTCAAGCTCTGATCCTAAAAAGAACATCCTTTGAATGTCTGAGCAGTAGCCTTCATACTTGACACCGAAATCGAAGTGCAGGAGGTGACCCGACTTGAGCTTACTGTCTGTGGGCCCAGAGTGCCCAAACTGCTTGTTGGGGCCAGCATCGACAGCAGGATTGTGATCTTCATACCAAGCCGAAGAAACGCCGTATTCTCTCATTCTCTGATGAAAGAAATCATACACCTGAAGTTCTGTAAGACCAACTCTGACGAACTGTTGCGACTCATCAAAGATCCTCTCGGTTATTTCTACTGCCTTCTCGATCCTTGTGAGCTCTCCTGCTACCTTCCTTCCACGTAGCTTGCCAATCAGTGCTTCCGCTGAAGTAAGGACATCAATGTGCTTCGTGTCTTTCAACATCTCCTTCAACAGCATGTGCATACCTACTGAAAGACCGTCGGCAGTGACATCATTGGTGCTGAAGTTGATCCCGATGTTCTTTGGTGCCAGTCTATCAAGCTCTGTGAGGAAGTCCTCTGTGATACTCTGTGTATACGGGACAATCTTGTCAAACACTCCCGTACTCTTGATGCCATCTGCGTCGAAGTTTCCTACAATGGCAACCTTCTCTCCGTTTCTAGAATAAAGGAGTGCAGATTGCCAGACAAGGTCTGCTCCTAGAATTAGTTCTAGGACGGGGTCAGCCATCTGGGAGGTCTCTCTAACCCAAACAAGCCAAACATCAAGGTCCAATTCATCCATAATCTTGCAAGCCTGCTTGCTCTTCTCCTGTTCGAGTTCATGTGACATGTTGATTCCTACAAGACACATTATGAACAGCTATATAGATTGCTCCTCAGATTGGATAATCAGAATGACTCACACCTTCAGACTTGGAATCGACAAGATTCAGCCAAGTCAGCTGTATATCAGCGAAGAGAAGCTCGCTCTAGTCATGGGTCTCTTTGAGGATGGAGGAGAAAATGCCCTCGAACCTGTGCCAGTCAAGCTCTTGAATGGTGAATACGTCTCTACTGATGGACATACCCGACTGCTAGCCTGGTATGTGAGCGGGGCGCAAGATGTCGAAATTGTTTGGGAAGACACCGAAATGGACTGGGAAGCGTATGCCATCTGTGTGAGATGGTGCAAGGAGGAAGGCATTACAACTGCCAAGGACTTGAAGTCACGACTTGTTGGTCCTGAACAATACCAGGCACTTTGGCTAGACCGCTGCAGAGTACTGCAAGAAGAGCTAGAAGCAAAGAGAGCACAGAAGGCGTGATTCGCATCAATAAGGTTATAAGTTAACAAAGTTAACAAGAATTCGATTAACTATAGTGAAAGGGGCTTCTAATGACTGAGCTGGAACCGATCAAGACTCTGGACTGTGTGGGCCTGTTCTGCCCTCAGCCGATATTCGAGGTCAAGAAAGGAATCAATTCTATTGAAGTGGGCCAAGTACTCGAGATGCTGGCTGATGACCCAGGTGCGGAGGAGGACATGAAGAGGTGGGCAAAGAGGACTGGTCATGAACTCCTATCCATAGAGCGACTTGAAGACGGCGTGTTACGATTCCTGTTTAGAAGAATGAAGTAGGTGAAACATATGAGCGAAGAGAAGAAGACGATACTCTACGTCCAGACAAGCGACGATCCCGAGCGTCAATACTCACCGCTCGTACTTGCTCAGATAGCGAAAGCAATGGATCTAGAAGCAATTGTCTACTACCTGGGGCAGGGTCTGAGAGTATTGGAGCCGGGTTCTGCAGAGAAAATCAGGCTTGGAACATTCCCTAGCATTGCAGACATGCTGAAAGAGACTGCCAGTCAGGGAGTCAAGATTTATGCTTGTGAGGCATCGAAACAGATGCTAGGATGGGATACTGTAGAGCTTGTCGAATCCTGTGAGATTGTTGGAGCTGCTACACTGAATGATCTAGCATTAGATGCTGATGCTACGATGTGGTTCTAGAATTCTGACGCAAGGGGAGAAAGAGTGACGTCCGAAGTATATCTGGATTATCAGTCAGCCAAACCCGTGGACCCGCGGGTTATCGATGAGATGACGCCCTATCTGCGCGACAGGTTCGGAAATCCATCGACCCTACACAATGTCGGAGATTTGGCGACAGAGGCTTTGGAAGAGAGCCGCAAAACAATTGCCAGATTTGTGAACTCTGATACTGATGAAATCATTTTCACGTCGGGAGCTACTGAGTCAATCAACTTGGGAATCATTGGATATGCAATGAAGAACAAAAGAAAAGGGAATCACATAGTCATATCAGAAGTCGAGCACATTTCGATTCATAACATTGCCAAGTATCTAGAGAGACAGGGATTCAATGTTTCAAAGGTCCCCGTCGATCAGTACGGACGCGTGAGTCTATCGAAGCTTGAACGAAGGCTCACAGACAAGACAATACTGATTTCAATCGGAATAGCAAATAATGAGATTGGTACGATACAGCCAATCGAGGAGATTGGTAAACTGGCATCAGAGAAAGGGATTGCCTTTCATACAGATGCTGTAGCTGCAGAAGGCCTCCTCCCACTTGATGTCAAGAGGGATGGCATCAATCTGATGTCACTATCTTCGAATGATATCTACGGTCCAAGAGGAGTCGGCGTGCTTGTTATGAGAAAGGGATTCAGAGTGAACCCTGTTCTCATAGGTGGCGGACAGGAAAGAGGGCTTAGATCCGGGTCTGAGGACATGCCCGGTATTGTTGGCATGCGTGCAGCCGCAGAGATTATGGAGAAAGAGCTTCCCGAAGAGGTCAAGCGTTTCAAAACCTATCGAGACCGGCTGATCAAAGAGATTCTGGGTACCGTTCCCGACAGCTATCTAAACGGACATCCTGAACAGAGGTTGGCAAGCAATGCACACATACGATTTGAGGGAATCGAAGGAGAGGCATTGCTGCTTTCTTTCAAGGACCGTGGAATCTCAGTTTCAACAGGTTCAGCTTGCACCTCGAAAACACTTGAGCCATCTCATACACTCATTGCAACAGGTTTACTGCATGAGGAAGCACATGGTTCTCTACAACTCACCGTGGGCCGCTTCAACAAAGACGAAGACATCGATGTTGTTCTAGAGGCGGTTCCTGAGATAGTAACGAGACTAAGGGATATGTCACCAGTCTACAAGAGAAAGAAGTAGGTGAAAATTGAATGAAATCAACACAATACAGTGAGAAAGTTCTCGACCACTTCAGAAATCCCAGGAATGTTGGCGTTCTTGAAGGCGATGACGTAGCTAGTGGCCGTGTCGGAAACCCAACTTGCGGAGATCTGATGGAAGTGTTCATTCGTGTCCAAGACGACCGTATCGTGGAGGCCAAGTTCAGGACATTTGGGTGTGGTTCTGCGATAGCTACAAGCAGCATGACCACAGAGATGGTTGTGGGAATGACGCTTGATGAGGCGATGCAGGTAACTCGTGACGATGTCGCAGACGAACTTGATGGTCTTCCTCCAATCAAGATGCATTGTTCCAATCTCGCGGCGGACGCATTACATGAAGCCATCAAGAACTATCGCCAGCGCGGGATCAAGGCTATTCAGTCAGAGGACGGAACAGAGTTTGATCTTGACTGTCTCGTGGGAGCTGACGAGTATCTTGACAATGGACTCTACAGGACTGTAATGGACGCATCTGACTTCGAGGAGAAGAGAACTCTAGTGGTTCACACCGGAGACGAGTCAGTTGACGTGGCACTAGAGCTGACATCAGTTACTGACCGGGTGGTGCTCTTGACCGCAGCAGATGAGATCGTTACGACGGATGAATTGAAGGAAGAGCTTGAGAACTCTTCAGTCAAAATACTAACCGAATCAAGGTTGCTTGAGATACGTGGAGAATTCGAGGTCGAGAAAGTTCTGATTCATAACTTGGATGAGGATGAGGACTACGAGCTTTTCGTGGATGCTGTTGTCATAGTATAGGAACCTGAAAGAGTTGAGCAGACTCTTGACTTTAAATGTGAGTTTGAGACATGCAGCCAAAAGGTCTGCCGTGTTGAAAACAGAATGACCAGTGAGCAGGACTCGTCTTTTATCGGTGATGTGGGTCGATTCTACTCTGGAAATACGGACCTATGGACAAGCATAGGATCTCATTTCAAAACGCCAGAAACGTATCTTCATGAGTTCCAGCTTCGCTATCCTGAGGTCAGCATTCGTTTTGAATTGAAGCGCCGTGGTCTGAACTTTGCCAACAACAAGGCGAGGCCAGTTCACCGGTGGACGGACTACCTTGAAGGATTCTCTGATAGCTTCGTATACGACACAATGGATGACTTTGGTCTTGGGAAGGATTCCGTAATATTGGATCCGTTCACAGGATCAGGAACGGTGAATGTCTGTTCAATGATGAGAGGGATTGAGTCTGTGGGCATCGAAATCAATCCAACGATCTTCAGGGTCCTCAAAGCGAAAACAGCATGGGAAATCAGTCCTGAGGAAATCAGAAACACTATGAAATCGCTTGACTTCACAAAAGAGACCAGCATTGATCCTCCGGTGTTTATGAAGACTGACAGGCAGTTTAGACCTGATGTGCTCCAGATCATTCTCAGGATCAAAGAACAAGTTCAGCAGATTGAGCGGCCGGATCTCAGGATCTACTTTGAGCTGGCCTTCATGACTGTGCTGCTGCCCTGCAGCAATCTCAAGCGGTCGCCTTCGATAGGGTATGATAAGAAGAAGGAAACTGCCGTGCATGTGAGACTCCCAGTGGAGCTCTTCGAGACGAAAGTTGGCCAGATAATTGAAGACATCGAACAAGTTCAGCGAATTCAAGGCGAGTTACCTCCGTGTCACATCTACAACGAGGACTCAATGGAATTCGCGATTCCTGCAGAACACACTGTGGATGCCGTTATTACATCGCCACCGTATCTGAACTCATTTGATTATGTTGGAAACTACAAGCTGGAGATTGGCTGGATGGAGGACGCCCAATCTACAGCAGATTTTAGAGAGCTCCGTGATAGAATGATTCTCTGTGACAATGTCTCCAGGAAAATGATACAAGAGTATGAAGAGCAGCCAGATCTGTTCGACCTTGATTGGGTCACCTATGTGACAAGGGCAACGAGACCCAGAATGAGAGAACGGCTCGGAATTAGAAGAAAGGACTACCATATACTGATTCGCAAGTACTTCGAAGACATTTACCGAGTGCTCTGTCGAATACACGACTCAATGCGACCGGGAGGCAAGGTGGCATGGGTTGTAGGGGATTCCCTGATCCTGGACGTCTATATTCCTACAGATCTCATTACTATGATGGTGGCCGAGAAAGCAGGATTCAGACCTATGGGAATCGAAATCGACAGAGTTAGAAGGTCTGGAATAAGAAGGTCCTTTGTCTTGAGAGAGAGCATTGTGTACTTCACAAGATAAGGAGCGGGAAAACTCAGTGCCAGATTGGAAATCATCAGAGAGGGATAAGATGGGTTTCCCGAAGAGTGAATCTGGCGATACGAGTATCGAGGAGAAGATTGGGTACCTTTTGGAGGAGATTCATGCTCTTCAAGAGAGAGTCCAGTCACTTGAGAGCACATTGCGTGCAATCTTGGAGTCTCTGAGCGCGCCACAGGGGCAGTAACTTAGTTCTTGATGCCTGATCCTCGGCTAATCGTGTGGGCATCTACGTCGCGATTCTTGTGGCCATGTTGCTGAGCATCAGCGATCCAAGAAGCATATCAATCATGAAGCTTAGATTTCTTAATGTCAAGAATGGGGGAAAGACAACTGCTATGCAGCCTAGTACTACGTATAATCCAAGAAGGATTGTCAGTACGAGTTTAGGTGTTCTTAGTACCGGCGGAATTCCGAGAGTCATGAGGAGCAAGACGACGAATATCATCCCCGCCATGTAGCTAGAGAGATCCTTGACAAATGTCACCGTCCAAGCGTTCGAGAAGACCAAAGCGTCAGGAACCCAGCCATTGGGTACACCTGTCAAGAGTGAGACATGAATGGCATTCTCGACAAGGTCAGTTACGCCGGTTGTGAAGCCTAAGGCAAATGCGAGTTTCGGGAGCACGAGGTCTCGCTCCTTGGTGAGAACATACAAAGCGTAGAAGATGGACAGATATCCAATGATAAAGAAACAGTCAAAGACAAGCCCGGCCAGGCTAAACTGAATCGTGAAAGGGGTACTCGCAACAAGTCCATCGATAATGGATTGAATGTCATTAACCGTGTAGAGATTCACGGCATCGGTGTTTAACAGAGTCTCAGCAACCATTCCAAGAGTCATCAAGAATCCGATGAAGACGAAGATTGCGGCTGTCCGTAGTGAGGAGCTAGTTGTGTCAGACATCATAACCCTTCCTATTTACAACGTTTTAACAAGGTAGTGAAGGGGCGTCTAATATCTGTACCCAAACTATTGACCAAAGCACTCGTTCATTATGGCAAGCATCAGTCTTGTCCTGGCCTTGTCAGGGTCGGGCAGCCCTGTTATAACTTCTCCACAGATTCTAATTGCAGGCAAAGCAAAAATGTCTGATAACTCATTATCGAAGTTGCGGCAGGAGTCTATGTCGACGATTGAGATGACGTTATCCTGAAGCCCGAAGTCTCCGACCACGCCAGTCAGGATTTCTTTGGCGGCGCCACACAGATAACAATCATCGCTTGTGTAGAAAACCAAGCAACTTTGGCGTCCACATGCTCTCTTCCTACACAATGAGTGTGCAATTGCAGTCTGAGTGTTGACAGTCATCTCAATCGAGAAATTGATTCTCATTCGCTAATATAAGGCGAAATAGTAAATTCATTCGCGAATATCCTTGAGCTAGAAGGCTTCTAGGTGGAATTGGTTAAGGCATTCTCAATCGGGTCGTACGTCTGCTGATTCAGTAGAGATTATGGCGGCAGCACATTACGGTGCCTTCCGGAAGCTGCTTAACAACTGGCCACTTGGATTGTGAAGACAACGATATGTATGGGGATAATACAACTTAACAGTCGGATGCAAGAGAGATAGCAAGATGAACACGGACCAGGCGATAAGAGAACTTCCCAAGGCCGAATTACATATCCACCTTCTAGGGTCGATAAGGCCGCGCACCTTGTTGCACATATTGGAAGAAGAAAGCATAGAGTCACCTCTCAGGAATGACGACGAATATGATAGGCTATTCCAGTATCGCGATTTTGCACACTTCATCTCAGTCTATGGACAAGTCATAGACAATATTCCGCAAGAGAAGTATTTCGAACAGATTGCCTACGAAATGCTAGAAGACTGTGCGAAGTCAAATACACGATATGTGGAGTTCAGTTTCTCTGCACCCGATCATGTCAAACGTGGCCTGGACTATGGTAACATGCTGGACCACATCAACAGAGGAGTCCGTAAAGCAAAAAGTGACCATGGCATCGAATCCAATATCCGGATTGACTTGGTGCGCAACTACGGACTAGATTCGGCACGTGAAACCTTGTCGTGGATCAAGGAAAAGTCGGAGAATGTTATCTCAATTGACATTGGAGGGAGCGAACACACGTTTCCTCCAGAGCCGTATGCGGAAATCTACAGAGAGGCTAAGGAAATGGGACTGCATCTGGTGGCTCATGCAGGTGAGGCCGCAGGACCAGAGTCTGTTTGGGGAGCGATCGAAGCATTGAAAGTCGAACGCGTGGGACACGCAGTTTCTGCGGCACAAGATTTGAGATTGCTTGAAAGAATCAAGAGGGATAGAATCGGGATAGAGGCGTGCCCGGTCAGCAATGTAAGAACTGGAGCAGTTCAATCTCTTCAGGAACATCCTATCAGAGAGTTCTATGATATGGGCTTGTTGGTTACAGTCAATAGTGACGACCCCACTTTCTTTCACACTGACCTAGACAACGAGTACCTCCAGCTTCACGAACACCTTGGGTTTACGCTATCAGATCTGCTCCGACTATCACTGAATGCTGTCGACGCTTCGTTCCTCTTAGACAGCACCAAAGAAAGACTCCGCTCATCTTTCAAAGAGACTGGCGAAAAGATAATCGATTCAGCCAGATAATCAGTCAAACTCAGTGGCACGCCAGGCAAGATACGTTCCTACCGTCTCCAAGGGATGCCATTTTTCGGCAATCTCCTTGACCTGCTTTGCAGTTGGAACATCTGCCAGTCCGTAGAGCTTCATCACTCCTTTGCGCACTCCAAGGTCACTTGCAGAGAGAACATCAAGCCGACCCAGAGAGAAGATGAGATACATCTCGACGGTCCAAGGACCTACACCCTTAATCTCGACAAAGAGCTCCATGATGTCAGAAGATGACAGAGCCTTTATCGCATCAACTGTGTTGTATTTTGCTAGACTACCCCCTCTGCCAAATGCTAAGGCAACATTCCGTATATAGGACGCCTTCTGTCGTGACAGACCTACGCTTCGGAGTTGTTCATCCGATTTTGAGAGTGTGCGTCTTGGTGTTAGCTTGCCGACCAATGCTAGGAACCGATCATAGATTGTCTTTGCTGCCCTGTAGGAGAGCTGCTGGTAGACAATGGATCTAACAAGCATCTCAAACGGAGGTTCGAATCTAGGATTGAGCTTCATCTCGGCCCTTGACAGAGCATCCTTAAGCTCTGGCACCATTGTGACAAACTTTTCGAGCACACGCTTCGTGAATATGTTTGGCATAGTAGTCAGAAAACTCTCACATGTAAAAATGCGTGTTGACATGAGCAAGCCACGATTTCATCTATAACATCCCCGCAACATAACGTCTCAAGTATTCTGTTTGATTCGTATTGTCTGCCATTTTGTGAAAGGCAGAAGGGCGGATCATGACAGAGCACTGTGAAAGATGCGGATCTGAGAAAAACGTCCAGATTGTGTATGACTATTTCACTCCCACTAAGTACTCGATATGCTCGTCTTGCGCGGCAGAGGAATTTGCACCAGGATCGCGGATTGTAAGATTCACTGACCGATCCTCTCCATACTATGCATCATGTTATCTTCACATCAAGAGCGAAAATGACCTTGAAGATGTACTTCTGATGGGAGAACGAGCTCAGAAAATCGGTAGTGGTAGCATTCAGTCGCAAACCTACACTGTGAGGAACAACGGGAAGCGAATGGCCCCTACTTCGGTTTCATTTGGTACGAAAGGTAGCATAATCGATTTACACGCGAATCTTGACAGGATGAGAGTGTGGCTCACTGCCTCGAAGATAGTCCGAAGTCATAGTGGAAAATAGAGGCAATCTCCTGCTTTCTTGCGAGTTCTTTTATTGACTCAGAGCGTGTAATTCTGTTTGAGACTGGATCTCATGCCTTTCAGGTTCACAGAGAAGGTGAGCTATCTTCTGCTCACGGTGACATTGGCGTCTCCGTTCTTCCTATCTATGCAGATTGTGAGCTCTGAGAACATTCATCTAATCTTTCTGGCCCCGCTTTGGCAATACCACTGGACAACGAGTTTTGGCGTGAGTTTCAGTTTTTCCCCTTTTGCCTTGATCTACGTCATTTGGTTTTGGCCAAGTCTTTACATTGCCAAGCTCGCGTATGACACGACCAAGAAGCAAAATAGAGAAAGGTATGACTACGCACAGAAGATACTGCTTCTGATGGTGTTCCAAGTTATCTTTTCCCTGTTGCTTCCTCCTGCTTCCGGTAGTCCTCCACCAATCAACATACCTCTCCCGATTGTAGGATTCTCAGCTCTTGGCCTGATCACTCTCACAGTCAAGAAACTGGAGAGTCCCTGGGAAGGGGAATTGATTGGCTTTGATGAAAACACTGCAACCTGAATCCGAGCCCCAAGTCAACTCGCTTTGGACTTTGACGTGACATTGTCTCACAACAGATTGCATTTTGGAGCTCTTTCCCGCAATGTATTACTACGATAATAAGTCCACATCAATTTTTATGGGAGAAGCGCAACTAATTTTCTGCCATTTGAGGTGAATGGAATGGGTAAGGGTGCAGCAGGCCTTGGACTGCTTCTGATAATTATTGGGATACTGCCGATACTGCTGGGAATGCTGAATATGTTCCCAGAAATAGCAGCACTATTCGATCTTGGTTTCTATAGCTTGGATCTCGCAGGCTATGTCTTCACTGAAGTAATGTTGATCCTATTGGGCCTTGGCATAGTGTTGCTCATAGTCGGTGCTGCAAGGTAGTTCTGAACTTATGCAGATGTAGCAGAAGAATCGCCGGAACTGAGTTTGAAGGGTGACGGATTCTTCTCTATATCACCTTGCAGCTCTGTATCCTATTACCGTCAGGTAACCAAATGCAATTGCACCAACAGTCGTGAGTGCAAACTGTATCAAACCAAATAGGTCGAAGTCTGCTCTTCCTTCCGCTATGGCAGTCACAATAGCGGCAATGCCTATTGGTACGATAAATCCAGTCAAGCAAGTCATGAACGCATAGAAGCGATACAAGTCAGCCGCATTGCACTCCTTTGAGCAGTACTTCCTGGCCAACCCACTCCACCATCTAGTCGGCTTGCGCTCACCGCAATAGTCGCACAACTCGACTGATTGCTCATTATCTGAAAACGCCAATCTGGACGGCCTCCAGCAGGGTTACTTTAGTAGAATCTCCAGTTGATGCACAATTCCTAGGACCGGGCCATAGCGATGAGTCCGATCAGCAGAATCCCCGCTCCGATATACAGATGCTCGAGATGGAAGCCAAGAATGATGATTGGCTGGAACTCGGGCAACCAATGAAGCCATTCAGTTCCTGGGACAAAATCATGAAGATCGTCAACAAAGATCGCTAGTCCGATTATGAACATCAGCAGTCCAACGACTGCCATTCCCTTGTTTCTCGAAATACCTCGCACGCTCCCTAGTCATGCATAATGACTGATATGATTTCATAGACCTGGACTGATTATCAATCATTGCATTTTTTGTGTCATCTAGGTTCAAATCTCGATTTGCTGTAACGATGTGATAAGGGCATCAATCTCTGAAATCAATCCGTCCGCCACATCGCCCGATATTCTTCCAAACCTTTCAAGAGCTTTGACCCAACACTTGGTATGCTCAAGAGCTCTGACTGCCTTAGCCAGTTTGTGTGTGGCGGCACAATCATTACCTCGAGCCAACTGAATCAGAGTCTGGTCGAGCTTTCGAACTGTCTGTTTCAGGTGCATGTCAATCATTAGGGCATCCCAGAATGACAGTGATTCATAAAGGCCATCCGCAAAACGATCAATCCTAATCTCAACATCTGCAATTGCCCGTGCAGCCTCAGTTCCAATACTTGCCCCCATAGCGTATGTGACGTGGTCCCTTATCTCATGAAGTCTATCAACTAGATGTTGTGCAAAGGCTTCGTCAATCTTGTCGTGGCAGTTGCCAATCTCCGTGATGATCTCTGAGAAGTGGAGGATGGCTTTGGTCAACCGTTCCAGCATTAGAGAGAGAGAGATTCTCCCTTCCAAATAGAGTTCTAATGCATCTCGAATTCTATCAATAGCCTTGTCCAGAAGGCAATCTAGCATTCTTCTGACTTTGTCTTCCAGATTCTCATTGATTTCTGCCTTAAGCATCAGGAGCTCGTACTCAATGAATCTCAACAGGTGCTCTGGAGATAACACAAATGATTCAGTAACATCAGTCGTCAGGCTGTCGAATGGTCGGTCGTCATCCCCATCTGTCACCCTGATCTCTAGAAGATGTTCCCAAGTCTGAGTCCCGAAGAAAAGCTCCATACTGTACTCGAACGTGTAGGTCTCGAATTCTTGAGATTGGACCACAGGTGCAAACGCTTGACCATCAATCAGAATCTCAATGGACGCGATTCCTGAATCATCAGAGGCAGAGAAAGTAACGATGAGTCGGGCTGCAGTCTCTGTTATCAGCACGTTGGAAACATCAGGGGGAGAAGTATCGTCATCTATGATGTCCTGCTCTAATGATAGTTCGCTCGTGAGGGAGTCAACAGCAAGAGTGCGGTCGTCGTCATCGTCTCGTGCGAACACAGTGATTGAATAGGTTCCCAGGTCAGACTGCAGGTTCCAAGTACCAGAGGCGACATCTAGCAAGACAATGGAATAATCACCCAATCCGTCCAGGGACGTGTAGTTGATGGTGATATTAATCTCACTTAATCCTCCGCCTCCATCAACACTGAATCCATCCCCAGCATCTGTGACTGTCCATGTGAAGTAACCAGGGTTCGCGTCGGTCCCATCGCCTCCCAGATACTCAATCTGAATCTCAGGTGGGACAGTGTCATCGTCAACAATAGTGATCGTGACAGTGACGGTTGTACTCAGTTGGTCACCGGTCCGGTCCGCGTCTGCATCTACTGCGACGAACTCGAAAACCTGATCTCCTAGTTCAGTTGTGAGGTGGTATGTTCCACTTGGATCTTCGGACAGTCCTGAATCGTCGGTCGCAGTCACTACAATGTACCCTGGGTCGCCGTCGGTGTAGCCTCCGAAGTACTCCCACACGGCTTCTGGAGCGATTTTGTCATCATCATCTATTTCAATTGTCACAGTCACCGAAGTGCACAGATTGTCATCTTTTCTGTCGTCATCAGCATCTACAGCCATGAAAGTAAAGGTCTGTGCTCCAAGAGCGGCAGAGATATAGTATGTACCACTTGGATCTTCTGATAGACCCGACGCATCATCGGCAGTGACTACGATGTAGCCAGGATTGCCATCAGTGTAACTACCAAAGTATTCCCACAGAATCTCCGGAGCTGTAGTGTCGTCGTCCTCGATGACTATACTCGCCGTTATTGTAGTACTCAATTGGTCTTCTGGACGGTCCTCATCTGCATCCACAGCGGTGAAAGTGAAGCTTTGTTCTCCGAGAGCTGATGTCAGATAGTATGTGCCACTTGGATCTTCAGATAGTCCCGAGGTATCGGTAGCAGTCACTACGATGTATCCCGGGTCTTCGTCAGTGTTGCTCCCAAAGTATTCCCATAGAATCTCTGGTACTGCGGTATCATCATCTCCTACTTCAATCGTTACAGACACTGTTATGCCAAGTCGGTCTTCGGGTCTGTCATCATCATCGTCAATAGCTGTGAATTCAAAGGTTTGCTGTCCTATGTTTGGTGAGAGGTAGTACGTACCGCTCGGGTCCTCTGATAGTCCTGATGCATCGGTAGCTATAACTACAATGTAGCCAGGATCACCATCGGTGTTGCTCCCAAAGTACTCCCACAGAATCTCTGGAGCCGTGGTGTCATCGTCCACTATTTCGATCGTTACAGTTACTGTGGTGCTGAGAGTGTCGTGTGGTCTATCATTATCGCCATCTGCGGCTGTGAATGTGAAGCTCTGTTCTCCAAGGACGGATGAAAGGTAGTATGTGCCGCTCGGGTCTTCTGATAGTCCTGATGTATCGGTAGCAGTAACTACGATGTAACCGGGATCGCCATCGGTGTAGCTGCCGAAGTACTCCCACAAGATCACTGGAGCTATTGTATCATCGTCTTCGATGGTGATGCTCACTGTGATTGTGGTACTCAATTCATCATCAGGTCTGTCATTGTCAGCATCAACTGCGGTGAACTCGAAACTCTGCTCGATTGTGTCATTTGTAAGATAATACGTACCACTTGGATCTACAGACAATCCTGACGCGTCAGAAGCTGTGACTTCTAAGTAACCCGCATCTCCATCAGTGTTGCTGCCAAAGTACTCCCAAGTGATAACAGGAGCCGTGGTGTCATCATCGTCGATGTCAATAATCACGGTGATGGTAGTGCTTAAACTGTCACCAGGTCTGTCATCATCAGCGTCAACTGCTGTGAATGTGAAACTCTGATCTCCTAGGACAGATGAGAGGTAGTACGTGCCGCTCGGATCCTCGGATAGTCCTGATTCATCAGAAGCAGTCACTACGATGTATCCTGGGTCTCCATCGCTGTTACCTCCTACATATTCCCAACTGATGATAGGAGGAGTTGTATCATCATCTCCTATAGTTACCATGATGTAATCTGTTCGGGGACCAACCCCCACAGTGTTCACTGCGCTGACTTCATAGTAGTAGTCTGTGTTCTCATTGATGTCTGTGTCAGCGAAAGATGTATCCTCAACAGACGCGTAATATGAAACTGATTCAGGACTTGTACCTCTGTAGACTTCATACCCAATTATAGGAGGGTCGCCATCGATTAGCGGAACATCCCACGTCAACTGAATCTGGTCATCGACGACCGATGCTTGTAGATTCTGTGGTGAAGTTGGTAGCTCAATGTCCAATGCGTTGTCAAATGGAATGAACCTGAGGTTGTCCACCCAACCACAGTCGGAGTAATATGATAGGGAGAAGTCTTTGGTATAAACCCATCTAAGCGTGTGCGCACCCCAAGATGAGATATGGTATGTCAAACGCGTCCAGGATCGAGATCCACTAATTGCAGCTTTTTCAGCACCATCGACCAAGAAGCGTAAGAAGTCAAAACGCTGCTCCGAGGACACCTTCCAATCAAAGCTCACTATCGCGGGCCCTTGAATAGTCGTCTGCATCCACGACTCTTCGTTGTCTTCTATGTCACCACTCCTAGCCGAAGAGCCGCCTTCCTTGTAAGTGGCAGTATCAATGAACCAATCAGCATCGCCGCTTGTGATCCAATCCAAATGTGGTATTTCCAAAGCATAGTCAATGTTGTGAATCAAGATGTTGTCTATCCGGCCACAATCATCATTCGCTGATACAGAGAAATCCTTGGTGTAAGTCCACCTCAGAGTGTGTTGACCCCACGAGGT
>CP070761.1:2283949-2300209 GCA_020348985.1 Candidatus Thorarchaeota archaeon | reverse complement strand
CAATTCGAGGATTGCCGTAGTAGTCAAGATTGTATTCTGCACCAATCACAATAGGCCGTCTGTCACCGTAGTCGTCAAAGTACCAACTACTGTTTGCAATCTCAAGACCGTTTCTGACGCCAACCATACTTGCTCTGACAGGTGCAAAGAGGACCGAACCATTCTGATTAGACGGGTCAAAGAAATTGACTACCTCTGTCGTTGCAGTAGCGGAGTTGTTGAAGCTGCCAATGTATCTCGGGGCCAGAAGTGTTGCATTAAGACCGTAGTCAGTGTTGGCTGCTGCTACTCCTTGGCTGAATCCGTTGATCAGCGGATCGAGTGTTGGATCGTCTTCCACGGCCGCCAAGACTCCAACGATTCCCGAATAATCGTCAGATGTGGCCAGAAATGCCGCAAGAACTCCGGCTAGAAAAGCGGCCTGTTCTGTGGAGAACGTTGCCGAAACGACATTGTCAAGGTTCGGTACATTTCCTCCGATAATAGCGAACTTCTGATTTGGAAAGCTAGCAGCAACTGCTTGGATGGCAGGCGTCATTTCCAATCCGAGTGCGACTATGAGATCGTAGTAGCCGGTATTTGATGCAAGATTGGACATTGTCTCTTGCGCTTCAGATACGGTCGTTGGAAGAGGAAGGGGTGTTATGTAAGAAACAGAGATGTCACCCTGAAGCTCTTCCATTCCAACTTGAAGCTGGTCTGCCATGCTCAAATCCCCAAACCCTGGGTCCATAACAACAACTGCTATTCTTGAGGGCTCATAGGGACTGGTCAAGAAGAGAAAGCCGCCGACTGCCCCAAAGACAATGGCAACAATGACCATTGATGCGAGAATCTTCGGTCTAGCACTCACAATGGTTCCTCCATGGAGAATGCAACCGTTCCCCCGTGAGGCTGATATAAACCTGTTGCTCGAAGAAAGGACACTTGAACAATCCCTAAACCGATGGTGAACATGAGCTATAAATACGCGGAACGCACATTGAGAACACAACAACCATTGTGGGATTCCCCTATGGCCGGTGAAACACTAACACAAGTGACAGGACTCCTGCAGGATGTCTTGGACATTCACGAATATGTGAATCATGTTGTTTTATCGACAAAGGAGGGTGTGGTTGTGGCTGCAGTGGCGCGCAAAGAGGAGATCAGTCCTCACATTCTCTCGACGGTCGCAGCCGCCATAACGTGGGCCGGCGCAAGTATGCTTACTCAAGTGGGTTCGGAGCGGCCTATGCAATATCACCATTCAACTGACAAGCACCTGATTCTTTCTCTGATTCAAGACAACTATCAGCTTGTGGTGGTTTTCGAGAAGCACTATGGCTTCGAAAAGGTAATTGATGACAATCTTCCCGTATTGCAGTCATTGGCTACTAGAGTGGAGCTCCTGATGGGAAGTAGTCCGGAGTTTCGTGAGGAAACAATTCTAGGTAAGATTGTCAAGGCAATACCAGAGATTAGCCAAGCCATGCTGATTACATCAGAGGGGATGCCGGTAGGATCAGTAGGATTTAGAAATCAGATAGAAGCAGCCGCACTTGCAGGTTCAATGTTTGCCAATGGACTTACACTTTCACAGACCACTGATTGGCTAGTCATGAATACAAACGAGGTCAGGCTCATTATTGCTAGGGTTGACGACGCTCGACTGCTTGTCGTAATAGCAAGAGGAGACGCATCAGCAAGAGTGGTCCAACGTATCAAGGACTTTCTTGATGCAGGCATCTAGGTTTCTTGAGCCTTCACTTCTTTAGCAATCACATCTGGCTCCGAGATTTCTTCATCGAACTTGCCGAATTCCCATTCCTTCAATCTGATTGTTATGAAGCAATCCTGTCCTTTCTCCGGGCAGTCGATTCTGATCGTGACCCCTTCATCGGTCCTTTCCCTAATCTCGGGATTGAGGCAGCCATCCTCGAGTTTCTCCATTAAGAACATTACATAGGCTTCGGTTACAACATTCAGACTTCCAGCCAACAATGATTCACCGAGGTTGGCTAGATAGTGGCGTTTCATTCGCCCTTCCCTTAAAACGCGAAGGAGACCCACTTCTTCCATCCGAGAAACGTGCCATCGGACAGTGTCATGATGTACTCCTAGATTCTCAGCCATCTGCTCTTGATAGCAGCCCTGATTGTTCAGGACATAGAGGAAGATTTTCTGTGCTGTCTCACTTCTCATTGTCAAGTAGGCCATCTCGGCTTCTTGCGACCGCAACATTCTCGGATAGTAAAGCCTCTTCCCAGCGAACTTGATAGATTTCACGAGACCTTCTCGTTCGAGAATTCGAAGGTGCCAAGTTAGGGTACCCAGAGGTGACTCTAACATGTCCACTAGCTCTAGAAGATATGTTCCCGGGTTCTGACATAGAACCTGGTAAAGCTCACGTCTGAATGGGTGAAGCAGCAATGCCAGTCGTTTCTGTTTACCCATGACCTTGTCCTCTTCTCTCGCTCCAGCCTAGAATTGAGATGGGCTTGATAAAAGGTCTTCGAATTCCAATTCCTGGAATTGAAGTGTTAGGACATTCACACTACGAAGGAACAGTTTATTACAGGTTTCCAGGTGAGCTCGGTTATATTGAGGAATTAGAGGGACCACCTTGTGCGGGATTACTGGGATTGTGAGCCTGAGTAGATCTGACATTGGCAAAATCTTGGTAGAGTGTGGACGTAAGCTTACCTACAGAGGATATGATTCAGTTGGCGTCGCGGCAGTCCGCAATGGACGAGTGGACCTCAGAAAGGATGTTGGAACAATCGATGAGGTCAACGATAGGTTAGGCCTTTCAGAAATGCTGGGAGACAGGGGGATTACGCAGCTTCGTTGGGCCACCTATGGAGCACCCACGAGAGTCAATGCTCAACCTCACTTCGGCTGTGAAGAAGTCTTCTACGGTGCCCACAACGGCAATATACACAACTTCCACGAATATAGAAGTGAGCTTATAGAGACAGGACATATCGTTAGGTCGGAGAATGACGGCGAACTCTGTGTACACGCCGTGGACAAATACTACGAGCAGACAGGCGACATGCTTGAGTCTATTCAGAAATCAGTTGATGACCTCAAAGGTGCCTATGCCTATGCAATTGGGAGAGCAGATGCACAGGAAATCTTCGCTGTCAAGATGGGCTCTTCGCTTGTGACAGGAGTTGGCGAAAGCGAGACGATTGTCTCGAGCGACCTACCGTCAATCCTTCCTGTAACTCGCAGTGTCATCTATCTCCAAGATGGAGAGATGTTGCATCTGACACCCGATGAAGTGAAAGTGTACCGTATCGAAGATGGGAAGAAGTTGGACCGAGTTCCCGAACTGTCAAGTGTAGATTTGAATGCGGCCGAGAAGGGAGGCTATCCTCATTTCATGCTCAAAGAGATTTATGAGCAACCAAACGTCGCCAAAGATTTGATGGGGCTCCTGGAAGGCGGGAGGAACGAAGAATGGCTTAGCATGATTGAAGACGCCTCTCGAGTCTATCTGGTTGCTTGTGGTTCTTCATATAACGCAGGCATCGTTGGGAGCTACTACTTCAATCGTCTTGCCGGAACACCAATTATCCCTTCTATAGGCGGACAGTTCGAACCAATGTACGGCAAATCTCTAGACGAGGATAGTCTTTGCATACTCGTGTCGCAAAGCGGAGAGACCAAGGATGTTCTCAATGTTCTGAACCTTGTCCGAAGGGACAATCTTGGCAAGACTCTTGGCATTCTAAACGTCATTGGGAGTACGCTTATGTTCAATTCAGACTCCTATGTTCCAATGGGCTGCGGGTATGAAGTGAGCGTGCCTGCCACAAAGACATACTTCGCCCAGACAATCATATTCGCGTATCTTTCTGCCATGCTGGGATTGCGAAACGGGACTCTGAGCGCTGGTGAATCGAGGCGAATCTTGGAGACACTACAAAACGATCTACCTAAGCTCACTCAGCAAACAATCGATAGGACTGGGATTCTGGCAAAGAACTTAGCATCTACAATGACGGACGTTAAGGACCTCTACTGCTTGGGATACGGATTCACAGACGGTGTTGCGAGAGAAGGGGCCTGGAAAATCAAGGAAATCTGCTACAACCACTGCGAAGGCATGTACTCCAGCGAATTCAAGCATGGACCTCTATCGATTGTAACTGACAACTATCCAGTCATCTTTGTCACTACGACTGAAGACAGCTGGATGATGATCAATCACATCAACGAGGTCAGCTGCAGAGGGGGGCGGACAATAATAGTGGGCGAAAGAGAGGACAAGCTTGGACCTTATGTTGAATCGGAAACAGACTATCTGGCAGTACCAAAGTCTGACCCTCTGATCAATCCGATTCTTGATGTGATACCACTGCAACTGCTTAGTTACTTTCTCTCTATCGATCTCTGCATAGATCCGGACCTACCAAGAAATCTATCGAAGACACTTACAGTGGACTAGACTAGTCCTTATCTCCCGTTTCGCCGATTCTCAATGCTCTCATGGCAGATGAAGTCACATTTCCTGCGTCGAAACCTTCTCTGATGCCTGCAATCTCTTCGTTGCTAACATCGAAGACGCCAATCAACTCGTTCTTGTCGTCGAGTGTCCATTGCCCGTAGACGGTGAACCCAGAGTCAGATTCGCATTCCAGCAATCCGACCGTCCCGGAACTAGACCACCAGCTGATACACGGAGCGACTATGCCTAGACCCTCGAGGTGCCCCAGCCATAGTTCCTTGAGTCGGGTGGGGCCAAATCGATTTCTGAACGTAATTAACAGATTTCCTTTGATATCACGTATCTTGTCTTTGATTAGACCTAGCTCGGCATCGGAAAACAAGGACATTGTTGGTCGATATCAGAGTACGTCACTCCTGATAAAAGCGACTCGCTATGTATAAAGGGAATCGACATCAGAGTGGCGGTGACGTAAATTGGCTCCGAAAAATGGAACAAGTGTAGGTCTGTTTGCGGGAGACCCCAATTCATGGCGTGTGGAGCGCCTTGAGGCTGCATTCTCGAAGCTCAACGTAGATGTGCAGAGAATAATCCCTTGGCGTGTTCATAGGAGAGGATCGAAAGAGAATCATTCAATACTTCTTAATGGTCACGATATCAGTCGGCTAGACCGGGTCTACGTTCTAGAGTTGGGAGGGCACGATATTGGGTCCTTCTTTAGCCGTGTAGGGCTTCTGTCAGCTCTCGCTGAGAAGGGAGTAGACATCGTGAATTCCGTTTCCTCCATCCTTGTTATGAGAAACAAAGCTGAAACAATGCGAAAGCTGATTGGAGCTGGTCTTCCAGTTCCTGAAACTTTGATTACAGAGTCGATAGAGGTTGCTGCAGATTTCATCCGAAATCATTGGCCTTGTGTCTTGAAACCTATAACTGGCTTCGGAGGGCTAGGTGTGCAACTTATTTCGACTGACTTCGATCTGGAGAACATCTATGATTACCTCAAATTCCACAGTCAGATGTTCGGCAAGGGAGCGTTCCTACTTCAGGAGTTTATAGAAGGACCAGGCTTTGACATTCGGGCGCTTGTTATTGATGGAAAGGTTGAAGCATCAATGCAACGCGTTGCTACTAAGGGGATTGTAACCAACGTACACTCGGGGGGTAAACCAAGACCGAATGACATCGACGTTGATGATCTGGCAGTCAGAGCTGCCAATTCTGTCAAGGGAAGGATTGTGGGCGTTGACGTGATTCCCGATAAGAATGGAGAACTGTGGCTATTGGAAGTCAATGCGACTCCAGGATGGTTTGGAATACAAGAAGTGACAGAATTTGACATTGCCATCAGAATAGCTGAAGCGCTATACTCAGGCTAGCTCGAAGAAATCCTCCGGTGACATGAATACACTTAAAAGAAGCTTTCAAGGCGGCACTGTTACACCTATTGGATTGGGTGAAGAAATCCGTCCTGCTATGCGGGGCTCGCAAAACCAGTTCTGAGGTTCAAAGGTTTTGACAGAAGCAGTAGAAGCAACGCCAGAGAACATCGAGTTTCTAAGGTCACGATTGCGTGAATTGAAGGTCCAAGCGAGAGATGAGCTTGAAGTCCTTCGCAGGGATAGAGACAAGATGCGTGAGTACAAGACCATTCGCGATGAGCACAATAAGGAGGTTAGGGGCCTCATTGAATCGGTGAAGGCTGAGCGTGTGGCGAGAGACAAGATAAACACCGAAATTCGCGAGGCAAAGAACAGGCGTGGTGCCATTCATGCCCAGCTCAAGAGCGTCTATGAGGAGATCCGTGAGCTTAGGGGAAAGATTGTAGGAAGTCCCTCAACAGATCAGCGAAGAATGATGAGGCGCGTGGAGGAGCTTGAGTGGCGTCAGCAGACAGAGAAGCTGACGATGGACGAGGAGAGATCTCTGGTTGAAGAAGTAGCCAAGATTGAAGCCAAGCTGGTCAAAATCGGAATGGAAAAAGAGAAGCAGGATCGGATAAGTGAGCTCAGAAGAATGGCGCGAAGGCTGAAGGAGGAAGCCGGGGAGATTCATCACAAGGTGCTCGAGTTGTCTGAGCAGTCCCAGGTTCATCATCAGGAGGTAGTACGGATTCGGCCACAACTTGAGGAGTTCAAGCGGCAGGCGGATACGGCTCACAAGAACTTCGTTGAATGGCTGAAGAAGGTCAAAGAAGGAGAGACCAAGCTCAAAGCGCTACGCACAGATATTGACGACATCTATGGCAAAGTACGAAAGTATGAGTCCGAATCTCGAGAGTCTATTAGAACTGAGAAGAGAGCCAAACAGCGTGCTGATGAGCAAGAAAGAGTAGATGCAGCAGTTGAAAAGCTTCAATCAGGGAAGCGGCTGACATTCGACGAATTCATCCTAGCTCAGAGAGAAGTTGCAGACGACAGAAAGAAGCCGCAGGACAATTCAGAGTCCTAAGATTCCGAGCATGAAGGGAACACAAAGCAAGATAAGTGACTGGAGATTTGCTCAGTCATTAGAACTACTTGTTGGTCAAAGGTGAGATGTCATCATGAGTAGCAGGAATCAGAGGCCAGTAGGCAAGCTATCCGCTGCGGTCTTGTTCTACATACTTGCAATCGGCTCTGGAATCGCGCGCTCCTTTTCAGTGGCATTCGACGTAGTGGCCCTCAACTTGACCGACATCGATCCAATCACATATGGGTTCATGGCTCAGTGGGTTAGCTTTGGTATATCATTCATTCTCTTGATCACTCTTAGCATTAGAATATCAAGCGACGGTAGGACTCGAAAGCTGGGCTATCACCTTGATCCAGACTTCGAGAGGATGAGATTGCTCCCACGTAGACCGATGCTTTACTTGGTCTGTGGAGGACTCGTCGCGGGCATTTCGACATTCTTCTATTACTTTCTAGTAGAGCAAACCAACATAACTACGGTCTTGCCTTATGGCCAGCTAGTCATAATCTACCTGCTACTAGGAGACCTAGTGGCAGAAAAGGATACACCGACGATTGTTGAAGTACAGTGTATCGTCTCCATTCTCTTTGGTGTTCTACTTGTAGGCGTGACACCTGGAGGTTTCGACATTCTCGCTCTGGCAATTGTATTGGGACCAATGAATGTCTCTTCGGCTTTGTTCACCTACTTCCAAAGGAAGACAAAGAGATACGAGATTCGGAAAGGCCTAAGAGTCGATGCCCTTAACATGCGACTATGGTCCTTGTTTTTCCTCAATCTGTCAATGTCAGTGACGATGCTCCCATTCATGGGACTGGCTACTTGGAACGTCATGTCCGAATACTTCGCTCCACTCTTTTGGCTGATGGCTGGATCATCATTGACAATCTTCGTTTCGATGGTCTTGTATGTCCGCGCGTTGGGTAAAGGATCCATGTCGATTGTCAACTCACTTTCTGCTGTATCTGTTCTCGTCGGAATTCCTTTAACACTGATTGGGAACTGGATTGTCCCTGGAGCGTTTGGTCAAGTTTCCGGAGACACCTTCATTTGGATTCTAAGAGTTCTCGGGATTCTGCTGGTGCTGATCGGCATAGTGGCGCTACAGGCTGCGGACGTTAGATCGTTTGTCTTCATTAAAGTGAAGCCACACACTGGAGATTTGCTGCCAGACCTCTTTGATGTCAAGGGAGTTGAAACTGCGGCGGCGATTGCAGGAAAGCATGACTACATACTCAGCATAAAGAGCAGAAGCTTAGCGAAAACAAGAAACTTGGTCTTGAAAAGGATTCAACAGATTCCTGGCATAGAGGAGATAGAAACACAGGTCATAATCAAGGACTTCAGGTGAGGGATTAAAGATGGGAAATTCAATTCAAGCGTATATTCTGATGGACATAGAGATTGGACACACTGATGATGTGGTTGAGCAGCTTCGAAGTATCGTCGAGGCAACAAGAATTGCAATCACAACTGGCGACTACGATATTGTCGTCCTGCTGGAAGTGCCAACTCTAGAAGATCTCTACGAGATTACAGCAAAGCGTATACACAAGATACCTGGCATAAAGGAGACAACAACAGCTGTCGTGGCAAAACTGATTTCAGTTTAGCCACGGTCGCATTGTTAGCTAGGTTCTTATCCTCTTATTGAAAGGGAATCATGTCTGGCAATCTGCATTGCTTAAGTGGTTGACAGACATAGAAGATTAGTAGGTTGTTCTCAACGTGGAATCTAGCAGAGAAGTAATCATTTCGGGACTTACAAAGAACTTTGGAGATATTATAGCAGTAAATGAGATGAGTCTTGATGTTCCAGAAGGATCCATCTTTGGACTATTGGGCCCCAATGGCGCAGGAAAATCAACAACCATAAGGTTGCTTTGTACTCTCCTCAAACCAGTAAGGGGTACCGCAACTGTGGCAGGTTTCGACATCATTGAGAGTCCAGTAAAGGTGCGAGAAGTGACAGGCGTGCTTCCTGAGGAAGGGAACCATACTCTCTATCCAACGATGTCAGCATACGAGAATCTTGAGTACTTCGCCCGCCTGTACGATGTTCCCTTAGAAGAGATTCCTGGGCGAATCGAGGAACTTCTGAGCTTCATGGATTTGTGGGAGAGGAAGGATGACAAAGCTGGAGAACTGAGCACAGGGAATAGACAGAGACTTGCACTTTGTAGAGCAATTCTTCATGAGCCCTCGGTTCTCTTGCTCGATGAGCCTACAGCTGCGCTTGATCCGATTGCAGCGAAAAGAGTACGTGAACTCATTCTCAGCCTTTCCGAGAAGTACAATCAAACATTTTTCATCAATTCACACAACTTAGCTGAAGTTCAGCGGATATGTGACGCGATTGCAATCATCGATAACGGGAAGATCATCCTCCACGGGAAGACAAACGAGTTGAGAGAAAAGCTTCAAGCAAAGGAGCAGTATAGACTCAGGATTGCCAGCAACCTGGGAGATGCGGAGCAAATACTCAGGTCGGCGGAATTCGTTGAAGAAGTCACAGTTGAGGCTGACACATTACTCGCAACTATCAGAGACCCGTACGATAACAACCCAACCCTACTAAGCCAACTCCTTGACGCGGGAGTCAGAGTCGTTGAGTTTGCTGAGGAGGAAATGTCGCTTGAAGACCTCTATCTAGAGGTGATTCTGGGAGGTGACAGATGATGGTATTGACGAAGTCAATGATTGTTGCCAGGGCAGACCTGAGAATGGCGTTGAAAGTCAAGTTCGTAAAGTATGGCATTCTCGCTTTGCCTGCATTGGGACCTATAATGGGCATAGCTATGATTGGCGTCCCGATATTCCTTGATCCTTCATCTTTTGACCTCATAATGGGCTATCTATTACCTACTTTGTCAGCCATGTTGGCCGTTTTTACCATCATCCCTGCAGCCATGATTTCTGCCAATTCCTTTGTTGGCGAACGAGAACAGAACACTCTGGAACCAATCCTCTGCACTCCGCTAACAGACACCGAGCTGCTGCTCGGGAAGACATTGAGTGCATTCCTACCTAGCATGGCGATTCTTGCTGGAGTCACAGTGATAACGTCGTTGGGCTCGAATGTATTAATTGTGCTTGCAGGAAGAGCTCCAGTTCTCATTCCTGACCTTCCTGGCTTGTTCTTGATTTGTGTTGTCTCTCCGGTCATGATCCTGGCGACGGTTTCAGTAATGATAATCGTCAGTGGGAGAGTATCTCGAGTCTATGAAGCCTATCAGATGGTGGGAGGAATCGTACTAATCATGTTCATCCCGATGTTTGGTTCCTTCGCAGGAATTGGGACAGGTGTTCCAGATCTCAACGCCCAGTGGTTTGCCAACTTTGTTACTCTCCTGATAGCTCTGGCACTCATGGGTGTCACATGGGTGCTTGCTTGGACGAGGTTCAATAGGGACAGGCTAGTATCACTCGTCTAATCCGTCTTTGAGGAGGTCCGAGCCTCCTCCTTTTCTGTTCCTGGCGAACTATTCAGAGATTTCCTTCAGCCCAGTTGGATATCTTGCGGCAAGACTTCGATAGATTCCTTTGAACTTTGTGAGTTCTTCCTTGTGATGGTTCATAACATCTGCTATCACCTTGGCCGGGACGCCAACGGCAATCTTGCCATCAGGAACCTCAAAATGTTGCCTGACAACTGCACCTTCTCCTATCAAAGACCAAATGCCTACTGTTGCGTAGTCCGAAACAATCGCACCCATACCTATGACGGCATCATCCTTGACTGTTGCATTGTGAACAATGCATCCGTGTCCCAATGTCACGTCATTCCCAATAGTAGTAAGCTCATCTGGACGGGCATGGATGATGACATTGTCTTGAATGCTGCAGCCATTACCAACACGGACCTCACCGTAGTCGCCCTTTACCACAGCACCAGGTGCGACGTAGCATTCTCTTCCTATTGTGACATTCCCAATGACAGATGCTTTGGAACTGACATATGTTCCCGCTCCAATCTTGGGAATTCTTCCTTCAAACTCGTAAACCGTCATAGTCTTTCAACGAGGTCATACCCAATGGACAATATTAGCTATAGGGTAGATGACCTCGTCAACGATTCCAAGAAGAGAAAAGAGCAAATTCCCGAAACGTTAAAGTCCTATGCCACGTACAGTGGGGACGCTGTTAGGTAGATTTGACACCAATGGGGTCTGCCAATGTCGGAGAAGCAGGTAAACGAGGATGACGTCATAATCTTCCCGATTCTACGAGGTGAATCGGTGGGAGAGGCAAAGCAACACACGGGCAGGGTTGTCATCGTCAGGACTCCTGACGAGTTGCAGCGGGAATGGGGGGCAGATGACATTGCCGTCCTCGATTCTGATTTGGAGAAGCACTTCATTCAAAACCCAAGAGACTTAGAGCTGCTATTCTCGAATGTTTCAGTGGTCTTAGCAGAGTTTGGCGAGGCAATAGGGGACTTCGCGGCTGCAGCCTACGCTGGAGAAGCAATTGGCGTAGTAAAGGTGAGAGACGCCACTCACGTCCTTGAAGACGACATGCGGATACGTGTCGTCACCTCAGAGAACATAGGCGATGTCTTCTTCATAGATTGATAACCTCGGGAACGCACAGAAAACTGGATCCGGGCATAGTATTTTACATGAAGCATCAAGTCTTTATGCGACACTCTGAGCAAAAGACATCCACCATATCGTGATGCCCAATGATGAGTCCACTAGATACAAGCAAGGAAATCGTTGTCATGGACTGGACTCAAGTAAACTGGATGCACACAAAGGTGGTCGCACTTTCGCTAGTAGATTTCTTCCTCTATGGATTCATTCTCTATACTCTCTGTGCCCTCCCTGACCCGATGTTAAGCTCTTTTGCGTTCTTCGCCGCTCAGGTCTCTGTTGGTCTGCCAACTACAAGAACATTTCACTCATTGGGTCAGAAGGCGCGAGGGCAGCTCACTCTGCTAGATCCGTCAGACATCAATTCAAACTGGAAGAAGGAAGAAGTCAGGTCAAATCCAGAGATGATTTCACGGGCGTTCGAGAAAGCATATGGCTCCGTTTCCAGTGGCGAACCAGAAAAGACTGATGATATGAATGATCTTGCATGGTTTGTCATTCTGGTATGGGCAACTGTCTCTAGTGCCTTTCTTCTTAGCATTCTTGGAACCGTTTATTCGTCATTGCTATCCGTAGCGATTCTGGCGGGAATGGCACTAGTCGTATACTTGAGTGGATATTGGAGCACTAGCACCCGTCATCTTCTAGAAGATTTCGAGGAGTTAGAGTTCTTCATTCTTAATCGCACAAGAAGACTCTTGAAAGTCAAGGTCAGAGGGAAGTGCCATCCTTCTGTCATTTGGCTGGTGAAGAATAACAAGAAGATCCTCTTCGATATTGCATTTGACATAATACTGGATACGAAGACTGATACGTCAACTGAAATAAGATACATCATGGGAATTCCTTCTAGAGAATACGAAAGCATTACAGTGACCTCTTCACAGCAACTCACAGCCCGCCTAATCGAGCGTATCCATTCTCTGAAGCTGGTGAAGTCTGAAGGATGGTTTGTGGAGCCTCATGAGACACCCAAAGGGATGATGGTCTCTATCAGAAATCCGTCTCCACTCCTCCAATTCAAGACAGCGGACTCTCTGTTTGTGCAACCAATTGCGATCGACGAACAGCTCGACTGGTTGGTCAGCGCCCTCAGCGAAACTGCATCGGCATTCGTCAGATAGGAGCATATCCATGAAGGAGTGAACGATATCCATAAGTGTGCATCAGTGGTTGCGGTTCTTAGTGGGGCTTTCAATAAGCAACAGCATTCTGTATCTACAGGAAATCCGAAAAATGAAGGCAAGATTCAAGATAGATGAGCAGTGGTTGGAAAAAGAAAGGAAGAGTATGTCCAAGATAGAGAAAGACTACAAAGATTGGGAGGAGGAGACTCTTCGAAAGGCAAGAGATGCAAAGGACTTGCGCTCTTTAAGAGAGGTCTTCTATGAATTAGGAGATAGATGGGAATGGGATCAGGCGACAGGAGCCTGGCTCTCGAGTGGAGAACCCCTTGATACGGTAGGACTCATTCTGAGAGTCCCTGGATTGGAAGAGAACAGAGAACGATTCATTGTGTACACTGTACTGGCTTATAGCAAAGGCACCCTTGACGAATTCGATCACCTCGGAGACAAGGAGCGCGTGATAATTGAGAAGAATACATCCACTGGGAAGATGGTGGTATGGTCGACTACAGGTCACGGGTCCATGGATTTACTTCCCACATCGCTTTCAGGATTTCAGGACATCGACGACATTCTGGACACATGCTTCTTGGTTGCTCAGCCTGGTGATCATGCGCTTCGACTCGAGATACCGAAAAGTCATCCTGGATCGAAGAACATCCTGGAAGTGCTTTGGGCGCTAGCAAGCGGAGACCGGGCATTCAGAACTAAGGACATTGTTCTTCTTAGTTCCGAAGACATTGAAGATGGGTTGGATTTCAAATTCTACAGATACGCAAAAGCAGTAGTCGAACTCGATAGGATATGGACAGAATTGGCTGGAGGAGCTGTGTCGAGAGCAAAAGAAGCAGTTCTTGACAAAACTCCGGATCACATTGAAGAAAGGAACAAGGCCACATTGCGAAGCATTGAGGGATTGCTGTATGTTCTTTGGTTCAAGCCGGCTTTTCGACAGACGAAGCTGGTACAAAGAATCTACACCGATCTTAAAGATGAGCCCACGCCAACAGAGGTCCAACGAGCTTTGATTCCAAATATGGGGGAGCTTCTCTATAGCCTGACAGATGTTCTTGAGAAGGCGAAGTACCTGAAGTGGAAGAGCGTGATGGACAGAAAGGACTTCAGCAGAAGTGAAGTGTTTCGCGGAGTAGATGTCTCCAATTTGGCCAAGGAAGCTTTTGCTGTTGCTCTGGAGGACATTCTGAAAGAGCACACGTTGGCATACATCGGATATCCAGAGAAGGCAACAATGGTAGACAAGATATCGCGAGTTCTGTTTGGATTGGCCGTGTTGCCTGCGAGACTGGTAGCTTCAATGGCAACCAGAATCACTTCAAGGTTGTCAACTATTTGGCAGAAAGAGGGGACTCGAGAAGACACCTCACAGGCTTCTGAGACTGAAATGATAGAAGGAGCATCAGAATCAGAATAGGATGTTCACGCCCATCTCGATAAAGGAAACTGAACATAGAGGCTCAATCAAATCGAACTAACGTCATACTCAATAGGTCGTTAATCACAATACATGCCTAGGACCGCAGGTCGACTTTGACTGAAGCTGATTTGGATGACGAGGGTTGGCATCGTTGGAAATGGTGTAGCTGCGACGACCGCAATCCGAGAGATTAGGAAGAGTGACGAGAGCTTCGACATTGAAATCTTCACCGATGAGAGATGGGGCTACTATCCTCGTCCCAACCTCATTGACTATATTGCAGGAAGGCGTACCGGTGAAGACGTTGTGCAATTTGGATATGATTGGTATTTGAAGAATGATGTCAAAGTGAATCTCGCATCTCCAATCACCAAGATAGGAACCAAGGACCTTAGCTTAGAAACTTTCGGCAATAGTCATGGGAAGTTTGACCGCATTCTCGTTGCCGTTGGAAGTCATCCATTCGTACCACCAATTCAGGGGGCTGAGAAGAAGGGGGTGCACGTTCTACGAACCTTGGATGACGCCATAGACATTAGGGAGGCTGTGAAGGGAGCAGGCCGAGAGATTGTCGTGGGCGGAGGAATACTCGGTGTTGAACTTGCAGCGGCAATGAAGCAAGTTGGCGGAGACCCTATCATTGTGACGAATGTTGATACACTGCTACCACTTCAGCTTGATGCTGGGGCTAGCAGCGTTCTTCTTCATCGGCTTGAAGAAATGGGAATCACAGTCTTGCTTAACTTCACATGTAATCAAGTGATAGGAGACGTCTCAGTGGCAGGAGTCGTGTCGTCAAAAGGAGACACAATTGAGGGGGACTTGATAGTTGTAGCTACCGGTGTGCGATCGAACACCTACCTGGCGCGGCAATCTGGACTAGCTGTTAGCAAAGCTATCGCCGTTGACAATCATATGGAGACTTCCGCCAAAGGGATTTACGCGGCAGGTGATTGTATGGAGTGTGATGGAGAATGGTACGGGATAATCCCGTGGGCTGTTTCAACATCCAGGATTGCTGCTCGAAACATTGTTGAGCCAGGCAGCGCCAACTTCGCAAGAGTCACACCGCAGAACACTCTTCAAGTAGTAGGGATTGACCTAACCTCCATAGGGATTGTAAGGCCTGAGACCCCAGAGTTCGAATCGGTAGTTCAAATCGATCGCGAGCAGGGCAGGTACTTCAAGGCGGTTATCAAGAATGACAAGCTTGTTGGAGGAATCGCGATGGGGGACAGGAAGGTCTCAATGAAGCTACGTCGACTTGTAACTGAAGAAGTGGATGTTTCAGACCAGAGACAAACGCTCTTCGAGATAGAGTGACTCTTCAGCTCTCGACCGATATCAATGGTTCTCGACCTCCGTCTAGATTATGTCTTGTGGAAGAGCCCATACTTGAATGAGTCTGTTTTTGTCCCGCAAAGCCAAATCCTACTTCTGCATCTGATTTATAACAAACAGGTGGTCTTCAATTCTCGGGGACTCTGTTTGACATCTGACACTGTTTCTGTGGAGTCGCTTCTTTCCAGAGCAGAACTCGCAAATGACGTCGAGAAGATGCGTATCCTCGAGCTGTTAGGTCAGAGGGTCAAGTTTGAACATTCCAGGAGATTCGAAGCCATCGTTCGCGACGTAATTGGAGAAACAGCTGACGCAGAGATTGACATCGAGAATTGGCGAGTGATCGCCCTGAAGATTGTGTTGCTTGTTGCTAGGGAGAAGGAATTGCAGCTTTCATTGAAATGTGGAGAACGGCTCACGACAATCGTGAGATACCCCGAGTCGGAGGCCATGGTGAAGGAGTTTGCCAGAGCCATCGTGCACGGGGAGTTGTAGGGTCATCTTCCTTTGCTTGGCCTGGAATTGGTACGGCCTTAAATTGGCTGAAAGGGCACGCCGTCTTGCAATACGTTCACAGCGGAGCTCAAGCTATGACCAGCACAACAACGCGGCAGGAAAAGCAAACTCCGCTTGATGAGAATTCTTGGTGGACGACGTCGAGTCTTCTTAGCCTATCCGCAATCATGCTGGCAATAGGCTCACTGTGGAGAATCGTTGACATATTTGTACTTGGACTTGGAGACACGTGGCTGAACATCCTACCTTCGAAGCTTTTCCCCCTCCTGATTCTTGTTCTCGTCTTTCATAGATTCAGGAGAGAAGAATTGAGCACGGTTCTGGGTCTGTCTCAGGAAGGGATTATTTCTCACACCC
>CP070761.1:2245049-2283849 GCA_020348985.1 Candidatus Thorarchaeota archaeon | reverse complement strand
TGTACAGCCATGTAACTGGCGCTAGCCTTAAAAGCGGGCCAATTCCTCAGGCCGGCAACCCATAACTAGTTCACTTGATATCAGGAAGATTCGACAATGAAGAAGACCAGACTTCTACTACTCCTTATGGTTTCAGTTATGGTAATAGGTGCGCTGCCCGTGCAACCGATCGCTCAAGATTCAGGAACAGAGCTAACTCGTGCATCGGAATCAGTGGACGCTCGACTCACGGCGGGCTTTGACTCAGAGAATATCACTGTGGTCCTTCTTACGCCTGCAAACGTGAGTGAGGTTTCTGGGACATTCAATATGACACTCAATGTTACCTCGATTAATGGTCTTCTGAATCTTACAGTCTTCATTGACGGGGAAATATATCAAGACTACAACAGGACAAACTTTGGTCCAATTCTCGCCAACACTACCGTCACACAGAACATCACGATCGACACTACTGGACTAGCTGAAGGTAGTCTCAACTTCACCCTCCTGCTGGAGGACAATTCAACTGGAGTGCCAGACTTCGAAACATACACCCTGGTGTTCGTTATCAATAACCACGGTCCGCCTTCCGTCGTGTTTCTTGCCCCCCAAGTAGATGACACGATGACGGGGCCTTCGGACATCTATCTCAACATCACGTCAGACTACCCCGAAGTCTATCTCAACGTTACAGTCGATGGCGAAATCACTGAAGAGTTCAACGGCACTCTTGTGCCTGCGATTGCTGATAATCATACTATCAACTGCAGTAGGTACGACAATGGACAGCACTTGATTGGAGTGGTAGTCTGGACAGAGGAAGGGCTTCAGGATGACGCTACTCGACAGGTCTTCTTCCTTGATCACGTGCGATTCGCGATAACCGGATTGTCGAGCTACGCGCGAATCGAAGGAAATCAGACATTCAACGTCAGAATCTTCACTCCGTATGACAATGTTACCTTTAGTGCATATGTGGATGGTGAATTGGCTAGCGACGTAGTCAACATAACGCTCAATCAAGGGCTTGCATCTTTTGCGCTGGATACTAGTCGCTATACAGAGGGAGAACACAACTTCACGTTTAGAGCATACGATGCTTTTGGGCACTTCTGGGTGAGTGAGCTGATTCTTACTATCGACAATTTCGGAGTGCCAACGATACACTTCACATCTCCCGGTGGGGACATTGTCGTAGGATACACTACATTCACCGTTCACATCGAAACTGAGTGGGAGCAAGTAAACGTCACAGTCTATGTGGACGGAGAGGAGGTTCCACTTCTTACAGGCGTTTTAGTGGACATTACATCAGGTGATTATGAGTTCTCCTTTGACACGAACCTCTACTCCAAATGGGAACACGAGATTACAGTGGAAGTAGTCACAGAAGAAGGTGAGTCGGCAGAGACCTCTGAAACATTTGGTTTTGCCAACATCAAGGTGGAGGAGATTGCAAGTATAGCGATACTTCTGGGCCTTGCCATCTTCATTCCAATCTACAGAAAGAGAGGCGGCTATCCCCTGAGACCTTTTTTGGTAGTAGATGCGATCTTTGTGGTGGTAATCTTGGGACTGTTTTTTGCCCTTGGTGTCTCGTCACTTACATTGGCCATTTGGCATTTCAATCTGGCAAGCATCTGGGCGATTGGAGCAATTCTAGTCTTCACTAATTGGGTCATTCCACTTCTTGATCTTGGGGTTGAGGAGGAGTAACTAGATTAGCCTAGTGACAGGTATGTCTCTTTCAAGGGTACTTCGCCAAGGTGCCAGGTTCTGAACGAGAGCGAAGTGCTCTTTGGGAATGACGCTGCATACTTTCTTTGCTCTCAAGTTTGAGGCACCCTTTGCAGTTCGAAGCAATGCGACATCCAAATGTTCCAGCCCCCTCTTGGTCACGTCTGCCGAGAAAAGCGCAGACTTATCATCCTGCAAAACGATAGCCCCCACACCCGCCAGACTCTTGCCGACATAGTATTCAAAGAGCCGACCTTTCTTGCCATAATCGACGATCTCGCTTGCAATTTCGGCGAGTAGTCCAGGATATCCAATGTGAGAGAAGCTCATGCTAGTAGGCAACTTCTTTGTCTCTTTTGGCTGAGATGTGATGACTGCCTTGGTCTTGCGTGCGGGGACTTTCGCTGGGGATATTTCAATTCGGTGACTCATTCCCTTCGCGAAGTATCCAACTTTGATCCAGTAGTTGCGAGCCTCAGGAGGGGTTGTCGCAAGAACTCTGTTTGCACCTTTCTCCCGAAGAACATCTTCTGCGGCACGTGTCAACTTCGTTCCGATCTTTCTCTTCTGAAAGCGAACATCAACGCCTATGTCACGGATTATGCCAATCCTGCCAAGAGCTGGATTCTTTTCAATCCGAAAGATTACTTCTCCCACTACTGTGCCCTTTTCCTCAGCCACCAGCCAGCCCCATTTGTTGAAGATGATGCCACGGTGAACCGTCTTTATTTGCTCGACTGTGGTGTAACCGTCGGCCCAATGAGTACCCATATAGACCATGAGTAGGTCTTTGCAGTCTCTCATTATGCCCGGCCGGATCTTCACCATGCTGAGTTTCCCTCGGTCACTATTAGGTCGGGCACAATATGATAAGCATGTGTATGACAATCTTCTGTTTTCACAAAGATTCAATGATCTTGCCACATTGGATGCCAAGGTCCAATGCCGAGGACCCGAAAAGGTACAGGATTGGCTCAACACCGACTCCGCCTGGTACATGAATTGCTGGATTACTCGTATCTGCTCTCCGTCGGGCTTTAATCTCGTCCACAGCGTCAATGATAGAATCAACGTCTTTTGATGCGGTGTGTAGTTCCGTTATCTCGAACCCAACAGTCCTGGCAGCTTCGACCACAGGGGGCTGACCACTGAGACAAAGACACGATCGGATGTTTTTGTATTGGTCCTTCGCCCAAAGGAGAATCTGTGCTGTATGGCGAGAAGCGCCAAACTGGGGATTGGCATGCGCACGTGCTTTTCCATCAACCAAGAGGATTCGACCTGGGACTCCGGCCACCTCCGAAATCGAATCTGCACTCTCGTCACAAGCTACAAGATTCGCCCTCACTTGAGGAATTACGAACTCGAACCCTGATATTGACTCTATGAAACCAATCGCATCAATCATGTCGCGCAGAACCGCGGCTTGTCCAGCAAGTCCAACATCAGCTCCGCCCAGCAACTCCGGACAGATTTGACATCCTGCTTCCTTCAGTGATGGCACACGATCCTGATGAAGATCGCAGATATGAGAGCCAATCCTGAGGCTCATGCACGCAGAACAGAGTTCCTTCACAAGACTGTCACTGTTTGCTGGCATTGACGCAGCTTCTCTAACCAGGCTTGACACAAGAGAGTCGAACGCGCTTTCCGGCAGGTCTGTCGATATTGGTTGTTTGAGATACTTGCTCACCGCAGCTTGGGTTATCTCCATTACATTGGCAATCTCTGTTTGTGAAAGGCCATTCTCACTCAGATTTCTGGCCATCTTGGATCTGACTACAGGTAGAAACTCTCGTTGAACAAGTTCGCAAGGAGGTCTCATGGTTCGGTCTCCGAGGGAAGCTATATATCGGGGTTTGCTTCTATAACCCTGTTGTATAACTCCGATATAAACGTGGTGAAAAAGATTGTCTAGTCCTTCCTATCCAAGAAGGCGAGACCCTGCAAAGATTGCTGGGGCTGTCATCATTGTAGCCATCCTTGCTGTTGCATCACTACTGATCGTTGATTGGATGGGGCGGGAAACTGAACCCGTCGTTCTTAGGGTATACACATATGATTCCTTCATGGTCTGGGGTGATGACCCAGCAACTATCGACAACAGAACATTCGACGCTTTCGAGGAGCAATACGGCGTTGAAGTTCGGATAGAGAGACTAACCACAGATGCAAACGGAATAGTATCCAGACTCGTGGCCGAAGCTGCAAATCCAGTTGCAGACGTTGTCATCGGGATTGACAACATCCTAATCCTCCAAGAGGAGGCCAAGTCAGTATTAACGCCCTTTACGCCAAGCAATCTCAATCTAATCAACGACACACTTGTCAACCTTCTGGACCCCCAACATCATGTCGTACCATTTGATTTCGGACTTGTGACGGTGATATTCGATTCGATTGAAATCAATGCCACCACGAATCCTGAGCTGGATGCACTGACGTTCTCAGACCTAGCAACACCCGAGTTGGCATCGGCCCTAGTCACTGAGAACCCATTTTTCAGCAGCCCTGGACTCGCCTTTCTATTGTCTGAGATCGCATTTCAGGAGAAACTTCTGGGACAAGACTGGGAGGACTGGTGGAGTGCCGTCAAGGACGACATTAACATTCAGCCAGGATGGAGCGAGGCATGGGAAGTATGGGACTTGGATCCGGAGAGGAAACTGTTGGTCAGCTATGGCACAGATCCTGCCTATTCTTCATGGTGGTCAGGTGAAGCCCCTACAACCAGTGTCGCTCCGTATCACCACGATGGTAATGACTATGCTTGGTTACAGATAGAGGGAATCGGGCTTGTCAAGAACGGACCAAACCCAACTATAGCCAGAGCTTTCATTGAGTACTGTTTGACAAGTGCGGTCCAAGAAAACATTGCAACCAATCAGTGGATGTTTCCTGCAAACATGGATGTTACACTTCATCCAGCGTTTGACTACGCCCTTCATCCTGATGATGTGAGCCCACTGAATGACCTTCTCTCCGCTGCCGAGATTGCAGCCAACCTAACGACATGGTTGGATGAATGGGAAAATATAATCACATCATGGTGAGGGGATTAGGTGGAAAAGCGAGTAAAGGGGCACATCACAGAGAGAATCGGCTCTTTACTCGTCATAGTGGTTCCCATAGTCATCCTTCTTATCTTTCTCGTATATCCAGTGATAGTAGTTCTCATTGGCGGTATCATCTCTGATCCTTTCACTATACTTGTGGATACGTTCTCATCACAAGTGACTCAACGAACTTTGTGGTTCACATTAGGACAAGCGGGATTGAGTACCTTGCTGTCAGTCCTAGTTGGACTGCCAGGAGCATACTTCCTTACGAGATTCAGATTCAGAGGTAGATCCCTACTACGGGCACTCATTCTCGTACCATTTGTGTTGCCACCTATCGTCGTGGTTGTTGGGTTCCTTCGTGTCTTCGGGTCAGGGGGACTAATCGATGCAGCTCTGATGACACTCCTGAATGCAAGCGAATCGGTAGTCAACCTTTCTTCAGGTATTTTGGGGATTGTACTTGCACATGTTTTCTACAACATACCTCTTGTCATTCTCATGGTGTCAGCTTCGCTTGAAAGGCTTAGTCCAGAAGTTGAGGAGAGTGCTGAAATTCTTGGAGCTTCCGTGACCCAGAAGTTTGTGAGGATTGTTGCTCCTCAAATCAAGTCGTCAGTTGCAGCCTCGAGTATTCTGATCTTCATGTTCTGCTTCATGTCATTCCCGATTGTACTCGCTTTGGGAGAAGGAAGGCTGATGACTTTGGAGGTTCAGATCTGGAATGCATTCAGATACTTTGAGTACGATGAAGCTAGTATACTGGCTCTAACACAAGTTGTCATCACTCTCGCATTGGCTTATAGCTACGTCAAACTGACGAGAACAAGCGACGATGGTGCAGTCATAACGAGTTACATGAAGACCCGAGAACTTGCTGAGCTGGCAAACCGCGAGCGAATCCTCGTCGCCATTTACGTGGCATCACTCATGGTCTTAGTTGCAGGCCCATTCATAGCGATAGTCCAAGCCGCCGTATTCGATCCATTCGCTGGAGAATACACGTTTCGTGGCTTCACCAATCTTCTTGCACCTGGGACTGGTGGCGGACTGCTTCCTCTTCTAAACTCTCTGTCTTACTCCCTACTAGCAACAATCCTCGCCGTGGTTTTGGGCTTGTCACTCGCCTACTCGCACAAGTCGAGAGTACGCGCTGTCCCCTCATTGGCGTCCTCACTTACTCTGTTGCCCCTAGGAGTCTCGGCAATCACCGTAGCCTATGGATTGATGTTGGCAATCACAGTGCCACTCGGACTAAACACGAATCCGTGGATGGTGATAGTCGTGGCTCAGACAATCATAGGACTACCGTTCAGTACTCGAGCAATAGAGATTGCCCTACAGAACATTGACCCTGAAATCTTGGACCAAGCAGACTCCTTGGGCGCCAGCAGACTGCAGAGGCTTCTGTATGTTGAGTTTCCCCTTCTAGCTCCGGGTATTCTTGTGGGTGCTGTTTTTGCATTCGCGATGGCAATCGGCGAGATGTCTGCCACGTTGTTCATCGCCCTTCCTCAGAACACCACGCTCTCAATCGCTATCTACCAGTTTCTTGGCGTTCGCAAGTTCGTAGAAGCCGGTGCAAGCGCACTAATTGTAGCAGCAATCTGTTTCATAGCTTTTCTCGTAATTGAACGATTCTCAGAGACAGCTCAAGGAGGCACTCCCTAGATGGTTAGAGTTGAACTGGACGGGATGAAACGAGTCTTTAAGGATGGGACCTTTGTGGGCCCAATCAGCTTGACAGTTGAAGACGGCGAGCTATTGACTATGCTCGGACCTAGCGGCTCTGGGAAGACTACGACTCTGAGAATGATTGCTGGGTTTATTCAACCTCTAGAAGGCAGTATCAGATTTGATGGAATTGACGTTCAAGCAGTACCCCCGAGAGAAAGAGGAATCGGGATGGTCTTTCAGTCTGCTGCCCTTTTTCCACATATGACGGTATATCAGAACATAGCGTTTGGACCCGAGATGGCGGGTTGGAGCCAGTCTGAAACCGTTGAGAGAGTTGAGGAACTATCGGAAATCCTTAGAATCCAACGGCTTCTAATGAGGCGTACAAACGAGGTGAGCGGCGGGGAGGCGCAGCGTGTTGCACTTGCACGAGCGCTTGCTTTGAGGCCTAGACTACTCCTTCTCGATGAACCATTGTCCGCTCTTGATCCACAGCTACGTGAGAGGCTACAGATGGAAATCAAGGAAGTTCAGAAGACACTGGGAGTGACAACGATTTATGTCACGCATAGTCAGGATGAAGCGTTTGCGATATCGGACCGGATTGCAGTTCTCAACGAAGGAGTAGTCGTTCAGATTGGGGAGCCCCAGGATCTTTACGATAGTCCTCGCAGTGCCTTTGTTGCCCGGTTTCTTGGAAGCGGAAATGTGTTCTCAGGTGTAGTAGAAGAGTCATCAGGAAACACAGCAACTGTGAGAGTCGGCGGTCACTTATTTCGAGTCACAGGTAGTGCACCGGTTGGTATGGAGGTCTCATTCACAGTCAAGCCAGAAGACGTAGTTCTGAGCACCGAAGTATCAGTCAAAGGCATCAGAGGTCGCGTGCTTGGGGTAGTACCACAGACCGGATCTTTCAGGATCAAATTGTCTTTCGAAGGACAGGATGTTGTTGTTGAGACAAATGACGACAGACTGGTAGAAGAGCTACTCGAATCAACTGGAATAACTGTGTCGTTCAGCTTCAGTGAAACCAATGCGCACTTACTCAATCACCAAGTGTAGTCGTCGGCATCAACATGCTCGGCTTCTTCTTTTCCCTCTTCAGGCTCGGATGATTCTAACCTTATCTCTTCGATTGGCTCCTCAATGTCACTTACAGCAGAGTGTTCCTCGGTGGGTGATGTGGAAACCTCTTCCTGCAATAGCTTTGCGAGCCTTGGTCTATCAACGAGGGCTATGACCTTCTGACGAATCTCGTCCTTCGAACCTAGTATATCTGGAACCTGACGCTTCTCAAGAAGATACTTGATCATGGCTAAGGTTGCTTGCTTTCTGGCTACCGCGTAGACCAATGTGAAGTTGAGTACAATCGAAAGCAATGGACCAAGAACCACCAAGAAGATGAATCCAGCAACCCACAAGTCAGTCGCAAGGGTGAGTTCAATCAGAACTAGCACAATATCAACCCCAGCAACGAATTCCAGAATATCCTCTATATTGTCACCCACATTTGAGAATGAACGATCTGGAACATCAAGATGGAAGAAGCCTGACTCCTTAATTATCCAAGGTGCATAGTAGAACTGCATCATTGTGAATGGCAGGATGATAATGCTCGCAAGTGTAACATAGCCTCCAAGCACAATTATGTACTCAGGGGAGATGTTCGTTAGCAAGACCTGACTCACTGCCGTAAGAGCAATTCCAACCACAAGAATCGAGCCATAAATCGATCTGCGGAGGATGGTATTCAGGTCTAGGTCTTTCGCCTCGGGCGAGAGAAAGTACTCACCCGCGCCATGTTTCAGCCTCATGTGCAACCTCATTAGAAGAGTACCGTATTCGGGACGCTTTATCAGAAGAATACAGATTAGCGCGGCAACAACTGTTGCAACTGGTGTGCCCAAAAGGAAGTAGGTTGTGTATGGGCCTATATTTTCAGGGGCAATATTGTATAGACCTATTGACGATATGAAAATCAGTAGCCCCCAAGTGGATGCAACCATCAAGATGGTGGATGCTATGAATCCAATGATAATCCGGAACCAACCAAGACCCTTCACTTCTTTGAGGTGTTCTTTGTATACAGAAATTCTATCTTCCAAGTCGCTCATCGTCAACAGCCTGAATAGCAGGCCAAGGTGGATAATAAGGATTCTCCAATCATATTAAGACGTCCCTGGTGCTCAAACATCTCAAGAACTGCTCATATCTACCACAACAAGAGTATTATATCACTAACTGTTAATTGCGATAAGTTTGAGGTGGCGCCAGGAATTCGATTCGGCCCCAGTACAATCTGGGAGATTGAGGGGCTTAGCTTCGGAGTCCTGATTGCCGAGGCATAAGCGACATGCGTTGTGATTGGATATGGTTACCGGCTATGTGGTTTCTGAAGACGGCACTCTCCAGGAGATGGAGCTGACCAAGGAGTCACTAGACTCAGGCCAAGTCGTTTGTGTTGTCGACGATGAAACCAAGAGTATCTACTTGTGGAAAGGGTCGCAAGCTGGAGTAAGAAAGAAATTCATCGGGGCACGTGTAGCAACGAACCTCAGAAGTGAGTACGGATTCAATTTCAAGGTAAGACCGGTTGACGAAGGTGAGGAACCTCCTACATTCTTCTCCGCACTTGACGGGACAACAGCTGCGGTTCGAGTTATGAAACCTGGTGAAGCAGCTCCGCCACCGACACCGCCAAAGGCAGAACCTGCAGAAGCTGCGGCGCCTGCCGAAGCTGTAGCGGAACCAAAGCCAGCTGCACCCTCACCAAAGCCTGCTGAATCAAAAGCTAAGCCGATACCAGCAGCACCAAAACCTCCACCGGCTGCTAAGCCCGCGGCACCGGCACCCGTTGTGACCACAGCACCGGTATCTCAGGATGTTCTCGATACTATGATCAAAGAACTTGAAGGGACAGATCCGCCGGAAGGCTATCAGAGAGAGCTTTTGATTGTCTACAACGAGCTTTACACAGTTGCCGAACATCGACGTGTGGTTTTTGGTCAAGAGACTGTTGAGAGGAAATTTGAGAAGGTCAAGGACCCTCCTGAAGGGAGTTTTATGGCTGAAGGGTTCATCCCCCGAGTCATTGTCAAAGAGGGCAGAGTCTTAGGGATAGAGCTTCTCAAGGGAACTCCAGATGCGATTCTCAGTCCAATCAAGGCAGAAATGAGAGAAAGACTCACTGACCTCATCAGCTTCTTCAGATCGGAAATCGATACTGGAGAAACCACACCAGAGCCAAAGAAGCCACGAAAGACTAAGAAGAAACTAGTGGCAAAATGAATTGACTACCCAAAGTGGAGATTGGAAACATGTCGAGCCAACTTGACCCGCAAAAAGAGAAAGAACTCGTAGAGCTACTTATGGGTCTCACAAACTACGCTGACTTGGATGCAATTGCTGTTGTAAGTAAGCAGGGAGTCAAGCTTGCGTACTTCGCAACAGAGGATTCGGACGCCGACCCCGATCTTATGGCAGCGGTCAGCGCCGCACTACTTGTCCAAGGAGAAATGGCAGCACAGAAACTGGACCTGAGTGAGCTATACGAGGTAATCATTCGTGGAAAAGACGGATTTGTAGTGCTATCACACGCAGGCGAGTTCTTGCTGATGGGTTCAGCACGAGATTTGACGACCATGGGACTTGCCATAAATCAGATGCGCAAATATGCCATGGAGATTGGCAATTTACTAGGCAAGTAGCGGCTACGAAGGCTCTCGCCTAGTAACGACCCCCAAATGTATTTAGAGAGGCAAGCCTCAAGCGAGGCTTGGTTCTGACAATGAAACTTTCGATTACGAAGCGTGCTTCCAATCTCACTTACGCAATCAGAGACATTGTTGTTGCTGCTAAGCGATACGAGAAGACGAAGGAAGAGACGCCGCTATACCTAAACATAGGGGACCCAATCAAGTATGATTGGAAGACGCCTGGCTTCATGGTGACTGCAATCGCCCAAGCAGCAGAAGAAGGTGCAAACGGTTACGCACCATCTGAAGGCATCGATGAGCTTCGACGTGCTGCGACTGAAAAGGAGAAGAGAGTAAACTCAATCGATTTGGATCCTGAACGTGTCTTGGTAACATCGGGAGTTTCAGAGGCCATTGAGTTCCTGGCTGGTGCATTGGTTAAGGACGGATCTGAGTTCCTGGTACCAGGACCGAGTTACCCGCCTTACATTTCCTATATAGGGTTCTTTGGAGGTCGACCTGTTCAGTATCGCACGATCGAGGAAGAAGACTGGATTCCTGACATAGATGATCTTAGAAGACGAATCAATGAGAAGACTGTTGGCATTGTGGTGATTAATCCCAATAATCCTACAGGAGCAGTCTATGATGAGAAGACGTTGAAGGAAATAGCGTCAATTGCGGGAGAACACAAGCTTCCTCTTATCACAGACGAAATCTACGACCAACTCACATTCGACAAGGTTCAGACTCCGATGGTCAAGGCTGCTGGTGAGATTCCAGTTGTGGGATTCAATGGTGTCAGCAAGGTGTATCTTGCACCGGGCTGGAGGGTTGGTTATGTATATTTCCACGATGAAAACGGTGAGCTTGAGCCGCTAAGAGATGCCATGGTTCGTCAAGCTAGAATCCGCATCTGTGCTAACTCTGTGGCTCAAGTAGCATCTATTGCAGCACTGAGGAGTGACGGCAGCTATCTTGGTGAAATGATGCGAAAGCTTAGAGAGAGAAGAGACCTGATAGCAAAGAGATTGAACGACATAGATTCAATTTCCACCACGATTCCACAGGCTGCTTTCTACATCATGCCGAAGGTTGACCTTAGGAATCGATGGACTAATGACACTGAATTCGTGCTTGATGTGTTGGACTCTACCGGAGTTGTCTTTGTCCCGGGTTCAGGGTTCTCGCCCGAATTCGGAAAGGACCACTTCAGAAGCGTCTTCCTTCCTCCACCTGACATGATTGACCAGGCAATGAATCGATTGGAAGATTTCATGTCAAGGAAGTAGCATTTCGCTACTCCATCGTGCGTTTCTTGGACGCAAGCACCTCATCTAGCTCTGCCTTTATGGATGACAGAGACTCAAGCGCTGCTTTGACAGTTGGAGGAACATCAGGCTCAGCAGCTCCAGTCAGGAAGTCATCGGCGGCGATCCTAGAAACCTTGTTCTGTATCTCAGCAAGCTTCGCCTTGGAGTCATCCATCGCCGAGCGAAGTCTTGTCCGTGAAGCGGCTTCGTCTGGGTCAGTAGTTGAAGATGCAGTTGGTAACTTGTTGTACACACTCTCGAGACTCAGAATCGATTCTGCTAGTGATTCTTTCATCTCTGAAAGGACACCCACTATCTCCTTCTTCTTGCTTGCCTCAGAATTCCACTTCTCCTTCGCAGATTCGATGTCGTCTTCTAGCCCCCTCTTGTGCCTATCAATCCGCTCACCAACTTCGTTGGATAGGCTTTCCAGCATCATCATTGTGTGAGCCCGTTTCTCAGCCTCTCTGGCCTGTACTAGCTTCTCCGACAGTGCATCATCGCCCAGAAGCGAATCGACCGACTCTAGCAGTTGGTTGATCAGCGCAATCCTGGTTTTTGCGGACTCTATTTCATTCTGACCCAAGTCACCACGGGCCTGTTGCAAAGCATCTGAGAATGCTTCTGCAATTCTGTGAAGCGGTTCCTTCTCCAAATCACCTACTTCAATTGTATCCCGTAGGAGACCTAGTCGGCTGTCGGTGACATCAATGTCGTGCCGCAACTTCTCTGCTTCTTTGAAGTCCTTCAGTATCAAGGCACCCGGGCCTGCCTGAAGAGAATACTCAGTACTCAGTTTGTCCCCATAGGTTCCTCTGACCATTATGGAGTATTCCTTTGCGCCCATGAGATCAGCCTGTTTGGACTTGGCCGTGATTTCGAGGGTCAGTGATTCTCCTGAGTCAAGCCGGGGCATCTGAGTCTTCTTCTCTCCGGACACTATCGCAATGCCATCATCAACATGCCATTCAGCAGAGAGATTGAGGGCTTCACCCTCTCCAGTGTTTTTGATTACTGCACGAAGAGGGAATTGCTCGGTAAACGTCATGTCGACAGGTAGCTCTAGTTGGCTAACTACTTTCGGAACCTTGAGCCTACCTCGCAGAGTCTCCCTGACCATATCCATTCCTTTGTCGACGTACGTGGAAAACGAAGCAGCGTCGCCGCCAACAAGAGCGGCCTTCAGTTCGGTTACGATGGCGTTCTCAGCTGAAGAGAAAGAAGCCAGATCCAGAGTCTGGATTGCAGTTTCGAGCTGCTGTGGAATCTGGCTCAGTCTGATGACATCAGGAAACCGAATTCGGGAAGCATTCTCTGAGGCAAACGTCCTTGCCCTATGAAATCCCTCGGCATCCTGCCCTATCATTAGGAGGATCATGGCCGAGGCGACCGCTAGTGCGGTCCCCTTCTTGGTCTCCATGTCATCTTCCCACATCAAGTGCTCTCTAGCAGCACCAAGCAAGTCATCGGCCGCAAGCGCGTATGAGGAGACTGCCCGTTCGGAATAGCCAATGTCTGATAGGACATCCCCAGCTGTACACATCAGAATAGCAGACTTCTTGTAGCTCTTGCCGTCTCTGTACTCCTGGGCCGAAGCGACAAAGGCGTCAGCGGCCTGAACAAGAAGCTTGTCAGCTCCAGCAAAGTCTCCCTTTTCCATAAGCGCATCTGCTTCTCGCAGGAATTTGTTTCCTGCAGATTGCCTCACAAGGTCTCTCGCCTGTTCTGCGATGAATCGTTCAATTCGTTCTTCCGACAAGGAAGTCATGCCTCCCAACAATCGTGGTTCTTAGTGAAGCCTCTTTTCCTTCTTTCGCATACCATCTACACACTTGCTAGCCAGTGAGAATGGATTCAGCGCAGGACAAGAACTGTTGGGACACATATTAGCATATCTAGCACATTTGATAGTACTTGATAATCGTGTTGACAGAGATAGGATGAAAAAGCAGTGAAAGTCAGTACTCCAAGAGCCGCGGAAGCTCTCTGGCGGTTTCTACTGCACATTTGGCTTCTTTGGGCCATGGTACCATGCCGTCAAATCCACTCTCAGCGACGAACCTGACTAGCATCGTTCGGAGCTCCTCAGGATCCCACTTTGCCAGTTTGTCAAGTGTCTCAACTCCGGCATCGTAGTAAAGCCGTGCCCGAATGGCCTTCAAGCCTGGAATCCTTGACAGATCTGAGAGGAGGGCTAGCTCTTCGACAACCTTCAGGGGTACACCGCTTCTCTCAGCAATTTCCTGACGGCCCTTTCTAGTTCGACCAGCGTCTAACATCTCGGATACGTTCTTGATACCAATTTTGCCTAGCTTGTCAGCGTACTCTTGGGAAACGTCTCTGAAATCAGACAGGAGAAAAGCTGGAGTCTTGATTCGGCTTCCTCTCAGCTCCGACACCCTCTTGGTCATTTCCTTCCTCTCAATGAAGTCGAAGTAGAACCATAGACCCCAGAGGACTGCGTTCGGTGACTCATTGTTCTCTTCGAGCCAAGCTACAAACTCCTCAAGATCTGCTGGCTCGGAGTCTTCAATACTTGCGCCCTTCCTGAATTGGACAAGAAAATTCGCGAATCTTATTGTGAACATCAGACTGCGATCTATGGTGTTCGCACTCTTCCTCTTTTTCTTGAGGTAGCTCTTGAGCCCTTCCTCGTCCACCAAAAACACATCTCCGAAAGACACCGATTCAGGTTGAATATCATCGTTCCGCTCGTTTCCAATGAGTTAGATTGACTGAGACCGGTGACTAGCTATCCGTGGTTGCTACTGAAAGAAAGAGACAAATGGAGCCCGAGGAAGAGCCATCTTGACTCTTCCAGAGCTCTAGTTCAGATTACTAGTCTGGTGGTGGAGGCGGGGGTGGTGTGTCATCAAGACGTGTGTCAACAGGTGTCAAGACTGAGTCACGCTTCTTCCTCGTAAAGAAGAAGCCAATGAGTATGAAAATCAATCCGAGTACAGCAAGTGCGGCCCCGGCAATCATGGTGTAGCCTGGGATTAGATCGTACCCCATGGAAGCCATCACTGCGAGAATCGAACCGCCTATGACCAGCAGAGCTCCAAAACACACAGGCCCGGAACGCACATAGTCCCGCATTGTTAGATATGCCATTAGTATACTTCTCCCAAATCGAGACCATTACCTCTAGGTCTCGTCTAGAGGCTGTTTAGTGAACCGGAGCGTATTAAGCCTATCTAATCTTCATTCCCTCAATCCAAAGACATTGTAACAATACAGCCCGTTGAAGAAATGTTCAGGTTAATTTTGGCTCCTGATACGTAGCTCACCTTGGAGGCTAACATCTCATGAAAGGCACAGGGGTAGTTGGAAGGAGACTGCGTCCCTGACTTCTCTAACTTCCTTGCGCAGGTAAGAAGCCTGCACGTGCCGGTTTCAAGAGTGAGTTTCGTTCTGCTGGTTGAAGGTACTTGGCCTTCAGTCGAGCAGCTCAGAATCAGCTGCCCAAACTTCAAAACAGGGTATACAGGATCTTCATTGGTACACCAATGCCTCACTAGTGCATCGGCGGCTCTATCGAACATTAGACTCAGATGGCCCTCTGGAAGTGAAGCACCATACGCTGCCATTTCCTGAATCACCGCGACATTTGCTTCGACATCATTTTCCCATGCCACACTTGCTTCAACCTTTGCGATTTCAGGCAGTGCTCCAATCGGGTTTTGCTCCAGCGTTTCCACTGCATCTCCAGCTGAATCATCTACAGAGACTTCTGAATAGGTCGAGGCATCCTCGGCAGCTCCAATATCTTCATCTGCCATTTCATCACGGACCAGATCTGGAATCTCAAAATTCGGCGCAACGCCTGAAGTCTGATACTTCCTTGCGAACTGCATCAGTCTACCAGCACACTGTGCAACGGCATGCCTGCTTAAACCCGGCAACCGTATGTGCCCATAGATGACACCCACAAATGCATCGAGATCTAGCTGAAGAACCGTCTTTTCCGTTATGATCTTCTTGCCTCTTACAATCCTGGCGGCCCACTTCTCGTCCATTACTCCTGCTTGGGCAGCGTAGCTAGTGTTGGTGATGTTAATTAGCGGAGAGATTGGATAGAAATCGCCCATGAAGGCACCTCCGTTGCTCTAGAGCATGAATAGGTCAATTGAGGACGTTGGCTCAAAAGGATATCTCTAATGTAATCGGGAACTACCCTGATTGAGTTTGAGGAACTAACTGACGAACTTGATTCGTAGTGTGATTATGGAATGTCCGTCTACGGGCAGGTGTACTCTACGACCTTCGTGACTCAACTCACCAATCTCGTTCTCTAGAAGGTCAACAAGCTGCACTCTTTCGACATCTCTGTGGAAGGCTATCGTGGCTGTGGTGGAATCACCAGCCATCTCGAAGAAGCGTACGATGAATTCGTCAGCTAGATCTGCAGGCTTGTAACAAGAGAGCCCAAGCACACCATTCTCCACTTCAAGTGTACTCATTTCTATGGGGAGTTCCCCGGTAGGTTCGGTGATCACATTCGCTATCATCGGGATTCTGTGCTCAGCTGATCTCTTCCATGTCTCAGCAGCAATCGAGTCTCCTTCATGTGGTATCAGAGAGTACCTGAAAGAGTGTACACCGTGCTCTCTTGCTGACTTCGTCTCAAGCACTTCGTCATCGAGACCCCTAGAAAGGTGATCGACACTTCGAATCAACGTGGCACTCAACAAGCCATCAATGAATTCAAACTCGTGAATCCCAGGGACTGAAAGACATACACTTGCGTCTGGGCCGACACAATCAACCCAGTCTAGAGCGTCGAAGACTCCCTGTTGAGGATCATCCCAATGAATCTGATCCGCTGAAGGTGTGTATCTCTTCTCCATGAGAAACTGTGAGCCGACATTCACGGAGTCGGTGAAAACGTTCAGAGGAAAATTGAGACGCACTCGTCTTGCTGACGCTCTGAAGTCGAGCTCAGTCTCAATATCGATTCGAGGAACATTATGGTATAGAGTAACAGTCTGTTTTCGTGTTGACTTGTCAATTGTGCTTGTGACTTGGAACACGACTCTGACGGGACCAGAATCAATGAGATCAAGGTCTCCTGAAGTTCGCAGTGTTGTCAAATCTGACTCATGTGTCGAATGATCAGACTCAAGATGACGGTAGAGATCGCCTACTTCGCTTTCCATTGTTATGTAGTTCGAGCCGCCCGTAACGACTTCGAATTGAATTCGTTTGTCAAACAGACGACTCAGTGCGCCGCTGAATTCGTCAAACTCTACAACGAAATGTTCCGACTCCATCCAGTTTGTGCCACTCTTGATCTTGAACTCGAATTCGGGTCTTGTCTCAGTAGCTACTAGACCATAGACTCTGTGGCCCAGACTCGGCAGATCTTCACCTATGAAAAACAAATCCGCAAGACTGGAATCATCTTGCCCGACTGTATATTGAAACGGGATACTCTTTCCACCTGAATCCACTAACTCGAAGAATTCACCTTCGAGTTCGGACAAATCCACCCTAACTCGGACTATGTCGCTTCTAACCCATGGTAGTGAATTGAGCACGACAATGGAGAGACCATCCTTTGCAGGCGTGACACTCGAGGATAGTAGTTGAACTACTTCCTCAAGTTCCGTTTCAGCCATTCTGATACCTTCTCGGAATCTTCGAAGGGCCAATTGATACGGCTCCTCAGCAACTGTTCCTCGGATGAGGTTGTGATCCTGGTTGAATAAGAGAATCCGCCATATGTTATCAACTTCCATGTTCTTTGAATGCTCCCCGAGAATGGACAGGTACAGCTCAAGAAGATGAAGCAGGGTCTCGAGCTTGCGGTTCATAACCTTAAGCTTGACTCGTGAGCTGAGTCCCCCTGACCGCACCCCTGAAAAGCGGCCTGAGGATAGCGACCCGGAGATCACAGGCAATTCGGCCTTGACCGATTTCAGTTTGTCAGCAAACTCTCTTGGAGTTGCGATTACCATTTTCATGTCTGGGAATGTTGAATTCCACTGATTCACAATGTCCACAAGGTGCGGCAAAGGTGGAACGAGCTCGCCTCCCACCGGAACAAAGACATTCTGTGATACAGCACGTGGAGAGGTGGTATCAACTATTGCCATGAGCTTCGTAAATGCTTCTCGGGTGTTCTCAGACAACCAGGCGGCTTGCTCGAATCCGTTTGAAAGCCAGATCGCGTTGACTCTGCTTCCGTCAGGTCCCTTCCAGACAAACTCAGTAGGACCGTCAAACAGCATACCACGCCAGAAGAAGTAGGAGTCTATACCGCATTGTCTCAGAATCTGTGGAAGTTGGGCACAATGGCCAGCAGAATCGATTGCCCATCCTGTCTTGACGTCGACACCGAGTTCTTCCCGAAAGAACTGGTTTCCGAGCAGAAACTGCCTGACGATTGACTCGCCGTCGGGTATCACAAAGTCCGGCATCACGTACGTACCCCCGACAGCTTCGATCCGACCTTCGAGAACACGCTCATGAAGTGTATCCATGTAATTCGGGAACAGTCGAGCGAATCCCTCAATCAATGTTACTTGATCCAGACAGAACTTGTGCTCCGGACTTGCATCCAGGAAATCTAGAACACTCTTCACATTCCAGGAGACAATGCTGATGTTGTGTTCGTAAGTCTGTGTCCGTGAATTATCGAAGTGAAGAAAGGAACAGAGATTGATAATCCAACGATTTCGCATAGCGAGCCACTCCGAGGGCAAGGCCTCGTGTTTTCCCTGTGAAGTGACTCATCCTTATAGCCATATCCTGTTCTCGATTTGATTACCTAAAGACCAAGAGACATGGCGAGGAGAGTGACTTTGCGCACTCTTCCTCCAATCGTGTCTATAGGCTAAACATAGCCAGGGGGTGCTTCGTCTATCTTGTCAGGTTGACGCCTCAGAACCCACTCAGCTATTGCAGCGAATCTCTTCAAATCCTCTGGTGTAATGCTTGGCCTTACCTCTTTCAGAGCTTCCATGAAGTGCTCCATCTTTGCGGGTCGGGATTTCCAATCCTTTCTCACAGCTGCCATTGCAGCTTCTCTGGATAAACCTTCAAGGTCAGCACCAGAGAATCCTTCTGAAATTTCGGCCAGCTTCTCCAAGCTCACGTCATCATCTAGTGGCATTCTCCTTGTATGAACCTTGAGGATCTCCAATCTCGCATCCTTGTCGGGAGGCGGTACAAAGATAACTGAATCAAAGCGGCCGGGACGAAGAACAGCTGGATCAATGATATCAGCTCGGTTCGTTGCCCCTATGACAAGGACTCCTTGCAGCGCCTGTAAACCATCAATCTCTGCCAGGAACTGATTGACAATTCTCTTGCTAACACCCGTGTCATCTTGCATGCTCCTCGATCCCAAGATTGCATCGACCTCGTCAAAGAACAGAACACATGGAGCTGTCTGTCGAGCTTTCTTGAAGACTTCTCGGACAGCCTTCTCTGATTCGCCAACGTACTTATTGAAAATCTCAGGACCCCTGACAGAAATGAAATTGGCTTCGCTCTCTGTTGCCACTGCTTTTGCCAACAATGTCTTTCCTGTCCCGGGAGGACCAAAGAGAAGAACTCCCTTCGGAGCTCGAATGCCCATTTCCTCGAATACTTCTGGGTGTCTTAGTGGGGTCTCTACAGCTTCTCTTAGCTGGGATTTGACTTTCGCTAAACCACCTACGTCGTCCCATCTTACATTGGGCTTTTCAATGAGAACCTCACGTAGCGCTGAGGGAGAAATCTCTGACATAGCCGAGTCGAAGTCAGCCTGCGTGACGTAGAGATTGCTCAGAATGTCCATCGGAATGTCACCAGTCTCTGGATCGACATGAGGCAATGCTCTTCTGAGCGTACACATTGCAGCCTCTCGTGCCAAAGCTGCGAGATCCGCCCCAACAAACCCATGTGCTACAGCAGCCAGCTTGGAAAGGTCAACCCCCTCCTCGAGTGGCATGGCTCTGGTATGGATTTGCAGAATCTCTAATCGGCCCTTTACGTCCGGTACTCGTAACTCAATCTCTCGATCAAAGCGGCCAGGTCTTCTTAGTGCCTCGTCAACATCATCTGGCCTATTGGTTGCCCCAATAACAATGACCTGTCCTCTACCCGCAAGACCGTCCATCAAGGCTAGCAGCTGGGCTACAACCCTGCGTTCTACTTCACCTGTTACTTCTGCTCGCTTTGGCGCAATACTGTCAATCTCATCAATGAACAGAATGCTTGGGGCATTCTCTTCTGCCTCTTTGAACAACTCTCTGAGCTTCTGCTCAGATTCACCATAGAATTTCGACATGATTTCAGGACCATTGATGACTAGGAAGTTCGCACCAGACTCGTTCGCCACTGCTTTTGCGATCAGGGTCTTACCAGTCCCAGGAGGTCCGTGAAGCAAGACTCCCTTGGGGGGAGTTATACCAAGTCTCTTGAACAACTCTGGCGACTTCATTGGCAGCTCTACCATTTCGCGAATCTTCTGCAATTCTGTGCCTAGACCACCAATGTCTTCGTACGTTACAAGAGGCGCAGTGACCTCTTCAGGTGAGACTGGTTTCTGCAGAACCTCGAGACTCGTTCCCTCAGTAACTCGAGCATGCTTTCCAGGAGTAACAGCTGTGACAACGAAGCGGATTGCGGTTCCTATTGTGCCAATTGAAAGCATGTCACCACGCGTCACAGCCTTGTTTATTATCTGCCTTTTTGCGAAATTCACAAACGGCTCCCCAAATCGTATCTGGTCTACAGGAGCTATGACAACTCGCTTTGCCTCAGGAACAGCGATAGAAGAAATGTGAACTATATCATTGAGCTTGACACCTGCGTTTCCTCGAATGAGTCCGTCCATTCGGACAATATCCAACGTGTCATCTTCCGGCTGGGCAGGCCAAGATGTAGCCACGGTTTCTTTCTGGCCCCGAATTAGAACATGGTCGCCAGATCTTAACTGCAGCTCCCTTCTAACCTTGGAATTCAATCTAACAAATCCGTGTCCGTGGTCGGCAGGGTAAGCCGCCGCCACAGTCAGCTGAACAGGCTCTCTCTCTGAGCTCATATTCCTTCACCTACACACTCCTCAGAGATCCGCTTGTTTGAATCTCACCAGAATCGTCACTTGCTCTAACCAAATCGACTTCAATCACTCCGTTTCTAAAGGAGTATGAAGAACCTTCCACATCTACCTTGAATGGAACCTCGATGGAGAGTTCCTTCTCTTCCTCAGTTGCTTCTATTATGAGCCTGTTTTCTTCTATCTTGACTCCAGGCGAATCAGATCCTGGCATATTCCTTACAATGACGAGAAGACCATCACCCAACTCAATCTTCTCAACTGTGGGTCTAGCTGGCCCGTCTTCAAACTCTACTTCGTTTTGCTGTATCCCTTGTGGTATTGGGCCGAACCTGAATCGCAGAGTTCCGTCTCCATCTCTATCAATCGGACCGCCGAATAACCTCTCAATCATTTGGCGGAATATCTTATCGAAATCATCATCTATCATTGTGGATGGCAATCCTCCCTCGTGGAAGCCCTGGGCGGCTTGAAGCCGCCCTGTAGAGTCACCTATGGGCTTCTTCGTGTGCGTGTTGGCCAGTAGGCCAACTAAGGCCCAACTGGTACATTAGTCACTAAGGACCATTTGGTATATAAGTATTTGGAAGCAGGTGAAAGCTCCCTACCTGAAGAGAACCATAATCGCTGCTCGATTGGACTGTCAAGGTTTCACGACAGCCTAATCTATTCAGTGTGAGCACAATTGTATGCTAGGAATACGTTCTTATTCACCGAGCATCCTGTTTGATTCCGTTTGGAAAAAGAGGAGAAGAGAGAATGGCCAACTGCTCCTTGTGCGGGAAGGAAGACCTCACATTCACATGTCACTACTGCAATGGAGTCTTCTGCACAGATCACCGTCTCCCAGAGAGTCATGGATGTCCGGGAATACATTTGGCCAAGGATGAAGCTAGCAGAAGGATAGAGGAAGCCTTTGCTGGTTCCATGGAGCTCGAAGAAGGAATGGAACCATCTCGTCCCGAGCGTCGAGAAATAAGGAAGCCGAAGAGGAAGCGCTTCTCCAGAACGGAAACAAGGGACCTGACCATTGCCTCAATCCTTGTTGTGCTCGTTGGATTCTCAATGATGGGATTCCCATATGGGATTTGGATGGCATTTCAGCAGTTGGCAGGGTATATCGCTTTCGGCCTATGGTGGTTTCCCATTGCAACTATAGGGATCTTTCTAGCCACATTTATGGTTCACGAATTGGCTCACAAGTTCACTGCGCAGCACTATGGGATGTGGAGCGAGTTTCGCATGACGTCCACGGGATACTACCTATCACTAGTGGCGATTCTTCTTTCTTTTCCGATTTTCGGCACTGGAGTCGTGTACACTAGTCGTGCAAGAAGTGAAGACGAAAACGCAAAAGCGAATCTGGCGGGACCATTCTCAAATCTCATCATTGCCTTGATACTTGCCACTGCCATATTCGTGATTGCCGGCTTGAGTGGGGGGGCTCTTCCACGTGTCGGAGCGATCTTCTATGTTGCCGTCATGTTGAGGTACGGACTCATTCTGAATTCGATGCTCGGGTTGTTCAATATGATACCATTCCAGCCATTCGACGGAGGTACTGTGTTCGCCTGGAATAGAAGAGTCTGGATTGTGGTCACTGCATTTCTGCTTGGTTTGCTACTCATCGGCTACATTGGGTTCCAGTTGCTGTAATAGGTATTCTCCTTGTAACACGATGGTTCAAAGAATTCTGCAATTGATGTCTCGACATTCACTGGATGGAGAACAAAGTTTGCAGTCTCTTGGAAGCACCGATCTGAGCATTTCAGAACTGTCGATATCTGAATGGTTCTATAGAAATCGGACAATCGCAGGATTCGATAACCCAGCACGATCCTTGTACGTCTCAATTAGAGAGTTGGTAGAGAACAGCCTTGATGCCTGCGAGTCCGCACGAGTCCTGCCTAGCGTAAGGGTCGGTCTCTTTCGAGTCAGTATAGAGTCAGACACTCACGGGATCTCAAACGGACCTCAGCAGTATCGTCTAACCGTCAGAGACAACGGCACGGGTATACCTAGAGATAGTGTACCGAAGCTGCTTGGGAAGATGTTGACTGGTACTAAGTTCTCTCTAAGACAAACTCGTGGCACTTTCGGACTAGGTGGCAGCTTGGCTCTCCTTTATGGGCAGATCACGACTCAGAGCCCAATCGAGATCACAACATCAGTTCAGGGCAGCACGGCTCGCAATCACTTGCAGGTGAAGCTCGACATTGAAAACAATGAACCTGTCATTGTCGATGAGAGTTCAGAGAAAAAGGACCCTAGTGAACACGGTACACGTGTGTCCTACCGTCTTGAGGGGGACTGGTTCAGATCAAAGAGACGCATAACCGAGTACTTCAGTCAGACTAGTGTGATTGTCCCCTATGCTTCGCTGCGGCTTGAAACTCCTGACGGAGAACCGTTTGTACTCCCGAGAGTAATAGACGCCTTACCTGAGGAGCCCCGAGAAATGAAACCTCATCCGTGTGGAATTGATGTTGAGATGCTGAAGCAAATGACGAAGTCCACTGGAAGAAACACCATAGCTTCCTTTCTAATGTCTGAGTTTCAGGGGATAGGCAGGAAGACGGCTCATCAGTTTCTCCGATTTGCAGGCATCGAACTGGAGAGACACCCGGCCGAGCTGGATGACGATGACTTGGTCGGACTTATGGGGAAGATGGCAAGTTACAGGGGGTTCCGGTCTCCATCGCCTCGTTCACTATCACCCGCGGGAGAGGAGGTGCTTGTCGCCGGAATGAACAGACTTGGCCCAGACATCGTGGTGGCAAAGACCCGTGCTCCAAGTGTATATCGAGGACATCCATTCATTGTCGAAACAGGAATTGCCTATGGGGGCGCCATTGGAAGCGGCATCAGGCTTCTGAGGTTTGCGAACAGAATCCCTCTACTGTACGATGAACGCAATGATGTCTCAAGCCGAGTCCTGGGTGAGCTGAATCTCAGGAACTACGGTCTCAAACCAGATGACCCTCTTGCATTCTTTGTACACATTTGCAGCACTAAGATCCCGTACAAAACCGTCGGAAAGGAGTTCATTGCAGATGTTGATTCCGTCCGACACGAAATCAATCTGTCAATTAAGGATTGCATGAGACGCCTAGGCGATCAAGTTAGGAAGAAGCAGAGAAGAAGGAGTATGAGGCAACGAGAGAACAGACTGCAAATCTACTATCGATTCATAGCTGACACTCTTTCGGAGGCCACCAACCAGGAAGTTGATATCAACTCTATGTTCGGCAAGGAGAGGACCTCATGAAAGGCATGAAGGGATCGACACGAAGCCTCCAGATGATTCCGTTGATTGATACGATTCTTCAGACCCTTGTCGAAACAATCCAGTGCGGCGAGTTCCCGGAGATTGGGTACTACGGCTCCTCAAAGAGGAACGTGAGCTACACCAACAGAGACGGTTATAGACACATAGACGCGCATGCTTCTTTTCTAGACGGACGGAAAGTGGAGAGTGCCAAGACAATCGCAGGAATTGTTAATGGTCTCACAAGATTCAGGGAACACCTTGAACAGGGCATGTCGATGTCACTTCGAGACTTCTACTACATGCACAAAGTGAAACACGTTCAGGAGACTCTGAATATCTCTGGACAAAATGAAACAAACAGATTGATCAATCTGTGCGAGAGAATTCTAAGAATCCAAGGTGCATCGATGCCACGTGAGGAATTTGGCGTTGTAAGTTCACCTAAGGGTACCTTCTATGGAGATGTCACATTGTCGGACCTGTCAGGGAAACGAATCTGCTGCAACTCCGCTGGCGAATATGGATGGTTCATATCTTCAAGACCCTCGGATGTTAAGATCCATGAAATCAACATTGATGCGGCGGTCTTCATCGAGAAGGAGGCAATGGCACGTAATCTGATCGAATTGGAACTCCCAGAGGGAATGCGGTTGGGGGTCGGTTCTCTGTTTGGACAACCTGGGCGTAACATGCGTGCCTGGATTCGCAGACTTGCGGACTCTGAGGTGCCAGTATTCGTTCTAGTCGACCTTTCGCCGTGGTCTCTACGCATCTTCTCTACTATCAGAAACAACTCGATTGAGTTGGCGAACATTGAGGGCCTAGCAACTCCGGAGGCCAAGCTTATGGGTCTGACAACGAAGGACTTCTGGGGAAAGAATGGGATGCTTCAAGACATCTCACACACCCTCGAGTCAATGTCCAAATCCGATCTCATATGTGCCAAACAGAATCGTAGTCTGCCAGGAATTGGTGAAGACGACTTCCTGAGAAAAGAGAATGATCTTCTCATTCGAAAGCGACTGAAAGGAGAACTTGAAGCATTCAAAGCCTTCGCGCTTCCTCTCTCAGAGCTAAGAAAGAAGTACGTGGACTATATCAAACTGAAAGCCAAAGAGTTTGATGTGAAACTGATATAAAGCGGGTGGGCCATTCACATTCTGAGGATAGTATCTATGTCAGAGGACAGGGAGAAGCTGCTCGAAGCCATCGAGAGTCTCAAGAACAAGATCGAATCCTTCATGGATGAAAGGGACAAGCTAAAGGAAGAGGGAGAGGAGCTTCGTTCAGCTCGTAGAGAGATAGAAGAGAAGTGCTGGGCTGCAGAAGAAGATGCAAAGACCAAGGAAGAAGAAATTGCCAGACTCACAGGGGAAAAGGAGTCGCTCGAGGCAAAACTTGAATCTGCGGCTAGTGAAATAGAGGAGGCTAAGGCTAGCGCCCACAGTATAGAAGCATCGAAGGACGAGGCGGTAGCGGAGCTCAGAAGAGAACGAGATGAGCTTCGGGCGGAGATGGACGACATCACTGGTAAGCTTGAGAGGGTGTCAGAACTCTATCGTGAGACCGCCGCCGAAAAGGAGAAACTTGAGGAGAAGGTAGATGTAAGCGACTTGCTTGCCATCTACATTATGCTAATTGAAACAGTCTTCTACGGGAAGCCACATGCACGAATCTTGTACACTCTCCACAATACGAAGAAACCAATATCGCGTAGGAACATAGCTTCAAGCACGGGAATCCAACCAGCCGTTGTTCAGAAGGCGATCTTCGATCTCGTCAATGCCGAGCTAGTGATTTACGACGACGAAACACAAGAAGCCACTCTAGAGAAGGAAATAATGTAGTTCCAAGCGGTCTGAAATCGAGAGTTGAAGGGATTGCGCAGAAAAGTCAAGTATGGACCGGCCTTGAGGAAACATGTGCGGCGTCATAACCTGGGTGAGAAGTTGTCCTCCATCTTCCAACTTCTTGGCGCCGAAGCTCAGGACATCATTGATTGGGCTCAACAAGAAGCAAGACGAACGAAGGACTCCGGTGAAAGCTCTCAAGATTTTGGGAAAGCAACGTATCAGTTACTTGGAAGAGAAGCCGCGATTCGACTAGTCCAGCAGAATCATCGTAGAGGAAGACTGACCACGAAGAATGAAGTACGTCTTCGGACTGGTCTCAAAATTGAGATGCCTGTCCTTTATCGTGAGGCAGGAGTTAGACATCCTCAGGAAGCAAGGAATCTCCGCCACAACTTGTTTCATGAATCCTTTGTCGCCTTGATCACCAAGCTGTTCCCAGCCGTGTCAACAAGTGTCCCTTCGACTGGCCAGGGTTCACTCTCTCCAGATCTACTTGTGACAAACATAGATCCGGATTGGTCATTTGTTGTCGAGTACAAGGGTTATCGATCCATAACACTTCTCAGTGAATCGGAGATACTCAAGGGAATGAGATATCAAGCAGAATATGGAACAGCCTGGCTTGTTACTTCGTCCACCAAGAGTGTTCGTGGCGTCTATGGAAGAACGCTGAAGTCGGAAGAAGTCGTGAAACAGGGACTCAACCGACTTCGCAATATCACGAAGAGAAGAGCCTACACTGAGGAACAGAGGGAGAATCGAGGAATAGCAAGAAAGGGCATTACGCATCTAGAGAAACAGAAAGACCTCAAGATAAGATGCAAACTGATCAGCGCTGAAGAGCTACTCGAGTCATGCAGGACAGGTGCTCCAATGAAGGGGCTATCCATCACAACAGGCATGGAATTCATTGACATGCTGACTGAGGAAGGATTTGATCAAGAAGCAGAGCATGTGCTTAAGATTATGAAAATGCCTGCGCGATCACTTCACAGTGACACAGTTACTTCTGTCAGATTGATTGAGTAGCTCGCTGCATTCTCCGAAGCTTTATGTGCTGTACTTCAGGTGGTCAACATATTCCACACTCTTAAGAATGAAAACCTGAAGAACTGATAGGAGGGAAATGACTTGAGTAGTGAAGGAAGCGCCAGCATTCAGCAGCTTCTGAAGCAGCTCCTGGTAGATTTCGCAAATAGGTCTCCAATCCTCGGCGCCGCTATATTCTCAGTTGAAGGCCTTCCTCTAATCAGTCATTTCCTTACAGGAACCGAAGAAGTGTCAGTTGCTGCAATGGTTGCAGGGATTCATTCTGCAGGAGAACAGACTGTTCGTGAACTGAAGCAGGGAAATCTTCGGTCGATAATAATCCAGGGCGAAATGGGAACAACTGTTGTGATCTCAATTGCCGGAGGGTATTTGCTGACCATCACTGCTCCTGAGAACACAAAGATGGGTCTAGTTTTTAACGATGGCAAACAAGTAGCAAGGCGTGCAGGTGCTCTGTTACAGGGTCTGATCTAATTGGTCTCAACAATAGAAAGCAAATTCCCATTCTCATCTCATCCATGTTGGTCGACGAAGAGAGGCGACATATGGGAGAGAATTCACCTGCCTGTTGCAAGGAGGTGCAACGTCAAGTGTGCCTACTGCAATAATGGAGAACATCAGGGATGTCGTCCACAAAGACCAGGGATGGCGTCTAGAATCATGAGTGTTCAAGAGGCCCTCGAGAGGGCCCTCAATGAGCTCGAGCGCCGCCCAAGACTTGGGATAGTTGCTGTTTCAGGACCAGGCGAGCCTTTGGCTAATCCAGAAACCTTCAGTTTGTTGGACGGGATTCGCCGTGAATGTCCCAAGATAGAATTCTGTCTGAGTACAAACGGAGTCCTTCTTGGAGAAGAGACTGAAAGGCTTGTCAGTCTGGGTATGAAGGCGATTTCAGTCACTGTGAACACACTGAATCCAGCTGTGGCGGCCCAGGTCTACGAGTGGGCCATCGTGGACGACAATGTTGTATCAGGCATTTCAATGGCTCACAAACTCACTGCAAGGCAATCATTTGGAATATCGAGCGCGGTTGATGCAGGAATAGCGGTGAAAGCAAACACAATCCTGATACCTGGAGTCAATGACCATGAAATCCTCAATACCGCAGAATCATTGGCTGACCTCGGAGTATCGCTCCAGAACATCGTTCCGCTTATACCTTGTGCTAGATTCGAGAACTCGAAATCGCCCTCTGCAAAGCAACTCCGAAATGCAAGACTCGCAGCATCAGCGCATATCAGACAGTTTGTGCACTGCAGGCAGTGTCGAAGCGATGTTGTAGGGATTCCGGGAAACGATGTTATCCTCTAGGATCTAATTCGGTTCCAGGCAGCCTTCTTCAACCAACTTGTTGATGATGAACCAGATTGCGTTGGTGTCGTACGGCAATGATTCGATGATCTCCTTGATTGTGAGGTTACCATCAAACTTCTCATAAAGGTCTTCTAGCGGCTGACCATACTGCGCCTTGAGTTTGCTGAGAACGAATTCAGAACAAGCGGCCTTGACTAGAATGTCGTGTTCAGTCAAGCGCCTCTTGAACTCGATGGATTTGTGCTTGCCGAGGATGGATATCAAACCAAGCACATCCTTCTCAGGCAGTTGCATCATGTCCATTATCTCAGAAACTGTACGCTTTCCATTGATGAATGCCTCTACTTGCTCCAGCTTTCGGTCGATTTTGCCTACTCTGTACACAATCGGACTCCCATTCTCTACTTTGATTGGGACAAGATCCAGGTCAGATATGAAGAACGGAAACTCGGAGATGATATCAAGAGTGAATTCTCTGTATCGCCTGACATCACCCTCGAAGTGCCTCAGCTTTTCACCATGCTCTTCCTCTAGATTCGCCAGTATTCTTTTCATGCGCTCGCGATACGGTGCTTCGTCAGGGACGGGGTCCACAACAAGTAAAATGAGTACAGTATCTCCAACCTCAATTAGGATGTCGTATGCTGCTTTTCGGATAGTTCGAATTGGAGTCCGGGCAAAGATAATGACAGCAGTGACAAAGCCTGCGATGAGATCTGGATCAACTGTCATTTCTGCATACGGGATGTTCAGAATGGATTCTCCGCCTTCAACTCGGATGAGTGAGATGTAACGTACCTTAGATATGTCTAGGGCCAAGTCAATTACACCTCCTCAATTTGGTTTCGAATGAAATCTCAGAGTCTACACAGCAGCGTGATTCATGCCTATATGGTTTTTTAACCTCTAGTCCTGCATGATATCGTGCTAGACTCATTGAGCATCACTCCCTTCGGTGGCGTCAACATAGTCAATTACGCCCGAGTCAATTAGGTTCTTGGCAACTGTGCGAACTACCTCAATGTTTGTGGGGAGTTCGTCGCAGACTTCACTGAGTGTTCTCGTACCGTCAAACATCTCAACAATCTGAACAAGTTGGTCGCCGTACACACCCAGCAAGAACTTGGGCGGCGCCATGATCTTCACCAGCACACTAGAATCACTGAGATGTCTTGTCACTGTAATCCAGTTGTATCGATCCAGCATGGATATGATAGCCATGCCATCTCTCTCACCCAATCCCGATGCGTCAATTATATCTCTGAAAGTCCTCTTGCCATTAATGAAGCCAACCATTCTATGGATCTTCTGGTCCGTCTCACCAACACTCCATGGAATGGAAGCGTGCCTATCAGGAGTAGCTTCGGATTTGGGCACAAGTCGGGGAACAAGATCCCATTCTAGGCGCCTGTAAGGAAAGACTCCAAGAACGTGAAGCGCAAACTCTCGGAAGGGTCTAATATCACCCTTCCAGTTATTTAGCTGTGAGTCGTACTCCGTTTCAAACCGTTCTATGATTGCAATCAGTTCAGAACGATACGGATCTTCATCTTCAACTCGGTCCACAATCAGAAGACCAACAACATGTCTTCCTTCCTCAATGACAACAACGTACCCTTCTTTCGTGAAGGTCTTGAGTTGACGGTTTTCGAATATGATGACTGCTAGGACGAAGCTCGCGACAAGGTCAGGATCAACGCTCATCTCACGATAGGGGATGCCTAGAATGGGCTCTCCGCCTTCTTTGCGCACAAATGAAATGTAGCGCACCTTCTCTTCATCAATGGAACCGTTACTCATCGCGTTCGATGTTCCTACTACGCCCAATAAAAGGTTCGTCAGATGAAGTCATCTAAACCAGATTGTGTCGATATCTCTATCTCCGCATCCATGGAGATTGTGTAACCAACTAGACGCCTCAAGTCTGCTACCTTGTAACTCCCTGCTATTCTAGTGACGAGCAGAGAACCCTTTGCACCTACAATCTCGCCAAGCATCTTTTGGCCAGCAACTTGATCTGAGTTCTTGAACCACATTTGTGGCCTCGCATCCAAACCGCCAAGATCATAATATTGCGAAAGGTCGGTTATTTCGAATATGTCTGATCTCTTGATGACTGTTTGGGACTCCAAGAAGCCCTCGAGCGCCGCTTTGGCCATTGAGGGGGTCATCTTTGCATGAAGTCCGCTCACTTTGCGACTGCTCCTCACCTGTTTCACCACGGAAGACAGCTTGTCTAGCAGAGACTCTAGGCGCCGTGCCTCCTGGCCATCCTTGATAACACTGAGGACCACTCCGTAGTCGGCACCCTGCTCAATCCATCTTATTTGGACCCTTCGAAGAGTAGACACCCCCACTTTAACTGTGGACTCACCAAATAGAGCCAAGTAGACCGCATATTCGGATTCCTTGCAAGCCCTTCTTCTCTCCGCCGAAGCAGTGCAGTCCTTTCCGTCACAGCGCATACAGGCATCATAGTTGTCCATTGCAGAACAAGGTCCGCACCGCGTTCCGTGTCTCAAGATTGTGCTCCGCTCAGGACATTCAACAAGACGACCGTCAGAATCCCGATATCCAACACAGAGTCTGGGCCCAAGAATTTCCCAAGATATCGCCTGGCCGATTCGAAGTAGATGAAACTCAACTTCGCTGCTATCCTGAGGCCAGCTTAGGAAGCCAAGTTCGAAGTTTCCAGATGACGCTGAACGCCACTTAATGTCCACTACGTGCAACTGTCTCGCCTCAGAAGAACCTTGCACGACCACGACCTCGAACCATCCAATTGATTCCAGCCATGTTCAAGTCCTTATGGCATTTGGGGCACCGACCCTTCTCATCTAGGTTATTTGACTTCAGAAAGACGGAATATCGTTCAACAGCACGTGTGCCGCAATTGGGGCAGTAGGTGTCTTCGTAGTCGTGACCTGCTATGTTTCCTGAGTAAACGAAGGTAAGACCTGCTTCTCTTGCAATTCGAATGTGGCGTTCAAGTGTTGCAGGAGGCGTCCGTGGGAGGTGAGTCATTTTGTATGTGGGCGCGAAAGCTATGATATGAAATGGCGTACCAGATCCAAGATTGTCAACTATCCACTTTGCCATTTGACGAGTATCATCTTCGAAATCGCCGACCTCTGGAATGATCAAGTTTGTGATCTCAATGAAGACTCCCTTCTCCTTCAGGACCTCCATTGACTTGTAGATAGGTTCTACCTTAGGAACCGACATTAGTTTCTGGTAGAAGTCCTTGTTTCCACTGCCCTTGAAATTGATTGATGCGGCATCCAGATTTGGAGTCATCATTTCGATGGCTTCTGGAGTCATGTAGCCATTTGTGACAATGGTGTTGAACATCCCATTAGAGTGGGCAATCTGGGCGGTGTCGGTTGCAAACTCCCAGAACACCGTTGGTTCTGTATACGTATACGTGATGCCGGTGCAATCTTGATTCATAGCAAGCTTCACTATATCCTCAGGAGTCAATGATTCACCGACGGGTGAATTTCTGTGGGCTGAATGGTAGTTGAGACAGAATTGACATCGGAAATTACACGATGAAGAGCTAATGGAGAACGTCTTTGAGCCTGGAGCGAAATGGAACAGAGGCTTCTTTTCAATGGGATCGGCTGCCATTCCATCTATTAGACCGTAGACCATTGATTTGAGTGTGTCATTCTCTACTACTCTTACTCGGCAGAAGCCAGTTTCGCCTTCTCCCAAGACACAGCGGCGAGCACAGAGGTCACATCGAATGCCGCCGGGGGTCCTGGAGTAGAGTTTTGCCTCTCTCATCTCGGAGAAGGACTCACAGTTCATCTTATTCCTCTTGCGGTCTGATACAGTTAGCTGTTATCATCAAGAGCAGAAATGGATTCGTTTCGAGTGGCTGTAGCTCTTTAAAAGCGAAGATTGCAAATGAGTCGTGGTCATGCTCCATGACTAAAGGTCGTGACATGAAGTCTGTAGGTGGGCTGCTAGAAAAGATATCTGAAAGGAACAGACCGTTTCTCAATCGCTGTTCTGAGACGAAGTATCTCGCAGTGTCAGACCCAGCGCGAGCCACTGACGAGTACAGGGATCTTGTTCGGCAGTTCCTGAGCAGCAAGAGCGTCGAGCAAGTAAAGGACGGTTCATGTCGAGAGGAATATGCAGAAGTGTTGAGTGCACTTGAAGCTGGACAACTAGACTCCCACTTTCTGGCATCCTTGTCGAGTTTGCGTGGAGTCTTCCTAGACAGTGTGTTGAGGCCCGCCGTGCGAGAGTACTTGGAAGGAAGCAGTCGTAGCACATCCAAGGTGGAGGAGCTCTATGATAGTGCAGTGAAAATCAGCGGACTCATTGAGACTATGAAGTTCATAAGACGAGTGAGACCAGCCTGAGTATCATTCTGAGCTCGGTTCTTTGTCCCCAAAGTCAACTACTATCGTCGTCCCATCTATAATCTTGGCGATTCCTAGTCGCTCATAGTCTTCCGCCCAAGTTGTTACAGTCGCAGGGGACACTCCGAGAGATCTTGCGAGTTCACGAATTGTCATGGACCCTTGGTCCTGTACCGTCAGATACGCTTTGGTCTTGTCGCTTATCTTCATGATTGCCAGATACGCATCTCTCATACTCTCGGCTACCCTGAGTCTCTCGAGGGTTTCGGTGTGATCATTAGTGAGCCGCTCATGTGCGGCACCGACTCGTTCAAGCTCAGCCTTGATCCTAGCGGTCTCTCTCGCCTGATCACCCGCTTCGTAGGAGCGTAGCCTCGCCCTCAAATCCTCCACCTCTGCCAATTTGTCTGCGGTCTTGGAGATATCCTCCTCGAGTTGTCTGATACGCCCCCGAAGGTCGCCTATTTGGATGTCCTTCTGATCAATCTCTCCTCGAAGTTGACTGCCCCTACTACGTATTTCCTCTTCGGCTTTATTCGCTTCCTTGACCTTTTCTTCGAGAAGCTCTCTCGATGCTTCAAGAGCCTTTATCTTCTGCCTCAACTCAGCAACCTGTGCCGTATCAGTTGGAGTACCTCGCAAAGCAGCGATTGTTGATTCCATTTCTTCATTCTGGGCCTTTGTCCTTGCAATCTCATCTTGCAGACCTTTGATGTTTGATTCTCTGGTTTCCAGTTTCTGATTCGCTATTCCAAGTTCTCGTTCAAGTTCCTCCACCTTTCGTTGAATAGCCTTCAGCTCCTCAGCTACCTCTTTGGGAGTCTCGACCTTGGGTTTTAGAGCTAGTTGCTTCGCCAGGAATTCGACCTCAGTAGAAGAACGTTGAGTGAAATCATCAACGCTCCCCTTGAGTGTCGTCAGCTCCTCAACTGTCACCTTGAGAGCAGCCTTGAGTCCGTCAGTTATGTCCCTTACTTTCTCAAGAACAGGTTCGGACATACCAGATGTCAATGACGCCTCAATACCTGCAAACTCCTCTTCGATTATTGGTTTGACTTCCGATTCTACGTAGGTCGATTGGAGTGCAGTTTTTGCCCTACTCTTGCTCCTCGCTGCTATTGTATCACGGATATTCACGAGGTTTCCTTTTAGACCAACAAGAAACGAGAGAATAACAGGGATCAGGTCGCGTTCAATCCTGTCAGTAGTCTCGTCTATAGTCATGAGCTTGCGTTCAACAAGGTTCAAGCTGTCTCTCAGACGCTCCATGCTCTTCTCGATATCGATACGTCTCCGAACCTCATCCGCGGACTCAACTCGAACCGCATCGCTCTTGAGTCGGCCTGAGGCAATTAGCTCTTCTTTCATCTCTTCGTCGACACCAAGTTCAGACAGCATGTCGTCGACTACGTCTCCCTTTTTGCCGCCGGGTTCTTTGTCATCTGGCATGAGCAATCCTCACAAGTAGTTCCGAACTAGCAGATAGAGGTGAAGAACTGCTAACAACACATAAATCTATTCGCAGAAGGCACCAACTTGAATTGATGTTGGGGTTCAAAATTGCGCTTAATGATTGATATGCAAGCCACGATCAACAACATCAGTGGAACCAAGATAAGAGATGGCAGGATGATTTGGCATCTCTTCACAGACATGGGTAATCAATTCGTAACCAGTTTTGATGTATTTCCGCCAGCAAGAGTTGTTGAGAAAGCAGAGAACAATATGGTCGCAGTAATGAAAGTGCCCAAGCTAAACCCTGGCGAGAGTTTCTCTCCTACAGTAGTTCTCCGGATCGACACGACAACTAGAGACTGGCTGATTGAGCCCCAGCCGCTTTCTGAGTCTGAAATGAAGCGGATGCGCGGCACTCTTACCAGAATGCACCCCTATTGGGAGACCGAGGACGCTCTCGTCCAAGATATATCACAGAGCATTGCAGAACGGAGCAACAACGACGAATCGTACTCCAGATTGGCCTACGAGATTGTGCGGAATACTGTCAAGTTGAGAACACATCTTGACCACCGACGCGGGGCGGCTGATGCTGCGAGAAGCAAGGAGGGAGATTGCGACGAATTCGCCGACCTCTTTGTTGCTCTTAACAGGGCGGTAGGAATCCCAGCTAGAAGAGTAGTGGGACACTTCTACAGGAGTGAGGAGCCAGAACCTCATGCTTGGAGCGAGGTCTATCTGCAAAGGTTGGGTTGGGTCCCTGTTGATCCTGCATTGGGCTCGTACGGCACCTTGAATGAGTACTACTTCTCGAGAATACGAGAGGGGCTTGTGTCTGAACGGCCAACAATCCAGCTTAAGTGGAATAGCTCCGGAGCGGCACGGCGGGGGGATTCGGTATCAATTGAAGAAGAAGTGAAAATGTCTGTGCTCCGCAATGGCGAATACTAGATCCCTTCTATGATGTTTGATGCTTGAAGAGTGATGAATAGATCGGCACCAAACTGCCAACAAGAATGAGTGTCGAATATACAACAGGTCACTTTTGGAAGAAGCACAGATTCGTCTGCAGACCTAAGAGTACCTGCGAGATGATGAGTCATCATTTCTCCGTATGCGGCGACCTGGGGGATCGAGTCAAGGAACCTCTTACTTGTGTTGTCTAGTTTCCCAGGTTTGTAGTCACAAACCTGAATTTCGTCGTCAACGAATCGAACAAGATCCACGTGACCAGAAAGCCCAAATCTTTCTGACCAGACAGGGACCTCTATCGCGATTGATGCAGGATCATGCAGCAGGAAGTCTTGAAGGATTACATGGTCTGCAGTGTACGTATCGTCATTCCTTGCTCGGTGATATTCTCGAAGCTTCGACACAAGGTCGTGATCAATGATACTCTGAACTTTGCCTTTCTTCATCAGCTTATTCCTTAAACCTACTCTCCTATGATTCGCCATCTTGGTGAATTTGAGCACTGATGCTCGAGTATAGAATGGACTGCTGAAAGGCTCCTCTGGCAACTTGCCAGCACGAATCGCTAGGAGGTGTGCCCAGAGTGAAGACAAGTCCCCTTCAGATGCCCCGAGGCGCTTGTGATTCGACTTGTTCCACTGGAACCTGTAGGCCACCTTTCCATGCTGAATATCCCTACCCACAATCTCATCGGAGCCGTCAAGCATGTGCTCTCAACGAAAAATCATGACTCAATCTTTTTAATGCACCGCAAGTCTGTAGTGTTTGGGGACAGTCTCATGACCTATGCCTTCTGTGTATTTTACAGACTCAGACTCTTGACACAAGAAGAGAAAGACAAAGCGCGGGAGACTTGGGATACATTCTCAAGTCAGGAATGGCCAGAAGATCTCACTCTGGTTGGCGATTACTCATACGCATGGGGTACTGAGTGGAATGGGTTTCTCTTGATTGAGACGCCGAATCCAGAGTCATTCTTCAGCTTCTGGCCGAAGTTTAGAGATAGAAACAGATGGTATGTTGAAAACACCAGAACGATCATCGGGAAGAAAAGAGAGTGAGCATAGGTCTAAGATAGCAGCTGATTTCACTCATGGCGAAAGCAAGAGGGAAGAGGGCCACTGTCGGCCCTTTCTCTCTCCTACATCGCACTGAGCGCTGCGTCTTCCAGCAACGAGACTATCCAGTTCAAGTCCTTCTCGTAAATGCCTTCGCCCCACTTGTAGATGAAGATGGAGCCAGTAAGTGCGTTGACACTCGTCGTCAGTTGTTGTCCGCTGGGATACGGGAAAGTCCCTCGGAAGCGAACAATCTCACCTTTGTATTTCCTCGTGTAAAGCGCTATTTCATCAGCAGTCTGTATTCCCGAACCTCTAAACTCGACACCGCTGAGATCAGATGTCGTACCTTCAAGTCCTGCCAAGAGCACTGTCGCTATATCGGAAGCAGTATCATATACCTTCCTTGTTCCTCCATTTAGGTTTAGGGGCTGCATCTTCGCTCTGGTCTCTTTCTGAACCCATCTGCGGAATCTACTTGCAATGCGACCAGATCCCCGGACTTCTGCAGTGCCTTTGTCCAGTTTCACTACTACTGATCCTCGGTCAACACTGATGTAATGAACCGGAACATCCTCACCAAACGCAAGGACCGGTACACGGAATCCCGCCGTAAAATCTGCAGTTACTGTCTTCCCCACAGCTTTCGCCTTTGAGAATCCTGATGCAATGTCGCTCTTCTTCGCGGGGGCATAGGGGGCTTTCTTGAAGAGCGAAGCCAGCTGACTTGCGGAAAGATTCAACCCCTCATGCTTGAACAACTTGACAGAGAGGCCAATTCCACGAGGGCGGATTAGTTTGGGTTTGGCTTTTTGTGTGGACTTCTTACTCTTGCTCAACATGTTTCAACTCGCAAAGCGGTCGTTACTGACCTTAACTTCCAGTGGAGATATGTGTTTTGCCCATTTAAATCAGACATCAAATCCAGACAATAGCTACGTAATACCCAGAGAAATATCCACATACCAACGAGGGTATGAAGTCATTCAGTCCTCGCTGAATCTTCATCTTCACGCCAGCTCTATTTGGCGCCAAATGGAAACCCTGTTTCCAAAACGTTAGAGAACTAGCCCTTTAGCAAATCGAAAATCATCTCGTGCATAAGTGGTTTGTCTGAAACGTATGGTGAGAACTCTTTGACTCGAGCTATCTCAATACACTTGCGCAAGTCACCCACATTCTCGCACCAGATCAGGTGACCTCTTCGCGACATTTCCCCGATGAGCTGTGCTTGGTGGCCTTCCATCAATGTAGTATTCTCGACAACAACAAGTCGGAGACCCCGAGTGACACACTCAAGAGTAGTCCCAGCTCCGCCCGTACTAACAATGATTTCTGCCTTATCGTAGGCATGGCTCAGAGACTTCATGAATCTGAAGAATGGAATGTTTACAGGCTCATACCTTCCTCTGCCAATCTGGGCCACTACTGCATCCGCTAGCTCACCCGAGCCCACAAGACGGTCTATTTCTTCTATAAGGGGGTTGTAGTGTGCGGTCCCAACTGTAACGAAGATCATAGTAGCTGTCCTCCGTACTCAGCCATTGGAACCTTTTCGGCCAATGATTTCCATTGAACGAAGAATAGGTCTGTCTTGCCCAGAAGAATTCGTCCTGTCTTGGATAGGCTCTCAACACGAGACATGCTCTCTATGAAGACTGTGCGAATCCTCAGTATCTTTGCAGCATAGAATATGGGAACTGTGAGACCCGTTCCACAACTAATCACTGCCTTTGGTCTAGTCATAACGAAGTAGAGGAGTGCGAGCAGAAGTGTTCCAGCAGTTCTGATGGCTGACATCAATCGAGAGTCCTGTGGCAAGAGTCTTGGTGGGATTACTGGCATAACGCGTCCAGGAATTCGCACCTTCTTTCGTGTCAAGGGGTCAAGAATACCAATTAGATACATGTAGTCAAAGCGGTCTCCCAGAAGATCAACAAGTGCAAAGGTTTGTGCAGTGTGACCTCCTCGACCCAATACGACAGCAATCTTGTTCAACCTGACACACGTACCAACCTCATCTGGCAGATTACATAAAGGGTTCTCTTCACCTTGGGGCGTTGACTACTTATAGTCGGCAGACTGGAACCGAGAATGGGATGAGCAATGTCAAGCATCAAACCTTCTGCCAACCACAAGCTCTTCCAGCAGTTAGTGGAGATAGCAGATGAATCAAGAGTGAATGACAGTCCTGTGATAATCTCGTCATATCGACAGGATGCGTGTCATTTGACAGCCGAAAGACCGGGTATAGTTGTTATGCCCGAGACAGTTGAGGAGGTTCAGGAGATTGTACGGCTTTGCTCAACGACAAAGACACCCCTTGTTCCCGCAGGAGGCAGGAACGGAATCTGCGGCGCTTGCTTGCCTAGAGCAAAGGACTCGGTTATGCTTGACATGACGAAGATGGATAGTATTGTTAAAATCAACGAAGATGTCATGACCGTCACAGTTGAGGCAGGGCTACGTTGGGCCGAGCTAATTCATAGACTGGACGACCGGGGCTACAAACTTGGATTCCGGGGCCCATATGGCGGCAATGTAGGTACTGTTGGAGGTTCGGTGAGTATCAACAGCATCGGGTATGCTGCAACCAAGTTTGGCCCTTCGACTGAGGCGGTTGTTTCGTTAGAGGTAGTTTTGCCAGACGGCGAGGTAATTAGGACAGGTACGGGATGGAATAAAGAAGCACAGCTATTCGCTCGATATTCAAACTTCAACGACATTACGGGAATCTTCCTTGGTGATCATGGCTCACTCGGTGTAAAGACCAAGGTAACACTGAAGATATACCCCAAGGCAAGGCATACTGTGTACGGCGACTTCGGATTCAAGTCTTTGGAAGAAGCAACAGGTGCGTTTCTTGAGGTCCAAAAGAGGGGTCTGACCGAGGAGCTAAATCTTCTTGCTGACCGACAATCCACAGACACGTTCTTCCC
>CP070761.1:2239402-2244949 GCA_020348985.1 Candidatus Thorarchaeota archaeon | reverse complement strand
TTGATCCAGCGAAGATCGACTATATCATCCTCAACCATATGGAACCTGATCACACCAGCGCGCTCCCGCATATAGCTGAGATAGCAAAGAATGCTACAATGATTTACACTCCAAAGGCATCTGAAATGCAGAAGTCCTTCTATGATGTGTCACTTCGAGAAAAGACAATCGACGACCTGGAAGAACTCTCACTTGGAAAGATGACCCTCAAGTTCGTTCACGCTAAGTTTCTGCATTGGCCCGAGACGATGATGACGTACCTAGTTGAAGACGAAATCCTGTTCTCTTGTGACGCTTTCGGAGCGTTTGGTGCACTGAATGGAAATGTCTTCGATGACGAAATTGATCTCAGAATGGTGGAAATGGAGAGCAGGCGCTATCTGTCAGCAATAATCACTACCTACTTCCCCTTTGTACAGCGGGCGATCAAGAAGGTTGTTGACCTCGGAATTGGCATCAAAATCGTTGCACCAAGCCACGGACCCGTGTACAGAAAGGATCCGATGTGGATTATATCGAGATTTGACAAGTGGACATCAAAGGAGCTCGAGAAGAGAGTCACAATCGTTTATGGAAGCATGTATGGACACAATCAGAGAGTCGCATTCCTTCTGAAGAAAGAGCTTCAGAACTTGGGTGTCGAAGTCAAGACCATCAACATCTCCTATACAGACTTGAGTGTAGTCGTGACTGAGACTGTTCGCGCGGGAGTCATAGTCCTAGGCACTCCGACTTACGACGCTCATCCATTTCCATTCATCTGGCATTTCATGACTGAGATGTCAGGTAAACGATTTCAGAGAAGACCAATTGCTCTCTTCGGAAACTACGGATGGCAGGGTGGAGGACTAGAACGAGTAGAAGCCCTCGTCCAAGAAATGAAGTGTCCCGTTATCCAACCAATTGTCCGGGTGAAGGCCAGACCAACTGAGGAAGACCTTGAGCAGATACGGCAGCTGGCCAAGGCCATTTCAAAAGAGCTCAAATGAAGCCCAATTCTTCCTCATACGCATGCTTAATAACTAGGCATAGCGAAGGCCCTCCAAGTTGGCTTTAAGACATCTGGACAAGTGTATATCTCAGACTCTTAGAGTCAGGGAGAGGATTCGTAAATGGATTTGAAAGGCACACGAACCGAAAAGAACCTGTTAACCAGTTTCACGGGTGAGTCTCAGGCTCGCAATAGGTACACCATGGCTGCCAAGACCGCCAAGAAAGAAGGCTATCCACATATCTCAGCAATCTTTCTTGAAACTGCAGGACACGAACTCGAACATGCGAAGAGGTTCTTTAAATTCCTTAAGCAGGGTGGAGCAACCGAGACGCTTAAGGTTGAATGGGACTTCCCAACAAGCGGCGCGTATGAGTCAACTGAGGAAAATCTTAGACATGCGGCTGCTGGTGAGAAATACGAGTACACTGAGATGTACCCTGGTTTTGCCGATATTGCTGAAGAGGAAGGCTTCAAGGATATCGCTCATCAATGGAGAATGATTGCGAAGGCTGAATCTTGGCATCATGAGCGCTATCTTGCCCTGGCTGATCAGATTGCAGATGGAAGCATCTTCAAGAAGTCAGAGAAAGTGAAGTGGCGTTGCGACAACTGCGGTTACATACACGAAGGAGAGAATCCGCCAGAGAAGTGTCCGGCATGTCAGCATGACAAGGGATACTTCATGATTCACTTCGCCGAATACTGAATGCTCAGAAAGAGCATTCTGCTCACAAGAAGCTCCGACTGTAGAAGCGCACTTCGAGGCCACACTTTCTGTGCGACCAAGAAGTGCATCATTCCTTTTGCGTACTACTCCAGACCACTAGTCATCTCGTCCAAGAGAGCTTCAATCTCAGCCTTTGAGAGGCTTTTTGCTTGCTCTACTAGTATCTCTACTTCTTCCTTGGCAATCCCGAGTTTCAATAGCCTCTGTCGAATCTCCTCGAGATCCTCCTCGGTGACAACATCCTTTTTCTCGACCTTCTTCTTCTTCTTTTTCTCTGCAATCGCCTCAGCTCTGCGAGAACGTTCCTGTTTGATGACTTCCATGAGGAATCCGGGTCTCTCACTCGCCCTCATCCTGCTCAGGTCCACCCTTAGCGCCTGGACATCCTCTTCTTCCAAGCCAGTTATCTCAGCAAGCTCGGCCAGCAGATGCTCCACTTCGGGTGCTTCTGCTATGATAGTCTCCGCGGGCATCTCTTCAAGAGGTTTGGAGAGCCCCACTTGTGCGAGGCCTTCGTTTACTATGTCGAGAATCAGCTCGTTTCTGCCTGATACCGGAGCAGGTTCTGGAACCCTGCCCTTTCTGAGTTTCTTGACCATGCTATTGATGATTCTAATGACCTTTGGCACACTAAAGACCCTGACCCACAGCAGTGCACCGCCCAGACCAACAATCACAACCCCAAAAGCTGCATATTGAAGGTATAACGCCATCAAGTCAACTGCCACAGGATTGGCGTCAATGGCAATCTCCACGGAACCTACTGCATAGTTTGTGCCTTTAGATGCACTAATGGTGACCCTGAACAAGTAATCCGCTCTTACTACGAATCTGATCAAGTACTGTCCTGGTTCGTCCAAAGCTGTCCATTCAGGTTCAAATGGGACATCCTCAGACAAATCAGATGTGACCTCAATGGTGACCGCGCCTTCATCAAATGTAATCGGAAGATTGTGATCAACATCGGTGAATATCACTAGAATCTCAGCTGTGTCTCCCTCAAGTATTGATATTTCCGTCCGGTCCGCAGTAAGCACAGTATCAATCGGTCTGACAATCACCTCGACCGTTATTCGAGCGACTTCGTAGTTCGGGTGGTCTAGTCGGAAGTTGATCATGTATGGAGTAGATTGAACAGCAAGATACTCCGGTACATTGAAGGTGTAGTATCCATTTCCTGCAGGAATCAATGAACCTTCGACATCTCCGGTAACCGAGGGTGATGCTCCGAGTACTGGTCTGTTGTAGATTGTGTCATTGAGGTACAGGTAGACGGTCATATTGTCACCGACAGGAGTGACGAATTCGCCTGTGCTTGTACTAGCCAAGACTTCTACTAGAATACGATCGACTTGCAGGGTGAGTGTTGTGCTCCCTGATAGGTAATTGTCTTTCTCACCGGCGACTGTGATGTAGTTGATACTTCCAGCCGACGCATGGCTGGAGTTGATAACCAATTGATAGATGCCATTGCCAATTTCTTCCAATGCACCGCTTCCATAGGTCCAGCTATATCGCAATGAAGCATTCTCTATTCCTAGATCATGCAGTTCATCATAGTATTCTATCACATAGGTTGCCAGCTGTTCATAATAGACAGTTATTGTTGCGGCACTACTGGCCTCAACTCTAACAAGGGAAGCAATCGGATCTATTACAAGTGATATCGTCCTAGTGACGACTTCAAATCCTGGCTTGGATGCAGTCACTTGAATATCGAAAGTGGATGCATCGAGTAGTCTGGTGTCAATGGTGACATTGTAGATTCCTGGAGCAACCTCCGTGAGGTTGCCAGTTAGTCCCACAAATGGTATTCTGAAAGTCACATACGCATTCGTTAGTTGGATGCCCAGGTCAGGAGCCGTGTAGTTGACGCTGATAGTTGCATTGTCACCATAGTTGGCCATTACAACGGGGCTGTCAGTTGCAACTAGGTCTGCGCCAATTTCGCGAACCTCAAGTCCGAAGTAGATGCTCGCCTCCGCGTGGCTGCTCCTGTTTGCATGAACATAGAGTGTGTAGATTCCAAATTCGGTATCAGTTGTGTTTATTGTGGCTTCGTAGTAACCAGGAGTGCCGTTATATGTTAGCGAGCCAGAGCGTACCACTCCTTCAGCTGGTGTCCATGAGTATGACACCGAAGCGCCTACAATACCTGAACCAAACGCCAGAGTACCGTAGTAGACGTTGATATCTACAGGTGTGCCACTCGAAATAGTGAATGAATAGACTTCGTCCACTGGGTAGAATTCTGTCTCCAACACTGCAACAACAAGCGTCACTTGGAGTACTCGAGTCTCGAAATTCGTCTTGTTGGCGGTGATTGTGATTATGTAGGTACCAACCTCAATTGTCGACGTGTCGATAGTCCATACATAGGCAGAACCATTGAAAGTCATTGCAGTGTCTGTTCCACTCAAGGTAGCGACGACTGTTGCTCCAGGAACCGGGCCAACTGGGGCCTCTTCCTGATCATAGTATGCCGCAAGATCCACGAGTTCACTCCAGTTGACAATCATTAGAGACGTGTCTGTGTAGAGAGTAGTTCGAGTTTGTCTGAGGTTTATGTCAACGTTGAGCGAAGCAGGGTCATGATTCGTCTTGAGCGCAGTGACGTCGTAAGTATATGTCCCAAAGGGCTGATCCCATAGATAGAAAGTGATGTTGTATTGTCCATTAACAAGCGGGACCCATGAATAGCTGGGTGAAGTAGAAATAATGTTTGCACCATCAACAGGGGTACCATGATCGAGATCAGTGACAGTGACGACAACTGAGACATCGCTCCCAGCAGGAGTATCACCCGGAGGCACCATAGATATCGCAGTTTGTACAGATCTAATCTCGACACGCACCACCACTATGCCATCGGTGTGAAGAGCCTTTGACATTGTGAAGGTTATATCATACTGAATGAGGTTGATGACAGTGGCCGTGTACAGAGTGATGTCGAATCCTCCACTTGAGCCAGGCACCCAGTTCCAGCCAAAGGCCCAGTCTGTCACTATGGATGCACCTGTGATGTTGAACAGGTGATCAGTATCATAGAAGCCAACATGTAGAGTGACATTGTCACCAACGGGGGCTACTCCTGGTGTCGGTGCTGTGGCACTGGCTAGCGTATTGACATCACGTACTGTGATCGAGACCGCCCCTGACCTCGTAGTGTAGTAGCTCTTATTGGCAGTTACCTGAACCGCAAAGGTTCCGGTGGAGGGTATTCCCGACGTATAGAGAGTAATATTGAAGGTTCCGTCACCCACTGGAGTAATCAGCTCACCGTATGCCCAATCAGTCTCAACGTCAGACCCTTGAATTATCTCATCACGATCAAGGTAATAGAAGGTCACGGTGAACGTAACGTTATCTGCTGCCGGAACCATTCCGGGACTTGGCACACCAGTGAACAACTGGGTGAAGATTGTCCTAACAACAGCTCGAATCTCGGTACCATTGATATCAGGGAAGTAGGGAACGACCCCATCTGTCCAAGTTACGTTGAGCTCGAAGTAAAGCGATCCTGTTGCCATCCATTGTGTGCTGTTGAAAGTGTATACATACTCTCCAGGAGCTGGACTCTGCAGTGAGTAGGTGAAGGGTCCAGAGACCGTGGAGTTGAGCGCCACTAGAGAGATGTGGACATCACCAGTACCATTAGAGATTCCATTGCCTGTTGCGCTATCTCTGTAGTAAACAGTGAAAGTAATGTTGTCACCGTAGGGTGCAATTGCAGGTGGTGTGTAGCTTAAGATTGCAGTGGCACCAGTTACTGACACTGTAAATGTGAGTGACTGATTCGCATAGAATGGATTGCCAAGCACCCAAT
>CP070761.1:2219973-2239302 GCA_020348985.1 Candidatus Thorarchaeota archaeon | reverse complement strand
GATACCGCATTTGCATCCGAGAACTGTAGCTTCTTCGTGCATCTAGGGCAACGTAACAACTTCAAGTGAGGCTTATCCATTCTCTCTACCCGTCCATCGCTCAGTGTGTCTCGCACTTAATCGTTACCGTCTCGGATTTGGGAATCGTAGGATATGTTGTCCCAGTGGGAGTAAAACCGTTCAAGCATTCGCTCTACTCGTTATTCTCCATAATCATCTCAATCTGACGAAGATGGTCCAGTACTGCCTCACCCGTATATGTCAGACTCAAGTAGGACGAGCCTCTCTCTCCCTTTAACTTGTACACCAAGCCCCCTGTTACGAGAGCCTCGACCAGCGACTCGAAGGAACCTTCCTGTTCACTCTTCTTAGTTGCGAAAGTGCCCTCTAGATCTTTTAGAAACCTATCTCCCCAACCTAGCTCCCAGAGAACCGCCATGAGTCCTGGGCTAACTAAGACATTGAGCTTCATGACCAAGCATCCAGCATAGCTAGCGTGTTCAGCGTTTTTGAATGCCTCGACTCCGACTACTTCAATCGATGAACAGCATTCTATTATAGCTGTTCTGCTAACCGGGATGAGTCTGTGATAGGTACGGAGTGATGTAATCTTGGAATCTGACGATATGTCTACGAGTGTACCTGATGTGGCTAGCAGTCCGCCCGAAGAAGAGAAGATGAGCTGGCTCTATGTCTTTGTGATTGGCCTGGGGTTCTTCACAACTGGAGTTTCGTGGTCAGTCTACAACAGCTACTTGCCTGCTGATTTTCTTCCTGCGTTCATCGTCGGCGACCTGCAGAACACGATAATAGGCCTGATTATGGTCTTGGACAACATATTCGCACTTGTCATGCAACCCTACATTGGTGCTAGGTCAGACAAGACACGTACGAGATGGGGGCGTAGGATGCCTTACATTATGGCCGGAACACCAATTGCCGCCGCATTCTTCACATTAGTTGCGTACGGCTGGGCAGTCTTTGGATTCTGGTTCATGTTTGCTATGTTAACAGTTTTCAATATCGCAATGGCGTTCTACAGAGCTCCTGTTGTGGCACTGATGCCTGATGTTGTTCCTGACAAACATCGGACCAATGCTAATGGTGTAATCAACCTCATGGGTGGAGTTGGAGCAATCTATGCATTCGCAATTGCATCGCAGATCTACAAGATCAATGATCCAGGAATCGGTGCGATTCTCGGAGTCACAGCTGCCCAATCTGGCCCAGTTCTTGCATTCCTTACAACCTCAGTCATCATGGTTGTTGCAGTACTGGTCCTGTTTGTCGTTGTGAAGGAACCAGAGACTCCTCCGGTAGACGCTGATCAACCCAAGGAAATCGGCATCATAGAGGCTGCTCGTCTTGTTTCCTCATTAGAAGACAAGTCCGCTCTAGCAATCCTTGGCGCGATAATGTTCTGGTTCTTCGGATTCAATGCCCTAGAGACCTGGTTCACCAAGTACGGCAATGAGATCCTAGGCTTCGCAACTGCAGATGCGGCATTCTTGTTGACTGCATTCTCGTTGACCTTCGTACTCTTTGCCATCCCTGCTGGTTTCGTAGCAGGTAGGGTTGGACGTAAGAATACAATTGCTGTAGGTCTTGTGGGTCTCGTGGCTAGTCTTGTGATCGCTTGGCTCTTGACAGACTACATGCAGCTGTTCATAGTTCTTGCTTTCGCTGGAATCTTCTGGGCAATGATTAATGTCAACTCGATTGTTATCGTTTGGCAGCACTTTGGCCAAAAGAGATTGGGTGCGGGAACGGGATTGTACTACTTCTTCAGTATGACGGCTGCAATCTTGGGTCCATTCCTCACAGGACTCTTCTTTGACATCACATCAATAGCCTTGCTCTTCCCAGTCTCGATACTCTTCCTAGTCGTTGCCCTTGCCCTTATGATGTCAGTAAAGACTGGCGAAACTGGCGACTCAGCAATGGGGTAGACCGTTTTGTGTTGGGGGCCTTGTGCCCCCTTTCCCAAGAACAATAGGCGATTAAAGACGGTGCTTAGCAAGCTGGCATCTCAAGATAAGAGTCCAGACGTTTGCTACTAACCCAGAAGATGACAAGAGCAACGAGTGACATCACCACTGCATTTAGAATGATTGGAAGATAGGATGGCCAAATGGTGAAATATGCTGCCGCAATTATCGGGCCTATCATTCCGGAAATAGACATCACAGACGTCAAGAGACCTGAGGCTGTTGCCCTCTCTTCATTTCTCTCTGTGACATACTTCAAGGCACCTACGTATAAACAGGCCCACGAGAATCCCAGAAGTATCTGAGTTGGCAAGATCTGAATAAAGTCGGTAACAACTGCAAACCAGAGGAACGTTATTGCTGATGTGACGAGCCCCATCACAATCAGCCTCTCACACTGGAATCTGTCTGTGATGCCAATCATGAAGACAACCTGAGCTATTGAGTTCATGGCTTGGATTACTCCAATCATCAGGAGGTCAGCTCCAAGCGCAGCCAAGAACAGAGGCCAGTATGTCCATATGGCAAATGCACTGCTATGACGAATCAAAACTGCTGCGTAAACAGGCAGGTTGCGCTTTATCGTCTCTAGCGGGAATAGTGGAACGTTGATTCTCTCTCGTTGGATCTCTGGTAAACCCATCGCACTGATGAATGCGATCATGAAGAAGACACCAGTGATCCAAAAGGCGGCACGAATGTCAAAACCGGCTGCAAATCCTGCGAGGATTGTCCCAAACCCCCAACCTATTGCACCGAATGACGCAAATCTGCCCATGGGCATATCCGTTTCGTACGCATATGCAGCAAGAGCCCCAGGATATATGCCTACACTAAACCCGTTCAGAGCTCTTATAATAAGCAAGAATTCGGCACTGTATGCGACTGAGACTAGAACGAAAGAGATAGTCGATATGAACAGACCTGCATGAAGCACTACTCGTCTGCCGAAAATGTCTCCTGCTCTTCCGAATACATAGCTTGAGATGAATGATGCAGTAGCATAGACTGTGACAATGAGACTAATGTAAAACTCTCCCTCACCTAGGTATGATTTCGCTAGGATAGGGACGTATGTGAATGATGAGAGGACAGCTGCTCCCGCCATTGCCTGGATTGTCTCTATTCTCAATCGATATTCACGTCGACTTCGTCGCAGACGTCCCTCTAATTAAGGTGAGGATGAAGGTGCTGAGTCTTCGAACGTCACGAATGATTCTGTGCAAAGGTATTTCTCATTAGAATCCTCAGTATGCACAAAGTGAACTAAGCACGGTGCAATGCTTTGGTGTCTGCTAGAGTCAAATTCATTGTAATTACGATTGACGAGTTGATACTCGTTCCAATCGCGATAATAATCGTCTACTACTTCATACCTGAGCTGCTCTTTCAGCTGACAGCTCTTCTGATTGCAGGGTCGGCGATTTTTGTGGCAGCTAAGTACTACCTTGTATATCCCTCACTTCAGGAAACAGGATCTCATGCTCTGTACGATTTGAAAGGTATGAAAGCAATCGTGGTGGAGCCAGTAACATCACGGTCTGGCAAAGTGAAGGTGGGGGCAGAAATCTGGGACGCCCGATGTCGGGACGGTTTGGAAATAGGCTCAGGCACTGAGGTCCGGATTCTAGAGCGCGAGAGTATGAAAGTCCTCGTTGCTCCAGGTGCCACCGAGGAATCGAAGCTCTGATCATCCTCCTACTTGGAATCCAGAAGGAACTGAGAAATCAGTGAAATAGTTGATTCCACATCACTGATGTCAATTGCCTCAAAGCTTGAGTGTGTATATCTACATGGTACTGCAACTACCGACACGATCTGTCCATGAGAAGCAATTTGGAATCCGTCTGTGGCGTAGTTATGGTATACCGCTCTTTGAATACGAATCTCATTCGCTTCTGCGGTGATAATGAGGCTTGAGTTCTGCTCGTGGGAGTAGACAATCTGACTGTCCTTCACCACTACAACAGGTCCCTTGCCCAATGATACTCCCGCCTCTCCCTTTGTTCCAGGATAGTCGTCAGCAAGACCCACTTCTGCTACTATGACACCATCTACGTCTAGTTTGTTGGCGATGGCAGCTACTCCCTTTGCTCCCACCTCCTCGAGGACACTTGAAACGAAGGTTACCGTGGGGCGGTCTTTCTTCGGAACCTCTGATAGTCTCTCTGCCACCTTAACAATCACAGCAAGACCGACTCGGTCGTCAAATGTCTTTCCAACGATGTTCTTTCCAACACGCTTTGTCTCTGTGTCATAGACGACAGGATCACCTATGTTGATGCCCAGCCCTGAAACATCATCAGAGGATCTTGCGCCGACATCAATGAAGACCTCCTCCCAGCTCGGAATCTTCTTCTTTCCTTCAGGACCGGCGATGTGAGCTGTCTTTACGCTGAAACAGCCTGGAACCATGCCACTATCTGTCATTATGAGGACTCTCTGCCCAGGAAGTAATCGCAGGTCTGGCATGTACCCTTGAGTGTTCCACTTGGCTCTGAGGAACCCGTTCTCATCTATACAGCTGACAAGAAAGCCTACTTCATCAGCATGAGCGACAATGGCATAGTGTCGGCTTGTGCCTTCCATCGTAGCCATGAGATTTCCAATCTTATCTTGGTCAATCTCAGAGCAGAAAGGAAGAAGGTGCTTCTTAATGGAGTCCTGTACAAGAGTCTCCCTTCCCACCGGGCCTGGTATTTCACATAGGCTCTTGAGGAGTTCGTAGATGTCTTCCATCATTCAAGTCACATCCTGCGCCATTATCAAACATACTCCTAATAGATGCTCTCATGTTCATCATCAAAGGACCATGGTATGCCTCAACCAATCGTAACACCCTGCGATTACCGACCCATAAAAAGGAAAGACTAGATGTAACTACATGGCACTCGAAGAAACACTACTGGGACTTGCCATAGGTCTCCTCGTAGCCGTCATCGTCTTCATAGCTATGAGAGCTCGACTGAAACACAGAATTGCCATGGTTGAATCCGAGTTCAGAAGAACGTGGGCGGAACAGGAAGCTGCAACGAGGCGAGATGCAGCTCAGAGAAGCAGATATGTTCTGAAAGGAAAGATAGCTGAACACATTGTTCCTTTGCTCAGTGACATCTTCCGATTCAATCCAGCCGATGCCCGCTTCATAGGGGCTCCGGTAGATTACTTGATCTTCGACGGCTACACAGACGTCAAGGATGGGGCATCTGAAGGTCCTATTACCATTGTCCTGGCTGATGTCAAGACAGGAGATGCTAGATTAAGTCGGACAGAGCGCAAAATCAAGGAGGCTGTTGAATCGGGTCGGGTTCGATGGGAGACAATACGTGTCGACTTCTGACACTGTACTGTGCAATGCATATTTGAGGCCCATCGATTCCTAGCTTTTGATTCGTTGAGCTACAGCTTTTCCGAATTCAATGGCCTGAGGTATCTCAGTTTCTTCAAGGGGACCGTCCCTGTTCTTGACTTTCGCTGAGAACCCATCCTCAAGCAATCTAAGCCCAGACAGCTTCTCTCGTACTTCGGCCTCCAGCTTTGCCATAGCAACGCCCTTGTTCCTTCCCATGTAGGTATCAAAGACCGTTGTTAGCTTTCCGTCCAAATCAACGATTGAGGCTCGACCTATAAAAGCAAGCATGCCTCTGCTTGGTGCCTGATTATGATTGGGACATCCAAACAGCACTGCATCGTATTCTGAGAGATCACCGGTATGAATCTCTCCAGTTGCAACGACCACACACTCAATCTCTCCCGACGCCCTAATCCCTTGTCCAATCGCTTCAGCGATCCTCTTTGTGTTTCCGTACTTGCTCTCATAGACTATTATTGCCTGTTTCATCGTCAATCTCTTTCAACGTCTGCTCCGTGCCTTATCTCCATTACCTCAGCTGCACATAAACTGTATAGTCCGCATTTTAGGTCCCTATCAATCAGGACTTGTTTCAGGTACAGTCCTTCAACTATGGCAAGGTCAAAATTGGTCAGAATTATACTCTGGTTGGAGGGTTCTTGATGGACTACCGGTCGGTTCTCGATACTGTCAATCGTTTCATCCGAGATCCTGACACGATCTACAACGACATCAAAGATGGACGGAGCTTCAGAGCTTTCTTCTTCTCATCACTGTTTGCCATCCTAGTGTTCGGAGGATTCTACGGAGCCGTTATGGGACTCTATGCTGGTGGTCTACAGATACTCTTTGATGCACTAAAAATCCCAATGCTGCTTCTGATTTCTCTGTTTGTGTCTTTGCCAACCTACTATGTACTTAGTGGGATACTGGGTGGAGAACTCAGTCTGCGTCAGCTTACGACACTGTTCATGGTCAGCTTCGCAGTGATGTCCACGCTTTTGGTGGCGTTCATGCCTGTGACTCTGTTCTTTACGCTCACAACTCCAGAAAGAACCTTCACTACCTATGCTTTCACCATACTCCTCAATGTGGGATTCTTCGCATTGTCTGGTCTTACGGCAGTAAGCTATCTCCTCAAAGGGTTTAGCAGGATCCATGACGAAAACCGGAGTTGGGTGCTATCATTCATCATTGGCAGCTTGGTACTGATCTTCGTTGGTACTCAGCTGGCATGGGTCCTGCGGCCCTACTTCCACTTCTCAAATCAATTCATAGCTCCGCCAAGTGGAAATTTCTACATTGCGTTATTACAGCTCATACTCCGTCTGCTTGGATAATGCGAAGTGTTGGCCCAAATGGGAGCAATCCCTCACACGGGCGGCTTCCTGGCCAGCACACCTAGAGCCTTCGGCTTTCTTTCTACTTTTTCGAAGCCAACAGAACGTAGTCGTTTCATAACTCCTTTCTGTAGATCCTTGCCGCGATACTTCGAACCAGGTGTTCCAACATAGTGAAACAAAACACCTCCTGGTTTGAGGACTCTGAAAATGCTTGCATAGAATTCGGCAGTATATAGGTCTGAACTCATCGAAAACCTGGGTGGATCGTGTAAGACCGCGTCGAATGATACTTCCTCAAAGCTCACAATCTCCTCGACCGCGTCTGCATTGACAATCTTCACACGGTCATCTTCGAACAGTCTTTTGGACCATGGATTGATACTTGCCAATTCTAGAACGTTTTCGTCCCTTTCTATCGTAACAATGTCTGAGACGTTCTTGTCTAGGCAAGCAATAGTGGAATAGCCAAGCCCTGTGCATATTTCCAACATCTTTGAGCCCTGTTGCGCACACAGATTGGCCTTGGACCTTGCATCAGACATGGGATCAATCGACTTCATTCTATGCATCAATACACCGTCTATCAGTAGGGCTGGTGGACTGTGTAGCCCTGTTGGCATCAACTTGTAGAAGCGTCGCCCACTCAAAGCTGCCTTCAGAATCTGGTTCTCTCTTGTGAAGTAAATGGAATCCTTGTCCGCGGCAATCTTCTCTAGGTCCTCAACTGTCCAATCCTTCTGGTGAGTGCTAATCCGAGACATCGACAGTCCAAGATCCAGAGACACCTCAACCTCATCCAGATTATCTTCTAGCGCTGCCAGAATGGTCTCCGCTGCATGATAGTCTATGAATCTCATCCCGCACGTTGGGTATTTCCAGTCAGTGTAGTTATATGTTGGCTCTTGCGTGCTATCAATCGGATGTGATAGCACTGGAACGACTCAGGTATCATAGACTGATGTTCTTGACAGCCGCTTTGTGGAACTGGATACTGGCGGTATCGTTTCTCGTCTTGCCAAGAGTCGACATATCATACTTCTTTCTTGCTGGAAGCACTATTCCTTCAACTCTTCTTTGGTTTGACTCCTTCATGGGCCTGGTCTTTGTCTTTGGCATTGGTTTCTATCTTGTCAGTCTTAGTCCCGACAAGAACCATGGCATCATCAAGATGGGAATCTTCGAGAAGAGCTGGGTCTTTGTGATTGGTCTCTACTACTTCCTCATTGCTGAGGCCACATTCCTTGTGTTCTTGTTTGTATCAGTGGACCTATTGTTTGGGCTGCTGTTCCTTGAAGACCTGCTCTCGATTACTCGTACATCTTGACGGCTTTCTTGGACCGACCGCGCTGTCCAATCAACGAGACATAATCATCGATAGGAATCGACCATTGATTCTTGGCTTGGTCAAATAAGTCGAAGACATCATAGTAGGTGGTTTCACTTCGATCCGGCAGATGAAACTGGAAAAAGTAGGAGCGCATATATGGTCTAAGCCGCTTGAAGCCCTCCAAGAACTGCTTGAGATCCGTTGTTGAGAACCCAAACCTGACGCAATATTTCTTCGGATTCTCCATGAGTATGCCTCCAGGGAAGGGCAACTGACTGAACGATGTAAGAACTCCACCAACTGGGCCGTCGATTTCAAAGAAACATGAGATCCAAAGAAGATCGTCTGCGAGTCCATATGCTCGTTTCTGCCCTCGGATGACGCCGCTTTCTCTCATTCTCTGTATCCTGTCGCGTACTTGTGCAGTTGAAACACCCACTTCTGATGCGACATCGCGAACAGAGCGACTCGGATCCATCTTCAGAAGTTTCAGAACTTGGATGTCGATGTAATCACAATCCATAATCTCTTTGCTGACTTTCACTTTAACTGGAGATTCTGGGTTACGTTCTAGATGGCTCTCGATCTTCTTATACCATCTTTCCCAGTTCCAAGACCATCCTTCTTCGGGGTCGTAGTGTGAAAAGTCTACACTCTTTGACTCATAGTCCGCCATATCGAAGAAGCTGTAAGCGTCAATGAACCCAGATTCAAGAAGAGTTTCAGCTAATCTGTCAATCATTCCAGGCATGGAAAGATCGTGTACAATGTGGACCAAGTAACCATCATGTTTCCCGTGAGTGGGAACGTGCCAGTAAAAGATGGGTATTTCATTAATCAGCTCCTCCAAATGCCCACTCCTTCCTCTGCTCTCCTGGAGAACGAGTATTCCTTCTCCCAATCCTAGTCTTCTTTCATGGGTCTCTAGATATGGTGGAAGCAGGATGCCCCTTTCCTGAAGAACTGAGATTCTATATCTGACAGTTCTAGCAGGAATCTTCTGTCCGTTAGACTCCAACAAGAACTCACTAACCTCTGGGGCAGAGGCTGAACCCCCTAGCTTGTTCAGAGCTATGAGAATGTCCATATCCTTCTCATCAAGGGTGATATGTCTCAATTCATTACATCCTCTTCGGTGAGTTCTCCGACAATTTATGCGTACTTATTGCTGCGGCAAGATTCTTTATAAAGAACTTTGCCGTATGAGAATTAGACGAATCGGCAATTTTTGGCCCAAAAAGTTGCCGCTTCATACACAGATGATGGTGCCCGCTATGAGCGCAACAGGATTCCCGATAAGCATGCTCGTAGTGCTTCACGAGCTCTCGAGGAAGGGTCCAATGACCCCCAAACAGCTCCGAAAGGAAGTGAAGCTTTCTCCACGCTCTGTTTCTTCGGCACTTCGCAGATTGACTGACACTGAACTCTGCAAGAGGGTGCCAAATCTCTCTGATATGAGACAGCCGCTATATTGTGTGAATATTGAGAAGATGAAGGAGCTCCAAATCAATTTCGAGAAGGAGCGGACCATGATGCAGATCTACTTGCATCCCATATAGTTTCAAATCTGCTGATGACTAGCGTGAGCACAGCTGTAGATGAAGCCCAAGTGGCATTCGATATTCTGCTACGGCTGAGCAGATGAGAATCCAATGATATAGCCACACCTTTCACAGACATAAGCATGGTGCGTCTGGAATACCCCTTTGAACTGAACCTCTTTGATATCCTCATTAGTGAGGAAATTATCGCACTTGTGACACTTGCCAATGTCCACTTCGAAATCACCTGCAGCAACTCATGCCAAGCCCATTCATCTTTCTTTCGGATGTAGACATTGACCAGATACGATGACGCTTTCCTCAAAGGTTATTGGCCAGAAATGCCCGGAGAGATTCGTGAGAATTATGGTTGACGAACCCTATCCAGAAGCCATCACCAGTCTGCCTAGAGTGAAGCTTTCACTTCCTGGCGTCAAAGGATGGCTGGCCCAAGGTGAATCCTTCCAAGTTGTCTTCTTCGATATTGAGCCCGGTGCATCCGTTCCTCTACATAGCCATGGAGCACAATTCGGCTTTGTGATAGATGGCGAAATGATGCTTACAATCGGTGGTGAAACAAAGAAGTATGTGAGAGGCGACAGCTACTACATCCCTGCAGATGTAGAACATGGCGGTGAATTCCTGACGCCTGTCCGGGCAATGGACTTCTTTGCAGACAGAGATCGCTATGAGCCAGAATAAAGCAACTGTTCATCCAACTGTCGTTGATGTGCAGCTGTCCTAAGTCTCTTCCTGCTCGAGAAGATTCTCTAACCACATCTTCTGATGTCGTATTGTCTTGTAATTCGAGAGACAGACATAGGTTGCCACCGACTGCACGAAGGGTGCAGCCCTTACACTTTGGGTAATGCTCTCAACGTCTCTGAGTGTATCAACAACGAAGTTGCCAAAAACCTTGGGTTCCATTGCTGAGATATAGGGCTCCCAGAAGTACGCTTCAAACTCTTCCTGGAGCCACTCAACGATGTCATATCCTGACATCTCAGATTCTTTGTACCCGATACCTAGAATGAACTGAGTCTTTTCACCAGTACTCATGTTCCACCTTATTCGGAACCGAAAGGCCTCGCTGTCCTGAAGTTCTTTGACAATCCTTCTGACCCGTCTTGCCGATATACCTGTCTCCTTGGCAATATCTGGGATCGGCATTCTTGCATCCTCCTTTAGAATTCGAAGAACTCTCTTTTGAAGGGAGGTTAGGGTCATGCTTGCCCCGCGTGACCAAAGCATGCTGTGCATGTCAACACGTGTTACGCCACTCAGAGATCTCAGAATCTTTCCAACTTCAGAGAATTGTGCAAGTCCAATATACCATCCAATCGCGAAGTATATCCCTTCTTCAGTACCAACAATGGTGCTTATGTGATGGAACACTATGGTGGCACCAATCTGCTTGACAATCTCTTCACGATTCTCCGATCCATCAGTGCAGATAATTGCAACAACAATGTCGGCCTCCATCATCGCCAAGGATGGTAAGACTCTGAATCCAAGAATTACTCCTGTATCAACAAGTTTCTCAACTCTTCTCTTAACAGCAGTAGGCGAAACGCCCATTTCGGCTGCCATATCTTGGTAGGAAACTCTGCAGTTAGCGTCTAAAAGTCGAATGAGTTTCCTGTCCATCCTGTCCAACGCGAATCATCTCACCCGCCGTCTTCTACGACCTCTCCCAACCGCGTCAGGATGATTACATCAAGAGAAAGTAACCATTGGTCAGCAAGCATTCTCAATGCATTCATGAAGCCTTGCCAATCTCTCAGAAGGGCTGGGTCCTCAAACTCCACATCCTTCAGGAGCTCTGATACGCTCTCTACTTCGGCATGGTGGCTGGGATGAATATACTTGACTTCATACGAATCACTCTCTGGACCGTAGATTGCTACATCTACCCATAGCTGAGGATTCTCGTGATACTTTATGTGGACTACTTTTCTCTCCAACCTTATACCTCACTTAGCCACACTGGGCTAGCACGGAAGTGAGTTTCTGGTTATCTGTGTATCGAACACCGTTCTGAACAAGCACAATCAGCGTTTTGACGACTCTCGTCGACAAATTCCTAGATCTTCTTGTCGACCTTCTTCATCTCTACAATTGGGGCAAACCTGAAGCTCACTTCAGGTGCGTAATGACGAACAATCCTGACTAGAAGCTCAGGGTCATCTGTCTCGACAAGCTGAAAGCCCTCGGGACCATCAACCATTGTGTAGTTCTCTGAAATGAATTGAGCGTTTTTATCCGGATTCGCCTTCACTTCTTTGCGATACTGTTCGAGTTTGTCCATTACAGCATTATGATCTGCTGAATCATATTCCCAAAACATGATGTACTTCATAGCGAGCTCTCCTACGAAACGCTAGAATAGGTTGCATCAACAAGATATGAGGGTTGTCAAATGGACTCGATTACCTCGGAGCCATGTGAAACCGAGGAGGCTAGGTGAGATTCCGCCCTAGAGAGTAGAAAAAGCAACAACGGTCCCGGAATTTCGGAATCGGAAGAAGAATGGCTGTCTCGAAGAGGTAAGGGCGAAGATGGAACACATGGAATCGGACTGCACTTGGCAAGAGCGATTCTCGAATCCCGCGGCAACTCAATCGAGCTCATAGAAGATGCTTCGTCTAATGGATCCACATTGTAAGTGAGGCCGCCGATTTCACGCCAGACCACAGAGCTATGCTGATGCTGGCCACCGCTGGTACTCTCAGAGAGATGTTTGAAGGACACGCGAAAGAATGTCTTGGCAGAGGGGCCCCATCTATGATTTGGATGTACCATCCTTGTCTTTTGGAGCGTCTCTGCCAAGGTCGCTGCCGATGAAACTGTTCACAACTACCACGGTGTGGGGTCTGGAACGTCAGGGTCAGTTCTGTTCTTTGTCATTCTTCCTCGCCATGAGATTCAGTCAGAATCCTACTGAATATGTAAGCGAGCCAACTGAAAGAACACAGCTTCGCTCTACGTGAAATTGCTCACAGATATCATTTCAGCCAATGAATTCTTAGTGGAGAATATTAGGCATAGAGAATACTGGTTTAGACCACTAATGCAATTATGAGTCTCGTTCCTACGCCTTACTTGAATTCAGGCATCACGTACTCCGCAAAGAGCCGCAGTCCTCGCTTACTGGGGAAGTCTTCAAATCGAAGAGTGAAGTAAGTGATTCCAACTTCTTTGAGCGACTCAAACATCTCAACGATTTCTTCAGGGGTCCCCTTTTGGACCACGAAGGGATTATCAGGCAAATCCGCCAAACGCTGGAATTCCGCAGAGTACTTGCTATACTCCTTTTCATTCTCGTAGATCCAGAACCAGCAGCCCCATGAGAATACGATGTCTTTGAAGTTCCGACCATATTCTTCACAGGTCTTCTCCACAAAACTGAGTCGCTCCTGAAGATCATCCAGGTCCATTCCGCCGTAGATATCAATATGGTCAGCGTACCTGGCCGCAACACGAAGTGTACGGTTTCCCCGGGCCCCAATGACAATCGGAAACGGCTTCTGAATTGGCTTCGGCTCGCAGACGAGATCCTTAACTTGGAAGTACTTTCCCTGATACGTAGTCTTTTCTTCAGTAAACATCAAGTTCATCATTTCGATTGTTTCCTGCATTTGGGAGAGTCTAACCTTGTGTGCGGGATATGGGAACCCAAATGCCTCATACTCGTGAGGAGTCCAACCAAGTCCTAGACCGAGAGGATACAGTCGACCATCAGAAATCTGATCCAGGGTTGCAATCTCTTTGATGAACAATGAGGGGTTAGGAAGGTATCTCATTGTGTTCACGGTCAGGGTGCCGATCGTGACTCTGTTCGTGCAAGATGAAAGAGCAGCTATTGTTGACCAGCAGGCAAGGCGAGAAACATCATCCATGGGGTGGTCTGGCATAATGACCGAATCAAATCCGAGGCGTTCACACTCCTGAGCAACCTCCCTAACCAATGGCCAATGGATGCGTTCGTAAGGTGTGATGTTGGGGTTCTCGCTGTCAGGGGAGACCGTTGAGATTACACGACTCAATCTAGCACCGAACTTGATCTTCCTTTTCATGCATCCCGTTCTCTAGTTCGCTGATAAATCTCTATCTGGTCATCGTGAGGAGCGGTGCACACCTCACATCGTGATACAAGTTCCAGTGTGGAGTACACCTTCGACTTCATGAATCCTTTTTATCAGTTCCTTCAAATTCTCAAGAGAGGGTATGTCTGCATAGGCAATGATGTCGTAGGGACCTGTAACGACATGGGCCCGGGTCACACCATCTACTTTCTCAACCAACTCACATGTGTTCCAAAGTGTTCCTGCCCTAGCTCGAATGAGAATAGCCAGGATAACCAAACCGGACAGCTCCAACAAACTACGGTATGGGTTTTCAGTTGATAAAACCATTCAACAATAAGGCGAATAGCATAGAACACAATCGATGAAGTCTACAAACACCGGCAATTAAGTTCTTCAATGCCGTGAGTAATCAGTTACGTTTACTAGTCAAACAAAGGATTGATTAATCAGCTCCTCGAATGAGGTATTGGTGGGATTGTGGAGCATCCGAACAGCGCAGGTCTGACTGACCGACAAAGCGCACCAAACAGGATTGGTCAAATCCGACAGTATCTCTCAGGTCTGCAGCGTTCTGAACGAATAGCAGTACTTGTTTGGATCATTGCATTAGTTGGGCTTCTGATCATCGGTTCCATTATGGGAATCTCAACACCATCAACATTCGTTCTGCACTCTCCTGCCGTGGGCTTGGTATTGACTGCTCTCTTTGTGCCAGTGTTACTAGTTGCATTTGACAAGAGAAAGGAGGAAGACTCCACTCAACTCAATCTAAGCTACAAGACTCTGTTCGCTTTCCTAGTACTGCATAGCGCGAGTTGGAATCTGTATGTGTTGGTTTTTCCTGATGTGGCCCTGAGTCCGGCCAGCATTCTCGGAGCATTCTTGATACCATTACTCATTCTGCTGTTCGTATACGGAATACCGCTGAAGAAACTTGGATTCACAGGCGGCGATTCTAGGAACATAATTGGATCATTAGTCATCTCTCTTGTCTATGGCATCTTGGTTTTTGTCGTAATGGGATACATCAATCTACTTGACGCAGTCTACTGGCTATCGGACAATGGATTCAACGTAGCAGATTCTCTGAGTCTGCTTCCCCAAGTGGTTCTGTACAGCATTCCTGTGCTCACACTGGTCGCATCGATACCAGAGGAATTCTTGTATAGGGCAGTCATTCAGACAACTCTGACAGACCGACTCGGAGCAACTCGTGGGATACTCCTGGCCTCCCTTGTGTTTGGGATGATGCACTCCACGCCAAGCTTCTGGATCTTCTTCTCGATATCGGGTTCATTCGAGGCCTCTCTGTTTCAAGCGGTCATAATCTCGTTCCTGTGCCAAGCGCAAGTAGGTATAGTGTTTGGGACTGCATGGGAGCGAACAAGAAATCTAGTTCTCCCAATATGTCTGCACACAGCGCATAACGTCGCAGAAACGATCCCCTTCTTCTTGTTTCTCATGATGGGGATTCTTGCTTGATTGCTGTTTCCCAGCCAGAAAGTTGATTCTAGGGTTTCTATTAGCGGCTGCTACATGGGCAAGCTTTCTATGGAATCAATACCTAGATGTAACAGTCATGATTCAACCTGTACCGACCGTACCCATGCCCCCGTCGCCAGACCCCTTCACTTTGCTGATACTCCTATTTGGTCCTCTCTTTCTGCTATTGGTAATCGTTGCCGTTGTGACTGTCTTGGTTCGCAGAATGCGGCGAAGAGAGTCGGGTCCAGTCTGGGTGGAACAGGAGAAAGCCGGCTGGTGGGACTAGAGGTCTGATTGATACTTCAGCGGTAGGTCTGCAGATCTCCATGTTACATCCCCTTCAAGATTTCCCTGGGCAACATTAGGAATCGGGCTTGGGATTGGAGTTTTGCAACGGTTCATGCTCTTCTTCTCTTGAGTTCCACAACTGCAAGAATCACTATGACTACCGACGATACGCCAATGGATATTGCGGTCGGGCTCAAGCCATTCATCCCATTGGACTCAATATGAATAAGATAATCAAAAGAAGCAGACTCGGTAACTGTGAAGTACCCTGAGTCATTAACAATTAGAGTACCACACTCAACTGTGAAACTGATCAGATTGTCTCCTGGGCGAGTCGTCAAGCTGAAGTTCGTCAGAAAGGCCAAGAGAAATGGGTACCATCTCTCGCCTGGGGGTGGCTGGTACATACTAGATAGATTGCTATGTGCAACAGTCCAACCCAGTTGATTTGTAGCAATCAGGCCCTGGTCAGGGACCTCCATCCTAGCCGCTTTCAGCCTTTCTGTAATGCCACAGTTGTAGTAAGGAGAATCCTCATTGATTCCGTTCATTCCTATGGAGAGCTCCAGAGTGACGTTATTTGGATCGTCACCGTCCCAGTATTCATTCACAAAAGCTCCGTAGACTCCGACCATTCGGCCTTCGAGCCTAAAGGCTTGAACAGGAGCAGGCATGAAACTCCAAAAGACAATCGTCAGAACGAGTAGACTCCAAGGCCGTTTCATTCTTCCCGATCCTTACCTTTAGTTGGACTTTGACTTAAGTTTGACCTCGAATACGATATACATTTCGTTCTTCGGACTGTCGATAGCCACAGAACACTCTTGACTGCCGAGTGATTATCTGATAAGGTACCGAAGCGGCCTCATCGATGAGGAATCATGAAGATTGCACTTCGTCCGAAACAACCTCGGAATGGGGCCAATAATGTTGTTGCGGCTAGCAGCAGGGAATTTGCCAATCTGATTAGACAGTTGGAAACTAGAGGACACTTCAATCAGATTGAAGGCAGCTTCGCAATCTTCAGAAACGAGAATGGCCCTGTTGTAATTGAGCTGAACAGCAAGTGGGGGGTTCTCGAACCTCACTCCTGTTACCCTTTGAAACTCTCCAGAGTACTGGCAACATCGACCAGTCCAATATGATGCTTCATGCACACCAGATTTACAGTGGAAGATGGACTCTTGCTCCTACAAGGATTCCATCTAATTTACCAGCTTCTATCTTGTGCGTCTCTGCATTTTCATCATAGGCTCTCGTGCTAATGTCAATGATAATAGAACTTAGCAGGACTCTATAACGGTGGTCAACCTTGGATATTGCCACTGACCAGTCTAGCCATTGCTTCTGTTTTGTCTGAACAGCTGCAACAACCAATGGAAAGACAGCATCCACTAGTTGGGCATAGTAGTTCCATTCATACACAACGGAGAGTATTGTAACGATTATGGGTACAGCGGCTGATAGGATTGAGAAGAACAGGATCAGATTGTGATACTGTCTAGATCTCACCGCTGCCTTGTTATTGCCGTCAATAACATCAGCTACTCTCTCCACAATTTCCTGTCCATTCCAGAACAGCCATTGAGTTTGCTGGTTCGCGTCAAACCCTTCAATCTCTGATTTGTATTTGGACAGTAGTTTGTCTACACGCTCTTTCTTCGCGTCTTCTTCTTCCTTTTTCAAAGTTCTAGTAAGATCTGTGATTATTGATTCAGGACTCACTGAGTTCTTCCCCCTATGAAGAATCTGACTTAGAAGATGGTCCTTCGTCCTAATAAACCTGAAACACGGCCTCTCTCATCTATTCTCTTCTCAAAATGGTGGGGCTGTGGCATCACCTGGACCTGGCATTGGGCCGGGAGGTGGCATGGGTGTAGGCATGAGTATTATCGCGAAAAGAACGACCGAGAAGAATAGAGTAGATACAATGACTTCGAGCCCAAGATTCTGTGATTTCAGACCTGGGAACATGAAGCCGGTCTTCTGTTTATAATCCTCGAATTCAGCTCCGAAAGTCTTGGCGAGATGAAGCTCTTCTACATATGCCAAGATTATGTAGGCGACAAGCGTTCCAAACCAAATCACGACTGTCAGTTTAGGATCAATCCAACTCATTCCAAATGTGTTGGTACCTATCCAATAGCTACGGGTAGTGAGAGTCAGCGTAAACAACGTTACGCCCAAATACTGCGGATGACGGACGAATCTGTACGGACCCGTTGTGATCAGACCCTCTTTCTTGGTTAGTCTCATGTGAACGAATGAGTAAACTAGTATCCCAAGACCAAGAACAGCAGTAATCTGTTCCCACAGGAAACCTCCGAAGAAAAGTAGGAACAACGCCTCAGCGAATTGAGATGGGCCTGAAGCAAAGAGAAGAGCAATATAGCTTACTAGAGGGATTGTCATCAACCCTCCCCAAGCTGCAAGCGGCGGAATAGATTGTAGAAAGGGCAAGAGCGATGCTGCAATGCTCGTCAGTCTTGATTGTCTAGCAGGAGTTTCCTCGTCTTCTGACTGCACGTCTGTTTCTGCAATTGCTTGATTCAAGTGAATTGTCACCATGGTTCTAAAGTGTCGATTAGATATTATCCCACGGATTAGAACGACTTGTCCACTAATTAGAACGCCAAACTCTGGTAAAGCTGATCCTAGTCTCCCGCGAGTAACCTTGCACATTGAACTACTCGACTCGCCTTCGGCGCCCCACCGAGGTGCAACTTGAAGAACCCTGCTTCCGCTGCAAGACGGATTAGGATCCGACTCGATACAGATGTCACCAGTACGACTGCGAGCGAGACTTTTGTCTGTGAACTCAAGAGCTGGTAGCAATGGTGCCGAATGTCATTGGCTAGGTGTCATATCCCTAAAGGGGCTCGACATAATCAACCTTGCATAATGGCGAAAGGAATATCTCACCATTCTAACCAATATCAATTCCAAACAGAATAATGTCAGTCCCACAAGTTGGGTGGAGTAGGAGTTAGGTATGCACTGACACGAAGCATGATATTCGAAACAATCTGCACCTAGATCTTAACCTGAGGTTGCTGGAATGCTGGTAGATGTTCACAATCATTTCTCATTCTATCAAGAGGATATCAATCGAGCACTAGAGGACATACACGAGAATAGAGTACTCATGTTATCAGTGTCAACGGATATGCTCTCCTATAATGAAACATTGGAACTAGCAGGACTTTCGCAGTTCATTCTTCCGGCCTTTGGAGTTCACCCAATGTTCGCACATGAGCACATCGACCAGCTTGATACAATCAAGAGAATTGCTGACGAAGCACTGATGCTTGGAGAGATTGGTCTAGACCGGAAGTGGACATTGGATGCCTCGCATTATCCTTTGCAGGAATCTCTTCTAGAGATATTCCTTGAGTCTGCACAGCAGCATGATACCATTATGATTCTCCATGTTGCAGAAGCAGAGTTTGAGGTCCTCGATATGCTAGAACAATACTCCATCCGAAATGGAATCATCCATGATTACTATGGCCCAATCGATTTGGTCGAGAAGATCATTGACAAAGATCTGTATTTTGCCTTTGATGGAAGCTACTTGAAATCATATGAATCTGAGATTAGGGGTTGGAAGGAACGCCTTGAGACAGTAACTATGATTCCTGATGATCTTTTTCTCATAGAGACCGATGGTCCAAGCGGATCTCCCCGGAGAATGCCACATGAGGCATTGCAGATGGTTGCGGAACGAATAGCCGAGATTCGCAATACTACCGCTGACGAGATTACCACGCAATCGAGCAGGAACTTCTTCAATTTGATTAAAGATGACGCAAGACTATCAGAATACATTGCCATTATGAAGCAATCCTAGAATGAACCAGAGTTGCATCAGTCTAGCTTCAAGGAAGTCACACTGCCTTTCCCACAGTATGAGGTTT
>CP070761.1:2218296-2219873 GCA_020348985.1 Candidatus Thorarchaeota archaeon | reverse complement strand
ATCCAAGGACTCTTCTTTCTCTGTCTGATGGGAGCCCAATCTCTACTGGCGCTATTTCTTCGAAAAGTTCGGCGATTTCTGTCCCTTTCATCAAACCTTCCTCCTTCACAGATCAGCTAGGAATGACCATCCAATCGGCAAGATGAAGCTGAGTTAACCCTATTAATAGCTTTTCTGACGATTTTGGGCACAATTTCTTTTGCTGTGTCTGCATGCCTTGTTGAGGATGTCAAGATCGGGGTGTTGTCGATCGAGAGACAACCTATTCTTGCACGTGTGCATTGTGTCTGGCTGTGCGTGATTGGAGAGAGCGAGAGCGTCAGAGGGCAAGGCAGGGAAAGGTGTAGTTCTTGCCGTTTCTCCCTTCTCCTGCTACTTCTCTCTCTACTCCTACTCTCTTGCTCACACACATGAGTGTGTAAGAACAGAGGATCAATCCGGACAAGCAATATACCTTTCAAGTGGCACAATAGTGTATGAGGGGACCCGACCTTTGAGGTTTGACACAGAGACTTTCGTCAAGGAGTTTGCTTCAGGGCCACGAGTCTCAGGAACTGAGGGTGAAGAGAGAGCACTGAGTCTTCTAGAAGATTGCGTAAGAGATATTGGCTTCTGGGTCAGACGCGAGGTCTTTGTTTTTCAAGGGTCCTTCCCCCTTGAGAGTCACCTCGAGATTGGGAACGTACGATATGAGGTTATGCCAGTAGGCTATTCAATATCCGGTGAAATCAAGGGGAATATCGCCTTTGCAGAGAGTCTTGAACCTGATATGCTTCTGGGTCTTTCGGGGCGCATAGTGGTCTACCCTGACTACTTCTATCAAAGGAAGGAATACGACTCTTTGGTTTCTTGCAAGGTCGCTGGAGCTCTCTTTGGTTTGAGTGACCGCCTGGTTGACGCGCCTAACTACACAATGTTCTGGGAGAAATGGCTCGAATCGGGAAGGCTGGTTGCCGCAACAATAGACAAGCAGAGTCTGTATCGGATCAAGCCGCATGATGAGGCATTTCTAGTGTCGCACGTGGAGGAAAAGCGGGTCTATTCCGCAAATCTTGTCTGGGATCTGGATGTTGAGGGCGACGAAGAAATCTACATGTTTGCGCATCATGATTCTGTCCGCTATTCTTGGGGTGTGACTGACAATGCTTGTGGGGTAGCTGTACTACTCAGAGTCTGCGAGCTGCTTAAGAAAGAACACCTAAGAAGAAACGTGATATTCTGCACCTTCGGAGCGGAGGAACCGAAAGGTGCCGCTGGAGGATCTAGGGAGTACCTACGAAAACACCTGCATGAACTCGAATCTAGAGGGACTTTGGCCATCAATATTGGTGTCCAAGGACACAAACTCGGCTTCAATCGAGCCTACTGCAACACTCAAGGATTGGTAGACATGATGGAGATGATTAGTCACGAGTCGAATTACCCAATCTCTATGGAGCTCCGGTGCGTGGGACCTCTCGACTCTTTCTTCTTCCAGAGATACGTTCCTACGATAACTTTTCAAAGACAGGGATATTACAGCCATTGTCGTCTGGGGAATAGACTGGACATAGTCGATTATTGCAGCATTGAGAGAA
>CP070761.1:2216729-2218196 GCA_020348985.1 Candidatus Thorarchaeota archaeon | reverse complement strand
CGTTATGGATGGATGCGGTTAGAGATGAGTATCTGGAGCGTAAGGGCTAAAAGGTCACCAACGGCTACACACGAAACCATGGGCCGGTAGATCAGCCCGGCAGATCGTCTGGTTTGCATCCAGAAGGTCGGGGGTTCAAATCCCCCCCGGTCCACCAAAGATTAGTCCATTGAGATGGTTTGGGCCAAACCTGTTCTGTGACCCAGCTATATGCAAGATGCGAATCCTTTGATACTCAATCTATGGCGTGGTCGTTCATAGTCTTGTGAGACAATTGATACAGTTCTCCAGAATCCTTCCTAATGCCGCTTCTTGTACATATGGACCGACGTTGTCTGAATGTTGAAATGAAATGGACCCTGTCATAAGGAGAAGACTCACTCTGAATGCGAGATCAGTCCATCTTCTTTTGCAATCCGATATTGTAGCCCATTTGTGATGTCCATCAATGACAGTATCAGAATAGTCCAAGCTAGTACTTGATATTCTAGGTTTGGAAGTACGAATATAGGGATAGGGAGTATTATCATAACACTCAGGATTGAAACCAACGTGCCAAAAACCAAACTCATTGTCAATTGTTCAAGGCCTTTCCTTTGTAGCTCTGCAACAAACACTACATCTACAATTCCGCCACCTGAAAAGATTACAAGCAAAAGAAACAACATAGTCGTAGCCGAAGCTACTGACCCCGAGATCACATCCATGTAGATTGTATAGGTGATGTATGATAGAGCTAGAAACGTAATAGCTCTAGCAGAATGTAGTAGTTGCGCGAACACCACCTTTTGCTGTTCCAAAGGATGCATCCTCCCGGCACCATTTCTCTCTCCATGGTTCTCAAAGAGGAATGTACTACAAGTATTCCCTTCGAACTTAGAATGTCCTCTATTTCTGTCGATTACAAGGAACCGATGCGTAACGTTTCACACCTCCATTGCAATGGTATCATCACTGCGTCCACCAATCATATGTCCAATGTGGGACATTAAGTCCATGGTCGGGCGTGTTCTCCCATGTTTCAAACCAATGATATTGGCAGACTTGGATTGAGAAGATATTACCTATTGGCTCAAAATAGACACATTCAGTGGTTGAGCATGTCAATGCGAAATAGCCTTCATGCATATGCATCAAATGCCCCCACTCATGCGATGTAACGTGCCCATCTACCGCTCTGCTTCCGCTCACTGCCCCTACCCATCTGTTCCAACCATTCTCATCCATGTCTGGAGAGTCTGCCATGTCTGAATGGATCGCCACGCCATCAACACCTGGCACAATACGCGGAACATAAAGGCTCCAGAACCACCATCTATCTCCGCGATGATCGAAATATCCACCATTATCCACTTGACCCAGTCTTATCATCTCCTGTTCGGTATACCCTCCTCCGGTTCCATACAAGTCCGTCTTCATTTAGCTTTAGATTCTCTAGGGGAATCATGTAATCCTTCTCTCCTGCCA
>CP070761.1:2212059-2216629 GCA_020348985.1 Candidatus Thorarchaeota archaeon | reverse complement strand
GTGAGGGGAGACTTGTACAGTGGGTGATCTGGATTTCAGAATCGATTCAGTATGAGATTCTGAAGAATGGACTTACTCTAGACTCAGGTACCATCGACAGATCTGGCATTATCGGCACCAACATCACTGGACTTGGCCTGGGTTCTCACAACTACACCCTAGTCGTTCGAAGTGATTCAGGCGACAGCAAAAAGGACACTGTGTTTGTCAATGTAATCTTTTATGAAGGCGTCGCCGTGATTCCCGCAATTACGGTTATTGCAACTGCCGCCGTTGTTCTCGTTCTGGTGAAGCGAGAATCGGGTCAAATTAGGTGGTCCCTTCACCGTAGAGGCTCGGACCTTCTAGAGTGACATGATGCATCAACCAACTCACGAGCCACCCAAGCATACTCATCTTGGCTATTTCTTCGGTATCCAATCGAGCTACTGAAAAGCCCGAGACTCTATCTTACAGTAGCTCCTTACTTTGAGAGGATGTTGAGAGTAAGAGTAGGGAGAGAGAAGTCCGGTGATGAGAAAGAACTTGGGTGGTGAGAAAGCGTCTTGAGTTCAGTACGTATGATTCTGCTCACAGTCCTGATACTCTCAATTGCCCTTGGCCATCCTACTCATGGGTTCCTTGATGTGGACACTTCCTTAGAGAGATTATCAGTCGGTACCGAGGGCGAGGCGCAAACGCATTTCCAATATTACTTCGACAGAACCCACATTATCAACCAGGAATACACTCCGCATGACCCAATCGTGATCAATACGGTGGAGCAGTTTCAGAGTCAGGGATGGCCTGGTGACGGAACGCAGGAAAACCCGTATAGGATCTCGAACATCAGCATTACCTACCAGCCGGGAATTGCTGAAACACTCATAGCGATCTATAATGTGCCTGCACACTTTGTTGTCGAGTATTGTCAGCTAATCGGAATGAGAAACTACGGAATGAGAGGGATAGGTCTGATAAACGTTAGAAACGGCATTGTGAGATCATGTGACTTCTCTTCAACTGGAACTGCCTTGACGCTTCAGAATTCCGAGTACAACCTAGTCGCTAACAATACAATCACAGATTCTGACGTCGCAGTCTATCTCAGTCAATCAACTGACAATGTCATCCGAGGCAACTACTTTGAGACCTACTATCAGGGTCTGATAGTAACAAACTTAGACACAGTCACAGTTGAAGACAATCAGTTCCTTGAACCCCAAGGTGACATCTACACTGGCCCCAGGATGGAAGTCATGGATTCCTCAAATGTCCATATCATCGGATGCACCATGACAGGGTCATTCTTCTTCGAAATCTGGAATTCAGATGATTGCTTTATTGACAGCACTACCATGGATGGAGATGGTGAGGTGGGTTTCCGCCTCTATTACTCCGAGCGGTGGACGATATCGAACTCGACACTTGTCCAAAGCAGTGTCCGAATCCGCGGTGACACTCTCGAGGAATGGAACCACCAATTCCAGAATGTCACCCTGAATGGTAGGCTTGTTGGGTACTACTTTGGCGTTAATGATGCTATTCTCGATGCATCGCAGTTCAGCCAGCTCTTCTTTATAGATAGTAGTCGTATTGCTGTACAAGGGTCTAACGACTCATCGTCCATGATTACCATTCTCTTTATCCACTCGAATGATATCGATGTCCATAATGTGACGTTGCAGAACTATGATCGCGGCATCGAAATAGAATCGTGTCAAGATGTGGCATTTGTGAACATCTTCGTCAACTGCAGCTGGAATCCTGTAAGCATCATGGATTCCAGTAACATCTCCTTTAGCAAATGCCAACTCTTGTCAGAATACTATGGCACAAGTATCTACGACACAGACGAATTCCAATTCCGAAACGGCACAGTCACAGCGGAATGGGATGCGCTCTATCTCTATAATTCTAGCTTCGCGACTATATCAGATAGCACACTTAGAAGTAACGGCTCCGTTCTATCGTTCTACGAATTATCAAACTGTACCATTGCAAGGAATGAGATAATTGGATGGTACTCCCATTTTCGAATAGAGGATTCCCTTCACTTCACAGTCGTTGACAATAGACTCTGGGACGTTTTCTTTTGGCTTCTGGGTCCTATTCTGGAAGGCTGGATTCATGATTTCCAAGGAAACTCTGTCAACGGAAAGCCCTATGCCTACTTTAGAGGCTTGTCAGATACTCTCATCGAAGTCGATGAATTCGGGCAAGTCACCTTGGTAGAGTGCGACGGGGTTACGTTAACAGGCGGTCAATCTTCAATCTACTCATCATCTATCACAATCGCATTTTCTGAGAACTGTGTTGTTAAGGACCTTGACATTGATTACTGGAGTGACTATCCCATCCTCATAGTGTCTTCAGAGAATTGCACGGTTGACGGCATAACTCTTCTTGAATCATGGTCTCCTGTATTTGTCTGGCAGGGCTTGGGAATTACTATTGCGAATAGTGAGTTCCAAAGCCAAAACATGTGGGTATCAATCTTTGTTGTCAACAGCTTTTACTGCGAGATTTCGAACAACTCCCTTTTTTCTGGTATCGACATCCATGATAGTGCGCGCATAGAAGTGACAGGCAACTACATAGCCGGAGGTAGTGAAGGAATCAACATCTGGAACTCACAGTACCTTGAGGTTTCTTACAACGTAGTCAACGATGCATGGAGAGGTGTCAACATAGGTGGATCAGCTCATGCAACAGTCTTGGGGAATGAGATGTCGTATTGCCAGACAGGGGTGGTAATAGACTGGTCATCAAATATCACAGTCATGGACAATGTTATTCAATACTCGAGAGGTTCCGGATTGTATGCATGGGAATCATCCGAATGCATCATTTCCAGCAATGTCATCACGCACGGTCAAGAAGAAGGAATCTTCCTGGATGCCTCGAACCTTTTCAATGTCACATGGAACGTAGTCGTGTTCAATGATGTTGGCGGAATCACGCTGCGCTCTGGCAGCTGGGACAACTACGTGTACGGCAACCTCGTAAGCGAAAACGGCAATTTTCAAGGATATGACGAAGGGTCCGACAACGTGTGGCACGATGGCATTTCCATTGGCAACTGCTGGAGTCCACTAACGGAACCTGAAGTGAGCATCGACGGCGGAGCGGGTAGTACCGACATTCACCCTCTACACATTGAGGCTGTAACGGATACGCTGCCACTACTAAGCAGCATGTTTGACATCACTTTTGTTGTTGGGAATGTATCAAGGCCCACGATCCACTGGGTGATATGGACGGTGGAATCAGGTAGCTACACGATTTGGCTTGATGGATTGCCGATTGACAGTGACGAAGTTGAATTCTCGTGTGCAATCCATGTCCCCATTCCAGAGTTGGGTTTGGGGGCTCACAACTTCACAATCTTGTTCAGCGACAACACGGGTTCACAGATATCTGACACTATCCTCGTACATGTGGTTCTAGTGGATGCCAACACTGCAGTGTCAATTGTGACCGTTATATCGACTGCATCCATAGTCGTTGTGTTGATTGCTCGAGAACTGCCTCAAATCCGCCGAAGACTGCTTGAAAGAAGGTCTGGTCTTGCCGAGTGAGTTGAAGCGGCCAGATGGGAAATGATCAATCGAGCTACTGAATATGTCGTACTTGGGTTTTCAGTCGTTTCGGTTTGAGAGGAATACCAGATGGACTCGAACGAGGATGTGCTCGACCGAATCAAGGCCCTGAGGACCAACGGAGAGCTTGCAGAGGCAGAGAGGTTGGTCAAAGTAAAGATAGAGAATGTTCGCTATTTACTGCCTTTTCAATGCTTCACGAGGCAAGGCGAAACTTGATGCCGGCGAATTCCCAGAATCAAAACCAACAGACAGGGATTGAGATTGATGTGTGACTTCTTTCTGTCGAGTATCTCTTTCATGGCCTTACAGTCAAAACAGTTAAACTAGACTCTTAGTACGTATAGGCGCATGCTCTGACTGACCCAGAAAGGGAGGCCTTTGGTGACATGATGAGTAAGACAGGCGTGGATGGAGTTCTGTGACATTGAACTTGGGCTTCAGTCATCTGTTTCTAGTCATAATGCTCTTCACCGCCTCCATCGACCCTCAGGCAATCATGATTGAATCAGATATTACTGGCACGAATCCGCCCTCAGAAGTAGAACCTATGTCGAAGGTTCAGCTTGATTCCGGCCTAAAACACATCATCAGTCAAGATTTGACTGCACATGACCCGATTGTCATAAATTACGATCAAGACTTTCGAGATCAGGGATGGCCAGGCACTGGAACACAAGAAGACCCTTTTAGAATATCAAATCTTTCGATAATTGGGTTGGGGGATGCATCCGTAGCAATCTACCGCGTTTCTGCACACTTTATAATCGAGAATTGTGAACTAATCGGAGCGACGGTAGGGATACTCCTGGATGACGTTCAAAACTGCATTGTGCTATCATGCAACATTTCAACGACGTACGCAGCTATTAGGCTTGAGTATTCTGAAAACAATCGAATCGTTAACAACACAATATGGGACTCGCACGGTGGAATCGAGATAGTAGTATCAAGCAACAACATTGTCCTCAACAATCATATTGTGACAG
>CP070761.1:2195888-2211959 GCA_020348985.1 Candidatus Thorarchaeota archaeon | reverse complement strand
TCCAAGGGACTGGTGTTGAACAACACACTAGAATACAATGGGAACGCAATCGACGCTCAGAATTCCAGTGACATCGAATTCAATGGCAATCGCATGTGGGAATGTGACAATGGTTTAGACGATGATGTGCTGTGTACAGGATTCACAATTGTTGACAATCTGTTCGCCTTCTGCCATGGCAACGGACTAGTATTGGCTGGTTCCGATCATTTCGTTGTGGGCAACATATTCGTCCACAGTGTTGTTGAAGACGGTGGGACGAACAACTATTGGGACGATGGAGTCTTGCAGGGCAATCTCTGGAGCGACTATTCCGGGGCTGGCTGGTACTTCATAGGCGGACCGGCCGGCAGCTATGACCACCATCCTCAGATCTACGACCCCATCTTTCCAATGATAACGCACCCAGGCGACCTGGAGCTAGACTTCTATCAGACAGGTGATGCAGTAGCTTGGAGAATCTATGATGTTGATCCGGGAGGATACAGAATCCTAAGAAACGGAACAGTGGCCAAATCTGGTGTATCTTATAATCCGGATGATGATTTCTGGTTGAGCCTAGATGGACTATTGGTAGGTCACCACAATATCACCATTGACTATTGGGATGACGCGAATCATCACGTTTTCGATACGGTATGGGTGACCAAAACCGATGTTCTGCCAACGATTACTCACCCAACTGATGTTGCTATTGATGAGGGTGACGAAGAATACTCGATTACCTGGCTTCCATCTCATGCCCATCCCTCCCACTACGAGGTGAAACGGAACGGGACGCTGTTTGCTTCTGGAAGTTGGGAAGGGGGCAGTATCACCATTGAGCTCTTCGACTTCCCACCAGGTGTCTGGGACGTGATGATGACCGTTTGGGCAGTCAGCGGAGCTCAAATTGGTGATTCGATAATCATCTCTGTGAATAGCAGATCGGACTTGACACCAGTAATCGTTGGTGAGGAGTCCCTTGAAGTGCCCGAGAACACAGAAGGGTACAGTCTGACTTGGACAGTCCATGGCAGCTATCCTAGTTCCTATAGCATCTATAGGGACCAAGTACTCGTGATTACAGATACTCCTGCAAGCCGAGCAATATCCTTCGACGTCCCTGTAGGCATGGCTGGAACCGAACACTACTATGAACTGGTCGTATCTGATTCATACGGCCATTCAGCGAAACACAACGTGACAGTTGTCTACATTGCCGCTGTGACCACGGCACCTCCTCCGCCGCCCCCAGACGCAACACTGGCAGGCATTTTGGCAGGGGGAGCGGGGATAGTTCTATTTGTGGGAGTCGTTATTGTTCTCAAGAGAAGAAGGAAACCGCTTCTGCCCGAGGTGCCCATCGAGCTTGTAGAGGAGATACCACCGTACGAAGAGGCAATAGCTGAGCCAGCGTTGGTTCCGGACACCGAAGTGCAGGTACTTAGAGGAGCACAGTTTGTCGGTAACAGATTCCGATACAAGGTCAAGGTCGTAAACAACTCCCCCAGTGTGATCACCGATGTGACTGTTACCATCTCATCATTTCCACGAGACAGTCTGAATCTCGAAGGTGACATTAGTAAGATAGTTCCAAAGATTGACCCAAAGGGATTCAGAAGTCCCAGTTTCGAGTTCTTGCCGACTCAAGATTGTGTCAAAGGTAACATTGTGGCCAGTGTGTCTTACGTTGACCATAGCGGACAGGTACACTCGATGACAACCGAGCCTTACACAATTCGTGCCGTCTGCGACTTGCTAAGCCCAGAGAGCATCACTCCGGAAGACTACAAACTCAGGATAACGGAATTTGAACATGGAGAAGCGTCTCTGAAAGTTGATGATTGGACTCCTGAACAGATGCACGAAAAGACAGTGAGGATTCTGAAGAACACGAACTTCTATGAGGTCGAGAGCTCGACAACAAAGGTCGGCGAACATACAGAGACCAGAATCATCGGATGGGCTGCAGGAAAGTACACTGGGAAGAACATCGGTGTAGACATCATCATAACAGGGAGACCTGGTGTAGCAGGGGCTACCTGCAGAGTCAGGATGTCAGGCGAGGACGAGGCAATGATAATGCCTGCGATTGATGAGATTAGTCAGAAGCTCAGTGCTTGGCTTTGTCCTATGTGCGCCGGCAGCCTACCGGCTGAATTTGTCAACGAACTGAAGGCAGGGAGAACCGTTGCCTGCCCATTCTGTGGAGTGACCATGGATCGGTAGTGAGGAGAGGGTCTATGGCACTTGAAGACACTCACGAAGAGCCAGCTACGACAGACAAAGTCCTCGACTTGAGAACGAGGAGAACCGACCGCGAACTACTTCCTATCTTGATTGTCTTCTTCACACCCAATGCGATAGCGTTTCAGGATTACGGGCTTGGTGACGTTTTCAGTTTCTTCTTCTTTCTCGGACGTTTGGATTTATGGCCTCAGGTAATGCAGTTGTCCTTCGAGTTCATCCTCCCCTATCCAGGCGAGCTACTTCTCATTTCAGGGCCAGCCCTGATTGCTGGCATAGCAGCGACTTGGCAGCTTCGCAGACTCTCAAGAGAAAGGTCTACACGAAAGGGCGTTCTGCTAGCCATGGTGATAGTGACTGTCATATGGACAGCCGCCCATCTCGGGTTATTCCTTGGTGCTCCTACTGCTGCACAGACATTCATACCTGTGCTTCCTCTTCCATTTGGGCCATTGACTGCGGTTCTACTCAGAGATAACATCTTGAGTTTGACAGAACAAATCGACTCACTAGAGAATGCCGAAGAATCCCCGATCATATGAGCGTGTTCTGCCAGTCACTTGTCTACCAAATACTCCTTGAGTAGGGGCCCTGCAGGTTTGCCCTGCTCCCATAGTGTTTCAAAATGGGACATTAGGATTTCCGCTAGCTGAGGTAGCTTGATCCAGACTGTCGTTGTGGACGGATGAGGTGGCAGCCACAACACAACCTCCTTTCGATCAAAAACTGCAAAGGTCAATCCAGCGTACTCCAGATGTCTTATGTCGTCCCCAAGTTTGATCAGTTCCCCATACTCATTGAGATCGTCTTTTGACCAGTTGGAACCGATGGGACGTATCACCCTCGATGACTTCTTGCGTTTCAGGATGTGTCTGACCGCCGCCAACACTTCCTTATCAGGGGGAGTTGCTAAAGCCGTCGCCACTACGAGTTCCTTTCTCACACTCCTAATAGCTTCGCTGTAGCGTGCAATCATTGCTCGATCTTTCCGCGTGACCCAAACCAAATCCTCTTCTGATGTCTCATCTTTTGCTGTGGTGTATGGTCCTGATAGGGAAGATACGAGTGACTCTACAGCCGTCCATCCATGCTTGACGTCTCGAACCATCTTCTCTTCAAGATCTTCCATCAGCTTCTTCAGTCCAATCTTGGGATCAACTGCACTGTACTTGGGGGGTTTTCCAGGTTGCTCCATCAGCAGCCCTTTGCCCACTAGACTGTTTAGAACATCGTATGTCCTTGGTCTTGGTATTCCTGATTTCTGATTCACACCCTTCGGAGTCAACGGACCATGGTAGAGAATTGCCACATAGGCTTTGGCCTCATATGGAGTGAGACCCATCTCATCGACTAGGGTTTGGATTAGCTCATCTCTGTCCGCAGGCATGCAATCCACCTTGGCTTTCAGCTTCTAGTACTTGTTACACACATTCAGTGTAACAAAAGTAATCCTTATTAACGTAATGTTACACACAACAAGTGTAACAAATTCATTGCTGGATATGAGCTTCGGCTGAAGAGGGGTTCTGGAATGAAACCTGCTAAGATTCCCAAGAGTGCTGTCTTGGTACTTGACAAACTAGCCAAGGAAGGGCCACTCACACCCGGTGAGCTCAGCATCAGAGTCAAGATTCCTATACGGACAGTGTCATTTGCTCTGAAGCTTCTCCGGAAATCTGGGCTCTGCAAGAGAAGACACAACTTGCATGACATGAGACAGCCCCTCTACTATGCTAATCGACCGAGGATTGACGAGCTTGAGATTGACCTCAACAGATGGCGCGCTGAGCAACGGAGGTTCTTCAGAATCGTATAGAGTGATAGTAGCAATATGGAGTGTAACGGTTGTGGATTCTGATACGTTGGCAACTCCTTGTTTGCTTTACTGTGGTTCATGCAGATACTACATGAATGAGGAGTGCAAGGGTTGCGGGACTGAGAGTAGGCCTAATTGCGAAATCAATACATGCTGTAGAAAGGATAGAGGCCTCTTGTATTGTACACAGTGTGATGATTTCCCGTGTGACACTCTAATGAAGAGCATTGGTGTCCACCCACATTGGTTGAAGGATCAAGCCAAGCTTCCCGTCACAAAATGACGTCGAATCGAAGTACAATGAGGAGATACCTAGGTTTATTAGGCCACCCACGGACGTTAGATAACTGAAAGTGAGAGAAGAATTAACGGGTTAACTTGGAACCACAGCACGGCCAAATCGGTATCGATTGTGACCATGGAGCGTCTGTTTTTTCGGCTACTGCAGTTACCTAGACTGCAGAATAGACTAGCCTCACGCGAACAGGAGACACAAAAAATGGAAAAAATCAAGATCAATTCTAAGAGGAAATATGTAAGAAACCGCGTGATGAGTGGTCACTCACCCCATCGGTTATTGAAGATGGCTCAAGAGAAGGCATTGTCAGAACCGAGAAGTAATAGCAAAGATTAGCACCTTGCATCTATATTGTGAATCAGGCCTGGAGAGTACGCTTGCCAGGAGATCCTTTTCGCAGTGCAGACCATGATTCATCTGTTAGAAACGACAGCCCCGGATTCATAGAAGTGTTGACCCAGTCTGCTTGAGAGCTCTTTGGCTTGGCGCTTCACTGGAATCAAATCTCTATCACGCCGAGAGATTGATTTAGCGCCGAGCTCATTCCTAGACTGATAGGAGGTGCAAGATTGACACGTATAGTCGAAGTCTTGTTGGACAGTTTCAAACACGAGGCAAAACAGGCCAGAGTCGTTATTGACGTAGCAAGAAAGGCCAAGTCTCGCTTTGCACCAAAGAAGGGATTGAGGACTCTCGAGGCATTGGTGAACCATATTGCACAGATCCCAACACTAGACCCAAGTTTCTATTCAGGTGAGCTAGAATCCATGGAGGCCGCGCAGAAGGTGGAGAAGGATCTATGGTGCAAAGATGTTGACGACGCCCTTATTCTGTTCGATGAAGGCGTGGAGGATGCAAGCGAACGATTCGCCGAAATGTCTGACGACGAGCTGCTTGCGAAGAATCTGCGCCCGTTCTATGAAACGGGAGAGGAGCACAACTGGGCCTACTATATTCCTGAGATGACTCGGCACATTGCAATGCACAAAATGCAGCTTTGGATGTATCTCAAGTTGAGCGGCCTCGATGTCAACATGATGACGTATTACGGGGTAACTTCTGAGTAGGTGATACGTACAATCACACCGTTAATGATGCATATTGCATATCAATCTGCTCCGATATCCCAGTCATCATCCGGAGCCCCTCCCGGTTCCCAGTAGTCATAACCATCGGTATACCCCAGTGACACGCGAGTTGCGGTGGGTGAAGTCTTGACTGACGTCCCTGTCGTATGCCTCTCGGATTCTTCCTAACATCACAGTGCTGAGAAATGACAAGGCAGTCTCACGATTGGAGGCCCCATTCATCTGCGGAGCTCACGCCATGCCGACTACAAAGGAACGTTATGGGTTCTCTTTGCTCCCTCCCGCTGTCTCGGGAACTGTGAGTATCAGCAGAGTCGCCACTCCCATTACGACGACAAGATAGAGCACTGAGTAGAAGTAAGACGTTCCCACCCTGAATACCTCAAGAAGAATCGATCCAAGGAAGCCGCCAAGATTGCCGAACCAGAATGCCAGCCCTGTGCTCGCGCCTGACAGGTCTGGCCCCACAGTCTCGAATTCCTCAAGGACAGAGAGAGCTATGGGCATCACTGCAATCAGGAAGAATCCTAGAATCGCGGATGAGACATAAGTGAGCTCGAGCATCGTACTTGTTCCCAGAATCAGAGTTGCAAAAGTGCCAACAGCCATTGCGACTATAAGGAACGGCTTTCTCTTCTGAATCTTGTCGGATATTCCGGGCACGACCACAGCGCCGACTATTCCAAACGCTAGGAGGAGTATCATGACTATAGCTGGACTTCCAAGACCTGCCTCAACCGGAATCCCCAAGCTCAAGAGCAGTTCCTCGATGATCGCTGTGAGACCAATGAATATGCCAAAGCCCGCGAAGAACCCGATTGCGATGATCCAAACGTTCCTGTCCCTGAGCATCCTCTTGACGCTCGGAGTCGCCTCGGCAAGCACGTCGATGTCTGGAGGTTGCGGAGGCTTGTCTCTTGCGACGGCGAAGAAGATGACTGTCAGTACAATGGCCAATGCCGCGTCAAGCTGAAGTATCCAGGTCAAGTTTTCCTGAGCGAGGAACACAGTGTAGCCCGGGTCACTATAGAGGGGAGCAGTCCAAAGAATCATGCTCAACGCTGTTCCCAAGAGCATCCCAAGGAGCATGAAGAGTGTGCTTATTCCAGTTGCAAGTCCTCGCTCGCCCTTTGGGAACCAGCTTACGCTGAGATAGACGATACAGTTCTGGATCATAACAGAGCCAATCGAGAGACCGAACTGGGCGAGAAAAATCAAGATGAAGTCATTGATGATGAATATCCTGAGGGTGCCAAACAACGCCTGGAGTATCGAGCCGAGTCCCGCCACCACAACCAGTCCCTTTCGATCTGCAAGCAGTCCTACAGGAATCGAGAGAATTATGAACGCAAGAGGCTGCGAAGCGGTAAGTAGAACTACGCTTGGGTCTCCTGGAGGCAGTCCCAGGACCGGAGTGACCTCGTTCCGGATTAGAGAGAATACAAGCCACATCATCTGCCCAATCATGAAGACCAGACCGAACACAAGCAGTACTGCCCAACGATACCGAAAGACCTTGACTTCTTCGGACACGCGAAAAACCCCAAAAGATTCTGTGTAAAACGCGTGACTTCCGTATAGAGAGGTGATTGAAATCTATTCCGATACAAAAGCTCTCAAGATTCTCACGTTTCGGCACAGTCATGGAGCCCGATGACGGAAAGACAAGGCAGCAGAGTAAACCGAGATGACAAGCAGTGGGATGTGCAGAAGCCCATTCCAGAAGAGCAGCTCCGGAAACATCACGAAGTTCACCAAGATGTTGTAGAATGCAATGATGATTCCTACGACACTCGTAACTCTCATTGTAGCCAAGTTGACATTTGGAAAGGCCAAAATCAGAACTGAGAGGTACAAAGGAGTCATGAGACAGAAAGCCAGGCCAGCCATGTTTGTGATTAGGTAGAGCGGGTTGAAATCTGGCACTAGTGTGACAGGTTCTAAGGGGTACCAAAACGCTGCAACGGCAAGAGGGACAACCCAGACTCTCGAGAGACCGATATCAAATGACGAGAGATCATTCTTCTGGGCAGCTGCTTCCCAGAACCACGCCGCAGCAACCAGGAGAAACATGAACAGGTTTGAGAAGATGATAGCAAAACCATAATCCTCTGTGAAGGCCATACTCTGGAGGAAGGCAAACAGGACGTACGTGATGCCGGCATAAACACTTAGGATTCGAGATGCCCGATTCTTGAACACGTAGAGCGACGCGACCAACAAGATGGGAGCGATCTTGAAGATTGGATAGAGAAAGCTCATGTCATAAATCAACGCTTCAGAAAGAACCGCTCCAGTGACCCAACCATATTCAGACGGGTCAACTGAGACTGATGTGTAGGGAGAAGCAAACTGAAGCGCAATCAGCAAGACGAAGAACCACCATTTTCGAGTTATGACTTCGAATCTGGTTTGGGCGCTCTCAATCTTGCTTGAAGGTTCCTTGCTCACTTGTTCTAGAGTCTGCATTTCAAATCCTCAATTGAATTGAACAGGATTGGCATATTTAGCATCATAACAGCGCAACGTGCTTGCTTTCAAATTGAAGAGTGCTGTACGAAAATCAGGGAACATCTACGAGCTCTTTTTTGTTCTCATCCTCAGAACCGCAACTCCCATGACAACAATCAAGCCCACACCTGCCACAGCAAGAACAACAGACCATGGAAAAGCCTGATCACCTGGAGATGTGGAGCCACCTGGATATTCCGGACCACTTGGAGAAGCCGTTCCATCCAGGTGAACTACGCATCCGAACTCAATCTCTTCGTGGGCTGCTTCAGGTTCCTCTGCAAATTCGATCTCGAACTCGATAGCAAACTCGAATGTGTTATCGCCGAGCTGGAAGTTCTCTACCCGCCGCTCAACCGAGACATGAGTCAGCTGTTCAGTCCATTCAGTATAGGTATCATTCTCCACTTGAGGAACAGTCACATTGCTTGTTGCCATAGTCCTATTGATGATCCATCGATCCGTAATTCCACCATCTACAAATCTGAATCTGATCGCCACCAGCTTTTCTGACGTTGCACAGTCATGATACACTGACGACTCATTGATTCCTACGAGCTCTAGATGAATGCTGATATTGAACGCCATGTACCCTTCTGGATCGAAATCTGTCTGAGCTTCATATAGTCCAACTGTGTTGCTATCCAACACGCGGCTTGGTACAAAGGGGAGTTTCATACTATAGGGCAGAAGAAGCAGAACAAGAAGGACCCACCCATACTTCACTCCCGCTCACCACGGCATTCTATTCACCGATTTTCTTAAGGTTGTTTCCACACATGCCGAACCGGAAGCGAATGGGCGTCTTTGATGAGCAGAATCAGTATTTGAATCGGAAGTGATAATACGAAAGCCAGTCGAGACGTAGTGAAGAACTGTTGTTGTCATGGACGTCCGCAGAAGCAGAAAAGAAGCAGGTTCAGAAGAGCGAGTTCCTGCACATGGCAATTCGGGAGACATTGTAGTTGGGATTCAGTAGGAAGATCGCACCAATCATCCTTGTCCTACTGCTAGTCCTTTTCATGGGGACAGCAAACGACTCAGTATCTTCAGTGGAGACTGTTACGGATTATGAGACATCTGACGAGCTATGGTCGGATGCAAGAGACTTCTCACGTGACCCCATTCTCATCACATCCAATGATGACTTCGAGTCACAAGGATGGCCAGGTGCAGGTACGCGTGTAAATCCGTTTGTCATCTCCGATTTGGTGATATTCTCGGGTGGTGAATGCATCAGTGTCTTCAACACAGATGTGTGGTTCGTGATTGAGAACTGCTCTTTGGTCACTTCTCTTGGATCGTACATGTTTGCCATACACCTAGAAGACATAGCAAACGGAGTTGTGTACAACAACTTCCTCTCTGTTGGCGGAATCTGGTTACAGGGGGTATCAACCACAACAGTGGAATTCAATGTCATTCAGAGTCCATTTCCGTATGGAGTCTTCGTAGCCGATTCAATCGGCGCGGTTGTGAAAAGCAATGCCATTGTGGAATCTCCAAATGAAGGCATCAGGGCTGATCATTCAGTAGGTTGCCTTTACACTGGGAACAGAGTTATGGACTGCTCCAATGGCATCGAGGTGCTTGGAGATAGTGGAAGCATTTTCACGTACAACTACATCAGCGGTAGCGATCTGCACGGTCTGAGCATACAATTCGGCACAAGCAACACGGTCTACGGAAATCTGCTTGACAATGATGACGACGCACAAGATTCTGGAACTGACAACAAGTGGGACGACGGCTCTGGCATTGGTAACTTCTGGCTTGGCGAAAGCATTAGCGGGCAGGTAGTGATTGAAGGAAGTGCTGGAAGTATAGACCGTTTTCCTGGCATGGTGGAGGCCAGATATCAGTTTGCACCAATAATCAGCAGTCCAGACAATGTATTGGTGCCGCAAGGGACAAATCGTACAACGATAACGTGGATTGTGTGGAGTGGCCCTTGTGAGCTGAATCTCTGGGTGAATGGAGAGAGGATTGAAACACGTAGCCTTCAAGGCTGCGGACCAATTGAGCACTCTCTCGACGATTTGGGCATAGGAAGGTACAATCTCACCCTCTCACTCCATGACGATGAAGGGAGTCGGGCACAAGATACAGTCATTGTCGAAGTGTACATTCCAGGCTTCAATCCGCAAACAGCTTCGATAATCATCGCGGGAGGCATTATCATCGTAATTGCTGTGGTGGAACTACGCTCGAGACGGGATTCCCCCCAAGTGTAGCTGATTGAGAAGCCAACCGGCCCTCACTCTCACTCACGGCTGCCTCTCAGTCAATGGTCTTCCCAGGATTGCTTCCTCAGAGAGTCAAGGAAAAGGAGACCAGTAGCTAGACCAAAAGGCAAACAGTATCAGGATCATGTAGAATCCAACAACGCCATAAATGAATCTGATAGCGCCTCGTCGGTCTCTGCGAAATACCATCCGTGCATAGTCTACAAATTCGTATGGACTGTACAGAGCAGTGCTTTCGAGCGCCGTATAGGCCCTTTCTTCAATTCCGGCATCCATTTCGATCACACGAAGTGTGGCCCAGACAAAGACGATTGCGCCAGCAATAGCTATTGCAGTTCCGACGATGAAGCCAGTGAGCATGTAAAGCAGGATTAAAGCGATAGGAAGAAGGACTCCAGTTATTACTTGAACACCAGGCATCTTCATCCCCCGATCAAGAACAGTATGTCGCCAGATCAGTGTCGCAATAGTCAATTGCTTGGCAACACGTGTATTGAGGTCCAGAATCTGGAAAGAAATGGAATCGTCTTCGAAAACGTAGTCAGCGGTTCTGCATTGAGGAGAGCTGACTTTCATAAACGTGACTTCGACTGACTTAGGTTCAGACGCCTCTTCGTTCTCGAAGCCCTCGAACTCAAGCTCTTGTGCATAGCGCAAGATGGTCTCCCTAATTTCAAGTTCCGCTGGTGTCTCATGCGTCTTGGGCGTCTCCATTTCTTCGTCCTTGTAGAGCTCACGATAGTACTTTTTGCATCGGTCCATATCTGACTCCTTGAAGTTGAGATACAGAGCCAGGATCCACATGACTAGAATGTTCAGGAAGAAGGACACAAGCACGGGAGCGTTGTTCGTTTCTGCGAAAGGGAGAATGACCAGCAACGAGATCAGTGCGAAACCAATGGCGAGGATTACCGTATAATCTGCATACGAGTAGTCACCCGCGTCAAATTCCGAGATTCCATCTATACTTGACATGAGTTCCTCCAGTTCATATCTGGCCCTGTTGCTCATGATTGGCATTGCTAACATCAATGGATTCTGAAGAAATGCTGCAATGATGACTACCACAGAACCAAATAGCGATAAGTCAGGAGGAAGACTAATCCATAGCAGGAGCGCCGAGCCCAGCATTAGGAAGTCAATAAGAATCGCAAGCCATACGGATAGACCAAGGCTAGTTGCAAGCATCCACTTGTAACACGGCCATGATTTCTTGATTGCCAGCCTGCCAATAGCCCGTCTTGCCTCCGTTTCAGAAGCGGCCACAAGTCGTATTCCCGATTCTGTGATCTCAGCATGCGCCTTGGGCAGTGGAACAGGTTCTCTAATGATCAGCTCAGTTGATGTCGGAAGAGATAGGTCAAAACTGCTGAAGATTTCTCTGGCGATTGCTTCGGCGTTCATGGCATTCAATGAAGATTCAACTGTGTGCCCCTCGGTGTCGGTCAGTTCCACGCAACCATCCTCATGATCGAGAGCGAGGATTCCCTCACTAAGCTTGCATGATTGTGATTAGCTAAAGAGGTTTGCGTGCTCTTATCACCGTAACTTGGGTAAAAGCACTCTGGCGAACAATTTACACTGCTCAAGATCATCGCGGTATGGGAATTGAATCTGGAAGTAGTCGAAGCCGAGACCTATCATCTCCTCAAACTTGGATTCTACTACCTCCGGTGTTCCCAGAAAGACATTCGCGGGAAAATTGCTGTTGAGCTCATCAATCGAAATCTCTCGCTTCTCCGCCATCTGCTCCAAGAGTCGGTGCAGGTCGTCTTCTGTCTCACCCATGATGACATATGCAAAATAGGACTTGCCGACTTCGTCATAGTCCCTGTCAACTGCCTTGCAATGTTCTTTTAGAATCCCCAGTAGCCTGGCAGCCTCTTCAGGTTCAACGGAGTAGAGAAAGTTGCAGTAGTCACCGTGCTTTGCCACAATCCGGAGCGTCCTCTTTTCACCGCGGCCTGCAATGAAGACAGGAGGAATCTGTTGAATTGGTTTTGGAGCAAAGAACGCGTCGTTGAGTTGATAATACGTTCCGTCGAAACTGGCGGCAGGTTCGGTCCACAGCTTCTTGATGATCTGAACTGATTCCTCTAGCCTATCCATTCGCTCTTTCAAACTAGGGAACGGAATCCCATAGTTGACATGCTCGTTTTTCTTCCAGCCGGCCCCAATCCCAAATTCTAATCTGCCATTTGAGATTACATCAACAGTTGCAGCAATCTTGGCTAGGACTGAGGGATGCCTGAATCCGTTGCAAGTGACCAACGTGCCCAGTCTGAGTTTCTTTGTTATAGATGCCAGCGCGGAGAGAACGGTCCATGCTTCCAGACAGGACGTTGTTTCGGGGTTCTTGTCGATGAAGAAGTGGTCGCTAATCCAGAGAGAGTCGTAACCAGTCTCTTCCGCAGTCAGCGCAAGTTTCATGATGGTCTCATAGTCGAAACCAAAGTAGTTCCCGATCTGAATTCCAAATTTGAGGCTCATTCTACCACATTCCATCTTCATCGATTGACTAGACATACGAAGCCATGTCATCAGCGACTTGCCGCAGCGATTTCTTCTCTCTAGGCAGCTTGAGGAGCACATAGCTGACTAGAGTACTCTCAAATGAGTCCAAGAGAGGCCTCAGTGCAGATACATCTAAGATTGTTCGTCTTAAAGCAATCTCAAAGCCATTGCTAGGAGTCTCAATATCCCATGCTTCTAGTTTCTCTATTATTTCCGACGCTTGGAGATTCACAGGATGCCACCCGTCGGCATATTTGATGGCTCTGCGACATGCTCGTTCGCTGTTGCCTGCTATCCATATTGGTATTCTATGAGAATCCGGATCGTTGGGACTGAACGACGCGTCCTCGAAGGAGTAATGTCTCCCCTTGAAAGTGTCTTTTCCTGACCACAGGACCTTCACTAGCTCAAGACCTTCATCGAATCGTCTTCCCCTGTTGGAGAAGGACATGTTCATGAAGCCAAACTCTCCTTCACTGAGGCCCGCGCCGAAGGACATCATCACACGACCATCGGTCAGATAGTCAAGACTAGTCAATTGCTTGGCTACAAGAATTGGATTGCGGAGTGGAAGAACAAGTGTAGACACTCCCAGCTTGATCCTGTCTGTTACTCCAGCCAAGAAGCTAATGGTTGTGATTGCCTCGGTAATTGTGTTGAATCGCGGGAAGTTGTTGATTCTTGGAGGGAGTACATGATCTGTGGCCCAAATTGATGAGAAGCCGGACTCCTCAGCCCATTTTGCAGTCTCGATTAGGTGATGTCTGTCAAGAAACTCTCCGTAGTTTTCCAGAACAAAGCCGAATCTCATCACACCCACATCCATCATTCTCAATCAGAGTGTCTTAGTTGCTCTCGACGAGCTCAGCTGCAATTCCTCTTACTTCGCTTGCCTGTTTGCTACTCAGCGGACCGTACTCCATGGCAGTTGCGTTCTCTCGAACTTGATCAGAGTTCTTGAAACCGGGAATCGGGATCAATCTCTCGTGTTCCGCCCAAATCCAGCCCAAGGCGGCCTGCGCAAGAGTACGCCCATCGTTAGTTACTATCTCTCGAACCCTTTCCAACGCGTTTCGCACCTTACGCACTTTTCCCTCATTGAATTTCGTACCGTGCCACATATGCTCTTTTGGCAAGACAGAGTCATCTTTGTATTTGCCAGTATGAAGACCATAACCTAACGGTCCCTTGATGAGGCCGGATAGTCCTCGTCCATCTATTACGTTCTCAATCATGTCGTCATTGTGTGAGAGCATGTTGTGTCCGAACTGAACAGTTGCACAGTGTTGCCCGTCTGCAAACAATGCAGCCCTTTCAGGATCGTCAGTACTCCAGCCGTAGAACCTTATCTTTCCTTCATCTACTAGATGTTCTAGCGTCTCGATTACATCAGGCACCATTTCTACTTCAAGGTCGCCAGAGTGCAACTGATACAGGTCTATGTAGTCTGTCTGTAAGCGCTCAAGACTTACATCACAAGCCTCAATTATCCCCTCGGCCGACACATCCCGCCCAATGGCTCTACAAGGTGTCTTGGAATCCGATTCACTGATTTCAAATGTTGACCCGAACTTGGTGGCAATGACAACGTCGGATCTGTAATCCTTCAAGGCCTCACCGAGAACCCTTTCGCTCCTTCCACACCCGTAGACGTTGGCAGTGTCGAACAAAGTAACGCCGAGCTCGATACCCAGCTTGACTGATTCCGCGGAGTCCTTGTCATCAACTTGGCCATAGGCCAGAAATCCGTGCCTCGGATGTATGAAGGGACCCCCGATTGCCCAGCAGCCCATTCCCATCGCGCTCACTTGAATTCCGCTCTTACCCAACTTTCGCTTCTTCAATCCTATCACAACCAGTCTAGCAGACAACTGTGTTGAGGAACCATTCAAATGCAAAATGAACGGCTTACCATTCAAATCCTTTTTGAATGGACAAAGTATATATCAGTTTTGGCTCCAGCAGAGGAGCGATAGTAGGCCTCTTGGGGTGGCTAATTGTGCAGATATCGAGTTCTGGCGAGAAGATTTCCGGGGATAACAGAGAGATTCTGTATTCTTTCTGGGAGAGCATACCTCGAACTGCGTTCATTAATGCAAGCAAGGACGTGCTTGGATCACATCCGGCCAGAGGGGCTATACTACGCATTCTTCGTGAGGGTGTACAAGAGGAGCTTGTCACTCCCAGCCGTGTTGAAAAGATTCGTCGAGCAATGAGTGCCGATGAGATAAGAGAGAGGCTCAAGGAGGCTGGGATGAAGAAGGTCAGCAAGACTGGGATGTACTTTCACCTCAAAGTGCTCGAAGAAGCAGGACTCATCAAGATCATCTCAAAGATACTTGAAGGACGTCACAAGGTGGCGTATTATGGACGTGTGGCACGCCATCTCTTCATCAGTGATCCCGAAATGCGCCTACAGAAGTATGAGCAGCTGTTCGGCACAGTAACCAAGTTCTCCAAGGCACTTGTTCCCGGAACTAAGGCTTCTCATTTTCGGAAGATTCCGAAAGAGTATCTAAGGATAAAGACTGAACGCGAGCGAGTGATTGGGGAATGGCTTGCTGACAATGAACATCTAGTCATTAAGCTTGGCCTGGACCTCAGTGACCTATATGAGGCAGTGAAGGTCATTGATTCCTGTAACCCGGCCTATCTCGATTTGATCGGTGAATTGTATAGACTGCTTCAGATTTCATGACAACTGGAGCAATCAAGGAATTTTAGTCAGAAAGGCATTTTACTAAACTGTGCATAGTCTGGGTTAGGGTTAAATCAATGCATGAGGAAGTCGAAGCAACTGTGTTTGAAGTGCTTGCTCATACGGTAAGACGTGATATCCTGAGACTTGTGGCTTACAGCCAAGATGGGGCATCTTACACAGACATGCTGGGCGAATTCGGTTCTTCAACGGGGCGTCTAAACTACCACCTCAAACAAATGGAGGGGTTCATTCAGAAGAATGGTCGTCTACGATACACTTTGACTCCGTTGGGAAGGGCAGCAGCAGATCTCATGTTTTCACTCCGAAAAGGCCTGCCAGAGAATGCCGAGAAACTTGTCAGGGTTCGCACGCCGCCTTCGTTGATGCCCGCCTTGAAGTTCATGGCCTATTTGCTGATGTTTGTCGTATCAATCCCGGTCATCTTCATTGGAATGCAGCTTTATGACACAGTTGTCGCTGGCGGTCAGCTGATTGATATTCTCTTGCTCATTGTTCCAATGGCTATAGGGATAGCAGTCTTTGTGTGGATTGGATACATGGTGAGGGTCGCGCCAGGATACCTCAGAGTACTGGAGAGGAGATTCTATGAGTGAAGACCGTGTCCACACTGGAGTGCATCAGTCGGAAATCAAGTACACGCCAAGCCC
>CP070761.1:2192901-2195788 GCA_020348985.1 Candidatus Thorarchaeota archaeon | reverse complement strand
ATCAATTTCCTTTTCTGGCATTTGGGTACTGGAGAAGATCGCCGCCGAGGAGGAGTTCACAGTCGCGGACGGGAGATGGACCGCCGTGAACCCTCAGATTGCAGCCTTCAACATGTCAGCATACGTCTTCAACAGGATCAAACTTCCTGCGAAGTACAATGGCTTGGCTCTAACTTTGGAGGTGAAGTTTTTCCTGAGCGAGGGACGAATACTGGAAATCTACAATCCCATGCATGAGGCGAGAAGCTTTGACTTCCGGCTCCAAGTTGACCCGCTTTTCTCCAATTTCGTTGAGTACAGAGATATGAACTTGGCGATTGCTCCGTCTCAGGGACCGTTGATCATCAATCTGTCTTTGTCATATCTCGAATTTCTCCTGATGACGCATGTCTCACTGGATCCCGGCGAAAGAGATTTTGTTGACCTTACGCCTCCTTTCATAAGATCTATGGCACTTGCTCAGGCAAACATCCTAACAGAAATGCTTGATGCGCTCGAACCCTACGGATTCAAACTCACCAACCTCTACAGGAAGCTGGGGCGAGTTTCTGACCTATACGAACTTGCTGCCCAGAATTTCGAGGTACAAGACTCGGATAGTGCCATGAGCAACCTCGTCACTGCAAGGAACTTGTACCGAGACGCATACTTGGAGACCATGAATGCTTATTCTGGCACCTTCGGTTGGACGCCGACGCTTGTTGTGGTGCTTGTGTTCTTCTCTTTTGCTGTCTCTCGTATGTTGACTGAGAACAGATTGATGGGGAACATCGGCTTTGCCATATTGCTTCCGCTGGTGCTCACTCTCTTCATACCTACGCAGCCAGGGCTCAGGCTTTTCATCTTCAACCTCGGTTTTCTTGTCGAGAAGTTGACAGCGCCTTTCTTTCTGTCTTTTCTCCTTCAGTTTGTCCAGATCGCGATCGTGGTCATAATCGTGGTTGTGTCTATGTTCACTGACCTGAGGAATCTGGCTTCGCAGGTTTTCGGAGTGAGCATGAAGAATCTGAGGAGAAGAAAGATGAAGACGACGCTCGCCTTGTCGACGATAATAGTTGTGTCGGCATCAGCGATGTGTCTGTTGACCTTTGCTTCAGTAGAGCCAACTCATCGTGTTCCTGTCTCTGGCTTTTCTCCAAGAGTATCTAGTGGTCTAGTAGTCTACAGGCAGATGGCTGTGACAACAAAACCGGACGCGACGAGTGGTGATGTTCTCACGCGGACAGTGTATTATGAGCCTTTCAAGGCGCATGAGATATCATGGTTTTCGAAGGATTGGGTCGATTCGATGAGCGTTTACGGAGTGGAAACTGTACGTCTTCATACATTGGAGGGTCTCACTATTAGCGATTTCAGCATATTCAACTTAGTTGCGACTGATCCCTACTTCATGGAGAGATATCTCGACGCTTCCGAAGTGTTGGGTGCGCCTTGCATTGAGCCCAAAGATACAAACGTGGTCCTGATCGGATCGGAAATCGCATCTAGGTACAACCTGACAGCCGGATCAGCACTGCTCCTTGGCAATAGGAGGTTCACGGTGAAGGGCGTGTTTGAGGAGCAGAGGGCAATTGAGGATCTGAAGGATCTTGACGGGAGTCCATTCCTGTTCCAAGTTGTTGACCCGGTAACCAAGGAGATAACGGGTGGTTCGTTTATCATCGGCTCAACAAATGATTTTCCTCTCGGTGAATTAAGGATATACAAGATCTCGATAGTCACGGATAAGGAACATTCGCAGAATGCAACTCTCTTTGTTGATGAAATCCTTCCTGCGGGGTTGGATTTCTGGGAAACAGATGCCGCAAGTTTCGTGTCCAGCTACTTGGTGCATGTTATCTCAGACGGTTCCATCACGGCAGTTTATTCTGGGGGGCCAGTCGTTAATCTTTGGGGCAACTGGCAAGTCCACATCGCTCCAATAGCCATCACAGCTCTGCTTCTAGTCACGAATGCATTGGGCACAATCGCGGAGAGAAAGCCAGAAATCCACACAATCTTCACAATGGGGGCGAGCCCTACAAGAATCAGGTTCATCATTCTTGCGGAAGGGCTAGTCCTTGGCATAATGGGAGGCATATTCGGTTATGTGTTCGGGTATGCATTTGCCCAAGTGACTGGATCTGCGTTACCTTCCATGGTCCAGGAGAACATGATAGGCGGAGGACCCTTCGCCATATCGTTCTCTGTAGCCACAATAGCTTCACTGCTCGGATATCTGTTGCCCCCTGGGCTGGCTGTCAAATCTGCGGTTCCCAGCGGCAGACTAAGCAAGACGATGAAGGACATAATAGAGGTGAAGCGTGGGGAAGTGAATCTGGTAGTGCCTATGAAACTGCAGTTGGGGGAAATGAGAGTCTTTGATGATTTCCTGAAGGATCTCGTCAAAGGCTACTCAAGCACTATGTATAGCAAAATAGACATGAGCCAATTGGCTTCCAAGAGATTTGGAGGCGAAGAGACTTGGGTGTTTGACATACGTTGCGCAAGTGGGCACGTTTCCAACTATCAAGTGTCGATACTGGCAAGACCGAACACTGATCTCCAAGTTCTCCTCAGCCCTCTCGATGTCATGGAAAGGAAACTGACGCGTTGGACCCTTGAACACAGACACAACCTCAAAAGAACATGCCTCATTCTCAGAGATGAACTGCTGAAGTTCATCACATTCAAGAAGAAATGAGAATACCGGCAGAGCAAGAGCTGACTGGCGACTCCTCCACTACTGCAAACGACGAAATCACATCAATGGATCCACCGAGACAAGGTCCTCCTCTAGAACAGGGACGAGCGACAGGGAATACAGATGACCGTCTCTCTCAGATTGAGCAGTAGAAGGTTCCGAGTGCTTCCCCACGCTTCTCGCCATGCAATCCTCTATATAAAT
>CP070761.1:2157216-2192801 GCA_020348985.1 Candidatus Thorarchaeota archaeon | reverse complement strand
CACATTGTTGAAATATGATGTATCGAGGTTGATGCCAATGTCGTTGCCGTTGCAGGTGTTGTCGGAAACAGTGTTGGAATTGGATTCAATGACGTCTATGCCAACAAAGACGTTGTTGGAGCAGGTGTTATTCACCACTGTGTTGTAATGTGAGCCAACTTGCCAGATGCCCCATTCATTATCGTTGCAGGTGTTGTCGGACACCGTATTAAAGCTCCCATCGGGAAGGGAGATGCCATCTGCCCTGTTGCCATTGCAGGTGTTGCTCACCACGGTGCTGGAATCTGAGTCAGATAGCCATATGCCCCATCCATTGCTGTTGCAGGTGTTGTTGAACACTGTGATGGAATTCGAGGATTCGATACTGATGCCCCGTCCATTGCTGTTGCAGATGTTGTTGACTAGCTCCCCGTTGGTGATGTTCTCTAAGTAGATTCCAGCTCTCTCACCAAGATCCCAGTCCCATTCATCAGGGCCCCAGTACCCCGCACCAGTGAGATTACAGTTGCGTATAATGAAGCTGATTCGCGTATTGCTGATGCTTATGCAGTCACCAGCTGCACCACCAAGGTCAATGTCCAACCCGTCGATTATGTAAGGATTCTCAGGAGAACCGTCCCCAGGCCACCCCTCAAGCAGAACTGTGTCAGAGAAGTTGGCATCCCCATCAATTACTATGGGATCATGTGGAGTGCCTGCAAGACGCATTTCCCTTCTCTCAGGTTTTGAGACCACCACATCTGACTGATGAGCCATCGCATCAAGGTATGCGACAGGTGTCACATTTGCCGCTAAGGCCAACAAGAACGTGAACAGCGCCAGTGACAAAAAGCATCTTCTGACTCTGTCACTGTGAGCCATAGCCACTCTCTCCTCTCCTAGTAGTGTTGAAGTACAAGAAGTCATTGCGTTCTCTCAGACTTACCGAGGGAGTATTGAAGCTACATCATGGATATGACAACACTGCAAGTTGCAGTGCATATAGAGCCTAGAAAAAAGGTTTCCGAAGCTCAATTATGTTCCAGAGTTCACTACAGAACAAGACTAGTTGGTACGAAGATCCACCCGGCTGATTCACCTGCCCATGACCTATACTTCGCTTAACTTGAGGATGTTGTCAAAGGAATTGTGAAGCGAGTAATCTCAAGAAACAGATGAGTCTCACTTTGACAATTGCTAAGGATTTGGTAAACGAACCATGCCCCAGTTTGAGAGTTCAACCTCAGGGATTGTTTCTTTGAAGATGACTTCGAATCCGAAATGTTCGTACAGAGATACAAGCTTTTCATTTAGAGTTTCAAGAAAACAAGGCAGACCTTCACCCTGAATCCTATCAAGCATTGGTCTCATCAGAGTGCTGGCATATCCCTTACCTTGATGCATCGGGTGTACTGCAATCGGAAACAGGTGCCAATGAGGTTCAGGAAGGTGCTGTTTGCGCACATTGGCAGTAAGAGAACCTATGCTGCTCATCTTAGTGATAGTCTCTCTTCCCAGGTGCCGCATGAGTCTCAAACCACCTGCCCGCATTACCCGGGAGTTGGTCATATCACTCCTACCAGGAGGAAACCAAGCGGCAATTCCTTCTAATTCGGGAGACGTGGAGTAGACCTCACCGTAGATAATGGCAAACCTGAGTCGGAATTGAAAATACTCACTTAGCCTTCTATAACGATCCTCGCCTTCAGGGATGAAGTACAGATTCAAGGGATCATCCCAGAATGCATCAATGAGAACCTCAACACCCCTGGCCAAATCTGACTTCGTCAGACAAACCAGATTCCCACTCACTCTACCACCAACTTGTATTCATTCAGATGCGACACCCACTAGAAGATACTCATTTCTTTTATTCTTCTGCCCGGCCCGATAGAATAATCGTATCAACAGCGCATTACGAACTCTGCACATTCTTGTACTCTCCAAGAAAGCAAGCAGGCTCGAGACAATCCCCCGGCACATGCTGGTAGAATGGCTAAGACCACTAGCCGCTGTATTTGCTCCTACCTAGGCCGCGATGCGGGACACAAAATGAGAGGTATGAAAACTGCTTGGAAAGGATTTGACTTACTATTCTGCGCTTTGTCTAGCGATGATGTTTTGGGGAGGTAGTTGGGTCTCAGCCAAAATCCTAGTTACAATGGCACCCCCCATGACCATAGGGTTCTTCCGCTTTCTCGTTGCAAGTCTTTTGTTCGTTCCACTGATGATTGGTCAAAGGACTGAATGGCGTAGATTCTTCCAGAAGAGCAACATCGTTCTTATGCTGCTGTTAGGACTGACAGGTATCTTCGGATATGGGGTCCTGTTTCTCAACGGACTTAGATTCACGACGTCTGCACAGGGGGCAATCATAGCGGGAATCAGTCCAGCGACGGTGAGTCTCTTTGCTCACCTATTCCATAAGGAACGTTTGGGACGACGAGTGTACTATTCTGGTTTTGTAATCTCATTTGTCGGAGTCATGTTTGTGATAGGAGTTCAATCACTCATTGATTTCCAATTCAGTCATTTGATTGGCAATCTGATTCTTGTTGCAGCAATGGTTCTTTGGGGACTGTATTCAAGTCTCGCAAAGTTGACAACAGAGCGTCTATCAGCAACCGAGGCCGCTTTTGGTGGTTTCACATTTGGTGCGTTATTCTTCGGTGTCGGATCTCTTTTTGAGGGATTCTGGCAGTCTCCCTTCATTCTGGACCCAACCTTCTGGATTAACATTCTCTACATAGGAGTCCTTGCCACTTTCGCCGCGTTCATGATTTACTTCAAAAGCCTGGAATTCTTGGGGGCCACGCGAACTGGAGGATTCATCAATCTCGTTCCTGTGTCCGGAACGCTGTTCGCCGTGGTCATCCTAACAGAGTCGATGTATTGGACCTTCATGATTGGACTTGTTTTCGTAGTGACTGGAATCTATATCCTTAATCGCCCCGATCCAAGAATGCAAGAAAGTCCTGGAAACGGCGGACAAAGTATGACAATCAGAACGCTAACAGCTTTCCACGGTGAAGTAGGATGCCTTTTGGAGGAAAGTACCAAGACCGTACTTGAAACTTGTCGAGAATGTTCCTCCAAATGATAGTTAGTTTGTCAACACAATCAAGAAGCAGATTCGGCCTGCGTAGCCTGAGTTCGATACAATTGAATATGCGGAATAAGTGCATTAACAAGTTTCTTCTCGGCTTTGCGTAGATGCTCTTGAAATGTTGACCTAGGGACACGAGTCTTAGTCGCGATAGTCTGCACATTGGCTCTTCTGGGCCTTTCATAGTAACCATGTACAAAGGCAGTCACAAGTGCGTCCATCTGCTTTTCAGTGAGCTCAGATAGCACGGCGCCGGCAGTAAGGGATAGTGAGCTTGCCACAAATCCATCAAATGGCACCTTACGGATAACCTCTACGGTCATCTCCTGACTCTTGAGATCCTTGAGAAGCTCTTCGATTTCTTCGTGTCTGAACGCCATGATTCGATAGTACTCCCACCCCTGTTCATAAACCACAGGAAGAACCTGAAGAAGGTTGAACTTGTCAATGACGGTTGATACTGTTTTAAAGCGAGAGCATTGGCACATACGAGTCACAAGGTGGACTCTGCCTTCATCTGAAGCTGAATGTATCAACTCGGCTATTTCAGATACTTCTTGAAGCACCTTGGAGTATTCGTCCGGGGAGTTCACTTTCAGTTCAATGACCTCGTGCTCTCGATTGCACCATTGAAACATCTTGAGGTCGGGAAATCTCCGAGATATGTTGCCGAATGGGCAGTCATGTGAAACCCTGAATAGAATCTCAAACATTGGCATATGCTGCTCTGGGAAGTTTCGCATTTATGCTATGAGCCGGCATATGCTTGTACCCGTCTTTCTGATAAGTCCTCATGTTTCAGAACCTAGTCTTACACACTAGCGACCAGCTTCCCGTCCGGCTTTTCTTGCGGACACCAAAATCTCATCATGCTTTGTGGCAGCGGCCTTTTCCAATAATCCCGTGGCTAGAACCGTTGCAACGTGATTCATGTCCAAATAGTCGATGATTCCTCTGAACATGTCAAGAATCGGACCATAAACCGAAGCACTGTTGTCCTCCAAGGGCACAACGAGGACGATTCTCTTGTTCTTGAAATGACTCTGATTGATTACACCATACCAACGATCCAAGAAGGCCTTGAACTGTGCTGTCGGCCCCCACCAATAGACTGGCGTCCCCAATACCCAGACATCACTTCTCCACATTTCGTCAAGTAGGTCTGACATGTCATCCTGCTGTACACATTTGCCCTTCTTCCTACACACATCACAGGCTCCACATGGACTGATAACCCTCTCAATCAACCTTACCTTCTGCGTTGAGGCCCCGCTCTCTTTGGCACCCGCCAATACCTCATCAACAAGCGTATCCGTATTCCCATTACGGCGTGGACTTCCAACGATTCCTAAGACTCGTCTACTGTTGGAGGTCATCTTATCGAAACCTGAAAGTTTCAACTATTCTCTTGCCTTTTGGCGTGAGGTCCAGAAACTCTCCGTCCTCATTCTTAGTTTTGTGGATTACCCTTCTCGCAGAAAGGACTTCCACTATTAGTCTGCCATATTCATCAGGGAACAGCGAACCCAGCAGACTGAACCTTCGGCCGCTGTTAATTGTCCTAATCAGAATATCACGAGTGAGCTTTCCCGAGTCGTAGATGTGAAGAAGTGGTAGCAGCTTCGACTTCAGTTTCTCACTCATATTGTCTCGGCTAAAGAAGGTCTTTCCATATTCTAATGCTTCTTCAAAAGTTATTGTGCTCTCCGACAAATCTCCTCGTCCATTGGAGCTTAGAAAGAGGACGTGGGGACAGCAGAATGCGGCGTCCTCAACAGTCATGGGCAAACTTACTACAATGTCGGCGAATCTTCTCGGCCGGGTTTTGTACGGATCGATTGTGAACCTTATCGGATTACCAGACTCTGCGTCAACCGAATTGATTTCAGTTTTAGCACCAAAAAGAAAGGCCACACCCAGCGAGTCAATTGCGCACATAGCATAGCCTGACCCAATACCCTCCACACAGATACTAATTGGCGTTTGAACCGGCGAAATCGGATAGGCCCTGTCAAGTTGGCCGCGCTCATTGAAATGGAGAAGAGAAAAGAACGAAGCAAGCACTTCGTAGTTGAGCTTTTCGAACTTCGCGGACAGAGAGCGCTCAATCTCTTCAAAGGCACAACCCAATAAGACTCTCCTTAGAACATCCATATGAAGACCGATGAACTCCTCAATAATGTCGTCGGAAAGACATGTTTTAGGTTTCATTTCTGCCATCTCCACGACTCTGGTCAACTCTCACTGAGGAGCAAATGAGTATTCAGCAAGCATATGCCGGGTCTTATGCCCGAGAATAGGGCATATCATGTCGGTATCAGTATTAGCGTGAGTTTCTATTTGATTGGCAGAGTGATGGGGAGGAAAGGCTATTCGGTTCCAACAAGATGGCACAATAGAGTTAGTTGACTCGTTTCTAGAATCAAGTGATTTCAAGAGAATCATGAAGCGGTGTATCTTCTTGAGAACAAGCTACTAGGAGCCTATCCGCGTACTCGAATGCCGTGAACCTTCTTATGTGCCCACTTGTAGGTCCTGAGTTTGGCCGAGGCTCCGTAACCGCAAGCAGCACACTTCTTGTGTCTAACGTGGTATGACCTTCGCCCGCACCTTCTACAACGTATGTGATGTGGATTGTTCTTCTTGCCTTTTGCTGGGGTGCCTTTGCCCATTCTGGCTTACTCCTTTTTGGCTCTCTTTGGTGGGGGTGACACAAGGACTACATTGTCGCCGCGCACGATTACAGTGTCAATCTGTGTGACACTTTCCTCCTCAGTCTCAGGATTTGATACAATCTCCTCGGAGTCCTGAAGAATCAGGTTTAGGTGTTGATCGAACCCAAGGAGTTTTCCCTTGAGCTTCCTTCTTCCTTTCAGCTCGACAAGCACCTGGGCACCAATCGAATTCTGAAGGATCTCCATGGGTTTACCTTGGTTCAATAATATCACCAACAGAGAAGGTCAACTCTAGGCCTTCACCTTGAGTTGTTTTCGGTGAGCTCTGGCCTAGGCTTTTAAACATGACGATGACAACGCCATGGATTTGGACCACAACGGAGTCTGCGTAGCGTTCAAAAAGGCTGCCGACACTGCCCAAGCGATGCCAAAGATTGAGCGAATCAAACGACGTCATCTTCTCAAGAAGAAGGAACAGAAGAGAGAGCTTGAGCGTATCGGATTTGATCTCGGGGACCGGTCGATTGACATCGCTCCTGATGCACGGCTTGAGGCTGGCATACTGGACACTGGCACACGAATCCTAATGCTTGATGGAATAATCTTGTTCTTTGAAATGGAAGAGAAGAGCTTTCCAACCCTTCATTCCCTGCTCCAAGGATTCGTCACACTGCCTCGGGTTGTGGTGGATATGGGCGCAGTGAAATTTGTGGCCAATGGCGCAGACATAATGCGTCCGGGTGTGACCAGTGCTGATGATGGGATTGAAGAGGGCTCCGTTGTTGCTGTCGTGGACGAAACACATGGAAAACCTCTGGCCGTCGGTATTGCCTTGATGTCAACAGAAGAGATACTCGCGGCCAAAAAAGGGAAAGTAGTCCTATCCAGACACCACATCAACGATGATTTGTGGACCTTCAGTCGAGGCTGAAAGCCTACTGGTCGACCCCAAGGCTCGACCTGTAGTGTGCCAGTGCTGCTTTGTAGATCTCTTTTGCAAGTTCTTTTGGCAGTCCGGAGTTGGCTGCGAACCTGTCTCTGGCAAGGCCGGCCTTCTCAGCATCGATGTCTTTCTTGACGACGTTTTCTACAGTATGATATCCTTGATTCGATAGAATCCTAACCTCAGCTCTCGTCAGACTCCTAGATGGTCCTGAGTCTATCACTGGTACAACTACTTCGAATAGATCAGTCTCAGCAAGGTCCTCTCTGACACCGTAGCGTAGCTGCCTGCTGAATGTCCACATTCTTCTGCTTGCCTTTCTCATTCTGACTGAAGCGAGATAGTCTGCCAGATTCTCAGCAACGGCACTACATATTTCGACCAAGTACTTCAAGTCGCCCTCGTCCAGACTTATGTCGTTCTCCCTCGTTTCTTTCGCCGCCATTCTGATGATGTCATCAACATTGCTTTCGTTGATCCATTGTTCTAGTACATGCAATTTAACGCGTTCTCGCCCAATCACGAGGTTTCGATACCAATCTCCCGGCGGCTCCAGATTCATGATCCTAAGCTCAATCTCGTATGGATCAACAGTCTTCGGTCGGATGGTCCTGGGCAGCGCGAAATCAAGTACAAGCTCCAAGAGTTCATTGTCTGGCGTTTCAGTGTCGAGACGCTGCAGCCTCTCTCGCACATGAACGAATTCTATTATGTTTACACCTGAAAGAACTGCTGCTCGCGCTTCGGGTTGAATCTTGAGACCATCCTTTCGGGACTCAATCACCTGTTCATCAATCAGCCAATCGAAGAGATGCCCAAATCTCACCCTCATTTCATCGACATATTTCTGGTCTCCTTCAGCTCTGAAGGTCTCGCTAACTAGCTGTATGAAATCCTTCTCCAGTTTCTCGCGCTTGAATGGCCTGCCTTTGGATATCTTTCTCATCACCAAGCTTGCCATAAGTTGCGGGAACAAGGGCCCGGGCTTGAGGGAATGCAAAGGCTCATGCAATAGTGTATATTCAAGAGTCTCAGGACTTTCAAAGAACCTCGTTGGACCATCAAAGAGCAAATAGACACTTCCCCCACGTTCAGCAAGGTAGTATTCTCCAATGCGCCCTGCTATCTGTAGATACTTTGACCTAGACACTTTGAATCCAATCAAACTGAATAGGATGATTACTGAATCGAACGGGAAGCTCGTTCCAGAAGTGATCCCGGTGGTCGATACTACTGTCTTGATATATCCAGTTTTAATAGCTCTTTCAAGTCGTGCTCGTATATCGGCATCAAGACCGGCATGATGAAAGGCAGTACCTCTGGCAAGAAGCCCTCTCAATCGTTGAGCAGTTGGGGCATTGTCAGAGGGACTCACAATTGAATCAATTGTGGTCTGTTCAACTCTGTGCGGGTAGTCTTCTGCGAATCTCTCAGCAACAGATTCGGCTCCGTACCTCCATCCAACCACAACAAGAATCGATTTCTTTTCGAAATCACCCATATGCGACATTACCGAGCTTAGCAAGTCCTGTGACTTGACAATTGCTCTCTGACTTCTATCGCTACTGTAGATCTCAACATCATCCACGGTTCTTACTGCTATATACTCATCCGGCATGATTCTTGCACTCGGTCTAAACACACTTGCTTGAAGCCATCTCGCCACGCGATTTGTTTCGCCGAAGCGAGATGAAAGAGTGACAATTTGTGTAGCTCTCTTTAGCAGAGTGATCACACAGTCAAGTCGGATGCTTCGATCAACACCGATGTCAGCAGCTCTCAGTTGGTCGATCATTGAGTCCAGCTCAGTGAGCTCGTCGACAACGACAAGACCAATGTTCTTCGTCCACCGCTTTTCCTGGAGATAGGCTGATGCGAAGCTCTCGTAGATAGCAACTACCAAATCGGCCTGCCTCAGGTCCTCCTGGTCAGCTGGTGAATGGCCGTCGTGTCTCACTGCTGAGAACCCAAGATTCCTGAAGATCTCACCGTACTCGTCCATTATCTGCCGGCTTAGTGACGTGTACGGCGTAAGATACAGGCATCTAATGCCACGCTGAAGTCTTAGGAGAATCGCTATCATGGCAAGGAATGTTTTTCCAGATCCTGGAGGCATCTGAATGACAAGATTGCCCTCGATCTCTCCAATCTCTCTGATGAACTTCTCTTGGGCAGGCAACAGGCTCACGAAGTTCTTGTGTTTGAGCAGAATCTTCGCAGCTCTCTGGACCTCAGTGTCAGCGCTGGAGGGTTCATGCATGATTCCGACTGCAGCCAGTGCAAGTCTTCCTTCATGTGTAATCATGAATCTTCGTTGCTTCTTGCGCCTTTCTCCGGCCGCTTGCACGAACCCTACTTTCACGAGTTTGCTCATGCTCTCGTAGAGCGTGCCTCCTGACGTCAACCTAGTTCGAAGTTTCTCATACTCTGCCTGCTCCTGTGTTCTGTGCTGCTTTCCACGTGGATACGATGTCAAGATTCCTCTAAGACTCAGAATCCCTTCAACTATTTCGTCCCATCCAAATGACGATATGATGTCCCCTTCACTCGGGTTCAAGACCTGAAGTATCTCAGCAGCATATCTGTTGCCAAGAGCCTTGAGCTTGCTTTGCAGCATGGCAGTCGTAGAAGCTTCGTCTAAGCCGCCAGACATGATAATCACTCGTAATTGCCGAGTGAACGAGATAAGGTTTACCGACAGAAGCGTTCGTAATACTCGGCCTTTTCTTCATACATCTCTCAGTCTCGTCGCTCATGAGGTGAAACCGAGTGCGATTTCTCTTTAGGCGCAAAGGGAACAAAGAGGACGAATCCAACGAACAGGAAACATCCAGGCCCTATTCAGGACTAGGCATCTTCTCACCACTCATCAAACCATCTGATTCTGATCCGGCTCATGAATGTCGACGACTTGCGGAGTTGGAATCGATATTCATCAAGTCCAAACGACTCGAATCGTTAGAGGATGTCCCGTACGTGGTCAACCAAGTCAGAGATGGTAACATCATCCTACTGGACATATCAAGTCTAAATGTTGGGAAAGAACAGTCTCAACTGGAGCTAAAGAGAATCATAGAGAGAATCCGTGGTCAGACTCGAAGTCTGAATGCAGACATAGCTCTGATCAACGATGAATGTGTAATAGTGACTCCGTCCTTTGTCAGATTCTAGTCGACGAGTGATTTCCTCAAACTGCAAGCATGTTTTCTGCTCTACCTGAGCTTGATGTTCTCAGTGACCATCAAGGCCTTTGTGTCAATGTTGAGCGCCTTGTGAATCGTAGATGCCAAATTGAGACACTTCGATGCTTCGCCATGGCAAACCAACACACGTTCTGGAGATGGGTTTACGCGTTTGACGAAGTTCAGAATCTGTTTTCGGTCCGAATGGCCTGAGAATCCTTCGACGGTTGTTACCTCAAGATTCACCGGTATGACAGTGGTCTTTCCTTCGCGGTTACGCATCTGTATCTCTTTCCAACCCTTCTGTATTCTGCGGCCCAATGTGTTTTCGCCCTGGTAAGAACAAAAGACGAGTGTGTTCTTCTCTTCGGCAGCAAGGAGGCGGAAGTATTCTACACTAGGCCCTCCCGCCATCATTCCAGATGTGGCCATGATGATACAGGGACCGCCTTCCACAATCTCCTCTCTCTTTTCAGGATGGTCAACCTGCACAAAGATATCACTTAGGAATGGATTGACTCCTTGATGAAAGATCATTTCACGAATCTTCTTACTAAGAGCCTCTGGATGTGTTGTGTGAATGGCTGTAGCTTGAGCAATCATTCCTTCAATGTAAACTGGTACCTTTGGAATCCTCCTCTTGGAAACAAGGTCTTCAATTACGACCATCATTTCCTGAGCTCGACCAACTGCAAGAACAGGAATGAGCACTTTTCCGCCACGTTCAAGAGTTCTCCTTATGACTGTGGCCAGTTTTCTCTCAACTTCCTGTCTAGGAGGCATCTTGTCGGTGGGGTGTCCATAGGTACTCTCCAGAATCAGGGTCTCAAGACGTGGAAACGTGAAGGTAGCTGGTTCCAGCAATCTTGTTCTTCCAAACTTGAAGTCACCAGTATACGCTAGGTTGTACATACCATCCCCAACATGCAGATGCACTATTGAAGAACCAAGAATATGACCGGCATTGTGTAAGGTCAAGCGCACATCGGGTGCAATATCAGTGACCTCACCGTAGTTGAGCGCAATAGTGTGCAGAATCGACTCTTTGACATCTTTATCCCTGAACGGTCTGAGCTTGCCTTCTCGTTCTGCAACATCAAGGTAGTCCAGCTGGAGAAGGGTTGCCAGGTTCAGAGTTGGAGCAGTCATGTAGACTGGACCCTTGTATCCATACTTGAACAGGAAGGGCACCATGCCGCAATGATCAAGGTGTGCATGAGTAACCACGACTGCATCGAGTTCTTCAATGCTGAACTCAGGCATGTCAAAACGAGGGAAGGCCCTAGTAGGAGTCCCAACATTGACGCCACAGTCAATCAGGACATTGCTTTCGGAGGTCTGAAGGAACATGCATTGCCGACCTACTTCACGGAAACCTCCCAATGCCGCCAGTCTAATCCAGCCATTGTTTACAAGAGTTGGGCGATGAATTCGTCTGCCAATCTCGCGGAATGTCCTATTTCTCTTCGCCGCTTCAGATTGAACAATGTAGCGAATCTGCTTGATCAAGTTGCTCTCAATTGGAGGGGTTCTGATCACGCTAGGACGCCAGAATGTCTGTCTCGTAATCTCTCTAAGAGTCGCCCCGCTTCTACCGATTACAAGACCCGGCTTCTGGGCCTCGATTATGACTTCTCCGCGAGAGTCGTCAAAATCAACCGACGTGATTTCAGCTTCTTCGGGAACGAGTTCTCGAACAGCTCTTTCCGCGTCCTCGTGAGGCAGTCTGACTTCGGGCGCAGATCTGACAACTAGCCGCTTTCGCATTTTGCGGGCGAGTGACTTGATCATGTCGCCTTCATCATGCAAAATCTTTGGTGCCTTGGAGTATATAGCAATCTCTGGTCCTTCATACTCGACTGCGCTGATTGAGGCAGTGCGCGGAAGGGCCTGCCTGACAAGCTCGCGAATATCAACGTATTCTTGCTGTTCATCGGATTGCATTAATTCTCACATCACGGGTCTGCGGTTTTTACTTCCCGCCGTCATACAAGACACTCCCATCTGACTTGGGAGAGGATTGAGTTCTCATCCAATCCAGCAAGTCAATCGGGAATCTTTCACTGTTTCTTCCAAATCTTCATGATAGTGTCGCTGTCGATGGCCTGATAGCCATCCTTATCCAAGACACTAACAAGAATAGAGTTACCAGTGGCTGCATCCCTCTCAATAGCGGATGCAATTGCCTGGACTGCCAACTCTATTGCTTTCTTCTTTGGCATGTCATCTTTGTAGGCGGTCTCGAGAACACCGAGAGCAACAGGTGAACCTGATCCTGTACCCACAAACTTGTCCGATAGGATTGATCCTATGAAGTCGCTCATATAGAGTTGAGGTCCCTCATCATCAAAGCCTCCGACGACGAACCCCACCACATACATCCCTCGCGCCTGAAACATGATGTTGCTAAGGAGACGAGTCAAAGCCTTCACGCGGATAGGCCTATCTCTTTGAATCTCAAAGAGCTTGGCTTCTGCTCTGAGAAGGTCTACTATATTCTGGGCGTCAGCAACTGAGCCCGCAATAGTGACTCCAATTCTGTCTGTAATCTTGTAGATCTTTTGCGCAGTCTTGTTCGCTATGAGAAAACCCATAGTTGCTCTCTGGTCGCTAGCCAAGACAACACAGTCCTTGGCAACAAGCCCGACAGTAGTTGTTCCTGTCTTTGTGACCTCAGCAGGAGGCTGAAGCTCATGTTCCATGTTGATAAACTCCCTATCTGAAAGATATGGTGTCAAAGAACGAGTGACAATCACTCGAACCAAATTTCTCCTTTTTAACGTTACGCAGACGACATTTCTCAGGTTCGCGGCTGTTAGTGTCACGAGGAGTCCTTTTCAGTCTTTGGCGGTTCTGGTCTTTCGAACGTCACAACCAGCTTAACCTCTTGGACCGCCTCATGAACCTTAAGCAAATCCGCTGCGATTCCTATCTCTGCATATTGAACATCCTGAATGTACCTAGATTCCTTCGGAAGATTGACTGTCACGACCTTACCTTTTACAGAAACACTGTATGTATCCTCTGGCAAGCCTGGAATACGTCTCTTGATCACAGCCATCATCTTGTCTTTTGTGTCGGTCACTATCTCCCTGACAGTGACGTCGAAGACAAGCGTCTTCCCGGCCAGTGGGCTGTTGAAATCTACTCTAACTCTTCGACCCAAAACCTGACTGACAACGCCGCGTTCGTGACCGAACGTAATCTCTTCTCCCTTCATCGGCCTGACACCTTGCTTGGCAAGCTTGGTCTTTGCTATCAGCTTGATCTTCTTGGGGTCTCTAGGTCCGGCACCTTTCTCAGGCGGGATCTCTATGGTCTTCTTCTCACCAACCTTCATTCCAACGATTTCTTCTTCAAGAGCTCCGAGAAGCCAGTTCCATCCAATAGCCACAAGAACCGGTTCGTATCTACCATCCTCTTTGTACAGTCCCTCTTCTTTCGCGACTTCCTCGTCAGTCAAATCAAAGATTTTGCCGTCGTCCTTTGTTCTTCCAACGTAGTCAATGTAAACGAGACTGTTTTCGTCGACCGTGGCCGAGGATCTACTCTTCTTGCCTGCCTGCTCCTTGGCCTTCTTCTCAGTTGCCTTTTCTTGGCTATCATCTTCGGACATGGTGTCTTGCCCCTCAAGGTTCAGAATAACCGTCCATTCGCCCACCCTATGAGCTTCATAAAACGGTTTCCTTGTAGTCTTCCTGGACCCTGCCTCGAAGAACAGATAACTCCTCAAAAAACATGCGTCTTCTTGCTATCCTTTCTACAGACAGTCCTTCTTTCGCCATCTTTTCTGTTATCAGGTCGAAGTTGCCAATGGAGGTTACAACAAGATACATTGAGCCTCCATCAATGAGGTGGGGTCTGACTGCGGCTATAAGACGCAGTGTGAATTCTATCCCAACTTTGCCCCCAACAAGTGCATGATCAAGCTGTGTTCGGTCATCGCTTGCTGGTACATATGGAGGGTTGCACGCTATAAGGGAAAACCTCGCACTATCGTCAATCGCAGAGGTGAGGTCTGATTGGATTACAGTGCACTTGTGAGAGAGATTGTTACGGGCAAGATTGAATTCCGTGTTGGCAACAGCATCCCAAGACACATCTACTGCCACTACTTGCTTTCCTAGTTTGGCCGCCTTCAGAGCAAGGATCCCAGCACCGCAACCCATGTCTAGAACAACATCTGAAGAATCAATTGACACGGAATCGTACAGGAGAAACGAGTCCTCGGACGGAGGATAGACGGAGGGATGGACTTCAAGGTCAAACTGATCCATCTTCATGAGACTCGCCCCGCGGGTCGGGAAGCAGGCCATCCTCAATCATCTCAAAGGCAGAATCCGCCAAGGAAATCACATCAGACAACGTGAGTGTCCTGAGACGCTCATTCCCCTTGACTGAACTAGTTTTCCGGATTATCACCTCTACCATCGACTTGTCAAGACTCAGTGTTCGAAGCCAGAACCCAAGTGCCTTTCTGGCTTGCTTATTTGGATAGGAGTAGATTCCCCTGACGAGCCATTGAAACACTCGATAATCTTTGGCGAAGGGCCCGGCCTTGCGATGGTACATCCTGACAACTCTCGAATCGACAGAAGGTTTGGGATAGAAGCATGTGGCGGGAACATCCATTACGGGCTCGACAGAAGCCAAATAGGTGGCATTCACTGTCAGACGAGAATAGTGAGATGTGCCTGGTTGCGCGACTAGTCTCTCTGCAAACTCCTTCTGATACATCAACACCGCGACTTGAAAGCTCAATTCATGCAAGAGCCGAAACGTGATCTCTGATGAGATGTTGTACGGTAGGTTTGAGATGACCTTGTCAACATCAGGAAGATCGACGGTCAGAGCATCGCCTTCAATAACAGCAACATTGTCCTGTTCCTCAAAGGTGTCATTGAGTGCCCGACAAAGCCCTGGTTCAATCTCAATCACATTGACCTTGCAACCGGTTTCTGCAATCCAGTGAGTAAGTATACCCAATCCACCGCCGACCTCGAGGACACTATCTTCAGACGACAGTTCAGCCATCTCAACAATGTCTCTAGCGATAGCATGATCGACCAAAAAGCTCTGTCCCTTTCTCTTGTCTGGATCAACTGAGTACTTTCGAAGCATGGATTTCACAGAGCTGTGATGCAATGGTTTCACACAGCCCGGTCATTGTGTTGTTCTTCTGGGCGGACGAGTTCTACCATCGTCTTCCCGCCTAGGTGGACGAACGAACAACCAACGTTTCACGTCTTCTTGCAGCTCCGAGATGATTCTATCCCTGATCACCTTTTTTGGATTCTGAAGCTTGGTTCGGGCTGCGATGTCATCGAAGCTCTTGAAGGGTTCCTTCTTTCTCTCCTCTATGAGGGCCCACATCAAGGTTTGACCGATACCAGGAAGGAGCTGAAGCGAGTGCATCCTAGTTGTAATCGGCTGGGCTGTGTTGAAGAAGTCCACATACTTGCGTTCGTGCTTTGTCACGATAATCTCGACAACAAGTGGCAATTCTGCGGAGCTCTCAGGTGCCAAGTCTTCATAGAAGATGCGTCGTCTCACGTGATCTATCTTCCCTCTCGAGTCCTTATCAATCGAGACCCGTTCTTGTGGATGCGCTCTTGTTCCCTGTCGTGGAATCATTTCAAGAAGAGTAAAGAAATCCTCGCCAACGCCTTGTACTACAACTTCACCCCTTGGGCGAGAGTCACGCAAGTACACTTTCGGCTGGACAACTGCCAAGACATATGCATGTGTCTCGAATGGTCTTCCTTCAGAACTCTCCACTCATTCTCGCTCCTGGCAGTTTCTGGACGCATTGTGGGTGTCTACACGCACTTTAGATAAAAATCGTTCGGGAGAACAGCAAAATGAATTGAGTCGTTAGCGCCATTTCGTAACCTTGGCAGGCCTGATTTTCCTGCTAGGGAGGCTATGATCTGCTCTTGATTACGATATCAACTATTTCGGCTATCTGCTCATCTGTCAAGTCAGTTGTGCGTGTTCCGAGAATTGATCTCAATTCTTCAACAGTTGTCGGAGCTATGTTCGCGACTTGCACCGCTTGAGAGCGGGTGATGTCGTAGCTCTTCAGCAGTCGTTCGACAAGTCTTAGTGAAACTGCCGGGGTCATTCTTGAGAAAGTTGAAGCATGTTCGAGTGTGATTGACTGCTGAAAGGACAATTCACCCTCCTTTCTCCTCTGTGTCAAAAGCTTCTTCACTTGAGGGAGAGTGATCTCTTCCTCTTCGACGATCTCTTTCGGCATTTCGTCACACTCAACCTTTACTAGCTCGGAGATGCTCGGGTCGAATGATGAGAGTCTTCAGGGCCTTGCCCAGCTTGACATCGACCACAACTCCTCTTCCTCTCAAACCTACAACCACGCCTGTCCTCCCGTGATACCTCCGATGAGGCATGCCCTTATGGACAGAAGGATTGATGACAATGTCTACATGTTGTCCCACTTCATAGTCAACCAAGACGCTACCTAAGGGACTAAGTCCGCGCTGCCGTACCCTCTTGCTCATCAGACTTCGCGTTCGGGCACGGAATCCATGACTCTTCTTGACCATGAGACATCATCTTACTGAGAGTTGTACCTCGGTGCGCTAAAAATACCACAGAGTCCCCGAGGTCCAGCAATCCCTCTAGGGTCGCCACTTAAGGATTATGGTCTGGAGTAGATGAATGAATGGCTGTCACCGTGAGTTCTCGACAAAAGCACGGCAGTCCCAGTGTCTCCGCAACTGAAGGGATAGTTCTGCCTTCATCGCCTGAGATTAGCTCTTTGACATATGTTCCGCCTTGAACCTTGAACGAGCCTTCGATGAGGCATGGCTCAACCAATCTAAGCCGAACTTCGTACACATGTTTTCTACGAATGATATCGCTTCTTCGATGACTAACGCGATTCGGCGTTCTCTGTTCGATAACGATTCCTGAAAGGCTGTTTTGTGCACGTCCGAGAATTGACTCATCTAACTGACCATCCACATCAATGATTGCGGTGTACTCCTTGACATTCTCAGCTGCATTCTCCTTCAGCCACTGTGCATGGTCTCTTGCTGTTGATTCTAGCGCATCTACCTCAATCTTACCATCAGTGCTGTCATTGATTCTCTGCGCTAGTTGCTCTAGGTTACCTTCACGAATCCGTGGCTCTGAAACCTCCACCACAAATGGACGGCCAGAGCCAAGCATCAGAACGTCAATGTCCTCCCTGCCTGCAGCATGGAATTTGAAGCGGCTACCTTGAAACATGAATTGAGTGGGGTTGCCAATGTATTCAGCTATCGAATCGGGGTACTTTCTTCCCGTGTGATTACAGACCTCACACCCCTTTCCATCGCATTTCCCACAGTCCCACCTGCTCTGGGGGATTCCCCTGACCAGTTTACGATATCTTCCATAGACGAATAGAGGGCTAATCTGAATCCTCACATCACCATGGGGTACATCGTATACAATCACTATGTCAGGTTTTCCAAATTCTACGGGCTTTCCAAGCATTGGCTGTAGCTGCTTTCCTAGCTCACGGTTGAAATCGGATTTCAGCGTCTCAGCATGTAGCAGACCATGGGCTGCACATAGCTCATCTTGCCGCTCCTCAAGCTCAGGATTCTGAACCGAACCAACAAGGAAGTTCTCAAATTCGATTTCCTCCGTCTTTTTCACTGCCATCTCTACTGCACCAGGAATCTTGTCGAAGACGCATTCGCCATCAAACGAACAGAGATGACACTCCTCTCTAACTTCAAAATCTATTGACTCAGCATTGGCCCTCGCTTTTGCAGGCTCAAACATCCCATTGCTCGCAAGTGTCTGTATTATACTGTAACCGAGATCCCGCTTTCCACACTTCAGCAAAGAATCTGCATTCATGGACAGAACAAGTTTGATAGAGTGACCTCTTTCTTTGTTTGTCGTCGCCGTGCTCAGCCATCCAAAGAGCCTGCCCAGACAATGATCGCACAGGGGATATTCTTCAAGCACTTTCAATGCTTTCTCCTGCACTTCTTGTCTCTCTTTAGTCAGCTCTCGCACCTGTTTCACAAGTCTGTAGCTCCAGATGTTGTCACATAAAGCTGGCTGTCCGGCTACAGGAACGGATTGAGATACCTAATTGCTTTCAGACCAACGGCAAACATGCGAGGATCTCTCATTAGTCTGGTAATCGTTCTCTGTTGCATATCCATGTCTCCCTCTCTCTCAACAATATCTACGAGGCCATATCGATATGCATCGCCAATCACTGAGTCTAGTCCCTTGTCTCCCAGACCTGATATGAGCCTTTGAGCCAAATACATTGTGCGAAGTTCGGACAACAGCAGTGACTTCCATCTCTTCTCATAGAGTCTCGTGACTCTTTCCGAGGAATCGTTCTCCATGATGGTTTCTGCAGCAGTTGAACCTGCCATCCTTGCGGCAGTACCACCCAGAATCACGCCGCCGCCTGTGGTTGGCTTGACCAGTCCAGCCGCGTCTCCTGTAATCATTATTCCGTCAGCATACGTCCTAGGGATAGGCATCCCAACAAGTACGGCTCCGCCGAACCCTCGCTCTGTTTGTGATTTTCGCAGTCTCTGTTTGAGGATAGGATGATGACGGATTGCTGCCTGCAATCGTGTCTTAGCTTTGTCCCGTGCAGCAAGTCCAACCCTCGCTCTATTGTCTCCAATTGGTATGAGCCACACAAAGAAGCCCGGAGCATACTTCCTTCCGTAGAACATCTCAACCGAGTCGTCTTCAATTTCAGCGTTCTTGACTTCAAACTGATAGGCGACACGGAATGACTGCTTTTTCACGGTTGGAAGCCCTGCCTTTCTGGACACCACACATCTAGATCCTTCAGCGTTAATTGCGACAATCGCAGTCTTGCCAAATCGACCATCACCATTCCGAAGATGAACTCTAACGGAATTCTTCCCACTGCTCTTGATGCCTTCTACTCTGTGTTGAGTAAGTACTTCGGCACCTGCGTCTTGTGCCTTTTCCGCCAGCCATAGGTCAAACTTACGTCTGTCGACCGCAAACGCCTCTCTTTTCCCTCTCTCAATCAAGATACTCTGACCTGAGGGCGAGTATATTCGTGCTCCGCTAACATAATTCTGAATGACATCTTTGGGCGGTCTGAGTCGGAGGGATTTCAGTCCCGAAGTGCTAAGAAGACCTGCACAGTGATCAGGTTCACCTACATTCGGATGCTCTTCGAATACAGCACAGCTGTGACCATGTCTGGCCACCTCTACTGCGGCCAGGAGTCCAGAGGGTCCTGCTCCTATAATGGCAACATCGAGGTCTAATGAGTTCATCCCAACTGATTGTCTAATGGGACCCTTTATAGCATTCTCCTCAGCTCTTCCAAAGGGCGATGCGAATGACAACCCAGATTCGCCAGAGAGAGTTCAAATACAAACAGGTCATTGCGGTTCGACTAGACCTGGGCATGAGCAGAGGCAAGATAGCGGTTCAAGTGGCACACGGTTCTGTCAGTGCAGCAGAACGAACCCGAGTCACTAATCAGGACGTCTTGAAGGCCTGGCTAAGAGAAGGTCAGAAGAAAGTCGCAGTCAAAGTGCAGTCCGAAGAAGAGCTAAAGGAATTGAGGCGACTAGCAGCGAATAATCAGCTGCCCTTCGCTCTGATTCATGATGCAGGGATGACTGAGCTCCCTCCTGGCACGATGACAGTCATAGGGATCGGTCCTGCAAAAAGCGATGACATGGACAAAGTCACCGGAGACCTGAAGCTTCTGTAGGTGGATTCTAGTTGAAGGATGCACATCCTGTTGAGCTCCAGTACGGAATAGAGCTTTATTCTTCCGATTTTCCCGGTGTGGGTGGAAATCTAAAGGAACGTTTCGAGGACTTCATAGTTGAAGAAATCCCTCCAACGAAAGAAATCCTGAAGGTTGAGGATTGGCAATCCGCTGGTACTGATAGGGTCATTCAAGGAGCCCGGGCAAAGCACATTCACTTTACTGTTCAAAAGATGGGTCTTTCAACATTTGACGTGGCCGCAATTCTCGCTTCTTCTTTGGATATAGCGCGCGGTTATGTCGGCTACGCAGGATTGAAGGACAAAAGGGCACTGACCACGCAGAGGATGTCGGTTCCCGCAAGAGCCACAAGCTCCCTAGCCAAACTGAAGCTCTCTAGAATTGATATTAGGGATTTGACCTATCAGAGGCATCAGATTGACATAGGCGATCTTTGGGGAAACCGCTTCAGAGTAGCACTCAGGAATGCAGATGCAACGTGTGCAGAGATCTCCAATTCTGCCCTAGAGCTCAGCGAAATGCCTCTGTTGAACTACTTCGGAATTCAGCGGTTCGGAGTCACAAGACCACAGACTCACCTCGTAGGCAAAGCCCTTGTGAAGAAGGACTTCCAGGATGCCATCAGGATTATGCTCACAGCCACAAGTGAATTCGAATCAGATGAATTGACTGAGGCACGAAAGAAGCTCTCTGAAGAAATGAAGCCCAGTGAGACCATTATCGATACTTTCCCACGCGAACTTAGGTACGAACGAGATGTCCTAGTCCATCTCATGAAACGTGAGGGCGATTATGATAGAGCTTTCTCCAAAGTTCCTCCCCGGATTCAGACGCTGTTTGTGCATTCGTTTCAGTCCTACCTCTTTAATCGCTTCATCAGTGAACGGGTGAGGTCAGGACTGCCCGCGGACCAACCTGAACAAGGAGACTTCCTGATTCAACTTGACAGAATGCACTCTGGAAGGGACTCTTGGCTTTATGTCACCGAGAAGAAACTCGATGAACGGAAGGAGCAGGTGCAATCTAAAGAGTTTGGAGTGGCCGGGTCTGTGCCCGGCTTCTCGACCAAAAGTCCACCCTCAATCCAAACAGACATGATGGAGAAGATTCTTCGCCAGGAGGGCATTGAACTACAGGATTTCTATAATCCCGAAAGGAAGAGGTTGAGCTCCCCCGGAGGTCTTCATCTCGTGTCAATTAGAGTCCCTGAACTAGAAGTTGTTTGCCACGAAGACAGATTCACGTTCGATTTCATTCTTCCAAAGGGATCGTACGCAACAGTGATTATGAGAGAGATCATGAAGAATCATCCAATCAATAGGGTCTGACTCACCGTCTCCTGCGACCGTATGCTCTTAGCTTCTTTCCAAACTCATCATCCTCTTCAATGTCTCCCTCATCCTGTTCGTCCTGATACCGGAAGAGCACGATTTCGTCAAGAACTGCCGTTGCTATCTCTCTTAACTCGTCCTTGGAATAGGATATCTTCTCTTTGTCCTCTGGACGGAGCATCACAATGCTCTCCTTTACTCCATCGGGAAGATATAGATTGTTGATTCCCAGCTCAACACATGGAGATATGAGCATTCGAATTAAGGACCTCAGCTTTACCGGTCCTTCCATTATCATGACTTCGCCAAAAGAAGTCTGCATCTCCTCCATCAGTCCCGTGGCCGAAGTTAGGGCATCTTTGGTCTTCTTCTTAACAACCAGTATCAATCGGTTCCTAATTCTCTGAGCCCGAAGCAGATTGAGATTGTCCAAGGATGGGTATAGCTTCTCTCTTTCCAGAAGCCAATTTGAAAGGCTAACCTCGAATTTGGAGAGTTCTCCCTTGTCGAGCCTCTCTTGACATTGAGGGCATAGAATATCGGATTCCAAATCCCAGCGACACACGGGCAAGCGCATTCGATAGTCCTCATCTAGTCTTAGAGCACCAGCAGCGGCTCAGCTCCAAGCTAGTTTGGGACATGGACCTCGCTATGACGCATGGAGTGTAATATCGATTGTAGAAACGTTCAGCTCACTGCCCTTGTCAGTCGTGACACTTGTGGTCCCTATTTCTATGCTTTTGACTACAAGACCAGTCATGAATCTGCGTCTAGTAATCTCCGCGACATCAACTGCTCTACTAATCAATCTCCCTCTTGCCTTGATTACGACTTCCTTTGCCCCCTTGTCGAACAGGGTCTTACATGCCATGACGTAACTCATGACATTCTTGTTGCCCACAAGGACTGTAGGCTCAGCTTGTTCAGCAAGATCGGCTTTTTCTGTGGACTTTGCTGGTTCGTCGCTGTCGGAATCGTTGTCCATCTTCTCCTCCGTCACACGCAGCCTCTCCGCTTGCTGTTGCTCAAACGGCTGTAGGGCAACAACCGTGCAAGTCTGATATAGATTTCGATTCTCTGACTGCGACTTCGGAGTCTCGTGAATTACCGATATCCTGTTCGGAAGCCTTTTCTTCTGCTTGAAATCGTCTGACATCGGAAGTCTTTCTCAATGGCTAAGCTCACATTTCTTGGTTCATGCAGGGAAATAGGTCGATCAGGATTTTACTTGGACGAAGCCGATGAGGGCATATTAGTTGATTATGGAGTCAAGTTTCAGAACCGCCCTGCATTTCCTCCCCCCGTCCCTCTTGATGACCTTCAAGCTATAGCGGTAACCCATGCACATCTAGATCATTCGGGAGCTCTCCCAATTCCTCTCACGAGATCCGAAGCCTCCCTCTTTTGCACTCCCGCCACTAGGGATCTGACCAGTGTTCTCCTTCAGGACATGTACAAGATTTCCGACGGACGCCTCCCTTTCACAAGAGGCGATATCGCCCGTATAAGACGCCAGAGCCAAACAACTACGTATGAAGAGACCATACCTATTGGTCGCCGTTTCGAGATGACGTTCTTCAATGCAGGACACATACCCGGTAGCGCTATGGTCTCAATCAGATACAATGGAAAGCGGATTCTGTTTACTGGAGACTTCAATTCGTCCGAGTCCCGGCTCAATCCTGGAGCCAGGAAGAATCTTCCAAAACATGATGTTGTTGTTACCGAAAGCACATACGCAAGAAGAGTCAATCCATCTCGACAGACGACTGAAGAAGAACTTGTCCAGTCGGTTCTTGAAACACTTGAGCGGAAAGGAACAGTTCTCATCCCTGCATTTGCCGTTGGTCGAAGTCAGGAGATAATGTGCATACTCGAATCATATGACATCTTGAGCAAGTATCCGATTTACATTGACGGCATGGCCCGCAAAGTCAACGATATCTTGATGAAACACCCTGAGTACATAGGCTCTCCCCAAGCGTTCGCAAGAGCTGTTGAGAGGACCATCTTGATTCATGACAATCGTGATCGAAGAGATGCAGCAAGCAAACGCGGGATTATAATCTCTCCAGCCGGCATGCTCAAAGGAGGTGCGTCTCATCTCTACTTCAAGATGCTACACGATGACCCAGACAATTCGATAGTTCTCGTCAGTTTTCAAGTCCCAGGAACTCCAGGCGCAGAGCTATTAGCGACAGGCAAGGTTGCAGTTGGAAACAAGACCTACGAAGTAGAAGCCGACGTAAGAATGCATCATCTGTCATCTCATTCAGATTCCGCAGGACTTCTGAGTCTTCTCGAGAACATTCCTGGTGATCCAGAATTCTATGTGGTGCATGGCGAGTCAGAATCTTGTGATGCTCTTGCTGAACAGCTGGACGAAAGGGGAATGACGGCCCATGTTCCGTCAACAGGAGAGATTGTTGAAGTCTAATCTTCTTCTGAAGATGGGCGAGCTTCAACGACTTCGCACTTCACACGCTGAAGGATGTCTTCAGCCTCCTGTGGTGGCACAACAAGTGTATAGAGATACCGAGATGTCCGTAGCTTGAGCTTGACTTCGTTGCTTGCCCGCTTCACACGGCATTCTATTGCGCCATCTGTCATCTCAAGGAATTTCTCTACGTCAAAGATCTGTTTTGGCATGATACAGCCTCGCAGGACTGTGATTGTTTGATTGCTAAGATGGCTGACAAGAACCATCACATGTAGGACGACTTGATGTCCCCAATCTCTTCTGCTTCCGAAGTTCAACTTGTTATAAGCATGACGGAGTGCTCGTGTGATTGATCAGTGAATCAAAGCTTTGAATCTGGTCTTCTCGACGTTTTCCCTAGATGACTCAAGATGCTAGCGGTAAATCAATCGGGTGATTATGACACCAGCTGCTAGGCCAGCCAGCAATCCGCCAATGCCAAGTCCAGAGATGACCAACCTGCTGTCTGACTCAGGCGGAGGAACAACCTTTGTCACAGTGACAACCTCCGTCACTGTTTTGGTGACTGTGACAGTTACTGTAACTCTTTCCGTTTCTAAGGCGAGAAATGTTACCTCTGTCAAATGGGCTTCAGCCGCAACCAAGTCATTGTAAACAGCATTCAGGTCCTGAAATATCTGCCACTGGTTATGAAGTCCCCGTGATTTATCAAGACGATATCTTTCCACCAAGTTCCTTGCATTGTCGATAGCCTGTTGAATCTGCTCGGCTGTTGTTATGTTCGCATAGTCGGTTCCATTGTATTCATTGAGGAAATCCTGAAGCTCATCTGCTTCAAGAAGAATCTCATCTGTCAATGCATCAAATGAGTCTTGAATCATCTCAAGTTGTCCAAGCGCCCATGTTGCCAAACCGCCATCGTGACACCCTTGTTGGCCGCATGCAACCTCGGGGTCAACAGAGAATGTATGGTTCAGAAAGGGAACCCAGTTTGAGCCTGATTCGTTGAGAAGTAGATTGTAGCCATGACAATCTGTACACTCTACCCCAGCGAGGTGATGCGAGCTGCCGTTCCAGATCTCGTAGACGGGGTACTGGCCGCCAGAATGACACAAGATGCAGAGTTCAGCTGAAGAATTTGCTCTAATCATAGAAGGTGACGAGCCAGACCAGTTGGCGTGGACAGAATGACATGCAGAACAGCCAATCGGATTATAGTCACCAAAAGGATCAAAGTTAGTATCGATGTTTGGAGTGTCATCCGCCAGCATACCAGGATTTCGGTAGTGAATGAAACTCTCTGTAGAATGGCAACGCATACATGGTGCTACAGGGGTCACACTTGCTCTCAAGTCATTCAACGAATCTACGTGATCCGAATTCTGGAAAGCGAGATGCTGGTGCGGGCCTGCTGTGCCTGCTGGCCTATGACATTGACTGCACAGTGCACCGGAATAATCAGACCATGCTGACCAAGAAGCATCATGGCAAACAAGACAGTTGATTCCGAGACTGTCGTAGGTTCCTGTGTTGTTGTCATATCCACTGGTGTGGCATTCTGCACAATCCGAGTCGAATGTCACATAGCTGACTATAGTTGAGTCCGAGAACATGACATGAGACGAATTATACTGAGAGATGTGTGTTGCATGGCCTGTTAGGCTCCAATTGCCATATTGGTTGGGGTGACAGGGTCCATTTCCACAATTGGTTACACCACCCCCTCCCATGTCAGGGTCCGCCAAACAGTTGATCCTATCTCTAGTTGGCTCAAAATGAATCGGAATGATGTTTCCTGTTGGACTCAAAAAGACGGAGACGCCGATTAGGCATAGAAGAAGGTAGTATCCTAAGACACCTGTCTTTCGCGCCTGCGGCATTTCCACATAGTACACCATCGCTAACTTCCACCAATCTTCACACGAATTGAAGTGCCCCGCAAAACTCTCGTATAAAAGAGTGGCTGCTCAATGTTACCATGTGGAACCAAATAATGTGAAAACCGTGCTCAATGAATACAATGCCCAACTGATAGGCGGACTACGTTCAGTAGTCTCAGAAGCAATCAAGGTGGTGGGCCGGGGGAGATTCGAACTCCCGATTTTCGCCGTTTTCCACAGAACTCGTATGAATCCTGCTTGTGAAGGCGACATCATAGCCAACTAGATCACCGGCCCGGACCCTGTGGCTCGATGCAGTATGGGCCTACTTCTTCCGTCTCTTAGGTCTGAGGTCTTTGTTCTTGCACTTCCTGCACTTCTTCGCTTTTGGAGGATTAGTCGCGCCGCAGTAACGGCATATGGACTTGTAAAGCAAATAGTGCTGTGCAAGCCTTCTTTTCTCGATGTCAGCAACTGGCATCCAAATTGACCTCAGTTTTGGTAGACGAACCAGATAGCTACTGTCTGAGCCCGCTCAGGCCTTCCGCCCGAGTGAGGTTTTAAGCCTTGTGCTCGGTCAAAGCCAATTCTAAAGGAGCTCGTTGAGTAGACGAGCAACATCACTTGGCTTTTCAGCTACTGAGATGCCCGCGTCCTCGAAAGCTTTTACCTTGGCTGCTGCCGTCCCTGTGCTACCGCTGATGATAGCGCCTGCATGCCCCATCCTCTTTCCTGGCGGTGCAGTCCTTCCGGCTATGAAGCCCACAGCAGGAATATCATAGTTCTCTTTGATATAGATGGCTGCTCTCTCCTCCGCATCACCGCCAATTTCTCCGACGAGCACAATGGCCCTCGTTCCCTTATCATCCTTGAACAGCTTTGCAGCCTCTATTGCTGTAAGCCCCACACATGGATCTCCTCCAAGGCCAATCGCGGTAGAGATTCCAATACCTGCGTAAGTCATCCCTGCAGCTATCTCGTAGGTCAAGGTTCCGCTTCTTGACATGAGACCGACAACGCCATCTGAGAAGACGTGTCCTGGCATTATACCAAGTTTTTGGGAGGCTCCTGGAGTGATTATTCCAGGCGTATTCGGTCCGATGACCGTGGTTCCTTTCTGCTTCGCAGTGTGAATAACTTTGATTTCGTCCCTAACTGGAACATGCTCAGTTATGACAACTACCGGGTCAAGATCCGAAGCAATGGCTTCAAGCGCCGCATCTCCAGCAAATGGAGCAGGAACGAAGATCACGGATGCAGTCGCATCATGAGATTGTTTCGCTTCCTCAACACTGTCATAGACGGGAATTCCGTTGATCTCTTGGCCTCCTTTACCAGGAGTAACTCCAGCGACAATCTTTGTTCCGTACTCGAGCATGGCAGCCGAGTGGAAGGTGCCTTGACCACCTGTTATGCCTTGGATGATAACTCTAGTTTCCTTGTTCACCAACACGGCCATCTCATGCTACCTCCTTTACTAGCTCGACCACCTTCGAAGCCGCCTCTTCCATAGTCTTCAGAAAAGGGATTCCCTCCTTCTGGAGAATCTCCTGCCCTTCTTCTTCATTAGTGCCTACCATGCGAATAACTAGTGGTACCGTAATGTCACCGTCTCTTCTTGCAGCTATGATGCCCTTGGCAACTTCGTCACATCTTGTAATTCCTCCCATGATATTGACGAGGATTGCCTTTACTTTAGGATACATCATCGCAATCTCGATGCCTTTCTCTACACGTTCTGCAGTTGCTCCGCCTCCGAGGTCCAAGAAGGTGCTGGCATTTCCACCATAGAGTGTTACTGCGTCAAGAGTTGCCATGGTTAGTCCGGCACCGTTGCAGATGCAAGCAATATTGCCGTCAAGTTCAACATATGCCATATCATTCTCAGAGGCCAACCTTTCACGTTCGTTCTGTTCAGCTGACTCTCTCCTAAAACCCTCAATCAGCTCCTTGTGACGGTACAAAGCGCTATCATCCACATTCAGCCTTGCATCAGCCGCAAGGAATCTTCCATCCTTGGTAAGAATGAGTGGATTAATCTCGGTCAGCTCAACATCGTATGCTTTGACTATCTCCCATAGCTTCAGAAAGAAGCTTGCCAATTGTTGAATCTGCTTTCCCTTGAATCCCATGGCAAGTGCCATCTTACGAGCTTCGAATGGCAGGAAGTCTCCCAACGGGTCAACATACATCTTGATGATCTTCTCGGGATTCTCCTCTGCCAGCTCCTCAATTGACATGCCTCCAGCTGCACTGCCTATCACAACATACTTCCTTCGATTCCGGTCTATAGTGATGCCTGCGTAAATCTCCTGTTCAATCTCGAGTTTCTCCTCAATCAGTACCGCTTCTACAGGCAGGTCGTTGATTCTGAGCTTGAGAATATCCTTGGCGTGGGTCTCAGCCTCCTCTGGAGTGTCTGCGAACTTCACGCCCCCGGCCTTTCCTCTCTTGCCCGCAAGTACTTGGGCCTTCACGACTACTGGTTTCCCAACTTCGACTGCAACTCTCTTAGCTTCTTGAGGAGTCTTTGCTACGCCGCCAGGAGGGGTGGGCATTCTAAAGGCTCGGAAGATATCTTTCGCTTCATGCTCGAAAAGCTTCATCAGACTCACCATGGAAAGTTTTGTCCGTGAGTGCACGGGCAAGAGCCCGCACCGATGCGGCCCAAATAAAAGTTAACCTATTTCGTCCAGTAGTTTCAGTAGAATCTGATCTAGCTTGAAACTCTCCTTGTTTAGTCCCCTGCGTGATGAACCTGCCATGAGACGTAGCAGAATAGAGTTGATGTATTGTATCTCCTCTACTATATTCTCTACAACTCCGGGTGGATCATTCGTCTGCGCCACAATCTCGTTCAAGCTCTCCAAGCTCACTCTGTCTAGAGTCCGCTTCAGCATTGAGCGAGGCAGTCCAGTCCTAAACTTAGATACAGTCAGAAGTATCTTGTTCAGCTCTCCCTTCTTTCCTCCGAGCGTTCTCATCACAGCTTTTGCATCCTTGACAGGGACACCAAGTACTGAAACATTACGTCCAAGTGTAGAGCAACGGAACGAGTCTTTTTCTCTCACAATCAACCCATCGCTTTCGAGTTCCCGAAGGATTTCTAGGCCTCGAAGAGCCTGAATCGTTACCGATCGCGCATAAGGTTTGGAATCATCATCATTCAATGCGAAAGATGCGAACTTGACGAGGTGCTTGCAGAGTCTGTGCCTTCTAATACCTTGGAACTTCCAAGACTCACATGTGCATGAAACTCCCTCGCCTGCTCTCAACACCACATGATGCCAAAGGTCTCTTGTTGCACTGTGGACCAGACCTTCTATCTTAACTGGGTTAACTGAAACGAGTCTCACATCCTTGTCAGGTATCTCCTCGGCTCTGTCTGCCGTGGTCTTTGTTGCTCTCAGAGACACTAGGGCCTCAACTGAAGCATTATCGGTGGCGAGAATCTCCTCCGAAGTGATGCTTGTTGTTCGGTTGGATTCTGCCCAGTAGGAACGATCCAGAACTGAATAAGGATCGTCAGTCTGCCTTGTGCCTCCACATATCTGTCGAAGAACTAGATCTTGCGCATTCTCAGGGTCGTCCATTGCACTGTCTACTTCTCCGAGGCGAGGGCGGATGTTCCCTTCTGAGTCTACGTTGAAATACTTGGCAAGGACGCGCTCTCTTTCCGTCTGATTGTCAACAACTACAATCCCGAACGCTTCGTTATCGATACCTGTTCTTCCTGCGGAATTAAAGACGTCATTTAGCCTCCATTCGGAGAGCATCGTCAGACTATCCTCGTCAGAAAGAACCTCATCTGTTTCTTGCATAAACACACCCATTAGGAAGACAATAGTTGACCTAAGGTCACTTCCCATGGCAAATCCCGTTGGCATCACCAGGACAGGAAGCTCTCTCTGTTTCCATGATCTGGATATCAGGCGGCGCTGGGCCCTAGACACCCCTTCGTGAAAGAAGGCGACACCTCTTGCAAACATCTCTTCGAGTCGCTCAGTCATATCGCAATCGGGATAGATTCTCCCTAGTTCTATCGATTGATGTCGCAAATCATCCCGCTGTTCAGGAGAAAGCCGAAGATCTAAAGCAACATCACGATCACTCTCAATGGTTCCTGACAGCTTGCCCGCGAGTTCTTCGCTGGTTGACGAGTCTGCACACAGAATGATGATTTGTCCGTGCCGATAGTGGACAAACTCCGTAAGGTCAGCAAGTGATTCGTCTGCTTCTTCAAAGGCCTTTACACTGTATATCCGACGCACTTCCTGTTTGAAATCCTCAACTATACGGGCGTTCATCCACTGGCTTAGTTCATCTAGGTCCAGTACAGGCGGTAGAATCCCGATGTACTGGATCTCTGAGTCGCTTCCCATCAGAGTTACAAGTGCACTCTCCAATGTTGCACCGAGCTGAGGCTGCCCTATCAAATCCAATCTATCAACCAGAACACATTCGACGTCTTCAAGGATTTCCGGGTGCAGTGAGATGGCTATTCCCAGTGACTGGTATGTAGCAACAATAACCCGGCCGCTTCCCAGCTTTTGTCTAATTGCCTTTCTTCTTCTGATAATCTCGGTAGATTCGATCCCTAGTCTCCTGCACTTCTGACTGAGAGATTGGAACTTCTTCTCTGCTTGGTGTGGATTGGGACACACTACTATGCCTTTGGCTTTGAAATCCGAGGCCACTCGATTGAGAAGAGCAATCTCTGCAATCTGATAGGCTTCATCATAGTCTACCGTCACAAGAAGCTGGTTTGTCCTCCTCATAATCCCCTGCTCGATCGCATCCATCTGGAACTTTGTTAGCCTTGCAAGACCTTGTCTCCTAAGGACCTCCAATAGTCTTGGAGCAGTCTGCTCGAGTTCCAGTTCTCTCAGGGTGCTCAATTCAGTCTCCACTCCGATTGACGGAATGCGCTTTTCCAGCTCGGGCCAGTTCCTATTAGTGTTTGTCCTAATCATCATTGCCATAGCTTAATCAAAGAGTCAAATGACATCAGTTTACTCCAAAAGAGCTCTGAGAAAAAGTGTCTGTGTATGTCTGCCCCAGCCTTTATTTGGATGTCTCTCTGCTGGAATGCATGATGACCATGGAGCTAACACGATCTTTCTGTTGCAGAGAGTTGAAGAAGCTTGATGTTGTTGATTCAAAAGACAAGAAGATAGGCAAGATAACAGACTTCACATTCACATTTGATGGCAATCTTCGCCTCTCTCAGTTCATACTTGCGGGTCCCAGATTGGAGGAATTCCTAGAAGCAATTAGGGTCATTCCAGACAAGGATCCATTATTCAACGCATCATTCATTGAGAAGTTTGGAAACAAGATTCACCTTAGCACGACGGTGGATAATCTGAAGACAACTCTGGATGACGAAGCTATCCCAGAGGGCGAAATACGTCTCACCAAACTGGAAAAGCTCGACATTTTCGATAAAGATGGCGTCAAGGTTGGCAGAACAATCGACGTTGATTTTGATGTTGACGGTTCAGCATGGTTGACAGTTGGAGGCAGCTTCTTCGAGGAGAAGCTTGAAGCCATTGGACTAAGGGAAGATATCGACATCATTGTGCCAACGAATGTGATTGAATCAATTGGGGATGATGTGCGTCTACTTGTCACAAAAGACAATCTCGGAACTACGATGGACGAGATTCTCAAGAACAAGAGTGCTGATCTTCGGAGGATGCGCACAGACGCAGAAACTCGTCGCGATATCGCTAAGGTTCGGCTTCATGCACTCAGGCCAGTGTAGGATGAAAGACCCTACATAACTCGTTTCGCTATAGCTCCAGCGGCTTAAGGCAGTGTTCCGCAGCTATGACAAAGCTCTAAAAGGTCCCAATTTGACCCCCAGCTGTCAGATGACTGTGTGCATTGCTTAATCTCACACATCTTCCGACTGAGGTTTGAATAGAATGGCATTTGTGGCAACAAGACCCTCATCGTTTAGGATTATCCTCAAAAATGGATTCAAGATAGAGCCTGGTTCCACGCTTCTAACTGGCTTCCATGGACTCGGTGAGGTAGGCTTTCTGAGCACAGCTCATCTAACAAGGACACTCAAGGCAGACAGAGTAGGCTTCATCAAAAGCGACATGCTGCCGTTGTTTGTATCCATGGAAAACGAGCGACTAGTGCTTCCGTTTGAGATCTACTCATACGCTGAGAAGAAGATGGTCTTCCTTGTGCCGAGATTTCAACCACATCAGTCTGACCAATGGAACTTCATAGATCGGCTTGCAGATTGGATTGCGGAGAACGAATTCGCAGAAACTATTCTCTTGGGGGGACTTGACATGAGCTTCAAGGAAGAGGGCGATGGAGACAGTATCAGATGCGTTCCTACTGCAGCGTACAAATCTATGGTGGAGAAGTGGGCTGTTCCGATATTGGAGGAGGGGCTCTTTGTTGCTGGCCCGCTGGCACTGCTTTTGGCTGAACTTGAGATGCGTGACACTCCAGGTATTGGCTTGCTATCCTATGCCACGAGGGGCAGACCAGACCCACGATCTGCAGCTACTATGCTTGAGAAGATAAACGATGTTTTCGGCGTCAAGGCGAATGTTGACCAACTCTTGGAAGAGTCTCGTGAGATTGAACGTCTGGAGAAGATGCGCAAGAGTATTGAAGAAAGGGATGATCCTGCTTCCATGTATCTGTAGATCTATAACCCGAATCTCATTCATTGCGAATGTACCATCCAATGTCTGCAAGGTTTTTCGCTACAAGACGGTCGGGACCGAGGCGCCCTATTCTTTCGGAGTCCACTGTGAGAGACGCCAATCCTAGGCAGTCTCCGTGCTTATTCAGGACTACGACTCTCTGTTCTCTTGAAAGCCCTGGTGCAACCTCAACAACCGATTCCTTCAGGATACTCCTCCCGTACGTGAATGCTTCAGCGCCTTTTCCAGAAACAACCAAATGATTCGGTGTCACATCCTTCAGCTCATCAAGCATCGACAGACTGAATCTGAATCTTCCCTCTACTATGTCGCCGAATCGCCGTCCCAGATGTGCGGGCTCAAAGTCCGTGAACTTGTTCTGCAGAAACCTCATCCAATCAGAAGACACCAAGTAGTAGGAGATGCCTTTCTTCGACTTCTTTGAGACCGGCATGAGTCTCCCTCTCAGAGTCTTAGTGACTCCTTCACCAAACTCCTGGTCCACGACCTCTGTGACCATCTGCCAGTCCAGTTGGCTAACTATCTCAAGACTCATCTATCTCCCTCCTTTCTCATCTTACAGATGAAGAATCCCTCTAGGCCATGGATATGCGGAAGGAATCTTCTCGATTGCGAGAGGGAAACATCAAGTGACACGCCATATGGCTGGGTGTAACCTGGCACACCGAATTCTTGATCGATCTGTATAATCTTCATCTCCGGATGTTTTCCAAGAATGCTGTCGATGACGTACTCGTTCTCTTCTGGGGCTATCGAACAGGTGGAGTAGACGAGAACACCTCCAGGAGCAAGAGTTTTGATGACCGAATCAAGCAGCTCATCCTGTCTTGTTGCACAGTATCTAATGTCAGCCATGGTCTTACTTCTCTTTCTCGCGGGGTCTAATGGGATTAGGCCCTCACCAGAGCATGGTGCATCCAACAGAATGCGGTCAGGGGCAACTCCAAGACCGTCCAATTTCCTGGCATCTCCACGAAGAGCAATAGCATTAGTTACTCCACATCGCTGAATGTTATTTACAAGACTCCTCATCCTCAGTCGATCCAACTCAATAGAGAATACAGTACCAGTGTTCTCCATCAACTGAGAGATGTGTGTTGTCTTCCCTCCCGGAGCAGAGGCCAAGTCCATCACAACTTCTCCCTTCTGTGGATCAAGAGCCTTCACTACGGTCATAGAAGGCACGCCTTGAACGTAGTAGTGACCAAACAAGTGTTCAAACAGAGAGCCCGGAGTACGATCACCAAAGTCTGCAGTGAAGCCCTCTTCAAGCCAAGGTACTCTCTTTAGTGCGATGCCCTTCCGCTTCATTCTCCTAACAGTCTGCTCAATAGGCATCTTCAGAGAATTGATCCTGATAGCAGTTTTCGGGGCTATTTCGCACGCCTCAAGAAAAGACAGAGTCTCCTCCTCTCCCCACAATGCAAGGTAGCGTTCAGTCATGTACGGTAGGTAACCAAACTCCTTGGCCAGTTCCTTTGCTCTTTGTTTTCTCTTCTTTTCGGCCAACGGAACTCACCGTCGTCTGTTGCTCAAACACGCCCTGCTAGGGCCCTGCTAAGCTCTGTGGTGTCCGGTATTATCACTTGCACTTGGGGCGTTAGGCGATCGGATGTTGCCAAATCTTTGAACCCAGAACCAGTTATGGGAACAACGATTCGATCTTGTTTGTCAATGATCCCATCTTGGGCAAGGTGCTCTAGTCCGGCAAGAGCAGCCACACCACTCGGCTCTGCAAAGACCCCCTCCAGCTTCCCTAGAAGCAGAAGATATCTTTCAATGCTCTCGTCAGAAACTGATATGGCCTCGCCGTTGGCCTTGTTCAGGTAGTTCAAAGCTGCATCCCCATCCCAAGGAAACGGATCTGCAAGTCCACCTGCAACGGTCTCGTTGGAATCCCAAGGTTTGATATCAAGCGGGTCCTGCTCTTCCTTGAATGCTCGAACAATCGGAGCGCACCCGTTTGGTTGCACAATAACTGGTCTTGGGACTCGTTCAATGAGTCCCATTTCCTGGAATTCCTTGAATCCCTTGGAGCTTCCTGCCATTAGTCCTCCGCTGCCAGTCGGGTATAGAACCCAGTCTGGTGGATCCCAATTCATCTGTTCTGCGATTTCGTATCCCATTGACTTGGTGCCTTCGAATTGAAAACAATTGAATGGACCAAAGGACGGAGAGGGTGTCCATCCAAATTCTTTGCAGGCAGACTCGAGCAGCGTTGTTGTGGGGTCTATACCCTCTTGGACCTTCTTCACCCTGAATACATGAGCTCCAAGGGTCCTGAGATGAATGAGCTTTGCAGCCGGTGCATCTTCCGGCACAAAAACCACAGCCCTGAGTCCTGACTTTGCCGCATATGTGGACATTGATGCAGCAGCATTACCCGAGGAAGCAGCAGAAACCGTTCCTACTCCATCTTCTAGCGCACGGCTTATCCCCACACATATCGGTCGATCTTTGAAAGATCCCGATGGATTGACAGTTTCAATCTTGATGAAGAGATTTCTAAAGCCCATCTCCTCTCCAAGTCGTCTTGCCGGCAGAAGAGGCGTTCCGCCTTCTCCCAACGTTACTATGTTCTCTCTCTCCCGGAGAGGCATTAGCTCAAAGTACTTCCAAAGACCTCCGCCACGTTTCCGGAGGGATTCCCGAGAGATTGATTCCTTCAAGGACTCCAGGTCGAATTCGATGTCTATTCTTCCTCCACAGCCATCATTGGCTGGGACTGTGTCGTCAGTGTATTCATTGCCGCATTTTGCGCACTTGTACAGTTTGACTCTTGACAACGCCAAATCAGCCAACTCAGTAGAAATCAGTGTAGTTATGTGGATTATGGCCGCACAAGTTGTCCTCTTGTAGCACACGATTGTATCTCAGAATGAAAAGACCTAACTTCTGGACGTAGGATTCTCTCGCTGGTTTTCATAAAGAGGCTGAAGTAGAATGAATAAGACCATAGAGGTAGAAGTGAAGATTCCCGTAGCGAGCCTCAATCAAGTCCACGACGCACTCACAGAATTGGGCGCAAGAGAAACGAAATCCGAGTACCAGGTTGATGACTATTACGACCATCCTTGCAGGCAATTCTCATTGACTGACGAAGCCCTGCGCCTGAGAACCCGCATCCATGGTAAAGTCAGTGATGAATCCTTAGATCCTTCCTACCCTCGTTCTGAATTGACCTACAAGGGGAAGAAGATAGACAGACTCTCGAAAACACGCTTAGAGCTCTCTACGGGCATATCTGACAGTGATGCATTCAAGTCGATTTTGATAGAGCTTGGTTTCAACTACGTGGCCTCAATAAAGAAGAACCGCAAGTACTTCGCCCTTGATGGTTTCACGGTCAGCATCGATGAGGTTGAGGAACTGGGTGTGTATGCAGAGCTTGAGCTAGTTGTGTTTTCCGAAGATCAGATTCAGCCGACCAGGGAGACGATATTCGAGCTGGCTAGAAAGATGGGTCTCGATCCAGCTGAGTCCACTCGGAAGTCGTATTTGGAGTTACTTCTCGAAAGGCGGACTTCCTAGTTCTTGGACGACTTCGGCTCTTAGCTGGTCTACGAAGGTCTCCAACAC
>CP070761.1:2129769-2157116 GCA_020348985.1 Candidatus Thorarchaeota archaeon | reverse complement strand
TGCATGTTGATAATGACTGTGTCTTGAATTACCTCAACATTCCAATCTCTGACAAGACTCTTGATTTCTCTTATCTCATCTCGTGTGGGCGGATCCATCATTGATGAGCCTGGTTGAGGATGAAACTCGTGGCACTGTTCCTCTGGGATACTTACAATGAATGGGAGCTTCGGATTCTCAGTGTCCTTCGAGTACATCGCCTTCACTAGGCAAGGCATAGAACTGAGCACATCGGGCATGGATACGACCTCGATGTTCTTCTTGTAAGTGACTTGTAGATTCTGAGCAAGCCTCTCTGCTGCCCTGATAGAGCCAACCACAGCAAACATCACTTTGTCTTCGGTTGCCTCATTGAGATGTGTCAGCAAACTCGGTACATGCTCGAGCTCATTCTCCTCAACAACGATTATTGCGCCGCTGTGCCCCTTTGCAAATCCCTGAGTGAAGTCGAACCTGCGTTGTTCGTTAGGCAAGCTCCAAAGCTGAAGGGCTATCTCAAGATTGTCTTCGATATCTACTCTTGAGACCCCAATGCCCACTCCCAGTGTGGAATAGAGTTGAAAAGAGACACAGTCCGAAGAGGCCCTTCTCAGATATCCAGCCAAGAGCGCACTGTTCTGTCCTAGAATAATCACTTTCCTGACGCAGCGCTGCTTTTTCTGTTCTTGACTGGATTGAATCACAGATTCCATGTTACAGCATACGGATTATACATTATCGGTCATGTACCGTTCTCTCTCAGAATCGATTTCGGCAATCTTATTGAGGGTCTTCGCAAACGAAGAAGTGATTCACAATGGTCAGACACTACAAGGCTTCTGATGTTGAGCTCAGAGGAAGACTAGGATATGGAGTGAGATACGTAGCAGAAGTGGCATTCAGAGAAAGCACCGAGAATGGAATGTTCATACACGTCAAAATCCCTGGAGGCATGATAACAAGCCCGCACTCACATGAAATCCTCGAGGAAGTCTTCGTTGCGATTGACACCACTGTCATGGGTGTTGGGAGCGAGGTGCTGCAATTGGAAGAGGGTGATGTTGTCCTCGTCGAACCCGGTGAACCTCACTGGTTCGAGGCACCTGAGGAACATGATGTAAGAGTGATTGCTATCAAGTTCCCCAATATCGATGACGACAAGGTGGAGCATCCTGACTAGTAGTCCTCTTCCTCATCATCAAACTCGTATTGTATGTCAACTGGATTGTCCACAGGACGATGGATTGTTGAGGTCGGTACTGCTCGCTCGAAAATTCTACGTAACTCGCGCCACTCCCGATACCTCCGTCTTCTGCCTATATAGCCAGCCAATGTGATTATTGAGAACGCTACTATCCCGACAATGTAGAGCTCTTCTCTCGAGTCGAATGCTCCTGATGATATAGAAAGACCTAGGACTGCGATGCCGCCTAGAACCATGGGAATTAGAAAGCAGTCGCAGGAGACACCAAGTTCCGCGGGACCCAATTGGAAGTCTTCAGGGTCAGACCCTGGAGCGTGATTAAGGAGGTAATTGAGGAATGCAAGAGCTCCAATGCTTAGGCCAATAATCGCCCATATGGTTGGATCCACTTATCTTCACTTCCAGTTTGTATCTTCTATACTTCTGCTTCGGGTTCTGCCACTTGGTGGCACGAGAACCCATACTCGCCCTCGTATGATATCTCTGCTCCTTCGCTGGGTTTCACGAGAAGTGCGACAGCGAAGTTTGAGACAACATCCGGGGATGCGTGTTCAAGAGTGAATTCCCCTCTAGTTAAGGCAATCTTGTGCCCTGTCTTGAGAGTCTTCAGCTCGGAGTGCCCACTTACGTCTATACCCACACGGACTTGAAGCTTGTCATTCCTAACGACAAGAGTATCCTTGTCCTCGATGCTTTGGAGGGTAAGAACGTCCATCCACCCAGTTATTGGCTCTGGCAGATCAGAAGCTTCCAGAGATTGGTCCACCGGGATGTCTTCAACAGGAGGTATGTTTCCCTGTATCTCGTGAAGAATCGGAGTCACAGCTGTAGTATCCCAATCATTCTTCACAAAGAACTTGAGTGCATTCTCTGCTATCTTCTCCAAACGGTCTTTGAAGCGATCCTGCGACGAAGAGGATACTTTGTAAAGCATCAGGAATGAAGACAGCGCCCCTTGTTCACTGCCGTAGGCAACGCCTATCTTGTATGCAGTTACTGCCAGTTGCCAAGCATTATTGATGTCATCAAACAGGATCATATACTTTGCAACATCATTCAACATCGAGATGGTTACTGCGGGGTACTGCAACTTGTCCTTGGAAAGAGAGAATCCTCCTAGGACTTCCCTGAGAATCTGCATTGTGACATAGAGGCCCTCTGAAGTCTGTTTCATGGAGTCCAGTCCCGACCGGGTCAGCATACCATCATACAAGCTGTAGGTATAATCAATCTCTTCAAAATCTTCACGAACAAGAGCCAGAATGTATCTCACGAAGAAGACTGACGCCTTGAGCTCGTCGTTTGTGACACCTGAGAACATCAGTAACCTTATGGCTTCCTCACTCAGGTCCATGGCATCTTCAATACCCTCTCTCGTACCACGGTACAGATGGCACAGCATCTCCAGGTAGTAGAGGAATAGCTCTAGGTCGGAAGCATGAGTGACTAGCTTCTCGTGGGTGTCGCTGTCTTCCGTGAGCGTTGATACAACTAGGAGTCGTTCAATCTCATTCTGAACAGCCTCGATTTCCATCGCCAGAGTTTCATACTTGCCATCCTTGAAGTCTTCGAGCATTGTCGGAAGTCCAGCCTTGATGTCTTCCAAGAAATCAAGGACAAACAGTGGTTGTCCACGAGCGAGCTTTTTGTCAAGAGTCTCAGCGGGTCTCTTTACAGAACGAAGTACCTGCATTGCGTGTTCTTCAATTATTCGAATCCTTGTCACAGGGTCATAGGATTCTCTTCTGGAAATGCTATAGCGTACCTCTTCAGAATACATCCTTTCTCTGACTGCGACTAGTTTCTTCTTGAGCTCCTCGTCATCAACAGATTCTATCAGCTCAAGAGCGAAGGCAGATCCTACGACGCCTTCAATCTCCAACTGTAGGTCTTCAATGGTATTTAGGAGCTTTAGATCGCTGGTCACAATCTTAGACCGTTTTGCACGAATGGCTGCCAGAATCAATGACATATCGTTGGCTTGAGGCAGAGCACTCTCGGGTTTCTTGATACTCTCCATGAAAGCCTTGATGTCCTTCATAAGGGTCTCATCGATCTGGATGATGCCCTCGACCTCGCGTCGGAGGTACCACCGCAGCTCGTGAAACACCTGACGGGTTACCCAGAGTTCTTTGCCAATCTGGTCTGCTGCTTCTTTGATGAGCTGTACATCTTTTGGTCGCTCTGAAAAGCCACTGATCCAGAAGTTCGCATCCAGATATACTCGCATTACTTTTCTTTCTCCGTTCCAATATGTCATGAGCAGAGTGCCGATAGTGAACTGGCTCGCTCTATCCTCTATGAAGGAGTTGGGGAAGTTCTCTCGTCATTAAGGTCTTTCGCTCGCGCCGGTCGCCTCTGCTGGAGAGAGTCAACTCCGTCGGAAAAAGGTTATGCTACGGCATGACGTCCCACTTGTTTGGTCACTTCAAGTGCCCGAAGAACTCCGCAATTGGTCCATTGACAAAGTATTCTAGATTGAGGAGAATACCGGAAAAGTGAGCAATCCAGATAGCGGCTATCATCCATCGGAAGTCCGACCGATCTTCTTCCTTGTTTAGCAAGTAGAAAGGTACAAGGAACCATGAGTAGTACCAAATCAGAACCCAAGAGAAAGCCACCAAAATGAGCGGCGAAGCAAAAACCAGTGTTCGCCTCCAGTCTTTGGATTTCAGCTGTAGGAGAGGTATTGGAAAACCCCTGGTTGTCTTTGTTTGAAGAAGCATGTAGGTCAGTGAGATGAATAGTACAGCGGGTGCAATTATCGAGGCCGGATTCGAGAAAAACAACCCAATGAAGAAAGGATTAGTCACTAGTTCTGAGTATGCAGCACTGTTCTGAAGGTGAGCAAGAAGTGTGCTATAGCCTACACCAGTCAGCACCAAGGGCAACGATGTAATTGCCAAAGTTGCAAGAAACGCCAATGCACCAATAGGTGACGCTGCCATGAAAAACGGGAACGCCAGAGCTGGATAGAGCTTTGTCTGGACTGCGAATCCGAGGAGAGCGTTCGCGGAAATGAATCTTCGGTTCTGGAAGAGGATAAGAGAGGACATCCATAGAAGATCGGCCATGGGCTCGGTCTTGGCAAAGCCGACTGAGAAGACCATCGAGAATGCGTAGTAGACGAAGAACAATTGTCTGAACCATTTCTTGTCCCAGTGGTTCTGTCCAAGATAGAGGAACAGAATCAGATTCACATGAGCGAGCAGGACCAGCACCCAGTTGGCAAGCCAGTGGTTACCGTATTGACCAGGTTCGATCAACGCCATGAACGCATAGAACAGGAGTGTAAACATGGGATATTCATAAGTTACATTTAGCACGCCCGTCAACAGATGGTCGGATGGTACTCCATAGTCATTCTGGAGATCACTGTCGCTGAGATCGTATACATAGAATCCTTCTTGCCAGAAGAGCTCCCCATAGACCATATTCCGATTTCTGTCTCGCTGCAGAACCAGTCCATCAGCAACTGGCACCATAACGAATGAAATCACGAGGGACAGAACTAGGTATAGCCTGAATCTTGAAATGACGCCTATGAGCGTACGTGGTTCTGCCATCCTGCATGATTGCTCCTTTCACCATCTAATAAGGAGCATCATAGCTAGGGGTCAACTACGGTACTCTTAAAACAAGGCTGCTTTCTCCCTCGTCCACTCTCGGAGAGCTCTCAATGAATTCATCGGCTAGGCTGCCCATTTCAGAGATGCTGGACATCAAGTCCGTCGCTATCATTGGAGTCTCACCTAGAATGGGTTACTACTGGACTCATTCAATGGTTCAGTGGCCTCACGATTTGAAGATCTGGCTGGTCTCGAAGAGTGGGGGGGAGGCATTTGGAAGGCAGATTTACACGTCTGCGTCAGAGATTCCTGAGGATTTTGATTATGCTATTGTTGCTGTTCCCTACCGCTTCGTTCCCGAGGTTTTGAGGCAGTGTGCAGAGAAGGGAGCCAAGGGAGCGACCGTGTTTACCAGCGGATTCTCCGAGCTCGGGTCTAACGAAGGAAAGGAAAGAGAGACAGAACTGGGCGAATTGGTCCACAGTGTGCCTACACGCGTGTTTGGTCCAAACTGCATGGGTCTAATGTACCCGAAAATCGGAATGGCCTTCATGCCAGCGGTCAAGCAACTAATAGGAAATGTGGGATTCATCTCACAATCAGGAGGAGTCGCAATCACCGTCTACACGGCCTGTGTCGAATCGGGAGTTGGTTTTAGCAAGGTTTTCAGTTTTGGAAATGCTATTGACATAACGCCTACAGAGCTTCTGGATTACTTCACTACAGATGAGGAGACAGAAGCTGTTGGCATATACATCGAAGGGACTAAGGATGGCCGAGAACTCTTGAGAGCAATGAGAGAAGTTGCTGAGAAGAAGCCCGTTGTCGTGGTAAAGGGAGGACGATCGCAAGAAGGTTCGAGGGCTGTATCGTCACATACTGGAGCGCTAGCGGGAAGCAACGAGGTCTGGGATGCTGCATTTCAGCAGGCCAATGTTGTCATGGTAGACACCTTGGAAGCGCTTGTTGCCACATTGGGCATTCTTTCGAAGTGTCCTCCACCTCAATCAAGGCGTGTGGGCATCATCGCGATAAGCGGCGGCACCAGTGTTGTCTACACAGACCTATGCGTCGAGTCAGGTCTGGAGGTGCCAAACTCATCTCCTGAGACTGTGACCCATTTGCGATCAATCATGCACAGCGTTGGAAATGCAGTAGGAAACCCAATCGACCTTGCTATTGATTACTATCAAGAGAGCGTCATGACAGACGTAATCGCTACTGCAGGCAGCGACCCGGCATTCGATTCTCTGATTCTGCAAGCGGATGTCCACAACATTCACCAGGCTGCATCGATCATGGACGCAGCTGAAGAAGTCGAGTATCTTTGGGGGATAATGGCCAAAGCAGGTCGAGAAGTGATGGATTCGGAGAAGAAGCCAGTCCTTATTGCCATTCCAGAGGTTGCGTATCCAGAAGCAAGGATGAGGGCGTGGAAGAAATTCGTTGAAGCAGGACTTCCGGTCTTCAGGAATGTATCTGAGGCTGTCGGTGCGCTGGCGAAGGCCTGCGAGTACTATGAAACACGTCGCGTTCGCGAAGCTTGACTCAAAAAGAAAAGCAGCGCAGCACGAAGTCGCACGAGTCAGTAGGACATCGTGCTAGCGCGGTTAATACAAATCCGCTCAATCATCCCAATCAAGGGATTCAATCTCTCTCCACTGTCTTCCGCCCCAGAGCGCCGCGATTGCCGCGAAGATCATGAAGGTCACGAAGACAATGGCGAAGTTCTGATAGACATTGAATGGTACAGCGAAGAAGTAGAACCAAACGAAGAGAACTATCAGCCAACCGAACAGAAGTCCGACGCCTTTAATCTCTCCTCCAGTCCTCTTGGTGACCGAGTAGAATACGCCTACTTCTAGCGCGCCTAGGACAATTACCGAAAGTAGAAGAATTGCTATGTTATACTCCCATAAGTAGATGTCCGCTTGGAACCAGAACCAGTAGTCGGCGAAGATAAGCCACAGGACAAAGACCACTCCTCCAGCAAATGGCCGCTTGCCCATTTCTTTCCGGGCCTCTTCTGGAGCAATCCCAATCCAAGCCGCCCCGTTTACTCCAATGAAAACCAAGAGTGAGGTCAGCATCACTGCAGCATTCTTGTTGACATTGAATGATTCGGCGTAGAATGGTAGCCATAGAATCACGAAGGCAATCAGAAAGACCGTGCTAAGGATTGAGATCCTTGCTCGATTCTCCATGCCCGATGGTCCCATTGCACCACCAGTCCACATGACAGCTATGAAGCCAGCAATAATGATGAATGAAGAAAGAGCGACTGCTATGTTCTCAAAGATGCCGTAGCCAACCGCGAAGAAGAAGAGCCATACAACCACAAATGCCGCCCAAAGAATGAATCCACCAAGTGTAGCCTGGCTTCTCTTCACCACACTGCTGCGCCTCCTCGCTCGCGGGGGTGGTGCAGCAGGAGCCGGCATTTCTTCTTCCTCCGATTCAATTGGCCTGTCTTCAACCTCAACAGGTTCGTCATCACTTTCGAATTCCAGAAAGTACACACTCCTGATGAATAGAATCTACGGTTACAGTGATTCTCTACATATAAATCAGCTATCGTTTGGGAAATGGCGAGTCTCCAATTCTGTGACTTTGAGAAGTAGCGACTATAGCCGTTATCTTTCAAGGATTGGAACTTGGCGAATCTCAAGAGGCGAAGTCTGCCAGAATCAGATTACATTGTGCCATATCGTGGATACTGGTAATACTGACGCTTGGCATAATCACTGCAATTGGTGCTATCATGAGCCTGGCAAATCCAGGTTTGCCAACGTATCAGATACAGTGGTATGATTCTCTCGGAGGCGCCTCTGTCGTCCCAAATTACTGGATGAAGGGAATCAATGAACACATTGTTTCTGGTACTTGCGGATTCGTGTACGAGTCAGGCGATGAAGATATTGGTCCTGGGAATCACATACATCTTCCATCTGATTATAGAGTCCTTAATTCGCCAGAATACGTTGAATGGTTCTGAATCTGTCCTTGAGTCATCTATCGCAACGAAGTCTAAACCGGAAGAAAAAGGGAGGGCCAAAGGCGCTATCCCCTTGGCCACAGAGAGAAATCAAGCAGCAACGCTTGGAGTAGGAAGGTCTATGGGCACGTCGGATTCTAGCTGTCCCGCCATCAGAGCCTGGTATGCTGCCATGTCAAAATGTCCATGACCTGAGAGATTGAATACAATGACTTTCTCCTCACTGGTCTCCTTTGCATTCCTGGCGAGGTCAATCGCAGCTTTCACAGCATGTGCAGTCTCAGGAGCTGGAATAATGCCTTCATGTTTTGCGAAGAAGAGTGCAGATTCGAGAACGCTCACTTGATCGTACGCAATGGGCCGTACTCTTCCCGACGCAATTAGCGCACTAATGCTGGGCGCAACACCGTGGTATCTCAATCCTCCAGCGTGAATCTTGGGTGGAGTGAAATCCTTTCCAAGTGTGTACATCTTAATCTTTGGTGTCATGCCCGCAGTGTCGCCGAAATCGTACCTAAACTCACCTCGCGTCATAGATGGACATGCGATTGGTTCGACACCGAGAAGCTCAATATCTTTGAACTTCTTGTCAGCAAGGAAGGGGTAGGCGATTCCTGCAAAGTTGCTTCCCCCTCCTATACAACCGATAACAGCGTCCGGGGTCTCCTCTACTTGAGCAAGCTGTGCCATGGTCTCTTGTCCAATGACGGTCTGGTGTAGGAGCACATGATTTAGGACGGACCCAAGAGTGTACTTGGTGTCTGGTGTGTTGACGGCATCTTCCAATGCCTCACTAATCGCGATACCAAGACTTCCTGGATGACCGGGGTGCTCCTTGTTCAGCTTGCGACCAAACTCAGTCCGATCAGAGGGGCTGGGTACTATTTCTGCACCATAGGCTCGCATCAGGACGGCTCTTGCCGCCTTCTGCTCATAGCTGATTCTGACCATGTAGATCATCGCCTGTAGACCAAAGTAGGAACAGGCCAAAGCCACGGCGCTACCCCACTGTCCAGCACCGGTCTCAGTGGCATATCTCTTGACGCCTTCATTACGTGCGTAGAATGTTTGGACTAGTGCAGTGTTCAGCTTGTGACTCCCAGTAGGTGAAAGATCCTCACGCTTGTAGTATATGCGTGCAGGCGTCTTCAGTGCAGCTTCAAGTCTGACTGCGCGCTGCAAAGGCGTTGGTCGCCCGAATTGCATGTACGCTTCCCGTACTTCATCCGGTATTGGTATTCTAGGTTCCTGTGCTACTTCTTGCTTTACGCACTCAACTGGAAAGATTGCTGTCAACGCTTCGGGCCCAATAGGTTCGCCGGTAGACGGGTCGAGCGGGGGAGCCAGCGGCTCTTCCAGATGAGGAAGTACATTGACAAAGTGCTTTGGAACATCTTCTAGGTCAAGTAGTATTCTTGTTGTTCGTGATATCAATGGCTCAAACTCCTATTCGGTTTGATAAGAAGTCCCCTATCGAGTCTACAGCATTCTTTCTTTGAGACACCATCTGAGATACTTCTACTCACACGTTCAGTTTCAGATTGTACATCTTGACAACTAACGGGAACAGGATCCAAGAAAAGTGCCGTGAGTGTGTCATATGGAGTAGCAACTAAACGGGCCCCGCAGGACCCAATATCCATTGGTAATGACACACACTCATTTTGACTCATCCCTTGATAGGGTTGTAGTCGCGTTTTGCTTGGCCCTTATATACTTGTCCGTTTTGGTACATTAATGTCCACAATTGTACATTACGACGAGTAGAGCCTAGTTCCACAATGCTGCTGACAAAGAGCAACGCATTGAGTCGACTGCTTTGGCGATTCCCCTTTCAGAGATGGAAAACGGAATCCAAGAAAATCGACACATGAAAACCCTTTTGTCGAAAGTTAATCGTTCTTGCGACAATCTATAGACGAACTGAGTTCTTTCTTGCTCGAAGCAGTCTTGTAGGTGGGAGCCCTGAGCCCGATGAGAAAAGACGATCTCAAGAGATTCATCCTGAGGACATTCGGTCTAAGGGAGTTTTACGGCTACGAAGCACATAGAGAGCTTGGAAGTCATGGGCATACTCTAGGCATGAGCAGACTGTACTCTGTCTTGGGAGAGATGCTCTCAGAAGGACTGCTAGAGGATAGATGGGAAGAGAGTATGTCTGGACCTAGGAAGCGCGTGTATAGATTGACTGCCAAGGGTGAGCAAGAGCGGAAGCGTATCCTTCTTGAGGCAATAGGCATTGTTCATGACTTCTACGTCGAATACCTCACGAATCTTCCCCCTGAATCGAGCGTTTTTGTCAAGATATCAAAGAAACTCATCAAGAGTTCCAAATCAGTCAGCATAATCGCGTGTGTAGCTCGCAGACTTTCGTCTCCTGTGAAAGAGCTCCTGACAAACCTCTGTACTACATTGCCCGATTGTGAAACCTATTTCATAGCTCAAATGGCTCCGGATGATGATGATATTCCAACTGGCTGCAAGTTCCTTAATGGATCTTCAGATGACATTCCGTTCAAGGAAAACTACATAGATCTAATAATAGTGATCGGAGGTCTTGGAGAGGAGAAGCTTGCTGACTGCATCACTGAGGCCAGAAGAGCTCTTAGGAATAATGGAACAATAGCGCTGATGATTCCTACAGCTCTCGTGCAGGAGTATGAAGATCCTCTTCACATTGGAATGTTCATAGAGCGACTTGAGCACAAATTGCCTGAAGGCAAGAAAGCGCTAGACCAAGAATCCGTAGTGACCGCTTTGGAGAAGGAGTTCAAGAAGGTCGAAGTGAAACCGATTGTTCACATTACTGTTTTCACTGCAACTGGGGTAACTTGACCTTCATTCTAATCGTCATTGCAGACCTTCACTATGGACACAATAGAACTATAGCTCGCTTTTGATAGTCGCTTAATAGCAAATGCTCCAACACTCTCAGAAGTATTCTCATGCACATACCCCAGACATGGAGGAAGGTTGCGGTGAACACAAAGAAACTACCAGGAATTGTCGTTGTTGGCCTGTTTGCGATTTCCTTTTTGCTTGCAGGTCAGTTCGCTACTGCAAATCTGGACGGTACAACATTGATGGCCTATAGCACAACCGATTCAATTGTTCTTGATGGTCAAGCCACAGAGTCCTTCTGGGCCACTTCTGACCAGATTGTCATTACAGACATAGATGGTTCGGGCTACGATGTGATCGTGAAGGCCGCAAACAACGGAAGCCACATTTTCGTTTATGCTACATGGAATGACCCCTATGCCAATAACACACGCAAGGGCTGGTCATTCAATGGAACAGACTGGGAGAATGTGGGAGGAAATGAGGATAGAATCGAGTTCGCATTTGCGAACGGCAGTGCAAACATGGTGTGTGGCCACAACCCAGGAACAGCAGACAGCATGCTCTTTGACATCTGGCACTGGAAAGCTTCACGGACTGATCCAGCAGGCTGGGCAGACGATAAGTACTGGGATGGCTCTGGACGTCAATCCGACGCCAAGACTGCTGGAGGATACAAGGACAATTCTGTTGTCGTGCAAGCAGACAACGCATCAGCAATCACCAGTGCGTTGGGCAATTCCTCTGTAGTGGCAGCCTTTGGTGACGATGATCGTCCCTTCTGGGACAACAATGGTGTGGAAATATCTTGGTCTAATGGAGAAAACGCGACTCCGCTTTCTGACTTCATCGCGGGATACAAGACAGATGTGCCAACAGGCAGTAGAGGGGACGTCCTAACGGGTTCAATGCACAACGGCACTTCTTGGCAAGTTGAGTTCTTGCGTGCGCTCGATACAACGCACAGTGCTGACGACATCACCTTCACTAACGGAGTGGCAGTTCCATTCTTTTTGGCGATCCATGACAATTCAGGAGATGACTCTCACTATAGGGCAGGCGGTGCCACGCCAACCGAATTCTCGTTGACTGTCACGTCCGAGACTGGTCTGCCTACAACAACGACTACACCACCTGCGACCACCACAACAACCGAAACAACAACCACCACAACAACCGATACTACCACAACCACACCACCGCCTGGTACATTAGACTTCACACTTATTGCTGCAATAGCCGGATCCCTTCTTATTGTAGCACTAATAGTCGTGATATATCTGAGGCGGGGAAGCTAGCATCACCTCTTCCCCCCTCCCCTTTCTTTTTCTTCCTCTTTTCCTTCTTTGATCCCTTTTAGAAGACTCTCAGCGAAACTTTGAGTTCCCTCCAGATTCGTGGCACTGTTAAATAATTAGATTGAAGCGTCTCGACGACTATAACAATTCGGAATAGTCTTCAGAAGTCGAGGGGAGTCTTCTGACAATGACTAATGATCCGCATCTTGAGACTCTGACGGAGATAACGAGAGACCCAGAAGCGATGGTCAAGAAGAGAAGACACTCTATTCAGCTTCTGTCTACAGCACTTCTTGCCACACTCATCTCCTGTTTGCATTATCTCATTACTATGACACAGTGGACGAACCCAGGTTTCCCCCTTGACGATTCTTGGATTCATCTGCAGTTCGCACGAGCCATTGCAGAGGGCACTCCCTGGGAATATTCGCCAGGCTATCCAAGTACTGGATGCACTAGCCCACTTTGGGCGATAGTCCTATCTCCTCTTTTCCTTCTGACCAATGATGCGAGATACGTCATCTGGGGGACATACGCTATATCGGCAACGCTCTACATTGCTTCGTCCTATCTAGTGGGTGCAATCGTTACTGATTATACATCGTCTCCGCTTTGGGGCCATGTTTGCATCATCGGCTTTGTGATGATGCCCAGAAACACGTGGCTAATGATGTCCGGGATGGAGACGCCGCTCTTCTTCTTCTTTCTGATGCTTTCCGTTGTCTTTCTTGACAGGGATCAGCCAAAGTACGACCTACTGCTTGGAATTGCAGTCGGACTCGCATACTTATCACGTCCAGAGGGGATACTGATTGGAGCTGTGTGTGTACCTGCAAGAATGATAATTCTTGCATGGAGTGGGAGAATGTCGCCCAAGCGACTACTATCATTCATCGCAGCAGGCGCAATTGCGTTGATTATCGCGCTTCCTTGGATATTGCACTGCGTGGCAACAACTGGAAGGCCGCTTCCCGATACATTCTATGCAAAGGTTCACGCCCCGGAGGGATATGAGATAGAAGCTTGGGATTTCTGGTGGAGTCTGTGGCTTGTAACATATCCATTCATTCTGATAGGTCTGATTCTAGGTCTTGTCCTAATCAGGAAAGGTAGGCCGCACCTGTGGCTTCTGGCTCTTTCAATGACCATTCTCTACAGAGTATCATTAGCATACACTTCTCTGATGAACAACGCTCGATGGCTCGTACCAGTCTTCGACCTGTTCCTCATTACGTCCATTCCTGCGGTTGCTCTTACTGTTGAATTGCTTTTCAACAAGATGAAGATTGATCAAGAAATCTTCAGGAAGTCCTTCACTCTGATGATCATAATTGCATTTGTCTTTGTGCCGCTAATCCCTGACTACAATCGCCAGACCTCTTATTTTGGCAACGCTGTGAAGAACATAAATGATCAGCAGGTGGAGGTGGCACTCTGGATCAAAGAAAACACGCCAGAAGATGCAATAATCGCAGTAACAGATTCAGGGGCATTAAGGTTCTTTTCCGATCGTGCCATCATTGACCTGGCAGGTCTTGTCAGTCCTGAGTTTACCTATGCTAACCTAACCACGATTGAGTGCATTCAGTATCTGAGAAATCGAAGTTGTGAGTACTTTGCGTTCTTTGATGAGTTCTTCTATCCAACCTACTATCATATTCTTCGACTTGCTGTTGAGAAGGTTTTCTCGGTAACTCTTACTGACAATGTGATCACCGTGAGAGACACACTCTCAGTCTTCTACATCAATTGGAGCCGCTGGCAGTTCATTGCTTGAATCCTGCCTCATCGTTGAAGGCAACAATGAGTTCGTCAATCTGCGGAGTAAGTTGCTGAATTCCGTCCCAGTACTCCTCATAGTCATACCATTGTCTGTTCAGTTCGTCCAACTCGAACATCTGCTGTTCAATCCATGTGAAGTACTTCAGATGATGGATTCGTTTTCTGTCATAGTGCCCCAGTTCTATCATGGCATCGGTCTTCTGGGCTTGGAGACTGCGGCAATAGTCTCGAATTGCATTCTCATGTGTGTATTTGCCATGTTCTGAATTAGCTTCTTTCAGCCGGGATTGGTACATCTCCATTGAATCAGTGAAGACTGTCAAAACAACGTCATTGCCTGTGAGTTCAAAGTACTTGGCATACTTGATGGCCATAAGCAGATTCGCTACACTCGAAATCCCAAGCAGATCGAGTTTCGCAACAATCTCTTCGGAGACTCCAACATCCTTCGTGAGGTATTTATGCCCCGCAGGTTCGTTGAACAGTCTAATCAGATTCATTGAATCAGCATCATCTATGGCGATTATCATGTCTGTGTTTCGCACATTGTGAATCCAAGGCACGTGCTTGTCGCCAATGCCTTCGATGCGATGCGCTCCGTATCCATTCAGCCACAGGGTCGGGCACTGAACGGCCTCACCAGCGGCTACTTTGGAAGTCGGGAACTCTTGTTTCATGAAATCTCCGCTTGCGATGGTGCCTGCGGATCCGGTTGTAAGACATACTCCACTGAATCGATCGTTGCCGAGTTCCTTCTCTAGCACTTCTCTCATGGCATGGCCTGTGACTTCATAGTGATAGAGGTAGTTCCCGAACTCTGCAAACTGATTGAAAATGAATATGTCATCTCGTGTTCGCTTCAATTCCCAGCACTTGTCATAGATCTCCTTAACATTACTTTCGCTGCCCGGGGTTTTGATGACTTCTCCGGCTACAGATGCTAGCCAGTCAAACCTTTCTTGAGACATCTCTTCAGGCAAGATAGCAATGCTTTCACAGGAAAGAAGGGTGGAGTCGTAGGCACCGCCTCTGCAGTAATTCCCAGTACTCGGCCAGACTGCTTTGTGTTTAGTTGGATCAAATTGGCCGGTGACCAAGGGCGGCACAAGACAACCAAAGGCAGCTCCAACCTTATGAGCCCCTGTGGGAAAGAACTTCCCAACCAACGCAATGATCCGTGCTTCAACCCCGGACAACTCAGGAGGGATCTCCATGTAGTTTGCAATATCCCGAAAGAGACCCCCGGTCGATGTTGGCTCGTTTTTCCAGGTTATCCTAAATAGGTTCTGAGGAACGACGTCCCAAAGACCGATTCCCTTGAGCTCCTCTTTGATTCGAATTGGTGCCGTTTCGGGATTCTTCAACTGAGAGAAAGTCGGAATGAGAATGTTTCTTTCCTTGCATCTTTTCGCTGCTCTAGCAAGTTGCTCTTCATTCTTAGAGAGATCTATCATATTTCATGCCTCGCGGAAGACGACACGCGGACCATGTCTACAGAGATAAGGTTTTAGGCAAGCTGCCTCTAATCGAATCCAAAGGTCAAGCGCTCCTAGTTTGACGGTCCTATTTGATAGGTTCGCGAATCCAGGGGATTCATACAGCTTTTCAGGTGAACGGGCTTTGAGTGATAAGGAATCAAAGAAAAGGCATGTCTTCAGATTTGGTGCCGGACATGCAGATGGCACAGGTGAGATGAAGAATCTCTTGGGAGGTAAGGGCGCCTCTCTTGCCGATGCGACTCTCATGGGACTTCCTGTCCCCCCAGGATTCACGATTTCTACTGAGGTCTGCAATGATTACTTTGAGACAGGTGGCCTCACAGTCGATGTTATGGCAGAGGTCAAGGCCTCACTGGAGTGGGTAGAGGAGATTCTTGACAAGAAGTTCGGTGACGTGAAGAATCCTCTACTTGTGTCGTGTCGATCTGGTGCAAGACAATCAATGCCTGGAATGATGGAGACAGTCTTGAACGTAGGTCTGACGACCGAGACAATTCAAGGACTGATCATGACAACGGGTGACGAAAGATTTGCATACGACTCGTATAGGCGCCTGATAATGATGTATGCAGACGTTGTGCTTGAGAAATCGGAGGGTATCGTTCCAGAAGAGGGCCAAGGAATCCGTCAACAGATGGAATGGATTCTTGCCAAGAAGAAGAGAGAGACCGGTCGGTTGAATGACACAGACTTGACTGTAGCTGACTTGAAAGAGTTGTGTCACAAGTTCAAGGAGAGGGTTAAGGCTACTTTGGGCAGAGAGTTTCCAGACGATCCATACGAACAGCTTTGGGGTGCTATTGGTGCGGTGTTCAAGAGCTGGGGAGGTGCACGTGCTGTAGCGTATCGTCGAATCGAGGGCATCCCAGATGAATGGGGCACAGCTTGCACGGTCCAATCAATGGTCTTTGGCAATCTGGGCGAGACATCTGCAACTGGTGTTGCCTTCACGAGAGACCCTGCGACGGGGGAAAACAAGTTCTATGGCGAATGCTTGTTCAATGCACAGGGAGAAGACGTTGTTGCCGGAATCCGGACTCCCAACCCTATGAATGAAGAGAGCAAGAACAATCAGAATGAGCATCTTCCAACTCTTGAAGATAAGATGCCTGAGATATACAATAAGCTGAAAGAGATTCGAAATACTCTCGAAGACAATACGAAAGACATGCTGGACATCGAATTCACAATTGAACGGGGAAAGCTATTCCTTGTACAACATAGGGTCGGGAAGCGGACCGCCACGGCAGCCCTGAATATCGCATTGGATCTTCTGGATGATGGAGAGATTGATGAAGCTGAGGCAGTCATGAGAGTCAACCCTGAACAGCTAGGACAATTACTCTATCCCATACTTGACCCTGACGCAGAAAAGGACGCAAGTCCAATTGCCAGGGGTCTCCCAGCGGGCCCAGGTGGAGCTGTCGGTCAGATTGTCTTCACTTCAGAAGATGCGGTTGAATGGACGAATCAAGGAAAGGATGTCATCTTGATTCGAGAAGAGACAAGTCCAGAGGACATTCAAGGAATGCGTGCGGCAATTGGAATCCTCACAGCTCGTGGAGGGATGACTAGTCATGCAGCCTTGGTGACTCGCGGATGGGGCAAGTGTTGTATTGTCGGTGCTTCTGGGCTTGAGGTTGATCCATTCCAACGTATGATGAGTATCGAAGGAAAAGTCTACAAAGAAGGAGACGTCCTTACCTTGAATGGTACACGAGGCCTCGTATATCCAGGCGAACTCCCAATGATCGACTCCACTAGATTACCTCGACTTCAGCAATTCATGGGAATGATTGACCAGTTCCGGAAATTGGGCGTCCGTGCGAATGCTGACACGCCTGAGGACGCGAAGACTTCGCTGGACTTTGGAGCCGAGGGCATAGGGCTATTTCGAACCGAACACATGTTCTATGGCGAAGGTTCAGACGAGCCACTGTTCTTGTTAAGAAAGATGATTCTCAGCGGCACCAAAGCTGAAAGAAGAGCAGCTCTAGATGAACTCGAACCCCATGTCAAACAAGATGTGAAGTCTACACTTGAAGTAATGGTAGGACTCCCTGTTACCATAAGACTGCTTGATCCGCCGCTCCACGAATTCGTGCCTCAGAGCAGGATCGGTCAGGACAGACTGGCTCATGCATTAGGGATTACCTCGGATGAGGTTAGAAGGCGTGGTGATGCTTTGCACGAGAGCAATCCTATGATGGGACATAGGGGAGCTCGATTGGGAATAACTGACCCCGAAGTCTATGAGATGCAAGTTCGGGCTATCTTCGAGGCGGCTACTGAGCTGATGAAGGAAGGCAAGGTTGTCAAACTCGAAATCATGATTCCTGTCACAATAGGAGCCGCCGAGCTCAAGTCGATGAAGATGGTTGTTGACAAAGTATACCAGAAAGTCAGGGAAGAGAGCGGTATCGACTTTGACTTTGCCTACGGAACAATGATTGAGATTCCTAGAGCGTGCATGAGGGCGGGAGACATGGCACAGAGTGCTGAGTTCTTCTCGTTCGGGACAAACGACTTGACTCAGATGGGGTTCGGATTCAGCAGAGACGACATTGGCACTTTCTTGCCATTCTATCTTGACGGACATCTTCTTAGAAACGATCCGTTTCAGAGCATTGACAAGCGAGGGATAGGTCAGCTGATGGAGATTGCAATAGAGAGGGGGAAAAGGACGAGACCTGACCTAAAGCTAGGGGTCTGTGGGGAACACGGAGGAGACCCGCGGTCCGTGGAATTCTTCCATAAGATTGGACTTGACTATGTATCCTGCTCACCTTATCGGCTGCCGATTGCAAGGCTCGCTTTGGCGCAGGCAGCAATCAAAGAGCTGAGAGGAGAGCTTCAGTAGATTAGACACGTTGACTGTTCACTACAATCTCTGTTCTCAGAAGGATGGCTACACCAGCCATGCTGATGGCTAGCCCGAAGAGCAAGATCAGCTGCCGACCATGTTTCACCATGAGTCCCGGGTCAGGGAGCACATTGACGTTCACGGTGTCATCTTCGGTGAAACTAACTCCCACGTATGAGATTGATATTGTGAATCTGTAGAATCCAGGTTCAAGCGCATCCAATGGGAGGCCAATCTTGTTATTTCCGGGCTCCCAATGTCCGTCCATATACACACTGTCGTTCAGTCGTATCACATAGTATGAAATCCCTGTTGCATTTGGTGTCCATCCGACTGAATGAGTGGGAAATCCTTCATAGAACGAGACATCCTCTGGACTGTCGATTTCGGGCATCCTGATAGGACTGCCGGAATAGAAAATACCTCCAGCTACAAAAGGCTCAGATATAATCTCGTCAGTCAGGCCAGGGAAGAATCTTAGATTCTGATCATGTCCTGTTATACTCGGATCATCATCATAGACTCTAACTCTCGCAATGTAGGTTCTGTTGATGAAACTAACAGAATTCCACTCGAATCTATTCCCCTGAACGTAACTGGACAATAGCTGGAAGGTGGAGCCGCCATCTCCTGATATCGAAACATCAGCGTAATGATCCTCTAGCTCATTTATGTCGGCTACTTCCCATGTCATTGCTTTGAGACTATCCTCACCTTCAATGGATATTGACATGATTTCAGGCGGGAAGAAGTTTGTCAAAGTCACGTCAGCACGTGTGAACTGGAACTCAGTGCCGTTTTCAGAATAGGCCAGTACTTCTATTGACGTCTCAATATTCGATCCGATATCGTGGGTGTCGAGAGTTACCGAGTTTCCTTGTGATTCTGCATTAATCTCTGCCGAGGGCTGAATTGCTCTCAATGTCCAGTTGCCAGGTTGTAGATCATAGGAAAAACAGAGAAAGGCCAGAGTGCCTTCGCGGTCTGGCAGAAATCTCGCTGTTTCTGGATTAGCAAGGCCAGTTACCATTTGAATACCAAGTACATTGGTCATATACGTCCAAGTTCGAGGGTCAGAGTCTGCCCAGAATGCCATGAAGTCACTGTCATTGTTCGTGAAGTTTGCCCGAAGATCAAGGTACATCCCGCTTCGCACATTCTCAATGAAGACAATGTCAAACTGGCTTACATTCAGTATTCCATTGAAAGCATAATAGTCAGAGTCTGGCACTACAAGAGGACGAGTCAAGGAGAAGTTTAGACCGCTTTCAATACGGATGCTTGTAGTGACAATGTCCAGCTCTGGAATTCCCGTGATGTTTGGGATTGCGGCTGAAATGATGATGTGGTCACCCTCGCATACACTCCCATCCTCCAACGGTGTTGGGGTGGGACAGTCTCTGGACGTCCAAGTCAAATCGATATGTCGTTCATCGCTGCTTAGAGTCAGCTTCTCTTCAGAGCGCATCAAATTGTAGGAAGCTGTGTTATTTCGCTCTGTCGACATTGGGATGGAAGAAGTTAGTACAAGCAAAAAGACTGCCATTGTAGCTGCGATTTTCCGCACCTTCAATTTCTCCAAGATTTTTGCGGTATGGGCGAGGGAGTTCTTCGCTAAGTGCACCTGGAGCTTGTGGTCGTTTCATTCTTAATAACCTAGATATTTTAGCAAGCATTTCACCGAATGCGGCATTAGCTCGGTTATCTGAGACCTATCCTGTCCTGCTTGCTCTAGTGTGAAGGACAACAACGACAATGAATCCAATGAGAAAACCAGCCCCCAAACCCAACATAGTGAGTTGGATCTGATTGATTCTCCCAGGAAGAACAGTGACCCATACAGTGTCCTCAGCCGTATACTCTTGGTACCTTGCATTGATGCACAGATGGAATCGGTATATGCCAGGCTCCAGATGATCTAGGTCTACGACTATGTAGCCCGAACCGACGGGCCAAGAACCACCATCATGGCGAGTATCATTCATCCGTACAAAGTAGTAGGCATCATAACCGCTATGGACATGCCACCTGATTTCGTTTCCTGACGTGCCTGCCTCAAATGTGACGTCGTCATGGGCGACGATTCCTGGAGGCACAGGCGGATAATTGCCAAGTCCAACCGTACCCCCATAGAAATAGAAAGCAGGGACTTCGTCAGTCAGCCCCAGTCTGTAGCCACTCTCAGCTACGTTCGGATTAAGCTCCGGATCGTTATCAAATACCCGAATCTTCCCCACATAAATTTGCCTGATAAATCCAGTAGAATCCCAAACGAATCTCGGTTCTGTGAGATTTGCTGCCATGAGTTGAAAAGTCACACCACTGTCTCCTGAAATGAGAAGTTGGGAATAGTGTTCGTCATGTTGATTGAGATCATAGATGTCCCAGGTGAATTCTACCTCAGTTTCACCGGTCACGGTTACATTCTCCACTCTTGGGGCAAAGAAGTTGTTGATTGACAAATTGGAGAAACTGAATTCGTACGTCTCCCCTCCAATACTTCTGCCAGCAAAGTCCATAGAAAGCGTTACGTTATCGAACCAGATCCATGTCTCATAGATTACTTCGTTTCCCAGCACAACATCAGAATCATATCGGCGAGTGTCAACAGTGAGAGTGAAGTTGCCGACTATCGCATCAGGATTGCGTACTCCGACCATCAGGGAGCCGGATCGGTCTGCAATGAACCAGCCTCGTTCAGGTCTGGTGTCAGTGGTCATCTTGGTCCCAAGCAGGTTGCTTGCGGCAGTCCATGTCGTGTTGTCTGTGTCAAACCACCAAGCCATCGCGTCAGCGTCACCGTTAGTGAAGTCGAGAAAGACTGACACGTTGTCTCCTCTTCTGATTCCGTCCACCATGTTCCAAGCGAACTCCTCGAGCAAGATCTCAGTAGTTGAAGAATTGGGAACGAATACAAGGAGCTCTCCAAATGCTTCAAAGTAGATGCCAACAGTGGAATTCCAAGTTATGGATGCTATCGTAGCATTAGGATCACCGGGAATATCGGGGAAGATGGCTGACATTGCAACCCTGTCACCGGTTGCCACACTATCATTGCCAACTACAGAGGGGCCAGGACTGTCCCGTGAAATCCAAGTGAGTTCAAACAATCGACTAGACACCGCTTCTGACGTAGTCTTGTATGGTATAGGCTTGGCTTGGGTTGGAGATCCTTGTGAAGTATTGGAGGAAGCGGACTCAGAGAAAGCTAGAAAGTAGGGCTGTAACGAGAGAGAGAACGCTGGCGTGAGGATTAGGAGGAGAACAACGGCAAGCGCCGCACTTGTCTTCATCTAGTCGTCACAGCCCACGATTACTATGTCATACCAACACGATGTATGTTCTCATCAAAAGATATCATTCTAATTCTGGAACAGAAGTTAGCTGGCTTTCGAACAAGCCAATGCTTTTATGGAGGTGTTTTTGGCCACTCGCCAGGGCTTCAAGATGAAACGCTTGTTGGTAACGGGGTCTTACGGACAGATTGGAACGGAACTAGTTGGAGTTCTGAGGGACAAGTACGGTGGAGAAAACGTAATTGCAACCGGGCGGAAAAAGCCGCCAGAGATTCTCACAAAGAACGGTCCGTACTATCGCCTTGACATTCTTGATGAGAACCAGCTGCAGTCGATGCTTGTCGACTATGACATTGACATCGTCATCCATAATGCGTCTGTGCTCTCAGCAACTGCCGAAAAGAATCCGCAGCTTGCCTATCGGACTAATGTTGAGGGCACATACAATGTCATGGAGGCAGTGAGAATTCTTGGTCTTGATCAGGCATTAGTACCGAGCTCAATTGCCGCGTTTGGACCCAGCACTCCAAGAGAGAATACACCTAATGACGTTGTCACAAGACCGACAAGTATCTACGGTGTAACGAAAGTCTTCGTTGAGCTGTTTGGAGAGTACTACAAACTCCGATACAACGTCAACTTCCGCTCGCTGCGATATCCAGGTGTGATTAGCTCCGAGGCACTTCCTGGTGGAGGAGTCACAGATTATGCCGTGGCTATCTTCTACGAGGCGTTAAAAGAGAAGAAATACGAGTGCTTTCTGGGACCAGATACGGCCCTACCCATGATGTACATGCCTGATTGCACCAAGGCGACCATAGACCTGATAGAAGCACCGGAGGAGAAACTTAAGCATCGAACATTCAACGTGACTGCATTCTCCTTCACCCCGTCCGAACTGGCTGAGGAAATCAAGAAGCACATCCCTGAATTGGAGGTAACGTACAAGCCTGACTTCAGACAAGCGATTGCTGATTCATGGCCAATGTCACTAGACGACAGCGTTGCGCGGGATGAATGGGGCTGGAAACCTGACTACGATCTCCCTGCAGTCGTAAAGGATATGCTTGACAAGCTTTCAGCCAAGCTGAAGATCTCATACTAGAAGACTAGGAAGACTTGGGCGCATTGGCAGCAGGCAGTTGGATAACAAACACCGTTCCGAGTCTATAGTTGTCAGGGACCCTGGACTCAACTCGAATATCGCCGCCGAAGAGCTTTGTCAACGCGTAGACGACTGAGAGTCCTAGGCCCGTGCCTTCTGCTCCACTCATGAAGCGACGGAAGAGGTTTTCCCTTCGTTCCGGCGCAATACCTTTGCCGTGATCGGCAACGCGGATTTCCCACAAATCCTTGTCACCGCTCTGCACAGAGTCTATTGCTACTTCAATCACTCTGTCAAATCTGGAGTATTTCACTGAGTTACGAAACAGATTAGCAAACAAGTCCACTAGAAGTTCATTAGCTTGTACAAAGCATTGGCCTTTCTTCCTATCTACTTTGAAGTCTATCTCTAGGGGTGCCATCTCCATTACAATCTGATGATTAGCTTGATATGCGGCAACAACCACATCGAATGACCTCAAAGGCTCACTGGCTGATCGCCCGATTGCTCCAAGGTTTCTGACGTTTCTAACAAGTTGATCTGCCCGTGAGAGTCCGGACTTCGCGTCTTGTAGTGCCTTCTCCTGCATTCTAGATTCTATGCCTTCAACAGATAGTAGCTCTAGCGCAATTGTTACAGCTTGATGGATATTTGATATGTCGTGAATTAGCAGATCGGAATACAAAGTTGCGCTTTCTTGGAGACGCTCGGCCCTGGTCATGGTATCGAAGTAGAGTTCCACAAGCAAAGCAGGTCCAACCAGTAGTGCGGCCAAAAGAACAATCTCAGAAGCCCACCAACCTGCAGTCCAAGAATCGGAATACCCCTTCAGGATATTCGGGATGATCCACAAAGCTAACATCCCAACCATAAAGAGAGGCAACATTCTGCCGGAGGCAATCTCTTTTATGAGGAGTAACGAGATTATAATGAAGAGGAATATAGCAGGAAGATTAATTCCAAGTAGAAGTGCACCACCCAGGGGGGAATCCACTGTAGTTGGGTCCACCATGTGAACAAGACCCTCCAAAACGAAGCCGACAAGAAGGAGTAGAACTACCAGCACCACTCGTGGGAGAATCCATCTTCCAATAGGTGAAAACGGCTTGTCAGGCGGATTCAATGTCCATCTAATCGCCATTACCAAACCTACGATCAGCACTATGCTCATCATAATGTAAGGCGCATGAGATTCACCGATTGTGGCCATTTCGGCGCCTCTCCAGAACACAACGAGGAGAGTCTCAGTAAACGCCCAAGACATAAAGAGCACAATCAATGGATAGTGGTACCAAGCAGGGTTTCTCCTACTGTAACTCCAAATGAAGAAAGCCATCATGATTGAGAAAGATGCCTCGCCGGCTTTGGCGACGATATATATCGCGAAGTCCACTTGTCGAAATCCCGGTAGCCATGTGTCAGCAAGACTTGTGACCACAAATGGGAGATACCCGTGGATACAGTAGGCGACAGCGAACACAGTAGCGCGATTGGGTGTGATGCCGACCTCGAGTTGGTAAGGAACGGCGAACGCCATCATGAAAAGGGCTAATGCTCCTGCCTGAAAATGCATGCCGAGATACCATAGGATTCCTGGAACGAAAAGGGATACAATTTGGGGCACACAAGACATAGCAAAGAGTGAGAAGCTTGCCAGAAGCCATCTTACATCGAACCGGCGGAAATCCGACGCGCTTCTCACTATTGCTCTTGCTGCCAACACAAAGAAGACTAGTCCCGAAACGCCAGTTGAAGCCCCTAAGGCCTGGACCCCCTGAGTGTCGAGAAAGGGGAAAATAAAGTGAAAGAAGAATGCGTAGACAATGAGAAGCAATGCGACCAAACCAACGATATGCGCAAACGATGAGGTCCGCGAGTGACCGTCATCATGTGATCGAAAAGCTACGAATAGAAGCATCCCAAACATTCCTATCTCTATGGTTTGAGCTGCAATCCTGGAGATTATGTCTTGAGGAGGGAAAGGCGTTGCAGTGTAAACGTAGGTCACAGAACTGATTATGTGAATTCCTGCACTGACAGATAGTGCTGCGAAAATGACAAAGATGTATGGTGACTGATCCTCAATTGCTACTAGCAGGACAATGGCTGCAGTCGCTACTGCAATGAATGCCAGCATGACATTGGCTGCGGTGCCGGCAGTAGCAGACCCCCACGACCCGATACCTGCCATGAAGAGACCTAGCATGGCGAAAGTCATCAATGCGGTCTGACCCATTGCAGCTTTCATCGTCCTAGGGAAGGTCAATTTGGCACCCTCCGAAACGTTCGCAATTTGCGAAGTACACAGGATTGAGAACTGCTGCGCTTTTAGCATTTACACGTGTCTAGTATTGGGCACAGGTCAAGGTGACTCTTGCCCTAGTCCTCAAAGAGTCTGAATTCGAAATCGTTCCTCTTGAACAGAGCTAAGAGCCGATCCACGGCGGATTCGTCCGGTACTTCAAGCGTCATTCTCAGCTCGGCCTTATTCGGTGCGATATCAGGATCGCTTCTATCTTGTGAAATCTCTATGACACTCACTCGCGATTCGGCGACCAGCTCAATCACCTTGGTCAGGACACCAACCCGATCCATGATGACTCCTCTTACTCGGACAGAACGACCAAGTCTGTACAGCTCCTTCTCGATGACTCTAGACATGAAGCTCATGTCGATATTACCACCAGAGAGAACTGCAACCGACTTCTTCCCTTTGATGTCAATCTTCCCATGCTGAAATGCCGACAATGCTACGCAACCTGCAGGCTCAACTACTATCTTTGCCCTTTCAAGAAGAAGGAATAGAGTACGCGTAACCTCAAGTTCTTCTACAGTCACAGAACCGTCGAAGAGATCTTTTGCAATCCTGAATGGAAGTCTACCCACTCTCTTCACAGCGATACCATCACAGATCGTATCGAGCCCAGTAACATCCGTTACCTTGCCCTTCTTCAGGGACTCACGCATGGAAGCAGCACTTGACGCTTCAACGCCATATATCTCGACCTCTGGACGCAAGTTCTTAAGAGCAATCGCTATGCCTGCGGAGAGACCTCCTCCACCAACTGGGACAGCTACTACATCCACATCCTGAAGCTCCTCGAAAATCTCTGTACCAATAGTCCCCTGACCCGCAATTACGTCATTATTGTCAAATGGATGAAGAAAGGTCATCCCTTTCTCTTCAGAGAGTTTCAATGCGTGGGCCAAAGCGTCATCAAAGACTTCTCCGTGAAGAGCAACATTGGCACCATAACCCTGTGTGGCCTGTATCTTTGCCACTGGCGAGAAGATTGGCATCACAATCGTTGACTTAATGCCCAGTCTGGAGGCTGCGTATGCCACCCCCTGAGCGTGGTTACCTGCGGACGCGGCGATGACTCCTGCCTTCTTCTGCTCCTCAGTGAGCTGGGACATGGCGTACGCGGCTCCTCGGACCTTGAAAGAGCCAGTTTTCTGAAGATTCTCCAGCTTCAGATACACTTCTCCGCCAGACAGTCTACTAAACGTAGAAGAGTGGTCGAGCCTCGTCGTGTGAACTATTTCTTTCAGAAGATTCCTCGCATCTTGAATCTTCTCGAAAATCTCCTTATAGACGGACAATTGAATCGTTCATAGGACTCAGAACGCTGACTGATTAATGATTCTTGGAAGCACCTGACGGGGAGCAGACTCAGTAGACTCTGTGCTTAATATCTATGCCGCGAGCTCGGAGAGCTTCAATGAACTCCTCAGGTGGTATAGACCTCTCCGGCGGCAGTACTCCCCTTTCGCTTATTGTTCCGTCTGCCATCATGACTGCGGCGACAGTTGCAGTAAATGAAGTAGTTCGCATCATCGATGTGAGACCTGTTTCGTCATCGAAGTAGTCAATGACTTCATACTCAATCCTTCGTGCCTCAGTCCCTTTCCAACCTTCGATTGTGGTTCGAACAACCGTGACATCCTTGCCTGATGGTGGAAGATTCCTTTCCATAAGCCGCTCCAGCACCGTCCGAGGGGCTACTTTCACTCCATTGAAGTCCTGCTCTTCTTCCTCCATGAGGCCCAGTCTCATAAGACACCACATCTTGTGGCCATGTCCAGGATATCGAAGTGTCTTGTAGTCGAGATTGTCAACGATCCCCTCGTAGGTCAAAGGAAGTGTGGATGTCCCCCCGCTTGTGTTGAATGCTTCAAGCGTTCCAAGAGGTTCTGGAAACTCGACCTGCTCAAATCCAACGAGAGGTTCCTCGTAGACTATCTTGCCATCGCGAAGTGCCATGCATTGCCCTACATACTCGTTAATGAGACCCTCAACTGAGAAGATTAACGCGTAATTCAAGGGAGGTCTTGGCTCCTGTTGGAGTCCACCAACTCTAATCATCACATTCTCTGTCTTAGTCAGATAATCAATCCCAGCTCTTACGAAGACACTAACCATACCGGGAGCAAGACCGCAGTCGGGTATTACAGTGACACCCGCCTCATTGGCTTTATCGTGCATATCGAGCTGCTTTCCAACAATCCTTGGGTTTCCACCCAAATCGCACATGTGTGTTCCAGTTTCAATGGCTACTTCTGTATGCAGCACATTAAGCTTGTAACTGATAGCACTTACCACTGAATCAACTTCGGAGAAGACTGCCTTAAGTTGCTTCTTGTCCCCTGCGTCGAGTGTGCGCGCTTCCGCCTTCGGACCCATCTCATTGGCGAGGTTTTCAGCGCACTTCTCATCGATGTCAGCCACGAGAACTTGTTCTACACTGTCATTGTTGACAAGGTCGTATGCTGCGCCACGACCCATCAGGCCTGAACCGAGAACTAGAATCTTCACTCAACATCTCCTCGATGACCAAACTTTACTATCGGCAGGTAAAAACAGTATCGTACGACGCTTGAATCAAAGGATTGATTGTGCTCATTTAGGCCTATCC
>CP070761.1:2114015-2129669 GCA_020348985.1 Candidatus Thorarchaeota archaeon | reverse complement strand
TACGCTTGTTTGCGAGAAAGGTCATGCATGGACTGTGAGCAAAGGGATACCATCATTGGTGTATCCACAGATAAGCGAGGAGGATGCGAAGTGGATTGCAGAATACAACGAAATGGCCGAAGTGTATGACGAACGTGTGAAACAGTACGATGAATGGCTCGGTATTGATATGATGAAAGAAAGGCAACAGATGGCCCAATTCATCCCGATCGAGGGTCCGTTGAGAATCATTGACGTGAGCATCGGGACGGCAGCGAATTTCGTGGCATTGGCTGAACTCTACGACACCGAAATGGGACGCTTCAACCTTCATGGCATGGATCTGTCTACAGGTATGCTAGAAGTCTCAAGAAGAAAAGCGAAGGAGAACGATTTGCCATTGAATCTTGTTTATGGCAGTGTCTTCAACATTCCCTACATTGACTCGTGTTTCGATATGGTGCTTCACACTGGAGGCATAAACACGTTCTCGGACATACCTGGCGCCCTGAATGAGATGTTGAGGATTGTCAAAAAGGAGGGCACTGTGGTTGTCGTTGATGAGGGTCTTTCGCCTCAGGTACGCAAGTCTGAGAGAGGAAAACAGATTATTGAAGCAAACTCGTTGTTTGCAGCCACGCCGCCCTTGGAGCACCTTCCTGACAAGGCCAAAGATATAGAGATTTCATACGTTATGAACGATACATTCTACCAGATTGTGTTCAGAAAGTGATTGGCGAAATTTGGCCAAAAGCGAGATTTAGCAGTGAACCAGGATTGATAGAACTAAACAGTTAGGAGTGCTCAGGTTGGTTCAAGCCCGAGCACATCCTCCAGAGTCATGCTTCGACGCTTTGTTGAGTAAGCAGAGCCGTCACTGTGCTTTTGCACCTCGGATTGATCAGATTCCGTCTTTCGGATCATCTCAATCTACCTGCGCAAGTATGCGTAAGCAACAGCCTTTGTCGAGATACTCTTCTTCTGGAGTAGATTCTTGTTTCTCTTTGCAAGTGCCATTCAGTTTACCTCCGGTAAGTGTATGCGAATTCAATCGCATCCGCCACTAGGGCCTGTGCGACTTTCTTGTTCTTCATCACAGTTCTCTTTCGAGTGTTCTTTACTAGAGCCATTGTATATCACCGATTGTAACAGTCTGCTTCACCGAATCGAACGCAAGGTTTGGATATCTATTCTCGTTACCCGGTGGGTTACGAGAAACGCTGCCATCTATACCAAGACAGCTCATTTCCGAACCACCACGTTCGCTTTTGTGTGTAATCCAAACCGTCACTTTGACCACGTATATCACACACACCGAATCTATATAAAGGTTTGGTCAGCCAACCATTCAGATATGGAATGGTTCAAATTGTAAACTTGGACGGTTCTGATTGCCAAAAAGACTATGATTGGCCAGAGTGATAAACACGTTAGTTATTATTCTGTGCTCCTGCTTCTTATGGAACCTGGAGAGATGTATGCAATGATTGCCTGAAAGCTCTGAATTTCGATATTAAACGGCAGAATGGCAGTCTAAACCGTTTGACTAGAGATGCAATGTTCAAATGCAGTGATTGTTTGTTTGCTGGGCAAACAAAAGTTGATGAATGGTGTGTCCAACAAACTTATATATTTGTGAACTAGGTATTCTAATTGAAGTTGAAAGTTGAATTTGCTTGGAAATGATGAAGATGGGCGAGTAAAGAGGTGGCCACTGGATGTCCGATGAACTACAAGATACATTTACGCGAGAAGACATAGAGTTTGAAATGACCGAGGAAGCTAAGAGGGTCGTTACTGATGTTGAATTTGTCAGGGATCCGAAGAGGGCAGCTGAACTTGACGATACTGTGAGGGTTCAGATTCTCAAGGTCCTGAGAGAGGGCATTGATGATACTATCACATCCGAAAGCAGGGACGAGGTGACTGGAGACAGAATAATCCGACAGCGCGAAGTTAAGAGACATGCACTTTCTGTTGTTGAGATTGTCAAGCTTTCCCCCGAGTGCGTTGGATGTGATGAGATCACAAAGAACCAGGTATACCATCACCTGCCGAAGCTAATTGATGCTGGCTATGTAATCAAATTCGGAACTGTTACAAAGGGGAATAGAACAACTGACTACTATCGCAGGACATCGAAAGGGTTCGTCGTGACTACTAGTCACCTGGGCGCAGAAGGCAAAGCTGCGCGCAGGAAGTTGACAACATACGTTGATGATATGTCAAGATCTTTCAACCTAGGCCTCACAGAGGAACAGAAGAAGGAGGTCGTGGATCTTTGGGTCGAACTCAATGCGTTGCAGGCACAAGGTCGCGAGAAAGTTGTCAGCCGAATCAGAGGCGATGTTGCCGACAAGCAAGTCTTGAAGCAATACGATACTCTTGTTGAACTCTATTCATTTGGAAATGATAGAGTAGTTGAAGTCTTTCGTAAGTTGAGAAGTATTGTCTTCCCCAACGATTGAGGAATGCAGCCTAAACGATATTCTTGGCTGAGTGAAAGGATCGGGTCATAGTTGACCCGTGAGATCTATCGCCGTCTTTTGCAGGTCGACTGCAGCCAGTTCCGGAACGGATTCGGGAGTCGCCCAAGCAATTAGCCAGACGCCTTTCTCAACCCGAGCCATTAAGAGATGACCCTGTCCTTTACCATTTGATGACACGTAAGAGGTGACATTGGATGAGACTCTGTCGTACGTGACTTTGTTGAGCGTGACGGAGGATGCAGCAGAATCGACTGCAGCCAGTAGATCACCAATCTGCTTTGATGGATCCCAATTCGAGGTCTGCCAGATGACTTTCGAGTCCTTGCTGACTGCGAATGCCTGTATCTTCGGATTGTTTGAATACAGTATCTGCCAGACACCGTCGATAATGGCTTCCACGGTAATGCACCTTGTTCAGATTGAGCGCTCCCAGGCTCGAACTTCGAATCTAGCTCGAACTGGAGAAGGATACTATGTGCTAGATCTTCCCCTTGATTGTCCTTGCTGCCCTATCGACATCAACATGAACGGCATCAGGTGCCGCTTCTGCGGTCGCCCAAGCAACAGCCCACTTGTCATCATCAACCTTCGCCATGACAAGAACGCCGTGGCCTGCAACACTGCGAGCCACTAGTCGCTCAGGACCTCGACCAATTACACTATACTTGACTTGATTCTGAACAACGCTGGGGGCATTCCCTGCTACTGCACCGACAAGAGCGGCTGCGTCTGCAGTGAGATCCCAATTGTTGCTCTGCCAAAGGACCTGTCCTCCAGTGTTGATTACTCCGAAGGCCTGAATCTGCTGACCTGAATCATTGTATGCTTTGGTATATGCTTCCATTACTGGATCTGACACTTGTCATTCACTCCGTCCAGACCATTGGTCTGACAACTAGGACAAGTATCTGTGACGATTCCATAAAAACCATTCTTGATGGTTGTATCACCGCTGTTTGAATCACACTCATAAGTGAGAGCTTAGTTGAAGCGTTATGGATGGTCAAGCAGTCTGGGAGACCGAAGATGGGACTTGGATTAGAGTTGCTGTGAGACCCGGGTCAAGATCCAAGTCCTTTGTTGCTGAGATGACTCCAGCCAGGATTGTACTCAATCTGAAATCACAGGCCAGAGAAGGAAAAGCAAATACGGAGTTACTCAAGAGGCTCGCAAAGGTACTCCGAATATCTACAGGAGATTTAAAGATGACATCGGGCATACGCAGCAAGGAGAAGACCTTCCTAGTGAGAAGCCTCAGCGAGGACGAAGTGCTGAGAAGGCTTCGCTCTGCGAATACTAATTGATATATAACGGACGGGGCAACCGTGCCCTCCCCAAGACTGCATTTGGCACTGCATCTTCTTGGATTACCAACACCTGCCTACGCGGAGAGTTTACAATGAGTGAGACCCGATCAAGTAGAGCTCTGCTTGCAGGTCTTTTCTTTGCAGGGCTCTTGTATATCCTCTTCGTGATGGCACAGGGCCGTTGGACAGATCCAGCTGTCGTATTGGGTGCGATAATTGAGGGCCTTCTCACTGCCTCATCTATCGTCAGCGGCCCTGTTGACAAGAAACAGCTGGGATTGCTCGTCCTAGGAGCGTCTGCTTACCTAGTCTCCGCGTTGATCCTTGGGCTATTTACAGAAGTAGTCGTCATGGCAACCGTTGGCATTCTCATCTACGGCGCTATGAAAAGCGAACCCAAGTTCCCATTGACCAAGCGTGCTATTGCAACCGGTGTCGTCGTAGGAATAATCATGACGTTTCTAGGAATCTACATAGCACTAAAGCTCGGACTCATCTACTTCGTTGGTGCTGAGATGCTGGGCGCGTTGATTCTTGGTGTCCACGGAAAGTATACGCCAGAAGAGAACACAATCGTTGTCTCCATTGCCAACGGTTCCTCAATGATTGCAATTGGTGTTCTTATTGTCTTTCCAGCAATTGCTATCTTTGAGCCCCCGGCCGTGTCACAGGCCATCATTACATATCCTTTCATTGCATTCATTACAGGAGTCAGCGCAATCTGTGGGATTCTATTGTTAGCACCCCTGAGAGAGCGATTCGAGGACGAACCGTGGCCGCAAGTTCGTCCACAAGCTGAGTGCATTAATGCATTGGGAGCTGACGAATCGGCCAAAATGGATGTCATAATGGGGATGGGTGCAGCCGGCGCATGGGTAGGAGTAACGAGGATAGCTGAAAGCGCCAGCGGTGCGTCACTCTCGACGTTCCCGAATGCACTATCTCCGGTCATTCCAGCAGCTTCAGCGGTCCCCGACTGGGTTGGTTTATCTAATTCCCCCCTGATAGCTAGCATGGGGTTCTTCATCGGCTGGAAGCGTGCTCTTGTACTCGTAGCAGGCAGCATTACTTCTCTTCTTATTTGGGTGATTCTGGAGGGGGCTGCGTCAATTGAATTCGGTGAGCACTTGCGAAGACCAGAGATTCTCTATCTCGCTTTAGGCGTGTTCGCAGCGGTAATAGCTGGAGACATACTGAAAGGCCGAAAGGATGAGTTAACAACGGCCGAGTTTGAGGAGTTCTCAAACATTCGTCAGCAAGATGGCTCTGATGATTTCATCATGTTGGAAGAGCCACACAAGGTTTCAGAAGTCCCGAGGCTTGTCAGTCTAAGAGAAGAGGTGTTCAATATCGAACGCTTCAAGCAAGAAATCCGGGATATGGTCAGAGACCCAAGGGAGTATCTCAAGACCCGGCGAGGGCAGCTCCCTGTATGGGTCGCCCTGGTCTCATTGGGCATCTTCACAATTATCGGGCTTCTCGCTTTCTGGTTCTTCATTCCATTTGGGGGGCTTCAGATCCATTGGGCGCTGATAGTCTTCGGCACTCCCATCGTTATCGTCTCTGCATATTTCACTGCTCGTGCAATAAGCGAGACCGGCATGCTTGCGGGTTACATTTCAGACATGGTGGCGATACCAGCTATCTTGCTGTTCAGAGTGGGTTTCTCGGCGATAACAGTCTTCATGTCCATGCTGGGAGCTCTTCAGGATTCGGCTATTGCCCTTCTTGTCCATTTGAAGCTTGGACAGTTGACGAATGTGCGTGGAAGAGACATAGCCAAAGCCGTCTTTGTTGGTGCTATGCTTGGAACATTCGTGGGCTCCCTCATCACCTACACCATCTACGTCACATACAACTTCGGCGGAACTGACTTCCCGAGTCCTTCTGCCCAGCTCTTCGGATTCTTGGTCATCAGTCTACAGGGGCTAGGAAGCTTCCAATTGCCAGGACTGAGCCAGTTTCCAGAGCTAGGCCCCTTGCTTGCGTTTGTCTACCTCTTTTCCTTTGGAGTGGTTGGATATCTTGTAGGAAAGGAGTTAGGGAAACGTGGACTGAGTGCAATCAGTTTGGCTGTGGGCATACTTATTCCTCCTGCCACATCGTTTGCGATGCTTCTCGGTGCATTTGTGGACTACAGATTGAAGAAACAGAGCGAAGTCCCGGATGAATTAACCCAGACTACTTTCTGTGATCCTCTGAGAGATAGAACTACGCGCCTCTTGAGTGGAGTTGTGTCTGGAGAGGCAGTTGTGACGGTGATATGGGTCTTGTACAGCGCTTTTGCTTTCCTAGCTCTTTGATGCGCGGTTTACAAATTCCGCTAGTTCCTGTAGGAACTTCGGGAACGATACCTTGCTCATGCTAGCTCCTGCAGCTGCAGGATGCCCCCCGCCATGAGCTCCCGGGATGCCAGACAAGACCTTGTTGAGGGCTTGGTTGAGGTTGACAGAGGAGCGACGAATCCTCATACTAATGTCCACTTCATCATCATCAGTAGACCGAGCACTGATTCCCACCTTGGAGTCTGTAACATATGCGGCAAACTTGGCAGACTTTCCTCTGTATCCTCCTATTGGCATATCCAATACGTATCCAATAGGCCCCATCTTTCGAGCGTTCTTACTAACGTATCTGAAGACTTCGTGTTCTATTCGCGTGGCTTTGATGGCCAGAGTCACGATGTCATTCATAGAGCTTGGCTCGACGCCTAGCGAGAGCTGCCTGACGAGATCTTTCGATTCTCGCCTGTAGTCAATTTCCTGAAGCGCCTGAACAAGGAGTCCCGCTTCGAGATAAAGAGTCCTTTTGTCGAAATCGTCAAGGTGTGTCTTGGCAAACGGCGTACTATCACAGTAGTCCCCTATTGCCCCGTAGAGTGCAAGTCGAAGGGCATTTTCAGGAAGACTCTGCTCAAAACGACGGTATACAAGTTCAGCGGCACAATGCCCTATCTCGTGGACAAACTCGATCTTTTGGGCCAGCTTGCGTTTGTAAGCTGCGCCCAAGGGGTGATGATCTACCCAAATAACCTTGGATTCGTCCGGAAAACGGCTGATAGCCCTCAGAATGTCGTTCAGTCTGCTCTCGTTTACGGCAATGTCGCTCACTAGAACGGATTCAGGCTTGTCCTTTGCAATGCGATAAAGATCTTGATGTATCTGAGATGGGCGAGTGAAATAGAAATCTGAACCCGGAAAAGCTAGTAGACCCAAGGCACCGGATGTTATACCATCCAAATCACCATGGCTCAGACAGACTGTGGGCACGCCATTCTCCTCCATGTCTGGCTATCCACGGTAAATTTCTTCCAGTGCCTTGTCCCATTCATCTGCCTCTTCTTCCTTCTTTCGCTCCTTTCTGGCCGTCTCTCGTGCCTTCCTGGCCTTTGCAGCATCTTTCTTTCTCTGCTCAAACTCCTTCTTCTTCTTCTTCAGTTCTTCCTTCTCTTCTTTCGTCAGTTTGATTTCCTCTGTCTCCTCTCGTCCAGTTATCCAGCCAATGACAGACGCAGCGAATGGAAACAGCAGCACGATTGGCACTAGGAACAGAAGCACAATCTCTGGCTGAACAAGCTCCACACTGTTTGCTATTCCAGGGGGCAGATCCATTGCGCTCAGAAGAACAAGTGGGCTCATCAGTATGAATGAGACAGCAACAACACTTGTGAAACGAATTACTGACCCCAACACTGTCGAACCAATTACATAGCTACTGGAAGGAGACGCAGCTTTGGCAGTGAGCTCATCTCGCGCATTTGGGTCGGCAGAGAGCAGCTCGTCTACGAAAATCTGTAATCTTCTCACATCTGCCACAGCATCTAGGTTCTCGAGAGCAGATTGGCTGCCAATTACCTTTCTTTCGATGGCTTCTCTCAAGAACGAGAATGCTATGGCCCCGGAAGATCGGCTCATTCCCGTAGTGCTGACTTTTTCACCCTTCTCAATAGCATCTTGTTTTCTGGTGGCCTGCCGAAGAGCAAGCAACTGCTTCTTGAGAGTCTCTTCTCTATCCTCTACGGGCTTGCCGACTGAGTTGCTGTAGATCATCTGGTAACTAATCTCAAGATATGCAAACGAGACAAGTGCCACGATTTGAACTTGGCCTCCAAGAAAGGCGACGAAATCTAATGGAAAGCCATTTGGAAAGTCGGGAAGTGTGTACGAGACTGTTGCCATGATGTAGCTCTGAGCAGCCGCTATAAGCAGAATAGCCTGAATAGCGACGAATGCACCTCCGACGAACTTGTGCTCAAGTCGGTAGATTGATTGGAGGAAGAGCGCCACGCCAATGCCTGCACACAGGAAGTATAGGAAAAGAAAGGTATTGTTCCAGAGAATGTCAAGAATGACAGCGAAATCCTGGCCAAAACGCGAGAATACTTCACCAACACTCACGATTGGGCTGTCTACTCCATAGGGCTGCATGTACCACATTCTAAGGACCAGTGTGTTGTATATGTTGACCGCAATCTGGTCAGCGCCTTGTGCACCCATGAACATTGAAGAAAGTCCGTACATGAGAATCATGGTAAGAAAGAAGAAGAATAGGGATAGGAGGCGGAAGACAGTGACAACAAACTCGTACGGAGCAGCCCATCCCCAGACCCCGTTCACGTCCATGATTGTATATACTAAGTAGCACATTCCAATGAAGGCCGCCGTTGAGAGGATCCGAAGAATCCACGTTACAACCTTCACACCAAACCAACTCCTTTCTGTTTGGCCTGTTCATACATTCGAATGATTGTGGGCAGGAAGTCTTCAGGGCCAACGTTGACAACGGGTATACCAAACCGTGCAAGGGCGCGGGATATTTTCCCACGTCTCTCCCAGAGCTCTTCTGAGACAGCCTCGGACAGAACCCTCTCGACCGGCCCGAACTGCCCGACGGGAGCTTCAAACCAAGGTCCGAAGGGACTTATGACGAAAGCACGATGCCCATTTGCAACAAGGGTCTTCATCGCATTTAGCAGCGGCGCTGGAGACTCCTCTAGATCAGTTAGCCAGAAGAAGACCGTTCTCTTTCGAGTTCTTTGTACCACATAGTCTATTGCGGCCTCGAAGTTGCTCCAGCCCTTTGGTTCGGCCATAGCCAACGTTTCTAGGACGTCATACATGTGCGTCTGTAGAGTACCTGGTGGCACATAACTATGGACGCCATCAGAGAACACACAGGTTCCCACAAGATCGTTCTTCTCAAGTCCCATGTGAGTGAGCATCACAGCAGCTCGTATTGCATATTCCAGCTTTGTATTCTCGGGATAGCCGTTTCCCATGCTTCCGCTTGTATCGACCATGCATACGATTTGCACGTTCTTTTCCATTTCGAACTGCTTTACAACCATCTCTCCCCTTCGGGCACTGCTTTTCCAGTCAATGAGCCTGAACGGATCACCTGGAACGTACTCACGAAAGCCCGCAAACTCAGTTCCCATACCTACAATCTTAGTCCGATGAGAGCCAAACATGAGACCCAGCTGTCGCTGCTTGCCAAGAGCCTCCAACCGTCGAACATCCTTCCAGGTTGGGTAAACTAAAACCTCAGTTGGCGCTACAAGCGAACGAGTGTAGTAGTGAAAACCAAGGCGATCACGCATTATGACATTGGTTGGCCCAAGCTCGTATCGACCTCGCATTCTTGCCTGCAGTATGTAGGAAAAGGTTATGCTTCGGCCCGGTTCAATTCGAGAGGCCATGAAATTCTCGCCAATCGCCAAAATCCAGGTTTCAGGATATGCGTCATGCACCTCGATGAAGTCGAAGTGTCTGCGAGACCTATTGTGGATTGTGACTTTGACTCTTAGGAAATCTCCTGAGAAAACTTGAGTCTTGTCCACATCTCGTTCTACTTCAATGCCTGCAATATTCGCTGTCATGGCAAAGAGAGGCAACGTGACCACTAGACCGACAAGAAGGTAAACGCCAATGACCGTCAAATACCAGTTTACAAAACTGAACCCACTTGCCAGTAGGAGGACCCCTGAAAACATCACTAGGAAGCCTCTTTGTGTGATCACTTCACATCTTCTCCTGCTGCATCGCCACTGTAGCATTCACCTAGGACAGTCGATCTCACCAAGTATCTTTGCCGCAACTCTATCGACAGTGAGTCCCTCAAGTTCGGCTTCAGGCTTCAGGATGAGCCTATGATTCAGCGTCTGAACCGAAAGCTTCCGGACATCTTCTGGTACGACATAGTCACGTCCGTGCATTGCGGCCCGGGTCTTTGATGCATTCATCAAGACAAGTGACGCTCTCGGAGACCCGCCCAACAAAATCTGTGGATCGTTCCTTGTTCGGACTATGATGTCACGTATGTAGCTAATGATATCATCCTCAAGAAACACTGTTGCACACGCGTTCTGCATTCGTACTAGCAAAGTAGGATCGGTAAGGACTCGGAGATCGCTTGCCTCTCCGACATGCTTTCTTCGGATTACCTCAGCCTCCTCACTACCTGTCGGATAGTCAAGGATCAACCTGAACATGAATCGGTCAAGTTGAGCCTCAGGTAGTGGATACGTTCCCTCCTGTTCAACGGGGTTTTGTGTCGCAATGATCAGGAACGGATCTGGTAGCTTTCTTGTGATTCCTTCGGTTGAAACCTGTCGCTCCTCCATCACTTCCAGCAACGCACTCTGTGACTTGGGAGGACAACGGTTTATTTCATCAGCAAGGACGAGATTAGCGAATACGGGTCCCTTACGGAACCAGAATTCTCCCGTCTTCTGATTGAATACGTTACTTCCAAGCAGGTCTGCTGGCAGCGTGTCTACTGTCAGCTGAATACGCTTGAAGGCACAACCGAGAATGGACGCAAAAGTGCGTGCCATGTAGGTTTTTGCCAGACCAGGGACACCCTCTAGGACCACGTGGCCGTTTGATAGGAATGCGATTAGGACATCACGAAGGATGTCAGTCTTTCCTACAATGATTCGTCCACACTCTCTGATTATATCAGAGGTCATCGCATGAACTTCGTCTATGGTCATTGGCGGACCCAGATCGCCAAGGCCTTGGCCATTTGCTTCTGATGTCATGTTTTTGTCTTCCACCTCATTTCATTTTGATTCGATTAGTAAAGCCTGGATATTTCTCATCCAGAAGAATAACTCCATCATCTCTGATTCTTTGATCTTCATTGAGGGATCAGATGATATCTCCTCAATCCGTTTGATCTTCTTGAAGAATTCCCCTTCTTTCATGCTTGGGTCCTTGTAGCGGTACAAGTCCCAAAGCCGCCTGGGGTCATATTGCTGCCACATATGTTTACGTTTGAGCCCACGTCTCAACTTACGATACAACATTTTGATTACTCGTGCATAGTTTCCTTCGGTCCGATAATACGTCATTCGTTCACTGAAGTAAGTCTGTCCACGGCGCATGAATACATCTGAAACGCTCTTCACTTCAGGTTTCTTCATGTCTGGGAGATACTTCTTGATTCCAATCGCCGTCGTCAAGGGATAGAAGGGTGCCATGAAGATGTTGGTTGTCATCCACAGCGCACGTCCCAAATAGAGCCCATAGAACAGCTCTGCAGAATTCCAAGGCTGAACTAGGAGCTGCTCTGAGAAGAGTATTGGGACACTTGTGTCTCCATGTGTTAGCCAATTGATTACGTTCATTGCGAACTGCTCATTGCCTGGGAACTCTTGCCACATGTCATTCATGAATGCGCTGGGGTCACTCATGGCAAACAGTCTGCCTGGACCCAGCTCAATCGCTCCTGCTACCGGCAGTCTTCCGGCCCATTCATAGTCATCAGGAACCGGGTCTGTGGAGTTGACATCTGTCTCACTCCATGCCCGAACGGTGCTCCAGCCAACTCCGGCAGCTCCCAGTAGACATCGCGGACTCAAAGTTGATGCCCAGTTTAGATGAAGCCCTCCAAGGGCATTGACCCCTTGGCCGAACATGTTGCCATACATGAGGCTATCAAAATCATGAATGACAGGTAATCTAGGACTCTCATAGTAGGAGTCTAGATCATATAGAACGCCGCCTGTATAGGATAGAAAGCCCTGAACACCGAATGCCGCTAGTTGATCGCCACCAAAGAAGTTGATCAGGTATTCATTGAACCAGTAGAATGAGCTGTTGGCAGACCCGAAATCGTCTGCGATTAGCACGCTACCTCCTGCTTGCAGATGTAAAGTCAACGTCAGTATGGCATCAAAGCTGAAATCCCTGACAGGGCCCATGATGACGAGAACCGCACTGCCATTATACCTGGAGACTACGCTCATTGACGACTGTATAGCCTGGACAGTGTATTGGTCGGTCTCAAGTCGCGTTCGGAAGTCGGAGAGACCATTGTATTCCTCATTGTAGATGCTGAAGTCCTGTGGATATGTACCTCCAACACCAAATAGTGTCGAGCCAATCAAGAAGCCGACTGGAAACCAAGACAGTACAAAGAGGACAACTTGAAGGGTCTCTTTCCATCCCAAGCGATTTCACCTATGTTTCTGCGGTCGGAACTGTAGCACTAGTTCTCTCTATTCGTGGATATAGATCTGTGAAGATCTTTATCGCTAGCTCATATCGCTCGCGGTTTATCTCGTGGTCGGAGAAACGTGCCTCCTCATAGGCCTGCACGAACTCCTCGACAGACGCTGCATCCAATGGGAGTGACTTAAGCACTCTCTCAATGTATTCGCGTGCTGTCTCTGAGTGTAACCGCTCGGACCCAATCTTCGTCCCACACATCTGCTCAAATGTACGGTACGCTAGTGTTATAGCTGCACTGTACTTCCCAGCATCTGCAAGCTTCTTTATGTTACGAAGCTTCGAAGGAATGTCAACCGTGGGCGAGATAATCGGCCCCCGAAACATTCCCTTGACGAAGTATAGGTAGAGCAGGACTACCACGATTGCACCTGCAAGCGCTAGAAATGGTAGTAAGTAGTCACCTAATTGCAACGGAAAACCTCCTGTTTGTAATGCGATTTGAAATGAATCTGATTGAATTGAAGACACTAATGAATTCAATGTGACGTAGAAACTGTAACTTACGAAATCATCACGGACTGTCCCGACGACATGGCTGAACTGTCCGTCTAAGTCTGTTACTAGATTGGCAGTGCCGGTTCCATTGAGATTGACAGTAATGGACCGACGCACTATGGGCATACCTCCTTCGGCGAGGGGCGCGTCAAGAAGCTGACCCCGAAGGGTGAGCGTCTGGCCCACCGTGACAGCTTGTGGCGAATTGTTCACGAAATAGACATCAGTAAATACGTGGATTGAATCGGCAGTCTCCGCTATGTTGCCTTCATAGTCTCCAAATCCTGCGAAACTTGCCTCCAGAACGTACAATCCGCGCTGGTCTATGCTAGAAGCAACTTCGAATTGCGTCGTACTTGTTCCTGTGGTATCAATGGAGCCAACAGCTTGGATTTCAGTTCCATTGAGATAGAAGGTCAACATAGCTCCAGGAACCGCAGCTCCTTGATCGTCAAACAGTGAAATGACAGCTCCGAATCTCTCTCCTGGCATGACATCACTTATCTGGTCAAAACGGACGACGAGAGTTGTAGCAATGCGGAAGTCAATAGTGAAGGAATCTGAGGTGCCCTCATAGTAGAATCCTGACTGCAGATCTACTGTTATTGTGTGTGACCCTCCAGAGTATGCAATATCTATTGGCAAAGTCAGTTGAAAAGTGCCATCGCTAGAGGATGCTCCAGTAATCTCGGGGTTTCCATCTATGAAAGCCTCGAGAGGTACACCTGGAACATTACCATTCGCGTTCTCAATGAAGCCCGTAAGTACTAGGTCATTACCACGGACCACGTACGTAACACTTGATGTATCGAGATATACGGTTACAAGGTCTCTGATCTCAATCTGTGCTGAATATTCCGCGGCCTCAAAAGCTACTGTAGGGCGATCAAAGATGACTCGATAAGTGATCATTCCAAGGTCCTGGTTCCACGCGATACTAAGAGTGAACTCGAAATAGCCATCGATGGCATCGGTCACTGTAGTTCTGTCAGTAGGTACTCCATCCCATTCAAGAATGACATCGAAACCATCCATGCCACTACCATTGGCAAAAGTCAAGTTACCGAAGATGGTCAGCGAGTCTCCCCTATATCTGAGAAAATCACTTGCGTCTGAGACTAGGTTAACCGGAATCTGTTGAATGTCTATCACTCTGATAGGCGACGTCCATTGCGTTATGTATGCCTCGGCGGGTGTCACTTCAGCCCAGACATCTGCGAGTCCTAGAGGAGTTGCAGAATCTGGCGTGAACACATACTGGAACCTTCCGTCACCTGCAGATATCAGAGGCGTGACACGAATGAGAAGAGGTCCAGTTACATCATTGGCGTGGTCCCAGTATAGATACACTTCCGCACCTGAGTAGAAGGTGCCATTGTCGAGCTGCAGAATGCCGGAAATATTCAGTTGGCCGTCAAGATACAGAACAGTCGGGACTACTGGAATTACTATGAACGTGCTTGAATCCAGATCGAATGCGTCTATGTTTAGTGTTATCGGAGCAGTTGTGAAATCTGCGATCCAATTCACACTGGAGATAAAGGAGACTGTAACATCGTAGGCCCCTGTGGTAGTGTCAGCAGGGATGTACCAGTTGAATGAAAAAGATCCATCCGATTGTGTTGGAGCCGTGCCTACCTCGAATCCTTCGACTAGGATCCTTACCAAGACACCTCCATACGGAGTGGGACCTGAGACATATCTCAGGGTGCCTGTGATGGGAACAGTTTCTGTTGGGCGATAGTCAGTGGCACCACCGGTACTGAACCCTGTGATATCAGTGGCCCATCTCTGAACCGTGACGCCTTGTGCTGGTGATGAATCGCCATTGATGAGAGCATCGCCAGCCCAGTCTGCGTATACCAGAAATGCACCCGGTGGAAAGTCATCCATTCCGGAGAAGAGCCATTCAACAATGCCGCTCCCGTTTGTGGCTTGTGTCGTGATGCGGATAGTTGTGCCGTTCAGGAAGTTCCACCAGATCGAAACTTGCGCCCCCACAATCGGAGTAGTGTTCTGAAGGATTAGCGAGGCTGTGAACGTAATTGACTCGTTTAGGTACAACACATTCGGTGTCGGAATCATCAACAGTATTGATGTTCGCTTGAAGAGATCGATGTCTGTGGTTGTCGAGTCCCTATAATTCCATAGTGGATTGGAATGTGCAAATTCCGCCCAGATTGTGACTGTGGCTTCATTGTCGACTCCTGGAGTCAGATTATAGTTGAAATTGTAGTTTCCTGAGCCGTCTGTTGTGGGCCCATCAAAGAAAACCAGAGTACCATTGTTCCAATCCCAGTATATTCGAATCGGCCAGAATGCAAGCCCAGTGCCATTGGTCTGATACGTGAGCTGTCCAGAAACTTGGACGACTTCATCTAGGTAATACCACAGGAAGTTAGTTGTGATTGTCAGATCAAATGAGTATCTGTCCAGATTGAATCCCAGAGAAGAGGAACTACTGTCATTCCACCATTGACTTCCTGATACAAATTCAGCGTATATGCTGACTGACCCCGGCGCATCATTGGAGATTGAGATGTTATAGTAGAAGTCAAACCAGCCTGTGAGATTAGTGGTGTACCACTGGAATACAGTCTGCCCAGTCAAATTGGTCCAGTATATACGGATAGGCTGGCCAGCCAGCTCTGTACCATTATGCTGATACGTCAGCTGGCCCCATACGTGCACAATCTCATCGAGATGGAAGTTCGTGCCGTTTGATGCAATTGAGAGGTCGAAAAGATACTTGGTGAGCGTGACTTGCGAAGCAGGAAGTGAATCTGCATCCTCCCAGAGCAGTGGACTCGTGCTTGTATATGATGCCCACAGGTAAACAGCACCAAGAAGGTCAGTCAACGACAGATT
>CP070761.1:2071176-2113915 GCA_020348985.1 Candidatus Thorarchaeota archaeon | reverse complement strand
AATCATTCATCGGATTGATAGACGAAACAGATACTGCTGCAACTCTAGAGATTGACAATCATGGCGTCAAGTCAAAGAGGTGGAGACACCATAACTGGTGGAAATGCAAGTGCTGGAAGTTTAGGTTCAGGAACTGGAAGTGTTGACTGCAATACCTTCCCTTAGCGATTCATAGTATACTGACTGAAATCAGAGAGGGATATTCCCATGCTTCTTTGGAGGCCGGCTCTGCCTCTTGCTTGCGAGCGCATCAAGCCCCTTGCAAATCAGTGACCTTGTCTCGCGCGGGAAGATTACCTTGTCGATGTATCCAAGACCAGCGGCAATGTAGGGGTTGGCAAATCTCTCCCGATACTCCTTCACAAGTTCGGCACGCTTCTTTTCCTTGTTCTTTGCCGCCTTGATTTCTTTTCGGAATATGATGTTGATAGCTCCATCGGGGCCCATGACGGCAATCTCAGAATTGGGCCATGCATAAACCAAGTCCGCCCCAATGTGTTTGGAGCTCATAACATCGTAGGCCCCTCCGTAGGCTTTCCTCGTGATGATAGTAATCTTGGGGACGGTCGCTTCACTGAATGCGTATAGAATCTTCGCTCCATGCCTGATAATGCCGCCCCATTCCTGCGCGGTCCCCGGCAGATAACCCGGCACATCCATGAAAGTGATGATTGGAATGTTGAAGGCATCACAGAATCTAACAAACCGCGAGCACTTGTCTGAAGCGTTGATGTCCAGAGTGCCAGCAAGATGGGCGGGATTGTTTCCAACGATGCCTACTGAACGACCATCGAATCTTGCGAATCCAACAATCATGTTCTTTGCCCAGTACTCGTGTACTTCGAAGAACTCTCCATTGTCGACTACTTTTGTGACGACATCCCTCATATCGTAAGGAACATTCGGATCTTCTGGAACCACTTCATCGATTGACTCATCGAAGTCATCAGAGGCATGTCCAGTGTCAATCCTTGGTGGATCCTCAAGATTGTTGCTGGGAATGTAGCTGAGGAGAGTCTTGATCTGCGAGAAACAGTCTTCTTCGTCCTCACTGAGAAAGCTGGCAACTCCACTTACCGAGTTGTGTGTCATGGCACCTCCAAGTTCTTCGAATGTCACCTCTTCGCCCGTAACTGTCTTGATGACTTCAGGACCAGTAATGAACATGTACGATTTGTCTTTGACCATGAGAGTGAAGTCAGTCACGGCCGGACTGTAGACTGCTCCGCCGGCACATGGACCTAGAATGGCTGATATTTGAGGGACAACTCCGCTGGCGATTGTGTTTCTATAGAATATCCAAGCATAAGATGCGAGGGCCTTGACTCCTTCCTGGACACGTGCGCCTGCACCGTCGTTGAGACCGATGACCGGTGCTCCAGTTGACATGGCCAGGTCCATAATCTTGACGATTTTCAGACCATACATCTCGGAGAGCGACCCGCCGAATACAGTGAAATCCTGGCTGAAGATGTAGACCTTACGACCATCTATAGTGCCGTAGCCCGTGATGACTCCGTCGCCAAGAATCTGTTTCTCTTCCATGCCGAACCCCGTTTCTCTGTGGACAACGAACTCGTCTATCTCGACAAATGATCCGGGGTCAAGCAGCTTGTCAACTCTCTCCCTTGCAGTGAGCTTCCCTTGATCGTGCTGCCGCTTGATTCGTTCCTCGCCTCCACCTAGCTTGGCCTCTTCGCGCTTCTTTTCCAATTCCTCAAATCGTTCATCGGTCATGACGAATACACCCTCTGTTACAGGTTTCCAGAGTCTTGTTTTACGTGATTTGAACCTTCTGATTTTCGGTTGCCTTCTCGATTGGTTTTGCAGGAGTCCACAAAACTGCGACATGGATCCAACGTTGTTTTCCCAACATTAATAGTCAAATGGACAGCCCATGCCAGAGAATCCTTATGTTTCAGGGGGTCTTTGAGAGAACATTCATGGAAACCGGAATCTTCCACGGATACATGACCACGATTCTTCTTGCCTTCATTCTGCAGCAGACTGGATTCTGGGTTCTTATGATTCCGGCAGGGGCTATAGGTGCTGTCTTCACGAGGAGAATCCTTCATGCCTTTGTAACCGGGTTTCTGGGAGTAGCCACAGCGTGGTCCATGATCTTTCTGTACTTGAACTACATCGGCCAGGCATATGTTGTCGGCGAGTTCTTTGCAGTGCTGATCGGAGCCCCGGGGTTCGGCCGACTCGTTGTCTCTCTTTCCATTCTCTTAGGAGGACTGCTCGGAGGATTCGGAGGGGTAGTAGGAAGAACATCTCTAGAGCTAGTGGAAGAGCTGAGGCTCACGAAGACCAGTCATCAGGACGATTGACGCGCGATTTGAATCCTCAAGTGAAAATGAACACATTCCTTTAATGGGACCGGCGTCAATGTCCCACTATGGGAAGGAAGACGTATCGAGATTCCCAAGGTTATCTCCGGTTTGTCGACTCGGGAAAACTCGTCCACCGCTGGGCTGCAGAGAAGAAGATGGGGCGGAGACTTGAACCCGGGGAGGTCGTCCACCACAGAAACAAGAGAAAGACTGACAATAGACCAGGTAACCTTGCAGTATACAGTTCGAGCGCGCAGCATCGTTCTCATCACATAAAACGAAGATGGGAGAGAACTAGACGCCACCGAACCAGAAAGAAGTGGTGATTGACACCTTTTGCTCAACGAGACCAATAGGCCCCTATTGTCGAAGACTTCATCAGGATGACAGGTCATTTGACGTTGTGGGCGCGTTAGGATGAGTGAAAGACTGATAGAGCTTCAGCAAATCCGAGATGAGGTAGCAGCAGATCCGAAAGGAGTTCCTCCTGAAACAAGGAAGCATTTCTGGAAACTGGTTAGACAAATCAAGAGAGAAACGAGTCCTAGCGATGATGAGATCGTTCTGGCCGCAGAAATCAGGAATCTCTTGTACAAGGTTATACGTGGACCGACTTATCCGATGGCACCAATCCTCTTCGCCGAGTTTGTTGGCGGAATCATCATGGTTTGGTTCTACATGACACTCCTTCAGACACCCTTGAATTGGATGGCGTTATCTGATTGGGGTCTAGGAGGTTGGGGATTCTTAGCGCTGAGGTTTCTCGCGATAATGGCAGTTATCTTCTTCTTCTATCCATTTGGCAGGCTCATTGCAGGTAGGTGGGCAGGGATTCGCTTCGAAGGCGTGGGCAGAAGTCAGGCTTACGAGCCAACCTTGAAGATAGATTATGTGAGTCTCTTGAAAGCTCGCCCACCAAAACGGAAGTGGTTCTTTTTCTTCGCGGGATTCTGGACGATTATCACATCTATTTGGTTAAGCGTGTTAGGACTATACTTGGGAGGCGACCTTACTGGTTTCATACCTTTTATCCTACTTCTCTTGTTCGAAGGAAATGCAGTCTACAATGGCGCTCCGAAACACTCGTTCGGTGAGATGGGAAATTACAACAGAGAGAAGAGGATCGAGAAGGCTTGGAAGAAGAGGCTAGTAAGAGAGCAAGGTATGACTGATTAAGTGGGGGATATGAAATGACTCAGCTCACTCGGAGGCAGCGAAGACGCAGAAAGGTCATCATAATCGTAATCATAGTTTTGGTCATAGCTCTTGTTCTTGGGGGACCGCTATTCTTGACTATTCCTTGGTACAGCCCTTTCTTTTAACACGACCTAGACCTTCGTGCCCTCATTCGGATTCGACAACAAGAATCTCATCGTCGGACTTGGCACCAACCTCCAAATCAACTGCGTGTCGAATCTGGGGCAGATCCCAGACATTCATGTTCAGCTTGTTTTTCGCACCAAAGCTCTGCAGAATGCGAACTCCTGTAACGTCAATAGAAACCATGTCACCGCTAGCTAGGATGAGACCAGGCTCCTCTACGTCTCCTGAAGATGGACCACCTGTGACGAAGCATCTTCGTGCGTCCATGACTATCAGATCTGGTTCAAAGAATGATGCCAAGTCCGCAATCTTCTCTTCGAGCTTCCTGGTGTGCATCCTGATTCTTTCTCTGTGACGTATCCAGCCCACGAACAACTTCATACTTGCTGTGAATCTTGCAAGGAAGTGAGTCTTGAGACACGGTGCAAGAACCAGTTTGCCCCTATCCTTAAGCGGCGCGCCTATTGATCCCGATTTGAGATATTTCCCTCGCGGAAACTTCGTCTTGACCCAAGGATGCTCGTCAAGAAAGACGAGCTCTGCATCGAGATCGTCTGCTATTGCTGAGATGCCTGCCTTCTGTGCCACATCACTTGTTGTTGCCATCATAGTGGAACTATCAGTGATTTTCAACTTCGACGCGCCTGCATCATAAATGGCCTCACCTAAAGCACGAATGAACTCTGAGTCACTGCATGCAGGACAAGGATCAGCGGTATTCAGGTTTGGCTTTATTGTGACTGTGTCGCCTTCGTTGATGACCTTGGCAAAACCACCAATCAGTTCCACCGATTCTTCAATGGATATCTTGAGGTCGTTCACAGCTCGAACCTTGCCTACTAGGTACTTGCCGTCTTTCATGTAAGGTGTGCGGGACATGTTGAGTGCCTCTTCAGTTGAGGGCCTATTAAGAGCTGGTATAGAGCTATGTTATGCTGAATCGTCAAGGTATGTTCATTCTCTCAGATGGGCCCATGAATTGTGTCTTGGGTAGAACATCCACCAGTTGTAGGCACGGGGCTCAACTCGGACCTTGACCCCGCAGTCAGGATTATCACAAAGCTGCTTTCTCTTAGGCCAAGAAGTACCACAGACAGGACAGAATCTGATCCAATCGAGTATTTCTTCTGCCGACAACTTGTCTGGGTTTGATGTGGTGCGGTAACCCATTTTCGCCGCCAAGTACGTCTTCATTTCTCGGCTAGTTTCTCTTTCTTGAAGGAATTGTCCCAATTCTTACCACAGAATTGAACGAAGCCTGCAAATAGTGGCTAATTCTGAATGAAATATGCGAATCCATATATCCTGATGTCATGGATTACATCTGGAGTTCACGTCCTTCGAGCTTTGAAACGAAAGAAGAGAAGTCTGCTGGAGGATTAGGAGGGATGGTGGACAGACGAGCAATTGCTGCAACAGCATTGATAGCTCTGGTCGCTGTGGGTTTTGTGATTATTTCCCAATTTGTCCCTCAGACTGTTTGGATAGAAGAAGCTAACCAATTCTTCGTAGCAAGTCAGAAGTACGACTATAATGACAATCAGACGTTCACCGTCACTTTCCAAGGAGTCGAATTCACTTTCCACCATTGGTTCTACCCTGATCAGGGAGTTACAGACCTTCCATATAATGCTCATTTCACTGTCAAGTTCCAAGACGGGGCATCAGAGAATTTGATACTTGCAGTCGGCGGCTATGTAGTAGTCGCACCGTGGAATCCACTACGTCCTGTTTTAACAAATCATACAAGCCCCGTTGCGGGCGTTGCGACTGCCCATACTGAAGAATTGTGGGGGCACTGGGTATATCTCGTCTCAGTTTGACTGGCAGTTAGTTTATCAGCAAGCAATACCAATGAGATTCACTCAATCCATTCCTTGAAGTCAGGGAGACGGATTGCGAGGAGACGTAACAATGGCTGAGAGAATCAAGAAGTTCGTAAAAGTTCTTGGAGAGAAAGCACAGAGACTAGACATTACTTGTGATGAATGTGGAGGGAGAATGAAGCCGGGCGGACACTACCAACTGGAGGTCGAAGGCAAGAGCTACCAGTTTTGCAGCGAGGAACACATGAACGACTATGAGGCCAAGCTCTAGCACACTCTCGAATCAACTGAGATGCTAACCCAAGGATCAGAATCCAATACAATCTGATTCTTGGGTCTTCGTTTTCTTTTCAGAATGGCCTGAGAAGCCAGGTCTTCCTGCTTTCATTGATTATCACGACAATAGCAGCTACGCAGACAGATAGAAACATGATGTCTTTTCCTTCTGGAGGCCAACTTAGAAAGAATGCACAGTACAGTAGAAGCATGACTCCAAACATCGTGGCCAAGAATATGAAGCGCGGTAAGAGCCACTTTCCGAGCTGAACGAATAATGACATTGAGCCAACTCGGACTGTCCGCTTGACTGAGTACTCTCCGTGAGCATCCTTCTCAACAAGGTCCGAATCGACTAGTTTCGTTAGATGGTGTAGTGCTAGACTGGGACTCGAGAAGCGAAGCGCACGGGATATTTCTCGAACCCCCATTTGGCCTTGGGTGAGCAAGAGAGCATAGACGCTCATAGTCTTGCCCTTGAGAAGAGACTCTACTTTCTCTTTGTATTCCTCGTCGCTCAACACGGCCTAGCACGTACCCGACGACATTGTTGCCAATGCCTCGGGTATGTACTAAACTATTCTTCAGCCTTCCGGATAAGACACTGCTCCAGTGATTGTATCTCGCATGACTGAGATTGGAGTCTGTAGATGACCTCCTTCGACGAGCCAGCGGCCGTTTTCGTAATCATGACTGGTATCTTGAGGCCAACCCCATTCATTATAGCTGCCCGACCATGTCCCATTCATGATCCAGACAAAACCGTCAGTACTCGTGTAGCCGAAATAGAAGAAGGTATTGTCATCGAAGTAGATGGAAACGTAGAACGCGGGCATTTCTGACGGCCAGTTTTCAGGGTGTGTTGTAGCATCAGCCATCTGTGCAAGGCCATCGTCCACTATAGCCCCACTCATTGTCTCCCACTGAACTTGAGTTATTTCGCCGTGGCCAACTATGTTGTGGTCATAGGGAGCGAAGAGCACATCGATGGAATAGCTCGAGCCATCCTTTCTCATGTAGACTCCATCAACGTAGGCTGTAGGTTCAGTCTGCTGATAATGCGCGGTGAGCTCTACATTCACCATCGTGTTATTGCATGTGAACATGAAGACTACATCATCACGTCTGCTGTTCAAGTATTCCGCGGCTAGAGCACCGTACCCACCTCCAGGCGGGCTAGTTGTGGGCGTTGTAGTGGGCGGAGTAGTTGTGGGCCCATTTGGGCCGTCAGGAGCCCAAAAGGCCGCAATCATGAAACCAGAACTAACGACAATCGCAGCAATTATGACTACAAAGAGAGTTCTGCTCATTCCAGTATCGTATTCCCTCATAGTAAACACCGTTGTTTTATGTTGGTGAGTATGCATCAATTGAACAATAATCTACGTTTGAAACACCTGTGTTCAAACCATTGAACAGGCCCGATGATCATTGGAAGTCTAGAAGTCCTCGATACTTGTCTGACGAACTGCCTTCTGAGCATTCATTCTATCCAACTTCGCCTTCTGAGAAGGTGTAATGTCTCCCATTAATTCCATCATCTGAAATGCGTTGACAATCGAATTCGCATAGAAGTGATTGTTGAAGAGACCAAATACCGTCTTTGTCTCCTCCAGCAGACTCTCGAGTCGCTCTTGCCACTCTCTTAGCTCTTCCATCGAATACAGGTAGTTGTACCAGATATCAGTTCCGTGGCCATGCCAGCGAATATATGCAAAATCTGAGGTGAGGTCGAGAATGATTGGCAGTTTGGGTTCATCCACTATCACACTGCAAATGTCGTATCTTTCTAACAATCTCATAATCGAATCAGTTAGCCAACTATCATGTCTGAACTCAATTGCGAATCTGAAGGAGTTGTCGAGATTAACAAGGAACTCCTCCAAGTCTGACATGCTGTCCAATGGCCAGGGTGGCAACTGAATAAGCAAAGCCTGAAGTCGTTCTCCCAGGGGTCTCACGGAATCAAAGAACTCCTCCATGAGCACTCCAGCTTCGGTCTTCATGTCCAGTCGATGGACATGGGTAATCTGATGCGGAATCTTGGCTGTGAAGAACTTCTTATCATCCACCTCGTTGACGAGATGACTCACGAAATTGGACTTTGCTGGGCCATAGAATGTGGTGTTGATTTCGACCATGTCGAAGTATGTGAAGTATTGTCTTAGAATCTCGGATTTGGTTGTATAGAAGATGTCAACCCACTCGTGCTCTTCGGGTCCAATGTAGGACCACCCACATGTCCCAAAATGAAGTCCTTCTCTCATTCAGCTCATCTTCTCTTATTGGGACATGGTGTTTCTATGTTTCGACTGAACTAGCACCAAATCTCAATCCTTTTACTGCAAGAATACAGTCTACTGTCGATGTGTGGTCGTTTTTACCTCCTATCTCATCAGGAAGCAATCAGAGAGAGATTCGGAATCGAGGAGTTTGACTTCGAAATCACCCCGCGATACAATATCGCTCCTCAACAGAAGATAGCAGTTGCTGTCAGTGACCCGAAAGTCAGACTTGTAGGAATGCACTGGGGGCTTGTTCCATTCTGGGCGAAGGACATGAAGATAGGAAACAGAATGATCAACGCGAGGGCGGAAACACTAGTCGAGAAGAGGGCATTCAAGCCAGCCTTCAAGAAGAGACGCTGTATCATTCTATCGTCGGGCTTCTACGAGTGGCAGAGGACTGCGAAGGGGAAGAAGCCAATGAACATTCGACTCCAGTCTGGAGATCCTTTTGCACTTGCAGGAATCTATGAACGCTGGAAGGCGCCAAGCGAGAAGATAATCCTTAGCACAGCCATCATTACAACCAGGCCAAACAAGACTCTCTCGAGCATCCACAATCGGATGCCTGTCATTCTGAGACGTGATGACGAGAGAGCTTGGATGGATGTTGACTTGGATGATTTGGATCGTCTTCAGCAGATGCTCCAGCCATATTCTGATGATGAGATGGAGGCTTTTGAGGTATCAACCTACGTGAATAATCCAAAGAATGAGGGCCCCATGTGCATAAGACCCATAGACAGTGAACAAGCATCGTTGCTGTAGTTCGGATTAGAGAGGATTGGGTCGGGCCCAAGAAGCATCGAGCATTTGACTCTGAGAGTCCGAAGTACTTCGATTTCACAGTTCCTACAGTGAGCAAGAATCAAGCCACAGTTTCTTCTTGGAGGAAGTCTTGAGTCACACGATCATAGAATCGACGCTTTAACCATAGTGCCACGTAAACCAGTGCCACAAGAACTGGTACTTCGATGAGTGGGCCAACAACTGCTGCCAGAGCCTGTCCAGAATCTATTCCAAACACTCCGATGGCAACGGCAATAGCCAGCTCGAAGTTGTTGCTTGCAGCAGTGAATGAGATTGTGACGTTCTTGTCATAGTTGAATTTGAGCAGTAGTGAAACCCCAAATGAAACAAAGAACATCAGCATGAAGTAGGCAAGAAGTGGTAAAGAGATTCGGAGTACATCTAGCGGCAGAGACAGAATCACATCGCCCTTCAGCGAAAACATAACAACAATGGTGAAGAGAAGTCCGATTAGTGCCGAGGGACCAAGACGTGGAGCGAAGTCAGTGTCGTACCATTCCCTACCTCTCCTTCTTATCAGTGAGAATCTTGTAATTATCCCGCCAGCTAGCGGAATCCCCAGGAAGACTATGACACTTATCGCGATGTCCAGAACTGAAACGTTCACTACAGATCCACCGCCCAAACCTAGTATAGGTGGAAGCACAGTGATGTAAAACCAAGCCTCGATGCTATACAGAAGGATCTGCATGACCGAGTTGATTGCGACCAAGACCGCACATGATTCGCTGCAGCCGCCGGCCATCATGTTCCAAATAAGCACCATTGCTATGCACCGAGCCAATCCTACGAGAATGATCCCTGTTCTATAGTCGGCAAGATCGGGAAGAAAGAGCCATGCAAGTGTAAACATCAGAACCGGACCTATAGCCCAATTCAGCACCAAGGAAGTGCCGAACATCTTCTTTTCTTCGCGAAGCTGACCAAGCTCCTCGTACTTGACTTTGGCAAGTACAGGATACATCATCCAAAGCAATCAGACCGCGATTGGCAGAGAGACAGTTCCGATACTCCATGCGTCTAGCACGGCAGCAATGCCCGGGATGAAATATCCGAGAAGGAGTCCTAGCGCCATTGCCGCGAGTATCCATAATGGTAGAAGCTTATCGAGTAGACTTAGGCCTGATTCTCGTGTGTCACTCAAGCTTTCCATGAAGCGGGCGCGACTATACCCATCTAATAAACCATGAGGAATCCTGATGCCTCTGTAATGAGAAGTTCAGTTCAGAGACCTAGATACATCGTTTTGCCTATGGATATGATGTCGTCTCTTTTCTTTGCATCTTCTAGACTCAATTCTCGTAGGTCAAGTCCAATCTTAAGAGATGTTTTCTCGATCCATTGTTCACGAGTGTCTCTAGCAATGATGCTTGCCGCAGCAACTGGAGTCTCTTCCTCGGCATTGTGCTTCTGAATGAGGTCAACTCTGTCAAGATCTATCACTCGAGAGAGCCTGTACTCTGTCTTGTGGGAATCAAACTCATCTACAACGACGCGAATACGGTCCTCCGAATCAGCCTTCGTAAGTCTACTTAGGACTTCGGAAATCGCTTTCGCATGGGCCCAAGCCAACAGATCATTTAGATTCTTCCCCTCATTGTGGAAATCCGTGAGCTTCGAATTGAATGACTCTGGCGAAACTAAGACTGTTGAATGACCCAAGCTCTCCTGCCGAATTGTCTGAGCCAAGTCTGGAATCTTGGAGATTGGAATCTCTTTGCTGTCCATAACACCAAGGCCGACAAGAAGTCTCTCTTGTATTGGATTCAAAGCGACTGCACCAACACAAAGCGGACCTAGCCACTCTCCTTTCCCGGCTTCATCGGAGCCAATGACGATATCGTAATCAGATTCTCCAGTCAGAACATGAGCGAGCGATTCTCTTACGAGCTCGGCCCCATGATTCTTGCTCACAACAATCTTTCCACTTGTGTAAGCTACAATCTCAGCGCCCATGTACGAAAACCTGAAGAATTCATAGGGATTCGTGACCGGTTTTCCCAGAGCGCCCCTAGCTTCTTCCAGCACAGATTTGAGCTTGGCCAGCAAATCCGGCTTTATCTTGATTACAGTCGTAGTCACGGGATTCATCTCACTCGTCGGAAGGTAAACGCAAATGTGTCACGTCTCCTATGGAGACCTTCTCTAGTATTCCGCTGGATGTTTCAATAATCAGGGATCCTTCTTGATCGACGTTCTTTGCTACACCTTCTATTACGTTGACTCCGTCCTCCACAATCACTCTAGTTTTCAGAGTCGAGCTGCGTGATCTCCATTCATCAATAACGCCCTCAAATGATCCACTTGCTTCGACTGATTCGACCCTCTTCAGCAATCCAATAACAGCCAATGCAACCAATTCCTCATTTGAGGTTTCTTGGCCAGTCTCAGTCAGAATCGTCGTCAGATGTTCTCGCAATTCAGGAGGGTAATCTGAGATCTCAGTATTCTGGTTGATGCCGATACCGATGACAACACCTCCGTTTTCAACATCTCCTATCACAGCTTCACTCAGTATTCCTGCAACTTTCTGGTTGTCCATCAATACATCATTGGGCCACTTCAGCTTGACCGGAGTGCCACAGGTGTTTTCAATGGCATCGGCGACTGCGCAACCAGCCAGCAGACTCAAAGCTCCCAATGACCTGAAGTCGAGATGAGGCTTGAGAATAACCGTCATATACAGCCCTTTCGGAGGGGAATACCAGATTCGGTCATATCGACCTCGTCCTTTTGTCTGCTCTGCAGCCACAATAATCGTGCCATGGTCAGCCCCTTCCTGCAGCATCTGTTTGGCCGTCGCGTTTGTGGAATCAACTCTTTTCTTGAAGATGACTGCTGGTTTGAAAGGTAGCTCTTCTAGGAGCCTTTCAACAGCTTTCGAATCGAACATGGCTCATCTCTTCTCCTTCTCAGGACGGAGTCGCTGGGCTATATAGTATTGTAACCAGCGCGTTACCTACTGAATTTCTTTATATCATTCCTAACGAAAGACAATTTCCGGAATGTGAGAACGTCATGACGAGTCTCGCAGGAGCGGTCATTGTCTCTGATCCGAAGAAGACACTGGTCTTCAAGAATAGAGACCTTGAATCGCGGACCCAAGCCGACACTTTGTTCTACGATGTGGATTGCTTTGGGATACGAGGCATAAACATGGCAACCGGTCAGCTCGAAGGTTTGGCCGTTGGTGTGAATCACTATGGCTTGGCTGCTGCAAATACCCATGTACGTCAGTCTCCAAGCCCAACGTATGATATTCTAACAGAACAGATTCTGATGTTTGCCAAGAACACAGATGACGGTCTCTCTATGACAATTGAGCATCTCAAACGCGGACGGGAATACCAATGGGGAAACGTTGTTCTGGCAGACATGGACAAACTCTTGGTTATTGAGATCGCAGGTAGTGATTATTCGATAGAATGGTCTGAACGCAAAGTCATCAGAACAGGGCACCACATTATGCTGGATACCGAGGAGACGCTTCGTAGTGACACAGCTCGAGGCGACGATTTCTATGAGAATTCTGTGAGAAGGTTTGAACAGGGCTATGAGCTCCTACGAAACACGGTGAAACCAGAAGCAGTCTTTGATATGCTCAGCGACCATGGAGAGGAGGCGGGCCAGACAAGCGTGTGCAGACACCCAGATTCCAACCAGCTGCTTTCCACAGTCGCAAGCTATGTCATCGAAATGGACCACCCGAACGAATCGGGAAAACCTAGAATCTTGTTCCATCTAGCAAAAGGCAATCCGTGTAGCACAGCATATTCAACTGTCCCAATTCCCTTCCCAGCAGATGCCGATACAATTGAGCGTGCCAAATCGATTCTGTTCAAGTAATGTCGGGACTGACATTGGCCTCATCTCCCCTTGTTATGTCAGCCAATTGAACCAAGCTTATCTCCCTTTCCTTGTTCCTGAAGAATGCAAAGAAGAGAATAATGCCCAGAATATAGAGCCCAGACACAAGCAAATATGGCTCTCGATAGAGACCAGCTGCCAAGAGCAATCCACCAATGTTTGCAGCAATTGCCCGAACGAGAGAATCCCCAGTACTTGTTATCCCCATCGCCGTCGCTCGCTCCCCTTTTGCCAAGCCCTCCATATAGAATGCATTATTGACAGGGCCCGCCATGTTCATCAACACGTTTCTCGACACGTATCCGAGCACACCAATGTAGATGTTTGGAGACCACCAGAGCATGAGTAAGAATGGAATTGAAAGCGCTTCAGTCACAACAATCGTCCTCACCTTGCCAATCCTGTCAGCCAGGGCGGGAGCTAAGAAGTTGCCTGAAGACAACAAGATAGTGTTGATAGCGAATATGACACCGATTAGAGCGGAGTCTGCACTGAAGACTGCTTCAAAGAAGACGTTGAAGAACATGACTATCATTCCAGCGCCCAGGCCAACAATGCTGACTACTGCGGTGTACTGTCCAATGAATCGAGCATTCTTCACATTGGCAAAGCCAAACTTGAACTTCCTGGGCGTGGGGCGGTCTCGTGACATTGGGATGATCAGAAGAGTTCCAGTGAAGAGCGGAATCAAGCTGACCCAAAGGGTGAATCTGTATGCAGTGAGGATATTTCCACCCAAAGAGAACAGAGTGTCGAAGACCCCAGGAAGGAATCCTCCTATCAGATTCCCGAAGAATATAGTGAGGAGGCTAATTCCCGAGGAGAAACCGAACAAATGAGCTCTTTCTTGTGACGTTGACAGGTCTGTGATATAGGGAGTCCATGCGACCTGCTGGAAAGCGAAGGAGAGGCCTAGAACTATCTGCGTAGCAATCAATCCTATGGTATTGATCGTGATGTACTGGATTGCGGTGGCTATGTTCGCTACTGTACTAAAGACGAGCAACATGTTCTTTCTGCACCAGCGATCACTGGCCATTCCTGCGAGGACTCCCATTGCTGCCATAGCAAACATGGACATAGAGAGGAAGAATCCAAGGAAATCCTCTTCTACACCAGGGATTCTCAGCAGGTAGAGATTGAAGACAACATTGCTCATTCCCCAGGCAAAGGCTCTGGTCCCTCCGGAAGCTATGTAGAATCTTGCGTCCTTCTTGAATAGACGTAGCTTTCCAACATAGCTAAGCTTTGCCTCTGTTTGCATAGCCCAGTATTCCTCATAGATGGAAGTGATGGTCGATGATTCGACACCAACCTATAATCATTGCTAGCTAGGCATCGACCGTAAACCTAAACGGGGAGTAATGGTGACCGCAGAGGTATGAAGATAGTTGACCTCCGCAGCGATACTATGACCCTCCCAACGGATGAGATGATTGAGGCCATAGTCAATGCACACAAATCCAATCGCTTTGGCGATGATGTTGTTCGCGAAGACAGTGTTGTCAACGAACTAGAGGAAAAGGCGGCACGAATTCTGGGAAAGGAGGCGGCCCTTCTCGTGACTTCTGGCACACAGGGGAATCTGGTTTCGTTGCTCTCACAGACATATAGGGGAGATGAGATTGTAGTTGAAAGGCAATCGCACACTTTCAAGTTTGAGGCAGGTTCGATGGCTTCAATGGGAGGTCTCTTTCCGAAACCGGTCGAGGGTGTAAGAGGATATATCCTCCCTGAGACTCTTCAGGAGGTCATTAGCCCTGATGACACTCACTATGCCAGGACTGCAATGGTTGTAGTAGAGAACACACACAACTATGCTGGCGGCGCTGTCATTACAAAGAATCAGGTCGATGCTTTGGCGGAAGTAGCACACGATAATGGCCTGAAGGTTCATTGTGATGGCGCCAGATTGTTCAACGCGGCCGTTGCCCTGAGTGTTTCTGCAAAGACTTTGGTTGAAAAAGCGGATTCAGTGATGATTTGTCTAAGCAAAGGCCTCTCTGCGCCAGTTGGTTCTTTGGTTGCTGGAAATGAGGAATTCATCCATGAGGCCCGAAGGACGAGAAAGAGGCTCGGTGGAGGCATGAGACAAGCAGGCTTGATTGCCGCACCCGGCATTGTTGCTCTTGAAACAATGGTGGATAGACTCAAAGAAGATCATGAGAATGCGAAGCTTCTGTACAGCAGATTAAGGAATATACCAGGGATCGAGATTGAGGAACCGGATACCAATATTGTCTTCATTGGTCTTGATAACTTGCCAGTCGACTCTCTAGAGCTGTCCAACAGATTGAGAGAACAAGACATTCTCATTTACGGCGGATATGGAACACGCTCTAGATTTGTCCTGAACCGTCACGTTGACCGGGAAGACACACTCAGAGTTGCCGATGCAGTTGAGGGAATACTCAAGGTGTCCTAGTTTGGAATGTGCTCACTGACATGACTTACAATCTTCAATCAGTTTGGAAATGTGTCTCTCCCAGCTAGGCTCGAGTTCAAGCGCGCGCTCAGCACAGGTTATCGCTACGTCGTACTGTTCGAGCTTTTTGTGAAGCAACCCCTTATAGTACCACGCGTGTGCATAATCTGAGCTCAGCTCAATTGCTTTCTCATATGCAGAAAGTGCTTCATCATAGCGGCCTTGCTTCTCACGACTCTTGGCCACTCTATAGAAATCATAATGCGTTGTCGGCGTTTCGGACACCGATGTTTAACCTCCCACGCCAGTCTAGTATGAAAGAAAGGGGATAAGCCTTGTGCAGTCTCGATTGAGATGCAGATTAGAGGTTTTTGCGCAATCTAAGTGTCAGGCTCTTGAGAGAGCTCCAACAGGACTCCGCCGGTCGAGTTAGGATGCACAAATGCAATCAGCATTCCATGTGCTCCTTTGCGGGGCTCAGAATCAATCAATTGGGAGCCAGCAGCTTCGTGTTTGGCCAGGGCGCTCTTGATGTTCTTCACCTTGACTGACACGTGATGAATCCCCTCATGTCGCTTCTCGAGAAACTTCGCGATTGGACTGTCCTCGGATGTTGGCTCAAGCAGCTCTATCCGACTCTCCCCAACTTGAAGAAACGCAACTCGAACCTTCTGCTCAACGACAATTTCCTCCCCGACGTACTCTAGTCCCAGAATGTCTCTATAGTAGGGCAGCCGCTCTTCAATACTACTAACTGCAATTCCGATGTGATCTATCTTCTCCGCGGTCATTCTAATTTCTTCTCCTTCACAGAATGTCTGGTGCCTTATATTCCTCAAATACCTCACGAAGTACTTCACAGATTTCGCCTATTGTCGCGTATTCTTTCACTGACTCCAGGATGGCTGGCATCAAGTTGACACTGCCTTCAGCGCAACTACGGAGATTCTCAAGCATCTTCTTCACCTTCGAATCATCTCTTTTCTTCCGTAAGTCTTGCAGTCGCTTGATCTGCTCAGCTTCTGCCGCGGGATTGATTCGCAAGTAGTCAAAGCTCTGCTCTTCTTCAACAGTGAACTTATTGACTCCAACCACAACTTGCTCACCTGAATCTACGGACCGCTGGAATTCATAGGCACTGTTGTGAATCTCCCGTTGTATGAATCCGCTTTCAATTGCCTTTGGAGCTCCGCCCATCGAGTCAATCTTCTCGATGTACTCCATTGCACGCTTCTCGATCTCGTCTGTCAATGTCTCGATGTAGTAAGATCCTGCAAGCGGATCTATCGTGTCACCAACTCCGGTCTCATGAGCGATAATCTGCTGCGTGCGCAAAGCAATCTGGACAGAATCTTCAGTAGGCAGAGACAGGGCTTCATCGCGGGAGTTGGTGTGCAACGACTGCGTGCCACCCAGGACGGCTTGAAGTGCTTGCAGTGTGACTCTCACAACATTGTTGTCGGGCTGCTGAGCCGTTAACGTGTATCCGGCTGTCTGTGTGTGAAACCTGAGTCTACAAGAATCATCATCCTCGGCGTGGAAACGCTCACGCATTATTCTGGCCCAGAGTCTTCTCGCAGCCCTGAACTTGGCAACCTCCTCCAAGAAGTTGCTTGCGGAACCAAAGAAGAAAGATAGACGCGATGCAAACTTATCAACGTCCAGACCGATGTCGATTGCCGCTTTTACGTACGCTATGCCATCGGCAAGTGTGAAGGCAACTTCTTGAACCGCCGTCGAACCTGCTTCTCTGATGTGATAACCGGAGATTGAGATGGTGTTCCAAAGCGGCATCTTCTCCGAACAGAAGCTGAATGTGTCAGTGATTAGTCTCATTGAGGGCTCTGGTGGAAAGATGTAGGTTCCGCGAGCTACGTACTCCTTTAGGATATCATTCTGGATTGTCCCTCTGAGTTTCTCCATAGGGACTCCCTGCTTCTCCGCTACTACAATGTACATTGCTAGCAATACTGCGGCGGGTGCGTTGATAGTCATTGACGTGCTAACCTTGTCAAGCGGAATTCGCTCGAAGAGAACCTCCATGTCAGCAAGAGAGGAAATTGCCACTCCGACCTTGCCAACTTCGCCTTGGGCAAGAGGATGGTCAGAATCGTAGCCAATCTGAGTAGGCAGATCAAATGCAACAGATAGACCCGTCTGTCCTTGCTCAAGCAAGAACCGGAATCGCTCATTGGTTTCTTTAGCCGTAGCGAAACCACTGTACTGCCGCATTGTCCACAGTCTGCCTCTGTACTGGGTCGGTTGAACTCCTCGAGTGAATGGATACTCACCAGGAAAACCAAGGTCCTTCGAGTAATCTATCTCATCAGAGTCAATAGGCGTATAGAGACGCTTCACCTGAATTCCTGAACTCGTGATGAACTCGTCCTTTCTTTCTGGAAAGCGCTTCAGTGTATTATCTACAGACTCCTCTTCCCAACGCTTCAGTTCTTTCTGAAGCTTCTCCTTCATTGATAACCACCTTCATTCTCTGTGTTTCACAAGAAACTCAGCTATCAATCGTTCGGCAACCGTATATGGGTCGTCCTTGCGTTCTGCTATCTTTTTGATTGCCTCATCGTACTCACGGGTACCTTGGAGCTTGGTAAGAAGCTCCCTCGTGAGCTTGTATTCCATAAGCTTCTCAAGCTCTTCACGACTTCGCTTGAGACCTCTCGTCTCAAGAGTCCCGCTCTCATGAAGATACTTCATGTGCTCCTCTATCTTGTCGACGAGCTCAGGAATGCCCTCACCCGAGTTGGCGTTTGTGAGGAGCACAGGTGGACGCCAATCTTCCATATTTGGGGCGATATCAAGCATCGCATTGATCTCTGTTACCTTCTTGTCAGCCCCATCCAAGTCGGATTTGTTTACAACGAAGATGTCGGCTATCTCCATTATGCCAGCCTTGATGGCTTGAATGTCATCACCGCTCCCGGGCACGTCGGTGACTATCACCGTGTGAGCTAGCTCCACAACCTCAACTTCGGATTGTCCCGCACCCACTGTTTCCACAATAACTATGTCCTTCCCAAACGCATCAATAGCTCGTACAGCATCGGACGTGGCCCTGGCAAGACCTCCAAGATGACCTCTTGTGCCCATACTCCTAACGAAAACTTCGCTATCGAGTGTATGCTCCTGCATTCTTATACGATCACCGAGGAGAGCTCCACCACTGAACGGGCTTGACGGATCTACACATACTATCCCAATGGTCCTGACACGTCTTCTGAGTTCAGCTGTCATTCTTGCTACGATTGTACTCTTTCCGGATCCTGGAGGCCCAGTGACTCCTATGACGTGTGCTTTCCCGGTATGCTTGTAGAGTGTACTCAGAGCTTCATCTGCGGAGGGGTCTTCATTCTCGATCATTGAAATGAGACGCGCAAGTGATCTCCTCTTGCCTTTCAGAACACCCTCGACAAGCTTATCGGCTGACAACGAATCGCCCTCACTTGGCGAATCTTAGGCTTTCTTGACGTTGTTCCGGACGAACTCGACAATCTCTTCAAGAGGAGTTCCAGGGCCGAACAACTTTGAGATGCCAGCCGCTTTCAGCGCAGGAATATCATCCTCTGGTATGATTCCACCGCCGATAACCAGAATGTCGTCAACGCCTTCCTTCTTCAGTAGCTCTGTAACTTTAGGGAAGAGTGCCATGTGTGCACCACTTAGAATACTCATCCCTATGCAATCCACATCTTCCTGTAACGCAGCCTCCACAATCATCTCCGGAGTCTGCCGTAATCCAGTGTAGACCACTTCCATTCCCGCATCGCGTAATGCTCTTGCCACGACCTTTGCGCCCCTGTCGTGGCCGTCGAGCCCGGGTTTTGCAACGAGTACTCGGATTTTCCTTGAGGACACGCACTCACCTCAGAAATGCTCTGAATGTCGGAGGACTCTCAGTGTTGATATAAAGCCTTTCTATTCAGAGTCTGAGGATTCAACAATGTATACCATGTTTACACGGCCTTCGCGTATCCTACGAATGAGTCCGCGCTGTTCCAGATTGGTCAGGGTAAGACTGACTCTTGACTGGGACATGTCAAATTCAGTATAGAGTTCTTTCTGAGCACAGGATCCTCCCTTCCTTCGAATTACATCTAGAAGGACTTCCTCTTCTTGGGTTATGCCTGCAACCCTTACTGGACCAATCATTCTCAATCTTCGAATAGCCTTCGGAACTCCAATTGTGAGAACAGATCCCAGAGCGACCCCGGCCAGTGTGAACAAAAGAATCTCTACGGTGAAGGCGCTCGATGTCATGGAGGTCAACTCGAGCTGGTATTTGACAATGTAGACCCGTTCCTGACCAGGTTGCAGTTCAGATGTGAACCAGGAAAATGAGAGTGACGTTCCATCTGTCCAGTTGAAATCAGAAGTGGGATACACTGGTACTGCTGACTGTTGAGACAAAATGGCCGTGGAGGGGAGACTGACTATGAATGTGAAATTGCCCAACGTTGATGTTGGCCTGGTGTAGTAAGTGAAATCTCCCAGGAGAGTGGAAGAGAAGTCCTCCGTTTGAAATGATTGGAGGTCTCCGACAAGAAGTTCGACAGTAATCGGAAGGGTATCGTTGGTTCCGATGGGATATTGTGGATTCAGCGTTACTTCAGTGAATCGATCTCTGACCAAAAGGGTTGCGTCCAATTCCATTCCTTCGGCCGAAGCATCAACCAACTCCGCATCAAGTGAGTCAATTCGCAGATTAATTGATTCGATCGACTCGTTACCTACATTCTTGGCCAGGGCGCGGATTTCGAGAACTGTCGTGCCGTCAGCAATCAATCTCGCAGTCACTACAATCGGATCGAGAACAAGATTCGATTCAGAAGTCGTCTGAGCTGTCACTATGTTTTGCGGCGCTGCGCTTACAAGCAATACAATAGTGAGAAGAAGAATACGCTCAGTTCTCATCGAATCACTTCTTTTGAAGCATGATATGCTCTTTGAGTTCACTCTTATGTCTCCGTATATAGATAGTCGTATGCTAGATTCAAGTGCAAGAAAAAGAAAGAGGGGGTAGAGCCAGACTCTACCTCCTTCTAACAAGAACTATGATTACACCAAACACGGCCACTAGGCCAATGCCTGCCGCAATGACGAAGGCATCAAGTGGTTCTGTGACCGGCGAGGTCCCTTCGTAGAGACCAATCGATGGGTCATGAAGGATTGAGCCTCCGTTGAAGTTCGGATACGACAATGTCAGTGCTAACCCGTGGCCTGTCGGCACGTAGGATGCTGAGACATTAACTACCTCAGATTCGCCACCGGGTAGTGTGATGACTGCCTTGTCGATCCAGCTGAAGAATCCTTGAGCTAAGTCGGTGTTTCCATCAACGAAATCGATGTGCTGTCTGGTAGTGTTCTCCATCCTGTAGAACATCGTCTCGTTGCCGCCGGATCCAGTCCAATTCATTAAAGATGTACCGTTGACAAGCCTGTGATGTTCATGAGTACGAAAATGATGCTGCTGTTGTAGCCCTTCGTTCTCATTGAGAACCAGCTGAAGGGCAACACTGGAGGTCTCACTACTGAATGGGAAATTGCCTATTTCAATGTCCATCTTTAATTCAGATCCACCAGCAACAGTGAATTCGGCCTGTACACCTTGGTCATCGGTGACGTTACCGTAGTAGTCTTCAAAGTAGATGTGAGCCCAAATCTGGATCGTCACGTCCTCAAAGCGCTCTGCCGACCCTATGCCAGTTCCGGGCATACCATGCATTGGAGGCCCGTGCATTCCGTCGCTTCTGATGCCACCCTTGGTGTACTTGAGCCAGACTTCCGTGGTCGCTCCAGATTCATTGACAATCGATCCACTTTGGACACTCCACTCATAAGCAGATAGAGGCGCGTGGTACAGCACTTCATCCGACTGGTATGCGCTATCGCCGTTTGCATCCTCAAACTCGGCCAGCATGACATAGTTTGCTGAGAACTTCGCCAGAGATCCATTCTCATCTCCTGTGAACCAGAAGTGTAAGTGTGGAGTCTGATCGCTAGCTCTGATGGTTATGAGATCAGTACCAATCCAGATTGAATTGTCCTCGCCAACTTGGTGGTGCGGCATTCCGTGGTTTTCAGGGTCCTGCATCATTCCAGGATCTTGTGCATTTGCTGCGGTCACGAATGGCCCGAGCAAGAACGCTGCTAGGAACAAACTGATGATTATCTTCATGCGGTTGTTCAGTGTTATTCACCTGACATAAACCGCGAGAAGTTAGTATATAATGACTGTTAGAAACGGTTGTCAATCGTGTCAGAAAAGGAGGGCTATGAGGGCCGATTTCTTTCCTGGAAGCTTTATCGATGCCTTGAAAGCATGCAAAGGAGACGAGACGGATTATGTCTTTTCTCTGAAATCCTTCCAAGTGTACGTGAAGTCGGAAAAACAGGCGCAGCTCGTGGATGCTAGGGTCTGTTTTGGCATCAAACTTTCAAGGGGTCGATTTGCTGCAGACAAGATTTGGTTCCCAAGAGATGGCGAGGCGCGCAGATGTAGTTCTAAGTCCTATGTAAGTGCTGTAGTTGAGTCGGGATAGAGCAGAACATAGATTGCTTGGTCAAGCGTTAGAACTCCTTTCTCGACCCACTCCATAACAAGACTCACGTTCTCTTCAGATGATACACGCGCAAGCGCATCAAGTGCTGCAGGTCGACATTGATCAAGACTCAGCAGCTCCTCGATTGTCTTCACGAGTATCAGCTGCCGGGCGTCAGGACTAGTCTCAGTTATCCAATAAAGAACATTGTCCCTAGCTTCGGGGTCGAGCGCAGCTCTATTGGCAGCTTCAGTCAATGCATTGGACATCTCTTCAGTCAATTCGCTGTCCTTTATTCCCCGCAATTCTGCTTCGACAATCGTGGCAATGATCTCTGTGTTCTTAGGGTCACATGTCAGTAGATCGATAAGATCCGTCCTTGCCCTCATTGGACCATGAGATTCATCGTCTCTACTCATGTCTCTCTGCTCCTTTCTGAGTCTAAGTCTCAGTCCATTTGGCGGATTAATAACTATGTCTAGTACGTAGCAAGTAAGATTAGGCTTGTGTTAGGGATAGAAATTGCTGAGGTCCAGTATTGAATCCAGAACAAGGATCGGGTTCGTCTCCTGGCCATACCGCTTCAGATTCTCCTCAAGGGATCTTCCTCTTTTGTTGATCCACACTGCGCTCATTCCTGCCGAGGTAGCACCGACAATATCTGAATAGTATTCGTCGCCCACGTAGATGCATGACGAAGTCGGGACATTCATCTTCTCTGCCATGAAATAGAAGGCCTCTTTCATCGGCTTGAATGCAGGAATGTCGCTACCATCGGCTATGACCTCAAAGAAGTCGGCAAGAGCATGTCTCCTTAGAATGATTTCTGCATTGCCTTGGAAGGAATTCGTGAAGACACCCATTCTTAGAGAGTGCTTCTTGATTTTACGCAAAAGATTCTCTACGCCGTGCGCCGGAATTGAACGATCAATGTGCAACTGTTTGAAGACCTCTAGCGCATTGTCGAGTGTATCAGTCTCAATCTTCAGTCCGATTTCATCTAGGCTTTGGAGAACTGCTTTTCTGATTATGTCAGCCGGTGATCGATAGACACCCCCTGCGGCAATCTCATCAATACCTGCCCGATAGTATCCAAAGAGCGACCTTACATACGGCGCAAGAATCTCCGAAGTGTCTTCAGTCAATTGCTTCAACAGCCATTCTGATGCTTCAATGGGATAGTTCTGCGTGTTGGTTAATGTCGAATCTAAGTCGAATAGTACTGCGTCAAATTTGGTTAAGTCCACTGAAGCCAACCCAGATCCGGCTCCTTCTATTCGTTGCCTTTCCCTAGATAGATACCCTTAGGATCAAGCCTATGCATTATCTCTATCTGTTCGGCAGTTGGTAAGGGAGTAGTTGGAATATCATCTGGCACAATCAGATCGAACATGACATTGTCAAGAACATCCTGCGCCGTGTAGCCCGGATGAACAGATTTCAACCGGATCCTCAGCGTTTCAGGGTCAAAGTCCATCTGACACATGTCGGTTATGACGACCTCTGGACCACCACCCACGAAACTCCACTCTTCGCGAGAGCCGGGACCTTGCAGGTGACCTGGACTAGTCATGTAGTCCAATTTCTTGACAAACTTGCGCTTGTCATGTGTCATGATTATGATTAGACGCTTGGCAGAAGATGCTATGTCATTTCCGCCTCCGCTGCCCGGTAGTTTGACTTTGGGATTGTCATAAGTTCCGATGTAGCTGGTGTTCAAATTGCCATACTCGTCTATCTGAGCCGCGCCCAGGAACCCTACATCTATACGGCCGCCTTGAAGAATGAATCCCAGAGTCTCAATGAGACCTATTGACGCGGAAGACCCGTAGTAATATCTCGTATCAGCTACCGAAAGAGGGACTTCTACTGGACGTGCATCAATGAAACCTGCCTCAGAAATCAGATTGATGTTTGGTGCATGGGTCTCTTTGGCAAGCAGTGCAGCTAGTAGTGGAAGTCCTGTTCCACCGAACACATTCTCCCCATCTCTAACATGTGTCGATGCAATCGCCGCCAAGAATTCTATCCTACTGAACTTCTCCATGGTCAATACCCCCAAGGCTCTCTGGCCCTCAGGCTCATCAGTCTGTCCCATCCCACCTTATCCAAGTAGGCAAAATGGTCTTCCACGCCCATGATGTAGTGCTCGAAGTATTCTTGCCAACCGTCTTCGGTTTGAGTTAGCTTGTGGAACATCATGAGATGCTCCAAATCATAGTCGTAATATCCGTGTACTTGCATCGGGTGTGATCCGAAGGGAGTAATGACAACGTGGTCAACATACATTGCAGGTATCTTCGTCTGATCAGGCCTATGTCGTATCTCCTTCTCATCAATGACTTCTTCCGCAAGCACAATCAGTTTCTTGCCGCAGCGAGACCCCTCGATATCTTCGCCGACAATGCCGTCGATCTGCGCATTCCCACTCTTGTCTATTCGTTGCACATGTACTATGCTGAAGTCAGGTTGGAGTGATGGTACCAATGTGATCTTCTTTCCTGTGAACGGACAATCGATGACCTTCAGCTTCTTGTCATCTCGGAATCTAGATAGTCGCTCCAAATCGGTCGCCATCAAGCTTCGAATTGGCATAAATGGGACATTCAGAGCTCCGCCTAAGAAACGCATGGCCATGGCCAGGTTGCTGTAGTCTTCCACCTGAATCTTCTTCTCTACAACTCTTCGCCTCATGTTGTAGGAGAGTCCCAATGCCTCAATGGCAGCAAAAGCGATCTCGAATCTAGAGGCTACGCCTGAGCCTGCCATTATCTCAATGTCAACTTCGGACCCGCAAGTGCAGATGTTCAGATTCCTCTTCTTCTGCCTCGCCAACTCTGCAGAAAACGCGATTGGCGGGCGTTGATAGCCAAAGCCACCCCAGAAAAGGGTAGAACCATCGGGCACCTCCTTTGCTGCCTCTGCGAGGGTAATTCGTTTGTCCTCAATCTCTGGCTCCGTCAAGATCTCACCCTGAATGCCGTTCCTGTTTCGGTGCCCGGTCAGGGTTCCTTTTATCTTTGACTCACAGAAGCCAGTTTCTCTGTGTTGACCGTTATCTGTCAGAACAACCCAATCAGAGTCTCTAGGAATAGAATAACATAGAGGATGAATGGAAAAATGATTGCGAAGCAGCAAAGAAGAGCACACGCTCTTCCGCAGGGTCCGCTGTACCATCTCCCTTCCATGTCCGCCTCATCAGCTCGAGATATCGGCCAGACAGTTCCATCACGAACTCTTGTTGCACGCCCCTTTGACGGCACCCTCTCCCCGATTGAGAATGCGCCAAAGCCGGGAAGATACTCAAACACTCCTCCGCAATTGTCACAGCGAATGTCTACTTTCTCATCGTACTCAAATCGCGGTTCTGGTTGATTTATCGTTCCACAGTATGGACACACTGGGGATGTGCTCATCATTCTTCCTCGGGGTCATAGGTATGAAGAGTTGAACAAATGCATATCTTAGAAGAATGTGTTGGTAGCGCAACTCAATGTCACTATGATTATTATAGTCGTGTTCTCTCCCCGGAAACTATGTCACTCAAGGAAAGGATTGGTAGTCTTCCGAAGCCGCTCCTAGCCGGCATAATTGGCCCAATAGTCGCTCTAGTGTGCATTCTTCTGGCAATAGCCATCTCACCGAGTTTCACCTGGGAAGGAAATGCTCTGAGCGACCTCGGTCACTACACGAGAACAGACATTGGTTCGAATCCGCTTGTGCGCGCTATCATCTTCAATTCGGGGATGATTACTGCGGGAGTATTGACACTCTACACCACGATTGCGTTCATCCGGGAATTGAATGACACGATTACAAGAATTGGGATGCTCCCATTTGTTTCAGCCGAGTTGTTCCTCATTGGCATTGGAATCTTTTCGGAGAATTTCAATCCGATTCACTTCATGGTTTCCGTGGGTTTCTATGCATCTTTTCCTTGGGCAATGTGGATAATTGGAATAGGATTCCTCAGATACAAGAACTTGAGATTGTTCTCTCTTGTTTCAATCATTCTTCCATTCATTTCGCTGTATCTTTGGCTCAACGCGTATGGTCCTGCGCCCTTTTGGAGTGGTGTGGCCATCCCTGAGATCGTAACAGCGCTCACCGCTGTCGTGTGGGTTTGGATGCTGATTTGGCTCATGATCAAAGGAGAGCTCAACCACATCACAACAAGAGACTGACAGCATGAAAGGTGTAGATCCTGAAAGACATTCCTCGACCTAACCTCTTTGGTTTCATTGCACCACTGATAGGATTGACGTGCATTGTTGTCTCAGTGACGTTACTTCCAGGCTATTCATGGTTTGAGAATGCTCTAAGTGACCTCGGAAGCTGGTATAGAACTGATCTGGGGGAACTTCAGGTCGTGAGCGCGGTCTTCTTCAACGGAGGCCTGATTGTCACTGGACTTTTCCTTCTCTATTACAGCCAGTATTTCATTCGGTCACTGAAGGACTTGCCAACAAAGGTTGCCATGATTGCTTTTGCTTGCACGTGCGTGTTCTTGGTGGGTGTGGGGATATTCTCAGAGGATTTCAGACTGCAACATTTCATAGCTGCGCTCTCCTATTTCCTCACAATCCCTATTGCTCTGGGACTTGTCGGACTGGTCTGGTTGAGACATAAGGAGATTAGATGGTTTGCGGTGGTCTCTCTGATTCTTGCATTCATTTCCTATATCGCGATATTCCAGTCGTGGGCAAGCATAGCGTTTCGTGAACTCGGTGAAGCACTAATTGCCATTGGATGGTTGTGGACTGTTGACTTCATGCACTATACAGGTCGACTTACTAGCATCGTGAAGCCAGTCGACACCATGGATCAGGTATAGCTACGGCGGTAGAGGGGGGAGTCTCGGAGTGGGTGGCAACTTGAATGTCCCCGTCGCAGATGGTTATAGATTGGCATTCCCACCCTTACTTGGCTTGTCTATTTCGAGTTCAGGCTGGTTCTGTTATCAATCCCGTCGCTTGTCAATCCGATCGCGTCTTACTTGTCTCTTTCTTGTCTCTTTGAAATCACTCTGGTCTTCATCTGGGCATTAAGAGAGCATTGAAGGGCAGGACTCTACTCTGCTGCTCTCCGCTCCTCTTGTTCTTTCAGGTCCTTTCTAAGCACCTTGCCGACAAGAGTTTCTGGAAGCTCCTTTCTGACTTCGATGACCCTCGGAACCTTGTAAGGTGAGACACTGGTTCTAACGAACTCTCGAATCTCCGCCAACAGCTCCTCTGATTCTTTGTAACCATCCTTTAACATGATGAAGGCCTTGATTATGTCACTACCAGGAATGTCAGGATTCGGCAGCCCTATCACTGCCGCGTTTTCAATGGCCTCATGTTCAAACAGGACATCCTCGATTTCTCTTGGATATACTTTGAATCCTGAAACATTCATCATGTCCTTTATCCTGTCCGTAATGTAGAAGTAACCCTCTTCGTCCATCTTCCCGACATCACCAGTCATCAGCCAGCCGTCCTTGATCTGATAAGCCGTGGCTTCGGGTTTGTTCCAATATCCTTTCATCACTTGGGGCCCTTTGATGATAATCTGACCCTCCTCCCCGACTGGAAGTGTCTTCGTGTAATCATCAACATCAACGATTCTTACTTCAGTGTCTGAGATAGGAAGACCAACAGACCCGATTTTCCGCACTCCCTTTGTTGGGTTTACATGGGTCACAGGGGATGCTTCTGTCAGACCATATCCCTCAATGATGATTGCTCCTGTCCTTTCCTCGAATTCTTTCAGGACTTCAGGCGGCATCGCCGCAGCACCAGTGTTGCAGAACCTGATGCATTTCAGATCGTTGGCATAGTCTTCAAGATCATCCCGTTCCAGAAGCCGCATATACATCGTCGGCACGCCTGGGAACATCGCTGGTTTGGTATCGCGAATAATCTCAAACAATGACTTGTGATCTCTAGGGTCAGGATTCAATGCAATTGCCGAGGCATTGTAGACCCAGACATTCATGCAAACTGTCATTCCGTAGATATGAAACAGTGGAAGATTGGTGAGTCCCGTATCCTTGCCTCTCCCCTCTGTTTCCGAGGCGGTCCAAGTGAACACAGCAATGCAGTTCGAAACAAGATTGTGGTGAGTAAGCATTGCACCCTTCGGAAGACCAGTGGTGCCCCCAGTATACTGTAGAACAGCGAGAGTTTCCTTTGGATCAATCTCGAACTGTGGGGGATTAGGTTTCATGTTGTTGACCAAGTTCACAAACTGCTTGGTACCGGCCAGCTCTGGCGGGTCTCTCTTGGCACCAGGAGCATAGTCGAAAACATTCGTAATGATGATGTTCCTCAGGCGTGTTCTATCTTTGATCTTATTGATCTTTTCAAGCTGAGTGTCCCATGCAATGATTGTCTCAGCACCAGAGTCATTCAGTTGAAAGGCAAGCTCACGATCTGTCAGAAGAACGCTGCACGCAGTGACAATTCCCCCTGCCTTCAAAATCCCATAGAAACTGAATAGAAACTGGGGAAAGTTTGGTATCATCATTGCCACAACGTCGCCCTTCTTCACACCCATCTCAACGAGTGCGGTGGCAAGCCTATCAGCAATGTCTTTGAATTCCTTGTAAGTGATTCTCCTCTTCTGAAACCAAATTGCAGGACGTCCGCCACAGTCACGAGCGGCGTTATCGAGAAACTCACACAAGTTCATCTCGGGATAGTCGATGTGCTCCGGCACGCCTTCATCATAATGCTTCAGCCATGGTTTTGAGGAATACGGGTCTTCACTCATATTTAATCCCGAGAGTCGTCTAATCTCCACCTATTAAGTCAAGTGCCTCTTGTGCAGCTTCAGACACATAGTCAAACTCATCGTAGATTAATCCTTCCAAAGCAGATGTGATTTCAGGACTGCTCTTGCCAATCTTCCCGAGCGCTTCGGCTGCGCGCCAGCGAACGTCTGGTTTTGGGTCACTGAGAGTCCGGACTAGGGCAGGAACAGCATCTGATTCAACAGGACTAATCTTCCCGAGACTTAGTGCGGCTTCGCGCCTGACTTTGACCTTCGTATCTTCCAGCGCGTTGACCAGTGCACGAATTGCCGAATCTTCGCCCATCGCTATCTTGCCAAGCGCTCTTGCGGCTTCTGCGCGATCTTGAGTTCCACCTTCACTCAAAATGCCTATGAGACTCGGGATCGCGTCTCGTGCTTCTTCTCCAATACCCCCCAGTGAGGATATGATGAGTGTTTTCATACTCTTGTTTGCTGATTCGTAGGAGTTCAACAACGCAGGAATTGCAGGAACTCCAATGTTACGGAGAGCATCCGCCGCCTTTCCGCGGACTCCTTCTTTGCTATCACTCAATTGAGCTGCAATAGCCATGATGTAAACCGGCTCTGTAACCTTCATCTCACCAAGAGCATCGACTGCTCCTTTTCGAACAATTTCATTCTCATGATTCAGAGACTCCAATAGGGGAGGAATCGCCTGTTCTCCGATCTCTACCAGTGTATCTATAACCCGATAACGAACTCTCCAGTCTCTATCTTCCAGCGTACTAATCAAAGTGGGAATAGCTTCACTAGACCCTTTTCCGATCTTCCTGATCGCTTGAGCAGCAGCCGTTCTTACCGTCCAGCTGGCATCGCGAAGTCGTTCAATAAGGTCTGGAATCGTAGCGTGTGCGGACGCGCCCATTGCTCCAAGGGTTTTGACAACTTCGGTGCGCACTTCTTCATCAGTGTCTCTTAATGCGGCAACCAAACGATATTGAGACTCAATAGTGCCCACTCCGATTTTCCCAAGTGATATCGCCGCAGCCTTGCGAATGGAGACCTCATTGTCTTCTAGCAGTTTTGATAGACTCGGAATACTGTCTACTGCGGATTCACCTATCTTGCCCAAAGATCTTGCCGCTTCACGACAAATGCTCCAATCTTCATCTTCAAGGCAGACTACCAATTGAGAAACTGCTTCTGAAGCAGTCTCACCCAACTCTCCAAGTGTCAATGCAGCATTAAATCTCACAGATCGAACCTCATGTCCGAGTAGCTCTGTCAGTTCCTTGATGATTGAGGGGTCCTTTTCCACTCTGGCTACAACCATTTCTACCTTCGCATCACGTAAGAGTTCTTCAAGAGAAGCAGACATTCTGACACCTCCTATATTCCCAAGTACACTTTCTTAATTCGGGGCTCTCTTTCTAGCTGTTCCTTCGTGCCGCTCATCTCGATCTTCCCTTCCTCGAGAACGTAGATGTAGTCAGCCACCTCCATGGCGAGAACGGCATCTTGTTCAACCAGCAGAGTTGTGGTGCCTTCATGCTTGATTTGCTCGACAGCTTCGAATATCCTTGTCTTTATCTTTGGAGCCAATCCCAGGGAGGGTTCATCCAGTAAAAGCAATTTGGGATTGGACATGAGCGCTCGGGCGATTGCCAGCATCTGTTGCTCTCCGCCGCTAAGAGTCCCGGCGCGTTGCTTCCTCCGTTCATCAAGACGCGGGAAGATGTCAAACACAAAGTCGAGTAGTTCCGGATATTTGCTCTTGTCCTGCAATGCGTAGGCCCCAAGCTCGATATTCTCCATCACAGACATGTCATAGAAGAGCCGACGGCGTTCTGGACAATGTCCAATTCCTTTCCGAGCAATCTCGTGCGGATCGAGCTCGTCAATCCTCTCACCCATGAAAGAAATCCTTCCTCTGTCGATTTCCTCCAAGCCAGAAATGGCACGAAGCAGAGTAGACTTGCCTGCACCGTTTGGACCAATCACTGCATCAAGTGAACCTTCCTCTACAGTCAGATTGACTTCCTCTAATGCCCTTGCCTTTCCATAGTAGTGGTAAACCTTGCGTAGCTCAAGCAAACTCCTCACCTCGACCAAGATATGCTTCAAGTACTATTCTATTGTTGGCCACCTCTTTAGGAGGCCCTTCGGCAATCAATCTGCCATGATGCATCGCAATGACCCTTGGAACAAGTGTCATCAGCTCACGAAGAACATGACCTGTCACAAATATCGTGACTCCTTCCGTCCTGAGTCTGTTGATTAGCTGGGTAATCTTTTCCTTCTCTTCGTGGACAAGTCCACTAAACGGTTCATCGAGAAGAAGCATTTCTGGGTTGGTTCCCAGAGCCTTCCCAATCTCAAGCCGCCTCAAGTCTCCATGAGGGAGGATGACCGGGGGTACTCTTGCCTTGTCGACTAGCCCGACTTCTGAAAGGATTGTGCTAGCTGCTTCGTCTATCCCGATTTCTCCGAAAGCCGCCTTGCCTCGGGCTGACAAGATTGCCACAGCCACATTGTCAAGAAGATTCAGAAACCGGAATGATCTGACGAGCTGAAAGGTCCGAGCCATCCCCAAGTTGACTATCTGGTATGGTTTGAGTCCGGTGATGTCTATTCCATCGAATCGGACCGTTCCTGAGTTGGCCTTCTCAAATCCCGAGATTAAGTGGAAGAGCGTTGTCTTGCCTGCACCGTTGGGTCCAATCAGACCTAGTATTTCTCCTCTTTCGATCTCGAAATTGACATCGTTGACTGCAGTTAGGCCGCCGAATTTCTTCGTTAAGTTCTTGACTTCAAGTAGGAGCGTCATGTTACATACCTCTGAACTTGTCCCAGTATTCTTGTATCCTCTCCATCACCGGATTCATGACGCCTTCTTCTGCGAACCGTACAATCAGAATCAGCAAGGTGGCGAAAATCAACAAAGCGGCAGCGGCCAGTGGTCGCAGAAACTCACTGAGAATCCAGAAGATGAATGACCCTGCTATCGACCCAAAGATTGTTGCTATACCACCAATTGATGCCATTATAATCGCATAGAATGAATATAGTGGCTGGAAGTACGCCGGATTGACTGCGGTTTGTTGCAACACAAACAACGAACCGGCAATGCCAGCAAAGAATCCGCTTAACATGAAGGCTATCAACTTGTATACTGTTGTGTTTATCCCGGAAGCATCTGCGCACGTCTCGTCATCGCGAATCGCTTTCAGAAGAGTTCCGAGTCTCGATTCAACAATCGCATGCATCCCAAACAGCGAGATTATCATGAAGCCAAGAACAAGGTAGAAAGCAACAAAGATGTTTGGAGGAACTGGCAGTCCCGAGATGCCTTCACTTCCACCAAGTATGTCTGACCATGGTGGACCCATATAGAACAAGCTGAGCAGAATCAAGCTGAAAGCCAAAGTCCCCAAGGCCAGATATGGTCCTTTCAATCTCAGGCATGGAATCCCAATCAGTAGGCTGAAGAGAACTGCTGCAAAAGCTCCAGCAATCAAGGACAGAATCCAATTGACCCCCAAGTATCTTACAAGAGCAGCTGTGACATAGCCTGCTGCGCCGAAGAACACAGAGTGACCAAAGCTAACTTGTCCTGCATATCCCGCGAGAAGATCCCAACTCGCTGCAAAGATTGCGAATATCATGGCACTGATCAGGATTTGTGTCCAGTATACACTACGTGTAATTGGCGGAAAGAGTGACAATCCAGCAAGAGCGATAAGTGTTATACTGCCTCGGAATGAAACTGCCCATATCTTGAACCGCTCAAAGAAGGATCGAAGGTCTAGTTGGAGGCGCATCATGAGGTTATTGAACCTCCTCCTTTCCTAGCAACCCCTGAGGTCTGATAAGGAGCATAACTAAGATGACGACGATTGGAATTAGCTGGGAGTATTCCGGTCCTAACATTGGAAAGTAATCAGTAAATGTTGTTGCATACCCCATGATGAATGCTCCAACAATACTACCTGGAATGCTTCCCATCCCTCCGAATATTGTCACCGAGAATGCCAGCAGAAGATAGCGCCACCCGATATGGGGGGCGATATAATTGCCAGGAGCATAGAATATTACAGCAAAGCCAACAAGAAGGGCCGATAACACAAGACTTGTCATGAGGACCAGGTCGGTATTGATTCCGACGAGCGAAGCTGCTTCTGCATCTTGGGATACGGCACGAATTGACTTTCCTATCTTTGTCTTGTTGATGAACAATGTGACTACTATTACCAGTGCGATAGATCCAATTACCAAGGCCAAGAGCTGTGCTTGCAGATTAATCCCAAGCAATGTGATGAATCCCGGCACCCACGGGGCAATGTAGTGGTACAGCGGATCTCCAAAGTACTTCACGAATTGCTCGAAGAAGAAGGCGAGTGCAAACGTAACCAAAACAACGCCAATGTGCGTGTCTTGCAGAGGCTTGATTAGCGCAAGAGATGTGAATGCGGCAATTCCCATTACTGCAATTAGGCCTACTATGGCACTAACTGTGAATCCGAAGAGGGGTATGGTCCAGAAGATTATGTACGCCGTTATAAGGTAGAACGCACCATGGGCCAGGTTGAGGACTCCTCCCACGCCGTATACTAGGGAGAAGCCCAAAGCCAATAGGGCCAATAGAGCCCCCTGTACTGTGCCGAAGATTATTACTTCTTCAATCAAATTAGCTCACCATAACATGTCTGTCTGTGATTCTGACCTAAAAAAGAAGGAACTTCCCCCCTAAAAAGGGGGGAGTTTTTTTCAAATGCTCAATCTACGGGTTTATACCCCAGGGTGGAAGCACCAACTGAGCAGTCACAACAGAGTCCGGATAGATGTAACCACCACTGGAAAGGGCCTCCTTAACACCGCCGGCTTGCCACTGAGTGAATAGGACGACGCTGTAGATTGTGTCCCCAATGTACCCCTCGAACACATCGTGAGAGTCAAGGAATGCAATGTTCCCGGCAAATCCTTCGAATGGGTTGTTGACGTCAATTTCCTCTAGAACCGGTATGAGTTCAGTAGAGTTGAATGTCTGACCGTCTTCGATGGCCTGTGCTAGAATATACATGGCATCATAGCTACCGATTGCATTGTAGATCGGTTCTTGTCCGTACTTGGCCAGAAACGCATCCCACGCTGGGATCGTCCTTGTGGTCTTGTTAGTACGAATGGTTGACTGGAGTACAACTTCGTATTGACATGCGCCAGCAGTTTGAGTCCAGTATGTATCAAGCTGTCCCATGACATCAATACCTGCCATGATGCATTTTGGTTGAAGCTGCTGATACTGGGTGGTCATCAGAATTCCACCCTGTGCAGAGATGACTGGGACTGTTATCTGTGCTCCTGCATCATCAATCTGCTGCCAGTATGTAGCAAAGGCCGCAGCATCAGCAGTTATCGGGTATGCAATGTGTTCAACAACTTCCAGACCGTAAAGCGGCAAGTATCCATCCAAAAAGGCTCCCATACCTTCTGTCCAGGTGAGGTCTTCACGAATGACCGCTACCTTGGTTATGTTCTGTCCTGTGACAGCAGTTAGGTAGCCGTCCAGGTATGCTATGTACCTCAACAGTGACGACGCTAGTGAGGTGGAATTGATGGGTATGACTCGGAAGAAGTACTTATACCTATCATAGTTGTCGAGGACATTTTGACAGAATATGTCTGTCGAAGCTCCGGTTCCAAATAAGAGCATCTCGTTGTCCATCACAATCTCTTGGTAAGCAAGAAGTGCTTCTGATCTGAATCCACCAATTATGAACTGTGCACCATCTTCTTCGATGATCTTCGTTGCTGCAGCCGTCCCCTTCGTGAGGTCGAGACTGGCCTCAGACTCTGAAGTGTCTTCAGCGATAACACCGAAGTAGTAATCTTCACCATCTACTGTGACCCCACCGGCCAGGTTCAATTCTTCACACGCCATATAGGCACCCTGCCATGCTCCTATTCCTTGAATGTCAGTCATGGGATCCAAGATCCCTACTATGATGATGTTCTCGGCCGGAGTATTCGCTGGAGCGCCGGGAGTGAATAGTTGGCCAATCGGTACTCCTGCGGGTGGAAGCATGATGAAGACAACGCCTACACCAGCTACTACTACTATGACGAGGAGTACCGCAAGCATCTGTTTTGTTCTTGTATCCATTTCGATTTCCCTCCGACATCTAAATCCTTAGACGTCCCAGACGCGTAAACCCGCGTCCGGATGCTCATTTACATAACACCGCTCTATGACGACCCCGGTATATTAAGCTGGTGACTGCCGGTTCCTGGACCCCAAACGGGAAAAAGAGATATCAATCGGCACACCACTTGGTACTGCTGCAATTCGGAGGCGTGGTATTGGAGAAAGTAAAACACACTGAGGAAAATACTGTAGAGGCAAACAACATAGAAATTGCCTATGATACATTCGGAGAGGAATCAGACCCACCGTTGCTGCTTGTGATGGGATTAGCTTCCCAAATGACTCGGTGGGATGTGGAATTCTGTGAGCAGTTGGCCTCTCAAGGATTCTGGGTCATCCGCTTCGATAATCGTGATATTGGTCGATCAACAAAGATTGAGGAAGCTGGACCGCCCAACCTCATGGCAATAGTAGGTGCAGTAATGTACGGAAAGGAGCTCAATCCTCCGTATTCCCTTCAAGATATGGCCGCAGATGCGATAGGTCTGCTTGACGCGTTGGACATTGAATCGGCACATGTCATGGGAGCCTCGATGGGTGGAATGATAGCCCAGATAATTGCTACAGAGTATCCAGAGCGAGTTCGCACACTGACTTCGATAATGTCATCAACAAACAATCCTGATTTGCCTGGGCCATCTTCTGAAGCCCAGACAGTACTGCTATCCCCGCCGTCCCCTTCTCGTGAGAAGTACATCGAAGACTCCGTGAAGGCCTGGAAGGTTTTGAATGGTCCAGTCTTTCCGATAGACGAAGATTTGGTGAGAGAGAAGGCTGGGAATGATTTCGACCGAAGCTACTATCCTGATGGAAGTGCACGGCAACTTATGGCGATTCTTGCAGTCGGTGATCGTACTCAAAAACTAGGAGAAGTAAAGACGCCAACTTTGGTGATTCACGGAGACGCTGACCCGCTTGTACCTGTTGAATGTGGAAAAGCTACGGCGGAGGCAATCGTTGGTTCAAAGCTCCTCATAATAGAAGGAATGGGTCATAGCATACCTGTGGAAGTGGCGCCCAGAATTATTGATGCCATTTCAGAACATGCTAAAAAGGCATAGCACGCGTCAATAGCCGAATGGAAAAGGAAGCGAAAGACCCTGCCCGAGGCAGGATCTTCGGAAATGAATCACAAGAGCGAATCAAGAAGCTCTAGAAGCTCAACTACTTCCAGCTTGGAGCCAGCCGCGGATAGGTCTGCCCCAGTCTCCTGTTCCTCCTTTTGGAGTGCCTCAATTCCGTGGGTGAAATTCGTCACACAGAAGGGACACGAGGTCATGATGACCTCAGAACCAGTAGATGCAGCCTCTTTCAGTCTCTCCTTGGCTGTGGATAGTGCAAAATCTGGGAACTGCGCTTTTACGCCGCCTCCCGCACCACAACAGAAGCTGTCACCCTTGATCCGATACATCTCATGAAGCTCTAGACCTGGAATAGCATTTAGAACAACACGTGGGATCTCGAAGTGCTTCTCCTTTGCCTTCTTCCCGGCTCTGCTGTCCAGCAACCAGTTCTCAGAGTTCTCGAGAATTTCCTTCTCGATTGCGATACCAACGTGTCGAATGCTGTGACAGGGATCGTGCCACGTGACCTTCTTGCTGTAGGGTTTCTCAATCTTGAGCTTGCCTTCGGCCACGAGATCATAGACGTACTCAACCGCGTGACGCACCTTGAACGGTAAAGGCTCACCGCTCATGGTCGGATAGTCGTTTCTGAACGTCTTGTAGCAACCCGCGCAACTGAAGAGAACTAGGTCGAAGTCCTTGTACAACTCCTTGTTCTCCTCCATCACTTTCCTGAAGACATCTCGCTGACCGGTCCTTAGAATCGGAGACCCGCAACATACCTCATCGGTAAGGACTGTGTATTCTATTCCAAGCTTGTCCATTATACTAGCCGTATGCTCCGCAATCTGCTGCTCTCGGTATGCAGCAGTGCAGCCCACAAAGTAAGCAACCTTGGCATCCTTGTTGTCAACCTTGCCGGCGAACCACTTGGTGCGTTCTGCCCTCGGCTCGTTGTACGGATTACGCAAGCCGTCATCGCCAACACGCACGGCGAAGCCCTTGTGTTTGTCGAGTGGTTCGACTCCAGCCTCGATTACTGCGGCGCGTAATGCCTCAGTGATTGCTACCGTGTCGATATAGTTCTCACACTGGGTCTCGCACATTCCACAGGTTGTGCAGGCTTCAGCTATCTCAAGCAGCTCTCGGCTTGCTGGTAGCTCACCGTTAAGGAACGCTCGAGTCATCCATTGCTTTCCAGAATTGAAGTAGCCTTCCCAGCCGTAGTAGATGCCAGCAGGACATCCCTGAAGCATTCCGGTGTACTCTTCGGTCTCACCCTCTTTGTCCGGTTCACCGGAGTAAGCGTACTGACATGCTCGACAGTGAATACAGCGTGCGTTGACTCTGCGAAGTTCTTCCAGACTTGTCATAGCATCTTCTCCTCCATTCTTATCTTATATTCAATGTTACGTTCTGTAACTTTTCTCGACTCCAAATCTTTCACTCCTCGTACGGATTGGGAAGATTGGTTACAGAGCCCCATGGTATTGCAAGCCTGCCTGGATGAAGAATCAGATTCGGGTCAAGGACCTTTCTGAACTTCACAAGCATCTTGTAGTACTCCTTTGTCTTGGTGAACGTCTCTGGAGCGTGGACGAATGGATCCGGCCGATAGTTGATCCAACCCTTCTTCAAGAACGACTTAGTGGTCTCCAGATTGAACTCGCGGATCTTGTCGTAGATACCTTCCTCCGTGCTGTCAAAGCACAGGATTGGCATAACGATTGCCTGCCTAGCGTGGTCGATGGAGGCAACCCACATGGTCTCTGGGAATCCGTGGTTCGCCATTGCAGCACAATACTCCTCCATCATCTTGGGGCTCTCAAGCCATGGGCAATACCAAGTGATGAACAAGAACCCGGCCTGCCAAAGTGCGTAAGGGATTGCAATCTTGTTTGGCTTCTTGAGCCGTGAGGCAACCTGCTTGGGATGGAGTTCCTGCTTGGGAGTCAGCCTCTGAGTCTTTGTCTCATAATCCTTGTAGACTTGGTCTATGCCTTTCAAAGTGAAATCAAGTTCCTCCTGGGTCCATGCCCAGCATTCGTAGTTCATCCACTTTTTGTCGACTCCAATCTTCTTGTAGAACTCGTAGTCAATTGGCACCTTCTCCTTGGGCCAGCGTGTCATGACAAGCTCGTAGTTTCCTCCTTGGACCATGACGGTTCGCTCGCCGATACCCATCTCGTGCTTTGAGATCTCCCACGCAGGGACGATTATGTCATCCCAGGTCTCGCCTCCATAAGCAACGACTGTCTTGAAATGTGGATGAGGAACCATCTTGATTGCAGCCTTGGTGATGATGCCCATCGAACCCTGTGAGCCCAAGAATAGACCATCAGGATTAGGTCCAACACCCCAGCGGTAGAACGGCTTTGCCCCAGGCAGAGCCCAAGAACCCGTGTGAAACATCTCGCCGTTTGGTAGCACGATCTCGAGGCCCATTATCATGTCTGCCTGAGGTCCGTAGACTCCTGTCACAAGCGAGAAACCACGCTCAATGGCGTCCCCAAGTACAGTGGCCGCAGGAGGCGCACCGTCGGGGATTGGTGGTGCCCATTCGGGATAATTGGTCTTGAAGATCCTCCATGCGTCTCCAGACTTGACGCCTGGTTCAACAATCATGACACGGTTCTCGACATCGACTTCCATCTTGTCCATCCGAGTCATGTCCATCAGAATTCCGCCAGGCTCAATCGCGGGAAGTGCAAAGCCTCCACTCAGTCCTCCTGCTGCAGGTGTGACTGGGCTCAGGTTCTCATTCGCCACAACAAGGACCTTGGCGACCTCCTCAGCATTGGCGGGTCGTACGACGGCCTCAGGAAGAACAGCCTCCAAACCCATAATGCCGCGAGCCATATAGCTATGACGAAGAGGCTCACTTGTGGTGACATTATCTTCGCCGCAGATTGCCACGAGTTTCTTCACAACTTCGTCAGTGACTTTGTTGTACTCCAATCGATAATCCTCCATGTCCAGTTCTGAATCTGAACATCTTATCGTCTAATGCGGAGCGGGCTGACAAGTCCCCGCATAAATAGGCATCGACTCAGAGGCCTTCGCTACGTGTGTACAATTTGTAACGCCGAGTGGTAACACATCTTGATTAGTCGAAGTTCCGCAATAGACTTGAGTTAGATTAGCGGCTGCTTGCTGCGTTCTGACTCCGACAGCCCATTTGTCTGCCACCCCAATGGCGTTTGTGTGTGATTGGAGGGGATCCGCATTCCAAAGTCTCTCGCCATAAAGCCAGAAGAATGGGAATCGTGGGGGAGAGGAGACCTTGGTTCTCCACTCCCTTTTTTTTGCATAGTCGCAGTAGGATGTCAATGTACAAACTGTTCTTTCTCAGAAAATAGCCCAATGGCGCCTTATTTTCACTAACCACGATGACATATATCTCGGTTTGGGCACCTTGGAAACAACAGTTTTCGGCCGATGCGCCGAGGACGTGTGGTAAATGGAGAATGACATGGACTTTAAGGCGATAATCGGCAGTATGACCGCAGTCGGCCTAATGTTCTTCTATCTGATGTATATGCCATGGACGCTTACATCAGGATACACGGCAGTAGCAGGAGCCAATTTTGTATTAGTATGGATGTACTACTTCACACTAGTACTTGGATTGATGATTCCTCTGTACTACTCGATGGACAGGAAGGACATGGCTTACATCTGCCTCGGATTGTCGATTATGATCAATTCAGTGGTTGTATTGGTCGCAGTCCCGGCTCTTGTAATAGCTGGGGTAGTGACCTTGATAGTTGGTCTACTGTACTTCTTGATGCCAATCCTTGAGCCGCGAATGGCGAATTGGGAATTCATCAAGATGATTATTCAGCTACTGATAGGGCTCTTGATAGTCTTGGGAGCTGTCTTCTTTGCGCTAGGACTCAACCCAAGCGCAACGATTGACGACCTACTACTCGTGAATAGTTACAATCACATGATGCCGCATTTCTTGTTCTTTGGTGGAGGATTGACAGTCGTATTTGGGATACTTTTGTTCCTATCCAGCCTATTCAAGCTCTTTGTGAAGTTTGGCATTCTGGCTAGGCTCTTTGAGCCGCTAATCAAGATCTTCTATACATTCACCGCTCTTGTGTTCATGATTGGCGTAACGTACAACGTCCTAGCCTATGTGCCATTGGCGGGACTTGTGTATCCATGGACAGGAGTCATAACGGTCGGAACATTCCCATCCTCGATTCAGTTCTTCATTGACTTCTTCTCAGGGGCCAGTTTTCTAGGAGTGCAGCTGCTGCTTGGATTCTTGCTGCTTGCCTTCTACATATGGACCATAACGAGAATAGGTGCGAAGAACAAGCCTGAGGCCGCTGCTTCATACTGAGATTCAAGACGGAGGGAGGAGGAATCCTCCCTTCTCGACTCTTTTTCGAATTGACATCCTGGTTCAGATGATGCACCGGTTGTTTCTTCTTCCAATGTTCTAAAGATAGTACGCAATGTTCTATGACTAGAATCAATATCTTCCTTACGTATGTACACATGGGGTTGATTTCGTATGCATGGGCCTAGAAAGCGATAGTCTGTTGAACCAGGCTCAAGGAGAATCTTGGCAGTGTCGAACGGTGAGGAACTTAGAGAGATTCGCGCAATCGTTGTGTTGAGCAGCACACAGAAACTACCTTACCGTTTTACGCGAGGTGTATTTGTATGAGGGGAGTCAGATCCTTATCAGTGGTAGCGATAGCCGTGATTCTTGTTTCGGCGGTGATAGCTAGTGTGCCAGCTACTGTGGTAGCTCAGACTGATGTAATGGACCCTTCTTCCGTGGCCATCCGCGGCGGAATAACTGACAACTACGTGAATATGACGTACGAGATCTTCTACGATAACACTGCATCGTCAACTGCGAGGGAGACTAGCTGGTTCTTTGGCCTAGGCAATGGAGTCAAGCTCAGTAACATCTCATTGAGGCTAGGTGATAACCTGTTTTGGGGTCGTGCGGAGAGAGAACTAGAGGCAATTGAGACCTACAACGAGAGCGTCGAAGCCGGAGAAACTGCTGTATTAGTTCTTAGTAGAAGCGGAGGGTACCAGGTAGCCCTCAACGTCGAGAATGGAACAGATGCATTGCTAACTGTCTACATTGAAGGGATGCTAACTCGTCATGTGGGTATTTACTCATTGGGTATTCCAATTGCTAGTGGTGAGATGATAATCGCGAACTTCGATTTCGATTTCAGCATTCGATCACGGTTTGCCCCGATATCTGGATACAGCATTTCAGGATTCACGGGCTTCCAGGCTACTGAACTGCCTGATGGGGTTGCCATAGAGTACGAATCAACCGGCGTTTACCTCCCCTCAGAATTCACAATCATCTATGCGCTTGACAGACAGGTTGGCGGAAGTCAGCTCCTTACCTGTAACAACGGCAGCGACAACTTCTTTCTCTACTTGCTGGCTCCGAGTATCGAAGGTGACGAAGAACAAGCACAGAGGCAGTATGTATTCATTCTCGACATCTCTGGATCAATGGCAGGTGAGAAAATCGATCAAGCCAAGGTTGCATTCAACTCTATGATTGATGATCTCAATTCAGGAGACCTGTTCAACATCATTGCATTCTCAGATGAAGTTCATAGTCTCTGGGATGAACCACGTCTAGCATCGGCCTCTAGTGTTGAAGAAGCAAAGCAGTGGGTGACTGGTCGTGCGGCCGGTGGTGGTACGAACTTCCACGATGCGGTTATCACAGGACTTGCCACGTTCACATCAAGTGATAATGCAAAAGCAATGCTAGTTCTATCTGACGGTCAACCAACGGTTGGCATAACAAGCCCTGAAACGATTCTCACAGCTATTAGTGAGAGCAACTCGCTTAACGTTTCAATCTCAACTCTGGCCTTTGGTTATGATGATGATGAGAACCTGATGGCAAACATCGCCTCACAAAACGATGGTTTCTTCGCATTCGTGCAGCCGGGCGGAGATGCGACAAGTCAACTAATTGACTTCTATAATATGTTCTCTACTCCCATAGCTGATTCCTACAGCATCGAGATCCAAGGGGCGACTCAGGTCTCGTGTTTACGGCCGTTGGACAACACGCCATTCTTCAATGGCACAGAGGTTGTGATAAGTGGCCGATACTCTGAATCTCTAACTATAGACACAACAATTGACTATCCAAGCGGAACAGAAACCTATCAGAACTCAGCTGGTGTGGGTTCGACCGAAATGAAGCACATCGAGTACGCTTGGGCATTGCACCGAATCTCGTACCTCCTCGATCTGATTCGGTTGGAGCAAGGTTCGGAAGTCCTTCAAGAGGAGATTGTTACTCTGGCCCTTTACTATGGTATAATCGTCAGAGGGTACACTGCCATTATCCTCACTCTCGATGAACCGGAGAGTGTTTTGGAGTCTGTTGACACAACTCAGACTACGTATCCGGCAGCACCAGCAACAGGAACACCACCGCCCCATGTGCATGGCTATCCACCGCCATCGGACTTATCGATGGCACTTGTACCAGGATTCTTGGGACTGGCAGTAGTCGTTGTCGTTGGTGGTTTGATCTGCAAGAAGACTAGGCCCATGCAATGACATCCGGATGGGTGCTGATTCGAGGAAGGTGTGGGAGGGGGGAGGCCTCACGTCCTGGATTCTTGCAGCATGATAACTAACTCCATGGTTCTAGGTTCAGTCCATAACAAAGGGTTAATCTTGCACAGAATTGAGTTCATTATGATATGTCCTGCGACAATTGCTCCACATATGTCAGGTACGGCAAGAGAGTACGTGCTGGTCGCAGGCTTTGTATTGATTGTTGGAAAGATGAGCGATCTTCAAAAAGAAGAGAGCCAGAGGAGAGGGAGGATAGTCAGTCTACTGATGATGACTGAATCTGAAACATTTCTAGAAGATCTTAGGCTCTTCCCATTCTCCCCAGAGGTCTCTCCAGACTTGACAGATTTCTCCGACGGTTGCGTACGCTTTCACTGCATCCACAATGTGTGGCATCACGTTGTCTGTTCCATCAGAAGCTTTACGAAGATCATCA
>CP070761.1:2009491-2071076 GCA_020348985.1 Candidatus Thorarchaeota archaeon | reverse complement strand
TGAAGAAACGGAAGAACCCTACCGTGAGCGGGGGCGCTATCGAGACGATAATCTTGGCAGAAACCCAGGAACCACCCCAGAACATTGCGCACACAACTAGCAGAATGTGATACTTGGTGTTGGCTCCCATGTTTTTCACTTAGGAAATGCTGTGTGGCTCGAGCCGGTTTGAGTCGTATAAAGAGTTCCATTAACGTCATTTCAGGGCCAAAAGGGGGCATGTATCACCTAAACTTCTATTAATCGAGAATCACGAAGAATCCTGTTCCTTTGCCCAGATTCGCGCCGTCGCCATCAACATACGCCTCCATTAGAATGGACAATTCAACTGAGAAATGAACGAGATCAAGCAAGGAGGAGTCTCTGAAATGTCTAAGTTCCGCTCTGGGGCTCATGACCTAGGTCAGCTAGCACTTGAGTCACTTGACGATGCATTGCACATAGTCGACCGCGACATGGTAATTCAGTACGCAAATCCCGCACTGGATGTATGGTTGAAGAGGATGGGTTTGGACCCTGAGCCTGCCGGGAAGAAGCTGCTTGACTGCTTTACCTTTCTGACCAAAGACGTACTCAAAGAGTATGAGAAGGTTTTGAGTGAACGAAAAGTCATAGTCTCTCAAGAGATGCACCAGATAGACGATTCCGAAGTGTTTGTCGAGATAAGGAGAATCCCGATTTTGAAGGGAAGACGCGTGAATTGGGTGTTGACGCTAATTCGGGACATCACTGAGCCGCAGAGGATCGAACGTCTTCTGATGGAGAGTGAAAAGAAGTTCCGAACAGCATTCGAGGAGTCTCCCATTGCAATGGAAGTGTTCGACAGCGAAGGCCGAATCCTGGACATAAACCAAGCTGGATTGGACCTATTCGGTGTACCAAGCAATGAGGACATGAAGGGTTTTGTTCTCTTTGAGGATCCCAACACGCCTGAAGATGTCAAGGAGAAGCTTCTTGCGGGTGAAGCTGCGAGATTCATGCTAGAGTTTGACTTTGAGAAGACAAGGCAGGCAGGTCAGTACACTACTACGAAAACAGGGCTTATGCACATTGATGTTCTTCATACGCCTCTACGACTGGACGAAACAGGTGATATAACAGGCTACTTTTCCCAGATTCAGGACGTCACTGAGCGTACAGAGACTGTGGCGGCTCTTCGTGAGAGCCAGGAGAGCCTAGATCTTGCACTACAGGGGGCCGAACTGGGAATATGGCATTGGGACGCAAGAACGGGTGAGATGACATTTTCCTCGAGATGGGCCACAATCCTAGGCTATGATTTGGATGACCTTGAAATGACCATAGAAGGGTGGGAGAAGCTTGTACACCCCGATGACTTGGAAGAGGTGGTGGCACGTTGGAACATGCATGTGGCGGGAGAATCCCCGCTGTATTCTTCCGAGCACAGAATGAAGACCAAGTCCGAAGAATGGAAATGGGTTCTAGAAAGAGGCAAAGTAGTGGAATGGGAGGAAGATGGCTCTACCCAGCAAGCAACTGGCACCCTCTTGGACATCACTCACCTGAAGGAAACTGAGAAAGACTTGAGAGAGAGTGAAGAAAGGTACCGAACGATCTTCGATAGCGCAGTCGATGGAATACACGTAATCGACCGAGATGGAAATACTAGTTCCGCGAATGCCAGAATGTGTGAAATGATGGGTGTCTCTCTTGACGAAATCATGACAATGAATATTGTCGATTTCATGCCCGAAGATGCACGGCAGTATGCAATGGAGCAGTTTGAACGGATTATATCGGGTGAGACTGACACTGTAGAAGGGATTCCTATGATGAGAAGCGATGGAGTTCTCTTCTTCGCAGATATTAAATCAACACCAATTACGCTAGACGGCGTCCCACACCGTCTAGGCTTCATAAGAGACGTCACAGAACAGAAGAAGGTCGCAGAGGCCATCCGCGAGAGCGAGCAGAAACATCGCACTGTCATCGAATCCATGCACGATCTCATATTCGTATACGACAAAGAGGACAAGTACAGAGAATGCTACGCTTCGAGTGGACACCTTCTCGTGCAGCCTGCCGAAGAGATGATGGAGAAGCATGTTGCCGATACTATTCCAGAAGATGTAGCGGATAAGCACCTTGCACTTTCCAGAGAGGTTCGAAACACGAAGGAACCGCGGACATTCGATTACCCTCTTGTGATTGAGGATAGACAATATTGGTTCTCAGCCACGTTGAGTCTTCATGACGATGGTGAGAGCATCGTGTCTGTAGTGAGGGACATCACAGACCGACACGAAGCTGAAGAAGCTGTAAGATACTTGGCCGAATTCGAGGAGATTGTCTCGGAACTTGCAACACGATTCATTGACCTTCCTATTGAAGAGATTGACAGAGAGATCAACTCAGCATTGAATCGGATTGGCGAATTCGTTGGCGCTGTGCTTGGCTCTGTAATTCTTTTCTCAGATGATCTCTCCACGCTCACAAACACACATGAGTGGGCAGATTCCCCAGAAGACTCTCAAATTGCCAATCTGCAAGGTATCCCTTCAGCTACTTTCGGTTACTACTTTGAGACTCTGCATCGAGGCGACAGCATAATCATCAGTACGCGAGAAGAAAACCCGCCAGAGGCAATAGGAGAACGGAGATGGGCTCAGTCTCTGGGAATTCCTTTCAGGTCTCAGCTTCTTGTTCCAATGACACATGAAGGGGCGTTGTATGGTGTCCTCGGTTTCTATGGGGCTAGGGGTACCGAACATCTGTGGCCCGAGCAGCTAGGCCATCTTCTGAGATTGGTGGCGGCTGTATTCGTGAGCGCTCTTGAGCGAAAACGTGCAGAGGAGGAACTCCGTTTCTCAAATCGTGAGTTGGAAATGTATGCTAATCTCCTGCAGCACGACATTCGAAACGATCTACAAGTCGTATACAACAGCACCGAGTTTGCCTTCATGACAATCGAGGATATCCCTAAGACAAAGGGCAACTTGGAGGCAATCGCTGCTGCTACTGAACGGATGACCAAGCTGTTGGACGTCTTAGGACGGCCCAGTGCACTAGAGGAACGAGACATTATCAGAATCCTTCAGCTTGCAAGCAGACAAGCTGAGAAGAGCCATCCAGGCTTGAATGTAGAGCTGCGCCTCAGAAGTGTTGGTCCTGAACTAAGGGTACTGGGCGGCAGATTGATGACAACGGTCTTTGACAATCTCTTTAGAAACTCTGCGGAGTACGCTGGTCCGGATGCCGAGGTCACCGTTGTTGTATCTCCCTCTGAAAAGGGAGTTCAGATTGACGTGTCGGACAAGGGCCCCGGCATTCCAAAGGAAATCCGAGAGAGTCTCTTTCAGAAAGGAACGTCTACAACTGGCGGCGGTTATGGACTCTTTCTCACTAAGAAGATCATTGAGGTCTACGGGGGTACCATAGAGCTTCTGGACTCCGCCAAGCATGGGGCATCATTCCGCATCATTCTTCCAGTTGCACGTGTCAGAGCATAGCCAATTTCCTCATGCGAAGGAGTTATATCGGTTGTGCACGAAGTTTGCACAGTCGAAAATAGAGGGTTATCGATGCTAAGCGATGACGATCTCAAAGAGATTCGCCGCAGAAAAATGGAGCTCATGATGAAGAGGGCTCAGCAACCTGAAGTCTTAGAGCCTATGGCAAACGGACTGGTGAACCCACTATACGATTCTGATTTCTGGACGAAGATGCAGAATACGAAGACAGCCATGGTTGACTTCTACGGGGAATGGTGTATGCCCTGCAAGACTCTTGCACCCATCATGGCTCAGCTAGCAATAGACTACGAGGGCGAAGTATACTTCGCAAAAGTCGACATTGATCGTAATGTTCGAATTGCTATCCACTTCGGCGTTCAATCAGTTCCGATGGTCTTTGCTTTCAAGAACGGAACTCCTGTTCACAAGCTTCCGGGCCTCCGCCGATACGACGATTATGACATTCTAATCTCCCAGCTTTTGAAGATGCAATGAGTGCAAATGGTCATCGACCAATCTCTCTGTTTTATGCCTCGCACTCTTAGTCTATCTTGTGAAGCGTTCAATGGAATCAATGTTCTCTCGGATTGCCACTGTTGGCATTGCTTTGGCATTGGTTGACTTACCAAAATCTCCATTTGCACTAGCCATCACTATTCCCGCTTCGCTGCCAGTATCGCGTTCAAGCAATTCAATTGCCATATCGGATGCCTTCTGAATGCTTGCTCCATTCTCGTAGTACTGAACTGCCATTCTGCACATCACAACTCGAACGATGTGCTCACCGTATCCAGTGGCTGTGGCCCCGCAGACCTTGTTAGCGTAGGCACCCGCTCCAAAAACCGGTGAATCTCCCACACGTCCTGGGAGTTTCTCCGAAATTCCTCCTGTCGAAGAAGTTGCAGCTATTCGGCCGCCGACATCTACCGCAATGCATCCGACAGTATCCCCACCTTCTTCCAGTAATGGCATCTGAATAGCTCCGTGCTCAGCCTCTTTTCGATAACCCTCCGACATCATTCTATCATACAGCCGGCGAGCACCTTCGCCTGCGAACATCACGTACTCGGTCTCTTCCATGACGTATCTTGCCAGAGACGTGGGATTCTGGATTCCCTTCACAGCCATGACTGCTCCAGTCTTCAGTTCAAATCCGTCGATGATGATAGCATCTAGCTCCTTCTCTCCATCCGAGTTAGGTCTTGCTCCAAGACCTGCGTTTAGCTTTCCACAGGACTCCATGTACAATGTGCAAGCCTCGGCAGCGTCAAGGCATGATCCACCGGTCTCTAGAATCCTGAATCCCACCTTGGCCGCATTCTCTACTTCAGCAAGGCCTATTGGAATTCTATCATCCTTCCAGCTGCCAGCGCCGCCATGAACAACTATTGCAGGGAGTTTCACAGGTAGCTCACCTTGTACACGATTGTGCAGACTCTACCGAGCACAAATGCTTTGCCGTTGTTTCAACGCTATGATGGAATAGCGGAATCAAATCGTCAAACAATGAAGTCACAAGACATTGTACGGCCGCGGCATGGAAAGGTTCCACACCACGACCGAGAGAAGGAGGTATTTGCTCTTTCATTGGGGTGGGAAAGACCAAATGTCTCGTTGAAGGGATGGGGTAGGTACCTAATTAAGGGATACCCATCTGCGCAATGCGAAATCAGGTACGCATTGTGCACACACTTCGAGGCTATCTCATGAAGCCAAAACCAGATCGTGTTGAAAGCTATCTCGAAATTGAGACCGCAGGAGGTCCGTCTTGGCATCCACGTAACAGTTCAATTGTATATGTCGCAAACGCTCCCGGATCTTTTCAGATTCATAAGACCACCGTGGAAATGAACATTGTAGCTGAGCCCACAATTGTCACATTTGAGGAGGACAGATGCACAGACCCTCGATTCCTATCCGATGAATCAATTGTGTTTACAAGAGACCGTGGAGGTAACGAGAACTTCCAGCTCGGCAGCATAGGAATGGACGGTGAGCTAACCTGGTTGACACAGGATATGGATGCAAAACACAGAATCAACCTCGCCACAGAATACGGCCTATACTACATGGCAAACATTGAGGATAAAGCTAGACTAGACCTCTATCGCTGGAGGATTCCTCTTTCAGATCACGAGCCAGAGTTGATCTATCGTCCGAGTGGGAGTCTTACTGCAGTCAGTGCAGTCTCACCGGATGATTCGAAGCTGGTCCTCCAGCACTTCTTCGGCAATAACCATCAAGAGTTGGCTCTTCTGGAACCAGAGACGGGGAATACCATTGAGCTTACAAATGAGTTGAAGTCCTCTCGAACATGCAGATGGTCCGCTTTGAGATTCTTGGACAACGAACACCTCTTGGTTGCTTCTGATCTGAATTCAGATACAAAAGGACTGGGAGTGCTTTCTCTCGCATGTGAGTATTCGCCGCTAGAGTACCCGATGATGGGTCTTGAGTTTAGCATGTCAACCCACATCAATGACAGCGCCAAGACGTTTGTTGTTTTCAATGAAGAAGGGTACAGCTCCTTGTGTATGGGTGAGTTCAAGCCCTCGGGTGTTGACGGTTTCAGAGAACTGGACTTGCCTATGAAAGGCGTAATCACGATAGGTGACTCGAGGTCATTCTCAAAAAGCATGGACTTGTCCGAGAATGAGAAGCAGCTAGCAATAACGCTGGCATCCGCAACTGGCCCATCGAATATATGGATCTTGGACCTGGCAGAAGGCATTAGCTGGAAAGCCACCGAAGTTAGCATTGCTGGGTTAGATCCAGCAGATTTTTCCGACGCTACTCTCTGGGACTTCAAGAGCTTCGACGATCTGAGAGTGCCCTACTTCAGATACTTGCCTACAGGAAGTCAACCTTCCAAAGGGTGGCCTGCCATCTTCATGATTCACGGTGGGCCAGAGTCGCAGATTCGTCCCGACTTCAATCCCGTTATACAGTTCTTTGTGTCTGCGGGTTATGCTGTCGTAGCACCAAACATCCGTGGAAGTACCGGATACGGTAGAACCTATCTTGACCTTGACAATGTTGAGAAGAGACTGGACTCGATAATGGACATTCGTGAGTTGGCCTTTCACATCAAACAGAACGATACGGAAATCGACGGCGACCGGCTAGTCATTTATGGAGTAAGTTATGGAGGATTCTCGGTCCTATCAGCCATGACTGAACATCCGGACCTGTGGAAAGCGGGAGTCGACATAGTTGGGATATCGAATTTCGTTACGTTCCTTCAGAACACAGCTTCATGGCGCCGGGGTCTTCGTGAGGTTGAATATGGAAGTCTCGAAAACGCTTTTGACACTCTAATGCGAATAAGCCCAATTCACAAAGTGGACAGGATCTCAGCTCCGCTCTTCATCATTCAAGGTGACAATGACGAACGAGTGCCGCTATCTGAATCCGTTCAGATCTACGAGAAGCTCAAGGAAAAGGGGATTCCAGTCCGCCTTTTGCGATTCGCCGACGAAGGACATGGTTTGGCCAAAAGGAAGAACCGCGTAGAAGCCTACACAAAGGTCCTCGAATGGCTGAATGAGATTGTGTGACGCGAAGAGTCAAAGTTAAGAAGCCTGTCTGCGACTGAGAGCAAGTGCTAGAGCTATGTTGAGGACTGCCGTTGCTATCTTGATTGTCAGCTTGGTCTTATTGCCTACTGCATCTGCAACGGATTTCCCAACACAGTCATTCACGAGTGATGGCGTTGAAGTATCCGTCACAATATCTGCTAATACGCCATGGTACAGTCCCTTCACACAATCGGTCAGTGTCTCTTTGAGTGTCCAGCCTCAAGCAGAGGGAGTCACAGAAGTGAATGTTACAGAGTTTATTCTGACTGTACATCGAAAAGATATTAGTGGTCTTGGATTCTCGCTCATTTCGGCGGAAAGCACCTCCTTCACTCCAGCTGAAGAGGGAGAAAGTCAGGTAGACATTGTATCGACGGTGGTAATATCAGGAGGCGGGCTCGGAGAAGAATGCTACTTCGGAATCTCAGTGCTGGGTGCCTACTCCAACTCCTCGTATTCGAATGCTTTCACTTCGACCTCTGATGAGGATCTTATAGGTCCATTTGCAATCCGCGGGGGCATAGGGTCGCCACAAGTTATTGTTGGTATCATGGTGACAGTCCTCTTCTCGGTGATTCTAATTGGCGGAGTATGGGTGGCAAGAAAGAACGTAGCCCGAAGAAAACGAAGAAGCCTGCTGGATGATTGAGCTTTGTCGCTCTAGATGTCCCATACGTTTGACTATTAAGTAACTTCGTTGGCCCAAAACGATAGTTGACACACCATGATTGTGGAGCAAATGAGGTGGGATCTGTCTCAGCTTGTTGAGATTGACGATCCTGATTACATTTCTGAACGCCTTACGGCTGCAGTAAGAGCATCTGAAGAGTTTAGGGACAAACATAGAGGGAAAGTTCCGGACTTCAATGCCAAGCAAGTCTTGGAGATGCTCGAAGAATCAGACAAATGGGCCCTTGAATTCGAAGGGCCCTTCATGTACGCATATCTGAAGTACTTTGCGGACATGACCACTGATGTAGCCAAGCGACTTCATTCAAATGCTCAAAATGCAACCATGCTTTCGCAGCAGAATCTCGCATTCATGGAGCTTGAGCTAGGGCAGCTTCTAAAGAAGAATCCTGAGATTATCAATGACCCAGTGTTGTCGGAGTATAAGCACAAGCTTGAGAGGCTCAAACGTCAGATTCCGTACATGCTTTCTGAGGAGCAAGAGCAGCTGGCTATCCAGAAGGACAAGAATGGCATTGATGCGTGGTCCCAGATTCAGAGTGATTGGTTGGCCACACGGGAATTCGAGATTGAAGTTGACGGTGAGACAAAGACAATGCCCTACGGCGAGATCATCGGACTCTATGAGCACCCAAACCGCGATTTGCGGAAAAGAGCTCACGAAGTTGTTTACAGCAAGCTTGGGGAAGATGAGATCTTGTGGGCCAGCGCTGTACGCTCAGTTTCTTCCGACCATAATGATATGACGAAACTCCGTAAATGGCCGACTCCAATGACTCAGAGCTTGATTGCGAACGATGTTGATGAGGCGGCCATTCAAGCACTGATGAACACGATTGAGAAGAATGTCGGTGTGTTCCAAAAGTACCTTCGACTCAAGGCCAAGGCCATGGGGCTAGAGAAACTAGGCAACTGGGATGAGATTGCACCACTCCCGAGTGCACCAGACAAGAAGTACTCCTGGGACGAAGCACGAAAGATGGTTGTTGAGTCGTACACCGAGTTCGACGAAGAAAGTGGCACATGGATGGACGAAATGTTCGAGCAACGCCACCTGGATGGTGAGGTCCGCAAAGGGAAGACTTCCGGGGCCTTCTGCTCAACCTGGTTCGTCGGCAAGAGCGCGTACATTCTTCAAAGCTACAATGGAATTCTAGGCGACGTTTTCACCATGGCACATGAGTTGGGACATGCCCTCCATGCCTACCTTGGCACTCGGGCCCAGAAGCCATCAAACTATGAAATTGGCAGCTGTATTGCTGAGACCGGTTCAATCTTCGGGACTCTTCTCCTAGTGGAGAAGCTACTCACAACAGGTGAGACCAAAGAAGAGAAGCTTGCAGTGCTATCGACAGTTTTGGACGATTTCGGTCAAGCGGCCTTTCAGGTCTCTGCACGAGTATTCTTTGAAACCGCGATGTATGAAGCGATAGAGAAGAATATCTTCCTCAGCGGCGAGAAAATTTCTGAACTCTGGGTTGAAGCGCGTGACAAGGTCTACGGCGATGCAATCGATTGGCTACCTGTTATGAAGTGGTGGTGGACAATGAAACTACACTTCTACATTCCCAACTACAGGTACTACAACTATCCATACGTCTACGCACAGCTCTTCGTGTATGCTATGTACAGACTCTACAAGGAGCAAGGGAAGGTGTTTGTGCCCAACCTTAAGGCGCTTCTTGCAGCGGGTTCCAGCAAATCCCCCCGTGAGTTGGCAGCCGAGATTGGCTTCGACATCACAACTGAAGAATTCTGGCAGAAAGGCATCGACCAGTTTGATGTGTTCATCAAGGAGTTTGAGGACACACTCTAGAAGAAGAGGCTGTAGAGGAGCCAGAACGGCTCCTCACTTCTACTATCCTAGCGTTTCATGAATCGTAGCCCTCGTGTGATAAGGGACGGGTAACTCATCGGAAACCAGAACTAATCATTTGTGCGACAACTTGCTGTGGTAGCAACTCCTTCGAAATCGTCGCGAGAGTCTCTGGATAGAATCTTCCTTCTTCCACAAGCTGGCGACCAGCATCTTCAAGTGCCTGAACAATGTCTCCGATTTCAATTCCAATTCTTTCAGGCATACCCAAGGCCCAAGCATATGGTCGCAACACAGCACCAACATAATCACGATGCATATTCTTCGACATAGCCTTCACATGTGCAACCAGTGAATCGAAGTTATCCATTTCAGCGAAACCACACACTGAAAGAAGAACAAGCTTGTCCCCAGACCTTCCGCTCCTCCTGGGATGCCTACAGTGTCCGTCGATAAGTTCAACCTTGCCGCTTTCAAGCGGTATGAATCTATCCAAAAGCATCTTCAGAGATCCGGTCATGCCGTCCACGTAGACAGGAGTTGCTAGGACAACAACGTCCGCACTGTCCATTTTCGGCAATAGTTCCGCCATGTCGTCAGATTGCACGCATTTGCCTGGTGTCTTTGTCCAACAGGTAAAGCAACCTCGGCAAGGTTTGATATCGAGGTCGCTGACGTAGATCAGCTCTACCTTTCCTCCAGCATCTTCCACTCCTTTCAAGAAGCGATTCAAGATTCCGGCTGTGGCGCCTCTTCCTCTACGTGGACTACTATTGAAGACAAGAACTTGCATGACAACGCACGTTACAATGCGCCTCTTCAATGTGATGAATTAGGCCTCAGTGAACAACGCATAACATGCAGCATCCAAAAGAAAGATGTACGATACAATTGAGGGAGTGATGGTGCACACTAGATGAATTCTGAAAAGAAAGCGCTCAATCATCTAGTGGTTGTGAGCACGACAAACCTTGATTTCCCTAGCAGCTGCCCTGTATGCAGTAGACCCACAACTACGCGGGGCTTTGTCTCCAAAGCGGTAAAGGATCCTTTGAGAACTAGACGCGGGAGCTGGTGGAGTATACAGAGGTATTCCCCTCCTCCAAGGAACAGACGAGGATTGGAAATCCCAGTCTGTGGCAAACATCGTACGTCCATTCACGACAGAGCACGGACGATGACGTTGTTAACAGTGGTCAATGGACTGGCTATTGTCTTCTCGCTGTTTCTTGGATCCGCCATTGCCTTCTACCTATATGATGGATTCAATGTTGACTTGGGTCTGAACCTCGCTTTCTTGACATCACTTCTGACAATGATTGGAACCTTCAGAGCGCTTGGACCAAGTGCACTTGAAAGAGCAGTCTCAATAGTTAGATTCGATTCTTCATCACGCGCCGCGATTCTTAGGATGAAACACAAGTCTTACGTTGAGGAGCTGCTGAGGCTTAACCCAGACACGACTAGACGACTATGATCAAGCGAAACTAGGGAACCGCAGTTAGTGAAGGACCCTATCAAAAATGATTCGACATAGATACGTTTCAATAGGGGGTGGTCTTCGTGTATGGTTCAGACACCTGGTATCTTGGTTCGACTATGAGTGATTTCTAGGACTTTGTTGATCGCAGTAATAAACACGAAAAAGATAATGGCTAGAATCAGGTACATCTCCACAGACAAGAAGGTCCTCGCAATCACGGTCTTGGACATATTCAGGATTTCCATCACACCAACCCAGATCGCGACGACGGTGTACTTGGGGAGGTAGGCGGCTTCATTCGACCAAGCAGGGATTGACCGCCTGAGGCCCTGGGGTAGTATGATGTATCGGATGCTCTGCCAGCGAGTCATGCCGATAGAACTTGCAGCACGAAGTTGCCCAGAGGTTATCGAAGCAAACCCGCCACGCATGTATTCTGCCTGATAGGCCGCGCTATTGATGCCAAGGCCTAACATACTTGCTAGGATTGGCCAGTTCAGTGTGACTGCGATTCGATTTTGAGAGTCAATGTAGTAGAAATACCAGTTCAGTGGAAGATCAGCAATACCTGCTGCATTGATTGCAACTGGTATCGCGTAGACGAGGAGAACTTGAGTTATCAACGGTGTTCCTCGAATGACTTCTATATAGCCTGTGGCGATACGTGAGAGAACGCGTCCTCCGAATTGTCGCATTATTGCGAATGTTAGTCCCATAATGAACCCAAGAACTAGACCGACAAAATAGAGCTCCAAGGTCACAAGGAATGCCTGTGCAAGTTCGTCGATGTAGGAAACAATGCCATATTGTAGGGGCATTAGATTGTGCATATCTCCGCTTCCTACCATGACTTACTCTCCTCCTTGTTCTACTGTTCTACCGATTCCTGTCCTCCATAGAGCACTTCTAGCCTATGCAAGAATTGTCTGACCCGTTCATTCTCTGGAGCCGTGAAGAAGTGCTTTGGAGTTCCCGTCTCAACGATGATACCGTCATCTATGAACAACATCTCATTCGCTACAGCTCTGGCAAAACCCATCTCATGAGTGACAACAATCATTGTTGTCCCTGCTTGAGCAATATCGAGCATCACCTGCAAAACCTCCCCGATTAGTTCGGGATCCAAGGCGGAGGTGGGTTCATCGAATAGTACGACATCTGGATCCATAGCTAGTGCTCTAGCAATGCCAATCCTTTGCTGTTGGCCTCCCGAAAGCTGTGCTGGATAGTGGTCAATCCAATCCGTCATCTGGACTTGTTCGATAGCCACATGGGCTCTGTCTACTGCCTCCTCTCTCTCTAACCCCAAAACCCTCTGAGGTCCAATGGTGACGTTGTCCAAAGCTTTTAGATGAGAAAACAGGTTGAATTGTTGGAAGACCATTCCGATGCGTGCTCTCATCATAGTGAGATTAACACCATCTTCCATCAAGCTCTGTCCCTTGAGAAGGACCTCTCCTTTATCAGGTGGGTCCAGCATGTTGATACACCGGAGAAGTGTGCTTTTTCCTGAGCCACTAGGACCGAATACAACCTTGACCTCCTTCTCACCCACACTGAATGTGACTCCTTTCAGAACCTGGAGTTCACCATAAGATTTCCAGACATCTCTCACATCAAGTACAATTGACACTTAGTAATCGCCTCCTAATCCAAGACTTCTCAGCCTCTTAGACATCACTTCACCTGCATACCTCGTTATTGGATATGTCAATACGAAGTATATCAGAGTGATGGCCAGAATGGCAGGTAAGAATAATACTGGATCCTCGAACACCAGATAGTCCGAGGCCTTGACCATGTCGAGAACTCCGATTGCCCCGGCCCATGCAGTGTCTTTTGTCACAACTGCATATTCATTGGACCACCCTGGTAGTGCAAGTCGAAACGCTTGTGGTAGGACAATGTGCCTTGCTGTTTGCATCCGATTCATGCCAATAGAATATGCAGCAATCATCTGACTCTCACTGACGGACAGTATAGCCCCACGTACAATCTGAGACTGGTATGCCCCACTACGGAGTCCCAGTGCAAGACCAGCCGAAAAGAACGCAGGCCATCCTGTACTGACAAGAAAGAGTAGCATCAGGACCAGAACAGGAACTCCTCTAAAGAGATTCTCGTAAGCCTGAGCCAAGAGTGAGATATCTTCCTCAGCATATACTCTGATGAGTGCTAAAGCTACTCCGATAAGAAAACCCATTCCTAGCCCTACAACTGAAAGAAGTAGAGTGGCGGGAAGCCCAGCTGTTATGATAAAGACCAACAGACTGGGCAAATCCCGCTCCTGCAAGGACTATCCTCCAAACCAAGTATCAACTAGGTTTGCCATTGTACCGTCTGCAAATGCATCGCCAAGAACATCGTTGATCACTGCAAGTAGGTCTGGATTCTCATATCTACAATATAGAACCATTGGAGCAGCTCTGACCGTGTAGATTGTTCGAAGAGTGTAGAGTTCCGCATAGACCTCGTATACTGGCTCATCAACGAAAACCGCGTCAAGACCACCCGAGTCTAAATCAATGAACATCTGTGCAACACTTGCATATGTGCTCAAGACAATGGCAGCCCCCGCATCAATCGCTGCCTGGATATCAGCAGCTTGGACTGTGCCAGTCTGCGCTCCAACTTCATACCCAGCAAGATCTGCAAGCTCATCAATCTCCAGTGTACTAGAACCGTTCACGACCATTACTTGATTAGTCTGTAAGTAGGGGTCAGAGAATGCCAGTTCTCTAGCTCGCTCAGCACTTAGATCCATCGCCGCTGCAAGCATGTCAACATTGCCGGCCTTGCACGCAGCAATTAGCGAGTCAAATGGCATATCCTGTATAACAAGATCTACTCCAAGTTCATCGGCAATCAACTGAGCTATATCTATGTCAAAACCATAGTATTCCGCTGTTGTTGTATTGTACATCTCAAACGGTGGATATCCAGCCTCGGTCCCTACTATGAGGGTTCCACGCGCCTGGATACTTGGCACCAAATTGACCTCACCTGGTTGGATTAGGCCGGGTGTAAAGAAACCAATGCCAAACCCAATGATGAGACCAATTACCAAATAAACCAAAACGGTTTGTCTGCTACTACTCATTCCACGCATTTCCTCCTTCCTAAGGACAGAAATCACGGCTTTATTAATGAAACATCCAGAAATAGCTTTGCCTTTTGCTGCGCCAAAAGAAACGTGATTGAGGGATATGAGGCATTCATGTCAGTCAGTTCTTCGATTTCTAATTCCCAGCATAATTAGGACAATTATGGCAATCAGCCCGCCTGAAACCAAGACTAGAGTCAAGCCAGAGGTATCCGTTGTGTCTGTGGTCCCTGGTATACCCTCAATCCGAAGAATTTCCAGACCGTCCTCCCCGTCAGCTACAAAGACCAAGTTATTGGCAATCTTCACCCCTGACGCGCTTCCACCGTCAGTGAAATTCGCTATCTCGACTGGATTGGCGGGGTTACTAATGTCCAGGATTTCCAAGCCATCATCCCTGTCAGCAATAACCATGCAGCTTTCTAGGAACTCGAAATCAACTGCATTTCCTCCGTCGTCATAACTGCCTGTTTCTGAGAGAGATGCAGGGTCACTAATATCAAAGATTTTCACACCCCCGTATGAGCACATCATGTACGCAACATCATCAATGAAATCGATTGAGAAGACTTCTCCGTTAATGGTGTACTCGGCAATTTCCTCGATATTATTCAAGTCAGATATGTTTAGGATCCGTATCTTCTTCTCTGTCGCTGAGAGATAATCGGACACAAACGCCAATTCATTGTATACTTCGACATTGAAGATGTAGTTGATTTCTCCATTATACTGGAGTATCTCAGTTGGCTGCGATGGATTAGAGATATTCACAATCTCAAGCCCATCTATGAAATCAGCAGTGTAAGCCAGATCCCCAACCACCTCGAAGGTACCCACTTCTCCCCCGTCATGAAATCTCCCCACTTGTGTTGGGCTAGCTGGGTCTGATATGTCTATGATTTTGAGTCCATCTGTGTAGTCTGCCACGTAGGCGAAGTTTCCTTCAACATATAATTCATGCAAATGATCAATACCCTCATCAAAATGACCCAATTCTGACGGGTTCTCTGGATTGGAAACGTCAATGATGTAAAGACCCCCCTCAGAATCTGATATAATTGCAGTGTCATCCTGTACGTGAATATTGGCAGCCCATCCAATGGTGTCAAACTGTCCGATTTCAGTTATCTCGATAGCTTGATCCGATTGGGCCCTCACGAAGTATCCAGTGTTCACAATTAGCAGAAAAGTAATGAAAAGGCAACTGACCAGGATTGCTCTAATATCTCTCAAAAAGATTCACCCTATTATTGATGAATTCTATCCAAGTTCGGGACGGAAGGCAAACATATACATTTGCGACAAAGCAATTCGTTTTTCTGACCAATTGACTACAGACTGACCCAGATGACTAGAACCTAACGGAGGGCCAAGAATTATGAGCGACGCTTCCAACAATGGTGTGCGCATATTGCGGAGGGCCGCAACTGTTGATTGTTGATGTTGTATGGAAAGACACGACAGGTAGCACGCAGAGTCTCAGCGTAGACGAAGATGCAGCTGTCCTTGACCTTTCAACACGTGACATTTCCTTGATTAGTCTCTCCACACTTTCTAAGCTCAAGAGACTTAGTGCTATTTCACTGAGAGGAAACAAACTTGCATCTATTGATTTGGGCCCCCTAGATGCATGTCCAGAATTGCGTGCTTTGGATCTCAGCGGCAACAGGATCATGGATCTGGACTTGTCACTTCTCGCATCATGTCGCGAATTGCGAGTCCTAGATTTGGAGAACAACAGCTTGGAGACTTTGTATCTGGATTCGCTGGGCCAATGCCTGGATCTTGAAATACTTGACCTTTCATATAATCGATTGCACGAGATAGATCTCACTCCGTTGTCTGCATGCATCGAACTTAGAAGACTCGATATTGACCACAATCGCCTTGAACAGATTGACGTGCTTGCATTGAGCTCATGCAAGAACTTGAAGAATTTGTGTCTCTCTGCCAATCCTCTAAAACATCTTGATGTATCGCCTCTGCAATCCTGTCCAGATTTAACGACTCTCAGGATATCTGATACTCACCTTTCGTCAGTTAGCCTAGATGGACTCCAGGGATGCACGGCACTGCAACTACTGGAACTGGATCAGAACAGACTGATAGAGATTGATCTAGCACCGCTCTCCAGCTGTAAGGAGCTTGAGAGCTTGAGTCTAAGTGGTAACGAGCTCGAATCCATTGATTTCACCCCTTTGGGTTCTTGCGTTAGCCTGAAGACGTTGAACTTGTATGGCAACAGAATCGTGAAGATTGATCTTGGCCCTCTATCAGAGTGCCGGAAATTAGAGCGTCTTGCGCTAAATGGCAACAAAATCAAAGAGATTGATGTGTCCCCCTTGAGAGACTCGTCAGCGCTGGAAAGCCTGCTTCTCTTCCAGAACGACATATACGAGATTGAGATTGCTCCTCTCGCAGGGTGTATCAGTCTTCAGGTTTTTGATATCGCCAACAATCACCTGGAGACAATTGATATTGGTTCTCTCTCAAATTGCATTGGACTGAGGGAGTTCGACATTAGTGAGAATCACCTGAAATTCATAGACCTCTCTCCACTGGAGAGATGTCCGAGATTGGAACTTGTTCGCCTCGATGGCAACTCCCTGAAAGAGATAAGTCTCGGACCACTTGGCAAAGTACTGGATTTGGAAAGAATATACCTTAGTCACAATCGACTTGAAAGAATCAATCTTGGGCCCCTCACGTACTGCAAGAAACTAGAGGTTCTCTCGATTTCGAAGAACGGGATAGCAAACATAGACCTACTTCCACTCGAGAGCTGCATCAACCTGTCTGTTTTGGATATTGCTGATAATCCATTGTCATCAATTGATGTCTCACCCCTATTCAGCTGCCATTCACTGCGAAACCTTGACCTTCCGCAAGAGGCTGATGTTTCAGCAAAAGGAGTCCTTCGTGAAACCACTGATGCTCCACATGCCATCCGCGAACTTATTGCCGATGACATAATCAAATGGATAGAGTAAAACAAGTATCGCTGACCAGATTTGCGCTAGGTGCTTTTCATGAACGAAAAAGAACTCCTCGATTATTGCAGAGAGTGGCTTCAGGCTTGGACAGGGAACAGACCAGATCTGCTGATATCATTCTATTCGGAGAATGCATTGTACTCCGATCCGGCACGTCGTGATGGTCTGAGAGGGCATAGCGCTATTCTTCAGTATTTCGAAAAACTTCTTGCAGTCAACAAAGAATGGACGTGGAAGCCCTTGGAAGTAGTCCCAACAGAGAGAGGCTGTGTTTTGAAGTGGGAGTGTGCCATACCTGTTGGTGGCAAATCAATCATTGAACAAGGTCTAGATATCGTTGAGATCTCGGATGACAAGATCACAAGGAATGAGGTCTACTTCGACAGAACTGCTCTCTTGAAGGCGATAGATGCATTGAAACAGGAGTCGCGGCCGAATCGTTAGGACTCGTAGAGCTTTGGGACCCAATCCGCAGTTATCTGGTTGAAGGCCGAGGCTCTTTCTAGCATCACAGCATGTCCGGCTTTGTCAATGATATGCAGCTCTGTGTTCGGCATCTTCTCATCAAGGTACAGGGAGTACTTGGGTGGAGTAAGCACATCCCCTTCTCCAGCAATGATAAGCGCAGGATGTTCGATTCTGTGGACATCCTCCATTATGTCGTAGGCATCACATAGCTCGAAGTCTCTACGAACAACATGGACGTGAGCCTTCCTCATTTCGTTTAGTGAGGATTCCACCATGTCGATTGATGTTTCTTCGTGGAACATGAATTGACCAAATGCTTGGACATAGTCTTCGAAGTCCCCTTCTAGCAGTCTGAAGATGACTGGTGTGACCCTGAGGCGTGCCCCAGTGCCAACCAATATTATCCCCTTGACTTTCTCTGGATGTTTCATTGCGTATAGCTGTGTGAGTGCTCCTCCCATCGAGTGTCCCGCTAGGACTGGCTGCGCGAATTGACTGACTACAGAATCAATATCTTCTAGGTAGGACCCCAATGCATCCTGTTTCCTATCCTCAGTCTTTCCGTGACCATTGAGATCAACTGCTATGACATGGATGTTCCCGGAGAGTCCTCGAAGCTGCAGAGTCCAAGTTGCAGCAGACCCTCCCGCACCATGCACAAATATGACGGGTCCCAGTCCTCCGGCCCCTGCTTCTTCCGTGTGCACCGTCATGGCATCAAGCTGCTTCTTTCCTGCTTTGAACCTTTGGGCATGTAGATTGCCTCAATCTACAAAAGAGATGAGAAATCCCAGAAATAATGCAAGGCGAGTCAATGGAAGAAGTTTTTAGTTGGTGTTGTGGAAACTAGATTCGATTCCATGATTGGAATATGTGCCGAAAAGGCACTACTCCTGGAGTAGAGAGATATGGAACAAAGGACTACAGCTATAATCCTTATAGTCATAATAGTCGTGGGCGTCGGAGCCGTTGTTTTCTTGGGACCATCTCTGTTTCCAGCTCCGCCAAGAGTTGCTTTAATTCTTGGAACTGGTGGTAGAGGTGACCTGAGCTTCAATGATGCGTCTTATGCCGGGGCTATGAATGCTAGGAATGAGTTGGGCTGGAACTTTGATGTGGCGGAACCCGACCAGATTGCTGAGTTTGAAGGACTTCTTAGAGACTACGCAGCGGCTGGTACATACGACGTCATCATAAGTGGCAGCTTCGACCAAGCTGACGCACTAGCTTTGGTGGCGGCAGACTTTCCCAACCAGACGTTTGCTATAGTAGACAATGTCGTGGTTGCACCAAATGTTCGCAGTTGTGTGTTCACAGAGAATGAAGGCTCAGCCCTTGTCGGTGCACTTGCAGGCCTCATGACTCAGACTGGTCATGTTGGGTTTGTTGGTGGTGAGGACATGTGGCTTATACACAGATTTGCTGCTGGATACGTGTGGGGAGCAAACTACACAAATCCAGGTGTAAACTTCACCGTACAGTACACTGGTAGCTGGATTGACACCGCAATAGGTCAAAACCTGGGCGATGCAATGTTCACTGCCGGTGCTGACATCATCTATACAGCTGCAGGCAGATCTGGTCTTGGTGCATGGACTTCAGCAAGGAATAGGATCACAGGAGCGACCAATACGACTCCTCTCTGGATGATTGGAGTGGATTCGCCAATGATGTGGTATGGATGTGACACTTATGATCAAGGACCAGGTTATGCCCATACTGCCCCAACTTTCGGTCTTACAAGCATGCTGAAGAGAGTCGACTCGGCGGTCTTCGAAGTCATCGAAGATGTCATGAATGGTGACTTGGATAGTACGACTGGTAGTATCTTTGCCTATAATCTTGAAAATGGTGGTCATGATTGGGAGATCAATGGCTACATTCCCTACAGTAATGTGACTGATGTGTACACATTGACTGAATATGATTCGCCATTGCTTACGCTCTCACAGTCGATAGTCGACACCATCCAAGATCTAAAGGCGGATATTATAGCTGGAACGGTAACTGTACCAGACACGATATACTGGACCTAGTGAAATCGAGAGGCTAACGCCTCTCTTTCCCACTTTTTTTTGATGAAGTAGTTTGGACAGAGATAAATAGGAGTGAGTTGACACTCCGGTCAAATCGGAATGCCACAAGGAGGGCTCACTATCTACGCAGTAGAGCTTGAGAATATCTCGAAGACTTTTCCCGGAGGCGTTGAAGCAAACAAGAACATAACCTTGAGGATTCGTGAGGGTGAGGTTCACGGTCTGTTGGGTGAGAACGGCGCAGGCAAATCAACGCTAATGAATATTCTTTACGGTTTTCTCTCTAAGGATACTGGGAGGATACTGATTAGAGGGGAGGAGGTGGAGCTTCAATCTCCGCAGGATGCCATCTTAAGAGGTGTTGGAATGGTACACCAACACTTCAAACTCATTCCACCCCTGACGGTAACCGAGAATGTCATTCTTGGTCTTGAACCAGTGCTAAAGAGATTGCGGGCAGAGAGACTCGTAGAGACTAAGCATTTCTCGTCTCTTCTGCCAATTGACTTCAGGGGGGCAGCTGATAGAATCAGGAGAATAGCGGAAGAAAATGGTCTGCATATAGACCCAGACGCCAAGATTCAGGACATATCAGTAGGTCTTCAACAAAGAGTCGAGATAATCAAGACACTCTACAGAAACGCGGATATTGTGATTCTTGATGAGCCTACATCGGTTCTAACACCTCAAGAGGTTGATGATCTCTTTGTAACATTGGAGAAGTTCAAAGAGGCCGGGCGTACTATCATTCTGATCACTCATAAGTTGAGAGAACCGATGGTATTGGCCGACAGGATTAGTGTACTAAGGGATGGAGAATTGATTGGAACTGTTAACAAAGAGGACACATCGCCTGAAGAACTAGCAAGAATGATGGTTGGGAGACCTGTGGTTTTCAGGGTTGAAAAAGGTCCCGCCAATCCTGGAGGGGTAGTACTTGCGATCAAAGACCTTACAGTTCAGGACAAGAGAGGAATTACGGCAGTCAGGGGCATCAATCTAGAAGTTAAAGCTGGTGAGATTCTTGGAATTGCCGGGGTTGAAGGTAATGGTCAAACTGAACTGGTTGAAGCAATCGCAGGTTTGCTCAAATCGAGAGAAGGAAATATACTCCTCAATGGAAAGGATATTACTGGCCTAGATCCTCGAGAGGTAAGAGAAGCTGGTGTGAGTCATATCCCTGAAGACCGCCACCGAAGAGGACTCATTCTTGGTTTTACGATTGCCGAGAACAGCACTTTAGGTAGACACCATAGAGCTCCATTTGCTATGGGTCCCGGTCGCCAGGTGCTTGATCTCTCGGAAGCAGACGGAATAACAGAAGCACTTGTTGATACCTACTCAATCAAAGTTTCTGATATCCATAGTCTTGCAAGTACACTTTCTGGAGGAAACCAACAGAAGGTCATAGTCGCACGCGAACTCTCAGCCAATCCAAAGCTGATATTGGCAGCTCAACCAACAAGAGGACTCGATGTGGGGGCAACAGAATACATTCACAACGTACTCGTATCAATGAGGGATGAGGGCGCAGCGATTCTACTTGTTTCAGCGGAATTGGATGAGATCATGAGCGTATCGGATCGTATCGCTGTCATTTTTGATGGCCAGATAGTAGCTGTCAAAGAACCAGAAGCCACAACGGCTGAAGAGTTGGGCCTGCTGATGGCAGGACATAAACAGGATCAGTCATCTGCGGAGGCGGTTGTTTGAGCGAGCAGTCACGAGAAGGACGGCATGAGAATGAGAAAGCTAGATTCAATCCTATAAACAACATTATGAGAATGGTGAGCGATCCTTCATTTCAGAAGACTGCAATATGGTCAACTGGTTCCATCATCCTAGCGCTTGTCGTTGTCTCAGTCTTAATGATGATGACTGGTTACAATGTAGGTCTGGCCTTTCTCACACTCCTTTGGGGGGCTATCACTCAGTTCGATCGGGTCCTGTTCTTTGCCACCCCTCTGATTTTTACTGGACTCTCAGTGGCTTTGGCCTTCAAATGTGGTCTCTTCAACATTGGTCCTGAAGGGCAAGTCTACATGGGTGCAATTGGAGCGGCCATTGTGGGGTATCTGGTTTCGCTTCCTATAGTGCTTCATCAGTTTACGGCATTGTTGTTTGGTACGTTTCTGGGATTTCTATATGGACTGCTTCCAGGTATTCTGAAAGCCTACAGAGGTACGCACGAAGTAGTAACCACAATGATGATGTCATACTCAGCAATCCTCTTCACAGCATGGCTGGTTACATATCCTCTAAAGGATACTACTCAAGCACTGGATCGAACTCCACCAATATTGGTGACTGCGGAACTCCCAAAGCTGATTGGTTCGTTTCTGAACTTTAGCCTAATCTTGGCAATACTGGCCGTGATTGCGGTTGACTACTTAATCAACAAGACGGTCTTAGGCTATGAGATGAGAGCAGTTGGACAAAATCCGGACGCTGCTGAAACCGCTGGCATCAATCCAAAGAAGAACATCGCTCTCGCTCTTGGTATTGCTGGGGCACTAGCAGGAATGGGTGGCTCCGGAGAGATACTTGGATATCACCACTTGTTTCAAGACAACTGGTCGGTGGGACTAGGTTGGGATGGAATCACTGTAGCAGTCCTAGGGAACAACAATCCCTGGGGGGTACTGGCAGCAGCCATATTCTTTGGTGCCCTGAGAGCCGGAGGACTTCAAATGCAACGTATAGCTGGAGTTCCATTGGAGATGGTGAGAGTCATTCAAGGTCTAATTGTCTTGTTTGTAGCAGCGCCTAGAGCAATCGATTGGTTGTCAAAAAGAGGCGTTGACTATGCCACCTGGTTGAAGACAGATCGTGTTCCTGCGTCCGTACACTTGGCTACCAGTTTTATGGCTGGCGCTTCCGCAATTGTATGTCTGTCAGTGTTTGGTTCTTATTCTGCAATGATTGAGGCTGGAATACCTGGTGTTGGGGGAATTGTGGCACTGCTGCTATTCCTCACGAGTCTGGTCAGTATCTATGCACTTATTGAACTCCTCATGAGAAAACCAAGGGGCCTAAGGCTGGTGGCCTTTGCAGCAATTGTGTGGCTTCTAGTTGCAGCACTGGGATACATAGCAGGAAGTATGCTCATAGTCTGGCAGAGTCTTGTGATTGGGATGGTGTCTTTCTTGTTGGTGGTACTAGTTGAGAGAGTCTTCCCAGAAACCCCTCTCGATTTAGGAGGTGACAACTGATGCAAACTGGAGATCCAATGCTCGAATTAATGGGCTGGTTATTGAAAGCAACATTGCAGATGGCAACACCCCTTGTCCTAACGGCGCTTGGCGGAATGTTTTCAGAACGTACTGGTGTAGTGAACATTGGTCTGGAAGGCATGATGCTAGTAGGAGCCTTTTCAGCTGTTGCTGGAACATATTACGTAGGCAGTCCTTGGCTTGGTCTGATTATTGCAGTTATTGCAGGTGGAGCTTTGGCTGGAGCGCATGCTATTGTCTGTGTCAAATTCAAAGGTAACCATATTGTGAGTGGAACTGGAATAATCCTGTTTGGATTGGGATCAACTACGTTAGGACTTCAAGTGGTTTGGGGTAAACAAGGTCTGTCTGATTCTGTTGAAAGGATTCCTGAAGTCGTTATACCACAGTTACGAGATGTCCCCATGTTGGGTACTGCATTTGGTTCTCTCTCCCCGATTATCTACTTCATGTTCATCATAACTGCTCTGAGCTGGTATGTGCTTTATCGTACGCCCTTCGGTCTTCGAATGAGAGCAGCAGGAGAGGATCCTAGTACCCTCGATGCTGCGGGCGTGAGTGTTGAGTGGACACGGATTGTTGGTGTTGTCCTAAGTGGAGCTCTTGCAGGTCTAGGTGGTGCATATCTTAGCATTGGCTTCGAGAATGCATTTGGCAAGGGTATGACAGCAGGTAAAGGATTCATTGCGTTGGCTGCACTCATCTTTGGGAACTGGACACCCATTGGCTGTTTCCTCGCGGGACTTTTCTTTGGTTTCGTCACTGGGCTGCAGTTCATCTTTCCAATCCTTATACCTGAGTTGGTTACGTTGACCAATCTTGTGAAGATTCTCCCATACGCACTTGTCATCGTTGCACTCGCAGGTATCAGAAGGTCTATTCCTCCCAAAGGGATTGCTGTACCTTACGAGAAAGAAGTGAGAGTGTGACCTGAGCAATATAATGGGTGTATGCCTTGAATAGGCGTCTGGACTCAACCTTTAAGTCAAGATGCACTAGACAATCTTAAGACCGGGATGGACTGGCGGGACCGCACCTTGATGAACATTCACAACAGGAATCCTATGATTCTTTGTCTCATTGGAGGAGTGCTGATAATAATCTCCGGTGTGAGTGACACGTTTGGAGTAATCAGTGAGTTCACTGATGGTCTAGACGCACTTTTCGGTCCCGAATCTGTTCTCTCATTCAAAATCACCATTGGTATTCTTTCCGTCCTCACAAGCATGGGTGGCCTAGGAATCATCATAGGTGGTCTGATACTCACGACAAGACGCGTGGAAGTAGGACGAAATGTGATTCTAGTCGCGATGTTGGCTGCGATCCTTAGTTTGATTATGTCCCTTGTGCAACGTGGACTGGCCGGTATGTTCCAAATGGGATTAACGGTGCAAATCATTCAGTCTCTCGGATGGATTGGAGGAATGCTGGCCCTCCTTGGTCGGATTGTTGCCGAACAAAAACCATTTGTGGACAGGTAGACTGAAATCTAAACATCGAATATCGAAACAGAGGTTTCCAGGTTCTTGGCCGCCTGAATGCAATCATTGAGAATTCCGTTCTTGTTGGCATCCAGCGGGGCAAACATCGCCACAAACCAGACACCCTTACCGGTTCCGCATATGAGTGAGATTGCGCCATCAGGGTTTATCGCAACGAAAGAGTTGTTCGTCGCTTGTGCAACAACGAACGATAGGTGCTTGACGAGCAGGGATGATGTCCCAGTGTTCCAGGCTTCGAGAATTGCTTGGACGTCATCCTGAATTTGCATGTTCTCCGTCGCATAAGCTATATTGCCTTCATAGCTGAAAGCACATGCCCCAACAACCTCGCTATAGTTGGTCATGGCTATGTCAATCGTACGTCTGATGCGCATTGCCATTAGTATACCACTAACATCTACCATATACTCGGCTAGAAATAGCTTTGTCGAATGTCTGGGAGTTCATGATAACGAATACACTTCAAGTGTGCAATGCAAGATACATCGCCTTGGCAAGCAGAAGAGTCCTGCTATGGAGTTCTTCATTGCTTATCCAAGTCGTAAACCGCCCCTTCTTGACTGACATCCCATGTCTCAATGCAATGTCTTCAGCATCTGTTCGACTGATGGGCGAAGATGTCAGTCTATAGGCGAACCAATTCCCTGAGCCTTGCCCACGAATGCGACAAGTGACGTCTACGTATGCATCGCCGTCAAGAAATACTCGAAACCGCTTCCCTATGGTTTGTGTGACTTTGGCGCCTCTACCGAAGATGCCCGCAAGAACTGTTCTTGTGTAGCTGACTGCTGGAGTCGGCAGGAATGCCCACTGCCAGAATCCATAGGCGAAGACCATGACTGCGAAGGCAAGGAGGAAGCCCACTGTGTTGAATGACGCTACTACTTCAAGACCTTCCGACCATCCTGGTGGGAACCACTCTGGCGGCTCAGCAATGCCCACAATCCCGGGACTATAGAACATGTAAAGAGTAACCACAAAGACAACCATGAATGCGGAAAGGGCAATCCTTTGTCTGTCTAGATACAAACCCTGTGCGCGTTTCAGGAGCCTATCCATCTACTCTTCCTCCAGTGACCTTAGATAGATCTTCCTCGTTGCGCCGCCATACTTCCTCGATATCTCAACAAGCAGATCAAGCAGAGGATGCTCGTTGTTAATCCTTATGGCATAGAGCCTCGGTGTCAACTGATCTATCGAGATCAAGTTGTTTTCCTCCATATGCGCCAAGACGCCTCGATAGAGACTTCTTGACTTCCCGCTATAGCCTATCATTCGGCTTAGCTGAACGCCGCTCACGCTTCGAGGGTAGACATGTGCCAGCGCTTGGAGAATTGATCTCCGTGTGTCGTTGAGTGACGACAGAAGCTGGATAAGTTCATACATCGAAGCAAGTTCGTCGTCGTCCATTTCTACTCGCAACCGACTATCTAGTTGCTTGTGTTTATCGGCACACAAAACCCCGTGCTCTCCGCAGGGATATCCTTTCAGTAGTTGTGTGTCGAATGACAACATAGGTCATTCGGACGGTCTATTTTACCTTTCCGAGCTTCTGGGGTTTTTCCAGCCGGCAGGAATCTGTTTCACCCAAGATACGTTAATATCGTCTAGTCTAAGACATAACTGCTGTAAGACGTCTTAAGAGGTCCCAATGATGGGTTTTGGCTCGAAATTCTTCGGATACTTAGCAGCCTTTGGTCTTGTCGTCGGCCTGGGATGGATACTGCTGCCCGAGGGCTGGAATACTCTGATCGCACTATACTCGCCCTACTTCGGCAACTATGTGCGACCACTAGCAGTCATGGCAAGCCTCCTACTCCTCAATCCATTGACGAACTTTCTGTCGCTTGGAATCTGGGTGGGTGCAGGTTTCATTGGCGGGGTGATTGCAGGTACCAAGAAGGGTGCATTTGTTGTAGGGTTCATGGCATGGATATCTTGCCTAGTACTCACTGTATTCTCAGTGTATATGCTGATGATGGGCGGATTCAATCCACTTGCACTGCCACCGGTTCCACCTGGATATTCGCTGGCCGATCTTCTATCAATACCGCTTGTATCAGATTTGCTCAGCACACTGCTATCAGTCATGGGCGGGTTCGCTGGAGGCGGAGGTGCAAGTTTGAACCTGTTTTCCATCATAGCACCGTTTCTGGTGTTTGTATTTGCACCTGTTATTGCGATCGTAGTTGGTGGGATAATCGGCGCCGTCGTTCGCCCAAAGGAGTGAATCAAAAATGAAGATAAGAATCACGCACGCATTTGTCATTGTGATGATGGCTATTCTCATAGCCAGTCCGGCAGCTGCAGCTTTTGACAGCATTCAGGTGGAGCCCGACCAAGTAGACGACATTGGTCAGTTCTTCACCGAGCTACTTGATACAGGCGCGGAGCTTCTTCTGACGAACATAGATTCGGAGGGAGCACCAGCTGTCATCTACGGACAACTGGGTCTGCCATCAGAGGACCTGGGTTTGTCTGATGAAATGTTTGACGGCAATATGGCATTCGCTCTCATTGCTACGCAGGGCGAACTGCTCGAATACGCCCTGAATCTTATTGGGGGGCAATTCCTGAATGCCTCTTCGAAGTTAACCGACGGTCAAATAACAGCCCAACAGTTTGAAGGAGGTCTGCCTGACCCATCCCAAATCCTTCAGATGATTGGCACAGACTTCGGCCTGCTCTTTAGCGCATATCTCAATCTTGACGCGGCTACCGCAAACTCGAGAATGAGCCAAGTACTAGGCCGACTCGACAGCTTGTTTGGTCTGAGTTTTACAGAACTCTTCACGCTCAGGATTGATGAGTCAATCATCCCTCCCGACGTGGATGTTCAACTTCCTTTTGATTCGTTGGACATCTACGTCTACAATATTGTAAACGAGTTCGCGGACACCTTGACTGCCATTATGGATGGCCTTGACACATCTGGAATTCTGGGGTCCATGGATTCGACGAAATTCACAGATAACCGAGGGTCTGCCGCAGGGCTCCTCGCCATTCCTGACATGGGTATCTTCAATGACTTGTTTGGTGGCGGAGAAGAGGAACCACCAACTCCGCTTTCTGACTTCGCTGTTGCTCAGTTTCCTATGCTCGATGGTCCTCTTGCCATTGCGGCTGTCGGATACATCGATGATCAGGTTCTGACGATTGATGACACAAGTCTAAGCCTCGCTGAGCTCATCGGTGCCACAGGTTCCATAACTCCAATGAGTGAGCACTCCTATGTGGTCTCCAACATGCCAGTTGAAGTGAATATCACTGGATACTCACCAAGCGTTGCCAATCTGTCATACCATGAGCCTGGAAGTTCGCTAGTCTTCTGGAATGCAAGTGGACTCGGCGTTCAAAGCGACTACGAGATTTTCTTCGATGACCACGAGTTTCCACCTGAGGTTTCCATAGAAAGGACATTCGCTCCAGGAACTGCAACTGTAGGGGGATCGATCGTAGTTACTGTTACAGTGACCAATAATGGTGGAGTTTCAATCACAGATGTTGAGGTCAGTGATGTAGAGTTCCAGTTGTTGTATTCCTCTGCATCCGTAACAGGAACTACAAGTACAACTGTGTCTACACTGCTTCCAGGAGAATCGGAATCGATGCAGTATACAGTCACATTCGCTAATGAGGGAGCCTACCTCTTCCCAGGAGCGAAAGTGAACTATACCTATGATGCTACAACCTATGACAAGGACACAGTGGATCACGGATTCACAGTCGAGCCTGAGCCGACTGCCTTCGCTGGGCAGTTGCTTTCAGATGCCATGGCCAACTTCCCAGAGATCACTCTCGGAATTGGTGCTCTGTTTGGCCTGACTGCAATCTACAGCATTGCTGGAATCGTACGCGGAGGCGGCGGTAGACAAGACACTTACGGGATCTAGAATCCAAAGAGACTCTCGGATACACAAAGTCGTCCGGGAGTCATTCCTTCTCTTTCTTCAAACCAGGTGTTGCATCACTTTTATCTGATGTATTCTGTCCACTAGCGCAGTGGAGTATCATGCCCCTTCGTGATGACCTGAATGGTTTTTTGAAGCCTCCAAGATCGTTCTTTGGCATTCCTGAACCTGAAGTACAGGATCCTGATGTTGGAGTCCTAGGGATTCCATATGACATGACTTCGAGTTATGCGCCCGGGGCCAGATTCGGTCCAGATGCAATCAGGGCCGCAACTGACAGAGAACGGTCACACACATACCCAATCCAAGCAGGAACAACCCATGACAGAGAGCTCAAGCCGCTCTCGAAGTTGATTACTCTTGAGGATATCGGTGATTTGGAGGTCACCGGACGGCCTCCGGAATCAGCTATTGTTGATATATCTGAGGCTACCGCAAGACTTGTCAAACATGAGGCTCGATTGCTTTTCCTGGGTGGAGACCACTTCATCACCTATCCGATACTGAGAGGCATTGCTCGGGGGTCCAAGGACAATGTGGGCCTTGTCTACCTGGATGCGCATGCTGACCTGTACGAGTCTTATGATGGTCATCCGATTTCACATGCAACAACCCTGCGACGGATTATAGAGGACAAGCTAGTGGAGATGTCGCATGTCTTGGCGCACGACCTGAGGTCTGCCCTCCCGGACCAGCGAAATACGTTGGCGGATGGTGGAGCAATGGTAAACCTCTCAACCGAATCCTTCTCAGAGGGAATTAAGGAGCTCAGCAAGGAAGTCGATAGGATTTACGTCTCAATAGACCTGGATGTCATGAGACCGGATATTGCACCTGGCGTAGGTCATCCTGAGTCCGGTGGACTCGATTCCGTGGAGATATTCCAATTGCTTCGTGCATGTTTTGACACTGGGAAGGTTCTCTATGCAGACCTCGTAGAGCTCAATCCCCTTCTCGATAAGACTGGCATGACTGCTGTGCTTGCTCGTGACATTGTGAAGGAAATCCTGACTGGGTTTGCATTGCGAAAGGATTAAGTATTAGTAATTGCACATAAAATTGCAATGACCGGGGCTGTATATGAAGCACATGAGAGCACAGCGCTAAGAGCCGTAAGGTTGCTGCGGGAGTTGGGTTTCGGAGCTCACGAGACAGAGGTTATACTATCACTGAATCGAACTGGCTCCTGTACTGTGGCTGAGATTTCTGAAGCTACTGGTATTCATCATGCCAACTTGTATGGTGTGCTTGAGTCACTTGACAAACGTGGCCTTGTGGTAAGAACTGGCGCTAGGCCAAGAACCTATGAGTTTGCTTCTCTCTCACACGTTGAAGATATGTTCTCGACACGAGTGACACAGTTGATAGATGACCTGGAGAAGCTACAGGCTGAGCGTTCGAAACTCGAACCGTTGCCCACTTTGATCTATACTATTCGAGGACAGGCCGACGTCTTGGCAAAAATGCACAATATGGTGGCAAAGGCCAAAACTTCAATCATGTTTGTTGCTTCCTGTCTTTCTGAGCTCGAAGGTAGCTTCCTCGAATCTTTGGAGCATGCAGCCAAGCGGGGAGTGAAGATTCGAATCATTGCAGGAGAGAAGCCCTCTAAGATTGAATTCGAGGCCGAAATTCGTCTGAAGAGAAACACTCTAGCAATCAATCTCATTACAGACAGTGACGAGGCATTGATCGCGATGCCCGATTTCTCCGTTTGTGGGTGGGCTGATATCCCGATGATTGCACACCAACTAGAGGAGTTTCTCAATCAAACGTGGGGATTGTCGAAGGAGGCATAAGATTGGTGGACTACGACGTTATAGTTGCTGGAGCCGGTACTGGCGGCTCTACTGTAGCATACACTCTTGCTAAGCGAGGACATTCAGTTCTCTTGATTGATAGCAAAGAGAGGGAGAAGATTGGATACAAGACATGTGGTGACGCACTAGGGTCCCATCATCTCAAAGAGCTGAAGAATCTCATTGGAATTCCAGACCTTCCGAGGGACATAATCGAATATGATGTGGCAGGAATTGACATAATCGCCCCTGACAGAGAGAACAGACTGAGAATGACTGGACCAACTACAACAGGTTTCTCCTTTAACAGACATAAGATGGGTCAGTGGTTCGTCAATCTTGCTGAAGGTGCTGGTGCCGAAGTAAGGGCCTCGACCAGAGCAAAGAAGCTGTTGTTTGACCAAGACAGAGTGAGCGGTGTGAGAGTTCTAACTACGGGTGAGAGTGATACAGACCTCACCGCTAGAATCGTGATCGATGCCACAGGAGCAACTGGAATGCTTCGTCGTCAGCTTCCAGAGTCCTCTCCTGTCGAAAGAGTTGTCGCGAAAGAGGACATGATGGTTGCCTGGCGAGATGTCTACGAGACGCCCGACTATACATTTGACACACCTGAGTTCTTGGAGATATACTGGGATCAGGATCAAACACCTGGAGGCTACACCTGGGTCTTCCCACAAGGGAAGAATCGTGTCAACGTGGGCCTTGGACTCATGATTCTGCCTGGTCACCGCAAGCCCCAAGAGATTTACGACAGCTTTGTTAGAACGACTTTCGACTTCATGAAGACGAATCTTGTTGAACTAGACAGTAGCGGAGGGATTGCACCCGTACGGAGACCTATCGACACCCTTGTTGATGACAATTTCATGTTGGTAGGAGATTCTGGAGCTCAGGTCAACCCGATTCACGGGGGCGGAATCGGCAGTTCTATGTTGGGCGGAGCACATGCGGGCATCACGGCATCGGAAGCTCTGGAGTGCAATGACACTTCTATCGAATCTCTCTGGCCATACAATCCACGATACATGGAGAGCTATGGTATCAAACAAGCTTCACTAGATGTCTTTAGGTGGTTCCTCCTGAATGTCACAAACGAAGAGATAGACTTCGCATTCAAGAAAGGGATTGTGAAAGCTGATGACCTTCTTGATACTAGCATGACTGGCAAGGTTCGTTTCGGTACTGGAGAGAAGCTGAAGCGGCTGGTCGCAGGCATAGGAAAGGTTCCACTGTTGATGAGGGTCAACAAGGTGGCCAAGCTGATGGAAGGGATTAAGGAAGTCTATAGAAAGTATCCTAACTCCCCTGCCGGTTTGGCGGACTGGAAGAAGCAAATTGAGCCGATTTACACAGCTGCGAAGGGACTGAAATGAGAGTCTTGGGCAATGCATCAGGGGTGGACATCCTAGCTCCTGATGATGCCTACTTCTCATTCTTCGACAGCCCATATCCGGGGCATGAATTGAGGACTGCGGTAGATATCTACCCTGCACACAGAGAATGGAATGGTCCCGCCTTCTCTCCTGTTGATGGAACGGTAGTCAAGATCAAGAAGATCAAGATGGGTCGAAAGAAGCAGTTTGCTTCCGAAGCGGAGGACTATGGAATCGGGATTCAGCCCATAGATTATGAAAGCTTGCTTGTGCGAGTGCTCCATTGTAGGCCCAATGTGAAGGAAGGTGATTCTGTGGAGGCAGGCGATGAAATCGGGTCCATAGTCAGGTCCCGTTTCTTCTGTCGCTGGACTGGAGCGCACTATCATGTCGAAGTCATGAAAGATAAACACTTTGTGCGATCGACAAAATCAAGTGTTCTTCAAACCCGTTTCAAACCTGGAACGTTGCACGGCTCATTTGGAGGGTGGCCCCTCGCAGTAGAGGTACTTGAAGTCGGTGATGATTTCATGGTGGCCTATTGCCCGAGAATCCAATACATCAAGTCGGGAGACCTCCGTGGCCATGCAGCTTTCTCTGGCCATTCAGGGAACTTCGGGATTCTTGACGCGGGAATTGCACACTATTCCTTTGGAGGCCTTCATGGTCTTGCAGACTACGGTAGCGGCGATGTGGTTCTCTGGAATACACTAATCGGACTGGGTAGGAGTGAAAGAAAAGACTCCTTTGTCTTTGATTCGAATGAACGGTTGAGATTCATGTTGAACGGTGATGAGATTCATGGATTATCCTTCTTCACACTCACTCGGAGACAATCTCATCGAGGATCTCCTCCTATTACGTTGATTCCTAGGAAGCCCTTGGGATTCAGGAAAAGCGCGACGGTCGGAGACGTACTGGAGCTCTCAAGTGTGCTCCGGTGATACTTCCTCTTCATCTATGAATTCTGAAAGATCTATTGGCCAATCTCCCTGCTTCGATACCCACCAGAAAAGCCCTACACCCAAATCAATCGTAATCACCCACAGGGCCGCGACAAGGAAGAACTGCTGTACTAGGGCAGTATCGCTACTGTCGGCTGGTCGGCCGTACCACAGCAAAAACGCAAACATGATTACTTGGATTACCAGGCCTAGCAGAATCGCAATCTGTGTAATCAGAAGCATCCGTTGCTCTGTGACGAATGTCTTGAACCTAGTCCTTGTCGACAAAAGGTACACCGCAGACATGTCCGCTTCATCCTGCTATAGTGCTTTTCGGTTGGTTGTGGACTTGGCCAGTGAAACGACACGATTATAGCGGAACATGATTCGAGTGAAGCTGATGAAGACAATCGAAAAAGTCCGCCTCTCAATCGGGACTGCAATCCAGCTAGGTCTGGAGCGAGGAAATCTGATTCCAGATTTCACTTCAGCCTTCTTGATGACGTATTGTGAAACAGGATGCAGAGCAAACTGTGCCTTCTGCCCTCAAGCCCGAGAAAGTACCTCTGCATTGAACAAGCTTTCTAGGATTAGCTGGCCCGTTTACGACTTCCAAAATTCCATGTCTTCTTTCAATGATTCTGTGAAATTTCAGCGCATCTGCATTCAATGTCTCAACTACCAGGGGGTTGCTGATGACACTGTGTACATCCTCACAGAGTTGAGGAAGCATTACGATGGGCCTATCTCAGTCTGTATTCATCCCCTACAGTCCACAGACCTCAGGAGATTACGCGATTCAGGGGCCACGAACATTGGCATCGCAATCGATGCCGCGACACCCGCTATCTTCAATCAGATCAAAGGAGAGGAAAGGGACAGTGACTATCGCTGGGAGACACATAGACAGGCTCTCTCGGATGCCGTTGAAGTGTTTGGCGATGGAAACGTCACAACCCATCTGATAGTAGGGTTGGGAGAAACAGAACGCGAGGCTAGCGAATTCTTGATAGAGATGTTCCAGCAGGGTATTTGTGTGGGACTATTTGCGTTCACAAGTGTTCGTGGAACATCTCTGGAAGGAGAAAGTTCACCAGACCTAGGAAGTTATCGAAGACTGCAGATTCTCCGACACTTGTTGTCGCAGGGAGTATCTTCACACGAGCTGGTTGAATACAACGAAACAGGGGAGCTGTCATTCAGCATGGAACCGGAGAAACTTGAGCAGAGCCTTGCAACTGGACAAGCATTTAGAGTATCTGGCTGTAGCGGCTGCAATCGGCCATACTACAATGAGCGTCCTGGAGGCACCTCTTACAACTTTCCTCGTACTCTCTCTGAAAACGAAGTCAAATCAGCATTAGAGGTCTCTGGAGTGTTGAAGCGGGATGGATGAAGTTCGATTCTTGGACTTGGAAATCCGTAGCGCACATATGAACATGGCACTGGATGAAGCCATAATGCGTTCAATTCAAGCTGGACATGTTCCTCCGACCCTTCGTCTCTATAGATGGCAACCATCCGCGGTCTCAATTGGGACTTTCCAGGGTATGACGGAAGAGGTCGATCTTGAATACTGCAAAAGAAACGGAATTGACCATATACGTCGCTTGACGGGTGGTGGCGCTGTCTATCACGATTATGGGGGAGAGGTCACATACAGCATTATTCTACCTAACGATCATAGGCTTGTGTCAAGTGACATAATCGAATCCTACAAGATTCTTTGCGCCGGCGTTGTGAAAGCACTCGATATCCTTGGCATTGATGCAAAATTCAAGCCTATCAACGATGTTGTCACTGGAGGCAAGAAGATCTCTGGAAATGCGCAGACACGGCGTCGTTCTTGTGTTCTTCAACACGGAACAACGCTGTTAGACCTAGATGTAGAAGTCATGTTTTCTGTTCTGAAAGTGCCACAGGAGAAGATCTCTGACAAGATGATCGAAGATGTCAGGCAAAGAGTGACCTCAGTTCGTGAGGTTCTTGGACGTGAAGTGGGAGTTGATGAACTGGTGGTGGCCTTAGGAGACGGATTTGGGGAAGCTCTTGGCATTGAGCTTGTTGAAGGTGAACTCAGTGCGGCCGAAATCGAACTGGCGGAGAGTCTTGTTGAAGAGAAATACGGCAGGGATGAATGGAATCTGTCGAGGTAGGAGAATGGGATCGAGCACATACAAAGTTCCGGGCGGAAAGCTTCTCAAGATACGACTCAAGACTGTCGGCTACAAGATTGAGAAAGTCACCATAATGGGGGATTTCTTCCTCCACCCTGAGGATGCACTATCCGATCTTGAAGAGCGGCTGAAGGGAGTCTACTTGGAGAGTAGCTCTATCAAATCAGTAATCGCTGACTTTCTTTCAAAATCGGGGACACAAATCATTGGTGCAGACCCAGCTGATATTGCAACTGCCATAATGATGGCAGTCTAGTGACTTGACACGGCCAAGATAGGCAAGAGTGAAATAGTCATCAAGCAAATGTTTTCCGATAACCATGTCAGACGACCCAGAATACCGGGATGACAAGAGGATTCGGAAGATTGCTTCAGACAAGAGCAAGTTCGAGGCAGAACTTCGACAAGCCGAAGCTGAGCTATCACAGATTGATGCACGCTATGAACAAGAAGTCGAGATGTTGAGAAAGGATGCTATGGCAAAGCGTGACGCATACGAAAGCATCAGTGCTAGAATTCTAGAAGTAGAGCGAAATTGGAAAGCTGCAGACAGAGCATACAAGAGAGCTAAGGGTGGCAAGGAAAAGAAGAAATCTGAAGCAAGGAAGAAAGTCGAGAATCTGAGAAAGAAGATTCAATCCACAAAGAAAGCACGAGAGAAAAGAATTCGTGAGTTGGATTCAAAGAAACAGAAAGAAGTTGACAAGGCCAGAAGAGGGCGCGAAATAGAAATGGACAGGATTAAAGAGAGGGAAGTTAACAGAGCCGAAGAAGAAGAGAGAAGAGAATTAGGAATCGACTGAATGTGAAAGGGAGGCTCTGAATTGAACGCTTATTTCGTAATCGTTTTGCTATCTTTTGGACTCTTCTTCTTGATGTGGAGTTTGGGCTGGATACTTGAGAGGTTGTCCTATAGGGAGTTGAGCACAGCAAGAGCACATGGGTCCCGTGCATGGCAGGTTCTTGTAGGTCCGGGCGTTGCACTTCACGAGTCGTCTCATGCATTGGGCTGTGTATTCACGAGAACTCCTATAGTCGAGTTTAAGCCAATCAATGTATCATATGAAGGAGATCAAGTCATTCTTGGGTATGTGAAACACCACAAGCCCACAAGCTCGATTAAGAGCGCCATCATAAGCTTGGCGCCAGTTGCGGTGTCTCTTGTGCTTCTCACGTTCTTTGCACTGGGCGCTACTTACCTTGTTCCAGATACTCCTGGGATCGGAGGGGCTGGACTTGACCTACTGAATGACCTGATATTCATGAAGGACAACCCAGTTCTTCTTGCAGATCCAATGTATCCGGTGGAGCAGATTGGATCATTCATCTACGTCTTCTTCTACACTTTTGCAGAGCTTAGTGTCGTTAATCCAATATTCTGGATAGTTGCCTTTCTGGCAATGACAATCATGTTCAGCAACGCTCCATCAGACCAAGACATTTCCAACGCATCAACTGGAATCAAAGTGATTGTAGGTTTCAACCTTGTATGGCTTGTTGTCGCATATGTTTACCCAGCTGCTGGATGGCTCCTGTTTGGGCTTTTTGAGCTTCTAGCCGTTATGTTTGCACTCGGGATTGCCTTTGCTGGGGTAGGCTACGGGTTTTTCTTCATGATCACAGCGATGTCCAAGCTGAGGACCCCAATCAATCTGTTACCTTTCATTGCTTGTATCGTTGCAGGCGGTGTGTTGTTCTATCAAGGCATCGGTACGATTGCGTTTCAGACGGTCGTGTCTGTTCTAGTGTTTGCTGCTCTTGGCATTATGTTCTTGTTGGTCAAGAGCTTTCGACGATCCTCATATGCACAGCAGTAATACCTAGTTCCATATTCAGCAAACGTGAAACTGTACTCGGTTATTGGATATGGGAACCCTAGGAGAGAATCAGAAGATTAGACTTGTCAGACGCCCGTCGCTACTTGCCCCTCGTTATCTGCTGAGGTACTTGTTCTTCACGGAGAAGCAGATTGAACAAGCATCTAGGATTCTGAACGAGATAATACAATCAGACGGGGCTATTCCTGACTGGGAGTGGGAGCGTTTGATGCTCTCAAGCAGAGGTCTCTATGTGAAGGTTCGAAGGAAGCTCATCGATGTTGGACTTGTAGAGAAAAGGAACAACGAATTCAGGCTCTCAAAGGATTTCTCGAAATCCCTTGAGAAGATGGCAGGCTACTGGACCAACATTGTCGAAGAGTTTTCGATGGGCGATAGATCAATGTTATTCTAGCAGAAGTCTTCTAATCTACTTTCACTTCACCCTCTACAATTTGGTCATCCTTTAGTGTTGATACGGCCCTATCTCCTTCAATCTTGAGAACACCAATCTTCTCAAGGTCTCTCACGTGTTTTGTGGCTAGTCCAACAGGTATGCCTAGAGTCTTCGCTAGTTTCTCGAATTCTATCGAACCCACCTCGTCGACTATTACAAGTGTTCTTGTCCTTGCCTCGACCTTCATGGCCTCTATGTAACGTCTGGTCCGTTCTTCAGAAACGTCCCTGCGTTCCAAAGCCATGTCCCGCTCTTTTTCCATCAAGCGAGTTGCTTTCTCAAATGCCTCACTCTGCATCTTGACAATCTCTACACTCTTCTGTGATTCATCAAGCTCACGTTCGAGTTCGTAGACTCGACCCTCAAGGTCCTTTATCTGGGCAATCTTGTCTTGAATCTGATCAAGTTCCGCAAGGCGAGAGGCTGACTCTGCTTCCGCTGTATCTTTTGCCTTTGAAGCTTCAGCTGCCTGTGTGTCCAAGTCCTTGACAGTTGCAGCAAGCCTCTCGGCTTCGTCCCTCTTCTCAGATAGAGCCGTCTCAAGAAGGTCGATCTTCTTCTGCATGGCCTCAATCTCAGCTGTAGACGCCTTGGGTGCCTCTTTCGCGGTTGCTTGCTCAGTCTTGTACACCTCAATGGCACTCTGAGCCTCACCGAGCTTCATTGTTGCTTCCTGAGTCTGGGCTTTTGCGGCCTCCAGCTCTTTTGCACGAAGCTCAATTATGCCATCTTTCTTGGCAAGGTCTGCTCTCAAAGACTCGATCTGTGCTTCTTGCTCTTCGACCTTTCTAGCTAGTTCCTCAGTGGCCGCTCCAGTTGCTCTAGCTTGGTCAACCTCAATTTGAAGCGCGCGAATTTGATCTTGCAACTTGCTGACGTCCCCTTCACGAGCGGCAACTTCGCCGAGCTGTGCAGCTGCTTCCTGCTCGAGACTTTGCATGAATGATCTCACTACATCCTGTTGCTCTACAATTGTCGTCCGAAGATCGACCTCAGACTCTCTTACTCTAGACGCGAATTCCTTGAACTTCTCTTGAGTCTGTTCAACGATCTTGTCAACAAGCTCCTTCTCAAGCGCAGAGAATTCGTGGTCTACAATATCCACGAAGGTCGTCTCGATGAAGCTCTTGAAGAACTTCATCCTCAGTCTTTCTACCATCTCTTCTGATACTCTGGACTTCAGCTCAACAACTTTCCCTCTGAAAGTAAGCAACTGCGCCGCGAAAACGCCCACAACTCCCCTCTGCAATGATGAAATGTCGGCTCGAAGAGTTTCCAGCTTGTTTAGAAGAGCATCGAACCCTGCAACAGCCTGTTGATCGCTTACAGCCTCAGTCGCGCCGGAAGGACCATCAAGAGCATCTACAAACTCCAAAGCAGAGGCTGCAGCCGCAATCAGGTCTTCCTCGGAATCTACTGGGAGCATGATCTCTCCTTCCTCTCCCTCTCCGACAGCCATACTCTGGACTTCAGTGTCGTCAAGAACAGCATCCTTGAATGACTCCATGAGTTTGGCTTGCTCATCTTCACTTAGCTTCTCATCTGGCATATCAAATCCCTCAGAGGGCTTGCCATGCGTTAAATGCTACATCGCATGTATAAGGTTTATGCGGTGAAACTAACTGCCTTTCTTATCTCCAATGGAAACCAGCCAAATGGGCCACTATCGCACCTCACTAGAATCGGCTGCTCAAATTTGTCATGCATTGAAAGCGCTTAAGAAGGCGCTTTCAAATCCAGAAACAATGACCCTTGAGAACTCTCTGAAAGGCACACGAATAGCAGTCATAGGTTTCAACGCACGGCCTATCGCCTGCTCTGCACTGAGAGCTGGTGCGAGTGTCTACGTTTCTGATTACTGGGGGGATGACGATCTTGCAGATTGCAGCACCGAGTTTGTTTCGGTCTTAACACCAGAACCAGGATTGCGTCAGAGAGCGGATCTTGACAGACCCGCTCATGTCAGCCTCGTTGAGAATTTCCTGAGCCAGTATCTTGAGGTTGACTTTGACCATGTTATTGTTGGTAGCGGTTTCGACGATCGTTCGGATGTACTCGCACCGATTGAGGAGCAGTGGGGTATCTGCGGGAATTCGCCCGAGATCATGAGACGGGCACGTAATGTGAAGAGGGTCTCAGAACTAGCAGAGGAGCTGAAAATACGATATCCAGCTCGAAGACTAGTCAACTCTCCTGAATCTGCTGTCAAGGCTGCAGAGAAGATTGGCTTTCCTTGTGTTGTCCGGCCCATTCGCTCAGGAGGAGGAAGCGATATTGCATTGGTTAGCAGCGTTGACCAAACGAAACACCGCTATTCCCGCATAGCTGAGACTAGAATGTCTTCATCACTGGTGGTTCAGGAGTATGTGCATGGGATTGATGTTAGCTGCAGCGTGTTGTCCTCAGGAGAAAAGGCAAGATTCGTGTCAGTTCAGGGACAACTAATAGGACTGCCTAGCGCAGGACGCAACTGTGATTTCGTCTATTGTGGGAACTACTTCCCACATAATCTGTCAGCCCGCTTGGAAAAGAAGGTTAGAGATTTCTCTGAGGCGATCTCCTGTGAACTTGGGCTAATCGGATCCAATGGGCTCGATTTCGTGGTTGACAAAAAAGAAGAACTCTGGTTACTTGAGATAAACCCCAGAATTCAAGGTTCTCTTGAGATGATTGAAAGGTCAATGAACGTGTCACTGACCAAGCTTCACATCGACTCGACCAACGGTCTTCTGCCGAAGTCTCTCCCAAGCCCGAAACCTGCGGTGAAACTGGTTGTTTTTTCTAGGCGAGCAGGAAAGGTTGCTGGTCTTAGTCGTTACAGAACGACAGTTGATAGGACCCCTGACGGTACCATTGTCGAAAAGGGAGACCCTGTTTGTACAATTCTTGAGGATAACCAATCTCTCAAAGAATGTTATGCTAGAGCCATAACAACCGCAGTAGAGATTCAACGTAGTCTATCCTAGGATGTCTTGCTCTTCAGATGTGTTATAGACCTCGAAGAGCCCACCTTACAAATGTATATCTGGTCAGATGCCTTACTATCAAAAGGCGGATAGAAAGTCTTGCGGGTCTGTAGTCACTGCGGGAAGGCAAATCAGCCAACACGCAAGTATTGCATACGCTGTGGCAAATCCCTACTGAAGAGTACGAGTACTAAACCCGCACCGGTCGCAAGAGAACCCACTCCCGAAATTCCTGAAACCGGACGAGTGACTACAGGCAGAGCAACCCGTGCAGCTTCGGAGGCTTCTGGTTCAGATTCGCCTACAACAACTGATGATGCATGGGTCAAGCCAAGTGAAATCTCTAGAGACAGAGTTAGGACGTCTGACGCCAGACGCGGAAAGACCGAGATGGAGAAGGCCATGGAAGCTTTCTCACGCGCTGACACTGTCGGATTGGAAGAAGAAGGATCCGGAGTGGTTGAGACCAGAATGCTACGGGCTAGTGAGGTCAAGGAGCTCTTGGAGGGTCCTGAGGAACCAAGACCCCCTGCGCCAGCTGCTCCCGCGGAGCCAGCGCCTGCACCACCAACATCGGAGGTTCCTCCTGCCCAAGTGGCGCCGCCGTCTCCTGCAGCTCCTGTGACTCCAGAGCCTGAACCGACTCCGTCAACGAAGGCTGAAGCCGAGATACTCGGCACAAAGTCAGCGTTTGCCGCTCCTTCCGAAGCTGAGGCTGATCCCTCTCTGCAGCCTCACGTGTCGGGCTCTCCAGTTCCATCTGACTTGTCGGAGGAGTTTACGTCGTCTCGCTACGATGATGTTGCCGCTGAACCGCCCGCTGAACCTATCGTCCAGCCAGCAAAGCCCACTGGCGAAGAGGTTGGCCTTGAATATGAACTACCGGAGGAACCAAAAATGGTACCAACGCCAGAATCTGGAATGGAAAGTGTTCCCGCCGCTATTCTTGCGACACCCTGTCCAAATTGCGGCACTCTTGTTACACACGATGGATTTGATTATCCCCCTGAAATCTATAGCGCGATGGGGCAGGTTCGACTCAAGCAGGCACGGTACTTTGTCGTTCAGGCGAAGTATGTTGATGCCAAAAAAGTCGTTGATACTGCAAGGTTGCTATTCCAGAAGGCAAACGACGAGAATGGTCTCAAAGAACTCGAGAAGCTTATCGGTTCAATAAAGGAGAGGGGCTAGGCTTCCAACCACACTTTCTCGAATTTGGTTCTCTCTTCAGCGAACCTACCTGGTTCATTGCACATCATTAGAAATCTGCCATCAAACGAATTCTCCTTGAGATCTCTGAAGACAGCTTGGAAGTCGATTTCACCTTCCCCTATAGGCAGATGTAGATCATAACTGACACCCATATCACGGATTTCTTCGTGTGATACATCGCGTTTCTCTCTCTGCCCAATCAGGTCTTTGATCATTCTTGAACCATTGTTGTCGTGAACATTGACCATCTCGATTCGATCGAAGAATGAGCGGATAATCGAAATCGCCCTATTCTGATAGGCCAAAATCTGTGCGTGGCCAATGTCCAAGGAGATCTTGATTCTTGGACAGATGTCGAATAGGAGAACCAATTCAGTGAAAAACAGACCCAGATTCTCCACGGCCAGAGTCACGCCTCTTTCATGAGCCGCATCACAAGCTAGTGCGACAGACTGAAGGAACTGATCTATCTCTGTATCTGGATAGAATATAGAAGAAAGAGCTGTATGGAACGTCACAAGCTTTGCATCAATGTCAGCTCCGATATCTATGAATGGTACAATCTCTCTGCTGATGTCTTGAGGTCTCCACTCTGGACTACTAGGAAGATGTAGAGTGCAATAGATTCCCTCATCTGTCAACTGTTTCGAGACTTCTCGGAATGTGAGTCGATAATCGAGGTCCATACGAAGGTCGATGAAGTCAGGTTTGTGTTTGATTGCTTCCGTGACCTGACTGTCCTCTCGTGCGAACGTTCCTATGTCCAATATCACACCCAGTGAGACCCGATAGTCCGCGTCTTTTCTGAGTTTTGGTTGTGAGCCAAGAGACCGTTCCTTTCATGCGGAATAGTAAGATAAGGCAGAAGCATCCAGTCGTGACCTAGTTGTCTGTAGTTGATTCCCTTCGAACGTCTGACGTCAGGCAATCAGCTCTTGGGAGATTGCATTTATGATATATTCACGGGCATTCTTTTCTGACAGATCTGTTGTACAAGATCTTCTGGATGAAGGAGGAGTCCAATTAGAACCGTTGAGGGCTGTGATATCACAAATAGGAAGATTATGTGCCATATCGCAAATCATTGACAAAATGGCACAAGATCATGTTGCAGGCGATCTACTACCACTAAGGTTCGAAATCGAACTAACACTGCCCCCGATTAGCATCCTGCGTTCAGAGACCGTAGACGTAATGAAGGAGTTCGAGGATTCGAGTGTTCTTGTCTCCTTGGGGGGCGGCAGATATCGTGTCATGCTAAGTGTTCTGATGAACACACTCTTCGGACTAAGCTCGAGCAAAGGAGAAGACTCAATTGAGCAGACTATCTCGAGATTCAATAACCCCGAGCCTTTCAAGAAAGCCCTGGAGTCTGTCCAATGGGAGATTATCCGGAGTGTCCACGAACACATTGATCTGAAGTACCTTGCACTTGATTCCCTTGAGCAGACCCTCCCACCCTCAAATCTTGTAGAGGTCGGGAATGCTTCGAAGTCAATTCTCGAAAGGATTGCGGCAAGCGAAGGATTTGGTGAAGACCTCGAGTTTGAAATGACTAGAGCCGCCAGAAAGCTAAGGACTGATTCAGGACTTCTAGAGGTAATGAAGGAGTACATAGTCAGTCTAAGTGTTGTATCAGCTGCCGTTAAGCGAGAAGCGAATCGTCAATGGGATATCATGCGTGACATAGTGAGCTATCCTCGTTCATTTCTTGCAAGAAAGAAGGAGCCTCTTGTCAAGAGCTCCTGGTCGTTAAGTCCTGATTTTCGTTCTCATCCACTCATTGTCAAGTATCAAGAGCTAATAGCGGAGAACCACTCGACTCTCGCGCGCCTTGCAGATGTCTACGAAGATCATATCGCCGACGCAGTAGAAACAATAGGTGCCTTTCCCAAGTGTCTTGACCTTCATGTTGCACTGATGCGGCGTTTCCCTGATCTCCCTAGTGAACAAGACTTCAAGTCGACTTGGGACCAGATTGATACACAATGCCGAGCGCTGCTTGTTCAGGCCAACTTGATTGAGTCGGTTGTCTCCTCAATGGATTCTCTTTTTGCTTATCAGAAGCAATAGGAGTAGAGATGGGCGATAGGATTATTAGACGCGCAACCATCGAGAGTGGTCAGTGACCTGCGGAGTGTGAATTTCCTGCCTGAAGGTGTCGCATACCTCTTCAAGCTGGTCTTCCTTGGCGAAGGCGCCGTCGGAAAGACAAGCCTTGTTGGCAGATACGTATACGATAGCTTTGAGGGCGACTACTTGGCCACAATTGGTACAGACATCCACGTGAAGATGGTCACAGTCGATGATACTGTCGTGAAACTTGTTGTTTGGGACATAGCTGGACAGGATGACTTTGCGCAGCTGAGAAAGGCCTACTATCAGAACGCGGCTGGGGCATTCCTAGTTTTTGACACCACCAGACCCGAAACCTTGGAACGTGCCAATGACTGGATTAGGGCTCTGTTTGACGTCACGAAAGAGATTCCGCTCGTGCTGCTGGAGAACAAATGTGATCTTGAAAGCAGGCTAGATCAGAAGTCGGTTGCTGAAATAGCGAAGAAACACAAAATACAACACGTGCGGACCAGCGCGAAGGACGATGTCAATGTGGAAGAAGCATTCACTGAAATAACCCGCCAGATACTTGAGAGATCCAGAAGAAGAAATCCGAGCGCAATCTAGACACAGAATAGAACATCTTAAAGCGTAGAAAGGGTACTTAGAGAATGAGGTAAGTTGGCAGTAACGGCACCAGATTTCGTCCACAAAGTAGTTTTTCTAGGGGACAGTATGGTTGGCAAAACCTCTCTTGTGGAACGATATGTCTACGATAGTCTCTCGCCTCAGACTGCACGTACAATCGGTGCCATGCTTCACGTGAAGGTAATGAAACACCAAGATGAGACGATCAAGCTTGTAATTTGGGACCTTGGTGGACAGGAGTCTTTTGCAGCATTAAGAGAGCAATACTGCGCGAACGCCGCTGGGGCATTCTTGGTGGTGGATATCACAAGACCGGAAACACTAGCGAACATAGACAATTGGTTGAATTCGTTGTTCTCTGCTGCCGGGGAAGTTCCCGTGATCCTGATTGCCAACAAGATTGACTTGCAGCCAGTAATAACTGACGCTCAGCTAGACGGACTTGCAGAAGTGCGTAATCTCGATCTGATTCGTACTAGTGCAACTGAAAATGAGAACGTAGACGAGGCTTTCACCGAACTGGTGGATGAGATACAGATGAGGACTCGAAGCCGCTAATGTTACGTACTCATGCCTCGTCCTCAACATGACTGACACTCAATAATAGAATGGAATGTCCGGAAAACTTCTTTAGGCGGACGCATAGGCCGTGACCTGTTGCTGATGCAGACGACCGAGCTTGAAATCATATTCAGCCTCATTGGAGGTCTCGGTCTTTTCATGTATGCGATTACGCTTCTTCGAGAAACGCTGGGCAAGATCTCAGGAAAGCGAGTCGCAAAGATTCTCGAGAAGACCACTGACAGTCCTGTACGAGGCATGGGTGTAGGCACTGCTACGACATTCATGACGCAGAGTTCTAGTATAACTGTCTTGACTCTCATAGGATTTGTCAATGCAGGAATAATGACATTTCGACAATCGGTAAACGTGATGCTTGGATCCGAAATCGGCACAACACTTACAGCACAGTTAGTTTCTTTCAAGATTGAATCACAGTTCTACTGGCTCCTAATCGCCATTGGCTTCTTTGTTCCAATGTTTTGGAAAGATGAGAAGGTCCAACTTACTGGGAAGGTCATATTCAGTCTTGGACTGCTATTTCTCGCAATGGACTTCATGAAGGCCGGTGCCAGGCCCCTCGCAACCGACTATCCATTCTTCCGGGATTTGATCAATGATTATGGAGCAATTCCTATCGTCGGAATCCTGATTGGTGCATTCATTGCGGGTGTCACACAGAGCAGCTCTGCGACAACAAGCCTCGTCATAGCAATGGGAATGAGCGGCGTGATTGACCTATCCCCTGCCATTGCGTTGGTCATGGGTGCCAATATCGGCACAACATTTCTTGAGATATTCGCAGCAATAGGTGCTACAACTCCCGCAAAGAGGACCGCATTGGCTCAGGCGCTCATCAATGTCTTGGGCGTTCTCATGTTCCTTCCGATCCTGGGTCCATTCACAAGCCTGATAGTGTCTACAGACGTAGATTTGGCGCGCCAAATAGCCAACGCTCACACAATCTTCAATGTCCTGGTTAGTCTCATTTTCGTTCCACTTGTAGGGGTGCTTGTGAGATTCTGTGAGAGAATCATCCCAGACAAGGAAGGCGAGAAAATTGGTCAACACATGTTTGATGATGAGATGCTTCACATGCCCCAAGTTGCTCTACTGGAAGCAGAGAATGAAATCATTCGGACTGCTGAGATTACAGTTGAGATGATTGACCTTAGTAGAGACGCACTTCTCCAAAGAAACTTGGAATCTGCAAAGCGCGTGCTTCAACTTGAAGATGAAGTGGACGACAGCTGTAGAGCAACGGAGACGTTCATAGATAAGATTCGAGAGGAGGAGCTAAATCAACAAGATACGATATGGAGGTTCAAGCTCTTGCACATTCTTACTGACATCGAGAGAGTTGGCGACCTCACGACGAACATGGCTGAATTTGCAGTGGAATTGACAGAGAAGAAGATTGATTTCTCAGAGACTGCTCAAACCGACTTGGAGCAGATATTCGATCTCGTGGCTGAGACGTACATAACTGCCGTAAATGCAATGACAACAAAGAACAAGGACCTTGCTAGAGCTGCCGAGCAACTTGAAGATGACATTGATCAGCTAGAGCGAGCCTTGAAGGAAGCACACGTGAGACGTGTCGCGAAGGGTATATGCCGACCTGAAGCGGACACATTCTTTGTTGAGACCCTTCGCAACCTCGAAAGAATTGGCGACCACGCAGACAACATAGCACTTGACATCATTATGGAACGCTACTGAATAAGGCGCCCAATTTGGTGTGATTGCAGTTCATCTGAGTAGACTTATGAATCAAGACTAGTTTCGGCCTTTCTTGGTGTGAGATTTGACTTCTCTTGAAGTTCAAGACAGGCGGCTAAACACGTTAGACGGGAAAGAGTGGGTCAAGCGGACGAAGTCGTGGTTTGTCATCAATCCTAGACGTAGGAATGCAGACCAGTTGAGCCATCCAGCCAAGTACCCCGAGGAATTGGTAGAGAGGTTTCTAGAATTCTTCACAAAACCTGGCGGCTGGGTTTTGGACCCATTTGCAGGGGTAGGAAGCACTTTGGTTGCTTCCAAGCTGCTGAGCCGAAACTCGGTTGGAGTTGAGCTTGATCCCGATTTTGTTTCAGTGGCTCAACAGGCACTTCGAGAGATAGACGGCGAAGGATTCTACGAAATCATTGTAGGAGATTCAACGTGTATCACCGAGCTCTTGGAGACCTATTTTGAAGGAAATCCGCCCATGTTCGATTTCCTCATGACATCCCCGCCGTACTGGAATATGTTGAGGAAGTCTCGTGGAGGAAATGATTCGGTTCACAAAGATCGGAAGTCGAGTGGTCTGAAGCAGTACTATAGCGAATCACATCAGGACCTCGGAAACATTGGGCAGTACTCCAGATACATAGAAGCAGTCTCACAAATACTAGAAGAAGCAGGTTCCTTCGTTGAGCAAGGCAAATACATTGTTGTGGTCGCGCAGAACATGAGAGATGTAGACGGCACAATGCGGCCTATAGCATGGGACTTGGCTGCACGACTATCTAGGACTTTCTTGTTGAAGCAAGAGCAGATTTGGTGCCAAGATAACAAGCGTTTGGGATGCTGGGGATACCCTACGACATACGTGTCCAACGTTCACCATCACTATTGTCTGGTTTTCCAGAAGCAATGATGTCCCTTCCGGAGGACATCTTTTTGCATTACACACGATTCATAAAGAAGTCGTACTGACGCAAGCCTATGACCGTTGAGCTCCGAAAGCTAACAATTGATGATGCTGATGCCGTAAATAGAGTCTCAAGAACGGTGTGGGATGAAGATTACGTTCCATTTCTTTTCGAAGACTGGACTAAGGATGAATGCTGGCATCTACTTGGCCTGTTCATTGAAAGTGAATTGATTGGCTTTGGTGCGTTGCAACTTATGAAGGACACTTCGGACGCATGGGTAAGGGGTCTGAGGGTTTCACTAAAACACCAGAGGCGACATTATGGCTCTACAATAACCAAGAATCTGATAGAGACTGCAAGGCGTGAATCTGTCAAGACGCTATGGTACGCCACTGGAAGCCGAAATGTCGCTTCAATGCATCTGGCGAGGTCCTTGGGATTCAGAGAGGTCAACAGAGTTGGTTACTTCCAGCTGACTCGTCCGTTTCCCCCACACCCCACCCCGAGTCCTAATCTTCGACCTTTGAAGGTTGATGCAGCCCGACTCCTGGATGTCCTGAGGAAGAATCCAAGTCTCGTAGAAGCAAACACACTTCCGAGTGCTTGGCAGTTTGAACGAAAGAATATCGAAGGCATCCAAAAGATTGGCGAGACTTCAGAGTTCATGCTGATGATAGATGAAAAGGGGATAGTGGAAAGCCTCTATTACTTTCTGCAAAGGGAGAGAGATGGGAGAACTTCAGCGATCTATTCCGTTTTCAGCCTCAGCAGGTCCATGTTCGTAGATGTCATGGCCAGAATCCTTGACGATTTGGAATTATCTGAAATAGAGAGGGCCGTTTTCTTCCTAGGGCCCAACGCTACGGAATGGGCTCCGGCCCTCATGATAGTACCGGAAGAATACTCCGGACGCGAGTATGCTCTTCACGAGATGAATCTTTGATACAAATCACTGGAAGTGCTTTCTGACATCTGGCAAGTTCAGATAGATCACAGATATGATGCTGAGTAGGATTCCTGCCGAGTTGTTGACTATTCCTCCAGACGCATACAGAAAGATTGCAGCAATGTTGAATATTACAGCTAGTGTCCATGCCTGGTTGTCCTGCTTCAGTATCTGGAAGTACAACCAGAAGGCAATCAGAGCAAGAATAACCCCAATACCAGCTGTCCAGTCTTCCCAAATCATGTAGCTGATTGCTCCGGAAACGAGTCCAGCAATTGCGTCAAGAAACACGATGAATGCAGCGTACGTGACTTCTCTGGGCCTTTCCCCTGCCGCGACGCCAGGGTCCGCCATCGGTATTTCGGTCATAGCCAGATACGGTGTCAGGGCACTAGATTATTGTTTCGATAGTATCTGCTTTTGGTGTTCAATCTTCAAGGAACTCGTCAAGAAGGTCTCTGACACTCATGTCCTATTCTTCCTTCTGTTTCTGCTTTGCCTGGGCGATTCTTCTTTTGCTGAGCCAGGAAGCAAAGGCCATGACTGCCATTACGCCACCTATTACTGACCCAGCTATGATCGCAAGTGTCAAGACCTGGTTCAAGTCAGCGAACCCTGGTCCGGTCTGTTGTACTGACAATGCAATAATCGCAGTTCTGGAGTTGCCATATGAATCACTCACTGTTATTGCGAGATTATACTCTCCAACCTGCAGTACGACTCTGTTGGTGACAAGTCCCGTGTCGTCAACTGCAAATCGGGCTGTGTCATTGACTTCCCATCCATCTATTCCTGACAAATCCCAAGCTGAAAACTGATACTCAAAAGGTGTGCCATAAGTAATGACAATGTCATGTATTGATACTGTCCAATCAGGCGGAGTCGTATCTCTAACTTGAACTAATATTCTTGCGGAGATTGTGTACCCATGAATATCACTGACGAATATTTCGACTCCATAGTCATCAGGAGTCAAAGTCGTGGCGTTACAAAGCCTTCCTTGCCAGTCAATTGAGAATCTTATGGTGTCGTCGACCCACCATCTGTCGATTCCAGAAGGATCGGTTGCGTCCAAGTCATACAGGAGTGCTTCTCCGTACTCAATGAGTTGGTCGACTGGAGTCTCAACCCATCTCGGTGGAGATCCCGGTGCGACGTGTATGCTGAATGCTCCTATTAGTCGGATACCGTAGATGTTCGACGCAACAACCTCAACACCATAGGTTCCTAGAGATAGAGGAGTGGAGTTTGAAATCACGCCCCATTCGTCTACAGCGAAATGGACTGTGTCGTTGATCGACCAATATCCCATCGGGGCTGGTGGGTTAGTGCCCAGCTCAACAAGAAGGGGCGACTCAATCTCGAGATTCTGATCAGCCAGAGTTTCATTCCAATCAAATGGAAATGGTGGGTACATGAGCGGATGAAGGTCTACTGTTCCTGCTCCGCCAACTATTGAATGTGAAGTGTCTCCAATCCAATCAAGATCCAAGTCTGTTCCTGAGTAATCTGAGTAGTGGTTGTAGTCAAAAACAGAATCGGTCCCGACGTCGTAGGCATCATCTACTGTGCTATTGACAAGCACATTCCAATAGAACGAGTTGTTGACGCAGTTACCATACCAGACACGTATTCCATACTCATTTCTAATGCATGTGTTGTTGCTGAATATGTTGTGATGGCAGTTTGATTCTATGCTGATTCCCATTTGTGATTGATCGGAGATTGAATTGTTAGTGAAATGAGACCAGTTCGATAGCGAGGCTGATATTCCTCGGTTATTCAGAAACAAGACGTTATTCAGAACTGTGAATCTTTCGCAGCCGGCCATATTGATACCAGTTGAACTGCCACTACACGTGTTGTTGGAAATCTCTATGTCAAATGAGTTGTACGAGTTTATTCCAGATAGGCAGTTGGTTACAAAGTTGCTCTCTATGGTGATGTAGGAACACCCTTCCACGTTGATGCCTTCACTTTCGCCATTGGTGACGAAGTTGCCTCCAACATAGTTATTGTTGGAACCGGTCCACAACTCAATACTTCGCCAGCACTCTCTACATGTGTTGTTAACGATGTCATTCCATTCATTCGAATCGACAAGACGAATCCCATATGTGCTGTTGAGACAGGTGTTGTTGGCAATCAGGCTATAACTTGACGCTTCGAGTTGTACGGCTCTATGTAGTGCAATGAATGTGTTGTTTGAAAGCGTTCCATTATCCACATTAAACAGATCGACGCCATATCTGAACCACACCTTATCACCCTCGAGAAGACAGAATCTGATAACGAAGTATGCATTGGTGTTACGAATCTCGATGCAATCTACGCTGAGACCAACGACATTGATGTGCCAATTCTCAATTATGTACGGATTCGTGATTGACCCATTGCCCTGCCATCCTTCTTTCTGTGCTATTGATGCAAAGTCAGCATCGCCATTGATTGTGATTGGTGCATGGATGTACGGTGCAATCAAGTCAACATAGACTGTCAAATCGTATGTCAGTATATTGCCATTAGTGTCATTCACGAATACTCGTATACCATAGTTGCCATGAGTGAGGATTGTTGCATTTGTCAGAATTCCGTTTGCATCAATGGCGAAATTGACAGTGTCATTGACCCACCATGCATCTATCCCACTTGGATCTGAGGCATTGAGATCCCAAGATAGGCTAGTCCATGGATAGACGTATTGGTCCTCGGGGGTCTCGTCCCAAGTCGGAGGCTCTTCTTCGGCAACCATGAATTCAACAGCGTAGCTATGAGTGTTGTGCGCTATCATGGTTTGATCAGTGAATCTCAAGTCAATACCATGCCACTCGTTCTTGGAAGAAGTGTTGTTGAAAAGAAGATTCTGAGTTGAGGATGCCAATTTGATACCATCTTCAGTATTGCCAGTGCAATTGCTCCGGGTTATGTTGTTTAGGTTGCTGCTTGTTAGGTAGATGCCGTTTGTGTTTTTGATGCACGTGTTGTTATCAAGCTCATTTTGGTGCGAAGTGTCAAGATGTAATCCATGAATGGCATCCGACATGACGCTGTCTACAACGGTGTTGTTATGAGAAAGCACAAGCGCGACTGCCAAGTCAGATGCAGAACATGTCGTATCTTCAATGTTGATGTTCCAGCTAGTAGCTAGGTGAATTGCCCTCCAGCAGTTGGATACTGTGTTGCGAAGAATTGCTGCATTTGTCACGTTCTCTAGATAAATCCCAATTCCTTGAGTTTGTGACGCACCAGTGAGATAACAGTCCTGAATTATGAAGTGAACCCTCGTGTTTCTAATCTCTATACACCTGCCAGGACCTGAGGCCATGTCTATATCGTAGCCTTCGATGATATACGGATTGCCTTCTGACCCGTTACCAGACCAGGACTCGACAATCTTCTGTTGTGCGAAGTCAGTATCGTTTGCGATAGTGATATTGGAATGGGGGTTTCCCGTGAGCAACCTCGATTCATGGATACAGTCGTCACCTTTTGCTTCAGAGTCAAGAAGTCGTGTTTCTAGGTTGTTAGATAAAGATGTGAACATTGTAAGAATGAATACAGCTACCAAGAATGACAGAATGATATGGTGGCTACCTCTCTGTTTGGTGGCCATAGTCCTATACTCCCCTTGAATGAATCCTCTGTGATTGAAGTACGAATCCCACCCTCGTCAACGACACAAAGTCACGAGTAACAAGCGATGTGCTGTCTTCCATCATAAGATTGTCGATTTCAGTCAGCAAGGTCTGCCAATTTCCGAACATTTTGGTTATCTATTCGGCAGAATAGACCCGCTGATAGCCCAAAACCTTCTCTCAGGGTGAGAAGCGCTTTAATGCATTCTGCACATTCTCCCAAAATGAGTAAGGCGGTCTGATAAATGACGATTCTTGAGATACCCGTGGCAATTGCAGACTTCCTTGTGTATCTGATACCTGTAATTGTCTTCTCATTCATTGTGATTATCATAGCTATTGACAGAAAAGCTGTCGGAGGTATTTTGGGACGATTGGTTTCCTTTCTGATCAATCCGTTCAGTGATGGTGTTCCCAAACAGGGCGACAGAGCCGGACCATCTATGAAGCTGAAGTTGGCGTATTTGTCTATCATCGTTTTCCTATCTAGCAACCTGATAGGTGCTTTCTACTACATTATGGCTGATGTTGCCATTCCGATCACACAAGGCAGCAATGGACTTGCAAGGACCATCAGCATTGTGATACTTCAGACTCCATTCCATGGCGGCTGGATTGGAACTCTGCCATGGTACGGTGGCTTCCCATTGCCTCTTGGAGGAATTGACCTCTTTCACGAGCCCTGGAGCTGGATCCTCTTCACATCTGTTATCGGAGACAATCCGGACTTATTCAGTGAGATTGGGTCCGAACTAGTTCTCTACACTCTCATTGTTGGGATTGTCTTTCTCATTCCACTACTCATCAAGCCAATCCGGAAGAGCTTTGCACCTTCGATGTTCCTTCTAACAACAAGTATGGTTGTATCAACAAGGGCGATTCTCGGTTGTCTTGCTCTGGTGCTTAAGATAGGCTACTTTGGAGGCACTCTTCAATTCGGAACGTTTGTTCTCGATGGAAGCCAAATGACCGGGGCAGTTCCAGCAATCATTGGTGCGATTGTGCCTTGGGCACTCGGAATCTTCGCAGGTTACCTTTGTCTTGGTTTCCTTCTATCTAGAACGCACTTCAGAGAACAGAGAAGATCTCAATACTGGCTCCTGGCCTATGTTGCTATTGCCTATTGGCTGGGACTAATCATCCTGATGTGGTGACGTAATGAGCCTACGACTACGAAGATCCAATCGAATGCTAACATTGACTGGGATAGCTATTATCATCCTTCTTTCATCCGTCTCATTCGGAACCTCAGTCGGTGAGAATCGAGCGCTTGCACAATCTGTCGAACGTGACTATTGGCCCACAGAGGGGTGGCTTAACTCGACTCCCGAGGAACAAGGAATGGACTCGGCCAAGCTCCAAGAAATGATGGACTACATTGAGAACGAGACTATTCCAATAAAGTCCATGGTAGTTGTGCGTAATGGACGAATAGTGCTGGAGGAGTTCCCGCTTTCCACGATATATCACGAGAACAGCACACATCTTCTGTATTCGGTCACAAAAAGCTTCACATCAGCTCTCATTGGTATTGCTCTTGACAAGGGCTTTCTGGACAATGTGTCCCAGCTTCTGCTCTCCTTTTTCCCAGACTACAACATCACAAACATGGATGAACGGCGAGACAGGATTACGATCGAGCATCTTCTCACTATGAGGTCAGGTATGTTTTGGGACGAAACCACGGCACCATACGACTCACCTGCCAATGGTATTTACCACTTGAACACAGGAGATGGTGTTGAATACTCTCTCAATCTGGACATGGTTGCCGAACCAGGAGAATTGTGGCACTACAACACAGGTGCGTCTCACCTTTTGGCGGCAATTGTGCAGGTGGCATCAGGAATGACCACGCTTGATTTTGCGGAGCAGTATCTCTTTGGCCCGCTTGGCATAGACAATGTTCGCTGGTATCATGATACAGCGGGTTGGTACAAAGGCGGATATGATCTCTCAATTAGAACAAGAGACATGGCGAAGTTTGGCTACCTATTCTTGAACAACGGAACTTGGGACGGTCAGCAGATCGTCTCTTCGGAGTGGGTCAACACCTCCATAAGCAGCCACACATTATTCTGGGACCATCAAGGATACGGGTATCAATGGTGGACAATTCCTTCACTTGGGCTTTATCGCGCCGCAGGTCTTTACGGGCAGTATATCTATGTGGTTCCTGAACACGATCTCGTTGTCGCATTTTCATCAACCATGGGCAGGAACGATCCATATCCTCATGACAGTCTTGTGGCTCAGTTCATCATCCCGGCGGTGATAACGGGTGGTCCTCAATTGGACTCCTATGATATCTTCAACGTCTCTTTAGTGGTCATTCTTTTTGCTCCTGTGTTGATTGCGGGAGGATACTGGCTAGCAGTTGTAAGACGTGCGACGCAAGTGGTAGAGTCTCATCTATGAATCTTCGTCGTCATCCGCTTCGAACTCCTCGAGAATGGACCAATTAGGTGCGTACGTCATGGGTTCGAGGTCTCTTTCCTCTAACTGAAGTCCTTCTGCTTCTGCCACTTGTCTTCGCAAAGTCCAAGATTTCGCTCCCTCCCAGTGAAGATATGCATCCAAGTCCCTGGAGAATTCACCTTGGTACTTGCCACAGTGGCCTCCACAAAACACCTTGTCCTCGCGAATCTCTAACACACTTTCGCACCATTTGCAGACTGCTTCTGTTCCGTGGACATGTATTCTCCCAGCCACTAAGCGAACAAAGAGGACCGTGCCATCGAAATTGCAGACTGCCCAGTCTTCTTCCTTGGGAATAGTTTTCTTCCACAGCTGACTCCTTGGTGTCTTTGGTTTCTTCTTCTTGATCTTCTGAGGCTTCTGAGGGGTCTTCTTCTTTTTCTTCTGAGACATATCATCGAAATCTACCAAGCGTGTCTGCACAGTGCGCCTCATGCAATAACGTGTAACTGGGCATTGATAAACTCGTAAACAATGTCAGCTCAGAAAACTACCAAAACTTAAGTTGTCAATTCGCATAATGAGGGCGGTTCTGCCATTGAAGAAGCGGCTAACTTACTTTCTCTCCCTGCTGTTACTAGCAGCGACCCCGGTCTCCCAAGTCGGTGCAATCCCGACAGGGTTTGGCGGAGCATTGGAAATGGAGAACGCACTGATTCGTATTCTTCCAACAAACCCAACCTACTTTGCGGCAGCACCTGACTTCTTTCACTACCCATGGGAAGCCGAGGTCATCAGAGACCTTGCAGAAAGCGGCGTTAGAGTCAACATGAAGCTCGATTGGTGGGCCCCCTTTTTCAATGGAGAAATCGCCTGGAATACGACCGCGATAGATTTCTGCTACAACCTCACACTTCTTGAGCTTCTAGACGATGAGATTGATTGGTATCTTAGTTTCGTTGAGCCTGAGTGGATTTGGGCACTGACACTCTCAAGCGAGGAACCCGCAGGTTCTCTTGCCTTTTTTAGCAAACAAGACAAGTACGAGAAGCTGAACACGACATATAACTCGGAGACTGGCTTCTGGCTAAGGTGGGAAACACCGATTAACAAGACCGAGGAGTTTGTGCTCTGGGAATGGCAGAGAGAAAAGACGATCTGGCTCTTCAACCACATCTATGACTATCTTAAGGCCAAGTGGCCAGATGTCTTGGTTTTTCAAGCATTCTTCATGCATCCCGGAGCTCCCCCAGTCTGGACGGGAGGCATGGACATCAGTCAGTTGAAGGCGGATGCGTACATAGACAATCTGTTCTACTATATGGCATATGATAATCCATTCTGGATGTACGAATGGATCCGGGCCTACAAAACCGCCTTCCCTGAAAAGGACTACCACTTCACAACTTGGGGTCAGGAAACATGGCCAGAGAACGAAGGATGGAATGGGGGTTTTGAGCATCTTCGAAGGAACGCATGGCTGACGTATCTCTCGGGAGTGGACACGTTGACCTGGTTCACGTGGCACTATTTGCACGGGTGGAACTGGGGACGTGAAGACGTCCTAGGAAAGCAGCAGTTTCTATACATGAATCGATTGAATGCAGAGCTTGAGAAGATGCCAGTCTTCAAGCCGAAGTCGCAGATTCTTGTCTTGCGTGACTATCTCATATCCTACCAAACTGGATTCGCATCAGAGTATGGTCTGTTCAACGAATACGACGTGCTTAGTCAAGTGAACCTGATGAACCTGTATGTTAACCTGTCACAGTATGAAGTCATAATCGCCAACGAGGAAGCCTACTACGAAGAAGTGGTTCAGAAGCTGAATGACTATGTGGCGTCTGGAGGGAATCTTGTTCTCTTGGGAGGTTTCGGCTGGGAACAGAAGAATGTCTATGCCAATGCAACAAGGTCGGTGAAGTTTCTCATGGAGACGGGCGTGATTCAAGAGCAGATTGGCGGTCATCTCTACTTTAATGAGACTAGACCAAATATGCTGAATCTCTCAATCGAATATGATAGCCTAGAGTCAAGTATCCACTACTTGAGGAACGATACTCTTACACATGACCACACACCAATAGGTGATTTCTACCATGTTGAGGAGGATTCCAGTCTTACAAAACTAGACTACCATCCTCTTGTCATGTACAGAAACTCATCAAATCCGGATGAAGGATGGACACTGTATTGGGGTCCGAGGTCCTCTAGAACGAACCACAATCCAATGTTCAATGATGTGGTTGATACATTCTTGCCGGAACACAATCAGACCCGATTCCTGCACAGGAATGTAACGAGAGCTTTTCTAGAGAACAGATTGAACCTCACGACACCAGTAGCTCAGCAAGGATATGAGAAGATGTTGGTAACACAAGCAGAGATTGAGCCTGGAGTGATTCTGGCTGGTATCTCCAACTTCTACAACGAGCCTCGGTCTCTGAATTACACTCTAGACATTGGTCGATTCGGCTTGCCTACAGGAAGTTACTATGTCCATTCAATCGATACGAATGAAACTCTTGGATCATATGCCACGAGTGGGACTACTCTCGAAGTTCCCCTTGACGTTCAGGCAAATGGCACACGTCTTCTACTCATATCTCAAGAGCAACAAGAGTCGCCAATGACGATTAACATCTTCCCAGACATTCCGACCCCTGAGGAAGTTGAGAATCTGTGGCCGACAGTTCCTCTGACAACAACAACTACAACACCATCGACAACAACGTCAACCACTACAACAACGACCACAACGACAACAACCCTTCCGCTTGGATTCCCCCTTGAGCTTGGTGTTGCACTAGCTACAGCTGCCGGTGGCGTAGTCGTGATAATCATTCTTTACACAAGGCGACGCAATGGATCTGAAGTGGGAAGCGCATAGGTGAGTCTCTCAGATAGACAGCTCATCAACTAGTCCAAGGAGCCAGAGATCGAGTCCCTTTTGACTACTCCATGTGTCCTCAAATTGCGTGAGGACAAGCTCCCCTCCCATTTCGCCCACCATGACTCCTGAGATCCCTTTCTTAAGGCATTCAACAGCATATGCCCCAAGCTTGGTTCCAAGTATTCTATCGAATTGCGTGGGGTTCCCTCCTCTCTGGATGTATCCCAAAACGGACACTCGACAATTCTCTCCAGTTGCATCGGATAGCTTCTTGGCTATCGTGCGGGCGTCTCCTTCCTCATCGCCTTCAGCGACAATTATGAACGCAAAGGTTTTGCCTCTCGCCCTGCCCTCCTTGATAATAGTCGCAATCTCGTTCAGGTCAGTTGGAGTCTCAGGCACAGCGATTGCTTCTGCTCCGCAAGATATTCCCACATGGACGGCAATATGTCCCGAATCTCTCCCCATTACCTCTATGAGGAAGGTTCTGTCGAAAGCCTGAGCTGTGTCTCGAATCTTGTCGATCGCGTTCACGGCATTGTTGACTGCAGTGTCAAATCCTATTGTGTAGTCAGTTCCTTGAATATCGTTGTCGATCGTGCCCGGAAGCCCAATTATCAATCCGTCCCAAAGCTTGCATAGCTTTGTCATTGCTTGCATCGTACCATTGCCACCGAGCGCCAAAAGCCCGTCAAACTCTTCATCAGTAAGAATCCGTGCAGCCTTCTTCTGCCCTTCCTCGGTTCTGAACTCAGCGGATCGGCCGGTTGTCAGGAATGTTCCTCCCCGATGGACAATGTTCGATACGTCTCTGGCAGTCAGCTCAAATATGGAACGGTCAAGCAATCCTTGGAGTCCACCATGCATTCCAAAGATGCTGAGACCTCGGCTGATTCCCACTCTGACAATGGCCCTTAGGCACGCATTCATTCCGGGGCTATCGCCGCCGCTGGTGAGCACTCCTACTTTCATGATTCACCGGTGGGCACGCTGACAAATAAAGTGAGCGAGTACTTGTTGGAAACCCTATACGAGACCTTTCCTTCTCAAGAACATTAGAAGCGGAGTTGTGATCAACAAACTCAAGAGAAGAATGAGAAGGAACGTTGATGGCTCGTTGACACCTGGGAGAATAACGTTCATCCCAAAGAGAGAAGCAATCAGTGTGGGGACGCTTACTAGGAGCGAAATGGAAGTCAACGTCTTGATCACTCTATTCAAATTATGACCAACGATTGTATCATAGGCATCCATTGCATTGGCGATTAGCTCTCTGTAGATTCTTCCGAGTTCCATTTGTTGTTGAAGGTCTACCACAAGCTCTTCCAGCCTTTCACAATCGAGTTCGATGTTTCCCAGTTTTGGCTTTCGAACCAGGCGTCGTAGGACCCGCATGTTTGATTTCAATGCAGCTTCCAAATACACAGCATCAGAAGAAAGAGTGTAAAATCTGTTCATGCCTGAAGGATACAGTTCCGCCTGTAATGTATCTTCGGTCTTCTTTATTGTATCCTCAATCACATCAAGCATCGTTTCAAATGAATGGATTACTACTTCCCAAAGGTTATAGATTATCTCGGGTGGGGTCATTAGTTTCTGGGCCTTTTTGTGAAGTCCCTTCCTTCTAATCGGAACCTGCGCGTGCTTCATTATCAAAAGCGAATCGCCGTCTGTAAAGAGACCAACAGGATAGGTAGAGTACTCCCTCTCCTTCTTCTCTAAGTCGACAGGAACTCGGACAACTATCATTGCGAAGTCGTCTTCGATTTGCACCCTGGGACGTTCATCGAGGTCCGTGAGGTCCTCCAAATCCTCAAGGTCGATGCCAAATCTGCGAGAGAGCACAGGGAAGTGCTCAGGCTGTATTCCCACCATCTCGACGAGCAGTGGCTCATCTGGCGCTTCGTTCAAGCTCTCGTATTCGATTCCGCTATCCAATGCTGTGATTGTCATTGTCCAAATGTTGGCGTTTTCACTGCTCACCGCTTTTCACCTCACCTGAAATTCTGAACAACCGTATATCAGTGTGACTAACACATTGACGGCCGAATGTGCAGACTATATGACCACGCTCTCCACTTCGATATCTCTATCTGTTTGGCCAAGTGCCGTTGAGGAGATGTGTTTTCCTCCGAACAGCTCGGTTACCTCTTCCCCTCTCAACAAAGCATCGGCGATTCTTGCCAGTGCATCCGCTTTCATTATTCCGGACCCACTCGCACCATTCACAACCAAGACCCCGCACTTTTTGTAGACGAACGGAATACGGTCTGGACTATAGCAGTAGCCTCCTGCCCAGCTGTTAGTTGGCCGAGTGTCTTCAAATGCAGGGAAGTACTTGGAGAGTACTGGATAGATACTATTCTCGTAGTATATACCCTCTGGAACCAGATCCTCATCGCTTTGGACATACTTGTATGCGCGGCCTTCCTTGTCTCCACATCCAATCCAGAACCCTAGCTCCTGGAGTTGTGGACGGAAATAGACTCCTGCTGAGGGAAGAATTGTGAATGGAATACAACCATACTTGTTGAAACCATTCGAAAAGAGAACCGATTTCAAATCCTCCTTATGCTCGGCATGCACAACGAACAACTGCCGTTTCTTGGCCTTAGTCTGACTATCTATACCTATTGGGTCGAGAAGCTCATTTGCCCAAGCACCTGTTGCCAAGACGACGGTCTCAGCCTTTAGTATACCCTTGTTTGCTTTGACGCCTGTGACTTTCTTTTTCTGCCACACATATGGTTCTCCAGGCAGATCCAATTTCGGGTCAGCTTCTAGGAGCAGTTCCTGAACGTCTACTCCGAACCTTGGTTTCTCATGGCAAATCTTCTTGAATTCCTCGAGGTAGTACTCAACAAGACGGGTCGGATCGAGGACGCCGCAGTCTGCTCCAAACAGACCCCACGAGACCTCTTGAAGATTCATCAACTCTGCTTCTTCGTCACCCTCAAAATCCACATTCAACCCCGGGATCATCTCTTTCAGTTCTTGCTTGTTGTAGACGTGATAGCTGATTCCTGATCTTTCCATCCTTTCCATCCAGGTTTTCACACTGTCATTGTTGAACTGGATGTCACTCAAAAGCCAGAGGTATCCACACTTTTCGAAAAGCAAGTCATATCCTATCTCGTTTTGGACATGCTCGAAATATTTGATGGAGGTATCTGTAAGTAGTTGATTCGTGGAGGAAGCGAACATGTTCCGGACTGCGGCCGCACTCATTGCAGTGTTTGCCTGACCCGCAGCGAGGTATCTGTCAACAATTAGAACCGTTTTTTCAGGACTGTTCTTCTGAATATAGTATGCTGTGGCTACGCCGAGGACACCAGCACCTACAATAACAACATCGAACGACTCCTCTTGACTCATCGGGAGGGCCTCCACTCGTCGTGGCCGCACGATGAGATGCGGCCTAAAAGAGTTGTTGTCCCATGTGAGAACACAGTTCGCTTCAGCAGACAAAACAATAAAACTGCGGAAGTGAATAGTACGCCATCGAAGGAATGGCGATTGAACGATGCCTGGATTTGTTGTTAGGAAAGACAATGGTGACCTCAGATGGTATCCGCTTTTCCAGGTCGGGAGCAACGTTACTTTCTATCCTCCCGATGATGTGGAAACGGGTATCAAGGTCGGTGACAACTGGGAATTCGAAGTGTATCTCCCTGGCTACTGGGACCCCGGCCATCCATCCAGATTTCGAAAGAGGATTGGCGGCGGTTCTGGGTTGGTGGTTCTTGAGGAGGACGGGGACCTGCGATACTACCCGTTTCGAGATGAGACATTCTTCGTCGATGACACTGGTCGCAGAGTAGGTAGAGGTTTCCTTCCCGAATGGGATTATTACGTTGCCGAATGGACTGACAATGGAACATCAGACCTCATCGTCAGAGATGATGAGGGCAAGTTGAGACTCTATCCATGGAACGGACGTGAATTTGATGACTTGGGGCGCTCAAAGTTCATAGGTGATGGATTCGACAAGGAGAAGTACCCTGACTTGTTGCCGGGATATTGGCGTGGACAGAACTTCCCCGATTTGATGGTGCGCAGGGAGAATGGAGAGCTCCATCTTTATCCATTTAATGGACACACTTTCAGAGATCAGGGTCGGCCTGAACGTGTGGGACGGGGATTCGGGAAAGACTTCACACACTACATGGCAGAAGAGTGGACGCGCAATGGAACAACTGATCTGATGGTGCGCAAAAAGAACAAGGATCTGATGCTCTACCAATTTGGCCGACTTGATCCCAACAGGGACAGCAATGTGTTTGCCAACCCTCCCTATCCGGTCACTGGAAGGGGTTTCAAGGACGACTGGCATTACCTCCCAGGCTTCTGGCGTGAGGGCGGACGACCCGACCTCATGGTCTGTGATGACGATGATAACATGCGATTCTACCCATTCGAAGGGACAAAGTTCATCGATCTTGAGAAGGACATCAAGAGGGTAGGTCGGGGATGGAAGTTTACCCACTATTGGGATTTCTATCCAATGTAGACCCAGGGCAACAATCATAAAGCAAACGCTTTCGACCAACCCATTGGTTGAGACCAAGTATGGACGAATCCACTGTAGTCAATGAAGACGATACTGAAATGGTGTTGTTCGGCGGCTCACCATCTACTATTCGGCTAGTTGTAGGGATTGTGCTTGCCGCAGTCTACGCAGTTCTTGCTCTACTTCCGATGAGTGGCTTCATTGCTGCGGGAGGAGTCGCAACTCTGATGAGTTTTGCAGTAT
>CP070761.1:1979458-2009391 GCA_020348985.1 Candidatus Thorarchaeota archaeon | reverse complement strand
TCTCTCTCTTTGTAACTGCTACAATCGCGATTCTTGCAGGAGTTTATACTAATCGGAAATCTCGGAAGAATACACTCCTTGGTGGATCCTCTCTTGTAATCCTAGCTACAGCTCTTCTCTATACAACACCATCCCCAATACTGCTTCTGATAGCTCAAGGCATCATCGGTATAGGATGGGCACTTCAAAATGTAGCCTTCACCCCCTATACTGTCTCAGTAACAACTGAGGAAGAACGAGTTCACCTATTTAGTGTAAGATTTGGATTCTGGATTATTGCAAACTTCTTTGGCTTCATCATTGGAGGATATCTTCCTGAGCTGTGGCTTCACTTTGGATTTGCGGACACACTGATGTCTTCGTACCAGTTCACACTCTATACTGGACTAATCCCTTTGTTTGCAAGTCTGCTAGCAATCCTCCCAATGACAAAAGACACTCCAACTTCAGAGGAACTGACTTTCAACATCAGAAACCTTGAGAATTCAGAGTTCATCGGAAAGTATGCATCACATTGGACAATCACGGGTCTTGGTGCTGGCTTCTTCATCATGTTTATGAACATCTTCTTCAACAAGGCCTTCAATGTTGACTCTTCAACCATCGGATTGATTTTTGGAATCAATACAGTCGTTTTAGCCAGTGCGAATTTTCTGTATCCGATTCTGACAGAACGCATTGGAAAGACATGGACCATCATTGGATCACAGTCTCTTTCAATACCATTCCTTCTGATGCTATCTTGGTCTCCTAACATTGGAATTGCTGCCATTGCGTACGTAAGCAGGAATGTCTTCATGAATGTTCAGCTACCTGTCATGGAGGTCTTCTTTATGGAAGGGCTGAAGAGAGAGGAACAGTCTACAGCAATGGGATTGATCAATGCAGGAGATGCTTTGGCTCGTGGAGTTGGTGCAAACATAGGAGGAATGCTCTTAGCTGCGGGTTTGGTCAGAGCTCCCTTCGCCTTTGCAAGTCTGTTCTATATTGTTGGCGTCCTTCTATTCTACTGGTTCTTTGGAAGAACTAAAGACTCACATTCTAGTGCTGAATCTGAAACGATTGAGATTACTGAAACTCACTGATCAGAGGTCGACCATTGCCACGTTCTCAGTAAAGGATGTGAGTTGGCGGTCACTGCCAAGGCTTGTACGAAGCCGTTTACTCTTCAGGAGCAGAGTCATTGAGTCAAGGAATCCGTGAGGATTCCTTGAAATGTGTCAGCTACTGCACAAAGAGGTCGTCAAGGGAAACCGTAATATGCGTGGCAATGGAAAGAACTATGATGGAGGGCTTCTATGGGGTACGATTCTGGCGGGAGCTCACAAAGAATCGCAGTTGTTGTGATTGTGGTTGTTGTGGCTGCTACACTTGGCATTTCGAGTGTGTTCATGCCTCAGCCAGAGAATGGGCCATCCCTGACAACAACACCCGTGACTCTCCCGGAGATTTGGCAAGAAGACCATGCACCAATTCGAATCACTAACGATTCTGAATTACATGAGAAGGCGATTAGTGAAGAATGGCGAGGGAATGGTACATTTGAATATCCGTACGTAATCGAGGACTACTATATTATTGCGGATCGTTGGTGTGTTTTCATAAGGAACGTAAGTCTCAATATCGTAATCAAAGACTGCTTCTTCCATGGTGACAAACAGCTGTACTCAAAGGGAGTCTATGTCGAGAGTGCAAGCAATGTGTTCGTATACGAATGCTTCTTCAATCAGATCGATGAGGGAGTAACGTTCTTTTTCGTTGAGCATTCGAATGTATCGAGCTGCACATTCCTGGAGGTGAACACAGGAGTGAATGCGACACTCTCCGCCCACGTTGGGTTTTACGATTGTGTGATGGCAGGTGGGTCTGGTGATTGGTACTATGATGATTTCAAGGTCTCATGTCCCCGCGGAGCCGTTGGGGCATTCATCGTTGGTTCAAATGACACGGTCACATGCTCTCTGAACCTGACAAACTATGAATGGGGAGTCTTAGCCCAGTTCAGCAACAACTGCTCAATCTCGCATAGCGCACTCTGGCACAACGTTCAAGGAATCCAAATTGACTACCAATGCACAAACTGGATGATACAGCAAAACAAAGTAGTTCATAACGAGAGAGTAGGAATCTGCATTGGAGAGAAGTGCTACGTCATTCGTAGCTGGTTGAACAGCATCGGATGGAACAATGAGACAAATGCTCTAGACAATGGTTCAGAGAACTATTGGGACGATGGCAAAGAGATAGGCAATTCTTGGAGTGACTATAACGGGTCAGGGAGTTACCTAGTTCCGGGAGCGGCAGAGAGCGTAGATAGATATCCAACACTTCTTCTGCCGTAAAATCACGCTTTAGAGGCACCAGCAACCCTAATATCTCGAATTCTGTATCTCCTGCGCAATCTGACATTGTGAGATGATAACAGATGGGCCTAGTCAAAATAGTTGAAGAAGAAATCGGCAGCCTTGGACAAAAGATCAACTCTGGATACGGGACGGAGGGCTATCAATTCACGTACTCCCTCCAAGGCGTTAGTTTCAGTCAATTGAAGAGATGCATAGACAGAGTCAAGAAAGAAGAATCAATTGATCTGCATGAGATGACCGTTCTTCCAAACAGCCCGGACAATCTCTTTGTCATAATCACATTTGCTGTTGAACCCGGACAGATAGAAGAGTAACAGCAAATCGAGCGGAGGATTCGTCTTCGGCTTGGTCAGGTAATTTCAATAGGCCTTCTCAGTCTTGCTAAAGCTGCGTGGTGTCTCTTTTGGACTTGATTGACAAAGGCATTCTCACGGATTTGGAGGAGAATTGCAGACTATCTTATCAAACCCTGTCCAACAGATACGGAGTGAGTGCCAATGCTATCAAGAAACGAATTGACAACTTGATTGAAGAAGGCGTAATCGAAAGGTTTGATGTTGTTCTTAGCTACGCAATGATAGATGCCGATTATGTAGTGGCAATTGCACAAACAGATGGAACGCTTTTCGACGACAAGACATTCGATGGCTTGGGAGAGAATCCTATGATTAGTGTGGTTTTGCCACTCGCTTCGGGAGACATTATGGTCGATGGTGACTGTGTGGGAACCGACGGAATAGGGGAGCTTGGAAACTTGCTACGTGTGCAGCCGGGGGTCGCGGACGTTGAGATCCATCCGATTTTGATCAATAGGGGAAAGAAAAAGGACCTAACAAATTTGGATCTCAAGGTTCTCAAAATGCTTGTGAAGAATCCAAGAAGTCCAATATCAGAAATAGCTAGACAAACGGGGCTCACTTCGAAAAGAGTGCGAGGCATCATCAATCGCCTAGTTGATGGGGAAGTCATCAGATTCACGATTTGGAGGAATATCAATACAGGGCAAAGTGTAGTGTTTTCTCTGAAAGTTTCCTGGAATGAGAATATCACGGGCTATGAAGAGATCATTGATAGGCTAAGGAAGAGTTACCCGCTTGAGTTCTGGTATCCATCAGTTTCTGCAATTCATCCAACAATGTTCTGCGTATTCGTTGTCGAACACATACGTGACATTGAGGAAGTAATGAGAAGAGTGCATTCATTCCGTGGAGTCGTTTCAGTGAGATCGATGCTCTTCTTCACTGAGAGAATCTATGATTCACTAAGAAGCGCAAGATTGAAGGAGCTAATAGGAGGAGTCTGAGACGGCTACGTACTATTTGTATGCCATAGATGCCACTTCGGATGTGGACTCCTAATGAAATCAGTCGTGGTTGTTTACGAAAGCCAGTTTGGTAACACTGAGCAACTGGCCAAGGAGATTGCAGCAGGAATCGAGAAGACCGGAGAGATTAGGACGTTCCTCAGTAAGCCAAAGGAAATCGAGCCGACGGAGATTCATGCAGCCGACGCAATTCTTTTCGGTTGTCCCGTACATGCTGGAGGTCCAACACGTGGGATGAAGAAGTTCATCGGCAAGCTAGGGAAGGAAGGTCTCTCTGGAAAACTAACCGCCTGCTTTGAAACATATATGGGCGACCATAAGTCCAGGGCGGTTGGGAAGATGGAAGGGATGATAGCCGAAAAGCTGTCGGGGCTCACGCTTGTCAAGCCAGGATTGTCTGCCCTTGTGGTAGGTTTCAGAGGCCCACTGGCTGATGATGCCCTCCAAAAGGCACGAGAGTTTGGAAGCGATTTCGGGCAGAGACTCCTGACATCATAGTGGTGCTAGGTCACTTGATTGTTTGAATGAGCTCTCCTATCAGACCAAGACCAGACCTTAGATTGTCTTCGCCGTACCCAAAACCAATTCGAAGATGCTTGGACATTCCGAAGTGGTCGCCAGGAACAATCAGTACGCTCTTCTCATGGATCAAACGGTAAACAAGGTCTACTGAGCCGATGTTCAGATTGTACTTCGGAAAACAGAATGGCCCAGCACGGGGAACAACATACTCGAAAATGTCAGAGTGTGTATCAAGCCAGTCACGCATAATCTCCCAATTGTTTCGTGTTTTGTTCATAGTCCGCTCCAATAGCCGAGCACGGATGTCTGGACGAAGCGCAACAGTCGCCAACATGTCGCTCAACTTTGAGGGGCAGATTGTTGTATAGTCAGAATAGGACCAGAGACCTTTGATAATGTCCTTGTCTATGCTTACTATCCAACCAAGTCTTAATCCTGGCAATCCATAGACCTTCGAGAGGCTGCTCGTCACAAGGACTTTGTCGTGGAGTTCGAACATCGAAGGGGTCATTGGACCACCGATTTCTGCACCCCGATATATCTCGTCAGAAATAATCCATGCATCTGCCTCATCCGCGATTTCAGCGATAGCCTTCAGCTGGGTTTCATGCAGAACCGCACCCGTAGGGTTGTTCGGATTGCAGATGGATATGGCGATCGTCTTGCTAGTGACCGCTTCCTTTAGACCCTCTATGTCAGGCACCCAAGTGTCATCATGTGTTCTCAGATAGAACGGTTTCACAATACCGCCCAAAGCCTTGCAGAGACCATGAATCTGCATGTAGTTAGGCAGCATCGTCACAATCTCATTGCGTTCCGGATTCTCATTAAGAAGATTCCATACGCTCAGGAAATTGGCTTCGGCACCGCCGTTTGTGACAATTACATTGTCCGCATCCGTTCCCGGAAACAGACTACTGATTAATTCTCGCAGAGGTATTGTGCCATTCGTTTGAGAATATCCTAGCTTCGTGTCAGCCAGCCAATTCACAATCTGATCTTCGCTCACCAATTCGCTTATCTTTAGGGGTTCGACGCCACTCTCAGTCAGATTGAACCTGACTAAGTGCTCCCATTCTGACTGGATTCTCTCTAGTTCGAAGACCTCGAGCTGCATAGTTCACGCCTCCGGTGTCGTCACTGAGAAGCAAGGGCACACATATGAGTTTAGGCGCCCTGTGACTGTTGTAACCACCTGCCGCATCAAGAGATGAGGCGTTTACACAACTCTTCAGGTTCGGGTTCTCCTCACGATTAGTACGACAACAACTACAATCGACAGAATGCCGATGCCTGTAGCAATCTGTAAAGTGTAATCTGCAGTCTGGAAATCTCCTGCGGAGATTTCCAATATTGCATATCCTGCGTATTCGTTGCCAATCTTAATTGTGTAGTTCATATCTACCAAATCAAAAGGCAGAGGAAACGTTGCAGTGGTTGAAACTGTGTTGTCGGCATCTAAGGGAGCCCAAGTGCCAAAAGAGAGATCGCTAGCCCCGATAAGTTCCACTTGATCTATTGTGCCAAGCCTATGACCATGACATGTCATTGTGAAGCCCAGGGTGACGCCATCGCCGTGAGCGACACCTCCTGAGACCGTAGCGCTGCTGACCTCAAGTCGGGGAGTCATCTCAAGAAGGTAGTCGAAACCTCCCCTAATCTCCTCCCAAAGATCGTTGATGCGTGATTCTGAAGGGGCGAAGTAGTCGTAGATGAAGGTAGGCATCAATTCGACAATCTGATGCGTCGAGTTGTCCTCGATGACCGTAACCACTCCAGGGCCATCAACCGATCCATTGTGATACAGCTCGAAAGTGATTGGCACAAGAGTGTCACGTGTGGAGTACATCCAGTCGCCCCAGTATCCACCCGGGGCGGTCATTATTCGGCTCTTCTGTGCTTCAGCAAGATGGTATATCTCGTTGAAGCTGGGTGGAAGAATGTCACGTAGGTCATCAACGATTGAGAAGTACAATGAGGGTTCTACCCAGTTATTGCCGTACGTGGTCGGGAAGTAAGTTGTGTTAATCCCGGAATGGAGTGCATAAGCCATTGCGAACCTGTGTTGCAGCGCAAAGTCTCTGAATGCTACAGTCTCGGGTTCCGAAAAGGATGATTCTCCCCTATAGGTTTGTGCTAGAGGATCACTGGAGGATTCTTGGTCATTACCCCATCCCACTTCATAGTTCCTGTTCAAATCGACAAGACCAATCTCGTCCTCATTGACCAGACCATCCCCGTCATTGTCAATGCCTTCGAAGTATGTGTACTGCCACTCGAGAGAACCACCGGGCCCTGTCTTCGTATAGAGATCGTATGCAGTGATGTGTCCGTCCCCATCTACATCCTCTATTGGATCCTCATCGAGGAGACCGTCACCGTCATTATCGAAGGGCCGAAGGTTCTTCCTTAGCCAGTGATTTCCGCCATTCACTACGCCATCGAGGCCATCAGGGTTGACTGTTGGGATGACGAAGATTTCTACTGTGTCGACGAAGTCTGTGATGGTCTCATCCACACCATAAGAGTTCAGAAGATACAGAGTGAATCTCAATGCCATTTCGACACAAATCTGCTCACGAGCGTGGTGTGGGCCGACTACCAAAGTCTTAGCCTTTTGTCCCGGATAGAGCTCATTGGTGATACGCATGCTTGTTATGTTCTTGCCCTGAAAGCTCTGCCCAATCACTTCCATATCGACGAGCTCAGGTACAAGATCATGGATTCGGTCAATTTCCTCCTGTACTTCGTCGGAGTCGTGCCACTGTCCATCGTACAGCAGGTCAATGTCAGACCATGTGCGCTCAACTGATGGAGCCAAGATTATTGTCACGTGGGGGGAGGCTTCCACTTGAGCGGCTGCGAAATCAGCTGGCAATACAATTGCCGTCAGCATGAGAGATAGAAGAAAGAGCTTGGTGATGTTTGTCCTAATCCCGGGTCACCTCAAACGTGGTTTTGTCAACTTGAAGGTTTCAATGAAACTTTAGAATCTATGATAATAGGGTTTAGTTCAACGCTGCCTATAGTCTCGAAACTGCCGTGTCACAGGCAGTAAACACCATATTGCCGCTATGGAATTGAGTTATATTCCACGGGTTTCTCTGAAGCACCAATGTCCCAATCTAACTGTGACCTTCATATCCATTCAGACTATTCAGACGGCGCTAGTACGGTATGGAAGATTGTCGAGCGGGCTGCGAAGCTAAGACTAGACGTCATAGCTATCGCAGATCACTTCTGGCCTTCGTTGGGCTCCCGGAGAGGGGGCATGAAACTCATAGAAGAGAGACGGCGGCTCTTGAGAGAGATGAATTCGGTATCAAGCAGACTCCGTATACTTGATGCCACTGAGGTGGACATCAATGCCGATGGCACTCTGGCCCCTATTGCTGGCGGCACAGAACAGTTCGATTTGACTATCGGTTCGCTACACTGGGGCTGTGATTCCACTACATGGGCGAGTACAGTGAAAAAAGCAGCTGAGAGGGGGAAGATACACATCCTAGGGCATTTCGACGGCTATCTCTCGAACTATCGTCAAGAGGATGGCAGAATCGTTGCACGGGCTCTGGCGAAGAGCAATGTGGCCGTTGAACTAAGCACCAGATACAGACCAGTCCACAATGACTTTCTTGAGGCAGCAAGAGATGCGGGGTGTGTTTTCTCCTTGGGAAGTGACGCACATTGGACAAGTAACGTCGGAAATGTGGAGGAGCAAGTGATGCTGGCTGAAGCGTTAGACCTGCCTCTACTAGATCCTTCGCATTTGTGAATTTGGCCGCCCCAGAAGGCTTTTCTCTCACGATTCTCAGGGATGTTAAACGTCTACAAACGGGTGTATGTCAATGACTGACGATAGATTGCTATTCCCCTCGGAAGAATGGATTCAGAAGTACGTGGAACTGCTTAATGCAAACGACGCGTACGCAGACGCCGCATCATGGTGGGAGGGAGACTTTGTTTTCGAGATCACGGCTGATGGTGAAGTGATCGCTGAGCCACAAAGATTCTACCTAGACCTCTGGCACGGAAAATGTAGAAAAGCCCACATGGTTGACGAAAGCACAACGGCAGAGTACAAGTATTCAGGACCTTATAAGAACTGGAAGCTCCTTTTTGAGGGGAAGATTGACCCGATAAAGGGGATTATGGCCAGAAAGTTCAGGCTTGACGGCGACATGGGCATGGTGATGAGAGCGACTAAAGCAGCCGCAGAGTTGGTTAAGACGGCTACAATGGTGCCCACGAAATTCATCGACGAGGAATAGTCAGTTTCTCGCGAAGAGAATAATTGATTTGGAGACCCCATAGTGAGGTCTTAGGGCAGCCTCCTGTAAGAGGTACGTAGACGGGGAGAGCAACAGTCGGGTCGTGGCTCATGTTCTGGATGATGGACTGTTGAGTACATGAGTAGGAAGTCTTTTGTCAAAGTTTCGCACACAATCCGGGTCACAGTGTTGTCATATCTGTGACGTATCTTCGAGACTCTCTCGGCTGGCCTGAGAGATTGCAGCGACTTCTTGATCTCAACACTGGTAGGAGAGGAGAGTATGAAACAAGCGTATGGAAACTATAGACACACCAGAAGCGCCGTCAGCGGATTGATGGTCTGGCTGGTCCTTGCCGTTCTGATGAGCACTATTGGAACAATGCCGGTATCAGCAGATGTTGTTTGGTCTGATAATTTCAATGATGGTGACTATGATGGTTGGACGATATATGGATACAACTTCACAGACGTGCCGTTTCCCGTGCCTTCTTACGGCAATTTCTCTGCTGCTGACAACAACTTGAAGGCGACTGGTCCTGTGTACAACTATGCAGCCCGTCCTAGCACAGTTGCCTATGGCACCTGGAGTTTTAGTCTGGACGTGGTGGACACTCCCATGGGTTACTTAGTTATCTTCTTTGTAGTCAGCAACTTCAGTCAATTCCTAACCGGCATTACTGGCTATTCGCTGATTGTACATATGGATGGCGATTTCAATCTAAAAAGGCATGACGGTATGCCACCCATACCAACTATTGGCAGCTACGAATACCCCGGAGATCTTTCTGGATTGCAGGAGATTGATGTAACACGCAATGAGTCAGGACTGTTCCGCGTCTTCATCAATGGGACACTCCGGATAGAGGTGGAGGACTCGACGTACACAACATCAGAAGACTTCTGTTTTGCTGCTGAAAGCGGTCCAGCCATAGACGATGTGGTTTTGAGCGACACGGTAGATATCGAACCTACTACTACTACAACGACAACTACTGGTACAGATGCGAACGGACTCCCCCTAGAACTAATCGTCGTAGTAATTGGCGGCGCTGCGGTCGTAGTCATCCTAGTTGTGGTCCTTCTGAGGCGCAGATCAAGTGTGAGTTGACGTTACGTGCTTCACATCTGGTTGGGGTTCAATTACACTGATGGGTGTTCGAGCTTCTTGTCGAATCGAATGTCATGATAGACGAAATCGCAGTAGGGGTCTCCTGCTGCGATTGTTTTAGATCGAGTAAGAACGAAGCTATCATTGTGGAGACGAAAGACCTGGAAGTCGGCGTGGCACATGACTGACTTTAGGATCTCTCTGTCATACTTCTCGAGGTCACCAAGTCCATCAACCTTTTCGCAGTTTTCACAGCGCTTGACAAAAACACCGTTCTCAACGTTGCTTGCAAGCCGAATCCTCCCCAGTCGACCGCCTTCCCAGAATCTGAGATAGGCTTCTCTCAGTTCATCTAGGCTCTCGAATCTGGTGATAGTAGGACCGTCGTACTTCACACAGTATCGTTCAGCTGCCACCTTGTAGGTCGCGATAGCCTCTTCCCTTCCTAGTATCTCAATCAGCACATCAAGCCAGTTGTACTCCGGAATGACAGCTGACTGATGAAAGTTTGAATTGTCAATCTCCATCAAATCGTTCGTCCAGAACTCGTTTTCGCTAATGTCTAGAATCTGAAGAAAGAAACCCAGTTGAGTCATTGCCAAGCTTGGTTGGTTCCTGATTGTAGGATACTCTGAGGCTAGCTCTTCAATCCTTTCTGATGATGATTCGAAGTACTCTCTCTTGAGGAGGCTTCTGGCCCGATTCTCCAGGGCGTCAACGTAATCAAAGTATATCTCAGGGTGTCGTAGTAGAACGTAGTCTAATAGACTGTCAAGTCGTCGGAAACAGAACTCATGTCCTTTCTCAATAGGATGAATCTTCTCAGTAATCTTGTCAACCGGTCTTCCATATTTCTCCAACTTCATATCGTTCACCTGCCTCGTTCTTTCCCCTGATCGTTTGTACCTCGACCGAGCGCCGTTCTAGCGCGTCAATAAGGCTTGGGTCAAAGCAATGTTTCAGTGATGGACAAGGCTCATCCATATTAGGCGGCTTAATGTCCCAAAGACTATGTCATTACTCCATACTGAGCTATGCGACATACTGGAAATCAAACATCCAATCCTGCAAGGAGGAATGGGACCCTATAAGACAGAGTCACTGGCCATAGCGGTCTCCAATGCTGGTGCTATGGGAGTCATAAGCAGCATAGGTATGGCAGCAACGTTGATTCCCGAGGCCGCGCCGCTAGATGCAGTGAGACTCTTTGGCAATGATCCTCCGATGGTGATCATGGAGAAGTCAATCGAAGCCGTGACTAAGGCAACTGACGGCGTCTTCGGTGTGAATGTGCCTGTGGCAGCGGAGTTCATCCCTGCATCAAAGATGTTTCTGGAGCAAGTTGTTGCATCGAGAGAGGCTAGCTCGGATGTGGAGAGACAGCTGAGAGTGCTGATTACATCGGCCGGAAATCCTGAGCCTTGGGCTGAAGTGAAGAAGCACGGACTAGTCTGGATACATGTTGTCCCTTCTGTTTATCATGCCAAGAAGGCTGAGAAGTCTGGGGCGGATGTCATTGTGGCCTCGGGCCATGAGGGTGGCGCACATGTCTCTTGGGATCCAGTTCATTCGATGGTCTTGGTTCCCGCAGTTGCTAAGGCTGTCAAGACACCTGTGGTGGGAGCCGGAGGATTCTGTGATGGAGCATCTCTTGCGGCAGCCATTTGCTTGGGGGCTGTAGGAGTACAGATGGGTACTAGGTTCATTGCCACCAAGGAGAGTGACTTCGAGCCTGTTTGGAAAGAAGCTGTAATCAAAAGAGAAGAACGCCAGACTTTGACGGGAAGAGGTCTGTTCGGGCCTATGAGATTCATCCGCAATAGGAGAGCAGAGGAGATTGTGGAGCAGACTCTTGCAGATATCCCTAGATTCTATCTAGGTGAGCCAGTTGAATCCAATGAAGCAGTACTAGATCTTGAAAGGGATGGCTTTGACAATCTCATGGATGGAAAAGAGGATACCGCCCTGATGTTTGGCGGCGAATGTGTGGGACGCATTGACGATTTGCCAACTGTGAAGGAACTCGTGAACATGATAATCACAGAGGCTCTGTCCACTCTGAAGAACGTGACCGGCCTACTCTGAGACGTACGATACTATCTCCCGCAGGAAAGATAAGGAGGGTTCTCCTAGGGTGAGGTCTAGGATGCGGTAAGAGATGGTTTGGTGGTTCATTGTACCAAAGGTGACCTTTGGAGAGGACGCACTGACTGACTTGGAGCTTCTAGGCGGCGAGAAAGCTATCATTATCACTGACGAAGTTATCAACAGCCTAGGTCATGTGGACAAGGTCAAGTCAATACTTGAGGAGAATGGTTGGGAAGTTTCAGTTTGGGACGGAGCGGAACCAGATCCACGAATCTCAATCGTGAAGAATGCTGCAGAGGCAATGACTGAGTTTGCTCCAGACTGGATAGTGGCAGTCGGTGGCGGGAGCGTTATGGACACTGCAAAAGCCGCGTGGATACTGTACGAGCATCCTGACGAGAATCTTGAGTCTGTCAATCCGCTTCAGCCGCTTGACTTGAGGAATAAAGCGAAGCTTGTCTGCATTCCAACAACGGCGGGAACTGGTTCAGAAGCAACGAAAGCAATTGTGATACGAGAGGATGAAACAGGCCGCAAGTTTGCCACAAACAACAACGAGTTGGTTCCTGATTTGGCAATTCTGGATCCCGAGCTGATAACAGGGCTTCCAAGGGACCTCACTGCATACACTGGCCTGGACGCTCTTGCGCATTCCGTTGATGCTTACATTTCTGTGTGGAAGAATGATTTCTCAGATGCTTGTACAATGCAGACAGTCAGGATGGTCTTTGAATGGCTTCCGAAGTCTGTTGAGAATCCTGGAGATACCGTAGCGAGAGAGAAGATGCTTGTTGCAGCCAACTTAGCTGGAATGTCATTCAGTAATTCCCAAGTATGCCTATCACACTCACTCGGGCACTGCATGGGATCTGTCCATAGGCTTCAACATGGCATGTCAGTCGGAATGGCGCTCCCCTACACAATCGAGTATAACGCTCACGATACTCCAGATGCTGCGAGGCAGTACTCGGAGCTAGGACGGCTTGTGGGAATTGAAGAAAAAGACGACGAGAAGGCAGCCAGGAGGTTCGCAGCAAAGATTAGAGATCTGCAGAAGGAGGTCGGAGCCCCCACAAGTTTCGAGGAAGCAGGGATGTCGAAGGAAGACTTCGACAAGGGACTGGACAAGCTCGTAGAGTTCACTATGATGGACTCAAGCATCACCATGAACCCGCGGTTCATTGACAGCATGACAATTCGCAGAGTCTACGAATACATGTATGAAGGGAAGCCAATCGACTTCTAGGGGGTTACACATTGTTCGCATACAGAGGAAGAATACTGCACGTCGATTTGACTAGCGGGAATGCAACCGAAGAGCCCTTGAATGCGGAGTTTGCAAGGCAATTCGTTGGAGGAGCGGGCTTGGGAGTAAGAATGCTCTATGAAATGGTCGACGCAAAAACTGACCCACTTGGACCTGAGAATCCACTCATCTTCATGACTGGCCCATTTACAGGAACAATGCTTCCGACAAGTGGCAAATCGTCGGTCGTTTCGAAATCACCTCAGACTGGACTTCTAGGTTACAGCACAATCGGAGGACACCTTGGCCCAGACATCAAGTTTGCAGGATGGGATGCAATTGTTATCCGAGGTGCCGCTTCAGAACCAGCTTTCTTGTTCGTGGATGATTCGGTCGTCGAGCTTCATTCGGCAGATCATCTTTGGGGAAAAGACACACAAGAGACCTGGGAGATTCTCAAAGAAGAAACTGGGTACAGGAATCCCGGTGTTGCAAGAATCGGCATCGCAGGTGAGAACCTCGTCAAGTATGCTAGCATAATCATAGATCACTACAGAGCGGCAGGGAGGACAGGTCTTGGCGCAGTCATGGGATCAAAGAAGCTCAAGGCCATTGTTGTGCATGGATCTAATAGAAAGGTCGATCTGGCTCAACAAGAGAGGTTCGATAGTCTGAGTAAGACTATACATGAGGATAGAAAAGAAGACGCAAACGTCAGGATGTACGGAGACGTCGGAACCGCGGGCTCGGCAGATATGTTTAGTGCGATGTATGGTTCAATGCCTGCAGGATATTATACGGTCTCTGACTTTGATCCGTTCGACATAAGCGGGACAACTGTCCGAGAAAAGATTCTCGTGGGGAAGCATGCCTGCTATCGATGTCCAATAAGCTGCGGTCGTGTAATAGAGGTCAAGGAGGGTAAGTATGCTACCGGCGTCTTTGCAGGACCCGAGCTAGAAGTAACAGGGACTATGGGATCACTACTGCTTAACAACAATCTAGATGCGCTAGCATACGCAAGCAAACAGCTGGATCTTTGGGGAATGGATACAATTTCTGGTGGGAATGTTGTAGCCTTTGCATACTATCTCTACAGTGAGGGTAGAATCACAAGCGACGATATTGACGGGGTATCTCCAGAATGGGGAGAAATCGATTCTGCATTGATTCTACTTGACAAGACTGCCAAGAGGGAGGGTGTCGGCGATTTGCTGGCAGAAGGCACACTAGCAATGGGAGAGAAGTTTGATGCAGTGGAGCTTGCGGCTCAAGTGAATGGCCTCGAAACCCCCATGCACGACTCACGTGGATTCTCTGCTATGGCCGTCACGTATGCAACCTCACCTAGAGGAGCGTGCCACATGAATGCAGAGATGTACATGTGGCAAATGGGCACACTGGACGAATCTTTGGGAATTGAATGCAAGGATAGGTTCGAGAACGATGCAGATTCTGCAGCGAAGGTTCAGGATCTGAGATGCATCACGAATTCTGCGCTTCATTGCACATTCTATCCAATCTTTGGTGATGAATTAGCTGATCTCCTAACGCTCGCCACTGGCTGGGAATACAAAGTAGACGACATCAAAACGACTGGAGAGAGGATATTCACATTGATGCGCATGATGAATCTGAAGCTTGGATATGATACCAGTGGGGAAAAGTTGCCTGAGATTCTTCTTCGGCCTCTCGAGGGCCCCACTGAGAGCCATGTTCCTGATGTAGACGAGCAATTGAATACGTGGTACGCTCATCGAGGGTGGGACCGTAGGACCGGCAAACCACCAAAGAAGAGACTGAAGGAACTTGGTCTTGATGAATTGAAATGAAACTCAAAGGCCTAACAGCTCATTGGGACCTCGGCAGATTCAATAGCCACCCCTCAAATCAAGCCTCCGGTTCTTATGATGAAGGATGCACATAGTGTTCCACTGGCGAGCCCACTCTACGGGCAGCCACCATTGCATTATATCGACGCCAAGTTATACTTGGGACTGTTCTTCGCAACTGAAGAGTCCCTTGCGAAGATACTCCCTGATCCTCTTAGACCTTCAGAAATGAAGTTAGCAGGATTGATGTGCGGAGAAATGCCCTGCAATGAGACTGGCACGTTCATGGAATCAGGACTTCTTGTGCAATGCATGTTCGACAATCCAGAAACCGGAGAGGACGAGATTGGAGTCCACTTTGCTCACAACTACGTGGACACTGATGTGGCAATGGCGATTGGTCGAGAGTTCTGGGGCTATCCAAGAAAACTCGCCGATATCTCTATGAAATGGAAGGGGGACAAGCTTGTAGCCAAGACAGTCAGACATGGTGCAACTCTCTTCAAAGCAACATGCACATTCACGGATGAGGGCGAGTGGATAGATAGCGGACCCAACGTCAACATAAAGAGAATCCAGAATGCGTTGGGCGATGGATTCGATGCCTCATACATTTCTGCGGCTGACCTTAAGTACGATGTCAAGAATGGGCGTTCCGGTGAAGTTGAAATCGAAATAAAGGATGGCCCACATGACAAGGTGACAATTGTTGAAGTTGAAAGCCCAATGATAGGCCTCTACTTCGATACGGATATTCTTTTGCCCAAGGCAAGAGTACTCATTCCAATGGAATAGATTCGCCTATAGGTATTCAGAAGCCTCAATCTGACTAAGTCGTCTCCCAGCGCTTCGCGAGTAGCTAAGGAAGAGTCTGTAACAGATTAGAGCGAAAGCTGACAGTGCGACGTAGGCATAGAGTGGATTCAAGGCCCCCACGCCCAGAATGGAGAAGACACCGACATAGGCAACAATATTGGGCATGAGAGTTGCACGAAGCATTGACCAGCCTCGGATGGGCATCTGAACGGCTGCGCCCCTTTGACGTGTGATTTTCCTTTCAGCCCTGAAGTCACCCCCCATCGCCGCCGCGTTTGCAGCAACTGAACCGGCCACAAGATTCGCAAATACACAACCCAAGATCACAGCAGGAAGCAATGGCCACATTGAGGTGTAAAGAATCAAAATCATGATTGAGACAACGGAGCTTGCCCCTAAAACAAACGGAGTTGCACTGAGCACCTTTCCTTTGACGTAGTCAACAAGGTTGGCTGAAGCCAACTGCAGATTCATCAGATTCTTTCCTTCATACACAAGCTCATACCCTGCAAATGAAAGCCCATACGAAGTAGCAAAGGGAATCAACGCGGCAACAAAAAGGTACGGCGTGAATGCAGCCATCTGATCAGCCATGTACAAGCCCGGTAGAACAATCCATATGACCCATCTTATAGGGCCAACAAGATATTGGGCAATCACACGGCCTTCACGTCTTATCGAAGCTATGTTGTACCAAATCGATGTGCTAGTTGTGGTGTTGAAGGTGAAGGGAAGATAGGTTCGCGGATTCCATGACGTGTGGTTAATCCTGAATTCCGATTTGGAGGTGCGTTGTGAACCAGAGGCCAGCCAGCCACTGTAGTGGGCAATTTCACAGACATACGAATTTGCATAGACCAATGATATTCCAATGATCAGAAAGAGGATGGCCGCGACTATGTCCGGAATGCCAAATGGTGCGCCGACCACGAGTCCAATCGAAATGGCGCTCACCGTATATCCCGGACTGAGATGTGATGATAGCCCCACCATGTCTGCAATCCTGAAGATAGCGTCAAAGAAGACGGTGCCATTATCAGAGAAGTAGAAGCTGTAGTACCAGAAGACGCTTACGACTATCGCAAGGGTGGACAGTATAAAGTAACCAATCTGCTTCAATGTTCTTCGGCCAGCTAGAAGCCGTGAGAATAGCAGTCCCACAAGGCCACCGATTGATACTCCCATAGTCACAAGCATGAATACAAGAACTAGGAAGATAGGTGCCGCGAGCAGGGCAAGAGGATACGTCGAGATTGTACCAAGGCCTAGTAGGATTGGGAATCCGATCACCATCCAAAGCACGCAATTGTAGAGAATGATGACAATTGTCTTCTCAAGGAAGATGATACGCATTCGCATTGGCATGACAAGGAGGTACTCCATACGAGCGCTGTTACCTACAGTAGTTGCAGAGAACATGATTGAGCCAGCAAATCCGAAGAGCAGGATGGCATTGAATATCGTAGCAGCAATTCCCAAGTCTGCTCTTAGAAACAGCACAAGATCCGCCCAAAAGATTGGAACGATTGACACAACCACTGTGTAGATTAGAGCACCTACTAGTATAGCTCCGATAACCGGGAGCATTCTGCGAATCCAACTCTTCTGCTCAGTCCTTAGCCCAGTTCGCCCAGTGACGCGGAAAGACTGTCTCAATTCTAATCGTAGAAGAAACCACAAGTCTGAGAGGCTCAAGTCACTTCACCAAGGTAATCCGCAATTCTCTGCATATCTGGGCCGCCCGTAAGGGTTAGGAATATCTCTTCTAGGCTGCTCTGTCCTCGTGCCTGAGCCCTTAGCTCGTCCATGGTCCCTTCTGCTATCATCTGGCCTTCATTTATAATACCTATTCGGTCACACATTTGCTCTGCAATCTCGAGAACGTGCGTTGACATTAGTATCGTGGCACCTTGCGATGCCAAACCAGTCATAATCTCTTTTATTGTGGCTGCGCCTCGTGGATCAATGCCAGCCTGAACTTCATCGAGGATTATCACCCGAGGCCTATGAATCAATGCTGCGGCCAGGCTTATCTTGCGCGACATTCCCTTGCTGTAGACTTCTATCAAGTCATTACTTGCATCTTCAATGTCCAACAGCGTTAGGAGTTCAGTGATTTCCTTCTCCCGCTTCTCACCCCTCGGAATTCTCCAGATGTCTGCTGTGTAGTTTATGAACTCATAGCCAGTTAGCCTCTCTGGCAATACGGGCTCCTCGGGAACATAGCCCATGACCCTCTTAGCATCTTCCGGATTGCTGGTTATGTTGTACTCCATAATACGTGCTGTCCCAAGGGTTGGTCGAAGAAGGCCGAGAAGCATCCTCATAGTTGTGGACTTGCCTGAACCATTGGGCCCCAAGAGAGCATAGATCTCTCCAGGCTGTACCTGGAATGAAAGGTCCTTCACCGCGGTAAACTTGCTGAAGACCTTGGTTAACTTGATAGCCTCTATCATCGATGTTTAGAGTCATTTTCTTGTCGTTTTATGCCTTGGGATGAGAGCGTACCTTGGGACACAACGCAAGCAAAGAACACTAGATATTAGATTGCAGTGGGAAGACTCTTACTGGGATTCATCCACATCGGAATTGCGAGAATCAGACAATGACTTCGCTGAAGCCCGTCAGAATCAGAGCTCCTGGTCGGATCGTATTGTTTGGGGAGCATAGTGATTATATCGGGCTCGATGTAATACCCTCTGCTATCACATTGTCGATCACAATCGAGGTCTCTCCGAGAGAAGACAAAGTAGTTGAGGTGGAGTACCTAGATCTAGACGAGCATGATGAATTCAGAGTTGGACAGAAACTGTCCTATCGTCACAAGAGAGACTACTTGCGAAGTGCATTCAATATTATGAGAAGGAAGGGATGCACACCGATTCGCGGTGCGGACTTGAGAGTCCGTGGAGAGATGCCTATTGCTGCAGGGCTTTCTAGTTCATCAGCACTGTCTGTGGCTGCAGTAATGGCTGCGGCATACTTGTCCGACCATAAGATGGATCTTAGAGATACAGCTCTGACAGCATTTGATGCAGAGGTCACAGAGTTTGGCGAAAGCGGAGGAATGCAGGACCACTTTGCTTCAGTCTACGGAGGTATCATTCATCTGGATTTTGGAGAGGACTGCAAAGTCACCAGGTTGGCCGCAACTATGGATGGGATTGTTATTGGTGACTCACTTGAGAAGAAGGCTGATACGGTCTCTGATATCGAGGCCATCAAGTCCACAGTCGTAGAGGAATATGCGGCTATCTCAGAGCATATTGGAGACTTCAATCATAGAACCACTCCAATCAATCAAGTCTATGAGCTCTTCAAGGGCCGTCCATCTAGTGGCAGGAGAGTCGCAGAGGCCACACTTCGAAATCGAGATTTGACGGCTAGCGCCCTAGAGCTGCTAATCTCCAGAGACCCCAATCCGAGTCTTCTTGGGAAGCTACTAGATGAACATCACTCGATTCTCCGGGATGGACTTGATAGGTCAACATCGAAGATAGAATCAATGATTGCTGCTGCCAAGGCAGCAGGAGCTCTAGGCTGCAAGATAAATGGAAGTGGCGGTGGAGGCACAATGATAGCGTACGCGCCAGGCAGAGAGCAAGAGGTAGCGGATGCCATGCGGAAGTCCGGGGGTGTTCCGTATCTAACGAGCATTGGACAGGGAGCATCAATTGAGCCCATATGATGCGGCAAATTAGCCTTCTGCAAGCTCCTTCATTCGTGCTTCGACAAGAGCCATTACTTCTTCCTTTAGTGCAGTGCCCTCTCCTATGATGCGCTCTACTTCGCCGTCCACCCTTGCAACGAACTTCTTGTCCTTTATGTTCCCAAGATTGATTCGTACGTTGAGTGATGCACCTTCTATGGCGGCCATTAGAGCAAGTGCCGCAACGCCAGCGTCTGTGATTGAGTTGATATTACCCTTTGCGGCTGCTGGCTTTGCACCTTTTAGAGCTTCCAATGAGTGAAGCATGGTCTTCAGAGGAACCTCAGCTGCTTTCTTTGTAGCTTCCTCTGTGGCCGCTTCTTTCTTCTTCTTGTCATCATCAGATTCCTCGGGAAGCTTGAATGTAGCCATGACATCATCGAAGGCGGCAGAGTCTGTTTCAACCAAACCCATGAGCACGCCTCTGTCATTCTCTACGGTGTGACGAACTCCCAGCATCTCATCCTTAATTGCGGCAAATCTGCGACCTGACAATGAAAGACCTGTGACCATGCAGACTAAGGCCGCTCCGTAGGAACCGAGTGCTGCCGCAACACTCCCGCCACCAGGAGTTGCCCGTGCACGACGAACCTGGTTTCCAAATTCGATTAATGACATCTCTGTGAAGGTCCTTTCTGTGGGGTCTTGTGCACCGCCGAGGTAATACAGATCAAGGATCATCGACTCGTCAAGTTTCTCGGGCTGTAGGTAGTATTTCAAAGCATCAATCAATGCGAACAACGGAACCATTCCGACGATCTCGGTCTCAACGACTGTGACACCAAAGCGACGTGCCTCCATTCGCACAACCTCGAGCACCTGATGAATCTTGGTCCGCTTCGGATGTGTGAGGTTGCAGGAAACCTGAACCATTCCTTTCTCCGGCAGATCTAGTCCAATGCCCTGGACATAGACAAACCCTCCTGTTGTATTGCGGACTGCATTTGCACAAGCCTTGGCTACCTCAACATCAGTTGTATTGAGATTCATGTTGAACGCTATCAGAAAGTTGCGTGCACCGGTGGCCGTCGCTCCAGCCGTAGGATGAATCTTGTCGGGACCATAGTCTGGTTTCTTTGCCGGATCTGTTCCAATCTTCTCGCGAAGTAACTCGAACTCTCCTTCTCTAATGTTTGGAAGATCAACGCGTTCAGGACGTGTCGCAGAACTCGAATAGAGGAAAATAGGAACCTCATGTTTGGCAGCGAATTCCTCACCAAACTGCTTCGAGAGTTCAATGCACTCCCCTATTGTGGTACCGTGGAGAGGAATAAACGGAACAACGTCCACTGCACCCATCCTCGGATGAGCACCTTCGTGTTTGGTAAGGTCAATCTTCTTGACAGCCACATCTGAAGCTTTGAGAGCTGCTTCTTTGACCTTCTGTGGTTCACCTATGAAGGTAAAAACGGAACGATTATGGTCTGTGTCGAACTCAACGTCTAGAAGCCTAACGCCTTCCACACTGCCTATGGCATCAGCGATTGCATCTATGACATCCTTTCTTCGACCTTCGCTGAAGTTTGGCACACATTCAACGATCTTCACATGAGTCACCTTGTGGCGCCCGTTACGCCTCCACTCAAAAGCGTTTGGGATAAGATGTGAAGACCTACTTCGATCCAGAAACCTGAGCAACATATGCGTCAACGACGTTACGGAGCAACATAGTGATAGTCATCGGCCCAACTCCTCCAGGCACGGGTGTTAGGCATCTTGCCTTCATCTTCACGTTCTCAAAGTCTACATCACCGTTAGGTGTCGCAACGTCTATGACAACGGCGCCCTCTTTGATCATGTCAGCCGTAATGAAGTAAGGATCGTCCTTCGACTTCCGACGACCAATCGCAGTCACAAGTACATCTGCTTGCTTTGTGAAGGATGCCAGGTCCTTTGTCCTCGAATGACAGACTGTGACAGTTGCATTTCGATTCAGAAGTAACATAATCAACGGCTTGCCAACTATTGTGGATCGATTGATGATGACGACATGCTTCCCAGTTAGATCGCTTAGACCTACAGCATCCAGCATTGTCACTATTCCGTGGGGAGTAGCAGAACTCAACAACTCTCCGCCGTAGAAGAGCCTGTGAATGTTCGACGGAGAGAAACCGTCCACATCCTTGAGTGGAGTCATTGCTCCGATGATTGTCTTCTCGTCAATGTGATTCGGCAATGGCAACTGGATGAGTATGCCATGGACTTTGGGGTCATTGTTCAGCTTGTCCACAAGGGCGAGAAGCTCATCTTGGGTTGTGCTTGCTGGCAGGTCATAGTGCTCAGACAGAATCCCAGCCTTGTTTGATGCTTTTGTCTTCATCCGAACATACATCTGAGAACCAGGGTCTTCACCAACGATAACAGTCAACAGTTTTGGGGAGATCCTGTGTTTCTCAACAAGTTTCTCCACCTCGGCTCTAATCTCGCTTCTAATCTTCTTGGACAGCTTTCTTCCATTAAGTACATGGTCTTCGCAAATGTCTTCAGAAGCTTCAGGTGCCACTCTAGAACACTCCAGTTATGTTTCCGTCTTCGTCGATGTCCATTCCAACTGCAGCAGGTTCCTTCGGCAAACCGGGCATGAGATTGATGTCGCCCATGTATACGATGATATAGCCGGCACCAGCACTCACGTCGACATCACGCACTTCGACTTCAAAGCCTTCTGGTCTTCCAAGAAGCCGTGCATTGTCAGACAGACTGAACTGTGTCTTTGCGACGCATATGGGAAGATTGCCATAGTCTCTCTTCTCCAATGATCGGATCTTTCCCTTTGCAGTGCTCGTGTAGTCTACCTCTCCTGCGCCATAGATCTTCGTGGCAACTTTCTCAATCTTAGTACGAAGGTCATCTTCAAGCATGTATGTGTAGCTATGGTTCTTCTGCCCGCTTCCAATGACATCGATGACTTGTTGAGCCAGAGCCTTGCCGCCTTCTCCTCCTTTCATGAATACCTCAGAGATCTGCATAGGAACTTCACAGCTCGTGCACAATCCTTGCAGCGCTGCGATCTCCTGATCCGTGTCTGTCGGAAAGCGATTGAGGGCTACGACAACAGGTGCGCCAAAACCCATCATATTCTCTACATGTTTCTGGAGATTCGGGAATCCAGTCACTAGGTCTCCATTTCCGTGATGTTTCAATGCACGAATTGAAGTAACAATTACGACTGCATCGACATGGAAGTCTCCAGCCCTGGTTACAATGTTGAAGTACTTCTCCGCACCCAGGTCTGCTCCGAAACCAGCCTCACATACGACATAATCAAACAGACGAAGCCCAATGTCTGTGCTCGCAACTGAGTTTGTACCATGCGCAATGTTTGCAAAAGGACCTGCATGAACGATAGCTGGAGTTCCCTCTGATGTCTGGACAAGATTAGGCCTCATTGCATCTCGTAGTAGAACAGCCATAGCACCTTCGGCCTGCAGATCCCTTGCTTGGATTTCCTTCAGCCGCGGAGTCCGTCCCACGAGGATGTTGCCCAATCTTTCCTTCAAGTCCTTGTAGTCTTTAGCCAGTGCCACAATGGCCATGATTTCAGATGCCGCGGTGATCACGTATGTCTCTTCTCTTGGAAAACCATCCGTCCTGCCACCCAGGCCCACAATGACTTCTCTTAAAGCGCGGTCATTCATGTCAACAGTTCTTGGCCAGTAGACACGTCTTATGTCAAGGTCCAATTCATTGCCTTGGTGAACATGATTGTCGACCATTGCCGACAATAGATTGTGTGCTGCGGCTATTGCAGGGAAGTCGGAGGTGAAGAGAAGGTTAATCTTCTCAAAAGGATGAATTCGAGCCTTGCCCCCGCCGGCTGCACCTCCCTTGACTCCAAAGACTGGACCAAGAGATGGTTCACGAAGCGTCACAACTGCATTGTGGCCTAACGCATTCAGTGCCATCGAGAGACCAATGGATGTGGTAGTCTTTCCCTCACCAGCAGGAGTAGGTGTCATCGCTGTAACGAGAATATGCTTGCCTTTCCGTTTCCCAAGCTTCTTTCGAACACTAAGGTCAATCTTGGCAATGTGATTACCATAGAGCTCTATGTATTCCTTAGGTATTCCTGCTCTCTCTGCAACTTCTGAAATGTGTAGCATCTGGTTCCTCCTCCGAGTCACAGTAACACAGATGTTGTCTGGGAAGGTGAGTTCAAACTCATTGATAAACCAAACCAATTGGCCCTACCGACGTGAAAAGCCGCATCGCGTTGATGTTGTGCTTAATATGGCAGAAGCACATGTGCCTTTGCGATGTGAATGAAATTCAAACTCCTGATCCTGTTTGCCTTGCTACTCTTCACTGTACCTCAGAACTGTCAGGCACAAGGCATCGCAAATGCCCAGCTTGAAGATATCAGTGTAATAGTTATCGTCACAGACGGCGTAGGTTATAGCTATTTTGAGATCAAGGAGTTGATGGAGTCCTGGGGCTGCAATGTTACTACAGCTGGCCTAGAAATGGAAGTCACAGCATGTCCAAACCGGGATCCAATTCCAGTATCTGCAGACATTCTTGTTGAGAATATGTCCAGAGAGATGATTTCAGAGTACGACTGTGTGATTATTCCTAGCGGCGGCAATTGGCCGATTCTCTCCACCCATCCTCATGTCAACGAGCTGGTCTCCACGGCATACGAGGAGGGGCTGGTTGTGGGTTCCCTCTGCATTGGACTTGTACCTCTGGCTAGAATGGATAACTTGCTTAATGGTACGAAGGTGGTCTCATTCGTGATGTCCAATAGCTATGTAAGGAATGCTGGAGGAATTCCTGTCTCAGGCGTCCGCGTGATTTCTGACAAGAGGGTTGTTTCAGGCGGAGCTGGTGGTGGGCTTCAGGGTGGAGGATACACGGCAGCCCCAATACGTGAGTTTTGTACGACGATTGTGAAAGAGGTTCTGGAGTATTCGCACCTGGCTGAAATCACTGTCGAGCAATTGGCCGACCAAAGCGGCGAGTATTCTATTCGTGTGGGAACAGCAGACTTCATCGAGATGTGTCCCGGTGTGAACTGCTCGGACGTCTCAGAAGTAACAGCCTTTGTACATCAACGGGGAAACGCGACAAACAATCAGACCGTTGAATTGTTTGACGAGTTTGGCAATGGCACCTACACGGGGACATTCACACAGGAGGGTCTCGGCACATTCGACGTTGACGTGGAAATTGAAGACGAAGACCGCATCTTGGAGGTCATTCGAAACGCAACTAGTCTAAACATAGAGATGCCGCCTGGCGACTACACATTTTATCTGGTAATCGGCGGCATTGGTTTGGCAGCTTTGGTAGTGGTGTTTCTGGCAAGAAGAAGATGATAGAAATCCGACTTGTAAAAGAACACAATTCGGTCCAAAAGGACATAAGCCGGATATGTAACAGACGTAGACCGGCGATGTGAATGACTAGACTACCACTTGATGCGCTTCCTGATGCGCTTCCTGATGCGATTGATGTGGAGAAATATGTAATCTGCACCTACTACGCCCGACTTCCTCCTTTCATGGATGCTAGAGAAGTTGCATGGGCGGCAGCTGTAGAACAGAGCACTGGGACTTGGACACTTGTTCCTGGTGAGACCGCAGCTGTGAGGAAGAGGCACGTTGCCAAGGTAGTCGGGCTCTATGAGGTCCCACAATACGAATATAGCTTGCCTAGCGATTTGGACAGAAGGCATTACATAATTCAGGTGGCTTTTCCATGGGAGAATTTCGGACAACAGATTCCTATGCTTCTCTCGACCGTGATTGGGAATATCTCTTTGGGCCCAATCAAGTGCTTGGACATGCGCTTTCCGAAGAGTTGGTTGAAGGGCTTCAAGGGACCGAAGTTTGGTATCAAGGGTCTCAGGAAGCTGTTAGGCATCAACAAGAGACCATTCGTCAACAATATGATCAAGCCCTGTGTCTACACCTCGGCAAAGATGGGGGCGGACCTCTGCTATCAAGCTGCTGTAGGGGGCGCCGACATAATCAAGGATGATGAGCTTCTGGCAAATCCAGAGTTCAACACGCTAGAGGAGAGAATTCCGCTCTTTATGGAAGCTATCGATAGAGCGGATGCAGAGAAGGGAGAGAAGACCCTCTTCACTGTCAACATAACTGATAATGTCACGAAGCTGATGGAGAATGCTGAAAGAGCGATTGAGCTCGGAACCAACGGCCTCATGATCAACTTCCTGGCAGTTGGGTACTCAGCATTTCGACAGGTCTGTGAAGACCCGTCGATCAATGTGCCCGTTCTAGCGCACATGGATGTCACGGGAGCGATTTCGTATTCTCCGAACATTGGGATATCGACAAACATAGTGATTGGAAAGCTACCGAGAATATGTGGATCGGACATCACCGTGTTTCCGGCCCCCTATGGCAAGGCACCCATGTTAAAAGAGAGATTCCTGATGATGGCTCATGATATGATCATGCCGCTGCATCACATAGAACAGACTGCACCAATGCCAAGCGGAGGTATTAGTCCGGGACACGTGGAGGATGTGATGGATGATCTTGGCCCAGACATCGTCATAGGAACGGGAGCGGGAATACATGCGCACCCAGACGGCCCAACGGCAGGCGCAATAGCTTTCAGACAGGCAATCGATGCCAAAATGCAAGGAATACCAGTAAGCAGATACGCCAAGGAACATCCAGAGCTCAAGAGAGCCATGGAGACCTGGGGATCAGAGAGAACAGGATTCGACCTCTAGAACTAATCCAGAGATTTCCTTGACGGACTGGAGTTGATTTCAACGGCGAAGCTAAGTGACACCCTAGAGTTTGCAGGAATGACCCTGAAGAACAGGTTTGTACTACCCCCAATGGTCACACAAAAGGGTGGCCTTGATGGATCCGTAACTGATGAGATTCTTGAACACTACGAAGCAATAGCGAAAGGCCAGGTGGGTTTGATCATTGTTGAAGCAACCGCCATATCCTGGGAACACAGAATTATGAAGAAGAATATCTGTATTCATAATGATGAAGCAATCCCAGGACTGACTGAGCTGGCATCAAGAATCAAGGCCCACGGCGCGAAAGCGTTCATCCAGTTGGTGCACGCCGGACCCAAGAACTTCTCAGGGGGTGAGCTCGTTGGACCTTCGCCTGTTCGAATAAAGGATGGTTCGCTACCTCGTGAGCTATCGGTGACTGAGATCCACGAAATCAAGGCACAGTTCGTTGCTGCCGCTAAGAGAGCAAAGGCGGCTGGGTTTGATGGCGTAGAGGTACACGCAGCACACTTCTACCTACTTAGTGCCTTCATGTCACCATATGCAAATCAGAGAACCGATGATTATGGTGGATCCGTCGAAAACAGATTGCGGTTCGCCGTCGAAGTCGTCAAGGCTATTCGAGAAGAACTTGGTGATTATCCGATCATCTATCGTATGAATTGTCTTGAGAATGTGATAGGCGGTATAGACATTGAGGAGGCCGTACAGGCAGCACGAATCATCGAGGAAGCAGGTGTTGACATGCTTCATATATCCGGGATTGTTGACCATCTCTACCGACCAGAGGAGTTGTCCATCTTCTCTCCAGAGTCACCACCCGATATCATGAATGGCTACCCGTATGATTGCTGGGCTCCAGCCGCGGCCAAGATACGAGAGCACGTCAATGTCCCAGTTATCGGAGTGGGAATGGTGAGAGATGCTACTCTTGCGGAGAGGATAATGGATGAGGACCTATGCGATCTACTTGCTGTGGGAAGAGGAATCCTCGCTGATCCAAACTTCGCAGAAAAAGTGCTGTCCGGAAAGGGAGACACGATTCTCCCATGGGATGACTCGATGGAAACGTAGGAGGACTCACAAGTTTAATACCGAGATGGTATACCGACGCTGTTATGGCGTGGACAGAGTTTCTGAAAGAGGGAGTTCTTGACTGGATTCTGGACCCTTCAGATCCTAGCGTTCGTTTCTGGGCTCTTCAATACCTCAAGGGCAAAAAGACGGATGACAAACAGGTTACAGATTCGCAGACCGAGCTAATGAAGTCGCCTTGTGTCAAAGCCATCCTGGGAGCTCAGAAGGCTGAGGGTCACTGGGACGATCCAAACGACATGTATCTTCCAAAGTACACTGCAAGCACTCACAGTCTACTCATTCTCTCAGAGCTTGGAGCAAAACGAACACCAGCCATTGAGCAAGGTATGGAGTTCGTTTTTTCGTGCCAGCGTGACTCGGGCCACTTTCTAACCAATGTTCCAAAGACGGAAAGAGGCCGGGCAAGTAAAATGACTGATGGCTGCTGCCTGGACGGAAACATCCTGTATTATGCCATACACTTCGGTTACCTCGATGATTCTCGAGTTCAACGCCTCATTCAGTTTCTTTCTGATGATCACTCAGAGAAGAACGGCGGATGGAGGTGTAGGGCGTTTCCGATAGACCCATCCAAAGTGTTTCCTGCCAACTGCTACATGGGCGGTTTCAAGGCGCTACGAGGATTGTCAAGAATTCCAAGCAAGAAACGGTCTAAGACGGTTAAGAACATCATTGAGACGGAAGTAGAGTTGATCCTTGACAATGGCATCTTCAGATACCTCAAGAACGTCGATGGGAGCCGCAAAGACAAAGCAGGATGGAAACGTTTCGGTTTCCCATTGTTCTATCAGTCTGACATTCTAGAGGTACTCGACACCTTGACTCATCTAGGAGCAAATGATGAAAGAATGCAAGATTCCATTGACCTCGTTATCAGCGCGATGAGTGAAGACGGCAGGTGGCTTCTCAAACACAGTTTCAATGGAAAAATGCATTGTGATATTGATGTCAAAGGGCAGCCATCCAAGTGGATAACGCTCAGAGCATTACGTGTTTTGAAGAGGTACTATGGATAGTATGCCGTGGATCGGAATTTATGTGCTATCTTCGGTTCTCAGGTATCTTGACTCTATAGCCAGCTTCGGTGTGGGTGCGACGGAACTCCATTAGACTTAGACCAAGGCCATAGCAGAAGATTGTGGGTTCAGAATTGATCTTGATGAAGACCGCTGCTTCATCCTCAGACAATTCAGTTCTCTCAGCCATGCGGAGAATTCTCTGCTGTTGGAATGCCCATTGACCATCGGGGTCATCGAGCGGCAGAATCTCTGCTGTTCCTCGAAACCTCACATATGCTGCAGGCGCAAACCGTACCCAATAATGGGGAAATGTGACAACTAGAGAAACATTTGGATTGCGTCGTACATTCTTGGTCTTGACGTAGTCCTCCCCGACAATCACGTATAGTGCAAAGCTTGACTCGGGAGGGGAAACACCATAGAGCACGCCAGTAGAGTGAGGTCTCCCTTTTTTGTCAATCGTCGAGAGTACTCCGAAAGTCTTCTTCCTGATTTGCTTCTCGACAAACTCGAATGAGAATCGTTCTTCCATCATTTCTGCCTACTCATTCAGTCTTCTGTACATTTTCTCGTTGTTCTTGTATACATTGAGAAACTCTTCGAACAAAGTATCGTAGAGTCTTCTGTTGTCATGATTAGGTTCGAACGTCTTCGAGAATTGCACGATGTGACAGATCTCATCAAATGTGCAGTAGCCCAGTCCTACTGAAGCTATGAGCGCTGCACCTCTGGCATTTGCCATAATGGGATCCTTGACCTGACGGACTGTTCTATTGAGGATATCGGCATAGATTTGACACCAGATGTCAGACTGTGCGCCGCCTCCGATTATGTTGACAGGATCCATCTTCCTCTTGATGAACTTCTCCACAAGCTCAAACAACCATCTACTGTTGAAGGCCACGCCCTCGAAGACTGCACGGATTAGGTCCTCACGCTTCACTGGAAGAGAGATGTTATGTAAACCGCCCCTCAGAGTGTGATTCTCTACAGGGGTCCGCTCTCCGTAAAGCCAGGGCGTGAAAAGGAGGCCGTTACTACCTGGCGGAACTCGCTCGACAATCCGGTCAAACTCCTGATAGACTTCTTCTTTCCCGAAGCGTGTCTCATCATCTGGGTAGAACAGATTGTCTCGTAGGAATGTCAAACAGGCTCCAGCTGACTCTTGCTCATTGGCCACGAAGTAGCGTCCTGGAATAGCGGACGGTAATGATGCCATGTTGTGGGAGATGTCGGTCTTCTTGAACGGAACATGGCAGATGACCCATGAACTTGTTCCAATGTAGATGTGCCCTTCATAGTCTTGAACTGCGCCAGAGCCGATTATTGCAGAGTGAAGGTCTGGAGATCCCATGACGACCTGTGTGTCTTTGGAGATGCCTATCTCATAGGCTACATCTTCTCTCACGGGTCCGAGTACATCAATTGCCTGCTTCAAAGGCGGCAGCTTGTCACCATCGACGCCAATCTTCTTGATTAGCCAATCATCGTACCGGACATTCATGATGTCTCTCGTATTAGTGACCCAGTGCAACATGATTGAATCTACCGAGGTCGCGAACTCTCCAGTAAGTCGGAGATTAAGGTAGTCTTTGCACTCCAGGAACATGTGTGTGTTGTCATAGACTTCGGGATACTTGTTCTTGATGAATAGAATATGTGCGATGGGATCCTTTCCACTACCGGTTGGAATTCCGCCAGTCTTACGCAACCACCGCAAGACGTTGAGCACACCATAACCCTGAATGTTGATTAGACCACCAAGCTTCTTCTTTACATAAGGTGCACCTCGCGTGTCCATC
>CP070761.1:1972691-1979358 GCA_020348985.1 Candidatus Thorarchaeota archaeon | reverse complement strand
CCAACGATGCCGTAAGGCGTAACGTTGGTCTCTATCTCAACTGAAATCTGATTGCTCGCGCTGTCAATTTCTGCGTAAATATTATTCGAAGTGTAGGTATCAGTGACGTCTCCACTGACCAGTGTACCAGTGTTTATTGTAAGAATTGTCGGATTCGCGGCTATGGTGTCATCGTAGCTGACATAGAAAGTCTCTTCGTTGCCCCAGGCTATGTCATATGAGGTCTTATCGATTCTTAGACCAGTATGGGATAGAATCTGAGTTCTTTCTTGCACCTCAATGGAAATTGAGGTCGTCTGCACAAAGTCGTAGTACATCCTCGTTGCGTTGACAGTGACAGGATAGGCTCCTATTGTGGCCAATGAAGTGTCTATTGCACCAGCGTACCATCCACCGCCTGCGTAGCCCATAGCTCCTGATCCGAGACTCCAATTGTAGTAGAGTGTCGCGCTCGGAATCCCCAGGCCGGTCTCAACATCAACGTATCTGACTCTCGCAGAGACAGTGTCACCTCTAAAAGCCTCGTAGACTGCAGCTTCCACTTCGATTGTGGTCCGATGATGGATATCGAAGACGGCTCTTATCTCGCCAACGGAAGTTCCATTGGTCCAAGTGGCAATGGCAGTAATCTCACCAGGCAACCAAACAGACGGAACTGTAATGTTTGAGGAGCCCGTGCCGTTCTGGTAGGTATGAATCCCGCTCGAGTTAAGGACTCCGTTGTATTCATTGTACGTATTGGCTCCCTCTGTGTCATAAATGTGCAATGAGCCATTTCCAAATGTCGTCGGCGGACTTGAAGCCTCGTCGGAGTACGCTGCACTAATCCGCATATCCGATCCGGGATAGAAGAAACTGCTCTGAGTCCAGCTTGATTGTGATCCTTTCCAGAATAAAAGTGAATCTGCATAGTTGGGTGACGTAGACGAAATCTTCCAGATTCCGTAATGAGGTGTTGCGCCTACTCCTGTACCACCGATGTCACAAAGCAGAATCGAATCTGTGGGATAATAAGTTGCATTGTAGTAAGTTGTGCCTGACAGCTGGAGAATGTCGAACCCATCATAGACATCAACAAGCGTCCAGTCAATGGGCATTGAAACATTGAAGTACCGATAGACAAACGGATCACCCATTTCGGCAACAAAGAATCTTGTGGACCATGTGGCATCTGTGGCGTTGGAGATTGTGTAGGTGTTTGTGTCAACAGTAGTTGTCTTCTCAAGGGGTATATACAGCTCGGCACTGAATTCTGTGCCAGATTCATTCGACATGAAATCAAGGCTGACATATCCTGTCCAGGGTCCTGTGAGGGTTGCATACCCCTTTCCGCCGGCTCCTGTGATGAAGCTCTGAGTGTTCAGAGTGTCTTCTGCGTCTCTTGCCGCAAGGCTCACGACTTCAGACTGCCGAGATGTCCGGAGTGTGAGGCTAACATCGTCACAGTATAGAACACCAGTAGTCTGGAATTGAGTTTCTGCAAATCCTCGAATCCCGAAAGCAATATCAAGGTTGCCGGGGAACGAGAATTGCCCTGGATCAAGATCAATCGAGTAGGTCTGCCAGTCTTGGTTTACCGAGAATCTTTGACCTCCAGTTGGCAACTCCCAGATTGTACCATTGACAAAGACATACGGAAGAGCGTTCTGTCCATTCGTGCCCGTCGTAGTGGTGATCTGATAGGTAACATTGAGAATCGCTGAGACTGCATCACCTTCATCGACCGTCAAGGATTGATTCCAAGACCCCCAATAATCGTACTTCACCTTGCCACCCGAGGCTCTGGTTATTGTAATCCAGTCGTTTACGCCGTCATAGTTGCTGGTGAGTGCCCCTGGCGGATCATCCTCATAAGCAATCCAACTAGTGATAGTAGAGAAGTCGCCGTTTGTGACCCAGTCTGTCAGATGATACATCTCAGAACTTATGGCAGTGACAGTGGGTGCACTCCAGCCGCTTGGGATATCCCAAGTCAGGCTGTAGAACGTAGTCGATTCATTTGCGTTTGCAATGCGCTTTGAATAGGTACCGTTCGAGAATTCGACTACATCCAATAGTGAACCAGAGCCGGACGTCGATGACGGAATGTCCGAGATTGTGTTTGTGTGTCTTATTGCCATTGTCTCATCATTTGGCACGTGCCCCAGAGGCTCAAGAGGTTGGGCCGTGCTTTCGGTCTTCCCCAAAGGCGTACTACCATGAGAGACTAGATGAGGAAGAAACAGCAGAGCGGCTAGGATAATTACCAAACGTATCGGTCGTCGTATCATATTGATGACCCCTGGAAGGCAATCTGAGACTAATCGTGCCTGCAGTCAGCATGATCGGCCTTCTTCTTGATTATCTGTCTGGGGATTTTGGCCGAGGGACTGCCTAGTGCACGAGATTAGCAATGATTAGGAGCTAACTATAAGAGTATATGTGACGTTCAGATACCGTATTATCGACAGGATTTACGAAAAAAGAAACTGCTCTTCAAGTCTGTCTTGCCAGAAAGAAAGTAAGAGCGGAGGTTCGTGGGGAGTTCGTGGGAGGGGGAGCTAGTAAGTGTTGAGAATTGGGGGTTTGATGGGAAAATTGATTCCCCAGCGAACACACTCCACTCAGAGCAAGCATCGACTATCGACGATAAGTAACTGTGTAACACAGGGTTGAAGGCAGGATTGATGACTGTGCACGAGTGAAAAGGGCGTCCGACTGTTGATTCAGCGTTTAGTGCACAATGTTCAAATAGACACAAAGCCCGGCTCATGTCTGCTAGCTAGTCCCGCTCCTAGTTCTTGGAAGTATCAGCAAGTATTCTGGAGGAGGTGAACGAATGGAAGCCGAAAGATATCAACTCAGAAAGAAGATTCGAGAACTGAGTGCACTTCAGGGCCGGCATAGTTCGTTCACAACTATCTACGTCCCACCAACCAAGAGCCTCACAGATACTATTTCATTCGTTCGCACGGAGATAGCCGCTGCAGACAATATCAAAAGCAAGGCAAATAGAAAGAACGTACAGGACAACCTCACCGCGATCCTGAGTGAGCTAACGAAGATAGGCGAAGTTCCAAAGAACGGAATTGCCTTTTTTTTCGGGATTCTTGAAGAAGGCGGAACCAACCAAGAGATCCGTGAGATAGTTTTACCTCCTGCACCGATTTCTCAGTTCATATACATATGCGGTCGTGAGTTCATTCTCGATGAGCTCGAGTCGATGACACAACCTAAGAGCTTGGTTGTGATCGTCCTGATCGAAGGCGGCAAAGTCACAGTGGGATACCTTCGAGGAAAACACATCGAGCTAGTGCGAGACGAGGACTTCTACATTATAGGGAAAACTCGCGCAGGTGGGCAAAGCGCGAAGAGGTACCTGAGAATCAGAGAAGAGAAGATGCACGAATTCTTCAAGTACGTTGCCAAGATTCTGGGTGAGCTTTTACTCGACAACATAGAGAACGTTGATGCCATAGTCCTTGGTGGCAATACCATAAGAGCGCAGGAATTCTTGGAGAAGGGTGGTCTAGACTTTAGGCTACGTGAGAAAGTCGCTGAAACAATCATCCCTGTCAGTGTGATTGATGAGACAGGCCTTTTCCAGGCAATGAAGGAAGCATCAAGGGTCCTGAAGGAAACCGAAATCTTCGCTGAACGACAGGCGTGGGATGCATTTATGGAAGAGCTGATGAAAGGACAGGCGACTGTCGCGTACGGACAGGAAGAGGTACTTCAGACTCTACGGGAAGGACGAGTTGAAGTGTTGATGCTCATAGAGGACCACACGGATTTGATGGAGGAGCTAATGGAACTCGTTGTTAGCACAAAGGCAGAACTCTTGATCTTTTCTAGTCAGACGGAATCTGGGGCGCAGCTAAAAGCATTCGGCGGAGTTGCGGCAAAGCTTCGTTGGTAGCGTTCACTTCTCCTTTGGTGGCTTGGGCAGGTCACTCAAAATCTCGATGTCTACAGTCCACGTGGCCAATTCCTCTCCAATAGAATCAATGTACTTCTGAAGTGATTCGGAATACCTCTCAAGGTGTTCAGGCTTCATCTTCTTCTTCTTGTCAATGTAATCCTTGGTTCTTTTTGGCAGTCCAGATGACCATTTCTTCAGTGAAAGGACGGCCTTTCTGTCCTTGAGTACCTTCCTTGCAAGACCTGTAGTTGCACGCAGTTTCAGCAAATCTTCAATCGACCTCTGAATTCCGATGATTCCGGCAACCATTCGTTTCGTATCAGATTTGACACTGGCATTGGTTGTCAAGTAGTAGACTTCTTTGAGTTTACTCTTCACGGAAAGGACCTTTTCCAGGAAGTCTCTCAATTCCTGCATAGGCTCTATGCAGCAATGGAGCAAAATGACTCTTCTGGTTTGGAGGCTCACCTCACAGTCGGATATCGTTCAAGCCAGTGTGTACTGACATGACCCATTCCTAGAGAACTGGCATCGCATGCACTTGTCAAAACTTGGATCAGGAATAGGCCTTCGTCCGTTATACCAGACCTCATCGAGTCTCTCAAGCGTACTTAGAACGGTTCTCTGCGAAAAGGGTTCGTGGAAGACTCTACCTGCCCCACATTTGAAGCACTCTAGTCCACGAGTCCTCTTTAGACACCGCTTTGCCTGATTTTGAAGACAGTAGATAACAACAAGTCGACTTGAAGAACACGAAACTCCAGACTCCATGAGCGCAAGAGAGTAGAGTGCGGCTTGGAAGAGATCTTCATCCCTTCTTTTCATTGGAAGATGAGATACTGGAAACTTGCGCTCGATCATCAAGTCCAGAATAGGAGATTTGCCCCAATGTAGTACTGCTTGATCAAATCTGCCGGTGAATTTATGACCCATTGAGTAGACAGTCTGTTCTGAGAACATAAACCACTTCCCGATCTTCCTCTGGCTTCTTGGAAGCCGGAGAAACTCCTGCAAGCCCCAATGCGATCTCACTGAGTCACGAATTATGCCATGAAGATGCCGATGCGAAGTTCCTAGTCGTTCATTGATGAGAATCAAGAAACCAAATATGACTATGATGAACAGAGTCAGTTCCAGTAGTTCATCCATTCCAATCACCATAGAATCCAGATCGCTGAGACTATTAGTATCAGGATGAACAACAAGATGGGAAACCAGCTTCTCTCAGATAATCCGAAGGACTGCTCGTTGCTTATCAGGTTGTGAAGCTTGATACCTTGTTTCATTGCTTCGGAAGGAGCGCTCCCTATCTTGTGTCGAAGGTAGAGTCGGTATTCACAGATGAATTGGATTCTGAGTTCACTAACGTCTCGGAATGAGCCTGGAGGTCTTTGGTCTATGTGCGACCTCATCAACATCATGAATAAAGGCTGAATCATGCTTGAAAAGCCCCACTAGACTGGGCCAACTCCCCAAGAGCTCGTTCGAATCGCGAGTTGGAGAGCATCACCTACAGTAGAAGTTCATTTATATCCTAGTTGGCCATTTGCCTACTGAAGCGGACTTCGAGTTTCAATCCGTCCGAGATTGACAAGGTGATATGATGTCGAACGAGGAGCATTACGAAGGAGCCACAGCTGGAAAGGTCCTTGTGTTTGATGAGTCTGAACAGGTAAGCTTCCCGGGCAAATTCAAAGATGGGATGGGTACTGACCTTGGACTCATGGTACTCGTCTACAAGGATCGGCACATCAAGATCTTCCCCATCGAGAATCAGGAAGTGAGCTACCTCTCTATTGAGATAGGAAAACTGACCAATGACTTCCTGACAAATCTCTCACAGATATTCAAGAAGTGTGGTCTAATCGATCTGCTCTTCTCCACTGGCGTTTGTCTCAGAGGCACTCGTTGTTTCTATGAATGTTACTTTGCTCCTTCGCAGCTAACTGTTACAACTTCTGAATTGGTCGAATCGCTGAATGTTCTAGAAGGTGTAAAGCAAGTAATCGTAGAAGAAGTGTCAAAGTAGCGGCCTCCTGTTGCCGGTTGGCCACAGCAGACAGTTGATTTGCAGGAGACACATAAAACACCGCTACTTAGTAAATGGGAGGCCTGCATTTCTGATAGAGGATGAAGTAGGCCTGCTACAGGAAATGATATGAGAACCAGTACCATCGATGGAATCCCAACCAATATGAGAGAGAAGCCATGCAAGATATCTTCCAGATTGTAACTGAACTGATTACACAAGGGTATCTTGGGTTGTTCATTGCATGCTTCATCATCAATATGATACCATTCTTGAGTCCAAGCAACATGGTCTTGGCGGGGGTCGCGGCACTTCTTCTTCCGGCGCTCAATTGGATCCTAATCGGGGTGATAGTAGCAATCGCGGCCACCATCGCCAAAGCAATCCACTATTCTGTCGTCAGGGGTTCACGAGTAGTTATGTCTGAGGAGAGACTCCATGCGATTGATAGGGAGCGAGAACGTGTCGAGAAGTGGGGGGCGCTGGCACTCTTTATCGCAGCGGCCAGCCCCGTGCCTGACGACCCTCTGATAGTATATGTTGGATTCGTAAAGTATAGTGTACCGAAGTTCATTCTCAGTTACTACACTGGCAAGGTGGCAGTGACCCTAGCAGGAGCATTAATCGGATTTGGCGTTGGAAGCTACTTCGAAGGACTTCCCATTGTGATTGCATCTATCGCGTTGACAGCGCTTCTGACTGGAATTCTCTTCAAACGCAGAACAGAGGGAGAGGAT
>CP070761.1:1941964-1972591 GCA_020348985.1 Candidatus Thorarchaeota archaeon | reverse complement strand
TTGCGTTTTGTTCCTCCTAGTGGCCAGTTTTGTATCTCAGACTGCGGCCATTGTATCACCATCTGCTCGAGATTCGTACGGACGTATTTCGCCAGCTGATGTGGAGTACTCAGTTGATTTGCCATGGTTTGAAGACAGTGAGGTTGAGGGGTTAGCCACCGACGGTCAGTACTTCTACGTCAGTACTGCCAAGACCTTGTTTGACACTGGCGACGCCTGGCTGTACAAGTTTCTGCAAAACGGGACATTCAAGGAAGGGATTCGAATTAGTGAGGGCACCTTGGACCACGCCGGGGGTATCGTGTTCCACGAGGGCTTGCTTTGGGTTCCGTTATCAGAAAGAAATCCTACTCCAAACATTGCTTCAAAGATAGTAAGATATGACAGTAATCTGAACTACTTCGACACATGGCAAAACAGCAGTGAGAGGGGCAACGACCATTGGGGGGCAGTTGTTGTCCTCCCAGAACTGAGCAAGGTCTACATTGCAAATTGGGGGACAAGTCGTCTATATGTCTACAATCCGGATGCTACCTTTGTCCATCTTGTGGACGATCCCCCCTCAAATAACATCCAGGACTGGGTGGTAGTTGAGAACGTGCTATATGGATCGCAGCCAGGTTCAGACACCTCCTCCATACAGGTTTGGGAGACTGATGACGAAACAGGTACAGATCTCCAATTAGTCGGATCAATGAGAACTGAAGGAGCCAGCAGTGGTCTTACCTGGTTCAACGGTAGTTTCTGGTCATGTTCAGGCATTGGACATGCCACTCTCTATCGCCTTGTCAATCTTGTTCTCGAGCCGGCTGAGCCAGTCTTTCCTCCTGCAATGGTGATAGTTGCTGCTCTGTCAGTTCTGGGTGTCGCAGCTATTGTCCTAGGCATCCTTCGAAGAAGACGTTGAGAGCTTTCAATCCACCAAGTCAGCGAGAGAGGAAGAGACCTGAACCGCGCTGTCGATACGATCAGTCTGACTATCATCCATTAAGAGACAGTGAGCCACATTGAGATTGATGTATCCAATTCACATTGTGGCTAATCTCTTCGACTAAGATCTCTCAGTAGACGAATGACTTCTGTCTGGGTGGATCTGCGAATTGTATAGTATGCCATTACTAGTGAAGTAAGCAGTGAGAAAACCACAAGGAATGCGGTCCTAATGTCAATGAGTGCGAGTAGTGCACCCCCGTATCTGACTATTATATCAGATAGAGCGATCTCAACAATAAGACCAGCAACCACGCCAGTGATGACTCCACTCGTCATTGCAACTGCATTCTCAGACGCTAGAGTCCATGCGATGTCCGTGTCCTTCATCCCGAATGCAGCCATTAGGCCGATTTCCCTGCGACGGGTCGAGGTTATGGCCAAGCTACTAAGGAGTGCACTGACAAGGGTTGCTACAAACAGAGCGATAAGTGAGCTATCTGCTATTAGTTGAACAGATTGAAGCGCCGATTGATAATCAGCCTCGAGTTGCGAAACCAGAACCGGATGTACCCCTGGTATATCACTTAGCTCTTCGACTGTTTCATTTGGACTGGATGACTCAATCAATAGGCTGCCAATCGCAAATGGTTCGCCGGCTATTGCGGCCCATGTATCGGTGCTTACAATTACGAAAGTTGGATGAAAGACTGCTACAACAAAGACAGGGACTGCAGAAGAGCAGATTCCAACGACAGTAACACTCGACCCATCACCAATGTAGATTTCCGACCCAATCTCAACATCAAGAACTTGAGCTCCATAGTCCGAGACAACTGCAGACATAGTATCTTCTACGATTTCAAGCCCCCGAGATTTGTTGACAGACTCCAAGATTGCAAGAGACGCCAGTTGATCAAAGCCTTCAGGTTGCACCCCAAATACAAGGCCGGGGAAATTCTGTGTAGAGTGCCGCAAATCTGTCAAATCTTGATTTATTGGAACTACTGAAGTAACATGGGATAGCGCAGTCACCTGTTCAAGAAGATTGATTGGTGCTGGTTCCTCCATATACGCAACGACGTTAGCCGATGTCGTTTGTCCACCAACATTCTGCTTCCATGATTCAGTGATTACATAACCTACATTCGTGGAAGCAAGAAACATGACAGTCGCGGCAGAAAACAGGTTGAAGACAAGAAAGGATGAGAGCGTGTTTCTCCGAAGATTCTTCCGAGATAGCCAACGACTTGACTGTGATGCCCTTGTTGAGATTGAATCCAGCAAGCGTATTGATCCTTGGAGCTTGGGAGAAAGTGCAATCACAGCCAATATGAAAGCAGGAATCGAAAGAACTCGGATATTGTCATCTTGGACGATGTACAATCTGAAGAGGTCGGAAAGAATCTGAATAATGACGACAGAACATGTCAACACCGCAAACGCGGAGATTCCTAAATGAAGGAGCCTTCGAGTCTTTTCAGAGACAGCACCACTTTGCTCAGTCTTTGGTATGGATCCTGCACCTAGGCTTTTGATCACTGGTTCGTTGATAGCCCTCCAAGCAGGAAGCAACCCCGCCAATATGGCAAGGCTAAATCCCACTGTACCAGCCACAAGTAGACTCATCGGGTCAAGGACTGTTGTTGCCTGGAAAAACTGTGTAGTCGGAGCAACTGCGGCTATTTGTGAGACTAAGACCAAAAACCGGAGCACAATCAGGCCAATTGCGATTCCGGCACCCAGACCGAAAATGCAGCCCATTAGTCCAATGGTCCCCACCTCACTAAGTAGCTGGATCAACATACTTCTTCGAGCCGTACCAAATGCCAACATGACGCCTGTCTCATACCTACGTTCTCCAAACACGTTTGCGTAGGAAGAGAAGACTCGGAAGACCGCAATAAAGCAGGCTATGACTACCAATGTGAATAGAATCAAGCGTGCTTGCGATATGAAAGACTGTGCGATTTCAAGATGGTAAGCCTTCAAGTTCGAGACGCGGAAATCCGCCCCGACAATTGATTCAATCCTGTGTTTCAGGATTGGAATCTCGAAGAGGTCAAGGACTTCAACCATGAGCTTGTTGAATGAATGATCTGGATACCGAATATGGTAGATTTCCCAGGCACGTTCCATTGATATGAAGACCACAGGACCCAGTATTCCTTTGTCTGTCACGAGGCCAAATCCTGTAACATTAAAGAAATGAAGTCCAGGAGCTAGATTGATTCCAAGTTCGTCACCTAGGCTGAGGTTCAACAGAGCCCTAGCTTGCTCAGTGACGAAACACCCACTTCCTGCAAGATCCATATCGCCGTCTGTCAAATCAAAGCCACCAATATGAGATTCCTGAGTCAGATTTAGGCCGACAATAGCTAGGTAGACCTCCACGGATCCATTTCGTACGAAGCCATATTCTTCAATTCGGGGAACCAAGTTCGTGACACCAGGAAGCACACGAATGCTGGATGCGTGTTGTTCGGTAATAGGTACGCCCCACTTTGTGGCCGTTACAGTGATATCAACGGGACTGAGTGTGTCCTGAAGGAACATATTTGCACTTCTCTGCAGACTTGTGCTTGCAGAGAGTGCGGTATATAGTAGACTTACGGAGATAGCAATTGATAGAACCGTAAATGCCGCTATCTGCTTCCTACGAAAGGCATTTCGGAAGCCCATCCTTGCAAGCTCAAGTCTCATTGACTCGACTTCTCCCAGGTGATTCTATTCTATGGACGCCTGCCAACTTAGAATACGGTCATTGTATCATCTGATATATGCTACTTATGACGCCTGAACCGGCGTTGTCCACTAAATACAAGATGATGAAGTCTCCTTGGAAGGCACAAGGAGTGGCCACAATACTAGGAGATGCCAAGGGCGGACTCTATTCTGGCCTGTTCTGCCCGAATCTGTACTCCTTCAGCGACAAGCACATTTATCGATCTGCTGTAATCTTCTTGGGAGAGATGTCCGCGGTCTAATTTCTCGTCCAGCAGGATCCGCATGTTTCTCACTTGATTGAAAGCCTTCTCGAGAGCAGCTAGTCTAATCTTCAAAAATGCTGGACTCTGCTTGGTGTTAATCTCCTGGTTCATGTTATTTTGCACCTCGAAATTCTCGACCTCTCTATGATAGTTATTCATAAGAATGAATATTACATAACATAAACTGATTTGTGACGTCCGGCGATGCATTCTTCACGAGAACGGCAGACAAGGGAAAGTCTATGACTTCACCAGCGACCCATTTCATCCATTATGACGACGAGTCTCTTTGTGCCTAAGACGAAATTGTCTATTGGCATGCTTTCATTTGGAGAGTGAGCCCGAGAATCAAAATCACTGCACCCAATTGATACCATTGGAACCAGATCTTTGAAGAGATACAGTGGACCAGATCCTGGACTAGTCGGCTGAATGCGAAGCTCGTGGCCGAAGACGGCTTTGTTAGACTTCTTCACGATCTCCACGAAAGGATGGTCTATCGGAGTCTTAGCAGCGGGGTACCCCTTGTGCCACGCTATCTTGACGTCATTGAAACCCTCCGAATCGAGATGATGCCTCAGCTTCCCCAGAATATCACCGAGATCCATTTCTTCAACTAGCCTGAAGTCTATCTTTGCCATGGCTTTTGCAGGTAGAACGGTTTTCGAACCCTCGCCCGTGTATCCACTGTCTATTCCGCAGATGTTGCAGGTAGGCGCGTTATAGTAGGCTTCCTTCAATTCATCACCTTTCATGTCGTCAAGGAACTTCGTAATCCCGTAGAACTCCTGTAGGTCTTCTTCCCGAAGATCAATCTCAGACAGTGCCTGTTTCTCCTTATCTGAGAGAGGCCTCACACGCTCGTAGAACCCATCAATCTGCACCTTTCCAGTTTTGTCCTTTAGAGAGTTGAGAGCCCAGATGAGCCGATATGGTGCTGAAGGAAGATAACATGCATATGCAGAATGAGCGTCGTGGGACAATGTCTCTAATTCGAGCTGAACGTAGAGAATACCTTTGAGACCTAGCCAAGCGTCCTGTATACCATCAATGCCTGCACCGCCGAACTCCCAGATTCCGCCGTCAGCCCTCAGGAATTCCTTGTTCTTCTCGACAAATTCATGCAGATGCGGACTAGAAACCTCTTCTTCACCTTCAACGACAAACTTGATGTTGACGGGAATCTCCTTGTCGCTTTCCAAGAATGATTTGATGGCCCAGATTCTTGATACTATGTCACCCTTGTTGTCCGCCACACCGCGTGCAAATATCCTGCCATTTCTGATGTCCGGTTCAAAGGGAGGGGTTTCCCAGAGGTCAAACGGCTCAGCGGGCTGGACATCATAATGGTTATAGAAGAGCAAGGTGTGCTTCGCGTCAACATCAAGCCATGATGTAAGCACAGGAGCACCGGTCGTCTCATGAAGCTCTGTTCTCATGCCGATAGAATCCATAATAGAAGCAACTGCATGCGCTGCCTCCTCAAGATGGTCGCCCTTTGCTGACACTGAGGGAATTGAGCACAACCTCTTCAATTCCTCAAGATATTCATCCACAGATTTGTCGATATATGAGAACAGGTCATCAAGCATTGCCTTTCACTAGGCAGGTGAACTGAACTCCAATTCATAAAGTTTCCATTTGTCGCCAATGCGTCGGATGCAATACTTATCTGTCGTTCCAAGAATCACTCAAACGGCATGGCGGATTTGATTACAAGGAAGAGCGACTGGTCAAGTCTAAAATCCGTATACGATTCTGCATTCTTCTGCAGCTTGGGTTTCTTCTTCGTCCGCTTCATCATTCCAATTGTTGCCTATGACTTAATGGGCGCAAGCGGAATTGAAGTCGCACTCATCTTCTCATTACTCACACTCGGAGCTGCCGTCTTCTCTCCGGTCGCAGGGGCAGTCGCAAAGCGAGGACGCCGGAGAGGGTCCATCTTCCTTGGTGCGTCTATCAGGGCGATCGCATACGTAGGCATGTCTTTCGCCATCTTGCAGAATTCTATGCTCTTTCTAGTTTCCAACAGTCTCGTGTGGGGTCTAGGTGCTGCGTTCTACCAAGTTGGCAGCGATGCGGAGATCTCTGAACGAGTGCTGCAAGATAATCGTGCTGAAGCCTTCGGGCACAGATCAGCTGCAAACGCTAGGGGCTCTGTCATTGGAGCAGTCATCGGATTCGTGATCATACAACAATTCGATTTCTACGTGGTGTTCCTGTTCTACGCTGCAATGAATGTCCTCGGAGGTTTCGTTGTGATTTCCAAACGACCACCCCTTGAGGTGCCTGCTGTCTCTGCTAGGACTGCAGCCATAGGTAAGGCTCTTGGAAGAGGAATCTTCGCACTAGTAGTGGCCGCTGCAATCGAAGCTTTCGCACTTGCATTGCTGTCGCCGTTTGTTGAGTTGTTCATCCTCCACAGTTTCACCACAGTTGTGGATCTTGTGGCGCTTGCATACTTGCCTTCGGGAATTATCTCCGCAGTTCTAGGCGGTCCAATAGGCAAGTACGCTGACAGGTCCAACCAAGTAGCGGTCGTTGCTGGGGCGGCACTGATTGTGTCAGTGAGTACGTTCTTGATCGCATTCATTCCAGCTTTGATTGGAACCGGTGAGATTGGCCTCTTGTTTGTGGCAGTCCTATTCACAATAGAGGGTGTGGCCGGAACTGCAGCCTATATGGTAATGTCTTCGGTGATGGGGACGGCATACGAGGGAAGGGCGAGTGAAGGATTCGGTCGATTTGAGGCAGCCATGGGTTTCGCCCGGTTCTCAGGACCACTTGTTGGCGGTCTCTTCTGGGATATTGTGAGCCCTATCGCGCCCTTCATCTTCGTTGGAATTGCCGAGCTTCTTCTCATTCCAGCATATTACTTCGGCATGAAGAAGTATAGAAGTGCCGCGGTTACTCAATCCGACATTGAAGTCGAGCAATTTGACACCAGCACTTGATTACAGCTCCTATGAATTCAGGAAAAGGGTCTTATAGCGAGTTGACAACCGAGCATGCGCGGGATTCAACCCATTTGGGTGCTATGACATGACAGTCAAAGTTAGTATCAATGGTTTTGGGAGAATAGGCCGCGGGTTCATGCGCGCTGCCTCTGGATACAAGGACTTCGAAATCGTGGCAATCAACGATCTTGCAGATGAGAAGACGAATGCATATCTGCTGAAGTATGATACGGTTTCCGGAAAGTTCGACGGTACAGTCGATTATGGTGATGGCTTCATCAAAGTGAATGGTAGGGAGATCAAGGTATACAGAGAGAGAGATCCTGAGAAGCTGCCGTGGAAAGAGCTCGGTGTCGATCTGGCCATAGAGTGTACCGGATTGTTCAGAACAGAAGAGACTGCAGGCAAGCATATCACTGCAGGCGCCAAGAAGGTAGTTCTGAGTGCCCCAGGAAAGGGTGGAGACATCCTGACTATCGTGCCAGGAGTCAATGATCGTCACTACGACCCAGAGAGACACAAGATCATCTCAAACGCGTCCTGCACGACCAACTGCCTTGCCCCTATGGTCAAGGTGCTAGACGAGGCCTTTGGAATCAACTCAGGTCTAATGACAACTATCCATGCAGTGACAAACGATCAGAGAATGCTTGATGTTGTGCACAGTGATCTTCGTAGAGCACGGGCAGGCTGTTGGAACATCATTCCAACGACGACTGGAGCCGCAAAGGCAATCTCGCAGGTCTACCCACCGGCCGCAGGCAAACTCACAGGAATGGCAGTGCGAGTTCCAGTGATGGATGTATCTCTAGTTGATCTCAACGTTACTCTGACAAAGGCGGTAACATCCGAGGAAGTTAACGCTGCATTCAAGGCCGCTTCCGAGGGAGACCTCAAAGAGTATGTTGAATACATTGACGAGCCGCTGGTATCATCAGACTTCATCGGCAATGACCATTCATGTATCTTTGATTCGATTGCCACCCTTACAATCGGCAATATGGCTAAGGTGCTAGGATGGTACGACAATGAAGGCGGCTATTCTCAGAGATTGGCCGACTTAACCGCAATTGTAGCCAAGAGCCTTTGATTCGGTACGGGGAAGGGAAGCCCAGGACCATCTGGGCTATCCATATCTATTTGAGAATGAAGTAGTCATTCACAGATGTGTCAGCGTTACATCCAATAAGTAGAATCGACCAGGAAGCAAGCGAACTATACTTCCGGGGTTTCTCAGCCACCAAACTTGCGGCAGAGCGCTGCTTTGAGGATGTAGTATTCCTGCTTCTCCACGGACGACTCCCTGAACCTGCAGAGAGCAGAGAAATCAGAGAGAAATTTCGCCTACTGCAAACAATCGAACCCAGGCAAATAACTGGTATACTTGAGGAAGGAAAGAAGAACGACGCTAGAGGGCTCGTATCTTTGGCTCAGTGGCTAGAGAGGCAGAAGGGAACTACCTGCCTTTCGGATCGTCTCATTCGGTTCATTGCACTGACACCAGTCATCATTGCTGCTGAGTTCAGATACCCTGAGCAAGTTATACAATCCCGTGAGGCATTGGATTTCGCAGCGAACTTCAAGTGGATGATTGATGGCGAGGAACTCGACAAAGTCGGCGGAAAGCAACTGGAGAAATGTGTGATTCTCCATATGGATGATCCGAACAATCCATCGTTGACTGCTCTGGAAGAATCATTCAATGCCGGCAATTCGTTTTCGTTGTTAATCGAGGCCGCGCTAAATGAGCACATCAAACCTCACCATCACGGGGCTGGAGCAGAAGTTTGGGCGATGTTCTCAAGAATCGGGGAAGAAAATGCTGTTGAGGTTTATCTAAAGGGCTTGTTAGCCCAGGGTGCGAGAATCTTTGGGCTTGGTCACAGGATTTACCGTACCGTAGATCCCAGGGCCATAGTGCTTCGGGACATTCTGAGACTGCGCACCAGAAAGAAAGGAATGGAATGGTGGTTCAATATGACAGAGATGGTGGCTTCGGTTGGACCTCGATTGATTCTGGAAATGAAGAATACCGAAGTCCATCCAAATGTGGATTTGTATAATGGCATAGTCTATCATACATTCGGGTTCCCGCCTGAGCTCTTCACTGACCTGTTCGCCATCGCAAGAGTAGCAGGATGGATGGCTCATATCTACGAGTGGGAGACTTCTAGAGACCCCAGTCAGCAATAGAATCAACGGTAGCGGTTCGCTCTTCGTCAGAAAGCAAGTGAATGGGTGGACGACACCCCCCACCGACAAGTCCTAGATGATCCATGACGACCTTGACAACTGGCACGTTGTTGGCTTTGTCCCGACCTTCCCTCAGATATTCAAGTGGAGTTATCATCTGCTGAATCTTCATCGCTTCCTTATAATCAGAACTAAGAAGTGCATCGAGCATTCGAAGAGAAATGCTGGGTGCAAAATTGCCGAGACCAGATGTGAATGCTGTCGCTCCTGCCAGCCAGAAGAACGGTGTGAATCGTTCAGCAGTTCCACACGACCAAACGAATCTCTTACCGACCCTTTGCACGCTTCTGGCAAAGTCAGCAATTCGGCCAAATGCATACTTCACTGCAACAAGAGGATCTCCAGTCAATTTCAATAGGACGTCATCTGAGAGATGGGGACCTTTCTTATAGAGCACCACGCCGATATCTTTTGCTTCATCCAGTATTCTTCGATAGTAGTCCAACGCGCCTTCTTCTGAAACAAAGACATGTTGCGGATACATGACCATCACAGCATGAGCTCCAAGATTCATTGTTTTGTGAAGTTGGCCAATAGCAGTCTTTAGCGAATGTCCTATACCTGCGACAACTGTCGCCTCTTCACCAGCTGCATTTACAGTAGTTTCAACAACCTGAATCCACTCATCCTTTGACAGGGAGTAGAACTCACCTGTGTTTCCGCATGGTACGATCACTGAGATCTTCTTCTCCAAGAGGAATTCTAGATTTCGTTTCAGTCCGCCAGAATCGACCTCAGAAAGATCCTTCGAGAATGGAGTAGCTGTGGTTACTGCAACACTGCTCAGCTGCTCCTTTAGCTTCATGTAATCCATAGATGACATCCCATCCGGCTATTCAACATTCACGATTCGGTATTGAGACTGATATATGCAACGGGCAGCTCATGGGAACTCAAGCAATACTCTGTTCTTCTCGTCCTCAGGTGCGTTGAATTCGATTGGGATCGACTTGTACGGAACAGTACACGGATTGCCGCGTGAGACATGGAAAACGATCTCTAGATCAGCTGGAGGGAGGTTTGTGATTTCGATGATATAGCTGTAGGCGGTTTCACCTAGGTATTGACTACTCAAACTCGGGGCATCTCTGTGTCGACAGATTGAATCAAACCCCATGGTTTCGCTGTGATGACTCAGAATCTTAATGATGTCTGCCAAAGTCGAAGCTGTTCTGAGCATGCGGGAGGTATCTTGTCTTCGTCTCTGGCTAGTGCCCAGAGGCCCACCAGCCTCCCGTTCCTCGTCAGATGCCGCGCTCACAATGTCAGTGGTTGGAAGCTTCAAATGATGATTTGCACGGGCAAGTCCGTCTCGGTCTACTTCTATATCGCTGACACCATCTCCAATCTCGATGACTCCTAACTCAAGCGGCGTTGCTACTGCGAAATTGCACCACTGATATCGATGACCTTCTTCTAGGCTAGTCTGCACAATCTCATAGGCAGAGTCAAGGTCTGCCGCTTCTCTGATAATCGTTTCCAGAAGAACATCATACGGTTTTTCGTTGTTGATCAAAACTGTGGCACTACACGCGGCTAAACCTGCCCTGTTTACTCCAATCGAGAATCCAGCTTGCTCCCCGTCTTGGATGTTAACCCCAGAGATAGCAAAGTAATCCTCACCAAAGACTGCGTGATCTTTGAAATCCTCGTAGACCAGATCCTTGTTCTTGAAAAGGAACGTTCTCGGCCCAACGCGTCTGGCTCCAATAGTGCAACCGTCAGCCATAGCTAGTGGATAGCGACGCGGCTATTTCAAGATGAAGGTCTGAAACTTGTAGATAGCTCGTCAAAAATAGCATCGTGTCCCTCAGCCATGCTTGAGAGAGCATCTCTTACTTTCGCCGAAAAGAAGTCGAAGAGAATCAGTTCTGGAGTGTTATCAGTTCTTGCAGAAGGATTTGGAGAATGAGAACACTTTTGTCCGGGACTTGTTCGATGACTCTATGAGGCGACAGATTCTGAAAGCCATATTGAATGGAACTATCTTCTGCCCGGTGAATGGGCACATTGAGAATGGTGTAGTAGTGTTTGATGAAGAACGAATTCACGCCGTCGGAAAGGACGTGAAGGTCCCAGATGACATCGAAGTGATTGATGCAAAGGGAATGTTCGTTGTCCCGGGTTTCATTGACCCCCATGCCCACCACGGCTTGTTTGACGGCACCATCGGTCGCATGGGATTGGACGGAAACGAAATGACTGACCCTACAACGCCAGAGATGCGTGGCATCGACGGTTTCAACCCCCATGAAGCTTCACTGAAAGAAATAGTTCAAGGCGGTGTCACATCAGTCAACACGGGGCCCGGATCAGGCAACGTCATTGGTGGTGAGTGTCTAGTATTCAAGCCAACTGGTGCAGACCTAATTGATGATATGGTCATCTTGTCACCATCAGGACTAAAGATTGCACTTGGAGAGAATCCCAAGAGAGTACATGGCGTGGAAAGCAAGCGGGCGCCATCAACTAGAATGGGAGTTGCGGCCTTGCTTCGGAAGACACTCACAGAAGGACAGAACTACCTTGATGAGTGGGCAGCCTTTGATGCAAAAGCTAGAGAGGCCAAAGATAAGGGAGAGGCTCCGCCCAACCCACCTAAGCGTGACATCGGAATGGAAACAATCGCCAGAGTCCTCAAGAACGAGATTCCAGTACACGCCCACGCCCACAGGGCAGATGACATTGCAACCATCATGCGGATAGCTGATGAATTCAACATTGGAGTTGTACTAATTCATTGCACTGAAGGCCATAAAGTAGCAGGCCAAATTGCTGAGAAGGGAATTCCAGCTGTTGTTGGTCCGACTCTCCTGTGGTCTAGCAAGGCCGAGACGAAGGAGAGGGGATTCAAAACTGTGGTTGATTTGGTGAAGGCAGGAGCGAAAGTCGCCCTCCAGACCGACTCGCTCACCCCAATGAACTACTTCCCGCTATTGCCGATGTATGCGATAAAGGAGGGTCTGAGTCCTGAAGAGGCACTCAAGTGTGTCACTTTGAACGCGGCTGAAATCCTCAGAATACAGGACAGAGTCGGATCTCTGGAGAAAGGAAAGGATGCAGACATAGTCATATGGAGTGGAAACCCTTTCGAGTTCTACTCAAAACCGAAGAAAGTCTTCATCAATGGGAAAGAGGTTCCGCTTGAGTAGGAGCTGAGTCCTCCTCGGAATCTTGTTTAACAAGGCCGATTCCTGACCTCAGCAGAGAGTATGCCAGCAAAAGGGCCACGAAGTTAAAGGCCAAGGTGATAAATGAGATAGGCTGCGCAAGTCGGTTGAAGACAAATTCTGCGAGCAAGCCACCAACTATCGGACCAACAGCGGCACCACCATTTTGCGCACCGGTGAGAAGAGACATTGCACGGCCCCGCTCTTCCTCATTTGACAGAACCGCTCCGAGTGCGTAGGCTGCGGTGTAGGCAAGGGGATAGAGCGGGAGGGACCACATGATGACTGCAAGAACAGGGTCTCGAACTAGACCAAACCCAATGGAAAAGAGGATATAGGTCACGTAGGCAAAGATGAGAATCCTAGTAGGGCCTCTGCGGTCAACCTGTGTGCCAACATATCCTGTAATCGCGACCGCTATAGCTGTCGCCCCCCCGTTTGATATTCCAACCATGTAAGGAGCTCCACCCAGCTCGTCAATAATCATGATTGCCATTAGGAATGCGAGTGCATTAATCCCGACCTGACTCGAGAACATTGCTGCGCTCAGCCGCCCAATCCCAGGACGCCTTATGAGAGACAAAAATCCCAATTGAGATTCCTCTTCCTTCTTCTCAAATGGTAGATCCTTGATGAACGCTGCACAGCATGCGAATGCTGTGACACAGATGACTGAGGCGATCTGATAGAGGGTTGACATCAGATGGGGTTGGTAAGTGAAGCCACTGAACACTGCTCCACAAAACCAGCCCGCAGATTGCCAGGCCAAGAAATGGCCGAGCCGTTCGCCCTTCCTTTCTGTGCGGCTAGTTAGATGTGCCTGCCCCATGGGTAGCGCAGCTGAATAGAAGAAAGAGCCAATGATGGCCGCAATGAGGAATTCCATGCTGGTAGTCACAAGGGAATACATGACGAAGGTGCCCGAATAAGCCAGAAATCCAACGAGCATGAACGGTTTTCGCTTCTCGACACGATCAGAGATTGCACCCCAAAGGTTGACTGCGACCATAGTAACGAAAGCAGGAGTGGCCCATACCACTGTCAGCGTGATGAAGTCCGGAGTACCAAGGTCATTCTTAACCCAATGAGTGACGAACTGCCAGCTAATTGCTGTGCCAAAAGACTGCAGGGCATATGCAACATAGACCGACAGCACTGACCTTTCGAAAGCACTCATCGAACTGTTCTCCCGCGTCCATCGAGATTCCGTGTCTAAGTATTAACCCTGTTGTTGAAGCATCAAACCAAATGTCAAACATATCCAAGCCTCAATGCAATCTTGTGCGTGATTAGTAGAGTATTATAAACGACCGTGACATGCTTGTGCCATGCAAGACAGCTCATCCGATTACCTCCTCGAAGTGGAGAATCTCAGGGCATTCCATACATCCAAGACTGGACTCATCCGCGCGGTCAATGGCATCTCGTTTGGCGTGAAGGAGGGTGAGTCGGTCGGCATATTCGGCGAGTCTGGAGCAGGGAAATCATCCATTGCTCTATCCATACTTGGCATCTTCAACAAAGTCTCAAGATTCTACGCAACTGCATCTGCGAGTGAAGAAAGTGAGAGATTATGGGCTCTCCACGACAAGGCAAGGAAGAAGGGAATGACACCAGAGGAGATGGGCGAAGAACTTCCAGGCGTTTGGGGGCGCGTCTTGTTCAAGGGGAAAGACCTACTAGCTCTGAAAGAGAAAGAGCTTCGTAAGGTTAGGGGGAACGAGATTACGTATGTCCCCCAAGGACTAGCTGGCTCCCTGAATCCTTATACCGAAATTGATCTGCAAACTGCAGAGGCACTGTGGGCACATGATGATGATGACATCCTCTGGGAGCGCGAGGTCGCACGTCGTGTCCTTGAGGTTTTGGACCTCGTTGAGATTGGCGACGTTGATATTCGGAAGAGTCTCAAGCCTGGAGAATTCAGCCTAGGAGAAGACCAGAGAATTCTCATTGCAATGGCACTGATAATGGAACCTTCTTTGATGATTGCAGACGAGCCTACAACAGCAGTTGATGTAGGAGTACAGCAGAGGATTCTCGATGCAATTATACTTGCCAAGGAAAGACTCGGCCTATCTGTCCTCATGATCAGCAACGATCAAGGCGTCATGGCTGAAACTGCCGATAGAGTGGGAGTGATGAGCGCAGGTAAGCTGATGGAGTTTGGAGATGTACACACGATTTTGAAGTCACCAGGACACCCATTCACTCGCGCGTTCATTATGAGCAACCCCCCGATGGAGCTCATGAGGACTATACGCGAGAAGGGACTCAGGATTCGTGGAATACCAGGGAATCCCCCTGATATGGCGAACCCGCCTGCAGGATGTCCCTTCAATCCCCGGTGTGAATATGCCAAAGAAGTTTGTCGTGAGCAAATGCCCGAGTATCGTGAAGTGGAGCGAGGGCACTGGATGCTCTGCCATAGGTATGAAGAGCTGCCTGAATTCATTCTCTAAACTGGAATACTGAGTCTATTATCTCGGATGCTGAGGAAAACATCCTTAGATCTCCGCTAAAGTTTGGTAGTATCGGTCCGAATGTCTGCTGAAACTCGGCAGTGAATTCAGTCACTTTCTCGACTAGGACTGTGTACTGTTTCCGTGCAACAAGAACGCTAGCAAAGGAAGGCCCATGGGCAAACGCAATTTCGAACTGACCAACGGAAAGGGTGCTTAATCCTTCTTGACTCCTAGTGATTTCCATCATGAGAGATTGAATACCCGAGATCCCGGCAGCCGCCATGAACTGGTCAGACTGCTCAGTCTCCGAGAATTCGTGAAAATAGACCAGTATTCCCCCTTCTTGAATTACATAGAGCCTTACAATCTGTTTCATCCAGTCCAGCTCGTCCAAGGCGGGTGACGTGGCCAGAGCATGTCCGAAGAGAGCAAGCCCGAAAAAGAGGATGGACATACCAAAAATGTAGTATTCAGGTCCGAGAGTCATGTAGACAAAGTCACTTCTTCCAAGAAAACCCACGAAACCAATTAGGAAGCCAACTATCAGCTGATTGACACTCTTCCGGACGGCTCCAGCAGTGTTCTTTCTAGAGTAATCGAAAAACAGAAACGTCCCAACTAGTGCCACAAAAGCTCCAGCCAGCGCTATCAAAATCAAGAACTCTGCAGGCGAAACTGCTGTCAATCCCACCATCGCAAGCCCAGAGATTGTGAGAGTGTGGCGCGTCCGCCCAGGAATGATTTGCTCGATGGCAGCGAAGAACGCCACAAGCGCCAGGATGAGTGAGATGTAACCTATCTTTACCCAAATGGTTCTCAATGGCTCCTGAAGAAAGTAGAAATCACTCATAACAAACGAGAACGAATTCGCTGTAATTCCAGCAAGAAACACGGCCCATGCCAGCCTAATATCAGCTACAGAGCGTCTTCGAGAAGTGAACCACCGACCAAGAAGCATAACAGCAAAGAGACTGGAATAAACGACGATTCCTGTGTTAAGAACCAAGACTACATCTCTTACTAGACCAGCCTCTCCAAAGTGTGGCATAGAAGCAACGCCGTCCCAAGTTGTGCAGATATAGACGTTTCGTTTCAAGGCCATATTAGTACATCTTGGATGAGTTTACGGCAGATCATCATGCAACAGACCGTGAACTAGAACTCCGACTGAGTCAACTGCCAGAGCCCACGAATTGACTTCTTCTTCAGGAAGTTCAGGAGCACCAATCACTCTCCGGATCTTTGCAATCTGGCCTGCATGGTAGATTCCGTGCATGAACGTGCGGAGTAAGGCCCATGCCACCGATGGCCCTCCTTCAGGAGATGGAGGAATGATACGAAGCTGTTCTTGGCTGCATGTGTTGATGACCTCTGCGATTCGGTCGCTATTCTCAGATAACCTGTTCAGCACGACAGAAGTCTCACTATCGTCATACCGGGGTCCGATTGGATGGCCAGCCTTGTAGAACCAATAGACTTCTGCCGCCCCCAGATGCCATATAAGATCCAATATGGTCGAGTATCGTTCCCCTTCTGACACCAGTCTCCGCAACGTCTCTTCATCTAGACCGTGGATGATTCTTTGTAGATGCGTTCTCTGATTGTTGTGCGCCTCAATCAACATTCTCCGGAACCATTCTTCATTCAAGGGCATGTCCTCCAGTCAAATCTACGGCCAGTCGGAGCCTCTCTCGGGCTTTTCTTTGGTTATGGTGACGAGCTCGTACTCTCTAGAGCCCAGCCCCATCTTCTTCGCATGAGCAAGCTGGTTTTCTGCAAGATGAATGATTTCACCTGACTTGTCTTTGCAGGCATGCGCAGTCATGAACTTCGGCTCGCCGCATTCTAGGCCTGCAACCGCTGAATTAGGATTCGGAACTGCGTCGTTTATAGCGTCAAGTGTAGCTTGATCAATTGCGACAGGGTCTCTTGAGCCAAAGATGCCAATGTCATGCACGAGCAAAGGTGCACCAACATTCCAGCAGTCGCACTTGTCAGATATGTCAATTGCCAGGTTGATGTAGTAGAACTTGTCTCGGCCAATCGAATTCACTACACCCACTGCATTCTCAACGAAGACGTGGGCCTGCTCTTCATTGGCCCTCCAGACTACTTGCACTGCCTTGGCTTTCACAACGCTCTGACAGATGCTTCTGCAGTGTGAACAACCCATGCAACTGTCATTATCTATCACTGCTTTGTCATTCATCGATATACAGTTGACAGGACAGACTGGCATGCACTTGCCACATTCAGGACCGAGGCATTTCTCCTCATTAATCGTAAAGTCACCTCCGAAATGCATCTTGGATTTGCTGCGCTTGCCAACTAGACCGATGCCTAAATTCTTCAAGGTCCCTCCGAGTCCACCTAGGCCATGTCCTTTCGCGTGTGTAAGCATGATTACGATGTCTGAATCTAAGACAGCTGAGGCAACATGAACCGTTTCAACGAAATCGCCACCCTCGATACTCACTGTTCTGACGTCAGTGCCCCAATAGCCATCTGCCATCATCAAAGGAGCTCCCATCGAAGCCTCAGTGAAGCCATGATGAGCAGCCATAGTAAGATACTCAATTGCCGTTGTCCTTCCACCATACCGACCACCAGCGCCATAGCCAAGTCCGCATGTCTCTGTGACGAACGGTATCCCTCCTGCATCTTTGACCAAGTCAACCAATTTTCGCACGTAGGCCGGCCGGATGTAATTCGTGTTGCCCCAGTTGCCAAAGTGGGTCTTGACCTGGACTCTCGTTCCGGGCTGTATTGCCTCATCAAGTCCGAGTTCTTGGAACACGTGTTCCAGCTTGTCGAGCATGTTGTAATGTGGTTCTGCACTCCTGTCTGTAAAGATTACTTTGGACACGTTGACCATCCCGAAATCGGGATTGATTGCAGCCTATTTCTTTGTACCTATCTGTTGGCTCCCAAGGCGACTAGAGATGGCGATACCAGCTGACTGCAGTACGACGGAACCACTTGACCAGTTCGATTTCTGGGACACGCTCCGAGTAGCTTAGAACGAATTCGGGAACCTCAATCGACCGAGGCTCGATGTTCTGTTCTTTCCCTTCTTGAATGGCCTCTTTGAATCGATACATCAGTGTGATGTGTTTCTCCAAATCAGCAGGGGATGAAAGAACAGAACCGTGACCAGGAATGATCTTCCTTGGTCTAAGTTCTCTGAAATGCTCCAGTGTCGAAATCCACGCTATTGGGTCACACTTGTATCCTGAGAAGAACAGATATCCCTGGAATATCAGGTCACCTGCAAAGATCACTTTCTCATGTGGGAAGTAAAGGTAGCTTGAGTCCTGGGTATGACCGCCTGAGTGATACAGTTCCACATGCAGATGTTCGTCTTCTATTCTGTACTCGTCTTCGAAGGTGTTTGATGGAAAACCCGTGACGCTTGTCAATGAGCGCACCTTGCTGGCAGTCCACTTTGAGCTCAGAACTGAGCCTTCTATGAATGCATCCATTCCCTTTACGTGGTCTGAATGATGGTGAGTAAGAAAGGCATGCTTTACCTGTTTGTTGAAGCAATTTTCGAGCGCTTTGCGAAACTCTAATGCAAGGGAGTAGTTCTTGGTTGTATCTACGGCAACGGAAAAGCTGTCAAGCTCAATGCCACCCACATTTCCACCACTCCAACCAGTAGTGATGGCCACAACATGCGGAGTAATCTCTTCTAACTGTGCCACCCGCAGGCCTCGACTGTCTCCTACAGATTGGCCTCTTATGTCTCTCCATGTCATCAACGTGTGGAGAGATGAGGGTGCTGGTAATCCTGCTCCTCGAACAAAGCCAAGACTACTTGCGCCAACTCTTCTTCTTTATACTCTTGTAGAAGATTTCTGGCGCGCTCTGTTTTGACATGGTCCCTATTCTGGGCTTCTGGAATCGGGGAGGTTCTCCAGACATGAGTCCGGAGTACGCAAGATTCTCTCGCTAGTCGATTTGAATGAAGTCGTATTCGACGGCCCCGAGTCTCACCTTCAAAGCGTGCTCGAAGAATGCCTGGGATTTCTGGACCAGACCGTCAATCTTGCTAATTGAAGCTGCAACTTCGTTGCGATGGGCAGTCTCCATCTTCTTGAGGGTGGCATGGTCAATCGCAGTAGGGTCTCGAGATCCGAAGATACCAAGGTCATGCATGAGAAGAGGAGCCCCGTAGCACACACAGTCACACATATCGGAAATGTCCAAGGCTAAATTGATGTAGTAGATTTTCTCAGACCCTACAGCATTGATGACTCCCATGGCATTCTCTACAATTCTCTCAGCCATGTTGTCGCCCGTCCAGGCAACCTTCAATGCTTTTGCCCGAACCTTGCCGGAGCAAATGGAAGAGCAGTGCCCACATTGCACGCATTTCGACATGTCTACTGAGACTGTATCCTCAACAGTGATGCATCTTGTCGGACATACCGGAATGCATTTGGAACAATCTTTGCCTATGCACTTCTCCTGGAGAATCTCCAGACCACGAGGAGCATGAACAGCAGTCTTGCTCTTTTTGCCAACCATACCGACTCCCATATTCTTCAGGGCGCTTGCTATCCCTATGTGGTGAAACTTCGCGTGGGAGAGCACAACAATCTTGTCGCAATTCATTGCCGCTGCTGCAACCGACACAGAATCAACGAAGTCCCCATCGATCTTCTCTTCGTATGTATCTACTCCCCAGTATCCGTCAGCCAATAGCAGAGGAGCACCCACTACAGAAGAAGCATACCCGTTCATCTCAGCCCTCATCAGGTAGTCGGGTGCCGTGGTTCGCCCACCATAGGGGCGCTCGCTTCCATAACCCAACCCGCAAGTGTCAGCAACAAACGGGATACCACCAGCACGTTTGACCAAGTCGACAACTGTGCGGACAAAGACCGGACGAACGTGATTAGTATTCCCCACTAGACCATAGTGTGTCTTAATCATAACCCGGTCACCTTCGCCAATTGCGTCAGGCAGACCAAGTTCCCCACATATTCGCTCTAGCTTGTCGAGCATGTTGTTCGTGGATTCAGTATTTCTGTCAGAGAAGTAGACTGTCGGCTTCGTCATCTCAAATCAGTCCTTAGTTAGCCAAGACACAGTCATTTGCACTAGATTAAGAAGACGGTAATGGGCTGGATATGTGCAATCTTCTTCCCAAGTCAATAGCGTTTAATACCAATTGGACTCCTGAACGCCTTGGTCACAACAATGGTAAAGGGCGACACACTGCTCACTTTGGAGAACCTTAGAGCATATTATGCGTCGAAAAAGGGACATGTCCGAGCAGTGGACGGGATCTCTCTGGAGATCCGAGAGGGCGAGTGTGTTGGTCTGTTAGGTGAGAGCGGCTGTGGAAAGAGCTCTTTGGCGCTGGCAATCGTGGGTCTTTTTGAGAAGATTGCGAAGTATGAGGCAGGTAGGTCCAGCATACCAGGTCTCAGAGCTCAGTTCGAACAAGATCCCAACGTTGAAGATAGGCCCGGTGTTCAGGGAAAGGTCATCTATAGAGGAGACGAGTTAACGTGCATGCCAGAAGAAGATCTCTGTGAGATTAGAGGAAAAGAGATCTCCATGATTCCACAGGGGCTCACGCACGCCCTCAATCCACAATACAGTATCGGCATGCAAACAGGGGAGCCAATTGAGATCCATGAAGAGAATCCAAGATTACTCGAAATGAAACGCAGGGTATTGGAGTATCTAGACCTAGTCCGGCTTGCAGATTCTGGAACTCGTTTCGTCCTAGATCCAGGAAGTTTCTCAGGCGGCGAAGCTCAGAGAATCCTAATCGCAATGTCACTCATCTCGGGGCCGCGATTGGTCATTGCAGATGAGCCCACGTCAGCATTGGACGTGACGATTCAGAGACAGATCCTCAACGTTCTTGCGATGATAAAGGATGAATTCGATGTCGCTATTCTATTAATCAGTCATGATGCTGGAGTAATTGCAGAGCTCGCAGACCGAGTTGCAGTCATGTATGCAGGAAGAATCATGGAGTACGGCGAGGCAATTCAGATGTTTCACCGTCCCGCTCACCCATATACAATGGGATTGATGGCAAGCTTCCCCACGATTGCAATGATGAGAATGAAGGCAGGAGGAAAGAGACCTAGACTCAGGGGAATAAAAGGAGACCCCCCAGATTTGACGGATGTACCAAGCGGTTGCCCGTTTCATCCAAGATGTGATTTTGCTGTCGATATCTGTCCGGAGCAAGTACCTGAGTTCAGAGAGGTAGAAACTGACCATTGGATCGCTTGCCATAGATGGGGCGAGATAGAATCAGAGTGAAGTGTGAGCGCCGAGTGGCGCTCACGGAAGAGGGTTTCGTAGTCCAGATTCGAACATCGGAAAAGCGTAGTAGGTATCGAGGAACCCATTGATATGGTAAGCGTGATATATGATGACTCAATGCGCACTCACTGCAACGCTGTCCGGAAACCAACTGCTGCTCTTTTCTCCCGGCCAGAGCTATAACGTCTGACCAAAAGTTCACATAATAGATTTCTGGAAATATTATCTGGGTATTACATGCCACTTCCAGTTGGCGCCAAACAGCAGCTATCTCTCGCTATAGTACATATCCATTACGAACTTGTGCGAAGTGAATTCAATCACGAATCCAATGCTTGTCAGAGCCCATTGGAGAACACTGTCACCCTCGGCTTTGGTTTTGACGTCCCGGACCCCATCCCTGTACATGTGATGCAGAGCGCCTTTCAAGGTGAGAATAACGTTCTTTGGATCGATTATCCCAATGGAGTCTATCAACAGGTATCCACGTGTGGGGATCTTTTCTGATTGATAACCGAACACACTCACATTCGGTTCGAGTTCATATCTTAGCCCGATGACCGGGCGCCACTTTCTTGCTGCATTCTCAAATAGATCTGCTAGTGGACAGTGCTCCTCGATTGACAGAGGTCCAAGTCTTCTCATGACTTCTGTAGTAGAGACCTCTATACCAGATTCTGGTGGACTAGTCATTAGGTCTCTCAAGTGAGAATAGGTCTGCCGAGGTTCAAACGTGTATTTCGATAGGACGTCTGCTGAAGATGACATGTAATCTAGTACCTCAGACTCGAGTCTCAGGAGTCCCTGATTTCTTGTCGTTCCAAGAATGTAGTCAACTAGTTCAACGCCCGCATTTTTCCTTTCTGGACTCAGGGCAAGATCCGAAATGTGAGCACAACCTCTTGAGTGGTCGATGACCAGTCTTGCTGCTGCAGTTGGTCCTGCTCGAGTCATTTCCAACAGAAATGAATCGGGATTAACATGCTTCGAATCAAGAAGGCCTTGAAGGTCAGCTACGGATAACATTGCTGACTTCAGGTGTCTCTTTGAAGCTAGGGTGTAGACTTCGAGCCAGTGTGAAAGCAGTGGACCCTCAGCTCTCACGACAGTAGTTGCGGGCAAGACTTAATCGAAGCGAATGACGGGCTTAGCCTTTTCAATCTGCTCACAAAAATCATTCAGATGTTCATACGATGGAGCTGAGGAAAGTGAATAGAAAAGAGAAGAGAACGACAAAGACCGAAGACGCGAGTACCTTCTTTGCGGATTGTGCCATCAACATCGATCTTACAGGCGCTCCTTCTTCATCATACTTCTTTTCTTCATCAAGCGGCTCTCGAGTTATCAGACAGGCTCCGACCATTAGCATGACACCAAACTCAAGGAAGAGAAGATTAGAGGCCACGACATAGACATTGACACCAGACGACAACAGGAAGTACAGGAACGCAACAGCCAGGTCAGCTATTGTGATGATTGAGGCGATTGCCAATGCCTGCAATAAGAACTGGACTCTGGATGTCATTGCGGAGTATCACATTCCTAGGACTACATCTTGCTCATTGTCAGTGCCATGATGGCCTTCTGAACATGTAATCGGTTCTCAGCAACATCGTAGACAATCGACTTTGGACTGTCACACACCTCATCAGTAACTTCTGCGTTTCTGTCTACTGGACCGCAGTGTGTGAAGTATGCATCATTGGTCTTTGCCATCCAGTCCTTGGTTGTAATCCAGTCATCATACTTGGCTGCAATCTCGATTTCTTTCTTCTTGGCTGTATCAACACCATGCTTTGCCATGTCATCGTAGAAGCCGGCGGTCATCCAGTTCCTTGAGTACACGAAATCCGCTCCAGAGTATGCTTCTTCAAGGTCGTGAACAATCTCAAATCGACTGTCAGAAGAATCTGCATTTTCCTCGCACCACTTGATTACTTCTGGGTCAAGGTCGTAGCCTGGTGGATGAGCAAGAGTCACATCCATTCCCAAGCGCGAATTAATGAGAACGCTTTCCTGAACCGAGCACCACGATCGAACGAGTGCTCCCTTCCCCCAAATCTGAACAATCTTTTTCCCCTTTAGGTCCTTTCCACCATGCATTCTGTAACCCATGACATCAGCGAAACCTTGACAGGGATGGAATCTGTCATGGGCCATACTGACTATTGGAACACTTGCCCACTGTGCATATTCCTGTAGGAGTTCGTGGCCTTGGCCGTAGTACTCCAGCGCAGTCTCAAGGACTCGAATGCCAATTCCAATGGCATATCTGCTCATAACCCCGGCCGCATCTTGCACAGTCTCTCCTGCCGTCTTGCCAGTCTTCAAACGCATACTACTCGGTTCAAGAAACTGAGCGTGTCCACCTAGCTCCGTAGCCGCTGATTCGAAACTCTGTCTTGTGCGAACGCTAGGATTGTAAAAGAACATGAAGAACGTTCGCCTATCAAGACAGTTGTTCAGTGGATGATCATATCGTCGTGCCTTCATCTCGAAGGCAAGATCCAGTGTCTTCTCTAACTCTTCAATAGTCCAATCTTGCGTACAGAGCAAATCACGACCGAATAGATCGACCATAGTTTCCACGGCAATAGCGAGAGGTGACTGGGTTTTAGTTCTATCGGAAATCCACACACACTGAAATCGTGACATTGTTGATGCTGAACATGCTGTGATTGAATAGGCGTGGATATCCAGCTTTAAATACGGAGTTCATTGGAGTGCGAATCATGACGAACGAAGGGGTCATCCGCAGGCCAAACTGGCAGATGGATCCAGACACTATGGAATCAACAGCGGAAGAAGTGATTGACATCACAAAGAAAGCTCTTGACAATGTAGCTAAGACGGTAGCTGGGGAAGAGAGCATCGAAACACTTCAAGAGTTCGAAGGAATCCTTGCTTCGGCTGTGGAAAGACTCACTCCGATAACCTTCCTGAAATATGTCTCGACAGACAAAGCTCAGCGAGATGTAGGCCACAAAGTGGAACAAGATGCTGAGAAGTTCTTCAATGAAATTTGGACCAGAAGCGACATCTATGAGCTCATTGCCCGACTAGAATCCAAAGCTGAATCATTCGGCGAAGAGGAGAGAATGCTACTCAAGAAGGTTCTCGAAGAGTTCAGACACAATGGGGCCAATCTCGATCAGGACATCAGGATGGAATTCCTTGAGATAGCGAACAACATCAGTGTTCGGGAGTCGGACTTCAACAGGACTCTCAACGAGATAACGGAGACGGTTCCCTTTACTGCAGAAGAGCTTGAGGGAGTTCCTGCTGACGTCTACGAGGAGTTGGAGAAGGATGTAGACAGGTACCTACTTCCCTTACACAATCCTGTTTATCTTGGTGTGGTGCAATTCGCGAAGGACCCCGAAACCAGAATGCGAATGGAAGCAGCCTACTTCAGGAGAGGTGGGGAAGAGAACAGCAAGAGATTAGCAGACACCCTAGCGCTGAGAGAAAGGCAAGCCAAGCTACTGGGGTACTCAAACTTCGCCGAATATGCGATCAAGAGGAAAATGGCAAAGACTCCTGAACGCGTCTTTGAATTCATGCACGATCTCAAGGAGAAACTTGCTCCTTTTGGGGAGAAAGAAGTCATCAGAATGAGACAGCTCAAGTCTGAAGAGGTCGGTGTGCCATTTGAAGAGGTAGACCTGAAGTTGTGGGATATGAGATACTATCATCACAGATTGATGAAAGAGGAATACTCTCTGGACCAAAACGAGATCAAGAAGTATTTCCCAATGGACTCCGTTGTAGATGGTGTATTGAAGGTCTATCAAAAAGTCCTGAACCTTCAGTTCGAAGAGGTGATGGACGGGGACAAATGGCATGATGATGTCAGAGAATTCAAAGTAATCGACAAGACTAATGGTGAGACCCTGGGCGTGTTCTTCCTGGACTTGTACCCAAGAGAGGGGAAGTACAGCCATTATGCTGTATTCTCGCTCCTAGAACGACGCGTCAAAGATGGCACAGTGTATATCCCAATCAACTCGATGGTAGCAAACTTTCAGAAACCAACCAAAAGTCAGCCGTCGCTGCTCCCCCATTCTCAAGTAGTCACCTTTTTCCATGAGTTTGGCCATCTAATGCATGGCATCTCAAACAAAGCCTCGTACTCAAGTTTTGGACTAGATGGTGTGCTACCAGACTTCATCGAGGTACCCTCCATGATGTTTGAGAATTGGGCTTGGAAGGAAGAGGTGCTTTCTCTTCTTTCAGGGCACTATGAGGACAGGGAGAAGAAGCTACCTGCAGATTTGCTTGAGAAGATGGTTCAGGTCAAACTACTGAACATTGGAACATTTCAACTAAGACAGGTGTTCTTCGCACTGATTGACATGCGATATCATACAGAGCAAATCGATGATACCACTAAGGAGTTTGTGCGCTACTACAATACCGTTACCGGATTCGAGATGGAAGAGGGAATAACACCCGACGCAGGCTTTGCTCATCTTATGGGAGGCTATCAAGCTGGTTACTACGGATACTTGTGGTCACAAGTATTTGCAGAAGATCTGTTCACCAGGTTTGACGAAAATGGTTTCATGGATGATAAGACGGGACTTCAGCTGCGTGAGAAGGTTCTTGCCCCAGGGGGAAGTCGTGATCCAGACGCTTTGATTAGAGACTTCCTCGGAAGAGAATCGAACAACGAAGCATTTCTGAAGTCTCTAGGTCTTGACAAGTGATGTCTGAATTGGGCACACCAAATGCGGGATGGTTTCCTCAACTACGAAGAGAGCTTGTCCACTAGTTCGTCACAGTGGCTTTTGACCAACAAGTCGATCTCAGTGAAGATTGAGCGATTACCATAGATTGACGCCAGCAAGCGTAGGAGTGATAGATTGTACAAAAGCGAAACTGTCCCATCGTTCTTGGAATACAAGTCGTAAAGCCGGGCTTTGATTGTAGTTGCAGCGTCCACACCTTGGAGTCTCTCCTCCGCGTCGCTTCGCACCTGTTCGATGCATGACTCGAACTCTCTACTCTGCAATGAAGACCTTATCGGGCCAATCAGAAAGTTAGCGGCGAGTTCGTCAGTCAGTTGGTCTGCGGGGAGTTCACTAAGACTATCTTGAAACTCTCTCTCAATATCATCCACATCTATCGGAAGTTTCAGGGCTATGGCTTCGAGATAGGAACGATACTCCTTTGATTGAACCAGCAGTATGGGCTTTGTCAGGTCTCTCACAAAACCGTCGATAACTTGGGCGATTCCTGGAACCGTGAGCTTGTGTTTCTTGTCCCTGCTATATAATGCGCCCTCTTCCTCGGAATAGAACTGAAGATGGACGAGGTACTTCACCATAAGCTCTAGATTGTCTGCCAAGGCTCACACACAACCATCTGGCAGATACTCGACTAATATCATTAACTGAATAGTAGGGAGTTGCGCTCATTCTGAGACTACAACTGTCATAACACACAGAATCATCTTAAGTACTGAGGATTGTATCAATCATTGATGTGAGGTATATGCAGTTAGATACCTTCTTTCAATACGTCTACGGTTTCTTCGATGAGCTGTTAGCGCAGCCTCTTCAAGACTTCGGCATTCCATTAGGACCCGGAGATTGGTTCTTTATTGTATACACTCTATTGTTCCTAATCATTATCGTGCGAGCGAGAAGAGGTGGCGGTGGAGGCTCGTACCGAGCTTGAAGGAAACGTGCAAGTATCAAAATGGTTCCGGGGATGAATGGATGATCATTCATCCCTGAATCAAACTGTATCATCTCATAGTCAGTGCCATGACTGCTTTCTGACCGTGCAGTCGATTCTCTGCCTGGTCCCATACAATTGACTGCGGACCGTCAACCACTGAGTTTGAAACCTCAAATCCTCTGTCGCACGGCAGGCAGTGCATATAGAGCGACTTCGGGCCTGCTATCTTCATCTTGTCATCATCACAAATCCAGTGCTTGTTCTTGTCGAAGAGTTCCTGAGACTTCTCCAACTCAGGCTTGTCGTTCCATGGCGGTATGAACTCACGGCAGGTCCAGGCTTTCGGATAGACGACATCGGCCCCCTCAAACGCTTCTTCTATGTCGTACATAATCTCGAATGAAGTGTTGTTCTCTTCAGCGTATATCTTGCATTGTTTGATGACCTCATCGTCAAGTTCCATACCCTTTGGATGAGCGAGGACTGTCTCACAGCCCATCTTTGTCGCACCAATAACAGCGCTCTGTGGAACCGCCAGTGGTTTGTGCACCGATGGCGAGTAGGCCCAGCTCATGACAAAGCGAACACCCTTGTAGTCCCCGAACTTCTCTTTGACAGTCATCACATCGGCAAGTGCTTGACACGGGTGATACTTGTCGCACTCCATGTTGATGACCGGAATATCTGCCCAGTGGGCGAAGTTGTTGATGACCTCATTCGCACGTCCGTAGATCCAGCCGACAGGGTCACCATAGCATCTAATCGCGATTCCATGACCCATGCGGGCGAGCACACGAGCCACATCAGATACTCGTTCTGTGGAGTAAGCTTTCTCGTCGCCCTCTAGAGCCGGAGCGTAGATTTTGCCCGGGTCTAGAAAGTGTGCATGACCACCCATCTGTGTCATTCCGGCCTCGAAAGAGTTCCTTGTACGAAGACTCTGATTATAGAAGATCATAAACAGTGTCTTTGCATCGAGGAGCTTGTGTGGCTCCCCAACGGCAAACTTCCTCTTCAGATCGAGAGCCACGTCAATCATGGTCTCAATCTCTTCCCTGGTATAGTCCAACATCGTAATGTAGTCTCGTCCACGAAAACCGTCAGTCTTAACCATAGACTCACAACCCCTGCTGGTGCGGTTCATCTTCTTGAAAAAGTTTGTCCACGAAGTTGGTCCCAATCCTTAAGAGTCGGATTGATGAATTATAGGAATCCGAACCATACGGAAGGAGTTGTATGAGAAGGAAAGTTATCAATTTCATCCTCTCACTGATAGGACCTATTGTATTGATCATTATTCTTACCATGCCAATAGGCCCCCTAGCGGGAGGCTTACAGATAATCGCCCCGACAGGAGGCATATTTGACACCGGTGTTGGCGCGAACATACCGGAGTCGCAGACAATCCAACTCCCCGGATTGGACGCGAACGTCGTAGTCCTGCAGGATGAGTGGGGAATTCCTCACGTCTATGGAGAGACTACAGAGGATGCATTCATGGCAATGGGATACATCCATGCCAGAGACCGTCTTTTCCAGATGTACATGCAGAACTACCTGGCTGCCGGGAGAATCAGCGAGATAGTAGGCGGATACGCCGCACCCTCGGACAGGATCTACCGCACATTGGGTTTTGAAAGGTCAGCTAAGAAGACAATGGCCTGGTTTGAGGCAAACACGAACAATCCGGACGTTGCCTACACCCTGGATGTGATTGATGCCGAGGTTGCAGGTGTGAATGCATTCATTGACACTATGACAAGTGCAACGACACCGATAGAGTTCAAGATACTTGGCTTCAACCCTCCACATTGGAGGAGGTTGGACATCTTCATATTCGCACATCTGCAATCATGGGGACTTGCGGGAGGTTTTGGAGACCTCCGCAATCAATGGATGAGAACAGCAATTGACAATGATACTATGTTCGATGAGGTGTTCCCATGGACAATGCCTTATTCAGTGCCCATTGTACAGGAGCAATACAACCTAAGCATCACAGAGTATCCCAATGCCAATGGCGGCTATCCGGCCGATCCAAATCCGTCGGCTCTGACCAATGGAGTCATGGCGGAGGCAGCATACATACCTCAAGAGAAGCTCGAAGTCCTCATCAAGGCGTTAGATGAAGTAATCAATCCATTTGGTGACATGGACACCGTTGGCAGCAACAATTGGGTAGTAAGTGGGGATCGGTCTGCAACTGGCGAACCCATTCTATGTAACGACCCGCATCTTGATTTCCAGACTCCTGCCCTCTGGTACGAATCACACATTGTGGTACCTGGGGAGTTGGATGTCACAGGGGTAGGATTTGCAGGAATGCCTGGGATAATCCTAGGTCACAATGAACATACTGCCTGGGGATGGACCAATGTCGGTGCGGATGTGCTGGACATCTTTGTTGAGCAACTCAATCCCAACAACTCAAGTGAGTATATGTACAATGGAGCTTACAGAGCCTTCGAGGTCCACGATGAATCAATCCTTACGAAAGAAGGAAACGTAATCCCATTCGAAGTCTTAGAGTCTGTCCATGGACCTCTGATTGATTCAATTGCGCCCACCTACGATGTTGACTCTGAGGATAGTCCGAATCTTGCTATGAGGTGGACCGGGAATGACGTAATCCACAATATCATGGCGGTTGGTCTGATCAATAAGATGAGTGACCTTGAGAGTTACTTTGACGCTGCATATTGGTGGGACATCCCTGCTCAGAACATGGTTTACGCAGACGATCAAGGCAACATTGCACTCACAGCGATGGGACGTTACCCAATAAGAGCAGGTTATGATGGACGTTTTCCGGTCCAAGCGTTGAATGATTCCATAGGTTGGGTTAGCAATGTCCCCTATGCCTATGTGCCCAGAACAGTCAATCCTTCTCAAGGATACATTTCATCAGCCAACCAGCTCTCGATCGACTGGACAACCTACGGCTTTGAAATTCTCGGGCCGTATGTTGATGGCTATCGTGGACGTAGGATTGATGCACTGCTTGCAGCCGACGATAGTGTCACGATGGACGACATGAAGCGATTCCAGGCGGATTCTCTTGAGGTAAGAGCCCAGGAGATTGTGCCATATGTAGTGGACGCTTGGAACAACGTTGGAGATGGAAACTCCACCGTGGATGAAATCGTAGGATGGCTAGAGGACTGGGATTATGTCATGGACCCGGATGAGAAGGCCCCCACCGTCTGGATGTTCTTGCGCGATGCAACCCACTATGAAACATTCGATGAAATAAGAAGCATCAATCCCAGTCTGATGCTATCTCGGACGCCTGTTCTGGAGGAATTCATCAAGACAAACAACCAATACTACATAGATGACCACACGACAGCAGGAGTCGTGGAAACGCGAGATGAGATTCTTGTGCGAGCGATATATCGGGCGTTGGATTACCTCGTCGCAGATGAAGTGTTTGGCAGCGACCCAGCAAACTGGGACTACGGCAATAAACACAGGGTCTACTATGACCATCTTGCGAATCTTCTGACTATTGGTGGAATACCGCATCGAGGGCAGAACACACTCAACAATGCTGGCGGATGGCGAGTGGGAAGCGGACCCTCTTGGCGCCTTGTAGCCGATATGAGTAACATCCAGATGAGTTACGGTGTTTATGCACCAGGACAGAGCGGGAATCCGTTCAGTGAGCACTTCGACGATCTATTCTGGATCCAATATGACTATGACGAAGCCACAGAACAGTATGGATATCATCAGATCTACTTCTACTCCACTGCAGCCGCATTCCAAGCCGCTGACACTGAAGAAACGATGATTGAATCTGTCATTACTTTCATTCCATAGGAGGAATCAAGATGAGAAAGATAGACGACGTATTCCCGAATCTTGGATTCCTACCAACATT
>CP070761.1:1939451-1941864 GCA_020348985.1 Candidatus Thorarchaeota archaeon | reverse complement strand
TACCTCTGTAAACACGATGGCTTCCGGCATAGCGATTGCACCTACTGGAACTCCAATTGTGTAGTCCCAATCTTCCTTTCCGAATTGGCCCGCGAAGTCCTCATATGCGGAGTGAATACACTTCTCGAGCCCAACCGGCGTCACCACAGTGATGTTCCTTGCCGCCGCCGAGCCCAGGAATGTGCCAACAGTTCCTCCGGTGTCGCTGGCAAGTAGGACAATCGGAGTGTAGTTGATGTCAATTGCGTTGGCACTCTTGATGATGATGTCTCCGGGTCCCAGTTTATCTAGCACATCCATCACCTTGGTTTTCTCCAAGTACTTGCCTTTGTGGAATATGGCGTCTGTGTGTCTCTTGGACCCATCTGTTACCCAAACGCCTCGGGGTATCACAATTCCTGCAACGTGTCTTGACTTGTCGTACTCACCAAGTAACTCCTCGGCAAGATATGACGAGGTTGTTCCCATTGTTATACAGACATAGCCCTCCTTCAAGGCATCCTGGATTTCTGATGTAGCCAGCAAGCCCTTCGCAATCAACCTCTTACTTTCTGATGGCGTTAGCGTGACTAGGAGCTTCTTCACTGAAGTAACCTCGCGAGTTTCATAACAACGGTGCATTTGATTCTGCCGAGTCAGTGAGGAAGCACTCTCCGTTGATTGCGAACCCTAATACGTTGGGCCGCAACTAACAAGACGACGACAATGAAAGCCGCTTCGCTTCTTGAACTGGATGGGGACTCCATTGATAGAATAATCGGCCTTGCTGAGAGCCTGATTGTAAGCTGCTATTCCGATCCTTGGACTATCAAGGATACTCCAGGACTTCTCGGGACTCTCTTTCACAATATCCCACCAAACGAAGTTCGAATAACGAGGGCTGCAGCGCACAGACTTGGTTTGGACTTAGTGGATTTCGGTCTTCACGAAGAGTTTACGATGAACGACGAAGAGATCCTTCATGAAGTTTCCAGCATTTCATCAGTGGCTGATGCATTGGTGGCCGGCTTTGTGGATTTGGACACTTTCGGGAAGGGCCGCGAGCTTGTGGAGAAGGTTGCAGGGGAAGTAAACATTCCGTTTGTTTCAGTTGGTGATGACATTTACTCGAACCAGTCTGCTCTTGCGGAGCTTCTAGCTGTCAAATCACAGTTCGGAAAACTCGAGGGACAGAAGATAACAGTCTCCTGGGGTTTCGGAACACGGTTCCATCTACCTACGACTGCGCATTCCCTAATGCTTCTTGGTGCCGCAATGGGCGCTCACGTGACAATAGCTGCTCCTCCAAAGTTTCAGCTCTTGCGACGTGTTATCAAGAAAGCAGGGGAACTCTCGAAAGAAGCCAATGCTGAGTTAGTGGAAGCAAAAAACTTCGGTGAAGGATTGGAATCCCCTGATGTTGTTTATGCTATGAATTGGTGTCGGCTTGATGATTTTGCTCACCCTGAGCGACATGCCGAGGCTGCGGCCGAATTCAAAGATTGGGTCTTCACCGAGGACAATCTTCAATCCGAGACAATCTTCCTTACAGAACCTCCCGCACAGACAGACCTGATTGCCAGTCCTGAAGTCCTGAAGAGAGCGCAGAACATTGCCACATCTTGGTTGGCCAGAAGGGTGGCAGTGCTATCTTCATGCATCATTCATTCATCGGAAAACAAGCTCGCGCTCTTCTAGTCACGTCCTTTCGTACTGTTTATCACAGTCAATGTACAATGCAACCGATGATGTGGCGCTTCGTTCGACCGGATGCTCTTCGAGTATGGAGTAATCCTGAAGCACTCAAGAGGCTGAAAAGGTATAGAGCAATCCTAAACGGTGAGACTACTGCCAAGTACCTCCTCTCCAAGACTGTAAGCTGTGATTGCGACTTGGAGATTGAGACTGACGAGCTTTGGAAAACCCATTCTGATCTGTCGGCGAGGTTTAGGAAGATAGTTGAGAGGCACGACACTGACAAGTCAGATCCTGGTGAGCCGATTACGAATGGAGCGAACTTTCTTGACTTGAAGATAGAACTCGCGCAGAGAATGTTGAAGGACTGCCATTTTTGTGAGAGGAAATGTGGTGCAGACCGAACACGTGACAGCTCAGGGTGGTGCAAGCTCGGAGAAGAGTCGCGCATCTCTTCTGCCTTTCTTCACTCAGGTGAGGAGGCCCCTCTGGTTCCAAGTGGAACCATATTCTTTGCTTCCTGCTGCTTTGGTTGCGTCTTCTGTCAGAACCATGATATTTCCACGAATCCCAATACAGGAAGGGTCGTTTCACCCGAATTGCTCGCCCAGTACGCTCAGGCACTTTTCAGAGATGGAGCTTTGAACATCAACTATGTGGGCGGAGATCCAATCCCCAACACTCACACTATCCTTGGGTCAATGGTCTATCAGGAGGCCAACGTGACCCAGCTTTGGAA
>CP070761.1:1930345-1939351 GCA_020348985.1 Candidatus Thorarchaeota archaeon | reverse complement strand
ATTGCTTGACACAACATCATCAACAAAGACGAAATCCCTCGTTTGTTGTCCATCGCCGTCGACTGTTAGTGGCGCATTCTCCATAGCCTGTTTCAGGAATATCGATATCACTCCTGAATATGCACCCCCTGTCTGACGTGGTCCATAGACATTGAAGTATCTCAAAATGGTAGTCTGAAGCCCATAGGTGTGATAGTATGTCAGAACGACCTGTTCGCTCATCAATTTTGAAACCCCATAGGGCGAAATTGGGTTCGTCGAGGCTGACTCGACAATCGGCAAGCTGGCAACATCGCCGTAGACTGAAGCAGAAGATGGAAACACTACCTTCTCGATATCTCTCTTCCTGCATTGGTCTAGAAGATTTGAAGTGCCCATCACGTTCACATCAAAGACGTAGTGTGGCCGCTCGACAGACAATGGGATGCTCACTTTCGCCGCCATGTGGAACACATACGTTATGTCTTCAAGTGCATTCGAAACAACATCAGGGTTCCTTATGTCACCAACAACTAGCTCGAATCTGTTCTCACCTTTCCAGTATTCGATGTTAGAGTCATCCGAATCGCTGAAGTCATCAAGAACCCTAACATGAGCCCCCTCGTTCATGAGTTGATCAACAGTATGAGACCCAATGAACCCGGCCCCGCCCGTGACTAATACCCTCGTATCTTGGAAATCACTCACGGAATAATCCCTCTCGATTCACGTGCAGAATCCACGCTAAGTTACATCAACCTTTGCAGACACTCTTGCTAGAGACTCCTCTAAGAACCTGTCGTCCTCTATGGTGAGCTCGATTGCCCCTTCTGGGCAGACCTCGACACATCTGCCACATCCTCTACACTCTGCACCGATCACTGACTTGCCATCAACCAACGTTATCGCATCAACGAAACACACGCCCTCTGTGCAAGTTCCACAGCCCGCACACGCATCAGTTACCTTGACATCGACACCAACCATCTTGGTTACTTTTCTGCCAATCTCTGGATTGACATCAGGGAGAATCTTCCACAGACAACAACAAGGACAGCAATTGCACACGGTGAGCAGTTTCTCCTCAGGGCCAACGCCGAGCCAAACTGCGTCCAGCTTGTTACGTCCAATCAGATGGACTAGTCCCTCTTCCCTGCACCTGCGTGCGTATTCGTGTGCTTCCTCCTTGCCAACCGGGCGGCCCAATAGCGGATTGATATCCTTTGCTGCCTCTCCCATGAATAGGCAGCCCATCTTCGTAGGATAGTCCTTGCAGTCACTAGAATCTCTGCAAATGCAGAAGTTCATGATCCAATGGAATTCTGCCTGGTCAATGAGTCTGTGGACTATTTCAGAGGGCAAGGCTGCTTCCTCCGGCTGGCCCAGGCTCGTGCTGAGCTCGATTGTCTTCCTAGCCACGGTGTCCTTCGGCAAGTATATGATATCATCACCTTCGAACAGCATCTTCTCGACAATCTTGCCGATGATAGGAATGTTGGTCAGTTTGGCGATCAAAGATACGTTGGGGAATGTCTGCTTAAGCATCTGGACAAACCAGAGAGGACGCGCCATGAAACCGGAGGACACCTCACGCCACTGATATTACTTCCGAAACCGACCGAAGAACATCACAGAACGGCATGCTCATATGTTCTAAAATCAAATCAGATTTGCAGTATAGGCGAGGTTCGTCGACTCATGAGATGGATGCAAAAACTCCTCATCCTTGGCATAGTAGTGTCCATTACCGTCGTTGTTCTTGGAGCCGTTTATGGATGGTTCCTAGGACAGACGATCTATCAAACAACATTCGATGCGAAGGCCAACGTTGACTTCTGGAACACATGGACTCTGGAGTGGCGCGTCTTCTATGCAGCAGCACTCCTTACACTACTGAGCATGCTTACGAGTTACCTGCTTTTCCAGAGGTCCACCCTTCTCACATTCATCTCTGCAATGACTCAGACCGGACCTTTACTGAAGCGCCTTGATATGAAGGTGGCAGTACCTTGGAGGCTTCTTCAGACAGCAGGCTTCTTCCTGTTCTATGTCTCAATTGGTGGTTATTCAATAACAGGCCAGAACGTTGCTTTCCTTTGGATGCTAATGGACCGCGGCGCAATTTCAGTGACAATTGATCAATTAGCCACCCTATTCAGGCTCCCATTCACACCAAATGCTTCTGCGGCTACTATTGTTGACCTCATTCCGGCTATGGAGGCTTACCAGTTCTATCTGGGCCTCATATCGACCTTCCTCCTAGTGGCTGCAGCTCGCCTGACATTAAGCCTTGTCAGTGATCTTGTCATGAGACAGCGTGACATGTACGTCATCATCTCCAAAGCCCTCTTTATAGGAACAATCATCATCATAATGGAGATTCTTACGGTACCCTTCTGGACAGTCAACGCCGGCACGTGGATGTCTTACTCTGCCCTTGTTGTCGGACTCATTGCAAGCATAATTGGCGGTCTCCTGTTTCTGGGCATGCGTCTCCAATCAGGAGATGTCCGGCAGAGACTTCGCGGCAAGATCACCCAGCTTGAGGAGGACTTGGCCCGACTCCAAGGTGAGATGCTAGCACTTCGTCAGGAGTACGAGGCAGGCGGCACAAACATGGAGGACTACCGAAAACGAATTACACTCCTCATGGAAGATAGAGCGAACATTAGCAATGAGCTCCGGCGTCTTAAACTTGAGCGTCTTATCCCCTTCTCGGGGTCGACCAGAAGCTTTGGTATAGTAGCAGTGTTCCTAATTGTGATGGTCGTTGCGTTCCCAGTTGCACAGTACTTCACATATGAGATTCCGATGCAAGGAGACCGATATCTTGACTGGAAGTTTGGCATGGAAACACAGAAGGAGATAGTCCTAACCAATTGGGCTGCCGGCCTTGACAACTTGGAGCAGCTCACACTGGAAGATCTCACTTCTAATGCCACACCTGAAAGCGAAGTTGAATTCCTTACCACAGTCAGACAATGGGACAATCAAGCGAGTTACCTACGGATGAAGAACCAAATAGGAACGAATTGGATGGCGCTCGCTGATTCAGATATCGTCTATCTGCGAAATCATGAGTACTGGATTGCCCCTCTTACATTCGACGAGAGCACCACAGCTACAGATTTCATTAATCAACATCTAATCTATACACACACTGAGGGGCTTATCGTCATTGACGCATTCAGTGGTGATATTCTGGAGGACGACAATCTTGTTGCTCTTGTGAATCGCAGTGAAAAAATCAACGTCTATTATGGAGAGGGATTCTATGATGTTGTGTTCGTCAATGTAGAGGGTTTCGATGAAGTTGGAAATGTCACCTTCTCTGGGGCGCCTGACTACACACTCACTGGATTCGAGTCAGTCTTCTACACATTCACCATGGGCCCTTCAGCTTGGTCCTACATGGGTCGCAACATGGACATGCTTGTGGAACGAGACGTTATATCACGCGTCGACTCAGTTATGCTGCAAGGCATCACAATTGACAGAGACCCATATATCGTCGTGAGTCCGACGGGAAGAATCTTCTATGCCGTATCAGTCTACACAGACTATCATCTCGCTACGGGCTACGCTCATGAGAACTACATGCGCTTTCTTGGAGTTGTGCTTGTGGACGTTGAAACAGGTGAACTCGAATTCTACCTTCCAGAGAACTTCGAATCGATAATCAACCCGAGTTTCTTCCTTGACGGAACCTACTACGAATACTATCCGTGGTCTCTGGCGCCAAGCTGGCTCCAATCACAAATGAAGTGGCCAGAAGACCTCTATGAGCGTCAACTGGAAGTTACCTATATCACACATGTCACTGATGGTAGTGTTTGGAACAGTGGCAGGGATTTCCATCAGATGCCTATTGATTCTGACACACGTTACATTATCATGCGAATCAGGGGCGAAGAGAGATTCGTTGCCATGCACAATGCAGAATTCCGTGAAGCTCAGGGACGAAATCTGGCAGGCATCTACGTCATGGGTTGTGGTGACAAGGGGTTTGGAGAGATGACCTTCTATGGTGCTGGAGAGCTAGGCGTATCCACATTGCTGGGGCCGAATGCTGCAGTCCAAGCATTTGAAACTGCAGATGAGGTTAGAACACAACTCCAGCTCTGGGGCAAGCACAGATACGGGAATCGTCTTTTGTACCACCTTGGCGGAGAGCTCTTCTTCGTTATTCCGGTCCTATTGGAAGTGGAAACTTCAACAAGCGATATTGTAGTCCAGAAACTTGGAGGCGTTGGTCTCGTGGACGCAGAAACCGGCGAAAGAGTTGAGCTGGGAAGCAACATCATTGAAGCCTACTACAAAATGTTTGGTCTACTCAATCAGAGTGTAGTTGAGGAAGGCGATGTTGGGATAGAGAGTGCGAGCTTTGATCCCGTGACAGTCTCATCAGGTGAATTCTCAGAGCTTTCCGCTCTGCTGAAGAATAATGATGATGTTGGTCACCACCTGTATCTTGATATCTCTGTTGCGGCTGGCAATTTCTCAGTCTTCTGGCACGGTTCAGAGGTCACACCTGTAGAGTATCCACAGAACAGAACCTTCACGCTGGACATTGGCAACGTGGGTGCTGGAGACACATATGGGACTTCACCTATGATTACAGCATTCCTTCCTGCAGGAGTCGTGTTATCCCAGTATCTTGTTGTTGTGACGCTGAGAACTGAAGACGGCATTGTTGATCAATTGACTCTGTTCCTGACCGTGACATAGAAATGGTCTCCTCTCTGGGTAATCCAAAGCCCTTTAACCAGTGAAATCTCCACCACTAAGCAGAACTGAGATGTACTTCGTCTACATCGTAGAAACCGAGGATGGGACCTACTATACTGGCCAGACAAATGATCTTGGTCGCCGCCTCAACGAGCACTACTCAGGCAACTCCAAATCCGCCGCCTACTTCAGAATGCATCGTCCAGTTCTACTTGGTTTATGTGGAAGAACATGAGACTCGTGCTGATGCAATGGCTCGTGAACGACAGATAAAGCGTGATCGTCGTTTGAAGATTCGGCTGGTGGGAGAGAGAAAGACTCTCGAGGAACTCGTGCATTCTGAGTAATCGTGACCTCGAAGCGTTCAAATTGAGGTCTGCTCTCCCCTTCTTGAAGTCTCATGTCGGAACTTGTTGTCGCCATTGATGCCGGTACGACTGGTGTTAGGTCAATGGTGTTTGACACTGCTGGGGCCATGATCAAACAGGCATACGAGGAATTCCCAAGCCATTTTCCTCACCCATCGTGGGTGGAGCAGAATGCTGCAGACTGGTGGACATCAGCATGCAAGACATTGAGAGACTGCTTGGCAGACGAATCTGTGAAGCCGGAGTGGATCATATCTGCAAGTGTTACGAATCAGCGTGAAACAATCGTGCCACTGGACTCAGGCGGGAATCCTCTCAGGAACGCGATAGTCTGGCAGGACAGAAGAACAGTCGACCAGTGCGATTGGATTAGAAAAAGAGTCTCTTCAGACGATTTGTACTCAATCACTGGTCTGACAGTTGATCCATATTTCAGCGCACCCAAGATACTATGGATTAAAGACAATGAGAAAAGTCTCTTCAAGGAAACCGATGTCTTTCTCCTGGTTCATGATTTTATACTGCACAAGCTAACCGATAGGAAGGTGACTGATTACTCAAACGCTAGCAGAACATTGCTCTTTGATATTGAGCAACAGAATTGGTCGGACCGGATTCTAGATTGCCTTGATATACCGAAGGAGAAACTCCCGGAGCCTATCCAATCCGGCACGCAGATTGGGGAACTGTCTGGAAGGGCTGCAAAGGAAACAGGTTTGGCGTCCGGGACGCCCGTCGTGGCAGGGGGCGGGGATCAACAGTGTGCAGCTCTGGGAGTAGGCGTTGTGAGAGAAGGGTCAATCAAATCAACAACAGGAACGGGAACTTTCATGCTTGCCCATTCAGACTCGAAGAGACTTGATTCAAAGATGCGTGTTCTATGTAGTTGCCACGTTGTTCCGGGTACGTATGTGGTTGAAGCGAGCATGTTTACGACAGGATCTGCACTTCGCTGGTTCCGAGACAATCTCGGTCTACAAGAGCGCTTGCACGCAGAGGCTGAAGGAAGGGATCCGTATGAAGTCATGACAGATGCTGCTGATGGTGTTCCGGCTGGGTCCGAAGGAGTTATTCACATACCCCACCTAGTTGGCGCAGGTGCTCCGCATTGGAACCCACGTGCGCGTGGCATCTTTGCCGGACTTGCACTTGGCCACACAAGGGGTCACCTGATGAGGTCTGTACTAGAAGGAGTGGCCTACGAGATCCGCACCAACCTGAATGTCATGCGTGAGTTGGGGCTTTCTGCTTCCGAGATGCGTGTGACCGGCGGAGCAGCCCGTAGTGAAACGTGGATGCAAATACAGGCGGATGTCCTGAATGTTCCAGTTGTTCGCACACAACTTGAAGAAGCGACGGCTCTGGGGGCCGCAATCCTCGCCTGCCATGGTGTTGGAGTGTTCAAATCAATTGCTGAGGCCGCTGAGGAAATGGTGACGCCGCTTGCACCTCTCAATCCGCGACCTGAAAACAGGTCGGTATATGATGAGGGTTTCGAGAGATACTCTGCGCTCTACAAGGCTACAGCTGGTTTCACATGGGGCGACAACTAGGACGCATATATTGCAAGCTTGTTGGCTTTATCCAAGACCGTGATTTCGACTCGTGGGTCTTCTTCAATCCATGCATCCACGATTTCTTGAGGATTACCTACCTTATCTAGGTGAGCCGGCCGCACTATCTCTTCAGCTAGTTCCGTATACATCTTGACACTGGATAACCGCTTCAACAACTCCGCGAACTTGTATGCTTTGTGTTCGTAGAGATGATATCTTCCACTGATTGACTTGATAACATCATCAAGAGGTGCAGTCAGCTTGTTGTAGAAGTTCTCAAGAGCACTTTCAGGCGCAACACCATCCTTGCACTGCGCAAGAAGAAGAATCTCTCCTCCGTCCAGCACAGCGTTCTTTGTCAGTTCTAGTCCTCTTTGTGCATGATAGAGACTCTTGTCTTGTGGATATCCTCCTGGAGATACAATGATCCGAGATGTCGGCTTCAGAGTGAAACTTGCGGTTTCATCTAGAATCTCAATTCCTCCGGCAATAACTGGTTCCAAGCGCCCAGCATCGGACCATACGAGTTTCCCGCTACTCGTCACTGTGGAAAGTGTGAATATCTTGGCTTCCTTTGTGATGATTTCCATAGCCTCTCTCATATCGTCTGCAAGTGGGTTGTTCCTACGGGCGGGATCAGGATGGTAGGGGTGCCTCCCGAATGTTGACATGGGGTCGAGCGCCATTGAGTGATTAGCCTCGATAGTTGGAAATGCACAGACTCCAGGTAGGAAGTCTTTGAGCGCATTTGAGTAGCCTGCGAAGTAATGGGCTTTCATATCCGATAATGGCACATATACATCATGACTAACAGCGGCAGAGTTTACGATGATTGGAGTGCCTCGACTAGTCTTCCCAAGATTTTCTACATCCTGCGAGTAGCAATCATGAATCAGTGTGCGGAAGTCTCTCAAATCTGCATCCTGTGCGGCTTTCTTGATTCGGTCCACGATATCTAGGTTTCCCGGATGCTCGACCTCGTGTGAGCCGGTGGTGACAATGAATTGAACGAAGTTAGCGTCAACGAGGAATGGGGCAACGGCGTTCAGCAGATCGCTATGAGGCATGTCTCTTGTGTGGTCTGCAACGAGAACGCAGACACTCTTACTAGCCACCAATTCAGAGAGTAGATTCCCATGGGGGCTCTCCATCGTCCTTTTCAGCTCATCCATGACATTCGATTTTGCTCTCACGTCTTGAGGTGCTATTTGCGAAGCCAAGTTCTCTTGAGGAATGTCTAACTCAATGGTCCCTGAGCCGTAGCTGATTCTTACATCCACTGGTGTGACCCACTGAAGTCTTCACATCGCATCTCAAAAACGTTGGGCAATATGCACCAAGACGTAGAAGATGCCACACCAAAACGAATATCGCCCACCATTCACAGATTCGTCACATGGCAAGATACCCGGCGACTGATCGTGCTGGCCTCTCAGGAGTTGGAAGATGGTTCGCAGTTGCATCTGAATTGCCCTGCATGGTCATAGTCTTCTTGTTCATAGGTCAGTTGCTAGGTTCTTCATGGTTTGGTCCTCAGGGTTCGACCTGGGGTGCATTGATTGGAGCTCTTGCCGGGTTCTTCATAGGAGTTGTCAGTGTCTATAGAACGATACACTACCTAGACAAGATCGAGTCTGAATCACAGGCTAGGAAGCCCTACATGCCGCCGATGGACGAGATTCTTGAAGATGTCAAATTCGACTTGGAAGATGACGAATAACTACTCCAAGAACTCAGAGTCATCGCTGTCTACGATTCCTAGAACCATCTTGCCTGCGCTTCGGCCGACTCCCGCTATTATGCCTTGAATCAACAGGGCGATGAAGAACGCACCAAGCGCGAAACTGAAGATCTGAAGCGAGATTGAATTGTAGGAGACTGCCCATGGTCCTAGTATGTTCTTGTGTACTAGGTACCAGATGTAGATTCCTGTCACTCCCATCAGTCCCACCAATATTGTATATACCATCACAACAGGTCTCACTTTTGGTTTCTTCATGTCTACGAAGTCTAGTCCTGGCGGGAAGACTGCGTTGCTGATTCTTCGAGAGAATCTGATGAAGACCCCCATTGCTGCGAGAAACACCACGAGAGTTATGACGCTTCCTACTAGGAGCAAGAGAATCAGGATGTCGGGGTCAATGATTGGAAGGAGTCCGCCGATATAGAATGCCGCTATTGACCCAATCATTATGATTACAGACACTATTTGAATGACAAAAGTGAAAGTTGCTGAACTTCTGAACAGCCCGCCGATGTCAAACTTGTCTTCTTCGGCCATATCCGCCACCACTCATACTGTCTCTGAGTCGTTATTTGAAAGTACCGCGAGCCGATTTAAGATGATGTAATAGCGAACAGGTCGTTATCCTTAT
>CP070761.1:1856904-1930245 GCA_020348985.1 Candidatus Thorarchaeota archaeon | reverse complement strand
CACTATCTTCTACTGTGGTGCGGTCTGTATGGTGAAACGACGAGGGGAAGTTGCTATCGACTTAAATCATTGATTCGTTTGTATCTGATTCCATCTTTCGAAATTGATTCTGCTATTGTGAAAGCAGGTAATCGTTGTAGCCAAGAAATCGGTAACCAAGACGATCCTTCATGTCAGCGATTGTTCGGTAAATCTCGTCAGATTCGTGGTCTTTTGGATGAAGCGCAATTTGGATAGAGCCCCCAAGCTCGATTTCAACAGTCGCTCCTTCCTGACTTGACCGAGAGCCTTCTTGATTGACGACAAGAATAACTGACTCGAAGACGTCCTGTGTCTTCAATGAATATAGTCGGTTCCCGATGACGCAGTACCTTAGGTTCAATCCCTCGACAGCCTCTGCAACTCGTCTTGGAGCACGCCAAAGAGGGGGTACAAATCCAAACGGCATCTTTCCCATCCCTTTCCTGAAGAGAGCAATCGATGAACGAAGCTTCTGGACGGCCTTCTCTTGTGGAATCCTCTCGAACTCGCCGAATTTGCTCGACTTGGAAACATGTGTGTAACCATGAAGTGAGAGCTCGAGGTTCAATGACTGGAGGTACTCGCAAAGCAAATCATGGCCGGCTATGTTGTTTGACCTCTTCTGACCGAATAACGGAGTGACAAGTAGAGTGAAGCTGGAGATTCCTAGATCACCAAGCCGATCATATGTCTCAAGCACATCATCCTCATATACCGGACTGACATCATGCAAAGAGAGCAGAGCGACATAGTCCTCAATCTGCCTTGGCTTGGTCACGTCGCTTCACCACAATATGATCTGGCAAGAGGCAGCGCACATCGCCCCTTGGAACTCGTCCGATTTGCTCTAGAAGGATTTGTTCCATTGTTTGTAGGCCAGCTCGATGTCCTTGTCGGTTATAGTCTTCCTACCAGTGTGTTCAGTAATCTCGTGTGCCCTCTTCGCGAGATACTCGCCAACCTCCTCAAGTATCTGAGCCAATTTCTCCGCCCCTCTATCGCTGACTCTATTCGCCCCGGATTTCCGAATCAGTCTGTCAATAGGCGCTACGGGAATGATTCTATCTTTTCTCGCTCGTGGCACGATTCTAGGCCTCCGTACAGGGTTAAAACAGCCCTATCAGGCGTCATTTCGATTCTCTCGCTATTTAAAGACTTATACTTCTGCCATGCTTTTGCGCATTCTGACGTCCAAAGGCGCGAAATGTGCGCAAGAACAGGGGCCCCTAAGTCGAAAGACTCTAACTGTGAAGAAGCGACTTTGCAAGAATCTCCGCGGTCTTTTCTGCAGACCCTACATCTGGAAACTTCTGCAGCAGTATGCGGCCACTTGGATAGATGTTCACGACTCGACCATCATCACTCTCAAGAAGAAGCAATGCAGGCAGACAGACTCGAATGCTCATGTCCAAGACTTTGGCAGCTTTCTCTCCCAATGAAGGCAGGTCCAGTGTGATCTTCTTTGTCGACTTGACTTCGTAGGCAGATCCGTCGTTACATAGCTTTAGGAAGAATGATCTAGGTATCTCGTTTGCCTCCCCTCAGGATGATAACCTCGGCCTCTGCAATCTCTTCCTTCAGAACATCGAAATCCATCTTCGATTCGGCCTCGGGGATTGCCTCAAGCTGTGAATGTACAGTGGGATGCTTTGGAGGTAAAGAGCAACAGGACACAGCCTCGTGTGCGAATTTGTAAGTTCCAATCTCCATTCCCAGATGCTCGACTTCCACCTTGTCATCGCCAATGCAAGGTCTCAGAATCGGAAAGTCACAGACAGCACTGGATTCCGCGAGCAGATTTCGGGTTGTTTGCGAGGCCTGCTCTCCGATGATTTCACCCGTCACAATCGCATCTGCATCCTCAATCAGAGCAATCTCACGAGCGAGTCTGTACATGTTGCGTCTGCAAAAGACGCATGTCATCTTCCTAGGCGCGTGGGTTAGGACGTCGGTCAGGTCGTCCCCGTGTGGAACAATGTATAGCTTGACCTCATGATTGTAGATGAACTGAGCAAGATGCTGCGCCTGCTTTGTCGCCAGCTCTACGTTGGTCTCATCAGAGTATGGCGAGTTGTCAAAATGTACAAACACAGGGATGCATCCACGCTTCATGACTTTATATGCTGCCACAGGTGAATCGAGACCACTCGAAATCATGCACACAACTTTGCCTTGAGATCCCGTGGGCATGCCTCCCACACCCTTGACTGTCTCGGTGAAGATGTACGCATTTTCGTCTCTTACTTCAACATAGATGGACTGATCTGGTGAACTCAAGTCGACCTCAAGATCCAGTTCTTTCAGATTCTTGAGGATATGAGCCCCGAGTTTCTCGCGGATTTCCTGGCTAGAGAAATCATGTGTGCCTACTCTTCTTGAGCCTACGGCAAACGACTTCTTCTTCTCAAACTTCAGTTTGGCAAGTGAGGTTCCTTCGTCAATGATCGAATCGAGAGACGCAGAAGTGGTCACAACAGGAGATGTCGACACGACACCAAAAACACGAGAGGCTTCCTGTGCTGCCGCGCTTGCATCATTTGTCTCAATGAAGATTCGTCCATACTCCGACCTGACCTTGCTGAAGTTCACTCCACTCTCAGTGAGAGCGGCCTGAATATGCTGGATCAGTAGCCGAATCATTCGTTTACGAGTCTGGTCGGACTTAATGCCGATTTCCCCGAAACGAACGAGGACTGCGGAGTATTCACGTGACATATTGAGACCTCGGTCATTATCGACCATGGGGCTTCGCAATTAACGGTTCCGAAACAGCCTTCACGGCATGAGAAAACATCCCAAGCCTTCTTAACTCGGCTGAGATTGCGGAGACGGACCTAAGATGAAGGTCATAGGCGTTGACGTGGGTGGCACATTCACAGACATAATCATGATTGACTCTGAGACTGGAGAGCAGTATGTGCACAAGGTCCCATCAACACCAGAATCTCAGGATATTGCAGTGACTAAGGGGATATCGGAACTTCTGAGCACGATCAATGTGACTGCCTCCGATGTTGGCCTCATTGTCCACGGAACAACAGTCGCCACAAATGCAATGCTTGAACGAAAGGGTGCAAAAGTATGTCTGTTGACCACTAGCGGCCTGGAAGATGTGCTTGAGATTGGGCGGCAGAATCGGGACAACATATACAGCCTAAGACCAACGAGACCCTCACCTCTTGTTGATAGAGACAAGAGAATCGGAATCAAAGAAAGGATGAGTGCGACTGGTGAAACGCTGCAGCCTTTGGAAGAGGAGGAGATAGAGAGAGGCGTACGTAGACTGAGAGAGATCAATCCAGACTCAGTGGCAATTTCATTTCTATTCTCTTTTCAGAACCCTGAACATGAGCAGAGAATCCTGAGAGCAGTTGAAGACAAGATAGGATGTTACGCTGTCGCGTCGTCGAATGTCCTTCCAGAGTTCAGGGAGTATGAGAGAACATCAACGACGGTTCTGGAGGCGTATTTAGGCCCCTTAGTGAATGGATACCTCGGAAGACTCGACGCGTCCTTGAGAGAGACCTGCCCAAATGCCAACCTGACCGTTATGCAGTCCAATGGAGGCACGCTTCTGTGTTCGCAAGCTCATGGAAGAGCAGTAGGGCTAGCAATATCTGGACTTGCTGGTGGCGCTGTGGGAGGGTGGGAAGTAGCGAACAGAGCTGGCATCCAGAATGCCATTACGCTCGACATGGGCGGAACGAGCTGTGATATCAGTGCCATCAGCGGCAGAATTGTTGTAAGATCGGATAATGATGTTGGAGGTCTTCCAATAAGGACCCCGTCCGTCGACGTAAAGACAATCGGCGCTGGAGGAGGAAGCATTGCGTGGTTAGACGAGGTGGGCATACTTCATGTTGGACCACAGAGTGCAGGAGCGGATCCTGGCCCCGCTTCCTACAACAAGGGAGGAGATGATGCGACAGTAACTGATGCAAATCTGCTAATTGGAAGACTCAATCCTGAGTACTTCCTAGGGGGTCGAGTTAAGCTGGATGTAGGGAAAGCTACCCGGGCGATGTCACGACTGGCAGAGACTCTGGACACGAGCACAGAAGAAGCAGCATTGGGGATCGTCAGAATATCAACTTGGAACATGGTGCAGGCCATAAGAGAAGTCACGGTTGAAAGAGGGCGGGATCCCAGACAATTCCATCTCGTCCCATTTGGCGGTGCAGGGCCAACCCAGGCGGCTGATATCGCTGAGGCTTTAGGAATCAATGAGATCCTGATTCCTCCCTATCCTGGGATAACATCAGCGTACGGCCTAATCTGTGCAGATCTTCGTGTTGATGTTATGCGATCTGTGCTACTCCCACACAAACAAGAATACGAAGAAGTCATACAAGAAACAATGGCTGAGCTAAGTCTAGATGCAACAAAGCAGCTTGAGGCTCAAGGTGTTGAGAGGGACAACATCGTATTCGAATGGAAGATCGACATGCGATATGCTGGGCAGTCTCACGAACTTGAAGTGCAACTGCCAGTGAAATCCAAGCGCATCGCAGATATTAGTGTAGAGTCTTTCGAACATGCGCACATGCAAGCTTATGGCTATGTGCTAACTGGCAGAGCTGTTGAATGGGTGACAGCAAGGGTCACTGCGTCGGCATCCCAAAGCAAAGTAACCAACACAGAACCAGCTTACAATAAGGATGAGCAACACAGGACTGAACGTGAAGTCTTGGTTGAAGGTGGAAGATCTGTTGTTGCCAATGTCCTAAGAAGAGAGAAACTACTTGTAGACCAACATGTGATTGGTCCCGCTATAATTGAGCAGATGGACACAACGACCTATATCGCCCCCAACTGGAGCGCCATTCAGCGGAGTGATGGTTCAATCCTAGTGAGGAGGAAGGACAGTGATTGAGGATCCGATAGCATTCGAGGTCATCAAGAACATGCTCATTTCAATCTCGAGAGAGATGAGTCACTCTCTCATGAGAAGCGCCTTCAGTCCGAACATCAAAGAGAGGAGAGACCATAGCTGCGCCGTCTTCGATGCCACAGGACAACTAGTTGCACAGTCTGAGGATATTCCCGTACATTTGGGGGCGATGCCGCTTTCAGTCAAGTCGTGCATCTCCAATCTAGGAAAGGATCTTGAGGAAGGGTCGATGGCCTTGCATAACGATCCTTTCACAGGAGGGTCTCATCTTCCAGATCTTACGCTTGTTGCTCCAGTCTGCATCAAGGATGAGAGAGTAGCGTTTGTTGCCAACCGGGCACATCACGCGGACGTTGGAGGTGTGAGCCCTGGCTCTATGCCCGGAATGTCGACAACTATCTTTGAGGAAGGAGTTCTGATATCTCCACGTATCATTGTGAAGACAGGAACGTTGATTCCGGAGACAGTAGAGGACCTCCTGACGAAGACCAGGACACCAGATGAGAGATTAGGTGATCTGTCAGCACAAATCGCAGCAAACAACGTGGGTATCAGGAGAGTTCACGAAGCGGCTTCTAAGCTTGGACTATCCAACATTCTGAGGACAATGGTTGACCTCCGCGCCTATTCTATGGAGAGAATGAAACGAGTCTTAAAACAACATGAAGGAAGGTCTGCCGAATTCACTGATTATATGGATAGCGACGGAGCAGGTACAGAGGACATTCCAATCAAGACCCAACTCGTATTCAAGAATAGTGGTGTACAGGTCAGCTTTGAAGGAACCGCTGATCAAGTTGCAGGGAATGTGAATTGTCCAATGGCGTCAACGCTTTCGTCTGTCTACTTTGTCTTTCTGTCTCAGTTTGGTTCAGGGATACCAATTAACGAAGGCTGCTGGACCTGCATCGAAGTTGATGTTCCTGAAGGGTCAATGTTGAATCCGAGATTCCCTGCAGCTGTATCTGCCGGCAATGTTGAGACATCCCAAAGGATTGTGGATGTGATTCTTGGTGCACTAGCACAAGTGATGCCAGACGACACCGTGGCGGCGAGTCAGGGAACAATGAATAATCTCACAGTAGGTGGTCGAGATCCAGAAAGAGACTCTCTCTTCTCCTTCTATGAAACAATCGGTGGCGGGACTGGCGCTTTCAGGGGAATGGAGGGAACGAGCTCAATACACTCTCACATGACAAATACGCTGAACACACCGATTGAATCATTGGAATCGGAGTATCCGATGAGGGTTGTAAGATACGGTATACGAGAGGGAAGCGGCGGTAGAGGGAAGTGGAATGGAGGACAAGGTGTTGTCCGCGAAATCGAAATCCTCGCCGAGGATTGCACAGTGTCAATTCAATCTGAACGGAGAAGCCGCGGACCCTGGGGGTTGCAGGGAGGCCTTGAAGGTGCTCCCGGACAGAACACCCTTGTGGTGGAAGGAATAGAATCAAAGCTTCCGGCCAAGTTTACTCGTCAGGTTCCACGAGGAGCAGTGATAAGAATCGAGACTCCCGGAGGCGGAGGGTGGGGAACTGATTCAGAAGCCTAGATCCTCATCTTCTTCATCTTCTAGCCAGATGTCAAGCGCGTCCTCCTGCTTGCCAAGCATCTTGCGGAGCCTGTTTACGACTCGTTCATCTGAAGTCTCCAATGCCTTCTCGATGGAGGACAGCTGAATCAGGTTGCTAAGGGTCACATTCACTGAAGGCTGATAGACTTCGGGACTAGATTCTGCGAGGTGCTGTCCCATTTCGAGGGCTTCCCGAAGACACCTTTCGGCTTGCTCGTACTCCTCAATTCGGCCATAGAGCACACCCAGGTTGTTGAGTGTGGACACGACTAGAATCGAGAACATATCAGGGGCACGGTCTGCAAGCTCTCTTCTGAGCTTCAAAGCCTCGCTGAACATCTCCAATGATTCACTGTTGTTTGATAGGGCCCCCAAGACTACTGCTAGATTGTTCAAAGAACACGCCATCCTGGACGTGAAGAGCATTGGCGCGTCGTCAAAGATCAATCGCCAAATCTCAATCGCTTCGTTGTGAAATTCCTTTGAGGCGTTCAATTCACCCTTTCTTCGGAGCAACACACCCAAGTTGTTGAGAGAAACAGCGAGATCTGGAACGTATAGCTCAGGTGCCAACTCTGTAAGTCGTCTCTTGATCTCGACAGTTTTCCTTTGGGTGACTTCCGCCTCTGATACAGCTCCCATTCTACTCTGGATAAGAGCTAGGTTGTTGAGAAAAACAGCGAGATATCGTTCGTAGGCTGCGGGAGCCTCTGTGACGTATTCTTGATAGAGCTCCAATGCGTCGTTAATAGAGGATAGTGCCTCAGATAGTCTACCAGTCTTGCGGAGAAGAATAGCAAGGCTGTGAAGAGTGTAAGCCACGCTTCGTTTGAAGATTTGAGGACCTTTCTCTGCAAGGTCCTGGTACAGCCTGAGGGACTCCTGGAAACACTCTTCGGCCTCAGTCGTTCGACCAACCTGACTCAATAACGTGCCCAAATTTCTGTGGCACCAAGCAATGTAAGGTTGACAGACAGTAGGGGCTGTTTCTGATAATTCTTCCAAGAAGTTGAGGGCATCGTTGATGGACTTCTCAGCTTCGGCAGGCCGCCCTGTCTGTCTTTGAAGTACCGCAAGATTCCTCAATCCCGTAACGACATGAGGCATGAATACGTCCGGAGTCTTAGATGAGATGTCCTGAAGGGCCTCAAGCGCCTCCATTAGAATGTCTTCTGCTTCCTCGACACGGCCAGTCTGTCTTAGCAATGAAGCCCGATTGTACATTATGGTTGCGAGTGTGATGATGTCAGGCTCAGGAGAAATCTTAACAGCCTCTCTGACAAGCGTGAGAGCTTCTTGCATTGCTTCTTCGGCTTCTTCTGGTCTGCTAGTCTGTCTGAGCAGTATGCCGAGCTCGTTTAGTGTTTCCGCGGTTTCACCCAGATAGTCCTCAGGAGAATCCTCAAGCAGGTTTCTATAGATGTCCAATGCCTGGCGGAACTTCTCTTCTGCCTCTTCCAGCCGACGAGTCATCCTGAGAAACCAAGCGAAGTGTTGAAGTGTTGTTGCCAAGTCCTTCGAAGACCGATCTGGTTCCTTCTCGGCCAAATCCATTCTTATTTGGAGTGCCTCCCGATAGGCAACTTCTGCTTCGGTTGTCCTATTAGTTCGTCTAAGCAAGTAGGCTAGATCACAGAGAACTGTGGCGATATCATCAGAGTAGGCAGACGGTGCAGTCTCGGCAAGCGTCCTGAAAATCTGCACAGACTCGCGTAGTGCCTGTTCACCATCTGCGATTCGATTCAATTCATTCAAGGTCTTGCCCTTCAACCACATCCGGACAGCGATACCCTTGTCTGAGCTGAATCTCGTCGCTCCAAAAAGCAACATGGCATCCGTGTAATTCTTGCGCCGCAGAAGATTCGAAACCATTTCTCTGAACTGGCTGATAGCATTTTCCTCAGAAGCCAAAGCTCGAGCAGAGATAACAAGTCCTAGAAGAGTCAGATCTGATCGTTCCTTGGAAGCCTCCTCCAATCGTTCTGAGACTTTGTCAACCATCTGTGGAAGTCTATCATCGAGTTCAGCAATCACAATCTCTCTTGCCAGATTATGAAGCTCCCATTTCCCATCTTGGCGCGGCCTCACAAAGCTCAGCTCTTTCAGCTTCTCCCAATGATGCGTCTTAGTCCATGGCGCGATTATCGTTAGGATGTCTTTGTCGAAGAAGGGGACCATTCCTGCTCGGTCGATGATGTCTAACAGGTCCCCTGCTCTATTGAACAACCGACGCCACGCCTTTAGTCGTACCTCCTCAAGTGTTCGGGCTCGTAAACTCTCAAGTTCGTCGAGAGAGACGCCTCCAATGTCTGCTAGATCGCAGATAGCATGGTGCACAAAGGGATTACCAAGACCAACTTTGATGATTCTAGACTGCATTTCGACTTCATCCACGCCCCTCAGGTCCAATAGCTCCCTGCAGCTCTCTTCATCAAGTGGCTCAAGCTCTTTCACAAGGAACCCCAGCTCCTTAGCAAGTCGAGATGATAGGACCTCTCTACTTCCTATCACACCTACAGTTCCTTCAACCAAGGAAAGGAAAGTGCACCAGAGTTCCCTCTCAGCCACTCTTCGTCCCTTGTACCTCCATCGTAGATTGTCTTGGTCTACATCTTCGAATTGGTCGAATATAATGAGGAGAGGATAATGCAGGGGATCCCTATTGTTCAAGTCCTCCAAAAGGGCATCAACGAATAGAAACTCAGCATGGGATGGCTGCTTCCAAAGAATCTCCAGCAGCTTTTCACCGTAGGTCTTTCCTAGTCGGTCCCGGAGCCATTGTCCGACGTCGCCAAGCCTCCCTTTTATCCGCGGACCCAAGTCTTTTCCAACTTCCTGGATGGCTTTCCCAATATCCCCCAGTGAACCTATGAAAGGAACAGCCGAGAGTATTTCCAATGCCCACCCTCTGCTACTTGCCTTCGCAGGCTCAACCCCCTTGACGAATCGTTGCCTCAAATGCCACAACGTATCATATCTGCGAAGCTTAATGCCCAGCCGCTGAGCTCCTTTCGCAACTGCATCAATTCTTTCGAAGAAGTCAACGTGAGTTCCGCAATCAACAAAGATGTCAGTTGTAACGGAGGATTCCCAGTAGCGAAAGAGTGCACTCTTTCCAATACCACCAATGCCGTAGATGTATAACAGCGCTTTTTCGTGGCTGCATCGCTCCAAGGCTTCCTTCATCCACTCAATGTAATCTTCCCGGTCCACGAATACTCGCCCGGAGGGCCTGTAGAACTGATACAAACGACTACCCTCTGACTCTGAAGGACATCCTCGCCAAACATTCAGGGCAGCTATGCCAGCGCCACAGTTCCGCTTATCGCATTGACCCTCAACGTACGTGAATCTGCACCAGCGGCGACTTTCACATAGTACGTTGGCACATAGTGTCCTTCGAGTTTCTTGAAGTTGAGAGTCTGCTCAGTGGTTCTCTTAACGGACTTGGGGCGAACTGATGCGTTCTTTGTGTAGACTTTCAAGAACTTCTCAAGGGAATTGAACTTCCCTGGTGCAATCTTGGCCTTCCGAATCCATGAGGCAGATGCGGCTTTCTTTCCAGCGCCTTTGACGATCTTCTCCATTACCCTTGCTGGACTGCCGGTTCTTCCATCATAGACCATGGTATCCGTTCGCTTGGCTTCGTATAGTTCTATGATGTCTAGATCTATTCTCTTCATGGGTGGTTCTTTCGCCTTCTTTGGAGTGATGACAGTCTTTCCAACCAAAGCTGCGACCATCTCATCCTGCACACCAATCTCTTGCCCACGGACTGAAAGGAACTTCTTCTCAGCGGTGCAGTCACAATTGATGTAAAACTCGTATTTCAGAGTAGGCGTACCTACCTTGAGAGCACTCCCAGAAACTCCGAATATCTCTGAGCCGGTTCCCGCAGCAAGTTTCTTTGCTTTCTCCGGTTTGACCTTTGGTCCAAAGTAGTAGAGCTTCTTTTTCGCAGTAACCTTCAGCTTGGCATCAGGTCCTGTGACCTTGAATAGCGACGGTGAGATCGCTTTCTTCTTTGATGACTTCTTCTTCTTTGCCATCCAGCATCACTTCTAGTTCTTTGAACAAGGTTCTATATCATCTCTTTGGCCGCAGACAGCAAGTCATTTGTGAGAGAATGCTACGCGAATCTTTGGATCGTCCTCAAACACCTTGCCGAAGCCAACACGCTCGAATTGAAGGAATGTCCCTTGTTTCAGACCTTTGGCGCTTGGTTCGGCCACACCCTCTACCTCATGGCCATCAATCATGACAAGTTCTATGGGAATGGATTCCTTCTCTGGTACCCAATGGATTATTGGGCCACTGATTCTCCTAACATCATCGACGTCCAGACTGTAGAATAATGCACTCGGAGCCTTCTTCTTGCGCATCGTGAAGTTGGCCAAGTCCTTCAATCTGAAGACTTCTCCTTCGTCTATTCTCTGGAAGTCAGTACTTGAAACACCCAGAGACACAGCTCCCTTCTTGACATTCAATGGTATCTTTCGAACTCCGCGTTCAGGAAAGTCAGGATGAACTGGCGCTTCAACCTCTGTAACACTCGTTGGCAAGCCTGAGATTGAGAGCCAAACAGGATCCAACACGAGGAAGAGTCGTGGACTTTGCTCATCTCTAATCTTGCGGTTCTCGGAATAGACGGGCTTCATCGACATAGAAATGTCTACTACACTGAGCCCAAGGTCCAGCATCGCTTTTCTTAATGCATCAGGATGAATGCCACGTTTCTCAAGCGACTGCAGACTCCAAGTTCTTGGGTCATCCCACCCACTGTACACCCCATCAAGGACTTCCTTCCTGGATTTGCTCTTGCTGAGCTTGGCATCTTGGAATCTGATGCGTCCATAGTACATCAGCTCCGAATGGGGCCATCCGTATATGTTCCAAATGTGTTGCTCAATCTTTCCTTCCTTGACGAGATCCTTTCCGCGGATTATATGCGATATTCCAAGCTCGTGGTCATCTATCCCCCATGAGTACTCGAGAAGTGGCCAAACGCGATATTTCGCGCCGACTCGAGGATGTTCTGCATCCGATATGCGTAGAATTACATGGTCACGCATAGCGGGATCTGGATCAGTCATTCCCGTCATCAGTCTGACCGCGGCACTCCTCTCTGGATATGAACCGTCAAGCATCCTTTCCCAGCGAGCTAAGTTGTCTTCGACAGATAGGAAGCTGCATGGACACGCCTTCATCTCTAACTTATGCTTGGTTCTCCATACTTCTGCATCACAATCACAGACATATGCTTCTCTTCGCTCGATGAGGTCTACTGCATACTTGTAGAAGAGGTCAAGGCGGTCTGACTTGTAGATGGTACGATGGCACTTCACGTCGAGGTAGTCCAAGCCCTCAGGAATCAGATCATACGCATCCGGCTCAACTACTTTCTCTTCTGAACCAATTGTGTCATCAAAGACAAGTATGAGCTCTCCGTCGTATCTCTTAACATAATAGTCGTTAAGGATGACCATTCTGGCATTACCAATATGAAGCGGACCAGAGGGGAATGGTGCAAGTCGCATGATAATCTTTGACCATTTCTCGAGATTGGGGAGGGGAGGTAGCTCCTTCTCTTCTTCCTCCAACTTATCAGAAACTTCAACCAATTCAGGTGCAATCTCAGATAGCTCTACACGCTGTTGCTCCAGTGTCAGAGAACTAACCTCAGTGACAACCTTCTCAACTATTGCTTTCACTTCTTGAGCTCGTTGCCTCAGCTCTGTTCTGTTGCCCATCAGCGCACTCATGACTGACTTGCCACTTGGCTTGCCATTATACTTGATAGCATTCTCCAAGACTGCAATTCGCACAGTGAGCTCAAGATCATCCAAATGTATCAGCTCAGATATCTTGCATTGAGGGAGCCATTTAACCTTAACTTGAGAAGCTTCAACAGATGTACGTTTGTGTCCACAAAGGCCCTCAAGGAACACTTTATTTGTCAATATTCGGGGGTCGTATGGAGAAATTCTGACCATAGGTGCCGAAGTGTTGTCGGAACTCAAGTGTTGCAAAAGGTGTGGTGCATTCTATTCGTGCACAAACAAGGGCGAATGCTGTCCTGAATGCGAGTCCTTCGATCCAATTGATGTTGTTTGTATGGCAATTGATGAACCGAAGAAAGGCATGGCAGAGAGCCGAAACCTATTGGACGACGAGGTCGATGATGACACATCTTTCCTCTTTGAAGATGACGAGGATGACGAAGAAGACATCGATAGCTTTGACGATGACTCCGACGATGAATGGGATTAGGGCGAGAATGTCAGTTCTGGAAGATTGACAAAGTAGAGTCCCAGCAATACTAGCGCGACGACCAAAAGCACGGTCGCGTTTCCCACAAGCCAACCACGCGCACTTCTCTTTGTTATCTTGATTGGCCCAAGGGGCTTGAGTCCAGTCGGGGCATCATCGTAGGGATTGGCAGCTTTCCATAGAATCTCAAAGGGATTGGCATCACTTGGGAATATGTCCAGATATAGATGTGATGCGTAGCCGAGAAGAAAGAGCGCTGTGATGTAGTATTCAACGTTCGCACCTATCAGGTATGATGAGTACTCGAAGATGGTTGTCGCGACATTGACTATCATGCCAAATACGACAAGCATAGGAAGCACTATTGAGTGAAAGATGATGTTGCGGTGCCTAGAGATTCCCAGAAATGGAATGTCCCAATCTGGCATCAAGGCGCCGGTCAACATTATGAGACAGCCAATGAAGATTGAGATGTTGCCAATGATTGGCACTCCCGAAATGAACTGATAGACGATACTTCCAAACAGAGAGCCTAGCGAGAACGTGACAAATGCAAGGGCAGCCGCAGAGCTTCTGTTGCTAGTAGTTCGCGCACCCATTTCTCTGTGCGGTGCGCGGTAGAGGAGTATTGGCACTGCTGCGACTGTAGCAATTACACCACCTGCAATATAATAGCCCAATAGGTCTACGATTTGGCCAACACCAGACCTCCACACGCTGAACGTGTAGATTAGAGAGTAGAGGCCGACAAAGAGTGAAATCGCAAAAATCATGTGAGAAAGCTTGTTCATAGAGTAATTGCTCCTTCCCATTCCCGGCTGAAGATTCAGCAGAAATGCACGTCTGAACCTGCATCTTATTTCTTTCTGCGGAGACCGGGGAACCAGTAGACAGTACTTGTTGAGTAGCTCTCTTGGATCTTTGCTACTCCCTTCTCAACGAGTAAATTCATGGCTATCTCCACACGTTCCTCTGGCCACCCCAGCTCAACTACGACTGCCTCGATTGTAAGTCGACCGTCTTTCTCAGTCGCCAAGCCCAATAGCTTCTGTGGATCATCCGTGAGTTCAACAGGGATGAACTTCACTAAACGTGCACCTCCGTTAATGGATTCTATTCCTTCTATGAGCCCTTCCCTAGACATGTCGTCAAGAATTCCATAGACTTCCTCATGCCCTGCATCCCAACCTAGATCGTCAAGTCTAACGAGAAACTCGGACATTAGCATTAGTCCGCCTGCCTGACGCGACTCTTCTGCAAGCCTCAGGATGTCTCTGCGCAGGCCGGCCTTTCTATCATCACGCTTGAGCAATCTCCGAACCATGCCCTTCTTCTTGGAGGCTTTGGCAATCCAAGCCTCCGGTTCAAATCCAAGCTCGCTAAGAAGTTCCGACAAAGAGGCTCTGTAAGCTGGAATCGTTACCAGAGTCTCACCCTGTTTTTGGAAGGCCTCCCACAGCCTCTCACGAATCTTGTCAATGCGGTCGGCACGCTCAATCAGACGGTCGAGTTGTCTGTCTAATCGGTCTTCGGAAGGTAGGCGTCTCAGGACAACTGGGATGACAACATCGTCAATTGAGTCAAGTGTGAAGTCCACAGATAATCTTTCGAAATCCTCGTGCGAAATGAGTCCTTCATGATATCCGAGAGGAAGAAGTACCCTGATCATTCCCTGAGAATCTGTGCGAAGACGCACATTTCCGATCTCAAGCCTAGCAGATTCAACAGGCGCTCCTGTTTCGTCAGTTGCGAGGAATCGAACGTTACACGCATTCTCATCCTTGATTTTCTTCCGAGGTACCTTCATTCGAACCTCACGCTCAGGCACACCCTCAAGGAGCGAATCGATATCTGACAGTGTTGATTCTTTCAGCAAACCCTCTGAGACTAGTGATTCAGCCCCAGATCTAATCATTCGTCTAGTTGTCTTGACCGCCAGGAGATTGTGCTCTGGCGATGACTCTCTCAGAAACTCCCTCAGAGTGAGGTCATCTCGTAGCACTTCTGAGAGCCATTGCCTGACTGTCTCGACGCTAGGAGAAGCAACTTCAAGAGAATCAATGAATGAGACTCGCCTGCCTAGTTTTTCGCTGGTTTGTTCTAGCTTGGACGGAGGATAAACAGAGATGGTGAGTTTGCCCCTAGCTGAGAAGCCAACAACGAAGAACGGCAGCATTAGTGTAGTTGAACTGAAGGACTGACCTGAAGATGCGGACAGACCTGGCAGGGAGTCAAGGAATTTGAGAGAAGACTCAATTGCTGGAAGAATCATCGCAATCTTCTTCTCAAGATTGGACAGACTTGTGGCAAGGTCCTTTCGGAGCGACTCGCGAGAAGACACAAGCTCTGCAACTCGTTCTTTGTCTCTTTCCCGGGCGGATTCTCTCTTCTTCATGATCTCAGCGACTTCCTGTGCCTCCTTCTTTTGACCAGCTGACTTCAGCTTAGCATAACGAGAATTCAAATCATCTATAGTGGAAGAGAGAGACTCTATGCGCGCATCCAGTCGAGCAATGGTGTCAACCTGATCGGTGTCTACTGAGCCAAGGAAGGTGTCAACCTTCTTACGTACTACGTCGAGAATCTCAGGAAGAGTTTTGCGGGCCGAAATCAGGCTTTCGATGGACATCCTCAGGTTGTCAAACGCTTCCTCAGCCTGTTTCTTCTCAACAAGTGCCGGTAATTCAACGGAGTGAGGTTCTGATCTTTCTACGGTGGGCCACGTTTCCAGCTGCAGCAATCTAGTTGCGAGCGGGTCAGAAATGAGGCCAGGATAAGTCATAGGTTTGGGTTTAGGACTTGAGGAAACTGCATCGGCCAATTCCCGCATGACTTGGACCAAAATGGAGGGGGACTTGATCTCAGAAACACTGTCTTGGGTTTTCCTGAAATCCGAGAGGGTCAAGAGTTTGAAGGATGTCGAGGTGAATCCTAAGGGCTCAACCAATAGGACTTTTCTTGCGTCGAAGTAGTTGATCACACTTACTGGAAGGTAAGCCTTCACGATGAACTCGATCTCGCGATCATTCCGTTCCAATAGAGCTCTAAGAACGAAGTTGGCGAGCACATAAGTATCTGGCACAGCCTGCTCCATGGTGAGTCCGCTAGGGGTTCGGACACTCCGGATAGCACTGACTGGAAGTGTGTATGATTGCAAGTCAGTGTCCATTCTTGACGCCCTCATCGACCATGTAGGAAAGCCTTTTCATCCTTTCTAGGAATACATCATCAAAGGCCAGCTACGCGCCTACTAGCTGATAAAACGAAAGACAGGGACGGGAGTTGTACATATTGCGTCGTCAGAATCCTGTTCTCGAGCCATTCTGCGCTTACTGTGGACAGTACAAAGGAGTGGGCGAGTGTCTCAACGCAGAGTGCAATGAATGGGGCGGTGAATCGAACGGTTCTGACGCGGGTCCTCTCAGAGAGCTAATGTCATCTCAATTGTGCTCCCTTTGTGAATTGGCGCCACAAGTCTCCTGCAGAAGGTGCCACCGTGCCTTTTGTGCGAATCATGGCGAACATTCTGCAGACAGTGAATTCAGAGGTTTGAATCACCACATTGGGAAGTGTGGAAACTGCGGGGTTTTCGTCTGCGAGAATTGCTGGATCGTGGATGAGAGCGGTAATCTTTCATGTATCGACCATTTCTAATCACGGTTCCTCACTGAAGTCGTTGTTGTGCAGCATTGAGTCTAACTCGGAAAGATTTATGATTGCTCAGAAGACCGACAATAGAGACACGCAATGCCAGACGCAGTTTTCGTCGTTCAGCTTGACGATCTTCAGGGTTTCGTTGTTCAGAAACGACATCCAACTACGTTGATTCTCTCGGAAAAGAAACTGAATCTCATCTTCTACGAGCATCAACAAGATATTGAGGAGAGCCTGAAAGTCAGTGAAATAGAGGACATGCAGATTGCATCATACTGGGACGAACGTCATCCTGGTTGGTTCGTGTGCTATGTCTTGAGACCTGATGATGATGTGGAGATGATTCGTGAGGATCTGACAAGTAGTGCTCGATTTATTCTCGAACTTATGAAGGAGGCCCCGGACCGTGTGGATCTGGGAGAGATTCTACAGAGGGGAAGTGGCTTGGAAGTTCTGTCCGAAGAACAGCTCTTTGCTAGTATCTTCCTGACGCCATCAACTGCACTACTGCTTGAGAAGATGCAGGAAGAGGGAGTTGAACGAGCGGCGAAACTAGGAATCTGGCTAAAAGACCAAATCCAAAGCGAGACTATAGAACTGCGTGAAGCCATGGCCCCCTTAATGGACGCGGGAATCGTGAAGGTCGAAATGATTGGAAAGACAGCAGAGGTTGTCTTCCTTCTAAAAGATGTCTTCAGCTACAGGGCCCCGCCGGTTGATTCGCTCTCATTTGCTCTCCAATCCTTTCCAGGAATAGTAGAGGATTACAAGCAGAGAGTAGGCGCATTCTTCACTCCGCCGCCTCCGAGCAAAGGATACAACCCTACTCTACCAGTTGATGACCCAAACTCACCCATTATGGAAGATAGAAGAAAGCTGTCCGGGATACTCGTGAAGAGTCTGTACTACAAAATCTTGAAGGCGTTAAGATCTCGTCCCATGACTCTGGCGGAATTGGAAGAGAAGACAGGTCTTCCAAATGAAGTGTTGGGTAGTGTGCTGTGGACATTTGAATCGGAGAGGATTGCCACACAGTTCAAGGAGCAAGAGCTTTGGGCGCTAGTCACTAACCCTACAATAGAAGCGTTCTTCCCTGAGTATGTTCTGCCCTTGGTATCTACCAAGATAAGTGAAAAGCAGATTTCACAGGAAATAGCGAGTAGATATTTAGACCACCTAGGTCGGACGTGGAGTGAGCCTGCATGATTCGAAGTGTCTACATCCTCGGTGAGCAAGGCAACATTGTCTACTCAAAGGACTACGCCAAAAGCGAATCCGCTGAGAGCATAGTAGAATTCCTTGTGAACCTGACACAATTCTTGAGGACGGTCGATCTTGAAGAGAAGACCGAATTCATGAACCTTGCAGCTCAGCGATTCTTCTATGCCGTCAAGGGGCATTTCACGTTCGTCTTCGTTGCTGACAAGGCCGACGATTCTTCGCAAATGGAGGAAAAGATGGAGCAGCTTGTTGACATCTTCATCAAAGACTTCTCAGAGCTTCCAGATCCAGCAACTCAGATGGATGGGTTTGACGCGAAAGTCGATGAGATTGCTGTAACAATGGTCAAAGTCGCAATATTGGGCTATGCCGGGGTCGGTAAGACAACAACACTTCATCTTCTAAGAGGAGAGACTCTGCCTCTTGTACATGATCCAACAATAGGCGTTTCCATCAAGAAGCTACCTGAGGAGATAAGCACCGCGAACATCGTGCTCTGGGACTTGGCAGGACAGTCTCGATTTAGCATTCTGTGGGCAAAGATGGTGGCAAATGCACAGGTTGTCATCATCGTTACAGACAGCACTCTTGAGAATGTTCTAAGGAGTAAGAAGCTCGTTCAATTAGTTAAAGACGAAGTGCCAGATGCGAAGGTAATTGGGATTGCGAACAAGCAGGACCTTCCTACCGCATTGACACCTGAGAGAGTCGGTCAGATTCTGGCGATACCCACGTACGAATTGGTTGCCATAGACATTTCATATAGGGATAGACTGATTCAGATCATTAGAAGAGCCATCTTGGAAGGAAAGGCAGAGGCCGCAGCCGCTTAGAGTGTGTGTTGAAATCAACTCTCAGGTTGGATGTTTCCTTGATACTATGTCAGCAATACAACTGAGTTGATTGTCCGTCACGACAACCTTGATAAACGTCAGCCAGTCAATTACAGAACGATAGACAATACCGAAGGTGACATTCTGTGTCTTTTGACCTTTCAGAAGTGATGGAGAAACTAAAAGCAATCGAAGCATTCGCAGACAAAGTTGCAGAGACCAAGAGGCTTGCAGATACTCTGGCCGAGAACTTAGCAAAGATGAAGATGTCTGTAAACCAGACAATCAATGATAGCTTTACTGAGATTGCCAATCAGATTGACATACTTCGCAAGAACATGGAGCAGATGGAGACCGTGAAACCAGCGGCAGCTCCACCACCGGTAGCAGTGCCTCCACCGGCAACTGAGCCAGCTGCTGAGCTTGCACCAGCACCCGAAACAGCCACTGAACCTGCTCCCGAACCGGCCGCTGAGCCTGTGACTGCACCTGCGCCTGCAGCTGAACCAGCAGCTGAAACTGCTGCAGCTCCGGCAGAGGGCAGTGACCAGATGGACTTCTTGCTTCAGCAAAAGGACCGCTTAAAGGCTGCATTGACAGATCTCAGGTTCGACTACATGCGAGGTTACATTCCCGAAGAGGAGTACAAGACGAAAGAAGCCGAATTGGACTCCCAGCTCGAGGATATGGACAAACAGATTGCAGCACTGAAGTGATGCACCTACTGTAATTGAGCTGCATTGCAAGTGCAGCTCAACTTGGTTTTTGCATGGCTTTGTTAGATAGATGTATTCCGACCTGGTTTCTATCTATCCAGGTTGACATCGTTTCCAAATCACCAAGACTGCCAGTAGTGTGATAGCGCCAAGGCCTCCAGTCACAATCACCAAGACTACTTCTTTGTGGTCTTCTTCTTGGGCTTCTCTTCTTCAGCTTTCTTCTTGGCTGGTGCCTTCTTCTTGGGCTTCTCTTCTTCAGCTTTCTTCTTGGCTGGTGCCTTCTTCTTGGGCTTCTCTTCTTCAGCTTTCTTCTTGGCTGGTGCTTTCTTCTTGGGCTTCTCTTTTTCAGCTTTCTTCTTGGCTGGAGCTTTCTTCTTGGGCTTCTCTTTTTCAGCTTTCTTCTTGGCTGGTGCCTTCTTCTTGGGCTTCTCTTCTTCAGCTTTCTTCTTGGCAGGAGCTTTCTTCTTGGGCTTCTTCTTTGGTGCCTCCTTGGGAACCTCCTCTGCAGCAGTTTGAGGAGGTACCTCTACAGCAAGAGGCTCAACGACAACTTCAGGTCGCAGGTCCTTCCTTTCCTTCTTCTCACCTACTTCTCTCCGGCGACGCGCTGCTCTGCCCGGCTTTTCAACTCCAATAGCTGATGACTCAGCAAAAGCGATTTCGAAGTCAGCTGTTAGGACGGCCTCCTCCGATGTGGTTGAGGCCACCTCTTCGATGGCATCTCCCAGAATGATTTGCCGTGGTTCATCTCGAGATTCCATCTCGCCAGGGGTGGTAAAGACTGCTAGACCTCCGTCTCGTACATAGGGTACTATGATTCCCTCACTCTCTTTCTTCTTGAGAATCTGGCGAGCAACACTCATTCTAACGCCAAACCGCCTCGCTAGCTCGTATGCGGTGACCGATCTTGCCTTGCTCAGAAACTCGTCTATCTCAGATAGCGTCTCTGGCTTCGGAACCGCATCTCTTATTATCTTCTCAGTCTTGGCGGCTGACTTTCCCCACCTCTTTCGACTAATCGTAATGACTCTCCTAGTTTGTTCTAAAGGGGATTCATCGCGAAAGTCCTGAGCTTGGCTTTTAAAGATGACCATACGTTTGATTAATGTTCAGAGAGAAAGAAGTATAGGAAGCGCCAGAATGTCTAGCAAACACGTACGAGCAGCCCCAGAGCTCCGAAAGCTCGTTGATAGACTCATCGAATTCGCATACCCTGAACTCAGAAGACATGATTTCTTTGTTAGGTGGAAGTCTATCTCCGCGTTTGCCCAGATTAGCTGGTCCATTACTGACAGGACAATGAGAATAGAGTGTGACAAAAGCGTTAGAGACTGGCATGAATCGCAAAAACTCGGATTGCTGGCTCACGAGTTGAGTCATCCAGCCACAGCAGGCTATTTGAACAAAGAGGAGGACATTGATCTAGATGTAATAGATCGCGGACTGGGGACATATCTCGCAATAGAAAGAATCTCAGCAGGTAAGCATGAAGATCATTGGCTAAACAGGAAGAGAGATCGATACTTGGGATATCGTAGCATAAGGTCCCTTCTCGAGAGACATGAATTGTCCCAACTTGACCGGCTCCTCAAAGGGCAGCAGCTCATTCCGAGTCTGAGAACCAATCCACAGGAACCGATGAGTCATGACATCTCTGTTGCTAGTAGTTCGGGAGACACATATGTACAGCTAGAAGGAATCACTTTCACTCTTGATGAAGCAGACATTGAAGGTGAATTCAAACTCGTGATTCGCGACGGGACTGCATTTCTTTATGTTAACGACGTCGTTGCTGCCGAATCGGAATTGCCAGACTAGCCAAGGGAATACGCTGTAACGATCAGCGCTTGGTTATCTTGAGTTGCTGCTTAACACTCACATCGCTGTTAGGCGGAATGTCACTGTTGATGATACATCCAGGTGCGATCATGCTATTGTGACCAATTCTTGTTGCAGGATAGATTGAGCTATTGACGCCAATGATAACATTGTCACCAATAATCGCCCCGAACTTGGGAAATGGAATCTGCACTTTTTCATCCTCATACTTCAGGAAAAGAGGTTCATCTCCAGGCCGCCAATTCCACATCTGAGCGCCGGCCTCAATGCATGTCTTCTCCCCAACTATCGAGTCAGCAATGTAAGTCATTCTGCCAATGTTAACTCCTTGGAATATCACGCTGTTCCGCACCTCTACGCCGTAACCTAGATGCACGTCGTCACAGAGACACGTGTAGTCTCGAACTAGTGAGTTGTTACCAACATAGACCTTCTTGCCAATGTAGAGAGGTCCTCTCAATGTAGTCCCAGGTCGGACTATCGCACCTTCATCAACGTAGACCGGCCCTTCAAGAATGACATTGTCGTGAAGTTCCGCGGATTCCGCAATGAAACTACCGTGTCCCCTCAGCTCGCGATCCAAAACAATCCTATTTGCATTGAGTATATCCCAAGGCCAAGTGAATTCTGCCCATTCTTTCTCCCAGACAGTTGTAGAGACTCTCTTATCCGACTTTATCATACTCTCAATTGTGGCTTCCATTGTGCCATGTTTCTCAAGTAGAGGCAATGTCTCCGTACTGAACACAGTGACTCCTGCCACTGCGTAGTTGCTCACGTATCTATCAGGACCACCCTTCTCAACGAGGCGTTCTACAACACCATTGTGCCCAATCTTCACGGTTCCAAATTGCTCGGGATTCGATACAAGTGTGACGAGCATCGTGACATCTGCATTCATGTTCTGATGGTTGGCAAGAGTCCTAGACACCATATCTGGTTCCACAAGGACATCACCATTGACCAGTAGGAACTCCTCTTCACCCTCCAACTCATCCCTGGCGGTCAGAATGGCGTGTTCCACACCTTTGGCTTCGTGCTGGATTACGTAGCTTATTCTCGTATCGTGGCCATCACCATGCTTGAAGTGACCGATGATTTCCTCGCGGCCGTGACCTACGACAATAACTATATCCTTGATTCCGTTCGCAGACAAACTTTCCAGTATGTACTGCATAACTGGTCGTCCGGCAATCATGAGCATAGCCTTGGAGCGGGTTGCTGTCAAAGGTAGAGACCTTTGACCAACACCAGCGGTCAATACCAGTGCCTTCATTGATGTCACTCGTATCGAAGACTCGGGTTCAGTTGATAAAACTGTTGGCCGAATCATCTAGAACCTTTGTTGCTCAATTTGAAGTAGATGCGCCGTTTTCCAGCGCCAACATTCTTTGTCCTGCCAAGGACTATGCTTCCGATTTCGCTCGTATTCGATACATGGGTTCCAGCGCATGAAGAGGCATCGTAGTCTCCTATGACCATCACTCTGAACTCTTTGATTGACTTAGGGACCATTTCTAGGTACCTTGTTTGATATCCAGCCGCCTGAAGGAATTCGATTGCATCAGCCCTGGGCATAAAACGGATTTCTACATCTAGGCTTCTTGAAAGCACATCGTTGACTCCATTCTCAATGTTAGTTTTCATCTGATCATTTAGTTCGTCAAGCGGTGCATAGTCGGCTCGGCTTCCCCCAGGTTTGATGTGATTTCCTACCGTTTCAAGGCCGTACTCTAACTGAAGATAGCGAGAAAGAACATGTTGAGCAGTATGAAATCTCATGCATTCATATCGCCAATCCCAGTCGATTACCCCTCGTATGGGGTCGCCTGTTTTGAAATCGTGGTCATCCATGAGGAGATGTCTAATAGTCCCTTCTTGTTTTGCAACATTCTTCACCAATACTTTCGAGCCGGCGCTCCATAGCTCACCCTTGTCGCCAGATTGCCCTCCGCCTTCAGGATAGAATGCTGTTCTATCAAGGACTACGTAGCCTTCTCCCACCGAGGAGACTGTCGCGTCAAACTCCTTCAGGTAATTGTCACGCATATGAAGAAGCTCGGTCATGTGTGTTTCTCATTCCGTTGTGGCTTCTTTTGGCCTAGCTGCCACTCCTCTATCGCAAGCTGTACGGCGGTTTCTGTGTCTGCACCTTCCAAGACAACCCCCGGAGTCTCCGCAACCGCATCAATTATCTCCGCAACCCCCGATTCGGACTCGATTTGCTTGAGTTCAGCCAGGATTGCCCCGATTGTGTCCTCATTGACACCGTGCTCAGCTAGAAAGGAAGCGAAAGGTGTCTGAGACACGGGAATGTAACCTGAATCTGATGATGGCTCAAGTCCAACTTTTTCCATTTTCTCTTCAAATAGACGAGTGACTATGGTCAGCCTTGATCTTACCGTGACTTCTGGAGGAGTACGCCCCTTATCGACTGCAGATTTCACTTTCTGAACTTGTTTCATGATCGGGGTCTTCCGAGGACCAACGGGACGTCCTAGTAGCACTGCTACAGCAAAGACCGCAACCAGTAGAGCTATCACAAGAAGGTAGTCAATTCGAATTGGCAACTGCATATTATCATCCCGATGACCAAGGCTTGCGCGCTTCTTCAGCAAGCGTCAACTTTAAGGTTTCTCCGTTCTTCGTGTCAGTTCAAAGGGGACATGAAATTGACCACGACGAAGGATATTCTGAAGGCATTGGCGAATGGAAAGCTGTCTATTGAAGAGGCAGAAAGAGAACTACAGAAGATGGCAGTCTCAGAGATTGGGGGAGTTGCTGCAATAGATCTGGGGAGAGAAGAGAGAGCAGGAATTCCTGAAGTTGTGTTTGCAGAAGCGAAGGGCAAAGATGAACTTGTGAAGATTGTGTCAGAAATGGTCGATAGCAGAGGCGTTGCACTCATCACCAGATCTGACAAGCAGAAAGTTGAGGCGATTGAGAAGGGGCTTGAAAACGTAGAGTTACACGTGGCAGGAAGGGATGAGCATTTTACTGTGCTCGTTCATAGTACGGACTGGAAGCCTGTCAACAGCGGCGGCAAGATCGCAATCATGACAGCAGGAACTTCAGACATACCCTATGCCCGAGAAGCCGAGGCAATAGCGAACGTGATGGGTGTCGATGTGTTGTCTTTCTTTGATGTCGGTGTCGCAGGAATTCACAGACTTGTCGAGCCAGTGAAGAAGATTATTGACGAAGGGGTCGATGCTGTTGTGGTGTTTGCGGGAATGGAAGGAGCCCTTCCGACTGTCATTGCATCGCTCATAGATGTGCCCGTCATAGGTGTGCCAGTGCCAACTGGGTACGGTCACGGTGGAAAAGGAGAGACAGCTTTGGCCGCGATGCTGCAATCCTGCGCACCCGGACTTGCAGTAGTAAACATAGGTAACGGATTGGGAGCAGGTGCATTTGCGTCTTTAATAGCCAAGAAGGCTTCCGCGAAGAGAGAATGAGTGCTTCGGACTCATGTTTAGGATTTGCTCGAGAAATGTCTTGCAATGTGCAAGTAGATTTCCACTGAGTCAAAGAACTGGTCCAGAGGAATGAATTCATCTGGTTGATGAGCTTGTTCTATCGAGCCAGGACCGCAAATCGCGTGCAGAATCCCAACTTCTGGCTGTAGAACGGAACAATCGGTTCCATAGGTGGCAGTGGACAACATGGGGCGAGTCCCTCTCACCTTTTCCACTGCATCCAGACTGACCTTGACAATCTCCTCGTTTTCATCAGTACGAACAGCCTTCTTACCATGAACGTACTCAACTTGGACTCTTTCTGAGAACCCAGCCTCGGCTATCTTGATCCTCATCTGCTCAAGAATAGACTCAGGAATCTGGCCCCGGACCAATCGCATGTCAAGTTGGGCCTCACACTGAGACGGGACAACATTGACCTTGACTCCCCCTTTGATCGTCCCGAGACTCAGTGTGTAATCACCCAACAATGGGTCCTCTTCAAATTCATACTTCGCATCTGTAAGAACGCGAACGGCATCGATGCAAAGCTCTATCGCATTGACACCTTCTTCTGGTCTTGATCCATGTGCAGCCTCTCCCTTCGCGATCACCTTCGACCAGAGTATTCCCTTCTCGCCAACGAAAACTCCGAGGTTCGTTGGTTCTGCGCAGACTCCATAACTGACTCCATTCAGTTTTCCGCTTTGAGCGATCTTCTCTGCTCCAGTGCATCCAGTCTCTTCATCAGAGGTTGTTAGGACAAGCAAAGGCATTTCATGCTTCTCCTCAGAGTAGAGAATCAGCGTTTCTGTCAAAGCTGCGACAGGCCCTTTCATATCGCAGGCACCCCGACCATACATTTTGCCATCAACAATCTCTCCGGCAAAGGGATCATGCGTCCACTTATCCTTTGGGCCAGCTGGCACAGTGTCCATATGGCCGTGCATGACTAAGGGGCCAATTTCTCCGTCGTGGCTTGAGAAGATGAGATTGGGTCGGTCAGAGGGCCCAACGGAAACACACGAAATGCCTTGTGCTTCCAAGTGATTCCGAAGAATGTCAGCAACCTCTCTTTCACCGCCCGGGGGGCTTTCAGAGCTGGCTGCAATCAAGTCCCTCAGCAATGAAGTCATGCGCTTCTTGTTGGTCATTCGAGCACCGAGCATCGGCAATCGAAGTCTGATAATAAGATTCCTGAAGATGCCGAGTTAGTTTCATATGCTCTGACTTCACTGTACTCATGGCGGTTAATGAAGCAGTTACCCCTGTATGAGCACAGTGCGATGATTAGACGGTAAGCAGCGGAAACCGCCACTTCGTTTTCACAGAATGAGATTTGGGCTGAGATCTGTTCTTCTGAAGAGGACCATGAGATTCAAAGGAGAAATGATAAGAACCGACCAGCCTATGTAAAACACAAACATCTCTTGTGCATTGCGTGTGAGGTCCCGAGTTTGTACAAGCACTACGAAACTTCCGATGATGTGTTCGTGGATAGAGAGGAGTATATCGAGTGGATGAATGATGCTCTCGAAAGATGCAAGGATGAAAGCGTGGTCCTTCACCTGAAAGGTATCGGGGGTATCGGAAAATCGTCCCTACTCAACCATTGGGTCAACACACATGAGAAAGCAATACGACTTGATTGCGAGCACTATTCTGAGTTCTATCAACGACTAAACATGCTTGCCAAAGGAGCTGTGCTCCACGGAGTCAAGCTGCCAAGATTCGACGTACTCTGGCAGATACGTCAACGATTCGTTGAAGGTGTAGAACCGGTAAGAGAAGAGGGACGTGAGTGGGCGAAGGATGTCGTAATGGCGATACCGTTCATTGGATCACTTGCCAGTATTGGAAGTGCAATCAGCGCTGTCGGTGCAAAGGTCACTCCCAAGCTGAAAGGAAAATACGGCACGATTGGGACATGGCTTCAGGAAACACTTGGCAAGAATCACATCGAACAGCTTCTTGAGATTCTCTGGAAGGATCCTAGACGTGCTGAGTTTTTGTACCTTTCAGCATTTCTAGAGGATATCAATACAAGAAATCATCCGAATATTGCGCTTCTCTTTCTTTTAGACCATTTTGAGTATGTAGACAATGAAAAGACTCAGTGGAGATACAGTGGAGAGAGGATTACTGAGACAGAACTCTGGGCTTTGTTCTTGTCCAATCTGTCATCTTGCGTAGGAGTAATGGCAAGCAGACGCTCAGCGGCGAAAGGTAAGATACTGGATGTTGAAGAGAATGAGCTTACAGAACTGGACAGGGATAGTTGCCTCGAGATGCTCACACTTCAAGGCGTTGTTGATGAGGAGCTTCAAGAAAGAATTGTGAGTGTCAGTGGCGGAAATCCCTTCCTGATTGATGCCATATGTGATATGATCAATACCAGCAACGTGTCTATAGAAGACATTGAAGGACTCCGTGCTGATACTCTTGCTGAGGTTCGCCTAAAAGTATGGAGACGTCTGTTTAGTCATGCCGAAGGGTTGCACAATCTCATAAATCGTGCAGGATTAGTTCCCTATTTCGATTATCGAATAATGAGCATCATTGCTCCAGAAATGACCCCAGACAGTTGGGATCGACTAAGACGCCTAAGTTTCCTTAGTAGAAGAGAGGACGGGACTTGGGTTCTCCATGATCTGGCAGAGGAAATTGTGAGAGCTGAACTTGGAGGAAATCTAAAAGATCTGGCGAACGAGGTCGGTCAGCGACTGGAAAGGGCTTCACAAGATCAAGCAGACTACAGACTCCTTGGCCTAGCATTATCCGTGCTAGCTTTGGATGATGAAATTGGAACTCTTATGAGATTAGAACAAGTATTGGATGCTTTGGGCTTTGCAAATGAATGGGATGACGCACTTGTAGTGCTGGATTCGTTCTTCATCAAGTCAGACATTGGCTTGATAGCGAGAGAAGGCTGGAGAAGTTACCTCTTCCGCCTAGTTGATAGAATTGCAGAGGCCGAGGACACACTCAAGAAAGTCATTGAGATCTCTGAGAGACTCTCTGATGACAATGCAATATTCCTTTCAAAGGCACTCTGGTTTCAAGCTCGGTTTTATCAAGAATCAGCCAAGATGTACGAAGCTGAAGAAGCTTTTCGAAGAACACTAGAGATGTTGAATACGTTTGACCCACAAGATGATAGGCATATACACATGAAAGAGGGTTATTTGGCTTCGACCTATCACTATCTAGGACAACATCTATCACTGATGTATCGTCTGGAAGAAGCGGAGAGATGCGTTAGAAAAGCCTTAGTCATCTTGGAGAATGAAGATAGGAGACCTCATTATAGCCCAGAAGAAGGAACCTATCCAATGCTCCAATTCGCACGAATCCTTTTGGCTCAGGTGCTGTACATTTCCGGAAAGACTTCAGAAGCTGAAACAATCCTCAGAGATGTCCTAGAATCAAGCGATGAATTAGTCATAAGAAACATGACACTTGGTCGTCTTGGAATTACTCTACGTCTTCAGCACAGACATATCGAACAACTTGAAGTGAGGAAGGCAGTAGTAGATGCTTACAAGAAGCTTGCTCTGGAACAATCGGGTATGCAAGCTCAAGTGACAATGGCAGAAAGCAGCTTGGCACTTCCACTCTTTCAGACAGGTCAATATCAGGAAGCAGAGGAAGTCTTCAGAGAAGTGATTCGAGAACTTAGGGTGATGCTTGAGGAGGAGAAACCATATTCTCAACCACTTGCCAAGACTCTGCAGGATTATTCGAATCTCTTGGTTTCTTCAGACAGATTACATGAAGCTGAAAACGCCTGTCTAGAGTCAATCAGACTGCTAAGAGCACTTGTAGAGAACTACCCAGAGAGATACACGCATCGACTGGCTGCGGCCCTGAATAATCTAGGTGTGTTGCATTGTCGGATGGGCAAAGTGAAGGGCGTGCAAGAAACGCTTCTAGAGGCATATGAGATGGCAAAGGATGTGTCTCTGAAGCATCCGGAAGCGGCGTCATTGGCTGAGGTCTATGGGAATGTTGCCAACAATCTAGGAGTATTCTATAAGAGAAACGAACTATGGACTGATGCTGAGAGGCTGCTGGAAGAGGCAAGAGGTGTGATCGACGCGCGTATTGGTTTTGCTCCTGAGATGTTTCTCTACTCTGTTGCTGCAATAGAAAGCAACACCGGTATTCTTCTATGCGAAAACAACCGCATACCAGAGGCAGAATCAAGATTCTTGAAAGCGCTTGAGATCCACAGGAGTTATGTAGATGATTCAGAGAGCTTCTTTCTGCCTAGAGTTGCGTCGATTTTAAACAACCTCGGAATATACTATAGAAGAACAGGCCATTCTAAGAAATCAGAAAAGATGTGCAAAGAAGCTCTCGATACATTGGAACCTTTTGCACTGAAGGAGCCGAGGTTTCACCAAACTGCATTTGTCAAGATTCTCAGCAATCTTCTAGTCCTCTATCGAGAAACCAAAGACGCTACGGCTATCAAGAGCATTCAGACCCGTTTGAGAGAACTAGGAGTTAAGGAGTTCTCGCCTGATGAGAGATGGTTTGAGCACATGGAGTATCTCCAAGGCTACTAGGAGAAGCCCCCACCACCCCAGGATTCTGAGTAAGGAAGACTTTGGTCGTGTACGTGTGAGTGGGCAGAAATTCACGTAAGAATGAGAGTTAGGCTGAGACCCACTCATCGGTAGAGGATTTGACCTTAAAACATGCTCGCGGGTTCCCCTTTGCCATAATACCCAGGAGCTGAAAACTCGTCGTCACACCTCAAGACAATTCTATTCTTGCTGACCGCGACGGCGAAGACTTTCCCAGTGTCATCCTCAATCGATACATTGTCCCCTGCAAGAAATCCACGAACCCTCTTACGAAGCGCCCGAGAGGGTAAGTCACGGATGCGGATTAAGCAGGTCTCAGCCATTTTTCCGACCTCCAACGGATGCAATTACGCGCTGGGCAATCCGATGGAACGAAATCATTCTCTATCATATCCTATAGACTATATAACCAGAGAGCTGCCTGAAGCCTTGACGAAAACGGCCCTAGATGCATTTCGTTGATGTTTCCGGAGTACTGCTATTCTCGCTACACGGGTGCTAATTGCATGTCGATTGCGCCTTCCTCCGCAGTTCTAGTGTCCTTAACATTTGGCCAGACCGTTTTACACGTTTGTTGGAGAATGACTAAGGATTGTAGGCGAATGGGTGTCGTGCCGAATCTATCCGTGCAGCAATTTCTTCTATGTCTTGTCTGCGTTCGATTGCTCTGCGTATGGCATGCCTCGTTGCTCTGAAGTTGTTGATGTGTACTCTCCTTGGATTGTTTGCGTTTGGATGCACGAACGTATTCACCGCTATTGCGATGTCCGGTATCAGCTCTTCGGGTATAATCATATCAGTGACTGTGCGTCTGACTGCGTCCGCCACGGCCCTCTGGGCAGTGTCATACACCATCGTCTTGTGGCTCTCGTCAACAATTGTTACTGTTGGAGCGAAGACCGTTAGTGGTTCTAGGTCCTTTATGACATTGGAAGGGTGGAATCCTTCCTCAATCTTGTCTGCACTGTCAATGGCGACAGCAAGAGGTCCGTCCTTGAGACCCATGACAAGATCGACATGTGCTACCTCTTGGCCCTCTCCAGCAAGTGCCTCGCCGTGGAGGAGAGTCAAGTCGGGGACCGAATCGGGAACTAGTCCAACTGCCTTTGGGTAGCCTTCTGAAACTATGGCTTTCTCTCCAGCCTTGAAAGTGACAGTACCGCGCGGGATCAGTTGCAGATCCTCAAGACATGTTCTCAATTCATCAATGTCTTCGTAGCGGAGTATGTCACCTTCGATGAGCGGTCCCCTTGCTTTTCCGACTGGGACACCCATCATGTTGAGGGCCGCCTTTATTGCCATTCCTCCCCCTCGGTTGACCAGAAGCCGGATTGTCTTCTGGATGCTCCGCTGAACAAGAAATGCCTCTTTCAGATCTCCCCTGGCAAGAGCGGTTTGCATCTTTATGTAGCGGTCAGGAAACACATTGGCGCTCATCAAGATCGCCCCATCGCAACCTGAAGCCAACGCGGGGAGTGCTACCTCATCATGGCCAACCACAACTTGGAATTCCTCAGGTCGTCTGACTAGAACTGTTGTCAAGTTAATCAGATTGCCACTCGAATCTTTCATTCCCGCAACGCCGTCAATCTCTCTGAGACCATCGACCAGCCACCAGTCGAGAGGCACACCGGTCACCTGTGGAATGTTATAAAGGAAAATAGGGATGTCACTTGAACTAGCAATCTTCTCATAGTGCTCATAGATCTCTTTTGTAGTAGGCTTGAGGAAATACGGGGAAACAACCAGAGCGGCCTCTGCTCCAAACTCAGCTGCTCTCTTCGTCAGCTTGATTGCATCACGAGTGTTTGGAGCTCCGGTGCCGGCCATAACGGGGACTCTACCTTCTGCTGCGTCACAGGCAATTCGAATTGCATCTACTCTCTCCTCGAATCTCATGCTTGTGAATTCACCAGTAGTCCCACAAGGGACAAGCCCGGTGGCACCACTTCTTATGACGTAGTCAATCAGACCCCTATACTTCTCCTCATCAACGCCGTCCTCACCAAATGGAGTCACAAGAGCAGGAAACACACCTCTGAATCTGAAATCCTCCGACATCTGTTTCACCTCCACAGCTGCTCAAGAGCTTTAGTGACAGCTCTCTCGGTGTGACTAGTTGCCGTCCTTCTGTCACGTAGATTGAGATCAATGTCAACGGCCATTATCATTAGTGAATCATCAAAATCAGAAGACGGTATTCTTCCAGAAGCTACGAGGCGAGCTACTGCCTTTGCGGCTCCTGATTGAACTGGACCGTAGAAGAGAGATGCCTGACGCATCGATTTGATCTTCCGAGCGGGCATCATTATGGCGCTAGGTCTCACAGCCAGATTGGGTTCAAGAATGACGCTCAAGGCTTCATGTCCTACTTGCGGATTCATCATCAGTTTCACAAAGGCTTCGCCGACAGGACCATCTTTCTTGCCTAGAATGATGTCTGTGGAAACAGACTCAAATGCACCAATGCTACGCTTGACATTCTCAAATCGCGAACTGTCAACCCCAGACCTGTCAATCAAACCGATGACATCCACATCATCCATGACTGGTGCATGACTCAACTCATCGATGAGGCCCAGTTTCTCAAGCTCCAAACGTATTTCCTCACGAAGCTCCCAAGTCAATGTGCCTCCGGAATTAAGTGGCATTCTTGCTCTTCCAGCATTCATTCCCATCATTCTCAGTGCTGCCTTTACGGGAGGGGCACCTCCATGCCTTGTAATTATCCTAGAAAGAGTTTGCACGGAGAGCTGGAGCTCTGCTGCTTTCTCGATGTTACCGTTACGTATGTTCTTCATTATCTCTAGCCAGATGTGAGGCATTATATTCCCTGAAGCCATGATTGCAGCTGTTGCGCCTGCAGCCACAGCCGACAAGAAACACTCATCGTGTCCTATGAGGACAGGCATCTTTCCTCTCAGCTTCTCAATGAGCTCCAAGACATGTGGAATGCTTCCGCTGCTGTCTTTTATTGCCACGATGTTGTCAAGTTCGGCAAGGTCCTCAACAACATTAGACTGGAGAATGCCGAGCGTACATTGAGGGATGTTATACAGAATCACAGGGAGATCACCCCTCCGGGCCACCTCAGCATAGTGCTCGAAGTACCCCTTGTCTTCGGGTCTAAGGAAGTAGGGCGAAACCACAAGGGCTGCAGCACAACCAATGTCCGCAGCATACTTCGTCAAAGCTACCGTGGCTCTTGTCGAATTCTGACCTGTTCCTGCTATAACTGGAACTCGGTCTTCTGCCAATTCGACCGTTAGTTTCAGAAGCTTCTTCCGCTCTTCTGTTCGCATATATAGGAACTCACCTGTCGTCCCTGCAGGCACGAGACCGGTTGCTCCGTTCTCAATTGTGTAATCGATGATTTGCTTGAAGCCCTCCTCTATGAGGTCTCCATCTTTAGTAAACGGAGTAACAAGAGCTGGAAGCACCCCTTGGGGGACAAAACGCTTAGTCATAACAATCGGCCGAGTCGTGGTTGGTTTGCGTCTGATGTATAAAGCTGTCTATCCTCCAACGACTTCATCATTTTCAGGTTATAGATTAATAGCGGCAGAGTCATACCCAAGTTATGGAAAACTATATTCTCGCATTAACAACATGTCCGCCAGATAAGGCTGAAGATTTGGCGAGAATCCTAGTGGACGGCCGATTCTGTGCATGTGTCAACATCGTTAGTGGAGTCAGAAGCATCTATCACTGGAAGGACAAAGTGGAAACGGATACAGAGAGCATTCTCCTAATCAAAACAGAGAAACGACTCCAGGACAGACTGTGGGATGCGATTAGGGACAACCACCCATATGAGGTTCCTGAGTTTGTTGTGATTCCGATTCAAGGTGGTTCAAAGGCCTATCTAGAATGGATCAGCACAAGCACTGCGAATTAGATCACTGTTTGGTCCTATGAAAGGCCCGAACGTCTGGCTGCATATTGCAGTGATTCGTCAAAGTATTTTCCAATGACCTTGGCAATAGCGGGACCTACTACGTGGTTGATGTCACCTTGCATCAGTTCTTTCAGATTCGTCTTCGAAGTTAGCTTCCCGTCTCGCTTGACATCATCTATTGTCTTCTGAACAATCTTCCGAGCCTCATCCCATGTCATTGGCTGTGCTTTCGGCCCGATGAGGCTCGTTTTCATTGTGGTGATAGCTTCCATGATGAACACAGTCAAAGTGTCCATATCATCGCTTGCGGAAATGTTCGCTGTTCCATGCCTCGGGCACTTGCCATCTTCTGGAGTATCTCCGCAGGCTATACACACAGGACGTCCCCTGTGCTGTCGAATGTAGAATGCCAGAAGATTGGAACACTTTGTCTCATCATTTCCGGACCATTCAAGCCCCTTTGTCCCAACTCTGCCTATGGCTCTGAAGACAGTCTTGCTCTTCGTGTCGATCCAAGAAATAGCGTCAATACGTCCGCGCCTTTCCTCGAGTGCTCTCTGCTTCTCCGCCTCAACCTCTATCGCGTGTTCTTCCTTTGCCATCTTCTCAAGACGCTCTTGCTGCAGAAACCTGTGCATGAGGTCGTAGGCAATTCCGTAGTTGTCAAACTCCAGATTCGAAAGATCAAGAGGAAGGTCGGAAATTCCATCATAGACAGGGCTTGGTGTCTTTTCAAGCTCAACCTTGGCGGCATTCATGTCTTTGCTTGACAGACGAGCGTGCATCCAGGAGCATACCGCTGATGCATCAAGCTCTGGATTCACACATTTAAATTCGCAAATCCTCATTGATGCGAGATCGACCAGAATCTCTTCTCTTGCATATTGAAGTTCAGGCTCAGTATCTTCGTGAATGCTCTTCAGAAGAGCCTTCATTCTCAACAGGTCCTGCTTCGACCTGATATAACTCTCCACCACTCTTGTGAGATTCGAGAGTATACCAATTGTGAAATGCCAAACCAAGTCTAGCTTGAGCGCCCCGGACGATTCCTCTTGTCGTCTCTGTTGCATCATCTCAGACGATGAAGTCACACCCATTGTACTCAGAGCTCCGCTCTCAACCTGTTGCCGCACTTGGAATAGTCGCTCCATCTCTTTTGGCGAAGGGATTCGGGCATTCTGCTTCAGTGTCTCAAGCACCTTTGGTTCCATACCCAGTAGGCTGTCTCTGTCCTTGAGAAGGAACTCGACTGTAATCTTATCGAGCTCTGATGGACGCAGTCCTTGGGCTCGCAGCATACCCTTGACTGGACCCTCCAAAGTCTTCTCCAACTTCTCAAGCTGCTTTAGCGACCTTTCTAGGTCCTGCATCTCTTCAGCGCTGATTTGGGGTCCTTCATCCTCAGGAGTAGGCTCTTTGGCCTGTTCAATCAATCCGGCCGCGATATCCTCTGCATCAGTGAGTCCTTTTGACCTAAGGGCCGCCTTGATATCTTCAGCATCCAGATCAAAAAGTACCGAAAGCAGTCCAAATGCCTCTGCTGGATTGTCCCTGATTCCCGCTGCAACTCCCCTTGCCAATTCATCACCAAGGGTTTTCTCGTATTCCTCAATCGTTGTTGGGGATTCATAGGAGCCAAGTAGGAAGTCAATTGTCTCTAGCCTAATCTCATGAGCTTTTCGAACTGTTTCCACAGGCACTCTTCCGCCAATCACCCTGTGGAGCACAGCTTCTGATATATCGCCAAGCGTCTTCTCCGAAATGCCACCAGCAATCAATCGGCCAGCCAAGTAGTTGTCAGTATTGAGGATTTGCTTGGTAGCCTGCCTCAAAACAGATGTTTCGATGACTTCCGCAGGATGTTCACGAAGGACCTCATCTCTAAGAGAGAGCGCAGTCTCCTTTAGACCAGAGGCCTTTGTATAAAGTTCATCCCTCCACTTTGACGCCCAGCCTGTGATTGTGGCTATGAAATCGATGTCGTGATTAGGACTGTAGTCCTTTGGAATCTCACCAAGAAACTTCTTGACAATATCGGAACATTTCTCGAGAGTAGATGGTTCAGCAATATTGGAACCCCCCAACTCATTGCAGACCTGAACAATCAGTTCGCTAGCCAACCGTGCAATGTCTATCTCTTCTCTGTGTTTGTCACCCAAAAGCTTTCTAATCTCAAGCTCAAGGTGCCTGCGCTCTTCGCGCTCCATCTCATCTTTTCTCTCAACGGTTAGGTCTTGGGCGTCTTCGAAACTGAGCACGCGAACCCCTTGATAGTGATAGAGCCAGAAGGCAGAGAACCAAGAAAGGATATCCTCAAGTGGCCTCTTCTCCTTCAGAATATCGGTCACCTGCTGACGATCCCTGGTGCTTCTCATGTGAGTAGCCAGTCCTTCTCTGAGAAGTATTTCCTTGCCAGCCTCGCTCATCTGACGAGTTTTGAGAATCCATGAACTGGACATTAGGCATCACCTCTTAGAAAAGTGTCACCGACGGTTACAATCAACTCGTCACCTTGTTGTTCATAGGTCACAAGATAGACCAACCCCGGATCTTCCGGATTTCTTAGATAAGCGCGCGTAGAGCGAGGGAGCAATCTGCCCATCCCACGTATAACTGAGTCCATTATGTGATCCAAGAATGAATCAGTAATGTCGATACGAACATCTCCAGATGTGTCTGCACCTTCAGATGCAAGTCGTGTAAGACGCTCTGAAAACGCGCTTTCAAGCGCCTCCTGTCTTTCGCTCATAGCTTGGAGCTTCTCAACAAGGAGATTCTTGAAATCCCGATAGCGAAGGAGTTCATCCGAAGGCTCTGGCTTTGATGGAGGACTCAGAAGCTCCTTCAAGGGATAATCGTGTTTTACCCTCTCAAGCCGGGGTTCAATTGGTTCCGGGGGGCTGGGCTGAACTAATGTCGACTCGGGATCCTCTTTGCTTTCTTCATATGCTCGAAGTTCACGAGAGTACACTTCCTGTTCAGTCTCGAATTGTGCAGTTGTTTCTTCAATAGCAGAATGTCGCCTTTTGTTATGTGCTTCAATCTCTGCATTCTCTTGCTCTATCCTATTGCATTCTTCTCGCCATTCATTGACCTTCTCTTCAAACTTCTCCTCAAGATGTCTGGCTTCTTCCACCACTCGATCTACTACAATTCGGGGACCTGAAGCCTTAGTCGCCTTTTCATGAACATGCTTTGCGAATGCTGTGAGCTGGGATGAGAGGGGCAGATTCAGATCCAATTGGTTCCAGAACTCTGCAATCCATTCATGAGCTAGGGATGTCCACTCTGGCGCCTTGTCCGGAATCTCGTTGACCGCCGCCAGAAGCCCGTCAGAAAGACTACTGCCACTAGTCGCATTCTCGATTGTGCGTTCAAGAATCGACTTTGAAAGAACTGTTTGAGCAACATCAGGAATGGTTTCTGTTGCTAGTAATTCATAACTTAACAGGAGGTCCGCGATGCCACTTTGAGAATCTTCTGAAATCGCATCACTAACTGGAGTTGGTTCACTTGGCTCCTGTGCGATGTCACTTCGTGCAGTCTCGGCCAAGTCTGCAAACTTGACAAGGCTCCAGACATCTATCTCTTTGAAAGCATTGACCATTTCCGTCGCCGCTTCTGACGTCAGTTTGTCCACGCGGGTTTCCTTCGACCCTTCGAAAGCCTTTCTGTCGAAGATCGCGTTGAGTTGTGCTATTAGTTCGGCGCCGAACTTATTTGTTAGGAGCCGGTCTATGGCATCTACGCTCTCGCCGGTCAGCTCTTGCTTGAATTCGTTGAATGCAGCCACAAGAACCTTCCTTGCTCCAGCCACAACCAGGTACTCTCCAAGCTCCGGGGAGAAGTACTGGACCACACGTTTAGCGTAAGCGACAAAGTAGCGCATCATACTTTTGAGTTGCCACGCCCGGACTTCGCCGCCTCCGGGCAGCTCTCTTGATACCGAGAGAGTCATCTCTTCAACTAATGATGTGACAATCTTCTCCTTGATGCTGGTCAGATCTGAACTCCTTGATGAGATTAGGTTGAATAGTTCGTTCTTGTGATTCGCCATGGTCAGAGTTTTTCCAGATGAGATATGGTGTTCAACAATCTCCTCGAAGACGGCAACTGCGTCCTCCAAGAGTTTGGAATACTCTTCACTCTTGGTGACGATTTCATCAATCTCGGTGAGCGCGACGGAATCAGTTCCCGCGTATTCACGCAAGTACTTGACAGCGATGCCAGCTGAGGCAATCTCCTCAGAGGAATATGCATGAGTGTTTATCTCACTCAGTATTGCCCGTCCAGTTTCTGGAATAGTAACGGTCAACGCCTCTACAGCAGCAGGAGTCAGTAACCTATGTTTGAAGTGTTCGATCAAAGCTGATTCGTCTGCTGCTGGCTTGAGGAAATCTATCTCCTTTCGCGAAACAACCTTTGTCCCTGGAGGTCTTGACGTGAAGTCCTCTTTGATGTTCATCTTGATTTGCAGCTGGTTGTCAACATGGTCGGGTTTGATTTGAAGGGAATCCCATGAACCTTGGAATCTTCTGTCCATCATCTCAACAAAGATAACACTGTTCAGTCGGTCGTTGAATCGTCTTAGGACCATTAGACCTTCCTTTTCATAGGGAAGATTGTTGTGAATCACTGCCGCTTCGATGTCTGAGATCTTTTTTGAGAGAGTCTTCATGTGGTCGTCGATCTTGAAGGGATCAATGACCCCCCGCTCCCAGCTGAGAACGCAGACATGAGACCCTACTCCCTGCGCGAAACCTCCGGCAACAATGAGCTGTTCCGGCAATACTCTTGATCCAGGAGGATGATCCAAGTTCCATTCAAGGGCTAGAAGATCCAACCCTTCATTGTTCATTAAGGGATCTCGAATGGCGAAAATCAATGAGGCAACGTTCATTGCTACAAGCTCGGAGTTCTCTTCCATGACTCTTCCAGAGCCAATAGCACTCCCCAATGGAAAGCCTCTTCCGGTTGAGGTAGCAAGTATGGACGCTGAGGCCATTCTTATTGCTTCAACTGTGCTTGGGGTCTGCGCTCTTCCCTCTTTGGTCCCACTCATGATAAATCAGACCTGTATCACATGAATGACTCCTAGTCCTTAGGACCCAGATGCCAATAGATGATGTGACTCAGATGCCTATCTTTTGAATTTAGCTCGGGTATAGATTGCGGATACTAGGCGATGCTCCATATTCCTGCATCACTATATCTGACCAGACCCGCAGACTGAAGCGATTCCAATGCCACTTGAAGCGTGGTCGGCAGCAAAGCGTCCATAGTGGTTGGTAGAGAGATGCTGGTGACTCGAGATAGATCGTGAATTAGCTGTGCCAGGTCGACTTCGCCTCGGGCAGAAATCAGATCTATGACCTGGTCTTGAAATTGCTTTACTCCATCTCTGACTTCAGCAATCTGTATTCTGACATTCTCAAAGAGATGCATTGTGTCATGGGCTGGAAGAAGGTACTCAGCGTCGAGCCCCTCTAGTCGGTCAATAGCGGCAAACTTGGCAGGAATGCTGCCACTCAGGTCTACATAGAACTTGCGCGGGTCATTCGGGAAATTGTTCAATTCATCACCTGAGAATAGGACTTTGCCTTTTGGTTCAAAGAAGGCGCAGTGACCCGCTGAATGACCAGCGGTATGAATAACCTCAAGCTTCAGGCTGCCTACTCTTATCTGATCTCCGTCGCCTATCATCCGGTCCACTTCGATAGCATTGTAGTTGACCTTAAGCGGGCCCTTCTCAAACTTCATTGAGATTCTACCAGCCCGATCAAGCTTCAGGCGTTTTTCTACAAATACTTGGGGCGCACTTAACAGCTCGGCGTCTTCACGGTGGATGAAGACTGGGGCCTTTGTCTTCGAAGCGAAGCGTGACACTCCTCCGATGTGATCTGGATGTCCATGAGTACATAGGATGCCAATGAGGCCGCCCATTTCGTCAATACCCAAACTACTCAATGCCTGCGAAATGAGTTTTCCTGGAGCACCAGCAGTACCAGGATCAATTACTAGTGCTTCCTCATCATCTACCACAATGTGGGAGGTTATGAAACCAAAGTCGTCTATGAACCCCCCATTCACAGAGTATACGTTCTTCGTGATTTCTGTCAACGTCATGGTAGATAGGCAATGGATACCACGGAGACCTTATGACGGTATCGAATGAATCAGTACTGTGCCAAGGGAAGAAGGTCTTCATGGCTTGGAGTCACACTCCTGCAAACCTCAGGAACTGATACGATGAAGGGTGTTTATGCTCTCATAATCTCACTGGACAAGATAACATCGATCAAGGCGGGCTCACTGGGATCTATGGCGATTCAAGACGGCACCTGGGTCTATGTTGGTTCTGCAATGGGAAATGGATCCACTAGTCTGGAGAATCGAATTAGACGACATTTGACTGCCGAAAAGGCAATTCATTGGCACATTGACTACCTGCTGGAGAAAGCATCCGTAGTTCGTGCTTTGTACTCCGAGACACAAAACAGACAGGAATGTGTACTGGCATCGGCAATTTTTAATTCCGGTCACTTTGCACTCGGACCAAAGGGGTTTGGATCGTCAGATTGCCATAGCAGTTGTGGGTCGCATCTATTCTTGTATGAAGGTTCTCTTCAAATTGAAGAAGTCCTGTTGAATGCCTTTCGAAGCATAGGACTCCAGCCCAAGAATTGGATTGTCTGACCTGGCCTAGCTGATTCCTGTCAATCACCCTGAAGCAAACGTTAAAATGGCTGCAGCCTAGCTGAAGCAACAATTGGAGGAAAATCGGCATGACAGACTGGAGGTCAATTTTCCAAGAGATGAAATCCACTGGACAAGTGTTCACCGTGTATCTCCGCTACATGCAAAAGGACACTCTGGCAAAAGTACCGAACGTGCGAGTGTTCGAGGTATTCGATGATCACGTGAAGCTCGAGAATCCATCCGGATATGGCATTCTCGGTTACGAAGATATTCTCTACCTTTCGGTCCCAAGACAACAGGGGCAGGTCTAAGGTGAATTGGGAAAGGGAGCCAACGTACGGTCAAGCTTTTAATGCGCATATGCCGTCCCCATGAATTGGAGTACAGTACATAGGCTGGTGTAGTAGATTTGTCTTCGGTCGTTTACATTCCTATTGAAGGTGAGAGAATCCTAGCTCAGGGTGCGGAGTATACTGTCACAAATTACAGACTGATACAGCACGATCATGGTTCTAGACAGAGTGTCAGCATTCCGTGGCACACCGTCAAAGAGTACAAGCTGATGCAAAGATCAGGGATGTTCAAGGTCGTCAACGGCATTGTGAACATTGTTGGGCAAATGCCGAGACGCGAAGAGGTCCGTGCAGCAATCGGGCTTCGTGAATATGATGAATTGAGAGTAGGTGGACAAAGGAAAATCTGTGAGATAGCCGGTATACCATACGTTCATCCGGAAGATCCTTACAACAGATGGAGCACAATAGGATATCATCGTAAGCTGTCTCGAGATTTCTATCTGAGGTTTGCTTGGATAAAAGGAGAAGAGGTCTTCACTTATTATCCAGATAATTTCATTCTTACGGACTATAGACTCTATCAGTTCGATTCCAAGAAGAGAAAGCTGTACATATTCCCATTGCACATGATACACACTTTCGAATCAAAGAAAGACAGGCTCAAGATAGATGCCTCCACAGGAAGATTCGAGATTAGGGGACACATTCCTCGTCAGGATCATCTCTTGCGAGTCTGGAAGAACCGGGAGTGGGATACGATACCGAAAGAACACATAGACTGGTTGGCTATGGAATATTCTGCAGTTGCTGCGCATCATCCACTACAACAACGTGTGGACACTGAAAGAGTGGCACCGATGGCCAGGGCACAGGAGCAAGCCGAAACTCCGCTAGATGCAACGGCCGCTCCAGCAGCCGGAACCGTCTTTGTCAAGCCTCAGATCAAGTCATCATGCACTCGTTGTGGAGCATCTATATCTTGGGAAGGAATAGAGTGGGTCGGCCCTGACCAGTATTCATGTCCAAACTGCGGTCAGACTCACAATGTTGACTATGTAAGAATGTAGATCACTTGTTTGTGACGGCCCAATCTAGAGAAAGCCTGCTAATGGTCTTGGAAGTCGGCAGACCAGTTTCCAAGTCCCAGCCTCTCAGGTTGTAGTAGTCATCAAGCATTGGCTCGAGATTCACAGTTTGCCCTTTACCAGGTCCCTCTGGCATTGGCTCGTCAGTGAACCGGGGGGGTAGTCTGTCATCCGCACGGGAGATGCCTTCTCTTGTGTTGAATAGTCTCTTCAGGGTAACTTGACGCTCAGCAATCTTAGTTAGGTTCTCCACGTCACCCAGAGACTTCTCACCAGTTGCGAGAGGCAAGATATTGGCGAAGTCCCTCATCCAGAAAACAGGAGGCCAAGAAACGGAATACCAACATACAATCATAGTGTCGCGTATCGCGTAGGTGTTCTCAGTTTCGAAGACCGCCACAGCCTTATGGGTCTCCGTATAGGGATCAACAATCTCTGGAAGTTTGTCCGCACCCCATCGTTCAGCCGCCACATCTTGATAGCCAAGCTGATCTACAGTTACAAGGCTGCGCAAGTGATCTGCGCCTCTCGCACCGGTGGCATGACCTAGACCAATGCTTCTGTGTGTTCGTCCATCTTGACCTGAGAATTCCAGTCCCTTCACATGCAAGGCGAACGGCTCGGTTTCTGGACCTAGTATTTCGGCAGCCCTACGTGTGCCCTCGGCAAGGATGTCACCGAATCCTTCTCTCTTTCCGATCAACTCTAGGAGTTTGATTGCCAAGTCACTGTTGCCCCACTCGAGTTTCAATCCACCAGTAGTCTCCTCATCAATTGCGCCGCCTTCGAACGACTCAATGGCGAAGCCAATTGTGGACCCTGCAGAAATTATGTCCATGCCGTATTTGTTGCAGATTTGATTCGCTTTCAATGTCGTAGGATAGTCCGCGATACCTAGTGCACTGCCGAAAGCCATTAAACCCTCGTACTCGGGCCCTTCTTCCAATGTGCCCGCATAAGGTCCGTGGCTCACGTAGTTCAGCTTCTTGCATCCGAGACTACAGCCGAAACAGGCACGGTCAGAAACTGTGTACCGAGGCCGAATGTAGTCAGCGCTCAGCTTCTCCCATCCTGGGAATACCCCCGTCCTGTGATTATAGGTAGGTAGCTCCCCAATCTGTTGTTTCACTGCAGTTAGAATCCATGTGCCCCACTTGCCCATTTCCTTGGCCTGTGGATTGTTCCTCAGGCGATCATGAGCTTCTTTGGCCAGTTCAAGAAAGCCTTCATGGTCTGCAACCTCAACAGAACCAGTGCCTCGGATGGCGATTGCCTTCATGTTCTTTGATCCAAGAACTGCACCCATGCCAGTTCTTCCGGCAGCACGGGCATGGTTTATGATCACTGCAGAGAATCGGATGAGATTCTCTCCTGCTGGCCCAATAGCGGCAATCTGGATATCTGGGTCATTGTGCTTTTTCTGAATGGCAGTGGTCACCTTGTCGGTCGTCATGCCCCAGAAATCCTTGGCACTATGAATCTGCAGATGGCCGTCTTGTATGAGAAGATAGACGGGGTCTTCCGCCTTGCCTTCAACTACAAGCATGTCGTATCCTGCATACTTGAGTTCAGGACCTAGGAATCCTCCAACATGGCTTTCACCCCAGATTCCGGTCTGAGCCGCCTTGGAAACGAAAACCGTTCTTCCGCTCATAGGCCATAACGTGCCCGTTATCGGTCCTGTCGCGATTATTAGCTTGTTCCTTTCACTCAACGGGTCAATCCTCGCGGCAACTTCCTCGTAGAGCAGCTTCGCTGCAAAACCGTCACCGCCTATGTATTCTCGAATCCAGTCCTTTGGAAGTGGATCTATCTTGAATGTTTCATCCGTCAGGTTCGCACGAAGGATCTTGCCAGTGTAGCCACCGGTCACGCTCTATTCAACTCCGCCAGATTCTTGAGCTTCTGCGGACCGTTCAATCTCTCTGAGGTAGCCTAGGATCTTGCTATGTCTATCAACGGTCTTCGACGTAGATGTGGGTCCGTATGTGATTGCTCCGGTGGGACACATCCGAGCGCATTCTGGTTCACCACCGCAGTGGTCACACTTTATGATTCGCATTGAGTACGTGTCAAGAAGAATTACACCATTAACACAGGCGCCGGCACAAGACTTGCAAAGGATGCACTTGTCATGGTCAAGATAGACCATCTTGCTTACAGCATCGCGACGCATTGCGTAAACAGGACAGACCTCCACACAGGGTGCTTCTTCACAGGGGCCGCAGACATTCGGGACGTCTAGTCCTAAATCGTCGTACTTCACAATCTTGAGTCGAGCTAGGCTGGGCTGGAATCGCGCTTCATGTTTAGCAGAACAAGCTAGCTCACAGACTCGGCACCCAGTACACTTGGTGTAATCAACAAGCAATTGTGACGACATTGTGTCCACCTTTGAGTATGCCAATTCATGCCGCGCAACGAAAAAAGGTTATGATTCCGCTTGAAGATCCTATGGGCTCATTCGATTTCAAAGACCCACCCGCGTGTGTCCTCTCTTTCACCTGACTGAATGCCCGTCAATTCGTCGAACATCCTTTGAGAGAGAGCACCTATCGTGCCGTCTCCCACTATATGCGGCTTCTCTCTGAAGTATAGTTCACCGATAGGCGCGATGATGGCGGCGGTCCCAGTCCCAAAGATCTCCTTGACCTTTCCGGATTTGATCCCGTCAATCACCTCGTCAATTGCAATGGGTCGTTCATTCAGACTATAACCCCAATCTTGGGCAATCTGCATGGCTGACTCACGAGTTATACCTGGAAGAATGGTTCCGGAGAGAGGAGGAGTTGCGAGTTCGTCGTCAAACAGAACGAAGATGTTCATAGTCCCTGCTTCTTCAATGTATTTCCTCTCATGTGAGTCTAGCCACATGACCTGCGAGTACCCTCTCTCCATAGCTTCCTTCCCACCCAGAAGGCTCGCCGCGTAGTTCCCAATGGTTTTGGCTTGGCCGACTCCACCGTCTGCCGCACGCACATACTTTTCTGAGACCATAATCTTGACGGGACTGAATCCTTCTTTGAAGTACGGGCCGACCGGACTAAGGATGACATAATAGAGGTAAGTGTGTGATGCGCGTACACCTAACTTGGGCTCTGTCGCAATCATTGTCGGCCGAACGTACAGTGAACTTCCCTTCAACTCAGGTATCCAATCACGCTCCACTCTGAGGAGCTCTATGAGGGCTTCCAAGGCAAAATCAATGTCGATTTGTGGCATAACCATGCGAATAGCTGACGCATTGAGACGCTCCAAGTTCTTTCTAGGCCTGAATAGGAATACTCTTTCACCGCGCCTATAGCTCTTCAGACCCTCAAAGATTCCTTGGCCATAGTGAAGACATAATGCCGCAGGATCCAGTGATAGATTCGAATAAGGTCCGATTCGGGGATTCTTCCATTCGTTGTCAGCATAGAACATTGCGAACATGTGATCAGTGAACACAGAGCCGAACTCGAGACTCAATGGGTCCTCGGGCCTTTCTTTCCGGCTTTCAGGGGGGACTAGTTCCACTTTGAGTTTCATCCTAGCACCCTAGACATCGCATTGAAGCAAGCTCCTCATAAAGCCATAGGTTCGAGTGGGTTCTGTGAATCATTTATTAGGATTCATCGAAACTGACGAGTAGTTGATGCCTATGGGCGATGATGAGGAAAAAGGCAAGAAACGCAAGAAGCGAGACGACTATACAGAGCTCGAGTTTGAGCTCGGCGAACTAGAGTTTGAGGCCAAAGGCAAAGCCACCGTTGTTGAGCGAATGTTCTACACTCTTCTAGAGAAGCTTGAGACCGGGAAGCTCAAGGCAATTACCTCTACCGTCAAGGAACTGGAAGGGATTGTAGACGACCTCGAGGAGGAAGATGAATCTGAGGAGGAGTCTTCGGAAGAGGAGGAGTCCGTGTCAGAAGAAGAGGAACCGTCTGTAGAATCAGAAGAACCGTGGTCTCCCGACGATACTCTAGAACCACCACCTGCTTGGGATTCACTTGACCGCGAAGCACCGCCAGAGTCAGACGCGGAGAGAGGCACACACGATTCCTGAGACAAGGGCAGATTGCCCCTACGCTAGGAGAGAATGGGCGCAACGCATAGGCACCTTATCACAAGCCTGGAACCTATCTGGGTGTCTTAGAAAATCCCTTAAGCCACTTTCATGCTAGCAGAAGGGAGGATGCGCTGATGAGTCACGGCAGTGGGCACCTAGGCGACCCCTATGATATGGACCCAAGGGATATCCTTGCGCAATTCAGCGTCGAATGGGTTGCACTCAGAAAATCCTATGATGAGGTCAAGATCAAGCTAAGAGAAGTTCAACAAGAACTCACAGATTTGGACAAGCAGCTCGAGGAGAACAAGATCACAGAAGCTGAGCACATCGAACTCTATAGGGAGAGGTGGAGAACATCCACTGAGATAGTTCAGGTCAAACGCGAGGTGGAAGCAAGACTTTACGAGATTCAGCGACAGATTCGAGCAGCCAACAAGCGCCTAAAAGAGATGGAAGAAGAGCGGCTGCGCAGAGAGAGAATAGAGCAAGAGAAGAGCAATGCCATGATAGAGTGGATGTCTCTCAAGCAAGGGTTTGACATGGTCACTGACAGGCGTCGAGAGATCAACGATGAGATGGACAGGCTCGAGCTAGAGCGAAGGCAGGAAGCCATATCTGATGATGACTATAGAAGAGATAGAGTAGTTCAGATAGGCCAGCTGGCAGAGCTTCGAACACTCGAGACCGACATAAAGAGGCGTCTTGGTGAGCTATTGGAAATCATCAGAGGCTGATTTTGGCGAACTGCCTGAGTAAGTCGGCAATCAATCTGCTAGACATTCATAACGTGAAAGATTGAAGGCAGAGCCCTCAATGAGGACTCTGCAGCAGTCGGCTACGCTGTGTATCCCTGCTCAATCATTGCATCGGCGACTTTGAGGAAGCCGGCAATGTTCGCTCCGAGGACATAGTTGCCTTTGTCACCAAACATCTCGGATGTCTTGTAGGCGCTAGCGTGAATGTTGCGCATAATCTCATGCAGCCTGTTGTCGACTTCTTCACGAGTCCAGAAGTAGCGCATGCTATTCTGAGCCATCTCAAGACCAGAGACTGAGACGCCACCAGCATTGGCAGCCTTTCCAGGACCGTAAAGAATCTTGCTTTCTAGGAAGATCTCTATTGCCTCTGGCACACAGGGCATGTTGGCACCTTCACCAACAGCTAGAACATCGTTGTCAACGAGGGCCTTTGCTTCTGCACCATCGACTTCGTTCTGTGTGGCGCACGGCAATGCAACATCACACTTCAAGCTCCATGGGCTACCATCTGAAGAATAGGAGACATTGAAGTGCTCAGCATACTCCTTGATTCTGCCCCTTCGTACATTCTTAAGTTCCTTTATCCAGGCGAGTTTCTCCCTGTCGATTCCGTCAGGATCATGGATCCATCCGCTCGAGTCACTCAGAGCGATGACGTTGGCACCAAGGTCTATACATTTCTCCGTCGCGAATTGCGCGACGTTTCCAGATCCAGATACACAGACGGTCTTCCCTTTCATGTCCTGCTTCTGGGTCTTGAGCATTTCCTCGACAAAGTAGACAGTTCCATAACCAGTTGCTTCAGGGCGAACTAGTGATCCACCGTAAAGAGGACCCTTACCAGTCAGGACGCATGTCCCATGATCATTCGTCAGCTTCCTGAAGGCGCCGTAAAGATAACCGATCTCACGTCCTCCAACGCCGATGTCTCCAGCAGGAATGTCGATAAACTGGCCTATGTGTCTGTATAGCTCTAGCATGAAGTTGTGACAGAAACTCTCAACCTCAGCGTCAGTCTTGCCCTTTGGATCGAAGTCCGAACCACCTTTTCCTCCACCCATCGGAAGACCTGTCAAGCTGTTCTTGAAGATCTGTTCGAAGCCAAGGAACTTCAGCATACCTTGCGTGACCGTAGGATGGAAACGGAGGCCGCCCTTGTAAGGCCCAATTGCAGAATTGAACTGCACCCTATAGCCTCGGTTCACCTGGATTTTCCCATCTTTGCCAAGCCAAGGAACCCGAAACTGAATGATTCGTTCTGGTTCAACGATTCTCTCAAGGATAGCATTCTCTTTGTATTTGGGGAATTTCTGGATTGCCGGCTCCAGAGTCTCCAAAACCTCCAAGACAGCCTGATGAAAGACTTTCTGACCGGGGTCTTTCTCTACCACCTTGTTGTAAACACTTTCACTGTAACTGTCCAACTGTACTCACACACCATTTAGTCAGATGTTCGCGTCCGCGAAGGAGCCTCCACATAAATCAATCGGAGAAGCGGCATCTTCCATTTTAGGTGGGATTCCGAGAGTTATGTCACAAGGTTGGTTGCCGCCATAACTCAATACACATATTCTTGTTTAGGGATATCATCATTCGGTGTAGAATCTGACAAGAATTAAAGATCAATTCGATGTAGCTATAGTTGGCGGGGGTCCCGCTGGTCTGTCAGCCGGAATCATATCTGCCTACAAAGGGCTGAGAACGGCCATCTTTGAAGGCGGAAGTTGGGGTGGTCTTTTGTCGACGATCTACCCCTTCAAGCAGGTGTACAATTATCCAGGCGTGCCAAAGATCCTAGCATCACATCTGGTAGCTGAATGGGTTCACCAAGCTGCCGATCAGGGAGCCTATTTGATACCTGAAAGAGTCATCAAGATTACTAGGCAGAAGTTTGTCGAGACAACCGAGGCGACATACCAAGCTGGGGTTGTCATAATCGCTACTGGTATGAAACCCACTCTGTTGGGGATTCCCGGAGAAGACAAATTCTCCCGGAAAGACAGAGGAGTGTTTCCGTACATAACCGAGCCAGCACTCTTTCGTGACAAGCGAGTCCTCGTCGTGGGTGGAGGAGACACGGCGTTGGACGCGGTTGTGGATGCCCACAAAGTCACAGGCCAACTGTGGCTAGCTCACAGAAGAAGCGAGTTCAGAGCAGCTGAAAGCACTGTGGCCAAAGTTGTCAATGAGAACATGGCAGAAATCCTGTACAATACTGAGCTGCTTGAGATTACAGGCGAGACGGAAGTCACTCAGGTCAAGCTTCGAAACAGCGAAACCGGAGACGAATGGATTCTTGATGTTGATAGGGTTGTCATCGCGGTAGGTCTTGTTCCAAATACGGAAGTCTTTGCAGACTTAGGTGTTACAATGAATGGGAAGTTCATAAAGGCAGACGACCAGATGCGGACGGATGTCGAAGGAGTTTATGCGGCAGGCGACATCGTCTCAGTTTATCAATTGGCCACGGTAGCCGCCGCCCAAGGAGCCCTCGCAGCGCACAATGCCTACAAATACATCCGGAAGCCATACTGGGAGTAGGTCTTTGTCTCCAATCCAAGATACCGATCTAGAAGAGAGAGCGGATTCTGAATACATTCCAGATGCCTGACAAGAATATTGGTTCTCGACGCTACGAGTACTTGAGACACACAAACCCTTTCAGCGATTGGATTGAACCTAAAATCCATTAGACAGTAACGTGAGGATTTTGAGGAGTTGAAGTAGGATGCCTACATTCGAGCAGGAATGGCTCAGCCCTATCTTGGAGGTCTTTTCCAAGCGGAAGTTGGAAGACCCCTTATCAATCATCCTAGGGTTGAATCCTCTTGGCCAAGCCTTGTGTAGACAGCTCTACGAAGAGGTTCACTTCGAGACAGTCCTGATTTTCAACTCACCATCATTTTCAACTTGGAATCGGTATCCGGTCACTGTGAAGCCACCTGTTGTTCCCGTTCACGGAATGATCAATGATGAACTTATGCTAATCTTTGGCGACGTGCTCATCAAAGACTACGAATGGGTAACTGACATGCTTTTCTACATTAGAGGGAACGTCCCGTCAAGGTTTGTCATTGCGATGATGACCTATGATGGCAGAACATGTGGCCAAGTCCTCTCAAAGAAGGGTGGTAGGCTTCTAGAGAGAATGGATATTCCTCTTGGTCAGTCCGACTATTATGATGGACTAACAGCCCCGTTGCTTAGTCTTGGACCACCTGCAGATCTTGACCCGGTAGTCCTGTTCCTTGAAGCAGCCTTGGACAGAGAGATTCTGTATCAAATTGGAGACATCGCAATCAGTTTTGACGAGGTTGAACGGTCTCGAATTCTTCTGAACAAGGGGCTTGATCTGAGGCTCAAGGGCTAGTGTCTCTTTGTCGGACTGCACAGTTATTCGCTTTCTGAAGTCTGCCCATAGCCACTTCTGTCCCGAGTGCCTATCGGTCGCCTTGTACGAAGAGGCCGACCCTCGGAAATACCATCATCGCATTCCGAGCACATCAAAGCATGTGTGTCCTTTGCTTCTACAACCTTGCCGCATGAGATACATGTCCAAAGCCCGGATTGCAGCATCTTTGTTTTCCTGTAGACGGTCTTGGCAATCTCTCTAAGTGAAGTTGGGCAGCTTTCGGCCACTCCGTCAATGCCCCCCTCGGACCATCTGCAGATTAGAGAAACCAGAGTTGTTGTGAGTTCGATCATTCTTGTGGTGAGTTCCTCGATCTCGGTAGACGCTTCGGACTTTATATCTCGTGGTGCATCCTCTAGACCTGACAGAAGCTCAAGAAAAGCAAAGAATGCGGGGACTGGAAATCTCTCAGTTCCGTCCGCCTCCACCAACTGACCAAGAACCGCCGAAATCATCAGAGTCTGTGTGTAGTCCTCTCGCAGAATCCGTCTTGCTTCTGCCGCAATCTTCGTTGGACTCAACCTGTACTCATCAGAATCAAGGCCGTTCTCTTCCACAACTCTCTGCACGCACCGCTCGAGTGGAATCCCTTGCTTCATTCCCTCGTTGACATCCTGGGCAATGGCTTGGTAGGATACACCTGTGTCTTTGGCAATCTTCTGTAGCAAGTCACGAGCGGTTAGACTCAAAGGAACCATCAAATCCTATGGTGGCAACTAATAGAAGGGCAAAGGTCATTTGAGTCTGTCGTCTAAGATAAAGACCCAAAAAGCAGATGGTTGACAAACTCAATGATTCTGTCGGATAATGAGATTCTGAAGGCAATTGATGAAGGAAGGATATTCATCGATCCCTACGACTCTGATCTTGTCGGACCTTGTAGTGTGGATCTTCGGCTCGACTCAGTTTTTCGTGTTTATGATTCCGGGCCCACAGTCGACTTTCGATCCAAAGGCGCTTTGGACCAGAGCACTAGGATTGTGGATACCGGAGGAGCGCCATTTGAGATTCGTCCGGGTCAGTTCATACTGGGTCAGACAATTGAGAATCTCTCAGTTTCCTCTGACCTTGCAGGGATTCTTGAGGGGAAGTCGAGCGTAGCCAGACTAGGAATCATCGTTCATGCAGCAGGATTGGTCAATCCAGGAACAGGAACAGTGAAACCCGGCAAACTGACTCTAGAAGTCTATTGCATGAATGTTAATCCTGTCTTTCTCTATCCGGGAATGCAGATTGTCCAGATTATGTTCATGCCTCTTACTGGTCCTGCTCGAGTCAGCTATGATAAGAGAGAATCGAGCCGTTATGTGGGCCAACAGGAACCCGATATAAGGTGAAAACATCAATGTCCGGGTCGCATTGTATTTAAGCAAGCGAAATTTCCCTGCGACCCTGTGACGCACCAGGTACGCATTGAAGTTGCGTGGGGGTCCTTATGAAGGAATATGACGTCATTCTAGCCAGCGGGTCAGAGCAGCTGGAAGAACGCTTCGAAGAGTTGGGATATCGGGTCTATGTTTCAGAGATGAACTACGACGGAAAACGCATGTTCCCAAATGCAGACATGTACGTTCGTGTCTCGGACGTAGATGAGCTCTCTGGTCGAAGGGTTGTTGTGATTCAGAGCTGCACCGGGTCTGGCCCGACAGAGAAGGAGTTTTACACAACTTCGGATCGAGTGGTCGAGCTATTGCTCCTATTGGATATGCTGAGACGTCCAGTGATTGTGAGGGAGGTGAGTCACAAGGAGTACGAATGCGCAGAGATTGAACCCCCCTCACGAATAGATGTCATTCTCACATTCCAGCCATTCGCCCTCCAGGACAAAGCGTTCCTTACGGGTGAGGCGGTCTCAGCAAGATGGGCGCTAGAAGCGATTGCAGAAGTATCTGACAGGATTTGGATCGTAAACCCGCATGCTCCCGCAAGCCTCGACTGGATCAAGCAGTTGGTAGAGAGCGGAAAGCTTGACTCGATTGATGTAACTGGTGACCTCATTGAGTTTGGAGCCAAGAAGTTTGGCTTTACCGACTATGTCGTTGTGACCCCAGACGAGGGGGGTCAGGAGAGGTTTGCATGTCGGGGATTCGGGAAGACGCGACTTAGTTCGTACGCAGTAGAACTATCGGGTGACTTAGAGGTCAAGGATAAAGATGTCATAATCATCGATGACCTTACAAAAAGTGGAGAAACATTGCTCAAAGCCGGTGAGCGTCTGTTTCAACAGGGAGCAGCCAATGTTGGCATGGCGGTTGTGCATGTGTTATCTCTTATTGATAGAGGCGAAGAGTTGCTGGAGTATTTGATTGAGAGAAGCGAAGGAATGATTGTGACCACAAATACTGTCTTCTCGAGTGTATTCTGTGTTGAGAATCCCGAACTTACGTGTGACATTGTCGACTCACTTGTCAAGGCTCTCGAGAATAGCGTGTAGAATCAAGTCCTGCAATCCACTTAATACGCAGAACTGTCGAATGTACCTGCAGCGAGTCAAACTACAGGTGGTTCACATGGTTCGCCAACTTGCATTGAAGTTTCTGTACAACAAGACGAGCTCTGGACTTGAACCTGAGCCCTATCACACAAGTCTCGCGATGGGATTTGCTGCTGCAGAGTCAGCAGGCACGGGTAGAAGCATAAAGAGCGTTAGTTTCGTTTCGATTCCATATTGGGTTGTCCAGGTCTCGGAATCAGAATCCATTCTTCTATTTGCCAGTGGAGATTCAACAAGATCTCTCGAGGCAACAGAGAATACAGCTCTATCTACTGCAACGAAAATCCTCAGCACAGAGACTCCGGAAGCACGCGACATTCCTCACGCCGTAGAGAAAGCACTCCCAATGATTGGAAACGTAGAGAAGACCGTATCTTATGTCAAGAATCTGATTGATCCCGCTGTCATTGTGAGTATGGGGAAACACGTAGTCGAACTGGAGCCCGCAACGTTTCCAAACAGACTGGAGCTATCTATTGACTCGCAAGAAACTTTGGCCATTAGTGAAGAATTCCAGAGTCTGGTAGCAGGTGCAAGAACGAGAATCTCCAAAATGGATGAACTCCTTGAGATTGTCAAGGAGCAGCTCAAGGGCAAGTTGGGAGCTCTAGGCACAGTCACATCATCCGAAAGCGATCGATGGATCAGACGACTTAGAATGCAAGAGGATATTGAAGAGCTTGAGACACGCGAGCTAGCTGAGAAGAAGAGAGACGCTCAGTACGATCTTCACGGGAAGTACAAACTCGAGCTACGTGCATTGACTGCAGAGTTTGCCAGATCAGTTGGAGACCTTGAGGCTTTCTTTGCTCAACTGATAGCAATGATTCAAGACAGCAGAACGGATATTGCACAGAAAGGGGATGACGTAGAAGCGGCAATTCGGAAATTCCAGGAGTTGGTCGGAAAGCTTCGTGAGCAACTGCCAGAGTATGAGAGGAGTGTTGAATCCATAACTGCCAAAGCTGATTCGACAATGAAGAGAGTTCTCGAAATTGACAATGAGATGTCTGATAAGAGCAAAGAACTCTCGAGGTCAATCGATTCTCAGATACGGGAACGTCGACATAGACTAGTAGAGTTCAGAATGGAAAAGGACCAAGCAGAACTCGAGCTAGAATCTTTGAGGGAGAAGGTCGAGAACTCAGTGACAAAGGTGATGTCAGAGATAGAGAAACGAAGTCGTACACTCCAAGAAGAGCTGAACCAGATACTCTACTTTACCTTGGATAACAACTCAATCAACAACTTGGCACCCTTGACCATGTTGGACATTGAGACTTTTGCAGTGATGTACGGTGATGGGGACACAAAGATATTCACATCAGGAATCATTCCCGAGGATAGATTCACGCTGCCTGTCAGACACAGACCAGTTGCCTCAAATTTCGACGAGTACATCTTGACTGCAGTTGATGGTCTCAAGAAGAGCAGTGTCTCTTTCAGGAACGCCTTCGAGCATGCGAGCTCGGACCAGAATCTGCTTCGTAGTGGCGATGCAGCTGATCAGTTCAGGGCCGGCCTCAATGATCTGATGTCTAGACAGCTATTGGGAGAAGGTGTGAAGGAAAGACTGGAGGGAAAATGGACCGAATACGCTGAAAGTGTGTAGCAATCTCATAGATGATGTGTGAGGGCACGGCGGTCTTCAGATTCACTCCTCGATATAGGATTCCGCCCTTGGGGTAGCAATCCAAGCCTTTGAAGTGAACCGTTCTACAAGTCCATCTCGTTCAAGAGCATTCAATGCGGCGACAACCTCATTATGGGTGCATTCAACTCTCCGGGTCTTCAGAATACGGGTGATTGCTGAGGGCCTGTGGCTGTCTTTTGCAATGACAACCAAGATTTGACGGTCGAGGTCTGAAATATCCTCACTCATTGTCGTCACTTTGTGTGGCCCTCTTCGGATTTCTTTTAAGCCTGCCGTTATCCCCTCAGACTTTGAGCAGCAAGTCCGCCTTTTATCCTTCGAATGGTTTAATATCAGGATGTCTTGGACAGTCGCTGGTTAGTCACGAATGAATAACGAGAAGGAATATCACATTGGGATCGCGAAGGGGGAGATTCCTCCCTTAGTCTTGTTGCCGGGGGACCCAGATAGGTCGAGAATAATTGCGAGTGATTTCTTTGACGAGCCAGAAGAAATTGCTCGGAAACGTGAATTTTGGAGCTTCAAGGGCAAATATGAGGGAACACCTGTAGCAGTCTGTTCTACAGGAATTGGATGTCCCTCAGCAGCAATTGCTATAGAAGAGCTGATCAGAGTTGGTTGCAAAACATTCATCCGCGTTGGCACGTCTGGTGCGATTGATTCCAGTCTACGAGCCGGAGATCTTGTCATAATGATAGGGGCTGTAAGAGAGGATGGGACATCGAGGCAATACGTTCCAATCGAGTATCCTGCTGTTGCAGATCCAGTAGTTGTTCATGCACTCGTTGAGGCCGCAATGAAGAGAGGAATCAGCCATCACATGGGAATTGGGCACAGTAAGGATGCTTTCTATAGCGAGCACCCGGATTTTGTTGCAGACCCGAAAGGGACGCGAAAAAGATGGGATCAATTTCGTAGTGCCAAAGTGCTCGCGACGGAGATGGAGTCAGCTGCCCTATTTGTTATCGGTCAAATGAGGGAGGTTAGAGTAGGAACGGTATGTATCATTGTCGGGGAACCTATAGAGAAGGAAGTAAAGATAGTAGGAAAGCCTCCTCTAGACAATCTAATCAAGGTTGCATTGGACGCCCTAGTATCACTGAGTTAGCTTGCAAACAGAATCTGTGTCGATACCTATTCGATTCCGCCGAACCATACTTTCTTCTGGACTGCTACATGAAGATCCTCGGCCGTCTTCTTATCCATACCAGTAGCAATGGCAATCTGATCAGGGCTTGTGGCTACGAAGTCGGTGACAGTTGCGAATCCAGCTCCAACAATCGCAGAAATAGTTTCAGGGGGAGTTCCAAGCTCTGTCAGAAGAGTCTCAAGCTGCCTCTTTGTGGACTCGTCAGCAATCGGGCGGGCTACATCCGGCATCTCAGCTTCTACGGTGTCTCGGGCTGGTGAAGGAGCAGTCTCAGTCAGTGCGGCAAGCTCTGAAGGCGTAGGTGGCTCCAAGCTTCTTTCAATGAACGAGGGCCTTAGGAGTATTAAGCCCACAAGTAGCATCAATCCGAGGATTGGGATAAGCATGAATGGACCAATACTTACGCCGACAATCCGACCAAATTCGTCTGGTGCTGGAAGTGCATTTTCGACTCCATTCAACAGGATATCCATTATTGAATTGCCTGTGATTTCTGCGACAACGGCAAACCAAATTGGTCCAAAGAACGCAATGCCACCAATCTCAAAGAGAGCTATCTCCCGGAAATTCAGCCGACTTGAGTATCGAGCTACCACAAGCGGGGCCAAGAAGATGATGAATGAAATGACAACCCAAGTGAGGAAAACACTCCAAAGTGACTGCAGCACAGCCGGGTCTGTCACTCCAACACCCAGAATGTTGATGAAAGCGACGCCTATCAAAACGATTCCAGGAATTAGTGCTCCTACTAGCACTCCAAGGGCATACCTCAATTCAATCCTCACCAAATCGCGGTAAATTGTAATGATGTCTGCCCATGTTCTTAAAGGTCTTTGCGGGGCCTCCTACGGTAAGGGATTCAAGCTTTTGAGGTAGCCTCCCGTCAGCCTTATGTGAAGCGACACGTCCCAAATCCCCTAGGGACAAAAGTGAAACCATTTGTTGTCATAGGAACACGCCCAGAAATCATCAAGATGGCACCAGTGCTTCACGAGTTTAGCAAAAGGTCCATCAGATACTTCTTCCTCCATACCGGTCAACACTACTCCCATGGATTAAGCAAATCATTCTTCATCGATATGAAACTGCGAGACCCTGACTCTAATCTTGAGATAGGTTCAGGAACACATTCACAGCAGACTGCAAGAGCACTTCTTGGCATAGAGGAGAAACTTCTGGAACACAAGCCTGACGTTGTAGTTGTGCTGGGAGATACCAATGCAGTGCTCTCAGCAGCTCTTGCGGCAGTTAAATTGGATATCCCTGTTGGACATATTGAAGCGGGACTCAGAAGCTACGACATGAGAATGCCAGAAGAGCACAACCGCAGATTGACTGACCATATTTCGAAGTACTTGTTTGCTCCTACAGACTACACGGCTAGAATCCTCAAGAACGAGAATGTGTGGGGCAACGTGTACATCACCGGTAACACTGTCATCGATGCACTTGAATCCATCATACCCAAAGCTAGGAAAATTGAATCGCCCGTCTCCGAGAAGAATCTGGACGGGTTTGCCTTACTCACACTCCATCGAGCAGAGAACGTCGACAACCCGGAAATCCTCAAGGGTCTAGTGAAAGGGCTTCAAGTGGTCCGAAAGGACATCGTCTTTCCAGCTCATCCAAGAACGCTACGACGTTTGGAGGAGTTCAATCTGATGGACGATTTGTGTTCTCTTGGACACATCCATATAGTCAATCCGATGGGCTACATGAGCTTCCTTCGACTTCTGATTGATTGTGAATTTGTGCTGACCGATTCTGGGGGTATACAAGAAGAGGTCACAGCACCATCACTCAACAAGAGAGTCTTTGTACTTCGACGGTCAACTGAAAGACCGGAGGCTGTGGAATCTGGTCATGCCACTGTTGTTGGAACCGACCCAAAGAAATTCCCGGCTCTAGTAAACAGACTGTGTGAAGAAGGGCTTGATGTTCGCCGTAGTTGTCCTTACGGTGAGGGAGATGCGTCGGTGAAGATTGTAGATGTTCTCACAAGAGAATTCAGTTGTTCTCCTGAACAGCCGAACGCGCAGCCAGATAGATACAGGACACCGTTTTGAGAGAACTCTTATAAGACGCACAAAGGAGTTTGCTTCGGCACTCCAGCGGATGGATGTGGCAACGGTACGGGAGCGGAATACATTGTCCTTCATAGTCAAGAAAGCAGTCCAGCAATTTGCCAGGAAAAAAGATCTCAAGGTGAGCGCTGAATTCTACAACGCACTTGACAAGAAGATTAACTTGCTTCTCGAGGAAGCCGCAAAGCGGAGCACTGACAACAAAAGGAAGACCTTGAAAGCTTGCGACCTCTAGCAGATTGTGTGGCTATGCTAATTATGGAAGCAGCGCCGGTGTTGCTTCCTCCCTCCCCTTTTTGCCAATCCGTCATGCTTAATTCAGTTTGCGCGTCGCCAGAGTCCTCCAACATTGGTGGGGTAGTTGTCAATTGAGTAATATAGTCCTAACAAACGATGATGGTCCATCCAGCAAAGGCCTTTGCGAGTTGGCGGCAGGTCTTTCCGCAATCTCTGAATTGGCAGTTGTTGTACCTGATGGGCAGCGTAGTGCGACCGGAAAAGCACTTACCTTCAACAGGCCCTTAAGAATCCATCATCACAGGGCCAAAGATGGATACAGGTTGATAACTCACGATGGAACTCCTGCAGATTCAATCATCATCGCTCGGGCCCACTTGGAGAAGATCGACCTCTTCATATCCGGGATCAATAGCGGGGCGAATATCGGCTACCAGAGCATGTACACTAGTGGCACTGTTGGAGCAGTATTGGAGGCGGCAATGAACGGACATCCTGGTATTGCAGTTTCAAAGGTTGCAAGTCCTGATGAATGGTTCAATAATTCTACGTCCGAGGTTGGCTATTCGGCAGAGGTCAGGGTGGTAGTTGACATAGCCAACATGATCTTGGAAAGGGGTCTGCCTTCAGGAGTTGACGCGCTGAATCTGAATTTCCCGTCAAGGACGCTTGAGAATAGCAGAATGGTTGTGACGAGTCCCACAAGACTGAGGATGACCAACAGCCTTGAAGAACGGATTGATCCAAATGGAAGTCCCTACTTCTGGATACGTGGTGAAGAGAATGATTCTCCTAGGGGAACAGACGCGAACGAGGTGTTAGCGAATGGAAACATCTCGATCTCGCCCATGCTGATCGAGGCGGTTGGACCAAAGGAATTACAGGCTGTAATTGACTTCATGAATCTTTAGTCTGTTTGAGTGCATTCCAGAGGGCATCAGTTTCTGGTCTTGCTAGAGGCTCTGAACCTGACTTGGAAACCAGTCTGCGATCTTCACTGTCCGCCAAAACCGTTCCAATTATGGTTGCCTTGATGCCTTTTGAATTAATGGCTCCTACTACTTCATTGTCAAACTCAGAATTGCACGTGATAACCATGCATCCACTGCTGATGAGTTCTAGGGGATTAATCCTCAGCTCATCACAGATTAGTCGTGTAGGTTCGACTAATGGAATCCGATCCATTTCTACCTCAAACCCGACCCCGCTCGCATCGCACAGTTCGTGCAAACCTCCTGCTATACCTCCCTCTGTAGGATCATGCATAGCTGTCAAATGTCCGGTCTCGAAGGCAGACACTCCTTCCTTCACCACGCTAATGAGATCACGCATAGATCGTGCTTCCTTCAACACATCTTCTCCAAGTGAACTCACTAGTCTCGAGTGACATTCTGAAGCAAGTATAGAAGTCCCCTCCAGAGCTATTGACTTGGTAACTATAATCGAATCCCCCGCCTTGGCGCCACGGGAAGTCACATATCTCCCTTCTTCAGTTTCGCCCAACATGAAGCCTGCCACTATTGGCCGATCGATGCCCTCAGTGACTTCAGTGTGTCCCCCGGCAACAGCAACGCCTAGTTGAAATGCCGCTCCGTGAATCTGATTCATGATGCGTTCAATGTGTTCGGAGGTGGAGTATATCGGAAGCATGATTGACACCAGGAACCATCGTGGTACAACGCCAAATGTTGCAACATCGTTTGCATTGATGTGCACAGCGAGCCACCCAATGTCTTCAATCGATCCTGTGATGGGGTCCGTTGACGCCACCAGCACACGACCTCCTATCCGAATCAGAGAGGCATCCTCACCCAACTCAGGTCCTAGAATCACGGAGTCATCTACTTGTCCTAGTCGCGTGAAGACGAGCCTTTCAAGTATCGCTGGTGGAACCTTCCCGGGAAGCATGGCTACAGGCCTCATGTCTCATTTTGGTGCGCAATAGCCCTGTGACTGTTGCATGAAAAGACAATTCATTGAAACCCCGTTCGGGGTACTCCTCGCTCACTATGACATCAGTTGTTAACGGGCTATTTGCGCATGCCAGACATCTACGTGGAGCCATATAACCCATTTCTTGCCAATTGAATGAGCACCCAAGGCACAGTACTTACTTCAAAATGTAGGCCTCTGCCTTGTCCAGAGTTTCTGCATCAATCTTTACTCGCTTTCTGCTAGCAGCAAGAAACTCACCTAGGACAGAGTCAAAACCCAAAACCTCACTGGAAAGGAATGTTCTACCTCCACCAGCAGTGGCAACCAAATATGATCCGAAGGATTTCCGAAACTCCGGGACTGCCAGAATGGTCTCGATTACGCTCTTGTAGCCTTCTTTCATCATTCTCAGCATGGTACCAAGTTCGAGAGCATCATGATAAGGCCGGTTCAAGAACCGAGTCCACTTGACCTGTTCTTTGTCTACATTTATCGTAACGAGGCGTGTGTCCTTTTTGCGCAGAACCCTCGCCGCCTTGACCAGGTCTCTGACCGGTGTGTACTGTGCATTGCCTGGTCCAACAGATTGTGCTAGTGGTATGTTGGGGGCAAAATCCGAAATGACAACGACCAAGGGCTCCACATCTAGACTTCTCATCCTTTCCCTTCTGATTGTCTCAAGCGCTTTCATGATACCTTCTGCAAGAGGAGTGAGTCCTGAAATTCGCAGCCTCGAAAGACCACGGTATAGCTTGTTCCAATTCGAGGTTGGAGCTTGAACCTCAATTGCACCACTGTCCTTGAATGCAATGAGGCCGATTCGATCCTTTGACCCTCGGGTTTCACGCTCAATGCGTTTGATGACCTTCCTTACTTCTGGCATGCTGTCTTTCATTGAAAGGCTAACATCTATGACCAAGATGACTGTGAGTGGAGTTCTGCCGCTGAAGACTTTCTCCCGGATATCTTGTGGTTGAATCCTGATTCTCTCACCCCTAGGAATGCGACCAGACCTGACTATCGCCGCCATCACAGTGGAGGGGATGTCTATGCTGCCAACCTCGCCAGATGGCATTCTGGACCTGAATGGTCGTCCATGTTTGGGAGTGTCCGATGCCTTTAGGGAACCCACTGCCCGTGAGGCTACTCTCTTGTCCACCCATCCTCCTGAAGAGACCCTAGACCGCATCATTGCGCCAGCTCTGAGCTCGTCAGCATCAAAGAGCTCCTCACCCGTTTCGAGATCTGGTGTCTTGACAAAGAAGCCCGAGTCAAGAGCATACGGACTTTCGCGTATCTCGGATTTCGAACCTGGAATCCTCGCAGGATCCTCCGGACTATAGGGTCTTGTAGCTCTTCCCCATTCATCTCCGGGCTCTGGAACTCCTCTGGTAGGTTCGACTGTGTCGATCCCTGCGGCGGAACCTGACTGACGCTTCGCCAGGAGTCTCATCCAATAGCGGATAATATAGAAGATTAGCGGTGCGTAGAGAATGATATTGATGATGAAAACTGGCAGTGGCGGAAAGACTCCAATAGGAAGACCGAGGAGAAGATTGATTGGGCTGAAGTAGAGCCATGCGAAGAAAGACAGTGCTGTGATCAGCATTATCGTACACGCGGTGATTTTGAAAGGACTACCTCTGGCGGTCCTTACTTTCTCCGGAGTTTTTTTTTGCCTTCCTCAGTTCCCCATTGGGCGTATTCATCTTGTCGCCCAAAGCGACCCCCGCTGAACCGCTGGCCATTCTTCTCTTTTTCGTCGTCAGGGACTTCCGTGGGAGACTTTCTTCGATCATCTTTTCTCGTTATGGTCTCTGCTTTCGTTATGGCCGCTTCAATGTCCTCAGATGAGGGAGGTTCGAGAAGCCCACCTCTCCTCGTCCGGTGACTCAAGGCTAGCTGAGACGCTATCTTCAAGTCCTCAAGATTGACTTCGGTTCGACCCTCAAGAGCGGCATTCGTAATAGCAGTCTTGCTAATGATGATATCAGGCCGTACACCATCAACCTCAAGGGCATCGCAGGCCATTGCTACAGCTCTCAGCTTGGATTCCGAAAGATTGACTTCTCTCAGCAGACTACGCGCGTTGACAATTCTCTCTCGAAGCGCGTCTTGAGCCTCAAGCCATTTCTCACGGAAGTCATCAGGGTCTTCTTCGAAGGAAAGATTCCGTTTCACTAGCTCCATTCGCTCTTCGATTGAAAGCCCGGTCCCAACACTAACATGAAGCGGAAACCTGTCGAGTAGCTGTGGTCTTAGCTCACCTTCTTCTGGATTCATTGTACCGATTAATACAAAATCTGATGGATGCGAGATCGAGATCCCCTCTCGCTCGATTACGTTGATCTTGGTTGCGGCCGCGTCAAGCAAGTCATCGACAAGATGATCTGGGAGTAGGTTGACCTCGTCAACATACAGAACGTTTTGATGGGCTTCGGCAAGAATCCCGGGTTTCAATGCCTGAATTCCATCCTGCAAGACTCTCTCAATGTCAAGTGAACCAATGAGCCTGTCTTCGGTAGTACTCAGGGGTAAGTTGACAACTCGCATCTTGCGTTTGAAGGAGGCGAGTTCCTCCCCACCATTGACCCTCGCGATACACTCTGCGCATAGGAATATCTCATCACTTGGACTGCACCCAAACCTGCATTTCTCCACGACCTCAACTTCGGGTAGTAAATCTGCCAGGGCTCTTACTGCAGTAGTCTTGCCAGTACCCTTCGGTCCAGAAACCAGAACACCACCAATCCTCGGATTCACCCCGTTGAGTATCAGTGCTAGCTTGAGCCGACCTAGGGCAACAACTGCAGAAAATGGTAGAACCGGTCTCTTTAGCTCAGTCACGCTGAATCCGAACCTTGCTATTGTGATGTTCTTCCTTATGGTTGACCTTGATAAGAGTACGCTTTCACGCGCTACACACGAATAAAAAGATACAACTGCTGGAGGATAAATAAGGGACAGTATAGCTCCTATAGTAGGTAAGTCATGTGATATCACACATCTCCCATCTAGAGTGTCCGCAATGTGGAAGAAAGCATTCCGCAGAAATGCCTGCGACATACTGCCTTTGCGGGACGCCTTTGTTCGCAAGATACGACATGAGAGGTGTGGTTGAGGCGATCGAATCTGGAGAGTTCCCATCGTCAGCGAATTCAATGTGGAGATACTCCGAGCTACTTCCCGTCAAGTCGCCATCATTCGTTGTAAGTCTTGGCGAGGGCTGGACACCGCTTCTTCTGACACGACGATTGGGCACACATTTGGGACTTAGAATGCTAAGAATAAAGGATGAAGCAAAGAATCCAACTTTAAGCTTCAAGGACCGAGGTCTCTGCGCAGCAATCTCGAAACATCTAGAAATGGGAGTCGACTCTTTCGCGCTTCCATCTGCTGGGAATGCCGCAGTATCGATGAGTGCGTATTGTGCCGCAAGTGGAACTTCAGCCCATGCCTTCATGCCTGAAGATACGCCTCAGCAGTTCATAGATAGTTGTCGGGCGTTTGGAGCTGAGGTGATCTTGGTTGAGGGAACCATTGTGGATGCAGCTGCAGAGATGCAAGTGCGGGATGGTGGTTGGACAGACTTGAGTACTACTAAGGAGCCATATCGCGTTGAGGGCAAAAAGACAATGGCATTTGAGATTGCTGAACAGATGGGATGGACGGTTCCGGATGTGGTCATATGTCCAACAGGAGGAGGAACGTCTTTGATTGGCATATGGAAAGGCTTCGAGGAGTTGGAGACCCTTGGGCTAATTGACGACAGACGTCCTAGAATGTATGCTGTTCAGAGCGGAGGCTGTGCACCTGTCGTTAGAGCATTCGAAAGAGGTACAGAAGAGATTGAAGCATGGCCTAGAGGCGAAACCAGAGCATATGGGTTGAGAGTCCCGAAGCCTTTCGCTGATAGGTTAATGATGAAAGTCATCCAACGATCAGGGGGAGGAGCGGTAGCAGCCACTGATTCAGAGATTGAGTCGTGTCAGTGGATGGCCGCTAGACTTGAGGGATTGGATTTCTGTCCAGAAGCGGCAATTGGGCTAGCGGGCCTTCGGAATCTTGTGGATACTGGCGTTATAGACTATGACGAGGACGTAGTTCTCCTGAACACAGGGTCGTCCAGCAGATACGGCGGAATTCCTGGTAGAAACGAGATTGACTAGAGCTCTAGGGCGAGTCAGCCAGAATTGGCAACATGATTTAAGGAGCCTTTTTCTGAATCGCGTCAAAGAAAGTTGGTGGATTGTCCGTGGCTGAAGAATCATCTCTGGAAGACTCAGACATAGTGAATCGTCAGTTTCATTCAGTGAGAGACTCGATCGGTGCTAGCAGAACGGAGCTTTTCATCGCTGTGTTGCTTATTGGAATCTACTTCTATTTCAGGCTCACAGGACAGTTAGTGTCACTCGTAATGGTACTCGGAATGCTAATGGGAACTTGGTTGGCATTCAGACCTTCAGAATGGGCAGTTGATGGAATTGAGAGCATTTCCGGTCACTTACGCTTCTCAGCCTACATAGCGGGAATGCTAACAAGTCTGGCAAGCAACTTGCCAGAGGCGGTTATCAGCTTCTTCATGGCATTCGAGGGATTCACAACGGCAAATGCCGAGTTACTAGACATCGCGATTCTTTCTGTGCTTGTGGCAGCGGGGTTCAATATGCTCTTACTAGGACTTACAATCGTGATATCCACTAGGAAAAAGGCTGAGATGCTAGTTCCCAAAGAAGTAGTCAGGAAAGACACGGTTCTCATTCGTTGGACGATCGTTGCTCTATTGAGTATGTTCGCTCTGGGCATAATAGCATTGGCGGTTGCAGAGATACCGTCAGGAACAGTGCCTGGGCGTGAGCTCAAATTCCCATCATGGGCGGCCCTGATGTTATTTCTGTCCTACCTCATCTATGCGGGGGACCTTGCAAGAGACACTGATTCCAAGAAGAAGGATATTGCCAAAGCTAGCCACTCCAAGCGAAGTGCAGCCGTTCTTTGGACAGCGGGTTTTATTGGCATCTTCTTTGCAGGTGAGATGCTTACCGAGTCCGTGAACATCTTGCTCGAAACCCAGCATGATGTTGTGAGTGCTATTGCGGACCCAGTCACAATCTCTGCACTAATCTTGGGCGCGGCAGGCGCGCTTCCAGAACATGGCATTGCAGTAATAGCCGCATTGAGAGGAAAAATCGGACTTGCAGTTGGCAACCTCATAGGAGGAGTCCTTCAGATTGTTCTTCTAGTGATGGGAGGGATAGGTATGTTTGTGCTGATTCCTCTCGACATCTATGTGTTGTTTCAAATTGTTGTAATCGCAGGCAGCTTGTGGTTCTTGAAACGAGCCATTACTGATGATGAGAAACTGGATACCTTCGAGGGAATGATGATTATTCTTCTACAAGTGTACGTATTCATACTGATGCTTACAGGGCTTCCGATAGTATATGGGGGAGGATGAAACGGAGATCATCATCTCGAATAGTAACCGTGGCGGCCTCGGCAACATCTTCATGCTCAGGCATGAACGCAATGGACAGTCCTACTTCAGAGAATACGCTGACGTCATTTAGTCCATCGCCAACATAGACAGTTTCATCCAAAGAGACCCCGAAGTGTTCTGTTACCCTACGAATCATCGTGGGTTTTTCGCCCCATCCGAACAGGACTTCGACTTTGCCTGTTAGGAGTCCGTTAGAATGAAGGAGCCGATTAGTAACGACGTAATCAATTCCAAGGCGGCTTGCGATGTCGTTGGCCATCAGATCAACTCCACCTGAAAGAATTGCGACCTTCAGCCCTTGTTCTTTGAGGGTCTCGACTGTTTCAACTGCACCAGTGACCAGCTCAGTCTTTTCAACAACTTCCATGACCTCTGATAAGGGCTTGTCTGTCCACAGCAAAGCGTCATAGTACGCCCACTGCTGGTACGTTATCTCGCCTGCGAAGAATTGATCGTAAAGCTTCCTCCCACCTTCGACTGTCCCGAAGTGTTCGTGAAGTCTCCACCATATGCTGGAGTGTCTAGTGAGTGTGCCATCTACATCAAATACTACCAGTCTGAAACCCATCAAGAATACCGCCGGTGTGAAAACTGATTCTAGCTCTGTGCCTCTTTTTCTCGTTCTTCCTTGGCCTCTCTTTCCAAATCAGCAAGCATCTCGTCTACGCGCTTCTCTTCAGACGCACTAACTTCCTCACTGGTCGCTTCACCTTCAGCACCAAGCGGTGGCAGCATGCCTTCTTTCTCCAGGAGAATCTCGGCTTCCATTGCATCAAGTTGTCTTTCTACTCTCTCATCTGTTTCTGCGGAACTTGTATCCCCCAGACTCTCAGAAAGCAAGTCACCTGCAATCGAAATGTGCTCAAATGACTCCTCCAGGCGGTCCAACTGAATCTGGATTTCGGCAGGACTCAACATCGAACGAGCTTCAGTCAAGGCTTCATTAGCCACCGTAAAGGCTCTCAGAACCTCAGCCTGATCTTTTGCTTCCTCTATGTTCAGTAATGCTGTCTCCAGAGTCAGAAACTGCTGATGGTATCGTCCGCGTCTGTTCTCTAAGTCTACAACCAATCGCAGATGAGCTTTCGCTTGTTCGCGGTCTCCACGTGATATCGCCTTCTTTGCAGAATGCTGCTCCGTATCTATTCGAGTATCAAGTCTTCTCATTCGAAGGGTCAGAGCATTCATAGTGCCTTTGACCTCTAGGATTCGACGTTCATTGTCTGCCTTCTTTCTACCGCTCAGGAAGCCCATAACATCCACCGGTGCTACCGTTACGTGCAATTTTCCCCAACTGATGCTTTTAAAGAGTTGTACTAGCTGAACATCTTGAGGTTTGGTGGAGGTCTCGAAATGTCATTGATGAGCATAATAGAGGACGCAATCGGAGCTGCCAGAAACAGAGTGCTTGGCAATCTTGAACACGTCTCCGAGCGCACAGGTGAATTGAATCCATTCGGCGACAACACACTGGTTCTTGATGAGAGCTCTGAGGAGGACATTATCAACGTGTTTCGCGACTCCAAGAAGGATTTCGCCATATTGAGCGAAGAACATGGTCTTGTAACAACCGACAAAGATCCAGACTACATTGCTATTGTTGACCCTATTGATGGGTCCACGAATCTGGAGCGAGGTATGCCTCTATGCACGGTCGGCATTTCGGTTGCCCCATTTTCCAGAGATGCAACAACTGAAGACATAGAGATCAGTGTGATTGACTCCTACTTCACTGAGGAGACATACGTAGCAATACGGGGAGAAGGTGTGACGAGGAACGGCAGACCGGTCAGGCCATCAGACGCCATCGATCCGGCAAAATCTATTGTGTCGTACGACACAAAGAAGGAGTGGTCAGGTGAGTTCAAGGTGGGATCTCTGAAGACGCTAGTAGGCGTATATGATATGCGCAGAACCGGCAGCAATCTCTTGGATCTTTGTTGGACTGCTTGTGGTGCATTGGATGGAATGATTGATCTGAGAGACATTCTTCCGATAGTACATGCATCTGGAACTCACATGGTACTCGAGGCAGGGGGGTGCGTCCTCGACATCAGAGGAGAGGACTTTGTTCTTCCGCTTGACATTACCCAAAGAATGAGCTTCGTAGCTGCAGGTTCGCGTTTACTTGCAGGTGCTCTTGTTGGACTTTTCAATGACAGATAGAGTAGCGGCTCTCTGATGTTATTGTCACATCCATCTGCTTAAATCGAAAGCCAAAGGAATGACCTTGTTGTCCGACAGTGAGGTCTCTTTCAATGTCCAATACTAGCACAAGGAAGTCGGGGTCTTTCCCTCTCAAGGTCCTTGAAAACTTGAAGAACGTGAAACGCAAGATATTGATTCTGTCAGGCAAAGGCGGAGTTGGTAAGACAACGTTCGCAACGAATCTTTCAGTTGCTCTTGCCAAAAAGGGTTACATGACCGGGCTTCTAGATGTCGACATTTATGGACCTAATGTTCCAAAGCTTCTCGGTCTTGAGGGTCAACACCCCACCGCTCAGAACCAGGTGATTCTGCCTATCTTCGGTCCGAGTGGATTGAAGGTCATGTCTATGGGATTCTTGCTGACAAACCCTGATGACGCAGTAGCTTGGCGTGGAAACATTGTCACCAAGATCATTGGTCAGTTCTTGGGCGATGTCGCTTGGGAACAACTAGACTATCTTGTGGTTGATTTGCCTCCTGGAACTGGCGATGAGATACTGAGCATTCTTCATTCGATACCGGAGATAGATGGAGTTGTCGTAGTGACCACTCCACAGGATGTCGCAGTTCTTGACGCAAGAAGGGCCATTCGCCTGGTCGAAAAACTGGATATTCCCGTCCTGGGAATCGTAGAGAATATGACAGAGTTCATCTGTTCAGGCTGCGGCAAATCGCACAAGTTCTTTGGTAAGGGCGCCGCCGAAGGGGCTGCAAAGGACTATGATATTGAGTACCTCGGCAGTTTGCCATTTGATGAAGGGGTTCCTAGTCGAAGCGACAAGGGATTGCCTTTCGTCGGTGGTGTACATAATTCAAGAATATTGAGGGAATTCTCTGGCATAGTTGACCGAATAGTCCAGCTTGTTGAGTTGCGACCGTGATCTCGTCTTGACTATTCCGCATCCGGCTCGTCCGAATCCTCATCATCGGGGACGTCTTCGACCACTTCTGTCTCTTCTGACTCGAGCTGGGATATTTCTTCTTCCACTTCGTCTTCTTCGAGGACCTCAGCTTCCATGACTTCCTCTTCTTCTTCGTTTTCGGCTTCTTCTTCAACGAGCTCTTCTTCTTCAGCTGTGGAGGGAAGCATCTTCATCAAGTACGGGTATCCCAATATGAGAGAAACGAGAGCTAATGCGATTGTAACAACTAGTGCCCCGTCACCCCCGAATAAAGCAACAGGATCCAATAGAAATCCGCTCCTCGGAGTGGCAAAGACCACATGCTGAATCCACATAGGAATTGTGAATACAAGCGGCAGACAAACGATTACTAGAAGGATTATCGACATGATAATCTCTGCAGTATAGGTGAGCAACTTCCTTAGTGTGCTGTCAACTGCCCTTCTTGCCGTTGCCATTTCCGATTCTCCGAGGGCAGGCGACGGTCATTTGCCTTTTAACCCTTGCTGGATGTGGAGTACAAAATGCTCTGGATGACTCATGAATCTTGAGTGGTCACAAGAGTTGCTCAAAGAGTAGGACCAAATCCGACCAGAAAGATGTAGAGCAGAAGGAAAACGATGAGAAGATAGACAACGTAGAGCAGGAATCTCAAATAGCCCTCTCTCTTTTCTTCCCATCTGGCGAAGAAATCAGTGTCCTCATCCAGTTGTCGATCTCCCACCATGCAATCTGAACCTCATACCCCATAGGGAGCGAGGTAGATAAACCATATGCAGTGATTCGGCCTTGTGGATAGTAGCTACTAGGATATTGTGCTTTGAATGCAAATTGTCAGATTCTGAGAACAGACAAAAGAAAAGAGAGAGGGTAGAGAGGTTCGGGGCTCACAGAAAAGGGGAGAGTGAGTGCGAAGGAAGGAGAGAGGATTCAAGCGGGTGTTTGTGAGCCCCTTGCTCCAAGAACTAATAGTCGTTAATAGCATATAAGAATATTTACGGTTAGATATTATATAATGACTAATTGGAGGTTGATGTGAGATTCGAGCAATCAGAGAAAGAAACAGATGAGGGTTGCACGGGGGCCGCTCGAAAGACGCGGAAGGAGGAGAGAGAATGACTTCTTTTGGGCCCCCAAGCGCCTCGGTACCTGTTTTTGTTCAAATGCATATAACTCAACTTCGTATAGAGCAAAGCTAGAGCATTTCTCCGCGGGTTTTTGACGTAGGCTTCAACGCCGAGGCACAAGATGGCGCGGATTGGAACTATGGAGAGTATGCAGATCTGAAGAATCACTCTATATTGGTTGCAGTCATTATGATTGGGTCGGAACCGCGTGAGTAGACTTCGATGAGAAACGGATATTGCGCCTCGCCCACTTTGGTCCACATGCCATTGTCCCGTCTGTAATAGCTATAGTCTATGCTGTCGTGCTTGACCTCAACCAGTGACTTGACCGGCAACCCCTCTATCCGATTCATTGAGAGGTCTAGATTGCACACAGAGGAGGGAGAGGTTGGATTTGACAGGAATACCCTGAATATCTCATCGCTGGTAGGAATCAAGTGAGCAACATACGGTCGATCGATGGGATTCCATTCCCTTGGGAACGGAGGTAGACGTGTAGAGAATGCTCCCTTAGCCGCACTTAGCACTAGGTATGCACCTTCGTCTATGTTCATCTAGGTCGACCTCGAAGTCACGGGCTGGCACGTCCGGGATTGGGATTGTCTCTTGTAACGATTTCGGACGGATTACCGTATATAATCGTCTGTGACAAAGCAAGAATCAAGGAAGACCATTGCAATGCAAATAGGATGTATTCTCTTGCCCGAGGGACAAGACTCGGTCGAATCAGAACTGACAATCAAGTGTCGTGGAAATGGCCGTTGTATCCAGTGGACCGTAAGTGACTAGTATTCCTTAACAATTGGCCAGCATGTTCCTTCAGCATACGGCTTGATCATGCTTTCGAAGACATTCGAATTCGGATATGCTTTAGAATCTCGCTGAGTGCGTCCGTGACAAGTGCTGCGCCGACAGAGTAAAGATCGCCTTCAGAGGTCTCGCCTGTTGAAACCCCCCAGAATTCGATGCCGGCCCGTCCTGCAGCAACCCCATCAATACGGGCATCTCCAACATAGAGGGTCTTGCTTACAGAAACTCCCAGACGGTCAACCACTTTCAGCAACCCCTCCGGAAATGGCTTAGGGTTGGGAGATTCGTTCCTGGTCTGGATAACATCGAACAAGCCTTGTAGGGGCAGTTCCTTTAGAATCAAGTCAACAGCCTCCCTGCCGTTGTTTGTGAGTATTGCCGTCTTCAGACCCATACTCCGGATTTGCTCAACTACTGGCAACACACCATCTATCAGCATGGCCCCGATGGCAGAACTTGCCTCATGTTTGCTTAGAATTGAATCAACTGAATGCTGCATTGCACTCCATGCATCATTAGAAATGCCCCTCTCAAAGAAGTACTCCCGGGCCTTTACTCTGGTACTTGAAATGCCGTCAGCTGGCTCCAGCATGTCCGAAGGCAATCCTTGATTGATGTAGAAGGCTTTGGTGTCACGGCGCATTGCGTCCAGTGGAAGCGCTAGAACGGTAAGAGTACCATCAAGGTCAAAGATTACTGCTTCCAGCATGTTCGGGGTCACAAGTCGTTCGTGTGCATGTCGCTCTTAAGCCTAGCTCTTCCGACCAGTGCCTTTTGAATGAAGCCGCTCTAGAAATTCTGACAATGTCCGCCCGACAAAGTCGAGAGATTCGTGGTAGAAATGACCTACTCCTTCCAAGATTTCCATCGTGAAATCTTTCGAACCAATTTGGCTGGCTATCAATTCTGAGTCTGAAGGGGGGACAACTGAGTCTTTGGATCCATGAACCAGAAGCACTGGACACTTGATTCTAGGTAGGATGTCTTGACTCTCTTTCACCTCCTCCACTATCTTGTAGGATGGACTCAATGCAACAAGAAATGCAACGTCATATTCAGCAGCAACATGAAGTGCCACAGACGCTCCAAATGAATAGCCTAGTACTCCCACCTGGGAATGCTTAGTAGCTCGTACCAAAGAGGCATGAGCCATCAAGGCGTCTTCCACTGCGCCGCCAACACCAGCAAAGACTGAATCCTGGCGTCCAACTCCGCGGAAATTGATGCGAAGTGTGCAGAACCCATTCTCTGCGAGAGTCCTGTGAATCATTGATACAACAGCATCAAGCATGTTTCCACCGTAAAGTGGATGGGGGTGGAGCAGAAGCGCTGAAGAGCCGCAGCCATCTTCAGGGGTCCAAAACAGATTGTCAATTTGGTGTCCGTCGACTTCTATGGCTAGGCGGGCATCCCTCAATTGGCGCAACACCTCACCGTGGTTCATTGTCAATCACTTAAAGAAACTTGTCTGCAAGTCAGCAGAAACCAGTGGAGTAGTCAACTTTAAGGCTCAGCCAGCAAAGAAACACTGGGCGATGTGATGAGTGAGCCAATTGACATTGATTCCACAAGCATGAGAGCATTGGTGGAAGGATTTCCGAAGATGCTCAGGCTCTCAAGTCCTTCAGAAGCAATAATCGATAGTGCGAGAGCTCTCGCGAAACAAGGCATTCAAGGAGTGTGCCTTGTGGGAATGGGAGGAAGCGCAATCTCGGGAGACATCTGCAAAGGATTGGTCAGGAACGTTGCGGAGATTCCCGTAGTCCAAATCAGAGACTACGGTGTGCCAAAGTATGTCGACAAAGACTGGGTCTCAATCGTTGTCAGCTACTCTGGGAACACAGAAGAGACCCTCTTATCTTTCAACGAGATTCGTGAGAGAAGAGGTAGTGCATTCGTAATCACAAGCGGCGGGAAACTTCAAGATATGGCCACGGATGTGCCAGTCTATAAGCTTGTTGACGGGATTCAGCCAAGGGCAGCAGTACCTCTGATACTGTCGATTGTTCTCCCGCTCATTGAGACACTGCTTGGTATCCCGATGAGTGACCTGATCGCTGCATCGCACGAGCTAGAAAGAATGCCCGAGTCGTGGGCCAAGTCAGGACTTACACCCAACAAAGTGGCACATGAGCTTTCTGATGTCCTACCAGTATTTGTCGGTGCGGAACATCTTGCGCCCGTTGCCTATCGTGCGAAATGCCAAATCAACGAGAATTCCAAGACGCCCTCCTTTCATTCAGAGCTCCCTGAAGCGAATCACAATGAAATTGAGGCGTATGTGCTCTATCGACAAAGAAGAGTCATGCCCGTCTTTCTTAGCTCCAACTGGTACGATGAACGAGTCAAGAAGAGAATCAAAGAAACCAGAAGCATTCTGTCTGAGCAGGGAGTTGATTCTCTTCAACTTGAATCTGAAGGATCCACTAGACTCGCAGAAACACTTGGACATGTCTATCGGTTGGATTTGGCGTCTGTAGAGATGGCAGAGCTAAGGGGTGTGGATCCGCTGAGCGTTCCATTAATCTCGAAGCTCAAGAAGAGGGTCTAGACCAAGAAGATTGACAGGCTCGGACGTAGAGAGAACCACTCTGAACAACGCCCTATAATGAACATGCTTTGACCTAACCGACCATGAGGACTAGAGTGCTGATGTGAACAGCCCATGGAAACAAGGCTAGAAGGCCGGGTAAAGGGATTGCAGGAAGAATCTTCTCTTCTTCAGCCAGCACCGTGATGTTGATGACGACTCCAACGAATGCTAGTAGGACCGACATCAACCAGACATAGGTGGGGAAGAAGATGAAAGCGTGTGCTGCAATAAGTGAAAAGGCAACGTAGTCGCCGACGCCTACTGCCACGCTCTCTGACTGTATTCGTGTGTAATCAAAGGGATCTTTGCCAATCTTTCCTGATAGGGTTGCTGTCTCGGGCACTGGGGAATACTTGGTGAGGAAGTGATCCTCAACGATCAAGGTGACTACTAGGACAATCATACTTGAAGTCACAATGGTGACACCCATGAAGATCCCAAAGACGCTGCCGTAGAAGGCAACGAAGATGTTTCTAATCATATGAGGAAGCGCATCTATCACTACGAGGGCGATTGACAATAGAGAGACTGCAAGTGAGAAGACTAGAACAAGACCCTGGAAAGGATTTGTAGCCCCTTTGAACAGTATGAGAAGGAATGCCTGACCCATGAAGATCGATACAAAGAAGAGGATGGGAGAAACCACCAGTGCGACAACGAACTTCTTCGTCTTCTTTCCGCGTCGGCGCATTAGCCAGAACAGTGAGAATACTACGCCTGCACCAAGGATTGTCGAGACTATGGACTGAATTATGATCTGTTGAGGAGTGAAGCTTGGCAGATTCGTGACAATGTTTCCCACAAGAGTTGAATCCGCGATTGCATAGGCGACAGCAGAACCTAGTACCAACGGAAGGGTCGATATCGATATGAGAAGTACATGGTCCCTGTTCAGATTCAAGTCTTCACCCATTCTACTTCATAATCATCCCTGTTAAAGAAGCTGAGTTAGGCGCAAAGAATTGCATCTGATGAATTCTCTTCACATCAGCTCGACTACATTGCTCTGGAAGAAGAGGTGAATCGGCACCCGGGATATCTCTGATTGTGGACCTAGCTACGGCCATGCGAACACAAGAATGCGGACAGATTCGGCCCGTGATTGAAACAGATGATAGGACATAGTCAGAATAACAGTGAAAACCCAATTCCCCGTATCTGATGCATTGTAGAGTATCATTTTGTCTTCCATTATCGAAATAGTGGAACCAACAGAGAAGTTCGCATCATATCCTGAACGAATGCTTCGTTGATCTATTGGTATACTTCGGCGGAAATATGTGTACGTAATCGACTCGCCGTTTAGTGTTATCTGTGCCCTTAGAAATGTCAGAAACGCTTCTCCGGCAGTGACTTCAGGTGCTCTGAAATTGA
>CP070761.1:1855030-1856804 GCA_020348985.1 Candidatus Thorarchaeota archaeon | reverse complement strand
ATGATGAGGTTCAATACTCTGTTACAGCAGAAATCCACGCGGGAGACACCTTTGTTACTGATATCCTTGATGGATATGGGATTTCATCTGGCTCAAGCTTCAGGATTCGCCCAGCAGAGACCCCTTCGATCATCAACACATCTAAGATTGTTGAAAACCTGTTGGAATTCAAAGGCATAGTTCCGGTTGAACAGCAATTCGGTCAGGATTGGGTTCTTCGAAACTCGAGCCTACCCTTTTTCCTGCCTATTGGACACTGGGACGAAATCGATGAAGCGTTGAACCACTCCGCTGGCATTAGTCTGGAGCAGGAATGGTGGGGAGAGATGACTCTCACCACATCCATTGACTCTACTGAACTGGGCGCTCTGGAGTATTTCCTAGCTTGGGAGCGACAGGATGGGGTCTTACAAGGGATGACGATAAATGCCACATCGCTCGACGGATGGGATTTCATTCGACTAGCGCTTTCAAGTCAGCGACTCGCTTACGAAACGGATGTCGACTACTTATTGCAGTCCGTGCAGAGGAACGTTCCTGCCCTATTGCTCCTGGTAGGCACATTTGGCCCCGCTTTTGTAATAGCATTTCTCTGGAGGTCTAAAATTCGGAGGCGTCTCCGGAAACCACTTCCCGGATCCCTGGAAGACCGGCTGGAGGAACACGGCCGAGTTTATTTACTCCTATGGACAACTGGACTTTTCGTCACTGCAACAATAAGCCTTGGGGCATCTCAACTTGTATCGGAATCAATAGTGCCTATGATCGGATCATATTTCCTTGGGATTTTTCTCGGCTCACTTGTTTCATTCTACAAAGTAAGGAACATCGAGTGGAGTTTCAAGCCAGTGGAAGTAATCCAGTATGCAATCGTGTCCATTGCGGCTTCAGTGACCGGCTTGTTTGTCTTTCAACCCGGAGACGTTGCTAGCCCCCTTGCCTATGCTTTACCTCTAATCTTCATTCTATGTGCACTGGTTCTACTAGTTGGTATGTATCCTCTACGAAAGTCTTGCCTAGCCATGCAAGGCGAAGATGCTGGGAGTGATGAAACTTCATGAGTGAGGGAAGACGAGGATGATTGGCCGAGGACTAGTACAATTACATGGAATTGGGAAATGGTAAATAGCAAAATCACAGACTGCATCAGTATGACATGGCCAACACCCAAACTTATTGCTGCTCAATTCTTGTTCTACGCTCTTGGCGGAGTTGCAGCCTTCTTTGCATGGATAATGATCCTGACTAATAGTGAGGCTCTTCTAAATGCAATCGTTGGCGACTACTTAGCATGGCATTTTACTCGCTGGACACTACGCCTTTTCTTCTGGGGGCCTTTGATTCTGCTTAGTGCGGTCTTGGCTTTTGCTTCATCGTGGTTGATAATGAAGTCCAATAGAATTGGGGGGTATCTTGGAATTCTAGCATTCCTGATTGGTTTCGTTATTGATATCTTGGTTGCCAACATCATGTTTGTACATGTCTTGATTGGATTACTCATAGGATGGGTATTATTGTCGCCACTTACTTTCGGCTGGGATAGCATCTTTGGTGGACAAACCGATTCCCAGTCTGATTAGACCCTCTTACTCTCGCAACCTTCACTTCTCAATGACCTCTATTGGTGAGAAACTTCTCAGTCTTTCGCGCCACTTCATGAAATGGTTTAGGACTCCGTACGGGCGAAGCTCAAATCAGCAGTAGCGGGTAGGGGAGTTGGCTCATCTGCACCATTTGCCACTTAGTTCTCAAGATGATACTGAAAGACAGAGTG
>CP070761.1:1732590-1854930 GCA_020348985.1 Candidatus Thorarchaeota archaeon | reverse complement strand
CTCCACAGGGTAGGTTAGCGACACTACTGAGCCGTTCGCGACGGACTCGGATGCGAGCCCGTTCCACTTGCATGTCTTAACCCCAAGCCGATAGCAGTGTCCTCTAGCAGGATCAACTAGAGTTGTTCCTAAGTATTGTATGAATGGCAAGGAAAGACCTCATACACACTTTTTACACACTTGAACTTGACTTGATGAAGTACAGGCATGACGAGGTAGCAGATAGCTTACCCGTAATAACCTGCACACTGCTGAGCGTATCTTAGACCTGAGGGGATTCCGACACATTCGCGCCGGTCTATCTCACGTCCGCATCTTGTACTCGCGCCTGGAAATCACGGGCCATCATCGCTTGGCACTCGCCGACGGCATCCGGCCTGACACCTTATGACGCGAAAGCAGACTTACCCCTATGTGTCATAATAAAAAGCTTTCCAAGGGGCTCATCGATTCTCTCGTCATGAATGCGTGTCTGCGTCTTTTGGGGCCATTCCACGAAAGAAGGACTACATGGACCGGGATTAACAGTGGGAGAAGAGTTGCCTGTGCAGGATCTCTCCACATGTTTTTGGTTTTGAGGAGGTCGCAGAATTGACACCATTACGATAAGTCTTTTTAGATAGATAATGATTCGGAGAATCTTGTTTCGTGTCGGTGGAGGATTGGAATTGAAAATGAGTAGATATTGGTCTACAATTCTGACTTTATCGTGTAGCATCCTTTTGTTGTCTGTTGTTTCCATGCCCCTTGAGAGTAGTGCTACAATGGTATGGTCTGATGACTTCAGTGACGGCAACTATGTTGGATGGACAATCAATGGAATCAATATGACAGCAGTCCCGGCAGTTCTAGTTGATGGTAACTATTCAGCAGATGATGGTTTGTTAAGAGCCACAGGCGAAGGGGGAGGGTGGATATGGAATCTAGCATCTCACCCTAGCACTGTAGCAACCGGAACTTGGAGTTTCGACATAAACTCGCCACCAACCGAACCCGGTCTTACCCATTTCTACGTGTTCTTCATATCTGATGATAGTGACATTGCGACCGGCATTCCGGACGGCTACGCACTAAAAACGGAAATGATTCCTGACGACCATGGTTTCAGAGGATTCATTCTTGAGAAATTCGCTGGTAACGAAGATCAACAGATTGCACAATACCATACAGAACAGGATGTTCTTGGTGGATACCATGTAGACATTACAAGGGATTCAACTGGTCTCTTCAACGTGTGGATTAATGGAACTCATCGAATGTCCGGGCAGGACAACACCCATTCGGCGTCTGGATATTTCAGATTCTCAACTCCAGCAGGACCTGCAATAGACAATGTAGAAGTCTTTGATTCAATCGAGTTTGACCCGCCAACAACTGATACTACTCCTACTGAGCCAGGCGTGGGCTTTCCGACAGAGTGGTTGATAATTGGAGTTGGTGTGCCGGTAGTGTTGATTGTATTGGTGATCATCATCAGAAAGACACGCTGAATTCAGTATAGTAGTTGTGTCCCCATAGAAGAAATCTAGGAAACGCTTCGGCAGAGGTGCTTGGACTCAATGAAATGAGTTCATGTCCTAGTGGTCTTCTTCGGTCCAAGAACAAGCTTCCTCGTGGGTTCATTGAGTATTCATGTCCTGAACGCTTGTCTGGGTCTTTTGGGACTATTCCGTGAAAGAGAAATAGGGTTGTCTACCTCGGAGTTTAGAGGCGACGAAAATGGAAATCCTCTATCTACTCCCTGGCGACGGAATGCCTGAAGAAGAGCTCGACCGACGAAGAAAGACAGCGAATGCGATTGCTCGCTCAGACACGAATGTTTCCGTGATGGAAGTAGGTGAGGGCCCACTTTCCATCGAGTCTGCTATTGAGCATCACATGGCCGTTGCGCCGATGCTACGAAGGCTCTTGGAGATTCGAAAGGAAGGCAAGTATGATGCGATTATGATCGGATGTGCGGGAGACCCGGGCCTAGAACCTGCAAGAGAACTGATGGACATTCCTGTAATTGGCCCTGCCGAGTCTTCATACCTATTCGCATGTATGCTTTCAGATCGATTCAGTGTACTATCCATCCTTAGAGCCGGTGAAGCATCAGGAGATGGAGTACGGGCCCGAATTAGGGAAATGGGGCTGGAAGCCAGGCTGGCCTCAGTTGAGTTTGTAGAAGACTGTGTGACTGACATGTGGAGCGGAGGCAAGAGCGATAGTCACGAGCAGGTAGCGAAAGGCGTCGAGATGGCAAGACAGAACGGTGCTGGTAGCATTGTCCTGGGCTGCATGTCTATGGCTTTCAATCTGGCCGACGAAGCTGTCGAAAATCCCCCGATTCCAATAGTGAATCCTCTGAAAACCGCAATCAAAACAGCTGAAACGTTTGTAGATCTAGGACTCAGACATAGTCGAATAACGTATCCTGCCGCAGATTTCGGAAAGCTGATGGATACGGTCTTCAATCAGTAGTGGTATTGATCTACTCCATTGGCCTCTCACTGCGAGCACGATAGGTTGTCTGAGCACCGCCGTCTATTCGCATCAGGGCCTGATTGATTTCTCTCTCTGCCCAGCGTTCAGCGGCGTTTTCAGCGGCCCAGAAGTCCAACCTAAATATGCCCTCTCTGCCGCCAGTGGCTACTATCGTAATCGTCACGTCATCCCAGAATCTCCTCCATTCAATTGTGACAGTGACCGTAAGAGTTTGCATATTCCTGAGCATGAGTTTGTCCCGAAGAAAGACAGCTACTGTTCCCTCCTCGAACTCCCATACTTTGCCATACTTGTTCGAGAACCTTCTACTCAAATAACTCAGTAGAGGTCCAAGATTGTGATATCTTGTCTTCATCTCAATAGGTATCGTAGAACCCCTCAAATAACAGGATAAGTGGTGGACCAATGACTGTGTTTCTCGTTGAACTCAGATTCAATAGCCCATTCCTGTGTGTATTAGCGAAACTGAAGTAATAAAGCTTGACAGGAATTTGGGTGATGGAAGGGCGGGGCGAACCCCGCCATTCATTGCAGCGAAACTCGACGTGTTTCCGCTGCCCGCAGTTGTCGATTACTTCCATCATTCTTGTAGTCTGTGAATGCGGCCCATTTGCCAAAGACGATAGTCAATCCCGTCTAAGGCAACGGACCCAGCCATGACTAGGACTGGTCCTCGATTCTCAGTTCTCTTGACACCGCCAAGTAGAGTAATCTGGACAGTTTCACCAAGAGACCCAGTCAGGTTGAATCGAAAGACGAAGGTAATCGTGCCATTGAATCTACCCTGTCCGGGGCGACCCGCAGCCCCTACTCCCTCTGCTAAGATGTAGTGAGAGTAGTTGGCAACAAAAGACCCTGATATTAGATTGAATACAACCCCTCGTTCGCCCCTCATTGACACCTCGAACTCCAAGTGGATTTCCGTCAGTACACGTGAGTCCTCGACATTGTCACGCGAACTACCTGCGCCCCAAGCATCAATGTAGAATGCGTCACCTACTTCAACCTTCATTCTCTCAGAGTTCTCGAGAACCGATGCTGCGTCAGTAGTGACGACAAAAGATGAGAATGATAGGAGAAAAAGAAGTGTGAGAGACGATGCTATTACGGCGATTTTTGTGGCGGGCTTCATCTTTCGACTCTTATAATACACTGATCTTTTGATATAAAGGGGCGATGAACGAATTCTCTGGATGATTCGTATAGTAAACCTGTTCGCTTCCTAACCCGCGATTCAATCACTATGTCACACAATCAATCAAAAAGAATGGATGATTCATCCAAGGACAATATGACCAGGGCTGCCAAGTCCGGGACTGGCGCAAAATGATGCAAGAACCACTTCTAACTCTCATCAGGTTTGACTTGATTCTGGAATCGATAAGCGGCGTCATTGCATTGATGATTTCTCATCAGGCCAACACAGCCTACAGGCTGACAGAGCAGAAACGGCTTTCAGACCTCTCAACTGGGTTCCTCGTTCTCTCTGCAAGCATGTTCGGTCGTGTAATTGGATCTCTATACTTCTTCGTCATAGCTGCAGGAGGGTCAATCCCTGATGCGGACATGATGCAGAATGTAGTGTCAATGGCATATGGCTTCTTGAAAATCATGGCCTTTGTCTTGTTCGCTGTATCGACACGACGTGGTGGCGGCGGCCAGATGCCGTCTGAAGCGGCGTTCATGGCACTTCCATTCCTGATTGATCCTAACCTTGAACTCATCGCAATCTTAGTTCTTCTCATTGTTGTGATGCAAGCTCTAATGAACTATGCAGCTATCAGAACTCGATTTGCCCTCTACGTGCTTGCAGGGTTCTTGTTTCTGCTACTCAGCCTTATCTTTGGAATCTTTGCAACTATGAACATTAGTGCATATGGAGTCAGTCAGGCGTTCCAGTTCCTGGGCCTCATGTCCTTCCTGGTCATGTTACTGAAATCGGGAAGAGAACAATGACAAAGAAGCGCGCCTACCGCTCAAAGGTACGCATCCTAGCTGACATGATGCGTGCTATTCAGATTGAGGGTGAGGAAGGCGCGGGACCCACCAAGATTCTGTACTCAGCCAATCTCAGCCACGACCGTTTGATCCAGTACATTGAAGAGCTAGTTGAGAAAGAGCTGATTGAAGATATTGGAACGGAAAGCAGCACCAAAGTCTACGTTCTAACAGAGAAAGGAAGAGAGTTTCTCCGAGAGTTCGCCAAAGTTGAGCGGTTTTCCGAAGCGTTTGGTATTGACGTCTGAGTCGTGCTACGCGATGGTCCAATCACACTCAGACAAGGTTTTAAGAATCTCTTCTTGGAAGAGTCGCTAACGATGGGCCGGTAGATCAGCCTGGTAGATCGTCTGATTCGCAAAGTCATAGGATATCCCTGTGAATCGGATTTTCAGAAGGTCGCGAGTTCAAATCTCGCCCGGTCCACCACTTCAATACTTCTTCGAGTGTTACTCAAGCCTGCTCCCTAGACTATAGTAGTTGAAGTCCCCACCAGTTGCCCACACAAATGGATGTACCTTTCTCATGTCGAGCTTATCCTCATCGAGACATTCAGAGTCTGCGTAAGAGCCAACGACCCGACCAATGATTCCTTCATTGGGGTCATAATCGAGAATCTCTGTGACTTCGCACTCCATGTTGATTGGGCACTCCTTGATCATGGGAGCTGTCTTCAGCTCGCCATAGAAGGTTTCAAAGAGCTTTGACTTGTCCACATCGCGGCCCGACTTGCTGCCGCATATCTTGGTTTGTTCTAGAATGCTCTCAGAGGGAATGTTAACGCTGAAGGTCATGTTTTCGTGTATTCCAATTCTGGTGTATCGCTTCTTGAAGAGACTGAAGAAGATATGCCTTCCAAAGTTGAAAGGGGAGATATACCCAATCACTAGATAGTTCGGGCGTCCGTCAACAAGGGCGCCAACGAGGGCGACTGGTAGAGGACTTAGAAGATTTCCCTTGACTTCTTGTTTCGACATCAATCTGAACTCCGTCGATGTATTGGGTGACCAATATAATAAGCATGCCCTATGACGCAACCATAGGAAAACGCATTTCAAAGAGTAAGAGATGCTAGGACCCATGGTCGAGGTATTGCGTAAGGAAGTTGACTGTGAGTTTGAAATGGCAGTAGCAAGGGTCGAACAGGCGATTATAGACGAGGGCTTCACAGTGCTGCTGTCGAAGTCGATTCATGGTGTACTGAAGGAGAAGCTGGGAATTGAGAACTATCCCAAGTATACCTTCGTTCTTGCCTGTGGACCCGAAATCGCGAAAGCCGCTATAGAGGTTTCCAAAGATGTTGGAACGTTGTTTCCATGCAGCTTTGCCGTCTATGAAGAAAACGAGAGTGTCTTTGTTAGCCATACACCGCTAATGGAAGTGGCTGCTGAAGTTGGCCTTGCAACAAAGGAGGCAATGGCTCCGGTTGTGGAAATGACAACTGCTGCCACCAAGGCCGTTTGGAGCCGATTCTGAAAGGCTTGCCCAAGGCAGTCGAAACCTTGACATGAGAGTATTCATATTTTCGTTTCATGGACGCGCGCATAACTGGTCTTTGGGATGAAAATGCGCAGGCCTATGCTGATCTCATAGGAGACATGGGAACACCGCATCATCAGCAAATCCTCAATCCTTGTGTCGAGTCTCTCATGGGGGACGTAGACGGTCTTTACATTCTTGATGCGGGATGCGGTGAAGGCTATCTATCTCGCCATTATGCCAAAATGGGTGCTCGTGTGTTGGGAGTAGATATTTCATCGAAACTAATCGAGATTGCACAGTCCCACGTGGTCGAGAAAGATACCGTCAGGTTTGAAGAGGGAGACATCTGCAATCTAGGTTCGATTTCGGATGACACATTCGATTGCGTGCTCTGTAACCTAGTTCTGCTGAACACTCCTTGCTTTGATGCTGCCTTGAGGGAGATTCACCGCGTGCTGAAACCAGGGGGATTCCTCGTGTTCTCGGTGACTCATCCAGCATTCAATTTCTATGGTCCGGGCTCCTGGGAATTCGGAAAGAAGGATCCAAGAACCCATCGGAGAAGGGGCCTATTCTTCAAGATGGACTTCTACTTCCAAGAAGAACCATACGAGCGGTTCTGGAAGTCTTATGATGGTGAGGAATTCCCACAGCCCATAGTTTTCTTTCATAGGACTATCTCGACCTACGTCAACACGCTACTTGGTGCAGGGTTTGTAATTAGCAGGGTTGAGGAACCCACTCCAGTGAAGAAGAATGATTTCTTTGAAAGAGAAAGCCGTATTCCGTTCTTTTTGGTAATCAAGGCTGAGAAATCAAAGCTTTAGAAGCCCGTTTCTTCTCTCAAGTCGATTCAGGAAGGATTGAAATCGGGACATGACAATTTCCCGACAGGATTGATTTGAAATGACCTCAAGGCTCGACGAATTAGATCACCTAACTCTGGGCAAGAGGGTTAGATTGCATCGACTAATGTATGAACACGGTCCAGGAAACGGGCGTATGCTCATTTTGCCAATAGACCAGGGCATGGAACACGGCCCATCAACATTCTTTCCCAATCCCGAATCAGCGAATCCTGAATTCCAATTCAAGCTGGCTCTTGAAGGGGGTTACTCAGGTATAGCACTTCATTTGGGGCTGGCACAAATCTACGCGAGGAAGTACGCCGGTGCAGTGCCAATTGTACTGAAGGTCAATGGCAAGACAAGAATCCCTCCTGACTCCCATGCAATATCTCCACTGACAGCTTCAGTAGAGGACGCTGTTCGAATTGGCGCGGATGCAATAGGATACACTCTCTATGTTGGCAGCCCACGACAGACGGATGATTTCATTCAGTTCAGAAGAATAAAGGCTGATGCCGATCGATATGGAATGCCCATAATCCTTTGGTCATATCCTCGTGGCGAAGCAATCGACATCAAAGGCGGTCGAAACTCCTTGTACGCCATTGACTATGCCGCTAGGGTTGCGCTTGAGCTTGGAGCAGATGCCGTCAAGTTGAATGTTCCAGTGGATGACCCAAAGACAAGAGGAGACCAGCCAGAGCCTTATTCCTCGCTAGAGCCTAGTTACGAAGAGAGGGTCAACAGGGTAGTTAAAACAGCGGGCAAGATTCCGGTCCTATTCTCTGGCGGTAGCAGGTTGGGTGATGATGACCTATTGCGAAGGGCCAGGGTAACTCTAGAACAAGGTGGAAACGGATTCCTATTTGGTAGAAACCTTTGGCAGAGACCCTGGAAAGAAGCACTTGTCATGACTGAGAGAATCAAGAAACTAATGCTGGAAATGTAATGGCCTAAACCCTTTTCTCTCACGCAGCTTCACCGTCAAGTAAGTGATTCTCTTGAGTGAGGAGCCAAAGGAATATCGTCTCAAGGTTGCTTGGGACCATGAGCGGGGAGGAGAAGCGATCTTCGAAGGGAAGCCGTCCCTCAGAGTCTCGTGGCCCAAAGGTTTCGAAGGCAATCCCGAGTATTTCTCACCAGAGGACCTCTTCGTTGCCTCTGCAACAATCTGTTTTGTGAATTCATTTGTCTACTTCACAAAGAGAATGCATATTGAATTCAAAGCATTCGAATGTGAAGGGACCGGGACCCTTGAACAGGTGGGGCGTAGCTTTGAAATCACCAAGATCATCAATCGAGCTAGAGTCGTAATTGAGTCTGAAGAGCTACGATCCAAGTTTGAGAGAGCACTGTATCTAGGAGCCAAGTATTGCTTTGTGGCCAACAGCATGAAGTGCCCCGTTGCCCACGAAGGAGACATAGTCGTGGAGCCCTGAACCGGGTAGTATGCTTGTCCGCGTTATTCTGCCGCTGTGGGCGGCTTGATGAATATCGTTTCCTCCGTTTCAGGTAGATTAACCTCTACATAGTCGTCTCCATCGGGCGTTCCAAAGCCAATCTTTTCGACTCCGTGCATGGCTTGTATGTCCTTGGCCCAGGGTTTCAGATCCTTAGATATGATTGCAGCCGGCAAACCCTGTCGCAACGAAAGGCCGTTCTCTCTTTTGAACTTCCAGAAACCGCTGTTTGTCTGCATTAGGAGGTTAGTGTGCTCTACGAGCTTTGACTTCCAGTCCTCCCTTGGAGATGGATAGTCGTTCAGATGAATCCCGTTCGGATTATAGAGGTCTCTGTAGATGCGGTCAGTGATGAATGGTGTAAGCGGAGCGAGTACTCTCAGAATTATCTTCAAGACACTATGAAGGGCAAACCAAGCAGAAGTCTGTTCCTTCTCCGTGAAAACATCCTCGCTATTGAAGCATCTGCCCTTGAGCAATTCCAGAATGTGGTCTGCAAACAGATTCCAAGTGAACCCTCTGATTTCAATTATTGGCTTATGGAAGTCTAGAAGGTCACATTCAGGGATTATTGTAGTCACAAGTCTGTTAGCTTCGGAAAGGATCCACTGGTCCACGGGGGTAAGCTCTTTGAACTTCATTTCTGGTGGTTCACGAAACATCGAGATGAAACGTGCAATGTTCCACAACTTGGTCATGAACTTGGAAACACCGGCAAGACGCTCTTCGGAAAACCGTATGTCACTTCCCAAGCCTGCCTCCAAGACGCCATAGAGACGCATAGCATCTGCACCGTACTGCTCGATTATGGGTAGAGGATCAGGTGAGTTGCCCTTTGACTTGCTCATTGTCTCACCCTTTTCGTCCACAACATGGCCTGAAACCCAAATCTCACAGAACGCCGGCTTTCCGGTGAGCTGGAAGGTTCTAAGCAGGGAATAGTATAGCCAAGTTCTCACAATGTCCTTGCCTTGAGGTCGCATTACACTACCAAAGCCCTTCTTGAAGAACTTGTCATCCTGGAGATAGCCCACAACCTTCATCCCGCTTATTGACGAATCCATCCATGTGTCGAAAGTTCGTTCTTCGCCCTTGAATCCTTCTTCAGCGCCACACTTGGGGCACTTACTGAATGGAGGATCTTCTTTCCATGGTTGGTAGTATCGTAACTCACCAAGCTCGGGCACAACGGCTTCTCCGCATGAGTTGCAGTACCAAATGGGGAGCTCTGTTCCATAGTATCTTCGGCGGCTCACTGGCCAGTCTACGGTCACTCTGTCTAACCAGTTGTGGAGAATCTGTCTATGATGCGACGGGAAGAATGTGGTCTCATCAGTTATCTTCCTAAGCTCATCTATGAAGTCAGTTTGCTTAATGTAGTACTCCTCCATTGCAATGAACTCGATGGGGGTCTTGCTTCGCCAACATAGCGGCACTCGTTGCGTTCCAGGCTCTTGGCTGTAGAGAAGCCCCTCGGATTTCAGATCTTCAACGATTTGTTTTCGAGCAGCCTCAATCTCCATTCCAGCGTACTTGCCTGCAGCTTCAGTCATCCTGCCATCAGGAGAAACAGCACCAATCGGCTTGAGCGCATAGTCTCGGAATGCCATAACATCGGCCTGATCTCCATAGCTGCAAACCATGAGAACTCCAGTTCCAAACTCCATTTGGGCTGTTGGACTCTCGATTATCGGAACTTCTTGACCAAAGATTGGCACCTTTGCCTTCTTTCCACTATAACCTTGATAGCGTTCGTCATCCGGATGAATGAAGACAGCTCCGCAGGCACTGAGAAGCTCTGGACGTGTAGTGGCGATCTTGAGTGGTTCCATCCCATCTACATGAAAGTAGAGATAACTCAGTGTTGTTGGTCTTTCAGAATATTCTACCTCTGCATCGGCTATTGTAGTACCACACTCAAAGCACCAGTTGTTGGGACGAGCATCACGATACACAAGTCCTTTGTTCCAGATATCGATGAAAGTCGCCTGAGTTATTGCTCTGTAGTTGGAGTCATCAGTCCGGTAACTGCCCTCTTTTTCGTAGGTGTTGAATGCTATGCCCACCCTCTTGAAGCCGTCAAGTGCAATCTTTTCGTCTTTGTCGAGTTGTTCCCGGCAAAGTCTGATGAACTCATCTCGGGGAGTTTCATGCATGCTGATTCCAAGCCCCTTTTCAACTCGGACCTCCACTGGGAGACCGTTCCTATCGATTCCCAATGGAAAGTTGACTTCCCTGCCTTGCATTCTCCGATACCGTGCTATCTGGTCAATCTGCGTATAGTGAATAACCTGTCCGACATGCATTGGACCTGAAAGGTACGGCGGCGGCGTATCTACGGTATACCACGGTTTGTCCGAATCCATATCAAAGCGATATGTGTCTTCGTCCGCCCAAATTGCAAGCAGCTCTTTTTCATTCTCTGGTTTCCAGCGTTTTGATGTTATCTTGGGAGTGAATTTGTCCAAAACCTCACATCCTTGATGTCAGCAAGGCTCTTGACTCGGATGAGTCCGCCATTGATTCGGAGGAGGGGGTTGTCCTAAAAGGCTTATGGACAACGGTGCTTGACCAAAGACTCTATCTCTATGTCTCCGTCTTATGACACTAGCACGGTCAATTAATTCGTCGGGGGCGGGAGCTTTAGGAGGCGAATTTCCGTCCAACAATGACCCCAATGACAAGTCCTGCAACGGCCGCTCCGCCAGCTATGACTAGGGTTGTACCAAGTGCGGGATCTGGGGGAAGTCCTCCAGCTCCACCTCTGACTATGCTTAGCGTTGTGGTATAGTCGCTGGTGTAGTTCTCGTTCTGCAGATGAGTTCGCGTAGTCAAGGTGTGTGACGAAAGGACACCATCTTCATCATAGAATGAATCATAGTCGAAAGTGATCGTGCCATTCGCTGCTTGGGATGATGTTCCTACGGAAACTGTCGACTCAATATCCACAACTAGATCCAGCGAGAACTGGCCATTGCTGACAGACTCTACAAGCGATGCAACTGTCGACTCGTCTTCTGCGTCAGAAACTGCATCATTCCAATCGGTTTCATGAGTACTCCAAGTGGGATTAACAAAAATGTCACGACCGGGGTTTCCCGGGGCATAAGGATAGAATCTGATGCTAGCTGACTCGGCTCTATCGTCATCGTCTGAATTGGATATAAAGAGGTCGAAACTGACCTTGTTGTCTTGGAAGTCAACGGTATCATTCCGGTCTACAGGGAATGACAAGAACATGGAATATCCATAGTAATTGTATTCATACCGATCTGAAGGAGTAACATTGTACACCTGGATTTGGAACTGACCAACACTACTAGATTCAGCCCTCGGCCCAGTCGCATCTCGTGTGCTCTGTGTTGTGAAAGTCACCGTGAAACTGTATATGCTGTCAACTACTGCAGCATCGGCTGATACTACTGACATTGACACAAAGAGTGCTGTCATAGTAACTGCGAATAGCCACGTTCTACTCGGCCTCATAATGTCACCACTTCGAACAATCAAATTGCGGTGGCGTGTGCATAAAAGGATTCATTGTGCTTTTCCGGTCTGTCCGGCAGTTTCTACAGGTTGCGCAATTAGCTTCGAAATATCGTCGAGCTTGACTATTCATCCAAATAAGCTTCTTTAATCACCCAAGTGAAGACATCTCGTCTGCAGTTCTGGGCAGATGGAGAACAAGATTTGAGAGCTGTCCTCAAGATCGGAGGATCACTCCTCTATGACGACGCAGGCGAGGTCCTAACTGACCGAATCAGAAGATATGCGGACGTGATCTTGGGACTTTCTAAAGAGGGACATCAGCTGGTCATCGTAGTCGGGGGCGGAAAACCAGCTAGAATGTTCATTGAGGCCGCCCGAGAGCTAGGTGCAAGTGAAGCTCAGTGTGACTGGATAGGTATCAAGATGGCAAGACAGAATGCAGAGCTACTTGGTGCTGCCTTAGGTGATGTGGCCTATCCAAAGATTGTCGAGTCACTTGACGAACTTGAGACTGCAATCCAATACGGCAAGGTTGTGCTTATGGGCGGACTAATCCCTGCTCAATCGACAAATGCTGTGGCGGCAGTTGCAGCAGAAACCGTTGGAGCTGAGAGGCTCTTCAACGCCACTAACGTGGACGGGGTATATGACAAGGATCCAAAGCTGTCTGGAGCAAAGAAGCTAGATACTGTCAAGATAGCAGAACTCAGGTCGATTCTTTCTGCTGGGGGTACTAGAGCAGGAGAGTATAAGCTCTTTGACCCTGTCGCAATAAGAGTCGTAGAACGATCAAAGATTAGCGCAGTAATCTTCGATGGAAGGGACCCAGAGAATCTAAGGAACATCTTTGAGGGGAAGAAAATCGGGAGTGTTATTGTGCATGAGTAAAACAGAGGAACCAGATGTCAGACCTGCAAGAGTGACTAAGCTTCTTGAGAAGATCTTCGCCTCCCGTGCTCAGACCAGAGTGGTTCAACATTTCCTAGACCGTCCGAAGGACTTCTTCAACCTAAGCCGCATCGCCAAGGAGACTGGACTGGCACACTCCACGATTCACAGGGTAATGCAACCACTTGTTGACATGGGTCTCATAAAGGAGATCAAGGTCGGACAACAGATTCGTTTGTTCATCCTGGAAACTGAGGACAACAAGTCAAAGATACTTACTGACTTCTACGCACAGATTAGACCTCTTTTGGAGGAGTAGGACCTGTTACTTGACGCCTAGAGACTTCTGGGTATGGATTTGCTTAGGATAATCCTGCCTAATAGATTACTCTGATGGGAAACCACTTTAGTCATAGGGGAGGGCGCTGCTAGGTCAATGACTCTGAGGAGTAGTGGAGCCTTTGGCAGATACGAATGATGTCGTTGATTCAATACGCAGGCTTTATTCACTTACGCTTGAGAAGAAGGAGATCGCCTTTCTGTACTTGGGAGCCTCTAGAGTGATTGTGAGAACCGACAATGGAACTGCCGCAATCGACACCGCCAGATTCCCGACGCAGATTCAGAGTATGGCAATCAAGGAACTAGATCTTATTCTCTATACACATACCCATAGTGATCACTATAACAGGGGCGCAGCGAGGCGACTATTCGGAGCAACACGTGCCCACATAGTAGCAGAGAGACAGGTTGCTGACGATTTAGAGAAGTATGTCCCATCGGACAAGCTCACTTCGAGAAACCCAGAGGACAAGAAGGACATTTTCACTGTAGGGAATGCGAAGGTTGCAAGTCTAGTTGGAGTTCATCCTCGGCCAATAAGCATGTTTAGAGTCAGCTGGGGGAGAACAAGTATCTTCCACGCTGGAGATTCGGGGTACATGAGCTGGAGGAATTTCAAATCAAACGTGGCTTTCCTCCCAACTGGATCACCTTCACCGACTTGTGCTCCAGAAGTGGCGTTGGCAATGGCAATGGACTTGCAGCCGAGCGTCGCGGTCGCTTTCCACGGAACAGGTAAACAGACAAAGAGGTTCAAGGGGCTAGTTGAAAGGGAATTTTCTGATTGCGAGGTCATCATTCCCAAGATGCTAGACATTGTGAAGCTTCAGTTGTGAGTGTCACGCGATTTCGGCTCTCGACATTCTTCCTATGCCTATGAAGAAGACACCTATGCCGACGAGTACGAGAGGTGTGCTGAGTATGATCAAGAACAACGGCAAGCTCGCATAGATCGTCATAAGAGAGATTGCTGGAAATAATGAGAGGATCATGACAATCATGATCAAGACGATGGATGCGAAGGTGTTAACGTAGAACGCGGTGCTTTTCTGATCTTCGTATGCAGGATTGTTCGCAGTCACTCCGGTACTGAGCAAAACAGCACCCGATATTGTCCACCATGTAAAAGCGACGAGGGCGAGAAACTCAGCAACACCAAATCCAAACAGTACTACCACCGGTACCGAGGGGATGATGGCTAGAGGTATGGAAAGCAGCAAAGACTGCGTGATTCGGGCCTTGGCGAACTTCCATGCGCCTCTCGGTGCAGACATTATTATCCAGAGTTGACTTTTGGACTCGAGGAATCCAATCCCTCCGAATGTTATCCCGGCTAACATGGCCAACATGAAGCCCAGCATGAGAAATGTCATCAGAGTGATTATTCCACGTACTTCAGCCGGAGCCTCCTCTCCAATGGATCCAATCGAGGCATTCAAGATGACTGGAAGAAGAACAGATAGGACAACGCCGTAGGCCAGTCGAGAGACGTTCTGCATTTTCCTGCTGAACTCCTTGATAGACGTTACAACCATCACGCCGAAGGATCCTGGCCAAATGCGTCTTATGTTCTTCAGAATGCGATTCTCTTCACCGACGGTTGTAATCTTCTCTGTTCTTGGCCCTGCACCAAAACTAAAGATCCTATCAGCAGATCGATCCGCTAGGCCCACTGATCCCACAGTGAAAAGAACCAGCAAAAGCAGGCTCGTTAATGCATCTAATCTGAGGATGCTGAGAAAAGCGCTTGCCGTTATGCCTACTCCATTGAACACTATGACAGTCCACGAAATAACGTCAGCACCCCAGGTGAATGGGAAAAGAAGAAAGACATCCATGCCTAAAACTGCCGACATCGAGTCTGCAAAGTATATGAGACCGTACATCGGACCTACAATCACGACAGCTACTACCATTGCTAGGGCCTTAGCTATATCGTTCCCTCTAGGCGAATCACCTAGCTTTGCCTGAATTGCTGTAGTGATCAGGGTGGAAAGAAAGAGCGTACCAACTGCTACAAAGTATACGACTAGATACATGATAGTCTGACCCAGTAAACTGACCTCAAAGAGCAATGCAAAGGGTGAGAGCATAATCGGGGCTGCAAAGAGTACCAACAGACCATAGCTTGGTACCTTCCCCATGAACATTCCAAACATCATGTCGCGTGTACTGACATTGTTACTTAGCATAATTTCCCATTGTCCAATTCGAATTTCTTGAAGCGCGTAGGAAATTGGATAGACTAACAGAACTATCCAAAGGAAGAGCATTGCTGAACGCATTAAGCTAGGAAAGCTTGCCATGAAGACCAATTCGACCGTCGTGCCAAGCTCGGCGAGAAGATTAGACATGATTGTTGGGATTATATATAGGGCCCAGACGACTCCAAAGAGCAGCAACAATAGACTGATTCCTTTACGCCAACGGCGGAGCCGGGAGGTTTGCACCATGAACTCGGCTTTCGCGATTGCCATCCATTTCCTAGCCAGGTCCATTTCCTCCAGTTCGCGAGTCTGATGTACTGCAATTATAGACTAACCCATATATCCTGTGCGCTCACTGCGAGTTGCTGAGCAAGTCCAAAACTGCTATATATCGACCCAATTGAGTATCAGAACGAATGCCGAGGTAGCCAAGCGGTCAACGGCGATGGACTCAAGATCATAGGGTTGGCCTTAATGGGACATCCATTCTCGTAGGGGTTCATTGATAGTGAGTATCACAAACTGTGGCATGAAGGTAGATTTAGGCAGAGCGAAAGAGATTATGAAGGTGCGATAGATTCCTTTACAAATGTACTCTCACTGGACAGGTCAAACTCGGAACTGGGGACCGACTTGGGGGAGGTATGGCTTGCTTTGAAAGCTACGAAGAAGCATGGTACGCAGTCACAACTGCGCTACGGTTGGATGCCAGCAACAAGAGGGCCGAAAAACTACTGACGGAGGTCAAATGATGAGCAGCTCAGAGAGTAAAGGAGGAGTGCTGTTTTGAGAAAGGGAATCTATCTCATTCTGACCATCATAACCGTTTCATTCTTCGTGATGGCAGTCTACACTGACACCATTGCTAGAGCAGTATATGGTTATGGTCAAGAACGAAGGACCGAGGCATTTCAATATCTTGATGATGACCCACACTTTGGATCAATAACGGTTTCTGCACAACCTGTTATGTACGAGTCTGTACCGACCAGAGTCTGGTTCAACTTCACGATTAACATCATAGATGATACACCAGTGGACCTTACTGTCGAGCAGGTCAGGTTCTTTTTCACTCCGGTGAACGCATCTCCTCCTTTCATGGATGAAGACATCCCTTGGTTGGTGGGTAGTCATTATCCTAGGCTTGAGGTTGAGAATGCTTCTACAGTCAGATACGGTGGACGTGCTGAAGTCTTGCCCGTCATCCTAGAGGGGGGCACGAACGTCTTTCTGGACGTGGCCGTTTCTTTTGAACTCAGGAATCACAGCTCGACTCAGCTGCATTGGTATGGGCAGGGTGTTGCAATCAATATACTGTCTGTTGAAATAGTCCCCGCTTATCTGCAATCAGAGAGTTGGTTCTTGGGGATGGGGGCCACATTTCTGATTTGGGCTATTGTGTTAATCAGCAGTATTCGAACGAGAGTAGCCAACACATGAGGTAGAATAATGCACAAAAGAAAGGAGGAGTCTGAGAGATTTGCATTGGTCCCCCTAGTGTGGCACTCTCTTGGCTTCTCCTTCTCCATGTTCTGTACTAACCAATCTGAGTTCCTTGTTCATAGCAAGGGTCTGGATACATGGTTGTGGCTGTAGAAGACTATGCGAGTGGATACTCCTTAGATGATGCAGTTAGTCCTACGAAATGGCTATATGGACAACCAAGCTGATTTGCTCCAACATGCCGAGGTAGCCAAGCGGTCAACGGCGATGGACTCAAGATCAGAAGGTTGACCTGAATGGGATATCCATTCTCGTAGGGGTTCGCGAGTTCGAATCTCGCCCTCGGCACCACCCTATTTCATTCCGGTTCCATTCTGGCAAAGAAATCATCTGACGGATGACTGAGGTCTTGGTTGATTCTTGTATCATGAAAGACAGAATCACAGTAGGGATGCCCTTCTATGATTGTACGTTCCATAGTCAATACGAAGTGCTTGTTGGCCAGTCTGGCGCTTTCGAAATCACCGTAGCAGCAGACGTAGTACTTCAGTTCTTGGTCATCAAGGTCCTCAATCGCATCGGCCCATAGACATGTGTCCTTTCGCAAGTATAGCTTCCCGTCCTCTACGTCACTGATGATTCGGATGAGACCACGATTACTGTCATCGTCCTCGTGATCCCATCTGGCTGAGAAGTCATTCAGCGTCTCATACCTGTCCTCAGAAGAAGAGCGACCATGTCTCATGAACTCATCGTGGTAAGTCTTGTAGAGCTCGATGGCTTCTCGTCTGTCCATTGTCTCTGTCAGAACTTTGATGTTGAGGTATTTTGGGCAGAGAACTGCCCGAAGCTGATTTCTCTGAGTGACCTCTATGGTTTCACTCCTCCAGTCTGAACTATCTGATGGCTGAAGCATTTCAAGGTAGTAGGAGAGATTCCTCTCTGCCAGAATCGGGAACTCCTTCAAATGATCGAACTCAACTATGAGTTCTGATACATCAATAGACTTCGCTTTAACCAGATCAATCTTGGTCAAATCGTCGTACCGTTTCTGGAGCCTCGTTACGTAGTCATGTAGGATTTTAGGTCTGTGTTGTTTGATAATGTCAAGAAGTAGATTCAGCCTCTTCAAGGGTGAGTGCTTCGCGAATTGGATTGGCTGAACTTCCCTAGGCAACTCGAGTGCGTCTGGGTCATGAGTGCCAACTCTCCTGAATCTCATTCCACTTCCTCTTCAAGTCGACTAATTGAGCTGGATACTCTTGAGTTCGGCTTAAGAGAATCATGGCCAGAGCAAGCTTGCGTCGTTTGCTTCAGTTATATGATTAGCAGCGAATGCGGAACTATGACTGACAATTACGAGTACTACGAGACATATGATCCAGAAGCCAAAGGAGAAATCAACTTAGAGGAGCATATCCGCGATTGGCTATGGACTATGGAACTGATGTTCGAGTTTGTGGGTATGAACGAGCCAGAGATTCTTGATGACTTCCTGACGAAGGTCAAGACTAGCTATACAAACGAGTTGGAGAATACTTCGTTTGTCTTGAGCGAAGTGGGATTTGACAGAATCTCAGATGACCAATCCATTCTCGGGTCGCATCATAAGATCAAGGATCTGGGTCTTCAAGTCATCATGAAGTATATCCCGCTTGAGGAGGGGTATACTCTAACTCAGGATAAAGTGCAGATTAGATATGTCGACTATTTGCGCGCCAAACACATGCTTCTCTATCACAGAATTGTTGCTTTGGTCGAGACTCTGGGAAGGGAAGATGGAATTGAAATCTTCAAGGCGTTTGTTCAATTCTGGGGGAAGGAAGCTGCAAAGAAACAAGTAAGAACAGTAACGCTAAGAGAAGCCCGCAAGTCATTCGTAGAGTTTTGGGAGAAGAGCAACGCTTTCGAGTTTGGTGTTGTGGATATTGACGATGACATGTTTCTGGCTAAGTTCGACAAGTGTGTCTGGTACGAATCTATGAATCATGTCGAAGATCAAGAACTTGCATACTACACAGTGTGCTATCCGGGACCTAGAATAGGTAGACATGTCAATCAGAACATCTGGATGAGAAGGTCTGTGACGCTTTTCACTGGTGACTTCTGTGATGAGTTGCGATGGGACAGACATGTTCACGATGAACCTGAACAGCCTGCGCACGAGTTCTCAAGAAACATAGTCGCAAAATAGCTAACTCCTGATTTGATGAGATTCAATCTGTAGTTGGAGAATTGGGATTGAATCAAGCAGGTTTTTCTTGATTCGGCAAGGGGGCCCAATCAATGAGAGAATCACTCAATTGCAGCTAGCAGACAATTGCGTTCACAGTCTGCGCAAAAAAAAGGGGGGCGGGGTTGGAGATGGAAGCAAATCCTTTGCATAGGATAGAGCTCTTTCAACTTCAACCCACGTAAGTCTCTACTTCTTCTTTCCGCCCTTCTTCTTCGGAGCTGCCTTCTTCTCAGGAGCGGCTTTCTTCTTTGGAGTTGATGGTTTCTTCTTTGCCAACGTTCGTCCATCCGAATTGGGTTAGGCTTAGTGCCGTAAGTTTCATACAAGATGAAACTATGTGTTCAAGTTTCACAAGTGTCATATTTGGGAAGTAAGATGATCTTGGAATCAGAGTCAGTGATGCTCTTTCTACCAGTCATCATCGTCCGAATCGTCTTCCCAATCGTCATCGTCCCAGTCGTCTTCTTCCTCTTTCTCTGGTTCAGGTTCATACCATGTCTCGAGAGGCAATGATATCACCTCGGGGCATTACGGCACAAATAAAGAGTAAAGATATTCTCGAATCTGTAGCCTATACCATTCTGCTCCAATCAGGCCACCAGCGTCTTCTAGACCTTTTATTAGGAATTAGGGAATTATCATTGTCACATTAGCGATGTATAGTTCTAAACAAAGTCAAAAAGCAGTTTGTAGTTCTATTCAGAGCGATTTGTCCAGTCACTTTGTAGGTGAAGATTCGCCGTACTAGAATCCTTTTTCTCTATGTGTGTTGCGGAGGATTTTAACTTCTGAGCGTCCGTTCGATGAAGCTGCTCATGAAGCTAACACGACATGATCGAAAGCATTCGTGAAGAGCCCAAGAAGGGGCCATTGCATCTCGTTGTATATCCACCCTCAACTAGGACGACTAAGGCAAGTAGAGGGCACAATCAATCGACCAGAATCAGGAAGGTCGGACTTGGCGTCTTTGAATTCAGGACTAGTATGTCCGGGAATGGGTTGAGCTATTTTGGTGATCGCTGTATCATCTTGAGGAAGACTAGAGAGATTGCTCAGTCTAGAAGCGTTAGTGCTCGCTCAGGCCTGGGGAATGTCTATACACTTGTCACATACCGATTTGCCAATTCAGATGCGAAAGTAAGGAAGAAAGTGCAAAGGCTAATCCGAAGTTCTTTGTGTGTAAGGCTCAGACCCGGCGCCTTGCTCTTTCCGTACTTACGTGCGAGAGACGGTAGGCGACTCATTACATCGGCAGAGAAAGAACGTCTTCATTTATCAGGCAGTCTTTCAAGACGTCTGTCATCTTTAGATGCCGAGATTCATCGATGGGGTAGACTGGAACCCAGGGGCGAAAAAGATCGCGTTCTTATTGGAAAGGCAGTAGCCAAGGCAATTTCGGCAGAGCTGAGCTCAATTCACTCAAAGATTGTATCGCTGCAATCAATCATTCAGAGCCATGACACCATGTCAAGACGTCTTTGGGACAGACATGGCGAGTTGAACAAAGAATACAAGCATCTGAAGCTTCGACTGAAAGTCCTAGAGAGAATTTGGCATCTTGACATGAACCGCCCTTTGATGAGAATCTACAACGCGCTTCTGAAAGCCCGAAGAGAGCTTGTGAATAGAGAGACTCAATTAATGATCCGTGGGGACCGTAGTGTGTCCATAGGCCCCATTTGAGACTCTTGAGTAATCCGTCCGTGATCATAATCCCGGCGTTTGTTCATGCGTTTGTTCAGTGTTTATAGTACTTTTTGTACTACTTTTATAGTAATACTTATTTAGCTGTGTTGCATGTCATATTCGACGGTGTTATCATGAGTGGCACAGGTTCTGACGACATTCGCGTGATTCTCGATGAGCTGACTGAGGAGCTGGCCACGGTCTTGGCTTCCCTTGCTCACGCAAAAAGGCTGCAGATTGCACGAGCCATGCTGGATGAGCCACGGAACTTCGGGGAGCTTCAGGACATGACGGAGCTCAGCAAGACAGCGCTAGTTCATCATGTGAACAAACTCGTTGATAGCGGGATCATAATCCACGTTGAAAGGGGGCAGTATAAGCTAAGTGAAGACGGTGAAAGCACGCTGCTTGCACTTGTCAAGTCCTTTGCCAACTCCAGAAGACGACGAGACATCGAGGCAATAAGAAGAGCCGAATACATAGAGCGCATTCATGGAAAGAAGAGGACTACCACAGAAGACATGCAGGTCCGAGTGGTAGAGCTGAAACCGATGAGAGTTGCCTCAGTTCGAGCGATAAGTAGGACACCAGAAAGCGATGCCTGGATGAAGATGAGAGCTTGGGCTGAACCCAGAGGGCTTCTGGAGAATCCTGACAAACATCCGATATACGGATTCAATAACCCAAATCCCACGCCCGGCAAGGAAGAATACGGCTACGAATTCTGGATTGGCATAACACCAGACATAGAGCCAGAGGGCGATGTGACTGCCAAGGAGTTCGATGGCGGTCTCTTTGCCGTCACGACCTGCAATCTTCGGGAGGAGATGGAATCGGAATTCTTCCGGGAACAAGGATACTTGGAGAGCTACAAGAATCTCAAGGACTGGGTAAAGTCTAGCAAGTACAAACTAAGGAAGGGGCAATGCCTTGAGAGAGCTCATGATCCATTTGCCTCCGAAGAGGAGCTTGTGCTGGAAATCCATATGCCGATACGAAGGTGAAAGCGATGAGTGTGAGCGAAAATACTGGCAGTACTCTCTCAATGTACGAGGAGTCCATGAAAGATTTCGTCGAGCGCGTAGAGAAGGACTCCAACGTCATCGCAGCAATTCTATTCGGCAGTCTCGTGACAGGTAAAGTGTGGAATGAATCTGATATCGACATCATTCTGATTTCAAAGGACAACACAAAGGACTATGACCAGTACTGGATCGCGGATGGGGATATCATTATTCAAGTGGGTATCTACTCTCGTCGTTACTTCAGGCAGAGTGTGGAAACCTCACTCGAAGGTTCATTGATTCACCACATTTTGTCAACAGGAAAATTGCTGTTCTCAAAGGATGACAGCCTTACCCAGTATCTGGAGGATTTGGACAGAATTGGAGAACGAGACCGGCAGATGGCCCTTCTGCTTCTTGGCAGGTACGTCCCTGCTGAGCTAAGCAAGGTAAGGAAGTCGCTCTACTTCTACAAGAATCCACTAATGGCACTCCCCTTTCATCTCTTTGTGATCGGGAGACTGGCGAGTATTGAGGTAATCAAGCACGGGAAGATCCCGGAACGGGAGAACCTCCTTCAGGCACTTGAGTGTAATCCGGAGTTCTTCGATGCGGCCTACACCGAAATCCTCACAGAAGGCCCGACAATGGAATCTATGGAGAAGGCCCTCAGACTAACAACTGAGTATCTGGAGAAGAATGCAGAGCAGTTGTACAGACCGATACTCGACTTCATCGACGAAGAGGGAGGCCACTGTGGTATGACCGTTCTTGACAGACACTTCCGCAGAAAGCTCGGGCTAGGAGTTGCAGACACGCTGATTGCTGTATGCGAATGCTTGGCAGACATTGGAGTTCTTCAAAGGATGCCAGTAGAAGTTCGTCTGACTAGTCGGAGCAGAGACCCCGAAATGGAAGCTGGATATTACTATTCAAAGGAGGACTTTGAGTGAGGTCCACTATCGAAATCAAAGGTGCACGAGAGAATAATCTGAAGAATGTCTCAGTAGAGATCCCCCGCGAGAAATTGATTGTAGTAACTGGCGTCAGTGGAAGCGGTAAATCCTCCTTGGCATTCGACGTCCTGTTTGGAGAAGGACAACGAAGGTTCATGGAGAGTCTGTCAGCATACGCCCGAACGAGAATCCCGCAGGTTAAACGTCCGAAGGTAGACTTCGTAAAGGGCCTGTCGCCAGTTCTCTCAATCTCACAGAGTACTGGCGTGAAAAATCCACGATCAACTGTAGGAACAATCACTGAGACCCAGAGCTACCTACGACTTCTCTTTTCAGCCATCGGAATCCCCTACTGCCCCTACTGTGGCAGTGAGACACAGTCCAAGACTGTACATCAGATAGCAGAACATATTGAGACCCTACCAGGCGGAACAGAGGTTGAGATCCTCGCACCCATGAAGAGAATCTACGGTGAGAACTACGAGTTTCTCCTTGATGAAGTAAGGAATTCAGGGTGTAGGGATGTCAGGATAGATGGGGAACTGAGGAGTACTAGTGATAGGATAGAACTGGATGAAGAGCAAGAGTACAGAATAGAGGCCTTGGTCGATAGATTTGTACTCAATGGCGACCAGACAAAGCAAATTGCAGGGTCGTTACAGCGCTGTCATACTGTGGGAGAGGGTTTCATTCGCATTCACATATCGAATGCTGATGAAGTGGGTGTAGCACCTGAGAAGTTCATGAAAGGCATTGCGTGTGAAGAACACAATGTAGTGGCGGCTGACTTGCTTCCGTGGTACTTCTCACCGAATGAGTCTGATAGTGCGTGCAGAACCTGCCTAGGACTTGGCACATATCTGAGAGCCGAAGCATTTCTCCTTGTGGTAGATCCTGAGAAGAGCATTCGTCAGGGCGCCTTGGAGAGATTCGTTCTCAACCCTGATCTTCGAACCTTCAAACGAATAATCAACTGGCCATATGTGAGATTCTACAGCATGGCTGAACACTTTGGATTTTCCCTTGACACTCCATTCAAGGATCTCCCTGAGAAGATTAAGGAGATTCTGTTCTACGGCACACAGGGAGAGAAGATCGAATTACTGAAGCCTCCAGAAATTGACAAGGACCACAAGAACTTCGGAATGATGGTATCAGATTCTGGAATACTAGACCGTGTCGATAGATGGTACAAGAGGACCAGCAAGCAGCGTACCCCTAAGGACTACGAGGAGAGGATGGCGCAGAGGCTCATGGTAGAGAATGACTGTCCAGATTGTCATGGCACGAAGTTGAAAGAACAGCGACTTCTCATCAGAATCAATGGCAGAAGCATCCATGACTTGGGCCTCTTGTCACTTCGAGACCTCCGTGATTTCATGGACTCAGTTGAGGTAGAGGAAAGCAAGGCCCATATCGCAGCCCCCATTGTCGCTGAAGTGAAGAAACGCCTTGACCTGATGATTGGCATCGGTCTTGATTATCTGAACCTCAATCGTCGTGCCGACACTCTTTCTGGTGGAGAGCTACAACGCACACGGCTAACAACACAGATAGGTTCGGAACTAATGGGAATGCTCGTAGTGCTGGACGAACCTAGCATCGGGCTTCATCCTCGCGACACCCTGAAGATTGTTTCAACGCTCAAGGATCTGCGGGATATCGGAAATACAGTAGTTGTCATTGAACATGATGTAGACACTATCAAGTCTGCAGATCACATCATCGAAATGGGACCTGGACCAGGACTGCACGGTGGAAATATCGTCTCAGAGGGCCCTGTTGAGGTGATAGAAGCGTGTGCTGACTCTGTTACGGGTCAGTATCTCTCAGGAGCAAGGACAATAGCCGTGCCCAGTGAACGTCGAAAATCGAACGGAAAATCCTTGGCCATACTAGGTGCAAGTGCAAACAATCTGAGAAACGTGGACGTCGAGATTCCGTTGGGCTTGCTAGTAGCAATTACTGGCGTGTCTGGAAGTGGCAAGTCTAGTCTGATTGATGATATACTTCACAAACGCCTCAGGCAAGTGTTCCGTGACCGTCGCATAATCCCAGGACCACATGACCGTGTTGATGGAATTGAGCACCTTCGTGATGTGAGGAACATCGACCAATCTCCCATTGGAAAGTCGTCCCGATCTAGCCCTGCGACGTATATCGGAATCTACGACAGGATTAGGAAGATATTCTCGGAGCTTCCAGAGTCGAAGAATCGCGGCTACACTTATTCAGATTTCAGCTTCAATCAAACGAGCGCCGGAAGGTGCGCTGAATGCAAAGGGGTCGGTTTTGTCACTACTGAGTTGCAATATATGGCGGATGTTGTGAGTGTGTGTCCTGCATGCAAAGGAGCAAGGTTCAGTGAAGAAATCCTTGAAATCAAGTATCGGGGCAAGAGCATTGCCGAAGTTCTGGATATGACAGTGGAAGAGGCAGAGGTGTTCTTCGCGGATACAAGGCTAATACAACACAAGCTTGCTGTGATGAGGGAACTCGGCCTGGGATATCTGACTCTTGGACAACCTGCCACCCAGCTGAGCGGCGGCGAGGCCCAGAGGGTCAAGCTCGCAAGAGAACTCGGGAAGATCAAGCGCGACGGTGACAATCTGTATATTCTAGATGAACCAACAACTGGCCTCCACCTGGCGGATATTCAGAGGCTCCTCGATTGCCTGAATCGGCTTGTGGATGCCGGCAATACAGTGTTGGTCATCGAACATCATGTAGATGTTATCAAGAGTGCGGACTATGTCATTGATCTAGGTCCGGGTGGCGGTGTGGATGGTGGAGAGGTTGTTGCAGCAGGCACTCCAGAAAGCGTGGCTAAATCTCCCGATTCATTTACAGGAGAGTACCTCCGAGCAGTACTCGCGAATTAATGAAAATGGAAGGAAAAAGAGTGTGTGTACTCACGTTGCTTCCAACGCGAGTACTTCCTCAAGTGTGATTACAGGACGCTTTGGGGGCTTCTGTGCCTGAATGTTCATCTTGGACAGACCCTCAGAGGTTCCATCATTGTAACTAGTTTTCATTGTATCATCTCCTGAAGTAGTACAGGGCTATTGCCTTGGTTGAGTCGTGCTTCCTGAGATTCCTTCGACGGTTCCTTGTTTTAGCAAGTGCCATTTACTATCACCTCACAACGGTCATGTAGGCGTAGCCGATCGCTCCTGTAGATGGAGGACTGGTCCGCTTCTTTGTGTTCAGCTCAGATGAGTTCCGAGAATTTGTCGCCAGAGCCATTGTGTTTCACAGGAAATACCACGAAGAATCAGTATATAATGCGGAGCCACAAAAGAGGGTCACAGAAAAGAGTCACATATTGTGACTATCAAATGCGCCAATTCAGATTGGATGTTTGCTCTGATGACACAGGAAGAGCTGTTTGAACAGCTGTTGCAGTATCTCTGTATGTTAACCGAGAATCGACTTGTTGAGAGCTACGGCGAAGAACTAGGCAAGGACCTTTCAAATACCTTCCAGATCAAGTTTCGAGAACTATTGGCGGCCAATGAGGAGTTGACTCCTGATGCCTTGGGCAAGAGGCACGCAGTGAATCCACTCTTCGTCATTGCGCTGAATGATACCCTAGGAGATGAGAGAGGAGATTTCCATGTTCTAAGAGAACATGTTCTCGAAATATACAAGGTAATGCTAGAGCCGATTCTCGTCAAACAGACTGAACATCTCGAAGTAGCTGATGATGTTTGGAGTGCGTTCGTAGAGTCAACAAGACGAGGCAACAAAGCCAATTATGAGAATGATTACTTCCAGTTGCAGGAGATTGAAAGCAGTGGTGATACATTCAGGTTTGACATCAATCGCTGCATCTATTTCGAGATCTTTCAGAAGAATGAACACCCGGAGCTAGGACCCATCCTGTGTGACTATGATTACCTGATTGCCGGGGCAGTTGACAAGTGGATTAGGTTCGACCGGAGTAAAACGATCGCTAACGGTGATTCACGATGCGATTTCGGGTTCTTCCTGAAGTGAGTGTAGTCGGCTGGACCTATTTGCTGAGAACTCGCATGAGTTTCTTCAGTGGCAGGGTGTTGACCACATCTTCCTTGGTAAGCCATCCCCTACGTGCTTGATAGACTCCATAGCTCATGAAGTCAAGCTCATGGATTTTGTGCGCGTCAGTATTGATGGCTACTTTCAGCCCCATCCTTCTTGCAGCCCTGAGATTGCCCGCATTGAGGTCCAGACGGCTGGGAGCAGCATTGAGCTCCATAAGGACTCTGTTTGATTTCGCGACTTCAAAGACCCGCTCAAGATCTATTTCAAACTCAGGTCTTTTCAGAAGCAGACGACCGGAAGGATGTCCTAGGACATGGACATACTTGTTCTCAAGAGCATGGCAGACCCTATCCGTCATCACTTCCTTGCTGTCCTTCATCCGGCTATGGATGGATACAGTTACGACGTCGAGCTGGGCTAGGACCTCGTCTTCGATATCCAAGCTACCATCAGCGAGAATGTCGACCTCAGCGCCCTTGAGAATCGTTGGTTTCCATCTTCCTGATGCGTTAAGGTCGTCAATCTCCTCAATACACTTCTGAAGTCTTGCCTCGTCCATTCCATTGGCGATTGTTAGGGACTGGGTATGGTCGGATATGCAGAAGTACTCAAACCCTCTAGCATCTGCGGCATCGAGCATCTCTTCAATTGTATTTGATCCATCTGATGCATCAGTGTGTGTATGAAGATCGCCCCTAATGTCATCATGCTCAATAAGCTCAGGTAGTTCTCCCTGCTGAGCCGCCTCAATCTCTCCTTTGTTCTCTCGCAGCTCGGGCGGAACGTAATCCAAGCCAAGAATGCTGTAAATCTCCGCTTCATCACTTCCCGCAACCTTCTCTTCGCCTCTAAAAAGACCGTATTCGTTGAGCTTCAGCCCGGCGTTCTGTGCAATTGCTCGAAGCCTGACGTTGTGGTCAACGCTTCCTGTGAAGTACTGCAGTCCTGCGCCAAAACTGTCTGATGGAATCACTCTCAGATCGACTTGGAATCCGCCTTCCAAGCGAATTGATGACTTTGTAGAACCTTTTGCACTAACATCAGTTACTTTTTCGTAGACAACAAATGCATCCATCACTTTGGCGGCGTCTTCTGCGTCCACGAGGATATCGAGATCCCCAACAGTCTCTCTCCGACGACGTAGAGACCCCGTTGTCACTACTTTTCTAACACCTGGAATCTCAGCGATGTAAAGCTCTATCGGCTCACAGACAGCCATGGCCTCAGACAACAGCTTTCGTTCCAATCCAACACGAACTAGCTGAATGCCTTCTTTGATTTGGTCTTCGGTCTTTTTTCCCATTCCCTTCAGATCTGAAATCCGCCCCTCTTCTGCAGCTTTCTCAAGCAGGTCCAAATCAGTCACTCCGAGCTCATCATAGACTAGCTTGATTGTCTTCGGACCGACTCCTGGAACAGCTTCCAGCTCCATCACCTTAACAGGAACTCTCTCTCTCAGCCTCTCAAGAAGGTCGATCTTCCCTGTCTCAAGAAAACTTGATATCTTCTCAGCGATAGCCTTCCCAACTCCCGGAATCTCAGTGAGTTCATCTCGTTTTGCAATGGCTTCAATGTCTTCTCCCAATGATGTAATCGCTCTCATCGCTCTGCGATAGGCCCTCGGTTTGAACTTATCCTTCCCTTCGACCTCAAGGAGCAACGCTATCTCCTTTAGAGCTCGTGCTACCTCACGATTCCTCAATCGAGGCCCCCCTACTGGAAGTCAAAGGGATCCAAAGACCTGACCACCCTTACTAATGCAGCGAGATTCTCGTCGGGCGTGTCAACAGTTATCACACAGCCAGGAGCGAATACGAGGCTCTCAAGACCCGCTTCTTCCGCAGTATTATCGATTTGCTCTTTCACATCATCAGGAGTGCCTCTTCTCAGTGTGTTGTTGTGATCTATGCCACCGAAGACGGTTTTACGGGATATCTTTTTACCTTCACCCAGCGAGGGCCAAGCAGTCTGGTCCTCCCAATTCAAAGCACTGATTCCGGGAGTGTTGGCAATCTTCTGAAACCTTACTTGATCATCAGGGTCTTGCGCGTGAAGATGCATGACAACATAACGGGCCTTGCCGCGCAGTGCCGAAATCAGCTTGTTATCAAACGGATAAACGAATTCATCGTATTGTTCATCACTTACAGTTAGACGGGTTGAATGTTGAGACGCAATGAACACGCCATCGGCTCCCGCATCCAAAGTTGCTCGACCAAAGTCTATCATGACGTTGTTAATCATTTCAAGTACTGACTTCATGACGTCCGGATACTCATTGATGTACTGTGTGAGAGTCCCATAGCATAGCTTGGACGCAACCATTGGTGAATCAAAGATCGTGGCAAGAGTCGGAACTGTGCCATGAGCGTAGTCCCTTATCAGCTCAACAGCCCGCAGCTGTCTGCCAAACTCTCCTGAGTTCACATCCAGAGGCTCTAGGACTTCCCAGTCACTCATTTGCTCAATGACACAGCTTGAGCATGTTGTTGACCCACTTATAGCGCCGTCGTAGACAGCCATACATCCCCAGTCCACGACAGGATATCGACCGTGAAAGCTGATTTTCATGACATCGTGGTCATAGACTCGGTGAAACGCCTCTTCAGCCTCTGCAAGCCCTTCTGGTGTACGGTCCATGTATGGATAATGGCGCCAAAGTGAAATTGGAACAGTGTCATCGAGATTGCCCAACAACGTCTGTTCGAGAAGGTCAAACTTGGACATAACGATTACAGGCAGCTGATTTTGAATTATGAGCCTTTCGTCGCGATACTGAACCTGTTTGATAAACCTCATTAGTCGCGTTCAGCATGGTGTCTTTGCTACCATGGATGGATTGCTATGGGTCTAAAGGACTCGATACGTGAATACTTCGATCAACACCCCAGAGCGAAGAAGGCAATAGGCGTAGCAACTGCAATAGCCTCCAACTTCGCGCTATTTGCCACAGGGTCTCCTCTTCTTGCAGCGGCCGCAGGTTCGATCATTGACGCCAAACAGGAGAGAGAAATCGTTGGCCCGGACGAAATCATGTCTTTCTTCAAGGAAGCAATCCAAGACCCATCTATTAGAGAAGCGATAAAGGATGCCGTTCGTGAAGGGGGCGTTGAGGTTGCTTCAAGTGTTGGTATGGCACTGAATCAACTTGAAGCAGCTAGTCCTCACGCTGGCAGACAGGTCCAGTCTCTTAGGTCTGAGATTACTGTGATTGAGCAGCAAATGGGAATTATCCAAGATCTCTTGTCATACTTTGAGATTCCAGATTCTCACGAGAGAATCATGAATGTATGGCGACTGCCAGTCTATCTTGATGAGGTGCTTGTTATTGACGAGCCACGTTCTCGTGTAATTGATGCAGCCATCTATCATTCCAAGGAGGGCGAGAATGTCGTCATCCTAGGTACGCCCGGGTCTGGCAAGACAACGATAATGTATGCCATATTCAGAGAACTTGACAGGAATTCTGACGTTGCACTTGTTTGGGATACCAAGGATGTCTCAAGGGTGCATGAGAGAGAAGGTGTTGTGCTCTTTCATGATGATTTGCCAGAGACTAGAGAGTTGGTAAAGGCCATAATCGAGAGAGATGTCAAAGGGGTAGTGACCACTGCAAGGGTCCAAGAATGGAGTAGACTTCCTATAGAGCTAAGGCAGAAGTTCACATCAGTCACCTTACCGAAGATGTCAGATGACACAATGACAGAGATAGCAAAGAATCACCTGAAGAGCCAGCACGTTGGTTTTGATGATGCGATTCTGCCTACTCTGGTCGAGAGCGCCCAAGGGAGTCCCATATATATCAGATACTTGGCCGAAGAAATGGCGGCTAAAGTCAAAGCTGGGGAAATCGCTGAGCTGACAGAGGACCTTGTAAAGAAAGCGCCCAAAGGAATGACGGACTATGTTGCAGGAATCCTCGCAAGAGTGCTTTTTGATCTTCAGGGTACGATTTTCACTCCCAGAGAGGGAGCTATTCCCGTAATCAAGACACTTCTCTGTCTAGCGGATATGCCAAGCTATGAAACACACGAAGTGCATCTGAATCAAATATTCTTTGCACTGAAAGGTCCTTCAGATAGTCCCGGCCCCTTCAATGCAATCAAGCAGTACCTCTCTAGAGACCCCAGATTCTTCTCCCTGAAGTTCATGCACGACACTCTAGCGGATGTCCTACGTGGCGGTGTCGACCACCCAATAGTGGGCGACATCAGAATGCTGGCTCAGGAAATGGGGGTTTCTGGTCGTCTCAAGGTGGAGAAGCAGGCCTTGCAGGACGGGTGGGACCATATCAAGGAGGAGTATGATGTTGAGCCTACTGGAGGGCTGGAACCGCTCCTTTCCTATGCCTACTTTGCAGCAAAGAACTTTGGACCTGAGTATCTTGATATTCTGGCGGTTGAACTAGCCAACAAGTACATGGAAAATCCGCTAAGTCAGGGTCTATTTGCAATCACAGGGCCGATAAGTCAAGTTCCATCAAAAGCCGAAATTGTCGATGACGTTGATGAGATTCAAGCACCACCGATTCCGGCGACCCCAACTAAGCCTCTTGTGGATTTGGAGCACATTGGTGAGGAAGTGAGGCAGGAGATTGGAGGAGAAAGGGGAGATGCTGTAGCGGATATGGTAAAGCAGATGGATGGTCTAGAAGATCTAGCAAAGATCGGAGAGAAGATTCCGGGAGACATCGGTGACTTCGTTTCACAGCAAATTAGATCTGCCTTGGCAGAAGAGGTCAAGTCTTCACAGGAACTGCTTGAGGAGGCCATGGAGCAAGAATCAATCAGCCCCAGACGATTGTCAAGACTTCTGGGGAAGGCAAGTAGAAGAGCGGCTGCCAGAGCCGGGCGAGGCAAAGTCAAGGACAAGAAGGCTACTGGAGACCTGTTGAGCAGGGCAGCTAAGAGACTGGTTCTGTTGGACTCAATGGCATATATCGAGAAAATGAAGGATTTGTCTGCCGGACTAGCCGCCACGCTGGGCGAGAATCAAGCGGCGGATGAAATCACCAAGACAACTAGTGAGATTGCTGTAGAAAAACTAGACGAAAGGTCACGAAAGCAAATTGCGGCAGTCTATGATCTCGGGATGAAGCGTTGTAAGGGCGTAAGTGATTTTGATGGAATGTTTGCACATCTGTCAGGCAAATGGGGTCTTGTTGGAGTAGATACTAAAGACATTGCGGATGTCTCGGATCAGATTGGCAGACTGATGAGCTACGGACGTACGCCATTTGCATTCGAAGTCCTAGGTAAAATGACCTCTATGTTCGAGGAGAGGCAATACGACATAAGACTCGGATTGGTAACTCAGGCATTCAAAAACATCTCTAAGGCAGCGGTGTCTGATAGAAACGAGTTCTCTACGGTCATTAAAGCCTCGCAGGGCTTCTTCGAAGAGGCAGTCCAATGGGTCGAGAACTGTGGTGACAAGACGTGTCAAGACATCTTCACGAACACACCGGCAATGGCCGACCTCTGTTCTAGTGTGATTTCAGGGACCATCTCTATGATGGACAACTACGTCAAGAAATCGGGCAAGGCAGTCGCGGCAGACGCGATCTATCCAATTCTCCACGATGCCATGCGGCCTCTCTTCCTACGCACCATTGAGATTCTGAAACGAACTGAGCAAATGAAGCCCATGAAGGCCGCCGTAAAGACTCTTCGTAAGATGAAAGGGGAAAGTGATGCAAAGAGCAAGATGATAATTGCCGCTGAGGCAATAGTGAAGTAGGATGAGGTAAGAATCTGTATAACTAGGGATTGGGTCTATATAATCCTGTCAGGAGCATCATCACTTAACAGGGGCCACGTAGAGAATTCCTAGGAGATGATCTGTTGTCTAGAATCACAGCCCTCTTTGAGCCAGAGTTGCTATTGGCACTGGAAGGCGTTGACGAACTAGACAAGATGAGAGCCGAACCCAATCCATTTTGGAACAGGGCAAGGCTGGATATCACATGGCAGCTTCCAGTGATGTCAGGGATGCTGAATGAGCCAACCATCTCTGTGCAGCCAATGAGATATGCTACGAGAGAAGAGCTTAATCTCTTCCATGATTATTCATACATCGAAACCTTGGAACTATTTGGAAACATGGGATCCGCATTCTCCGCACGGTTTGGGCTAGACACTGATGAATGCCCAGTCTTTCAAGATGTAGACAAGTATGCCAGTCTGCCTGTGGGAGCTACCATTGATGCAACGATGAGAGTAGCCAATGGCGAGTTTGAAGATGCCATGTCGTTTGTGGGAGGTTTCCATCACGCAATGAAGACAAAGGCTGCTGGATTCTGCTATTACAATGATTGTGTGATCGGAATAAAGAAGCTCAAAGAAAAGCGTCCTAATGACAGAATCCTGTATCTTGACACAGATGTACACCATGGTGACGGAACGCAGGGTGCTTTCTACGATGATCCGAACGTTCTGACCATTTCTATGCATGAGTACAGCATGGGTTTCTTTCCGGGAACAGGCAGAGTTGAAGAGAATGGAGTAGGCGACGGAAAGGGATATTCAGTCAACGTTCCGCTTCCACCGCTTACGGGAGATGTGGAGTTTTGGACAGCATTTGAGGAGCTTGTTGTGCCGATTTGGCTGGCCTACAAACCACACTTTGTGTTTTGGAATGTCGGTGCTGACGGACACATGAACGATCCACTGGCCGATTTGATGCTTACACTTGATACCTACCACAGATTGTCAATGACTGTCAGACAGCTTGTTCATCTCGGCACAAGGAAGCTTGTAATCCTTGGTGGTGGAGGGTATAATCCCGTCACTGCAGCCAAAGTCTGGACAATTGTACTTGCAGATTTGGCAGACGTTGCATTGCCACCGATTCTTCCCGCGAAATGGATAGAACTATGCAGAAAGTACGGGTATGATGTGATCCGCGGTGGCTGGATTGACAGACCATTGCGAACTGATGATGATCACTATCCAAAGATAAGACGCGCAGTAGATGAAACAATTGAGAAGGTCAAGGAATTGATCTTTCCAACTTTCGGCTTAGAGAAATAGGGCAAGAGAACCGTTTCTAACCATTCAGTGTATTCTGCCCAGTAAACATCTGTGATCCACTTCGTCCACATAGAGGTCAAGGATCTCAAATGAATGGAACACCTCAGGAATCTCCTCCAGGGTAAAGTAGTGGTGAGGGATTCCCGCTTCTGGCCCTTTTTGTGGGATGTAAGTGTCCGGCTCGACTTGCCTAAGATCCCAGTCGTCCTCGGGTGACTCAGGCGCGGGCGAGTGTATTGGAAAAGTGATGAAGATGACGCCGCCAGGCCGCAGAACCCGTTCTATTTCTTTCACAGTGGTTAGGATATCATGCTTCAGGTTATGGTGAATGACCTGTATCGAGATTATAGCGTCAAAGAAATCAGTTGGATAGGGAAACATCTCTTCCATTCTGTGTTGCAAAGTCTCCGCGACTATCCCCTTTTGGTCCAACCACTCATTTGCGAGTGAAAGTGCAGTGGATGATGCATCGAAACCGTGCATTTCGAAGCCGAGCTTTCCAAAGAAGAGGAGATGTCGTCCAGTACCACAGCCCAAGTCCAGGATTCTTTGAACGCCTTCATCTCCAAAATAGTCGGCTATTCGAACCATGTCTGGATGCGGCTCAGTGAACACCCTTCCACTTCTCGAGAATATCTCGTCCCAATCAGGCATCATTTTCACTATCGAGATTGGTTGTTATGAGTCTTCAGAATAGATTCAGGATGAGATAAATGGGGGATGCCTGTGCTCAGATTTCGAACATTTGACAGAGCTGAAGGAGAATGGGATTGAGACCCAGATACATGGTATTAGTTCTTGCGCTGTTTCTGCTTGTCCTTGGTGTTGGAACTGCGGCATCTGTTCAAAGTGGCTTTGGATCTGTCCTTGTCAGTGAAGTGGATTTCCAAGCTGTTGATGGCTCGTGGATTCACAGCACTTTGCAGAAACCAATCCATGCCACGAGTTCAGAACCTGTTCCGGGGGTCGTTGTGGTACATGGGTCACTGCAGAATAAAGAGTGGTTGATGGCATTTGGAATAGAATTGGCTCGTAGAGGATTCGTAGCACTGACAATTGATGTGAATGGTCATGGAAACTCTGATCCTGGCACAGGAAGCGGCGGAGCGGCTCTAGACTATCTTGCTTCCCTCGAGTATGTTAACGATTCCGCAATTGGGCTCATCGGCCATAGCATGGGCGGGGGCGTCTGTTGGAGAGCCCTCTCTGAGTCTTCTGTTGCTGTTGATGCTCTTGTCCTTGTAGGGAGCTGGGTTCCCACGAATATCAGTTCAATCCCCTACATCCCAAATCTCTTGGTAACAGTAGGTGACTTTTCTTCACTCTCCTCGTATCCAGGAAACCTCACACCTTTGGAATCCTCATTTGGTGTTACAGATGTCGAGCCCGGCATCACCTACGGCGATTTCGGTGACGGTACAGCGAGACGAGTAGCTTTTGGTCGTACGAACCATCTGTTCGAGACCATAGAACCTACGATTGTGAGCGAAACCGTCGAATGGATGAAAGATAGTCTCAAGGGGGGCACAGAAGATGCTCACTGGATATCTAGCTCCGATTTGGTCTACGGCTTCTGGCTTCTCGGCGGCTTCATTGGGCTCTTTGGTGCGATTCTCACCATCTTTCCAGTCCTTGCTATACTACTTGACCTGCCATTCTTCTCACATCTTAGAAAGCAACCAGAACCAAAAGAGGGAATGACGAGCAAACAGTTCCTCGGTTACGGCCTAGTGTACGGGGCAATTGGTCTTACCTTGTTCTTTCCCTTACTTGCAATTGGTCAAATCTTGGATGCCTTCATACGGTTTCCTCAACACTTCGGAATACCAGTTGTTAGTTGGATGCTAGGAAGTGCCATTGTTTCTTTTCTGGTCCTCCGCATGATTGTCCGCCGCAGGGATTTGGGTTTCACAGTAAACATCAGCTTCAAGGAATTCCTGACTCGTTTCGGCAAGTACTGCCTACCTGCCTTTCTTGTGGTGGGATGGCTTTATGCATGGACTCTACTAGTTGACTTGGGATTCGCACTTGATCTCAGAGTGTTTTTGCCCGGTTTCAACGACCTGACTTGGACTAGAACCCTATTCGTGTTGCCGTACTTCTTTGTCTTCTTGGTCTATGCCTTGGTGGAAGGAAAGTGGCTGACCAGTGTGCTTCTGACATCAGAGAAGAACAGTTGGCTAGGCACTCAAGTGAGTTGGACAGTGAAAGCCATGTTCATCAAATGCATTCCGTACTTGATCATAATCTCGTTTGAATATGGTCTAGGGGTTATCACCGGTGTCCCTGTCGTTCCATCCATGGTAGGATTCACATTCTTGTTCTTCTATGCGTTCACATTGTGGTTTGCAGTTGCAACCATTGTCATTCTTTGGGGCTATCGGTTGACTGGCGACTACTACGTTGGCGCAATACTGAATGCCTTGATGTTCGGATGGTTGCTTGCTACAATCCTGTCGTTCTGAGTCTAGGCGTCCCCCAGGGGTCCGTCGACGTACCCAGCTTCGATTCCGCCTCGAAGCCGACGACGAAGAATCACACCTGCGTCTGTTACAATGATTCCAAGAAGGAACGCAATGCCGAAGGCGGCTAATACTAGGAGATCAACTAGCCACAGAGCATACAATAGTCGATAGACCACTTCAGTTACTAGAAACAAGGAGGCTATCAACATCGAGAATACTATTCCATATCTGAATAGTCGAGTTGCCCTAGTCGATGCCTTGGCAATTGGACCGAGAGTAAAACCAGGTCCTTCAAGATCTATCATTACGAAACGACCACTGTTAATCTGGTCTTTTGTGAATGCCTCCAATTGTAAGGATTCAATCGAAACACTGTCAGTAGTCATGTAGGTTGCTCTTGTGTATTTCAGAGCTGCACCCCCGCTAAAGATACCAAGCACCACAATCACGATAAGAAACATGACCAGCTGCCATATTACTATCAACAACAGAAAGAAGGCGACAATCAATGAGAGTATGGCGCACTCACCCGATGCATCAGCATAGCCTATCTCAGCGACCCCTCTCGTTGTGACCCCCATTACTCTCTTGGCCGCGTGAGGGCCGACCCATCGACGTTCTGCCTCTTTTGTCAACTCAATACCAAAATGCGTCTCGATCGAGTCCAAAATGTTGCCCTTTCCACCCCCATAGATGGCTATGTCAATATCGATGTAGGGCTCAGAGTCATAATCGCTCATCCACTAACACTCCAAACTTAGCGAATCCCAGTTCTTCTGAATGAAAAGGTGAGTAATCAATCATTCCGTTGATTGTGCGAATGCTGCTACTCGCGAGGGACTGCCATGTGCTATTGACATGATTCGAAAGTAAGGTCGACAACACGAAGAAGGTACTTTGACATGCTCTTGTCATCGTCAAAGAGCGGATATTTCAGATGTTTGTTGATTACGCTGTCAATTATCTGCATCATCACAACAATTCTGCGAACCAACTCCGCCTCTGAACAGCCAGCGAGACGATCAATCTCCTTGAATCTACTTGCCAGCCACCGATAGAATCGAAGAACTGTGGTTGTGATGTCTCGAATTGCCTCGATATCAATTTCCTCCGTTATTGCGAAGTTATCTGCCATAATCAGGCCTTTCTTCCTTACCTCGATGGCAAGATCAATCATGTACGACCAAAGTTTAGCGAAAGCTGCGGAGTCAAATTTGTCAGGCACTTCTAATTCGATAATCCGACTTGTGTTGCGGTTCAGTATTTCCTTCACGATGTCTATCTTGCCCTTCGGGAAATACCGGTAGATCGTTCCTATGCTTAAGCCGGCCCGCTCTGGAATGTCCCTCACGCTTGTTCTACTGTAGCCCTTCTCTGAGATGAGTTCTGACAATGCCTCGATTATGGCTTCTTTCTTGGCTTCTTTATCACGTGAGAACTTCTTTTCGCTTTGCGTCATGAGGACCCATAGCTGGTATAGGGCAATCAAGTATATGTCTGTATCTGAACGGTTGTTCAGTTAGTAAGAGATATATGAACAAGTGTTCAGTTATGTGTTGAAACATCGGGTCCTACATTGACCCTAGAACCTTAAAGGTGAAGACAAATGGATATTGGCTTGATTTTTCGGGTTGGTTTCATTCTGCTGTGGGTGCTTTTCATTGCATCAAGAGTGATTCCTTCTCGAGGACTTCCAGCAATGAAAAGCACACGCAAGGAGCGTCGTGAAGCGTTTGGTAAAGAGGGTCTGCTTGTCCTTTTAATGCTCATTGCATCAACGTATGGAAACCTCATTGTGGGAGGACTCTACCTACTAGACCCTCCGTGGATGCTGTGGTCATATCTGAATATGCCTCTAGAACTACGGCTGCTTGGTCTGACTGTGAGCGTCCTTTCCTTGCCTTATACATACTGGATTGGAAAGACACTTGCAAAGAACTACTACTATACTGTGAAGATTCAGAAGGATCAGAGTCTAGTGACGACAGGGCCCTACAAGAGAATCCGCCACCCGATGTACTTGGTAATAATGCTATTCATCGCCTCCCTTGTATTCGTCACTGATAACTGGCTTTTAGTAGTCATTCTCATGCTGATGGCTCCAGGTCTATACAAGAGAATCAAGATCGAAGAACAGGCCATGATAGGCGAGTTTGGTGATGAGTACATTGCTTACATGAAACGTACGGGAAGACTGTTCCCCAAACTCAGACAATCGCAGTGATCGGTCTTTCCACTACTTGACCAAAACTCTGAGGATTGAAAAGAAGTAGTTAGATGGATGCGGCACTGCCGCACTCCATCCTATTGTGTAGCTAGTTGATCCTTGACACGCTGTTTGAACTAGCGTCTCTGTGCCCAGACACCTCTCCTGAACCTGCGTCCAGGACCCCAAGTGCCCTTCCACCACCAGCCCTTGCCTGCCTGAAGGTACATTGGAATCTTCATCACAGCAATGAGAACTCTCCAGCTGCTAACAACCACTATGACGAAGATGAGCACCATCCAGCCGAGAGTCAAGGGTACGAAGATGTCGAATGTCGCTGGGAAGAGCGCTGCTAGATCAGTTAGTGCTATGAGTTCCCAGCCAGAACCAGAGTTGTTCCAAGCGTACTCTATCGGCATTGCGAAGTTGATCATGACCAGTGCAATGATGATCCAGAATATGGCCAGAATTCCCTCGATCAATAGATTGAGGTTGTTCTCTCCGTGGAAGAAGAACAAGGCGCCCTTCACCGCTCCGATGTACATCAAGACCGCAACCAAGTAGAGTATAGGCACGAACGCCGGGTTGAACAGTACGTGGATCTGGGGTAAGACCGCTAGAGTTCCAAAGATTGGTCCAAAGATGACATCAGCCGCAGCATCCGAACGACTCTTGGGGTTGAAAGCGCTGCTGCCTATTCCGAAGATACCTTCAATTGTAGTTCTCTCAGTAGCCAATTTGTCTCTGTCCGCGTAGAGCGAAATCCCTCCAAAGATAAGAACCACAAACAAGACGTTGACAACAATCATCACCGGCAACACGAAAGGCCAGTTCTGAATGGCTGCCAGATCGCCTATCAATGTGGGAAAGGCAATTCCAATGACATAGCCACCAACTATGAATGCAATGCTAATTCCCAGAAGTGCCAATAGGATTCTAATCAGTGGTTGAGTGTACTCTGCTGGCACAGGGCCGATTCTCTTTCCAGTCCCTGCATACTCGTTGGCAACCTGTTTGGGCTCGCCAAACCTTTCGATTGCCATTAGAGTAGAGCCGGGAGTAATACTTCCTTCTCCAATTCTCTCTGCCTCCTTGAGAAGATGTGTCTTAATCTCTAGAAGTGTGTCTTCGCTGTCAATTGGAAGATAGACCTTAACTCTCTCAAGATACTCATCAACCAGTTTCTCTGGATCTTTGCTCATAATGCGTCGCCTCCAATGATGCTCTTCATCTCATCTGATAATCTAGCCCATGTCTGGGTCATCAATTTAAGAGCTGCCTTTCCCTCTTCAGTTATTGTGTAGTACTTCTTCGGCTTGTCTGGTTCATCCATGCTCCAGGTCGAAGATAGAAGCTGCCGCTTCTCCAGCCGCTTTAGAAGAGGATACACCGTGCCCTGCTCGAAAGCCAGGAATGTCACATTCCAATCCTCGAGCTTCTTGACAATGTCGTAGCCATAGCTGCGTTCTCTCTCAAGGACCGCCAGAATGGCAAGAGAAGCAGCACCCTTTTTGACCTCTCTAGACCATCTTTCGAATTCTTCTATGTGTGCGTTACTCATTATTGTGCAACACCATATACTATGTGTTACTTAGTACTCTGTATTAAATATATATAAGTATTACTGCATACGTAAGACTACGTGAATGAACACGACCATGGGTAGAATCAGAATTATCTAGTTGGACTACCAGACGTTAGTTGGGTCCCAGCTGGTCCTGAGGTCCTCATTCATGTTGTTGAGTATCTTCATGTCTTCCCTCGATATTGAGAAATCAAACACCTGAGAATTCTCTCTGATTCGGTTCGCTCGAGCAGACTTTGGGATAGTAACGATGTCATGTTCCAATTGCCAACGAACCAGTATCTGAGCAACTGTTTTGTTATACTTCGCTGCAATCCATTGCAGTTGTGGGTCTCTGAGTCTCATGCCCTTTGTAAGTGGGCTGTAACCTTCTAGTTGGATGCTCTTGCTTTTGCAGTAGAGGAATAGTTCCCTCTGGAAGAGAAATGGATGAAACTCAACTTGGTTGACGGCAGGGACAACACTGCACTCGCCCAACAACTCTTCCAGGTGACGATATTGGTAGTTGCTTACCCCGATTGTTCTGCAGTTTCCGTAGTCCAATAGCTTCTCTAGTGCTCTCCATGATTCTAGTCGCCGTTCCGGCACAGGCCAATGAATCAGATATAGGTCAATGTAGTCAACTCCGAGTCGTTTCATGCTCTGCTTGCATGCTGCCAATGCTGATTCATAACCCTGGTCGCTGTTCCATAGCTTGGTAGTTATGAAGACCTGATCCCTTGGAATTCCAGATTCACGAATAGCAGCACCAACATCGGTTTCGTTTCTGTGGATCATCGCCGTGTCGATGTGACGATATCCCAACTGAAGTGCACTCAGAATGGCATTCCGAGCCATCTTGCTTGGCGAGAGGTGATATGTTCCCAGCCCGAGCAGGGGAATGTGGACACCGTTGTTAAGTTTAAGTTTCGAATCTATCGTGTGGCCCATCTTCTGTCTTCGACCCCTCAAAGCGAGCAGTCAGTAGACGACGCCATGTTCTACATAAAACTTCAGGAGAGTCAGGGCCTCTCCCCAACCTGTGGAACAGTTCATGAAGGATTGTCTCCCAGAGGGTGTATCTTGATACCCATATTCTCTTAATCTGACGGCAGTACCTTCCTCGACTCTCTCTAGAAGTATCTCAACAGTGGTATAGTAGGAGTTGTTTTCGCCGTGCCACTTGAACAAGAACTTCTCAGGACGAGTTGCTTCTACAATTGGGCCGCTGTCCTCCACGCTTATCTTGTCAGGACCCCAATCCTTCCACTTGAAGTAGAATGAGCCACCCGGTCTAGCCTCGATTTGAGATTCTGTGGTGAACCATGTATTGAAAGCCTCTGCAGTTGTCAGGGCATCGTACACTTCTTCTGGACTGGCCCGAATAAGTGTGGAATGTCTGATCTCCACATCCATAACCTTAGTCATCTTAGTCTCACTGGCCGAAATGTTGTTCGGCACACATCTGCAAACTCGTAATTTGGCTTTTCTTCCCTGTACATTAGAATCAAGAATGGGTGATCTAGAGACAAAGCATCTCTTCCGTAATGTCCCAGAGTCGTTTCTGCAACGACTCGTCGTATGATATTTCAGAAGATGGGCTAATCTGTGACTTGGCGAAATGCTTGCCAGTGACACCTTCGACCTCTGGGGATGTTGCCACATACAATGAGGTCTTGGCTCCTTCTTCTGCACTAATCTGGAAAGGCCTCATCATTCGAAACATGATCTTGTTGAGACGACTTCCTGTGCCACCACCAAGATTTGTTGCAACGAAACCCGGACTTACAACATTGACTGTGACTCCTGTGCCCTCAAGACGCCTCGCTAGCTCGTAGGTATACATGATTAGTAGAAGCTTGGCGCCTCCGTAAGCGTCTCTCCATGAGAACTTTCTTTTAGATTGTAAGTCGTCGAAATCTACGTTGGCTCTCTTGTGAAGGCCAGATGTGAGGTTGATCACTCGAGAAGGGGCACTACTCCGCAGTATGGGAAGAAGCTCGTGTGTGAGAAGAAATGATCCCAGATAGTTCACCGCGAGATTACTCTCAAAACCATCTGTTGTTAGCTGACGACTACGAAAGACTGCACCAGCATTGTTGATGAGAACATCCAGTCGATCATAACTCTCCTTGAACTGATTTGCAAACATTCGGATTGATTCTCTAGACGCGAGATCACACAACATGATGTCACATGGTTCACGGCCTGAAACCTCAGCAATCTCCATCTTTGCTACTTCACCGCGGGTTCTATCTCTGACAGCCATGACAATTGTTGCACCCATTTCCGTAAGAGCGCGCGCGGTTTCTTTCCCAATTCCCGAATTGCTGCCTGTTACTATGCAGATCTTTCCATTCATGTCAGTCAAGCTGTATCACCTTAGCACACGTATAGCTTCTGGGGAGAATGAAGGATTATTCCAGCGTTAGAAGGTTGCGGATTAGAAGAAATCTGACAGCGAACTCTGCGTCGTATCATCTCTTGCTGTGAGAGACTCTCTTAGTCGTTCTAGTGCTTTATCTACTCTGTTTGCACTGAAGTCATGTTCTGAGCATAGGATCCGACGGACTTCGTCATAGTTGGGTTCGTCGGATTCCGGTTTCTTCAATTCTATCTCCGGGGGATTGAGGAATATGTCTCTAATCTCAGGGTACGGGAAGTCGAGCGTCATACCCTTATCAGATTCTATCTTCTCAAGACTGCCATATTCCTTGATTAGTTTGAGAGCGGTTTTCGGACCCACTCCTGGGACCTTATCATTGTAATCTGTGCCCACTAGAATCGCTATGTCTATGAGTTGCTCTCGTGAGATTTCGAGAAATCTCAGGTTTTCGTCCAGATCAATCAGCTCAGGTTCTATGCTTCTGGACGAGCGACCTCGTGAGGGTCTTCTGCCTACAAGATTTCGAAGCATTCTGGGGCAATTGTAGAGCAACGAGTCATTGTCCTGACTCGCACTTGCCCAGACAATTCCCTCTCTTGCCATCTGAGCTGCTAGAGCTTCACCTTCGGATGGTGCCTGAACAACAGGAACACCCATTGCTTGAAGCAACTCCTTGCTCTCATCTATCATATTCGTCTTGAGCCTCGAACTGGCTTGAGCGGCCTTGTAGGCATCCTCAATTCGTCCCTCCTCAAGCGCCTCTTCCCATTTCTTGTGAGCTGTTTCTCTGACCTCCTTTCTTCGCTCAATCTCAGCTCGTTTCAGCTGGGGCGATTCTCCATCGAACACATAGACTGGCTCAATCCCATGCTCCAAAAGTATCACATTTCTATAGAGCAGACCGGATAGGTGACTGGTGACCCGTCCCTTCCGATCCATGAGGGGCGTCCCATCTGGCTGACGAATTATTGAGAGGAATGCATAGAGTGAATTGAATGCATCAATGGCCAAGACTCTTCCAGAAAGATCAGCCAAGGTCATTGGCTCTGCTTTCACTATGTCACCCAGGATTGTTCCCATCTCATTATCTTCCTACGTGTATGTACTCCTGCGTTTCTCACCGATATATGGATTGGTCTTCTTGTATCCTAGACTTCAGGTGGACCATTTCGAATTCGTTCTAGGAGCTCTTTTGGCTTCGCTCTCCACCCATTAATCATTTCAAACCACCACGTGGCGCCAGATTCGATCCAAGATTCAATGGTTAACCTATCTTCGGTCTTGTCAACACCAGTTGTCTGGCCGAAGACTGCAGCATCGAAATCCTTTAGGTTGCCACGATATCCCTCAATTAGTGTAAGCACTTCTCGAAGGTCTTCCGGAGAAAGGAAATCGGGCCATTCTCGTGTTGGAACCACTCCATCGTATCGAGCTGCCCTCCTGAAGGGATTCTTGTTTGGCCACGCGCCGCCTACCCATATGGGAATCCGTGGCTTTTGGACAGGACGTGGTCGGAAGGTCACTTCCTTGAGATTGAAGTGCTTCCCCTTGAAAGAAACAGGTTCTCCGGACCACAGACCAGTAAGAATCTCCATTGCTTCATCGAGCTTTTCAGCTCGAATCTTCGGATTGGCTTCTTCACCAAACGCGTCAAATTCTTCTGGAGGTGCTCCAAGTCCGACACCCATTATCACTCTGCCATTCGAAAGATGATCAAGAGAAACGGATTCTCGTGCAACTTTCCAGGGCCGCCTTCGTGCCAAGGGAGTAATGTTTGAGGCAATCTTAATCGACTTGGTCTTGACCGCAATTGCCGCTCTTACTATCCAGGGATCAAAGACCTCGTGGTCCTCGGGATACCACATGAGCAGATGATCCCAAACAGAAAATGCATCCCATCCAGCCTCCTCAGCCTCAACAGCCCAATCAACCACTGTTGTGATTTCAACCTGGCCGCTCACAGGAGGGATAGGCATGTCTATGCCATACTTCATGTTGAATTCTCCACAGGAGACGACGTTCCGATGCCTTTAGAACTGTCAGCTCGGATGATGTGAGCCAGTCGCTATATGCACTCACGAATTTGAGTGATTGATGAGATCATTCCGTTGACGTCTTTCGTTCTGGGATTAGTCTTGCCCATGAGATTATCATGAAGATGACTATGATTATAACGACCCATGAACCATACGCAAGCAATTCGAAAACAGGATACTCGATTACAGGTCGGAGTGGCAAGAACCAGTACAAGTCTACAAAGACCCAGACAATGAATATAGCAACACTGAGAATCGTTCCTATGGGTTTTTTGGACAAGGTTCCTTGGTCGCTCATGCTTTGCACAAAGCGGGACGAATTCATCACACTATTCTATGTTGCCATATGACTGCTTGCGTGCAGGACAACCGCTATAGGTGCCCATACATTCGCGACCTTCGATAGCGCAAGCTGAGGTACAGGAATGAGAGACATCGTACTCGAAATCTTCGAAGGAGAGAGATGCAGCCGTCATAAGTTGGGTCAGAAGTTCAAGTATCCTGCCGATAGCGGGAAAGTGTGCCCTTGGCTGTTGGCCAGTGCCAGACCTATGATTAAGGTCTTGAGATATGACGGAAGATTGGGGTGGAGTTACAAAGGAACACCCTATGAGAAGATTATCAACAAAGATGGTGTGTCGACAGAGTTTGTGCGGTGTCCTGATCCCACCGATGCCGGCGTGGTCCTGAAGATAACGGCGACCAAGAGAACGAGAAAGAAGAGCTGATTTGCTTTCTTTGGATTTGAAAAACAAGCTGTGTCTTTGCCAGTATCCAAAGATTGCTTAACTATAGTTACCAAGATTGGGGCGGTGAATCTTCTGACTAGCTGGAGTGACTTTTATGCAAACGAAGCTCCATGGGACGTTTGCCATCCACAGCGGGCCATAGTGGAGCTTGTTAAGAGAAGAGAGATTATAGGGAATCGCGTTCTTGACGTTGGGTGTGGAGCGGGAGAGAACTCGATTTACTTGGCCGAACAGGGGTTCTCAGTTTTGGGAATTGATTTTACACCTGAAGCGGTGGAGATTGCTAGGAGGCGGGCAGAAAAGCACGATGTCTACGTTGAATTCTTCCTCGGAGATGTTTTCGAATTGGAAGAGTACTTTGGTGAAGGCGAGTTTGAATCGGTGGTCGATTCGGCCTTGTATCATACTGTGTCAATTGAGGACGTTCCCAGATACATCCGACAGATATCTACAGTTCTGCTTGGCGGTGGAGGATACTACATGCTATGTTTCTCTGAAAAAGAGCCGCCCGGGAGAGGTCCAAGGAGGGTGACTAAGTCTGAAATCAGAGATAGTCTCTCTGCATCTTTCGATATCGCGTACATACGTGACACGCTAATTGAATCGAGGATTCATGAAAAAGGTGCAAAGGCCTACGTTGTCTCTGCAAGGAAAATCTGAAACTGTTTTGTGCTAGTCCATTGAGTAGAAATGATCACAGCAATCATCGCCGGCCATAAGTGTCTTAGTCCTTCGAAAATTCATATTGGGATTGGTTCCTTCAACAATGTAGGGGTCCTCGCTGCACTGAAACAATAGGCCAGCTTCTGCTTTGTCAATGGCTAGATACGAATCTGCGATGGGACACTTTGTGCATCTTATCTGAATCCCGGCATCGGTTCGATCAATCGTGAACTCCCCCTCAGTCCAACCTTCCCACATACTGCGCACAATATCCTCAGGGGTTGAGATACCTTCTTGTTTGGCCCAGGCAGCAGCGTTCTTTCGAACATTCTCCGCCAGGGCTTCCAAGGTCTTGTCGTCGTATTCGGAACCAAAATCCCTATCCCACTCATCCAGCAGCTCTCTAAGCTTCGCTTGATCACCCCAGTTAGCTCGGATGGCGCAGATCCGTTCCCACAGTCCTTCCTTTGTAATATCATCATTCCGACTGCCCACGCCAGTCAAAGTCCTGTCTCCTTCTGTCATCTGGTTGTCAAAGCCAACTTAACTCAATCGAAACCGGATTTGGATACAGTCACGTATGGAGGCAACCCAGGTGACAAACCTTATCTCAAGAATCACGGATATTCACTTGATAATCGTGGCAGAAAGAGAAAAGCCGAATCGGAGACGCAGATACGGAAGATTGCTTGCAATTGCCGGAGGCATCCTCACAGGCACATCAATCATCTTTACTCTTCTAGTCTCTTTCGCAGCAGCCTTCGCAGGCTCCTCTTACATCTACAGTACGTTCTCTGGTTATGCATTTTATCCGTTTCTCGCTGGCATCTGCATGTCCTTTGTGGGATTGCTTGCATGGCTACTTCCAGAGGGTCCGTCAAGTCTATTCTTCTGGACTGCAAAGACAGGTGGGTATGCAGGAACTAATTGAGTCTGTTCTGGGCAAGACGGAGGTTGGAGAGTCAGTTGAATTCTACAATGAGAAGATTGTATACAGTATGATATCTGTGACCAGCGCACAGATCGGCTAGAGAACTAGAGTAGTACCTACACTGCCCTCAACAAATGATTCTGGCATTGCTTTGGCGATCTGGAACTTTGCATTCCATCCAGTGCAATGGGCAGGTATGATATACTTAGGATTGATTTTCTTGAGTTCTGCAACAGTCTGTGGGATTATGTTTTCGAAGTACTTGCCTCCTAGATGGAATCCCCCAATCACCGCGTAGACTTTCTTCTCTTCAGTCAATTCTTGCGCATTCCTGATTGTGTTTATGATGCCTGCATGACCACAGCCAGTGAGAATCACAAGTCCCCTTCCGCGCACGTTAAGGACAATGCACTGGTCATCGTTCACTTGAGGATCTGGTTCCCAGGCACCATTCCGTTCTGCGTAATGGTATGGAAGACCAGTTTCAAACGATGATTCTCTTGGCACTTCACCTGAGACCAACATTGTCTCATCCAAGAGAAAAGACGGCCCGGTTTCTTCTATTACTTCGATGTTGTTGTCCTGAATACTTGTCCTAGAAGGGGAGGGCATCTTCACCTCGATCCCGGTGGGTAGAATCAGTTTCCTGTGAAGGAAGGAATCAGGATGCAGAAGCAGAGGCAGTCCTTTTCTCCCCGTCCTCCGCCCTATTCCAATCAGGCCATTGGCGTGATCAGCGTGACCGTGGCTGAGAACGATGGCACTAAACGTGTCAACTCCAATCTGCATAACATCAAGATTGTGCATGACACCATCGACACTGATTCCAGAATCGAAGAGTACGTTGCCCTGTTCTGAGCCGCGTCTAGCGAGAACAAAGGCTGAGAACCCATGCTCGGCTATAAGCACAGGTGGTCGATCGGAAGGAGTGAACGGATCAGTCCCATAGTGCAATCTCTTAGCGACATCGGTGTCGTGTTGCGTTAGGTCGGTGAGATTGTCCATCACAAGAGTGATTCTTACCTCGTCAACAGCTTTCGGAACGGCAACTCCTGAAGGCATTCCTATCACATTGACTTCATGTAAGCCATTGTCAATATGCTTTCTGGCAGGGGCCGTGTGTGCAGGAAGTATGCAATCAAGAGACAGAAAACAGAAACAGGAGGGGGCCTTGTGGCCGCCCCCATCGAAATAATCGAATTACTCGATGCGTTCCCTGACAAGCGTTTCAACGACTGTCGGGTCAGCAAGTGTGGTTGTGTCACCTAAATCGTCAATCTGACCTGCGGCAATGCGCTTCAGGATTCGGCGCATAATCTTACCTGATCGAGTCTTGGGTAGAGCATCTGCGAACTGAATCTTCGCAGGAGTGGCGATTGGGCCTATTTCAGCACGCACATGGCGCTTAAGTTCCTCTTTCAGCTCGTCGGTCTTCTCCACACCAGTCCTCAGTGTTGCAAACACGTAGATGTCCTCACCCTTGATTTCGTGCGGAAAACCAACGACTGCACATTCTGCAACTGTTGCATGCGATACGAGTGCTGACTCAATTTCTGCAGTTCCTAGACGATGTCCGCTAACTTTGAGAACGTCGTCAAGACGACCCATCACCCAGAAGTACTCGTCTTCGTCGAATCTTGAACCGTCACCTGTCATGTACATCGGGTCTCCAGTGTCTGGGTCCTTGAATTGCACCCAGTATGTGTTCACAAATCTGTCATGGTCACCGTATACGGTTCGCATGAGGCCGGGCCAGGGACGACGAATGCAAAGATAGCCGCCCTCGTTCTCTCCAACAGGAGTCCCGGTTTCATCGACAATGATCGGATCTATGCCGAAGTATGGTCTCGTGCATGAGCCAGGCTTGGTCGGAGTTGCACCAGGCAAGGGAGTCATGATTACTCCGCCTGTTTCAGTTTGCCAATAAGTGTCCACAATAGGACAGTTCTCATTACCGATTACTCTGTGGTACCACTCCCACGCGGCTGGGTTGATAGGTTCACCCACAGTTCCCAGCAGATTGAGTGTGGATAAATCGTGTTTCTTGACGGGTTCTTCACCGAACTTCATGAGCGCTCGGATAGCGGTTGGGGCTGTATAGAACTGGTTGACCTTGTATTTCTCGCAGACTTGCCAGAAACGGCTGTTATCAGGCCAAGTTGGCACACCCTCAAACATCAAAGTCGTCGAACCGGCACTGAGAGGACCATATACAATGTAACTATGACCGGTGATCCAGCCAATGTCAGCTGTGCACCAGTAGACATCACCAGGATGCCAGTCGAAGATGTTCAGGAATGTGCTAGTCGTGTAGACCATGTAGCCGCCGGTTGTGTGAAGAACTCCCTTCGGCTTGCCAGTTGATCCAGATGTGTAAAGAATGAACAGTGGATCCTCTGCATTCAGCCACTCAGTCTCAATCTCGGGTCCGACTTTCGCCATTTCATCATGATACCAGAAGTCTCGTCCTTGGGTCCAGCTGATGTCGACTTTGGTTCTCTGAACAACAAGCACCTTCTCGATAGTTGGGGCTTCCTCCAATGCCGCATCTGCATTGTGCTTGAGCGGGAAGACCTTCCCTCGCCTGAATGAGCCATCAGCGGTAACAAGCAGCTTGGCATCGCAGTCGTCAATCCTATCCCTTAGCGCATCTCCTCCAAATGCACCGAAGACAATTGAGTGAACTGCACCAATTCGTGTACAAGCAAGCATGACGATAGCAAGCTCAGGAATCATGGGCAAGTAGATGGCTACACGGTCACCCTTCCCCACACCGAGATTCTTGAGAACGCTAGCTGCTTTGTTAACTTCGTCGCGCAGTTCCCTGTAGGTATACTTGACTACATCATCTTCGGGCTCACCCTGCCAAATCAAAGCCAGCTGGTCACCGCGCCCGGCCTCAACCCACTTGTCGGTGCAGTTGTAGGCCATGTTGGTAACGCCGTCAGCAAACCATGTAAACTTGATTTTGGACATGTCTGTCCATTTGAAGCCCTCAGTCGGTTCTTTCTTCCAGTAGCAAAGCTCCTTTGCCGTCTTTAGCCAGAATTCATCGGAATTGTCGAGCGACCCCCTCCAAAGCTTCCTCTGCTCTTCAGCAGACTTCACGTAAGCTTTGTCGATGAAGCTCTGGGGAGGATCGAACTTTCTCCCTTCAGTAGAAGTAACAGTGATCTTTTCCTCAGACAAATTTGTCACCCGAATTTGTATCGATACGAGCGCCCCGCCTGAAAACTGACTATATGAACCTTGTCTAATGACGACATAAATCATCGAGAACAATCAGGAGAAATTGGATACTATCAAGCTGCTTCTAGGCCGTTCCAGTCGAGGCCCGCTTCCAGCGCTGCGGCATTGAACTCCAGTTCTTCTGGGCTAAAGAAGAGACTATCTCTGTAAGTGATGATGTAGTAGGCGAGATAAACGAAAAGAAAGGCACCCAAAATGCCTATGGCAACAACGATGTTTGCGACGCTGAGGAGGTAAGGAGTGCCATAGACTGATCTTACGAAACAGCCACCTAAGGAACAAATCGCAAATCCTAGTTCGCAAAGAAATAAAGAAGCCGTCCACTTGTACATCGTAAACCCGCTACTGTCGACATCTCATGGTTTCAATATAAGACATGCGAGACTTTAGTACATTCGAGAGAGGTCCATACTAGGATAGAATTCTGCTCATTATGAGCGTGTTGTGGTATTTCTTGTCTTCTCCAAAATAAGCATCTTTCATCGTACCCTCCAATAGGAACCCCGATTTCTTGTAGAGCTTTACAGCTGCTTCGTTGTCTTCTACAACCTCAAGACTCAATCGATGAAGGCCTTGTTCCACTGCAACTGTAACCACTTTGTTTGTCATCAGAGTTCCGAGTCCAACCCCGTGAAAGTCTTGGTGAATGTAGATTCCCATTTCACCGATGCCTAATCTTCTGGGATGGCTATGTTTGAATATTGCTGAATAACCTACAATCTGATTGTCGTATATGGCCACAAGAGAGATCAAAGACTGAATGGATGCGATCCAGCGTTCTACAACTTCTTCGGTGTAAGGCGGCATTCCCCATTCAAGTGCGGCATTAGTCATAGAAGAAAACATGGAGACCAAGCCATTCTTGTCGTCCGCCTTCAGACTTCTAAGAGTGACCACTCTGCCATCTCGGAGCTCGATATCAGATTCCATCATCACAATCAGTCATTCCATACTCAACAGAAGGAGTCATATTTTTCGGATTATCGTTGAGTACAGTGAAAGCACAATGATTTTGGCCGCCCCTTGTGAAGAAGATGATTTAAGAACAAAGGATGGAAGGCAAGGATTCTCACATCCTTGCCTCTTGTCTTTCGCGTCTATTCGACTGCAGTCGTTGAAATGAGGTTCTTTTTGACAACGGTCTTGAGTACAAGAACGAGCACTAGTGCAACGATCGCCAGAACGCCAGTTGTCACAAATGCCAGGAAGTAGCTCCCCGTGAAGTCAACGAAAGAGCCAGCAACCAACCCACCAAGAATGCCTGCTATGCCGTAGGCTGTAAACATGACTCCGTAGTTCTTGCCAACATTCTTTGATCCCCAGAAATCTGCAGTTGCAGATGGGAATAGAGCAAAGTTGCCACCAAAGCAGAAACCAATCAAGCTTGCAATGCCCATAACTGCATACCAGCTGACAGCACCCGGTGTGGAAACCGCGGCGAATGCAAACATTGCCAGTGCCAACACTAAGAACATCATTCCCATAGTGTTTTCGCGGCCTAGCTTGTCAGAGACTGCACCCCAGACAATGCGGCCCGCTGCATTGAGCAAACTCATAATTCCAACGAGAATCACAGCGTTGGTGAGCGGGTCAATCAGTATTGAAGCAGTCTTCACATTGCCTAGAGTCATGAGGCCTGCAGTGGCAGCAAAAACGAACATGATCCAGAGCAACCAGAATCTACGGTCCCTTATCATCTCCCCAGGCATTATTTCAATGCCCTTTCCGTCAGCAGTTGTCACTGGCGGAGTATATCCCGGAGGTAGCCAGCCCTCTGGAGGATTCGTCAAGACCTGTGAACCTAGCACAACTAGAATGAGATAAGTCACACCCAGAATCAGGAAAGGCATTCCAATTTGCCCAACACTTGGTACGTTGTAAAGATCAAGGAGGAACTGCTCAACATAACCAAATGCAAGAGCACCTCCACCAAACCCGGCCACTGCAATTCCAGTGATTGCCCCCTTCTTGTCAGGGAACCACTTGACAAGTGCTGCGATGGGGCATACATATGCGAAACCGATGCCTGCACCGCCTATGATTCCATAAGTTATGATAAGCCAGATCGTGCCGATGAGAGCATCACCAGCTGCGACAATATCGACTAGCCAAGCTAGAATGTAGCCAAGACCTAGGAGAGCCCCGCCGAATGTAGCGACTTTCCTAGGACCAACATTGTCCTGCCATCTTCCTGCGAAGATCATAAACAGAGCAAATGAAGCAAGACCAGCCGCAAACGGTAGTTGTGTCCAAAGAGAAAGCCAACCATAGGCTCCAGAGCTCTCACGTAGGGCAGTCTGGAAAAAGGACCATGCATAGATACTTCCCAGGCAGAGCTGGACAATGATGGCTCCAACGATTACAAGATAGCGATTTCCAACGTATTCGGACATTGCGGTCGTCACCTGAAAGTTCAGACTGATTGTCGAGTCTAGCCGCGGGCCAAGTATTGTCGCTTAAAGCATTTCCTAAAGCAGGAACATTTTGGATTCGAAACAGAAAGTAAAACGCTTTATGAAGCTCAAGGGACGACAGTCAATCGCACTGAGGGTCATTTGATGACTGAGGTTGAATGGACGGAGAAGTACAAGAGAAAGGTGTTGAATGGATCGTCTGCTATCAAGAAGATAAAACGAGGCAGCAGGATCTTTCTGGGGACTGGTTGTGGAGTCCCGTATCACCTTGTTCATGAGCTGGCCAAGCATGCTGGAGAAATGGCCGACAATGAAATTGTGCACCTTCTCACGCTCGGCGACACTCCTTCCGCCGAACCTGAGTTTCAGGCACACTTCAGGCACAACACATTCTTTGTTTCAGAGAACATCCGCGAAGCCGTATCGGAAGGTCGGGCAGACTATTCTCCCATCATGCTTAGTGATATACCTCGTCTGTTCAGAACAAAGAGGATGCCTCTTGATGTTGCATTGATACAAGTAAGTCCCCCTGATCGGCATGGATACTGCTCACTTGGAATCTCAGTTGATATCACAAAAGCGGGCGCCGAGAGTGCGGATCTTGTGGTAGCTCAGGTTAATGAGAGAATGCCCCTGACTCATGGAGACTCGTTCTTCAGTGTCAAGGACATTGACTACTTGGTCCCTCACAATGAACCACTCCGTGAGTACCACTCTGTGGATGTTGATGAGACAATAGACAGGATAGGCAGTTACGTAGCCAGATTGATTGAGAACGAATCAACTCTTGAACTAGGGATTGGTGCTCTGCCACAGGCTGTAGCAACGAATCTTCTTGAGACCGGAGTCAAGGATCTCGGGGTCCACACTGAGATGTTTAGCGACAGTCTAATCCCTCTGATAGAGAATGAAGTTGTGACAAATCGGAAGAAGAGCCTCCACAAGGACAAAGTAATTGCTTCATTCGCCATGGGTACAAAGAAGCTGTACGACTATGTCTATGATAATCCAATGTTTCACTTTCACGACACTGCATATGTCAATGACCCCCATGTGATAGGCCAGAACAAGAAGATGATAGCAATCAATTCTGCTCTTGAGATAGATTTGACGGGTCAGGTATGTGCCGATTCAATTGGTCACAAGTTCTATAGTGGAATTGGCGGTCAGGTCGATTTCATTAGAGGGGCATCACGTTCGCAAGGAGGCAAGGCTATCATTACCATGCTCTCGACTGCTATGGACGGGGAGGTCTCGAGAATAGTTCCTCGTTTGAGTGAGGGTGCAGGTGTTGTTACAACGAGAGGCGATGTAGACGTGGTGATTACCGAGTATGGGTTAGCAATCCTGCATGGGAAGACAATCAGAGAAAGGGTCCTTTCGCTAATTGCAATTGCACATCCCAAGTTCAGAAACGAGTTGCTCGAAGCCGCAAAGACGATGCACTATGTTTTCGAGGACCAGGTTCCATTCCAAGTCAGAGAGACGTACTTCCCTATAGAGTATGAGAGCAGTGCTACCTTCAAAGCAGAGGACGGGAGTGTGAGGGTTCTCTTACGATTGACTCGTCCTGATGATTCAGACAGAATAAAGGACCTCTTCTATGACCTGTCTGAAGAGAGTGTCTACTTCCGATTCTTGGCCCCCTTGAGAGCCATTCCTAGGAGTACATTGCAGGATTTCTATGACGTGGACGCAGACAGGGATGTCTCGATAGTAGCAGTAGTTGAGCCGGACGAGGAGGACGCATCAGAGAGAATCATCGGTGCGGGAAGGTTCCTTCTTAACAGAAGCACAAACGAAGCTGAATTCGCCTTACTCGTAAAAGATGAGTTCCAGGGAATGGGAGTAGGGAGATTCATCTTCGAACATCTAGTGAAGATAGCAAAGAGCAAGGGAATAGGCACGTTTCTTGCAATCGTCCATCCCCAGAATCAGCCCATGATTCGATTCCTGATGAAGTACGGCCAGATAATCGAGAGTCACCTGAGTCTTGAGGATGATGAGTATGTGTTCAAGCTCAAACTATGATTGACATTCTGCTGAATTCCGTTCATCCTTGCTCGGAAACGTCTATATGGTTGATGGGCCGACGTGAATTCGTTGTCTTTGGGTGGCTTGGATGGCCTCAGCAGAATGGACTGAGAAACACAAGAACAAGATACTGAGTGCACCGGATGCAATACGAAAGATCAAGCGTGGTACTCGGATATTCTTGGGAACTGGGTGTGGTGTCCCCCAGCATCTTGTAGACGAACTGGCAAAGCAAGCAGACCAGATGGCCGACAATGAGATTGTCCACATGTTGACTCTTGGGAATACGCCATCAGCTGAGTCAGAGTTCCAGACTCAGTTCAGACATAACACCTTCTTCGTCTCTGACAATATACGCGAGGCCGTAGCTCAAGGCAGAGCAGATTACACCCCGGCCCCTTTATCTGATGTTCCTGTTTTCTTCAGGAAACGTAGAATACCACTTGATGTGGCACTCATTCAAGTCAGCCCACCGGATGAGTATGGTTACTGTTCCCTTGGCATCTCTGTCGATATCACCAAGAGTGCGGCAGAGAGTGCAGACATGGTCATTGCTCAAGTAAATGAACGCATGCCCGTAACTCAGGGAGATTCCTATGTGAATGTACGAGACCTTGATTTTCTGGTCTTACACAATGAACCGCTTCTCGAGTTCGAATGTCCTGACGTTAGCGAGAGGACCAAGCTGATTGGAAGCTACGCGGCAAGACTGATAGAGAATGAATCCACCCTGGAGCTGGGAATTGGAACTCTGGCGCAGGCAGTGACAAACAGTCTCTTAGAGTCAGAGCTTTGTGACCTAGGGATTCATACCGAGATGTTCAGCGATAGTGTGATAGATCTGATCGAGAACGGGATTGTAACAAACAAGAAGAAGTCCATCAACATTGGTAAGGTGACAACGAGTTTCGCCATGGGTACAAAGAGGCTTTACGACTACGTTAAGAACAATCCAATGTTCGAATTCAGGGATACAGCGTATGTGAACGACCCATACATAATCTCACAGAACACAAAGATGATTGCAATCAACTCTGCATTAGAAGTGGATTTGACCGGACAAGTGTGTGCCGACTCAATTGGTCACAGGTTCTATAGTGGAATTGGTGGACAAGTAGATTTCATTCGTGGCGCAGCAAGATCAGAGGGCGGGAAGGCCATTATTTGCTTAAAGTCTACTGCACTTGATGGAACAGTTTCGCGGATTGTTCCAAGACTGAGTGAAGGCGCAGGTGTTGTGACAACAAGAGGAGACGTAGACGTAGTAATCACCGAATATGGAATGGCGACTCTAAGAGGTAGGACAATCCGTGAGAGGGTACTGTCACTGATTGCGATTGCTCATCCAGATTACAGAAACGAATTGCTTGAAGCCGCGAAAATCCTGCACTATGTGTTCGAAGATCAGGTCCCATTCTTGGCTAGAGGAACCTACTTCCCAACTGAATATGAGGTCCAGGAATCGTTTGAAGGTCCAGAAGGACAATTTGCAGTTGAATTTCGACTGATTCGTCCAGACGACACCGACCGAGTGAAGGACCTCTTCTATGGACTTAGTGAAGACTCCATTTTCTTCAGGTTCTTGACTCCACTGAAGGCGCTGCGTAGGCAGACCTTGCAGGATTTCTATTACGTAGATCAAGAATCAGACATCTCAGTTGTTGGCGTAATCAAAGAAGAAGAGGATTGTGAAAGGATTGTGGCTGCTGGAAGATATCTACTTCACAGGAGCACAAACAGAGCAGAATTCGCCCTGCTGGTACAAGATGGCTATCAGAATATTGGCATAGGTACGTACCTGCTCGGACACTTGATGCGGATCGCAAAAAGCAAAGGGGTAGGAGCTTTCGTAGCACACGTCCACCCCAAGAACGTGCCGATGATCAACTTCCTGCATCGCACTGGCAAGGTGATTGAGAGCAAATTGAGCATGGAGGATGACCAGTACACATTCATCCTTCATTTGTGAGTCGAATCTGCTCACATGTAGGAATGCCTGATTTGTGCAGGGCGCCCTTCGGTATGAATCGTTTCTAAGAACGTCTTCAACGCGTCGTTTGGGAAGTCAAATCCCTCAGCTACAATCATCTCAGTCAGATGGGTCATTAGATCTCTTACATTGTCAACGGTAGTATCTTGAATCGCAGTACAGAATTTCTCATACGTTTGATCTGTCATTCCCATTCTCTTTGCCCAACGTGACCACCATTTGAGAGGCGGGGTCCAAGATTTCTTGATAGTAAACCAGAGATTGACACCTGCAATAACAGAACGATAGAGGTTTAGCCTTGCATCGATGTCGAAACCTCTCTTGTCATCAACGAGACCGGCACCAAAAGACCCACGCATTAGGAAGTACTTATTCTTGAGTCGATCAAGGTGCTCTTCCTCTGGATATCTAGCAAGCCTCTGTCTCCAGTCTTCTAGTTGGCCTGTGGGGTCATACAGAACAACTCCTTCTACATACGGGAAGTGGTCAATATCCAAAGGAGACTCTAATTGCTGCTCGAACCATGCATCCGAAATCGGCGAGAAATCGATGACTAGCTTCTTCGGTTCGACGGATTCGTCATACTCGAGCCAGATGGTGTCCATTATGTCAAGTGATTCATAGTAGGAATCGGTAACATAGATGAGTGCGTCCCAGTCTGTGTCGGGGGTTCCAAATCCTGTAGCTTTGCTGCCCCAGACCATGATGCCAAGAACATGGGATTCCTTCAGCAGTCCTTCCATTCTCTTGCGAGCCATATCGTTGTCAACATCGTCTAGGCTCACGAGTCCTGTTCGATTGCCTTCATCCATCTGGACTCTGACCTCAACCGGTCGCTTTGCAGACAACAATTAAAGATGTTCATCAATGCCGCGAGGGGTCTGAGAATCATGAGATCTCAGAAGTTGGACCCCTATCCATGGACATGGGTTTGATTCCCATGTGAATGCTCTCCACCCAGGAGCCGAAATCATCTGTTCCCTTCAGTCCGTCAACTCTCGCCGCGAGAGTGCCCTTCTTGAAAGCTGCAGTGACTGGTACGCCCAGAATCCTGAATTCGCTTCTTGCACCTGTGACAACATCAACATTGACACGTGCGAAGTAGACCTTTGATTCATAGTCCTTAGCAAGGTCTCTTAGCAATGGCTCAAGTTGTTTGCAGTAAGGGCACATGGTGCGATAGAACATGACAATCGCAGTTTTTGCCTTTCTAACCTCTTCCATGAACTCAGGATCACTAAGATCATTCAACTGACCATTTGCTAAAGAATCGGAAGTGCCTTCGGTCATGGCAGACTCGAGCTTGCTGGCCAAGTCACCGAAACTAGAACCGTTCTTGTGTTCATCCGCGGGCATTCTCTTCGGAGAGGCTCTGTCACTTCCGCAGATTAGCATTTGGATAGTAGGAGCTAGTCTGCGTCTCTTTGCCGGGTTTTTCTCACTCGCCGCAAGCTGAGCAACCTTCGTATCTATCGAAATGGATTGGATATCTGAGAAGTCTGGACAGGGAGTTATTTTCTAATAGCGGATTGTGGCACCTATACGAAAAGACAAGGAGACAGAGAGTTGGATTTTACAGGCAAAGTGGCAATTGTAACTGGTGCAGCTCGTGGAATTGGCGAGACAACTGCGTGGATGTTTGCAAGAAGAGGAGCAACCGCAGTTATTGTAGACATCAACGGCGAAGGAGCAGAGAAAGTTGCAGCCGAAATCAAGGCTGAAGACCTCAAGGCAACAGCTTTCACGGTAGATGTGTCCAACAAGGATGCAGTAGATGCCATGGTTCAACGGGTGTTCGGCACATTCGGGCGCATCGACGTGCTTGTGAACAATGCCTATGTTTCTGGAGGGTATGCAATTGTGACCGAAACAGCTCAAGAGACTTGGGATCGAGTAATTGCAGTGAATTTGACAGGAGCTTTCAATTGTTCAAAGGCCGTAGCCGAGAAGATGATTCCACAGAAGTCGGGCAAGATAATCAACATTTCAAGTGGCGCTGGGATTAATGGCAGTCTGTCATCTGGCGTCCAATACCCAGCCAGTAAGGCAGGCATGATTGGTTTGACGAAAGGTCTCGCAGGAGACCTAGCTCCCTTCGGTATCAACGTGAACTGTATCACTCCGGGACTGATTAGGACATGGGAGCCTGAGGAAATGGCAGAACAGGCCACTGGATGGACACTTGAGAAAGTTGCGCGCTATGTTGAGGTAGAAGTGCCTCTGAAGCGAGTCGGGGAACCTGAGGATATCGCGGAGACTATTCTGTTCTTGGCCTCGGATGCTGCAAGCTACATTGTTGGTGAAGTGATCAATGTTGATGGCGGAGGAATGCTCGATTCAGTGGCCAAGAGGGAATCGCTCCTGGGTTTCTAGTGGCATTGATAGAAGGAGAACCAGTCAGAAACTGAGTGGTGGGCCTGGGGTGATTTGAACACCCGACATCCGCCTTATCTGCGGAAATATCTTGAGGAGCCTCGTTCAGAGGGGGGTCTCTGGTTTGGTCCCACCAAGAGTCTGTGTCCGGAAGCCCATCCCAAATCTCTGGTTCCCGAGGAGGTGGTTTTACCTTCATCAAGACCCATCCAGTGAATGGAAGCACCAGAGATGGCCCAACAATAGCAATGTAAAAGGAGGGTGATAATCGAAAGAACATAATCATGTAGAAGATGGTCATAAGAATATATGGCGCCTCACTCGCAACAGCCGCCCATTTCACACGCCGAAATGTGACCCTTCGTTGGTAGTGCCTGAGTAATTCGAAGGCAAGCCAGAATCTGAAGCCATTGATAGGAAGAGTCTGAAACCACATGAATGGTGTATATATTATGAGTCCGCCCCTGATGTTCCAATGCCATGACATGGCTAGGATGTCGACGAGAATCTCTCTGGAGCCAGCTATTGCTATGCCCGCAGGACCTAGAAGCGCAACAGCAAACATAACAAGGCCAACTATCGCAGGTGTATACTTCTTTGCTACATTCGCGTTTGTGGCTTCATCTCTGCCTAGACCCAAAGCTCATCACTCAAGACCGAGTCTAGGGCAAAATCCCTCTCGACTGCTTAAGTGAGTTTTCATGTTTTGCTCTGTCTCTATCACAATTCCAAAGCCTACCATAGAAGATCAGCCATATGTCGGACCACGAGGGGTGCCATTGAGCCTCAGTGGAACGGGAGACTAGAATGAATTTAGTAGACGGCAGAGAACGAAAGCGAAGATGAGTGTGTTTCGCATACTACGGCAAGAGGGCTTCCGAATCAGACAGTCCTAGGAACATGGCTACGTTGATTCGAAAGAATTATGGTGGGCCTGGGGTGATTTGAACACCCGACATCCGCCTTATCAGAGCGGCGCAATAAGATCCCAAAACCATCACGTGGTTTTTCCAGGCTATGCCACAGGCCCATGCACGGAAGGTGCACGCTTGGTCCGGATAAAAAGATTGTGACAAGAAATCTTGGCTTAGGCGAAAACCTCGGGAACAACTTCCCTGAGGTGTTGCTTGGACTCTTCTGCTTCCGTGGCAGTGAGCTCGAATACTACCGGCTTCTTGAATCTGTCTTTCACAAGTTCCATCATAAACTCTCTGACCGGCATTTGACCCCGTCCTATTGGTATGTGATCATCCTTTACTATTGCATCATTCTTTACTCCGTAGAAGCCATCTTGTAGATGTATCTCAATGATTCTATCCTTGTGTGTTTTGTAGAATTCCGAAAGGGACTCGTCACCTGAGTACCTCGCCATTAGATGACCTGTATCAAAGCAAATGCCCGTGTCATATTCGTCGGCTAGCTCCCTCGTGAATCTGAATGGAAACTCCACATTCTCCAGTGCCAGTTTCTTCGTGTCAATCTCTGACTTTGCTATTATCTCCTCCAGACTGGTTGAAGCATATGTCGTCATGTACATGCAGATCAAGTCAACGGCATCCGGTGAAAAATTCAGGCGTGAGAATTCGGCGCCAAGGGAACCGGTTGCGTGAAGTACGTATGTCTCTGGATCCAATGGTTCGGCTAACTCAATGGCATTCACAGTGCTGTCAACGCTGCCTTTTCGAACTTCTTCGTTGAAAGTAGCGGGTTCGACCGACCAGAGGGGAAGATGCACTGTATACGAGTGTTTCAATTCGTCCTTCAGATCTGCGAGCTTCTGGACAGACTCTGGCGTCAGAACAGTTGGGAGGATGCTAGCGAAATCCAGTGTGACTTCTATTACTTCGTATCCAAGTCCAACCTTCTCTCTCATTATCTCAACGGCATCGAGTCGACTGATGTCTAGAACACCGTCAGTGAAGATGCGTGGCAAGGTGTCTTCGAATCTGGGATATTCTATACCAAACCTAAGGGGCATAGGGATTCCCACCTCTGGTTTGGCTCTGTAAATTGGCCCCCCATAAATCGTCTGATTGGACAGAGATGTCCAGTATCATAATAGACCAATCAACCAGACGTGAGCTGCCCAAATCAGGGGTAGGAACAGAATGGCCGTAAGTGAGATGACACTGAGAAGCGTATTGATGCTGGGCCCCGCTGTGTCCTTGAATGGATCACCAACCATGTCTCCTAGAACTGCATTATTATGATACTCTATGTATCGTGGGTCGTCACTTGGGATGGGTGATACAGGTGATTCGATAATCTTCTTTGCATTGTCCCAAGCTCCACCCGCATTATCCATCAGGAGTGCCATGATGAGTCCAACTATTACAGCACCTCCTAGGTAACCGGCAAGTGCTTCCAAACCCAAGACAGCACCTGTCAATATAGTGACAACGACTGCAATGACCGTGCCAGGAAGTAACTCTCTGATAGCTCCTGATGTGGCCAGTCCAATGCATCGGTCGTAGTCAGGACTGGAGTTTCCTTCGAGGATGCCAGGGTCCTCGTGAAATTGTCGACGTATCTCGGCTATCATTCGTTCTGAGTTTCGTCCTACTCCAAGAATCAATATTGCAGAGAAGGCGGTAGGAACAAGTGCTCCTATGAAGGCACCAGACAGAATGAATGGGTCTGCGAAATTGACGACAATATCAGCTCCAACAAAATCTCGGGCAGATTGAATGAAAGCAGCAAATAGTGCGAGAACTGATATTGCCGAGGCGCCAATAGTGAATCCTTTTGTAATCGCCTTCGCAGTATTCCCGCTAGCATCCAGCCGGTCGGCGACGATTATCGCATTCCTTGCTGCATCAGATTGTTCGATTACGCCTCTGGCATTGTCAACTATTGGGCCATAGGTGTCAGAACTCATGACCATACCATTTGTGGAAAGCAGACCAACTGCAGCAATTGCAACGAGATATAATCCTCCTTGCCATCCGCCGAGCCCCGGTGAGGTTGTCAATGATCCTAGTGTAAATGAACCAACCAAGGCAATGGCAATTATCAGAACAGATGGAACTGCACTTAGAAGGCCGTACGAGTAGCCTGATAGAATTAGATTGGCTGCGCTCTTCTCTGCTGAGTCGACCATGTTGGGAACTGGCCTGAATCCTCCCAAGCCCTTGTCATTAGTGAAAACATCTGATGTGAAACCAATGATAACACCGGTTAGTAGGCCAAGTATCGCTGCTATCGCAATAACAAGGTCTATTCCCACAATAGTGATGACGACTAGTGTGATTATGGCAAAAAGCACTGTTGTCAGGTAGGTGCCTCTGTTCAACGCGGGACCTGGGTCTGCTTCGCAAGGGACCCTATCCTCGTCACATGAAGCACGTACAAAGAACACACCTATGACTGATGCAAGGGTTCCCAAAGCTGCGATGAAGAGAGGTAATAGACCAAATGGCAGCGGGGTTGCTAGCATAACATCTATGGCGGCTCCAAGAATTGCTGCGGCTAGGATTGCTGCAATGTTGCTATCAAAGAGGTCTGCACCAGTGCCAGCAACATCACCGACATTGTCACCGACAGCGTCAGCAATGGCCGCCGGATTTCTTGGATCATCTTCAGGGATATTATACTCGATTTTGCCAACTATGTCAGCGGCAAGATCAGCAGTCTTCGTGTAAATGCCACCTCCAGCCTTGGCAAAAAGGGACACTGTACTTGACCCGAAAGAGAACCCAGTTAGAATCTCCCATAGCTCGATGCTACTTCCGGTCGGAAATAGAAAATCCCAAACAACATAGAGGGAACCAAGTCCTGTGAGAGCAAGTCCTGCAATCATCAAACCCATCACTGAGCCAGCTCTAAAGGCTACATTGAATGCAGGGTTAAGACCGCCTGCTGCGGCAGCCGATGCAGTCCTTCTGTTCGCCCTAGTTGCGACAATAATGCCGACATATCCTGCAATCATGCTCGAGAGGGATCCAAGGACATACGAGATTGCTATCGGAACTCCGAGCCAATCGAAGGACACCGCAATCAGAAAGGCTAGAATGACCATAAAGATCAGCAGCGTTCTATATTGAATTCTGATGAATGAGTATGCGCCGTCTTCGATTAGAGCGCTCACACTCTTCATCTTGTCATCGCCTTCATCGTACTTCATGACCCTGCGAAAGGTTAGAACTGAGACTAGAATCGAGAGAAGGCCTGAGAAGATAGCCACTGATAGGAAAACGACTGAAGACATAAACAACTCCAATTTAACATCGTTAAGTACGACATATTTAGGCTTTGCTGTAGGATAGCAAAAGATGCAGGATGATGTGACCCAAACCGGGACACATCAAGAAAGAAATCTTAGCGCCAGGACTTCAGTGTCTTCAGCTCATGAGCTTCGACAGAAGAATCTATCTCTAAGACCTCAGCCTTCAACATCTGATCGCCTTGTTTTATTTCATGAACGACATCCAGGCCTTCGGTCACCTTCCCGAAAACTGTGTGCTTGCCATCGAGATGCTTTGTGGATTCTCTACTGAGACAAATGAAGAACTGACTCCCACCGGTGTCTCTTCCTGCGTGAGCCATCGAGAGAATCCCATCATCATGCTTCTGCCTGTGACCACGAGTCTCACATGGTATGGCATATCCCGGGCCACCACTTCCGGTACCAGTGGGGTCTCCACCTTGAACGACGAAATTGTCGATTACTCGGTGGAAGGTAACACCGTCGTAGTACCCTTTCTGTGTCAATGTGACGAAGTTTTTCACTGTGTTTATGGCGTCGTCAGGCCAGAGTTCAGCCACAATGGTGCCACGATTCGTTTCGATTCTTACTTTGGTTGTCATGCTGAGAAAACTCCTATTCACACCGCAAGCATGACATTGTTAAAACGTTCTGGGTTGGACACTGAAGCACTCTTATTAGCAAAGCCATGGTTCTTTTGATTGCTAGGTGATGATACGCACAAAAGAATACACGGAGGGCAAGACTACCTTCGTAAGTGCAGATGTTGACCACTATAGTGAGGATAAGCAACAGCCAACATCTAGTCTTCCAGTATTTATGAATCCAAGAATGAGAGTTAATCGTGATTTCTCCGTAATCTTCCTTCACACATACATTAGAGACAATGAGATAGACCTTCTCTGTGAGCCATTGGCAGGTTCTGGTGTTCGAACACTACGATATCTGAATGAAGTTCCAGGAAATTTCCAAGCTTTGATGTTTGATGCAAACCCTACTGCTGTTGAGATGGCTGCGAAAAACATTGAGACGTTAGGTTTCCAGGATCGGTGTGAAGCAAAGAAAGGAGATGCGAAACTGCTCCTCATCTCCGAGTCAAGGGGAAAGAGGTTTGACTACGTCGACGTAGACCCGTTTGGGTCGCCGGCGCCCTTTCTGAATGCTGCAATTCAGTCGTTAAACCCCCGAAATGGACTGCTGGCATTGACTGCCACGGACATGCCTGCCCTATGTGGAGTCTGGCCCGATGTGGCAATGCGTCGATATGGCGGATACTCTTTTCGAAGTCCTTTCTCGCACGAAATTGCGGTAAGACTTCTGCTAGGTTTGGCATATCGTGTTGCCGGATTGAATGATAGATCAATTAGACCATTGGCAGTTCTTAGCTCTGAACACTTCATCCGGGCTTGGATAGGAGTGAAGGCCAGTCGTACAGAGTCAAACGTGCAGGCATCGGAGATAGGATTCGTTTACTACTGTCCAAGCTGCATGTCAACTGAGACAGTCAGTCTTCAAGACGGCCCTTCCACAGGGGGGTTCAATCATCAAGCAGAGAGCTGTTCGGGAAGTATCACGACGGCGGGTCCGCTCTGGATTGGGTCACTTTATGACAGAACCATGCTTGAGCACGCAGGAGAGTCAATCAAGGAATTCGATTGGTTTCATGCAAGTGTTGAACGACTTCTTGCCATGATGGTGGAAGAGGAGCCACTGACAGATTACATCTATACTGACATCCACGCTCTATGCGATTTGCACAATGTGCCTCCTCCCAAGACAGAACTACTGAAACTCATGCTGGTCAATTTGGGATTCCGTGTTTCACGAACACACTTTAAATCCACTGCGATTCGAACTGATGCTCCGAAATCAGAAGTAGTCAAACTACTGAAGGATTATTCACAGGAGCGTGCCTGAAACTTGCCAAGACCGAAGAAACCGCGCACGAAAGAGCACTACTATCAAGCTGCAAAGAAACACGGCTACAGAGCAAGAAGTGCGTACAAGCTCAGACAGGTGGCAACGAAGCACCATCTCTTGAAAGGAGTGAACAAGGTCCTAGATCTTTGCTGCGCTCCCGGTAGTTGGACTCAGGTGCTTCTCGAACTTGATGCAGGTTTGAGAGTAGTTGCAGTTGATTTGAGCCCCATCAAGCCGATGAAGAATGTCAGCTTCATTCAGGGAGACATAACTAATCCAGAGACAGTCATGGAGATAGAGAAGAAGACTGAGGGTTCAGTCGACCTTGTCATTTCTGATTGTTCCCCAAAAGTAAGTGGCAACTGGGAACTGGACACAGTCAGACAGCTCGCGTTGGTAGAAGCAACGATTCAACTTGCACAGAAGCTCCTTACACCAAGTGGCAAGGTATTCACCAAAGTCTTTCAGGGAAAGGGATTCCAAGAGTTTCTGTCGAATGTGAAGAGACAATTTCACTCTGTTAGGCTTGTGAAGCCCGAAGCTTCACGTAGGACTAGCGCTGAGATCTATCTCTTGGCCTCTGGGCCAATCCGCTAGAAATAGACGCGATGCCTAGGATGAGTCAGTTAACATCCATTCTTCTAGTTCCCTACATCGGACTGGGGAGTCAGGTTGACGCACACCGCATTTGCCAATTCTCAAGCAGTGAAAACAGGGACACCCGTTCAAGTCACCAACACCAGTATTGTCTAGGTCATCTGGAAGATTACCACTCAGGACGTACCTTTCACCTTCAGATTCTTGTTTCTGCATTATCAAACCCTCAGAGGTCAATCTTGTGATTGTTGTTGCTATCTTTTGGGATTTCATCTCTAGTTTGGTGGCCAGTTCGTCGATTCTAAGACCAGCTACTCCGACCGTTCGAAGTGCGAGAATAATCTGATCCGCAATTTCGTTCATCGAGATGACCCTGGACTAGACACATGATACCGGAAAACATCTCGCAACAACCCAAATAAATTCGCTGCTAGGTGCTTCTCATTTCTGAAGCTTAATGTACACATCTGTGCATTGTTGCATAGCTCTTTTGACAAATAGATTATCTCTTCGGTGTGCTTTTTCGCCGATAGAGATAGAGAATTTGACCTAACAACTTCTCGGCGGCCATCTTGTCATATGGCTTGACTGAGACATAGGGATTCTTCACTGGACCAAACACGTCTTGTATCCATCCGATTTTTTGGACCTTCTTGTCCACTACGATGGCTTCCTTCCCCATTGGAGGTGTCTTCTCAGTTCGAAGGATCAGAGCACCGCGCTTTGAGATGTGCAATACCTTACCGAGTCGACGCATGGCGATTCCTCTCCAAAGCCGCGGCTGCGGACTATCGCCTCTTTCCCTTCTTCCCCTTCTTGGTTTCCTTCTTCTTGGCTGCTGCCTGCTTCGCAGACTCACGCTTGGCGACTGCCCGTCGAACCCCTTTGGCTAACATAAGCAGGAGTCTCTGTTTCTTGTGTCCCTGAGGATTGGATACGAGCAAGTATCCTTTGCCTGCCCGGTCTCGTTTGCTCCGTGGATAGAGCTTGTCCGGCTCCAATTCGTATTCGAAGGAAATCGATTCTGCTGCCTCTCTTAGTATCTCCACTGTAACTTCGGGGGCGGCCAAATTGGAGGGAATCCTTCGTCCCTCAGCACGAGTTAGAGTTGAGTCAAGATATGCAGGCCAGACGATGATTCCGTCACGTTTCCTCAGTTTAGGTCACTCCAAGCATGTCTAGTTCTCAAGTTGTCGGCGCAAGAGTTGACGCTCTTCTTTTTACCTTTGTCATCTGTTTTCCCTTCGTCAAAAAGCCAACTTCTTAAGAGAGGCAATGGCCCTGGTCTTCTGTTGACGGAGTGGCAATGAAGAAATGGTCCGTAAGAGCAAGGATGTCTATTTCGCCGAGATTGCAGACTTGGTTTCGTCTCGTTCAACCTGCCTGAGGAATCAGGTAGGTGCAGTCTTGGTGAAAGAATCTCAGATTCTAAGCACAGGATACAACGGAGCGCCAAAGGGACTTCCTCATTGTGACGAAGTAGGATGCATGCGAGAGGAGATGGGGCTTAAGTCAGGAGAGCGGCATGAGCTTTGTAGAGGGCTTCATGCAGAACAGAATGCCATCATCCAGGCTGCATTTCATGGCGTTTCAGTGAAAGGCGCCAAAGCATATGTGACAACCATGCCATGTAGCATCTGTGCAAAAATGATGATCAACGCTGGTATAGATGAGATTATCTACGCTGAGCATTATGACGACCCTCTTGCCGAGGAGCTTCTGGAACTAGCTGGGATAGTATTCAGGGCAGTTGAAGTAGCACGTAAGTATGGGAGAAACGCCAACAACTCCTTGTAATTGGTTTGCGTCTACGTTGATTTCGGGAAAGACTAAAGAGAAGTGGACACCCTGCGTCTTGTTAGGCAGGAGTCGCATCAAATGTTTGAACTCCCAAATCTGATCAGCATTCACGATTTGAGTCGTCAAGACATCGAAGTGATTCTTGACACATCTGCAAAAATGGAACTTGTTGCCGTTGAGAGGAGTAAAGAACTCTCCGGCAAGATCATGGCTACACTCTTCTTTGAGCCATCAACCCGAACGAGGCTATCCTTTGAGAGTGCAATGCTCAGATTAGGGGGGAGTGTATTGGGTTTTGCAGACATCGGTGTGACAAGCGCCGGAGGAAAAGGAGAGACCCTGGCTGACACGATTCGAACTGTAGAGCGCTATGCAGATGTCATTGTCATGCGTCATCCTCTTGATGGTTCTGCCCGTGTTGCTGCCGAGTTCTCAAAGATTCCGGTAATCAACGCTGGTAGTGGCGCAGAAGAGCATCCAACTCAAGCTCTGCTTGACCTGTATTCAATTAGAAAGATGATGAGGAGAATAGATGGGCTGACCATCTCTCTGTGTGGAGACTTGAAGTATGGGCGCACTGTACATTCACTTGGGATGGCACTCTCCAAGTATGATGTGAAAATCAAACTTGCAGCGCCCGAAGCATTAAGGATGAAACCTGCTATAATTGATGAGATGAAGAAGTCAGGATTGGATGTTGTCGAAGTAGATACTATCGAAGAAGCAGTAAGAGACGTTGATGTAGTCTACATGACTAGAATTCAGAAAGAAAGATTCCCCGACATCCGTGAGTATGATGCAGTCAAGGGTGAGTTCAGAATAACTCTTCACGAAGTTGGAATGATGAGAAACGATGCAATTATCCTGCATCCACTTCCGCGCGTTGACGAGATCGACGCAGAAGTTGATGCCACTCCTCAGGCCAGATACTTCGACCAGGTGTACAATGGCGTTGTAACCCGGATGGCAATCTTGAGCCTGATTTTCAGCTAATCCTATTCGAGACTCCTCAGACTTGTGATTAAATCCTCGATTGATCTTATGTCAGTGACTGCAAGAGGTATTCTCATCTGGTCGGCCAATTCCAAGGCCAACTTGTCAACTTTCTTGATTCCATGCAGGATGATTGCCGATGGTTTGAATTCCTGCGACTTGATGGCAATCATTGGTGCGCGGCCTGTGTTCACCTTCGTGAAGATTAGGCACCGCTCTGTGGTAGCCCCGAAAAGCTTGAGGAATGCTTCGCTACTTAGCTCCTTCACGGATTTTTCCAAGTCAACAACCGAGTATCCATAGATTTCTCTATCTAGTAGTTCTGTCCCGGCCTTTGTCGTGCACCTCAGCCTACGGAAGAAGTCATTGATTGTCAAAGGTGCCGCAAAGTCATCAATAGCTAGAACTATGTTAAGGTCTATTGGGCTGACATCCATTAAGCGTACAAATGCTGCAATGACCTGACCTCCGCTGCGCTCGTCCAAATCAAGCAAAGCCATTACAAATCGTTTGATCGTAGATGTTCCCGGGGACTTCCGTCGTCCAGACTCATAATCGCTTATCACACTTGGACTAATCCCGAGGTAATCTGCGAGTTCAATCTGAGGGAGTCTGAATCGCTCCCGCCATTTACGTATTGCTTGACCAGGATGGTCCGAGAGAGCAATCTCCCCAGCAATGCGCCGTGCAAGCTTCTCTCGCACTGATGACGGGTTAGACATGTCGCCACAAGGCGAATTCTGTTTGAGATAAGGATTACGACTATTGCCGAAGTGAGAACTAGTGGTGGGCCGGGTGAGATTCGAACTCACGATCCCCTGGACCCAAACCAGGAATCATAGCCAAGCTAGACCACCGACCCATGTTGCATCGAGTCCCCTAGTTTTTCGATATAAGACTAGCGGATGTAGACCTTACAGCTTGCCTTGTTCCGTGAATTCCGAAGTAATATAGCGGATTGTCTAGATATTCATTGTGAGAGGAGTGGTTAGCTTGAGTCTGCTAGGACCTGATGATTTTGAGTTGGATGAGAAGAAGCGAAAGAAGAAGCTTGCAAAGGATCTTTCTCCAGCTCATCAGAAGATGATTGAGAAATGGCTTGACAATCTGGACGATCCGAGTTTGTTAGAGCGGCTCGCAGAACTTGTAGGCCCAGATGAGGCAAGAAGACGCATTGCCCAGAGAAGAAGGCGTCAGAAGCGCCTGGCGCATGATGACCTGTTAGAGGAGTAATTGATGTGGAAGACTCAGAGCAAAGGGAAAGCGAAGTTGAAGAGGGAGACATCCGGACAACATTAGCCATAATCAGAACATTAGAAGCAGAGAAACGAACGCACTTCGCCGAATTGCGGACAGGTATCGGCATACTGACCATACCTATGTCACTTCTGACTATACTGATTGCAACTTCGAACTATTATGACCCAGCTTCTGTGATGTCCTTCATTGTGGCCTTAGTATTCGGCATCATCGGTCTTTCACTAGTGGGGATATACTTGGTCGTAAGCGCATTTCAAGGGATAAGGGAAAACGAGAGACTCAGAAGAGAGGTAAGCATTGACACTCGCACTCTAATTCAAGACCGCAAAGATTCAGTTAGTGATCAGAGTGTTTGAAACAGGCGGCTTTGCCTGAACCAATTGTTGCGTTGGAAGGCAAATCCTAATACTCCAAGGATGATGTCCTCCCCTGCAGTGAGGTAGCACTCTGATGAAGACAAACCTGAAGCTGACAGTAGTCAAGAAGTTCAGCCCGGAGGACATTCTCGGTCAAGAAGTCAAACGGCACACGGGGGAAAGAATACCGCCTTGCCGTTTCGAGGAGGGGCAGGAGTTTATCGTAGACAACCACCTGACTCCACCAGATGATTTCTGCGGACAGGCGTGGCAGGACTTGTATACTATTCTGATGATATATTACTGTGGCGGAGACTGCGAATGGCCCGAACCTGGAGTTACATACTCTCCCTGTGGTGACGGACTAAGGCCGGTCATCTTCAAGATAGAAAAGATGACAGATTAGGCGTTACACTTAGCAGAAGAAGTGGAGCCCCAGGCGGGATTCGAACTTGCGCTCCACGGCCCGAAGTCCGTGGAGTCCCGCGGCCTCCTCCTTACCAAGGAGGCGATCTAACCGGTCTGAGCTACTGGGGCTTCCGTAGGACAGCTCATAAACCCGCAGAGCAGACCGCGGTCAAAATCGTGATAAAGATTTCTGAAGGAAACAAGGTCTATCGGATAGCAGTAGGATGAAAGCATGAAGGACATTCTATCGATACTCGATGGCAAGTGGGAAGATGGGACCAGGCCCAAGGACCTCTATAATCTCTACATTTCAAAGAAGCCAACCGAATACCTTGAAACGATTGTGGAGGGACTCAACTCATCAAAGCGAAAGGTCCAAAGTGGCTGCGCTGAGCTAGCATCTCTTCTATCAGAAGACACACCTGAAATCCTCTACCCACATCTGGAATTGTTCATTTCCAATCTTGATGCAAAGGCCCCAGTGCTTCGATGGAAAGCCGTCTGTATCATTGGGAATCTTGCTCCGGTTGACAAGAAGAAGGCAATACCATCACTTGTCGACAAGATCTCTTTTTTCTTGGACGACAAGAGCATTGTGCTTCAAGGGCATTCTGTGCGTGCACTCACCAAGATTTCAAAGGCCTTTCCGGAGACTGCGCCAACGGCATTTAAGAGGCTCACTGCCTCCGCGAACAGGTTTCCCGGGAACAGAGTTGGCTTCATTGTAGAAGCAATGGAGGCGTTTGCAGATTATCCTGAATTGGTGGAAGAAGCAAGAGATTTTGTCGAATCATACGCTGATAGTGACATCAAATCAGTTGCCAGGAAGGCGAATAGGACCTTGAAGAAGCTGGGCTAGTGTGCTGAGTCTATCTATTTGAACAGGTCATGGAGTCTAATCTGGTACTTCCCTAGCTTTCCCCCATAGTTCCCAGCTGTCATCTTGGTAATTCCTGGATGCTTGCAGACTTCCTCAATTGCGACCTTAGTAGCTTCAGCTACAGCTTCTTCCGTTAGTCCGTTGATTACAATCTCCTGCACGAACTCACTTCCCTTTGGAATCTCAGTGTCAGGAACCATGGCTCGTAGAGTGGGACAGAACTTCTCGTTTGTTGATGCGAACAGGACCTTGTACTTTGAAGAGGGTTTGGAACCAGAGCCAACAAGTCCGCCAGGAAACGGTGTGTACGCTCCTTCAACCCCTTCGATTGCCCTGACTGCGGCTTTCCCGCTGTTCATTCCACTTTCGACGTCCTCACAGCAGTAGATTATGTTGCCGCCAGCAACCCCTTTTACCCTTCCAAATTCGTTTTGAAGAACACATGTTCCGCTCATCCTGGGAATCAGCCAGAGGACTCTTCCGTCTATAGGTCCTTTCTTGATCTCATAACCGTCTCCGAAGAGGGAAATCTTCTTTCCGATGACAAACTTCCCGCTGGGGTCGGGCGTATCATCAAACGCGGAGGCTGTTGGACTTGTAAGAACACATTGTCCAAGACGAGCGAGAAGTTGGGTCTCCAAAGCGTCCTTCTTTCCAGTGGCGAAGATGACTCTGACTCCAGGACGTCCATCCGGAGTCTGATCGGGACTCATTATGTACTCAATGCCAGCCTCGGACGGGGCCATTATGACTGATGTGCCGAACCCAGTCGTCTCAAGAGCAGTTGTACGTGCCCAGTCCAAATCATAGGCAGTGATAATTGTCCTGTTCATATGCATTGAGAATGCTTCAGCAAAGGTGTCCTCGATAGGTACGCCATTAATCTCCATTCTGCACACCACCACGTTTGGCGAGGTCGGTAGGCAGCGAGCGCCCTTTTCTTTCTTGCCATTTTCTGATAGAGGATAGAGTAACGTTCGAAGTTCTTCACAGGATTTATCAGAGGGTGAGCTGCCCACCCAGCTCAGGATGGTCTGAGCAATGACGGTCTATCTGAAGCTGACTCAAGTACCAGACATCCCGGTTGAAGCAGACTCCATAACCCCATCTCATTTTGCAGGCAAAAGCGTCGCTGAGATAAAGAAACTGCCAGTGCTGCAGGGTAATCAAACCGTTGAGCTAGGTTCCTTCTTCAGTGTCGAGGGCGATTCAGGCCCGACTGCAGATGAAACTGAGATTTCAGTAAGCGGCGACCTTCGACAGGTCAAGATGGTTGGAAAAGGGATGAATGGCGGCAGAATCACCGTTGATGGTAACACTGGAATGTATCTTGGCGCAGAGATGATTGCTGGTCGTATCCATGTGAAGGGATCTGTGGGAGCTTGGGCGGCCGCAGAGATGCAGGGTGGTAATATCCAGATAGAGGGCGATGCAGGTGATTATCTGTGCGCCGGGTATCGTGGAAGTCCAGATGGTATGACTGGCGGTCGTGTGTATGTTGCAGGTGATGCTGGAAGAGAGATGGCTGCACACATGCGTAAAGGATTCATTGCTGTTAAGGGCAATGTCGGAGAGCTAGCTGGTGTTCGTATGAAAGGGGGTACTATCCTTGTGGTCGGCAACATTGACGAACGGGTTGGTGTTGAAGCCACCAAGGGAATGATCCTGTGCCTTGGAAAGATCGATGCCCTGTTACCTACGTACAAATTCAGTGGTAGCTCAGAAAGAGAGTTTGTCAACTACTACCTGAGATACTTGAAGAACCGGAGACCTGATTTTCTCACTGAAGACATAGACATCTCGGAGAAGTGGGCGAAGTTCATGGGCGACTTCGCGGAGGGAGACCCGAAAGAAGAGATCTATGTCCGAGCCGTCAATAGTGAACATCTGCTTTAAGGGAGACTGAAGGATGACATTGAGTGTTAACGAGAAAGGACTGGAGATTGTCAAGGAAATCATGGATAGGAAGGAGGAGCTGAATTGCGCGGTATCCGAGCAAGGCAATGGAGCGACTCTGATTGATGCAGGAATCGAGGTCGCCGGAGGCATTGAAGCAGGCAGGCTTCTGGGAGAGATATGCCTCGGTGGACTGGGAACTGTCAGGATAAGTGACATGTTTGTAGGCGATATGTCGTTTCCTGCAGTCATAGTCAGTACTGACCATCCGAAAGTTGCCACGCTGGGCTCCCAGTATGCTGGATGGGTAATCAACGTCGAAAAGTACTTCGCAATGGGTTCTGGCCCAGCCCGAGCTCTTGCAGTTGTTGAGAAGAAACTGTACGAAGAGCTAGACTACAAAGACAAGGCCAAGGTGGGTGTGATTCTACTTGAGACCAGAAATCCGCCTCCGGAGAATGTCACCGATTTCATTGCTGAGAAGTGTGGCATCCCAGCCTCTGAACTCTATTGTGTGTTGGCTCCGACTGCGTGTATTGCTGGCTCGGTTCAGATTTCTGCGCGTATCGTTGAGGTCGGCGTCCATAAGCTGCATGAAATCAAATTCGATCCAGACAAGATCAAAGCGGGACATGGAGTAGCGCCAATCGGACCTGTTGCCAAGAGTGATAACAGGGCCATGGGCATAACGAATGATTGCATTCTGTATGCAGGTAGGACTTTCTATTTCGTCACTCCAGATGATGACGATGATCTTGAGGAACTTGTGAAGAAGGTCCCATCATCTGCTTCGGAGCAATACGGGAAGCCATTCTACGACCTGTTCAAGTCTGTGGAGTTTGACTTCTATAAGGTGGATCCATTGCTGTTCAGTCCCGCTGAAGTCACGATAAATGATATTGTGAAGGGCAGGACCTACAAGGCTGGAGCATTGGACCCCAAAGTGTTGAAGCAATCCTTTGGGCTATAATCTGGGTGGAGGCCTCTGGCCTTCTATCCCATCTCTCTTTCTTGAGAAGACTAAGTGACTTCTAGCTCTTCTACTTCTTGTATCTCTTCTTGCGTAGCAGGTGCTATGTCCTCCGCCTTGGCAATTGGATATGTGAATGCCTTTCTAATCATGAGAGCACCACCCAGAGTGATGAATGCCAGCACAACCATCGCTGGGGGAAAGCCGCCAGTGAATGGAATAATCCAACTTGTGAAGAGCATAATCGGCATTGCTACCAGCATTGCTAGAGTAGGCTGAAGGGAGTACATGCTGTTTCTGATTCTGTTTGGTATGACGTCAATCATGACTCGTTGCGTGAGAATCTGCGCCATACCTCCAAATATACCGACTGCGACGAATGTTGCGAATATCAGCGCTACCGGAATGAGAGAATCCACTGGGAAGTCAATGAACGGAATAGTGGCAGCAGTACTTGCCGCTGGTGGGAATATGTAGGTAATGGAGGCCAAAAGCAGGTAGAACACGAAACCTCCAAACTGAAGAAAGCGAAATCGCGGAATCCATTCGGAGGGCTCGAATCTTCTAGACCAGATTCCACTTCTCTCATTGGCCAGCGCTTGAGGAAGAAACACCATTGTTCTGAATGATGATATTGCGATGTCTGAGATCAAGTACCAGGCATACAACGGGAACAGCAAAATGTTCCACCATACAGGTCCCGTGCTCCACAAAATCACCTCACCGAAGATGATGAAAGTCACAAAGCGGCTCGAGCCAAGGAACTTCACCCCATCCTTGAGAAGAGAACCGTACTCGCTAAGTGAGGGTCTCTCTCCGCGCTCCGGTCTTGCACCTGGAAGATCTCTCACCAGAACAAGTACTGCAATCGCGAGACCACCAGCAAGGAATGCCTGCAGAAGAAATACCCAAGTCCTCTGGAAGACAAGAGCAAGGTAGGACCCTGGGATTAGTACCACAGTAGCCGACACCTGCCAGACCATTCCAACTCGCCCCCAAAAGACGCCGTATTGCTTGCGGTCCTCGTCATGCGGCATCGCAACGCGATAGTTGTTGTCGAACCATGCGTTGAACGCCCCACTCTCTTGAGATGCACCCAGACCGAACAACCCATAGATCAACAAGAATACTGGAAATGGAGTCGTAGGAGTAACCGTGGACGTGAACCAGAATGCTATTGCATAGCAGAAGAGAGCAGATGCAATCACGTACCGTTGGCCAATCCAATCACCCAAAGCTCCGGTAGGATAGTCAAGTGCTGTCTGGACAGCCATTTGGAACACAACAAGGATTCCAACCATGGTGAGGCCTACTACGTAATCGCCACCGCCGAGAGTCTCCGCAATGAAGAGCATGTAGAACGTCGTAGAAATCTGAAATGATACTGCAAACGAGGGAAGCAAGACTGACAGGGTCTTCACTAGACGGACTGCATTCTCAGTCGGCTGCTCGAGCCCAAAGATTCGAGCGTATGTGCTTGAAACAATGCCAGTTTCAGCTGACGGAGATTGCTCTTGCTCCATGATTGATGCAGCATCCCTACACAAAGATAAGACGATTACTCGGGCCAGTCGAGCTACGAATATCTCTTTTACTGTCTATGTAATTCTTATGGCGAGTCCGCGCCCTTTATCAGAGAATAGTCTTCCGCTTTCCCAAGCACGATGAAGATAACTGTCCGACTCCGAGGCCCATTGGCCAGGACTCTGAATGAGAACTCTGTCAATTTAGAGCTAAGAAAAGGGAGTACAGTAAGGGAAGCGATTACGGTCCTCATAGAGAGCAATGATTCCGTCAGGCAAGTTTGGACTAGTCCGGAGCATGTAGACCGCGAAGCACTTGTCATGTGCAATGGAGCAGATATTGGCCTCACTGGAGGGATTGATACAGTACTTGGAAATGAGGACGAGATTGTTATCCTCCCACTAATCCATGGAGGCGTCTAGACAAGTTCCGAACCTGCCCGAACTGCCTTGATATCCAATTCTTGGAACTTTGATGGTACTATATCAGCTATAGCTTTCTCAACAGCCTGAATTGAAAACATGCCTGCCTTTGCAGTCAGTGCTCCAAGCATGACCATGTTCGAAACCAGCCTAAGTCCTAGTCCGTCTGCCGTGGCCATCGCTGGGACTGGAATGAAGTCGTATTCCTTCTGGTCTTTGCCGACTGTAACCAAGTCGGGATCAACGATGACTGTACTTCCATCTCTAGCTCTCTCTAGATACTTGTTGAATGCATCTTGGTTCATGGCAATTAGGTAGTCCGAGTCCCTCACTTTGGGAAAGCGTATGGGCTCATCACTTATGATAACCTCACTCTTGGCTGCGGTACCTCTTGCTTCTGGACCATAGCTCTGGCTTTGCACTGCATTCAATCCTGCATGGACTACTGCTGCGTGACCCAAGATGACACCTGCGAGGACGACGCCCATTCCGCCGCTGCCGCCTATGCGGATTTCATTTCTCACTCTATCTTTTTCCTCCGACTGTAGATTACATCTTCGATAGTATCAAGGAAACTAGGTTCATCTCTATCCACGAAGACGCCGAGCTCCATATTCTCCGGAGTGGGAGTTGTGTGAAACACTGGCTGGTCCTTCTTTCTCACCTTCAGTTTCTTGAACCATTTGAAGAAGTCTTGAGCGGTCCCAACCTTTGCGCTCCTTCCGTATGCAGTTGGGCATTGGCTTAGAATGTCTATGAAGGTGAATCCTCTCCTCTCCAATGCGGTCTTTATAGCCCGTGACGCCTGTACTGGATGTGCTGTAGTCCACCGGGCTACATAGTTGGCCCCAGCTGCAGCAACAAGACCACAAAGATCGAAGGGTCTTTCGGGGTTTCCATGGGGAGTGGTTGCCGTTGTATCTCCTAAGAACGTAGTTGGACTCACCTGTCCACCTGTCATTCCGTAGTTGTAGTTATTGCTACATATCACCGTCATGTCCATGTTCCTACGAGCGGCATGGATGAGATGGTTTCCGCCAATACCAGCAAGGTCACCATCTCCAGATATCACAACTACTCGGAGTTCGGGGTTGGCAAGTTTGAGGCCTGTCGCAAATGCGACAGCTCTTCCGTGGGTAGTGTGCAAGGTGTCGGCTTTGAAATGTGGAGACGGAATCCACGCCCCGCATCCTATTCCAGACACAAAAGCGAATGCACTGAGATCATCATGATCGAGATCCTTGACTGCTCTAAGAAACGAATTAGTGATCGTTCCATTTCCGCAGCCAGGACAGAATGGCTGTGGTAGCGTTTCTGTTCGAAGATACTCCAAGGCGAAGTGGCTCAAGCTATTCACTCCGTGTTCTTCCTAGTAGAGACTCTAATAATCCATTCCCTACAGGTGGATTGCGATGTCTAATGACCCTTCAGAACTATTGGTTTCGAGCTTGGTGAACTTCGCCTCAGCACAGCCTTTAAAACAGCATCAACTGGCCTTCCACTAGCAGATTACTCGCATAAGGTGATACTAGGTGTCTGAAGTCGCAGCATTAAGAGCGTTTAATCGAGAACTTGCATCAGTAGTTGGCGCAACAGTGACTGTCGCCATTACCACAGGAAAGGTCTACTCTGGCACTCTCAAGGGAGTCGATCAGAATAATCTCAGTATAGTCTTGACCGAAGTAGTCGCAGAAGATGGTGAGAAGATTCCAAAAATCTTCCTTTACGGAAGCAGCATAGTTTCATTCTCTGTTGCAGAGGAGGAGATCAGTCTGGAAGGGCTGGTCAGGGAGCTAGAGAAAGTGTTTCCACCTGGAGGTGTTCGATACTACGCGGATACTAAGGTAGTTGTTGTGATGAACAAAATCCGAATAACACCAACAGGGGTCGAAGGAAGCGGCCCATTATACGAGCGTGTTGTACAGATTGCTGAGCCCTGGCTTCAAGAGAGAGGTCTTGGTGTATCTTCTGAAGAAGAAGAATAGCTACAGATAGTTACTGAATGGAATAGAAGACTAATCGACAGGTGTAGCCACCTGAGTTCAGCTAGTCTAGACTAGGTTTGCACAAGGCTTCGGACGCCCGCTTGTCACGACATTGCGCTCATTGTCGAAAGAGTCTGCGAAGACCGAGCTCCTCAATGCTCTTTCTCTCGACCTTCTTCTCCGATTCCGGTCGAGGAGTAGACAATCGCTTTTCCAGAGGCTTCAATCGCTCTTCCCACGACTTTGCACCAGACACTGAGGGAATCTTGCCAACTGCTGGTAACTTTGCCTTACGCGAAGTGGAACTTGCGTAAGTGGCAAGGATGCCAAGGTCAGCCAAACGCTTTCTTACAGGCTCCGTCTTTGGTTCTTCTTTTGCACGTGGGAGTAGTTGTGGACTCTTGACTCCCGTAAGTATCAACATTACACGTAACATGCCGGTCAGCCGTGGGTCGACTCGAGCACCCCAAATGACGGTCGCTTCCTCACTCATCTTCTTAGATACCTGATCACCCACATTGTTTGCTTCAGCAAGCGACATGTCGGGACCGCCCGTAATATGTATGAGAGCACCAGTTGCTCCACCCCATTCAACTTCAAGAAGTGGACTATTCAGCGCGTTTCTGATTGCCTCTTCTGCCCTATCTGACCCTGTTGCCTCTCCTATGCCTACTAGCGCAACTCCGCCATTGCAGATTATCGATCTTACATCAGCATAGTCCAGATTGATTAGGCTTGGGAGAGCGATTGTCTCAGTTATTCCTTTCACGAAGCCTGCTAGTACTTCATCTGCAACACCAAAAGCCTCCTCAAGTGGAAGATCGGGAACGAGTTCCATTAGCTTCTGATTATCGATCACAACCGTTGTGTCCGTATTCTCCTGTAACCTTGCCAAGCCTGACTTCGCTTTGTCCATTCGATTCCTTTCAAGATCGAAAGGCATTGTTACGACTCCAACGACAATGGCATCGTTCTTCTTTGCAATATCTGCAACCACTGGAGCACTACCTGTGCCTGTACCCCCGCCCATTCCTGCAGCGATAAAGACAAGATCAGCGTCACGGAGAAGCTCAGAAATCTGTTGGGTGCTTTCTTCAGCTGCAGCTCGTCCAACGTGTGGGTAGCCTCCAGCGCCCAGACCTCGAGTTGTCTTCTCCCCAATCAAGAGCTTCCTGTGCGCCGTAGTGACAGCGAGATGCTGTTTGTCTGTGTTTATAGCAACACACTCCGCACCTTGTACACCAATCGTCATCAAACGCTTGATTGTGTTATTTCCTGCTCCACCGCAACCAACAACAACAATCCTAGCCTGTCCCATGTCCCTAGTAGGAGATGTGCTCCTCTCCCCTCGACTGTGCTCTCTCGCAGAGTCTATGAGCGATCTCACTTTTTGGCCACCTCTATCACGGGTTTGTGCTCACTATTACCACGATCCCAAAGCTCGCGTTTCAGGAGGTCTCGAATAGCAATCCGTATTGTTTCGGACCGATTTGGATAGAGTCCCTTCTCTACTAAGCGCTCGATATCGCTGACAATTCTCTCTGGTAAATGGACGGCAATGAGTCGCATGGAACAGTCCCAACTGGATTTGCATACTCTCAGGATATGGCTGTGAGTAATACAGGTGGGACATGAACTAGAACGTCAGCTAAGCGAGCTGGAAAAGAAGAAATCGTGAGAGAAGAGGTTGCTCCTCTTCATCTCTACAGTTGTTGTCTACTTCTTCCGACCAGTGCGTCTGGCTGCAATGTTGCCCACCTTTCGACCTGGCGGCGCATGTCGACTCACAGTCGTCGGTCTACCGGGTGATTGATGTGAACCACCACCATGCGGATGTGAAGCTGCGACCATTGCTGCACCTCTTGTGACAGGCCATTTTCGAGCCTTTCCGCGTGTGTGATGCCACACAGTGCCAGCCTTGAGGAATGGTTTCTCAGGGCGACCACCTCCGGCTACAATTCCGACTGTGGCCCTGCATCGTGGACTGAAGGCCTTCTGGGTCCCACTTGGAAGACGAACCATAGCCTTGGTCTTGTCTGCAGAAATAATCGTAGCAGCAAGACCAGAGGATTTGACAAACTTGCCACCGTCTCCCGGACTGCCTTCAATGTTGTAGATTGGAGTACCTTCTGGGATATGTTCAAGCATCAGTGTGTTACCATTTGCCAATGCAGCATCTGGGCCACACTCAATGACTTGGCCCACGAATATCCCCTCCGGGGCAACCATATAGTGGACTTTCGATTCTTCCTCATACTTGATCTCAGCCAGAGGTGCACCACGACCAGATTCATGATGCATGTCAATGACTCTGCCGATGTAGGTCTTGTCAGGTGCCCACTTGGGATGTCTTGCAGGAGCGATTTTCTTGTGACTAGGACTACGCCACTGAGTTGTACCGCGACCCTTTCTTTGAACTAGAATACGTCTACCCATTGAAATCCCTCCTTAGAATATCCCCAGCTTTGTTGCGACTTCGGCTGCGCTGTACTCCGGCGCTAGTCGCACGAATGCCTTCTTCGTCCCATCTGGCATTATCATCGTGTTGACCTTCTCGACAACAACCTCGTAAAGGGACTCCACGGCCCACTTGATTGTGTTCTTATTGGAAGTACGAATGACAAAGAAAGTGAGCTTGTTCTCGTTGTCAACAGCTTCCAAGCTTGCCTCAGTGACAATAGGGCGAATGATTATGACATTTGGATCAACCATAATAAGCGCCTCACATGAAAAGTCCTTCTCCCCCAAGCCGCTCTATGGCAGACTTGGTCCAGAGTACTAAACGTCCAGGATGTGTTCCTGGAGCCAATAACTCTGCATTAAGTCCGTGTACTTCAGCTATATCGACGCCTGGCAAATTGCGTGCTGCCAAACCAATTCCGAGGTCTTGTCCAACAACAATCAGGAACGACTTGGGTGTCTTCATCTTTCGACCACGCATTTTCCCTTTTCCGGCCCGAACCTTGCGGCCATTAGTCGCTCTCAATAGGTCCTCCTCAAGTCCCAATGCCGAGACGACTGCTCTGACTTCTTTGGTAGTGGTCAGGCTTTCTAGCGTGTCGGCAACCACAAGAGGAATTGCAGGTACTGATTCTATCTTGTGCCCTCTGGATTCCACAACCTCCTTGTTGGCTGTGGCCGCAATTGCCGAACGGATAGCTAGACGATTCTCTCTCTTGTTGACCCTTTCAACAATCACCTTACGTGCTTCCGGAGGATGAGCAACTCGGCCTCCAACAGTTCCAGGAGCAAATGCCCCCAAATTGGCGGCTGGTGTTCCTCTACCCTTCACACGCGGAATACGAGATCTTCCATGGCCAGTCTGCCAGCTTTGAGCTGTCGTGCGTTTGCCAGCCAGCTCATCAACTCCGTGTGGCCGACGTCTGCGTGACTGTACGGCCAGGACTGCCCTCTTTATCAAATCGGGGCGATAAGGTGTGCCGAAGTGCTCCGGTAGCGTTACCTGAGGTCCTGCTTTGCCTTTCAACGAATATGTCTTGACGCTTGACATTTACATTTCTCCTCCTATTGCTTCGATGTCGTACTAACGTAGCTAACCTGGGTCACTTGACCCAGATGCGACTTCGAGGGGCGGATGGCAAACCTCAATCTTACAGGCCGTTTGACAGTACCAGGAATGGATCCCCACAATATGGCATAGTCTCCTCGGATCACACCGTAGTTCACAAACCCACCAGGAGGCGTGATTTCCTCGCCACGCTCACCCATTCTCAATACTTCATTGTTGAAGCTGGTGCGTGTGTGGAAGCCTGTCTGGCCAGGTCTCGGTACACTGTACCGGATGTTCGTAGGGGACCATGGCCCGATACAGCCAACGCCACGTTTGGTCTTTCTTGATTTGTGCTGGAGGATTCTAACGCCCCATCGACGCACTGGACCTTGAAATCCGTGGCCCTTTGTGACTGCTATCGAGTCTACTAGGACTCCTTCGTTCAGGACGTCAGCTATTCTGACATCTGTACCGAGTATTTCCTTGGCGTAATCGAAGGCCTCCTGAACGCTCGGGGCACCAATCTTGTACTCACAGATGTCGGGCTTCTTCTTTGCAACTCCCGCAAGTCTAGGTTGTGTATGAATCAACATTCGAATCTCAGAAAGTGAGTCTAGATGGGATTCGAACTCAGCCATCTTGGCGTCGTGATCATATTCCTTTGGCAAAGGCATCGTCTTTCTTAGATCGTCAGATAGATTCTCTGTCAACACCTCAGTGACCTGCTTGTGGCCGTAGGGTGTTGCCTTCAATCCTCGAATGCTAAAGGGCCGAATTGGTGGAGTATCCAGTATTGTCACAGGGATGACTCTTTCCTGTCCTTTGAACGGACTGTTGGGGTGTTGAACAGTCATCACAGCGTGTGACATGCCAGCCTTGAATCCTATGAAGCCAAGTAGCTTTGCAGATGATTCGATCCACTCAGGCCAATTCTTTATCCGGGGAATAAACCGAGAAGCCCTACCTCGTGGCAGATATGCAAGACTGCCGCGTCTTGGTGCCTGCTTCTTTCTATGCGCCATTACAAATTCACCCGTAGTTTTGCAGCCCAGTTCCGTTCATAGTCAATATATCGAATAGTCTTCAGACTGGGCTATTCGTTCTACAGCGCGCGCAAGAGGAGGTTCCGTTTTTAAAACTTCCCCACTGACCAATTAGGCCCTCGATTGATTAGAATCGTTTATGTTCGGTTCGACCGATAATCTCGTCCTGCAGGTCTCTACCTATGTCCACAAAGTAGTCGCTGTAACCTGCAACACGAACAATGAGGTCTCTGTGTGAGTCGGGATCCAGTTGGGCCTGTTTCAGGGTTTCTGCGTCGACTACATTGAATTGTATGTGATGCCCTTCCATCCGGAAGTAGGTCCTAATCAAATGAGCCAGCTTCTCAAAGCCCTCTTTGCTGGCTAGTAACTGGGGCCAGAGCTTCTGATTCAGCAGTGTTCCGCCTGTCTTGACATGGTCAATCTTTGCCACGGATTTGATGACGGCGGTGGGTCCATTCTTGTCGGCACCGGGACTCGGTGAGATCCCGTCAGACAGCGGTGCACAAGCTGCCCTTCCGTTGGGAGTGGCGCCCGTAACTTGGCCAAAGTAGATGTGTACTGTGGTTGGAAGGAGGTTGACTCTATACTCTCCGCCTTTTGTGTTAGGACGGCCGTCAAGCGCTTCGAAATAGACATTGAAGACCTCCTGGGCGATAGAGTCGGCATAATCGTCATCGTTTCCGAAGTTGGGAGTTCGCTGTAAGAGTATTTGGCGAGTCTTCTCTGCCCCTTCAAAATTAGTGGAAAGGGCCTCCAGAAGGTCTTTCATATTGATGTCTTTCCTGTCAAAGACATGGTATCTGATTGCGGAGAGAGAGTCAGTTACAGTGCCCAATCCTACGCCTTGGATGTAGGTGCTTTTGTATCTAGGTCCACCATCGTGGTAATCCTTCCCTTTTGATATACAGTCATCAAAGAGCATAGAAAGAAATGGTGCAGGCATTTCCTCGGCATAAAGACGTTCGATGATGTTGTTACCTTCAATCTTTAGATCAATGAAATACCTCAGCTGAGCAGTATATGCGTTGAAGAGCTCCTCGTACGATATGAATGTCAATGGATCTCCGGTCTGTGGTCCTACCTGCTGTTTGGTGTTCGGATCGAAACCATTGTTGAGTGTGATCTCAAGAATCTTCGGCCAGTTGAAGTACCCCGTAAGGATGCAGCTCTCCTTACCAAATGCACTGATTGTCACACAGCCACTAGGACCACCAGACCTAGCGTCTTCAAGTGACTTTCCAGCACGTAGAAACTCCTTGATTATAGTATCAGTGCTGAAAACAGAAGGCTGTCCAAATCCTTCATTTATGACTTCAATCGCTCTTTTCAGGAACTCATCTGGATTCTTCTCACTTAACTGGATGCACACACTGGGCATCATGAGATGCATCTCTTTCAGAACGTCCAGAATGAGGAAAGAGAGCTCGTTAACACCATCTGTCCCGTCTTGTTTCAGACCTCCAGAATTGATCAACGCAAAGTCCTGATAGGTTCCACTCTGTTCTTCTGTGATACCTACTTTTGGTGGAGCAGGTTGGTTATTGAATTTGATCCAGAAGCAGTGGAGCAGCTCTTTGGCCGTCGTTTCGTCCAATTGCCCTGACTCAAGATCTCTCTTGTAGAAAGGATAGAGATTCTGATCTAGTCTACCCGGGTTGAAGGAATCCCATACATTCAATTCTAGGATAACTCCCAGATGGATAAACCAGTACATCTGTAGTGCTTCCCAGAAATTCCTTGGAGCATTAGCAGGAACATGCGAGCAAATATCTGCAATCCTTTCAAGCTCGGTTCTTCTTTCTGAATTCGACTCCTTGGCCGCCATTTCTTTTGCTCTATCTGCATGTCGATGTGCAAACACTATCAGCGCATCAGCTGTTATCGCCATAGCCCGGAGTTCCTGTTCCTTTGCATCTGCATCAGGATCATTCTCAGAATCTAGAGTGCCAATCTGAGCCTCGATTTCATGCTTGAAATCGTTCAATCCCTTGTGGTAGATTTTGTCATCAAGAATTGCGTGACCTGGTGCTCTTTGTTCCATGAACTCTGTGAAGACTCCTGCATTGAAGGCCCTCATCCACTCTTCTGACATTGCCGCGAAGACCTTCTCTCTCATAGTCTTGCCATTCCAGAATGGGATGATTTCTTCATCATAGATTCTGCGTGATTCTTCACTCACAATGAATCTGGATCTCTCTCTTGAGTTCAGTATCGAGAAATCCTGGAGACTATGACAGCATAGTTCCGGATATGTTGGTGTGGCCCTGGGCACCGGCCCACGTTCACCAACTATCAGTTCTCCATCATTTATGCCAATAGTCATGTTTGACAGAATATGCTTGAAAGCAAGAGCCCGTGCGATAGGTACCGACACGCCGCTACTGGCACCACTTTGATAGAAATCGGTTAGCAGCTGTGCTCGCTCTGTGGAGATATAGGGCCTTGTACGAACGCTCTGTTTCCTCAAGCGTTCTACTCTATCAGAGAGCATAGCTGAATCCTTCTTCTGAATTCTGCACCTCTCTGTGCTTTTCTTGCTTTCGTTGAGACTATTCATAGAACCCTGGTTTTGCCACGAAACGTCCTAGCGAATGATTGAGAAGGCCCAGACTCACTAGAAGTGCCTCGTCGAGCCTTACAGTCTCTGTTCCCTGACCCGGTATAGCGTTCAGCCAAAAGTCGATGCACTCGGAGGGCGATGCGCCCATTGACTTGATTACTTCCTGAACACCGTGGTCGGGACCTCCAAAGACTGCCAGAACTGATAGGGTTCCTTCAACCGTAGTTTTGAGATCGTTCTCGAGCTTCTCATACTCTGTAGCGTTTCTGGACAGGCCTACTCTAGTAGTGCCTGCCATATCCTTTAGCCACTTCACCAAGTTGCTTTCTCGCGTCACCTCAAAGCCAAAGTATCGGGGAACATCACTTCGATCTATCTGATTGAGCTTAACATTAGGAGGCGGGCTTGTCACTTCAAAGAGGGTTGGATTCCTCTCGCTGACTCTTCCCTCATAGTTCAACGGCTTGTCCAGGCCCAGATCTACCTTCCCCGGTCGAAGCTGAATGCCCCATCTAATGTCGCCTTCAGCGAGATCAGAAATTCGTGCTGCTAGGGGATGGCTTTGTGTTCTCAGAGGAGGGAGTAGCCCGGCGTACTTCAGCGATGATGAACGTGAGAATGCTCGACGGCGTAGATACTGTGGTGTATCCAAATATCGGAGAAGCTTGACCAGCAGATTCGCATCCTGAGACATGGAATCGTCCAAGAGACCGGAGTCATATACAACTGCATGTTCTACACGAAAGACCGCGAGAGCTCTGCCAATTCTCCCAGCCTTGATTGTCTTCTGACGAAGATCACCACTCTCTGAAAGAGAAGTATCCGGGATTGCAACATTCAAGCTCACTCCGTCAACACATCCTAGAGGTCCAAAGTGAACCAGACCGTAACCCTGCCTTCTTCATCAATTATTCGTAGGTCTGCATAGGTCATAGCCTTGACCTCTGTTTTTGTGTCATGCTTATCAAGATCTATCGATTCACCCCAAGCTGTGCCATTCAGGACATACGATCCTGTAACTTCCTCTAGTCGCTCTATCTCAAACTTCGAGAAAAATTGCTGATTGATGTCAATTAGGGCAATTATCCTACCTATCCACTCGACTAGTAGTTCCTTCCGGTCAATACCATTGACTTCTATGCTGACCGGATTAAGTGGATCGACGGTCTTGGTATCAAGAATGACCTCCAGAGTCGCAAGGGCGGCCTCCTCGAATGCAACTGATAGTGTAGGTGCCCAACATTCGACAATGATATCCGCCGTATGTTCGTGGAATCTGAACCCTCGATCCAAGCTTGATGCTCTCCGTCTCCCAGCTATTCGCTACACGAAGCTTAAAAGGAGTTCCCAAAGATTCACTGCTGAATGTCCCCAAAGGTGGGGAGAATCATGCCGAGGTAGCCAAGCCCGGATTAAGGCGCTGGTCTTGAATACCAGTTTCTTCCGAAGCTGATGACCAAGCAAACCAGTGTCCTATGGACGCGTGAGTTCAAGAATTTCGTCAATTCGACGAGATTGAACACATCTCACCCTCGGCGCCATTTTCTCATTACCCCAGGATATGCCCAGCCACAGAAAATGCGGATAGGTCTTTTATATGAGAGATTCTTCCCATCAGGTTACACAAGAGATGTCGGGTGGCATTCATGCAGGAGTTAGACTTACAGACTATTTCGGTAATTGTAGCAGCAATGAGCGTCGTGGTAGGAGTTATCATGAGTGTCCTTTCTATTAGAAACCTAGCAAAGTCAAGACGAGCATCTATATTCCTGGATTTTCATAAACAGGCCGACCAGGAGTTCCTTGAGAGCTTGTTCGAAGTTGTTGGTGAGTGGAGCTGGGGCAACTATGAACAGTTCATGGCAAAATATGGGCCAACAGCCAGTCGGAAAGATTGGGCAAAGTTCGTCCATGTTAGCTCCTTTTTTGACTCTATGGGAAAGCTACTAGAAGTCAAAATTACTGATGCGGAACTAATTCCTGAAGCAATGGCAGTAATTGCCATGGCATGGTGGGAGAAAATCGAACCTATTCAAACAAAGATAGCAGGGCGCTGGAGAACATCAGAATCAATTGACTCCAGCAAATTCCTATATGAAACTCTCAAGAAGCTTGGATACCGTTCCCCAGTTCCAGGTGAACAGGAAGACCCTAGTTTGACCAGGCAGAGTGAGAATCCAAAATCATAAGTGACATCCTCAGTCCACTGGTTCTGGGAGCGCTAGTGTGCTTGAGAAACACGGTTGACCAGTTGCATTTCGAGCTAGTTGAACTTAATCAAAAGCATCCTGTGAGAGATGAAGCCTCAATGTAAGCCCAATCTCATCCTCGGCGCCATCCTCTTTCTATCAGAGGTTTTTTGTCCTCGAAGTCATCAAGTTGAGCTATGCCTCTAATCGCGACAGGCGACATAAAAACCTATTATGAAATTGCCGGGGAAGGAAGTACACTCGTATTCGTTCACGGAGCTGCGGGATCTCACGATAATTGGCATCCTCAGGTCAAGCACTTCTCAAATCGATACAGTGTCATCACGTATGATCTTAGAGGACATGGCAAATCGACCGGGTCTGATAGGAAGTACAGCTGCGCGCTTTTTGCAGATGACCTACATGCTCTGCTGACTGCCCTTGAAGTAGAACATCCAGTCATAGGTGGCCTGTCTCTCGGAGGAATGGTATGTCAAGAGTACGCCGTGAAATACCAATCGAATCTCGCTGGACTTGTACTGGCTGACACGGCAGTTGCGTCGGCTCTGACATGGTCAGACAAGCTCCAGAAATGGATGTTTCCATCGAATCTTGTGAAGTGGTATGTACGCCGAAAAAGCCCCGAAGACTACGCGAAGTGGTCATTTGGGTACTTTGACATGAAGGAAGACGTGCGAGAATACCTGATTCAGGAACAACTTCGTATGGACCAAGGGGAGTTTCTCAAGTTGATTGATGCAATCTATGGTTTTGATCTTCTAGACCTTGCCACGATTAAAGTGCCCACACTGGTAGTCTTGGGAGAAAATGAACGAAAGGCAGCCTTTCCTCACGCAGAGAAGATGTTTGAACTTATTGAAGACTCGAAGAAAGTGCTAATCCCTGATGCAGGACATGCGTCAAACTTGGAGAACCCCGGAGAGTTCAATCGAGTGTTGGATGAGTTCTTGGAACACGTGTTCTAAAGCTCTTTCTCAAGGTATGGACCAGCATCACGGAATCCAAGTGATCGATAATACCCCTTTACTCCGAGACCGCTGTTCACAAGCAGCATCTGGGCCCCAAATTCATCTCTCCCAGTGTCCTCGGCCATTGAAATCATCTCTTCACCCATGCCACGATGCTGCCATCCTTCAGGGTCGCGATCGCCAATTTCCACTACCGGTCCATAGACCCTCAGCTCTCTGATAAGAGCGCATGGCCTGTCAGTGATTTCAGGTCTATGAGCACCTTCGCTAGGAATTCGCAATCGCAGAAATCCGAAAATGACATCCAAGTCGGGCTCTTCAAAAGAAAGGAATACCTCTGTCCCATCTCCCGCATCGTACTCGCGTCGAACAGCTTGTATCTTGTCAGGGTCAATCTCTTCCTCGGATCTCATCTGGAAGTGACCCACCTCTCGGTATCTAATGGTGGGGTTTCTAAGACCCATCTGAAGCATTCTTCGATGGACGAGTTCTCTTAGATTACCTTTGTTCAGACCTGCCTCAATCTGATGCAGGGGGATGTCTCTCTGCATCCTCTGAATACGCACATATTCGGGCATCCTACTGATAGCTTTGGCCGCCAAGTCCACAACTACATCGGTCTCATACGGCTTGTACTTCCCGGAAACCCACCAGTCGTAGAGTTCAGTATTCTTCACGACGATTGTTGGGTAGAGCTTGAGCATATCCGGTCTGAATCTAGGGTCCTGAAACAGCTTTGAGAATTCACTGAGATCGTTTTCAACCGAGCTGCCTGGAAGACCTGGCATCATATGATAACATACCTTCAGACCGCTGTCACGAAGTGTCTTTGTGGCCTTGATTGTTGCCTCAACACCATGTCCTCTTTGGACATTCGCAAGTATTCTATCGGAAAGAGACTGGACACCAAGCTCTACACGTGTGGCTCCCATTCTAAGCATCTCGTCGACGGTATCCTTGCTCACCCAATCGGGACGTGTCTCGAAAGTAAGGCCGATATTTCTGACACTCGCCGTCTCGTTAGCTTGCTTTGTAGCTTCAAGATTAGGACTAGGAACGCCGTTCATTGCATCGAAACACGACTTCACGAACCATTCGCGGTATTCAGCTGGTTTGGAGCACCAGTCACCGCCCATCACAATTAGTTCTGTCTTCTCTACACTGTGTCCAATAGTCTGGAGCTGGTCAAGTCTCCCCTGAACTTGACGAAAGGGGTCGAATTCGTGTTGAAGACCCCTCATCGTAGCAGGTTCATGACCTGTATAGCTCTGTGGCACTCCAGCATCAGGACCTCCTGGGCAGTATGCACACTTACCATGAGGGCACTTATGAGGTTCGGTCATAACCGCGACTACAGAAACCCCAGAGACAGTTCTGACAGGTCTCTTTCTCATCAGCGGCCGAAGGATTTCCAGTTCCTCGGGGACTGCAGCCAGGAGAACATCGGCATTTGTAGGAACTTCCTGTTTCTTGAATTTCGAGCAGATCTTATTCTTGATCTGGTTGATTGTTTGTCTTGTGAGTACCTTCTCCGAACTAAGCAATGCATCGATAATCGCTCTGTAGAATTCATAGTCGGACTCGGACATTCTTGCTGCAACGCAGCATCAATCTGGTTAAAACCATGTGGTCTGAATGCTGGCGATGTAACTGGCCGGATCTAACCATGTGTCGATTGGATATCTTTTTATGAGAACATCTCGGTTTGATGCATAGAAACGAACGGGGAAGAAACATGCCTGGTTCACATGGTTCGCTCACAAAGGCTGGAAAGGTTCGGGAGTCGACTCCAAAGGTTCAGGGCCGTGAGAGACACACTCCAATTCCACGCATACGCAACAAAAGAAACTACGTTAAGAGGTTCATTAAGGGCCAGGTTGTTGGTGTTAGAAGGTAGCTATCCAAAACCGGTTTGCTTTCGTCTCTTTCTTTGATCCTAGAACTCAGTTCTGGCTCCAGTGGAATCGCGGTGGTAATGCCCGAATTCCTCAATTGCATCTAGCATCTTGCTGGTGAAAACTGGGCCTTCCACACACACTAGGTCTCCAGTTGGATCGAGAGCACATGTTCCACAGATTCCACAGCCGCATTTCATGAATCGTTCAAGAGAGGCTTCCATGAAAATGCCATGCTGTGAAGAAATCGTATGTAAATCCTTCATCATCGGCTCGGGTCCACATGTGTAGAGTTTGTCGAATGTTGCTTCTTTAAGGATCTTCAAAACTGAATCTGTGGCCAATCCTTTCATACCGTGACTCCCATCATCCGTGGAAGTCAGTAGATTGACTTTGGGAACTTTGCTGAACTCCTTGATGAAAAGGAGATCGTCTCGTGTTCTCGCGGCAATCAGAAAGGTGACAGAAGAACCAGATTCTAATAGATCATAGACAAGCAACCGGAGGGGTGCTGTGCCGATACCACCGCCCACAACCAATGCATTCTCTACATCCGTCGAGAAGTGTGTCCCAAATGGCCCCCTTATCCCGATATATTGACCCACGCTCATCGACGCAAGGGCCTCTGTCGCCGTACCAACTGGCAAGACGGTGATTCCTATCTCGGATGAATTGCTCAATGAAACACTCATTGGAATCTCATCTTCATCTGGAATCCAAACCATTAGGAACTGCCCAGATCTAATCTCCTGATGATTGACTTGTGGATTGAACGTGATTGTTCTGGCCCTCTTGGTCTCGGTAACGACTCTGGCTATCTTCACCGATTTTGGCCGTCCCAGAAGTGTTTCAACATCCATGCCTATTTCCTCGCCGCCAGACCTACAATCTCATCTGCTGAAGAGAATCCATGTTCACTAAGGTACTTCTGAACACCATCTTTGATCCTACCGAAGATATCGAGTCCATCCAGCACTGCAGTTCCTATCTGAATGGCACTTGCCCCTGCCAGATGCATCTCAACTGCATCTTCCCATGATGTCACGCCACCCACGCCGACTATAGGAATCGATAGTGCTCTGTACAAATCATAAACGCAACGTACAGCTACTGGGAAGATAGGTGGGCCCGATAAACCTCCCACCTTGTTTCCGAGCACCGGACACCTCTGAACGATGTCAATCTTCATTCCTCTCAACGTGTTAATGGCGACCACAGCATCTGCCTCAGCCCTCTCAGCCGCCAGACCTACAGAAACATAGTCGGATGCGTTAGGTGTTAGCTTCGCATACACTGGGCAATCAACGACTCCCTTTACTTCCTTGACAAACTTGAACGTTAATTCGGGGTCATGAGCTATCTGCCCTATCTCGACGTGAGGACATGAAAGGTTCAATTCGATTCCGTCAGGATTGAGTTCAGATCCTTTGCTAGCGACCTTTTTTACCTCTTCCAGGGTGTTTCCAAAGATGCTGAGTACAACCGGCAGGCCAGCTGACTTCAGTACAGCTAGCTCTTCAGCAAAACCATCAATACCAGGATTAGTAAGTCCTACTGCATTTAGCAGGCCCCCATGAGAAGCCGCTAGAATAGGCCCTTCATTTCCCTTTCTCGGAACGAGCCCAATCGATTTTGTTACAATGACGTCGGCTCCGGCCTCACTGACTCTTCGCATTATTGCGCCAGTGACGCCCAAGATTCCGGATGCAAGCCAATAACCGCGGACTTCCAAAGCGTCACCTTGCCTCCATCTTCAATATTGGGCGTAATAAGCTCAGTGGCGTGCGAGATGGACAGACTTATCCGAATGTCATCCGGAGAGGCTTTCGGTGGTGAAGCACCCTGCCAATCTATCTCTGCCATACAATCATGGGTCTTTTCGTCTTAGATGCGGAGAGCAACGTGGTAGGAGAGATCTTGACTTTCCCTGACGTTGAACTGGCCGCTGAAAACATGATGTCGATAAGCAATGGCACTCCAACCGATCAATTGAAAGAGATCGCATCAACCTTGGCAATCTTTCCAGAGAATGAGGTTGCAGTTGACGATAGAGCCTTGGCTCGAGCACTTGCAGAACTAATCGGCCATCCGATAAGGATAGAGAGTGACTGTCAACCAATCAAGTGGTTTAGAAGCTCTCAGGACGAGATACTTGCTAGCCGAGGGGATATTGGTACTCGAGAGGAGATTTCGTCTTTCAGACGCGCAGTTGCTCTACGATTGGCTGGTCAGAAGATCAGTACGGCCAGTGAGGAGAAGGACCTGCTGGTGAAACACGCAATTGATGCAATTGACGAGATTGACAAGGCAATCAATCTTGTTTCGATGAGGCTAAGAGAGTGGTATACTCTGTATCATCCTACTCTGAGTCTGCTAATTGCTGACCACGAGATCTTTGCCAGAACTGTGAGCAGCCATGTTAACAAGACCGAACTAACCAAGGACGGATTGCTTGAGGCCGGGGTACCGGAATCGACTACGAAAGCGATTCTAGAAGGGCTCGATGATGACATCGGTGCTAGCTTGAGCGAATCTGACCTTGAAGTGATACAGCTTATTGCCGCGGAGGTAGTTCGACAGTACAACTTGAGAAAAGACCTCGAGGAATATGTCACGTCATTGATGGAAAAAGTGGCACCAAATGTTACAGCACTAGTAGGACCGATTGTTGGCGCGAGGCTCATTAGCAGGGCAGGTTCACTGGGAGAACTTGCGGCGAAGCCATCTAGCACGATACAGGTCTTTGGAGCTGAGAAGGCACTATTCCGTAGCATCAAGACTGGCACTGACCCCCCGAAACATGGGATTATCTACCAAGTACCCGACATCCGGAGTGCTCCATATTGGCAAAGAGGGAAGATAGCTAGGTCTCTTGCAGGCAAGCTAGCTATTGCATCACGGATTGATGCGTATTCAAAGCGTGATGCAGGAGAGAGTCTCAGGAGAGATTTTGAGAAACGAGTTGAAGAAATTAGACGACAGAACCCCGAAGCACCACCACCTAAGCCATCCAAGAAACCCAAGCACCACCCGGAGAGGAAGCAAAAGCAGAGAAAAGGGACAAGGAAGAAGACCCGAGGCAGAAAGTGATGACATCTATACAGCCTCACAAATTCAGTGGTATATTCAATGTAGTTGAAGACAATAGGTACTGGTTGTCAACTCGCTCCTTGGTACCAAATCAGAGTGTGTATGGTGAGAGAATTGTGAAGTCTGACGATGGAGATTACAGGATTTGGACTCCTCGTCGTTCGAAGCTGGCAGCTGCAATTCAAAAAGGCATGAAAGAAATGCCGATACAACCGGGGTCAAGAGTCTTGTATCTCGGCGCTTCTACAGGTACAACGGTGAGCCATGTTTCAGACATAGTCGGACCAACGGGGATAGTATACGCAGTGGAATTCTCTCCTCGTGTTGCCAGAGGCCTCTTGAGGCTCTCAGAAACACGCTCAAACATAGTTCCGATAGTTGAAGATGCAAGGCACCCTGACCGTTATGCTGCGTTTGTGGCAGGCACAATTGACGTTGTGTATCAGGATGTGGCACAGCCAGATCAGGCAAGGATTCTCTATGAAAATCTGAAGTCCTTCTGCACGTATGGAGCTTGGGGAGTTCTTGCCATAAAAGCCAGAAGCGTGGACTCAACATCAAAGGTGGATGATGTTTATAGACAGGAATCTGCTCTTCTGAGTCAATATGGCATTGAAGTGCAAGAAACTGTCAGACTGGATCCCCTTGAGAAAGATCATGCAATGGCGGTTTGTAGAGTTTCGGAGGCCCTCAAATGAGCTCGTTTATTGAGAGGATGATCGAAAGGGATATTGATACCGCCAACGAGCATCTGCCTAGAGAGAGAATACCGCTTGATGAGCTACTGAAGTCAAGTGATCCGCATTATGTGACAAGGGATGGACAGGTTTCCGTGTTTCGGCAAGAAGAACTTGCCAGGTTGGAGAAGGATATACCTTCTCAGTATCATGGTGATATCAGACTCCCAATCATAATACTCAGACGAATTGATCTTGGCAGGGGAATATACACGGTTGCTGGCGAGAAGCCCGACCTCTTTATGGTCCGAAAGGTCGTTCAAGAGGTCGTAGGACAGGTTGACCTAGAATGGGATGCTTTTCATTCATGGAAACCGGTCGAACAGCTTGTCCGACCTGAGGTCCAAGTGCTACGCAGAGAGCTGCCTTCCACAACCTGTCTTGGCTTTGCGATAAACATAGATCGTGAAGACGGATGATGTTAAAGGAATTCACCATGGCGCTCGTTCAGCAACTCTCAAAAGCGAAAGATGTGCTGTTTTCATGATTGGTGAAGATGACAAGGGCTCGAACTCAGCTCATTGACGATGTTGTTCATAATCTAGAGCAGGCTGGGTTTGCATTGTCGTCTCAATGTGATGTTAGGCCAAGTTGCTTTGACTTGGTGGCAAGAAAGGGAAGCAAGCTCATTCTAATCAAAATCCTGGTCAACATTGATGCACTTTCAAAGGAAGACGCTCACGCACTGCAGCTTGTTGCACATTTCTTCAATGCAACACCGCTGATTGTAGGAGGCAAGACACGAAGAGGAATCCTTGAAGAGGGTGTCTTGTACAAAAGGTATGGAATCTCATCCATCACCCCTAAGAGTTTCCTCAGAATGATTGCAGAAGAAGAAATGCCTCGAGAGTTCATACAGAGAGGAGGACGTTTTGTTGCGATAGATGGGCAGGGACTAAGAGAGACTCGCTTATCGCAGAGCATGACTACGGAAGAGCTTGCAGAGTGTGTACAGGTGTCTGCAAGAGCCATTCTAGCTTATGAACGAAATGAGATGGACGTTAGCACGGAGATAGCCCATGAACTAGAGGAAGTCCTTGAGACAGATTTAATCATACCCATTGATGTTATGCATAGAGATTTCGTGGGCGAGCCCATCACAAGACCCGATAGTGTTCGTGCCATTCCTGATCTTGAGCGGAGAGTAAACGAATTCTTCGAGCGTCTTGGAATGAGAGTTCTGTGGACTGATCGAGCTCCATTTCATGTCGCAGCGAAAGAGGATGGGCCAGCCGTTATTTCTGGAGTTGGATCTCTTAGAAGCCGTGTTCTTCACAAACGAGTTGAGATACTCCGGAGTGTCTCGGACGTGACCGAATCTGATACTGTAATCATCGTAGAAGAAGGGAAGGCTGAAGAATCACTCTCGGACATCCCTGTGATAAGACAAGTAGAACTCGAGGAAATCGACGAACCTCGAGACCTGAAGAAAATCATGGAAGAACGATCAAGAAGTGGTTAGTAGCGGCTAAGATCGGTCTGCCCTAATTCACTTCGAATTCTTTTTACAGATTCCCAGCTTCTGCGTACAATATCTGGCATCTCTTGTCCTTCTAGCATAAGACCTCGAACGAAGTCTATGGATTTTGGGTCATTTGGATAACCAGAGCCAAAGTCTCCATACTCTCCGTGCAATTCTCTAATTCTCCTGTCACGCTCCACCTTTGCGACTATAGAAGCAGCGGACACGATCGGGTATTTTGCATCAGCCTTGTGTTCTGATATGAATCGAGTTTTTTCAGCTGCTAAACCACTGCGTATTGCGATTGCGGCACCAAACCTATCAGCATTTACATCGGCAGCATCGACAAATACTTCGAGAGGACGAAGAGATTGTATCACAGCGGCAAAAGCGTCCACTTCTATCTCGTTTAATGTGGTTCCTCTTCGCCGGCGTGCATCTATCTCGGATGCAGCAATCGTCTGCAACACAATCTTGGAAGCAAGGTCCCTGATTCTAAGCTCAAGTTGCTCGCGACGGCTTGAACTGAGGGTTTTTGAGTCCTTGAGGCCTAGAGCCTCAAGATTGCGCAAATCTGAAGGATTGACGAGAACTCCGCATACTACCAACGGCCCTATCATTGGGCCTCGTCCGGCTTCATCAACTCCTGCAATCCCAAAGACTTTGCTGCTCATCAGGCACACTTCCATTGACACATTTCGCTTGTTCACATATAGACAGTGGTATGAGATGCAACTACAGACGAAACCTTATTATCAGCATCGGCTCTCGGGGCTGACGCCAGCCGTTGAAACAGACTCTTGGTTTCATTCGGATATGGGGACGTGGCCTAGCCCGGTATGGCGACGGGCTCCAGATCTGGACTCAATTCGAGTCCGAAATGCGGGGTCAAAACGCAGACCGTCGTCGAAGACACTCGTCGATCGTGGGTTCGAATCCCACCGTCCCCACCATTAACAGCTGACTAGATGGGTCTGCGTTATGCATAATGAAGAGTCAATTCATAATCGCGCGAAAATTGCTCCTATCATAACTCCTTTTTTAGATAATGAGGCAGTCTGCCATGTAAGCTTTGGTGATACTTTTGGTAAGAACAGTACACATCATGATGGCAATCTTGGCATTTGTGATTGTCCTTGGATCCATGCCGCAAGGAGTTGTGGCTGATAATCAAGGGGCTGGTTCCGTGTTATCGCGTCCATACCAATTGTACCAAAGGGATGAGTTTACCTACAGGTTCTCGTTCAGATTGACAGATGGGACAGAGCTTTTCATTATTAGAGGTAGATTCACAACCCTCTACTACCTTCACACTGCATTTCCTCCTGCTAAGGAGCACCATATGATGGCATCTGTTGGTTTCTACTATGGAAAGACAATGCTGGGTAGGCCCGTAATCTCGGATGTCTCGTTTCAGGAGCTCTCTTTCTATCCTAAATGGAGAGATAGTGTCGGCATTGAGCACGACTTGGTGATGGACATCCCTGTCTTTACGCTGAATGATTCTGTTTTTGATGGTCAAAGAACTGGAGGGATAATTCTGTTAGAAACCGATGCAGTAATCGGTTATCTTCCAGAGTTTGGTGGTACCTTCGTGTTCATAGATATGATCTTCACCTTTGATGATGGAACCGAAATCAGAATGTCCGACAATCCTATTCAGGTTGTATTGGAGAAAAACTACAACAGATTGCATCCCGACAACGCCACGGTTTATGGAATCGACGGATCATCATACTCTTCAGATAGTGACATGGCAGTTCTTTCCACGCAGGGCTTAGCACCTTTGGTGGTTCTGCTTGATTTGATAATCGCCTATAGCTTGATTGGGCTTACAGGTTTAACGACTCTATTGATAGCACTGCACATCAAGGGCAAAATCACTCTCTCTTTTGGATGGCTGAGGCGAATAACCTCTACTCCAACTCAATCGACTTGATAACATTGTGTGCTTCAAACCCCTCGCTGCTATTCAATTCCAATCTGCTAGAGAGCAAGCTTTAAAACACGACAGAGTCAAGTCGGAAACGATGCCGGCCATAGGCGTCGGGGTTCACCCGAACTCGTTCCGATCTCGGAAGTTAAGCCCGATGTCCGTCAAGGGAAGTCTGCGGTGCGCGAGCCCGTGAGAAGCCCTTGAGCTGGCACATTCTTCCTTCTTCTGAGGCAATAAAATGACGAGATAGTTAGCCTTAAAGGAAAACCATAGTTCAGGGCCGTGATATCAATGCAAATAGGGCTTCCAACAAACGACTTTAGTTGGATTATCAATCTGGCGTTCTTCGCCTTCATTCTGATCTTCAGCCTATATGGTGCGAAGATACAGATGTGGCAATGGCTGAAACAAATCGAGGCTGGACTGATAGAACTCAAGCGAATGATGCTGGAATCAAGACAGACTGCTATTGACACTTTCAAGATTTATGGAAGGACTGAGAAAGATGTGGCTTCTGAGATCGACAGATGGCTTGATTACTTCACGATTATGCCCGTTGACTTGGATCCAGCAGGCATTCTGAAACGTTTGGATCATCTTTTGGACAATCGGAGAGACCGCTTCCAAGAGTTTGTATCTGAACTTGCACCAGATGCAACGGAAATTCAAGTTCAGTCTTTGGAGAATACACTCGAAGTCTCCCAAGTTCTGGACCTAATCTTCAGAATTGTACGGCACTTCTACATCCTTGGAAAGAAGACTGGAAGCCAAATAATGATCATGCAGATACAGATGCAGATGCCTGACCTATTGCGTATCGCAAAAGCATACTTTGATGCAATCGCCGCTTTCTCTGATGGAAAGCCAATTGGAGATGGTATTGGTCCACTTGTTATTACGAAGTTCGCTAGAGAACAGGGAGCAACCCCTGATACGTATGTACATGAAATCAGCAGGGAAGTAGGCTATTATCCGGTCGAATTCGAAGAAAGAACTGTTCTCGCTCTTCGGGCTACTGGACCCGGAGGTACCGTAGGAAAGCCAGGATTCGCGGTGAAGAAGCTTGTTGAGGAGAACAAGGGGAAGATTGCTAGGATAATCACTGTCGATGCGGCGCTGAAGCTTGAAGGAGAAGAACTTGGTAGAGTCTCGGAAGGTACTGGTGCTGCAATCGGAGACCCTGGACCTGAGAAACATGCAATCGAACAGGCCGCAACTGAGAATGGCATTGGAATAGAGGCCATTGTCATTAAGGAGGATGAAGCTGCCGCGATTGGTGTTATACCAAAACAGGTAATCGACTCTTTACCAGAAGTCATTGAGAGAATCAAGACTGCGATCTTGAAACGAACAAAGCCAGGTGACAAGATCATCCTAGCTGGAATAGGCAATACCATAGGAATTGGTCTGTAGGTGAAAAAGTATGGGATGGATGTCGAGAATACTTGGGGTTATAATGGCTGGCAGCGGTGGTGTATTGCTCATATTCGGAATGGACCCGACCACAGGAATTTTCTCATACGTATACTTCTTCCTTGGTCTCTTGATGATGTCAATGGGTTTCGCACTCATAACTGGTGGCAGACAACAACAGAGAGAACAGAAACCTCCACCTCCGACTGTTACAGAGATTAGATGCGACAACAGAGAGTGTACCTTCAAGGAGATTCGAGATTTCGAGAAGGGAGATTACATACTAAAGCCAGTAGATGTGCCTTGTCCGAAGTGTGGTGGCAGAATGACAGTTGAGGGTATCTACATAGTCAGAGAGGAACCAGAACAAACCATAACCATCTAATCAAGTTGCGTGAGAACAATCGGACCTTCCTCAGAAATGAAGACAGTATGTTCAGAATGAGCAACTGGTCGTCCGCTCTTTTCGACAATGACAGGGTGGCCCCGAACGGCTTTGTGCTTGAGAAGTTCTCTGAAGGGCTGTACGATGTCCAAGTCTTCCTTGGCACGTATCCACCGTAAGGCGAAGGGAAAAGGTCCATACTTCTCTCGAAGGTAGATTCTCAGTTTCTCCTCTACCCCTTCAAATTCAACATCTTTTCCTGTATTGGAGAACACGTAGACATTCTTGCTATCAACCACACTTCTTCCGCTGGATGCATACGGCTCTATTGCATATGTCTCTCCAACTTCAACAAGTCCGGCATTGCGCATCTTCCCGTTAGGAACCTTCTTTTCTCCATGTAATTTGAATCGCTTAAGGTCGTGTCCGCAAATGTCCTTTATTGACCGAACTCCATATGCACCGATTACATCTTCTATCTTCTTTCCAACATCACTGAGGGACGTTCCGGGGTTCATCATAATGATTGCTTCTTGAAGAGCGTCGTTAGTGGCTGCCACAAGACCCTCAAGGGAGCCATCAATGTCAACAGTGAGCGCTGTGTCAGCAATGTATCCATCGATATGAACACCAACATCAAGTTTCACCAGCCCCCAATCAGGAACAGTGGAACGGTCTCCCGCGGGTGATGTGTAATGTGCGGTTACATGGTTGATAGAGACTCCAGTGGGGAATGCTGGCTGTCCTCCGTACTTGAGAATCTTCTTCTCCGCGAGAACACAGAGTCGGTAGATCTTCACTTCGGGCTTGATTTCTGTTTTCATTTCTCCCAAGACTTTGGCTGCGATCTTGCCAGCTTTCACGTGGGCGGGATTGGGAAGCGAAGACAAATACTCACCAAGAATCGGTCTATGGTGTCGGTTCTTAAGACATTCCTTATACGCTGGTCTAGCTTGCATTGCGTCTTGTCGTCACAATAGCTCCTTCCTCTGATACGAAAAGGGTGTGTTCTGATTGAGACACCATTCCATTCTTGCCCTCGACCAGAACGGGGTACCCAGAAATGACACTAGCCCTCGTAAGAGTATGGATGGCTGCATCTACATCGATTTTACCGTCGTGTAGCCACCTAGATGCCCAAGGAAGCGTGCCGAAACGTCGCCTCGCAGCATTGCGAATCTGAAGCGATAGCTTGTCCAGCTTCTTCTTGCTTGACATGTTGTTGGCAAATATATAGGATTCTTCCTTGTGTTTTATTGTTCCATTTCCATCAGTCGCAAATGGTTCAACTGCATAGGTTTCACCGGCCTTCATGGGTTCTGTTCTGTGCATCCGTACGTTTGGGACATTTTTGCCAGCATGCAAAATCCATGGCTTCACCTGATGGCCAGACAACTGATGCACAGGCCGAAGACCATACTTCTTGATGGTTTTTTCAATGACTGCCCCCACCTCACCTAGCTTAACTCCAGGTCTGATGATTTCGATAGCAGCTTCTAAGGCTTCATCAGAAGCTGCTACGAACTTCTCGTAGGTGCCGTCGAGATCGATTGTTAGTGCTGTGTCACAAAGATGTCCATTTACATGCGAACCAATGTCTACCTTTACCAGGCCCGCGCTTGGGAACGTCTTCTTGTCGGCATGAGGGCTGGAATAATGTGCTGCTTCTTCATTGATTGAGACGTTGCATGGAAAGGCAGGCCTCCCACCAAATTCAATGATTTTCTTCTCCGCTAGATCACAAATCTTGACTATCTTGACTCCGGGCTTGACCAATGGTGATACTTCTTCCAAAACTCTGGCGGCGATTTCTCCTGTGCGCAAGAAATCAGGATGCGGCTTCAAACCCATTTTGGAGTCTCCTATGTCAGTACGCTCTGATTCAATCTTTAAGGTGTTCTGTATGGAATAACATGGGCGGCGTTAATTCCATGAAAAGATGTATTATTGAGATTGCCTGGTTTGGCCAGTGAGTTGATCCATAATGCGTGTTACGTACCTTGGTCATGCATCATTCAAGATTGAATGTGGCAAGAAGGCGGTCTTCATTGATCCTTGGTTGACAGGACCTACATCTCCTTTGAAACCTGAAGAAGTTGATGCAGCGGATATCGTTCTTGTTACACATGATCATGGAGATCATGGATATGCAGAAGCCATCCAAATCTGTAAGAAAACCAGAGCCACCTTCATCGCGATCAATGAACTTGGAATAAAAGCCCAGTCAGAGGGGGTTGAGAATGTTCACACACTAAACATCGGCGGAAGTGTGACGGTAGAGGACATCACAGTCACTTTGGTTCATGCTTTTCACTCCTCCTCCACTGGCGCTCCTACGGGGTTCATTGTGAAGTTTCCGTGCGGAACAGTCTACCATCCTGGGGATACTGGGGTGTTCTCAGATATGCAGCTTTTCGGAGAACTCTACAACATTGATCTCTTCTTCAGCCCAATTGGTTCGTACTTCGTGATGGGAGAGACGGAAGCGGCAACTGCCACGAAGCTTGTCAATCCCAAGGTTGTGGTACCAATGCACTATGATACGTTTCCTGTCATTTCTGCAGATACTGGCAAGTTTGCTGAACTCGTCAATGACAAATCACCGAATACCAAAGTCGAGGTCATCAGCCCGGGAGAATCTCGAGAGTACAAGTTCTGATACTGACGTAACCGGATGAAGAAGCAATGTGCATTCAGAATACGGTGGCCGATGCCTGTTCCCCAGCACACTAACTCTTGGCATCACGGCAGCGGAAATTGCATCCGACTCCACCAAGTTGTCTCGCGGCGGGAATTGCCGACATCGACCGGCCAGTCAATGTACGAAGTCAGGGTGACCCGCGACTCATCTGAAGGACTGAAGTCCCCATTGTGCGAGTCCGTTGTGACTCGTCCGTTTGGTACTTGACTGGCAATGTCTAGGCTGTTACCCACCCCTTGCGCAACACTTCACAAGCATAGCCTCAGTGCGCCCTCGTAAGTGGGAGTGCTATCTCCTAGACAGTAGATACACAACACCTCAAGTTATTAGGATTTTCAATTGGCGCGTAATGACACTCGAATGACACTGGTCGCGTCATTTTTGTCGGATGGTACAGCGTTAACGACATCTTCAAATACACTAGACTTGAAGTCGTAAATGTGAATGACGGCTGACAGAGGTCAGCTGCGATTTACAATCATCATATCATCATAATCATGGCCGCGGGACCCAGCTGTGTACTAGTGGCAGGGTGCTGACAGGCTTTCACAATGGTCACTAGAAGACCACTAGTCATTGGATCATCACTATCACGCTCACCATAATTCGAGAATGAATTGGCTTGGGAAGCTCTGAAAGAGATCAATCCAAGGGGGCAAGAAGGAGACCCAAGTCTTATGCATGGGAAAGGTGGAAGTCACCGTAGTCACAGAATGGAAGACTCGTGGCATGGTTTTCATAGGAGATACCAAATGAATGAAAGGCGACTTTAACGAGTCTACCGCCAAGTACGTCATACGTGCGAAAATAGAGATTGAAGGTATAGTCGACAAGCCAGATGTAATAGGCGCCGTCTTTGGTCAAACTGAAGGACTACTAGGTGAAGACCTAGACTTGAGGGAACTACAACGAACCGGAAGAGTAGGTAGAATTCAGATTGCAATAAAATCTCAAGCGGGGATTAGCAAAGGGGAGATTGTCATTCCTGTTTCGCTTAACAAGACTGCAACTGCAATTCTTGCTGCCGCTCTTGAAACTGTAGACAGGGTAGGACCGTGTCTCGCGAAAGTTACGCTTCTCAAACTAGAAGATATTCGAGGAGCCAAGAGACGGAAGGTTGTTAGTAGGGCAATTAGCATACTGAAAGGATGGGAAGAAGACATCGCCCCTGGAACCGAGGAGATTACGGGTGCTGTAACAAAGTTTAGCAAGAAAGCTATTACAAAATTCGGGGCAGATAAGCTGCCAGCTGGACCAGAGCTTGCATCCAGCGATGAAATAATCATAGTTGAGGGACGGGCTGATATTCTGAATTTGCTGAAGTGCGGAATCAGCAACACAATAGCTGTCGAAGGGACTCGAGTCCCGAAGACGATTACAGAACTTGCAAAGAAGAAGAAGACTGTCATTGCATTTCTAGATGGTGATAGAGGTGGCGATCTGATTCTTAGAGAATTGATGCAAGTGGCACGAATCAACTATATAGCAAGAGCACCTGAGGGAAAGGAAGTTGAAGAACTCACTCGCAGGGAAGTGATAAAGGCTCTTCAGGCCAAGGTGCCCGCCGACCAAGCACTTGCATTGGTAATGGGAGTAGCTGCTCCTTCAGCCAAGAGGAGAAGGCAACCTAGAAAGACCAAGAGAGAAGAACCTCCTAGAAGGAGAGAGAGGCGAGCACTGGATGATCGCGATGATGACAGGCGCAGACCGCCCAGAAGAGCCAGAAGGCCGAGGGTTGACCTAGACAGCATTGGCACGTCTCTCTTGTCCAAAGTTGTAGAAGTCAAGGAATCCTTCAAAGCTGCACTGTTTGACGAAAAGAAAGAGGTTCTTGTTGAATGTGGAGTGGCCGAACTGGCCAAAACCCTCGAAGAGCAAGAAACTGTCTATGCCGTAGTTTTTGACGGTGTCGTAACTCAGCGTCTTGTAGACATTGCGGCCAAGAAGAAGACTAAGGCCCTCATAGGTGCGGCAGTGGCTGACATAGAAAAGAAGCCCATAACGATGAGGATCTATACGTTTGACGATCTTGAACAGTAGAGGATACCGAGTTTCGCAGAATGTCGACATCCCAGTTTCGGTCCGTCACGAAGACAAGGCAAGCTTCCTGTGATAATACTCACAATTATCTCAGACTCCACGTAGCTTCGAAACAATGAGTAGATGAGGTCAGGCAGGATGACTAACGCTTTCGAGGGATTGAAGTCTACGGCTGACATAGATATTCCCACGGATCCTTTCTCGAAAGTCATTGGTCAGACCCATGCTGTGAAACTAGTCAAGTCAGCAGTATCCCAGAGACGGCACGTGTTGCTCTGCGGAGTTCCAGGAATAGGCAAATCAATGATCGCCAGTGCCGCATATTCTTTGCTTCCACCCCCAATAGATGAGATACGTATCCGACAGAATCCGGAACAGGGAGATAGACCCACTGCAGTCGCAATTCGAGCCAAACAAGATGAAGGTGGAACAGTTGCCGAAGAAGAGACCGTTTGTGATTCGAGCTTCATGTATCCTGACGACCTTCCTTTTGAGATCGCAGTGAAGATGGGGTATAGGTGCTCAAGGTGTGGTGCCTTTTCTCTGCCGAGTCAGAACGTGTGTATGGACTGCGGCTCTCCAAAGAGATGCAATAACAATGCCGACTTATCATATCAAGGCCTCTTCCGTGCACTTAACGTTGCCAGAGAGCCTGCATTAGCAGAAGTGACATCTGAAGATGTTCTAGGCGGACATCAATATCGTATAGTGTATCAAAGATCTGAGCAGGACATGATTCGTGTTTTGCGCATTCTTCAACCTGAAGAGAACGTTTCCACGAAACAGACATGTCCGGATTCGGAACTGATTCTAGTTTCCTGGAATTCGTCACGGTTTGTTCAGGTTAGCGGGGCTAGTCCAGTTGAATTGCTGGGTGATGTCAAGCATGATCCATATGGGAGTGCAGAAGGGCTTGGAGTGCCAGCCCACATGAGAGTCATTCCAGGTGCTATTCACGAGGCCCACGAAGGTGTACTCTACATAGATGAAATCGGCGCTCTCGGATCCTATCAGAAGCATCTTCTAACAGCAATGCAAGACCGAAAGTATCCTATTCTCGGACATAATCCTCAAAGTTCCGGGGCGGCTGTGCGAGTAGACAATGTTCCTTGCGACTTCCTACTCTTTGCATCATGTAATCCAGAAGATCTTTCTCTACTTCATCCGGCGCTGAGATCAAGGATTAGGGGTTATGGGTATGAAATTGTGCTCACATCATGGATGTCAAGAAATCATCATAGTGAGATGGACTTGATTCGTTTTGTTGCCCAAACCGTACATGAGGATGGACGGATTCCTCACTTTGGGGTTGATGCTCTAGAAGAAGTAATGAATGTAGCAGAGAGTCTTGCCTATAGGCTTGATGGACAAAGAAATGCCTTTACTCTTCGTTTGCGAGAAATAGGAGGGCTTGTTAGAATAGCAGGCGATGCTGCAGTCCAAGAAGAGGCAGATATTGTGGAAGAGAATCACGTTAAACAAGCCGAATTGCTATGTCGCAGAATTGAGGAGAACCAAGCTCTGGCCAGGAGTGATCCGAAGTATACCGAGACTTTCGGAGACTATTTCTTCTAAGAGCATTCTAGGACAGGAGAGTCGCTTTGAAAATACTGAAACGGATTCTGAAAGAGGGCAAGATAACCCTCAAGATAGAGGCCCTAGATGACTTGTGGCATCTCTACAATGTGGTTATGCCTGGAGACATAGTCGTATCTAGGACTACTCGAAGAGTCCGTGTAGGTGACGAAGATTCAAGGAAGCAAGATAGCGTTAGAAAACCCATGACTCTTACAATCAGAGTGGAGGATGTTTCATTTCATTCTTTCAGTAACAGAGTAAGGTTGCTGGGCACTATCCTTGAGGGCCCAAGCGATCTCATAAACTTGGGATCTCATCATACCATAAATGTCGAAACTGGAAGCATACTTACTGTGATAAAGGAGCACTGGCCGAACTTCCTTCTGAAAAGGCTAAAGGAAGCAGAGAAATCGACGGGGCACCCTATTAGTCTGATTGTCACGATTGAAGACGGCGTAGCGGACCTTCTCCTTGCCGCTGACTTTGGACTGAAAGAAGCAGTAAGAGTGAAGACTAGCATATCTCGGAAGAGAGGGGACCAGAAGTCGTATGATGCTACTATGAGGGAGTTCTATTCCTCTGTGGTCCTAGCAGTCCGCTCTCAGCTTGAACAGAGTGAGATTGGACTCATTGTGATAACTGGACCCGGGTTCACCAAGGATCACTTCTATGAATTCCTAAAATCTGCGAAACTCAAAGACCTTCCACCTGTGATTGTAGAGAGCACAAATTCGATAGGTTTTCCAGGCGCAAAGGAAATCCTTGCCAGAGAGGTAATCGGGTCTGCCATAGAAGGCATTAGATTGGAAACCGAAACGAAGCTGATTGAGGAACTAATCACCCATATAGCAAAGGACAACGGACTCGGCACTTATGGTGATAAGGAAGTCACAAAGGCCGTTCAGATAGGTGCTGTGGAACATCTTTTGATTACTGACATCAAGCTAAGAGAAGGTTCAGATGAAACCAGACGTGCCATAGACTCGTTAATCCGAGACGCCGAAAAGGCCAGAGCTGAGTTTCATGTCGTATCCACAGAACATCCTGCAGGTGACCAACTGCAGAATCTTGGTGGCATAGCGGCCATACTAAGATTCCGTGTCGAGTACTAATCAAAGCGGATCAAAAAGCGTCTGCAGTCGATCCCATGAAGGGTATTCATATGCAATGCCCATTTCCACCGTGCTGAGTTCCTCAAGTTCGATTCTTAGATCTTCGGCTATCTCTTCAAGAATCCAAGGAGCAATTTCTATTCGAGATCTGTCGAAGTCTAAGTTCATCATATCATGTGGAACGTTGAACTCAACCCTCAGAATGTTGTATATCTGACCAAGATGTTCCGGGGCCATAGTCTGACCGTGTTGAGGACGAATCAATCCAAGAATCAAGAGAGGGTCGTCTTCGTCTTTCTCCTCAAATGCTCTGATCGTTCTCACAAGACGTCTCTCAAGCCTATTGCGAAGCTGTACACGATCTTTGAACACAGCAGTGCAGAAGTGAACTGACAGATTTACGAGGTTGCTTGCTGCCCAGTGAAGAATGTTCTCAGCTGTCTCTCGACTTCCTTCGATACTTGCCGCGTCCAAGCTTGTAAGCCGCAAGCCCAGAGCCGCAAGTTTTGCGAAATTTGTTTCACTAGCTTCAAGTTCATTGATGTTGAGGAAATCAACCCCGAAAGCCTCTGCCTTCTCAGCGGCGCTTTCAAGGTCCTTCTCTTGGCCAGGAATTGCTGGTAGCTCCAAACCAACTACCATGCCCAGACTCACTGCGGTCTCTATGCCGGACCAGTCTCTTGACTGCGGATGAAACCGGATCTCATCAAGACCTGCGTTTCTTAGCTCAAGAAGAATGTCTTCTTCAACTTCAGATTGGCTTGTATAAAGATGGGTATGAAACTCGTTCCCTTGGCTAGATTTCAGCAAAGTTATGTATCTGACAGTCCTATCAAGATTGCAGAGCGGATCACCCCCACTTATTCCGGCGCCTTCTCCGCCTATGGCTTCGGTTTCAAAAAGGATGTCTTGATCAGTCTCAACCTTCATCTCGTCTGCAAATACAATGTCCTTTCCTGACTTCTCCTCCGATAAAGGACAATAGAAACATGCACTGTCGCAAAGACCAGTGACGAATAGGACCATTTTGGTCCCTTTTGCACAAAGCTGGCATCCTCGTGGAAGTTCTCCAACGAGAAGAGAGTCGCCCTTAAGTCGTTCAACTAGACGTGTCAAAATGATCACCTACTGCGTTCCCTCTTCTCGACTGTACGCCGGAGAGCCGGGTCGCTGTCTCTTAGACTCTTTGCTACTGCCTCGAAGCTATCATCTTCTTCTAGGACTCTCGTAAGGTAAACACCTGTTCTACCAAGTCTATCTCTTCGTGTTAGAACACGCACTCGTTCTTTTGCGGTCTCGATGCTCACGCCAACAGCCTTTGCCACATCTGGCTCATATCCAATGACTCCATGCTCTGTATGTCCCTCAGGTGTGGGTCTAATCAAGACCAGTCTCTTGTCAACTCCAGAAACTCTGATTTCGGCCTCAAGCTGGCTGATATCGGCACGTCCCCCCCAACTGTAGAACTCCTCTTCTCTTGGCCTTAACTTGAACAGGGGAAAGGTAACGGTTGTCCTGTCATCTAAGACAATATGTCCCTTCAGTACCATGGATGGTGTGGCTTGGACTAACTCACGGCGGACACCCCGTCCCGCAGAGATTTCGAGTTTGTAGCTTGATACAGGATACGGAACGATGATATCCACGTCGGAAGACTTCCCAACATCACCTCTGGCAATGGAACCATAGACAAAGGAATGGATGCCAGAGGACTCCAGTGTCTGCATTATGTCCATAGCTCTCTCTCTTAGTGATGCCAAATGGGACCAATGTTTGTCACCATACACTATGGTACGACTTTCATGGAGAGTTTCGGGTTTCTTCGCCATTTCTCTCGTTACCCTCCATCTTGGTCAAGTGTTTGATTTCAGTTGCCGGATATGTCTGAAAGCATTGAACAGACTTTGCAGATTCTATCAGGTGTCACCGATCCGCATTGTTCACATTCGCGGAGCTCTGTTGCAACCGGAGTTTGTTCAAAGGCCTTGCCTATTTCCTCACCCGACCTTAGGATTGCAAGGAGTGTTCCAGGTCGTCTGTGCTCCATGTCATTCAAGAAGTCCTTGACATCGTTCCTATATGCCTCCACAGAGTAGGGACAAGGCACATCATGATACTCTAGAGCCTGACTGTGAGAGTAAGCCACGACATCCCTTTCTGTTATCTCCATGATTGGCTTGACGCGAGGGACGAATCCTCTAAGTGCTTTCTCCCTTGGTCGACTAGTTCTCACAATCCTTCGGCTGTCACCCCGCAACATGTTAATGAGAAGAGTCTGAGCCTCATCATCCATATTGTGGCCGGTCGCGACAACATCTGCTTCCAACTCAGAAGCTGTTGAATTGATCGCTCTTCGCCTAAGAACTCCGCAGAATGAGCATGCGCCGATGGGCTTGTCACTCTTTCGCATCTTTACGATATCGTCTAAGCTATGACCAAACAGCTCGCGAAAGCTCCTGACCTCCAACGTTAGATCCAGACTCCTCGTAAGCTTCTTTGCTGCTTCAAGTGCCCGATCCCGATATCCCATGATGCCTTCATCAATTGTGATTGGGATTATCTCAGAGTCTGGGTACTTCTTTTCAATGCGATGAAGGATGTGGAGTAGAACTGAGCTGTCTTTTCCCCCGGATATGGCCACAGCAATTCGGTCGTTCTCTCGAAACATCTTGTGCTTGTTTATTGTGCGTCTGACGCGCTGTAAAGTGGTCTCAGCCAAACAGGAATCACAGAGCGCTTCTGATGTGTAACGACGCAGGTAGACTGCTTTCGAATCACATTTCGAGCACTGTGTGGCCATAAGAAACACTCCACGCTTTTCTCCATCAAACACTTCGGTCTTGTGTGTTAAAGGTACTCTTCTGGACCCTTTCTAGTTCACTGTCAATGTATTAGGTGAAGCTTCGCTCTAACTCGTTCACTACTGAAATCTCAATTCCGGTGTACTCCTCTACAAGCTTCTCGACATTTGCCATATGGTCGAAAGATTCCATTATCATTTCAACGGCCCCAGTCTTCATACCTCTCTCTCCTGCATCTATGCTTAGCGAAACGGAAACATCAAGCAGTCTGCGGAAAGCGGCGATAACCTCGAAGTACTCTATGTTGTCAACCTGAGCGCCTATGACTCTTTCATAGGCCCCCAAAACGGAGTCACGAAGCTCCCTCCCAGAGAATGCGCCTATCAGTAACAGAGTCCAACCTAGGTCAACTCGGTAGTCTGTGATGCTGGCTGCGGTCCAGTCAATTACGAAGGGAGCCCCGGTCTCATCAATAATAATGTTGAATGGATGGAAGTCCCGGTGAGCGAGGGAAAGCCTCTTACAAGAAACAGTTGATATTCTTGCTCTGAGCCACTCAAGAATGGGCATGAGTTCTTCCTTCTTGTATTGGGTCAGGTCATGCTCATAGCTGGCCAACTGCTGATCTATTGCATCCTTCGCTTCGAACTTGGGTTTGGGGTCAAAATCGCGGATGACCTCTTGCCATTCCAGATTGTGCAAATCCACGAAAAGCTCGGCAAAGAGCGCCTGAAGACCGTTCTGCTGGTCAGCCGCTCCAAATTCAACACCCATCGTCTGCCCATCAATTCTTTCCATTACTATGAAAGGAGCTCCAAGTTGACCCGTGTCTTGCTCAACGAGAAATACCTTCGGAACTGGATATTCAACTCTGCGAAGACCTTTCAGTAGTAGGAATTCCTTCTTGGCCCTGTAAGCAGCTTGGGCACCAGGATACATCCTGAGAATCAATCCTTCTTGGACTCGTCCATTGTCTGTCTGATGCTCGACGTCAATTGAATAGATTTCAGTTTCCCAACCTTCGGTAATGCGTGATATACTGATTAGGCGGAGGTTGTTTCTCTCTGAGAGATTCTGACTCAGGTAAGAGGTCAGCTTGGCCTCGTCCATACTGATGACCGAGAAACTGCGTGGCTTTGGATGTGTCGGTTAGTACTTCTTTCAGATCCAGAGACCTATTGTCATAGAGTTGTGGATTCAATCTTCATCCGAGTCGTCATTAGGTCTATCAAGTGGTGAGATATGTCGTATTTGGATTGCGGCCTTGGAAGCACGGAAATTGGCTGCATGAATAGTGTCGTCAACGGTTCTATGCCATTCAGCTGGAGACACAACCGAATATAGTTCCTTGAAAGCATCTCCTAAGCGCTCAACTCGAGCAAGAGACTCGACCCGATCCTCCGACAGGCGCATTTCGTCGAAATATAATAACGAATGTCCTTTCAAGGCCTCCCAATCAGCTTCACCATGGGCTTGAAGAAGAAGTCGTATCTTTTCAAGGGGCTCCTTCCATGACTCGGGAATAAACATTGTTAGATAATCCGTAAGTGCCTTTCTTGCCTTCTCACGAACATCCTGTAACGTACTAATCTGATGAGTCATCATAGTCATCACTCAATCCGTTCATACAGCCCCTTTTATTGTCCGAGAATCATGATTGATGCGATTCTGGGTCTATGGGCGCACCCTAGAACAGTACTCTTCCAAGGAGCAAGCTGAATCCTATACTTAGCAGAATGATCAGCAGAGAGATGATTCTGGCCGGCCACATTATTCGCTTTATTGTCTTCTCATTCTTAATGATGAGACCAAGTCCATTTGACAGTAGTTTGTCGCCATCGAGTGCGGGTATAGGCATCAAATTGAACAGAGCAACCGAGAACAGAATCACGAAAGTCCAAGCTAATGTCAGCTGGATATGAAATGCGTACATAGGTCCACCTGGAATCCATTCCCAACCGGGTTTGGGCTCCCAATAGTCCGACCCATAAATCCCAATGCGGCCCTTTGAAGCATTGAGTTCACTTTGTCCCAGAGTTACTGTATGGCTTCCATCCAGTGTGTGGATGATGAGCGTGGAATTGGATTCTGTAGTATCCATGAAATAATTTACGTCGAGCCATGTTTCAATTGTAGTGTCATTAAGGCCAATAATAACATCGCCTACCTGTAAGGAATCTGCAGCTGGAGTGCCAGGAACGATTTCATAGATGAATGCCCCACTGGGCGGATTAAAGGCAATTGACATTATTGGGTTGAAGTTGGCAATAATCAGAAACGTCACAAAAGCTCCAATCAGGTTCATGTAGGAACCGGCTGCGAGCATCCTCATACGTGATCTTGGACTAGTCTTATTCTCGAATTCCTCCTCATCAGGTTCGACAAATGCTCCGAACAAGACCGTGAAGAAGAGTAGGCCGGAACTCTTGATGGTAATGTCGTCCTTTGAAGATGCCAATCCGTGGGCAAATTCGTGCAGTATGATTGTGATAGCCAAGCCAATCAACATGTAGACCAGAGGCAGTCCTGTGATTGTTATTCCCGGGATTATGGGAACTACCCCACCTGCTGCTGAAGGCCGAAAGAAGAAATTTAGAAGATTGGTGCCGAATAGCCAGAATGCTGCTGCCATGCCTGCGAAACCAACAACTATGCCGAGATTGAAGAAAGCACGCGGAACTTTCTTGCCCCACTTGGTCAAGAAGTTGTTAAGTCGCTCAGTCCTCATCATCACAAAGAGGGGAGTGCCTGCCTCTAGTCCTCTTTCCCTGAGTTTGTCGAAACCAATCCATTTGGCGATTATATAGACTAGGAAGTAAATCCCGAAAAGAACAAGCCAAGGCGTTAGAGGATCCGTCTGCACTCATATCCCTCAGATAGTCATCCCGGTTTCGGACTGTGAACGAGATATAATGGTTTTGTACTAGGCCTGTTTCAGTAGCTGTCCAGCCTTGATATTCTCGTCTGCTAAACCGCAATCCTCATAAAGTGACCTCTGTTCGCTAGCGCTGCTGTCCACTAGGACGCAGTATATCTTCAGGCAGGCGATAGGATAGTTGCCGTTTAAGCTAGTAATTTCGGATCCCGAGACTGGGAAGGCTATCCAGTACGAGCTGGATGATGCCAAGACGAACGCTCTGGTCGGAAAGACCGTCGGAGAGATTGTAGAAGGGGATGTAATTGGTCTTCCAGGATACAAGCTGAAGATCACTGGTGGAAGCGATTCATCAGGATTCCCAATCCGACCTGATGTGCACGGAAGTGGAAAGAAGAGGGTGCTGATTCGTGGGGCACCAGGATTTAGACCAAAGAGAAAGGGAATCGCCAAACGCAAGACTGTTCGCGGCAGGGAACTTGGACCAGATATCTCTCAGGTGAACATGAGGGTGGAAGAGAAAGGAAGCACACCCTTGGAAGAACTCGTTATGCAATCGGCCTAGAATGCATCTCTTTGGCGAATAGACCATAGACTTCTTATGGAGTTCCAGATTTCTATCGCTCTGGAAGTGAGGACTAGGTGACCAGAAAGTACGAAGGTCAGTCAGAAGTCAGCATAGGGACCTTGGGACATGTTGACCACGGCAAGACAACTTTGGTTGAGTATCTAACAGGAGATTGGACGGACCGACACTCCGATGAAGTTAGACGTGGTATTTCGATTAGGCTTGGTTATGCGGCGACAACTTTGCTCAAGTGCAAGAAATGCCCTGAACCTCAGTGCTATACAACCTCCCATCTATGTGCAGAGGGTAAATGCCCTAAATGCGATGGTGAGCTTGAGGTCTTGCGCGAAATCTCATTTGTTGATAGTCCAGGTCACGAATCTCTGATGGCCACTTGCTTGAGCGGTGCAAGTCTGATGGATGGGGCAATCCTTGTCATTGCAGCGGACGAGCCGTGTCCAATGCCGCAAACTTCTGAGCACCTTCACGCTTTGCAGATCATTGGGGTCAGTAACATAGTCATTGTTCAGAATAAGATAGAGCTTGTAACACCGGAGCAAGCAAAAAAACACTACAGCCAAATCAAGGAGTTCGTGAAGGGAACCGTTGCAGAGGATGCTCCAATCATTCCTCTATCTGCTATCTTCGGTGCAAACGTGGATCTGCTGATCCAAGCAATCGAAGGGATAATCCCAACTCCGGATAGAGATGACGAAGCTCCGCCAAAGATGTATGTGGCTAGATCCTTTGATATTAACCGTCCCGGCACACTTCCACCGGACATGCAGGGTGGCGTGGTTGGAGGCTCTATAATACAGGGTCGACTCAGCTTGGGAGACGAAATCGAAGTAGCTCCCGGTCATAGAGCCGACAAGGGTTTCAAACCCATCCGTGCTAGGATTGTGAGCCTTCTTTCCGGTAGTGGGAATAGTCTGAAGGAGGCATACCCAGGGGGACTGATTGGAGTCGGTACAGCCCTGGATCCTTCCTATACGCGCGCGGATCGACTTGTGGGAAATGTTGTTGGCAAACTCGGAAAGATGCCTAATGTTATTGACAAGATGATGATTAAGCCAGAACTGATGCAGAGGGTCGTAGGCATGGAGTCCAAGAAAGAGGTTGACAACCTCCGACTCAACGAGCCTCTGATGTTGGTCGTAGGAACAGCACCGACAGTTGGGGTAATCACCAAGCTCCATGGAGAGGAGATAGAGATGACTCTGAAGAGGCCTGTCTGTGCCGAGAAAGGACAACGTATTGCTATTGGTCGAAGGGTCGAGAACAAGTGGCGACTCATAGGCTATGCAGAAGTCTGAGAGATTAGTTGGCTCTGTGAGTAGTTTGATTCAAGTTGTCCTTGATACGAATTTCCTCACTGTTCCTTCTGAATTCGGTGTTGACATTTTCCAAGAATCAGAACGTCTGCTGGAGCGTCGGATTGAGTTTGTCGTATTGGACTCCGTCCTTGCAGAGCTTGATGTCAAGGCCAGTAAGGCCAAGGGAGCCATTGAAGGAAGGAAATTCAGAGTTGCCAAGGATTTGGCAAAGAGATGCAAGCTGATTGATACGACTCATTTTGAAGAGAAGAAATCCGTTGACGAGAGGCTGCTGGAGTATACTGAATCGGTTGGAGGAGTTCTCGCAACAAATGACAGAGATCTGAAACAGAAAGCTCGTTCACTTGGTTTGCCTGTACTTATCCTTCGTGCGAAGAAGAAATTGTCTCTGGAAGGAGCAGTCATTTGAACCCATGTAGCAATCTTTTTATGGTTGCCAAAGCGTGGCAGCGCTGACCGTCGGGTTCAGGCCGTCGAGGCTGTCTGTTGGCCTGTTCTTCTATGAAGCCTTGTCATAGCAGGCAAGTGGTACTGAAGGCTGGTGAATACAATATACTCCATTGTGACTGTTAGTGATATAGTTCGTATCCCCCCAAACGAGTTTGACAAGCCCATGGAAGAGGCTGCTGTAACACATCTGCGAAAGGGAAGTGAGAATGTCCTTGATAGAGACGTAGGTCTCATGATTGCAGTCATTGGGATTGATGAAATCAAGAAAGGTCGGCTTATGCCTGGAGATGGTGCCACATATCATCAAGTCACGTACCGGGTCCTAGTCTTCAAGCCAGTGCGAGGAGAGCTTATTGAGGGGAACGTTGTTGAGCTGATGGACTTCGGTGCGTTCATTAGAATGGGACCGCTTGATGGTCTTTGCCACGTGAGTCAGATTTGTGATGACTTCATAACTCAGGATTCCAAGGGTAGCGCACTAATGGGCAAGGAGACAGGTAGAACACTCTCTGAGGGTGACCATGTTCGAGCCCGAATAACATCAATCAGTTTCGAATCGGGCAACAGATCAGGGAAACTGGGACTGACAATGAGACAGCCGTTCCTTGGTAAAGTGGGCCCGGATATCTCATGGGTCGAGGACGATGTCAGATCCGCCCGTGGTGAAGGCAAGAAGAAAAAGAAGTAGTGAACGGTGATTAGTGTGGCTCGACCAAAAGCATGCAGAGTGTGTCACTATCTGACCGCGGAGAATCAGTGTCCCAATTGCAAGAGTACGAATCTATCAACATCCTACACGGGAGTAGTTGTCATACTTCCTGGTCGAGACGCTCATGAAGACCCGCGGAAGTCCTCCTACATTGCAGAAAGGTTGAACATCGACAAACCAGGGAAGTATGCGTTGAAGGTGCGTTAGACCAGCTATAGACGCTACGTCCAAGGTGAAAGCTTTATTAGACAACCCCAGGTGGATGCCCTGACCGTCCCACTTGAGGGTAGTCTGACCATCAAGAGTGATGCCAATGAAGATTGAGATTCTTCAGGAGAAAGAGAACAAACCTCTCTCGCGCAGAGAGATCGAATTCAGAGTAGAGCATATTGGAAGCACTACGCCCAGTAGAGCCGACGTATTGGCTAAGATTGTGGCACAGTTCGATGCTGATTCTTCAGCCGTTGTCATTCGGTCGCTGAACACCAAGTTCGGAATAGGCATCACTGAAGGAACTGCCCGCATCTACTCCGATGCTGAGCAAATGAAGAGAGTAGAACTTGGATATGTTCTCAAGCGGCATGCATCAACTAAGAAGGAAGAGTCCTAGAATGGCACACAAGGCATACAAAGTTGACAAGAGCGGCAAAGTAACCATTGCTAAGAGAACTTGCCCACGTTGTGAGAAAGGAACTTTCATGGCGGAGCATTTTGATAGATTTGCATGCGGCAGATGCGGATATACCGAATTCAAGAGAAAGGAAAAGTAGGTTCTTCCAAACCGATTCGGATTCCCAAACAGCAATTCCATTTGACTTTCAGCTCATTCTCCGACTATGGCCATAACCCACCTCACGAATAGCAGTATTCCGATAACCATGGTCAGTCCGATATCAAAGATGAGCATGCCTGGAATCCATACTTCAGCTGAGACTGAAAGAAGCAGGGAAAAGGGAAATGTCACAATGAATGGAAGAGTTGCTATTGTCAGAGATACTTCTTCGCTAGAAACCATTGCGTTCACTAGAGTGAGAATCCAGATCGCATAGATTGCTGTCAAAAGAGAGAGCTCGAGTATCATTTCCACAAAGTCATTGAAGAAGGACCTTTTGAACAGCACGCCTTACAAAATGTGAGGTTGTAGAAATCATCAGCATGAAGATAGTAATGCCAACACCAAGAGAACACCGTATAGCAAGTTGGCATATGAGTAAAGCACTGCGGGTCGTGCCTTTCGAATGAAGATCATGACGTAGACTGATGTGGAAATAACGAAGGGTAGAAAGTAGACGCCACTATGGTAGAGTGGTACGAGTGTAAGCGGGAAGAAGACGGCAAGTGCTTTTGCAATTCTCTCTGATTTCTCAAGACCCAATACACATACTGTTGTCTTCAGCCGGGCCATCACGTCGCTTTCGTAATCTTCTATATGATTCCACAACTCGATTGTCACTGACAGGAAGAATATGGAGATGGCTATTAGTAGAACCCCAGTATTCAGTGAGCCAAAGATTAGTGCAGGGAGTAGCAATATCAGGGATCCAAAGAACAGCCCGTGGGACAAGAGATCGAATGGAAACCTTGACTTGAATCGTAGGGGAGGAGCAGAGTAGAAGAATGACAGGAGAGTAAGACCCACGTAGTAGAAGAAAATGACTGGACCGAACCAGGCAGAGAGAATTGTCCCGGCCAGGGCGAGGGAGTACGAGAATGTTACAGCCTGGTCTTGACTTACCTCACCGGTAGCTACAGGATTGGATCTTGACTTCTTCTGCAGATCCTCAGCTACGTCAAAGCTGTCATTAATGGAGAAGCTGAATCCCAAGAAGACCGAAACCATCAGGAAGAAGATGAGGATGTCTACCAGCGGACCTGTCACTCCTCCAGAGATGACGAAACCAAGGATAGCTGTACAAAGGAAGGCGTACCATCCCCTTATCCTAAGTAGTTTGACGTAGGGATTCATGTGAAATCCTCCTCGTTGCACTGATTCAGAACGAAACGTTATGGGTCTTGCGGCACAAATCTTGTTCAATTCTGACCGCTTGTATCTGTTTCAATCTTCAGAGTGAGATAACCGACTCCGGTTTCTCGACCAGTTTTCTGAAGAGCTTATCATCGAAGAATGGTGACTGACGATTCAAGCAAATCACAACTCCACATCTTGAGCAAATGAACTTGACAATCTTTTCAAGGTCAGGGCTTTCTCCTACACTCTCTCTGAATTCGTCGAAAGAAGATCCAAAGAACGTGATCTTTCTGACAGCCAGTGGGTCTAGCACTGAGCTTTGTGTTTTTCGCAGGAAGACATCATCATCAATATCTTGGTCAAACAGGACATTGATGACTTGTACAGCATCTGACAGGTCACAAGAAGGCTGAAAGTGCTTTGGCTCCCAACGGTGCTCAAATCCCTCCTCGATGACTCCAGTCTGCCACATGACGACGAACTCGAGATCTTCATCCTTCTCGTCATTGGACACATCTTCAACTAGCCTCCCCCACATCTTCTCCTTTCCATGGCGTATAGAGACGCCATATGGTACGTGTGAAGGTCGGCCACAGAAAGGATACCACCCACTCACGTGGCTGGCTGAGAGTGAAGGAGACTGAGATTCGTCTCTTTCGGCGATTTCGTCCAATTGATATGCCAAGGCCCACACTGCATGGGTTTCGCACCTTGGCTGCTTGCATAGGACACAGGAGTAAAGTTCCATGTCAGGCTTTGACTGTCCGATAGTTTGGCATTCTGCGCACTTGGGCATCGATTATTCTCCCAACAGAATGTCAAATGGAAAGGATGTCTTTGACTGTTTCGCGTATTTCCCTCTGGACTGCTCTGATGATAATCCAGATTAGAGGTCTCCAGTCATGCTGCAGCTGTGAGGTTAAGACTGTGAATCTACCAAGAATCAGAATAACTGTAGAAAGAAAGTTCAGCCCGAGTGAAGTCTTTGGACATGAGATGAAGCAGGCATCATCAGGCGATTCAATACCCACCTGTCGATTCCTTGAGGAAGGACAGGAGTTCATAGCTGAGAATAGTTTCAAAATGCCTGACGGTTTCTGTGGTTGGGCTTGGAGAGATATTACGGTTCGGTTAACGAAGTTCGATTTGATTGATGATATGGACTGGCCTGAACGCGACATGACTTACGTAGCGTGTGGTGACGGTGTAAGACCAGTCATATTTCGAGTGGAAAGATTGGATGATTGATCACTGAACAGAAGAAATGTGGTGGCGGGCGGTCGATTGTAGATTCTCCTCCACAAGGATTATCTCCCAGCGATAGGTAATGGATACGGTTCTCTATTGAGAACTGACCAATCAGGGGGATGATAGGATTGAAGTCTCGTTTTAGAGCAATAGTCATGATAGTGTCTGTAATCGTCCTCTTCCAGATGGCCATCATGGTACAAGCAGCCGAACCGCCAGGTGGTGGTGGAGGAGGACAGAAATGGTGGTATAATTACTCACCATATCCCGTGGGCTTTAGAGCAAACTCAGCGCGTCTGTACACATGGCCCCCTCACGAGGAATCTGCGGCCTCTTCTAGAAAGACCTATGTATTGCCATCAACGGCCTTAGCTTCTGTTAACAAGGATACAGGCTACATCTATGTCAAGGTAGACTCTTGTGCAGGCTATGCCTGGGGACTTCTTGGACATGCCTACTACTTCTGGCTTGCTGAACCCACATACGTGGAGATGACTTTCAATGGCATACTGGACGCCTACATAAAATCAGGGGGCTGGTTTCAGAAAGCATCGATAGAGGTCAGATTCGCACTTGTTGACTTCTATGATGATACCGTGTACAGTGTGAAAACCGTCTTCTACCGTGAGGCGTGGCATGGAGACCGGTACGAGGTCGATGAGATCTTCACAATAGGCGAGAAAACTGTAATCTTCAAAATACCTCGGTACAAGACTGTTAGACTTGCTGTGTCCCTGAAGGGTTACATAAGCGCCGGTGCAGGAGCGGTGTACAGAGATTCAGGTACGAAGTACTACGCCTACTTGAGTGTCAACTCAATTGCAGCTAGATGGTGGCAACAGCCCACTTACTATTGAACAGTTCAGAACGTCGCTCACAGCAAGTGGGCGGCGTTCTATTCAATCCTGGGAAAACCAAAGATACACCTAAGAGCCCTCATATTGACACTCCATTACTCTTTGAAATGTTATCTCTCCTCACTAGTCTTACTGCTACAACTACTACGATGGTGATACCGAAAACAGCTAGTGCAATTGTCGGTAGTACCCAAGACAGACTTGGAGAGTCAGCCAGAGATGAAGGGTATCTATCAGAACTCCCCGCTTGACCTGGGATTGAGTACCATCCAAAGCCCAAATAGTCTGACCAGTTATTCCCCCGGTTTATGCCATTGTCCCATAGGTTGCTTGAACCTTCGTCCAAAGCGTTGAACCCATTCCACCCGACGAGATTTTCATACACTTGGTTCATTGAGCTGTCGTAGCCTAGTGTTATCCCATATGAGCTACAGTTGAAGACAGAATTGCCACTGATAGTACTACGGGTACACCCGGAAAGCCATATACCATGATAATTCGCGCTGATGTCATTTCCCGTAATGATCATCTCGTCGCAATCAAACAGATGAATGCCTGTGCCCATACCGTCCTTAATCGTATTGTCAATGATTGTGGACTGATCTGATTCGCCCGAATAGATTGCATGAAAATTAGAAGCCAACATGTTCCTGCTGACGTGGATTCGTGTTGAGGAAACGATGTCAACGCATAGCAAGTTTCCTTGCATAAGTGACTCCTTGACTGAGATGTCAGAAGACGAAAAAATCAAGATAGCAGCCCAAGAGCTGTTGCAAAGTGAACTATTAGCAACTAGGCAATCGGTTGAGTAACCTATTTGAATACCGGCAGTTGCGTTTGAGACGTCGAATTCTACGACTGTCATATTTGTGCATTCGGCCAGAATCAGTTGACCGTATGCAGTTCCATTCACCAACTTGTCCTGCTGTCGTCTAAGGTACCCGATAGGAAGGCCATTTACTCTATTTTCATCAAATGTATGATTCCAGTCTTTGGCATCATCAGCGAACATCATCAGTACACCGGCTCCCTCCATCTGATTGCCAATCAAGGCACAGTTCTCTGAGGTCTGCAATGCGATTCCATAGTTTCCTCCGAAGATTGTCTGATTGGTTATCGTACACGAGGTGGATCGCGAAACCAGCAAATGCTCTCGGTTATTCTGGAGAGTATTATTGGTGATTACACAATCCGTCGAGCGGTCCAGGAAGATTCCCACACTGTTGTCGTGAATACTGTTCCCTTTCACGATACAGGACACTGAGTCTATGAGACTCACACCCACTTCATTCCCGTAGACGTTGCTCTCCATGACAGTGCAATTTGATGAAGCAGAAACTCTGACCCCGTATCCTGAGTAGACCACATCCCCTCCGGGCGGCATCCAAGAAGTCATTGATATCAATGTGCAGTTGTTGATGATACCGTTCAATACCTCATCAAAGCTAACAGCATAAAGAGCAGGACCGCTGGTTGACTGGAGAAAGCAATTCCGAATAATGAAATGGGCATCTGTGTCTGAAATCGAGATGCACTCCTGATTTGCAGTGATGCTTAGGCCTTCAATCAAATATGGGTTGTCAATCGAACCGTTCCCAGGATAGCCTTGAAGGAGAAAGCCGGCGTTACTTGTGATAACAATTGGTTGATCTTGAAGGGTTTCAGAAGTAAACGAGATACAACTCATGACTGGACTTCCCACCACAAATAGGAGTACCAACAGAGCAACTAATTCATCCCCCCGTTTTGTCATCAGTCTCACCTGAGATTATCTATGATGTCTTTTGTCCAAAAACGTTCTTGTGTTTTCGGATTCACAATCCTGTCAATGATAGCCACCTTGTGATCATGCATTGTTAGAAGCGATATCCAAGTAGTGGGTGGTTGATTTGCTTTTCAGGTGTGGAACCAAACACAACATACTTCTTGTCCTACCGAGTTACACATGGAGTACGTTTCATGAGAGTCTTGTGATTCCAGATGCAGGTAGATCTTACATTCCCCTTCGTAGCGGTTGTACTCGGAGCAGTTTTCTCCAGCCTAGTCACTGCACTCTTCCTGAGATGGCTTGTCAAGTGGAAATCAGCAGATGAAAGATTCCAGACAGCAGTGGCTGTTGTGATACTCGCCATTGGTGTGTTTTGTGCAGTCTTCGGGTGGATCTATGCATTCACGTCATTGCCATCCTTTATGATAGTTGGACCTGCATTAGCCCTCGCGGCCTGCACCTTCATTGGTGCCTTCATTTGGGGCGTTCTCTTAGGACAGTCTGGAGGGTCGTGACTCTTCGAAAAGACATTCGCAAGAAGCTGCCGCTTTTGTATCGGTTTACACAAGTAGATTGATATTCTTAGCAAAAGAAGTCTTACGCAAATTCGATTGGATGTAGGAGCGGATGGGACTGCCAAGACTCCCGAGCTCGCCTAAACTAGTGGCGTTCGCAGGAGTAGTCCTCATATTATCGGCCACGGCTGCCATGGTGTTAAGCAACTTGTTTGTACACGTGACTTGGAGAGGAGAGGACATCTGGTATCATCTTGGTACTCGTGTGGATAGTGTGACTCTCAACTCGACATATCCCGAAGTGAACGTCAGTATCGATGCTGACCGTTTGAACATTCACTACTTCAACTCCAGTGGCAATCCAATATCCATCATTGTCACACAGGTGTCAACCGTAATCCTGAATCATACACAAGTCTCAGGAGTAAACATCAGCGGAGTTGACGATTCGCCTACAGAAGCACCGAATTTCGGCGAATCCAGCCGTCCCTACATTGTATCTTTCTACTGGGAAGGAGTGGACACGACTGTTAGCTTTGAATACGAATACTGGTGGAACATGCATGTGGACAGATTCGTCACCGTCACGGATTCGATGTACTATGTCTCGGTAGGCGCAGGCCGAGTCCTACTCGCGTTCGGAATCGGTTTCTTTGTGCTGAGCTTGTTTCTGTGGTCAAGAATGCACAGACAAGAATGAAGCTTGAGATGTTCAATGGGGGAATGTAGCGAGTGGTCGAC
>CP070761.1:1729729-1732490 GCA_020348985.1 Candidatus Thorarchaeota archaeon | reverse complement strand
GTGGATCGTGCCAGTCTTCTTTGGAACATTCACGTATCTGATGCTCTATGTCTTGGTTTAGAAGCAACACTCTACCAATAGCAATTGCAGTTTCGATTCAGAAGACACAAGTAGTCAGACATAGAGGTTGTTCCGAAATCGTCATGCGAGATTCGCGAGCACGCAGAGATTTGACCTGGCTAGGCTTGGCTGCAGTTCTAATCATAGGGCTGAGCACAGTAGTGCAGCTACCTATTCAGTCAAGACTCCAAGAACCCGCAGTCAAGAACATCGTGTTTCTGGGCGACTCGTATACAAGGTGGGATCAAAACCTTGCGAGCGTTAGCTATCTCACTAAGCTGGAACCGCTAGGCCATCCGTGGAATTCACGTTATCTCAACATCATCAATAGTGGTGAACCGGGTATACCGGCTAGTAGCTATGCTGAATCACAGGGCGAGACACTAGTTCAGAGTAGGATCATTGACTACAATGCACACTATGTTGTCATTGCTCTTGGGAGCAATGACTGGTTCTACGAGAGAAGTCCAGAGGGGTTCAACACCTCATACTTTGGACTAATTGCGAACATCTTGAATTTGGATGAAACAAACACCGTTGAGAAGATGTTTCTGTGGAAGTTCCCGTGGCTCATCCTACCTGTTAGCGTCCCGGGTTATGAGGACTATGACTACGAGGAAATTCCAGCGTACTTCAATGTCATCGAGAATGTTTCAGCAGTCTATGACTTCCCGGTTATTGATGCATATTCGGCCACGGAGAACCATACTGAATACTACATTGATGACGGCGTCCATCTCAACCACGACGGAGCAGCAGCCGTTGCAGAAGCAATGCATGAAACAATGAGCCCTTACATCGATGTCGAGGTGGCACCCAAATCCGCCCTCGACTACTGGGCACCATTCGTAGTTCTTGTGCTTGCAGTTTTGGGTGTAGCCGTTGCAGCCGCCTTCCTCATAAGAAGAAGGAGCAGAGCCTAGCTTGGGAGTAAGTATATTCGACAGCCGGAACGCGAAGGCTGATTCTGATGTGACCATTCTCGATTTTGATGTCAAATCAAGATTTGAATGTTCAACTCATGCGGAGGAGATATGATACACTGACTGCGCAAGTCCAACTTCGGAAGGCTTTCCCTCAGACATGATCTACTCTGCATCTTCTACTGCACTTCTTCCGAGAATATCAGTCAATGACTCAACGTGCCACTCTTCGTCCTGTTGATAACTGTGGCCTAACTTCAGAGCAATCTCAGCTTTTGCTAATTCTGCGCCAAGATAGGCAGCGTGCTCAATAGAACCTACAAGGTCTCGTTTCATTATCTCCCTGAGCAAGTGATGCATCTTGTCGGACGCAAGCCGTTGAATCTTTCCTTTCTGACCCCGGTGCTCGCATAGAATCCGGTTGGAAGAGAAGTCAACACCAATCCTAAAGCATCCTTTTGGGTCAGGCGTGTATTCAGTAGATCCCTTCTGTGTATCTTCGTAGGAATCATCTAGCAGCACAGGTTGTAAGCTGTGTTTACTAGATTTGGCCGCAAAAGCAGTGATTCCAAGCTCTTTTGGTGGCGAATCTGTCACCTTTGAAATGAACGCTAATTGTGCGGCTGACCGGAGTTCTCTAACACAGTTGATTGTAGAAGGTCGTTCTTCGGTCGTGAGAAACACCGAGACACCCAGTTCCACCCCCAAGCATGAAAGGACTGCATTCACTCCCAAGGAGTCAGTATCCATGAACTCTGTCACATTAGCAAAACCCGCCAAGAATGGAGTGTCTGGGTCAATAGCCCTGTAGTGATAAAACGCAACCAACGATTTCAGAAGACCCGGTTGAATTGCTGCTTCCATGATAGGATCTGCAAGGAGTTTAGAGTGGCCGTTCTGTTTCAGTTCATTACAGAGTCTATGACATCTTTGTGCTCTCTCAAGTGGGTTCTGTGGATACTCTCCAGCAGAAACATTCGTTGGTAGGCACACAAGAGCAATGTCTTCGGGAATCCTTGATGCCACTTCGATGTTTCCGGTATCGATTGATAGCACCATTTCAGCGCCCGCATCAACACTAGCAGCAATCTCTTTGGGGTCTAGTGAGTCAATACTCACTGATACACCAAGTTTACGAACTTCTTGTGTAATCTCTGCAATTCGTTCAGGATCTTTTGTGGCTATAGATGCTCCAATATCGATTATGTCGGCCCACTTTGAATACTTCTCAGCATTCGCAATACTGACATCAATAGGGCGAGTTGTTACATCCACAACCTCAGCCATGATTCGAGGAGGCAGATCAACTCCCAAGGAAAGCCCAGAGTCCAATCTGAAGTTCCTGACACCAAAGACGGCTTCTCTCTCTAATGCTTTGAGACGCGACCTTAGATCATTCAGTATCCTCTTTTGGATTATAGTGTCAGCTGCGTCTGTGCTTGAGAGACTATGTTTGACTTCGTCTAGATGTTCAAGTAACAGTGGTATGGAAAACAGGTTTTTTGTGCCCTTCAGAACAGGGACTCCGACCTCTTCGTGAATAGAGGAGTAGTCTCCCCGAGCCAAACCTGATACCAGTACAAGATCCGGATTCCATTTTGAGATATAACCAGCAAGGTGTCTTCGAACAAGCTTTGGAGTTGTGAAGGCTGCTACCGAAATGGGAAGAGCTTCTACAGAAACATTGGACTCATTGGATACCATTTTGTGAAGCTCGTCGTAGGCCATTCTACCTGTGAGAAGCAGAACTCTCAAGTCTCGCATCACTATTCTCCTCC
>CP070761.1:1727808-1729629 GCA_020348985.1 Candidatus Thorarchaeota archaeon | reverse complement strand
GGCACAGGATTATGGTCTTATTTAGAGCAGACTGACCAGAAAGAGCTGCCACAAAACCAGACACTACATCGCCAACATAAGTGAACATGAGAGTCTTTTCACCATCTCCAGGAATAGCAGGAATATCTCCTTCATTCACAGCTTGTATGGCCTCAAATGCAACATACGTCTCTCCTTCGCCGATGATTCCAGTGGGTCGAAGAACTATATGAGCCATGCCGGTGTTGTTCGTGATCTCTCTTATTGCTTGTTCAGCTTGCACTTTGCTTTTTCCGTAGTCGAAACTTGGATTGAGTTCAGTATCTTCATTTCCCGGCGGGTACTTGACTGGGCCGATTGCTTCAGTTGAAGAACAGTATATGAATCGCTGGACAGATGTGCCTACGCATGCATTCATTGTGTTTCTGACTCCCTCTACATTCACTTGGTAGAGTAGGTCCTTGTCCTTGGGATAGAAATCAAAGTAGGCAGCGAGGTGAATTACTACATCCATCCCTTCGACTGCAAGCTCTAGTGAGGCATAGTTTAGAACGTCTCCTTTGACAATCTCTATGTCTGCAGATAAGCCACTTGTGTTGCTTGTTGATCTTACGAAAGCTCTTACTTTGTGCCCTTCTTTGATGAGGGCAGGTATAAGCTTCCGTCCTAGATACCCAGTCGCTCCAGTAACCAAGACCTTCAACACGACTCACTCCTTGTGGGGACCAATCAACCCTGATTTATCTCTTACCTCTAATTTTCCATTTGAAACGCTAGGTTTCAAGGAGTTCGTCGAGCCTAGGAAGGATTTGTCCAGCTGGTCCTGAAAGGTGAAAGTTCACAAATTGTGTTAGTGGGGTTTGCTCGATATTGACTTCAATCAATGATCCGCCCTGCTTAGAAACGACCAACGGAAATGATGCGGCAGGTTGGACAAGGGCGGACGTTCCAATCACAAGACAGACGTCGGTCTTTTCAAGCTCTTGGGACACTGAAGCCATCACTGTAGGGTCAAGACTCTCGCCAAACCAAACCACATCAGGTCGAAGATGAGAACCACAATCTGGACAACTGGGAATCGATGATGCAGGACTACTGAGACGGCTCCTATGAGTGCATGAGGTACACTTCAGCGCCCATAGGTCTCCATGTACCTCCTGGACATTTTTCGATCCTGCCCTGACATGCAAGCCGTCTACATTCTGAGTGATCAGGCTCTTCAACAAGCCGCTTGCTTCCCACTTCGCTAATGTCAAATGAGCAGGATTGGGAGAACACTCACTGATTAGTCCTTGGCGCCAAGAATACCATTCCCACACAAGCTGGGGGTTTCTGGCAAAGGCTGTTGGTGTGGCTAGTTCCATGGCATCGTAGTTTCTCCACAGACCATCTTTACCTCTGAAGGTTGGTATGTTGGATTCCTTTGAGACTCCGGAACCTGTAAGGGCTATGACGTATCTGGCTTCTGAAATCATTCTAGCAGCTTCGACGAACGCATCATGGCTCAAAGCAAACACCAACTGATTTGCACGCCGTTTCTCTCAACTTGTCTGTTTCGCTTGATGTGATTCTGCCAGTGGAATGGTGATAACAGGCAGTGGGCGGTTTGTCATGCCACCGCCAGCAGCCTTATTAGTCAATGCTTCTTCACTATCGTGAAATTGACGTTAACAATCTTTAAGGGGCTTTAGTTTTGTCGGCGAAAGGGGTACAAAAGAAGAAACCGAAGAGGAGGACATGGAGCATGCCCAAGGAGATTGAGGTGTGGTATGTGCTCCCAGCAATCAGAAGAGAGCTTGCTCGGATAATGATTGCTAAGGAAATTCAGCAGAAGCAGATTGC
>CP070761.1:1717936-1727708 GCA_020348985.1 Candidatus Thorarchaeota archaeon | reverse complement strand
AATTCCCTGTCCGCCATCAGACCAACCATTATCCAGAATGTCATTGTCCGCTATGATCATATCGTACACAATATCGAGACGGATTCCATGTTGTAGATTGTCAAATATCTTGTTTCCTGTGATATTCCATCTATAAGAATACTGAACATTGACGGCCGCACGATATGAAGGAATAGTGTCCCATCCATTCAACCAAATGTCATTGTCATAGACCGTCACGTTGTCTGCAGACCATCCGTATATGCCATATACGCTGTTGTTGTAAATGTCATTGCCAAGAACCTCCCAATTGTCTGAAGAATGTAGGTATATTCCTGAGTGGAAGTTGTCGTAGAGGATATTGTCTGAGATTGTGCCATTGTGGGAACTTTGAACATGAATTCCAGTGGTAGGGAGGGTGTGAGAGTTTCCGAATGCTCTATTCTCTGTGATAGTGCAATTGTCTGACGCTGATACCAGAATTCCGCTCGCACCATTGTCGTAGACTGTATTCTTTGTCACTTCACAGAAGTCGGAATTACTCAGGATGATTCCTTCACCTTCACTGTTGTAGACTGTATTATTCTTCAAAACCGTTGAGTCAGAGGAAGCAACTAGGACACCTTCCCAGCCATTATCATGAATAGTGTTGTTTTCAAGAGTTACACCTACAGAGTCTTGAATTGTAATCCTGTATGGGTTTTCATACACATCACAATTCGATATCACAGTGTCATTTGAATATAGAATCCAAATTGTTATGGCATTCGATTTTGTGATGGTGCAGTTGTCTATTACTAGAGTGGGACAATCATCTGCATAGATGGCATGTGTGTGCCATGCTACCACGGTATTTTCGACTCGGGCATTTGAAACATTCAAGAGGACAATCCCGGGGTCGGTAGGGCCGGTTGAGGAATTTATCATACAGTTGCGTATTACGAAGTACCTAGAAACGTCTGTGATTTCGATACAAGTAAGATCGTCGGTAATGTTGTACCCCTCAATGATGTATGGATGGGTCTCGTTTCCATAGCCATCCCAATTCTCATTGGACGCTACGTCATCAAAATGGGTGTCATTGTTGATATCGATTATCGAATGAACTTCGTAGGATCTCATGAAGTCTATAACGGCAGGGGAGAGATCCACACTGTTTCCGCTCTGTTCAAGTGAGTCTAGAGGAACGCAGAAGAAGCAAAGGGGTGCGATTAACACCAGAGCCAGCAAAATCGCTTGTCTTGAGGGGTTCATGTCTCCAACTCCGTAATACGCGAATACTACGACACCAGGGTCGTCTAACAGCTTCATATCTCTTCTCATAATAATCGCAATAGATTTGACAGCTTCATCAGACGTTTCTAGCCCACTGTTCCAGCACAGAATCATTGCTGAATTCTTTCAATGAACGTAATCGAGCTCCCAAATAGCTCGTTCTTGTACTCGTCCTGATTCATCATGGCATGACCTGCCCCCTGGATAATGAGAGCTTCTTTCACTTCAGAAGACAACGCCTCGTGAATCCTTTGCGCACTATCTCTCGACACGTCCAAATCCCTCGACCCCTGAACGATAAGAGCTGGACAAGTGATATCATCAAGTGCTCTCTTTAGCCGCCTTAAGCCATCGTGCATTGCAAGGCCAATACTCGTGGGAATCCAGTCATACCCAATCCACCCCTGTTTAAGCAACCACTCTGGGGTTGGACGATTAGCCTTCTTAGGAATGGCACGGCGGAGAAGAGGAATCCTGTTGAAGATGGTCAGCAGGGGGAGCAATCGACTCCTAACAGCAATAGGGGCCGCCCATGTCACGATTCCGCGAACTTCGTCCCTCTGAGACGCGAGGAGCAAAGTAAGTAGTCCGCCCATGCTGTGCCCAACTACATACACACGCTCACAGGTCTCCAAGAGCCGATCCAGTCCGTTGTGAGCATCAGATAACCAGTCGTCGAGTGTTATTCCGCAAAGGTCCTCGGGCTTTGTCCCATACCCAGTTAGTGAGGGCAACCAGATTGTCATGCCAGTCCTAGAGTGAAGGACCTCTGCAAACTCCTTCAGGTCCCATGCAGTTCCGCCGCCCCCGCCATGGAGCAGAAGACATCCGGAATTATCGCCGTGTAGGAAGAGCGGTTCTGCTCCATGGATATACTCTTTCAAATCTGCACAGCCTCTTCCTGACGTCTGGCCAAACTCGCAAAATCTGGATCAATGTCAATGTAACGAAGAATGAACGCAGCAATCAACAAGAACGGTGCAAAGACAGGTCCCCACCACATCAGTCCTGCCAGCTCGCTTCCTGTTAGAACTACCGAAAGCTCCATGAAGCCCCCAAGAAGAACGGACGAGGCGGCTTGAAACATATTCAATGGAACACCTATGAAGCCCGTGAATATGCCTGAGCGGCTCTCTCCACTGACGATTTCTTCCACCTGGGCAATGTCCGCAGGAACAACGTAGCTCATGAGATAGTAGACTGCCATGCCCGCTCCCACTGGCACAAAGAAGACGACTGCAACAAGAGTATAGCCTAGAACACTTCCAAGTCCACGTAGAAGAGGAGTCATGGGCAAGAACACAGCCATTAGACCTAGGCCGATCATCAGAGCTTTCTTCTTCCCCAAACGACGGATGCCAATAAGCCAGATGTAAAAGAACGCCATAGTCGAGCCAAGCATAGCTAGGGCGGGGGGAATCAGGGCCTCCATCGTCTTAAGGAACAGAACTTCCCGGATGAAACCAATCATCTGTTGTGATATGGCTATGAAGGTGAAAGAAAGGAATCCAACGGTCAGGGTCCAACCAACAAATGTCCTGTTGCTCAGTGCAACCTTAGTCTCCTCGCTAAGGCTTCGTACAATTGGCTTAACATCAGGACCTTCTCTGATAACGGTCATCGACGGAAGCATGAAAAGAAGTGTGATGACGCAAAACAACAGAAGCAGACCCAGACCAAGCTCACTGAGCTGTCTCGGAGGCCCTGCAACAAAAAGTACGGTTGTCGTGAAACCTAGTATTGCGCCTCCAGAGTCTGCAGTGAAGTTGAAAGTATTCAGTAAACCAGAAACCAAGGGTCTCTCCATATCATCAGTAATCTCGGGAAGCCACGCTTGATGAGCTGTCATTACGAAGGCATAGAAGAACTTGAACATACAAAGCACTGTTAGGTAATAGCCGAAGACGAGAAGCTCGAGCGCTGGATTTCCGGTATCAAGAAACCAATTGGGAACGAAGAGTAAGAAGGCGGAAATGACTATTCCAGGTGTGCCAATGACAATGAATGGTCTTCTTCGTCCCCATCTACTTTCCAGAGTGTCACTGTAGTACCCTGTGAACCAGTGTGTCAAACCAATCACAATGTATGAGGCAGCCAACGATATGCCATTCAGGAACCAATTGAGCTCAAACTCAGTCCCGTAGACATAGAAGGCTGTCACTGTTATCATTGTCATCAAGAAAGATGGTCCGAATCGACCCATTGAATAACCGATCTTCTTAGGTAGCGGGAGCACTGCAACCACCCGGAGATGTTGGGCTATTCTAGCACTAGTGAGGGACTAATGAGTCATTCGCTGGTCTACAGGTCGATTAGTCCTGGAGTGGAATCAGGATTAGGCCCTCACCACGTAAATCCCAGTGGAGCGGGTGCAGTTGTTAGAATGGTCTGATTGTCGACACCCCAGTGGAAGAGTACCCTGGCGTAAAGACCTGTGCCCTCGTCAATGTCAGGTGAATAGACCTCGCTTTCCACATTGATATACTCAAGAATGTGGCTTTCACCTGGGCGAATCTCTATCGGTGCGAAGGTCAATATCGTTGATGTAAGATTCAACGTAACCAGTGGGTTGGAGGTTCCGTTGAAGTATAAGGTTGTCCGTGAGGCCCACGGGTGTATAACAGTCGAATCTCCAATATTGGTGACGTTGATACGAATGAGAACATGGAACGGGGGACCTTCCGGTTGGACAACCGGCATGAAGTCTTGCGAGAACTCCGCCTCGGCCCACATTACCAGGTCCCCCTCCGTTACTATGATTACCTCGCTCCCTGGAGGCGAATCGGGCGGGGGTACATCAGCTGATCCTGGTCCTAAGCTGGCCAAGTACAAAGACAACATCCCGGTAGTGGCTAGAACAATGACAACCAATGCTGATGCAACAAACTTTCGCTCCAACTTATTAACCCGTGCAGAGTAACGAGGGTTTGGATATAATACCAGAGATTAGAACAAACAGTACAGAGATTAGAACAGTGCTCAAGATTCACGAGTCATGTCCTCTAGTTCCAGTTCACTGACTCTTTTCCTAATTGACTTTCCGACGCTTTCAATCTCCCTTCGAAGACCCTCAATCTCTCTGCTTCTTTTTGCCAACTCATCCTTCTTGGACTCGTCAATCATCTGGTATTCATCATACGCATCAGCCCATTCTTGCCTGGTCTCACGGAGCTGCTGCAGAAGGTGCTCATACATGATTCTCTTTACGTGGACTACGTTCTTCAGATTGAGAAGTTTGCCCTCAAGCTCTGAATTAGTGCTTGCTAGCGAATCTTCGGCTTCCTTGAGCCTTGATCTTAAATCAACGAGTCTTGCCATGTCTCGTCCGATGTCATCTTCTTGAAGGTAGGATGAATCCTTGGGAAGTGACGTAATCGGATCAATCTCCTGTTCCTCTGGCGCAACTGTACTCATTGCTGCAACTGATATCGATTCTGACTGTGCGGCAACTTCCATTGATCCACTTTCGGATACAGACGACTCCTCAGCAATCTCAAAAACAGAGCGCGCGGCCTCGTCGAAGACTACAGATGAATCAGACATGACCTCCCCCTCTTCTGCAGGCATCTCTTGTGCGGGTCTCTCATACTCCGGATCCGCTTCTTCCCTCATCATCCTGGTCAATGTGATAAATGCATCATCAATGCACTCACCCGTCAGAGCCGAGGTCTCTATGAATATGGCTTCTGTACCTAGTCTTTCAGAAATACTCTCGGTGAATGCTCTACCTTCCTCAGAGGTAACAGACTGCTCCGGTGGATGTGTGGGTCGAAGATCAATCTTGTTTCCTACTATTATCAAGGGCGGAATCTCGCTCATGAATTCGTGAGCTTCCACAAGCCACTTCGTGGCATCGTCAAAAGAGACTTTGTCAATGACGGAGTAGGCGAGTATCAATCCCGTGGCTCCATCGTAGTATCTCTTCCGAAGACTCTGAAACGCAGGTTGTCCAGCTATGTCCCAGATGATCAGGTCCGTCGTGGTTCCTTCGAAATCGATCGTTTTGCGGGCAAAATCAACTCCTAGCGTCGGAATGTAGTTGGACCTGAATCCCTCTCCGATGTATTTTCGACGAATGCTAGTCTTGCCTACAAAACCGCTACCGATAAGACATATCTTGAATTGCCAGCCGGGATGTCCGCTCAAAGGGTGGCCTCCCTCCGTTGTTCTGATGCGTGGCGCAGCGTTTCCACCTTTGTGTTCCCGCTTATAGTGATACTTCCGATGTTATCCTTCTAAAAGCTGCTCATCAGAGTGGGCAATCAAGCACACTGTGGCCCGCAGGACAGTCATTTGGCCACGCACTTGCTCGATTCGTTGCTCATAAATCATCTACGGAACCGTAAATCGTTGAGGGTCCGAAATGGCAATCCTGAAGGATGAATGGCTTATTCCTGTCGGCGGCATCTGCTTGGCCATCGCACTCTTGGTAGACAGATTCGTGCCTGGAGACGGCGTTCTTGATTTGGTGCTTGGGATACTAATCGGTCTTGCCATAGCCTTGAATCTGGCAGGTCTCCACAAATCCAGGAATCGCTAGGAACGCTTCTTCGAATAGACGTATGCGAGGGCGGCGAGAGCAATGCCTGCTACTGCGGCCCCGGCTATTATCAGCAATTCAATTGAAACGAGGTTTGGTGGCGGAGTTGTTGTTACAGTTGTCCCAGGAGGAATCAGGTTAAGTACGACTAGAAATGCATCACGACCTCCACCCCGTTCGGACTGCAACGGTTCGTTTGTCTGGAAGTCATCAGAATGAGTGTAACCAACCAATGCTGCGACTTCGTCGTTGAAGGTATCCAAGGAAAGCCCATGGTCATCCAGCGATCCTCCAATGTAACTCGCTGAGACAAGTGATGCCAGGTCGCTGTCGTATAGTGCGAAGAATGCGTCATAGCCTCCAGAGTTGTTCTCTTGCCACGGGTTTACTGTTGGCATATTATCTGATCTTGTGAAACAGTTTACTGCCACGGAGCCGTTGTCTAGCATCGTCATACCATAGCAGCGGTCTTCACCGTCTCCACCAAGTAGCGTTGAGAATAGCAGACTGCTACCATCTTCTGATAGTTTCGCCAAGAATGTGTCTCTTTCATCCTCGTTACCGTGTATTTCATTCTGAAGAGGAAAGTCAGGGGACTCACTGTAACCGGACACAATCACATTGTCGTCCGAATCGACGTTTACATCGCCACCGAAGTCCCATTCGCTGCCGCCCAGCAAGGTCGACCAAAGCAATGTCTGTCCATTGGGGCTCAGTTTCGCAACAATGACATCCCCAGTGCCTCCAGCATATGCTTCTTGATAGGCTCCTTCTGTCGTAATACCTCCGTTGATCGAGTACCCCGCCATGACGATATTGCCCTGAGAATCGAGGGCAAGGCCGCCGCAGTTCTCAGAGTCATCCAACCCGAAGTACGTCATGAAGACATAGCTTTGACCATCGGGAGTCATTGACAGGAGTACTATGTCGCGCGAGCCTCCTCCATAGTTCTCTTGAAACACACCTGTTGTTATGTTCATATTGTCCGAATCAAACGGACCTGCCATTATCATATTGCCATCTTCGTCCAAGACCATAGAGGTGATCCATTCGTCCCCACCATTACCCCCGACATAAGTTCCAAACACGAGGGAACCTGTAGGACTCAGTTTAGCCACGAACGCGTCTCCCTCTCCTTCCATTTCTGTCTGCAACGCATTCAGGACCGTCAGGTTGCCAGACTCTGTATGTCCCGAAATGTAGATGTTATTTTCATCGTCAGTTACGACAGCCTCAGCGTACTCTTCGCCGTCGCCACCATAGTAAGTACAGAAGACAACATTGTATGAACTGTCCAACTTCAGAATGAACGCATCTCTGCCGCCTCCATAGATACTCTGCATGGCATTGGAGACAGGTAAGTCAGAAGAAAGAGTGCTTCCAACAATGATGATATTACCGTCGCTATCGTAATGGACATTGGAAGCCATGTCCTCCCTACTTCCTCCGAAAAAAGTGGACATCTCGATTGCTATACCCGGGGAAGCAGAGAGTGATCGGACAAGTCCTGGTCTCTCTATCTCCCCTTTGACAGGCAAAATGATTGAGGGAACCACAAATAGAACGACGGCGACAATAGCGGCCTTACCACGCATAATCATCATCACCCTTGACTGCAGATTGAGCCCGGGCTCTTGGCCCTATCTGAGTCCTAACCTGGCAACTGCCATAGTGATGACTTACTATAAAGTGGAGGGTCAGCGCACACGCAAAAATCCCGCTAACCCAGATAATGCAATAATAGTAGAGGCTGGAGCCCGCACTAGAACTCGAGAATCTCTTTGACTTTCTTTTCAAGATCTTCAGGCTTGACTATTTTCACGAATTCGGCTGCTTCCCCGAGGAGCTTCTTAGCCTGCTTGTGGTATTCACCAGGGACCACTATGAGCACTGGAATGCTGTAGCTTCTTGCACGATATAGCAAGTCAACAGGACGAAGCCCTCGGAACGCGTCAGGGGATGTTTTATCGTCACACGCTCGAAGGGGCGGGACAATCTTATGCAGATAACCCAAAATGAGGTCTACATCTCCAGGTTCCAGGTGTGATGCAAGCTTGCCGTAATTGTCGAAGTCATTTGCCAATGGCAAAGTGCAGAATCCATTAGCCGCGATTCTGGTAAGTAGTTCTGGATCTATTCCATCAAAATATCCTACAGTCTTCATTTGTACCAACTGTGAAACCTGCCATCAATCCTGCTAATAGTCTTTTGATGGAGAGGAGTAGCCGCTCTTCATTAGCTTTTCACATTTGACAAAATTCATCTGCAATTATGACAGAAAATTCTGCACATAATCTCCGAAAAATCATGAGGATTTGAAGCGCCCATGTCAGAGATGCAGGACACAATAAACATCGGATCAATAGTCCCGGACAGAATAGACGCTTGTCCTGTGTGCGGGTCAGATGCCGACCTCGAATCTGCAATGATTCGGATGAGAACGAATGCGCTTGGCTATGCAGCAGGTCTTGTTTATCATTGTCAAATGTGTGACACTGCTTGGCCTCTTTGCGGAGAAGAGGAGAAACGGCCGATTGACGATTGGATTGGTTTCAACGAGTACTATGAGGGGCTTGAGTAACTCAACTGGTAACCCTTTTACACCGTCCACTTGATAGAAGATTTACAATGAAGAGTCACACTAAGTACCTTAAATTCAATGTCCCGGCTCGAATGGACTTCGTACACATAACGCATCAAGTTCAAGAAGCCGTTTCTGAGAGCGGCGTGAAAGAGGGTCTGTGCCTTGTCAATGCCATGCACATTACTGCCAGTGTCTTCATCAACGACAACGAGAGGGGGTTGCACGATGACTACAAGCGCTGGCTTGAGGAACTCGCTCCTCACGAACCTATCAGCCGATACAAGCACAATCGCACAGGTGAGGATAATGGAGATGCTCATCACAAGCGACAGATTATGGGCCGCGAAGTTGTCATTGCTGTAACTGACGGCAGGCTTGACCTAGGACCCTGGGAGGCAGTCTTCTACGGCGAGTTCGATGGTCGTCGGTCCAAACGGGTTCTTATCAAAATCATAGGGGAATAGGAGAACCGACTAGGTAGTGAGGGAGAACTGAACACACTCCCTCGTGCCGTGTTGGAATCTGAGTCTAAGACGGTTCCTTTGACCAGATCTCTCTTGCCGGAATCAGAATCCCGAGCGCATATAGTACTGCACCAGCTACGAAGGCGATGGTGCTGCCTCCAAGATATCCGATGAAAGCTCGATATCCAATAAGAGTTCCCCAGAGCAGCCCGCCCGCGATGAGCAACGCCACCCACGCCCACTTCTCTCCTTTCTCATATCCGTACTTGGTTATGAAAAGTATCTGCAATGCAACTCCAAGTAGCACAAATCCAACCAGTCTCTTTGTGATGATGTATATCTCTGCAAAAACGGGATTGGCCGCAAGGTAGTCTGCGTAAGTTTGTCCTGTGTACGCAAGGAAGTCGCTCACAAACATAATCTCTGTGATAAACACCCAAAGCAAAGCCATTACAAGAGTGAACCACCCCATGGCATGCATCAGTATTGACCCAATCTTAACTGATGATCTCGACACTATACTTCTCCTCCGAACAGTGGATGATCGAAAACCATCCCCGCGCGTGAATTGCAGAGTCTAACGGTTGAATATAGCCCTTTTCGAATCCCATCAAGTAATCACGAGATCCATCAAACGAATGATAACATCAATCTCGTGCTCCCACTTCCATTTGACCGCACGAGGACTCATCTCAGTTGTTCTGAGATCCGTGGATTCAACAATGACTCGATTGATTGGACCCACGATATCCTGCAGAACTTCAAGGACATCGTCAAGATTCGATTTTGACTGTTGGGTTCTCCATCTTACTGTGTACTTCACATACTCTTCATTTTCGACGCCTCTGTCCATTATGGCGCGAAGATGTATGCCCCTTCCTTTTAGGATACGCTCAATCTGCATCTTCTTGCCGTAGAGCGGTCTTCTTT
>CP070761.1:1708464-1717836 GCA_020348985.1 Candidatus Thorarchaeota archaeon | reverse complement strand
TCCTTTGCAATTGCCTCTGAGTTGCCATAGTACATACTTATTGTAGTGTCAACTGAACCTGACAAGAATGGGACTTTCACCCATGCGATGAGATGGGCATGTGTTGAATTGAATGCCTTATTGAAAACTTCGATTTCGTGAGCCAAGACCTGAGTTCCTGATACGAATGTGATGTCGTCACCATCTGTTTGCACATCTACCCGGAGATCAGTGTCGTATAGCTCGATGAGGACAGGGAAATCCGTAAGATTAGATTCAACTTTCATGCTATCAATAACGATATCTTTCTTGTGATTGAATGGTACAGGGTAGCCCGTCCCCTGGATTGCTGCGGTGTTATAGTACCATAATGATCCTGTTGAATCAGTAAGATACAGCTCGACAAGGGATGCTCCAAGACCGGTCGCCCAAGGACGGAATTGAACTGTGTCACCAACCGAAAACGTATCGCTGTCGAAGAGTGGCCCTCCTTGCAGACCCATCTCCAAGTCGAATACATGATTATTGTCTTCGAAAGATAGGGTCCAGAGACCTGTAGAATCAACTGCAGCAGGGAAGACCATCACTGTTCCATCGCCGAATGCCCAATCTGTGTAAAGTGTCTTGGAGGAACCAAGAGGGCTGATAACAGCGGTTGGGTTCCACTCATGTACAGGATACTCCAAGCTGAAGCCAATTTCGGAGACCTCTGCTGGAGGAGATAACAAGACGTATGCTGTCCACAATCCTTGAGTCCCATTCGTAATGGTGAATTTTGTGCCTTCCACAAAGTCATCGGTCAGACTTGAAGATGTACTGTGAACCTGCATAGATATCTTCGTCTGAATCTGCACAGCTGAAGTATGATTCGTTGTCAGAATGTAGGTCACAGAATGTGCTTCGCCGACTTCCGCCTCTTGACCAGTCTGTTCCGCTCCAACAGAAAAGAAGCTGGATGGATTGAACTGGTTCTTGTACTCAGTGAGAATCCAATCGGGGCTTCTTACAGAGCTTGATACCCGCACCTCGTCGATTCTTCCGTCCCATTCTTGAATGAAACCTACTGAACCAGGATTGTTCCCAATATGGAGGACCGATGACCCAGTCTGGGTTGAGCCGCTGTAAGGCGCACTGTTTCGCTGGATTCCGTCCACATACAAGAGAAGCAGACTACTGGAACTGCTCGCCACGCCAACAACATGGTGCCAGAAACCATCGTTGACTAAACTATACGAAGCTGCGACACCCTGTGTATTATCAACGTAGAATGCAAGAGTGGTATCATCAAGCTTTCCAAGCCAATAGTTTCGATGACCCACATCTCCCCACTTTGACACGATGACGTCTGAGCTGCCATCAGTGTTGCTAGTGCGCACCCATGCTTCTACGGTCATATCTGATGCTAGTGCCAACGTAGAGTTGTGCGGGAATTCGATTCGCTCGTTGGAAGCAGTTCCGTGAAACTCGGAACTGTAGTAGATTTTGCCAGAAGTTAGATTAGGTTCTGAGCCTAGCGGAAATCCACCTCCGTCATTGCTGTTTACTGTGCTATCAAACACCGTTCCAGACGGGTCTTCACTCAAATGCCAGACTGCCGAATAGGCTGTGTTCCATGCACCAACAGGATTCTCCAAGGACTTCACAAAGGGATTGCCATAGTACATTGTAATGACCGTGTCAATTGATGCCGATAGATCCGTGCTGACCCAAGCAACCAAATGTGCATGTGTCGAGTTGTAAGCTTGATCAAAGAACTCTATCTCGTGTGAAAGCATGACTCCGCCAGACATGAAGACGATGTCGTCGCCAGTAGGCTGCACTTTGGTCCTCAAATCAGTGTCATAGATGTCGACCAATAATGGAAATTCTGTCAAGTCAGCGCTGACTTCATTGTGGTCAACAACTATCTCTTTCTTGTAGTCAAAGCTTACAGCAAGACTCTCATCACCAACAGAAACGAAGCTAGCTGGATATTGCTGATTGCTGTATTCAGTCGCAATCCACGCAGGAGAGCTCGCAAAATTGGCGACACGTACCTCATCTGTGTTTGCAGTAGACCAATATCCTAGAGTACCTTGTGTATCACTACAGAATGTGTTCATGTAGAAAGACTGTATCTGGTCAAGACTGCCATAACCAGTAATATCAGTTGGGGAATTGGGATCCTCCACTCCATCAATGTACAGACGAAGATTGTTGCCATCCCTTACCAAGGACACATGATGCCACAGATTATCACCGTAAGTTGTTGAAGAGTAGACCCACTTGACTTCGTTGTCGTCGTCAATTCCTGCCCACAAATACCCTGCTACAGTATCTATGCTAATCAAATACCTCTTGCCCATAAGCACGGCACCTTTACCGGCAAGGACTCCATTATCCACACCGTCATACTTGAACCACAGGGAAAGTGAGAAATCATTAGAACCCACATTCAGAGAAGAATCGTTGCCGCAATCAATGTAGTCTTGAACATTATCGAAGTCGATGCTTCCGTCGATTTGTCCGTCAACTTGATCATCGGATTGCAAGTTATAGCCTGTTCCATGATTCGAATTGAACGTAGAATCGTAGATAGTTCCTGTGGGATCTTCCTTGAGATGCCAAACCCCGGAATAACTGGTTCCCCACACACCAGCGGCATTTTCTTGATTCGAAGCAATTGGATTGCCATAATACATCGTAAGAATAGTGTCAGATGTTGATGAAAGGTCTGCCTTGACCCAGGCGATTAGGTGAGCGTGGCTGCTGTTGAAAGTCTGATCGAACAACTCAATTTCATGCGCTAGGAGTGTGTCTCCCATCGTGAAGATTATATCATCACCGTCAGGCTGCGCCTTGAACTTTAGGTCAGAGTCGAAAATGTCAATTAGAACTGGGAAGCCATCCAAATCTCCGCTAACTTTCGTGTGGTCGATTGCTATCTCCTTCTTGTAGTCGAAGCTTACAGCAAGATTCTCATCACCAACTGAGTAGAAGCTTGATGTATCATGCTGGTTATTGAATTCTGTCAAAATCCATCCAGAAGGTCTAACAACGTTCGAAACGCGGATTTCATCAAACCATCCATACATTTCATCATCGTCAGCAACTTGATTTCCTCCCCACAGCCAATCCTCAAGATTGGCTAGTTGTGTCCATCCAGTGGGCACCTGCTCAGTAGTAAAAGGCATAGATATCCCATCTACAAATATCTGGACAGTCTTTGTTGACCACTCCAAAGTCAAGGCTACGTGATGCCAGGTCAAATTCGCAAAGGGGTCATCCACCTCGTTGTAGCTACTTTGGTTTCCTCCCCAAGGATAGAAGAAGAGGTCACGATCAGGTTGAACAGCCCATTCAAAACCATCGTTGTGCAAGAGAGTAGGTGGAGGAGAGGGATTCAAAACGAATCGATTACTTGTTGTTAAAATACGTTGATACCCATCACCAGGATTGACCCAACTCACCCAGACTGATAGAGTTCCATCTTCTGCTACGGAATCTAGACTCGAGCTCTCGGTGATATTGATTGTGTCATCAATTCCATCCATTGCAAAACCCTGCCCTATTTGGCAGGCAACAAGGTCTGAAGGACTCATAGACCCTATAGTTGTGCCATGGTTCTTGTATTGGCTGCTATCATATACTGTTCCAGTTGGACTTTCATCCAAATGCCAGACACCTACATAGCTATCCCATACACCACCCGGATCCTCCTCAATATTCACATGAGGGTTGCCATAGTACATTGTGATTGATGTGTCAATTGTCGATGAGAGATCTGTCTTTACCCAAGTGACCAAGTGCGCATGCGTCGAGTTGTACAAATTGTCGTAAAGCTCAATTTCATGTGGCAGCAAAACGTTGCCGGCCTTGAAGACTATGTCATCACCGTCGGATTGTACCTTGGTTTTCAAATCAGAGTCAAAAATGTCTATGAGAACCGGAAAGTCACTCAAATCTGCGGCAACCTTGTTGTGGTCAATCGTTATCTCCTTCTTGTAGTCGAAGCTCACGGCGAGATTCTCCTCACCTACTGAGATGAAGCTAGCCGGATCTTTCTGGTTGTTGAATTCTGTAATCGCCCAATCCCCAGTCCTGGCAATGGTAGAGATGCGAACCTCATCGATTGGCCCGTCAAACATTCTGTCTATGTCAACAGTGCCTCCAATACTGTCCACAGTTATTGTGTCTGCGCCCGTCTCCACGACATGTTGGATGAATGTGCCGTTGATATAGAGATCTCCAGAATCACCTGATCGTATGAAAACTACATGCTGCCATGCATCCTGTACGATTGAGCTCAATGTAAAGTAGAAATACTCGGACTCTGTGGCTGTTTCGGGTCTGATTCTGGCATTGTACATGGCAATCCTATTTCGATAGGCATCATACGCTATGATGTTGATTTCATCTACTATGTTATGTGGATAGAACCAGAATGAATACGTACCCGTCGACTGCGTATTCTGATTTGCTAGGTATACATAGTCGTCAGCGCCGTCGAATTCGTAAGCATGTCCCACTGGACCTGCAACTCCGCGACTTGGACCTCCCAAAACTGTGCCATCGTTACCCAGAGATGTTGAATCCAGAGCGGCTCCTCCTGTTTCTCCAAGATGCCAAACTCCCCAGTACCCGTCACTCCAGACACTATGTGGACGCTCCTGATTGCCGACCAGAGCATTGCCATAATACATTGTTACTACTGTATCGACGGTTGAAGAGATGTCCGTCTTGACCCAAGCAACAAGCCGCGCATGTGTTGAGTTGTACCCCTTGTCGAAAAGCTCAATCTCATGTGACAGTGGAACCTCGTCGGCCCTAAAGACTATGTCATCACCATCGTCCTGTGCCTTGAATTTCAGATCAGTGTCAATAATCTCGATGAGAACTGGAAAGCCACTCAGGTCGGCAGAGACCTTAGTATGGTCGATTGCTATGTCTTTCTTGTACTTGTAAACGAGCGGCTCCGCTTCAATACTGAAGAACTCATCGGGGTCAATCATATTGTTGTATTGTGTTGCAAACCATTCAGGACTTCGCCTTACGTTCGATATTCGGGTTTCGTCGACTGTTGCGTTGAAATAGTTCCCCGCCGGCTCACGCGTCCCGATGCGGATTGGAATTCCACTTGGGTTGGCCAAGTCTGACGAGACACCTACTCTGTCCTCTGCAACCATCTGACCATTGATGAAGATTCTAGTGTACACGGACGGTTCAAACACAAATGCAACATGATACCACTCTGAGATATTGATGCGTTCCCATCCAAGACTGTAGCCGGTTTGGCCGGAGTCCCAGTGACGACACATCAGGATTCCATCTGGGTCAATAGATGGAACTTCCCAGGCACCCGGATCGAAACTAATGTCCCATCCTCGCGAGCCGGCGTCACCAATTCTAGAAATCAGGTAATCATTCCCAATGACATCAGCTCTAAACCATGCCTCAACAGTCATTGCTCCTGTAATCTGCAGCTCGCTGGGAAATCCGAAGTCAATGTAGTCATCAGATCCATCAAGGTCTATTGCACCGCCACTGATGCCAGGGACAAGATCACTTGCCGACATCGACCCAGCCGTTGTGCCATCACTTTGTGGTTGAGTGCTATCAAGAATCTGAGGGAAAGCGCCGCCTGGATTCTCCTCCATGTGCCAGATAGCTGAGTATCCATTTCTCCAGACTCCATCGGGGTATTCGCCGCTGCTCAGCGCATCATTCCCATACCACATTGTGATTGTTGTATCTCGAATCGATGAAAGGAACGGAACTCGGACCCAGGCGACTAGATGGGCGTGAGTTGAGTTGAAAGCCTGATTGAATTCTTGAATCTCATAATCAAGTGATTGTCCCTGTGAAACGAATCTAATATCATCACCGCCCGGTTGCACTTCCCAGCGAAGGTCTGAATCATATATGTCAAGCATAACAGGGAAGTCCACCAGGTCACCATGGACTTTGTTTGTATCAATTGTAATCTGCTTCCTGTAGCTGAACGGATTCTCGAGTGTGTATTCATGAGGAACTGAGTAATCTATAAACAGCCTGGCAAGGTCAGTTGTGAAGTAGTTTGACGACCCTTTGATATCAATCCATCTCTGAAAGGTACTGGAATATGTGTAGTCGAGCATAATGCAAATGTAGTTGCCACTTTGCCATCCCGCCCTTGAGACAGTCTTCTGAATCAGTGTGCCAATGTCGGGTGAATTGTACCTGTCATGAGTAACCCAGTTTGTGAAGCTCCAGTCAATGCTCGTATTGACCCAATCAAAGCGATCTAGCAGGTCAGGCATGCCGCCCGTGAATGCAGATACGGTGTCCTCATCAGCAACAAGAATCTGAGTTGTCAGACCTGACTCAAAGTTGGAACCAGTACCAGCCTCAACTTCAAGAATCGCCGAATCAATTACGGCCCCTTGAGGAATGTCAAGGGGAAACTGCAAACCAACCTGAACCCGGTAGGAATCTGCCCAAGTTGTGCCGTGGAGTCCAGAGAACAGCAGTCCATTGTCATTGTATCCATTCAAATCTATGCCAGCAGTCGGAGAACTGAAACAATCCCTATTTGCACCATCTGGAACGTACGGAGAAATGCTGCTTCTCGTAAGGCCAGAAACCGCCGTTCCATTTGCCAACAAGTTGACCTGATCAGGATAGGGTTCTGCTAATGTTCTGACTCGAATCTCGTCTATCCAAAGGAAGCTGTACCCACTGACTCCTGTTTCGCCATCTATCTGTGAGCCCATTCCAGTGTCAAGCAAGAATGTCTGTGGTCCATCATAGCTAGCAAACACCGAGGAGGGGATTGTCAACTTCGCTTCTAGCCATGTGTCTAAAGAGTCACCTGGTTCAAACACATAGAATCTTCCTTCATATCCCGCGAAACGAATGAAGAGATGTGTCTGGTTTGTCATGGATACGGTATCACCTTGGTAGTCAGCAACCTTGTAAAGAAGTCTAACTTCAACCGATCTGACGTCTTTGCGCGGTATCGAAACTTGCTGGCTCAAGTATATTTCATCTTGGTATATCTCGTCGCTACTGCCCCACTTGGCTTCAAGACGACATCCAGTGGCTCCCAGGTATCCAAGACCTGAGTCCCAGTCTATCTCAAACATGCCGTGTCTTGGGTGAGCAACACGTCCAGTCCCTGGAGGGGCCTCTGTTTTGACGAAAGTCCACGAATCGGGAATCGGAACATCGTCATCATTATATGTTGGTGTTACAATCCATTTCTCGATGTGCCAATCGTCAAGGCTCGGATTCAGTATGGGTACATCAAACCAAGCTGATAGGTCTGTAATCTCTAGGGATTGGTCAGAATAAGACCATCCTGAAGGCGCATCAGCGTAGACGGTTGTTGAAGTAGAGTGATCAATTGAAGATGTTGCATAGCTATTGGTTAAACCGTCAAAGTAGACTCTTTGACTTGCTCCTGTGCCCTCAAAGAGACCGGGTGCTTGGGACAGCATTACTGCGGCAGGTGGTTCCAAGTTGTTGAATTGGAAATAGCCTACATTCTCTGGCTCTGCGACAGGCGCAGGCGCAATTAAGATAGTGAGGGCCAACAATACCCATGGGAGCCTCTGACGCACTTGGTATGCCTCCTCGATGATAACCACGCAAGTTATGAACTGGAGTGGATTGTGGTGCAATCGTCATTTGCGGGTATCCTTATACAAAACCAGAATCAAATAAGCAATTGTGGGACTGATTATACGTCCAACTCAATCAATTATCGTCAACGAGGAATCTGATTCTCATCTTGCGAATGAGTTCATTCAGCACCTCAGGGTTTGAGGGTGAAACCTTGGTGACAGAATGTGAGACCAGATCTGTGTCAGAGCTGAAGAGAAGTTCCTGAAGCGATGAGCAGGAGAAAAGGGGACCTACATCAAGCTTCTTGAGATTGTTGTCCGAGACGTCCAGTACCTCAAGTTGTATACAACCTGATAGTGATTCCAGGTCAAGTCGGACAAGTTCATTCCTTTGAGCTCTGAGAAGCCTCAACTCGGAACAATGCCCAATTGGTTCTAGGTCCAGTCTAATCAGCCGATTGTTATCCAGTTCTAGCTCCTCTAGCTTGGTGCAGAAGCCGAGGGGATCCAAATCCAGAGTTCTGAGCTTGTTTACGCTCAACTTCACTTTTCGGAGTTTAGGACAGAATGTTAGCGGTGTGAGATCTATTGCCATCAGATTGTTCTTGCTCAGGTCCAGTTCTTCAAGATAAGGGAATTCTCCAAGCGGACTAAGATCAACTGCCATGATTGACCTTCCAGCGAGTTCTATCTTGTCTGTACCGGTTATCAGAGGGTATTTCTCAGTCTTGCCATCTGATGTGCTATAGGTAAGGTAAAGCATCGAGTTTCATCCGACTCTTGCTCCTATAGCATTTGCTGGGGTCTCTGTTTTGGCTCCAGCAAGCTTCAGGGAGGGGGAATGTTTTCTACACACTTAGATGGGTTTCATTGCTTCGCTACCAGTTGCTACTAGAAGATAATAGTAATACCAGAATACTATTTAAAGCAAATATTACATTATATAATGTCCGAAAGTGCGCGTGGGTGATGAGTGCCATGCAGCTTCCAGGGAGCGAAATCGACATAGGTCTTGATTCAGATTTTGTCATATTGAAAGAGAAGCAGCTCTCTAAGAGAATCCCTTTCAAAGGTAGGACTTTTGATGATGTACTCTCTGATGTTCAGAGCTTCGCTTATGTCAGAGGATGCCGCGCCCCCAGGAAGATAGTGAAATTCATTCTCGTTAGAGCTGGACTGCCGGATATCGAAGCCTTCCCTGCAGAAGATGAGCTCACCAAGGACGACATCGCTGAGCTGGCCCACGCACTCAATGCAGTAGACTCTATGAAGGACAGGTTCCTTTCGTCAATGTTTGCTGAGAAACCAAGCGACGAATTTGTGGAGATTCTTGGAGTCTCTCAAGAAATACAAGAAATACCACAGGAAATCGAAGAAGTGTTGTCTAAGGCAACTGATTCACACATTTCATCGATCTGGGACAGCGATACGGACGTGAAGGCTGTCTTCAAGTTCTTCCCCGAGAATCTGGCTCAAGTCAAGACTACCATTAAAAAGGAAACACCAGCCGAACGAGCACCAGTTCAGTACATCTGGGATACTCCATCCATTGATGAGATTGAGGCTTTCGATGAAACGCACGGGGAAGCAGCTAGTCATCTGAAAGTCATATTGCTGGGCGAGAAAGGTGTAGGCAAGCAGAGTATTTTGATTCGCGCAGGATTTCAGAGAAGTACTACTGAGTTCGATAGTACGGTGATTTTAGATAGACCCCTCGCATTCAGCAAGATTGTCGAACATAGCGAAGAAAGGACAAGAGTTGACGCATGGTCATTGGAGGGCGCTATGGAAGCCAACATACCCAAGGAAG
>CP070761.1:1651226-1708364 GCA_020348985.1 Candidatus Thorarchaeota archaeon | reverse complement strand
GCCAGACGCTGCAATCTCCAAATTTGAGGTTGAATTGCTTAACGAGTTCACACCTCCTAGGCTGGCGTATATGGCTTGGACAGTGGTCGTCTATGGACTGACTTTTGGCGCACTGTTCTTGTCTGCGTCATCTGCAGCGCAAGAGTTCGAGCAAGAAACCTTGGACGAGCTGACAATGTCCAATCAATCAGCGAATGCAATCTATACAGCAAAGATGTTCAGTGGAGTCATCCTGAGTTATATCTCAGTTCCAGCCGTATTGCTCTTGGCGCAGGGACTCTTCGGCCTCTGGCCAAAAGGAGATCTGGTTGTGTTCTTTCTAATGACTCTGCCTCTGGCTCTCTTCTCAGCAGGATTGGGTGTGATTATTGGGTCTTTCATGAGAAACTCTGTCTACGTCGTGCCGTTGAGTGCGATGGGTGCTCTATTCTATTGGATTGTTGGCGGTGGAATAGCTCCGCTATCATTGGTTGGAATGGGCTTTGTTGTGGTCAATGAGTACTCACCGTTCTCCAACGTCTACCGCACGATGATTGAGATGTTGGTTCAGGGAACCTACACACACTTGCTAGTCGACCTAACAACGATCTGGGTTTTAGCCTGTTTGTTTCTGTTGATATCGCCGGCTATCGCCGATAGGGCTGCAAGAACTGACTTCACAGGAAAGATCGAGCAAATCCGTCAGAAGCGGCAGATGGGGACTACTCCTTGATAGTTGATGCAACTGTAGAAACACGATTGGTGGACAAATCAATCGATAGGAGATAGGCTGGCACCGTATATTGTGTATCCATCACACTGACCAGATACTGTCATCTTCTTCCCTAGATTTTGGGCAAATACGTGTGTACCATGGTCTGGTGCAACTGCCTCCCAAGGCAGTATGGCCGATAGTTCGTATTCCGTGCCATCATCTGTTGTTACGACATAACGTTCGAGAATTCTTGAGATAAGCCCAGTAACTGTGATGTCTTTCAGTTCACTGCTCAATACTCTCACCTGTGACCCAGAGGTTAGAAAACCCCCTACACTGAATCAAGATAGGAGAGGTTCATTATATACTCATTCTGGATGTGTTCATCAGTAGAGTTATGACTAGACTCGAATGACCCAGTTCACCAAGTCAGCATTCATTGGGTTCTCCCGTAGAAAGGCTTCACGATAATCACTGTTTTTGAACTCAAAGAGTACATTATCGCGGTTCACGTCAAACCCGACAATTCTGAACATTGCTTGGAACCTATTGGGTCGAAACGCTACAAGTGTCAGAATCATGAATAGACCGAAGAGTGCAAACGGCCAAAGCTCGATGACTGATACTGGTCGACCGGCCCAGAGTAGATTCCCGAATGTCATTAGAGCAAAGATTAGGCCGGCTAGGCAGAGACCATCTCCTACCATGCAGAGGACCCTTGGCCTGCATGTAAACTCGTCCGTGTATTGGTGATCCTCACACACTGGGACGACAAAGGTCTTCAGCTCTAGGGGACCAAGACCCATTCTTCTCCGGGCGGAAGGGTAGAAGGCAGGGTCCCATTCGGGACGTAGGTACCGCCTCTTGTTTGGAGCGATAGTAACTCTTGTGTTGTTGGTTGCAGGTTCTGAACATACCGGACAAACCTTCGGAAATCTCACTTTAGAAGAATTGGACCGTATCAACGGTTCGTCGAAGTATTCCTTTTTCGGGCTCAGAGTTTTCCGCCCCTTTCTTTCCGTCAGCTAGTGCTCGCCCTTCTGTAAAAGAGTCTGTCGAAATGCGCCAAATCTGTGCCCTTATGGTCACTCTGTGGTCACGGTCTTGGGCAGTTTTACTCAGAATTAGCATATTCAGTGACCACCCTATACTATCTTGAGAAATAAAATGGCTCTAGTAAAGAACAAGAAACGTCGAAGGTCGACTAGAAAGAACGAATCCACAGAGGCAATAGCGTCGGTCTACTTCAAGCGGTAAGATCTCAATGTCATATACCAGGCATGCGGCTTGGGACAGAGGGATCTTACCCACACTGTATTTCCGTGTGGGGTGACGTCCCAGACCTTATCAGGAATCTGCACGCTTCCAAGGCTATGTACTTCGGCAAGTTAGTGAAGCTGAGAGCGCCGGAGATGACTGATCTGGAACACGTGATGAAGTATTGGAATACGTATCAGTCACGTCGGTTCCTTGGCTCGGCAATCCCCATGTCCGAGACCACCGAGAAGCAATGGCTTGAACGTGCGACAACGGCACAGCCATGGGAACAAGGTAGCATGGTTCTCGTAATTGAGGACAAGAAGTCAGGAGAGTTCTTGGGAACTACCAGTCTGTTTGACATTTCAAAGCCATTCCGACGTGCTGAGTTTGGGGTTGCCATCCACAACCCCGAGAAGCACGGTAAAGGCTATGGAACTGATGCCACCAACGTGACTCTTTGGATTGCATTTCACGTGCTAGGACTAAGAAGCGTGTATCTTTATGTGATGGCTCAGAACAAGCGGGCGATAAGGTCCTATGAAAAGGCAGGCTTCAAACACGCTGGAGTCTTTAGAAAGGCCATGTTCTCAGATGGTGAATACCACGATCTTGCTGCAATGGATATACTCTGCGAGGAGTTTCTTGAGGAGTGTCCTCCCGGACAGCTAATTGCCGAATCGTAGGTGAATTGCACCTGGGGCATGATTACAGATCCAAGGTTTCGATTTGTGGGAGACAGCATTCCTGATGACTGACTCTTCCGGGTAACGTATTCCACAACGGTTATGATGAGGAATGGTTCAGACAGCATACGCCCACAGAGCTCTCCGCTCTCAAGAAAAGGAGAACCCCTCATTTGACTCCCTCAGAAGACCTCATGGAAAGGGCAGTAAACACGATTCGCTTCCTGTCCGCGGATGCAGTTCAGAAGGCTAATTCAGGCCATCCCGGGATGCCAATGGGAACCGCAGTAATTGCATACACTTTGTGGACCAAGCACCTTAGACACAATCCAAAGAATCCCGATTGGTATAATCGGGACAGGTTCATTCTTTCTGGCGGTCATGGCTCAATGCTCCTTTACTCACTTCTTCACCTTACTGGCTATGACTTGTCAATTGACGAAGTGAAGAACTTCAGGCAATGGGAGAGTAAGACTCCAGGCCATCCTGAATGCTGGCTTACTCCAGGTGTTGAGGTCACTACTGGACCATTGGGACAGGGGTTCGGTAATGGGGTTGGCATGGCGATTGCTGAGAAACATCTCAGTGCTGTGCTCAACAAACCTGATGCAAAGATTGTTGATCACTATACTTACATTATCGCCACCGATGGCGACATGATGGAGGGAGTTTCGTCAGAAGCAGCTTCATTGGCAGGGCATCTGGGATTGGGCAAACTGATTGTGCTTTATGATGATAACAAAATCTCGATTGATGGCAGTACTGACCTGACATTCACTGAGAATGTAGCCGCTAGGTTTGAGGCATTCGGATGGCACACACAGAGAGTCGATGATGGTAATGACTTTGAAAAAGTCGACAAGGCGATTGCAAAAGCAAAACAAGATGCTCGTCCTTCCATAATTCTATGTAGAACGCACATTGGCTACGGTCTTCCTACGAAGCAAGACACCGCCAAGGCTCATGGTGAGCCCGCAGGAGAAGAGGAGTTGGCGGGCGCGAAAAAGAATTTGGGTTGGCCTCTGGAGCCTTGGTTCCACATTCCAGAGGATGTGCTTGAACATTTCCGACAAGCAGTGACGAATGGTGAAGCGTTTGAAACTGAGTGGCAAGCCTTGCTGGATGATTACAGGCAAAGATATCCAGAGACAGCTTCAGAGTTTGAGCGACGAATGGATCGTGATTTGATTGATGACTGGGACTCGGACCTTCCTGTGTTTACTCCGGACCAGGGTGAAATTGCTACGCGCGCGGCTTCTGGGAAAACCTTGAATGTGCTTGCTGCACGGTTGGGTGAATTGATGGGAGGGTCTGCAGACCTCACCGGATCAAACAAGACTTGGATTGACAGCAGTGTCGCGTTTCAGAAAGATAGTCCGGAAGGACGCAACCTATACTTCGGTGTGCGAGAGCATGCAATGGGGGCCATAGTGAACGGCCTCGCAGCCCATGGGGGCATCATTCCGTACGGAGCATCTTTCCTTGTCTTCTCCGACTATATGCGTCCGGCCATCAGATTGTCATCACTATCACGACACCACTCCATTTGGATATTTACACATGATAGTATTGGACTGGGTGAGGATGGCCCAACTCATCAGCCAATAGAGCATCTAGCTGCGCTCCGTGCGATTCCAGATCTTGTTGTGATTCGCCCAGGAGACGCTAATGAAGTAGTGGAAGCATGGAAGGTTGCTGTCAGTCGTAAGACAGGTCCGACATTGATCGCACTAACCAGACAGAATATTCCAATTCTGGACAGAAAGAGTCTACAATCTGCCGAGGGACTCAGAAAAGGTGCCTATGTGCTTGCAGATCTCGGTGACGAGGCTGTCGAGATTATCTTGATGGCAACAGGATCAGAACTGCACTTGATAGTGGAAGCGGCTCAAAAACTCGCAGCAGATGGCATCGGCGTGCGGCTGGTATCCTTCCCGAGCTGGGAGCTATTCTCTGAGCAGGATGATGAATACAGAAGGTCTGTGTTGCCAGATTCGATAACAGCGCGCTTGGCTGTAGAAGCAGGAATCTCCCAAGGATGGGAGCAGTGGGTGGGTGCGGGAGGAGATGTAATCTCCATTGAGTGCTTTGGGTCTTCAGCGCCCCACAAGGTCCTCTTCAAGGAATATGGGTTCACATCAGAACATATCGCAAAGAAGGCACTTGAGATTTTGAAGAGATGAAGTGTCAAGCGAACAATGATTTGAACAAACATCAGTTTCCGAGTAATTCCTCAGCGTAGGAGTTGAGAATCTGAATCTCAGCCCTCCTCAGACGTTCTTGTATTGCCACGCGTTTAATGCTTAACTCCTTGCACAAATCCTCAAGCTTGACTCCTCGAGGAATCGAGTAATAGCCACGACGTATTGCTAGGAGAAATGCTTCCTTCTGCTTCTCGGTGAGTGTAATGCCGGTACCTCCGAGTTTGGTGGACTTCAACTGCTTAACCGAGACCTTTGCGAATCGCAATCTCAAGGTCTTTAGAAGATCTCTGAGAGCGTTTCGAGAGGGTGCAAGCACTCTGTGTGTCTGAATTCCTTGTTGGATTACGACTGGGAGCTGAGTCATGCATCCGCTCTGGAGAACTGTCTCGTAGATTGAAGGCCGGCCCATGTGGTGAACAACCTCTGTCCAATAGCCAGCGGGGGAACTGAATGTCACGTCGACTCTCTTTATGCTTCCAGACGAGCTCATTGCGTTCACGTAGTCCTTGATTGATTGTTCCCTTCCATCTGTTGGCTCAACTATCCCAAAACCAGTATCACCATTGATGGTTATAATTGAGACTCTCACTGGTATTCTCCTAGTCAAATCGCACGAGTAATAGTCCTCTGCGGTCACTTCAATCGTACACTGAACGACCATTATATGCACCCGTCGTACGACGGCATTATCCTAATTCCAAAATGAATCCTTCGCATTGACAGGAGAAAAGGAAAGAATGGACTTAGAAGGAGTTCCAAAGGGTGATATCGAAGTCACTGAGAAGAAAGAGAAGACCGACGCCCTGGGTTGGCTACGTGCCGTTGGTTTGGCACTGTTGGTGACTGTTCTCTGGTCCTCCTCGTGGGTGATTATCAAGTTTGGTTTGGAAGAGCTGCCCCCAGTCACATTTTCAGGCCTTAGATACACGATTGCAGCAGTAATCCTTCTGGGAGTCATCGCATCCAGAGTGGATCTTCGTGTTTCTGTGAGATCACAGAGAAGAGACTGGTGGGCACAGATTACTATCTATGGGATTGTATTTGTTGCAGTGACACAAGGTGCACAGTTTGTTGGTCTTGCATTGCTGGAAGCGATCACAGTATCAATGCTGCTGAACCTGACTCCCATGGTCGTTCTTGTCTTAGGTGTCTTCCTACTAAGAGAGAGACCAGCCTCTACGCAGATTGCATGGATTGTCCTGAGTGTTATTGGCGTTTTCTTGTACTTCCATCCCGTCAGCCTAGCAGGTGCTGAAATGCTCGGTCTTCTGGTAGTTGTCTGTGGAGTCATCGCAAACGCATTCTCGTCCATCATAGGCCGAGCAATCAATCGAGAAAAGCGAGCACCTTCGGTTGTAGTAACAGGTATGAGCATGGCGATTGGCTCTGCACTTCTGCTCTTGGCAGGATTGCTTCTTGAAGGCCCAGTGGCGATTAGTCCCCTGTCGTGGTTCTATATACTGTGGCTGAGTGTTGTCAACACTGCCTTTGCGTTCACTCTGTGGAATAAAGCGATGCAAACTCTGCGCGCGATAGATACGACTCTAATCAACAGCACAATGTTGCCTCAGATTGTCGTATTGTCTATCTTGTTTCTTGGGGAGATGCCAGATGTACTCGATTGGATTGGATTGATTCTGATTGGACTGAGTGTGGCCGCCGTTCAGATTAGCCAAGCTAGGAAGGCATCAGAAGAGGATGGCTAGCAACCGATTTATCACGTATTATGACTATGAGGGATTGGGTTGCATAGATGGATGTCCCTCTGTCAAACTCCGAGCTGGATAGATATCACCGTCAGATAATGATCTCTGGATGGGGAGAAGAAGGTCAGCTTCTACTGAAATCTGCGAAGGTTGTCGTTGTGGGATTGGGTGGACTTGGATGTCCTGTTTCACTCTATTTGGCTGCTGCAGGAGTAGGTAATCTAGTACTGGTCGACAAAGAGACCTTTGAGCTAAGCAATCTCAATCGGCAGGTGCTCGGGTGGGAGAAGGACATTGGTCGCCACAAGGTGGAAGTTGCAAGAGAGAAGCTCAACGGCTTCAATCCGGCGATTTCGGTGACAGAGAAGATTACTGAGGTAACGATGCACAACGTCGATAACATAATCGACGGAGCCACAGTTGTAGTGGATGCACTGGACAACTGGGATACAAGGTTCATTGTGAATGATGCGTGTGTTAGAAGCAAGATACCTTTTGTCCACGCCGGAATCATCGGGTTATCAGGTCAGATAACGACGATTATTCCTGGCGAGGGTCCTTGTCTCAAATGCATCATTCCGGAAGAACCAGAGCCTGTGACCACATTTCCAGTCCTAGGCGCCACACCAGGGCTGTTTGGAACACTTCAAGTGATAGAAACATTGAAGCTCATCACAGGAATCGGTGAAACACTGAAAGGCAGACTGATCTACTTCGACGGTGAGTTCATGGACTTCGACTCGGTCGAGATTGGAAGAAATCCGAATTGTCCTACATGTTCTAGCCTATGATTGTCAGCCAGAGCTCATTTTGTATTGGATGTCCGATAGATTTAAGTAGCCATCTATTGATGTATTGGGTGTCCGATAAGACTGTTCGGAGTAGGATTATATGACTAGGAGCGAGATTTTTGAATCTTTTCGATCAGAAGAGTTCTTCCAAGTTGTAGGGAATAGACGCAGTATACGAAGATACAAAGAGATAGACATTCCTCAGGAAGACATAGCCAAGATTCTGGAAGCGGCTCGCCTGGCACCCTCCACAAACAATACTCAACCCTGGAAATACATAGTTGTGAAGGAACAGGCCACTAAGGATCTTCTCACGCTTGTGGCTGGGAATCAGAGATTCATCGCCGATGCAAACACCATAATCGTGGCCATAGCAGATAAACAGGCATCGTGTTGCCCAGGAAATCCATCGCAGTGGCATATTCTGGACACCATGATTGCAACTGAGCATGTGGTATTAGCGGCCACAGCCCTCGGCTATGGCTCCTGCTGGATTGCCATGCTTGACTCAAGAAACACCGAGAACGTCAAAGAAGTAAAGAATGCACTTCGAATCCCTGAGGCTGCGAGTATCGTTGCCCTTGTTTTACTCGGCGTTCCGGACGAGAGCCCCTCTCCCATTTCTAGGAAGACTCTGGAAGAGATTGCTTTCCACGAAGCGTACGGACTGGCTCTGGGAGGTTGAGTTGTAATCCTCTACCAGAATACAGACAGGCGGAAGGGTGCCTCTTCAGAGCTTTTGAATTGGTCCCTTCCACTTCTTTAGTGCGTCTTGCGTTTCTTGGAGAAACTCCTCTAGGACACTCTTGGTTTCTTCAGTTACATCCTTTGCTAATTCATCCTCACATCTCTCAATAAGCTCAGTGAGATGCTTGATCGGGTGCTTTGCTCTATCCCCCCAGTCCCAGATTGAGCACCATCGTCTGCCTAAGTCCGGCCCGTACGTTGACTCTGCCCGCTCCCGAATCTGCTGAGATACTATGGTGCCCGGATGTAGCCAAGGCATGTCTGTACCGTTTGGTTCGACGCCGAAGATTGCATTTGAGTAGAATTGATAGATTGGTATCTCCAGCTTCTCGGCAAGCTTCGATATACGGATCGCGCCGACCAATCCTCCGGCTATTGAGTAGATCACAATAGCCTCAATGTTTTTGCAGTTGTCTACGGTGGCGTTGATTATGCTTTCAATGGTTCCACCTGTTGCGATTGTGTCTCCTATCAGAATGATCGGCTCTGGAGACATCGCCTCGAAGTTTTCGTAGGACAGTTCGGTCATCCAACCTGTAGGAGTTAGGTTGCGTTTCGCACCAATGAAACAGCGGTTGATTGCTTCTCCGAATACTGTTTCGAAAGCTTCGGCCATACTGTAGTAGAGTGCGCCGGCGAGTGGAACAACCTCTGTGACATTCTCAAAACGGGCCTCCTTCAGCTCATTCACTTGGCTTCCTGCGGCCTTGAGGAAGTCCACGCTGCTGGACCGGGCAAGGTGGGCCAATCTGGCACCCACGGTCCATGGTTCCAACAGAATCTCAAGCGCCGAAGAGGACTCAATAATGAACGTGGCGGCAACAAGATTGTCGTTCATCACTCGCAAGAGACGCGGTTCGCTTGATGATTCTCTCTCAATCAATTCAAGCTGTGTCTCACTTGCAACGCTAGCTTGGTCTGCTGAACTCATCACCTAGACACGCAGAAGACTCTGTGATGAACCTTTCTAGAGAGTCATACCACCATCCACTGAGAGAGACGTTCCAGTGCAGAACTCTGCCGTGACAAGATAGAGTATTCCTTCTGCGATTTCCTACGGCTTGCCACAGTTCCCGTAAGCTTCATCGATCATTCCTCGATTTGGAACATCGTAGTCTGGAGATTTCGTTCTAGCATGACCAAAGCTCCTTGACAAACGCATGTCTCTTTCCCGAACAGTCATTAGACAGGATTCAAAACCGACTGCGATTGCAATGTCAGAAGTACGCATCTTGACACAGCAAGAAGTCCAGTCATGTCTGCCAATGGATAAGACGATTGAGGCCGTTCGAGAAGCCTATGTTGCCTTTTCGAAAGGATCCGTTGAGCTGGCGCCAGTTGCCCATTTGGATGTCAGCATACACAACGGAGAGATTGACATAAAGTCTGGATATGTCGAAGATTTCGGTCTAATTGGCACCAAAATCGCAAGTGGTTTTTATGACAATCAGAAGATGGGCCTCCCTCCAGGGGTTGCGATAATCGTTTTGATGGACTTGAGAACCAGTATGCCGCTAGCAGTCATGGACGGGACGTACATCACGGCGTACCGAACGGGAGCTGCGGGAGCCGTAGCAGCAAGCTTGCTGGCCAGAAGGGACTCGGCAAAGGTCGGATTAGTTGGTGCAGGAACTCAAGCAAGGATGCAGGTACTCGCTTTGAATGAGGTGTTCTCCTTGGAAGAAATCCAAGTTTGGGACATTATCGATAAGGCAGGAATCGATTATGCTAGGGAAATGTCGGACAGAATGGGGATTGATGTGACTGCAAAGGATAATGTCGAGAGCGTCGTTCGTGGTGCTGACATTGTTGTGACTGTAACACCTTCAAGAGAAGCACTTGTCAATGCAGAGTGGGTAGAAAAGGGCGTTCACATCAATGCTATTGGTGCTGATGGTCCAGGAAAGCAAGAGCTAGATCCCATGATTGTGAAGAAGGCTGACAAGATAGTGGTTGATAGCATGGCACAGTGTCGAAAGATCGGAGAGATTCAGCATGCTCTCTCACAAGGGTTGATTGCCGAGACTGATATCCATGCCGAGATAGGTCAAATTCTTATCGGGAAAAAAGCGGGCCGCGAAACAGAAGATGAGATAACACTTTTTGATTCGACGGGTATCGCAGCTCAAGACATTGCGGCCGCCTATGTTGTTCTGGAACAGGCGAAATCAAGGGACCTAGGCCGGACAATCAACCTTCTCGATACATAGACGACAAGAGCGTGGAGAACAAGAATGGCTTTGGTTACACTTGAGATGATTGAGGAGGCAGAAGATACTATCCGCGGACTGGTACTTGAAACCCCATTGATTAGGTCTGAGAAACTCAGCGAAATAACGAAGGGCGAGGTTTTCCTCAAGCTTGAGAACACTCAACACACCAACTCCTTCAAGATACGAGGTGCACTCAATCGAATGTCACGACTCAGTCCAGGAGAAAGGGAAAGGGGTGTTGTCACAGCATCGTCTGGAAACCATGCTCAGGCCGTGGCTAGAGCTGCTCAAGAATTGAATATCCCTGCGACGATAGTCATCCCTGCGAATGTCTCTGGAGCGAAACTAGAGAAGATTCGGAGATACGATGTTGACATTGTCCTAGAAGGCGGTTTTGATGAAGTGGAAGCCAGGGCAAGAGAACTGGCAGAAGATACCGGCAAGCCCTACATCAGTCCGTACAACGACGCAGACGTCATCGCTGGACAAGGCACCATCGGATTGGAAATCATTAGACAGCTGAATTCATTCGACTCAATTATCGTTCCTGTGGGAGGTGGAGGGCTGATATCTGGAATCGCCATTGCAGTCAAGGCGCTACGCCCTGAAACGCATGTGATGGGAGTGCAAACGGAAGGCGCAGCAACAATGTATCAATCGTGGCTCGCAGGGAAGATTGTTCAGATAGAGGAGTTCGAAACTTTAGCTGAGGCGTTTCTAGGAGGGCTCGAACCTGATTCCATGACCTTTGATTTGATTGCTCAGAATGTTGACGAGCTAGTACTCACAGAAGAAGTTACAGTCGCCAAAGCAATTCGATTACTGTGGTTAGAGCACAATCAAATAGTCGAAGGCGCCGGCGCTACTTCCATTGGACCGATAGTTGAGGATCCAGAGAGATTCAAGGGAATGACTGTGGTCGCAATTGTAAGCGGTGGAAACATCGAGCAATCACTGTATGATAGGATTGTTGATGGAATTTGGTTTGAAAGCGACTAATCTAGTCAAGCAATATAACCTCGATAGATTCGCCTTCCTCAATCACATCAAGATTGACTGGAAGGATGACATAACCATCTGCCTGTGCCATGCTAGTGATAGCTCCAGAGTGCTTGTATACTGGATGTGCAACATCACCCTCCAGTCTAACAGTGAGAAACTGCCTTCGTCCGGACGAGGACACTATCCGTTTTCCAATCTTAGCAGTGACTGTTCTCTCGTACACACTGGGAAGACGTGCCATTTTCCTCACTGCAGGAACCAAGAAGATGTATGCGTTGCTTAGGCATGAAGTGGGGTATCCTGGCATTCCGAAGACCGGTGTGTTGTTTACTATACCGAAAAGCGTAGGCTTCCCTGGCTTAATCTGAACGCCATGGAAAAGAACCTCACCTAATTCAGTCAGGATTCCCGCCAACAAGTCCTTTTCTCCCACAGAGCTACCACCAGAGAGTACTACCATATCGTACTCCAATCCCTGGGTCAGTGCTTCCTTTAGTGTCTCAATTTCATCTGCTGCAACAGGGAATTGCTCAACCGATACGCCGTGCTTCTCGAGAACCGTCAGAAGTGTGTAGGAGTTAATGTCATAGATTTGTCCAGGGGCGAGCTGTTCTCCAGGAGAGACTATTTCCTTTCCAGTTGGAATCACAGCGACGCGCGGTTTCGAATAAACTTCGATCTCAGTCAGTCCAAGTGCAGCAAGTGTGCCAGTCTTTGCCGGCGTCAGGAAAGTACCCTTCTCTAGTACTACGTCACCTTCGACTATGTCCTCGCCCTTGTTTGATACATTTGCCCCGGGATACACTGGTCGGGTGATGAGAATCTCATCGCCGCGTTTCTCTGTGTATTCGACCATGACAACCGAATCTGCTCCCTCGGGCAGTGGAGAGCCTGTTGCTATCTGAATGCAGCGACCACCTGAGACTCGAACGTCTGATACTTCCCCTGCATGGATGACTCCATCTAGCCGCAAAAGTACCTCCTTTGTATCCGCTCCGAAAGTGTCCTTTGCGATGACTGCATATCCATCCATCGCCGACCTGTCGAATGGTGGAACTGATCTGTCAGCCCTGACATCGACTGCCAGAACCCGTCCTGCAGAGGCCTCAATCTTGACACTCTCTGTGTCCTCTATTGGAGTACAGTTCTCGAGAACTATCTCTTCGGCTTTCTCTTGTGATACAAGTAGTTTGAATGGTTCCATTTCTCTCAACGGTCAACCTCCCAAATCAGATGACCAATGCTCGGCAGGATTACTTTCTTGAGCGCAGTCTTCATTGCGTTCTTAGAACCTGGAAGACAATACACAACTGTGCTTCCGATTAGTCCGGCCGTACTGCGGCTATACACAGCGGCGAGCCCAACTTCTTTGATACTGAGGCGACGGAAGTGCTCACCAAATCCGGTCAGGGTCTTGTCAAACATTGATTCTAGGACGCTTGCAGTCAGATCCTTTCTGCCAACACCAGTTCCACCACTCGTAAGAATCACACGTATTGCGGAATTACGAAGGTAGGTTTCCACAGTCTGCCTGATCTCAGTCTCATCATTCCGCACGATGTCGTACCTCTCAACGGAATGTCCTTCCCTGACTAGAAGCTCTTGAGCCAACTTTCCTGATTTGTCGGTCTCAATGGTCCGAGAATCGCTGACAACAAGAACTGCGAATCCTGTTGATATCTTCTGATCTCGACTATGTTCATCCTTCATTCCACAACACTCTTCCTTTTCTCTGTGACTTGGATTCCCTCAAGACGCGACGTTGGATACTGGCCATCTTCGTCTTTCTCCAGATACTTGACCATGTCCCACACAGAAAGAAGAGCAGTTGTGACTCCTACGAGTGCTTCCATCTCTACGCCCGTGGAATAGGTCGCAGTAACCTCACAGACCGCCTTCACGCGATCTTCAAGGAATTCGAAAGAAACGCCGACAGAGGAAAGCGGAATCTGATGGCACAACGGGATAAGATCCCAAGTCTTCTTTGCGGCTAGAATACCTGCTGTTTCTGAAACAGATAGTACGTCTCCTTTCTTAGTCTTCTGGAGGCGAATTGCTTCGACTGTCTCTGGTGCAAGGATGGCAAACCCTTCAGCAATTGCGGTCCTCAGACTGAGCTCTTTCTGTGATATGTCGACCATGCTAACGCGAGTGTCTTTTGCCATGGACTCTCTATCCATAGCTTCTTCCTCCCCAACCCAATAGCTTCCTCCTTCGAAGAACTCCTTCTTCCAGATTGGTACAATCTCTTTTAGTCGGTCAATTGCATATCGACAACCCTTGAAAGCTTCGTCACGATGTGCAGAGCCAACTACAATGACAACAATGTTCTCTCCGACCTGTAGCGTACCAATCCTGTGTATGATGGATACGTCTGTGACTCCAAACCGATCTATGGTCTCCTTCCGGACTTCTTCAAGCTTCTCGACATCTAGACCTTCATAGCTCTCAAACTCGAGTCTCTCGACAGCCTTTCCTCTGCTGAAGTTTCTCACTGTTCCTAGGAAAAGCGCTATCGCTCCCATCTCGGGCTTACGTGTGTTTTCTACTACCTCATCGATTGAGAAGTCATTCTCTCTAACATCTATCATGTTTTGTCCTCCTCATTCCAGAAGGGCTCCCTAAGTCGGACCGCCTTCAGCAAGGCGTCAAGGAGCTTGGTTTCAGCCTCAGATATGTCCTGATACTCACGAGTGTTCACGAGATTGTCATTTCGTCTGAGACATGGCTTCAGCTTACCATCGGAAGTCACCCTCAGTCTCGTACATTGACCGCAGAATGAGGGGTTGTTCATCGGTCGAACAACCTCTATTCTGACCAATCCCTTCTCTGTGGGAACTGTGTACAATCTGCGCCCATGCAGTGACCTCTGCTCCACCTTGATGCTGACTTTGTCAAGATGTTTTTCAATCGGATTGAGATCAACCCATAGATTCGTGTAGCTCTCAGTGTCTCCAGAAAACTCCTGAAGCTCAATTAGTTGGAGTGTGGCACCGACCTCTCCGGCGAAGTCTATCATTGACTCGACCTCATTCTCATTGAAACCGCTAAGCAAGGTCATATTGATCTTGACAGGGGTCAAACCAACCTCAATGCACTTTTTGATGCCCTTCTTCACTCTGTCCAAGTCCTTGCTGCCAGTGACTCGTCCGTGCGTTTCCTCTCTGAGTGTGTGAAGGCTGACGTTGATTCTATCAAGTCCAGCTGCTTTCAGGTCTGGAGCCAGATCTTGGAGAAGCGATCCATTTGTTGTAAGAGATAGGTCGTCCACAAGTGGAGAGAGAAGTTTGACAATGTCGATTATGTCATCTCTCAGAAGAGGCTCTCCACCCGTTAGCTTGACTCTTTTGATTCCGTGTCGAGCAGCAAGCTGAACCAAGCGCTCAATCTCTTGTATTGTCATCTCGGATCCGGGTTCGTACTCACCCTCTCTGTGGCAAAAGAGGCAAGAGTGATTACATCGCTGAGTGAGTGACAATCTAAGGTAGTTTATTGGCCGACCATAATCATCCATGAGAGGTTCGAATTGCTTTGCTGAATCCTCTGCAGTGCCTTTGGCTTGCATGTCGACCATTTTCATCACACTGGCAATGCGGTTTGGAGATAACTGTTATGTTCCATCATGCACTTCGGCCATCCTAGTAGACAGTCACTGATGACGCCTTGAATGTGACAAATACTTCATCTCCCTTCTCTATCTTCAAACGTTTCAGGGAATCTTCTGTGATCTGTGCCACTAACTCAATACCCACATCAACTGTGAGTAGAACTGATGAGTTGGACGCCTCGATGTTGATTACACTCCCTTTCAGCGAGTTCCGAGCGCTTGATAAAACGGCTTGCCTAGAGATTATGATGTCTTCAGGAGGAATGATGATTGTGACATCGCCATCCCGATGGCCTGTTGCCTCAAGTGTTAGGCCTCCTTCTAGTCTCAATCTGAGATGTCCTCCTTTGGTCCAATCAGATTCAATCCAGACTGCTTGTGCACGGAATCTGTTGAGGACGGGATGGTCTCCGATTCTGCTCTCCAGCTCAAGCCTGAATACTGTGGAGGCTCGTCCGATGCGCTCAATCTGTCCATCCTGAACAGTCGCTATTCTGCTTGCAAGCGTCTTCGCCTGAAACATATCGTGTGTTGCCATAACAACAGTGGTTCCTCTATCCTTGCTTAGTGATCTTAGAGTTTCCTCGACAATTCGCTTGCTCTCTAGGTCAAGGTCCGCTCCGGGCTCATCCAGCAAGAGTATTGAGGAGTCAATAGCTACTGCCCTAGCAAGAGACACTCTCCGCTGCTCCCCACCGGACAGCTTCCGGGCATTGCGTGACTCAAATCCCGACAGGCCCAAGAGCTCGAGGGTCTCTTTCACTCTTTTGTCAACATCGGATTCATCGACACCTCTTATGCGAAGACCATAAGCCACATTCTTGTAAACAGTTGTTCCAAAATGAACCGGGTTCTGGAAGACAAGAGTTGCGTTTTCTCGTAGAATCTCTCTGTTTGTGTCTGTTATATCCGTGTCCCGAAATACTAGACTTCCTGATGATGGCGATATGAGACCCCCGATCGTCTTTAGCAGTGTCGTCTTCCCTGCGCCATTGGGGCCGATGAGCGAGAGAATCTCACCCTGATCGATCTCTAGGTTCACACCTTTTAGAGCAAGCTGGCCATCGTAGCCAGCCCTCAAATCAACGAGTTCGATTATTGCCATAACCACCACCGCACTCTTTTCTCAGCAAGACGCAGAGACACGTTAATCACAAGCATAACCACTAGAAGAACGACGGCTAAGCCAATACCTAGAGCAACCTCTCCTCTCGCGGTCTCAAGTGCAATAGCAGTCGTTAGTATCCTTGTGAGCCCTACGATGTTTCCCCCAAGCATCAGTGCCACTCCAAGTTCGGAGATAGCTCGACTAAAGCTGGCAGACGAGGCCAGGAGAATGCCCCCAATGGATTCACGGAGTACTGCAGCCCGGGCGCCGCTTTCGTCAGCCCCGAGCGTGAGGGCAAGCTCTCGAATCGAGGGGTCAACGTTCTCAATTGTTTCAGTAGTTATGCTCACCATTATGGGGACAACCAGAATTGCTTGTCCAACAATGATGGCATAAGGGGAGTACAGAAGTTGAAGAAAGCCCAAGGGCCCAGTCTGGGAGAATAGCAAGTAGAGAATCAACCCTAGAGCTACGGTTGGCATAGCCATCATACCATTGAAAACTCCTTTGACCAAAGGTCTCCCTCGGAATTTCCTCAATCCGACTAGGACGCCGATGGGAAGGCCAATCAGCGTGGCTATGAATGCGGCAAACCCAGACACGAATAGACTTCTGAGGGTTATTTCCACGATTTCACTTGCTAGGGTCATGGTACTTCCTACTCTCCGCTAGGACTGATACAGTCCATAATCACCTTCTCTCCACGGTGGAGGACACTCGTATAGCGTGCCGTCATAATCGAAGAATGCATAGCTTCGGATCCAACCATAGATTTCATTGGATGTCTGAGACTCGATAACCCCCACGGCTGGAAGGAAAAGGGCTTGGCCATAGTCCTCAAGTCCAAAGTTGCCGATGGTCTCCTGAGCTGAACTGTCAACCAACCAGGCAATGAAGTCCATCGCAAGATTGAATCTTGCACCCTCAACACGTGACGCATTGACAGCTATCGCGCTATACACATTGAGCAATGACTCCGAGGGAACAACCAATTGCTGCAGGTCAATAAGACCATCAGCGAAGAACTTCAAGTAGGTCCCGATGTCAGAAAGTGTGTACAATTCGAGTTCAGTTGCCATTCGTAATGTTGCACCCATTCCCGTACCGGACGAAACTAGCCAATCGGCCTCCTTGATTGTTTCATAGTCAAAACCTGCAGCAGCCCATAGCTGTTTCTCTTTCGAGTTCGTCCCGGAGTTATCATCTCTTGTGACCCAGATGCTCGAGTTCAGGCTCTGACCATAATCATAGATTCGAGACAACGCCGTACTCGCGTCAACTCCGCTAATGTTTGCTGGATCTTCGCTTGGCCCCACTATAGTGAAGAAGTTGTAAGCGAGTATTTTCCGGTTGACTCCAAAGCCCTCATCCATGAATGCCTTCTCGTGCGACGGAGAATGGACGAGAATCAGATCTGCATCGCCGTTCTTGGCATGGGTGATCGCAATACCTGTGCCTGCTGATATGAAGGCCAGAATGATGTCGGGATGACTAGCCTCATACTCGGTCTTGAGTGTGTCAAGCACTCCAGTATCGAAGAGGCTTGTGGTTGTTGACACTGTCAACAAGCTCTTACCTAGAGTCTGTCCGGTGTATATAACTACTCCAGTCGTTATACCCACGATGCAGACGACAAAGATTGCCGCCAGAGTCTTTCTTTCGCGTTTCACTATGTAGCCTCACCAGACATTTCTGTAGACTTGAGCGATTGCAGAAAGGGGTCCTCATAACTGTTATGTTTCGCTGTGCATATCGGCTAGGGACAATGAATCTGAGCGATCAATGAATAACGTTTTGTATTTCTTGCAATGTCGGAACTGAAATGAGAGTAGTCTGTTGTTGCTTTCCATAGGCTTAAGACCGCTCATTCAGTCTGCCTCGAGAAGTAGCCGATGATGTTAGCTGAAGCCAAATTCGACATAGTCCGAAACCTGTTTAGAGAGAAGAGGGTCCTAGTTGCATTCAGTGGGGGAGTAGACAGCACGGTCTTGGCTCACCTTTCAAAGCAAAACGCGAAAGAAACCGCTCTCCTGACAGTGGACAGTATTACTTTTCCGAGATCCGAACTAGCTGCTGCACAGGATGTAGCCAAGGAGTTGGGAATTAGGCTAGAAATCATTGAAGTTGACGAGCTCGCCAATGAAGAACTTGTGAAAAACCCAGTTGATCGCTGCTACCATTGTAAACAGGAGTTGGCAGTCGTGTGGTTGAATGCTGCTGATAATCTGGGTATGGACCTTGTGGTTGATGGCACGAATGCAAGTGATATGGAAGGACATAGACCGGGTGCTAAGGCGCTGCAGGAAGCAGGCATAGTCTCCCCCTTCAGAACAGCAGGCATCACAAAGGACGAGATTCGTGAATATGCTCGAGAGATCGGTCTGTCTGTAGCAGATAGACCTTCCATGGCATGCTTGTCAAGCAGGTTCCCCTACGGCATTGAGATTACTGAAGAGAGAGTAAGAAGAATCGAAAGAATCGAACAGGGGGTCAAAGACCTCTTTGACATTGACTGTGTCCGTGCAAGATTCCACGGGGATGTCGTCCGCATTGAGGTCGGGCGCGATGAGAGAAACAAGTTGTTTGATGAATCTCTTCTGGATACGCTTCACGAGCTAGCGAGGGAGAATGGTTTCAAGTACGTGACCTTAGATGTTTATGGATACAGAACTGGAGCCATGGATGAGACGCTTGACCCTTCGGACTGACATTGATTCAGTATCCCTGTGCACATCTATATTGAGACTCAAAGACAAGCCTTATCTGTGAGTCGCAAGGCAAACGCTGCAATTCTGCCGCAGAATGATTTCGAAGTACGGAGATAGCGATGTGGTGTCTGAACAAGAGAGTCTCGCACTAGATAGACAAGAAGGCCGCACCGGAGAAACGAGAAGGATCGGCTTCCTTGGATTCTTGACACTACTCACCATCACGGCGGCCGCCATACTTCACGTAAACCAGCCAGAGTTCATTCTGGACAGATTTGTCGGAATCAGCGAGCTCGAGTATTCGCTATTCGATACAACACTCTATTTGTCGTATCTGACAGTAGGAATAACCGTAGGCGCACTCTCTGACCTTTGGGCAAAGAGAAGAGCCTTTGTCTTCGTTGGAACAGCAGGGTCAGTTCTGTTCTATTTTCTGATGACCACTGCGCTAGTGTATCCACTGCTTCTAGTCTACAGGTTCATACAGGGTGCATTTACAGTCATGGCATGGCAGACTTTCATGACACTTGCAATTGACTTCTCGGGAGAGCGTTCCCGTGGGAAGAATATGGGCCTCTTTGGAGCCTTCCTGGCTACGGCAATGGGATTGGGACCCGCACTAGGGGGTGTTATTGCATCGTATGGAGTGTTCATGCCATATTACGTTGCATCTGGCCTGAACATAGCGGCATTCATTCTTGCTCTCGCTGGCCTAAAAGAGCCCGAATTCACGAAGGCCCGGCCGGAGCTGAGGGAAAGCCTCGATATAGTAAGAACCCATCCTAGGCTTGTGGTCCCTGGCCTGTTCAATATGGTTGACAGACTTCACATTGGGTTCATACTGACAGCGTTGCCCCTCTTCCTATCAACTGTTCTCGGCTTATCAGAATCTCTCAGAGGTTTGTCTTTGGCCATCTTCGCAACCCCATTCATAATCCTCCAGTATCCAATGGGCAAGTTATCTGACAAGTACGGTCGCTATAGACCTCTAGTTGTCGGGAGCATCAGCTATGGCATTATCCTGACCCTACTTGGTGCTGTTGGCGTCCTTGGCTTTGAGTCACTATTGCTCATGCTAGCACTCCTTGGACTGTTCTCTGGAGTAACGGCACCACCTGCTATGGCCCTGGTAGGCGATACTGTGGAACAGAAGGATTCCGCCATGGGAATGGGATTCTTCAATCTCATGGGCAATATTGGAATAACCATTGGACCGCTTGTGTTTGGGATATTGACAATATTCACCGACTTCGTGGGTGTTTTCGTAGTAGCCGGTCTTCTGGAAATCCTCGCCCTTCTGGTAATTATCATAATAATCAGAAAGGGACTCGGTGAGAAACTTGTTTAGCTTTAGTTAGAATCGGTCCAGTTGATCTATTCCTTGGTTACTTTAGACTGTCCACAATTCTCTGGTAGTGGTCAAGTGATTCCGGATTGCTGATTGCATCCCTATTTGTGACAGGCCTGTTGTTCACGATATTCCACACAGCACTCTCAACCTTCTTCATGCTGAAAGTGTATGGGATGGCCTGCACCTCCAGTATTAGTTCAGGTACATGTCTGGGACCCGCCTTAACACGTAAATCCCGCCTGATCTCTTGTTTCAATTCCTCTGTCAACTGAACCCCATCTGTCAGTTTGACGAAAAGCAGTATACGTTGGTCACCCGCCCAGTTCTGTCCAACCACTATACTATCTGCGATTTCCCTAATCTCTTCAATAACGTTGTAGATCTCCGATGGCCCAATCCGAACTCCAGACGGTTTCAATGTAAAGTCAGACCGACCGAGGAATGTCAACCCTCCCGTGTCAACATGCATTATAATCCAATCTCCGTGATGCCACACATTAGGATAGACATTGAAGTATGCCTCCTTGTATCTTGTACCATCGGAGTCATCCCAAAAGTACAGAGGCATAGAAGGGGCCGGGGCTTCGCAGACAAGCTCACCTTCTTGGTCAAGTACACTGTTTCCTTCTTCATCATATGCTCGAATCCTCATTCCGAGACATGGGCCCTGTAGCTCACCGGCATAGACAGGTTGTATCGGTGTTCCTGCGGCGAAACATCCATTGATGTCTGTGCCGCCACTGATTGAGTTGAAGTGCAAGTCCTCTTTGATCTCCTTGTACACGTATTGGAATCCTTCAGCAGATAGTGCAGATCCAGTTTGAGATATTTCTCTCAGCGAGGATAAGTCGAAATCCTCTCTAGGCCTTGCATTCTGGCTCTTCAGGTAGTTTATGTAGGTAGCACTACAGCCGAAGATTGTAACACGTTCGTCTTGGATTAACTGCCACATTGTACGCCAATCTGGGTAGTTGGGATTGCCATCATAGAGTACGACAGTAGCACCTACAGCCAGTGAGCTCAGCATCCAGTTCCACATCATCCAACTAGGACTTGTGGTGTAGAACATTCTGTCTTCCCGCTTCAAGTCGGTGTGAAGCAATAGCTCTTTGAGATGTTTGATTAGAACCCCTCCAGCGCTTTGAACCATACATTTCGGCCTGCCTGTAGTACCAGATGAGAACATGATGTAGACCGGATGGCCAAAGGGTAACTGTTCAAACTGGATTTCTGGCCTCATGCTTGCTGTTGTGAAATCACTATAGAGAATAGAGTGTGGAAGTGAACTGATGTCAAACTCCTCTCTGAGATAGGGGACTACAACTGTCTTCTCAATTGACGGTATTCCATTGGCGACTTCTTCAGCTTTCGACAACACATCGAAATCCTTTCCTTTGTAGGAGTAGCTGTCGACTGTGAATAGAACTCTCGGCTCAACCTGTTCAAACCTGTCAAGAACAGCTTTTGGTCCTAGTCCGGTTCCGCACGATGACCAGACTGCACCGATGCTTGTGGTAGCTAGCATAGCTATTGCTGTGTCCGGAGTGTTAGGCATGTATGATGCAATGCGATCTCCGGCCTGAACCCCAATATTGCGCAGTGAATCGGATAGCACTGCAACAGCATTGTACAATTCTGCATAGGTCATTCTGGTAATACTTCTTGTCTCACCTTTGAAGATGAGCGCCGTTGATTCATCCCTGTGCCTCAAGAGATTCTCTGCAAAATTCAGTCGAGCTTCCGGGAACCAATCTGCGCCGGGAAACTTCCCCAGGTCGTCCACAACTGCTCTGTACTTCTTTGATGCACGTATATCTCCAAATTCCCACATAGCGGCCCAGAAGTCTTCGATGTTGTCTATGGACCATCTGTATAATTCATTGTAGTTACTGATTCCCAGATTGTGTTTCTTGTTTACAGAATCGATAAACTTCGTGATGTTTGCATTCTCGATTGTCTGCTTCGTCGGGTTCCAGAGAGCCTCTTTCATATCTGCTGTGCCTCTCTCTCAGACAACCAGATTGTTGCCCCATGTTCAATTACTAGTGACAATCCTCCATTTAGAACCTCGCAAAAGGTACTCATCAATGGGCTTATGTCTTCTGAAGCCAACGTATAGGTATCTTTGAGGAGAGAGCATTATGTCTGCAAAGTATCCAATACCTTACAAACAAGACCAAGTTTACTTTCAGTACAACGTTAAGGACTTTAATCGGGCCAAGTCGTTCTATATGGATGTTCTAGGTTTCGAGACTGTGTGGGACGGCGGCGAAGAAGCAGGCTGGGCAGAACTAGCACTACCTGTGACTGGAGCACGATTAGGTCTCAATCTAAGGAGAGAGGGAGAAATTCAAAGAGGCTCTGGGACCTTGACCCTGGTCGTCGAAGACCTTGATGCCACACGAGAATACTTGATTGGAAAGGGAGTTGAAGCTACAGAGATAGAAGACATCCCTGATATGGTCTCATACTTCAACATTGATGACACAGAGGGAAACGCCATTCAGATCGTGTCGGATCCGCGTGTCAAGAGCAGCGAGTGATTTCACTATCATTCGCTTAATATGGACATGCAAGTTCCGGAAAGAATGACCTACTCTACTTCATGAATGCTGCTGACGAGGTCATTTGTCTCGTCATTTGAGAAGACTTCGACGTAGGCGATTATGTCATATGGACCTGTAACGACATTTGGTTCGTTAATCCCCTCAATCTTCGTGAGATTATCAAGTACATCCCACACATACTATGGTTTTACTTTGAATCAGAAGGTACACTGAAGGCATGTGAAATGCCTCCTACCTGGACTCTTGAAGGATTTCCAGTTATAAAGGAGTTCTCAGGTTCATACATCATTACTGAAATCTGAATTCGGACTCTTGTTTGGCCGCGGTGTTGGAGATGAGACGAAAGACTCCCCCGGAATTCTATCTCATCCACACAGTTCCCTTCCTCGATGAGTTCAGCGAATGAGAGATGTCCTATGCCACACTGCAAGTGCCCTTGCCTTCTGTTGTTCGGATCTGATACGGTGTCTATCATCTTTGAGGGTCTCCTGGGAATCTGTTGAATGAAGAGATTCTCCCTTCCGCTCTGTAATAGATGACTTCTCTTCTTCAATACCAAAAGCTGCTGGGCGAACTCGCTTCACTATACATTGTGTACCAGCTGTGCAATCTGACATGTTAGTTCTGTCTTCACCAAAGCCCCAAACTGCATTAGCTTTCTACCGGCATATGACGGTGTTCAGAGATTCCAAAATGACCAATTCATGTGACGTCAGAAAGCGGATATTACACAGCATGACTGTCATTCCAATTGTCCGATAAGAGCAATACACTCCTGCTTCTCTTCTCATTTCGATATTCGTGCAACGTCTGGATTCTGAATAGGCAGAGGTCCAGGATCAGATCCCGCTAATAGTGTGAGTATTAGCCTCGTAAGGGGTTGAGACAGCAAGAGAAGAAGCTCATCCAGTTTCTTCTCGTCCTGGGTGTCATCATTCACTCTCCATCAGCTCCAGTGCATCGGCCTTCTTAATCGCTGTCTCTGCAATGCTGAAAGCAATAGGTGTAGTGAAGAGTACAACCGCAAACAGGAGTAGACCTACACCTGGGAGAGCCATTATACCTCCAGAAGCAACCAAGATGATGAATAGAATCAAAGAAACAACAGAAGTAAGGGAGAAGAAAGCGAAAGCCATGAAACTTCCTCTATTGGGTGATCTTATCAAGAACCAGTTGCTATCAATCAGCAACAGCGTGGAGAGTCCCAGATTGTGTTTTTTGGCAATGCCTAATAGATAGATGGCTGATTCCCTTAGCGTCAACAGTCCTACGGTCATGAGAACAAGGAAGATTGGGAAAAGCCAAGGAAAGATAAACGAAAGCAGCAAGCTGACCATGGATGTGACCAGACCAAGTCCAAACAGGTTTTGATTGATGAACAATTTTATCTCCTCTTTCGGGCTCATGGAGATGACCGCCGAGAGTACACCGTGTCTGTCCACATGTCTGTCATCTCTGACTTGGTCCAACAAAAAAAGAGCCCCCGTGCCAAGATCGGTGATAGTATAGACGCCATCGATTCTGTCGATAAGACCTGCGTCGGTTAGCTCCTTGAGATGGTAATTGAATCGCCCACTCTCAAGTGAGGAATCCAAACCAAGAACTTGCATTATCTCGGAGTATGTTGCAGTGCCCCTGTCGGCAATCTGTCGAATTATCTCTCTTCTGGTCGAGTTTGCCAGTGCTTTCAAGACACCTTCGTCACGCGTCATTTGGGATTTCATTCCTAATCTCAGGCTATGACCTGTTTCAGAGATATTTAAGTAATCTCCACTAGATTTTTTGACAAGGCTTTTGGGTCATGTCAATTTCTTTTGACAATAGCTTGAAACTGCATCAGACTGATGCAATCAACTGATGATCAATGGACCTCGAAGACGATGCCGTCATATGACGGCCCATACTATAAGTGTCAAAGCTGTCGATTACGATCCATGCCACTGTTCGAAGTATTCCTCAAAGTAAGGCACGATTGTCCAACCGGAAACATATCAAGAAGGTTCCCGACCCTGAAGATGGTAGAATGGTGCAATCTTGAACATGATGTTATTGAGCTCGTCACTGAAGACGTTGATCAATACGAGTCGGTTCTCGAGCAGTTCGCTGAGTTTTCGCACATCATGGAAGAGGTAGATGATGGAAACAAGGTCCACCTTATCACAAAGAAATGTGATATCGGTTCATATGATTCGGTCACCAATCAACTTGAAGGCTTGAACATACTAGATTTGCCACCCGTCACTTATGAGAACGGATGGGAGTACCGCAGGGTAATTGCATTCAAGCACGAGGACGTGAAGAAGCTGTTAAAGAGGCTGAAAGCCAGAGATTTCGAAGTGGAGATTCTGAGGAAGATTCCCTTCAACGGATCAATTGCGGGCTCGCTGACCTTAACCGTTGATTCCCTGTTTGCTGACCTAACCGAGAAGCAAATAGACGCATTGCTGACGGCCTACATATACGGTTACTTCAATTTCCCCAGGAAGTCAAACGTTCAGACCATAGCCGCGGACAATCAGGTTCCTCGAACAACGTTTTCAGAACACCTGAACAAGGCGGAGAGCAAACTGGTCAAGGCCCTTGTCCCTCACATTCAACTCTTCAGACAGGCACTGAAGAATAAAACGTAGATGTGTTGTGGCTTTGGATTGAGACTGCACGGTCCGAGGTAAGTCTGCTTGATGCATTGCTTCCGATGAACCTTCATTGCCAGATGAACCTGGCTCATGAATTAGGCTTATGTTCCAGTGGAAGAATGCTTCAACTGCATAGTGATCTGATGCCGTGTGGGCTGGTGGGTCATCAATGACTGTGCAATTCACAAGCATGTCCTCGAAGAAGGAGTTCACAACTATGTAGTCAATTCGAAATGATATGTAACGGTCTTGATGTCCGTAAGTGTGGCCCGGATCTGTGGAGTTCAGGGTCCTGAAGACATCAGTGAAATTGTGTACTGTTGAGGCATACTGACCATAGGTCGTGTCATCTGGATTCAGCATCATTGTCATGGGACCATAACCCAACTCCATACCAAATGGTCCCAGAGAATCAGTATCATACGGTGAGAAGGAGTTCTGATCACTAAGGTACAATATGGGCACATTGCCAAGACTGTCCATGTAGTTTATCATTCCCTCCATCTCTCTCTCCCGCCTCCATTCTTCGGTTTCACCCTGCGATGCTTTCAAGTGACCTCCGAAGACGTAGACATCTGTGCCATTGATATCAACGACTGCTTCAATGAAGTCATGTGTGACATCATAGTCAGAACCATCATCAAGAGGTACTACACCAATTTGCCTGAAGCTCTTGATGGGGAATCGACTCAGAATGGCTTCTCCGGTTGTGGGATAGTAGACATTTTGTGCGCAATATCCGACGAATGGATTCTCCTCTGGGAAGTACAAATTGAGCTCACTAACTGCTGCGTTGAGTACCTCATTCGAGTTGTCATCCCAGTAGCCAGTTTCGACAAGTATCATTAGATCCGGATTAGCGCCCTTGATGACAGTTAGCCATTCGTCACCATGTCCAGATTCAAGGATGTTGTAGTTCAAAACGCTGAAAGGGTCACTGAAAGGAAGCAGCGTTTCTTCAACATTGTCCACAGTGACCTCAATACTGTCAGAGTCATCCAGACCATCGCTGTCGACCACGTCAACACGTATCGAATGTTTCCCATCCGGGTACGCAGTTGTATTCCACTCCAGGGTGTTGGCCACTGCAATCAGTGAGCCGTCAATGAAGATATCCGCAACTAGATCCTCTTCGTCTACTACTGAGACATTGATTGTGACCATACCCGAGACTGTAAGGCCTTCGCTAGGGCTTGTCAACGCGACTTGAGGACGCACGTTTGGTTCCTCCGGTGGTGCAGAGCCTGGCAGGAACATGATTGCGATTCCAACTGATGCGACGATAAGGATCACCAGCAGGACGATTGCGACGTTTCGATTATTCAAGTCGGATGCCTCCACGAAGAAACCTTGTCAATACGAGTGCGCTGATTGGCATCATTAAAGGCTTCTGAAAGGAGCTGTCAAACCTAGAGCTGTCTCGTTCATTCTCACATGTGGGAAGACTAGAAGCCCTATCGATAGTTTTGGTGGGTCATGACTTCAGAGTCTTTTCCAGTCAATGATGATTAGGAGAAAGGTTAGCGCTCCAAGTACAACCTTTAGGGGGTTCAGGAAGTCTCCTAATCCGGTAATCGCATATATTGAATCTGGGAAGAAGGGCAATACTCCCACTATCAGCAGCTTCCATTATCAGCTTAGAGTGGTTTATTACACAGGTTCAACACGTGTACTCAGAAGGACCGAGCAAATCGGATATTACCATAGAGTATTCTTTCGTATGTGGTGATGTTTTTGCCTACAAGAAGACAGTCGCCGGATAAATCCTTGCTTAGACTTCGGGACAATTGGGCTGAACCAGTCAATTTCTGTGTCAAAGTCACAGATGATGGAAACTGCCGCGCAGGTCACAAGAAGGGTCAGACATATGAGTTCAGCTGGGGATCCCCCAAAAGCCTCTGTACTGAGAGCCTTGTTGGCATGTATCCTGTTCTACACTCTCTGAGAGTTTTTGGCGATATGAGAGAGCTAGGCAGTTCCAAGCGAAATGTGAGAGTATATAATTGTCCGTCCCGGGAAATCAAGTTTGAGATTACAGCTCTATACCGGTGCAACTTGTGTGGAACAACCTTGCCGGTCAGCGACGTTGGCGTCGAATCTCATCAGCTGATGTGCACGAAACCCAGCTTCCCTCTGCGAGTCTGCGAATCTTGCTACTCAAAGCATGAAGACAAGACGATTGAATGGTAATCGATAGGATTCTATTCTGTCCCTTTCTTGGTCAAGAATCTGAAGAACTTCCTGAGGTCTTGTGCCCTTATTCGAAGCGCTGGCACTCTTTGTCTATACTCTCTGAACGAATCACCAAATCTCTCTTCAAGCTCTTTTTCCTCGACAAGTAGAATGTGGGCCATCAGACCGAGGAAGAACATGAAGAAGAACGAGAACGAATAGACTGACATCTGAAATAGGAAGCCACCTAATGCGAAGGATAGTACCGCGAAATAAGCGGGATGACGAAGAACCGAGTATATCTCGTGCTGTTGGATTTCAGATTCTTCTGGAAAATACAGGTAGACCAATGCCATGTAATCAATTCCGAAGGTAAAGACTGCACTTCTGACCGTTAACATACCCAGTATGATGAAGAAGAGTGCACCAAGAACTCGAATCGATATGTCGATCTCAAAGGGGACACCAAGAATGGATAGAAAAGGCTCGGAGAGCGCTGTTGTGAGGTCATTGACCGGAGGACCAAATGGGAGTGCTCCAATTGGGACATAAATGTGAAGGCATACTGCAACGACTAAAGAGACTCCGAATAGTCCTCTGGGTATCGCCTTCTGATAGGCAAGATCCCCGAGTTCCTTGCGAAACCGATCCTTGTTGTGCCATACTCGCCATATCAGCCCAAATGCCATTAGCTGCACAATGAGGGCCGCGACAACTGGAATGACCGGCTCGGCAGTGACAAGAACAGAGATCTGTGGATAGAGTCGTGCAATAGAATCAGCCAACAGAAGGAGAATGAAGACAGCCGTCCATGTTGCGAGTATTACCAACCCAAGAAGCGCTATCTTTCGCCCAGTATACTTCGGCAGTTTCTCACGAAACTTGTCCATTCCTTTGAGATACATTAGGCTACCACATCACATCTAGCTGGATTCTCGCCCTAAAAACTCCATCAGTCTCCAACTACCCCACGGGTGATGCGAAGAGCGGATCAAGCAGTCATCCATCACTGATGGTCAAATTCGGGTTTGCGTTTCTCAAGAAACGCCGCCACCCCCTCACTGATATCTTGTGTATCGAATGTCTGGCAGAAGGCTTCGAGCTCACACTCTAGATGCTCATCAAGTGACATTCGCCACGTATTGTTGAGAGACTGCTTTGCAAGCCCAACAGCAACTCCGGGTTTTTTGGCCAGCTTTGTTGCAAGGTCTGCAACACCCTCTCTCAAAGCACTCACAGACTCAAAGAGTCTATTCACAAGTCCTATTCTGAATGCATCCTCAGCTGAAATCAAGCCTCCAGTCAGAACAAGTTCTTTGGCAATCCCAAGACCCACAATTCTCGCTAGCCTGACAGTTCCCCCATTTCCGGGTATTGTTCCAAGATTTATCTCCGGCTGTCCGAAGCGAGCGTTGACAGATGCATATCTAATGTCACATGCCATTGCAATCTCACAGCCGCCACCCAGGGCATAGCCATTCACTGCTGCGACAACAGGTTTGCTCATGGATTCAATGTGCCGAGATATTCTTCGGCTGGATTCAACAACGGGTCTTATGGTCTTCGAGTCTCGGCCCACGAAATCATTGACATCTGCACCGGAAATGAAGCCTTTTTCTCCTTTGCCAGTCAATACAACTACTCTAACAGATTCGTCCTTGTCAGCTTTCATGAACATTTCAAGAAGTGCTTCCTTGACTTCCATGTTGAGAGCGTTGTATTTCTCTGGTCGATTTACTGTGATTGTTGCCACAGCGTCTCCTACATCATAAAGCACAACTTGCTCAGTCATTGTTCAAACTCTCCTTCCATATTAATGCTCATTGAAGCATTTTGGGAGGACTGTAGCAGTCCCCAAACTGTTCCTGAAGTTTCCTCAACTCCTTACGGACTGTGTCACGTCCCAGACGTTCAATAGTCTCGAATGGACCTTCCTTGAAATTCCTGCCAAGCTTCATTGCCTTATCGATATCTTCCTCCACTGCAATGGCTGTTTCAACTTCGATCATTGCCTCCCGGAGATACGGCACGATGATACGTAGTGCTATCTTCACTGGATCTGCACCCTTGGCTTCTTCTGTCCTAGGTTGCTGGTCACCATACTCGTAGAACCCGCTGCCTGTCTTTCTTCCGATTGTGCCTGATTCCACCAGTTCGGTTAGAGTTGCAGGAGGCTTGAAACAATTGCCGAATGCCCTATACAGTGTGGTCATAGTACTAAATGAAACGTCTATTCCAACGAAGTCAGTGAGTTCCAATGGCCCCATAGGCATCCCGAATTGCTCCTTCATTGCCGAATCAATCTCGCCAGCAGTTGCTATCCCTTGTTCGAAGACCAAGACGGATGCTCTCAGGATCTGCGCTCCGAGTCTATTGACAATGAAACCAGGACTATCTTTAGCTCTGACAGTGGTTTTGCCTTGACTATGGCCGACTGCTATTGCAGTGTCAATCGTGGACTTGCTTGTCTGTTCTCCGACAACGACCTCAAGCAGCTTCATCGCTGGGACTGGAGAGAAGTAATGCATGCCTATTACCTTGGCAGGCCTTGCTGTTGACTTGCCGAGCTCACTAATGCTGAGCGAGGATGTGTTCGAAGCGAGAATAGTCCGTGGACTCGCGACACTATCCATTCTGTTGAAAAGATCCTTCTTGACCTCCATGTTCTCGTAGACGGCCTCAATGACTAGATCAATGTCACTCACCGCTTCCTCCAGGTTTGTGGTTGTCTTCACACGACCTAGGAGATCCTTCGCCTCAGAATCAGAAAGCTTGCCTCTCTTGATTCCAGACGTCACATAAGAACGCAACCTCTCCACTCCACGTTCTAGAGCTTCATCGTTTACGTCTACCATTGTCACATCATAGCTAGACCATGCAGAAACATACGAGATTCCTGAACCCATCAAGCCTGCACCAATGACTGCAATCTTTTTGACACTCATTTCAAGTACCTCTCATTAACTTACAAAGAGGGGCCTACTCCTTTCTCCTAAAGGCGAGTCTCTTGTATGGTTTTCCCCAACGCTCATCATAAAGCAGCCCTTCAAGTGGCGGTCTGCTTGGTCCTAGCTGTCTGGCCCTACTAGGCACACCAATACAAAACGCTGTAAGCGGGGTCCAGGTCGGAGGAATCCCGAGCCTGTCGCGAATGAGCATTGTAATCCTAGGGTCAGAACAAACCAGAGCCTCGTACCCACATCCATAGCCCATTGCAGAGGCTACCATCCACATGTTTTGGACAGCCATGCCTGCAGTGACGGAGCCAAACAGCTCATTTGGATACAACTTTGTCGCATCATTCCATGCATCACTTGCACAGACTATGATTACAGTGTCACTCTTCTCAGGATACCTGAACAGCTCGCCATCACGGAGTCGAGAATAGACAGCAGCTCTGAATTGATCTTCAATGTACCAATTCCGGCCGCTCGTGAGCTCGAAGGGCGCTGACCCGAATACTTTCTGTGCGTTCTCCTGAGCGATGCCTGCCAAGAACTCCTTTGTCTCTTGATCATCTCTGATTACAATGAGCCGTATACTCAGCATGTTCTCAGGACTTGGGGCGTGTCGAGCAGCTTCCAGGATGAATTCAATGTGATTATCAGGTATTTTTTGACCTGTGAAATGTCGAATAGAACGTCGAGAACGGACAATACTCATTGCCTGCATTCCTTGAGCTATTCTGGTGTCCTCGATAGCGTCAGCGGCAAATTCATCTCTTGTGTCGGATTGTATGGTCATTTCTGCCCCTCACTCCATGACTCGAGTGTGCACTGCAATAAAAACCCTCCAGTATCAATTCATTCTCAGGATTGTCCAAATTCACAATGGCACGAATCTCAAGAATTCATTGTTGTTTTGTCAATATGTGAAGTTGGAAAACGAAAGGTTGTCTAATAGTGGCGGCGGAGTTATTACCCGTAGTCCTACTACTGATAGCATTATGTCGATGACTGATTTTGAGACGAGATTCAGACCTAATAGAAAAGGATAGATTCATGATAGAATGCAGTGATACAGCGTTTTCCGATGGTGAGTCTTGTTGCAGTCCTTGGCAGCAATCTTCAATGTCGGGCTCCTAGCCCTTGGCCTTATCATGCTTAGTCAAGGTTCCGAATACTTTGTAGAGACAGCATCCAAACTAGCAAGATCTGCAGGCATATCCGAGCTCTTCATAGGTCTTACACTTGTTGCCGTTGGGACTTCGCTTCCGGAGATAGTCTCGAGCTCTCTAGCGGTTGTGGCAGGCAGTGCATATTTGGCCTTTGGTAATGTCCTAGGGAGTTACATAGCAAACCTGACTTTGGTTATTGGTCTTAGCGCAGTGCTTGCGCCTCTCGCGTCAAACGCAGCACTTCTTGGTCGAGATTCCAAGGTCATGATCTTTATTCTCCTCTTCTTGGGGTTCTCGATGTTTGATCCAGTCACACCAGCACAGATTGTTGCCTACGAGGGTGTCGTATTGCTGCTTTTGTTTGTCGCGTACGTTCTATTTCTTTATGATAACCGAGATGAATGTGAAACATGCTATCAGTTCGAAGTCTTCGTAGACTATCTGATTAGGTTGCGGTTCCTAACAACGCTTCAAGGACTCGCACGTAAATCCCATGCCACCAAATCAAAGGTGGTTGATTCCAATCATGAAGAAGAACATGACGAATCAGCACAGCAAAAGCAACTCGTTCGACCGTATCGTGATAGCATGATCGTCATTCTCTCATGTTTGGGAGTGGTTGTAGGAGCGCAATTCGTGATCCAAGGAGCAACACACCTTAGTCTCTTTTGGGGAGTAAATGAGGGGTTGATTGGACTTACAGTAGTTGCCTTGGGTACATCTCTGCCGGAAATCATGGTTTCTGTTAACAGTGCCCGCAAGGGATTTGGCAGGCTACTCATTGGAAACGTGATTGGAAGCAACATAATCAACATTACACTGGGATTGGGTATCGGCGTTTTGGCTGTATCCGTCTCAATAGACATGCTCACGGCGGGACTGCTGATGGGACTTTCTCTCGCAATCTCAACACTGTTCTACTTTGTTATCAAAGTGGACTGGCGTGTTACAAGGAGAGAGGGGGTTTTACTTATATTGTGTTATGTTTTCGCTCAGATTGCTGTCTTCAGCATACTGCAGCTTGGCGGTGTCTAGCTGCTTGTTTCGCTCTGGAGCTTTGAAACTAGTTCAACTATCTGGTCGGCATCTGGAACCGGACCCTCTTCATCATAAATCCATCTGTACGCGATTCTCCCCTTCGTGTCGATGACAAAGATACCCGCACGGGTTACCATGGTCAAACCAGCGATTCTATCTGTTAGTGTGCCATATGCACGTGAAACATGACGGTCAAAGTCGCTGAGTAGCGTGTAGGGGATATGCTGATCATCAGAGAATGTACAAAGAGTTTCCACTGGTTCGGTGGATACACCGACGACCCTGACTTCCATCATGCTTAGAGATTCGTGTAGTGCTTCGAAAATCTTGGAAAAACCACGTGAGAAGAAAGTAAAGGTGTCAGTAAGGAAGAACAAGATAACAGGACATTCTCTCAAAGACAACAGCTGGACTGTCTCCCCCTGAGTAGATGGCAATGCGAAATCAGGTGCTAGATCACCAACATCGGGAGGAGCTGATTCGTCAGGTGTCATAATAGAGATACGAAGGTCTGAGTTTGGGACATATTTGTGTATCGCACTTCTGCAATAAATCGGTTTACAGAAAGATTCCGGAAGGAGAATGCCAAGATGGACATCCAGACCAAGGGAACCTCGTGAGTCCTAAATCCTAAACCCACCCATCAAAGCCAGAATGAAAAGCAGGCTGACAAGAATAAAGATTGGAATGGCAATCATAGTATATTCAAATACCAGCTCAGAAGACATCACTCGAATGGGCTCAGCTTTGGTGTTTCGCTTTCGTGATTTCTTTCTCTTGATCCCGGGCCGTTCTTGGACACTCACATTTTCTCGTGTCCTTCGAGGACTGACTGTCTTTTGCGTCATTTTCAAACTAGGTGGTGATGGTATACCTGTTGGATTCTCATCTTGCATCTACTTCCGCTTCTTCTTAGGTTTCCCGCCGCCACCCTGCTTCTTCTTTGACCCGGCTCCGGCTCTACTATCGTTGGAGCTTCTCCTTGAGGTCTTTGAGAGCTGGTCGAGCATCATTCTCCTGCGCTCTTTCTTTCGTTGGTTCTTTGTAGCGGACTTTGTGGAGTCGCCTTTGCCTGACTTCACAGCTGTCTTCGATTGCATTCGCTTCATTTTTCGATGGTGTTTGGACTGGACTCAGCTTGCAGGCACGATATAAGATGTGCAAGATGATTATGTATCCAGCATAGTGAGGACACGGATGATCTCGGTGGAGACCTTCCTGTCCTCTGTGTTTTCACAAGCACATGGGAGAGCATTAGCTCCCCACAAACGCCAATCAGCTCAATCTGTTTGGACGAGTATACATTTGGTATACCCATTGTATAGATTTGTAGCTTCTTGGCATACACATTGTAAACTGAATGTATATAAAGATGCTGCCATATGTATACAGGCATGTTCGGACCATCAGTGTGGCGTTTGCTATGTCAGATGACATCATGATTAGAGTGCCGCGGGATCTCAAGACCCGTTACGAAAACCTTGCCAAGAAGGACTCATGGAAGGGGTTTCCCTCATTCGTTCGAGAAGCAATTCGTTCTCACTTGGATGAGTATGAGGAAAGGGAAAGAATCGAACAGGCCACAATGACTGACCGGAATTGAATCCTACTTCTCAGCGGGTAGACTGATGTCTCAGATTAAAGGTCATTTGACCGACGACGAAGTCGCCGTCGCCCAGCAGAGAGTAATACTGCAGGGCATCACCGCTCAAGTGAGACTCTCACTTACCGAGAGTGTCTTTCTGGTTGGATTTGCACTGCTGCTTGGAGCGTCAAATTCGGTCATTGGAATTTTCGCAGCTATTCCATTCCTTGCCCAGTTTCTTCAGATACCTTCAATCTATCTGATCCACAGATTTGGAAGTAGAAAGAAACTGAACTTCATAACTCAGCTAGGGAACAGGCTAGCAGTTCTCATTATGGTGCTGATACCGTATATATCAATGACAACGCAAGGCCTAATACTGCTTCTTCTCTCTGTCAGCATTCAAGCAATCTTCACGTCCCTTGGAACGTCGAGTTGGAATTCTTGGTTGCGAGACCTGGTCCCTCAACATCAGCTAGGGGCTTTCTTCTCTAGAAGAATGTCGATTATGGGTGCGGTTTCTGTTGCCACCTCTCTAGGAGGGGGTGTTCTTGTGGCACTGTGGTTAAGCTGGAGTCCGGCCGACCTTGCACGCGCGTACTCGATTCTCTTCTTTATAGCGTTCATTTCAGGTATGATAGCAGTATACTTCACTTCAAGAACTCCGGAACCCTTGCTCTTTTTTTATGATAAGAAGCCAGCCTTCCTAGAATTGGTAGCAAAACCATTCAAGGATGGCAATTTCAGAAACGTGATGTGGTTTTCGCTTGTCTGGGTTCTGAGTGCTAATCTTGCTGCACCATTCTTCAGCGTATACCTTCTCGTGCGACTAGGGTTTGGCCTCCAGATTGCAGCGGCCTTCGTCGCTTTGACACAGATGACAAGCATCATCTTTCTTCGGTTTTGGGGTCGGCTCTCAGATCGATTCAGCAATAAATCCATCCTTCAAGTCACTGTTCCAATCTACATAATAGGAACGCTTCTGTGGACCTTCAGCAGTGTTGCAGAATCAGTCTCACTGCTCTTGCCACTACTCATCATAATTCATGTAATGACAGGGTTTGCTTCAGCCGGCGTAAACCTGGCTGGGAGTAACATCGATCTAAAGATTGCCCCAAGAGGAGAGGCGCATTCGTATTTGGCTGCAAGGGGAACAATCAATGCCGCGGCTGGTGGAGTTGCATCGGTCATAGGTGGATTGCTTGCTGATTTCTTTGCATCACGTGAGCTGTATTTTTCGTTCACTTGGGTGGATCCAGGCGGTGTGACAGTCATTCACACATATCACATTCAGGGGCTGGATTTTGTCTTCTTGTTATCTGTCATAATTGGGGTCTTTGCACTTCATAGACTAGCATTGGTGAATGAGATAGGAGAAGTTGAAGAAAGGGTGGTGGTTGAAGCCATTATCGCTGAGACTCGACGTAATGTGAAGACCCTTTCGACTGTCGATGGCCTCAGACAGACTTTTCATTTGCCACTGTCCAAAAGACGACGTCGCACTCGTAGCACGGAAAGAATCAACGAAGAAAATTTGGAAGGCCTAGAGTGATTTCGAGCCAAGTCCTTTCCCCTGAGATTCATCTGCCTACCATATCATGACTATGAATTCCCTTGACCCAAAGAGTTCATAGAATTGAGGCCAAAGAAGTGGGAATTGAATGATGTGGTCTTTGGGAGAACGGCTCAAATCCATTGCTTTCTTCGGAAGTAGTGGATGAGAAAAAAGCCAACTACGGTCATTGATATGACAACCAGTGGATATCCATACTCTAACTGAAAAGGCATACTTTCGAAGTTCATCCCAAAAATGCTTGTAATGAATGTAACTGGCATTAGAATCGTTGAAACAACTGTAACAATCTTGACGGTTTCGTTCGTCTTTGTATCAAGCCGCAAAAGATGAATCTCTAGCATGTTGGACAGATTATCTAAGTATGCTTCTGCCATTTCTCCGATCTGAAGAAGATGGTCATAGAGATTTCTTAGGTAGGGACGAGACGTTTCAATGACAACTTCAGACTCGCTTCGTACAAGTCTCGAAATGGCCTCTCGGAGAGGGCGGACAGTTCTCTGCAGGATTCCATCAGATATCTTAGCCTGTAGATTTCGTTTAGGGTCATCCTGTCCCATGATTCTGACGTGTCCTCAAGTGTCTGAATCCTGTCATCAAATGCGTCCATTATGGTTAAGTAACGGTCAATCAAGGCATCAATCAACAAATAACCCAAGAAGTCAGACTTGCTTCTTCTCACCCTGCTCTTTGGATTTGATAGTCTTAGTTTAATGTCAGAGAACAGATCAACATTGCTTTCTTGAAATGATAGGACGAATCCAGAACCTACAACAATACTAACCTGTTCAGACTCCATTTGCAGTGATGGGATCAATCTGAACTCTCGAAGAATCAGACAGAATTGATCGGACTCAGCATCTAACTTGGGACGGTGTCTAGGATTGAGGATGTCTTCAACAAGGAGTGGGTGAATACCAAACTGCCTGCCAATCTGCTCAATCGATTGTCTATCTTGAAGTCCCGCAAGATGGACCGACCTTGTCAACGCAGAATCTTGTGGTAGAACACAATCGTCGATAGAAATCTTGTCATGGACTTTCATGTGAATTGTACTGAAATCAATCATCGAAAGCATCGCGGATATCTCCTCCACGCCTTCAGTTTCATCAGATGATATATGAGAGCCCTTGGTAGGGCTCCCCAGCGGCTCATCACGCAAGGTTTCGTATCCTCAACTCATGCGTGCATTCACGAGACTACAACTTCATTCTAGAATGGGACTCCCTCTGGCATCAAGCTCCATTATCTTGGAGGTTCCTAGCACATTGATGCATATCCACAGCTGGGATCGTTCAACAGGTATCATAGGATTTCTTGTCATTCGGGTGATTGTACTGATCCTCTAGTAGCAGGACAAGCAATCCCTTTCTCTAATGTTTTGCCTGCTCCAAGTCAACTTAATGCAGTCATTCATTATGATCCATGACTGCTGGTAAGTGGCCTAGGATATCCAGTGGCCTGCATGGACCATTCTGGCGCTTTGGCCTCATATTGAAATTGTCTGTTGACAGGTGGAATCCAAGTGTGTGCGTACATCCAGATCTCAACAATGCTCTTCGAAGGCCCGGCTGATTCTGGAACACGACCACGTAAGGTATTCCTATACGTTGATAGCTGAATCCTATAACTGGCTGTATTGCCATTCTTTAGGGTTACTCCACCCTTGTAGCTTCCGGATTTGAGACCATAAAACTCCTTCACATACTTTGGCACGTAGAACATGTGGTAGCGACCCGCACCTTTCGTCAATCTAGTTAGGAATCTCAAAGGCATTCGACCTTCACCTCGCGTTCAGCTCTGAGACTTGAAATTTCCAAATCTTCAGAACTATTGTATACAATTGTAATCGAAATGTATATAAATATGTCTATTCTTGTATACGCAAACCCTGTTCATTGAACTAGGAAGCTGATCTTGTGACTGAAGATATTATGATGAGAGTACCTCGTGAACTCAGAAAACGTTTTGAGAGTCTAGAGAAGAAAGACTCTTGGAAAGGATTCCCGTCCTTTGTGAGAGAGGCAATACGTTTCCATCTTGACCATCATGAGAGAAACGAGAGATAAAATTGTGGCAGGTAGTTCATGTTGCCTATGACCCGTTCAAAGAAGAATAGTAGCATAGAGGGAGAAATATGGGACGAAGACTTCCTATTAGAGACGCATACACTGTGAAGACGCTCCTCAATGACCTGAAGAAACTGAAACTCACGCCAAATGTGCTATACACAATCGGCACCGAGGTTGTCTACTTTGAGTGGCAGGAAGCAACAAAGAGCCTCGGCGACAATGATCCAGTGACAATTCATCTGGGCGAGCTTCTCAATTTCATGCGCAGTGATTATGAACGTCGGCTCCTAGCGGGTGATCTTAGACGAGAAAAAGATACACCTAGTGCTACAATCAACATGTTTCTGAAAGACACCCCAGTAGAGTTTCAGTCCTATGCACTCATACGATCGGGCGAGTTCATAAGCGGAGTTCTACGCGCTGCTCAGGTCGTAAACACAAGAGAGATTGAGAGATACGAGAGAATGGAGAAGCAGCTTTCAGCTCAGTTGAAAGAGAAACCAGACGATCCTGAGACGTGGAACCAGCATAGACTCGTTCTATGGATTCTGGGCAGATACGACGAGGCGAGCTCTGCCTTCAAGAGAGCGAAGAAACTAGGATGGGATAGGAAGAAAACAAGGACGGTTGCGACCTAGATTCGACGTGTCAAATGAACGGTCAATTCGAGAATCAGACTGTAGCAAGGTCATGATAGCGTAAGTCTCCGGATTGATCATTTTTGTAGACAAGTTTATAACAATCTGATGACATATTGTATACAATCGTTTACAGTATGTGTAATGCGGGCGATTAACATGTTGAAAGCAAACATGATGCAATCTGGGGCAATATCGGAACCCAATCGACATGGACCGGTTTGGGTTAAGATAGAAACCGAGTGGGCGTATTGGATTGATGTGGATTCGTTGAACTTCAAGCGAGTCAAGAAGCATGCTCCTGTTGGTGCAATCATCGTGGTGAAGAGTCGAGAGAGTATTGATGATGAGAGAACGTACGTAAGGTCTTCTTTTGGCATAGTTGATGAAACAGGCATAGTGGAGCTAACAAAGAAACAAACATGCACTATACTTGCTAGGCAAGTTCTTGAGTACATGCAAGGGACGAATCATTGGCCTCCATTCACATCGAGGAAGAGAGTTCTAGAATCGAGAGATGTGGAGGTTTGGTACGAGCCCACTGAGTATGACTCCTTTGCTCTTATTATGACACGAGAGTTGATTGGTGATGATCCGGAGATGTTCTTGGCACGACTCGGGAAAGATGATACACGACAGCACCCATCATGGAGAGTTGAAACTGCCAGGTCAGGGAAGACAAAGTGCTATTCCTGCAAAGATGTAATCCTAAAAAGCAGATTCCGAATCGGTGAACCAATCTTCAGTGAAGGGAGCATCTTTTGTAGATGGCATCATCCGAGATGTGTGGCAAAAAGGATTGATGCGGATGATGTTGAAAACCTTGATGGATACAAGAACCTGAACGCAAGCGAGAGATTGCGTCTGAAGCGGCTCTTGAGACAGTAGAGATTCTGGAGAGAGAACATCGATGAATGATGATGATGAGCGAAGAGATATTGCAGAAAGACGGGCCCCTTTCGATTCATTTGGTCTATCAGACATAGAAAGAGTATTCAGATCAATGGTGAGATATCCTTGGGATTGGGCGCGTGGCTTTGAAGAGGGATTTCGCACCCCGCTCTCGGAAATAAACACTGATGAAAAAACAGGAACGACAACAATCATTCTTGAGATGCCTGGTGTAGACAGGAGTGATATTGACATTTCAGTTACTGAGAACGATGTGGTAGTCAAGGCAGAGAGTGAAAACAGGAAGTACAGACGTAGCTACTCGTTTTCGAGGAGATTCGACCCCTCAAAGACAAAGGCTGCCTTCAACAATGGAGTCCTTGAGGTTGTTTTGAAACCAATCGAACCAAAGGATGCTCTGGGATACAGGGTCAAAGTGGAATAATGTTAAACTCGATAGGCATCTTTCTTGATGCGGCTGTTCTTGGCGTGACACAAGCTTGTGTTATGAAATCGGTTATTCGCCACACCACAAACGAACACTCCCAATCGTATGGGAGAGCCGCCAGGGGCTAAGGCAGCAAATCGGGCAGGTCGATATTGGATGTCCGAAGTGGATTATGAAGTGGATTGGGCATACTGGGTAAATACTAAAACATTCAGACTAAGGCGCCTGCAAAAATCAGTACTGGTAGGGTCTGTGGTATTGATAAAATCTAGAGGTGTTACAGAAGAGGGTGCAAAGTACATTGAAACAGATTATGGGATTGCCGAAAAAACTGGGGTAAGGGATATTTCAAAGAAGGAAGCCAGTATGATACTAGCAGAGCAAGCGCTTGAATACATGAAACAGACCAAACGATGGCCGCCAGACATGACTATCAAAGACTCGTTAAAGGATGGTGACATTGTGATTCTATTCTCTCCTAGTGAATATGATTCGTTCAATCTTAGATTCACAATCGAGATGGTGGGTCAGAAGCCTATCGACTTCCTAGAAAAACTGAAGCGAAGTAAGAAAGAACCCGAGCCGGTATGGAAGGTTGAGACTGCAAAATCAGGACGATCTAAATGCCGATCTTGTGGAAGACCAATAGAAGAAGGACGATTCAGAATAGGGGAGCCATATTTCTATGAAGAACACCTATCCTATAGATGGCATCACCCAAAGTGTATCGCCCCGACGTTTTATATTCCGCTTGAGAAACTGGATGGTTACCGATTGTTGGCTCCTGAGGAGAAGATGCGATTGAGTAAACTGCTCCAAAAGTAACCTGACAAGGGTCTTTCTTTGCTTCGCCGACACTGGGCGGAGTAAGACGCTATTGTCTTCATTCAATGTATCTGACTGATGAACTGCTAAATATCAGAACCACCAAGATTCTCGAATGGATGTGAACGTGCCAGAATTCGTTCGAAGTACCTGCGACTGTCATCCACAACAGAACTTGCCGTCTCAAGTTTGAAAAGCCCAAACTCCCCAGCAGGCGTGAACAGGGTTGTTATGACAATTCTGTCATCAAGAATCCCTCCGTCTCGGATGAGTTCAGGCTCAAGCTCATCAATGGTCACATAGCGTACTGATATTCCAGCCTCGCCCTGTTGCCTCATTGTGTTGAAAAGTGAGAATTCCTCTCCCAGGTAACTCATATCCTTGATAATGAAGATTCTAGTCATTTCCAGTCCGCTCTGGGCCGCTTTGATGTTTGTCCCATGCCAGAACGGATAATCACCACTTGACCATTTGTCCGGGTCCATGACGACATCCGTTATGACTGCGCCCTTCTCAATGGTGTCGAATATCTGTCCTGCTCTCACGTAGGCTTCCTCACGTGGGATGCTAATCCGACCTCTCTTGAGGTCCTTGATCATCTCTCCGAACTTTGACAGTCCTCGTTGTGCTTCTTGCGTGTGAAGTGGACTTCCTTGTCTCATGATCTCGTCGTATTCGGTCACAACCTCTCTCAGAGGCCCGTACGTGGCACTGACTTCTGAGATTGACAACGTGTCGGAGATTACTTCTGTGGTATGTGACAACTCAGCCTGCGTTTCCAAAGTCAACGCGACCAGCTCTGTTACAAGTGCAACCAAAATGGAGGACAGAGCATCTGCGGTGGCTAGCCAAACCACGAAGGCTGCAATAATGGCAATCATTAGTCCTAACAGCTTCTCTTGAATGCCAAATCTCAACACACATCTCCCCAACGTACTGAAGCAGGCGTCTGTTTTGAGAATAGTTTGGATTTGAATCTGTTTATGGATGAGAGATGGATGCATATCAGACGGGGTCAGCTTCGTGTGCAGTTCAAAGAGTACCAAAACAGATTTAGTTACGTTTTGAAACTTAGGCCTAAACACTGTTCACCTGGAGCGAGAAGAAATGGATCCGAAAGAATCGATGATTCTGCTTGTTCATGCAATCGTAATCTACTTCGTATGTTTTGCAGTGATGGGTGCTTCTATGGCTACTCTAGATGAGAGCACGGCCTTGGTGGTTCATGCTGCTGCCGCGCCGTTCGTTTCTGCAACATTCTCATTTATCTACTACAAGAAGTTCAACCACACTAGTCCAATCGTGACTGCATTGGTGATAGTTGCAACAGTCATATTGTTGGACTTCTTCTTGACTGCCACAATCATACTCCAAAGCTATGAGATGTTCTACAGTCCCATTGGAACCTGGATTCCATTTGCCTTGATTTTCACTGCTGCGTTCTTGGTTGGATATTACCTGGATAGGTCTCAAATGGCAGGATGAATCTGTGAGATATCATGGTTCACGCCATGAGGTCTTGAAGAAATCCACTTGACCATCATTATTGGAGGATTGTTTGACTGTCTAAGATGCATCACAAATCCTGTTAGCTAATTCACGAACCTCAGCAACTAATGTGGTATTCTTTTCGGCATCCCCAATATCGTTTGCAGTTCCATGAACAATCCCTATGGTCTCCCCTTTCATGTAACGTATTAGATGTTTGATGGACGCTATAGCATGTTGAACACCGGATTCTTCAACATTAGTGTCTCCATATACAAAGATGGCAGCAAATCGTTTTCCATCTAGCTTGTGACCGCCTTTGACATGCAATGCCACCAATCGATCTATGAATAATTTCAGTTGACCAGAATAATTGAACCAGTAAATGGGTGATGCAAAAACGATTACATCAGCTTCGATTATAGTAGGGTAGATCCCATTCATATCATCGTCATCTTGAACGCATCGGAGTGGAAAACCCTTGTAACACCAGAAGCATCCTCGACAGTGCTTGACATTGAGTTCGTGAAGTTGAAGAATACTTGATTCCAATCCTTTCTCTTCTAGAACCCTGTTCAACTGATTGATTAGAAAACGGGTATTGCCCTTTGCTCTAGCGCTCCCGTTCAGAATTAGAACTCTGCTCATGACAAAACCGAGCGAGAGATTAGTAATAAGCATGCAGTTCAACGAAAGCTCAAACTTGACTGATGTAGAATGAAAGGGTGCTCTACAGTGACAGTTGGGTAATTACCCGTAGTTATACCACCGTAAGCCTCCACTTCTACTCATCCCAAAGATGGGACTTTGTGATGTTCGAGACTGCAAACGCTTCAGAAACCATAATAGATGTCTTCACTCTCGACGACGAGGCGAAACTGACCGAAATTGCCCCAGTCTCACATCTGAAAGGATTCTGTTGAAATAGGCAGCAATCGAAGAGTTGCTTTTTAGTTGAAAATATGGCTTCTTCAAGAACGGAGTTCCTATGGCACAAAACGGACAGCTTCATGACGAAGGAGTCGCTTATCGTGCATTATTCTCTGGTGTTCTTTTGATTCATAACTCATCAAATATATTAGACTTCAATCGAAATATGTACATGAGAACCAGTCCTTTGATGCACAGATGTCATCAAGGGTTCTCCAAAGAGTAATTGAAGGAGCCAGAAACAAAGGTCTGAATGAATTCACCCTCTGTTGCCTAAACCACACGTAGACCTCAATCAATGAGACGATTGATGTCTGTGTCAAAAGAGGTGGTTCTGGTCATGGAGGTGAATATACACGGAAGACATACTTCGTATGAAGTTGAAAAGAATAGATGAACTTGGTGAACACGAGGTCAGAACAACAGACTCGGAATCCCCCGTTCTACGTTATTCGACGGTTGCGCCTGAATGTTTCGATCCAGACTACTCAGAGTACTTGTGTTTGGCGGCTGGCGAGGCCTGCATTAATCTTCTTCTAGAGATGGCTACGAAAGACATTGGAGTGGGAGTGATAGAACTCCAATCGAATGCAATGGGCGAGTATGCGAAAAGCAAGATGGCCGAGCAAAAGAATCTGACCTCGCTCAAAGTGCAGACTCGGGTCATCGTGCCCGAGGGAAAGCAGGAGGAGTCGCTTCAGCAGATCTTTCAGAATGAAGTTGATAGATTCCTCCTTAACAATGGGTTGATCACACCGGAAGTCACACTTTCAGTGGGGCTTCGCGTTGATCAAAGGTATAGGTGAGGTGGTATAATGGGTAAAACTCTGAAATGGCGGACACATGAATTCAGGGTCCTTCTTCCTAGAAAGCTCCCTGAACATCCAGACGTTGATCTCAAGCACATGCTTGTTTCATTGAAGAATACGATCCAGGCTTGCACAATCTACATCTCTCGGATTGAGAGAGAGCTCAGAAAGAGAGGAAGCACTACTGCAATCCTTCACGATCCAGATGAGCTTAAGTCAAAGGTGCCGGATCCAATTGTTTTTGGGGATTCGAAGGAAACTCTGGATGCTGAAGAGATTGCATTGCTATCAACCATTGAAGTAAGAATGGATGGTGCTAGAGGTTGTATTCTTTGTGGCCTATGCACCGAAATGTGCCCGTGGAAAGCTCCGATCATAGAGGACAGAACACTGTTTGTTCGTCAAGAGAGATGTCATGGCTGTGGTGTCTGCGTTTCCGCGTGTCCCAAAATGGCCATTGACATGAAGGTTTATGGAACAGGCGAGTTGTTGGATCTAATCCAGCATGTTCTGTCAGAGGAATACATCCTCAAGTATCCCAGTACGGTTTATGATACAATCTATGAAGCGCAGCTCGCTCTCTTGAATGTCGAGAAGATTCTTACTCATAGGAAACTGGATGAAGATCTTGCGGGTCTGCTGCACACTCTAAAGGGCATAATCTCAAGAATCGATCGGGATGGAACAAGACTGAAGGAAAATGTCAAGGGAGTAGTTACAGCGTAGCATTCTTTTTCGTTTTGTGCGTCCTAGTCAGACGCACCTGCAGAGATTTCGCCATTTATGTACTTGATATCAAGCTCTCAAGAGGGTTTGAAGCAATCTTGGTCCTTCGCGATTGACCAAGATCAATGTGTGTGAGTTTAATTCTGTTTATCGATGAGAATAGTCCGGAGTCGCAAATAGCAGACGGAAGAATGAACAGGTGCTCAAAAGTGACGGGTGGGTAATTACCCGTAATGCAGACTGACATTCGTCAGAATGTGGTTGTTGAAGTATCGGGCCTTGGCAGATTCAGTTAGGTTGGAAGGGAATTCACTTCCATAGTAGTAGACGGAGTGTGTCTCACGGTATAATAGATCACGTAGATTCATCACATTGAATCTAAGTCTTGCTTTTCGATTTCCTTGAGAATGGCCTCTTCAATCCTTGCTGTGGTGGGATTGCTACCTACTGATTTGCTGCCAACCACGACCCCACGATAGCTAATCCCATATCTCTTTGCGATATCACTTCCAGCGGAGTATTCCCTATAGTCAACAACATCTCTGTATTTCCTGATGGCTTCATAAACGCGCCCTAGGAATCCAGTCTGGCTGCAACTGCAAACTCCCACTGCAAGGAACACCATTACTGGAATCTTATCGGATATTTGATTCACCCCCATTCTTCTCTTAGACGATTAACATGAGATGCGATGTCTTGAGCAATTCTATCGACAAGCTCGCTACTTCGTTCTAGTCTCCATCTCTCATCAGTGCTAGTGCAGGATTCTCCCAGATATTCTTCTAGATTCATCTTCATGGCTGGTGTGCTGCTATACCTTTCCGTACCCCTAGCCGCACAGAGTTTGCTGCACCCATCAATTGTGATTGTAGGGAAGCTTCTCGCAAACTCCCGTTCTCCTTCATCTCCAGCCAGGAAAAGAGGAAGACAAATAGTCACCGTTTCAGTTGGTCTCAGATAGTGTAGGACCTCAAGTGTCGCGGCACGAGAGATATTCCCTCCGGAACATGCCTCACCACTACAAGAGATAAGACCCACCTTGGGTTTGAAGGCCATCACTTGTCATCTCCATGATTAAGAATTAGATTCACTATGTCTGTTGCCAGCAGCTGACCACCATCGCCAATGTTCAGAACCGTCTCGGGCTTGTGTTCCTTGTTAGCGGCAAGAACCTTCGGCGTCATTATCTCCATGACTGGTTTTCCCCCTGCATGTCTAACAAGGATTGATGCGCAGCGCTTTGGACATCCATCAACTGTATAGACATTGGATTCCGTAACCCTCTGTTTGGACTCTACATCGTCGGTCATCAACAATGGAAGGCATATTGTCACATATTCATTAGAATGATCAGAGTCGGTCAAAAGATACGTTGCTTCACGTGCAACAGCACCAAATGCTTTTCCTATTCCACTGCATGGAATTACTACTTTCTTCATTCTCTACTCCACCCTTTTTCCAATCTCCTCCTTTGCTTTCGCCAAGGCATAAGTCATGTAGTCGTGAGCATCTCGGAGTAGTTCCAGTTCATTGATGTCATCCGGCTTAAGGACATAGAGCCAGCCTTTATCATATGGACTCTCATTGATGAACTCAGGGCTGTCCTCAAGGGAGATATTGGCTTCTACTATAGACCCCGACACAGGGACTATAATCTCGACGAGAATCTTTGTCGATTCCATCAGACCTGCGTCGTCAAACATGTCTACATGTGTGCCAATCTCAGCGAGTTCCACGAAGTACACATCGGACATCATCTGTTGAAGGAAGTCTGAGACTCCTACACGAACCTGTTCTCCTTCAGTGCTGACCCAGAAGTCATTGTCAGAGTATTTCAAACCCTTGGCCACCTTGAGTGTAAACTTGTCGAACTTCTCCTCAATGAGCTCAATCTCATGTGGAGGTTCCGAAGTGATCTTGGACGAAACCCTAGGCCTTGTCTTGTCAATTTCTTGGGTCAAAGACTGCATCAAGCGGTCTACTTTTCCTTCGAAGTTCTCAATTGAGCCCACAACCTCATGGATGACAATGCTGGTGCTGTCATTCCTACCTCTAGCACGTGCAAGTTCAGAGGCGCAGTTCTCTCCGCAACCATCAAGACAGAATACATCGGAGGTCCTATAGTCACGCATCTCACCAGGACGTTCCTTGAAGAGTGCCCCCATGCTTCCGATAATCACATCGTCACGAATGATGGCAAGTCTTTCTGCGGCGGCTCTTGAAACCTGACCGCCGGGACGGTCATATCCTGCGCATGGAAGGATGTATTTTCGTTCCACCCAACACCACCCTATTTTGCACGCTCATTCTTGATCAAATCGAGAATGGCTCGTTTTGAGGGAAAGGAGATAGCATTCTTCGGGCACATCTTCTTACACGCTTGGCAAAAGACCACACAGTTGTAGGGATTCTCAACGGCAATTCTCGAGGAATTCTCAAGGGGCTTGTAGACGCCGTGCGGGCAGAACTTCAGACAGTCGTAGTCACCACTGCACCCATCACAATCTTGCAGGTCAATGGTTGGCCACCAAGGAATCTTCTCCCGATCAACGCCCATGAAGGTCAAATCTGGACTCGGATTACTCGAGGTGATATCCATGTTTCTTCAGCTCCTCAGACACTCGACCAATGGCCTCTTCGGTAGTCATGTCGCGCACATCAATCGGTACAAGATCGCCTTTCACGTCCAGGTTCCTTTTCTGGAACGCATCCCGGAAGAGCTTGTACTGCATTGTTGGAGCGCAACCTCCAATGAAGAACTTCTGATTGGGTTTCAAAACATCTTCCAGGTACCGATCACCATCCTCCTCACATAATTGGGGATGGATAATCCCATATTGAACCGGAAGGGCCATTCGAACTGTATTGATGAAGTCCCAAATATCCATCTTCCCAAAACCCGGGCACTTGCCCGTACACACACACATGATGAACGCGGGTCTTTCGGAACTCATCGCAATCAGCTCGTTTCAATGTTCGATTTATCGGTTTATTTCGATATATCAGTGTTGCTGCGGAGGCGCGCCGTGTTTCTTGAAAGTCGTTTACCGGATCTTGATGTCGAGCCTTTGGAGTCATTCGACAACCAGAACGGCAGAATCTCGATTCAAGATGACCTTGAGGAGAGAATGAGGATGCTGCCTAGTCACAGGACAACATATGCAAAATGAAAGGGTGCTCGGCAGCATGAGTGTGGCAAGTCTGAATGTGGCGATGGACAACTTCTTCGAATGCACCGCCTGCCCCGTCGAAGACCCGAACCTCTCTCTCTGAAGAGAGATCAATCTGCTTCTACTTCTATGAGAGAGAAATCACAGGAGGTAATTGATGGAAGGCTAGATTGACTCTCATCTTCTTTTATTCGTAACTTCCGCTACGGATACCTTGTTAAAGAATAGATAGGAATTGTAGGCAGATATAGGCTCACTTCGTTTCGGAGCGCCAACAAATGAATAGAATGAATCCTAAGGTTGATGAATTTTTGGCAAGAGCCCAAAAGTGGCAGAAGGAATTGGGCGAATTGAGAAGGATCATACTTGACTGTGGGCTGACGGAAGAATTGAAGTGGCGTCAACCTTGTTACACGTTTCAGGGAAATAACGTGGCAATAATAGGGGGATTCAAAGAATACTGCGTGCTCAGTTTCTTCAAAGGTGCCTTGATAGAAGATGCCAATGGTATACTATCCAAACCCGGGGAAAATACGCAGGCGGTGCGCCAGATTCGGTTCACCAATGTTCAGGAAATAGCTGAGATGGAAACAATCTTGAAAGTCTATATTCATGAAGCCGTTGAAGTAGAAAAAGCCGGTTTGAAGGTGGATTTCAAAAAGACTACAGAATTCATGATTCCCGAAGAGTTTCAAAGGAAATTAGATGAAAGCCCTGCCTTGAAAACTGCTTTTGATGCATTGACGCCGGGACGGCAAAGAGCATACATTCTATATTTTTCTGCACCCAAGCAATCCAAAACTCGGGAGTCAAGGGTTGAAAAACATGTTCAGAGAATTCTCAATGGAAAGGGATTAAATGATCATTGAAAACTGCATCTGAATATCAACATAGTTCCCTCAAAGGATTAGGCACAATTCGAGAACTTGCTTGAAATCAGAATAGAATCGTCTATTGAAAGATGATAACTGCAAAAGAGAAAGCGTGCTTAACAATGACAGTTGGGTAATTACCCGTAGTCCTACCACCGCCAGCCTCCACTTCTACCCATCCTAAGGATGGTGACACTTCGCTCCATTGCCGCTCTCAACAACCGCCCCACGGAATGAACTCGGAATATGATGATAGATGAGTTGAGATTCTCATTGGATTCTATTAGTAGGGAGGGCTGTCGAATCAATAGTAATCTGCTTTTGCCGTTGTACTCCCAAAAGCCAGCAGGGGTCCGAGTATTTGGTATCATAGAGCAGCTGTGTAAGTTCGTTCTCACTCGTGCTGGTCGGTCCCAAATCCCAATTGTGTGCTCCCAAAGTGCCCATGATTGCATCAACCAGTAGATTTGCTATCTCTTCGAATTGATACTGCTTTCCGAAAAGCGATGACAGGTTTACGACAGGGGTTGATACGCTTGGGACAGACCGTAGTCTTTTGGCAAGCGTGGGATTTGGAGCCAGGACCTCTTGCATCAGTTCTAGGTCTGCATTGACCAGCAGCGTGCCATGATGGAGAATGCCTTCGTAGAGAAAGTACTGAGCAGATCCAGAAACCTTCGAATCTTCAATGAAGACGCTGGAAGGGGGAACAAATCTTGAATCACAATCCAGCCGCGACAACAGGTTAACTACTGCCATACACATGAAACGTGCAATGTGGTGGACTGCCTTCACTTGAGTGAAAACGCTACTATTTGCGATGACAGAGTAGTTGTAGTTACCAAGGTCCATGTATACCGTTCCTCCACCACTGCAACGTCGAAGAATTGGTATGCTGAGTTCATTACACAATCTAATGTCTACTTCCGCTCTTGTATCTTGACTGCGACCTATTATGACCGACTCGCTGCTTCGCCAGATACGTACAGTGTTTGGCGAGTTGTCGTCTATAACACTTCTAAGAATAGCTTCATCAACTGCAAGATTCCACGTTGGGTCAGTTTCTTCTGAGATTACAACACGCCACGTCGTATCCATTACTCAGATGTCCCACCAAATGTCACGTTGTAGGCCGTCTCGACGATTTCACAGAGGTCATCATAAACCGGCACTTTCCTCTCATGTGTGATATTCCCCTGCACTACTACAGCTGGCACGATATTCTTCTTGGAAGCTTGGACAACTCCCCCGCTTGGACGAAGGCCCGGCGGCACACCCTTGAGCCACGACATCAAACCCCGACCTCGTAACCATTTTCGACATTCCACTTTGTCCGCATATTTCTTCGATATTTCATCAACTATGGCTATTATTTCGCGGCAGCGATTAGTAGGTGGATAAGCAAGATAAGATTCCAATAGAATTCGACCCAATGCAAGTGGTTCTAATTGATGGTACACCCAGTCATTATTCGTGTATTTCCACTGATGAAGTTCAGTCATGAGTTCAGTTACTCTGACACTGGCAGGCATGTTGGTCATCTGCAATCCATGATTCTGTGCAATTGACTTCTTAATTGCATCCATGATATGTTGGCTTGAAACATGAGACTGGATTTGATCAAGACACGTAAGACGTGTTCCCTCTTTCGTAATCTTGAGGGTCGTGAAGTGTTGATTGCTATGAACATGAACAACACCTTGAAGCATAAGATAGTCGAAGTAGTAGGATGTGTTGAATGCACCTACAATCGATTCTCCTACGATAACATGGCCTTGGTCAAACGCAATCTCACTTGTTGGAATCTCCGACTGGATTCCCCGTATTACAGGAGAGAGCAATTGGCAAATCTCTCTTTCTAGATCTCCAGATGCTAAAGCATTCGATTCGTCAACAAGGGAAAAGCTCAGGACACTAGGACCATGTAGGAGACATCTTCTACCACTGAGTCCGCGGGTGACATGAATTCCTCTTGTGCTGCATTCTTGGATAAAAGCTCCTTCTTTTTGCATTGGGCTTCTTGGAAGAACCAAAACAGGACTCTTATTCAACCAAACTCGAACCGTGAGAGGCCCGTGGTCCTCACACGTAACACGAAGAATCGCTTCATCCAGAGCGGCGTCCCAGATCCCGCCCGGATTTGGGCCAGTATAGAATCGGACTACTGACGCCTGTTTCACGTCAAATCGCCGTCCAATTTGCTCTGTTCGAAGTATGGGCACTCCTGTCGTACACATTCGAGGCTGTTGCCCTCGAAATGACAAGTCGGATGAGGGACCGGCGGGACTCCTAATTCCAACTCCCGCCTGATGAAATCAGTTCCTACACTCAGAGATGAATAGACTGATGCTTTGCAGCATCTGAGTGCAGGCAGATTGGCAACCGCGGTCATGGCAACGGCAGAAGCGCGAAGCACGGTCTTACGCTCTTCTGGTTTTGTGTATTCGGCGCCAATTAACAGACTGATTGCTATCGGTACGCCCATTGCCGCGCCGCAGGCACCCAGATTCGCACAGCTCCCTAATCCGAATCTATTAGCACGTTTCAATGCTTGGCGTAACCGTGATTCAAGAGCCATTCTATGCCCAGCATTATGTGTGGCTGTCAGCAAAATCGCAGGGACTAGAAGGTGGTGTTCTGGGCCGGACATTGGTATTGCCGGATGATGCATAAGGAGATTCGCCAAAAACAGAGAGTCATCCGTAGGTGTAGCCACGGATGTTTTCAGGATTATCTCTGTAGGAGTGCACGTTCGACAGGTCTCACAGACAAAATGACGGTCTTTGCATACGAAATCGCTCTTCTCGTCGTGCCCGCAGTAGCTGCAGGAGATGACATCGCCTCGAGTCTCAAGAAGTCTCTTCCCACACACCACACAAGGAAATCCAATTTCATTCATTGATTCCTTCCTCCACAAAGCGCCTCACTGGTCTCGGTGATAATGGATACCATTCTGTAAGACAATGGTGTAGAGAACAACTGCCTTCACAGAGTGCTAAGATTCAGATTCCTGGTATGCATCACACTCATTTACCGTATAATCTCGATAAATCAATTTTTCGGAGAGTCGTGAGGTGATATTCGCTAGGTTATGGTTACTCAAAGATATGGCCTTGACAGAGTGTGGCTGATGGGATTCGACGCAAATCGCACCACCAGACTAGGTTTCTGGCCTCTTGGTGCGTAAATCCTTGAGGGATATGCCCATTTGACTAACGTGCGAATCAAGTTCTTTAGCCAATGACAAAATGGAAAGAACTACATTGATTATTTCCCAAGTTTCTTCTGAGGCGCATGTGGCGCTCTCAACTACACTGTTCCTGTCTGTCTTGAGAGCGAAAGCGGCTGATTCCACACTGACTTCTTTCACCCTCCTGCAGTCACGCGCCCAGAAAGCAGCAGATAAAGGGTCTAGGAAAACCTCAGCACCGTCATGACGCGTCGCCAAATGAACTGTGTTCAAGCTGGTTTTTGGGTGTTCTGCTCCATGTGGCAAAGTCTGGACCTCATGGGGACACTCTTTTACATCTTGTATCAGATTTCTATGCGCCAAAAGTGCTGGCGCCTTTGCTAAAGGTAGGGCCAAGCCACCAATTTGGATGTTGGACTCAAGCATCTCAGGATTCGAATTCCTGTAATCTGGTTTCCATAGTGACTCAATCCCAATACAAGATCCTTGCTGAAGTTTTATGACACTTCTAATCCTCAACTTACCATTCGCATCGTGTTCTAACTCAGTTGTGATACCAGTCTGATCCAGGTCTTTGATGATCAAGGTTAACACTCACAATAAAAGATTGAATTGTGTCTCACATTGCATTCGCAAAACCACTGAGCGCACTGAGGAGTAATCCTCATGTAGCTGTCATTTCGGCAGCAAGACCACGTATGTCTTGTATCATTCTGCGTATGCGTGGGTCACTGAGACTATAGAGCTTCCTGGTGCCATCGCGCCTTACATTCAGGATACCGGCTCTCACAAGTTGAGTGAGGTATGAAGAGACTGTAGACTGAGACAGTCCAATTTGCGGAAACACATCGCATTGACATTGCTCGCCGTCTGCAAGGAAATCCACTATTCTCAGTCTTTCAGGATTACTTAGGGCCTTGTGGAAGTGGACTCTCCATTCAGCTTGTTTGTCTCTTTTCAAAACGACACCCCAATTTTGCAAATCAAGCATGCTTCGTCAGAACTTGACATCGTGAGATCTGTTCTCTGAAACATTCAAACCACTTCACTGTCTTCAGTGGATTGCTGTGCTTCACTGTATATCTCGATAAATCAATCTTTCCTTGCGCCTCATTCATCTGTAGACTTGCACTTAGGTATAAGCTATGTCCAAGGTCAGGTGAGAAAAGATGCGGATGCTGCTCATCCTTCATATTGCTTCTGTGCCTTGTTGATTAATCTCCTTGAGAATGGCTTCTTCAATCTTAGCTGTGGTGGGATTGCTTCCCACTGATTTGCTGCTAACCACTACACCACAGTAACCAATTCCGTATTTCTTTGCTATGTCACTGTCGGCTTGGTATTCCCTATAATCAGCAATATTTCTATATTTCCTGATGGCTTCATAGATGCGCCCTAGGAATCCAGACTGGCTACAGCCGCATACCCCCATAGCCACGAATACCATCACCAGAACCTTGTCAGACATGTTATCACCTAAATTCATCTCTTAAACGATCGATATACGATGCAATGTCTTGAGCGATTTTGTCAACTAGCTCACTACATCATTCTATTCTCCATCTTTCGTCAACATCTATGCAAGATTCGCCCAGATATTCCTCTTGATTCATCTCCATGGCTGGTTTACTGCTATACTTCTTCGTGCCCTTAGCGGCACAGAGCTTGTCGCATCCATCAATTGTGGTTTGAAGGAATTCCTTGCAAACTCCCTCTCTGCTTCATCTCCAGCTAGGAAAAGGGGAAGACAAATGGTCACTGATGCAGTTGGTCTCAGACGGTGGAGGACCTCAAGCGTTGCAGCACGAGAGACATTGCCTCCAGAACATACCTCACGAGAGCAGTTGAGCAATATCTTATGTTTCAGCAGGGATTGAGTCCTCTTGCGTCCATCCGTAGAATCGTCGGCCCAGCCACATGGAAACGTAAACTAACCCGACCAAGACTGGTACCTCAATGAGAGGACCAACAACAGCCGCAAGTGCCTGTCCCGAGCCAATACCGAACACTCCAATTGCAACAGCTATGGCCAGTTCGAAATTGTTGCTTGCTGCAGTGAATGATATGGTCGCATTCTTGTCGTACGTAAACTTCATCGCGTATGAGACTCCAAACGATACTAGGAACATGATGACAAAGTATGAAAGAAGTGGAAGAGCGATTCTGAGTACGTCCAATGGAAGGGCAACAATCGTGTCCCCCTTCAGAGAGAACATGACCACTATCGTGAATAGAAGCCCAATCAAAGCGTAAGGTCCCAGCTTTGGTGCAAACTCTTTGTCGTACCACTCTTTTGACCTACGTTTCATCAGGCTGAACCTTGTGACGATTCCTGCTGCTAGTGGAATCCCAAGGAAGATGATGACACTCCAAGCAATCTCAAGAATCGAGACCTCTACAACGGAGCCAGCTCCGGGCGATACAATAGAAGAGAGATATGTGACAAAGAACCACGCTTCAGGGCTGTACATGAATATCTGGAAGACTGAGTTCAGTGCAACGAGAACTGCGCACGACTCACTACATCCTCCTGCCATCATGTTCCAGATTAGAACCATCGCTATACACCGAGCAAGGCCTACCAATATTATGCCAGTTCGGTAGTCCGGGAGATCAGCTAGGAATATCCAGGCTAGGGCAAACATCAGGAATGGGCCAACCAACCAGTTCAGGGTCAAGGAGACCCCAAACATCTTCTTCTCTCCTTTCAGCTTTCCCAGTTCTTCATACTTGACCTTTGCCAAAACAGGATACATCATCCACAAGAGACCAATTGCAATGGGAATGGATACGGTCCCAATGCTCCAGTAGTCCAGTGCTGCGGCAAGTCCGGGTACCAGATAGCCGAGCAAGACACCCAGGGCCATAGCCAAGATGATCCAAAGCGGCAGGAATTTGTCGAGTGTAGAAAGGCCCGTTATTGGACTGCCCACCACAGATTTGGTACCGGTTTCAGATTCACCCAATATGTTTCATCTCATAACGCGTCTCTTGGTTTTTCGATTTATCGAATAATCTCGATATTTAACTGTTTTGAGGGGTTCATAGTGGTGGGCTTCGGCTGAACTGAAACTGCTTGGCTTCGCCATTGTTGGCGAGTCATCCTCAAATCTTCAGTCCTAGAAATTCTGCAAGGTCAGAGCAACCATCTTTTGTTGCATCCAGATCAATTGGCTGAATGACCCTGACTAGAGCGTTCCGCTTGTCTGAATACTCGATCCGCTCGAGGGGCTCACAATTAGCAATATCCCTGTCCCCATTCATGAGTACAATGGCAAATGCAAAGCAACCCGATTCTCCGCAATCACCACAGTCGGTTCGAGGAAGAAGTTTGTGAATCTCGAGTGCGTTGATGTTCTCCTTAGCATGCACGACATTTGGGTCGGGACTTCCATTTGCCTCTAGATAGTCAAAGGCTTTCGTGAAAGTCCTTGCGAGGGCTGATAGTTGATCCAGTGCTTCCTGTTCATCTTTGAGGAAGGTCATGGCTATCTTTCCACTCCCGAAGACTGTCGTTGAGCACCCAGCACGCTTTGATGTGACACAGGCAAGACTTCGGGAGTAGTTGGCATTTCGTAGATGGAGGAACAGAATCTCCAGAATTGGAGTAAGATCAGCCTCGAAACTAGCGATTACTCGGATTCGCTTTTCATCAGCTAGGCAGGGCTTGATTTCGGTGACGGAATAAGTAAAGTCATCTGTTGTATGTGTCTTCATCTTGCATCACTTCCTCCTTTTCTACATTCATCGGACCTATGACAAACAGTATATGGACTTAGTGGTATATTTGAATAATTCGATGGTCATCCAGTTCGATGAACAACATTCTGCACAAACATTCCTCCCACTCCAAAAGAAACGGACCCAACAACTCATCTGTTCAGGTTTCTTCAGGCACAGTATGATAGCTTGGACGCATCCTTATCAAATGGAAGTACAGCAAGTTTCAATCCCTCAACTTGCACCAGATAAGGGAACAATAGGTTTTGAAAGTCCCTTATTGTAAACCCATACTTCTGTCCCATAAGAATGGCCATGGCTGTCGTCGTATTCTTTCCAGATTCCCAATGTCATTACCCAACGGAGCGACCGAGTGCCAGCCAATTATTGTGCTTCAAGACGCAATAGCAATTCAAAATGAAAGGGTGCTCAGCAATGCTTTGGAGGGCAAGTCCCTTCTTGCCTGACCCCGCACGCCATGTACGACTCCAATCCTCATTGATGCCTTGTGATTCAGGTGTAGAGTAGACACATTTTCGTAGGATATTTGATATGCCACTAGCCATTTTATGGAATAAGAGGGTGTACTGAGTTATGAGAAGGTACTTGGTAATAGCAGTAATTTCTATTCTATTCATTGGGGCACCTTTTGTAAACGCAGATGATGCTTCTATACTCAATTGGGGAATAGCAGAGGATTATGAAATCAACTATAATGTCGAAATTGCCAACATATTGACTAATGCAAGTGAGATTCATTCAGAAACAATGAGTGAGATCACAGTCGTTAAATTCTATCACTTACCCGATATCCCTCAAGAGGTGGATTTGTTTCATCGAATTCCTGGACATGATGAAGGTGAAACATTACCTTTTCCATGGATATCAGGTTCCTGGTTAAATGGGACATCAATACCTCATGATAATGAGAGTCTTGCTTCTTACCAATTTTGGATTGCGATAATGAATGAGTATTTCGCAGTACCTCTTGGAAATTGGAGCTTGCTAACGACACTGATGGAAGCATCCTATGAAGGAGTTGACAATTCATACGATTTTGAAGTGTTTGAGAATTCATCTTTTTGGGGATATCAACAGTCCTACGTATCCAGTAATTATGTTGGTTATGGAGAAAAGCTCTATCACAAGCAAGATGGAGTTTTAGCAAACTCATTTACAAATATGTCCTTGATTTTTAGTGACCATGTGACATCGGATTTGGGAATAATCACAAGAGATACTCCTCCCTCAAACACTGGAAATGATGGAATTCCAAATTTTGGTATTGAATTGTACCTGATTGTAGGTGGTGTTGCAATCAGTCTTGTTGTACTGATAGTACTATTGAGAAAACGATGAATAAATTCAATCCGTCAAGAAATCAAACACTGTAAAAATGAAAAGGGTGCTCAGCAATGCCAGTGGGGTAATTACCCGTAGTTCTACCACCGCCAGCCTCCACTTCTACCCATCCTAAGGATGGGCAATCAAAGGAGGTGATCCATCCGCAGCTTCCGCTACGGATACCTTGTTACGACTTCTCCCTACTTGCGAACCCAAGATTCGTCATCGCCCAGTGGACGACACCTCACCCCAA
>CP070761.1:1631564-1651126 GCA_020348985.1 Candidatus Thorarchaeota archaeon | reverse complement strand
TCATGCATGGCGCCGAAATCAAGACCTTCACTCGACTTGTCGATTTCTTCGAGGATGCAGACAGGTATAGAGTAAAGGATTCTCTCGATGTACACGATGCAGCAAATGAGCAACATGACGGAAGTGTACCTTCAGGTTACACCGTTGTGTAATTGGTCAGACTCTGACATAACGAGGTTGACGGAAGAAATCTGCCCAGGCCAAGTGTATGCAGGATTGCTGCTAGGCTCTTTTATCAATATTAAGACTAAAACATGTGAAATGAATATCCGGGATGCAGCAAGAACAGATGCTGAGTGGATCCTTCATCATCGCCTTGGCTTGTTCCGTGATTCGGGTGCTTCGGAGGAGGTCATCGATGAAACCGATGCATTGACCAAGCGTTATCTCACAATGAATTGGACAGACGACTTTCGTTACTTCCTTGCTGAAAGAGACGGAGATGTCATAGGAGGGTGTGGTCTTAGTGTTTTCAGGATTCCTCCCCTCACAAGGCAACGTACAGGCCTGATGGCCTACATATTCAATATGTACGTTGAGCCCAAAGACAGAAGAAATGGAGTTGGAAGAGAACTTCTAAACCACGTGGTCGGCGTCTGTATGTCAGAAAGAGTAGGAGTAGCTATTCTTCATGCGTCCGAGGTGAGTCGACGGCTATACACATCCTGCGGGTTCACTACATCGGAATCTCTAATGCATCTTCCTATCAGAAACGGAGGTCGAACCACGATTGCTTCAGGTGGCAGTATCGAGCAGATGTGAGTTCTGGGTTCATCGATCGAGTTTGTCTAGCTGGGTGACTGTATATCTCCCCTTTTCTGAGATTCCGTAGTAAGTTCTCATCCTCTTGAGGACCTGAATTGTCTTTGTTTTGATGACTAGTCCGTTATTTACCAAGTCTGATAGATGTTGATATACACCGGGCACCTTCACGCTTATTCCAGCGACTTCTCCAAGTTTCTTCCATATCTCATACCCGTACGTTTCTCCTTCAGCTAGAATTCGTAAGATTTGGATTTTCGTTTGACCTAGTTGGGTAGTAACTTTCCTGCGCTCCATCTCCGTCAATAGCTGCTCGAGCTCGTCATTCCTCTCAACCAGAGTCTTTGCAAATTCAGGATACTTCAGCCCCGTACCAGTGATTATGCAGACGACTCTCTCGTCCCTTTGAATTCTACCAGATTTTACTAGCTTTTGAAGAACTGCTATAGTTGTTGCAGATGCTGGCTCGGCGTAGACGCCCTCAAGTCTGGACAAAAGCATGACTGCGTTCAGGATTTCTTTATCAGTGACTCTCATGCCCAAGCCGTTTGACTGCAGAATCACCTCGAGAGCGGTCTTTTCACAAAGCGGATTCGATATCGCTATCGGAAGTGCTACAGTTGTTTTGGCGCCGGAAGGATTGACTTTTCCCGATATCTCTTCATAGGCATTCACTATGGGAGCACAGCATGCGGCTTGGGCACCTACAATGTGAGGGCGTGTTGTGTCGATGAGTCCAACTGATTCTAGCTCACGAATCCCTTTCCAAATAGCGGAAACATTCCCGCCTGTTCCCATTGGTGCAACAATCCAGTCGGGACGGTCCCAATTCAGCTGTTCGTAGATCTCCAACACCGTTGTCTTCTTACCTTCAAGAAAATGAGGATTTGTGCACCTGACACAGTGACTCCATCTGCTCTCTTCCTCAGATCTTCTGAGAGCTTCATCTTTGCTACCAACAATCTCAATCTCAGAAGCATGAGCCAAGATTTGATGTAGTTTACCCAAATGGATATCACCCATCTTCACGATGAATGTCTTGCACCCAAGACCTCCACGGGCGGCATAAGCAACAAGTGATGCCGACATATTCCCGGCATCTAACCCTCTGTTGTGAACTGACTTTATATCCCACTGTCTTGCAGCGGAAATCTCCAAAGACATTCCTCGGTCAAGAAATGATCCAGTCGGATTTGTCGTTTCATCCTTGAGATAGAGCTCCTCCAACCCAATCTCTGCTGCAAGACGATCACACTTGTGAAGATACGTGCCTCCTTCTCCTAATGAGACTCTTTTACTCGCATCTATGTCAGGTAATAGCTCTGAATACTTCCAAACACCGGGTCTTCGGTTCCTCAATTTCCGGGCTGTGAGATGATTCTTGACATCCTCAATGTCATAATGAATAAAGAGGACACTTCCACATTCGGGACATATATTCATGGGAAACTGGTAGGTGAACTCTTTTCCGCATTGAGTGCATTTCAATCCCTGAGTATGAGACATTACAGTTTTGGCTTATATATAAGGCCACTATTATATATTCCTATGTCTTGCTAGAATCACGTGGATCAACTATGGAGCCTTTCAAAACCAAGAATTCGAACAGATCAATGTTCATCGCAATGGTTGCAATCTTTACATCTCTTTCAACCATTGCCACAGTTGTCTTCGTTGTGCCATTTCCTTCAACGCAAGGATACTTCAATCTCGGAGACACATTTGTGATGCTAAGTGGTCTACTTCTAGGACCCATTGGAGGCTTCATTGCAGGGGGGACTGGTTCGGCTTTGGGAGATGCTCTTCTCGGTTTCCCTGCGTTTATGCCGATAACATTCTTTGCAAAAGGGTTCGAAGGTTTCTTCGTAGGCCTTTTCAGTAGTAGAACAAGATTGCGAGAAAGGGCAAGTTGGTGGGACGTGATTGGTGTCCTCTTCGGCTCAGCAGCCATGCTGACGGGCTACTTCTTGGGTGAGGTTTTTGTCCTAGGTGTGCCATTCGGAGTTGCACTGATTGAGCTTGTGACAATCAACTCCGTTCAAGTGATAATGGGCTCCATCTTCACAATCGCGATTGGGCCCCTGCTAAGAGAGTATCTACGCAATTACACATACTCAGAGGAAGAGCATCAGGACTGGATGATTGTGACAGAGAAGTCTCCTGAAACAGCAGGGGTGTGAGTTCGACTGAAAGAGAACAATGGAAAATTGAAAGATAGAATCCTGCTTACCTTAGACAGTAGTCCAAGCCACGGTTATGATCTACTCAAGACATTGGAACAAGATGACCAAAACATCATGATCACGACTCTCTACCGTTGGCTTCATCAAATGGAGTCACGAGGGCTGGTGGCAAGCGAGATACAACCTAGTCCTCATGGTCCGCCACGAAGAGTCTACAGAGTAGGTGACAACGGAAAGACGAGACTTCGCGAGATGATGAAGTCTGCAATAGACACAATCGCCCACTTCTATGTGAAGTATTGTCACTACAGGATCGCCTGTGCATGCAAACTAGTGCCTACAGACATCAGCCTATTTTCTGGTAGAGTCCTCTTCGCTACTCCGCAGAGATTGAACGATTTTGATTTGGAGCTTCTAAAGACCCTGGTCAGAAGATGTAACGGCACAAAACTGCATGTTCTCGGAGAGGAAACTTCAAACTCACTCCACGAAATCCCCCATCGTAGGGTCAAGGGCGACCTAACTGAAATGAGGGCTAGGTCTAGCAGATACTCACTTGTCTGGCTTAGCGGGGTCCCCGAAGACAGGATTCTGCCACTGGTGATTGCAGAAATCCGTAGGTTGTTGAAGGATAGTGGGGCTCTTTTTATATCCTCTCCTCTCACTTTCTTCGACGAACCGCAGGCCCCTTCCCTGGACGCTTTCTTGAGATTCACTTCATTGAACCTGTTTCCTGATTGGGGAGTAAAAGAAGGTGTTTTCATATCACGGATAATCGATGAATTCTTTCCTAAGACTAGTGCAGTTGAGGTTTTTCCCGGTTTTGCCCTATTCAAAGCTACCAAGACAGCTGAATCGTAGGAAAGGCAATTAGGGGGGCATTAGATGAAAATCAGACTGGCGCAGAAAGATGATATCCCACGAATAATTCATCATCGAATAGAGATGTTTAGAAGTATGGGGTATGATGATGAGCTGCTGAGAAGAGCAACTCCAAAGATTCAAGACTTTATGGAAAATGAATGGGATGACAGTATCAAGTGCTTCTTGGCTACTGAGAATGGTGAGGTGGTTGGGGGATGCGCAGTGTCAGTCTACTCAAGACTTCCCAATCCAAGAAAGATCCAATGCGCGCGCATAGCCTATATTCACAATGTCTTTGTAGAACCGGAATTCAGAAGAAAGGGGATTGCTACGGCTCTCATGATTGAGGTTGTGTCATTCTTCACCAAGAGGGGGATAAAGAAGTTCACACTTCATAATACCGAGATGAGTTCTGGCTTGTACAGAAGGCTCGGATTCACGAAGGTCGAGAACTACTACGAGCTTTGGACAGACACCGAGATGCCACGTCCAAAGCCAAGCTTGCCAGGCTAGTGTACGCTTTCTCCACGTCGGAGGAAAGATGTGTCGTCAGCGGAGTGATAACCAGTCCTCGAGCTCTCTTCGATTGCACATCCATGATTGGCTGTTTGTGTCCCAGTAGTCGTATGGAAACCCTCTTGCTCCGTACATCGCCACATCAAGAGCCTCAACGTGGGCTTTCGACTCAAAGTGCGCTACAGCAGAGATTAGTCCGAACGCTCCACCTTTTGGTAGCTGACTTATCATAAGAAGACAGCCGTCCGAATCAAAGGAGACTATGTTCTTAGGAAGCCGCTGGACCCAAGCAGCAATCGCATTGGAGAGCTCAGGATCGTTACACGTAAGGAAAATGCATTCATTCAACCCGATGTTATGAACCTCCCAAGATGTAAGTATGATTCCAGCCTTCCGCAATCTCTTGAGACGCTCTGCCGCACGCTCTTGACCAATCTGAAGACTGCTTCGAATCTTTCCTACGGAAGAAATGCCACGCTTCACTTCGTTCAGAATTCGTAAGTCCAGATTGTCAATGATTAATCCTGCTCTCAAGCTTGGTGTGTCTACTCTTGGAAAGGCGGACCAAAGCTTGTCTCTGTGGATTCTCTTGAGCTGGAAGTGGAGTAGGTCCCAAGGTATGTTCCACAGTCCCAACTCAGTGTCATAGTGGTCAAAGCAGTAACTGACTCCTGAGGAAGCTATTTCGAGAATCCTAATCCTCAGCGAGTCGTTTTCGGCCCTGTCGGCAAAACGTCTGAGCGCCTCGAGATTGTCAATGTTCTCAGGAACAGCAAGAATCGCAAGAACATCCCACAAACTCGAGAGTACTCTTCTGTATGCATATAGAAATGGGCATCGTGTAAGATATCTAAGTGATCTCTCCACGCCTCCAGCTGAAGAAAGGAGGACATAGAACATCCGGATTCCCATCCTTGAGAACGGGACTCTGTTGAATTTCCTCAGAATGGATCGATTTAGCAGGTTCGAAATCCTGCGAGAAACCCATTCAGGTGTAAGTCCCAGGTTCTCACCAATTCTCTTGTAGGTCACAGAACCATTATTGAGAAGGCAGTTCACGATACTAACTTCGGTCTGACTCAGCTGGACGGAGAATCTCTGAAACCGTCTTCTCAAGAATCCAACATAATCTTGCACACCTAGTCTTTCTTTGTGCTTTGCCATGTACGAAATTTCCCGAACTAGCTCCGTAATCGCTTTCTGCCCAACCAACTCATACAGCTTTGAATACGTCTTCGAAGGGTCATGAACCGTGGTTGCATTCTGCACTCTCCTAGGTTTCACAGAGGCCCACCGGTCCAACCATTCAGCTCTTGCACTCTTCTCGATGTTCTGTCGGCCGAATTCGGATCCAATATCCTCTATGGCCTCTATGCAGACATGCTCTCGAGATATGGCCGCCATTAGGCAGAGTCTGGATACTACTCCCTCCAACGGGAACCGTCCAGAGATAACATCCTCTGGTATACACGCTCTTCCATTCTCTTCCAGACACCCCATGCATTGGCCTTCTTCATTGCAGGATCCCGAGACTATGATATCAGGACACGCCTCTGCTTCCAATCCAAAAAGCTGTTCCACAATCCCCGAGTACTTCCTCCAGAGACGCCTAACGTCTTTTCTGAAATCCACTGACATAGGCTCTTCCCTCCACGTCGGCTGAATGGTCCCAATTTCCAATCTCCCCGTTTTCTGATAGCCTTTTCCCACCAGGGCGTTTCTGTACGATGTTTCCACTTGCACTACTAGATACTTATTGCCAGTAACCCTTGATAACGATGTCAGGATATCGTGGGCCTGATGACGAACCAGAGTGGCCTTGGTAGGCATGGTTCGTGGTGATAGACACCGTCTAGCATATTGTACGTGAAAATGGCCTCAGATAAGCACAGGAGCACATTCTGAGGGCATTTCACCTCTTTTTGATTACGATGTCATGTAGATTGCACAATCTGCAGAATCAGTAGATTGAGGCGGGGGGTAGAAGATTCATGACTATCAGTACAACTACGCGTCCGTTTTGGCTACTTGGTTTGTGTTCGTTACCGTGAAACCGCCATAAACGAGAACAGTTGCTTGAGAGGCGGCCGCAGACATGCGCATCTCTCGAATAGATATTGAATCCTTGTTGGACTCGTCCAATGAGCCAAAGTCAAAGAGCGGACTCGCTGCTCTCTGATGTGACCAAATCAATCTTCGATCTTCTCGAAGTCTTCCTTTCCAGCGCCACAAGCAGGACAAACCCAATCGTCTGGGATATCCTCGAACTTGGTGCCTGCAGCAATCCCGCCATCAGGGTCTCCCACAGCCTCGTCGTAAACCCAGCCACAAACCTGGCATTCCCATTTCGCCATCAGATTCTTGCTCCGTTCTTCATTGAAACACTGACTCGGTGCATGAGTTGAGTCTCCGCCAAGTCTTGCTCAGCATGATAAAAGCGTTCTCCTGTGTCCATACAAGGAGTTCTGAAACGCTGTTTTTGAAGATGGTCGTGTTTAAGGGCGCGCCATTAGGTCTTCGGACTATCGTGGTGCCTGCAATCCGACCAGGTTAGGCAATACAGTTTGTCGCCCGCTAGGCTGTATAAGCGTCGCCGGGATGGGTCACTCTAGTGTGGTCAAGGCACGAACAACCATGCGAGATACGAAGGATATGCAGCTACAAGGATAATACGTACAATAACACACCAGATGACAAACACTGGCACGTAGATCTTCACCCATCTGCATGACCAGATTGGGAAACACCTTCCCATGTACTCAAAACAACCAACGAACCTGCATAGATAGAACCAGTACGCTACCCAGATGTAGCCACCTACGATTATGCAGGGTATGATTAGATAGATGATTGTCAGTATTTCTGGAAATACTAGAATCGCAGGGGGAGAAAAGATGAATTGCCAGAGCAAGGTGAAGGTTTCTATAAGAGTACCTCCGATGAGGAGGCTGAGTGCAATACCTGCCGTTGTCCCTACTAGTCTAGTTGTTCCCGTGATTTCTTTTTGTTCACGTGTAGACATTATCAAACCCTCAGAGCTCTAATGCTGTAGTAAAGGTAGAAATCGCATTAGACTGCCCTGAATGAACTGAATTAGAATATAAACTGTCAATTCCCAGCGAATGTCTCTATTAGACAATGGATTTCGACACTGCTACAGAGGTGAGCAGTAGCGGAGTTGAGCTTCTCAGCAATTGCTGTGACATAGTTGTACTGTATTCGAAGGCTAGATGATTGCATTGATCAGCGGTCAATTAGTCCTGGTTCTACGAATATGTGAAGAATGCACATTATAGATCAGTGTTCATAATGGTTACCGCCGCTGGACGCACTTTGGTCAATCCTTGACCGTTTGGGTCTGCAAATCCATAGAATCTGAAAGACAGCGTGCACCAGCTAATCAGTCCTAACATGTGGTGCTGATTGACAGTGAAAACTAGCACTTCCCCATTTGTGGTGAGGTAGTCAGGTTTGGAATACATCCCCCGTCAATCAGCATACAATGAATGTGAATCTGATGCCTAATATAGTGCCATGGATATTTCAGAGAACTGTTTCAGCGACTCATCAGTGTCCATCTGAGAAAGATTCCTGGCTTGACGAGTAATGGTTGTGTTGTGATAACAGGAAAGTCAGCAGGTTCCGTACCGTTCTTTTGGACCTTAAATGAACTATTCTAGTTTCGAATGGTCGTAATCCCTACTTGGAGTTTGGGTCTTGACGATATGCCTTCTTCCAAGCATGATGCAACCACGTTAGACTGCCTGCAAGAAGTTCACATAACTATTAAGATATATAATTGCAATCATATTATTACTTCAAGCAATTACTAAACTTTGCAGTCTTAATTTTATTATATGTAAAGCTTTTAAGCTCTTACATATGACACATAGTACCCTAAAAGCTTCGTTATTTCATGAAAAGAGGAAAACAAAATGAATAGGAGACAAGTAGTTCGTATTTCGTGTCTAGGGTTAGCAGTGGCATTTTTGCTCTCAATCTCATTGATTGGGCCATTGAATGCATCAGCAGCAATAGTATGGTCTGATGACTTCAGCGATGGCAACTTCGATGATTGGGAAGTCACAAATGGAGCATTCGCCATTATTGATGGCAGACTTGAGTCAACTAGCTCCAGCACCGTACAATCAGACGCCTACTATCCCCACAACGTCACAATGGGGACCTGGAGCTTTGACGTTTTTGATCCCGATGTCGAATTCCCAGATGCGACTTGGATAGTCTTCATTGCTGAATCCGATAGCGGTCCTGTTCCTTCAGGGACATGGTATATGATCGCATTCTGGGGGTTCCAATACTGGTTCGCCCAGCAATACGCCGGTGGGATAACAGATCTTGCGTTTTATAACACAGGCGAGATGTTAAACCTCACTCAATCTCACTCCATGGACATAACACTGAATGAGGATGATCACTTCGATGTCTTCTTTGGTGGAGTTCATCGAATGTGTGTGAATACGTATTTCTCTTTGTACTACGACTCGGATATTACCTATCTTCACTTCGGATCAACGGGTGGGGGAGCAATCGACAACATTGTGGTACAAGATGTCGTCGATGAGAGTCTGCCGTTCAACGACACATGTCCAAACCTTGCAACGACAACCACCACTACGCCTCCTGAGACAACAACCACCACCACGACCACATCTGACACAACTACGACCACTGATCCACCTCCCGCATTACCCATGGAGCTGATTGCTTTGGGAGTAGGAATTCCCGTGGTGCTGGTCATTGTCGTTGTTGTATTGAGGTCTCGAAAGGGTTAGTAACCAATTTCAACCGCGATTATCATGGGTGTATGCTCCGGCTTGCGTGCCCGACTTGCACCCGTGATAACATTTGTTGAGTTTGAGCACTTGATTATGCCTGCCGCGAGTCTATATTGCATTGTCAATAGACAAAAGAAAGGAGTGGGGTTCGCGCACCTTGCTAGGTGCGTGAACCAATGTACTGTATTCTCGGATGGACTACCTTCGTCGAACCAAGATGATGATGACAGCTACTGCTCCTACTCCACCGATGCCAACATACAAGGTCGGGATGCCGAAGATTTCTGTTGGGATGTTGTCCCAGAATCCTCCGCCAGTACCCTGAATCAATATCTGGTAACCCGGTGCTGACCAGGTGTAGAAAGCTGAGCCCGTCCAAGTCTCCGCGATATTCGGATTGAATGAGGCAAGGGTGGTGTTGAAATACACACAGATTGCAGGCAAGTCTGCGTATAGACCGCCGTCTGTTGCAGCAACTGAGTAGGTAATCTCCCATTCGGCTCCTGCATCTAACGTGTCTCGAGTCCAGTAGAACTCTCGCACTCCATCAAGTCCCGAGCTCATTCCATCAAGAACTTTCACGTCGTAGGCTCTAGCAGACCCGTAGTTGTGGACTGTTATCGTGTACTCAATCACGTTGCCGACGTTCACCGTGCGAGTCGTAGGTGTTTTCGATACGACCAGGTATGGGCCGTCAAAGCTGATAGAATCGGGATCTGCATCGAAGGTCATTGTCAAGTCGGCATCAAGGTCGAAGAAGTGTGTGAAATTCGTGTTGATTGCAATCTCGAATCCTATGCCGCCAACAAGAGATGCTCCGAGGTCTGCCATAAGGTATGGTGTGATATGTTCTTGGAGGTTGTCATCGTCAAGGATGTTGTAAAAGGCGTCCTTGATTGCATCATTGTCGTCAGCTGCCATTGCAGTCCAAAGAGCACCAAGAGTGATGTCCCAATGCTCCTCAACAAACGTGGCTATTGCCTCCTTTGTCTGGAACTCAGCTGGAAAGTCGACTCCGGCAAAGTCGCCCATGAACTGTTGAATGCCAGCAATGAAGGTGTTCAGATATCCTTCGAGAGCCGCCGGGTCTGAGTATATGGAAGGTGTCAGTATGTCAAGCATCCCATAAGAGTCAAAGTACGAGACGAAAGCCTCTACAATGGCTGCAATTGGGTTGGTCGCTGCCAATGAGTCATCAATTCGACTAATCAACTGATCGGGTGTCATACCTGCTCTCTCCATCACGAGTGCAAGTAGATCAACATCCAACTCAATGATTGGGGTCTCCGGGAAGTCGGTCGAGAAGTCCATATTGAGGATCATCTGCTTGATATCTACTAGTGGTATTGGGGATCCCCATAGACTATCAACAAAACCATCGAGGATTGTGGGATCCAAGCTTTCAATTCCGTCGTTGACCATCAGAGCCAACTCTCTTGGCATATGTGACAGATAGGTTGTGATAAGATCCGAAACAGTTGATCCTGCAGGTACCACAATCCCACCAGGAATCATTACAGACTCAGGAATCTCAAATGTGTCATCCACACTCATCCAATCAGCAGGTATGCCCTCTATGTCAAGCGATGCTGGAGCAGCTCCGCCAACAATGGATACTGCGACTGCACTTGGGTCCTCAGTCATCTTGCTGGTAATGGTCCCAGTCTCGTCTAAGTAGTCCAATAGAGAGAAGGACTCGTCTCCGGCTACTGCCTCAACGACACCCGGCTCGAAGAAGCTCACTTGAGCCGCCACAGCTGACTGAACAACTTCAACGAGGTCCACGTGCGAAGCATGGGCGCGAATGTAGTTATCCCCAGATCTTCCCAGCAAATCCGTGACCATTGATCCCGGATCGTAGTGTGCTGGACGCCAATGAGAAGGCAGGTAGACTTCGGTGGCCTGAGTATAGATGTCTGGCCAACCAGCAGCATCTACAACGCCCATGAACCCACCATAGTCAGCCAGCAAATCGAGAAAGTCACTCATCACAGCGTCGCCAACCGGAATATCAAACAAGCCAACGAAGGCTATCTGATATGAACTCCCTTCGAGGCTTTCGCTCGCCTCTCCATATGACCAGTAGTAATTCTCAGACTGTTCAACTGTAAGGAATCTATCAAGCTCAATGCTCAACGCTGTTTCATAGACCGAAGCATATTCCTCAGCCAGTGAGATTGCTTCTGCTTCGCTCAAGTCTGCGAAATCTGCAAGACTTGCCTCCATTGGCACTTCAATAACAGGCCTTATCCAAACCTGCAGGACTGCCATTGGTCCACCGATGGCACCGTTCGGGAATGGAACTGTGCCAGACAACTGAAATGTCGATTGCGCGACATATCCATCATCATCTGCCATCTGGTCCGTCACAACTGCTTCAAGAGCATCAACATGAGAATAGCCGTAGTGAGTCGCATTCTGCACAGTTGCGATCACGTTAGCAACACCGCCCCAAGCGTCAACGTTGGTGCCCATGAGTTCGATGGCTCCTAAAAGCGGTCCATCATCCTCTGCAACTGCATTTGTCGATGCTAGAGCTGGCGTGCGCTGGCTACTTGCCGCAAGCGATGGCAGAACTAAAGTTACGGCCAGAAATACAGCAAATAGCGCGAAGTTGCGTCGTTTCATTCATATTTTCTCCTAGTGAATTTACATTTCTGGAATACGAATATCAAGTCCTCTAGTGAAATCAGATAGACTCACAAGGACTTCGATTGGTTAGTATTTGAACCTATGTCGGCCATTCCGACGAATCACGATTACTTCTTCGCTGATTTCCATGTGGTTCACAACGCTTCCGTTTCAGCGTGCGAATTCGTCGGAACGTTCCGTATTTACGGAACGTATCTTCTCAATATAAGCTATGTGTTCAAAGCAGTGGCCCAAAAATGGATAACAGAAAAACGCAAGACTACTCTAAACCTTTGGTATGGGCTTCATACGCTTGACATCGGCAGACACTAATTGCTAGCAGCAACGCAATCCAAACCACAACTAGGACTCTGTCATCTATCGGTGAGAGGAATCCTAGTAGGCCAACGAATGTGAACACCAGCCAAACGACCAGCAGGATTACTGTCGCTCTTCGCCTCTCCATTAGAAATCACGATGTAGTCCTTTGAGGTCAGTGTATATCTGTCTAGCTTTCAGAATCTTCGTCGAAGCCAACGTCCTCATCGGATGCAAGGTCCTCTGTTTCATCCTTGGAGTCGGTCCACACAGGTTCTTCCTCTGTCTCCGGAGCGTCGACTATCTCTTCTTCTTCGTATCGAACCTCATCGTTGACATACGGTTCTTCAGCAGGCTCTTCCTCAAGAACATCCGGTTTTGGCGGTTCCTCTACTGTGACCTCTGGAGTCTCCTCGGGTTCTGGCGCTGGCGGAGTCCTTCCTGCTCTTCGAAGGTAGAGAAGTTCCATAAGGAACGCAACTCCCGGGAACAATAAGAGTTTCACAAGGTCTCCGACTGCTTGTGCAAACGTTGGATCAACAGTGATTATCACAGTGAACAATGTCGTCACGTACATGTATCCTGAAGCTAGGAAGAACGTGAATGTTGCACCTAGCTCTCTCGAAATCTTCCAGCGGGTATCCAAGTCTGCTCGACTTGTTATTGTAAGGCCCACATTGCTCAATGCATAGAGAAGGAAGAACATCGACACGGCAATCCCAACAATGTCTATGCCTAAGTCCGGGCCCTTGAGAACATTGTAGAGGAAGTATGCCGAGTAGAACGACACAAATATGCCGAGTAGTGCTATGGCATCTGCGGTCTGTTTGTTTCGTTCCTTGAGAATGATCATGCCGTTCAAGAAGTTGAATCCGAACGCAAAGAAGGCACCAATTGCAGCTAGGAAGAGAGTTGCTAGCGAGAAGCCAGGGTCGGCTGGGTTGACGATTGCCGGATTGACAAAGATGATTGTGCCTATTGCAGATACAACGATAACCGCGTAACATAGGATGTTCGAGAAGTAGAATAGAAACTTCACGTATCCCTTTCTTGACACCACTTCGACAATCTCGGCATATCTCAGGCTGCTACTCGATGCCAAGTATGCTTGGAAGACTATCCACCCAAGAAACCCAATGATTACGAAAACAATCAGGAACAAACTGAAGGCTATCCACAGAACAATTAGCAGTGCGAAACTTGCGATTAGGAGGGGAATGAATAAGGTGACTGATTTCAGATAGGATTCCTCATCAGCCACGAAACGCTGAAGGCCCAACAACGAAAGGAATGCTGCAATAAGGAAGAATGTCGGGAATATCCCACCTAGGAACAATGGCACAATTCCCAGGCCAACGCTTCCCCACCAGGCGCCCGTTCTTTCCATGATGGTTGCCACGATAGCCCCAATGACGAAGATGAGCATCAGCCACCTGAGCCTCCTCGATGAGAAGAAAAGTCTTAGTCCTTCGCTGAATCTGGTTAGTAGTGGTATCTCCAATGTGTTGTCCTCCCTTGACCCAAGCTAGAAAGAAGCTGAGAGCTATTTATGCTTGAGCACGTGGAGAAGCTCTCCCTCAAGAGTTGGCTTTATGCATGGTTTCTCAATGATTGTTCCGATTCTTTCGCCATTCTTGTCGAATATCTCAATCCATGGAATTGCAGTAGTACCCCACTCGTCAACCTCAGGGGGCGAAGGTGGAATGGCCCATTGCTTGTCCGGATCAAGAGGCGCAGTCTTCACAGTACCGAAGACTCTGACCTCCAGTCCAATCTCTTCCTCAAGCTTCATCAGAACGGGTATTGCTGCCCTGCAGTCCTTGCACCAGCTTGCACCTATGTATACGACCACAACGTCGTCCGAGTAGGATTCAAGCTCTTCCACTGCATCTCTGTCGAGCTTTAGGCCACTCAGTCTCTCTAATACTTCTTGCTGGTACTTCTCTTTCATGCCGTCAACATATTGGGCTGTTGACTGTGTCCGACTTCTGATGTCGTTGAGATCTACCATCGTGTTTGGAAGCCTTGCTCGACTCCTCTAAAACACTTACGGCATGTCTCAAATGAGCTAGAGTAATGCACAAATACCCGCTAAGCATTGCATCACACCGATGCACGAGAACGCCCGAACAACGCTCATAAGTGGGACACGGGGCTAACTGTAAACTTGGACGAGTGGTCGATATGTCTGCCGAGGTCTTCAAGACACTGATTGCAGGTCCTCCTAATTCAGGCAAGACTTCGTTGATTAAGGCCTATCTTGGTGGAGAGTTCGAAACTACCTACTCCGCCACGATTGGCGTCATGATGAACGTAGCACAACTTGAACTTCCGGACGGCAAGGTTGTTCTTAGCCTTGTTGACTTGGGTGGCCAGCAGTCCTTTCGTGGCTTGGGTGGGCGATTCTACAAAGGAGCTCACCATCTCATTCTAGTCTATGACGTCACCAATCGGGGCTCCTTGAGAGAAGTAGCTGAATGGTACACAAATCTGACGGAAGGCATCTGCATGCCTTCAGAGAACCCTTTTGGGGGGTCTCTGGTTGGAAACAAGATTGACCTGGAAGACAAAATAGCAATCACGCCAGAGGAAGGCAAACAAATGGCAGATCTGCTTTCTCTTGACTTCTTCTTGACAAGTGCCAAGACAGGTGAGGGTGTTGCTGAGATATTCATCAATGCCGGTAGCAATTCACGAATGAGGGCCAAGCAAGCCGTAGAAAGCTTCTTGAGACCTGGTTTGTAGCGGGCTGTTTTCGATTTGCGTGAGTAGTGTGTGGTTAAGACCCATTCCAAGGAGTGGTATGATCATGACAAGAACAACCGAATCTGTTAGGCAAAGCAAGTGGATTGCTTTGGGTGCCTTTCTAGTACTAGATGTGATTCAGATTGCGTTTGTCTCACTTCTTACACTCAATGAGAGTGACCCTCTAATAGTTGGAGTGGATTTCTCGCGCTCCAATCCACTAGTATCAACTTCACTTTTCCTGACGATTGCCCTCACCCAGATAGTTCTTGTCTACTTCATCACAAGACGGATGTTGCAGAATGCAGACATGCTTCAAATCCATCCCGCTTATCCTGAGGGTGAAGAATGGGAATGCAAGCACAGCAAAGATGACGTAATGAAATGGACCATGGAGTTGGCGGAGCGGAGTGGTGTGAGAGTTGATAGAATCTATGTGATGAAATCCCCACTTCCCAACGCGTTCACTTTCAGCTTGCCGTTCGTTGGCTCTACAGTTGTTCTTCACACAAATCTCCTCGACATCCTCCACCCGGAAGAAGTACGTGCGATAGTCGCACATGAAGTCGGTCATATCAAAAACAGGGATTCGCTGACCAGCATCTTCTCGAGAATGCCTGCCTTCTTCGTTGATGTGGTCTATCTCTACATCTACATCAGAATTGGCTTGGGCATAGCAACATCCTTACTCGTATCGTTTGATGCGATTACTGCCTTACTGAGGATACTTGTTCTGATTGCCTTCTTTGGACTCTCCAGATTCTTGATGATTCTATCGAAGATTCTAGTGCAAAAGGCATCACGTGATGCGGAACTGCTAGGTGACATTCATGCAGCCGAGACGGTGGGTCATGTCGAGACAATCAATGGTCTGGTAAGACTTGGTCAACGAGTTGAAGCTGTTTCGGCGTTGATTGATGAGATAAAGTGGCTAGTGGCTCTTGATCCGGAACGTATTAGCCCGTTGACGAATACTGAACTACGAGCTATGATTGCGAGCTATCCTCTAGATCACATCGACGAAAAGAATGCACGAAGGATGGCGCCAACCATCTTCTTGACAACCAGACTCCGAAACTTGCGTGATGTCTATGGTCTTGGAGTCACAGACGGAATGATCGAAGAGACAGTTGCGCCGGCTGCAGTCGAGTTGTTCAAGAAACGAAGCTTGGAGCAGAAAAGTGAAGCAGAGGAGGTAGGTGACCTGATAGTCGATTGGCGAGATGTTGACTATGATGGAGACCGCAGACTGTCTAAGGAAGAGCTGATCGATCTTGTTGAGATTCTGAGAGAAAATCCTACGAAGATGATGTTCGAAAGTGAGCTTGGTATGAAGCTTTATGCGCTCAGCCATCCGGACTTCCGAAGTAGACTTTTGTTCCTAGCAGACTCTTTTGGCTTCTAACGACTTCGCCTGCTCTCCAACTCTTTCGTGTTCTGCAGGGCTAAGTCCTCTGAAAGCAGAGATGATCATACCAACCAGTGCCAGCGCACAGAAGACCCACACTGCGAGTTGGAAAGCCGCCGAATACGACAATAAGTCCACTGGGTTTGCGGGTGAATAGTTTGGGTCGAAGAGTATTAGGAAGAAGCCGAAAACAGTAGTTACAAGGGCTGTCGCAACTGAGAATCCTGTTGTTCTTGCAAGATTGGTAAGGGCACTGACTACGCCCATGTATTCCTTGGGCGCGGAAGTCATGATGAAGTTTCCATTGGCGACTGAGAACAATGAAAGACCTGAACCCATCACGACAATACTTAGAATCATGAATGGCAGGTTGGGCACTGCGAGACCGAACAACAAGAGACCTGCTACCTCTATTGCCAATCCAATCACTGTCTGAATTCTAGCTTGCACTCTTTCAGAAATGAATCCGGAAACAGGTCCTGCGATGGAAATGACCAGAGGGTGAGCGGTCAGAATAATGCCCGTTATTGATTGACTAAAACCAAGGCCTCTCTGAAGGAAGAATGGGAACAGAAACGTGATTGGTACAATCGCCATGTAAGCAAGAAGTGCCGAAAAGATGCTGACGGAAATCCTACGATCCGCCATGACTCTAGTTGGGATTACTGGTACAGGGAATCTCTGCTCTCTCACAAGAAGTGCCACGCATGCTGCGACAATCGAACCCATGAATACGAGGGAAACCTCAAGGCTCAATCCTACAGCAATTGAAACGTAATAGACAAGCAGGAATAAGAATGCAAAGAAGAGTCCCGCCCCAAGCGCATCAAACCTTGTCTCACGGATCTTCTCAGTGTCAGGAACAACTTTCGCAACCACAATGAAACCAATGAAACCTATTGGCAGATTGACTAGGAAGATGCTTGGCCATCCGAAGAATTCGCTGAGAATGCCACCTACGACGGGTCCTAGTCCAAGTGCCGCCGCAAGTGTTATTGAGTTGAGTCCTATTGCTCTGCCTCTGTTCTCTGGAGTTGTGTAATATGTTACGAGTGCGAGGCCGTTCGCCGACATCATACTTGAACCAATTGCCTGGAGAACTCTGGAAGCCACGAGTACCGTCAAACTCGGAGATAATGCGCAAGCAAGTGAGCCTGCTACGAAAATGACCATTCCAGACTGGAAGACTTTCGTCTTTCCGAAGCGATCTCCCAATTTTCCCATCAGGGGCATGAGTGAAGTGATAGCGAGAAGGTATGATAGGACAACCCATTGAATCTCAGGGATATCAACTCCAAAGCTTGCTGCCATGGTTGCTAAAGAGACATTGACAATCGAGGCATCAAGGGCACTGAGGAAAACCCCGAAGCTCGTCGCGCCAACAATCAAGTAAGGTCCCGGTGGTTTTGCTGGATTGCCTGGCTCATGAGAGTCTGCTCCGAATTCACTCAATAGACGCCACATCGATTAACAGAGTTAGTCTGCGGTATTTGTCTGGCAAATAAGACTATGCCTGAGGACGTCACTCTTGGAACATGCAGCTCATTGGGGATTACTCTTATTTGCGACATGAATCTCAGCGAGACCAGACAGAGAAGAATTGAGTATGGAATGCAATGAAATGAGAATACTGGATGTTGGCAATCGCGGTGCTGTGTTTGAGTTTGATGACCCATATCTCACCAACGTCTACGTAATCAATTCCATTGATCACATTTTCATCTGTGATACTTTCTGTGGCCCTAAGTCGATGGATCATATCAAGACCTACGTCAGAGAGATTGAAGCCTCAACAAAGCCCATTGTTGTCTTTAACTCGCATCATCATTATGATCATATCTGGGGAAACTGTGCTTTCGAAGATGAAATCATACTTGCCACTACTCAATGCAAGAATGAGATTCTCAATTCAGGTGCTGAGGCATTGGAGAGATACAATAGCCATATGAAGGGTGAAGTAAGGATATTACTGCCCACAGATTCTTTCGAGACAAGCCGTTTCTTCTCTAGAGACGGTGTTGAGTTCTTCCACTCACCAGGTCATTCGGCTGACTCTGCATCTTGTTTTGACAAAGAAGACAGAATTCTCTTTGTAGGTGACAATGTGGAATCACCTATTCCGTTTCTCTTCTCTTCCGACCTGACAAGCTACGCAACGACCCTTAAGAGTTACCTGGATATGGACTGGGGCTGTTATGTTCCGAGTCATGATCCTCCAAGTAGAGCTAGAGTCTTGATTGAAGAGAATCTTGACTATGTTGAACAACTCTCAGTATGGGACCTGCGCATCTCGAGGGTCTCTGAGAATGCCCGAATTCGACATTGTTCCAATCTGCTTGAGATTGCGCCGGGTCTAGGTGCCGAATTGGAGGTCGGTTCAGCAAGAGAGCAGTATGCCGATGCCCTGCAGTTCCTAGAAGACAAGTACTATCCAGAACACGAAGACATGGTAGTTCGATTCCGCAAGATCCTATCCTAGCAAACACATGGCAAATCCGGACTCATTCATAGAGAATCGCGTTTCCTCGCCTACCCACTTGTACTAGTGTGCCTGACTTCCTCAGACTGTATGCCATCTTGCGCGCGATTCGCTTTGAGATGCCCAGGGCGAATGAAAGATCTGTGGTTGTGAAGGGACGTTCTAGTTCCTCAGGAACCAGGGAGGCAAATTCAGAGTTGCTTCGGAATAGCTTGGTGGACTCAACTTCAAGCAGCTTCTTGTCATAGATGCTCCAACCGCCTCTTCTCCAAGTTCCTTTGCCATCTCTCCGACGAGTCTCCTCGCTCTTTATCAAGAGGATTTCGAGCTCGAAATTCTGGTTTCTCATCAAATCGGGAATGCTCACGAGCTCGTCAAACATGTCGTAAACTGACATCCTCTTCGGAGATCTTCTTCGACCGATTATTGAATTGCCATTCAGCGATTCGCGTACTATCCAATTCTCAGTTGAGATAGGATGAACAAGTCGGACGTGGCGCTTCGAAACAAGAGCACGGAGCTTCTCTTTCACTGATGAGAAGTTACTTGTTTGTATCTCAATGAGAAGGTTGTCACGAACAATGTCTATGATGAAACCGTCAACAGGAACCTCGAACTGGTCCCCTGGTTGAGCGTACCATTTCTTGATGTCAGCATGAAGTGACTTCTCTTTGAGTGTGCCAATTCCATTATTTCCCAAGGCAATACAAACCACATTTAATCGCAACCCCTTTTGATGATAACGACAGCTGTGGAATCTAGCGCCATTCTGATGGAAACAGTTTTGGCGTTCTTTCAATGACCTAGGCTCATGCTGGATTTCTCTGACTTGCACAAGAAAGCTCGACATGACATCCGCA
>CP070761.1:1521248-1631464 GCA_020348985.1 Candidatus Thorarchaeota archaeon | reverse complement strand
CGCATCCACTCGCTTGTCAACAGAGTGTGCTGTATTGACTGCTAGTGTCGCTAGCTCTGCCCTTTTCTCAGGATCTGCATCGAGTGTTGTCTTTGAAACCATCTTGTCAAATGGTAGTTCAGGAATCGGCTTAGGTTCTGGAAGCGACTTGAAATCCTTGTTTTCAGGAGAGACTTGGGCAATCTTCTCGGCTGTCTTCACAAGACGTCTGATCCCTTCATCATCAAAGACCTCAGAACTCACTGTGCCGCTCTTCTTCCCGTAGTATAGTGTGACACTCACTGTAGCGTGTTTCTCGGAAACATTCTGGTCAATGATGCTGTTCGCAAGGCGAGTCAGTGATAGGTTCTCCAATGTAATTGATGCTTGTGCTTGGGTCGCTCCAAGTCCTTGAGCTTCTTTCAGGATTCTGTTAATCTTGCCGAAGATGAGTTGCTTGTGAAACTCCAACTTACTTCCCCTCCTGTTGCATGACACCTATACGAACATCGTTGAATCTCGCTGTCCCGCATCCGTGTCCAACGTACATGACTTGTCCTGGCTGACCCTTCCCGCAATTTGGAGTTCCCCAGAGTCGCCAATCATCCTCTGAGGATGCGTCCATCCCACCCCAGAACTCTGGTGTGATTCCAGTGTAAGTTGGGTTCTTCAAAATGCGGCCGATTTCGCCATCCACTATTTCCCAAGCAATCTCCGTGCCAAACTGGAAGTTGAGCCGTTTATCGTCGATGCTCCAGCTTTTGTTGATGGACATCAATATTCCTTTCTTTGTGTCCTCGATGATTTCGTCTCTTTTCCATCCTGAAGGCTCCAAGTTGATATTGACCATCCGTATCAATGGGAGCTTCTGCGGACTGTCTGCACGCATGCCTCCTGAGCTTTCCTTCAATCCAATTAGGGCTGCTGTCTCCCTTGAGCTCTGGTAATTCACGAAGAGGCCATCTTTGACGAGTTCTACTCTCTTTGCCTTCACGCCTTCATCATCATAGCCGAATGTGCCCAGTCCGCCTTTGAGTGTGGAATCACTGGTCAGTGTGACATGCTCGCTCCCATACATCAGGACGCCAAGCTTTTCAGGTGTCATGAAGCTAGTCCCTGCACAGGCTGCTTCTGTTCCCAGGACGCGGTCGAGCTCCGTGGGATGACCTGTGCTCTCATGAATCTGGAGCATTAGCTGATGGCCGTCCAGAAGCAGTGTTGTCTTCTCCGCGGGGCAATGTTTCGCATCCGTCAGAGCGATTGCCTCTTCGGCAACGCCCGACACATTCCCAAGTAAGTCTAGTGACTCAAAGTACTCATATCCTGTGGTCGAGAAGTCTCCTCCAAATGAACCAGGATATGATCTTCGTTGGGGAGTTGTTCCCGGTTTGACTGCCGTACAAGAGAATCCGCCTCCGGAGAAGAGTATTCTTTGAGTGATGTAAGCACCTTCAGAACTCCCGAAAATCTTGTCCTCACTGTGACCTCTGAAGTTCGCAGAGGTGATCTTAATGATTTCCGGAGAATGCTCTGAGAGTTGCTTATCTACATCAATGAGAAGAGAGAGCTTCTCCTCAGTAGGGACATCGAATGGGTTCTTCTTCATAGGAGTCTCATAGTGGTCTCTTACAGCTTCTACAGGAACCATCTCAAGAGGTTTCTTGCGTGCGGCCCCTGAAGCCCGGGCAATCCGGGTCGCTAGCCTAGCAACTCGACTTATCTCTTCTACATGCAAATCATAGGACCCGGCGAATCCCCAGCCCCCGTCGGAGATACATCTGATTCCGAAACCAACCTCAGTACGAATCTCCATTCTCTCAAGATTGCCCCTCTTTATCGTGAGGTTCTCGTCCTTCAAGGTCACAATTCGAATATCTGCGTAAGTTGCACCTTCAGTTCTGCAAACATCAAGCGCTTTCTCCACAAAATCCTCCATCGATTAGGATCCCCGTGCTCACGGGAAATACTAGCGAGATAATACTCTTTCGAGAGATGTCTGGCAAATTGGCCTAGAGGCTTGGTCGCTCGGACTATTCCTCATCCACAATCCCGGGAGGCAAGTGCAGCACGAACTCACAAATCTCGTCACCCTTGATCACTGATTTGATAACCTCAACTCTGACCGGCTGTTCAAAAATCGCCTCCCAGAAATTCTTGAAGTATCCCGCGCTGCAGCCGCAAAACACAGGGTCAACAGGCTGGTCTTCTTCTCTCAAAGCATAACGAATCCAGGGGTTATGACAGAAGAAGTGACGTTTCTTCTTCTCGTTGTTTGCATCCAAAAACTGTCTTGTCATGTATGGAATCTTAGTTATGGTCACTCTGTTACCCTCACGTATTCCACCCTCGATTGTGACACGGTCTCCGACATATGAGACCACGTCATCGTCTACCTCCTGAGTAAAGAATAGGGTCTTCTCTTGACTGTGCTTCTTCAAGGTGCTCACAAGTTTCTGATGCTTTGATATCAGGAACTTGTCAATGTCATCTAGTTCTTCGTACATCTGCTTCGGCCCTACGTAGGAAGCAGTATACTTGTCCCTCAGCCCAGCTTCAAAGAATGCCTTGCAGGTGTCGTTGTCAAACTTGGCTAGGAATCTCTCCACAAGCTTCTTTGTGAATTCCGGCTTAGCTTCGGGACGTATTCCGAGAGGGGGGATTCCGATTCCATCGAATACCTCGTCTCTTACATGTTGCCCGAACTCGACGCCCAACCTATTGTAGAAGTTCTCAATCATCTCACTACCATCGATTACCTCTAGTGAGGCGATTATCAGCTCATTGTTCTTGAGGAAATTGCCCAGTCTAAAAAGAGCCACATATCTATCGACTGTGTTCGTTCCGTTCTTGATGAGAATATCAGAGAAGCAATAGAGATCTTCGTACGAAGCGTTCTCTAGCTTTTTGCCAGACTTGGACAAGTATTCATCGAATCCACAAGCTACATCTATAGACTTGTCAATCTGTTCTTGATTCAAGTCCTTTTCCACTAGATATTCCCTAAACCTGCCAAGACCGCTCATCACGCCAAGAAGTCGTTAACGGTTACCTAATATCCAAATCTAACAACGCAAGTGTAAACCTGGCGGCAGTTCATGCACGGGTCGCAAGAAGAGTGCCTTCTTCTTGACTCAACTTGGCATGCCCTCTCTTCACAAGGATGTCCAAGAGATCTCTACTCTCCGCAAGAGCCATGACAAGAGAGTCTATCTCATAGTCGCCAAATACTGCCCGAGAGACCTCGTACGGTGAAACGGCATCAGAAGACAGAAGTCCTTGTGTTGTCCTGAGCTTGTCATCATACTCTGCCCTAAGCTCATCGATTCTTGACTTGAGATCTCTGATTAGCTCTCGGTGGCCGGGTAGAGCAATGTAGCTACCCCACTCGGAGACCTTGTCTAGAGAGCTGAGGTACGTCAACATCCCGTTCCCGATAGAGGTGCCAAAAGAGAGGGACGGATTCGAGCTTATATCTCCAAGAACGTGGTCTCCACTGAACAACACCTGTTTGCTTTTGCTGACATAGCACGTTGAACCAAAGGAATGGCCTGGAGTCCACAAGGCTCGTAACTCACCAATCCCAGTCTCAAAGACATGGCCATCCTTGAAGGTTCGAGTAGTGGGGACTGATTCGCCAAACGACCTGAAGTATCGCATGATTGTCTCTCCGGATACCTGTGACTCTATTTCGCTTGGAACACCACTCCCGGATACAACACTGACAAAGGCCTGTGCACGATCTCTCGTAAATTCATCGTAGTCGACCAATGCCAGCGCGTCCTCTTCATGTATCCAAACAGCCGCTTCGGGTCTATCTCTCACAATGTAGGCGGCGAGCCCAATGTGGTCTACATGTCCATGAGTCACAAGAACTTGGTCAACATCTGAGACACCCAGATCCCGCGTACTCAACGCATCAGTCAACGTCGTGATAGCATCCGGAGTCTTTGGACCAGTGTCAATCAAGGTGACTGGATCACCTTCAATAAGATAGCAGTTCACAGAACCAACTGCGAATGGGGTAGGAATCTCTATCCTCCATACTCTTTCGCTAGGTGTTTCCATGAATACCATCTCATCTGTTCGTTGAGAATCATCTGCGATAGCCACTGGCAGCCTTGCTTATCTTTGTCGGTGTCGTACCATTCCTCACCCTCTTGAGGCGCCCCTGCTCAATGCCTATTTGCGTTTCTTCATGTAGAGGTACGTCAGAGTAACACCAGCCATCAAAGCTCCTACGCTAGTTCCTCCGATAATCAAGATGTCGAATCCTTGGACTTGGGTCGTCCCATTGGAGAGGCTTGAATCGTACATGAAGATAATAGAACGCACGTTTAGCGGACAGAATGGTCCTCCAACTGCCCTGGAGTAATTCGTCCATTCCTTCCTGATAGGATGTATGTCATCCTGCTGATAGAGTGGGATGTATGGAATGTTCTCCTTCGCATAAAGCTGAACGAGTCTTATGCGTTCATATACAGTCGATGGCGTTGCGGCAGCAAGATCATCAAGGGCAGCATCCAGTGTGGCATTACTAATTCCATTATGGTTCGAGTTCCAGTCCCCAATATTCTCGGAGTGCATACGCATCCTCGCTTGTACAGGCATAGGAAAGAATACCCAGGATTCACATTTCATTTCATACTCACGTGGAATAGTGAGTATTCCAGGCCAGAACACTTGTGGATCCATCGGCACTACTTCGATTTGAATGCCAATCTCTTTCAGCTGCATCTTGATACCATTACCGGTTTGCACACCTTGTTCATCCCATGATATGGCCCGTAGCTCAAATGCAAGATTAGTGTCGTTTTCTAGACCTGGGTACTCACGAATCCCATCTCCATCTTTGTCAGTGTAGTTCGCTCCATCCAGAATCTCATTGGCCTTTTCGACATCATATTCATAGAATGCCCCGTCTGGATGGTAATATGAAGAATAGAATTCGTAGGGAATCACACTGTTTGTGGGAGTCCCAAAGCCAAGTGTGCCGAAGTCTACAAGCTGGTCTCTGTTGAGGGCATGTGCAATAGCTCGCCTCAGAACAACATCATCCAAACCATGTGCATCTACATTGAACCCCAGTTCATAATTCCATATAGAAGCGACACCCGTTATTAGATCCAGTTCAGGAGCATCCAAGACGGCAATGGCTAGAGAGCCAGAAAGCGCGTATCTTTCCGTATCGACATCTCCGTTTCTCATTGAAAGAATACGAATTGATGGGTCAGTAATTACATCCAACCGGAACGTATCGATGTTTGGAAGCTGACCAACACTTGGATTCCTGGGACCCCACCATTCATCAAATCGCTCTAACTCTACGTACTCGCCAGGAACTCGCTTCTTGAACTTGAAAGGACCCGAGCCAGTATGAAGCGTAAGGTTGCTTGGATCACTCCACCTGAGGTCGTCGGGAGCTATCCCGCTACGAATATGCTCAGGTACGATTAGTAACATGCCTAAAAGCATGAATGCCATAAAATCTGGTTGGATGAGATTGATCACGACAGTTTGTCCATCTATTGCGATGTCTGAAATGTGATGAACATTCGCCCATCTAAGCTCAGGTGAATTCTGGAGATACTCGAAAGTGAACTTAACGTCTGCTGGAGTAACGTCAAATCCATCGTGCCACTTTGCTCCTTCTCTGATTGTGAAGTTAATCTGTAGACTATCTTCACTTACCGCCCATGATTCTGCTAACCAAGGAATTGGCTCGAGATCGTCATCATATGAAATGAGGGTATCATATACCAGAGTATAGTACGTGTATTGGAGGAAATTGAATTCGAAATTGGGATTCAAACCCATCAAATCATCGGGCAAGGCCATTACGAATTCACAAGATGGAGCCTGGGCATCAACCATTGTAAACGGAACGCTGAAGAGTGAAGAGTACAGAAACAACGTCATGAGAAGTAGGGCCGCTCTTCTGTTCATTAACGAAACCCTCCCTTTCTGAAATCACCAAATTGAACAGGCCAGTGTCAATCTATCCCTTAAGTCTTCTTGGACAATGTTCATACTCAAAGTGAAGGTGTTGAGTAACAGCCAAAACGTAGTCTGTTGTGAGATGGAACGAAAGGCGAATGATCCAGAGACCGCTCACTAGTCTCCGGATCAGCAAAGGAAGTATCTTGTTCTTTTAGTCATCTGACCAGTCTTCGCCCTCTGGAATTCTCATGACTCCGAGTTCTAGAAGACGGTCCATGACTTTGAGTGCGGCCTCGTCAATCTGCGGCTCAAACTTGGCTCCTGTGATGACAAGCTTACCAGAACCGAACAGGAGAATGACGACCTTGGGGTCTCTCATTCTGTAGATCAGACCGGGGAACTGCTCTGGCTCGTAGAGTGTGTTCTCGAGCTTCATTGCGGCCAACTCGAGGTTGAGCTCTGCCCCGAGGCTTGCGCTAGCAACTATGTTCTGAACAACAATGATAGGACGGCCAGTAATCTCGATGCCCGCCTCTTTGATGTTCTTCACAATCTTGTGGACAGCACGCTTGGCTTCCTTCTCGCTCTTGGCCCCAGTGCACACCATCTTACCGCTGTTAAAAATCAGTGTCGCTGTCTTGGGTTTCTTCAGACGGTAGACAAGTCCGGGGAACTGCTCAGGGTCGAATTCGACGTTTGGCATTGTAGCCGCAATCTCATCGAGGTCTAAGCGCTGGTTAAGGATAACCGACGCAACTACGTTCTCAATCTTTGTCTTAGGTTTCGGCTTCGGCATATATGGTCCTCTCTCCCTTTATATACTATAAAAGGGGCCTTTTATATAGTATATAAAGCTCACTTTCTGGCTCCATCTGAAGCACGTCAGACATGTTCGGAGGTTCCCATCTCCATCCTTTTCTCTTCAACGACGTCTTCGGTCTTCTCAGGGATCAGTATGTCCTCCAAATCGCTTGCCTTGGGGATTGGATATTGGAAGGCCTTCCATACCAGGAGCGTTCCCGCGAAAGATATTGATGCCAGTAGCACAAGAGCCGGCGGAAGTCCATAGGTTGTTATCATTTCTCCACTGACAGCCATGATAGGCATCGCTGCTATCATGATCAGAGTTGGCCGGAGAGAGTAGACACTGTTTCTGATTCGATTTGGAATGACATCAATCAAGACCCTCTGGCTAAGAATTCCTGCGAAAGTGCCCATGAGAAAACCGAAAACAAAGAGTACAGCTATCACGATCAAGACCGGAATAGACTCGAGTGGCGCTTCCAGGATTACGAACTCAGAACCTGGAAACATAAGCCGAACGAGGTTGTCCGCCGTTGCTGGAGGAGGGGCAACAACCAGCAGCGCAGCCATCACAACTAATGGGATTGTCGCACCAACAGAGAGCAGCTCGAATCTGGGTATCCATTTGGCAGGGTCGAACCTCCTCGACCAAATCCCAGACCGTTCTTGAAGAGGCACCTGGGGGACGTACAGAAAGGTCCTGTAGGATGCTACAGCGATGTCAGTCAGGAGATAGACAAAGTAGAATGGGAACAAGACGAGATTGATGTAGACCGTAGTTATCGAGAAGAGTAGGACTTGACCTGCTATCATGAATGTGATGAATCTATCTGATCCCAGGAAACTCACTCCATCCTTCAGCAGCTGCGTGTAGTCGCTCTTATCCTTGTCTTCCTTTCGTTTCTGCTCAACCTCCGGAAGATCATTCAGATATCTCAAGACAACAAGGGCTAGCAGGACACAGATTACTGCCTGTCCTTGGAATACCCACTCCCTGCCGAGAGAGTATGCCAACCAGCCACCTGGAATGAGCACTATTGTGTTTGACAGACCAAACAGCATCCCAAGCTTGCCTTGGAAGACCCCATACTGCTTCCTGTCTTCGTCGTTAGGGTGAGCAGCCCTGTAGTTCGAATCAAACCATGACCCCCATGCCCCACTCTCCTGCGAATTGGCCGCTCCAAGAAGTGCGTAGATTGCGGCGAAGGTGTAGAGGGAGGAGTCCTCAGTGACAGTGGAGGATAGCCAAAACATCAAAGCATAGCAGACCAATGCAGACGCTATGACGAACTTCTGCCCAATGTGGTCTCCAAGAGATCCAGTAGGATAGTCTAGCACTACTTGGATGACAAGCTGTATCACAACAAGAAGTCCTACCGTGGACAAACCCGCCATGTAGCTTCCATTCCCAAGCTTCTCAGCTATGAAAATCAGCCAGAACGTTGTACTGATCGAGAACGCCATTGCATAGCTTGGCATCAGGATGGCCATGATCCTGGCTAATCGCAACGCGTTGCTTGGTGCATCTTCAAGTCCGAGGAATCGCGCTAATCGAGTCATGTATATTCCTCCAGTTTGGACACCCCTCGTATGGTACAGCGTCTATACCAGCATACACTTATAAGTTTGCATACCAAAGCATCTGTATATCATACGTTTGTTTACCATACTGTATGGAAACTAGTCCTAATTCAAAGGACTTGAGATGTGACGACATGGACGCATATACGAAACTTTTAGCCAAGGCAAAGGAGAGTAGCCTTCTGATGAGTACGGCAAGTGTTCTCAATTGGGACATGCTAACCTACATGCCCCCTAAAGGCGCGCAGCTCCGAGGTGAGCAGCTGTCAACCGTTTCGCAGTACATCCACCGCCTGCAAACAAGCAGGGAATACGGGGATCTTCTGAAAACGGCCGAGAAAGAAATCAAAGAAGACGATACTGTGATGGCCAGGAATCTGTACTTAATCAGGAGAAACTATGACCGACAGACTCGTCTTCCAGAGGAATTGGTAGCTGACATCATGAAACAGAGCACGACCACTAGGCATGCATGGATGAAAGCCAAGAACTCCATTGATTGGTCTCAGTTCGAGCCGGAGCTTTCGAAGATGTTTGAGCTCATTAAGAAGCAGGCTGAGTTGCTGATGGAAGTGAAAGGCACGGATTCTCTATATGACACAGTACTCGATGACTTTGAGCCCAAGATGAAATCGACTCTGGTTGCCAGGGCTTTCTCAAAGCTTAGAGACGGACTGGTTCCTATGATTGAGAAGTATGCTGATGCTTCGAAGGAAATTGACGTCGCTCCTCTGTTGCGAGAGGTTCCCAAGACTATCCAAGAGAAGATACTCCTGGATGTGGCTAGTTTGATGGGTTACGATACTTCAACCGATTCTGCCAGCGGTCGAATAGATGAGACTCATCACCCATTTACAACTGGATACTACGATGACGTCCGAGTAACAGTGAGATACAATGAGGACAACCCTCTCTCTGCACTCCTTGTTCTCATGCATGAGGCTGGCCATGCAGTATACGAGCAGTCTCTCAGACAGGATTGGATGTATCAGCCAATAGGTACGATGGCCGGACTAGGGATCCACGAGTCCATCTCGAGGTTCTACGAAAACATGATTGGACGGTCTGACGACTTCTGGAAGTACTATCTCCCCAGATTCAATGAGCTATCAGACGGAGCTTTCAGAGACTTGGAGTGTGAAGAACTCCTCCGTATGATCAATCGAGTTGTTCCCTCCAAAGTCCGTGTATCAGCGGACGAGCTCACATACTCTATACATGTGATTATTCGTTATGAGATTGAGACAGCCCTCTTTGATGGCTCAATCGAGGTTTCTGAGCTGCCTCAGATTTGGAATGAGAAGTACTCGCAGTATCTTGGCGTATCAGTAGACAACGACTCAGAGGGAGTAATGCAAGACTCACACTGGGCGGATGGAATGTTCGGGTACTTTCCCACCTATGCATTGGGGAACCTGTACGGTGCAATGTGGTATGAGAAGATAAACGAAGAACTACCATGTTGGAGAGAATCTCTGAACGCTGGTAGCCTAGCTCCTGTCTACGATTGGTTGAAGGAAAACGTGATGGGTAAGTCCAATCTTCTGGACCCAAGTGACCTCGTGAAGGATGTCACTGGGAATGATCTCACAGCAAAGCCGTTTCTGGATTATCTTACCACCAAATACTCCTCGCTGTTTTAGGCCAATGCGTTTAAGATTATAATGTTCCGTAATGGATTCTATCCTATGATTTGAGCAGAAGGACCAACCATCATGAATGAGGAAACCGCGGACACATTGAGGGGGATTGTTCTCACAGAAGAAGGCAAGATCCCGATTACCAAGTCAGAGTTCATTTCCTCTGGTCCTCGAGCAGATGTGCTAGCCGAACCCGCACGAGCGGCAATTATCGAGATTCTCCGCGAAGGAATGAATGACACGACCACCGAAGAAACACTTGACGAGGAAACTGGAACCCGGACTATCATTCAAAGAAGCGTCAAAAGACATGCACTATCTGTTGTCGAAATCGTTCGCTTGTCCAGAAAGAAAGATGGCCTCCCCAAGCCCCTAACTAAGAGCCAAGTGTATCACCATCTTGGCAAACTGATTGAGGCCGGCTACGTCATCCTGTTTGGCACACTGAAGAAGGGGAAGCGAACTACTGACTACTATCGTAGAGTCTCCGAGTTATACATCTTTGAGTCGAAGCCAGGGATGACTAAGAAGAGACAGAAGGAACGCATCACAAAGATGCTCAAAGACTTGTCAGAACACTTTGGCTTCACCATTTCCGAGAAGCAGATGGAATCCCTTGTCAAACTCAGAATGATGATAGCAGAGATTGAACATGATGCATACAAGGAAATGGTTAGGCGTGCTCGGGGTGACCTGGCTGACCCAAGTGTTTGGGATCTGCTGAGCGAAACCATTACAATATACACAGCGGGGTCGTCAGAGTACGCAAAGCTATGGAAGGCAATGCGTGACATTCTCTTTGAGAAATGAACTCTTGGGTCCGCAACTTATGTCCATGGTGCCTTCGGGAAGATAACGGGATATTCCGTGAAACCTGGCGTGCCGTCCAACTCAAACCTTCGATACTCATTATGTGTTGGAGCGCTGAAGCAAACGTCCACTGAGCACTCAGTCAGGTCGAATATCATTGACCAGAGTGTCCCAAAGCCATCGTCGTAGAAGTGATTGCAGAGCCCGTTTGGATGAAGAGTGGCGAAGAGATTCTGGATGTCTGACCTGCTGATTTGAGGGGCTTTGTCTTCAAACATCTTGGTTATCAGTTCTTGACGCATCTTTGAATGAGCTATGATTCCACAGTTGAGCGCGTTGTGCTTCTCAATTTTCGGGAGTTTGTAGTGGTTTACCGAGTAGACATAGGGTTCTGGATCTTCAGCAGAGGTCTCTCGAATTTCCATGTCTCCGTCGGCGAACTCGACGAGGGCAGCACGATCCTTCTTGTCGGCTAGGATCAGGTTGAAATGACCTCCCAGTGGAAACGCTCGCAACAGGTCCAATCCCTCACTCACATCCCTGCAAGACTCCAAGGCCTCTCTTATTGCCACGCAACAGAAGAATCCAGAGGCGTTGATTGGCACGTTGAAGATCCCTCCTCCGGTCATCGAGATTAGGAGTCCATGCTCATTGAACCCATCGTATCGTCCATGGAGTGATGAAGTAAACCCAATGTGCCTGGCCTTTCCCTTCCGCCTGGTTGTACAGAGAACCAAGTCTTCTTCTGTTGTCCATTCATATGTGCGTGCAGCGTAGACATGCTGTTTGTCAGTTACTGATGAAAGAGCGGCAAGTTGTGAGCAGTGTCCTTTGGAGGGAGTCATGAACGTCCAAGTCAAGAATGGAATCTTTCCCGGTGACGAGTCGAGGCCGTCTGCAAAGCCCTGAAGCTCTTCTGCTATCCCCGGAGCGTATTCACCCAAGTGCGAAATCAAATCAGAGATGTCTTCGAATCCCTTTGTTGCCGGGTCTAGATTCGCAGAAGTATAGACCTCTTTGGCGCTTACTCCGTCGGGTCTTTCCTTGACATATTCCGCTAGCTGCGTTCCAATCTCGTAGTCTGACCCCTCCACAATTAAATGGTAGAACTTTCCATCAACGAGTTTCAAATCTGACTCTGTCAAGTGTCCTTCATCTCCCGAAGACCAGATGGTGGAAACCGTTGACTAGCGGTTCTTCTTTTCAGGATGATGCTCAACGCAGTCGAGCTGCCGGACTTCTGATAGGTTCTGGAATACCTGCGTCACAAGCGATGGAAGTTTCAGGTTGCAATGCATTTGGACCGTCTGCTTGCGAATTGCAATCGGGTTAGTTTCCCTCAGAGAAGATAAAAGGCCCTTTGCCAATTGAGGCGGAGCTCTTTGGATGCATTATCCCTGCGGCGTGGCAAAGGTGGAGCGATATGAAGAAGCGGTCCTATATTCTGGCTTCCCTGGTTTTCATTTTCCTGTTCATTGGTTGTGATGTGAAGAATGCTGTTGACCATCCAGAGATGAGTCAGCCGGATACAGAAAGAGCAGTTGCCCCGTTGGAGGGTCAACCCTTTCTACAGAAGACACTGAGTGAGGAACCTCCTAGGACCCCTGTGAACCTCAGTACCCTAGTAACTGAGCTCATGAATGTGACTCCTGTAGCAAACCAAACCGATTTCGACATGGACGGGTTGTACGATTCAGTTGAGGCAGTCATAGGAACTGATCCCAGGAACAATGATACTGATTTTGATACCCTTCTCGACTACTTCGAAGCACTGAACGGACTAGATCCATTGAATCCCGACTCAAATGATGATGGTATTGCAGACCACATTGAGATCAACTGCACTTCTCTGGACCTAGATGGCGACAATGTGCTAAACGCATGGGACTTCGATAACGATGGTGATGGAGTAAACGATCAACCGGATCTTTCTCCTTTTGCCAAGTCTGTGATCAGAGACGGATTTGATATATCGATTCAAACCACTGGAGACCCCACTTACATTCGTTTTCAGGTCATTCCGAGAAACCCCGACCACCTCAAGTTGACCTTCCAGACTTGGGATTGGGAATATGACACGGAAGGTCTTATGCAAGATTTGGATTACTCTCGAGAAGATATCCGGATCTACCCTATTCTGGAACTCTCATTCATAGGTGATGAATTCTTCCCGAATCAGACAGCACTGAACGAAGTTGGAGCCAGACATGTTGGTGATGTTTTGGAGGTTCCATTGTACCCTGTTCTCGAGTTCGGCAGCATTGTAGCATTCACTGGTCAGCTCTTGTACCTCAATACAACTCCCCTGGACGTCACGCTTCATGCTGAATTGAATTGGGAGGTCATAGGGCAGTCCGATTCGAGGTGTCAAATACTGAACCTCCATCCTCCCGGTGGTACCAGTGACGATTACATTGCTATTGGCAACAACATGATTGCAGTCGGCAATGTCACGGCAGCTGATGCAACCAAACTTGAGTGGGTCAAGATTGGCGAAGCTGGATCCCATGATCAAGTCGCGATTAGATTCGTAAATGGCCTCTACCTGTCGTATGAAGACTCCAACACGTTCTTGTTCGATTCAATCGATATCGGTGATGATGAGACCTTTATATGGCACGCGAGTGCAAGAAGGCTAGTTGCCCCCAACGGAGAGTATGTGACAGTAAGCCCAGAAGGAGCTCTAGCAACTCACCCCTCAGAATATCTCTCCGTCACGAAGCACGATAGAATCGCGACGACACCGTCCTCTCTGGTTACGTACAAAGAGCCCTTCATGTTCACTGGACTCTCAGTTGAGGAATGTAGTGGTGCTCTCGCAGGTGTGTTCTTTAGCGAAAATGTCACTGAAATAGCGGCTGCGCAGTTGGTCATGACTTCTGAGTTCTTGTACAACTCTACAATCAATGTTGATGACATTCCTGGAGTTCTCGACCACTACAATGTCAATGTAACAGGTTTGAGAACCACAGTGAGAGACAGGTACTTGGCAATAGAGACTCTCAGCAATGTAATCATACCGTCCGCGCTGGCGGGTCTCCCTGAGAACATGAACCTTCCACTATCTATTGCAATTGAGGGATATTCGAAGACTGCTGATCTGTATGACGTGCTCGGCGGCTCATATGTCATGCTGGATTCGTGCTCGCTAGACACGGCCAGTGAACCACTTGTTACGACCAAGGTCCTGAATGTGAACTGGTATAACACATCGACAAATGTCGGCCTTACTCCATGGGGCGTCACAATAGAGATTCTAGGTTGGGCATGGCCAGAAGAAGCGAAGAAGAACCTGATTGCGCTCATGATAGGCTGGGACTCAGGTTACACGTCCATCACTAAGATAGGCGCCGAGGAGTTGGTCTTTCCCCCTACAGATGAGGCTCTCAATACCGCTCAGTTAGTACTTGAGCTTGGACTTGGAGGTTTTGACCTCGCCATATTAGCCGGGAAGAAGATCGCAGGTCTGAGGTTTCTCTCAGTGAAGAACATCATGAGTGATTACTACCTAGCGGCAAAAAGAAGCGGCTGGTCAATCTCCCGAGTTTGCTACGTGTTGAAGGCTGAATGGTTCAATCAAATGGGAAAGGTAGCGAATCTGATAAACAGGATCTCAAAGACAGTCAAGGCTGCTCAAGCCTCTCTGAAGAGCCTCAAGTACTTCAAGCACTTTGGAAAGGCTTTGATAGTGTTGGAGATTGCTATTGATATTGGAATGTCCATTTGGGCTGGTGTATCGATAGCCAACGCTATAGGCGGAGAAAGAGGAAGGGTCATCGGTTTGACGTACGCCCTTGTCTCTACTTTCATCGGCGTGTACATGATAGGAGTGATTGAGTTTGCCATGGCCTTTGTTCCCGTACTTGGATGGGCGCTTCTCATAGTGTTCATCATTACCGACATCAAATATGGCTGGACACAGAAACTTGCAGAGTATGCGACGCTGGCATTCTATGGTCAACCTCAATTGGCCTTGCAGATGGCCCCGTATTCTGTAATCACGGAAGGTCCGACTCCTACGTTCTCTGACAACAATGGTCTCAATGCTGGCGATTGGATACATCTCTCTGTCAAAGTTGAAGGAAGAGTGAGAGCGGTGGATTGGAAGAACGACTTGTGGGAAGTAGATGAGGATCACTATTTGTCGCTTTCATGGTGTAAGCCTTTGATCATCATGACTGGCCCACCTAGATGGCGTCCATGGTGGGGTTGGAGCCCTGACACAGCCTCATGGATTCATGCACTCCAATTGGACTGGATACCTTCTGCAATCTATAATGCGTTTCAGGATCCTGCCTATGACATGACTTGGTGGCGGGAGGTTTCGTGCGAATTCGAGCTTTCAGCCTCCCTCAGACCTACGCTGGCTATGTCAAATTACCCTGTAGATGTCTCGATATGTTCACTCTACAAGATCTGGCTCGTGACGCAGCGCAGGAACTTTTGGTATCATGTGAGCAAGCTATTTGGAGGCGACCCATCCCCTATAGAGGAATCTGAAGAACTCATCAACGGGACTGGATATGCCCATAACACTTGGCTCTACTTCGATGTCTTCCCGACGACACTTAATGGCTTTCTAGATTTCTCTCCCATGACACTTGTCGACAGTGATGGTGACGGTCTCGATGCCGCACTGGAGGCTGCCTATGGAACGTCACAATGGGACTACGATACTGATGGAGATCAACTGAACGATAAGTATGAGATTGACAAGGGATTGGATCCAACTCTCGCGGACTCTGATGGAGATGGAGTCAGTGATTGGTATGAACACGTGTATTCCACGAATGCGACATCCGCAGATTCGGATGAAGATGGACTAAATGATTTCAGAGAGACATCCGGCTGGGTCATAGATTTCGACTATCTGGGCAACGTGACATTGCCATTTCAAATACGCGTGACTTCGGATCCCAAGTACAATGATTCAGACGGGGATGGAATTGACGATCTCCAAGAGTACCTTGGCAACACAAACCCCAACTCGAATGATACTAACGGCGATGGGTATCCGGACATGCCAGCTTACAGAATGAGCGCAACTGCGGCCTATGAAGGCTCAATCGACTGGATAATGCCTGACTATACTGCTCATCATCAGCAGTATGTGTATGACGTCTGTACTGATGAAGACGGATATCTGTATGCATCAGGATTCCTTGGATTGCCCAACGACAATGGAACAGTAAGAAAGTATGACCCATCCTTTAACATTATTGAACAGCCGACCGGTTCATATCTTGTCAACTTGACGTGCTGGTCAAATTCCGAAATGCCTGTGTACATTGGTATTGACGATAGCAATGATTGGATGTACATTCACAAGGCGTATTCTACAACCAATGCACTCTACAGGTTCAACTTGGACGGTTCAGCAATCAACCCTGATTCCTGGACTCCAATCTCCACCGCTAGCGGAGAGCAATTTGTTATCGGTCAGAATGGGGATATCTATCATTTGGGATATAGTACTCCGATTGTCAAGAAGTATAACTCAAGCGGAGCCCTCCTGAATTCTTGGGGCGTAGTCGGTCCGGGCACAGAGGAGTTTGATAGTCCTTGGGGTATTGCAGTAGACGAGATGCATGGACTCATCTACGTGTTTGACCAGGAAATATCATATTCTAAGGGTTTCAGGCTGCATGTATTGGACATGTCTGATGGGTCCCACGTCAATATCCTAGAGTTTGGATACAGTGTCTACATGCAAGATTTGGAGGTTGATGATAGTGGATATCTGTATGCGATGTCTTCCGATTCTACTCTCGGATCTCATGTCAGAAGATATGCCCCTGGCGGCTTCGAAGATGTGGATTTCCGATTCAATGGAAATGGCACGCACACTCTCACTGGTGCAAATAGGTTATGCACATCGCCCGACGGGAGTATTTACGTTATCGCGTTTCTCAGTGCCGGAGACCCCTCGACATCAAGGATTTGGAGATTCTCGCAGAATTTCCAGTATTCTTCAGAAGTGATACCCGAAAACGATCCAGACTGGGATGATGACGGATTAACCAACATTCAGGAGACGGACGGTTGGGAAATCACGGTTGACTTCGCTAGCGCAAGAACAACCTTCAATGTCACAAGTGATCCGATGGTGAAAGACACTGATTGCGACGGACTCAACGATACTCTGGAGTTTACACTGGGATCTAATCCTCGTTCTCCCGATACTGACGAAGATGGTGTGTCCGATTTCGAAGAGTGGTGGCTGACAACACATCCAGGCGAAATCTATGTTCCACCGATTCAGAGTGCCTTCGTCGTTTCTTCTTCAATCTATTCGAACCACATGCAATGGACTCCGGCTGGACCCAATCTGACCATGTGGGATACAGACGGAGACTTGCTTAGCGATAGCATTGAGCTCACTTACGGCAGTTCTCCTGTCAATCCTGACTCTGACGCAGATGGTCTTTCAGATATGACCGAGTTCTTGCTGAATTCTAATCCGAGAAGCAACGACTCTGATGGAGATGGAGCTCTGGACGGTCAGGAATTCGATGGCAACTCGAGCCTTCTTGACCCGGACTCAGATGGCGATCTCGGTCTTGATGGTACGGAGTACCACGTGGGAAGCAATGTGAGTGAAGGTGATAGCGACGGAGATAATCTTCTAGACGGGTTTGAATTATTCTTGTCATTGAATCCAACGTTGGCTGATTCAGATGGAGATGGCGCTGATGACGACGTGGAGCTTTCATTGTTCCTGGACCCGCTGAACAACGATACAGATTTCGACGGAATTCCAGACGGGCTTGAATTGCAATACGGTAGCAATCCACTAAGCAACGATACGGACTGGGATGGCATCCCCGATAGCATCGACCCTGACACATTCACTACATGGGATGGCCAAGTCATTCTGGTCTATGGTGAAGATCCGACAACCCACACGCTCGAGTTTGTGCAAGAATTGAGCGAGCACGTCGACGTAACCGTAGTCACACTCCAGGAGTTTCTTGACGGCTATACAGATCACCAGTACATTGTGCTCGTAGGTCGGCCTGATCCGAGCAGCTACGGTCTCGAACGGCTTACGTACGACATGCTTGATGACACGGGTAGCGTTCTTGATGATATGATGGAGAACAACTCCCACGAGGTGGCAACAAGATATGGCTACTGGAACGATCCACAGACAGTTGTCATCATGTCCTCTGCCTTTTCCACAGATGTGTATCCAGTTCTCACCATACTGAGAGGATGGAATTTATCGATCCTGTCTGATCGAACCATGATAGAATTCAACTCCTACGCAGTAGTTGATAATCAGACCGTAGCATACGCCGCCCTTGTCAACGAAATTGACACGGTCAAGGCAACGGATGCGTCAGTGATCATCGTACTTAGCGGGCGAGCCCGACCTGCAATAGCAATCAGCCGATACAATGAGACCACAACTCCGAATCAGCTGACACATGCAACGGGTCTGGCAGAAAACGATGTATCTCTAGGCAGGTATTTGGATGTTGGTCTGACTCTGTATGATACGGCTTTCAACGTGTTCGATTCCGCATGGATCATAATCTACTACAGAGAGTCCGACATTGACCTCACTGGTGATAGCCAATTGGGTGACATGGGAGACATAAATGAGACCTCACTTTGCCTGTATTACTATGATACATCAGCTGGTGAATGGATCAAGCTCTCAGAGGACTTGGACTGGGTCGTCGACCTTGGCCAGAACACGACAAACGTGGAGCTCTATGGAGAAAGATATGCAGGATTCGTCTGGGCGCGAGTAACGCATCTCTCGCTATTCGCAGTTGCAGGACAGCTAATCGGAATCCCAGTGGAGCCGCCTAATTACCTTTTGTATGTGCTGCTATTTGGAGCGGCAGGACTAGCAGCGGTGGTTGCGGTAGCAAGGAGAAGGAAGGGTCGAACGATTGGACGTAAGGTCAAGATGGACATCGTCGACCAACTGCTCGACAGCTCATGACCTCATCACTGCATGGCTGAAAAATTCGAAGATGATTTAAGATGCGGTGCTACTCGCATCTCGTTCGCGTGGTTCCCTTTTCACTCATGGAAAATAGTAGGTGAGAGACCTGAGAAGATTAAAGCTCGCCATTGCATGCTTGATTTTCATATTTTTGTTCGTTGGATGTGATATCAAGCGGGCCACAGACAATCAATACATTCCAGTCCGGGATTCCCGTGATTCTCCCCCTGTAATCACGAATCCAAATCAACTTGTAAGAAGGGTCGCTGAAGGTGATCCTCCTCGAACGCCAGGTTCTCTCAAAGAACTTGTAATATCATTGCTTGAGGTCACTCCGGCTGCTAATCTTACCGATTCTGATGCAGATTCATTACCTGACCTTGTTGAAGCTGTCATAGGCACTAATCCACAAAGCAATGATACGGATGTTGATCTCCTAACTGACGATTTTGAGGTATACAATGACTTGGACCCCCGCAATCCCGATTCAAATGATGATGGCCTTTGTGATTCATTTGAAGTTGATACAGACTGTGACGGCGTTCCAGATGGAGTACATGTGGATTCTGACAATGATGGAATTAAGAATGGATGGGACTTTGACAATGATGGCGACGGTGTTAACGATGCATTTGATGTTTCACCGTTTGCGTATTCAGAGGTGAATGATAAGTTTTCAATTGTAGTAAACACGAACTCAATGCCGCTCTATGCGGAGTTCCAGATTGTACCCGAGGACCCATTGCATCTCAGGTTACTATACCAGACCTGGGATTGGCCAGACTGGGACAACGAGAGTACAATGACGGACTTGGACAATTCCAAAGACGACATAATCCTCATCCCCTATCTTGAGATTATTACTGACACAATCCCAAGTGAGGATGCTCTACAAGAGCAAGGAATCGTCCCAACCTCTTCTGGAATGCGGCTCCGTCTTTCTCCAGTAATTGACAATGGCGAAGTTGTAGCATTCAGTGGTATTGTTTACTACCCAGGTCTAGCTTCAACGAGTGTCACATTCCAGACCGAATTAGTGTGGAGCGTTCATGGCTATACAGACTTCATCCCCAATGCTCTCTTGTTCAGGCAGAATTGGAAGTATCTTAGTGTCGGTAACGAAGGTGTTGCATCAGTTACAGCTAGTGAGGGAATTCAAGGTGCTCTTCAGTTGTGTTATCTATCAGAAAGTGAGGTTGCTCTAAAACTGATTAATGGGAATTATCTATCAGTTTCAGACAATGGTACACTCTTTTTCAACAGCTCTACAATCGGCGAGAGAGAAACGTTCAACCAAAGGATTGCCTGGTGGCCGGCATGCTATTTGACCGATTATTTGGGGAACTACGTTGCAATGGATGGAAGGGGCAATCTAGTTTCAACTCCTGATATTGCGCTATTATCTATCTTTGAAATAGAGTCTCTTGAGCCGATTCCTAATCTGATTGAACTGGTCACCTACACTGAACCGTTCAAATTTACTGGACTTAAATTGGAAGAGAGCACAAGTTCAGAAATTGGTATCTTCTATAATAGCACAAATACTGACATGACGATTGGAGCTTCATTGCTGTTTGACTATTATTACATGAAAAACTCTTCAAACACAGTTTCAGACCTGCAACCACTTCTCATGGACAACAATATAACCGTTGAAAGCGATGTAAGGACATTCCAATCTCAATTCGACGCGTTATCTTCGCTGGGTAGTGATATGTTACCCTCTGCATTGAGTTCAATATCTCAGGACATGATTCTTCCTATTACTGTGATTATTGAGGACCATTCAAGAGTTGTAGACATGTCAGGTGTTTCATTCGGAACGGATGGTCACAGTAGTATAGATCTGACAAGCCTTGCCCCATCCGTCATGAAGACACTGAAGATGAATTACTATAACACGACCAGCTATGAAGCACTTTCTATAACTGAAATCGTTGACCATATTGTTAGTTGGGGTCTAGATGATGAAGTCACGTATTGGATAGTCACAATGACGCTGATGTGGTTTTCTACTGAACGGAGTGCGACAGTAGTCGACGGAACCCCACGAGGATTCCCAATAGATCGAATATCAGACATGGAATTCGTCTCGCAAAATGTTGGACAATGGGTGGATTTAGGTATTGAGTCCTTCTTGCTTCTGCCAGATGTTCCTTCTTATTTCCGCGGTTTGCAGCGCATTTTCGATTCATTCACAGAAGCTGGTAGGAAATTCCATAGAGTGAGAACTCTACATCAAATGGCGAAGGTGGCAAAAGGTGCGAGCAAAGCGTCAGGTTGGGTGAGTAAGATTGGCAAATTCGATGTTATTATTGAGATAGTTGTTGCTGCAATCGCTCTTGGATTAACAATCTGGGCCGCTTGGGAAATCGCAGATGCTATCGGTGGAGCCGGCGGACAAGAGTATGGAGCAATATGGGGTATTGTTACCTTTCTTTGGGATGTTATCATCGCACCATTGTTGACCACCTGGGCTACGTTCTTCACGTTTGGTTTGGCTGGAATTTTCATGTTGATCGATGAGATCCTAGGATGGTGTGGAAAGGACAATATCGGTGTGAGTGATGCAATCAAGGAGTTCTTCATCAACGCTATTTATGGACGCCCTCACCAAATTGTTGCGATGTGGCCGTCTAGCAGAATTCTGGACATAGATCCAACCTTCATGGATTTCGAGAACAATGGTCTGACGGCTGGTGACGGAATTCTCTTAACATGTAGACTACTAGGACGAATAAGTGCATATGGCACATATCTCAACACGTATTTTCTGGATAGTTGGTGCATGCCTCATTTTTGGATTGCCACTAGCGATCTAAATCACTTCTATTGGCAGGCGTTTAATTTTGCTCACAACACAACTAATATTCAGACGTACATGCCGACATGGCCAGATCTGGATCCGATTTGGACATATTTAGGGACTGCTACGCAAAGTAATCCTGCTTGGATTCAACAAGAGTGGTCTCAGACTCAGAGCATTGGCGCACCCATAGCTATGGCAAATTACCCAGTTACAATCGGATTGTACTCCTTCTACAAAACTTGGAGTGTCTGGTATCACGAATGGCTCGACACTTGGGATTGTTGGCATTATGATCCAACTATCTCAGTTCTTCCTAGTTATTCCTCGGCGTATTCCCCTTTCCTGACTCAAATCTACTTTGATGTGTTTCCTGCTTCCTTTGACGAGTTTCTCAAATGGGGTCTTATTGCGAACGACTTTGATGTTGATGGACTTAACAACACCAGAGAAGCATCTATGGGAGTCTCTAACATATGGAGATACGACACCGACTCAGATGGACTCAATGATAAATATGAGATTGAAATTGGAACTGATCCAGCAAGTATCGATACAGACAATGACAAGTTGAACGACAAATTCGAACTAGTCTGTGGCACAGATCCAAATAATATCGATACAGATCAAGATGGGTTAAGCGACTATCTAGAAATCACTGGTTGGATTATAAGCTTCGATTACATGGGTAATACTTCTCTTCCCTTCTCCACTCATGTGACTTCGAATCCGCTCCTTAATGAAACAGATGGAGATGGTCTTGATGACTTTACAGAGTACGAAAGTAATACGAACCCAAGATCAAATGACACCAATGGAGATGGGATTCTTGATTCAGCATATGTTTGGTACGGATCAGGAGTATACTATGAGGGCAAGTTCGTTGACTGGACAATGGACGGAACTAACAACAAGATAAGCGACATTTGTGTGGACGAGTATGGCTATGTATATGCAAACGGAATACTAGACTCAGTTAGTGGTAACAACACAATTCGGAAGTATGATTCAAATCTCACGCGGGTTACTCTTCCACAAGAGTCAGTCTTCAACAACATGACCTTTCTACCTTCTGGCGCTCGACTTGTGGCAATGGCTGTAGATGACTCAAATGACTGGCTTTACACTCAGGTTAGTCCGCTATTCAGCAGTCCTATTTTCAGATTCAACTTGAATGGTACAATAACGAATCCTGGGAGCTGGAGTCCAATACTCAACAAGAACATAACGGATCTTGATTTTGGTGATGATGGAGTTATCTATGCAGCAGTGAGAGATACAGGGGATGACCAGATAGGTGGATTTCGAAAATACGGCTCTGATGGTTCTGTTTTGGCGACGTATGGCAATAGAGGTCCAGCAGATGATGAAACTGATTGGATTACAAGCATGGCAGTAGACGAGAAATACGGTATTGTCTATCTATGTGATAGGCATTTCTCCTATAGTAAACCGGATAGAGTCATCAAGATGAGACTCTCGGATGGCGCATTCCTAGGCACACTGTCTGAGAACTACGTTTCAATTCTTGATGTCGATGTGGACTCAGATGGTTACGTGTATGTTCTAGGTGAACTCTCAGATGGAATGTGTGTCCAGAAATTCTATCCGAATGGAGTTGAGGATACTGCATTTCGGTTCTACGGAAATGGAATAACGAATTTCACAACTGGAACATATGTTCTTGGTAGTGAGACCCATCAGTTGGCGGTAGCTCCTGACAAGAGTATCTATGTCTTGGATTGGATTGATCTTGGTACTCCATCAACCTCAAGGATTTGGAAGTTCTCGCAAAATGTTACTTTGTCGTCTGAACTACTACTAGATACGAATCCAGATTGGGACAACGATGGATTGACAAACATTCAGGAAATCGATGGTTGGGTTATCTCTGTCAACTTCACTCACGGACAAGAAACCTTCAGAGTGCACAGCAACCATTTGATGAATGACTCGGACCTAGATGGTCTGGATGATTTCCTTGAATTCTCACTTGGGTCCAATCCTAGCACTTCAGATACAGATTTGGATGGCGTTTCTGACCACCAAGAATGGTGGAAAGCAAACAATCCCGGTGAAACATATATCCCGCCTACGTTTAGTCCGCACCTCGCACCATCGACACTAAGTGCTTCTTACATGCAATCATCATCTGGATCTAGCTTGACACTCTGGGATTCAGATGGTGACAGCCTGGGTGATGGGTTAGAAATGACCTTTGGGAGTAACCCAGCAATGGCGGATTCAGATTTTGATACTCTATCAGACTTAGAGGAGTTTCTGCTTAATTCAAATCCTCTCAGCGCTGACAGCGACTATGATGGCGCAAGTGATGCTTTAGAGTACCAGTACAACACTAGTCTACTTCATGCAGATTCTGATGGTGACCTTTCTCTGGATGGAGATGAATACAGCAGGAGTACGAATCCTCTAGGGGGAGATAGCGATAGTGATGGACTAAGTGACAGTTATGAATGGTTCATTGGCACCAATCCCCTAAACAGTGATTCTGATAGTGATGGCGTATCAGACAGTCTTGAGGTCGCCTATTGGTTAGATGCATTGAACAATGATACAGACGGGGATGGTATTCTGGATGGTGTCGAGTTGGAATGGGGCAGCAATCCATGGAATGTTGATTCAGATTTCGATGGTGTTCCTGATAATGAGGATCCTGACACATTTAGCCCCTGGAGGGGTCCGATAATTCTCGCACATGACCCAGAGGACTACAATGACACAATCCTGTTTGCAGAAAAACTCAGAGATTATGCAGACGTAACCATTGTTTCAATTGGTGACCTAACTTCGCTCTATAGTGACTCACAATACATTGTCCTTATTGGCAGGCCGGAGTCTGAGAGTTCTACAGTAGGAGGATTGGTCTACGATCTTCTAGGTGATACTGGCAGTGTTCTGACCGATATGATGGAACCCGATTCTCATGAGATAGCTACGAGATATGGTGTTTGGTCAAATCCCCAGACAGTAGTAATGCTCTCTCAAGCATTCCCAGAGGATGTCTACTCAGTTTTGCAAATCCTAAGAGGTAGAAACTTCACGATACTACCCAATATGATAGCGTTGGACTATCAAAAGTCCGTAATCACTGATAATGAAACGTATCATTATAGTTTCTTGATTAACGAGATTGACACTCTAAAAACACTAGATGCTACTCTCTTGGTCCAACTAAGTGGACTTGCTAGACCAAGTGTTCAGATAGTGAAGTATGATGCATCCACAACACCACACGAGTTGGTATATTCCACGGGTCTAGTTGAGGGTGAAGTGTCCTTGCACAAGTATCTGGATGTGACTATCACTCTATACGATACAGCTCAAGATGTCTTCGAGTCTGCTCTGATTCAAATCTATTACAGAGTCTCTGACCTTGACCTTACTAATGATGGACAGCTAGGTGACTTGGGCGACATAAACGAAACCTCATTGAGCATCTACTACTACGATACTGAAGATGAACAATGGATCAAGCTCTCAGAGGACCTGGACTGGGTAATCTCACTCGGTCAGAACACCACAAATGTTGAGATATATGGTGAGAGTTATGCAGGCTGTATATGGGCACAAGTCACTCACCTTTCGCTGTTCGGAGTTTCTGGCCAGCTAATCGCAATCGACGTTGCTCCGCCTGACTACTTCATGCTTGCGCTTCTGCTTGGAGGTATAGGATTCGTCGCAGTCATTGTTGTGGTCGGGAGGAAGAAGCGGAAACCTGGATACAAGATGAGGATGGACATCGTCGACCAGTTGCTGGACAGCTCATGACGACTGTGCCTGAACGGATGTCATTGACCAGCTCCTAGACGCCTCGTGACCGGGAATCTTCGTTTGTCCACATCCTCACAAGAGCTCTTCTTGCAGTCCACGAATCTTGGAACTCGGTCTCCTGCGCGTCCTGGCTTTCCTCACTCCAAGCACAACCCCAATTGCTGCAAGGCCACCCATAAGAATGATTATCCTAAGATAGTCAGGAGCAAGGCATCAAGCTACAGAGGATCACAGCATTTGCTACCAGGTGCCTTGCCAAGACATCAGGAGGAAATCTGCAACAGTCCTCGAGTATTCGCCCACTTTTATGATCTTCTTAATCCATCCCGCCAGTGTTACCCCGACGTTGATTTTAAGCTTCAGTTGAATCGACCATGTGTTTGCCTGATTAGTGAAGTAATCAATTGAAATCGGTGCGTATGCGACAGCCTCAACAAATGGACCTCCCACGTCGTATAGCAGGAAGGCCAACCTGCATGAAACTGCTGGAGTGATACTTACGCCTACCGAACCTGTTACTGTAGGCCTACCATAGGTTGCTTGTCTCCCGCTTTCCCATATTGGACTCCATCCGTTCTCCCATCGTACCCCTGCTTTGTACCAGGCTTTCGCTTCTGCCCACGTTGAAACCGATATCCGTCCGTAGGCGGTCAGCTCCACACTGCCAGTTACAGTGAGTTTCAGGTTCGCCCAGACAAGTACAGAGCCGGCCCAGAAAGTGAACCTTGTAGACCAAGTCCAAAATGTGTAGGATTTTCTTAGAGTGTACTGAAGTGTAACATCGGCAGATGCCTCAACTCTTATTGATGGAGTCACCTTCATCCATGACTGAAACCATTGCAGCTTGTATCCAGACCAACTCCATTTTCTTTCCCACCCCAGGAAGAAATTCACAGTCAACGTAGGAATAGCCTTCAAAGTCAGTGAAGCAGGACCCATACTGATTCGTTTCTGGAAACTTCCTGGAGCGATTGTTCGTGTCCAGGTCTTGGACCAATCACTTTGCACATCGATCTCTCTTCCAGCGGCTTGGTAGAAGCCTCCAGTATAGGTGTAGTTGATTGAGAACATCCTGTACTGTCCAAATGCGTCGATGAGATAGGACTCGGTGGCTGTAATGTTTCCTTCACTAACCACTAGCGATTCCTCGACCACGACTCTTCCTGAGATGACGGAAACATTCGCCTGAATGATCGTGCCTTCGCCAAAATCAATAGTCCAATTCAGTCCATCAAGTCCCGCCGGATTAAGAAGAGTGCTTCCAGCAGGCAAGTCGAATCCTATTTGCCAGTCAAATTTGTAGACCTGGTCCCCTGGAAGTGACTGCAGCATCAACATCATGTATTGAATCTTTGTGAATATGAACTCTGCCGCCATGGAAATGGAGTCATCGTCGACAGGACCGACTCTTATCTGCCATTCTGGATATACGATAAGATCAGCAAGCTGTAGGGACTGACCCGCCAGAGAGACAATGGTATTGTTGTTTGTACTCCACGGGATTGTGTTGGAGTCAGTAATGCTGACATCAAAACCAAGAAGTATTAGCTGTTCCATGGAGATGCCCTCGTGTAGAGCAGCTCTTACTGGCTCAACAGTCTGTTGAGCAATAGGTGGAGGAGTCCCGCCGAAATCGAGTTGCGCATAGGTGACTTCTTTCGGATTGATTGTTACTTCAACTAGCTCTTCTGTACCATTGAAGGTTCCGAAGACGGAGTAGTTGCCTGGAAGAAGATGGTACCAGACATGACCGGAACCAGAGATGTTTGTCTGTGTTGATCCCTCTGGTCCTCGATAATAGACGTCTGTACAATTGACCGGTTCTCCGTTGTAGTATCCAGAGACATACAGACTCCCGGTGTTATTCACTGTCTTGCCGTAGTTGTGTGCAGCAATGGCAAGGTCTCTAATGTCAATCTTGCCGTCTAGGTTTAGATCTAGATTTGGATTCCAGGCCTCATCACCGATAGCATACCCAACACTGGCAGAAATAAGCTCTAGATCTTCTGAATCAACCACTCCATCACCGTCACTAACGTCACCCTTCAGGGCAACGTCACTTATGGTATCCTCAATCTTCGATTCCTCCAAGATTGACCTGTTTTCCGGCACACCGTATTCGACGTCCTGATCCAGATTCGAAGCATCCTCGAAGAATGCTTCACGCAGAGTGTCAGCAAGAGGCGAATCTGGTATTGTAATGCCAAAGGACATGTCTGAACTGCCATCAGACTGAACCGTAACGTTCTGGACCATGGACATCTCTACTTCAGTAGTCACACTCTCAACTTCTGAAACTATGAGAACGTCTCCTGCAGCCAGTGCCTCCGTGGCTTGGAAGGAGTAGCTATCATCCAGTATCAACGGGCCTAGGGTGTAGCTCTCGGTTGGATAATAGCCAGTGTCAACAACGTGGAATGTGTCGTTGCTGTCACTCACGGTTACAATGCCGGTCCCAATACCCATTTCATCTGTTTGCATTGCAGATATGGTGATTATCGGAGTACCTGAATCTACCACATTTGATGAATCGTATCCGAAGGTATTCCAATAGATTACAAGGTCTGTGTCCTCATAGTAATCTGGCGAGAACTCCTCTACATTCGCTGAAGTCTGATTGGCTATGTTGTCGGAGGAGTATCCTCCTCCTACCAACCAGTCTCGCACGAATCCCGCGTATGAATCTCCAGGTTCACTGAAGAGAATAATTGACGTTTCATTGGGCTGCGAATAGCTTGACGCCCACAGAACCGTTCTATTCAGCAGATTCAGAATCTCAATACTGAAAGCAGTGGGTCTATACAAGCCGAAATATGCGTATTTCAGAGGGTCACTAACAATCAGCACGTCCTTGCCAGTGCCTACAGAGGACACACTGTTTGCATTCAGGAGGTCTTCCTCTGTGGAACCTGACCTGAATGTACTAACAGGAATAGTTGTGATGAGAAGCATAGCCATTACAAACATCGTCTTTGCTTTCATACTATTCATCTGAATCCCTCCTTCTTCGAGCGATTAACAGAGCACATACCGCAATCGCGCCACCCACGACAACGAGTACTGTCATTGTGTCAACCATAGGCGTCGTGGTAGTCGTTGTAGTGGTGGTTGTGGTTACGGTATCAACTCCAACAGATATCGTTGCTCCTTCGACAATATCCATCGGAATAGTCTCGGAGTACGGATTCAGTACAAAAGTATCGATTCCGTAGGGTTGTGATAAGCTGAAGTCGAGGTGACTTTGTGGTGTCATTGTCGTGAGATTCAGCTCAACCCATAGCAGGCTCCCAAAACCTGGCTCCCTCTCATCCACGCCAAGCAAAGTCTCTCCACAGAGAACAACGCCCACTTCATTATTGACCACTGGAGAGACTGACATCGAAGAATGGTCCGAGAAGAATGCACTTCTATTTCCGTCAGTGTAACCAGCTTTTGTGACATTGAAGTAGGTTGAATTCAAGTGCAATATCACTTGCCATGCATAACTGGTCATCGAGGTGTTCAACCAGACTGTCAAGTTTACTCTCGCGCCAACAATCCCAATCGATGTGTCTGATAACTCGAGCCAAATCGCATTCGCCGCGTGCGATTCATTCGGAGAAGTCTGTAGCTTGCACGCGACAGTGCCACTCGTATTAACCAACAAGATCATGAGCAACAAAGTTAGAACAGCAAGTCTTCTGACTCCCATTTTCCACGCGCACACCGATGAACGAAGCTCAAGTTTTGGCATTTTAGACTTTCTGGTACTCATGCTGCTTCTGAATCAAGAAACAAGGAGTGTGAAGGAAGTCATTCACAAGAGAACTCCCGTACTGACAAAGAACCAAACAATCTGGACTATTCCCCAAAGAAGGTTCCAAAGAAACACCACGAATAGAATTACCGAAAAGACCGAAACCACTTCGAAATTGCGGTGGACAATTCGCGCCACTCGTATGTTGACCCTCATGCACATGCTCGTAAGGGTGGCTCTCGCTTTGTCATGAAAATCAATGTCGCAGGGTCGAAGAGTTGAGTAGCGTCTCAGGCAGTGCCAGAGTGCGCGTCCGTAGTCGGGATACCTCGCATAGAGTGAGACTATGACAACAACTGCGCACGCGTGTGCGAGGGTCCACATCATGAAATCACCGACTTCAATGCAGCTTTGCAATCTCCTTCGCGGCTTCTACAAGAACCGCAGCTTCTTCGCCAGTATTATACAAATACAGCGATGACCGGACACTCCCTTCGATGCCACGAGCTGCGAACCATGAATGAACACAATGCTGTCCCGAACGGACCATTACTCCGTAGTTCCGATTCATAATCATCGCTACATCATGGCAATTCAGTCTCCCCAGATTGAAGGCCGTAATCCCCCCTCTTTGATCCGGATTCTTAACACCCACGAAGTGCATATTCTCAATCTCACTGAATCCATCATTGACAATTCGATTGAGCTTCTGCTCATGACGCTCTATCTTGTCCAGGCCAATCTTCCTCAGATACTTGGCGGCTGCCGCAAGTCCCAATTCGCTAGCATAATTCTGGAGTCCTGCCTCAAACCTCTCAGGTGGGTCCAAGAACTTGTGATTATCATAAGTACTCCAATCTACAGTGTCTCCACCAACCATGAACGGCTCGAGAACATCGTAGTGCTCTTCCTTGACATAGAGGACTCCAGTTCCTGTTGGACCCAACATCTTGTGACCAGAAAGCGCCAAAAAGTCAACATCCAATTTTCTCACATCAAGCTTGTGATGGGGGGCTGTCTGAGCTGCATCGAGTAGGACCATCGTGTCATTGTCATGCGCAGCCCCAATGATCTCGTTGACTGGCAGAGTATAGCCATCCAGATTTGATGAATAGACGAAGGAAATCAGTTTGACATCGGGAGTCATTGCCCCCAGGAAGTTATCCATGTTGAAGGTGTAGTCAGAATTGGACAGCACAACATGATGTTCTGCCCCCTTTCGCTTGGCAATAAGCTGAGACGGGACGAGACTGGAGTTGTGTTCTCTGTCTGTAGTCAGGATTTTATCGCCTGGACCTAACGGAAAGGAATTCAATACGAGATTCATGCCCTCTGTCGTGTTCCGCGTGAAAACGACTTCCTCAGATTTCTTCGCTCCGATGAACTGCTTCATTTCATCTCTTGCGTTTCTTCTTGACTCCTCAACCCAGTGGCTAAGCTTGTGGATGCTGCGGCCTGCACAGGCTGGAAACTCCTCGTAATATTCCAACATCGCGTCTATGACTTGTTTTGGCTTCAGGGACATGCAAGCAGAGTCCATGTAGATTATTGGCTTGCCTTTGATCTCCTTCTGGAGGATTGGGAAATCACTCCTAATTCTCGTGACATCCATAAAGCCATCACAATGAATGGCCCTCTAATAAGCATCGGCCTACGGACGCAGCGAACACGAATCATCGCTACTCATCAGTGTCCTTAAGAGGACCATTTGTGTTGGCTTGCCTTTAACAAGGTGTGACCGTTGTACTTAGAAAACGCTAGAGCACTAGTTCAGGGGGTCATGGTCTTGGCCTTCGCCGCCATTGCAGTTTGGGTGCACTTTGAAATCGGAATAATCCTTGTCTTTGTGATGGGTTTCCTTCTGGTCCAATCAAGTTTCACGGATTGGTGTATACCAGATCCGTTTCTGAAAAGACTGGGGTACAAGAAGAAGCTGGAGTGAGGATTCCTAATGGGTGCTCTCCGGTATGTAAAGGGCTTTGTCTTCGAACCCTTTCTAGGCGTCTTCCTAGTTCCATTTCTTATCTTGCTATTCTACATCCCTATGAACTTCTCTTGGATACTTGAGTACCCTCTCAATGTTCTGGCAACGGCCGCTGCTGTACTGCTTCTTAGCATTGGAGTAGCTCTTCTTGTTGTAACAACCTATCTTCTAGCAAAGGTTGGTGAAGGGTCTGCGGCTCCATGGGACCCACCGAAGTACCTCGTGATAGAAGGGATTTACAGACATGTCAGAAACCCCATGGTCGTCGGGGTCCTTTTCACCGTACTCGGAGAGGCAGTGCTCTTTGGATCGGTTCCACTCTTCCTGCTTTTTGTTGCCCTATTCCTTGGGAACCACATCCTATTCATCAAGCAGGAGGAGCCCGAGCTTCTTGAGAGATTTGGTGAAGAGTACAAGCAGTATTTGGCGAATGTACCAAGGTGGCTTCCGAGACTGAGGCCGTGGATTGCTCAATCTACAGAGCCAAAGAATGAGAGTGAAGAATGAACAGAGCGTCTCTAGTTGGCTTGACCATGCTTGGCAACATAGGCTTCCATGCATTCTTCTTTGCAGAACTGATACTCTCGAGTGCCTATCTTCGTCTTAAAATGCCCACCAGGTCTCATTCTCCCATTGCACTCATCACACAAGAAGTCCAAGCGTGTTCGCCACAGACAATGGTCATCGAAAGCACGAACGGCTCCCTTGATCTTCATTACCGCCTTCTTCCGCTTGCTTTCTTCTCTCTCTTCTTGCATCATTCTGCTTCCATTGAGGGGTCTAGGAATTGGCATTGATAAGTCATATGGCTTTCGAGCAAGGATTGCGGAGGATTTCTCTTCTGTTTGACACGTAGGATTTTAATGGCAGTAGGGATTGATTGTGTCGGTGCTGGCAATTGCAGATAGACTTGACAGCCGTATCCTCAATACTTGGATTGGCCAGTGTAATCATTGGCATTATTGCCACTCTCAACACGATTAGGCGATTCACTAGGGCAAGGAGACTGGGGATATTCCTGGAGTTCCACAGGCTACTATACGACAAGGAATTCATCAAGGACATGAACGAGGTCCAGACATACAGCTATAGCAGTGTTGAAGATTTCTTTGCCAAGTATGGGCCGGAGGCAAATCCTGATTCATTTGCCAAATTCACTCGAGTTGGGTCATACTTCGACGGACTGAGCACCCTAGTTAGGAAGAGGTTCATAGAGATAGACTTTATGCCTGAAACCACAGCGATTGCTCTGATTGGCTTCTGGGAGAAGTTCGCACACAAAGCAGATGAGTTCGCCATCGTCTACAGACGTCCGGGCTGTTGGAACAACATTAAGCACGTATACGAACGACTCCACAAACTGGACCACGAGTATCCTCACACTCATGAGAGCGCGTGAGCCTTTCTTTACACAGGCTCTCTCGTGTCAGTCCGATATGCACCCACAGACCTAGCCAAGGCCATTACTTCGTCCTCATGTGATAGTAGGGCACAAGGAAGATCGTGATCCTCGAGAAGGTGACCGTTCTTTCGAATTTCAATGAAGAGTGGACTGGCAAGCGCTTCTCGCAAACTGCTGTTTCGCAGACTGTGAGTCGCCAGGTTGGAGACGGGACATGCTGTCACGTCTCCTGATGGAGTCACATGGGCGAATCCTTGCCCTGCTGACACACATCCACCGTAGTACTTCTCATCATTTGGGGAATGTATGACCACCATCGGGTTGTTCTCCCGATATTGGATTACGTGGTAGCGGAATCTCGCTCTTTCTTCTTGATTGAGCATGAGACCCTCATCCGAACATGGTGAAAGCGACTGACGAGTCCCATCGTTTCCATTGTTGCTAGGGATGTACTCTATGAAGACACCTATTCTGAGTCCTTTCTTCCACAATCGGTGAAGTGATTCAGTATCAGCCCAATACTCGAAGTTCTCACGAGTCACCGTCGCTGAGAATCCCGTCAAGACTCCAATGGCCCAGAGTCGTTTGAAAGATGACATGATTCTCTTGTAAACACCAGGCCCTCGGCGGCTGTCAGTGGCTGAGGCGTCTCCTTCCAGGCTGATTATCATTGCAACATTCGATACCCGTCTTAGAAGCTTGAAGTGTGACTCATTCATCGTGGTACCGTTTGTAACTATGAGAAAGAATCTGTCCTTGAATTCCATACATAGTTCAAGAATCCCCTGATACAGGAATGGTTCGCCACCTGCTATTATGAAGCCAAAGACGCCTAGTTGTCTGGCCTCATTTAGAACCGATCGCCACTTGTCCAAATCTAATTGATGGTTTTCTTTGTGTGGTTCTCGTTGAGATTCTTGTGAAACTGTTCCTGTTGCGGCTGCATAGCACCCCACACAGCGTAGATTACAGCTTGAAGTTACTGACAGGATCAGAACCGGAGGTATTCTAAGCTTCTCAGACCTGAGCTGATCACGCCTCTTGGTAGCCTCCCGGAACGAGTGGGCCAAAGGAATTGCCGCTTTCAAGTATCTCGGATGTTTTATAATCCAAGGCAGAAATGTCCGCGACAGGTCTGGATGGAGTCCATCAAGAAAAGCTTTCAACATTCTAGCCGGGGCGCTGAACAATCCGCTTCTCTCCCAAGTTTCGTAAACACCGATTTTCTCGCGGCGACATTTTATTGTTTTGCATCAAATACCTAACTCAGAACATCAGATGACGGAGTGACGGTTACAGGATCATCGAAGTCTGCCCTTGTCAGATAGATCGCAAAGCTCGTACATTCTGATAGTTCCTGTGTTCAGTATATGAAAGCGCCAGTGCCTTTCGAGATATCTACTTGATTAGAGCAATGCTGCTAATATGAGTACGTGTCTCATTAAGTTACCATTTGAAATCTCCAAAGCACCTCGGCCTCATGATTGAAACCCGATAGGTTCTGTTTGTAACTAAGTGTTAATCACTAGTTAAGAATCGAAATATACATATGGACATTCAAAGCATACTTGGACAGATGCGCTTCTAGGAGATTAAGAGCTATGACTGAGTCCAAAAACATCGAGAAGGCAAAGAAATCTGGATTATGTGGAAACTGCCCAGTGAAGCTAGGTTTTCCCTTCTGCTGGATATGTGTGTTCGCAGCGATTATTGCTGTACATTTTGTTGGCAACTTCTTGGTCTGATTACACCCTTCGAAGCTGACTTGGACGGAAGTTCAGGTACAGAGACGGTCTGGCGAGATACGCGATGGCAGATACTTATCTGATCATCCTTCATACACTCTGAATCTCGGCAAAGGATCAAGCCATAGAAGGTTCAGATCGTGGTGTCGTTTCTTCGTTGGCCGTGGTTCTGGGCTGACACGCATAGAAACTGACACAACTGAGAATGCACAAGGGGTGCCATGGAAGTCTTACGGCTTCTGGCTAAGGATGGGGTTCCGCGATACAGGCGAACGTTTGAAAACAGAGTGGGACTTCATGATAATCCCTTTCGTCAAGCTGCTCATTCGAACATCGAGGTAGGAGTGACGGTACAGTTGGTGCAACAATTACGGACATGCTTCAGGAATGGGTTGATGAACACCATCGGTGTTAGCATGATACTCCACTTGGACTATGAAAACCCTTTTATGAGAGGTGGAGGTTCGACGCGCCAAGTCGCGAGATGGTCATGCAGTAGACCATTTCAGGCAATGAGTGTGACTTTGGATGAACACCGCAAAGCGCGCAATTTCAATTGTCGTAGTGTTGCTGTTTCTGGGCAGTGCTCTGACTCCCTTCTTAGCAACGGAGAATCCTGCAGCGGAACTCAGAATCCTCGAGCCGACCCCGGTTCTAGCTGCGACAGATCTTGTGGTGACAAATGAGACTTTCAACTATGTGAATCCTCCAACTGATTATGGATTCAATGATGACGATTTCATATTCTTCGTTAGGAATCACACTCACATTGTTGCTCAGGCCAATGTGTCTCTCTACAATGCCACTGACTTGACTCTATATGATTCAGAGCTCACCATAGGTGGAGATGGCTCGGCGGTCTTCTACAATGTTCCTCAAGGCACATACATCTGGAATGTGACTTGGAGTCAGGATCCTAGTGTCCATGAAGACGGAATGCTGGTGTCTGATGGTCCTGAGGTCTTTACGTCATACGAGCTCGGAAACCTTGATTGGGAAAACAACGACGACGACTTCAACGCCACTGTTACTGACATTGATGGAAATCCCGCTGAAGGTTTGAACTTCACAGTCTATAGTCGTGACACCAACACCACTTGGGACGAAGTGCTAGTTGATGGAAACGGGACTGCAACGTTCATGAATATCACCGAAGGAAACTACACTTACTATGTTACAGTGATGCAGGGAAGCTATACCGGCACGGTAGTCGATCAGGGCGACTTTGTCTCTGATGGAACACTTAAGCTAGTACACCAGACAATTGGCCCGATTAGCGGCGACCCTGACTACTATGATCTCGAAGTGTTTACATACTACGAGACTTCACTCGATCCTATAGCAGGTGCTCAAGTAAATGTCACATACTACAACGGAACTCTCATAGAATCCCAAGACACTCCGTCCAATGGAACCGCGATGTTTCTCGACTTGCCGGTTGATTTCATAAACTGGACTGTACGCTATGCAGGCCTACCGATTGGACTTGGAAACTACTCATACAATCTAACGGTGGTGTCCGCAGACATTAGAGATCCGGTTCTCACCAGTCCTGGAGACCAAGAGTTTCTCTTTGACACTGAGAACATAACTGTCACATGGCAACTCTACGACGAACACCCAAGTGGTATTGAAGTGTTCATTGACCAAGTACGCAATACAACTCTGGCATGGACTAACTCGACTTTCGAGTATACGTTTAATGTCACTGGCACCGCAATTGGTGTCTATGAAATCAAGCTTGTCGCTTCCGACCAGAACGGAAACATCGCAGAGGATATCATAGAGCTAAGAATCTATGAGGATGTTTTTCCTGTCATCGAAGGGCCCGACGACATCGACTTCTTCTACACCGAGACAGGCCACGCCTTGAGATGGAATGTTACAGATGACAACCTGAACAAATACAATGTATCTCTCGACGGCGAATTGGTCTATGAGGGTGAACTTGACCCCGAAGCCCCATTTGTTGAGATCGGACTGGGCATCTTGGAAATAGGAGTTCATGTGTACACCTTCATGGCAAACGATACCAGTGGCAATGCTGCATTTGACAACGTTACTGTCACTGTAAAGACTGACAACACTGCTCCTGTCTTCTCGTACGTCCCCTCGACTGTCTATTATGTACGTGGGGCGAGTAGCGTGATGCGGAACTGGACTGCCCATGACGACTTCATGCTCTCATACAACATCACTGTTGATGGATTCCTAGTCGAAGAAAGCGACTGGACTTCTGAAACAATCGAGTTTGATTTCGCAGGTCTGTCTGAAGGAGCACACTTCGTTGTGCTCACAGTGTACGACTTGGGAGGCAATTCAGCAAGGGCCTCTGTGATGGTCGTTGTGACTCCGCCCACCATTATCACTTATGGCTTGTTCATTGCGGCTGTAGCTGGATGCGCCTTGTTGATAGTGTTTGCAGTCTGGTACTTCAGATACAGGTAGACATGGGAGCCCAAGGTCAGCATGTATTGCAGACCGTCCCGCAGATTCTCTAGTCTGAGGGCTCCGTCAGCCTTTTATCCAGTCCTTGGCTGGGCATTTCAGCTCAACTTCAATTCGTTGATGCTAGTATTATGGTGCTTAGAATGAAGTACATCCACGTGGGTGACGTGCTCAAGGGTGAAATGGAAGGAAAGACGGTCATGCTCCGCGGCTGGGTTCATCGAATCCGCAAGCAGAAGAAGATGGTCTTTATCCTTCTACGTGACCCTACAGGCGTCGTTCAGACCGTTGCAAAGCCCAAAGCAGTGGGTGAAGATGTTTACGCCGATGTACAGAGAATGCTGATCGAGTCTCTTGTCTCGATGAAGGGGACTGTGAAGGCTGATCCTAGAGCTGAGGGTGGCTTCGAAGTACAGATTGAGGAAATCAGAATATTGCATTTCGCAGAGGAGTTCCCGATAACCGAGAACCAAAGCACCGAGTTCCTGAATGACAATCGACACCTGTGGATGAGATCGCGCAAGCTCACGAACGTTCTGAAGATTCGAGACGAAGTGTTCAGTTCTGCCAGAGAATACCTCAGGAAAGAGGGCTTCTATGAGACCACCTCTCCGATGTTCGTATCTACAATGGGCGAGGAAGGTGCGGAGCTTTTCGAAGTTGAGTACTTTGGGAGAAAGGTCTACCTTACTCAGACAAGTCAGATGCACCTCGAACCTCAGCTCTTCGCCATGGAGAAGGTGTTCATCTTGGCTCCGTCTTTTAGAGCAGAGAAGTCTAGGACACGCAAGCATCTCACGGAGTACTGGCATCTTGAGGTCGAGGAGGCGTGGTGTGATCACGAATGCAACCTCAAGCGTCAAGAGGAGCTCATCAGCTTCATGTGTCATTCAGTAGCAAACAACAGAGTGGATGAGCTCACCGAGTTGGGGGTAGATAGAGACCGTCTATTGGTGGTCAATCCTCCGTTTGACAGGATGACATATACGGAAGCAATAGATGTTTGTCAAAGTGAAGGATTGAAGATCGAATGGGGCGAAGACCTCAGGACCGAAGCTGAGCATATTCTGACCGATGATCGAGAGAAGTTCTTGTTCATAGAGTACTATCCTAAGGAAATCAAGAGTTTCTACATGAAAAACAATGAGGACGATCCTCGGACCTACAAGAATGATGATTTGCTGGCTCCCCAGGGTTATGGAGAAATGATTGGTGGTAGCGAGCGGGAAACTGATGCCCAGCTCATCATTGACAACCTCAACAGGATTGGAGACGACCCAGAGAAGTACAAGTGGTATATCGACATCCGCAGATATGGCAGTGTCCAGCACTCTGGATTCGGAGTAGGGATGGATCGGCTTATGACGTGGATGCTTGAGCTCGAACACATTCGGGACTGTATTCCCTTCCCACGTACCGTAAGCAGGATTTATCCTTGAGGCAGGAACTCACAAGTCAATCAGGCTGTTTCAGTTTCCTGCATCTTCTTTCTATCAATCAGCTCCCTCTGATGAATACGAACCATCCGATATGAAAAAATGAGTCCAATCAACCCACCTACAACGCCTATCAGCCAATACGGACTTGCCCAAGGATGAGCAAGAAGCACAGTTGCGATGTACACGTTAAGACTGAAGAAGAAAATGGCGAATGTCACTATGATTGCATAGAATGACCATGGCATGGAAGTTGCTGACATTTTATTGACCAACAAGTCAAGCTTTGGGCGGTAATATAGACGTTGCCCCAATTGCCCTGAAGGGGCCTTTTTTCGCTACTTGGATCCTGCCGAGACCTCATCTTCATCGGTTCGCAGGGAGCTGACCAGGATCCCATCCGAAGTGACTTTCAGGACAACTCTCTTTCCAATGCCTGCCAATCGTCTTACAGTCTCTGGAATCACCATCCGGCCCTTCGCATCTATCTCGGTAATGTCGCCGTAGAGAACGTGTTTTTGTCCCTCAATCAAACCATCACGAATGTGTAAGACTCGATCAGCATACTCTGCAACCCGCGGGTTGTGAGTTACATTGACAATGGTTGTATCGAACTCCTCGTTAGTCTTCTTCAGAGTGTCCATGACCATTTGGGTTGTTTCCGTGTCAAGCTCGCCCGTTATCTCATCCGCCAACAGGAGCTCAGGATTGTTCGCAAGAGCTACACAGATCGCGACTCTCTGGTTCTCCCCACCGCTAAGCTGATGCGGCCGATGTGTCATCCTCTTCTCAAGACCCATCACCCTGAGAAGCATTCGGGCTCTCTTTTCTGCCGCCTTCTTCGGTGCTCCTGCAAGTCTCATTGGCAGCAAGACATTCTTCAAAGCTGTCAACCCCGGCACCAAGTTTCCCGTTTGCCATACAAAGCCGACCTTCTGTCTACGATACATCATGGATCTGCGGTCGTCCAGCAGCGTAACACTGAATCCGTCGTAGAGTATCGTTCCCGCTGTTGGCTTATCAAGAGCACCGATAAGTTTCAGTAGTGTTGACTTACCGGAACCACTTGGACCCACGATCGAAAGGAACTCCCTGGGCCTTACTTCAAAGTCAAGACCCCTGAGGGCAATAACCTCCTTCAATCCTCTACGATAGACCTTCATCAGGTCCCGAATCACAAGCTTGTGTTCCTTTGCGACTTGTTCAAGGTTCTCTGTCATTTCTGTCACTCCAAGTATTGTATTTCTTCGGCTATGTTTTTCCTTAGATTACGAGCCGTCACAACATATGTTGATCCTAACGAGAAGAGAAAACTGGCTGCAATTACTCCAACTACAAGGAATCCTGGAACTACCATGAATACCGGCAGCCTGGTCCACAAACTTGCCGTAGAGGTACCAATGAATGCCAATGGTATGTTGATGATCAAGACAGTTAGGAGAACGCCAATTATCGTGCCTATCAACGCCGCAATGATGATGCCAACTGACACATCAATCAGAATAGGTACAACCAGAGATCTTCGGTCAGCGCCCAAAGCCCTCAGAACTGAGAGCTGCTTTCTCAGATTTCTAATCCTAATAGTCGCAACAAGTGTCATTCCCATTGTGAGGAACATCAGCGAGAAAACCATGTTGAGTGTGTACACACCGTATACGGTCTGACTCGCCCTGGTGTCCAATGAGCCCTCAATTCCCAGTCTAGCACACTCAATTGACGAAAAACTGGAGGGCGAAAGGGCCCACAATTCTTGAATGACTGAGGTGTAGTTTGCTCCGGCTTCCAGTTTGACATTGATCTTGCTTATGCGTGTCGTATTATAGACCTCGTGAAGATATTCCAAATTCATGACAACGAATCTTTGTGCATTGAGCTCTCCTGGGAGGTAGTTGACTCCATAGTCTTCCAGTGTGCTGGAAACAACATCCTGTATTGTAACGTCATTCACCCATGTTCCGTTGTAACCAGCAAAATACAGCGTTGCGGAGCTGGAGTAGACTGGGTAGATTTGACCCAGATTGTTCATGGCGTAGTGATCTAGCGGCTTGAAGTCCGTGAGGATTGTCGCATTGCTTGACGAAACGGCAGATAGTGAATTCAAAGGGCTGTCTTCATAAGTGAAGTAGGGCAGCCAATATCCTGTGTCTATCCAGAGTTCTGGTTGAACGCCGAACACCGTAACTGAGACGTTTTGGAACAAGCGCGATGCCCCATAGGAGTAGGCTTGATAGTAGCCCATGTATGCTGTTATCTCAAACATTCCGCTAGCTTCCGCAATACCAGGGACTTCTGTAACGCTTGAGAGCAGGTCAATTGTTATGTTTGTCGCGGCGGACTTCACATTGACCGAAATGTCCCCGCCTACTTGGAAGTAGAACAACTCCTCAGTATGCGTGTAGGCTGTCGTCGCCGAAATGGAGGAGAACATGCCTGCCGCGAAGACCATGGCAACAAACATAGCCCCCATTGCTTCACTCTTCTTGAACAAAGTCACAGACCGAGACATCAGTCTTGAGCCAACGACAAGTGGCATTCTTCTGAATCTGTCAAGGACCTTTGCCTTGATAGCTGACATAGGTCGAGACAACAACCGAGCTGCGGCCACCATGAAGACAACGAAGAAAGGTAACATGGTCGCCAACATGTAGACGACTGATATCAATGAGTAGTAGGGGTAGCTTAGGATCATGAACATAGGCATCAGTGCATATCCTGAGAGAATAGTGGCTGCAATGTCTATGCCGACATTCCCAAGATTCTCTTTGCCTAGAAGCACTTCTCTTTCTATCTCACTGTGAGCTTCTGTCGGAGTCATTAGAAGAGCCTTGACCGCAGGAGGGAGCGAAACAAGCAGTCCAACGACGAATGAGAAAGAGAATACAATGGCAAGGGCTTCGGGGGACAGGAATAGGGAGAATTCTGAGAGCCTTGAAAGATCGAAAGTCAACAGAGTTCTCACAGTGCCCGAGACCAACGCTGAGAGGGCACCCACTGCAATTGCACCTGTGCTGCCTAGGACGCCTACAAGTAAAGCACTGCTAAGTACCCATCTGAAGGCTTGCCATCCTGAAGACCCACGTGTCTTTATCGTTCCAACATTTCGTCTTCTTTCGTCCTCAAGCAGCTTTGTGTTGTACTGAATCAGCATGATTCCCATTACGATGCTAGGCACAGAAAACGAGAGTGCTATTACTCTCATCATAATGGACCAGGACTGATATTCGATTACGGAGTCTAGTAGTCCAAATCCACTCCATCCCACCACGGCATACGGTAAGACTGCCTGCTCGATTCGTTTTCTAGCATTATCGAGGTTCTCGGCGGCAATACTTGGATCTGCCTGGAGAACAGCATCGTGATCAAATCCAACCCATATTCTGTCAGAGATCCCCTGCCATTCCCCACCACCCAAGTCACCGAAATTCTCATTTATGCCCTCTGTTGAGGTTATCATTCTTAGGAGTGTGACGTCACCAATGTCCCAATAGTAGTCCCTGAACATTTCTGTCTCAAATGTACCAGTAATCTCAAACTCCCTGGTGACCTCAACATGTGTTCCATTGTACAGATAAGACTCTGCCGTCACAGTGAAATTGTCACCAATACTCAATCCCCTACGAACAAGCGTCCCCTTTTCCACGTAGCATGTACTGGATGTCAGCGGAGGCGCATCTTCTGATGCCTGAATGACGTCTGGGAAGGTCTCAAACACGGCCATGTCCATTCCCATGATATATCCCCAGTCATAGTACCACTCCTCTTCCGACCAATCCCAGTACTCTACTACTTTAACATTCTCGGCCGCAATCACGGCGTCTTGCTCATGAACTACTGCCATGACGTCCGCGACGGTCGTTTCGTTCTGGCGATAGAACTGGTAAGTGAAATGTATCTCCATGTCCACAGGTACGTCTTCAGTCATATCAGCGAAGACATCAGGACCTACACTGTCCATGTAGAAGAGAATTCCTCCTAGAATGCCTGAAGCCAATGAAAAGATCAAGAATGTCGCCATGACTTGAGGTGCCCTTGACAAAAGTCTTGAAAGCAGGAACATTTAGAGGTCACCTCCATACGGACCCGCTTCGGCCCATGCAGCATTGAGTGCATCATGAAGTATGACTCTAGAGCCCATGATCGAAACAACTACCGTATATGCCAGGATTGAGAGAATGAAGAGGAAGAGAATCGAAAACATAGAGACCCAAGGGATAACTGGAAAGACTGATACCGGGTAGTAGTAATACGAAGTGGGATAGGTGAGAAGCGTAATGGAGAATGAAAGCGGTCCATATCCGAATAGGAGCAACACACTGACGATGAGAAGTACGAGCATCTCTGCAATCTGTGATCTGACAACCAAGGGAGTACCTGCCCCCATCGATCGCATCAATGCGATCTCTCTTCGTTTCTCACGGAGTCCTTCGGCTGCATAGACTGTGAATGCTCCAAACACGACTCCTACCATTGTGAAGAGAAGCATATTGTCGACCGCTCTGTCCATGCGGTAGCTCGCGATAGTCATGTATTCTGCCAATTCTTTTGTTACAGTGTTCCATTGCTCAACTCTGACAACCTGTGTCCCCCCCTGATCAAGGACTCTCATAGCTATGTTCGTTCCATTTGCTCCGTGCCTGGTCCGAACGCAGACCACACTGTCAGCAGCTTCTATGAGATCAATTTGAGCACTTAGGAAGTTCTTGTTCACCCAGATTACACGAGCACCAACTTGGACGAAACTCCACCACCAAGTTGGGGCGTCGTTACCAGACTCAAGGAACAGGCAGTTTGAGAGACCGACGTGCACTGAAATGACAGTGAAAGTAAAGACAATTTGCTCAAGGCCTGTATCAATGAAAGCTCGGAATGAATCTCCTGCAACAAGTCCATAGCTATCTGCAATGTCCTGAGTGATTATGGCTCCTTCTGGATTAGAGTTGAGCTCCTCTAGACTATTGCCTAGGGCTGAATCGTTCAGCATTGACCCAAGATAGTCATATCCAACGTTTCTATACTCAAGAGGATTCATGGCGACTGCGTCAACATTGTCTCCTCCTGAAGCGGAAAGGTACATTTGCGAAACGGAAACCAATGCTGCAGCCTGGGTGTCAATATCAGAAGTCACGTTATCGAGAAACGTATTCCAGCTGGAGTTCTGTGTGTCATCTAGATGAAACACAACATCCCCGCCAAACGCAAAACGCGCATGGCTAATCTTCGTCGGAGGAAGGGATGATCCCAGTACGGAGAAACTCCAGGCTGTACTCATGGCGAGAACCATCACAATCGCCACTGCTCCAGCGGATGATGCACCTTTTCCAATTCTCCTTATGCCAATAATCGAAGGTACATGTCCCACAACTCTCTTCATACCCCTTGATATTAGCCCAGCGCCACGCCTGAGCCCCTTAATTGAGAGAGACGCGACCGCAAGAAAAAGCGCGAGCGGTGCAACGTCAAGTAGAAGAGAAAGCAATGGATTGAGTTGGATTGCAGAACCACTAGAGAAGAGCGCGAACACAAGAAAACTCGTGAGAACGAGTACAAGAACATCCCAACGAATCAGATGAAGCCCCTTTGCGATTTTGGCTAATTTGCCGGTTTGTTCTTCGACTGGTTTCCTTGTCGAGTATACAATCCGATAAGAGAGGAGAGATCCTATCGGAACTGCTACACCAATGACTATTGCAAGAACAAGCGAATCAAGAGTAATCAGAAACGGTTCCCCAATGAGGCGTGCCATGTCGAACTCCATGAATCCTGTCGACGCAATGGCAATCCTACTCAACAAGATGCCCACACCCAGACCTATCAAGAGCCCGGGTAACGATAGAATTCCAATCTCTCTATTCACAATGCCGTCGACTGCACCCTTGGATGCCCCTCTTGAGACCAACATGTTTGCTTCATATCGTCTTTCATTCACGTTGTGCCTTATGGCGAGGAACATGACAAGGCCTGCCAACAGGATAATACCTGCTGCCCGCGTCAATTGCCCAAAGCGTGTAGCAGACTGCCACTCTGTGAATTCGACAATTCCTCGGGACAACAGACCATTTACTTGGAATCTGGACCACGGTGTTTGAGGTGAGTATCCTGGGTCGAGTTCTCGAATCAGCTCTTCGATGCTCAGAATGAATGTTAGAGACCCTCTCGCGTCGAACGGAGTAATCGCAGATCTGTCGACATCAACGTGGATTGAAGTCCGCTCATCTCCGTCGTCTGGAAATGCACCAGGCCAGAAGATTCCTATTCCGAAATCCGAATAGTAGTACCAATCCCAGGGGTCTTGAATGAGACCTGAAGTTGGCGTCCGGAACAGTCCCACAATCTCCATGACCTGATAGTACGGCTGCCAATCGTAGTCGATGTAAGCCATGGTCGATACGTTGAGCAATTCCCCAACACTGTGGTCATACGACTCAGCAATTTCTAGTTCAAGTGCTATCTCACTATGATTCTCAGGGAATCTCCCCTCAACAATTTGGTAGACTGAAGGAAAGGCTTCCAGATATTCACTATCGAAGGCGACTGCTCTTCCTCCACCATAGTAGTAGTAATAGTAGTCGTCAGGTACCGCGTCAATCGGGTATAGATCAATCCATCGTGCTTCGATTGTCGCGGCTTTCTCGACAGATGGTATTTCCAATACACTTGCTACATCCGTCGGGCGATAGCCATCGACGTCAATAGTCATGGCTATGGGCCCGATATCAGTCAATCGGTTCCATTCGTGAACCGAGGTAGAATCAACATACACAGCAATGCCCATTGCCATCCCTGATGCCAACAGAAAACAGACTAGAGTCACAACTTTTCTGCGGAGGCTGTGAAATGCCTCATAGCCAACTGGTACTGCTGCCAATGTGTTTTCCTCTCTTTACGAATTCGTGATCTGCCCATCTCTCATAGTGTAGACTCTGTCCATCCTCTCTCCCACATCTGGGTCATGTGTGACAACTATCAGAGTGCCACCTTCTCCTCGTGTAAGATCAATGAGTACTTGCATGACCTCTTCGCCAGTGGTCGTGTCTAGGTCTCCCGTTGGCTCGTCGGCCAAGACCACAACTGAGCTCGCGGAACCATGTGGTTTGGCTAGTGCTCGTGCGATTGCGACTCGTTGCTGCTCTCCGCCGCTTAGTTCATCTGGCCGATGGTCTGCTCGGTCGGTGAGTCCTACAAGCTCCAAAAGGTGATTCACACGCGACACTCTGGTGTCTTCTTCGACTCCAGCAATCAGAAGCGGAAGCTCCACGTTCTCTCTCGCGCTCAGTACCGGTAGCAAGTTGAAGAACTGGAACACAAACGAGATCTTGTCTCTCCTTACAACCGTTAGCTCTTGTTCGTTCATATTGGTGATGTCAACGTTATCGATGAAGACTCGTCCTGAGGAAGGACGATCGAGAGCTCCGATGAGGTTCAGCAACGTTGTCTTGCCTGACCCACTCGGTCCCATGATACCGATGGCCTCACCGCGCTTGACCTCAAGTGACACACCTCTCAATGCGTGAACTTTGATCTCGCCCATCTCATAAATCCGAGAAACAGATTGAAGGTCGATGATTGTGTTTGCGTCCAAGTACTCCCTCTCCACATTGTACTGTGGCACGTCAGTTTTCTGTAATTATGTTATAAATTGCACTTTCTAAGAAACGAAGATTGTACTACTGGCTTCATACAGGTCGTCCGACGGGACAAGCTTTATCTCAGAATGTGAGTTATCTGGGCATAGAATATTCTGACGGATCGCGAAATAGATGGCTGACATGAATGGAGACATCATGACTAGAAGGTATGAATTCTTCAGTTGGCCTGGTTTCATTGTAGGAGCAGTCGTCATATCCGCCACTCTTGTGGCGCAGTCACTGATAAGCTTCCCACAGATCTGGATGGACCATGCGTTCGCCTATCCCTTCTACTTGTTGTCATCGGCGTTTGCGGTCGGCATCGCCTCAGGCGGGGTCTTGATATACTTGTTTCCCCCTGAGCAAGACATCATTGGTGTGGCGGGCCTAGGTAGTGATGATGCATCCCAACATCTGGCACTAGGGCTGGTTTTACTATCTCTACTTCAGCCGATGCTTTCCGGATTCGTGCTATTCTTTGACTTCTTTGGGAACGACCAACTGATTCCAATCTGGATACTTCTTGCTTTCGGCGCACCTAGCGCCGGACTTACGGCTGCAATGTTTGATCGGACAAACTCGATAGCATCAGACCTGCGCGTCTACTTCTCTCAGAATGACCGACTAGACATGTCCCGTCTTGACTGGCTTCATGGTCTTGGTCCTCGGACGGCGGCCTACAGGATGGGGATGCTCGAGAATGCAGCTAGAAAGGTTCAGGGCATCAGTGTCCACGGACATGAAATCGTAAAAGAACCAGACAGATATGCCATCAATCAATGAATTGATTGTCTCAAGATTGGTGTTTCTTTCGTGTGTGAATTGCCAGTCCCTCGTCTGTCCACGCAACCCACTCGCATCTCAAGCAAGAGAATGTCTTACTTCCAATGCCGAACCGAGGACTCGGCTTGTCCTCCAACTCGTATATTGTGCCACCATAGCCCGATCTCTTCTTTGTGACAACCTTGAAGCGCTTTCCGAAACAATCCAAGCAAAGGCAGAGTCTTCTCCTCTCGTCGTTTGCGAAGCTCTCTTCGAGCCTCCTGGCCGGAACTGGGGGTTCTGCTTCCTTGCCACAGCTCTCACAATACTCTACCGTGCTAATCACCACTTAGGCCGTCGTCGTCGTATTGGATATGGTGCGTCAATTCGGGATGTGTGGGGGCACTATTTGACTGTTCCCAGTGGTTAGCATCTCTGCTAATCAGTCCGACAGCCTGCATAGTGTCAATGGATTCAGATAAGATAAAACATTGCTCCGCCCATATGCAAGAAGTCCTCTATTCTGCAGGCGGCCGGGATCGCAAAGAGAGCTCCGCGGCGGTTTTGAACACATCCTCTACTCCCTCCCCTGTTTCGCAGGAAGTCTCGATGAACGCTACTGGATGCAGCTTGCCGTTACCACCATGTGACTTTGCTAGCTCTTCCGCCAGTTTGAATCCCTCATCCTTGGAAACCGGCTGCTGGCCAGGAGTTGCTGCGTCTCTCAAATCCGATTTGTTGCCGACAATCACAAGTGGAGGTACAGCGTCAAGAGTAACCAGCGCCTCTTTCAGCCAGAAGTCAATGCTCTGGAAACTCCATCTATCGGCGGCTGAATAGACAATTATCACTACACCCGTGTCGGAGTAGAATTCAGCTCGTGGCACCTTTAGCTGAGAGGCTTCGTCAAATGACCAAACATGAAGCTTGACACGATGGTTAGTGAGTTCGAAGACTCGGTCATGGATGTATGGCGAGGACAAGTCTTCTGTTAGAATCGAACCCAACGTAGCACCTTTGATCAGACTTGCTTTTCCGACGTTTTCCTCACCCAGGATAATTGCCTTCTGATCCACTAGTGGTTTCACAACATGGGCTGGAGTTGCCTCCTCTAGTGCTTGAACAGGATCAAACGACCCCAATGGTGCATCTTCAACAGCAGTCTCAGCCGGCGTGATGGTTTCTGCATCAGCAACGTCATCCTTAGTCGCTACTGCTGAAACTTCCGGGACAGTAGGACGTGTCCCCACTGACGCAGCTATCTCCTCAGCACCCTTAACATCGATGCGAATTTCTGGTGGAGCTGCGGGGATTCCATTCCCAATGTCTGCGGGTGTCATGAATGAATCGCTCAAGGATTCTACCACCGACAAAGCCGACTCAATATCCAGGAGCTCCTGGTCCTCAAGTGTTGCCTTGATCTCAGGCTTGGCTTCGGGTTGAGCCAGTGCAGGAGGCTTTTCCACTTTTGGTTCTGAAGGAACCCTTGGTGAGGCCTTGGGCTCTTTTGGTTTGGGTTCTTCCTTCTTGATAGACACGGGCTCCTTTTCATCCACAATCAGCTTCACTTGTGGAACACCAATCCTAATCATGACATCCTTCAACAATCCAGGTGCTAGGCGTCTCCCAATGTAATTGAAGTAGCTCTCAACTTCCTCCAGCACAGTCTCGAATGATTTGTTCTTCGTGAGAATCTTCTTCTTCACAATGCCCTTATCCCTTATCTCAACAAAGCCAGGTGACAAGGTCACTGAAACTGTAGTGCCTGGGACTATCAGAGTCAAGCCCTCTCCATGTCGTGTACGGATTGCGAATATGGACTTGATTCATAACTGTTTCGTGGAGCTTCCATTCGCCTAAGAGTCCCGGGCCGACCCCGAAGCCTACCAAATTGAGCCAACGGGAGCAAGGGGCCCAAAGACTGCTCTATAGAGTCCAGCGGCACAGAAAGGTATATCTCACGCTTTCGGCGACAACTGTTTGGGAAAGCAATGACAGACATAGACTTCCGCGAATACGTTGAAGTGATAAACGACTGGCCTGAACCCGGAAAGGCGGTCATTGATATTAGCCGACTGATTGAGCACCCTACGGTATTTCACGAAGCAGTTGTCGCGTTAGCGAAACCACTGCTTGAACTCAAGCCAAACAAAGTCATCGGAATCGAACAGCGGGGGTTGGCTCTGGGGAGTGCAATTGCGTACTACCTTGGCTGTGGAATTGTCCCTGCAAGGTCTATAGCATATCTTCCGGAGGATTACAAACGTGGAGTTGAATGGCTGCCCGTTAGTAGGCTAGCTGACAGGCGATTGGCGCTCGTCACGGAATCAATTGATCCCGGAGATCGTGTTGCCATTGTCGATGATTGGCTCATTCAGGGAACAACTGTTCTAGCATTGCTGAAGGTCCTTGAGAAGCTTGGTGCAACATGCGTTGGTATTTCGTGTGTAATCAATAATCTATCTGAAACCCGACGGAAGCTTCTGGGACGACCTGATATCCATTGTCTAATTGAAGGTCTTGAAACGGACGCGCTCGATTCTGCTGACTAGTCACCTTGGGTGTTCTAGTCAGCTGTCCTAGCCCATATGGAAGGCACTTCGGATACAGACCAATGCAGCTCGGATTGCGAGACTGAACACATCAAACGATGGTTCAGATGCCTCTGAGAATGAGCTCCCAACCATCTCTGTGATTACCTCATCTCGACTGGCTATTACGAACAGCAAGTCAAGTATGCTCGAAGTAGCGACTCTCTGGGCCAGAAGCAGAGTCCGCATTTTGCTTCCGAAATCGCTGGTCCATTTCCTTTGATACACAGAGAGATGCTGCTCGGAAAGAGAGTCATTCTCAAGGCTTGTCTCAAGCGTGGAGGCCGCTATTTTAGCCGCTCTCATTGCTAGAGCGATTCCTCCTCCAGTCAAGGGATTGACCATTCCGGCTGAATCGCCCACTAGCAGGCAGCGGTTTGCATACGTCCTAGAAATCGGCCCTTTGATGGGAACAAGACCACCTTGGACTCCTGTCAAATCGACTTTCTCCATTAGATATCCATCTCTCTGAAGCATTCGGATGAATGCTCTGAACTTGCGAGGCAGGCCTGCAGAGTGTGTATCTATAGCTCCCATGCCGACATTCACAGTTTCTTTTTTCGGGAATATCCATCCGTAGCCAGGGAGACCACCAACATCTGCAAAGAAGTGGTACTCCCTTTCTTCTCCGTATAGGTCGATTATCTGGCTAATCTTCGCCGGAATTTCTACGACGTTGCACGGGACTGTAGACCCTTTTGGCCATCTGCTCTGCAAACCCAATTCACGGACAACAAGACTGTTGACGCCATCAGCGCCAACCAAAACTCGAGTCTCGAATTGCTTACCTCTTGCTGTGGACACTAGAACGCTGTGGTTCCTTGTTGAGATGTTTTTCACTCTGTGAGGTGTGTGAATGTCTGCGCCGTGCTCCAGTGCTGATTCATAAATTGCTTTGTCGAAGTCCGTTCTTTGGGCAACTGCGAGATCTACATCAGACTTCAATGTATGAACTCTGTTCGGGGAATGAGCCACTCCTCTCTTGCAGATAACCGAGAGAAATTCATCCGACCTTCTTCCCAGCCAAGGAAACTCATTAAGGAGTTCCAGGCCAAAGCCGCCACCACACGGCTTGTCTCTCGGGAATTGCTGTCTATCGATGAGGCAGACATCGAAACCCATCTTGGCTAGGTACATTGCCGCCGTAGAGCCAGCCGGTCCTGCTCCTACAACGACAACATCGTACATGGATTCCACCACACTGTCCTTCAAGGCACCTCTTCTTGTTCCTGCCGGTCCATCAGTGAATGTCTCAAGTCTGGACACTAGTCAAGAGGTTTATCAACACGCACTAGGCTCGCAAGACTGAGATGGAGCTGATACAATCATCACGTGAATCCGCAAGAATTCGTATAGAATCAGACCGAAGACTGGATTTGCTATTACATCGGTTTGTTTTGTCCGTGCTTCTATTCGACGTGCTTCTTATCATATATACCGTGATTTCGATTAGTGTGCGAATGACTCTCGCTCGGAATGGATTTCTAGAATCTCTTCCGTTGGCCCTATATGTGATCCCATTGATTGTCATCATACCCATTCTTCTAAGGGGCTATAATGAGAAACGCGCGGCAATATTCCCTTTCATAATAATGCTCATTTCAGTGCTCATTCTAGGCGTACTGTCATCATTGGTCAGAGGGTTCATAATTGTTCTGCTAGCCAACGCTTTTTGCGGCGCGATTGTAGTTATAGTCGGCCGTTTCAGGATCCCAGGGTCAAAGAGAGAACTTGGTCGGAAGGGAGTAGCCTGGCTCATCTTTCTGAACGTAATTGGGCTTCTCTTTCCGATTTCTATAGTCATAATGGGTCAGACTCCAATCGCATCTGCGCATCCAGGAGCCATCCCGGAAATCACACTTGATGTACCCTTGTCTGACTTTGAGTTTCCATACACTGAATTCAGCCCTACCACTGAGATAGTGAAATCGGTCTCAAACAACAGCCTTGGTTTGAGCTTCAGACTGAATGTGGCCGAGTCTGCGGCTTGGCTCCGTCTTACCGATTGGTTCTCAGTTCTCAATGATTCCCAAATTCCCTGCACAATTGTCCTGTCACCCAGTCGTCCGCATATCGTAGAAGCTGATTCTGCGAATCTGGGAACCACACTTCTGATTCAAGATGTCTTTGACGAGTTGAAAAACTCAACAGAGGTTCTACATGCAGTCATTGACGAATGCAATAGATCACAAATCTCCCACAGGGTTCTATATGACATGACTCTGTCCCTGAATGAATGGCAGTACTTGATGAGTCAAGCTCGGCAAATCAACATCGCAGGGTTCTCGGGACTCATGAGAAACACCTTCGATTCAATCGATGATTCAGTTATTCTGTATGAATCCGAGCTTCTCGCTGAATCAGCCGAATCGTTCGGGTTCACTACAGGGATTCTCGTAGATCCATTCATTCTTGATGACTATCAAGACCTTGACACGATCTTCATGAAGTCAAATGCCCTAACTGTTGAGAGCTTGTCTCTATGGGACACCATACAGGTACGATGCAGTCGCTCGTTCTTCTCTCATGAAATGGACGGCGATGTCGGAGAATACCTTGTACATTCCTATTCTTCGACAATAGGTGGGCTTGAAGGCACTTGGGAAATGCGCATTGCTCAGGCTGGAAACATAACTGATGTCTTTGGAAGGCTGAACCTTGTCTACACAACATTGGCTCAGCTTGCAGGAGACATAATGATTGCCAGCGGCAACGGGGTTCAAAATATTACAATCGAGTCTCTACCAGGACTCGTGTCGGGTTTTGGCGACGGCTCAATAGATGAATTAATCTCGTTACTTGAGAATCATAGCGATGTTCCGATTACCTACACGTTCAGAATCTATGCTTTCAGAGCAGTCCTAATTGCTATCGATGCCTTTGACCCCATCATGTTCTAGGCGGGGCGAGGTATATCTCGAATACACCCATCCAAATCTCGCTACCAGGGTCTGCCTTAATGAGAAGTTGCTCTCCAAAGTTAACTCCGATAGGACGTGACTTGACCTTCTTCCATACATCTGCATAGATTATGGAGTGAACTCTGGTCTGGAAATCCTCAGTTACACTGAGCATCATGCCCTCAAGGTAAGCGCTGTCAATTCCGTGCAGACTCAGGTCTTCTTGAGACCTGAAGACCCTTTCCTCGCTAGCGGCACCCTCGGCTTGGTCGAATGTGTATCCTATTCCACCTGCAAAGTAGAACACACCATGAGGCACGCTATATGTGTCGTTGAAGACTATGATCTCCCCAGTAGGCATCAGAATGTAGTCGGGCTCAGCTACATGAAAGGAGATTGAAGCGGCTTCAATTGCCACCTTGTCGAGTTTGGTTCTCTTGCTCAGGTACTCCTCTATGGTAAACACACGCCTGTCAAATCTAAAAGGCTCGAAATCGCCCAGGTGCACCACGTTTCTTGCTTTTCTGAGGAGAACATCGATAATCCTTTGACAGGTTTTGAGAAACTGGACTCTCTCGCGGGTCTCCTCAAGTCTTTTGCCAGCCGATATCACTGCCTTGAGATAATCCACCGTCCTGAATTCTGACAATAGTGTCCGGCTGAGGAAGGTATTATCATCTGTTTCCAAGAAACCCTCTTCTCTGGCAACTACGGGTGGTACTGGGTCGCCGATGTGAATCTGCCTTGTGTTCTTCACTCTCTTTGCCTTGAAGAAGAGCGCAAGGTCGAGTCCTTGCCTTGGAACGTCGGTGAGTTGACGTACGAAGGGTCCTTCAGGAACAATCTCTCTAGCACGCCCCTTCTGGTACAGCTGAGTGTACTTCGTAAACAAGTCCTTTGTTGACATTGTCCTTCCAGTCCGCTAACGCTCTACAGACTCTCATATTCTATTATCTCTTGTCTTTGAATGTTATCACGATGTGTTTCACACTTCTCTTTAAAGTGAAACCTATACTCTTTCCTTCGTTCTAGGAGCCTTTGTACCTAGTCATTTCGGAAGGAAATGCATTGGGTTGGGCAATCCTCAACGCAAGTTCCGCAATCTTTACAAAACTGAATATGGGCGACTTCCGGAGTCTCGTCGAGTTTTTCGAAGACACCGTATCTACAGGATTTGACACAGTCCCCGCAGCCTGTGCAACAAGTATGGTCAATGACTACGGGAATTGTGTTCACCTTAATGAAGCGGAGTTGAATTGTTTTTGAGTTCTCTCTTAGGGACATCAATCAAATCCACTGCCGTAATGTATTTAGCATAGGCGGGTTGAGAGTCGCCTGCGATTCTACCTGAAGGGTCGGCTTCGGAAATCACTCCAGCCGCAATCAAGGTGTTTCCTATGGATCGGGCAAGGAAAGGTCTCCTATTGGCTATCTCTGGAGTCTTCTTGTTCCTAGCTGCAGCTTTCATACTTTATCCGATTGCGGAGTTTTACATTGTGTCCCTTGTGACTATGTTCATAGCCGCTGTTCTGATTGGCCTAGGAAGCGCGGTAGCCAAGGGTTTTGACAAATCACTCGACGTCCCTTCAGCTGACTGCTACTACTGCGGCGGGTCAGGAAGGATAAAGGGAATAGAGGGCACGGAAACCTGTCCGCGGTGCGGCGGAACTGGTCTTGCTCGACCTGATGATTGAATAACAGCCCCGTGATGCTTTGAAACTTGGATATCTTGGAGATGAGGGTCTGAGAGAAATCATTGTGATTGGACATAGGGGTGCCGCAGGGCATGCACCTGAGAATACGATGAAGTCTTTTCGAGTTGCTTGGCAAATGGGCGTAGACATGATAGAAACTGATGTTTGGAGTACATCGGATGGATACCTTGTCTGTATGCACGACAGAGAGCTCTCAAGAACCACAGACGGGGTCGGGAATGTAGATGAGACAACCCTGGATGTTCTTTTCAACCTCGATGCAGGGTGTGGTGAAAAGGTTCCACTCCTCGAGGAAGTCTTGAGATTTGCTCGCGGACGATTTGGTGTCAACATTGAGTTGAAGGCCACTGGCATCGAAGAGGCAGCGGTCAACTTGGTCATTGAAACCGACATGCTTGATCAAGTCATCTTCTCATCGTTCAATCACCCCAGCTTGGGTATCATCAGAGCCCTGAATGATGATGCAGTGACAGCAGTCTTGGTTTCTACTGAGATAGACCAACTGGCCAAGTATGCAGGCAATCTTCACGCAAATGCAGTTAACCCCCTCTTCTGGCTTGTGACAGAGGAGCTCGTCAAATCATCGCACGAAGCTGGTCTGAAGGTCTATCCGTGGTCAATAAACGATGAAGAGCTGATTACCGAGCAATTGATGATGGGGGTTGACGGTGTCATAACTGATCTACCCCAATTGGCAGTTGATGCCGTTGATGATTTCATAATGAAGAAGCATGTTCATGACAAGTGGTGAGTAGTGCTTCCGGCAATCTATTCTTGAACTACCTATTAGTGCTCTTGATGACCACATGCGGCACCTTTGCTTATTACGAAACGCCGGTGTGAAGGTGAGCTGCTTCACCTACCCTCTATTCTGCCAGTGGTACTATCATCTCTGCCCTTCGTGCTGCTTCCTCGGCGGAAACGTACTTCCAGCCGCTTCTCAGCATTCCTAGTCTTACACCCGTAATGAGCCAGGTAGCCAGACCAAGAACCTCTAGTCCAACGACTAGCGTTACAAGTAGTGTAATCACAAGTGCTGCGTCAGCCGGCCGTACGTAGAACTGAGAGAATGTGGCCATTGTGATTATGGCAACAATCGAACCAAACGCAATACCCACAATAGCAGACATTCTGATCAACATCCCTTCGTAAGGGTTGCCCGTGTCCTCTACCTCACCTGCAAGGTTTAGATTCAGGGATAAAACAAGCACGAAACTGATGGCATAGAGTGCTAGCAGGATTGATGCCGCGGTCAGTGCCTTGTGTGTAACAGTGGCAGTCGGATCACCAATCATGGGAATCAGAAAAGCAAATAGAATGCTCATAGCACCCAGGGAGTCAGACCCCGCCATTCCTCGACCATGGGCATAGCCAACCAGAGATACATTCCGTATCAGCAGTGCAAGGAAGGGCAAGGTGATAATAGTAGCCATCTGAACTTGAACAGAGATCCCAGGAATCAAAGCGACTGGGTACCATCTGTTAACAGGCCACATAGCCGCAGGCCCACTTCCAAACCCGCCCAAAAGGAATAGGATGAAGATTCCCGATGCGATGACGGTGGCAATGACTGTCAAAGCTCCCTGTGAGAATCCGGTGAAGCCTCTGATTCTGGTTTCAACGGTCAAGAAGACTTGTGTGATTATCACAAGCACGAGCGGGACAATGACGAACATGGACAGCACATTCGGATGCACCAAGAACATCACTCCGAGCACAACCAGAGGAAGTCCGGTTATGATGTCTGTTCGCCCTGCATATATGGCGCCCATCATGAACGTAACCGCAGCAGGACTCAATGCGAGAGCCAGCCCATAGCTAGGCACAACGGCAGCCACCATGGACCCTGCCTGAGATGCCGCGAAAATGCCGATCATAGCAAGGAGTGCCATAAACCACTTTGGGCCACCTTTGACTATGTCTTCACCAACATGTGCGACCTTGAGTTCTCTCGCACCAAGACGTGGTCCGAGCATGACCCAAAATAGCATGACCGACATTAGGCCGAAGATAAGGACAGGGTCAGTGACAAACAGCGTTTCGTCGAGCATCGTGCTCCAAGGCGTCCAGACTTCACTGCCCTCTATGATCGACAACGGTCCTATCAGAATCGGGACAATAGCATACAAGAATGAGAAAAGCCCCGCCAAACCAAAGGCGAACTTTGCCTTTGACGTGCTTCGAGCATATTCTCTGACAATACTCATTGGCGACCACCAGAATAGTAGAGCAAATAGTTGTCCCAGCAACAGAACGAAGTACGCCAGGAAAGTGAATGTTGAGCTGAGCCCTTGTCCAAGTGCCAGAAATGGGACGAACATAGCATTAAGAATGCCTGCGAGGAATCCTATCCACGAATCGGTTGAATCAACATAAGTGATTGAAATCAGTTGCCACGTAATCGCAAAGAAGGCTCCCAATGACATCAGATTTACGACATAGTCTACTACTTGGCGTGGCCGATACAGTGTAATTCCGCCTAGTACTGCGAAGATGGCTGTCACCAGAGCTATCCCTGCAATTGCAAACAGAATGTTCGTATATCCTGAGTCCAAGTATTTTCTGAGACCTTTAGACCCAAAAGCCTGCAACAAGGCACTTACTCCCAGCACACCCATGAACACTGCTGACCAAAAGTAGTGATCGGGGTTCCTCAGAATCAGTGCGCCAATGGACGGGATTGGAAGCAATGACGTTCCAGCACTCATCAGCAGCCCAATTGCTGCTGCAAGTATTCCAAGTAGAGAACCAATGCCTGCTAGTCTGCCTATAGGCTCGTAGGTTTCTCCTTCCTGGGTTCTACGCGACAGAATTGATGAAACAGAGTCAGCCATTCTCATTCCTCTCTACTAGAGTGGTCTTCTATCGTGGCTGGGTCTGAAATGGGGGCGGTATATTAACCATTCGGAGGGCGCTTTGAAGCAAGGCTTCTGCCGACCCGTAAGAAGAGAAATAAACCCATCCAAAGAGAGAAAAACCCGTCTTCAATCATCTGAGGTTGGTGACACACTCAATGCCTCCAATCGAGCTATATGTGAAAGGAAAGAGGGTTCCAATGAATGAGTTTGTGAACAATGTCATTCACGATGTGATGATGGCATTACTGACTCACTTGAGGGACATGGAACTGGATGAGATCAAAAGGATTGATGTTTCATAGTCTATGTGACCCTTCTATTCGGAGAGATTGGACATGACACATGAATGTTGGACTGGCAAAATCCTTTGGGTTGATTTGTCAACAGGATCCACAAATGAGGAGAGCCTTGATACAAGTGTCTACGAGCAATTCCTGGGCGGAAAGGGACTTGGAGCATACCTACTGTATAGAGAACTGGAAGCAGGAGTCGACCCCCTTAGGCCAGAGAATGTTCTGTTCTTCCTCACAGGACCTATGCAAGGGCTAAATGGTCCTAGCGTAGCCAGGTGGACGTTAGTGACCAAGTCACCTCTCACGGGGCTCTACCTAGATTCACATTGTGGACACGCCCTGGGAAGGGAAATAAAGAAATCAGGCTACGATGTATTGTGCGTCAAAGGCAAGGCAGACAAGCCTACTGTGCTTGTTCTTGAAGATGACTCTCTGCGTCTAGAGAGTGCAGAAGACCTTTGGGGCAGAGGGATTCACGATTCAACCAGGATTCTACGCGAGCGATTTGGTGACGATCACATAGTGTATGTCATAGGTCCAGCAGGGGAGAATCTGTCGCTGATTGCTGCGGCCGGCTCCGAACTCGCTCATCAAACAGGCCGAGGTGGTCCTGGAGCTGTGATGGGGTCAAAGAATCTCAAAGCAGTTGTGGTCAGAGGTTCTGGTATGATTGAAGCATATGATTCCGATGCAATCAGTGAAGTCAATCGTGAAGTGACTACTTCATGGAAGGATATGGCCACTGATGCATGGAATTTTGACTTCAGGAGGTATGGAACATCTTTTCTTATTGAGGTCTCCAACGAACGTGGCCAGTTTCCCACACGAAATTGGCAGACAAGCTTTTTCGAAGAGAACGAGAAGGTGCAACCTGAAGCTATGCATGAATGGTATTCTGGTCAGCACTTGTCATGTCCCCAGTGCATAATGAGGTGTACGCATGCTCACAGGGTAGCTGATCCGAGAGCTCCAAAGATGGCTGTGGAGGTAACTTCCGAATATGAAACTGAGGCTATGTTGAGTGGCAATCTGGGGATAAGCGATCCGTATATCCTTCTCCAACTCAATCACCTTTGCGATGATCTCGGCATCGACACAATAGCGGCAGGTTCAGTTCTGGCGTTTGCGATGGAGGCATTCGAAAGGGGCATCATAACGGAAGATGATCTTGGCTTTTCCATGAGATTCGGCGATGGTGCGGCGGCAATGGAACTGCTCCAGATGATTGCCGGAAGAGAAGGCATTGGTGACATTTTGGCCAACGGTGTGAGGAGAGCAGCTGAAAGAATTGGGAAAGGCAGTGAAGAGCTTGCCGTCCATGTAAAGGGACTATCTGTGGCTGCTTGGGACCCTCGAGGAAAGAAGGGGATGGGTCTTTCCTATGCAACTGCTGAAGTAGGTGCAAGTCACCTTAGAGGTTGGCCATCAACAACTGACAAGCCGATTTCGTCAGCGATAGATGTGGTCGAATCCATGACAAAGGCTAGGGACGAGAAACACTTGACAGATTCACTTGTTGTATGTCATTTTACGTACCACTTGCCTCTAAGCCATAATCAGAAGATTCGCTTGCTTAATGGTGCCACAGGACTTGAATACGATGAGGAAAGTGTGAAGGTCTTTGCAGAGAGAGTAGAGACCCTTACTCGGCTATTCAACGTAAGAGAAGGTGTCTCAAGAAAGGATGATGAACTCCCTCCACGATTCTGGCAGCCAGTTGCTTCTGGCCCTGCTGAGGGAATGCGTTCTTTCGTTGATAGAGCGGATTTTGAGGCCTGTCTTGACAGATTCTATGAGCTGCGCGGCTGGGACAAGAATGGAATTCCCACAGATGAAACCGTCGAGAGACTCGGATTGAAGGATATTAGGTAATCCGATTTAACACTCACTGTGGATTACATTGCACTCTTGAAGAACGAGTTTGTTCAAGAGTGTTCACAGGTGTTGGGAGTGCTTTTGTGTCTGTTCATCCAGATGTCTACTCATTATCTCGATGGATGTCAGGAACATGTCAGAAGACATTGCCAAACTGAAAGAAGCCATTATTGAAGGAGATGCTGAGAAAGTCACCCAATACGCAGAAGCTGCTCTTGAAGCTGGCGTCAGTCCTTTGGTGGCTCTTGAGAAGGGTGTTTCCGAAGGGGCCAAACATGTTGGTGAGCAGTTCGAGCGAATGGAGATATTCCTCACAAATCTCATGCTTTCCGGAGAAGCTATGATGGCGGCTTTGGATGTGATTCTACCAAAGATGCCAAAAGAAGAAGTACCTGTAGCAGGAAGAGTCGTGGTTGGAACGGTTCGTGGTGATATTCACGAGATTGGGAAGAACATCCTCAAGGCCATGCTTGTTGCTAATGGTTTTGCGGTGACCGACCTCGGCTGCGATGTTGCAACATCAAGGTTCGTGGAAGAGGCGGAGAAAATCGATGCCGACATAATCGCAATCTCAGCTCTCATGACTTCTACTCTTGGCGGCCAAAAGGATGTCATCGACTATCTGCAGGAGACTGGAAAACGCGACAGGTTCATTGTCATGGTTGGCGGCGGCCCAACTAACCAGGAATGGGCTGATGAAATTGGTGCTGATGGCTTTGCCGAGACTGCGCCGGAGGCTGTGCGTGAAGCAATTAGACTGATTGAGGAAAGGAAGGGATGAGTGAATGCTGAACATACTGGAGATTACTCGAAGGTCTCTTGAAGGAAAGCCCTGCTTGGAAAAGGACTACGATTTGCGAATCTTTGCTCCGCGAGTCCAAGAGCTTGTTAAAGAATATGATGTCACGTACGATCCTAACATCGTGATTTCCTCTGATGACGGGCTAGCAGATTCAGTATTCAAAGCAGCTTTTGACCTTATCGTCGAGATCGGAGTATTCAACAAGGACACTGAACGAGTAATCTCGTTCACAGAGAAGGAGGTTCGTGACAGCATCAACACATCCTTTGACCATGCACTTCTGGGCGAGGGTATGGAACAACGAACTCTGCTACCAAGGAAGCCAGAGTCAAAGGAGAAACCATGGATTTTCGCAGGGGCCGGGGGGGTAACTGTGTCTAGTGAGAACGTGTTCATGAAACTTGTTCAAAACTATGCAGAACTGATACCGATTGCAAACGCGATTACCACTCCCTGCCTGGCTAATGTCGGCGATATGAGCATTCGTGCGAAATCACCACTCGAAATCGAGGGTAGTATACGAACTGTGGTTCTGGGGCGGGAGGCTTTGAGAAGAGCTGGGCGACCTGGACTACCCATCATGAATGCTATTGGGACCGCAGAGTCCGCTATCGCCCTTGCTTCAGGTTTGCATCCCGATTTTGGACTACGGAAGACAGACGGATACATGATTGCTCAGCTTGCTGAGCTAAAGACAGATTTTGATTTGCTGAATCGTGCAGCACTTCTACAATCACTGAATGTTCCAATCGCAGGGATTCATGGTCCCATCTATGGTGGCTTTGCAGGGGGAGCAGAAGGAACAGCAATCACGTCCACGGCTTTTCACATAATGGCAATAATGACCCTTGGCGCATCCTGGACACTGTGCTTCCCGATCCACCTCAAGTATACCTCAAGTTCCACACCAGAGCTAATCTGGGTGGCCAGCCAATACCTGCAGGCTGTGTCAAGGAATACACAGGTGCCAGCGCTATATTACAACTACACTGCTGCGGGCCCCTGTACCGAGATGGTGCTTTACGAGTTTGCTGCAGAATTCATTGGCGGAATATCTTCAGGAGGGTCAATTGAGACCGGAGGCGTTGCCAGAGGGAAGTACACAGATTATCTGACACCAATTGAGCCAATGTTCGCCTCGGAGGTTGCCTACGCGTCTGCTGGTATCACAAGGGATGATGCAAACGAGATTGTAAAGAGAATCATCCCGAGATTTGCTGACAGGGTTGGTGACCCACCAAGGGGCAAAACGTTCCAAGAGTGCTGTGATCCTGTGACCGGTAGACCTTCAAAGGAGTGCTACGAGATATATGAAAGAGTGAAGCAAGAGGTTGCGGACCTCGGTGTGAGATTCCTCTATTAATCAATCTAACGTGGGGTCGCGTCGACGCTCATTATTGGAGGTGAGACCCTTGTTCGAATATCAAGTCGAACAAAAGATACTTGAAATCGGTGGAGTAAAGATAGGTGGACAACCTGGTGTCAATCCCACAGTCCTAGTAGGGTCAATTTTCTACACAGGTGACAGACTCGTTTTAGATCCCAAATCGGGCAGAATTGATGTAGCGGGAACAGAGGATGTCCTCCAGAATTTGGAGGAGACTTCTGAAAAGACCGGATTGCCCAGCATGTTAGATGTCGTTGCGATATCTCCAGAGGCAGCCGACAGATACATCCGATTGCTAGCCGACATGACAGATTCTCCACTCATGATTGATGGATCAGACCAAACAGCAGTCAATCTTGCCGGTGTGAATGCTGCAAGCGATGCTGGTCTTCTTCATAGAGTGGTTTTGAATTCCCTGACTCCTGAATCTTCAGGCGAAGTCTATTCCCGGTTCCAGGATACTGGCCTCAAGAATGTAGTGCTTCTCACTTTCTCGTCAGAAGCCATGGCATCAGCCACGAAGAGAGTTGAATTGGCTGATTCCCTAATAAAAAAAGCAAAGAATTCTGGTTTCACAAACTTGCTCATCGACACAGGTGTTGCAGACCTACTCACTCTAGGCCTAGCTTGTAAAGCACTACAAACTATCAAAGAAAAACAAGGATACCCTGTTGGCTGCGGCGCACACAATGCTGTTAGTACTTGGAGGGGGTTGGTTCCGAAGTTTGGAGATGAAGCGAAAAAGCCTGCTTTCGTCGGATCCAATCTGATGCCTGTTGTCTTAGGGGCTGACTTTGTCCTGTACGGCCCGGTACAAGATGCACCAATTGTCTACCCGTCTATTGCAATGATTGATGTAGCGCTATCGGGTATTTTGCTTGAAACTCGAACCCCCATTGACAAGACACATCCTCGTTACAGGATAAGTTAGGTGACATTCTTGGAAGAGAGGTGGTTAGTAGTATTCGAGCCTTCAGGGCTACGAATCCTTTTGGACTCCAATACTTCTTTTCTAGAGGCAGCAAGAAGAATGGGTTTGCATATACCGGCTGAGTGCGGAGGCAAAGGAACATGTGGCAAGTGTAGAATCATACTTAAGCCCAAACCATCGCCGACCAAGATCGACTCGCTTCACCTCAAAGGCGAAGATATCAGACGCGGAGTTCGTCTTGCTTGTGAACACACAGCAAAGGCCCATTGTAGAGCGATTCTGACACGTGTTGAAGGTCGAAGTAAGATTCTTGCTGAACATCTAATCACAACCGATGAGATTGCTATTGACGCGCCCATCGACGGTGAATATGGCGTTGCCATTGACCTTGGCACTACTACTATTGTTGCCTATCTTCTTGGCTTGAAGGACGGGGCACAGATTGGATGCGCTTCTATGCTCAACCCTCAAATTGAATATGGTGAGGACGTAGTCACAAGAATCACTCATGCCTTACAGAATGATGAGGGTGCAGCCAGTCTTCAGTCCTTGGTCGTTCAAGCGATCGACGGACTGATTAAGGAAGTATGCGAAGCAGGCCAGGTTTCCTCTGAAGCAGTTGGCCGAATCTCCGTAGTTGGTAACACAGCAATGCATCACCTATTCTTGGGAATAGACACTTCGTCATTAGGCTTTGCCCCATATGAACCAGCAATGAAACATTCATTCAACGCCGATTCAAAGGTTGTTGGGCTTGGCCAAGTTTCGGCCGCCCAAGTCTATTGCTCACCGAATATCGCTGGATTTGTGGGAGGGGACACCGTAGCGTTCATTCTTTCGCAGAGGCTCGACCAGTCTGAAGATGTTGTTCTCGGTGCTGATATTGGAACCAATGGTGAGATTGTGTTGTCCAAATACGGTGAGCTCTTTTGCTGTTCAGCTGCAGCCGGATCTGCATTCGAAGGGGCTACGATATCTCAGGGAATGAGAGGTCAGGAAGGTGCGATTGAACATGTTACAATCGATGATCCTTCTCAGCCTGCCGAGATTGAAGTAATCGGCGGCGGTGTACCCAGAGGAATATGCGGATCGGGAATAGTAGATATTGTCTCAGAACTACTCAAGCATAGCTTGCTTGACGAAGACGGAAGATTGCAGGAGTCGAATCGAATCATTCATGTAGGTCCGTCGGTGGCGTCCTATGTCCTTGTCGAGAAGGGGGAGCATGACTCTGAGTCTCGAATATTGTTCACGCAAAAGGATGTTCGTCAAGTCCAACTTGCCAAGAGCGCAATCCTAGCAGGCACTCACATCCTCATTAGAGAGGCAGATGTTGCATTGACGGAAATCGACGCTGTCTATCTAGCTGGAGCATTTGGGACATACATCAATCCCGAAAGCGCAGTCTCCATTGGACTCTTGCCCGCCATTGATCCGAATCGTGTTGTTCAAGTTGGCAACGCAGCCGGAGACGGTGCAAAGAAGATGCTGTTGTCAATAGCTCATAGGGAGATAGCAGAAGAAATTGCGGATTCTGCTCGATATGTAGAATTAGCCTCATACGGTGAATTTGAGAAATTCTTCATTCGTGGGACTCTCATGGGCGACCACCTTCACGAATGAACAAGGGTGCACATGAGAAAGACACTTCGTCATGACCTTGTTCAAAGATTCAACAAACCTCACTGCTTCGGAATGCTTATGTTCACGAATCTATAACTGGAATAGATGTCTTGAACACGAACCGGTGGGTTTGTTCATGGATGTTATGGACTCACATGACTATAATGGGTCTCGTGAACCGAGAGTGCATCTACATACTACAGTCTCCGCCAGCACCAAGAATCTTTTGAAGGAACTCTCAAGTGACTCGAGACGCATCAATGATGTTCTTGAAGAAGCTGTGAAGCATTACAGCACAAGAAGAGATCTCCCCAATTGTGAAGAGTGCGATGCCATCAAGACATCACGCCTACACAATTCCCTCATTCAATCCGCTGACATGATACTAGTCAGCTCAAATCTATTATCGCTGTGCGCTGGCTGCGGTCTAGGCACCCATTCCGTTAGAGACTTAACATTGGAGGCCAAGAAGATTGGGATTGAGCAAACCAAGCTGCTCATGAGTGTGGGTGTAATTCCAGAGGAGTTCTGGGAGAACAATTACGAATCGCTTGTTGCCAATGCGAACTTCCTTAGAGATGTTGGAGTCCTTAGGTCAGTTGAATGTTCATCCGAGAGGAAGAGACTTCTCCTCACAACAGGTATGTTTCAGGGGCTACCTGAGCTACTTGTCATAATGCTGATTGCAGGATGGGAGGAAGCTGGGTTCACTTTTGATGTAGAGATCGTAGCTGACAACAAGATAAGTGTCACGTGGATCCACCAGAATGAGTACAATCAGGTGAAGATTGAAAGAGACAGACGTGTCATCACGTTGTGGCGAGACCGAAGAGAGCGGCTTTCTTCACAGACAGGTCATCGAGGTGTCGTCACACTAAGTCCTTCTCTTCTAGATTGGCTTGTCACCAACACGATAGAGGATCCGATTAGTGACAAGACGCTTGTTAGCATCAGAGAGCATGCACAACAACTCGACGTCATCAATGGTGAGAAGGACACGTCTAGTGTCTCCAATCTAGTAGACCGCACAGTCTCAGTGATTGGAACACTAGGGCTTTGGGAATGGTCCAATGTCTCTGCCGACGGAGATATGATGCGTGTTCAAATCAGAAGTAGGACGGCTCCTATGAAGGACCTTTCCATGAAATTACTCAGATCACTCCTAGCCCTCGAAAAGATAGAGGAGATATCCAGGGAAGAGGGTGTGGCATCGGCAGTATTGCATTTCACGAAAGCGCGAGAGGTTGGACGCAAGTACCCCAGCAAGTAGCTAGCTATGGCAGATCGCTTCTTCTTGTGCATCATAGCAGGCGACTCTTCTGCCATCAGGAAGTTCACGTAGCTCTGGTTCATCAACTTCACAACGAGACGACCCGAATGGACATCTAGTGTGAAAGCGGCATCCTGGTGGGATATTCACAGGATTCGGAGTTTCGCCCGAAAGGAGTATTCGCTCTCTCTCAACGTTCATTTCTGGCACTGGAACAACTGAGAGTAGAGCCTTTGTATAGGCATGCTTAGGATTCTCGATGATCGTTCTGGTGTCACCTATTTCAACAATCTTCCCAAGATACGCAACTGCAATTCGATCAGAAATCTGCTTGGCAACAGCAAGGTTGTGTGTTATGATCACGATCGTGATTCCCTTCTTGTCTCTCAGTTCCAACAGAAGGTTGAGAATCTGACCACGCATAGAGACATCGAGCATTGAAACGGGCTCATCTGCAATCAACAGGTCTGGTTTTAGTACGAGGGCAGCCGCCACTGCAACTCGTTGTCTCTGACCTCCACTCAATTCGTGCGGCAACCTGTCCACAAAATCCTCTGCTGGTCTTAATCCCACATCCTCCATTGCCTGCCTGACAGCCTCTTCCTCTTCTTGAGGGCTACTGTATATCTTGTGTATTCTAAGAGGTTCTGCTATCACTTCTGAGATTGTCATGTTATTACTGAGTGCCCCATAGGGGTCCTGGAAGATCATCTGTATTCTTCGCCGATATGGCTTGAACTCAGATTGATTCATCTTCGAGACCTCTTCTCCCTCGAAGAATATCTGGCCGTCTGTCAGTAACTCCAGTTGGACCATCAACCTCGCCATTGTAGTCTTGCCACACCCACTTTCTCCTGCAATGGCGAAGACCTCACCTCTTCGGATACTGAGGTCGACCCCGTCCACAGCTTTAATGTAAGTTGGCTCCCTGTTGAGAAGAATAGTAGCGAGGAGTCCACTTCTTACTGTGAAGTATTTCTTAATGTCCTTGGCTTCGAGAATGACATCTGACACTAGATATCACTTCTCCTCCAACAGGCTACAAGATGATTGTCTTGTTCTTCTAGCGGTGGAGAATTCTCCTTACATTGATTAATGGTGAAATCACATCTGGGATGGAACCTACACCCACTTGGAGGGTTGATCAAGTCAGGAGGATTTCCTGGTATGTAGTCAATTCCCTTGTCTGATAGTATACTTGGGAATGACGAGATTAGCTTCATTGTATAGGGATGCTCTGGGTCACTGAAGATCTTCGAAGTACTCCCCATTTCGACAATTCGTCCCGCATACATAATGATAGTGTGGTCACAGGTTTCAGCAATAACTGACAAATCATGTGTGATGAGAAGAAGGGATAGATTGGTCCTGTTTCTGAGTTGTTTCAGCAGCTCCAGAATCTGGGCTTGCACCATTACGTCTAATGCGGTAGTGGGCTCATCTGCTATGACAAGAGATGGATGGCATACTAGTGCAAGAGCAATCATCAGTCTTTGTTTCATACCCCCACTCATTTCATGAGGGTAACCACCGGCTCTTGCAATATCGATTCCAACAGAGTCTATAAGCTCCAAAGAACGTTCTCTCGCTTCCTCATGAGACACACCCTCGTGAATCTGGATGGCAGTTGTCATTTGGTCGATGACCTTGTGAACCGGATTAAGTGCATTCATGGCACCTTGAAAGATCATGGAAACATCGCGCCACAAGTATTCACGGACTTCTTGGTCTTTGTATTCGAGAACGTTTCTACCGTTGAAGAGTATTTCACCACCTTCAACGATCCCTTCTTTTGGTAGAAGATGCATAACCGCCAGTGCAGTCGTTGTTTTTCCGCATCCACTCTCCCCACTAAGACCAACGAAGTCGCCGCAGCGAATCTTGAAGCTGACATCTTCGGCAGCCTTAACTTTTCCTTGCTTAGTTTGATACGAAATGTACAGGTTTCTTATCTCCAAGACGTCCTCGGTCATGTTGCTTACCTCCTCCTCAGTCTTGGATTGGCTATCTCATCCATTGCGTAACCCATCATTGATACTCCCATCAGAAGCACGATTACTGCTATGCCTGGTGGAAACACAAGCCACCATAGATTGCTCGACATAGCACCCCCGCCAAAGGCCTGATAGAGCATTGTTCCCCAGCTAATCATGTTTGGGTCGCCCAACCCGAAGAAGTCCAGGACGACCTCCGAAAGGATTGCATAGGCAGTGACAAGCACTGTATTTGCGACGATAAGCGGGGCAACGGCTGGTAGAACGTGTCTAGCCATGATATAGACATCGCTACCTCCAACAGATCGCACACGTTCAATGTAGGTGCGTTCCTTTATGGTCAAGACCTGTCCACGGACAATTCTTGCTGTGGAGGGCCAAGAGAATATTCCGATGACAAAGATGAGTGTGTAGATTGAGGGTGGAAGTATGGCTGCGAGTATGATCATTATCACCAAGGTCGGAATGACAAAGAAGACATCTGTGAATCTCATGAGAAACGAATCAGACAGACCTCCATAGTATCCCGCAATTAGTCCTATCATGGTTCCTATGGTCATTGTGATTACAGTTGCAACCAAGCCAATAATCAGAGTTATTCTCACTCCAATCACCATCTGGCTGAAAACATCCCTACCCAATTGGTCTGTACCGAGGATGTGAAAGCCTGGGTATGTGGTCGGATTCCCAGTTATGACCACCAAGGCTGAATACATGAATGATATGAGACCGATAGTCACCAAACTCTCTGAAATCGATGACAAATATGAAACTCTCAGTTCACTGATGTAATCCCTTGGAAAGGAACGATTTTTCAACAACAGGAAGACGCCGACAAGAAAGATGGCAATAGAAGTCACAATCCCGGGCAGGTGGTTTTTGCTGTAGGAATAAGACCCTAAGAGAATCCCCAGGAATGCTATCACTATGCTGACAAGCAATTTGGTGAAATGCTTTGGAGTATTTGGTTTCTTTCTAATGTACGCAATAATCCAGATAGCAAATCCAAGACATAATAAACCCAATCCTACAGACACAAGTACTAGCTGATCAAGAGGCAAGGGGCTTGGCCGCCTGTATGGCAGGCCAGTGAGTTGCTGGTCTGGATCATAAGGTGCAAGTATGTCACCATAGATGGCAAGACCGACAAAGAATGCAACAAGCATGGTTCCGAACTTTCCCATTGGAGTTGCTATGAACTGCCTAAGCATCCCTTCTGTCTTGCTTCTCCTCCCCATAATCGCGCCAATCAAAGAAAGTGCAAGCGCTGCAATTGTGAGGCTTGGATGCGCAATTGAAGATAATCCCACCATGATTGAGTGAGCTGCTCCTTCAAGACCAATAGAAGGAGGAAACCCTCCTATGCCTATGAACGATCTCCCCCATGAAAGAGTCCACTCAAGACCGTACACACCAGACATCGTAATGGCAACGAAAACCATCAGATTGACTGAAAGGACAAGAAGCGACAGGTGAGTAAGGAGTCTGTATCGATAATTCCTCCACAAGAATCCAAGATGCGCTGGAGAATAGGATCTTAGACGTGTCAGGATATACTCCCCAACCTGCTTCCACCTCAGCAGACAAATTGCCAATACGCTGAGACCTATGGTTAAGCCAACGAAAGCAGGATACGCAATAGTCGCTCCAAGATTCAGAATTATGAGAAAGATGAGCAGTAGACGTAAAGGTTGGAGGAAGCCTCTCAGGGTAGAATCATTCTTCACTTCTGATATGACGACCTCCGATCCTACTCGTATTCTGGGATCTAGGGCATAGTACAGGAAATCCGCTATTAGGTTGGCAACGACAATTACCACCGTAATCATGAAGAAAGTAGCCTGCAGCAGTGGATAGTCCCTGTAAAGTATGCCGTCCCAAAGAAGTCTTCCAATTCCAGGGTAGGAGAAAACAACCTCAACCTGAAGGGCGCCAGCAACTGAGAATCCTATATTGAGAGCAATTATGGTCGCAACTGGGATCATTGCATTTGGGACAGCTTCCTTGTCAAGCTGTTCTTTCTCGGTTCTTCCTTTAGCTTTCGCCGTTACCATGTAGTCCTCGCTCAGTACGTCCAAGAGAGCATTTCTCATTATTAGTGCAAACACACCAATCAGAGCGATCCACAGCACTGCCCACGGCAAGACCAGGTGAGAGAACAAGTTCAGCCAGAATCCCAAAGTGTCTTGGGGCCCTATGGCAGGGTTCCATGGTGTCAATGGAAACAGGTGTAGGTTGACCGAGAATATCATAATGAAGAACATTGACAGCCAAAATGATGGAATCGAATAGGTCACTAGCGATATGAAAAGTCCGACGACGTCCTGTTTCTCTCCTCTTTTCCACGCCGCTTTCTTGCCTATCCATATGCCAGTTATTATGGACAGAATTGTGGCTGGCAAGATTAGGAGTACCGTGTTCATCAGTCTAGAGTATATTACGTCCTGCACAGGAACGAGGAAATGAAATGAAACACCAAGATTTCCAGAGATGAAGTTTACGAGGAACAGACCATATTGAATGTGCATGGGCTGGTCGAGCCCAAACTCCTGAATGACTCTCTCTTGCACTATCTCAGCAATGTTCGGATTTCTTGCTAGAAGTGATGCAGGATTACCAGGGAGCATATGGAAGAATATGAAGTCAATCGACAATGCAATCCAGATTGTGATGATAGCTTGGACTATTCTCTTGACGACAGTTCCTCTCAATCCCATTTTGTGTCATCTCAACTATACGTGACAACCTTCACAAGAAAAAGAATAGATAGAACAGACAGATAATACTGTCTGTTCTTCTTCTGCTGTTTAGACTGCTATCCCTTCTTCGACCTCCAAACCACGAAGAGCACCACTACAACGATGACTCCTGCCCCAGCGATAATTGCCAGCTCCATCGAAATTGGAAATGATGGCGGTGCTACTTGCTCGGCTCCAAGCCAGGATTCCCAGTTCCACATGGACAGGATGCCGCTCAACCAATCTGTGTGTGTGAACACAAATCGGTCATTTCTGTAGAGTTCAATGTCATCATATTCAACAAGGACACAAATGCTGGCTTCATCATAGACAAGTTGCTGCATCTCATTAATGAGATCCTGTCTTTCGAAGAGGTCCGTAGCGAGCTGCTGCTCATAGAAGATTTCATCGACTCTCGGGATGTTAAGTCCAGTCGGGTTGATCCAGCTGGTTGAAGTCATGTATTGTGCCATGCTGTTCGGATCTCCGATTTGAGACCAGAACGAGATCGCTAGGTCAAAGGAGTACGCGAATAGGTCTGCTGTGAAGGTAGAGACGTCCAATGCCTGAAGCGTTATGTCAAAGCCGGCATCTTCGAGGTTAGCCTCAATTAGCTGTGCTATGCTAAGATCAATCGGAGAGCCTGTGATGAATTTGAGAGTAAACTCAAGTGTCTTCACAGATCCGTTTAGCGTCTTTTCATAGACTCCTTCAGTGTTCAGAGTCCATCCATCAGCCTCGAGAGTGGCTTCTGCCTCGCTGATTCCAACATCGCGTGTCACAAGCTCATCATTGAACCATTTATACAGCTTACTGTGAATCACAGAGTCCGCAGGCACGGCATGTCCGAGATAAGCGATGTTGGCTATGTTCGACTTGTTGACTGCTTGATTGATTGCCACCTTGACTGCAGGTTCCCTCAATGCAAACGCATCACTAGTATTGGCGTATATCCAATCCTGATTGATCAACAAGGCTTCCCAGCCTAGTGAGCTTTGCTCGTTGACAGTCACTTCAGGGCCAAATTCTCCAGTCTCAAGGAAATTGGCGGTGGTCTCACAGAAATCAATTTCACCCGCCTTGACGGCCTGTGTCATGGTTTCGATTGAGGTGTAGAATAGGACGGTCAAGTTGTCGATATTAGGTGCACCCCAGTGATAGTCATCATTACCCTCGAAATACGCGTATTCGCCCACCTCGTATTCCTTCAGGATGAATGGACCAGTTCCGATATCAGATCTGTTATATGGAGGTAGAATTGTGCCCCAAGAGATTCCATCCCAATTGAGATAGTCCCAGTATCCATAGTATACCCAGGTGCCATTCTCTAGAGTAACACCATATCCAGAACCTTCCAGTCCCCAAACAGGGTGATGCCACATGAGGGGATCCCATTCATGCTTGGGTATGATTGGGACATATGTCAGACCTGTGAGGAAACACTCCTGGTTAACCTCCACGGGAGTCCCGTCGTAGCTCTCACGATAGTAGAAGAATGGAGACACCGGAGACCACGCATAGATGTTCTCATAGCCACTCTCAACAAAATTAAGAATGACTGTGTGGTCATCAGGGGTCTTGATATTCCTGTGGTCGATGCGCGGAGTTTGCGCAACCCACCAACCTAGCCAGGTCCAAGTAAAGAGTGTGAAGTTGACGTCAGCTGAAGTGAAGGGAGTGCCATCATGCCATGTTGCATTCTGCACAAGATGCAATGTCAATTGCGTACCGTTGTCAGCCCATTCCCAGCTCTCAGCCAGTCCTGGTTTTATAGTCCAGTCGTCTCCCCAGCGGACTAGGGGGTCATACATCCAGTTGAGAAACTCCCAGGCGGCTATGGTGCCTGCCATCATTGGTCCCAAGAAGTCCGGTTGCTCGAACATACCTACGACAATGCTGACGTCGGCGTCCTCGCCGTCGTCTTGCGCAAAGGCTTCAGGCGCAAATGCAACCATAGACACCAAGAAGAGACCAATGAGAAGGAACGGGATGATGTTATTCGGTCTTCTCACTTGTATCACATCCTACGGTGGATTGGACCATAATATGAATGTACAACGATTAAAATGCGACCAACATCTTTGTTCATGAGTGGACAAAGGTGAACATCAGCAAATCTGCCGTTTCTGGACCTCTTTGATAGAATTTATTCCTATAGTCGACACGATTCCTCAACACATGTATGAATATGGCGACAGTGCCGATGGCTCCCACGACCAAGAAAGCCACTCCAACTAGGTGTGGCAGTTGAAATTCGGTAATGCTTGGTTTGTTCACATTCTCTGTTAGCCAGAGTGACACGCTAAGCATTAGGTTCCACTCAGAGCCATTGTCGTCAAAATCATCAGGCCAACTAGCATTGTCTCGGTCTGAATCTTCTTCCCATTCAGGATGAGGACCTGATAGAAACACTCTACCTTGACCATACTCGAAAGATATCATGGCTGCTTCATCATTGATATCATAAGTTGCCAGAATCTCGATTTCACTGGGGTCACTTGGCAGGAAATAAGGGCCCCCGAAATACATGATCGTGTGGTTAGCCGGTTCTGAAGAGAGGTCAATCCGAATTGAATTGCGGTTGATGCTTATTGTACACATCTGGAAGTTTGGCCAAGGGGCGATTTGATCAATGGCACCAACAGCAGCACCATCAAACAGGTCTAGTCGATACTCGGTCGGTATACCTTGCCATATTATGTAATCTGAAGCGAAGTATGCACCTGCACATACTCCGATGAAAGATCCTCCATTACTAGTGAAATCTCTGATCTTGTCAAGCCCTCGTGCACCTATGTCGTCTATAAAGTCAGGTGCATATCCTCCAGGAATGACAACTAGATCAAAATTCTCGAGTTCACCTTCCCTTATCGCGCTTCCTGAAAGAACAGTGACACTTGCGTTCATCCATGAGAACATTCTGGAAAGAGATTCGCGGCTGGATTCACTTGTTGGACCCCCTGTATACAACGCCACCTGAATACCAGTCAAGTCACTCTGGTCAGATTGACCTGTGCTGGGCTGCGGAAATACAAGAATCATTAGAATTAGAATCAATGTGAACAATACTCCAAGAGGTGTAGAGAATTGCTGAGTGGGGTTTCTCATGATATCTAGTCCGTCCATTCACGGATGCTTTTCTGCACCTTCATTTCCCCTAGCTTCTTGAGTATCGCACCTTCTTCAAAGCGTTCGTAAACTGGATACTTCATTCTGAGTGGAGAATCTCTTAGGCTCTTCCACACGGGAGTTATCCCAAACGATCCATTCTGACGAATCCAATCAACCCTATCCAAGTCGATGACCTCTGTCATAATCTCCTCATGTGTGCCAACTTGTTGTAGGATTCGGCCTTCGGGGTCCGCAAAGATAGATAGACCTCCCCCCATGGCACTGATTACGTTCGAGTTTAGAACATAGCATTGATGCATGATTGCCTGAGCTGGAGTCAAAACGAGCTCCGCTGCGCGGTCTGGCGTATAGGTAGCGGATGGCTGCAATATTACCTCGGCACCCATCCAGGCTAGTGTCCTGAAAACCTCAGGAAACCACAAATCATAGCATATGACAATCCCAATCCTCGTTACACCTGGAATGTCGAATGTAACAAAGCTAGTGCCATAACTTGTGTCCTCAAAAGGCATCCAAGGATAGAGCTTTCTATACTTGGCTACTATGTCTCCATTTGGATCATAGACGAGTGCGGTATTGAATATCTTGTCACTCTCCTTCTCCAAAAAAGAACCTGGTACAAACCAGCACTCGTTGTCTCGAGCAATTTCAGACAGTCTGTCTGTCATGTCATTCGGGATTGGTTGAGCAAACTCTTTCCAATCGCTGCTTCCATATTGCTGGAGGTATAGTTCTCCAGTAAAGACCAAATCAACCCAAGGAAATGTAGACTTGACCTTCCGAGTTATGTACTCCAGTTTCTTGAAGTTGATGTCACTATCAAACGGATCTTTCTCAAGCTGGAGTCCCGCTACTCCCAGACGTCTTTCCATTCTTGGATTCACCTACCATAAATCTGTAGTTACTGAGTTCGAGTCCTACATGATTTATCGCGAATGAACACCCATAATAAGAGTCCCAACAACAGTGTACACGAATGAACATTCCTTTCGATTGTTCATTCTCAGTGACTAGATACCTGTTCTTCAGTCAATCCTGCAATGTCTTCAGAAATGCTGTCAATCATCGATGAGAGCATCTTCAGCTCTTCTTCTATCTCCCTTCGAATCCTAGTGCATTCTTCTTCTATTCTCGCAAGAGGCTCGTGAATACGGATCCAGTTGTAAGCATTGTCAGATTGGCTATCGTAAAGTGCTGCTCTTTCTGACATGAAATTGGAGATGGGTATATTGCGTAGGTTCTTGACCGAGTTTGTGAGATGGATGATATCTTCTATCATCTCCAGTCGGCACAAGTAGTTAGAAGCATAGGTCTCGTGAGGACGTGTTATCCAGCCGATAGTCTGATTGTACTTGTTGGCTGTCCGGAGCAGGAACTGGTTGAGTTCCGAGATGGTATCAGGATTACTTGATTTGGATGCAGCTTTGAGAAGTCTCCTTGTACTCGATTCCTGTTTCATCAGAACCCTCAATTTGGCCAGGATTGGACTGAAGTCAAACGGATTCTCGTCCAGCTTCTGATACTTCTTGAAGATTTGCTCGAACCTCTTTAACGGTAAGAAGATGTCAATAGGAAGCAGTTCAACTTCAGATAGATATGACAATGCCTCTTTCATGTATTCGGCATAGTAGTGCACTGCATGAAAATCAAGGTGGTCAGGGTCATCCTTTTGCGTGTGATAGAGGGGGCTTGGAAATGCCACGCCATAGATCGTAGGGATTCCCGATAGTTCAAAGAACCAATGATCGCTACCATAACTTGGAGGGTCTAAGTACTGGAACTCAAGAGTCGGCTCAAGCTCAACTTGAATGGATTTGGCGAACTCAAAGACATCGGCTGTGGCGTATATGTAATCCTTAGCAGGGCTGGTGTATCCTGTTGAGTCCAAGCTGAGAACAGCAGCAGTCCTCGCAACTATTTCTGGGTTGCTTTTGACAAACGCCTTTGACCCATTAAGCCAGAAGTAGAAATCATTCGTGCCGCTCTCTTCGGCGCCGTAGAATAGAAACCTGATTGTTCTCCTAGGAGGTCTTCCTGCCTGAGCCTGTCTGCCAAATAGCCGGGCCAATTCAAGAACTGTGGCAGCAGGAGCGCAATTGTCGCCTGCTCCCTGGAACCAGGAGTCGTAGTGTGCACCCACTATAACCTCATGCTCAGCTGTTCCATCACCCTCCAGGGTTGCCATTACATTGTAGGACTGCGATTGGTCTGAAGTCTCGATTTCTGTCTTGATGTTCACAGAGACTTCTTCCGATTCAATGAGAGATGAAAGAGAATCACCTTCTTCTTTTGTGATACAGACTACGGGTATCTCAAGCAGCCCTCCAATCGCAAGTACAACAACCTTGAGAAAGTCACCCTTATCAGGAGCAGCAACAATGAGACCGTCATATCCTTGTCTCACTGCATGGTAGTAAGTCCTTCTTGGGCTGAGGTATGGATCTGGCCCCCACTCCGAGTAGGCAATGAGTCCTTTTCGAGACAATGTGGGATCAGCATCCTTCTTGAAAGCCACAAGACGTCCCTCTACTTCCTCAGACTTGCAGTGTGGGAACAGAGCAGATTCAATCTCCTTTTGGATTGGTTGAGTGATTCTTACAGAGGAGGAAAGAGGATACCAACCATGAACATCGAATGACTGCATCTCTACATGTGTAAACCCAAATTCCCTCAAACGCTCGTGCAGATAATTAGCGGCCTGAACTTCAGGTTCAGTGCCAGCAACCTTCTGACCGAGGTCGCAGAGATATTCGACCGTTTTGCGGATTTCGTCAATCGAAGTCTTCTCAACATTCATCAGACCAATCTCCAAAGCCGACCATTGCCTCAGAATTCAACGCGTGATCTGTAGAGCAAATCCAACAGGGTGTGAACAATGATATGAAGGGTCCCAACATACATGTTCAACGCTGAACAATAGACACGCGCTTCCTTCAGGCAGGTCTCATAGACATGTCTTCTGTGGTACGGGTTTCAATGAAGGAGCCGCCTTGGACGAATGGAGCAATGATATGACTGACTCAGCCAACACAAAACTCGATTTCGAGGAATGTCCCAATCATCGCGTGTTCAAGATTGAACATGTATGTTGGGACCTTTCTTATCATTGTTCATACTGCCATCCCTGTTGCTCTAGAGAACTGAGCTTGATTCTCTACTGATAGAAAGGGAGTTGTCAGCTTTGGTAAGCTCGAAAGAAATTATGATTAAAGATAACGAATACTTGGCCGCTGTTTACAAGAGGAAACCAGTTGTCATCCAAGAGGGCACTGGTGCCATTCTGAAGGATGTAGAAGGGAAGGAGTACATAGATTGTCTAAGTGGGATTAGTGTAACTAATGCAGGACACTCACCTCAGCGTCTTGTTGAGGCAGGTGCTGAGCAGCTTGGAAAGCTCATTCATTGTTCAGGCTTATACTATAGTGTTCCACAGACGCTACTAGCGGAGAAACTAGCCTCAATCTCTCCAAAGCATCTCAGAAAGGTATTCTTCTGCAACAGCGGCGCTGAGGCAGTGGAGGCAGCCGTGAAGCTAGCCAAGAAGTATTCAGTTTGGAAAGGAAAGGCAGGATCAGGTGTCATAGCGCTGGAAGGTTCATTCCACGGTAGGTTGGGACTCTCTCTTACCTTGACAGGTCAAGCAAAATACAAGGTGGGCTTTGGGAGTTTTGCCATCTATCCAGGAGTATTTCACGCGCCCGCACCTTATTGCTACAGATGCCCTCTTCAATATCCAGATTGCGGACTCGAATGTGCCCGGAGAGTGAAAGATGTTATCAAATACCACACAACCGGCGACGTTGCTGCCATGATAGTAGAACCTGTAATGGGAGAAGGTGGTATCATCGTTCCTCCAGAAGGCTACCATCCAAAGGTCCGACAAATATGTGCAGACCATGAAATTCTGTACATCACTGACGAAGTGCAGACTGGATTCGGTCGATGCGGTTCAATGTTCGCTCATGAGCTCTGGGACATCCAGGCGGATATTATGACCATGGCGAAAGGATTGGGAGGAGGAATGCCCATTGGAGGAGCAATATACACTGATGAGATAGTACAATGTCTTCAGTCAGGTGATCATTTCTCGACCTTTGGAGGAAACCCCGTCTGCTGCGCGGTAGCATTGGAGAATATCAACTACCTCCAAGAAGAGGGCCTGATAGATAACTCGAAGAAGGTTGGAGATTTGATTCTTCGGTCATCGAAGGAATTGATTGACAAGTATGAGATTGTGGGCGATGCCCGGGGGTTGGGCCTAATGATTGGCATTGAATTTGTTAAAGACAAAGGAACCAAAGAACCGGCAGTTGATGAGACTCAGGCGCTTGCAGAGCACATGTTTGGCGAAGGGGTTTTAGTTGGAACCGGAGGCGTCCACAAAAACGTACTAAGAATCCAACCGCCGTTGTGCATCTCAGATGATCAGGCACAGCAAGTTTTTGCACTCCTTGAAGCCGGCATCAAGAAACTGTGAGGCTGAGAATTGGAGAACGTGTCGACTGATCGTATCCTTGAGTACATCGAAGGCCTATCCAGAATCGAGTATCGCCTAGCTGGATCCAAGGCTGAGAAACAAGCATGTCAGTTTATCAAGAAGCAATTGACAAGCTTTGGTTTTAAAGAGATAATCGAGAGTCCATTCCAAGTATATGGGTGGTACCCAAAATCAGTGGCAGTTGAAATCGTCTCACCTGTCAGAAAGAAGATCACATCAGCGCTGTTTCCATACTCTCCCTCCATCGATGTCGAGTCCAAACTAGTAAGACTGAATCATTTGGATAAGGAAGAACCATCGAAGAGAGAGGGCATGGTTGGACTTGCTTCGTGGGGTCCGCATTTGTACCTATCACCGGCGCGCACCTGCTTTTCAGCTCAGAGGCAAAAACTTGGTGCTGTCCTCGTCGCTTCACCTGATGAAGGGAATTTGAGGAAGGTCGTTGTAACCGAAGTTGGTCCTGAGATGAAATTGCCTCTGCTGAGCATATCGAAGGAAGATGCTGATTTCTTATCTAATCTAATGGAGAGAGGAGAGGTAGAAATCAAAATCGTAACAGAAGTCGAAGTGGACGAGAATGCATCTTCTTCAAACCTTGAGGTCTCATTGGAGGGCGAAGAACTTTCCTCTCACGAAGTATTCATTGGTGCTCACTATGATGCGTATTTCCATAGCGCCGCAGATGGAGGCGCTCCTGCTGCAATCGTCCTCGAGTTGGCCAGACTTATGTCCGAGTACGTGAAAAATGGGGGGCAACTGAGGAGGACTGTTCGATTTCTGTTCTTTGGTGCAGAAGAGTGTGGGGGTACAACATATTACTATTGGATTAATGGCTCGAGAGCTTATGTTAGAGCCAATCCTGAGATTGTATCGAGAGCGGCAGTGATTCTTAGTCTCGATTCAATTGGATATAACGCTCAGAATCACATTGTCTCGACACTTGAGCTCGAAGAATTCGCTCGAGGATTGGTAGAATCCATCAAGAATCCTCGCGATGTGAATCAATACGGACCTCCCGCATATGGAAGTGATCATTGGTTCTTCGAGATATCCGGAGTTCCCACGATCTACGGAGTGTCTTTCCCTAGCCCGCTATACCACACACAGAAGGACGATATTGAGAATCTAGACAGGACATCCGTCGAATTCTATGCTGAGTTCATGAAGAAATCCATCTTTGACATTGCAAATGCAGAAATCCTGCCCCATGACATCTTCACACCATTGCAGTTGTTTGAAAGCATCATAATGGAATACAGGCAGCTTCCTCGAAGTCCCTTTGGTCTTGAAAAGGTACTGAGAAGGATTGAGCGCATACTCAGAGAACGGAACACATTCAGCAGAATGATTAGGAAAGCGGCCGTTCTACCTGATAAGAGCAGAATCGAAGAGGTAAATCGCTTCATTGTCTCAACGGTCCAGCACCTCAATCGCACAATCGGCTGGGTGTGGCGAAAACCACCACCAATGGATGTCAGCTATATGTCTCGTCTTGAGCTAATCAGGGACTATGTGGAATTGAATGCAGCCATTAGCTCTATTAGACGAATGCCAATATCAAACCTTGACAGAGACACAGTGGCAAGATACACGAGTCTAAGTGATAATCCCTACGACTGGATTGATGTACACGGGTCTCTAGCGAAACTCGAAACAGAGCGATCCAAGATCTTCGGATTAGTCGACGAAGAGATTTCGAGACTGGTAGAGGTCCTAGACGACATAAGTTCAGGTTTACGGCGGCTTATTGACACTTCATAAAAAATAGAGAGGAGCCAAGAAGATGAACCAGGAGTCTCGAAGCAGGGTCACTCGTCGAGCTTCAAGAATGATGGTGATTGGTAATGAATGAGGAGACCTCTGCTACTAGGGTGTTGACGTGGATTCGAGAGCACAAGGAGCTGCTCATTCGTACAACACAGGATTTGGTAAGAATACCGAGTATATCGGGTGATGAGTCTGAGGTTCAAGGACACGTCTTTGAGTACTTGAAGAGATTGGGTCTTCACCCGGAGTACGTGTATCCAGACCTCTCGGCTTTGAAGGAACATGCAGACTACTTCGAAACGACCTCCTTTGTGAAGAATGGATACAAAGATAGACCGAATGTTTCAGCGAAAACTGCGGGCTCTGGCGGGGGACGTTCAATCTGTCTGAGTGGTCACGTCGATGTTGTGTCTCCGGAACCAACCGAGCAGTGGTCACGATATCCCTGGTCGGGAGATGTTGCTGACAACTGGCTTTATGGTCGAGGAGCTGGCGACATGAAGGCTGGTGTTGCAGCTCTACTTATTCTGCTGCAAGCCTTGACTGAAACCAAGACGAAGTTGAAGGGAGACCTCTTCTTTGAGACAACTATCGAGGAAGAGGATGGGGGTGTGGGAGGAAATCTGTATATGAGGATGGTCTCACCGAAGGCCGATGCAGCAATCATACCGGAACCGACTGCTCTCAATCTGACTGTAGCAAGTGCCGGAGTGATGTACTTCCGTGTCATCGTGCCAGGAGTCCCAGCCCATGCAGCTACCGCTCACTTCGGAGTCAACGCAGTAGAGAAGATGCTTCCGATTCTGCAAGCGTTGAAAGGCCTGAACGAACACAGGCAAAGTGTCATCCATTATCCGTACGCCGAAACTGACCCATTAATGAAGGGAAAGGCCACCACAATCAACGTAGGAACCGTTAGGGCTGGTGATTGGCCATCCACTGTTCCGGGTTCATGCACGATAGAGTGCAGGATTGGTTGGCCTCCAGGTGAGACTCGTGAAGAAGTAAGAAAACAAGTAGAAGATACTATTCGGAAAGCTGCTAGGCAAGATGAATGGCTAAAGGACAATATGCCCCATGTGGAGTGGTTTGGCTGGAATGCCCGACCTCATGAACTAGATCCTGAACACCCTTTCGTACTACTATTGAGCGAGAATGCTGTTCGAGTCGGTTGCGCATCGCCAGTTTATTATGGAGGCGCTGCGGGACTCGACACTAGGTTCTTTGTCCACAACGGGATTCCTGCTGTGACCTTCGGTCCCAAGGCTGAGCGCATCCATTCATATGATGAACGAGTCAGTATAGAATCAATAGTAAAGACCGCAGAGGTAATCGCAGTCACTGTCCTCGATTGGTGTGGAGTTGCAGAATAGGAATTGCAGTCCAGGGCACGCTTCAGGTATTATGTGATCTCGATTCTGACTCTTCAGAAGATCTTTGCTCTGAAATCTCGACGCAGATAGATTTCTATCCTTCTCTCCTCGAAGCCGGCATCCAAATAGAGCTGGATCACATCTACCCTCTTCTCATCAACGACTGCGTCGAGCGCCCTCACACCCTTCTGCTCCACAATCTCTACCGTCTTTGCTAACATCCTTGCTCCCAAATCAGTGCCTTCCAGTTCGTCCTCGATCTCGAAGTGTTGGATGAAGCCGGCCTTCCCTAGTTTCTTTGAGTCCCCGATGTCCAGTTTCAAGGCAGCCAACACGGTGTGATTGGATGCAGCGACAATGAACATGGTCTCTCGACTTGCTCCAAATGGAAGGTTCATTCCTCGCGAAGAGAGTGCCTGAAAGTCGAGTCCTTCTCTTGAGTAGAACTGGTCTAATGCTTCTCTGTCACGGGCGTCGGCAAGTCTAACATCTATGTCCATTGACCAATCACTGATACAGCAGCTGTGGAAGTCTTAGAAATGTGGTTGTATTATGCTCTCACAATAGAAAGAGTCATAGGATTTTTTGGCATTAAGCAATGTGAAGATGACGACTACATTGGGCTATAGGCAGAGTCAAGGAGACGACTACCCATTACTGACACTTGTTCTTGTCATTTGCCTGATTCTACTCATCTTCTGCCTTGCCCTTATCTACTGGCCCGCTTTCTAACTTTTTCCCGTTCTTCCAGGACTGCAAATCCGAGCTTGGAAGAGAGTATTTCAGGTGTGTTGCCTAAAGTAAGGGGTAGCCAGAACAACCAGCAGCGGGTGTCAAGAGATGGAGTGGGCGAACGGAGCGAAAGCTGTGGCATGCTTTACCTTTGACTTGGACGCAGAGATATCATGGCGAAACATCCTCAGACGTCATGGGATAGAACGCGACAATCCAGTTGTCCTATCTCAGGGGGAGTATGGTCCAAACTCTGCAGTGCCCAGAATTCTGAAACTACTGGAGAAGTATGACGTGAAGTCTTGTTTCTTCATTCCTGGGGAAGTAGCAGAGAAGTATCCTGAGGTCGTTGGCGAAATCCACGATGCGGGACATGAAGTAGGAAATCACGGGTACTCTCATAGAAACCCTGCAAGATGTACTCTGGAAGAAGAACGAGAAGAGCTTCTAATGGGAGAACGCATTCTTAAGGGAATAACTGGAGAGACGCCTAAAGGGTACAGAGCGCCAGCAGCAGACTTGAGTGCCAACACACATAGTCTTCTAGCTGAGAATGGTCTAACGTACGATTCGACAATGATGGGAAATGATCTTCCCTATGTGATCAAGATTGGCAGCAAAGAAATCGTAGAATTGCCTATTCGTTGGCTCCTAGATGATTGGGTATACTTTGGATTCAATTACTTCCCTCCGCTTGAATATCAAAGCGGCATAAGCAACCACAGAAAGGTCTTGGAGATCTGGTCGGATGAATTCGACGCCATCTATACAGAGGGTCTCTACTTCATGCTTGTGATGCACCCTCAGTTGATGGGTGTACCCTCACGTGCGAAGATGCTCGATGATCTCATTGGACACATGAAAGGTAAAGAAGGAGTCTGGTTCGCTACGCCATTCGAGCTCAGCAGTTACTGGAAGGAGCGTGCTAGGAAGTAATGACCAAGAGACTTGAAGGCAAGGTTGCTGTGATAACTGGTGTAGCAGCTGGAATCGGAAAGGCAACAGCTCACTTGTTCGCTAAAGAAGGAGCAATCGTGATTGGGGCTGACCTTAATGCTTCGGATGGAAGCAAAGTCATTGAGGAAATCAAGCAGTCTGGTGGTAGGGCCGAGTTCATTGAAGCCGACGTCTCTGACAAAGAGCAAGTGAATGAACTCACAAGGAGTGCACTGCAACACGGGGGCATTGACATTCTATTCAACAATGCGGGTGTTGAAGTCGTCAAGAAGCTAGTGGACACCTCTGAGGAAGAATGGGACCGAACGATGGAGGTCAACCTTCGTTCAGCTTTTCTCTGCTGCAAGTATGCGATTCCTCATATGATTTCAAGAGGTGGAGGCGTGATTGTCAACAATGCATCTGTTGCCGGACTGATAGGTTCATTCTCACCCGCTTACTCTGCCTCAAAAGGTGGAGTGATTGCGCTCACAAAGACGCTTGCCATCGAACTAGCAGGCGAGGGGATTCGAGTCAATTGTGTGTGTCCAGGAGCAATTGAAACGCCCATGCTGGAGAGAACGCTAAGAAAACAGGGGGTCTCTGAGGAAGTACGACAAAAACGACTCCGAGAATATCCTCTCGGAAGATTCGGTGATCCCGAAGAAGTCGCAAAGGCGGTTCTCTTTCTGGTAGCTGACGACTCCTCTTTCGTGACAGGTGAGGTGCTCGTAGTGGATGGCGGTTTCAGCTCTCATTGATTTTCAACCAATTCAAGTGTAATGTATTAGAAAGGAAGTGATTTCCTACAACATGAGCCTGTAAATTTCGTTAATGCTTTTCGTGAACTCGCTCTCAGGGTGCCTAAGTGTGACGATATATCTGCTACCAGCTTCTATCAGCAAAGGCAGCAGAGGTATTATCGTGGCCACCTTGGCTTTGAATTTGCTCTCAACCTCGGCAATGATTTTCTTGTCTTCGTAAATGCTTGGCTTCTTGTTAACAACGATCTTGATTGTAGGCACCTGAAGTTTCCTGGCCACGCTAAGCGTGGCGGCAGTGCCAAGAAGGTCCTGTTGATCCACTCTGGCAACGACGAAAAGATAGTCTGCAGTAGCCATTGACAGCAGTGTCTCTCTATCTAGGCCTGGGTGTGTGTCAATAATGAGATAGTCAAGATCCTTCGCCTTTATCACGTCAGTAAATCCATTCTTCAGATCGCTGACTTCGTAGCCTTCACGCAGAATCCGAGTGATGTCTGTAGCACTCATAGAGCTTGGAATCAGGAATATCTTCCCTTTCTTAATCCCTAGCCGAGCGCTCATGTCATGGCACGCATCAGTTATCTCGCATTCGCCTCTAAGGTAGTCATTGAGAGTGTAGTCAATTTTCTCTCTGCCCATTCCGAATATTACGTGAATTCCAGGGCTAGCAACATCTGTATCCATAACCGCTACACGCTTTCCGTCCAAGGCAGCAACGGCTGCGAGATTCGCGGCTATGTTTGATTTGCCAGTACCGCCTCTAAAACTATGAATGCTGACGATTTTACCCGACACGGCTCAACACCCTTTCTCTTTCCCACTTGACGTGGTTTCCTAGTTTTCTAAGCACTTCGACGATTCTGAAGGCAGGTGCTCTAGAGACCTCCGAGATTTCCTTGATTGAGAGGCTTCCGTTGCAGTGCTCCCAGATTAGGTCGACAATATCATAGTCCTTCTTAGGGATTCCTATGACTTCTAGATATGCGGCAAAACGTTCGTCTCTGTCATCCATCACTGGGAAGATCTTCGATATGACAACCATGCCTCGTGCTATGAGAAACGCAAGAATCTCATCAATAGTTTCCCGTGGAAGCCTTACTTCCTCCTGAACCTCTAGGACCGTCATGTCACGCTTGAGCGTCCTTATGATTTCTAGGGCTTTTCCAAAGCTATCTTCCGTCATTCCTGGTAACTTGGCTCTAGCTCCATCAAGAATCTCTTCTATTGGACTTAGAGGCACTACAAGATCGTAGTCATAAAATGAGAGCACTTCCTCTCTTCTTTTTGGAAACACTCTCTTCATTTGATCTAGGCTAGTGATTTCTAAGGTCTTCACAAATGGCCGCACCTTCGAGAAGTACATGTCATTTGTCAACCCTCGGTTGGCGACAAAGACGCTGATGCCCTTGTCCTCTATTGGCACTACATAGAATGAAGTTGCTGGGTCAAGACTCGTATGAATAAGGAGGAACCCTGGCCCTTCACGATCAGACTCCTTCTCAGGGGAGTCCATCAAATCAAGCATAGCTTCGAGCTCATATGTTCTGAGAGTAGACACGATGACAAATCTGTCGGTGGTGATTGCGGCACCACGATATATATCAGGGTCTTCTTCAATTTTAACCAACGTCTGCTTGAGGGCATTTATGTCATCAACGGGTAGCAGCGCTGTGTTGTATCTCCGTGCTAACCCTGGTACTCCATCAAATCTTTGCAGTGTAAGTTCAACGTTCTCCGTGAAAGACCTGAATATTCTGATATCTTGCCATTCCTTCGTAAGTTCCTCGTAGAACATCCCAACAAACTGTTCTGATAGGTTCTGCAATATGACACGATAAATCTCTGCACTATCCTCTTCTGAGATTAGCGCGATAAAGAAGAGGTTCCCCTTTTTCAGCCAAACGAACTTATTCTCTTCAAACGCGATGACCCTGAACGTCTCTCCGCCAACTTCCTCTGCGAATGCCCCCATAGCGGATAGATACCCCGTAACGAGCTCATCAAGACGCCTTTCACCTGTAACACTGTAGTGGTAAAGAGGTATCCCGCCAGCCTCTATCACGACAATCTCTTTTACCAACCTACACGTCTCCATCCACGGTGAACTAGAAGGTCTACTGAGACTTGTGCTCTTATACCTTCGCTGCGTTTCATATTGTATAAGATTCGTTTCTAGTTGAAGAATCCTATTCCCTTGCCTGTTGGATCTATTTTGATTGCTTTCGAACCATGGCTACTAATACCACCAAGACGCCCGCAGCAATTGGCACGAGAACTAGAGGAAGATAATCAATCGGATTAGGTGGCTCAGAGACTGTATATGTAATGGGTCTATCAGGCAGAGTAGACACAAACACGTTGATCTCATCGGGATTCATTGTGACTTGGAAACCTGAGTCATTCATGACGCTCATTGAGCGAGTCAGGTAATTGTGGAAAGATTCCTCCTGTTGCACGTATGGATATAGGATATGCTCAACGATTGATTCATTATCCGGATCCAATGACGAAAATGCCGAGTAATTCAGATACGCTGATGTGGGCATGAGGACATGTTTTGCAGACCAATAGTCTAGCGCCACGGGGTCTGTACTCGCTCCTAAGATGTCAGTGAATCTTGCTGCAGGATAGGCTGACCACGGTCCTCTCTGCAATGAACTCTCCAGCGGATGAGCATTAACCCAAATCATATCCAGAATGTTGAGCACAGGGGCTCTTGTCTCAACCATCAGCGTCCCCATTCCTCCCAGCGCAACGGAGAAGTGCTCATGCGGAGCGCTTTCATGTACACTTGAAACTATGTAGCCCTGAGGTACTCCCATATAGTGCTTAACACAAGCAGTCACCCCATAGAGTTCATGGCTTTTCAGAACTGGTACATTGATGACCTTTAATCGATCCGAATCGAATCCAGTTGTGTTGCTCCACACACCCTCTTTGAAGCTAATGTATGCGCCGGTTGCTGAACTCCTAAACTTAGGATAGGACACAAACATCTGTGTCTCTTCGTTCCAATCAGAACTACGTACATAGCCATCAGTGTAGTCTCCATCATCATAGTCATCAACTGTAAATTCGTGTAGATTGTCCCAGAGTATTGAACTGACATCATAGTCGGGAGCAAACAAGTCCACAACATCTTGTGCAGACTGATTGCGGTGATAGGCATTAGCCCAATTCCTATCTAAATCTCCAATGCCTTGTCCATTGTCTGCAATAATGACTTCTCCAGTGAAACCACTTGGATGGCTGAGTATTGTCTTGATTATGCTCTTGACCAAATCCGTGTTTGTGCCCCCACGATAGTCCCACTGACCATTCACCTTAATGATCACAACATCATTACTACCAATTAGGCCATCTGGAGTAGTGATGCTTTCAAAGAAGCCCACGCCCTGAGTAGCCATTATGTCAAGCAACTCGGAGACCGCATCATCCAGATTTCCTTCATATCCTGTTGCATTTTGGACAAAGAAGAGATCTGACGCAGCACCAGTTGTTGGCGCAATATGTGGCGCTAGGCTGATAGGTACACGCGCATAATCATCTTCTGACTGCTGCAGAGCAGAGTCGAAAATGAAGGGATCAGCTACCAAAAAGAATGAACCTACTGAAAGTATGGTCAAAACCAAAGCAGGCTTCATCAAGGTTGTTGTAGAACGCATGCTTACTGTTGTTGGTAGAAGAGCAAGAACGGACATCTTGAACATCTGTATGTTTGACAGCGCTGCCTGCTGACAGGGATACACAATCCTCGCAGGTCTTAGTCCTGTTCTCAAAGCAAGCCAGACTGCACTTGCGACTGCTATGCATCCAATTCGTAGAAACCAACGTCTACTCTTTCTCTCCTTCTCATCTTGTATGAACCCATCTTCCAGCGCCATTGGTCTCGATTTGCATGACATGAAACTGTCAACCCCAACAATATCAGCCAATCTCTCGCTTCGACAAATCGTTTCTCAGGAATATAAGATTATGACAGCAAGCAAATATCAAACCTGAATCTAAGCAAAGCTACGGATGCTCTCCAAAGCAGTTATCTCATGTATGGCTGAGGAACCTGCAAATCGTGCGAGTCGTGAGTGCTTGCACACAGCGTACTGTTACAGTGACTCTGCTATCGTATTAGTCGCCTTTGAAGAGTGTCAGGCAAACCTGCAACTTCTACCAAATTCCATTCAACTTCATCTCCCATCTTCAAAAGCACCTCGTACAATCTCTCGGCTGTTACGTTCAATCTTATGCTGGCATCGACGACCGACCTTGTTCCCGTGCAGAAAGCCTTCGCTCGTTGAAGGAGCTGATAGTCTTTGTTGGGAAGACCTACAATGTCCAGAAACGCATCAAATCGAGCATCATCTGCGCGGATCTTGGGGCAGAGCTGAGAAACGCCTATGACTCCCCAGATGGCCAGGTATTCTATGATTTCGGAGATTTCAGAATCTTCAATGTTGAAGGCTGCTGCGAGCCTCTCTATCGATGCTTTCCCATCAATGGCTTCAAGCACTCTGGTCCCATCGTATCCGAATTCCCGATGGAATTCATCCAGAAACCCTGCTTTGTCAGTAGCCAAGGCCAAAGCTAGTTTGTTTTTCCGTGGAACGACATAGGCACTCAGGCGAGATGTTACCATGAGAACGCCCTCGTAGTATTCGAACGCTTCGCGAACCTCACTCCTGAATTCCTCAAAGCGTTCTTCTATCTGGACATCAGCCAATAGGTCAGACTCGTGCTTCTCTAGGAATCTAGAGCTTAAGTCTGAAAGCACAATCCTAAGAATGCTCTCCTGAGCACCAACATCAACCAGGAAGATGAAGATCGCTTTTCCGGGCTCCTGTTCGTAGAGAATCTCTGATCCCTCAAAGGAGAGGCTCTGTACTGACTTCTCTCCAAACTCAGATGCGAAACTTGTGATTGCCGTCAGGAATCCGGATAGCAGCTCGTCAAGCTTTCGAGTGTCCGAAGGTGAGTAATGGAAGATTGGGACCCCTCCGTCAGTTATGACCATGAATTCCTGAACTCTAAGCCTGCCCGCCAAATTCTCTTCAGCTCTCCTACCGCCGAAGCTCAAAACGAACTGACTTTAAGGTATCGGGTACAAGCACCCGATTCTCAGTCCAAATCTGGAATTCGAAATGTCCATATTGTTTCGCTGATGCCGGAATTCCATTGGGACAGGGTGAGATGATTGCTTGAATATCGAGAGTTTCCAACAAGAACAGCATTGACATTCATACTATTCTCATTGCCAACAGCGTACTGTATCTATATCATAACTCAGGTGACGAGGGGCGTTCTGCTCCTGCCCTATATTGTTGATCACATGCCGCTTCTGGGTTATGGTGCGCTGGCTGCAACCCTCCTCCTGATTCCGGTGGGATTTCTGATTGACAGAGTCAAGCGGAGTCTCGCGTTTGCCTTCGTTGGCGGCCTCCTGCCTGTTATTGTGGGCATTCTGAGATACTCGCTTGGATCTCCTAATGAATTCAGTCCATATCTGGAATATATGTCTGTGATTGGTGCATTCATTGGTCTGGCACTCATACTTCCTGTTACTGCTGTGGTTCTGAATCGAACAATCGTTGTCAGATTCAGAGGGAAAGTTGTTGCCCTGTTCCTTTCCATTTCCATTCTAACCAGTTGGTTCTTGATTCTCTTTGAGTCCACAATCGGGGGCTTGGCAATTATGGGATTCCCATTACTGGAGGTCAGCTTGATGGTGGCGGTGATTATCATAGGCGCGTTGAGACCATGGAATCTCACACAAGTCTCCCTAGCTGGCAAAGGTCACTCTGGTAGTTACTTCCTGCCTATGGTCTGCATCATGGCGGCTCACATGCTTTGGACATTTTCAACTGAATCCACGATACGCGTGGTTGATGGGGAATTCGTATCGCTAGTAGCTTCGTCGATGTGGGCAGGTTATTTTCAACCCCTAGCCTTAGCAATTGGGGTCATCCTTGCCGGTTTCCTGGCTGACTTCAAAGGTAGGAAGACCGCATTCAGCGCAGCAATTCTAATGATGGGACTACTGACGATTTTCGGTTCAACATTTTACGTCATCACTGGTGGGACGGTCGAACTGGAGGCGGATCTTCTTCTTGTAATTCTGCGAGGTATTGAGGGATACCTACTAGGTCTGTGTCTGATGTTGATTTGGTCAGAGTTTGGTTCTCCGCTGACTAAAGGAAGAAGACTGACGTCAGTGTGGTTCTTCTTCCTCGGTTACATGTGTCTGTATTGGGCAGTAGATCTCCAAGCTTGGGGCTGGGGCATCCCCTTTCTAGTGACGCAATATGGAAGTGAGGTGGCAGTCTTGCTCACTCTTCTTGCACTCTACTGGAGTGGTCATCTACCAGAAGTCCTAGGTGAGGAACTAGAGATGGAGGATCTGGATATCGCCTTCGATGAGAAAGAAGTCCGAAGAACAGTAGACGCTTTCCTCGGACAGGAAGACTTTGATGCAGTCCGGAGCCAAGTTGAGATTATCGACGCGGGCGCAGAGCTGTCAGATTCCGAGATGTCGGACATCTTAGGTGAAGGCTTTGCGGAAGTGTTACCGTTGCAGAGGATTCCTGGAGTGGGCTCTAGTCTCGAGAGTAGACTCACATCTGCGGGTTATACCTCGGCGGCTCAGATAGCCGGAGAGACACCAAGTCGACTTGCATCCAAAGTCGAAGGTCTTAGCGAAACAAGAGCTGAGAAAGTAATTGATGCAGCCCGCCAAGCAGTCAAGAAGACAATCAAAGAGAAGGACGCATCGTAAGCGAGACGCCTAGGAATAAAGAAGTTGACCCGAGCATCTCTGCTCGGGTACTGAACTATTCAAAGTCACCAAGAAGCTGTCTCTTCTTCTTGCGCTCCCCTTTTTTCGAATGTGGAGTCCGCAGAACAGTGTCAGAGCCCTTTTCGATCTCGCGGGCTTCATCAGAAAGGCGTGCTGCAACTCGCATCAATTCGTGACCCGCTGCAACTAGAGGGATGTACTTGTCTTTATCCTGTTCAATGAAGCATCCTTCCGTTGTGATATCAGCTACTGATTCTGCTATTGTTATGGCAGCAAAGGCCTTCGCTCGTGCGTATGGATTGCTGAAGCCTCCCTTTTCGACCGCCTTCTTTGCTGAGACTGATGACATTGGCATTTCAGGTGTCTTGCCAGCCTTGATGGCGTCGATGACCTTTCCGACCGTCTTCTGTACTACACGGACATAGCCTGTGTTAGATAGAACCTTCATGACGTCGGTGTTGAAAGTGATCATCTCAGTGGGGTCGAGGAATTCACGGCGGGCTCCGATCATGGAGTCTGCAGGGATCACAATGTAGCCCTGTCCTTCTAAGACGTTGTCTACCTTCTTCCCTTCCTCGTTCTTCTTCTTGAATGCCTTCTTCCCAGGTGCGTCAGAAATCGAAATCGTGGGAATCTTCGTCTCGAAGAGCATTTCCCTTGCCTTGGTCGGACCTGGCAGCTTCGCGTTGGGGCTAACTACGAGCATCAGATTCGGCTTGTACTCAATTGCTCTCTTGACAGTATCCTCACAAGAATCTGGATCGAGCTTCGCTCCACTAGTAAAACCTCTGATATCCAGATCTTCTCTATCTGCTCTCTCATCAAAGATCGCGTCGAGAAGTGCAGCGATTCCGAGGCAACCTAATTTGATTACTCCAATCTTGACATTATCACTCATTTGATTGAACCCTCGAGCCGTACCGCTCAAAACCGCATGAAAACTGTTGCGCATGAGGTGTCATCAAGCGTTTGGGGTGTTTTCTACACAATATCATGGAAGTTGAATCTATTCCTCTTTCAAATCAGGAGAGTAGGCGAGCCCGGTACCTCCAAGCAAGTCTACTCCTTTCAGGTGCTTACCACAGTCCGAGCATGTAAGGACAATCTTGGGCTCGTCAGACGCCCGTCCACAGTCATTGCATAGGGGATCTACGTCGATTGCTTCGAGTTCGTGTACTTCTACTGCCTCGAGACATCTCTGACACCGAACTTCAGACAACTCGTCAACAATTACTGTCTGAAACATCTCACTGCACTTTGGACAGAAGACTTGGTATACGTTGTGCAAGTTAGGCGAATCACAGACAGGACACAGCAAGGTTACTTCTACGTCCCTGCCCCCACATTGACGGCATTTGATTGTTCTTCCGAACGTCTTGGCCACAAGTACTCGTTCATTCTCAAGGTCTCTCAGAGTCCTTTCGACCTCTTCATCATCCTGTCCCAAGTATGTGCCTGCTTCCGGATACTGTGCAACGCTTCTGAATATGTGTCGAGGTTTTATGGCCGGAAGTCGACCTCCGTACATGTCATCTATCATCTTCTGAACGGCCGGTCGAGTTAGTAACTCTGCGCCACTTGTTTCGTCTATGAGCTCGAGCAGAGTTTCGAAAGCGGCCTTGACTTCCTTGTCCCAATCGCTACTTGTGAGGTCGATATACTTAATCAGGCGAAGAAGATTCCTTTCAACAACAGCAGGGTCATCATCGTCGTTGAGCAGAACTCCAATGCAGTTGGGTGCTTCCATATATGAGACTACCAACCCTTGGCTGATTTTAGTGTACCCAAATTTCGCCTCGTGATTCACGCCATGACCCATGAAGACAGCAAGAGCCTCTTCTCCAGAAATCGGTTGGTCCTCTGGGTAGTAGCGACCAACAAAGGGACCGAGCTTGTCGTCCCACCATATGGCAAAGAGCGCCTTGGGCATTGACAGGAACTCCTCAACTTGCGCAAGCTGTTGTGAGAGGAACACAGAAGGACTCTTAATTGTATCCAGTGGGTAGACACTGATAGGAACATTTACGCGGCTCTTCCTACCGATATGTATAAAACCGCACTCGGTGGCTGAACCCGTCACAGTCCGGACTAGGTCATTGAAGGATGTATTTCGAATGCTCCAGAATAGGCGTGTCAAGCTAGCTGCAGGTTTGTTGCTTCTCACGTGGCTGGTCATCTCACCGATGACCACGGGCCTTGCAGTGTTCTCGATGAACGAGACTCCACGTGACAAGGTCTTCCTTCCGGCTGCACCAGTGATCGATAGTCCAGATGATCTGTTATTTGAGAATGGGAGCCTTGGAGAAGAGATCAGATGGAATGCAACCTCCGACGAGCCCAAAAACTACTCAATCTCAAGAGACGCAGAGTTGTACGAATCGGGTGCATGGGACGGCTCTGAGATTGTAGTTGACTTGGATCATATATACGATGAGAATTTGACTCACACACTTCCTGTCAGTTTTGAATTCGTATGTGTTGTTTTCGACATGCAGAACGAATCCGCAATAGATACAGTCATTGTTGACGTGATAGCTGACGAACTGGGACCCATTATCGTTGCACCTGCAAACTTCACCTATGAGGTAGGCAGCTTTGGACATGAAATAACCTGGAACATCACCGAAACAAATCCTGACACGTTCAACGTTACTCGACAGTCGAATGAACCAGTAAACAACTTCACGGTTGTTGTGGATGGTGATTGGGATGGAAGCAACATCACAGTCAATGTCGACGGCTTGAATGCATCGCGTTGGTATCTCTATACTCTGTTCGTGAATGACACACTTGGTCACAATTCTACGAGCATAGTGAACGTAACAGTGTTGTTGGATCTGACTGACCCGACCATTACGTCACCCGATGACATGTCTTTCGAGTTTGGTTCAGGACCGTTTTTGGTTGAGTGGTTCGCATATGATAGCAACCCACTGAACTACACAATAGAAGTGTTCATTCAGTACAATGACACCGAGTACGGTAACGTTTCTGAGTTCCACTCGCCACAGAATGTCACCCAACCCGAATGGGAGTTCGAGGATCCTGAAGGCGGTGATATCAGATATGAAGTGTCCGGGCTCTTCCTAGGAAACTATACCTTGAATATCACATTGTATGACGAGTTCGATCACAACGCGACAGATTCAGTTGAGGTCAACATCTATCGGGACATCAGGGCACCTGAAATAAACGCAACAGAGGACTTCTCCTACGAGGAGGGCTATACTGGATACTCTCTTGACTGGTCCGCAAATGAGAGTAATCCTCGCTTTTACAATCTCACTAAGTTCGATGGAACGAACACGACTGTCCTTTTGAATGGGACGTGGCGTGGAGAGAACATTTCCATCAATGTTGATGGACTTGACGTCGGCACATACACGTTCAACATGACAATGCTCGACTTCTTCAATCAAACTGCATTTGCTATCACGATAGTGGAAGTCACTCCTGATGCACACCTTCCATTGGTTAACGAAATCCGGGTCTTCCAAGCCTATACGACTGCGACATCAAACAACGTTACGGTTCAGGCCTATGTCTGGGATCTCAACAAAATCGCGAGCATCACAATAGAGTGGTATTCATCCATCGATGAGGATGTTAACACAGCTGACATGGAACTTCATAGCAACGACTTCTATGCAGCCAAGCTTGGTGAATACTCACATGGGGTCACTGTCTACTATAGGATTACAGCCATTGACAATTCATCAGTCAACAATCAAGAACAAACTGAATGGATAGAAGTCGACGTCATACCGTTGCGAGGAGAGACCACTCCAGTGCTTCTATGGGTTGGAATATTGATCCTGGGTACACTCTCAACGCTTGCACTGCTAGTAATCTACTTCCGCACAAAGACGAAATAGGATGCCTAGGTACTCAGCATCCTGAGTATTCTTTCGGGCATTGCAACCCGGTTGCTGTGAGTAATCTCTACGAGTGTGACGTCAGGTCTCTTCTTTATCTCGCTAACGAACTTTCCTCCACCCATCTGAACAGTACCTAACGTCTTTCCTGTCGAAAGACAGTCTACGACTTCAGTTTCAAACTGCGGAACACATAGCTCCATCTTGGCTATCTCATCGATTACTATAATCTTCCCGTCTCTTCTGGCTTCAGCAATAGACGGGATGGCTATGTCTCTGATGTCAGCAACATTCACTATGTAGCGGCCCACTCGAGGTCCGCGGTCCAAGTCAACATGTGCTAGGATGCCGCTCTCTCCTGAGAGCGTCACGATGGAGAATCCCACTCTTTTGCCCTCTCTTCGAATCTCTTGCGACCAGAAACCACCCGCTGCATCCATGTCAAGCTTCTCCAGCACAGACCGAATAACCGTGGTTTTGCCAATACCCGGCCTCCCAGTCAGAAGGATGTTCATTAGGGTCAACGCGAGTCTCTCCTAATTCATCCAAAACGACGACTATAACTGGATTTCGGATGACTCGAGGAGACCCCCCTGAGAGTGTTTTTAAGTCATGCCGCTCACACCCGAAGAAAGGAGGAGAGCCACGATGGCAGGCGACCTGAAGGCGAAAGTACTGAAGCTTCTCGCACTCGAGTTTGAATACACTCAGGCACTTCATTCTGAAACCGAAGACATTGCTTCCAAGCTTGGTGAAGACGAAGACTCCATTGTAGAAACGCTTCAAGATCTCGAGCGGGAAGGACTTGTTTCGATATGGATTGATCATCGAGGAAAGGTCAAGCTTGCAAAGATCACCTGGCGTGGTCTCAATGAATATGGGTCCGTAGACCTCCGCTACGGACTGGACAGATCAAACATCTAGGGGTGACTAGGCTTGGATGCACTACCTTGGTGGACCGATAAGAATCACAGGTTTGCGACTGAAGTCGAGGAGTTTGTGGACAACGAGCTGCGTCCTCTTGGCGACAAAATGGACCACAATGAAGCTATGAAAGTGCAGTGGAACATTAGCAAGTTCGTCGTGGACAAAGGATTCCATCCACTTGCAGTTCTTGTGGAGGAAGAGTATGGCGGTCGAGAGGAAGGTTTCACAGGATACACCATTCTCAACGAAGAGTTCGGTCGCTGTTTTCTGAACATCAATCCATTATTGACAACTGTCTTCGGAGGAGGTCCGGTTCACCTGTTTGGTTCGCCTGAGCAGAAGGAGAATTTCCTGGAACCCATGGTCAAGGGTGAGAAATGGACTGCGATTTGCGTCACTGAGCCAGACGTAGGTAATGATGCCGCAAACATCCAACTTGCAGCTGAGCGGCAGGGAGACCAGTATGTTCTCAACGGGTGGAAGCGGTACATTACTCTTGGTGCCAAGGCAGATTATCTGATGGTCTATGCCTTGACCGATTCTTCGGAGGAGGCAAAAAACACTCACACGCATCTTACGTCTTTCATCATTCCGCGTGAGACTGAAGGCATCACGATTGAGAAGATCAATGAGCTCACGGGCGATGTAGAGATGTTCAACAGTGTAATCAGATTTCAAGACGTTAGCGTGCCTGAGGAAAACATGATACTGTTTGAGGGAGACGGCTGGACGGTTATGACTTCTGGGCTCAATATCGAGCGATTGGGAATTGCGGCTACTGTAGGGCAGGCACGAATGCTGATAGAGACAGCTCGCGCCTATGGGCGAAGAAGAGTCCAGTTCGATGCGCCCATATCAAGATACCAGACTGTCCAACTCAGAATGGCAGATATGGCCATGCGCCTAAAGTTGGCGCGCACCTATCTCTACGCTCTGGCAATGGAGCTTGACAGTGGAGCCGCAGACATGTTTCAATTTGGGGTTGATGCGGCAATCTGCAAAGTATTTTCAACAGAAGCACTTATCGAAATTGCGGAGGATGCCCTCACGATACTATCTGGTGACGGTTATACTTCGGAATACCTAGCGGCTTCAATTCTCAAGAATGCTCTGCTTACCCGAGTTACAGGAGGAGGAAATGACATACTAAGGCTTTTCATTGGCCGTCAAGAATTCAAGAAGAAACCCAACCCCTCTCTCTTGCCTAGAGTCCTCAGGGGTGTGGAGAAAAAAGAACTAGAGTAAGGGTGACAATAATGAGTTTCGAATGCATCAAATACGAGGTAAAAGACGGGATTGGATGGATCACATTCAACCGTCCTGAAGCACGCAATGCGCTCTCGAGACAGACGTGGAGTGAGTTAATGCAGGTCTTGCAGGACACTTGGGACGACTACTCAGTAAGGGCGATTGTCATTACAGGTGAGGGAACGGCGTTCAGCGCGGGACTTGATATCAAGGAAATGAGTACAGTCGGCTTTCAAGGCTTAGGTGAGTTTCTTAGCGTCGTCTTGGATCCTATTGAGCTTCTTCAGCGATATCCAAAACCAGTCATCGCGGCCGTAAACGGACATGCATATGCAGGTGGATTCGAGTTAACTCTCTTTTGCGATCTTGTAATCGCATCTGACCAAGCTGTCTTCGCATTCAGGGAGAACCGCAGGGGTCTGATGTCTGGTCTTCTAATAATCCGGGCGCACGAATACAATATGCGCTATGTAAAGGAGCTAACATTCACAGGTAGGGCAATAGATGCAGAAGAAGCCTACAGAATGGGCTTTGTGAACAAGGTAGTGCCTCACAAGGATTTGAAGAAAGCAGTGATGGAACTATGTGAGGAAATCAAGCTAGTTGCTCCACTTTCGCAGAAGCTTACGAAAGAGTTTCTCAGACGTGGACTTAAGGAAATCGGAGCACTCTGGGAACCCTTCAACATCCTTTTCAGATCTGAGGATGTCATTGAAGGATTCGAGGCTTGGATGGAGAAACGACCCGCAGAATGGAAGGGACGTTAGTTTAGAGCAAAAGGAATTGACTATGGATGTGACAGAACGTGTCGACAAAGGATGAAGTAGTTGAATCACTCAAGAAAATGGTTGGAAAGATGGAGGACCCGAAGTACCAGTCGAGGTTTGCCGACTTCAATAAGACGTTGCAATTCATCTTCACCGACAATGAAGAAGCTATATGCCATATTGTCTTTCAGGGTGGTACTGCCACTTTGAAGGACGGCAAAGCTGACTCTGCAGAACTGGAAATAACAACAACCACTGAGGCTATCATGGCAATCATGGACGGTACGCTGTCACCGACGCGTGCTTTCATGGGTGGGAAGGTCAAGGCAAAAGGCCCCATGAATGATCTTCTAAAGCTCCAAGCTTTGATGAAGTAGCTATCACAAATGCGGGGCGACAATTGCTGAAGGCGTTCAGTGACCTTCTTGCGAACAACGCCAGGGACTATGGAGAAAACTTGGCCGTTGTGTGTGGAGAAGTCAGGCTCACATGGGCAGACCTGGATAAACTAGTCTCAAGAACATCAAACTCGATTCTTGAGAGAACTCCGGAAGGTAAGGGGCATAGGATCGGCATCCTAATGGAGAATCGCCCTGAGTTTTTAGCAGTGTTATATGGAGCGCAGCGTGCAGGTATGGTGCCAGCCCCGATTAACACAAGATTCGTCGGGCGAGAGATCAGACACGTCATTGAAGCATCAAGGCCCAGCCTCATTGTCTGCACTGCTCACTTCAGATCGAATCTCCTTGAGGGAATCTCTCACCTAGAGCAGAAGCCGCATGTTGTGATTTTGGAAGAGACGGAAGAGGAGTCAAAGCACGGAGAGATGTGGTCAGACTTTCTGGATAGAGCCTCACCAACGCCTCCAAATGTGGATGTAGAACCAAGTGATCTCGGAGTGCAACTCTTCACCGGGGGAACGACCGGACTTCCAAAGGCATCAGACTTCACACATAAGGCGTTGCTTGATGCTTGCACTCTTATACCCGACCACGGCCTGCAACTGATCTTCGACGGGCAAGTTCCTGAATCAGCCCTTCTGCCCTCAGACACCGAACTCAAATTCCTAGTTCCAACACCGCTATACCATCTGTCTGGCTTCATGCCTGCAATCATAATGTCGGCAATGAAAAGACCTATTGCTTTTCCAACATCGCTGAGTTTCGAGCCTGAAGAGATCTGTACTCTAATAGAGCAAGAGAAGATTACTGCAGTGTTTATGGTGCCAACGCAGTTCAGAGTCTTTCTAGATTATCCAAAACTGTCAGAGCATGACCTTTCCTCAGTGACCCTACTTTCATCTGGCGGATCTAAGATGGCTGCTGAAACGAAGATCGAGATACTCGAGAGATTTCCGGAGGCTGTTCTGGTTGACGGATATGGTCAGACCGAGAATATCGGCGCAGCTATCTATTCCTTCATGACGCCCGCAGACATTCCAAAGATTGTTGACGGCTACATTGGCAAACCTATCAGCGGCGTAGAAATGAGAATCATCGACGATGAGGGGCGTGACGTCAAGCCCGGTGAGGTGGGTGAGGCAGTTTACAGAAGTCCGTCTCTTATGCGCGGCTATCATGGAGACTCCTCAACGACTGAAGATGCCTTTGTTGAGGATTGGTTCAGAACTGGAGATCTCTTCAGAGTTGATGAAGAAGGAAACTACTACTATGTTGACCGAAAGAGCGAAGTCATCTTCTCAGGGAGTGAGAAGGTCTTTCCGGCGGAAGTAGAAAGAATAATCGCCTCTCATCCCAAAATCGAAGCCGCCGTCGTACTTGGAGAGGAGGACCGCACTTGGGGCCAAATCGTGATAGCCATTGTTGCACCGGTCAAGGGTCAATCCGTTTCTGCCGAGGAAGTTATTGAATGGTGCTCTGGCAAAATGGCGTCATTCAAAAAGCCAAAGGTTGTGAGAATAAGGGAAAGTCTGCCTGTGGCGGAAGATGGGAAAGTCCTCAGGTCCGCTCTCAAAGATGAGCTGGTATCTGGAGACAGTGGGTAGTCCCGATGAACTAGCTTCCTGTGAATACAGTCTTGTTTCTGCCTTCGTCATGACTCGAAACGCGACATTCCCGGAGTAGCTCTGCCAGTATACTGTGAATGAACATGTTTCGGAAAACCGTCCCAGGTCCTATGCCCATTCCTATCATGCTTTGTGACAGGTCATGTAGACAAGCTGGCCTTGAATCAATGAATTCTGTCACGTAGTCCATGGAATCGTCAAGAGTCTTCACCGCCCTTTGAACACTCGATGAGACCTCCGCCCTTCCAACGATAGGATCGCCATGACCAGGTATGATTGTCTTGGGTTGTAGCGCTACAACTGTTTCGAGAGCATTCTTCATTTCCGACCACTTGGATGAAGGCGACGTGAGCACAGGCTTCATCTTGTGTCGCGGGTCAATTAGGTCCCCCGCTACAAGTACTCCAGATTCGTCATTGAAAAAGCCTGTGTGTCCTATATGATGACCTGGCAAAGGTATAGGACGGAATCCGGTCTCTCCAGGATCTGGGTCGTCCTCAAGAAGGTGAATGTCTGACAGTTGTCTGCCCTTGCCCATGCTCAATCGTATTACTCCATTAACGAACCACGCTGGGGCAGAGAAAAGCTCTCTGAATGAAACAACCATATGGGGTCTCTCTCGGTTCATGTTGATGGGAGTCTGTTCCAGTACATAGGGCACGGCGTCACGGGATGCGTATATGCTTCCTCCAAGATCTTTCACGATTCGTGACGACCCGGCAATGTGGTCTATGTGTCCATGAGTGTGTTGACAATAGACCTGGCTATCCTTGTTTCCGTAGAGTCTCTTCATCGTGGTTGTTAGAAGCCCCCCCAAAGAGGTTCCACCACTGTCTATGACCGTGACTCCGCTTGACCCGTCGATTATAACAATGTTCGCTGATCTTCTCCACTGGAGGAACCTCTGCCTGGGTGGAGTCAGCAGAATCACACCTTGGTCTATCTGACTGAGGTATTGTTCAATTGTCATGGACTAGTTCCTCTTGGATGCGCCACCAAAAAGAGTGACGGATTCAGAAAACTGCTCCATTCCCCCATCTAGTGCTCGGGCTTCATAGTGTAGATCCGTGTAGCCTTTGAGCGGGCAACATTTTCAACAACACGCATGGCTTTTCCTTCCAAGAGCTCGGCCTCTATTAGACCATCTGCCAACGCTTCTTGAAAGATCTGCTCTCCTCTTGGCGTTCTGACCAAGACAGTTGTCCAGTCGTCGTCAGTCCCCAAGTTTCCACAAGAGATGTCCGCATTCATACAAGTAAGGTCTCTACAATAGTGACAAGAGCTGGATACGTATGGATCGAGGTCTGCAATTGGCCACTCTTTCTCCTCATCTCCAATCCTGATTCGAAACTTGCCGCCACTGATTTCGAATCTGTTCACATCACCTATCTTGATCTTCTCACCTTTCAGGAAACCAACGAGCTTGTTGTAGTCAAACGATTCCATGCAAAATAGACCCACTTTGATTACATCGGCTCGCAAACCCACCTGAAACATCCCAGCAGGGTGATTCTGCATCTTACTGATCGAGTCGATGTTGCAGGACATTCCCACAACCGCCATAGAGGTGAGTCCATCCTTAAACCCCCTCACCATCTCCTGAACAACTGGGGTATGAGTGTAAATCGTTCCTCCGCAAGCGGCAGCCTCTTTTGGCTTCTTTACGAGCTTGGCTACGGGCATCCACGGAGTCTCTCCATCTCGGGCTGCTACAACAGCCGCATCTACAATCTTCTTGTCAAGCATGTAGGTTACAAGCGCAGTAGCAATTCCACCATTCTGACGACTCTGGGTTTCATCAAGAGACCTAGCTTTCCAAGCACTTCTGAAGTCTCCAACCAGAGAACTCCATGTGACAAGCGTACGCGGACAGAAAGTGTAGCAGATTCCACATGCAACACACTTCCCAACCAAAGTGGGCACAAACTTGCCAGCACTCATATCGCCTTCGAGAGCCTCAACCGGGCATCCAGCCACACAGGCCCCACATTCGGTGCAGACTCCCTTCTGGATGATATCATTCTCAAGTTTCTTGAAGGCGTTTCTTTTGGTGTTCTCCTTCAGCCAGCGCCGCATTCTCGAAACCGTTTCTTCATATTCCGATGTCATTCGACTATCCCCTCGGTCGACTCGGGCGCGATTTTCTACTGCCCATATTTAACGGTGCCGGACTCGTGATGCGCCAACGCAATCTCACGACGAGGCTGGTTGAAGGTGCTCCCTGATGACATCCTCAGAATTGTCGGCAGCTATGAAGACTGGAACGTTGTCCAGTCCTGTGGCGATGTAACTAGAAAGCAACCACGAACCTGGTGGGAACTCAAGTGTTTTGTCAAGAATGCTCAGGTCAATCTGAAATGAACTACTAACCACCGTTCTGTCGTATGGTCTGGGCAGTGTTCCAACGAAGAAAGTATGCAATTGTTGCATAATGTTTGTGTTCAAGTATGCGATTCGTTGCGTCGCAATTACTCCGCCAAGGCCATACTTCCTTCCCTGTCGAAGTAAGCGCTCCACTGCATTGCTACATCTCTCCAAGGCACCTGTGGCCTTTGAGGGAATGAACTCTTGGGCTTCATCAAAGACGAATAGAATCTGTGGTTTGATCTCGAAGTTGCGTTTCCTGTATCTGAGCGCAGCACCAGTCAACCTTATCACGATATCCCTCAGCGTGTCAGGGTCTGCCATCGAGATGCACACAATTCTCTCAGGACCTCCTAGCATCTTGACTATGTCCTTCACGGTCACTCCAGTCGACTTGGCGGTAGCAGCTCTCTTCATAGCAGCCTTGAGTGTTGACCTTGTATTTGCCCATGCGGAGAGTGCGGCGCCCTTGTATACCGAGAACTTCTCAACAGCTTCCTTTGCGGCAGAGTCGAATTCGTCAATGAAGGCTTCTGACAACTTGTCCTGCTCCGAGAGATTGTTCTCTTCCATCCAGTCTGTCACCATGTGGAGAATCTCATCGAGTGCTTGGAGGTATGTCGGACGATCTGCGGGCACCGCAGAACTCATCCCACTAATCTCTGTAAGAACGCCACCAAAAGTAGGGACTTGTGTAAGAGGGCGATTGTAGAATGTGACCTGCCCGCTTTCGAAGACCTGCTTCAGAGCCGCTTCTGCTTCGGGGTCATCTTCGAAATCCCTTGGTTTTACAATCGACTTCGCAAATTCCTCAGCATTTCTTGCTTCTTCTTCTAGGATAATCTTTGAAGGAATCTTAGGATCAGAAAACACATCGCAAAGAAGGAATGAATACTCTGAGCTAATGTCGAAAATCACTATCTTTGTATCCTTCGAATGGTAAATGAGCCGCCGGAACAGATTCGAAAGGAGATTGCTTTTTCCTCCTCCAGTGAAAGAGAAGACACCAAAGTGATATCGAACTAGTTTCTGAAGGTCAACATAGATTGGGATCTTGGTGTCTGATTCCATGAACATGCGTAACGTCCCAACACGAGGATCTTTTCGAGGGTCAGGAGATGTGAACTTCTTGGTGAAACCAATGGCGTCTTTCACCCTGCTATTGTAGATCCAATCGACAGTCTTCATGTTGATGACGTGTACTCTTGCGCCAATTAGTGGATAGGAGAATCCCTTCCTGAATTCAACTTCACCAGAGGCGTGCAGACAAAGGTCGTAGTTGATTGGAATGGCTGTCATCTGAACCATCATGGTGGCTTGGTCGTCAGTTGACCAGTCTGGTACGGCTTGCTCGATTATCTCCATTTGCACCGGGAAGTAATGGCTGTCACTGACTCCTCCCAATCCATAGTGCTGTGGCCATACCTTGCTGATGACCATCACGGTGAATCTGCGCTCACCGTGTTTCGAAGACCTTTCAGACTGTCCCTTGAAATTCGGGACAGCAACCATCATTCCCTCCTCTAGTTGTGCCACAAGCTCTTTGTGATACCTCACCTTGATTCTACAATCGTAACGAGCGGCAGACCCCGCCCATTCTGAAGTGTAGTTTGCTGCCACAGGAATGACTCTGGCGAGTACGCCATCGAATTGCCCATCAAAGTCTGTAAACAACTCCCTAGGAACTTCTTCTTGTTTGCTCAATGTCTGACCTCCTCTCTCTAAATGAACTGAGATAGAATAGGAATTCACGCAGCTCAGGCTTGTTGAATAGCCAGCTTCTTGCACTCCTCATCATTGTGTCGAATTGGTTGTAGTAGTACTTCGCGACCTTGTCTGCTATGTAGAGCGGCTTCAAGTGACCAAAGAGATCTGGAATACTGTTGCTGGTCATGCATGCGAAGAGATTGACGACAAATGCTTGAATTGGATTCTTCTTCTCCAGATAGGTGATAAGCTCAATCGGTTCAGGTTCCGCTGGGTCACTTGTGTAATCGTGATAGAGCTTCAACATATGCGATTCCTGATCATCGAAGTTGGGGTACACCAGGCGATCGTACAGCAAAACGTTGCTTCTGAGCTTGGCGTCAGTTGCTGCTTGACACAATTGGAAGTACGACTTTACGAATGTCTTCTCTAGTGAAATCTGGTTTCGACGTGCACCTGATACTCTATCTGCAACCCTATCGAAGTGTGGTACAATTGTCTTGAAGGCGGTGTCATATTCACATGTCGCCCACGGTATTGCGAGCTTGTCTCTCTCTTGCATAGACACCCACTGGAGTATCATGCGATCCGTATCTGGTGTATCTTCACTGTAGTCAGAAAAACTACCTTCGAAGAGACCAACATGGTTCAGCACGGGAAGCAGCTGCCTTCTGAGATCTCTGGCTGAGGAATCCTTTGCCACCCCAACAAGCAATGTTCGATTTTTCCAGCATTTGGTCATCATTAGGAACAATGAAGCCAAACTCAGGAACGCGAGATCAGTCGTAGTGAGCCATCTCGAATTCACTTTGAAGCGATCGTCAACGGTGATGTTCGGGTCCTCTGAGAAGATCCTCTCGCAGACTTCTTCTACCAAAACTCTGATGCGTCTGTAAAGATCTCTGATTTCGGACTTCAGGCTGAACCTATCTCCTTTGCGTACTATCGCCGCTCCAAGTGAGTTGCTAGATCGCATACCCAGCTCGAGTTCTCTATCGAGCCGTGCCTCTCTTGATGGATTGTCAATCCCAAGCTTCTGTGAAATCTCCTCACGTGAAAGGCTTCCTTCCTCTTGTAGTAGGGCTACAATACTGGGAAGCATGTACTCTCCTCTGGGAGGTGGCGTACCAAGTAATGAGTTGCCGATTAGCCTTCTGGTAAGAACCCATTCTGTCTTTGTGAATGGGTTTCCTTCGATGTTTGCCCCAAGAAGTCCGCTTTCTCGATCAAGATTGACCCTTTGGTCAGAAGTTTCGAAATGGAATGAAGAAATCTCTGAAGAGCATGTTCTATCGAGAAGCAAGATGTCAATCGGATCATCTGAGTTGACAAGCTTGTACGCCAAATAGAACTCGGATAGCCCCATCAAGTAGTCGGCAAATGCAGAATTATCTATGATCCAAGAATCATTGTAACCGATGGAATCATCAATCTCGCCTTCTTCGTCTCTCGTTAGAATCGTCTGGTCCACCAATGGAATCTCATTAACATATATGGGCAGGACACTAGACACACCAATACCCCGCTCCAAGTACTTCTCTTCATACTTGAGCTTCATGTTACCATCGTCATCTATCCCAATCGAGCCATATGCTGGATAGGCTCCGGCGAAGAAGATCACCAGATCGAATACTGGGTGTTTCCCAATAGTTCCGTCAATCCCTGCAAATCTCAGATTCCTCTTTCCGAAGAAGGAATCGATAAAGCTGAAATCAATGTCTTGTGGAGTATATGATAGAACGAGGCGTGATAAGAACGAGTCATAGCATCCAACAAGTTTGTTGAAGCGAGTTCGATAGCTCTGAACTTGCTTCTCAGCCCCCCCCAGAAGCAAATCACCTGTGCGCCTGAGCTTGCGTCCTACTGGTGAACCTTCTTCAGTCACTTGGCTTCCACACCACGTCTTGAATCCTGTTCTTTCGTTTTCTAATAAGCGGATTGCTCGACTTGGCCGAGCGTGGAGTTATAGCAGGTCTCCGGGGGCTCTAGTGACTTCATCGGGATGTTTGGAGTCCACATGCTTGGCAGGTGCTTTCATCCACTTGAACGCAGCCACGGCCGGAATAATGGCCAAGATGCACAGAATGCCGCTCACATAGTACAGAAACCTGAGGCTGCCATAAGTTGCCCAGACCCAGGCTCCGAGTGGGGCAGCTATTATGTATGTGAGATTCATCACAACTGCGAAGAATCCCAAGGCACGCCCCTTCATCTGTTCGCTCACATCAGCCACAATTAGAGCTCTTTCTGCACCAAGCCACATCATGACTGGAAATGCCCACACTATGTTGAGAGCTATCATCAGCGAAGCTCCAGTCCCCACACTTAGAGCAAGGAACATGACTGCATTCCAGAACAAGGCCACCGAAAGCCCGACCTTGACGTTCTTGTCTGCTAGACTACTTGCAGCATAGATGAGGATGGCGCCAGTTAGAGAAAATGCACTCCATGCATAACCGAAAGTTGCTGTATCCAGCCCCCATCCAGAGACTGGATTGGTTGCCAGATTTCCCAAGTATGGTATGGAAATGTTGAAGGCGAAATAGAACAACATCAGTCCGCCAACAAGCTTCCAGAAATTGCTTCCCAACTCTCGCAAAGGCACTTTCGGACCTACTCTGGCCTTTTCTTGTATTGCCTCGACAAGCGATTCTCTTACCACCACAAGTGTTGCTACCATGGCCAAGAATGCACCACCGGTACCAAGAAGCATCAAGTGTCTTGATTCAAATCCGAAAGTTATCAGAAATGCTCCAAGCATTGGAGCTAGTCCATCAATGAAAAAAGCCGGCATAAGAACCATAGTGAACCTCTTTGCCGCATCCCTACCATCATCTTGAGCTATTTCATCTGCAGGCACAGCTCTCGAGCTAATCAGCACAAAACTCCACCCGAATTGTATGAATGCGTAATAGACTGGAATGAAGGGCCAAACAGAGAAGTATGACAGCAAGACCAGACCTATTATCATAGGCAGGAATGCCAAGGCCATTGTTCGCTTTCTTCCAATCATATCAGAAATCATGCCTGAAAGTGGGAATCCGAGGCTTGAAGCGATGATTCCGATTGAGAACGTCAGGCCCATCTGCCAGGGTTCAATTATCGTTTCCAAGAAGATCGCGAACTGCCAACTCCAGATGCTCGATGAGAATTGAGCGACACCAACAACAAGTGCAAGCCGCCATAGATTGCGGCTCAAACCAAGAATGGATTCGGGTCTGCCGACAAGGATGTCTGAAGAATCACCTGTTTCTGTGGAGTGCAACCCTTCTTCCGACAATCTGTAGCCTCGCTCGTTGCTAGCAGTCGGTCGCTTCTTGCGATATAAGGAGATATCTGTCTCAGTAGATGTTGTTTTCCGGTAATGCTTAAAGTCTAATATCAAAGTCCTCCAAGACAAGGATGAAAATCTGGGGCCCTGAATAGTGATAGTGCTTGAAGATGCAGATCTCAGGCTCAATCGAGCCGTGACATTCGAATGGCTGTATACAAACGGCCTTGGAGGCTATGCATCATCGACCGTGGTTGGTCTAAACACGCGTGGCTATCATGGTCTATTGGTTTCATCGCTTAGTCCCCCTGTTGACAGATGGCTCACTCTTTCTAGGCTGGACGAAGTAGTTGCTACTTCGGAAGGCGAGGTCAACCTAAGCAGTGAGGAGACTGTGAAAGGAGTAGTGCAACGAGGATATCGAAACCTCCAACGGTTCGCACTCAACCCTCTCCCTCAGATGACTTTCCAGACCGATGGTGTGAAAATTGACAAAACTATCTATATGTCATATCGGAGAAACCTCACTGTTGTCAATTATGAAGTGGCAACAAATGAAGAAACAGTGTTCACGGTAACACCAGTTCAGACTTGTAGAGATCTGCATGCGAGACCCCCGCATCTTGATTTTACACCACAAAGTGAAGCGCTAGATGACAACACCTACCTGTCTTTTGATGACAGACCCAGCAGTCCTTGGATGTTAGGTTACACTCCGGACGCTGACTACGCACCTTCAGAGATCAGAATCACTGAGAGACAGGTATACCGAAGGGACAAGGCCGAGGGCACACCTCACGAAGAACAGCTCTATATTCCTGGAGTTTTCCACACCGTGCTCGAGGAAGGATCTCATTTCCTATCATTCCTTTTCGCTGTTGGACCAACTAGAAAGGAACTGATGGATGAACTAGGTTCACTTGCAAAGGCAGGAAGAAAGGATTTTGCGAAGATAAGATTCGAAGAGCTAAAGCGACGAAAGATACTCAATGAAAGAGCATACGCCCTGACAGAGAAGGAGCGGGATGAGGACATTGAATGGCTCATCTACAATGCCGACTCATTCATTGTCGATAGAGCCTCGACCGGAACCCGTTCAGTAATAGCAGGTTATCATCAGCTTGCTGACATCGGTCATGATGCGCTAGTATCTCATCCAGGTCTCACTGTTGCCGTCAGCAGGTTCCAAGATGCACGCGCCATTTTACTCACCTATGCAAGACACTCTAGATATGGACTCGTTGCCAATGACTTCCCAGATCGAGGAATTCAGCCCGAATACGATTCAGTTGACGCATCACTTTGGTACATTCTTGATGTGCGGAATTACATGCGCGTCACAAGCGACATGGAGTTTTTGCGGGGACTAATATGGGACACGTGCGACTCAATAATCACTTCATTTCGAACTGGGACGAAGTATAACATACACGAAGATCACGATGGATTGATTGCCTCAGGACTTGAGGGCGTTGAAGTATCTTGGATGAATGAGAGAATCGGGAGCTGGACGGCAACTCCTCGAATTGGGAAGTGTGTTGAGGTTAATGCGCTCTGGTTCAACGCACTAATGGCGATGGGGGAGTTGTCCGAGATGGTTGGAAGAGATCCATTCGAGTTTCTTGCCATTGCCCAGTGGGTTCGAGAGGCCTTCGTGCAGACCTTCTGGGACGAAGAGCTAGGCTATCTATATGATGTCGTCTCAGATACAGGCGTTGATAAGTCCCTTAGGCCGAATCAAATCTTTGCATTAAGTCTCCCATATCCACTTCTAGATGAGGGAGAGGCGAGGTCGGTTCTTAAGATGGTCACGGATGAGCTACTTACACCATATGGGTTAAGAACGCTTTCTCCCAAGGATCGAAGATTCGCTCGGTCAAACACAGGGGGCCCACGTGCCCGCGCTGGCTCAACGCATCAAGGAACAGTACACCCGTGGCTGATTGGTCCATTCATCTCTGCATATCTTGCCGTCAACGGACGGACACGAGAAAACCGGAAGTTCGCAGAAGAGGCTTTCTTCAGACCAGTACTGAGTACTGTGAGAAGAGGTAGCCTTGGTACTGTGTCAGGAATGTTCGATGGTGCCACACCACATCGCGACCGGGGATGCGTATCCCGAGCCAGAAATGTAGCGGAGTTGCTGAGAGTCTATTTCGAAGAGCTATAGACCGATGTCGAACATAGGTTAATATGCTGTCGGGCTGCAACTATCTTGCAGTTTTGTCGGTTTTTCCATCAGTGGTTACCATGTTCGACGACCTGGGTAATCACCGACACCGAGCATGTGCATGCACGCTCACAATTACCATTGGACAGCGCGTGTGCAGTGTTCATAATCAGGAGATATAGTAATGAGAAAATCGAACAGCATGATTCTCATCGCAGTGCTCCTCGCAAGTCTAGCGGCCTCGGCAACGAATGTGGCCGTAGTAAATGCACAGGACGGCGACCCATACGTTCGCGTCATTTGGGAGGTCGTCGATGAAACGCGAGATGCGAGCCACAACGAGGAGAACTCACAATGGGTATTCGGGCCTCAACCCGATGTCTGGGTGGGTTATGCTGACAATCTCACAAGTATCGCGGAGAACAATTTCAACGTCGAAGTGAATACGAGTCTGTATGTCAACATAACGATGCCCAAATCATTTCTAGGTGAAGGGAATACCCTTGACACGGTTCACTTCTGGGGCACAACTTGGCTTCCAAGAACTCCGATTTTCGTTCTTGAGTATAATGTGACAAGGGACCATTGGAACGTTCTGAGTCTAAACTACGAAGCAGGAAGTCAGGAACCGAGTCAAGGTCAATTCATGGACCTAGATGAGGCCAAATGCGAATACACCGAAACAACCAACGCGTACGAGACAGTGTTTCACATCACCTTTGTGGAACCAGTGGTTGAGGCCGTATTCTGGACGGGCATGCAGGGAATCGATCAAGACGGTCGACCCGTATCTCCCTCATGGCTTTCAAGACTTCAATCAGGATCCTTTGAGACACCACCGATAGCTCTCGGCACCGTAGTGAATCCTAGAGACTTCTCACTCCCCAGCTACTACTACTCAGAGATTACCAATGTGGATGGAGAGATCATTCATTATGTGAATGACAACGACACGTTCGTTGTGACTATCCAAGCGGGAAAGGAACTAGGTGAAGTCCTTGTTCCTTTTGCATTCTTCGAACACCACCTGAACTACACCAAAGAATTGACTTGGGAACAACCAGTTGGTTGGCCATTGAGTATGTTTGACCCAGATGCTAGTATGGAGACTGTTGTGTATGCCAAGAACCTGACACTAAACCAGCCAGGCATGTCGCCGACAATGTTCCTACACTTTAACTCAAGTGGGATATTCGTGGTGGCAGGATATCTTGATGTAGAGTTTCGATGGACGGAAATCGAAGAGAATGTGGGAATATGGTTCCCGTACTTCGGAATTGAATACAACAGCACTCTTGACATGAGTGAGTACTTCGTGGTTAACAACACTATAACTGGCTACTCCAATGGTAATACCACTCTGAAATGGGCAGGTTACTTCACCAATAGAACCAACATGGACCACAACCCATACAAAGATGGCGGAGTGATTCAGCCGGAAATGGAGTTGGCCCTGGTAACTGCGACTGACGGAGAACGACTGACAGTCAGACCAGAGGTTAAGGACAAGGGAACAGTGAAGCTTGCCTACAAATCTGACTTTGTTGAGGCCTTTGTCTTAAACCAGTTTGGCAAGATTGCCAGCCAGGCTAGCCAAGGCGACCTGCTAAATCTGACGATGCTTGTTCACAAGCCAGGTGACACACTTAATGGATCAGTTGTGTTCTATGGTGGTTATGATGAACCATCTGGACAACATTGGTACTATAACATAACAAGTGAAGTCAAGAATATGACCATCCAAGTATTAGGTAGCGGAGGGGCTTCCAACGAATCTCATCATTGGCAGGTTGAAGTGACATATCAGATGACGCTAGATTTCGTATCCGGGTTGAACTACACGAAGACGCAATTCAAGATAAGAATCTGGCAACAGAGTGACGGCACACTTGTAACAGATGACACAATCCTATTTGACTCAGAGATTAATGGAACACTATTCCATGTGCATGGGTTTGACTTTGAAATAGGAGACGATCTCACAGTTCTGAAGGTTGATTTCAGCTTCGATGAACTAGCACCATCAATGGTTCTAGATAGATCGGCAATCTTTGTGGGCTTTGAGGAACATCTCGAAGTTTCGAACGGAACTCATTCCGTTTATGCACCACCCGATGGCGTAACGTTCCCGATTCGCCAAATAACAGGCGACACACTCTGGAGTCCAAGCAACCTTCGTCTTGGCGACATCGACTACTTCAAACCTCCAGTATGGACAGTCACTGATGATGGTGCGATTGACCTTGACGGCAACACGTACACACTTGATGACCAGTACTTCGTCAAGCGGACTGGTAGGTGGGAAGACAACATTACATGGTCTGTTGAAGGCATGTGGGCTATTGTTGGCTTCGATCCAACACCAGGCGAGAATGGCGATGAATTTGTGTCACACAACTGGATGGGTGTCGCAGACATGGCGATTGAGTTCGATTCCTCTGAAGAGTT
>CP070761.1:1459645-1521148 GCA_020348985.1 Candidatus Thorarchaeota archaeon | reverse complement strand
TTGGAAGGGAAAGTTGGCTGCAGTCTGACAGTTGGACGTAGGTCTGGGCTCGATTTGACAATCTCTCACATGCTTTTCTTCATGCTAGTGAAAGAGATGATTGTACCTGGTGGCATCTCCTGGCCAATGGCCTATGCCATGAATGTTGGAGATGTTAGGTCCGACGCAGAGGGTCTTGACGTTGCGCGTCAAATGGGACAACGTGTTGCAGAACTAGCAGTCACTCTGGCGGAGAAACCAGTCTCATGGAAGGATGCGCAGCGTCCTGGGGACAGGAAGTCTAGATTTGGAGATGAGTGGAAGCAGCCAGAGTAGCTGTCTGTCACTCATCCCAATTCCCTTTTGTAACTCTAGGGAGTAGTCGTAGTGGTTGCCTCATACTTGCTTGGACACTGAGCAAGTAGCTGGGATGCCCGAATTATGTTCCCGACCTCCAAAACACCAACAGCAACCATATCCTGGTCGTCTACCAAGTTAGGTAGCTGTCCCTCTACTAGGACTGTGATTGTGTGCGTGTCGCCATACATCACCAGGGTTGTGTTCTCAGCCCCAATGTTAATGGAGCCAGCCTGAAGCTTTCCTTTAACCTGAATGGTCCTTCCCATGTAATTCTCCGGATTCTCAACCACCAAATCCACACCGAGGTACGGGTCCACAAATAGCGTAAGCATGCCATATGCGACAAAGCTAACAGTGACTAGGAGAATCGCCGCGATTACTAAAACCTTGGTCTTCTTTTTCGCCATTCGAGCTACACCGATCCCGAACTTGTGTCATATGCATTCAAGGGCTTTTCAATCTTGGTCATTGACAACATGAGCCAAAGAACGAATACCAGTACTCCAGAGAGGAGAAGGCAAGCCATGATGAAGAGTGAGTACAGGTCAAGGGTTGCCCACGAAATAGCCGCAAATCCAAAACCACTGGCTTCCAATATGACCGCGATGAAGAGCAAGATCGGATTGGCTCGGCCGTCATCAGGAGCATCAACATATCTCTGCGAAAGTCTGCCCAAGCTCAACACACGCCAGAAGAGCCATAAGAGGAAGACGAAGATGCCGCCCCAAAGAAGCCCTGCAACCGAGAATAGTTCAGCAAACTGCATCAAATCAACTCCTTGACATTCTTATCTCCATCAATCGCTCTGAGGCTGAATCTATCCTGTACGTGAGGTCCAGCAACACAGCGTAGACCAAACCTATTGCTATCAGACTCATCATCAGTGTCATCCCATGCTCCACACCCATATTGAGCCCTCCGGGAGTGATGACTATTGGATGAAGAGTGTTCCAGATGTGAATCGAAATGTAGCTGAGAAAAACCGCGGGGAAGGATATTATTCCGAAGATTGAACCGAATTGAGCTCTCACGTCTCGGTCATTCACTGACGCTCGATAGCCCAGAATACATGCATAGGCTATCCAAAGAACAAGTGTCGTGGTCTCCCGAGGATCCCAGTTCCATGCAACTCCCCAATATGCATTAGCCCAAATCATTCCGCTAATCAGAGTAATTTTAGTAAACAGAAGACCAATCTTGATTGAAGCCGCCCCGATAACATCGAATTTCAGGTCTTGCTTCCAGATGTAGAGAACTGAGCCTACAAGAGTGGTTCCAAAGGCCAAGTATGCAACAAGGGCTGGAGATGTGTGTTGGAAGAGAATCCGGATGAGCTCTCCAAGAGTTGCCTCGGGGGGTGCAAACAGCCAAGTCATCCAGACGTAAACAAAGGTAATCACTGCAGTAACCAAGTAGAGAACCATACGTAGTATATTCAAGAGCACACGTCCTTGCTAGGCTGGTTCCGCCAACAACGTTCGATATGAACATTACGATATAGAGGGTCCATTCATCCCGTCAGTGTGAAGTGAAATACAGCACCTGAAAGGCTCGTCATTGCCAAGAGATGTGCAACGAGAAACTGCAGAAGGAGAGCAACTGGTATAAGTCCTGGCCCTGAAACAAGGATTCTCGTTATCTCCACAAGAAGAATCAAAGCTGATGTCGCAGTAGGGAAGTAAACGAGGGGATAGACGGTCGATTTTGATTCAGCCGGCATCGTCAGAGCTGAGGCCATCGCACCCACAGCTGCGAGGTCAAGTGTCCCAATTGCGAAAGTGAAGAGAACGAAAGTCGGGTCTGCTGTGAAAGAGAAGTTCAGCATTGCCATGCATATGGGAATGAGGAAGACTTCAACTATTCCCATGATAACAAAACCGTAGACCACCTTGCCGATGTAAACAGACCAAGATGGGACTGGTGCTACCGAAAGTCCTCGGAGAGTACCGGTTTCAGCCTCTGAAATGAAAACAGGTGCAAAGCCAAACATGCCGGTGAGAAAGATTATGACCCACACAAGTGCGCTCGCAGTGTCTGCCTCAACCTGACCTGCCACTGCAAAAGAGAATGCCAGCACTGATATTAGTGCAAAAAGGAACATAGAGAAGACTTCGAACCGCTTCCTTGCTTGACTGACAATGTCTTTCCTTGCTATTGCTGCTGCGGCTCTGGCACCCGACGACACTACTTCACCTCACAACTTCCCTTCGAATTCAGATATCGGGCCCTGGCCAGTGACTTCTCCCTTCTTCAAGGTCAGGTAGTCATCGCAAATCCTAGCTCCCAGAGCCAGATTGTGTGTTGTTAGCAGCACAGTTCGATCATTCCGGTGGTCGTCTAGATACTCAAGAAATACCGCCGAAGAATCTTGGTCCAATCCGGAAAACGGCTCGTCAAGCAAGTAGAGCTCAGGGTCATGTATAAGGCTTCTGGCAACATCGAATCTCTTTCTCAATCCAGTCGACAAGATCTTCGTCGGCTCATCAAGCCACTCGAACACATCGAATCTTTGTGATAGATCTTCGATTCTCTTCTCTATTGACTCTTTTTCCATTCCATATAGTCTGCCATAGAATCGAAGATTCTCCCTTCCTGTGAGCTCTGCATAGAGAAGGGGTTTATCTCCCACGATACCCAAGCGTGCCCTAAGCTCGAGCGTGTCCTCTTCAGGATCTAGGCCTAGAACTCTTACCTCACCCTTATGCGGCCGAAGTATTGTTGAGAGAATTCGCATCAGAGTTGTCTTGCCCGCTCCATTGGCCCCGAAGAGTCCATGAATGCCGCCCTCTTCCAGACTAAACGATATCTTCCTTAGGGCAGTTCGGTATCCGTATCTTCTTGTCAGGTCATTGACTTCGACAGCATTCAATGGCATCGCGTCACAACAGGATTTTGCGAATCATCTCTGTCCTTCTTTTTAGTCTGACGGACAGGCGGAAAACTCAGTGAATTCGAGATAGAACGAAATCAGCAAGGGCCTGAAGCAGATTTTGGTTTTTGAAGTCATGACCAATTAATGCGGCTTTCGCCTTCTCTATGTAGTGTTGGGCAATATCGATGGCGTATCCGACTGCGCCGGTGTCTTCGATCATTTTTAGTGTGCGATCAAAGTCTCCATCTGCAATCCCGCGAAGGCACAATTCACGTTCCAGATTTGAACAGGTCTTGAGCGCATGAACAAGTGGGAAGTTGTATCTCTTCAGTTTAATGTCTGTTTGAACCGATTTGCCAGTTGTTCTCTGCGTACCTAGAATGTCAAGAATGTCGTCTCTTATCTGGAACCCATAGCCGAGATTCTCTGCGTATCGAATGAGAGCATCTCGCTTCTCGTCTGAAGCTTCTCCAACAGCCGCTCCCATTCTTGCAGCTTCTCTCATGAACGAGACAGTCTTCCTTTCAATCATATGGAGGTAGTCTTCTTCACTGAGTGTATCTCCGTCATCAACGGTCATGAGAATGTCTGCCGCTTGTCCCTCGCACATTCTGATACCGCCGTTGGCTATGTGAACCATCAAGTCCGGAGTGGCGTTTCCACCAACAAGCTTGAGTGCTTGGGCTACCAACAAGTCTCCAGCAAGGATTGCGAACCTAAGTCCAAAGCGCCTGTGAACGCTTTCAACTCCTCGTCGAACTGCATCATCATCGATAATGTCATCGTGGATGAGGCTTGCAGTCTGAACGAATTCTGTCGCAATGGCGAATGGCAGTGCATCCTCTATCTTCCCTTCTACAGCCTCACAGCTTAATACTACAAGCAATGACCGCAATCGCTTTCCTCCGGCACGTATCAGGTATGCTGCAGTCTCATAGAGCTGTGCCGGTTTACCTTCTTCTTCCATGAGGCAGCTCATAATTGCATTATCGATGCTTTTCATTCGCGTCTTTAGCTCATCGTTGTCAAGAAGTTCAATGAGTGAAGAACGTATCTGTATTTCGGGAGTGTCTGATTCAACCTTGCTTGAATCATTCTTCTCTTCAATAGGGGACTCATCCGTTTGAGGCCTTGAACCTTGGGTTGCAGAGTCCCTTCCAGTCATTAAATGAGTCTCCAAGATATTACCTGGCTGTTCGCCGTACATCTCAACCGTACAAACGCCTTCCTTAAACGTTTCGAGAAGAGCTAATTGCGGAACTGGAGAAACCCTTTTGAATCGAAGTCGGATTTCTCGCATCGAATCAAGATGGTCCCAACGGATAGCGTGGAGTTCGAAGAAAGCCAACTCCCCAGAAAACCGAGCAAAGCTCGCGCCTGGCTCATAGAGCTTAGGCTTCCGTTTCTGACAGGGTCCATAGTTCCAGTCATTCTCGGTACTGCAATGGCTTGGGGCTTGCACGGGGTTATCCTGTGGGATATGTTTCTACTTACGGTAATTGCTGGATGTTGTCTACATCTTGGTGCCAACGTGTCGAACGATTACTTTGACCATGCTAGTGATGATACTGGTTCAGATGACATCAATATTGAATTCATCAGACCTTTCAGCGGCGGAAGCAGGATGATACAGCTTGGGTATCTTTCACCGAGAGAGGTTCTGTTTGGGTCCTTCGTCTTCTTCGGTATCGCTGGTATCATCGGACTGTACTTGGCCCTAAGCCGAGGACTCATTCTTCTTGTTCTTGGAATCATCGGAGCTTTCTCTGGATTCTTCTATACTGCGCCTCCATTCAGGTTTGTGCATCGAGGTATTGGCGAGTTCTTCATCGGGCTGAACTTCGGAGTTCTATTAGTTATGGGCGCATATTTCGTCCAAGTCCAAGCTTTCGATCTGGAATCGCTTGTGGCATCATTGCCATTAGCATTGCTCATTTCCGCGATTCTGTACATCAACGAGTTTCCAGATCTACGGGCTGATGAAGCAGCCGGAAAGCGCACACTCGTCGTCCGGCTAGGTCTTAGAAGAGCATCTTACGGATACGCACTCTTCATTGCGGCCGTCTATATAGTGATTGGTTTTGGGGTCTTCTTCGACTTGATTAGGTGGATGAATTTCATCGTTTTCGCAACCCTGCCACTCAGTGCATTCTCAGTGAGGCACACATTAAAGGTGTTTGATCGTCCTTTCGAGCTGGTCCCAGCCAATGCAGCTACTATCATGATTCACTTGTTGACAGGTATATTCCAGATCATTTCTTACGTCTTGTACGGCTTCTCGGTACCACTTGAATACGTGCTCATCGTTACGGTGCTGTGTTTCGTCCTGGTTTGGCTTGCCTATAGGAATGTCACAGCTCCGCCGCCTGAAACAGGCGGCCAAAATATGTGATCTAGCCTGGCCCTTGGAGACCCATCAAGTCAATGAAGAGATCTTCAAGATTGAGCACCTTCATTTCAACGCCTCTCTTCTTGATTGCGTCCATGAAGTTCAGTTTGCAGAACACGCACGATGACACGAGTGTAGATGCTCCAGTATCGATAGCCATCTCAAGTCTCCTCTCTGCAGTGTTGATAGCATTATCGCCGAATCCGGCTTTGAAACCTCCTCCTGCACCACAACACTTCGCATCTTCTCTCGCGCGATCCATCTCAATGAACTCAATCCCAGGAATGCTCTCCAAGACTACCCTTGGCGCATCAAAGATGCCAACATGGCGGCCAAGATGGCATGGGTCGTGATAGGTTACTCTTTCAGGATACGATGATTTCCACTCAAGCTCTCCTTGTTTGATTTTGAGTGCCAGGAATTGGCTAAGGTGTTGTGTTGTGAATGGCAGGATTCCTCCTCTTGCCCTGTAGTAGTTAGGCCAGTCGAGTGTGACAGTTCTGAAGCAACCTGAACATGAAAAGATGATGTGCTTGATCCCTCTCTCTATGATTTTCTCCATGTTGTGGTTGATCTTCTCGCCCACATTGAGCCTTCCAACATATGTCTTGGTCCCATCTTCTGCCTCATCATAGACGTCTCGTTCAATCTGTCCGGTTCTTATCAACGGGCTGCAACAACAAAATTCTTCTTCACCAAGTATCTGTGGCTCAATTCCGAAGTAGTTCAACATTCGAAGTGTTGCATCCCCAATCTCTTTTCTCTTGAAAGAGGCCGTGCAGCCAACAAAGTATCCCCACTCTGAGTCGTTCGAAACTCGAGTATCACTCTTAACCCAGTCAGCCCTCTCCTCTGGCTTCTCACCGTATGGATTGTGGCGCTTCAAGACCATATCACCCATTAGATGAAGACGGCCGTAAGGGCCCTTGCCAGATTCGACGAGTTTGTGACGAATATCCTCCACAATATCGACATAGGGGACCTTGATTGGACATCTTTCAACACATTGCTCGCAAGTGGAACACGCATAGACAGCTCGCACGAAGTCGTCATCAACAGGAAGATTCCTCTCCACATATGATCGAAGTAGACGGAGTCTTCCTCCAGCAAAATAGGCCTCGCTGCCAAACTCCTCATAGCTTGTACAAGTCCATCTACATGTGGAGCAATTGCTGCATAGAACGATCTTGTCAGGGTCGAAGTCGAATTCCTTAGTGAAGAATCGTCTCATTTCCTCTATCCCTCCCTCAAGGAAACCGGAGTTTCCAGGATTCTTTTCGCCCTTCCAAGCAGTGCCTGCAGCCTTCTGAGATGTCCATTCATTGTGAACATCATGTTCATTCTGGAATAGGTGATGTTTGAGTGCGTCAACTTGTCAGGATTCATGATTCCTTTCTCGTCCCATCTACTCCTGATTTCTTGGAAATACTCGTAATCCTTGGGTTGGAACTTCTTCAGATACACCGTGTTCTGGAGTCCCAATGTGTAGAGCTCTCCTCCATACTTGTAGACCCACTTCACCATTCTGTGAAGCATTGACTTTCCTGCCATGAAGTGCATCCAATGTCTGTGATCTGAAGGAGCAAATATACAGAAGCGGGTCATGGTTCTCTCACCCATGACCAAATAGAAGCAGGAATTGATTCGGTAACTATTAGCGATTTTGTACATCCTTCTGACAAGAGGATCTATGTTTTCGACTGGAATCCAGAAGTTCTGCATAGAAAGGGTCGGAACTTCGAGCTTAATCTTCATTTCAGCGATGAATCGATCACGCCAGTTCAGTTCATAGTAGTCTCTTCCGACATCCCTACCTCCAGAGACTTCAAGGATGCCTCTTGCGGAACGAACACCATCTGCAACATCTGAGGCGTCGCCGTCGTAGGTCACCATAACGAAGAAGCGACTGGTCACACCGTACGGAAGTCCTCCCTGTACTCGCCATTCGTACTCCAAGTCAGTAAGCCTAAGGTAGACTGGCCTTATGTCCCGTTGGGCCAAACGCCTAACAGCAGTAATGGCGTTGTCCAATTCATCAAATCCAAACATCGCCCCGTCGACTACTTCTGGGAGATCTCGGATCTTCATCTTGATCTCCGTCACTACACCAGCAATCCCCGAAGTGCCAAAGAAGATCTTCATCTCATCGCCGGAGACATTCTCGACCTGTCCACTTGGCCTTACAACTGTCATTTCGTATACGTTGTCTAGCATCGAGCCAAACTTCGGAGTTCCTATTCCGACCTTACCACCTATCGCCAACCAACCTGCAAGCGTCGAAGCTGTAGCACTCTGCGGAGAGACCGTGAGCGCAAGACCCTGTTTGGCCAGCTCCCTGCCAAGTATCTCCCAGACCGCGCCCGCCTGTACTCGAATCCATTTCTCCTCTTTGTTGACTTCAACGATCTTGTCCATTCTCTTTGTGTCGATGATTATTCCTCCTCTGGTCGGACTGGCAGATCCATAGTAACAGCTGCCTCCGCCTCTGGGAATAACTGGGATATTTTGCCTTGATGCGTACTTTAGGACCATGGCTACTTGTTCATTTGAGGTGGGCCACGTGACATAATCAGCAAGCCATTTCTTCTTCCATCGGAAGTGGTAGTAAGGAATTCCTGTGGTGTCTCCGCTCGCTGACAGACGCTCCACCATGCTCGAGCTCGCCCATGGCAGTTCGGATAGATCTTGGATTTCTTCAACAAGCTGTGTAGGATTCTCCATGTCTACTTCCCTCACATCAAGAACTGGACATATCCCATGACAAAGACTGTAGTCCAGCACACAAACGCAATCAGACCGGGTACTTTTGTTCTAACACCAGAGATACCTGTGACGAAAGCCGCCAACCCAAAGATGTACCCCACCGCCCCTACAATTATGTGGATGAGGTGGAATAGGTCAATCCCCGGAACACTGAGTACAACACTAGTCATGGGAAGGATTGTCAGAATGTTAATCGTTGTCAAAAGCAATGACAGACCTGCCAAGACTCCGTGAGCAAACGTATACTTCTCATGTGAGATGAAATAGAGAAGCGTACCCACGCCAAGCAGAACTATTGCCGGCAAGCCCAGGATTATCGTCATATGTAAATTGGAACCCGCCTGTTGCGGCGTCAGCATACTCACAACTTCGTTCATCTTACAAACCCTCTACTGCATGAATCAAGAGTCGCGTCTTTCCGTGTGAACCATTCTCATGAGATGCCATACTCATCGGGTCCGCTAGCACAAACGAGCTCCTGCCACATCCCGAGAGCGTACCGACGGGATGTGAATGGCTCTGTGCTAGCGACAGGCCAATCCCTTGTGGCATATAAGGGTTGTTTTGAAACGAAATTGAAACCACCGATTTTCTTTCACAAAGTAACATCGTGTTGTGCTGGCAAAAATGCAGGGCGCCCCTTCCCACTGAAGGAGGGCCCATGTCAGATTCTACTTGGAACCCTTGAAGATTCTCCTTCCAAGCCGCATGAAATGGGCGCCGATGGCGAGGAGGAATGTGATAGGCACAATATTGGCTATCTCAACAACCACTACGCCTATGAGTAATCCGATGACCATTGCAATGAACACAGACATCACGTCTTGGAGCATCAGCCAAGGAACATACGCCATGATCAAGTCTGGTACTAGAAGTCCAGCGAACCATAAAACGACTGGAACCGCAATCGTCGCGACTAGCAGGATCAAGAGATTGAATCGTATCGACAAATTCAATGACGCTGGAAAGACCTTCCCTGGATTGAGACGATTCTTCGGATCAGTCTGGCTCTTCATTCTCTCCATCAGTCCGTAGTTCTTTCGTCCAAAGAACGAGAGTGAGTGTCCCGCATTCCACATTCCAATGGAGTATGCTCGGCCACCGTGCTGAAGTCCTAACTTTATGAAATCGAGCGACCTGTACCATCCCATGAGGAACGATATCTTCCTTCTTTCATCATCAAGGAACCACGCAAGCGCGGCTACTTCTCCGAGGTCATCAATCGCACCCTCAACCGCATACTTCTCTCCTTTGAAGTGTCTGTCAAGATGCTCCAGATACTCCTCAAGGTGTTCGAGTGGAACATAGACTTCTGAAGGCGCCAGACTAGGACCAAGTCTCTTTATCCTCAATGGATAGAACCGTTCGGCCCACTCATGATTTGCAATTTCGTCGGATTCCACAGTACCACCATATCTGCTCACGAAGTGATGGAACTTCTCCACCTCTCCTGCTACCTCAGCATCTGAACCTTCATACGTGCTAAGGACTATCCATTCTCCTATTGTTTCGGGAGCTTTGTCAACTTCACCTAGCATTCGGTAGAAGTCGTTCGTAATGAAGTGCAGATAGAATGGACGCGTTGCTTCAAGAATATCCTTCAATGCTCCAATCATTAGCTTCCTACTTCGGAACGAGGCCACCATAGGTTGAATCGTTCTAAGTGGGATTATCTTGAGCTTTACTTTCGTGATAATACCGAGAGTGCCATTGCTATCCACAAATAATCCTGTGACATCGTCTCCCGGTTTGTCATGTCCGGAAGGTCCCCACTGGTACTTGTCAGTACCTGGGTGATACATATAGTCGAGCCCCTTGTATCCCTGAAAGAGGCCAATACCCGCCTTTGTAGTCTTGATGATTTGACCATCGGGCAGTACCACCTCAAGGTCAACAACTTGCTCTCTAATGCCTCCGTATTTGGTGCTTCCGATTCCTGTTCCACCTGCCGCCACCCATCCTCCGACAGTGCTTGAAGGCGCACTTGACGGATAGGCAGCAACTGTTAGTCCTTCATCCTCTAGCTCCTCAATCAGCTTGCCCCAAATTATCCCGGCCCCAACTTCAACGGTCATGTTCTCTCTATCAATGTTGTAGATCTCATTCATCCTTGTCATTTCAACAACGATGCCACCCTTGGTCGCGAGCACACCTCCATATCCGCTGGTCCCATGTCCTCTTGGGACAACAGGGATACGCTCCTTGAGGCAATACTGGAGGAGGTTCGCTACTACCTCACTTGTCGTCGGCTGAGCAACAGCACTTACGCTCGTGTCTAGCAGATCATGTACAAGACCCGGTAGCGCAGCAATGTCCTGTGAGTAGAGCTTTCTCATGTACTCTTCTGAGGAAAAGTAGTCTTCACCCACTATGTCTGCAAGTTCGGTCAACTGTCTTTCCTTCAACATGATGATCACCTACTCTATGTCCAGGGCCTCCACAACAATCTGTGAGAGATCCTTGAAGACGATGCTCGTCTCCCTGCCCTCCATTCCATCGTTGAATGACATTGTGCACGACGGACATTCGCTTGCCATGATTTCTGCGCCAGTCGCTTCCGCCATCTCAATTCTACGACCAGATACTCGCACGGACATTACTGGGTTCGTGCCTTTGAGAATGCCTCCACCGCCGCAACATCGTGCTCTGTTTCTGTTGTGCTTCATCTCACGAAGCTCAAGACCGGGAATCGCACGGAGTACTTCACGGGCGGGCTCGTAGATGTCTTGGTGTCTGCCGAGTTCACATGGGTCGTGCCATGTTACAACGTGCGGGTACTGATTCGTGAAAGAAAGCTTCCCCTCTTTGATCATTCGCAACACAAACTGTGAGAAGCTCAGAAACTCCAATCCTTCGATTGCCTCTTTGCCAAGAAGATGTGGGTACTCATGCGAGAATGCTCGATGGCACCCCGGGCAGTTGAAAACAACTGTCTTCACTCCCAGCCGTTTGAGCTCTGACAAGTTGTGGTCAGCCAGCTTCGTTCCGCTCTCAAAGTCTCCTGCGACGAAGTAAGGATTCCCACAGCAGAACTCATTCTCGCCAAGCAGCGTGAAGTCTATTCCCAAATGAGAGAACAGCTTCACTGTGTTCTCGCCCATGTGAGCGAGAGTTCCTTTATAGGATATGTTGCAGCCTGCGAAATATGCCACTTCAGCTTGTTTCTGTACTCTGCCTTCCACCAGATCATCGACCATGTCCGTCCAAATCAAACGGTCATCTTGGTCAATGTCCATGATATTCTGACTGTTCTGAATCGCGTTGTCGATGAAGTTGATTATCTCCGGCCATTCACCGAGTGTGGCAATCTCGCCTCGGGCTAGTTGCCAGAATCTCAGAAGAGGGATGTTGACTTGACAGATTTCTTCACATGCTCCGCATAGAGTGCACTTGAAAATACGCTCTGCAAAGTCGGCAGGAATTGCCTTGTTCTTTGTGATGAGATCTTTCAGCTGGAAAAGCTTGCCCCTTGGCGACTGAGAGTCCCACAGCGTGTCAAGATATGCGGGGCAGACGAAAGTACAGAACCCGCATCTAGCACATATCGTGGGTTCGATATCCAGCTCCTCTTCTCTAAGCCCCTTGAAGAGTTCTGATACCATCTGCTTCAGCACCTCACGGCCATGGTAGACCAAGCCAATCAAGGACCGGCTTCAGAATTGAGTCGCTATACACCGCAATGCCTCCCATAGCACCCAGAATTATCATCAGAACTCCGCCCACCACGACGAGAATTCCGTAGATGAGGTAACTAGATGTGCTGGCCCAGACCCTGTCGCCGAGCTTGAGGCGCATGACAACGAGGAATACAAAGATCTCTAGAGCAATTGCGGACCAGAGTATCTTGAATCTCATATATGGGTCATCAATAAGTGCCTGCATCGGCCAATCCATGAATCCAGTGACTACTCCAGCCACCAAACCCAGTAATCCTATGATGTTCCCCCAGAGTATGAATGTGTCGAACTCGTGAAATAACCTCGCCATTGTTGTCCCGGGAGTGCGGATTCTGTCTCTGAAAACGGTCCTCATTATGAGGTTGAGAAGCGCAATTGCTGCATTCGCTGTTAGGATTCCTGTATGGAAGTGTACGAAAACTGGATGTATAGCCATAGTCATCACCTAGTCCTTGGGGGCTTTCCTCAACATTATCACACTGAGGATGACCAAGATTACTGCCGTGGCCGGAATCAGTGTGTACATCATCATTGTCCATATTTCAATCAGGGGATCGGGTGGAGGTGTGGTTGTTGTGGTCGGTGGCGGTGTTGTGAATGTCGTGGCTCCCTCGGTGACATTGACTGTCACATCAATTGAAACTGCCCTGCCCAAGTTCGCAGCCGCCCAAGCCCTGATAGTAAACTCGCCCACGGCAATTGGAGTGAAGGTCACTGATGTAGTAATCACTCCCTCAGTTGCATCCGTATCTTCTCCATCTCCGTCTTCAACCAAGTTGTCTGAGATGAGGAACTGCTCATTGTCCTCCCAATCCGTGCCTATTGCCAACGCCTCTGCTCCGTTATCTGCTGTAAACTCCACAACAAAGGGAACACCAACTTCGATATCTACCGTCTCTGTAGCATTTGTAGATAGACCGAGTGATGCCAAATCCGTGTGGCATTGGTTACACTCGTTGGTATTTCCAGGGAACGTAAAAGCAAAGGGTACAAGACCCATGACAATTCCAACAAACAGGAATACGCCAATGAGATTGGCTCTTTGTTTCCTCTTCATGGTGATCTCCTGACCTGAGGGCTCGTTTCGCCAAACTCCTCTTTGAGTAATCGTCTACGGAGTTTCCCTCTGAAACTTAGTGACGGGTATTTGAGGGTATCGGAATCTTCATTGTAAGTACGACGACTCTGATTTTTACAATCGCATAATCCATTATGGATGATGGTTACGGATTGTATCACAACAGACTCATCCGCCTTGCTTGGAGACAAATGCAGGAATCTGCGAATCGAAAAGCCAAGAAATCGACTTCAATAAGAATCTACTTGCCAATCACTCTTCCAAGCGTTTTGAGCAACGGCAACACAAGTGTCATGGCCTGCTTCAGAGACATGAATTTGATCACAGAGAATCCCAGCAAGCCCCCTAGGAGTGCAATGAAGATTATCAGTGGCAATGGCATGAACGGAACCGGCTGTGCTAACAAGGCGTCCCTAAGCCACGAGGCTCCCAGAATCTCGGGTCCTATCCACAAAGCGAGAGAAAGTCCAATAAACCCTCCGAGAAACCCGAGTATCAGAGATGGCCACGCCGCAGCGACTCGGCCTCCAAACACTTTCATAGTGTTCGTAAGGTTCTGAGGGTCGATTTCTTTCTTCAGTGCTCGGAACTCCTCATAGAGCTGTTCCCCATAGAACTCCTTCGCGTGCATTGAGTTCCAAAGCGCAATTGCGTACGGACTGCCTCCATGCTTCTTAGCGAGGGCCGCGATATCAAACGACCTGTGCCATCCTATCGTATATGACACGGTCTTGCGCTCATCATCGAGAATCCAAACCAAGAAAGATGACAATCCTGATTTATCCATTGTACCTTCCACGGCAAACCTAGAGCTTCCAAGCTTCCTTCGGACATCGTGCAACAAGGACGGAATCTCTGCAGTAGGTACTAACACTTCTGCGGGTACAAGACTGGGTCCCAAACGTTTGATTCTCAATGGGAACAATCGTTCATCCCAGTGGTATTGCGCCCGCTCAATGTCAAGAACCACTCCGCCGTTGGTTTCTGTGATTCCCTTGATTGTCTCGATACTCTCCTCGTTCTGGAAGATAGTGTCGAGTAACGCCCCTGATAGGATGAACTTCCCGTCCTCGAAAATGAGGCCAGTGAGAGCACGAAGTTTTGAGGTGTAGTTGTCAGCGAGAAACCTAAGATGATAGGGCTCAGCCTCCGAGATAATCTGGATCGAAGCTCTCACAAGATCGTCTATCGTTTCGAACGAGACCGCAAACGGCAGCAACTGTAGTCTCGGGATTATCTTCATTGTAACTTTGGTTATTATGCCAAACACGCCGTAAGTGCCAATGAGATATGACATAGGGTCCGGTTCCTCAGTCCCCCCACGTCTCTCAAGCCAATTCATGAACCACTTTGTACCAGACTTTGCTCGAGCGGCATCTTGATCTGGCTCAGTCAAAACCATGTTGCCCACGCGTACGAGCTTACCATTCAACAGTACAGCTTCGACACCAACAATCTGAGAGCTTATGTCTCCATATCGAGCGGAACCAATGCCAAAGCCGCCGCTGGCAACAAATCCTCCAACAGTAGCTGCTGTCGCACTTGATGGGTAGACCGGAAGAGTTGATCCCAGACGATTCAGGAATATCAACAGCTCACGCCAAGTTATTCCCGCCTCTACGGTAACGGTCAGGCCAAAGTCATCGAGATTCAGTACTCTCGACATGTGTGTGAGACTTACACATATTCCGCCTCGTGTCGGAATGGACCCTCCCCACCCTGAAGTCCCGTTTCCGCGGATCGTCAAGGGAATCTTCCGCCTACCTGAATACGTCACAAGTTTCTGTAATGATTCGACGGTCACTGGCTGAGCTACGGCATCAAATTGATCGTCAAGAATCTGGCCGGCCAGCTTCGGTAGGCTTGACACATCCCTGGAGTAGGCCTTGCACGTCTCGCTATCGTCAGTAACATTATCCGCACCTACAATGTCTTCGAGGTGTTGGATATTGATTTCCACGGCATCACTGACCTCCAGAGTCTTTTGGTTTCAGAGAGCCAGCGACAATCTGTGTGATGTCCTTCAATTCTACATTGTACCCCAACGTCATTCTAGCAAGGTCAAAGGCTCTAATACATCTCGGGCACTCGGTAATTACCATTGTTGCTGGAGTAACAGAGACATCTCGAAGGCGCATTTCAGCAATTTGGGACGCGAGCAGCGGGTCGATCCTGTTAAGCAGTGCATGTGATCCACAGCATCTAGTTTCTTGCTCCGAAGGCACTGTTTCAACTTTGTATACACCAGGTATCCTTTCAATGACATCACGTGGCTCTTTTGTTGTCTTTAGTCTTCGTGCCGATATGCATGGGTCGTGGAAAGTCACTGTTACCATCGGCTGCTCTTCATAATCCAATAGGCCCTTGTCGTTGAGTCGTGCAATGAACTGTGATGGGGTCAGAAGTTCGAATTCATCACGCACGGGTTTTCCGTGAATCTGATAGTAAGTGCTCTGCCATGCAGTTATACAGGAAGGACAACTGAAGATAATCTTGCGCACACCAAGCTTCCGCATTGCTTCGATATTCTTCCCGTTGACCGGTGGTGCACTGTCAGGATCCCCTGCCCAGACCAGAGGAGCACCACAGCATGTTTCGAGGTCCCCGAGGAGAGTGAAATCAACTCCAGCATAATCGAGTATCCTAACCATTGAGCGTGCAATATCATGCACCTGCGCATTGAGGCCAACATGACACCCCAGGAAGTATGCAACTTCAGCAGGTTTGTTTATTCTATCTTGAATGATTTCTTCCAAACCTTCACTCCAGATCATTCTGTTGGAGGGCCCCATTGAAAAGGGATCCCCGAAGGACAAAACTGACTCCCTAGCATACGCCGCAGGAGGAGGTAGGAGACCTTCTTCGAGTGCATACCTTCTAGCTGCTTCCCAGAACCTATCAAGATTGATGCTTGTTGTGCAGACCTCTGTGCAATGCTCACAGAGCGCACACATGAAAATCTTCTGCACGATGTCTTCATCGAACTCTTCCCTTCCTTCAACAATGGATTTGATGACGTGCAGTTTTCCCCTTGATCCGTACGGTTCCCATTTCATCTGCCTGAACACTGGACATACTAGAGTACAGTTTCCACAGGATGCACAGACATACGGTTCGGTGCTGAGAGCTCCTTGCTTTGACACATCAAACTTTGTCAAGATGGCACACCCGTGGAAGTCATGTTCAGCCGGTACGAAACGAGCGTATAAAGAATGGCACGTGTCCTTTTTTGCAGGACACACCTATTCTTTCTGATTGACTCTCACGTGAGGTCTGCGACCATCTCGCCTGCACAGGCTATGCCCGACCTGGATGCAGCTTCCATTGAGGCATAGTACATCCCGCAATTGGCATGGGACCCTGCGACATAGAGCCCTTCCACTCCGGTGCGGTTCGTCTTTAGCCGGTCCTCGAAGATTCCTGGGGGCTGAGCAAGAACAGATCTCCAAATCTTCCAGCTCTTCTTCCAAGTCACCTTCTTCTCGACGCCCGGTATTAGCTCCTTAAGCTCATCCAGGATTGCTTCGGTCGCTTCACCATTGCTCATCTTCAGAAGATCTTTGTCTATGCTAGTAACCGTGAGAAGTGATTCTCCGATTGGTGCAAGCACACCAGAGACTCTCTTGGCTTCTGCAATGATGTTTATCTTCCTTCCAGGGACGAACGCGCCGACGTTGAAATCAAGGACTCGAGATGAAAGGCCAAAGTAGGCAACAGTTGACGGAGTGTAGGAGAACTTGCCGACTGCTTTTGCAAAATCGCTTGGAAGCTTGTTCATTTTCACGAGATTCGGGAGCAAATCAATAGGAGTCGTAATGACTGCAGCGTCAGCCTCTAGGTATTCAGCTTTGCCTTCAGTCTCATACTCTACACCCTGAACCTTATCGTCCTCAATCACAACCTGCTTCACGGCACAATTCACCCGAGGTTCGACAGCGAAGTTGCGTGCCTGGAGCATGAGTGTATATGGCACGCTACCGAGACCGCCTCTCTCTGGGTACATAGCCCTGAAGCCTTCTTCGTAGGCAAAGCGGAGCTTCTCAGAGTACAGATACTGACCAGCAGACACCTCATCCGGAGTCATGAATGTGACTGTGCGAATGAGTGGGTCATAGAAATCATTCTGAATAGACTCAGGAATACCCTTCTCCTCTGCGTATTGCGTGAAGGTCATATTGTCAATGTCAAGGAATTCATTGTCTTCTCTGCCTATGTTCTCTTGCACGAGCAAGCCAAGCCTCGCCCTGTCCGGAACTGGGAGCAGACCGAATCTCGCAAGATCAACTGCTGACTTCCGGACAATGTGCTTCTCACCGTCCTTGATCCAGACTGCACCTTCTCCAACAGTAGTCATCCTCACGCCGCTTCTCTCTAGAATCGGAATGAGCGACTTGAAACCACCGACAAAGAAGTGAAGACCTTGGTCGAAGACATAACCAGATTCTGTATAGGACCTGGTACGTCCGCCAACAGTGCTCTCTTTCTCAAGAATTGTGCAGCGTGCCTTCAGGCCTTTTAGTTCCAAAGCGCAACTAAATCCAGCTATTCCAGCACCAACAATAACTACCTTCGTACCTCGTGGACTGCTCATGGTTACACTTCCAAATTTACTCTCATTTATTTCTGTGGGTTGTCTTTACTCCCTCACTGATGACATCGCAAGGTCAAGAATCAGCTCGTCAAGCTGAATCACTTCCAAGTTTGTCTCTCTTGCACTGTATCCGAGGCTCTTGTAACAAGATACACATTCAGTGATAATCCCATCTACTCCGATGTCCACTGCTTCCTGCACTCTAGACTTGCCTACCATGTCAGCGAGATCCGGGTCAAGCACCGTGAGAAAACCTCCACAGCACGCGGAGTCTTCATGGTGATTGGCCATTTCGACTAGTTCAAGCCCTGGGACAGCTCGGATTATCTCACGAGGCGGTTCGAAGATTCCGAGAGCGCGGCCTAGATGGCAGCTGTCATGAAATGTGTACGTTCCCTCCTTTCCGCTGAATGTGAGAACACCGTTTCTCACGCTATCGGCGAGCACTTCTACAGTATGATGGATTTTGATGTCGAACTCTGGGATGAAGTGCGGATAGTGTTCAGCAAGAGTTCCGAAGCAACCTCCACAGCCAGTTACTATGTGGTCCACTCCTGCCTTCTTGAACATCTCATAGTTCTTTCTGGCAACGGCTTCGAATCCCTTATCGTCGCCTGCCCAGTAGTTGAAGAGACCGCAGCATTGCTCACTCGGAACATAGCCAGCAGATATCTTGAGTTTGTCAAGCATGTCAACGACAATCTCAGGTTGGTCCGGATAGTAGTATGAACCCATGCAACCAGAGAATATGGCTGTGTTTGACTCAGGCGGCAGCTCAAGGTCTTCTGCCCATTCTGTCCTGTCGTCTGCCTCGTAACCTATGAAAGCCGTACCCTCCTGGTCAATCCATTCCAGAACCTTCATCAGGTTCTCGGACATTTCACCGCCTGTCGCCAGTAGTGATGCCTTTGCATCATGCCAAATGGTAGTGACAGGAACGCCAGCCGGACAGATTGCTTCACATCTCCTGCAGTCAGCACAATATAGCCTGTCAAGCAGCTCCTGGGGTGGTTTCCTCATCTTCTCAGCATAGGCCCTAAGGGCTCTCAACTTCCCTCCGGGGCTATCCAGTTCTGATCCAAGTTGCTGATACATGGGGCAAAAATCACGACAGAAGTTGCATGAACCACAATGACGCATTATCTTCTTTTGTAGATCAACTCTCATCGTTTCATTCACCTCGGTCAATTATCTTAGACAGGCGCCTTATCCCAGCAGCGAGCTGGAACAACACATTCATTCTAAGGTACGATGTTAAGCATGATGTCACTCTATCTGGATTCATGATACCACCAGGATCCCATTTGTCCTTAGCAACAATCATCTTCTCTTGTCTATTTGGAAATGCCCGTTTCATGTAGACTGAGTTCTGAAGGCCAATCGTATATGGTCCCCCACCCAGCTTGACTGACTTGCCCACCATTTTGTGCAAGATTCCCTTCGAACCAATAAACTTCAGATACTTCTCAGGATCTAGCATCGCCATAAGTTCTGCTCGAATCCAACCATCATGCCCAAGCATCGCAAACCAAATCGCTGGTGTCTTGTGTGACTTCTTGTAGGATTCGTATGACTTAAGCAGATCATAGAGCTTGTCAACTTGTACAAGCATTTCCTGGAACATTAGAGTCTGGCAGTGCTCCTTAGGATTGAACTCACAATCCTCAACCAAATACCAGTCTTTGAGGGAATAGTCTGCACCGAGATATTCGCCACCATTATCTGCCATTATCGCCTCGATCTTGTCCGTAGGACAGGGGTCGGGTTCGTTCTGATAGGTTGCCGTCAAGACATAGTTCCCCTTTTCCAGAGGATTGCTGTATGACTGAAACTGCTTGTCTGCAATCTTGAGATACACTGGCTGTGGCTCCAGCATTGACAGATGCCTCATTGCATTGCAGGTGTGTTCAAGAAGATCGAACGCATAGCTGAAGGTAGTATGTCCACTGGGGTACTTGACAACGCGAAGCTTGGCCTCACAGATGACGCCTAAGATTCCATAGGAGCCACAGAAGAGACCAATATCATCACCAGTTACGTTCACAGACTCGCCGTTTGGCTTGACTACTTTCAGCTCGAGGATGTTGCTGACTAGCGATCCGTGAAGGGGAGTACCTATGCCCGCCTCGCCCCCACACCCAATCCAGCCTCCGATTACCGCAGACCTCGCACTTGTTGGTCGGATTCCCAGAGTCACACCATGTTTGAATAACTCTCTTTCAAGTTGATTGAACGTGACACCTGCCTCCACACGAACGTACATCTCCGAGGAGTTGATTTCTATTACCTGATTCATTGGTTTCGTGTCGAGTGAAATCCCGCCGCGTGTTGGACTTGAAGATCCAAGGCAGCTTGACGCACCGCCTCTCGGGATTATCGGAATATTCTCATCGCCAGCAATCTTGACTATGGCCTGGACTTGGTCAATCGATTTGACTCTTACAACATAATCAACTAGATACTTGTACTTCCAGCGATAGTGGAACTGAGGCAGTGATGAAGGGTCACCGCTGTAGACGATTCTCTCAAGCTCAGTGTCTGACACGTTTTCTGCTCCAACGATCCTGGCAATCTTGGCCACGATTGGATCATCGGATGTCAGAGTCTCTACTACTGTTTCTTGTTCGTCAGCCATTTTATCACATCCTGAAAGCGATGTTGAGATAGATTCCTGATATTCCAAGTATCGTCCAAAGCAGAACTGCAGGTAGTCCAAGATTGCAGGTCTTCCAACCTGCGAGATGCGTAATTAGAGCGAGAGTACCGAGAATCATGCTGAGTATGCCAATCCAGATATGCCAAGAGTGAACGAAGAGCAATATATTCGACATGTCAAGCATGTACATCGGGTTCAAAGCGGTCCATGCGGAGGGGCTTTCTTGGAACAATAGAAGAATGTTGATGGAGGTAAGAATGTAAGCGGCAGTAAGCATCAATCCGTGTAGCCTTGTGAACTTCTCCTCGTCATAGTACTCAAGTGCAGTCCCTAGATATGCCAGAAAGATGGCAGGCGCGCCGAGATAATAGCCGTAGTGTAACTGTGGCGGCGGTTCTTGGGGAGGTATCGGGAAGTCACCAACCCTGTAAGCATACTCTGCAGCCTCCGAAATGCTCTCTATCCCATTCTCATCTACCGCCACTATACGGTAAGTGACATATGTGTCATCAGCAAAACCAGGTATCTCTGCCTCGTATAAGTCTCCGACAAGAAACATCGATACATTCGCCCAGTTTGTGCCGTTATCAGTGCTATACTGAAGTGTAGCCTCAGTTATAGCGTACTGCGAAGAGATATTCGCAGTAATAGTGATGGTTTCTTCCGCCTCCGGAATGGACGGTGTACGATTTACATCCGTGATTAGTGGTCCAGGGCCCGTTGGAACAACGCTCACTAGTATGTCAATGCTGTTTCCATTTGGTGTATGTTGGGCTGCAAAAAGAGTTAGAGTATAGGAACCAGCACCCCCGGGAGCTGTAATGCTGTACTGCACACTGACCTCATCTGTGTCGGGATCCAAATCTGCTGGATCTCCATCGCTGACCTCGCCTTCCGCGCTCAAGCCAACATAGGTGAAGAGGCTGTTGTCTTCAAGATTACTTGGAAACTTGAGCAGCAACGAATTCTGACCTGACCGTCCAACTACATCTACCGTGAGCTCGAATGTCGCTCCTGGTTCTGTATTGACAGTCGTGTCAGTCGTGATTGTTATCCCAGAAGGATCATCATGACAGCCGCTCGAAGCACAGTTTCCACTTTGACTGGGGAAACCAACAACACTTCCTGCGGCCAAGATTATTACGAATCCCACGGCCGCGAGAACCAAACCAACACGAACCTGCTTCTTCACATCAGTCACCATCGAGAGATATGGTGTGCATCTCGTCGCTAGTCGAGGTCGGTCCCACAATGGGCGACTTTTAAACTCTTTCCGAAATTCCAAGATTCTGCTATCGAATGTTTTCAGAATGGTTACGGTATCCAGATATCTGTGGGCGCTATTTTACATCTCGTAACCATTTCATATTATTGACGAACGAATTCACACCATGGACCATTGAGTGATTCAAGCCTTCTTCTATATGTCTGGGTTCTTCCAACGATAGAAGTTGGTTCCTTTCCAATAGGAGAGATACTTTGGATCGACACGAATCGCGATTCTCGTACCGAGCGGATATCCGACTCCGAGGAAATCCATATACTTCTCAAGAAAGTTTAGCATGATGTCTTGAGGTGCGATTTCCATCTCAACGAGGTGGGCGTTGCCCCTAATCATAACACCGCAGTTTCTTCCAGGTGAAAATGGATCGCGCTCGTCAATGGTGACGCAGACCTTTGTGTTATTCCTGATGTTATACAGCTTGCGGCTTCTCTTCGAAGCAATCATGTAGATGGATCTAGAATCTTCGTCCCATATGTAGAACATCGCCGTAAGGTGCGGGTTGCAATCCATCTTGGCTGTGGCAAGATATGCAAAGAATCCATCTTTGAGGACATGAAGTGCCTCTAATGGAATGCTCCTGGTCTTTCGCAACTGGGTCCTTGCTGGTTTGGCCTGAAACATGCGATCACACCCTGAGTGGCAACGGTTTCGCCGCCCTCCAGTAAGTTATCTTCTCAACCGCTATACGAACCATAAGTCTTGACAGGAACGGTTTGTTCTGCCAAGCAAGGGGCAGTTCATGAGTACGTTCTTCATAGTAGTTCATGTAGAGTGGGTACTTCCTCCAGAAGAGAGATCGTACCCAGAGCATCCACAATCCATAGATAAAGAGTCTCAATGTACCCAGCGGCGTTAGCTCTCCGAGAATCATGCCTTTTCCTCGCAGCATAACGGCCCGGTTGTTCATGGGATTCCTTCGGTCTCGAAGATCCACAAGCGCGGCTATCTTGTCATTCTTCTTGAGAATCCTGTACTTGGCGGAAGCCACAGATATGGCGAAGTAGAGGTGCTTCCCATCATAGACAAACACTACTGGCGTCACGTGTGTCTGCTTCTTGGAACACAAAGCAACATAGGCAAACCGTTCGTGATGCAGGATGCTCTCTACATCAGGAGGAAGCCATGGAACGGTCTCCATCATCATCAAGCTTAGGACCGAGAATCCCAGAATCGCTCCTAAAAAGGCGAGGAGGCCATAGAACAGAAGAGGGAGTCTGCTTGCTATTGGGAGGAGCAGAACCGCTGATGCCCCCCAGTATAGGTTCACCAGATCAAGTGATTTCAAAGTCTGGACTTCGGTATAGGCAGTGTATTCTAATCCTCTTCTTCTGTTTGCAGCGTTACTCAGTCGGATGGATCTGTTTGCCGCAAGCATAGTTGTGACGAATGAAAGCCCCAGTCTGTAGCTGATATCCCATGCCAGCACGCCCACCAGAACAAACAGTAAAGGATTCCCGAAGCCACTACCAAGGAAGTCTCTCAAGACATCCTGATTGAGGAAGAGAATCGTAATCACTCCGGCAAAACAAAGGAGACCTCCAGCTAGCTCGATTGGGCGACTAAGAAGAAGTCGTTCCTTGTAGGCTTGCAGAACTCGCAATTCTTGTTCATTTGTTGGGTCCCTCAGGCGTCTGACCCAAGGAATGATGTTCAAGCATCCTGCAGACCAGACAACTGTGTAGACAATTGCGAGCGAACCGAATATGACAGCTTCAAGGGGCATCTGAAAGTAGATGAATGCGATTATCCCCACTGCCTCAACAAGTAGAAGTTGAGCGACGACGTCTAGAGTTGGCGGTAACCATCTGAATGGCGGGACTCTTTCGACGATCTCTTCGTAGACCCATTTCTTCTTCTTGATACGGTCTCTGATTGACAGCTCGCTCATTAGACTGTAACCGTAAACGGCTACATATTTACATGTCGAAAGCGCATCGATTCTTAGCCGTAGATCTCGTCAAGCCCATCCCACGTTAGGCCCAAAGCTTCAGCAACGAGCACTGAGAGGTCCTTTACTCGTTTCTGAGACCCCGTCTGGGGCAGTTGATCATTCATGAAGTCAACACACGATGGACAAGCGGCAATAACCCAGTCTGCGCTTGTCTGCTCGATGTCTTCGACTTTGAGCTTGTTAATCTCCAGCGCAAAGTCGGCGTCAACTGGCCTTAGTACTCCACCGGATCCACAACAATAGCAGTTGGCTTTGTTGTGAGGTAGCTCTTCGAGTGTAACACCTGGCAGATGCTCGAGGACTTTCCGTGGTTCCTCATAGATGCCTGAGTTTCGACCCGCGTCACAACCATCGTGGAATGTAACAGTCACATCAAGAGGGTTGGTGAATTCAGCGAGCTTTCCTTCATCAATGAGGCGTGAGAAATACTGAGCACCATAGACAACCTCGAATGGATGGTCAATGTCTAGGAATTCATGATACTCATGTGCCCACATCTTGTAACAACCAGGACAATTGGTTACTATCCGTTGTACACCAAGCTCCTTGTATTGCTTGATGTTGTGCTCAGCGAACTTGCGCGCCGAATCGAAGTCACCTGTCATTATCAACGGGGCACCACAACACCACTCTTCATCTCCGAGAACTGTGTAGTCCTCGCCAATCTTGTCCATTATTAGGAGTGTCGCAATTGTTCCTTGGATGGGTACTCCTCTAAATGATGAGTTGCACCCAAAGAAGAAGGCAGTCTTCGCGTTCTGTCCAACCTTCTCAAGAAGCGCATCTTCATCTGGATGCCAATATGACCATCCTTCAACTCTATCATCATTATCCTGACCCTGAACGTTGAAGTCATCGACAAGGGTCTCTTTCATTGGAACAAGCTCTTCCGGCCACATTCCTCTCCTGAGGAAGTCTGCTCGAAGAAGCTGATAGATCTTGACGAAAGGAATGTCGACCTGACAGATTTCCTCACAGCCTCCGCAAAGAGTGCACCCAAAGATTGCATCTCTCAAACCCTCGAGCCCTTCAGAGGGTTTGATTCTGCCTTGGATGAGTGTCCTAGCCAAAATCATCTTGCCCTTTCCAGAATAACTGTCACGACGCTTGACCTTGTATGTCGGGCATGCACCATTTCCTACTTGACAGAAGCTGCATTGGGCACAAGTAAAAGGCTGGTCCTGGAGACCGTACTGTTCAAGCAGAGGGAACTTCATTGTTTCAAGACCTCAGAAGCATACTTCTTTCCGTCGTCGGGTTCCCCACAAACCTGCACTAATACTTTTTCTCTATGACAAACGTCCAAAATCGCTGTCGAGTGGTCCGACCCGGTGCCTGAATCTCGCTAGGTTTTTATGTCGGAGGAATCCACCCCCCGACCATCAGCAGACAGTATGGAGAGTCCCTGCGTGACGCTGAAAAAGAAACTTGCCTCTAAACTCGCCGAGACCTTCGGTGACCGGCTTCTCACTGAGAAGCATGAACTCGTTATTCAAGGGATGGATGTCGGGTCGTTGCCCAAGCAAGTCGGGTGGCTGATGAACCCGAACCCCGATGCTATCGTTCAGCCAGAGACCCCTCAGGAGATCAAGACCCTCTACGAATTCGCAAACAAACACAAAATCCCGCTTGTGCCAAGAGGCGCAGGGACCTCGGGTTATGGCGGTGCAATTCCGAGAAAGGGCGGCATTGTTGTTGACATGCGCAGGATGGACTCTGTTGTTGAAATCGACAAAGAAAATCTGACCGTTACTGTTGAGCCTGGCATCTCTTGGGCCAATCTTCAGTTCGAGTTGAACCGACACGACTTGGATCTGAGAGCCTATCCATCATCTGGATTATCTGCCACGGTCGGCGGATGGGTTTCACAAGGCGGAGACGGTATCGGCTCACTCAAGTATGGCACAATCAACGACAACGTGATTGAAGTCGAGGCTGTACTGCCAAAAGGTAGAATCATCAGAAGCAAGGATACTGACCTCTGGTGCGACACCGAGGGGATTCTTGGGATTATAACCAAAGTCAAACTCAAGATTAAGCCGTTGACGCCGATAAAACCGATTGTGGCTAGTTTTCCCGAGAACTACTTGATGGTCTTCGCCATTGAGAAGATCGTTGAGGAAGGACCGACGCCTCATACAATCAAGTTCGAAGAGAGCAAGTACACTGACCTCAAGAAGGCAAACTGGGAAAGTGAAGAGAAGTTCCCATTCCCTGTTCATCACGGGATGGTCTTGGTTGCCTATGACGGAACTGATGAAGAAGTCGAAGAGGGCCACGCCCTAGTTCGGCACGTGGCAGAGGAGTTCCAAGGTGTTGTATATGACAAGCATGTAGCCGAACACGAATGGCATGACCGCTACTATCCTATGCGTGTTAAGAAAGGCGGCCCAACTTTGGTTGTAGGACAGGCGTTTGCTCCGCTTGAAAACCTTGAACCAATCCTAAGTGATTTCCAGTTTGAGCAGGCTTCAGCTCGCGCTGGAATCGATGGCTATGTCACGTCCAAGAACGGCGTTACGATGATGGGATACTTCCTCGAAGACGAGCGTCGACGTTTCTTCATGTTCAGCTGGGCACAGAGCTTCGTCATCTTCAAGATTGCACAGCGTCACGGTGGACATCCTCACTCTACGGGAATATGGTTCGCCAACTACGCATCGACCTACTTTGGTAAGCGACGGCTTGCGAAGATCCGCGCCGCCAAGCTGAAGTGGGACCCGAAGGAAATCTCGAACCCAGGCAAGGTGTTTGCCTATTGGCTTCCATTCATTCTCAGAATCGGCAAGTACTTCCTCTGGATATTCTATGACTTCTTCAGGAACGGATTCGGCCGCATTGCACCGATATTGCTCAAGTGGCTGCAGAATGTCCCGCCACTGAAGTGGATGCTTAGATGGGGGAGAGCTCACAGCCCATGGCCGGTCCAGTACGGACTTGGCTGTTGCATGGTTGACGGTGCGGCCGCAGTGGCGTCAAGATGGGATATTGAGCGATTCGGAATGCTGCCTCTATTCGGACCTCGGCAATGCGACGTACTGTGGATCTCAGGATCTCTTACGAAGAAGATGGCGCCAAGGCTTCGACGAATCTACGAGCAGATGCCCGAGCCGAAGTACGTCATGTCGTTCGGTCAGTGTGCTGCAAGTGGGGGTCTCTTCTGGGACGGCTACTCGCTCATGACGCCGCCTGACAAGGTTGTACCGGTTGACGTCTACCTGCCCGGTTGTCCGCCCAAGCCAGTTGACTTTGTGCGGGCACATATCATCTTGCAGAACAAGATTCGTGCAGGCACGACACATTGGCAGATGAAGTACGAGAACCAGGATGCCATGGGGATGATGCAGTAGGAGGAAATGCGATGACTCTTCGTGAAGACACAGACCAGTATTGCGTGCCATGGCTAGGCTTCATGCTCCTCGCTGCCTACTACTTCCATTTCATGCTATACCTGCCAATAACGGACCCAGCGTACGTGAACGCTATTCTCGCCGAAGCAGGGGCCTTTGCTGGTACTTCCCTTATTCTGCTTCTGCCATTAGTCATGGCGTTCTTCTTCTTGGGCTATCTAAGACCAGCTCGGGGCAGGAGAAAGGCTCCGGCTCTGGGATTGAGTGTTTTCGCTGCTCTGATCTACGTCATGATCTCGTTCCAAGTTGGTGGAGGAGTGTTCCTTGCGACTTGGGGAGTCGGTGCTCCGTTACTTCTTGCTGGTGGCTTTGCACTCCAGCATTCCCCTGAGGAAAGAGTCACACCAGGGATTATGGATGTGGCGGCGATTCAGGCCAAGTACATCCCTGAGCCAGAAGAGCCAGAGGAACCCGAAGAGGGCGAAGAGGAAGTCTCAGAAGAGGGTACTCCAGAAGAACCAGCAACTGTTCAGGGTGAGCCGTCGAAGATTGAGCCTGAAGAAGTCGATATGCCAGAAACGAAAGAAGAGCCTAAGGAAGAAGAGGAACCTTCCTCAGGCGACTGAACTTCTCGGAAGTTACTCTTTTAGCCAGGCAAAGGCGGCAAAAGCCAACATTAGGCCAAATGCAATCCAAGCAAAGAGTATGATTCCTGTAAGGAGTGGGAAGACGGTTATGTCAAGGTAGCCATGGACCCCGGCAAAAATGCCGGACATGGCAGTCAATCCTATTCGACCAGAGCGTGTATTGGCGTATCCAAGGCCCATCGTCGAAACGACAAGAAGGACTCCTGACAAGAACAACATCAAATGAGATACTGTATTCGTGAGTGGGGTGTCCAAGATGTACCAGAAGTATGCCCCTACAAGAGTCATGCCGATCAGGAGGGCAAGATAGTAGAAGAATGAACCCTCTTCTCTATATCCCAATATAATCACCTAGCCTGAGTCCAGCTCAGTACTGCGGCGTTCTCATTTCGATGCTCTATATAACTCCTTTGTGAAAAATGGCGAAGCGTTTTTATCTAGGCTGTTTGTACGCGGCCCTCTCAACCCTAGTGGGTAGACCGCCCACCTAGGGCTCAACCATTGGCAAAACATTGGGACGGTTCCCGAAGATGAGACTATTCATGGACTTTATCCCAGTCTTGATCTGGGCGTTACTTGGTGTTGTCCTCGTTGTTGTGATGTTGCTTGCATCATGGGTATTGCGCCCCCATGTTTTGCAGAACAGTGAGAAACTGAGTTCGTATGAATGTGGTGAGGAGCCTATCGGTCCCGCTCGAATTGCCTACCCGTACAACTACTTCATTTACACGATACTCTTCGTTGTCGTCGACGTCATGGGCGCATTCCTATGGCTGCTTGCGTCATCGTCACTCAGGCTCGACATCCCTGTTGTCTGGCAGACTCTGATTTTCGTCGTCATTATCATGCTTGGAATCAACTTCGTGATGAGGACACTGCCTCAAACAACATTGGATGGCAAGGAGACCCTTGAACTCTACCAGGAGCGAAAGGAAGCCCGTGCCCATAGCACAGGACATTCTGGAGGTCACTGAGATGCAAGGGAACGAACTAGTAGATCTTCTCGAACCAGTTGAGTTCATTGCGATTGCCGCCATAGTCCTCTTCCTGGCCTATCTGGCTTTGGAACACAGGGACATCGTTTATGCAGTGTTCTCCTTTGGAATCATGGCATCCCTTGTAGCTGGCTTCTTCTTGTTGTTGGAAGCTCCCTTTATCGCCGGTATGCAAATCGCGGTCTACACGGGAGGTATTAGCGTTCTCATCATATTCGGCGTTCTATTGCTACCACGAGCGCAAGATACGACCTTGGAGGCATTTGAGGGGCCATCAAAACGGAGGGTGGGACTTCTTGTCTCAATCTTCGCAGTTGTATTTGCAGCCGCTCTGGCCCTTCTATATGAATGGCCTGCCCCAGCAGGTTGGGACACCGGTATTCCTCAACAGCGAGTGGACCTTGCTCAAAGTCTAGAGCAACTCGCAGTGTGGCTTTGGGGTGAACACGGGATATACGTCCAGATGATTGCTCTTGTTATGGTTACAGCGCTAGTCGGAGCGATAGCCGTTCTGAAGATGGAGAAAGCGGAGCGGATGAACCCAGAGAGCAAGGACTATGGAATCGGTTCCTCGAATGATGGTGGGGACGAAACACCGGTGGTAGATGGTCCAGAGGAACCTGAAGATGAGCAGGAGGAGGTGGCAGAATGATCCCCCTGTCTTGGTATCTAACATTCTCCTTCATGATGATTGGTCTCGGCGCATATGGCATGGCTGTCAAACGTAACCTGATTCGAGTCCTAATTGGCGCAGAGATCATGGCCAATGGTGTAACGGTCGCGCTTGTCGCCCTCTCCCTCTACATGGAGACTTTCACGTTTACAGGGCAGGCTCTCGTGATTCTAGTGATTTCAGTCGCGGCAGCTCACACAGCTCTCGCGATGGTTTTGATGCTCATGTACAATAGCAGATACGGCACTGTCGATCTTGGACGCCCCGGTATCCAGGAGGAGATGCAGAGTGAGTGAGCACATGAAATCATCTGGTTCGGCATCTACTCTGGGGCGCGATATTGTGAACAAGTTCCCAGAGGTTCAAGCCAATCCACTAGAGGGAAACAGAATCGAGCTTGTCATGCCTGCCGACAAGATACGGGCCATCGTCGCATTGCTTGATGAGTCAGTCTCCGACTTTCTTCCCGAGTCAATGTTTGCTGTTGATCTTGAGAATGACCAGTACGAGTTGATCTACATATTCTGGTCGCATTCGAACAAGCTTCTATGTCAGCTAAGAGTTCCAATAGAAGGTGAAGCACCCGAAGTAGAATCGGTATCAGACATCTATCCGGGATTCGAGTGGCACGAACGTGAGACTCATGAGATGTTTGGAATCGGGTTCAGCGGACATCCAGACTTGAGACTGCTGCTGCTGCCCGAAGAGCTCGAAGGCAAATATCCTCTAAGGAAGAGTTTCCAGACCGATAGAAGTCGACTTGAGGAGTCCGGTCTCCCACAACCGAAACCAAAACCCCCAGCGGCAGAGAGGCCTGCGCGGCCTACGCCATCGACGACGCCCAAGGAAGGAGGAGAGTCGCCAGAATGAAAACCGACATTGTTGATGATGCAATCGAGATCTGGTTCGGTCCACAGCACGTTTCCGCTCACGGATGGGCGACGAAACTGACTCTGGTCGGCGACTACATCGTGGAATGTGATCCCAACGCAGGCTACTTCCACAGGTCTGCGGAGAAGGTCATGGAGTTCAGAAACTTCAGACAGGGCGCGCTCATAATGGAGCGGCTCTGCATGCTAGAGGCATTCTTGGCAGAATATCCGTACGTGACTGCAGTTGAGAAGATTGCCGGACTCGAAGTTCCTGAGCGTGCCAAGGTCATGCGCACAATAATGATGGAAGCAAGTAGGATTCACAGCTTGCAGTTCTGGTGGGGTCAGTTTGCCGCAGAGCTAGGTCTCTTCACAATGCTCTTGTGGCCATGGGTTGATAGAGAATTCTTCCTTGACGCTTTTGAAGAGCTTTCAGGTTCTCGTCATGCAGTATCTTACAACACCCCAGGCGGCGTCAAGTATGACTTCAATGAAGGTGTTATCGCGAAGCTCGAGAGAGCAATGGACCGTATCGAGGATCGTCTACCCAAGTTCAAAGATATGCTACTAAGGGGGCCAACATTCAGGGTTAGAACACAGGGCATCGGTCAGTTTACAGCAGAGCAGGGTCTCAAGTGGGGTCTCTCAGGTCCAAACATCAAAGCTTGTGGTGTCCCCATGGACCTGCGCAAAGATGATCCAGATCCCAGTCTTGCATATGATATGTGTGATTGGGAAGTTCCGACTGTTCACAATGAAGACCACCCTGGGGAAAGCGACGCGTATGACAGAATGGTTCAGAGGTTTCTCGAAGTCGAGACCTCATTGGGCATTATCAAGCAGCTCTTGCCTCAGGTTCCAGATGGCCCAATCATCGACCCGAAGCACAGAGCCAAGGCCAACAGACTTCCAGAAGGAGAAGCCTACGGCCGAGTAGAAGGTACAAGAGGAGTTACCACACTATGGCTGAAGACACAGGACAAGGCGCAGACTCCTTGGCGGGCCAAGATACGGGGCCCTTGCTTCTCCTCATACTACTCTCTGAAACATCTCGTTCCCAGCTCGAAGTTCGCGGACTTCATCGTAATATTCGGCAGCTTGGACCCGTATCCGGGATGGTGGGATCGCTAGGAGGTGACATGACAATGCAGACATGGATTGATGGAATTGTCGACTGGCTCTTTGGAATACCGACCTGGCTTCACGATGTCATTTCGTGGTGGGTCCGAGCCATCTTCTGGTGGCTCAGCAGCATCTGGGCAATCTTCGTTTACGTCTGGAGTGTTGTTGTCTACAACATCGGCTTCTTGTTCAAGGCGGTCATATTTCCTGGGCTAATCTTCATCGTGATGGGGATTATATTTGCAGTATGGTCTACGCGGAAGTTGTGGGGACGAATACAAGCGCGAAGAGGGCCTTTTCACATTGGGAAGTACGGCGGACTCCAATTGTTTGCGGACGCTATAAAGCTCATCTCAAAGGAGACCATCATCCCAGAGAAAGCCAGACGCTGGATGTACAGGTTCCTACCATCATTCTTGCTTATCATAGTTCTATTGCCTTTCGCCTTCATCCCCTGGGATAGCTCTTGGTTCATTGCAGACCTTTCAGTCAGCCTAGTCCTTGTCTTTGCCTTCCTAACAGCAGTGCCCGTGATAGCGCTTCTATCGGGATGGATTTCTGGTTCGAAGTACTCATTGATAGGCGGATTCAGAGCAGCAAACAATCAGTTTGCATGCGAGATTCCGATGATTATCTCATCGGTGGGCCCAGCACTACTAGCTGGATCGTTGAGTGTGATGGGAATCGCACAGGCTCAAGCAGGCATCTGGTACGTGGTTCTTCTGCCAGTGAACATGGTCACATTCTTGGTGGCTGCGATTGCCTCGGTTGGAACATTTCCGTTCGACGCACCGGTGGCAGACTCGGAGATCATCTTCGGGTGGAGGACTGAGTTCTCAGGCATTTACTTCACAATGACCTACTTCGCTGAATTTGCCGAGCAGTTGCTTTACAGCGCACTACTGGTGACACTATTCTTTGGAGGCTTCTGGGGACTACCGTTCATTCCCGCAGTTGTCAATTTCATTATCAAGTTCCTGGTTGTGTTCTTCTTCTTTGTAATAGTGACATCATCGTTCTACAGACTCAGGCAGGATCAAATTGTGCGCTACTGCTGGAAGTACTTACTTCCACTGTCAGTGTTGAACGTCGTCGTTGCCCTCCTGGCGATTGCCTACTTCCCAGGACTGGCGCTTCTTGTCATAGGAGGATAGAAAGATGGGGTTCTTTAGCGTACTAGGCGACATGTTCAGAATCTTCAAACATGTCTTCAGACAAGTGTTCGTGAGACCCTTCACTAGCCTCTACCCCTTCGAGGACAGGTACTATCCTGAGCGAACCAGGGGTCGGCACATCCACATTCGTGAGAAGTGTACAGCTTGCTCACAGTGTGTACGTGCTTGTCCAGTAGTGGCAATTCGAATCGACAAAGAGGACAAGATGTACGAGAAGGACGCAGCGCTATACTTCGACTACTCAAGGTGCATTTTCTGCGGTCTATGTGTCGAAGCATGTCGCTTCGATTCACTATTCCACACACCGATAGTCGACCTCAGCGAGGGTGAAAGAGACGACCTCCTCTATGGCCCCGACAAAATTGAGACTCTTGAACGTGACCCACTTGAGTGGCGAGGGAGAAGATTCCGATGATGCAGACTTTCGAGTTCCCATTCATGACCCTGTCACTGGCAGTGCTATTCCTAGGTGGACTTGCCATCTATGTTCTTAGAGGACGATTTGCCGAGGGAAACAGTGCTGGAAAGATTTCAGTGGGAATCTCTGGGTTTGCAGCCCTGCTTATGGCGCCTCCATTCTACCGTGTTATGGTTGAAGGTGGAGTTGCCCTGGAAGAAGCAGAATGGTCTGAGGTTCTTGGTGGGTTTGGTCTTTTCCTAGACGGAATAGCGTTTCCGATCACATTTGCTGTTGTTGTTCTGGGATTTCTGTCGGTGGTCTATGCGGTAGGGTATACCGATCACGCTCACAACAAGCCCACGTTCTTCGCCAACACGCTGTTCTTCCTGATGGGCATGCAATGGGTAACGTTGGCAACGAACCTCATCGAATTCTTCATCGCATGGGAGCTCATGCTTGTACCCAGCTACTTCCTGATTCTATTCTGGGGATTGCCTGAGACCAAGAGACGTACGGCGATGAAGTTCTGGCTCTACACACAATCGGGAGCTCTAGCCATTCTGGTTGGATTCGGTCTTCTGTTCTTCTACACCGGGAGCTTCGTTATCGCGGACATTCAATCAATTCTGTTTGCTGGAGGGCCTCTCATTCAGGAGCTCATAGCATCAGGACTCATCAAAGTCATCTTCATTCTGATGGCCGCAGGCTTCTTGGTCAAGATGGCCGTTTTCCCGATTCATTGGTGGCTCCCACCAGTTCACGCTGAAGCCCCAACACCAATCTCAGTACTCCTTTCAGGCGCAATGATTGAGACCGGTGCCTACGCCTTGATGCGGTTTGGCAATATCATGCTTTTCTCTGCAGCCAGAGACCTCGCTTTCCTGATTAGCGCGCTGGGAGTAATCACCATGTTCTATGGTGGCTTCATGGCGCTTGCTCAGATTGACATAAAGCGACTTCTCGCTTACTCATCAGTTTCACAGATGGGCTATGTCCTGTTTGCGCTAGGCGTTTTCTCAACCTACGGCGCCGCAGGAGGTATGTTCCATCTCATCAATCACGCCTTCTCAAAGGGCCTGTTGTTCATGACGGCTGGAACGGTTATACATCAAACCGGCCTGAGGGACATCAACCTGATGGGAGGTCTCTCAAACAAGATGCCGATTACAGCTTTTGCTGCTGCAATAGGTGCAATGAGCATTGCTGGGAGTCCTCCATTGTCTGGTTTCGCCAGCGAATGGATGATGTTCCTAGGAGGATTCCAGACATGGCAGGCTACAGGCGACCTTCCATTCCTGATCCTGACCGTGCTTGCCGTATCAAGCTCGATTGTCAGTGCAGGATACATGCTGCGTTATCTTTGGAAGGTGTTCCTTGGCCCTCATCCAGACTCCCTGGAGGACGCGAAGGAGGGTCCGAATTCTATGACAATCCCCCAGATCATTCTGGGTGTACTAATCGTAATCTTCGGAATCTTCCCAGGTCTGGCAGTCGACATAATCATGCCAGCAGTGGAGGCAGTGACTAACATAATTCCAACTCCATGAGGTGAATCAGATGCTGTTCGGACTACCCTATTGGCTCATCCTTGTGCTCCCCCTTGGAGGTTCGCTACTAGTACCGTTGGTTGGTAGATACAGTGAGAAGGTGAGGGATTGGACTCCTGCAATCTTCATGGGTATCGCAATGATACTTTGTTGGTCGCTGCTATCAGACATAGGCAGTACTGCCCAACAGACAAGCTGGGTCTGGGTTGAGGCACTGAATCTAGAGTTCGGCGTTCTTCTCGACCCGCTGTCAGTTGTGATGGCTGTTCTTGCGAGCACACTCTGTTTCCTCATCTACGTCTACTCGACCGAGTACATGGCGCATGAGGATGACAGGAACCGCTTCTTCTTCCTGATGCTTGCTTTCGGAGGCGGAATGCTCACACTCGTATTGAGTGACAACCTGTTGATCGGATTCATCGGCTGGGAAATCATGGGCTTCTGTTCCTATGGTCTAATCGGCTTCTGGAACGACAAGAGGAACCCACCGGAGATTGATCCCACGGGCTACGAGGCCAAGAACCCGCTGCTTCAGTTCGAGACTGAGGGCCAGTACAACACTCATTGTGGAACTAAGGCATTCGTTGTTACCAGAATCGGTGACGCTTTCATGCTGGGAGGGATACTCATTCTGTTCATGTTTACAGGGACATTCTCGTTCACCGACATGGCACACAATGCTCAGCACTGGTGGCAGGCAATGGTGGGGGCTGGGATGCTCATTCCGACCTTCCTGCTGATCTTCATGGGCGCAATCGGAAAGTCCGGACAGGCTCCGCTGCAGGTATGGCTGCCTGAAGCTATGGCAGGTCCGACCTCAGTGTCGGCTCTGATTCATGCCGCGACAATGGTCAAGGCAGGAGTCTACATCAGCGCCCGTTTCTTGATAACAATGGTCGAGGCCACTGCAGAGAGCGGCAACGGAGACCATGGAATCTCTGCACTGCAAGTCATCTCGCTCGCTGATGCACAGACCTTCTTCTTGGTAATTGCAGTCATTGGAGCGATTACAGCCTTCATGACCGCCACGATGGGAATGACATCAAATGAGCTGAAGCAGGTACTGGCCTTCTCGACACTGAGTCAGCTTGGCTATATGATGCTAGCAATCGGTGTGGGAGGTCTTCTAATTGGCGCAGATTCTCATCTGTTACATGCGGGTGAAGAAGCATACTTGTCGAGCGTCTTACACGTTGTGAGTCATGGTGCATTCAAGGCACTCTTGTTCTTATCCGCAGGAGGAGTCATACATGCAGTCCATACGAAGTACATGACAAAGATGGGCGGTCTCAAGAAACACATGCCCAAGACTTTCGCTGTAATGTGGATAGGCGTCTTGGCTCTGGCTGGCATACCACCATTCTCTGGTTTCTGGTCGAAGGATTCGATAATTGAGTACACCTACGAACTTGCTGCAGCAGGCGAAGCAGGAGTGTTTCTCAATCAGATGGGATCACTGTTATTCTTCTTTGCTGTGATGGCTGCTGCCTGTACAATCTTCTACAGCATCAGACTCATGGGTATTGTGTTCTACGGCAAGCCCCACGAAGGACACGATGATCACGACCACGAACCAGCCGTACACAATGAAGAACATGAGAGCGACCACTCTGAGGATTCTCATGGTTCGACTCCGCACGACCCCGGTCCGGCGATGATGATTCCACTGTACATCCTGGCTGCTTTCACAATCATCGCATTCATCGTCTTTCCGTTCATTCAGAACATTGTACTTCAAACTGAAGCGGCGTGGATTGACACGTTGTCTCACATGGTCGAGGTTAAGCTGACCATGCCTGGCCTAGTACCGTTTGTGATTACACTTGGTGCACTGGCACTTGGCGGAATCCCTGGATACATCATCTATGTCAGAGGGGCAGACGCTCCAAACACAGTCATTCCAGAGGGAGGAGCCAGGCGCAAGCTCTACAGCTTCCTGAAGCACCGGTGGTACATCAACGAGTTCTACTACTGGGTTCTCGGCAAGTTCCTTAGGTTCGCAGAATGGTATAGAGTCAAGATAGACAATAGAATCATTGATGGAATCGACTTCAGATCAGCAAGTGCTGCCATCACGATATCCACGAAGGTTAGATGGTTCGACGACAACGTTGTTGACGGCTTCGCTGAGGGTGTCTCAACTCAGAGTGTTAGTGCCTCTGAGTCTAGCCAGACTGCTCAGACTGGCATGATTAATGACTACGTCGGGATGCTCATCTTCGGGATCGGGTTGCTGGCCATTGTCATTCTTATCAGCTTGGGGGTGATCTGAAGTGCAACTTGACTTTGCAGTGAATTTCATTGATGCGCTCGGAATCAATCCGCTATTCCTACTGATAGTGCTCCCCCTAGTAGGCGCAGTCTTGGCCGCCATCGTGCGGGGCAGAGGTGCGAGAATCATCGCGTTGCTTGTAACTGGTTTCGAGCTTCTGTATTCCATAATCCTTGCCCTGGCCATGGATCCGGCTGCACAGGTTGACGCCAATGGTGGTGTTTTCGGGTGGGGCTTCGAGATGGGGCGCCTTGGCGTCGGAGAGAGTGCCCCGGTTCTGCAGATCCTGTTGGGTGTCGATGGTCTCTCGATCGTCATGGCCATCCTGTCGAACCTGGTTGTGTTCATCGCAGCTCTAAGCTCAAACCACATCAACAAGGAGCAGGGATCGTACTATGCACTATTCCTTCTACTGGAGACCGGACTCCTTGGAGTCTTCCTGTCTTTTGACTTGATCAGCTTCTTCGTGTTCTGGGAGCTTGTCCTCATACCCATGTTCTTCATAATTGGACAATGGGGTGAGGAAGGTTGCGAACACGCAGCGGTCAAGTTCTTCATTTACACTCACCTGGGCTCGGCAGCAATGCTCGTTGGTTTCTTCGCACTGTTCTTCCTAGGAGGCAACACCTTCAACATGGTTGTTCTGAAGGGGCTGAGCCTAGCACCACTGGTCCAGATTGGATTCGCACTCGCAGTCTTCATGGGAGCCGGTGTCAAACTCCCCGTCTGGCCACTACACAACTGGCTACCGTGGGCGCATGTGAAGGCACCAACCCCCGGCTCTGTCATCCTGGCAGGCATCTTGCTGAAGATGGGCGGCTACACGTTCATAAGACTCGGTCTTTGGCTTGTCCCGGCAGCTATGGCTCGGCTTGCTATTCCATTTGCACTCCTTGCCATCTTCACTTGCATCTACGCAGCATTCACGGCACTCGCCCAGACTGATCTCAAGAGCATGGTGGCGTACACATCGATAAACCACATGGCTTGGGTCTTGCTAGGAGTTGCAGTCGCTGCAGGTGCAATCGGCAGTCCTGAGTTTGCGGGTGTTGCTAGCTTTGCTATCATGGGTGCTGTCTTCATGATGTTCTCACATGGAACGATAATATCAGTGATGTTCATCATGGCCGGCCAGCTCAAGTACGCCGCTGGAACTCGAGAGATTCCAGACGTCAAGGGTCTCATGGCAGGGGCGCCTAGGATGTCAATGGTTCTGATACTTGCGTCATTTGCCGCTTTCGGACTGCCAGGCTTCAGCGGCTTCATTGCTGAGGCACTCGTCTTGTTCGGCTCTGTCAGGATATACATCTGGGCATCTCTAATCGCACTGGGAGTCTTCCTGACAGTAGGGTACCTTCTATGGACATTGAACAGAATCGTGTTCAGCGACCCTGTGGAAGAAAGGCCAGTGACTGAGGCTCCGTGGAGTGACCTGATTGCTCCAATCCTGATGATGCTTCCAGTTCTATTGCTGGGCTTCTGGCCTGATCTGATACTCGACTACATCGAACCAATCGTCAATGTCATTCTAGGGGTGGTTCCATAATGATTCAGCTATTCAGTAGTATCCTCGACTCGCTTCGACTCCTACTTACACCCTTGAGAGACCTGATACTTGCAGTAGTGCCCATGGAATGGATAGCATCCCTGCCGGCAATCACACTTGTTGTATTCTCACTAATCGCGGTGGTTGTGGGATTGAGGTTCAATCCGCTCGGGCTGAGCTTCATTGGCGTTATTCTTGCTACACTTGAGATGTTGATATTTGATCCATCTGTGTATGGGACCTCGTTTGGGGGTCTGTTCGTCAGAGGTGCCTTTGCGGACTTCTTCATCTACATCATTCTGATGGTTGCTGTCCTAGTCCTCATGTCGGCGACGATTTACGGAGGATCAGAAGGGACATACAACTTCTTGCTCCTGATGTCATTTGCAGGCGCAATATGGGTAGTAATGGCAACAGACCTTGTTGCACTGTTCATAGCGTGGGAGCTCATGTCAACGCCAACTTACGTGCTTGCAGCGCTTGGAAAGCACAAGGGTGCAGTCGATGGTGCAGTCAAGTACTTCGTAATGGGGCTCCTCTCGACTATGTTGATGGTCTTTGGTATTTCGCTTGTCTACGGAGTGACCGGAGAGACCTCCCTTGCTCAACTAGCAAGCACTGTTGGAACAGTCTACGTCGCTCCTCTTGGTGAGGCTGCATTTCCGCTGACATTGGCCATGATACTGTTTGTAATTGCATTTGGTTTCAAGATTGGTATCTTCCCAGGCTGGATGTGGGTACCAGACACCTACGCCACAGCAGACGGAAGTGTTGTGGCATATCTTGCAGGAGCAACGAAGAAGACAGGCATAAGCGCTCTAGTGAGAATACTGATGGTAGGCTTCATCCTAGCGAAGGTTGGAGAAGGACTGCCGGTTTGGTCGATGATGATTGTCGTCGTGTCTATCCTGACAATGATCATCGGAAACGTCCTGGCACTAGCTCAACGTGACATCATGAGGATGTTCGCTTACTCCTCGATTGCCATGATGGGGTATCTGTTCATCGGCGTCGCCGCCGCCACACAATTAGGGGCTGCAGCCGCCATGTTCCATGCGTTCACTCACGCTCTGATGAAGACTGGTGCGTTCATTCTCATCTGGGCTATGTCGCTAAAGCTTGCCAAGTCGATAACCTATGATGACCTCGCTGGGCTATCCAAGAGAGCACCTGCCATTGCGGCGATGCTTTCACTACTCATGCTAGCTCTTGCTGGAATGCCACTCACTGCGGGATTCTGGTCCAAGCTTATACTGTTTCAGAGCGCTGTGGAAGTGGGAATGTGGTGGCTCGCATTCATAGGCCTCCTAAATTCAGTCTTCTCACTCGGCTACTATCTGAGAGTGCTTAGGTACTGCTATATGGTGGAGCCTATTGACAGCTCGCAGCTAAGGCTGGCTCGTGTGCCACTGCTAGCAGTGATCTTCTGCGTCGTAGCAGTCATCGCGCTGTTCATCCTGCCCGGTGCAGTTCTCGACTACGCATTTGAAGCGGCTGCAGCACTGCTGGGACTATAGACGCCCTACATATGCACAGGTCGAATGCGCAGAAAGAGAAGACATCAAGTGTCAGTTCTCAGGGCCGAATCTCTGGACGGCTCTCTTGACCAGTTCAGAGAACATATGATCGACATTCTCTCCAGTGAGAGCCGACGTCTCCACATAGATCACATCAATCCAGTTCTCTAGAACGCCACCAACCTCAGAAGGCACAGCTCTTTCAGTGAGATCAATCTTGTTCGCCACTGCCGCAACAATACAGTCAGGGGATTTCTTCATAAGCGCTCCATACCAATTCGCAACATTCAGGAATGTATCAGGACGAGTCACATCAAAGACTATGAACGCCATTGAAGCACCCTCCATATATCTAGATCTCATTTCCCGAAATGATGGTTGTCCAGCTATGTCCCATACGACAACTTTGGCTTTGGCTGATGAACCGTTATCCATTTCGAAGTCCAAGTGCTTCAGTGCGAATGTTGCCCCAATGGTGGCCTTGTAGTCATGCTGGAAAGTGCCCTCGGTATACCTCTTCACGAGACTGGTCTTACCTGTAGTGCCATCGCCTAGAGCAATGAGCTTGAACAGATAAGGTCTCATGGATGTAACCGCCTCACTCGGGTTCTCACTTATCCCCGGCATATTAATGGTTATTTCAGAGGTCCTTTCGCGCAAAAGGGAACCGTCACCAGCAGTTCTTCGAGCTCTTCCTCCTTTCAGCGCAAAGAATCAACAAGTTCACTAATCCGGTCCATCACAATACGACAGATCTCAGTTTCTGAAGTCTCGTAGTCGGCAAGGTGGACGACCGGAACATGGTTCCTTTCTGCTTGTTCAAGCAAGTACTCCTGGATAATTCTGGTGCTTTGAAACTCGTCCTTCCTTTGTCTATCGTCGGCACTCACGGATTTCAAGCCGCTAGCGTCATGTTTGGTGCTGAACATTCGAAAGTGGTCCCCTTCACTTGGATTGATTAGAACCTCTATGACTCCGCGTCCCAGCTGCTGCAGAGTTCCTGGTATTATGTGAACTCCTTCAATAACAGCCTCGGCTCCCTCATGGAGGACTCTGCTGATTGTGCTGTTCAAGGTTGGCTGGATAAGATCATTTTGTGCTAGGAATCCTCTTACAACAGGGCTTAGCTTCTTGTCGCCTGCTTGTTTGTAGTGATGGGCTTGATATGTGTGACAGAACAACTCTGGGTAATCGTCTTCATTGAGAGTACTTCTAAGAACTTGTCTCACCGTGTCAGTACTGACGAATCTCGTTGCTCCAAGATTCACAATCATCGACATGGCCAACAGCGATTTCCCGGTAGCAGAGGCGCCCTCTAGCACGAGGACTACTGGTGAGACAATATCAGTCTCTCTTCTAAGCCGATCGTATTGAACCAGTAGGTCAAAGTCCTCGGCGTGTGAAGTGTGTCTCCTCTCAATGACATTTCGCGTTGCTTCATTCAGTATATCTAGTTCAACACTGTTGGACCTAGTCACTTGCCAAAACACGTCTTGGGATATATGGCTGGCATCTTCAGAACCTAGACCACACAGCCGTAGCTTCCCCCGAATCATGGCTTGAGGATACGGAATAGCAGAATCCTTGGGACCAATTCTCATTTCATACTCCACCTTCTCACGATTCATCTTCCTTTGCAAGCATAACCTCTGCAAAACCAAGACCGGGCTCAACAACAGTTGCTCTCAATATTCGTCTGAGTGTTTCATTTCCGCGCGTTCTTTTTGCGATAGGCGGAGAAAGAAAATAGTAGATTGAGATCGCGGACCTTCCAAGCAGATTGCTGCTCAACCACTCATCCCTGAACCTTCGTAGGATATCTAGACGCGGATCAAGCGTTGTGCCAAAGACGGCAGTAACTATGAAGCATTCAGACTCGTGCTCTTTGCAGTATATCTCATCCTCTGCGACTTTCCTTCTGTGCTTCTCACAGAGATGTACTGGCTTGCCACAAGTGACGCATGCCCCGGCCTTCTCCGCTCCTTCGAGTAAAGGGCTACCACATTTGTCACATGCTATCTTCCTTGTGGCATCTGAAAGACTGGCTCCACAATTGGTACATTCAGTTAAATCCAGATCATGGAGGTATCCACAGAATAGGCACTCTAGTCTCTCTGGCATTTGCCAACCCTCTATCCTAGAATTCTTCACAAGGTCTGATAAAAGACTTGTTCGACCTCTTTCTCGATGTCAGCGTATGACGTTTCCAGAGGTTTGAGATAGGAGTCTATCTAGAATCCCTTACTCGAGCAGTATCCCTTCTTCTCTCTACCCGGTATGCCTCCAAGGGTCCTACCTGACCTAGATCTGGAGCGTTTCTTTGTTCGTCTTTGTCTTCCCATGAACGGCTTGCTCATGTTTGGAGTCCGACTGATACCCTGAAGATTCTTTGGAATCAACTTAAGACTACCAGATCTCCCCTTATTCAGCTGCATGCACTCTTCGTATACGCTCACATAACCTCCTCTAAGGATGTAAGTCTTCTCTGGCCGTAGCTCATCAACATCTTTATTCCAGAGTATCATGTCTATTCGGCCAGATTCGTCTGCGACTATTGCTTTTGTCACCAGATGCTGCCTTCTCGAGTTCTTGGAGGAAATCACGCGAGGTTCTTCCACGCTCAATACAGTAAAGCGAGTCGTCACAGCTCTAGAGGTGGTTCTTAACTGAGCAATGCTTGTGAATTCGACCTCCTCAGATTGGCAATTCTCGTCATTTCTTTGAAGCGGCAACTCTCTCACATATTAGTCCTCACTGTATGCTTAATGAACACCTACAATCAAGAACAAGATAGACGACACCATTCTTAAAGCACAGAAGGTCATGAAGTAACGTGTAAAAAGCTCGCACTGGGGCGATGGATAATGGTCGTAAGGATTCTTCTTGCCGATGATGAGCCGGCTGTATCTCAGATTCTCACAACGTTTCTGCAACGCTCCATTGATGATTTCGAAGTGATATCCGCACTAAATGGCAAGGAGGCAATCGCAAAGGCACAGGACCTTTTGAATCAGGGCAACCGACCCGATATTACACTGATTGATTTGCTCATGCCTGTGATGGATGGAATTGAGTGCACAAGCCAACTCATCGAATTGGGTATAGATGAGGTATATGTTCTCACGGCGCACGTTGACCCAGACCTCATTGCAAAAGCCGAGGCCGCAGGTGCCAAGGGTATCATAAAGAAGAGTGAAGGGTACGAAGCCATTGCCAAGAGGCTTGTCGGAATGATAAGAAGTAGACTCCCGACAAGTGACATCATGGATTGAACTCATTCACCCACAAAATGCTTTTCAGTCCAGTATCAACTTGAATTTGTTCACCCTTAGAGATGATTGAAGATGGCACGCTCTAGGTCTCGCATGCTTCTCTACACATACAGCGCGCTTTTCGTTGCTGTGTTGCTTATTGGAACAAACACTGCGTCTGCCCAATTTGATGATGGGACGTTCATTTATGACACTCGGTTGGCCATCAAGTTGGAGCTTAATGGCCGGACTGTAGCACAGGCACCTGAAGGAGATCCAATCATAGTTGATATGGAGGAACCTATGGATCTCTATTTACAGGTCAATAACACTCACACGGCGCCCTTGAATCTGAGCGGTGTCATCTGGTTCTACTATCAGGGGATTGCTCTCTTTCCAATAGAGGTTAGAGACCCGGCATCCAACTCAACTTGGGTGGAAATACCTGACGGCGTGAACATCCCGCCAGTTGTCGCTCCACTGGACTTCTCTTCTATTCTTTCTCTTGGGGTTGTGGACCTCCTCACTGGGAAATTCCAGGCATCCCTCAATTTCACATATCACGTTGTCGGAGAGACCGAATACCACACACTTGGACAAGAGTTCTTCCTGATTATACCGGCTGACCCAGTATCGGTCATAACATCAGTGACAGGAATAATCACTGCAGGGGCTACAGTAACTGCAGTCTACGGTGCTGGAACTGGCATCTATCAGCTCTTCGATGGCATTCAGACCGCGCACAAGGTGAGGAGCATCCAGAAGAAGGCATCCGAAATCCGTTCGCTGCCTAATCTCACTGTCCTTGGGGCATTGCCTGCACTCTTTGCTCTTGTAGCAGGCATGACGAAAATAAAACGGAAGAAGAAGGATGAGGAGAGTGAGGAAGACGCGGACATGATTACGGAGTATAGGCTTCGCCAGAGGCTCCGAGAAGCGGCTCCTGACGCATGGCCTATGGACAGATGTCCCAAGTGCACGAAGAAGTGGAACAAGAAGCGGAATGAGTGCAAGAAATGTAACATAGACGAATCCGAGGCTAGGAGACAGTACGCCGAGCTTTTGGTTGGCAAGACGACACGTGCATTAAGGGTCTTCAACAAGAGCAAATCCTTGTCTGTTAGGAAACTGGCAAAGAAGACCAAATCCACTGACTACAACGCAGGTGTTATTGGCGCCGCCATGGTTGACACCGAGTTGACTGAGATCCAAAAGATTGCTACGCCGCTCAAAAGCTTCGTGATGAATATTGGAGGTCTTGCCTTTGTGGTTTTGACATGGCAGCAATTGCTAGGTGGCGCCCACAGCCAATGGCAGACTACATTGACAGTGGTCGGTGCTGCTCTATCCCTGGCTGTGATAGTTGCATTGTACTTCACAAGAAAGAGCCAGATTGCGAAGCTTGAAGCACAGATTTCTGTCACTCCTGCAGCTCCCGAAGAGCCAGAGGTGGTCGAAGAGCCTCCTGCGAAAATGGAATCTCTTGTTTCAGAGGAGAAAGAGGCTCCTACTGTCGGATATGCTGTTGACGAAGAAACTGAAGAAGAGGAGTCTCCAGACTTCTCATCTGAATGGGCTGACGAAGTAGAAAAGCCGGAAGAAAACGAGGAAGTCGAACTCGCTGACGTCGACGAATCATCGGGAGATGAGGACTTCGACGATTCCGAAGCCTTCTAGTCCGACCGACTTGAATTGAGATTACCACAGAGACGGAAGATGGAATCCTAGTCCATCTCCCGTTCACTCAATTCTTTAGCGAAAGAAATGCATCAGGTTTCAGATTAGTTCCTAAACATTGAAGTTGTGGTTTTTTCCCACCAGGCACCTCGAGTAGGTAGTACTCCCGAGTTGGTGAGAATGGTTGAACAGATAGTCGTAGTTGGATGCGGAGCCGCAGGGGCTACTGCAGCAATGCAAGCAAGGAAACTTAATCGCAAGGTCGAGATTACCGTCTTCAATACAGAACCATATTCACAGTATTCCAGATGTGGATTGCCCTACACAATATCGGGAAAGGTGAGGGAGTTCGATGACTTGGTCCTGACTCCTCCTGAGAACTGGGCGGGACTGAAGATAGACGCTAAACTTGCCACCACTGTGAATGATGTTGACAGTAAGGCAAAGACTGTGACGTATTCCGACTCTGAGTCCATGGAGTACGATGCCTTAGTCATTGCGACGGGGGCAGAGAATGCAGACCCGCCGATAAAGGGTCTCGACAAGGAAAGGGTCTATGGCCTGCGTACAATGGATGACGCTAAGGTTCTGGCGACAGAGATCGGCAAATCAAAGAAGGCCGTCGTTATTGGTGGAGGTCTCATAGGTATGGAGGCGGCCGAAGCCTTCCATGAAAAGGGGCTGGATGTGACCGTTGTCGAGTTTCTGCCTAACATTCTCCTTGCAATGATAGATCCCGACATGGCGGCGTTGGTCGAAGAGCATTGCAAAGAACATGGATTGGAGATAGTGACAAACACTGCCGCACAAGAGATTCTAGGAGATTCTTCCCCCGAAGCTGTAAGAGTCCAGAATCGTGAGACCAACAACGTGACTGACATACCGGTAGACTTCGTAGTCGTCGCAACTGGAGTGCGCCCCGTCACTGACTTGGCAGAGAAAGCAGGCGCAGAAATAGGAAGAACCCGTGGAATAGTCACTGATAATCGAATGATGACTAGTGTGCCTGATATCTACGCTTGTGGTGATTGTGCAGAGAATCCAGAGTTCATAACCCGCATGCCTTCTGTCAGTGGACTTGGAACGATAGCCGTTCGCCAGGCTCGTGTGGCTGGGATGAATGCTGCAGGTGGAGATGTCACTTTTCCCGGAATCGTCGGAGCGAAAGTCACCAAGCTATTTGGAATGGAGATAGCCAGCACTGGCCTTACCGGAGCAACAGCTGATGGATATGGAGTAGAAGTTACCAAAGGATCCATCAAGGGCAGCTCAAAACCTCCCTACTATGTCGGAGGAAAGGATCTGAAGGTCAAAACATACTTCGATAAGGCGACTGCAAAATTGGTTGGTGGGCAGATTATTGGTCTAGAAGACGCGGCCATGAGAATCAACGTAATCACTCTTGGCATCCAACATGACATTGATGTAGCAGATCTCTTTGACTTCGAGAATTGCTACGCCCCCGCCATATGTGACACATGGGATCCAATTGTGACCTCTGCAGATGCTGCTCGTCGGAGGCTGAAGAGATAGGTAGTTCTTCGCCCAAGTCTCCTGACTCCTCCGAAAGTTTATCATCTGCATTAGCGAGACCGCTTTATGACTGAACCCCCGGTTGCCAAGAAGAAGCCACGTGAATTCGAGATTCATGGCGTGAAATTTCGGGACGACTATTTCTGGCTGAGAGAGAAGGAATCTGAGGAAGTTGTAGGCTATTTGGAGGCCGAGAACGCATATGTAATCTCAATGACCTCTCACACTGCAGACTTCCAGCACAAGCTGTTTGAGGAGATGAAGGGCCGGATTAAAGAGACCGATGAAAGCGTCCCCATGAGGATTGACGATTACTATTACTACCATCGAACGGAAGAAGGGAAGAACTACCAGATTCACTGTCGTAGACATGAATCCATGGATGCTCCTGAAGAGATCATACTTGACGAGAATCTCCTTGCAGAAGGTAGGGAGTATATGAAAGTCAGTAGCATGAAAGTGAGTCCTGATCACAAACTTGTCGCATATTCTGTTGATTTTACAGGCGGAGAAACATTCGACATCCACGTAGTAGACCTAGACACAAGAGACACAATTGACACAATCTCTAAAGTAGCAGGATGGAGCTCAGTTCAGTGGGATGTCGATAGTACTGCGGTATTCTATCCTGAGCTGGATGATATTCATCGACAATTTGCGGTCTCCCGCCATGTAATTGGAACTGATCAAGAAGTTGATGAGCGCTTGATTGAAGAAGGAGATAAGTCGTTCATCACGTTCTTCACGAAATCGAGAGATATGCGGTTCATATTCTTCTACATAATCTTCACCAGCGAAGAGACCACTGAAATCCATTTCATGGACCTTCTCAAGACTCCCCGACAGGTGGAGCTATTTATGACAAGAAAGGAAGGTATTGAATTCTATTTGGACCATCATGATGGGTACTTCTATTTCATAACAAACGTTGACGACGCAATCAACTTCAAGATGATGAGAACCAAAGTGTCAAGCACCGAACGTGAGAATTGGGAACAGCTAATTGGACATGACATTGACGTTCGATTGACTTCGCTCTCCGCGTTTCTGAACTTCATTGTGATTTGGAAACGTGAGGGTGGATACGAAAACATCATGATATATGACCCTAGCTCTGGCGGTACCTATGACATATCGCTCCCTGAAGAGATCTATGGACTTCAACCCATTGAGAATCCGGTTTATGATACAAACACCCTCCGTTTTGCCTTCAGCTCCCCCGTCACTCCGAAGTGTGTCTACGACTACGATATGTCTGCTCGCAAGCTTGAGTTGAAGAAGATCGATGAGATCAAAGGTCACGATGCTGCCAAATTCATAACTGAGAGGAGGTACGCTCTTTCCGAAGATGGAACTAGGATTCCGATATCAATTGCTTACAAGAAGGGCGTTAGGCCCGACGGAAAGAATCCGCTCCTACTTTACGGCTATGGATCATACGGGTCTCCGGCCGATCCACACTTTGACTTCAAGAGATTGAGCCTCATTGAGCGGGGTGTTATATTCGCAATAGCACACATCCGTGGCGGTGGCGAATATGGCAAGCCATGGTATCACGCAGGCAAGCTTGCTCACAAGATGAACACTTTCACGGACTTCATCGCATGTGCCGAGTTTCTCATCGGAGAAGGATACACTTCCAACGGGAAGTTGTGTGCAATCGGAGGAAGCGCAGGCGGGCTATTGATTGGCTCAGTACTCAATCTTCGCCCCAATCTCTTTGGCTGTGCAGTTGCAGCAGTTCCCTTTGTAGACGTAATCAACACAATGCTGGACGAGACGATTCCACTGACAACATTCGAGTTCAAGGAGTGGGGGAACCCCAAGATCAAGGAGGAGTTCGAGTGGATTATGGAGTATTCGCCCTATGACAACGTTGAAGCAAAGGAGTACCCCCCAATCCTTATCACGGCAGGCATTAACGATCCGCGTGTCCAGTTTTGGGAGCCAGCTAAATGGACCGCCAAACTACGAGCCCTCAAAACTGACAAGAACCCGCTCTTTTTGAAGACTGAGATGTCTAGCGGACATGGCATGTCAAGCGGACGATATGATTTCATGAAGGACTGGGCTTTCATCTATTCATTCGTCATCGAGACCTTGGGACTGCCTTTGGAATAGCATTATACCCAAACACTTTTGGCTCACTCAGAGTGACTGTAACTTGGCGAGACCCCTGAACGACATTGATCCAGGACAGTTAGACGCGCTTTGCGAGAAGTTCGGCAAGCCGAAAGACCTGCATTTTGCTGCAGAGTTCTTGGACTATGAGTGTGACTTGGTCAAGCAGAGTACAGCAAAGGGTAGGCATCACGACATAACTTGTTTCATTCGATGCGACGATCAGTGGGTAGTGATTCAGAAGCACAATTACGCAGAAACTGGGATTTTTAGAGCTCCATCAGGTGGCGCACATACTGGTGAATCCCTTGAGGAAGCCGCCCTTCGCGAGATGTACGAAGAGACAGGCCTGGAAATCAAACTGACGCGATTCATTCTTGATCTTAGTCTAGACGTCAAGTGTCTTGATGGTACTGTTATTCCTTGGAGGTCATTGGTCTTTCTGGCCGACACAATCGGCGGGGAAATGCAAGAGATCGACACTCACGAAGTCTACAAAGTCCGGCTGATGACTCGTGAAGAATTGCTTGGTGACGTCGATGAACTCATGAAGAACTCTGGATGGGGTGGATTCTCATATAGATCATTCTTGACTCGCTCATTCTTCGAGGAGCTCGATAGACTGGAACTCTTCTAATTACTCAGAAAAAGAGAAAGTGGCCGCCTCTAGGGCGGCTCCGTCTCACTATGGTGCCATAGTGATGTTAAGCTTCTGTACTAGCTCCTTGTACCTGTTTCTCACAGTAACCTCTGTCACTCCTGCAGCAATCGCAATGTCACGCTGAGTGACTCTGTGGTCAAGCAGGATTGAGGCTATGTAGATTGCCGCAGCTGCGAGGCCTCTCGGGTCTCTGCCCGTGACAAGGCTTCTTTGCTCTTTGGCCATCTCAAGGATTTCAAGGACCTTCTGTTGGACCTTTCCTGGCAGCTTGAGCTGTGTGATGAATCTCGGAACGTAGTTCGCTGGGTCCGAAATTGGCATCTTCAGCTTTAGTTTCTCTACAAGGAGTCTATAATGCTGGCCAATCTTCTTCTTGCTAACTCTTGAGTGGCGTGAGATTTCTTCAAGTGATCGTGGTGCCGCTCTTAGTCTGCATGCAGCATAGATAGACGCACCGACCATAGCATCGATTGACCTGCTTCTTGCCAGTCTTCGTACAATCAGCTTCCTGTAAAGCAGGGCGGCAAGTTCTTTGATTGCCTTTGTGAGGCCAAGCTGCGATGAGAGTCTGTCAAGCTCCGACATCGCCTGGGCTAGATTCCTGTCGACTGAGCTGTGGACTCTGGTACGAATCTGCCATTTTCGGAGCCTGTAGATCTCGGAACGCTTCTTCGCGCTGAATCTCTTTCCTTGTGAGTCATGGTCTCGCCAGTCAATCATCGTGCTGAGACCTTTATCGTGTATTGCGTAGTTTGTGGGAGCCCCTGCTCTTGAGCGTGCATCTTTCTCATCGGAGGTAAACGCTCTCCATTCAGGACCGGTGTCGATTCTGTGGTCACTTACAACAAGACCACAGTTGGCGCATATGCTCTCCCCTTTCTCAATGTCCTGGATGATGTCAGTACCTCCACAGTCGGGACACGTGTACTCCCCTTCACGTGATCCTCTCGTCTGCTTCCTTCCTGTTCCTGATCTTGATGCCATTCTTATCATCTCCCGTTCGGTGCAGACGGTTCTTCAGATAGCTCTAACTGGAGTAGTTTTGCCTAGAAAATCGCTGTCGAGCTGGCGCTACTTCGACACTACTCTGACCAAAGCCCCTTCGGATTCCGCTACATTTATATAAGAACGCAAACCTTCTTATAAGTCTTTCGCAAAAACTAGTCATTTGGTGTTCTAGCTACTAGAACACACAACAAATGCTATGCCGCATTTTGATTTAAAGCTATCGTCATGGCATTGGATGTCCAATATGGGACAATTCTTCGATGATCTGTGATGTGGTAAACGTTGGAGAATCATGAAACATTCGTGAAAGAACATAACCGTACACGTTGGTGAGGGTCAATAGTATACGAGTCACCAAGATGAATCAACACAAGAGCTGACTCACTATGCGAAGCATTCGAGAATCAGGATTCTAATAGCTGGCTCTACAATCTCTGTCAACTCTAGGAGAATCCTCTTGTCGGCCAAGTCCAATCGCAACACCGCGCCATGAAGAAAGGATTGATGCGGAGGAATCGCAGGGATATCCGTCAGAGAACCAAGCGAATGAAACATCGTCTTCCGGCCTGCAACCAAACGACAAAAGCGGCATTGCCCTGTTGCTATGCCTTATAGTACAGGTAGGTGCGTCAAAGTCAGCTCAGCAATCTTGGTGTCACCACATGTACTCAGGTTCTCAGAAATTCAGTAGCTCATTTCTTGTTCTCCTCCTATTCGTTTCTTCGATAGTGGTCATTACAGAGCAAACGGCATCCTTGCATCTTCCTTTTGTCACTGTCCAAGGTAAGTTCCTACCAAGCAACAATGTTACTGGCGATTATTGGCCAACTGACGACTGGAGAAACAGCACACCAGAAGCTGAAGGTATGAATCCAAGCGTTTTGAACGACATGCTCGACTTCATAGATGCCGAGGATTATCCAATTGATTCCGTCTTCATCGTCAAGAATGGCTACGTCGTTTTCGAAGAGCATCCCACAGGCTACTATGGTCCAGATAGTAGACATGAAATGCACTCCGTTACGAAGAGCTTTGCATCTACTCTGATAGGCATCGCTCTCCAACAGGGGTTACTTGATAACGTAAGTCAGCTGTTGCTTGACTTCTTTCCCGAGTATACTCAACAGAATCCAGATCCAAGGTGGAATGAAATAACCATTGAACATCTGCTGACAATGAGTGCGGGATTTGAATGGGACGAATCAACTCTTCCTTACACCGATCCCAACGTCAATGATATTGGTGGCATGATTGCAAGTGATGATGCAGTCCAGTTTGTTCTGGACAAGCCCATGCTTTACACTCCTGGTGAGCATTGGCATTACAGTGGAGGGGTGTCGCTTCTGTTGGGTGCGATAATAGAGCAAATCTATGACCGTGGAACACGGCGCTTTGCTGACGACTTCTTGTTCGACCCTCTGGGGATTGATAGTGTGAGCTGGTTTGCTATGCCTGGCGGATGGTTGAATACATACGGTGGTGCGCTTAGAGTCAGGCCCAGAGATATGGCAAAACTTGGGTATCTCTATCTGAACAATGGCACCTGGAACGATACGCAGATACTTCCTGCAGACTACGTACAGAATGCCACTTATCCTCACTTTACCAATCTACCATTTCCACCAGATTTCACTGGATATGGCTGGCAATGGTGGCTTCTTAGAGACTTGGAGACATTCGCCGCTCTAGGAAGAGCTGGTCAGAAGATCATCGTGTCAAGAGAGCACGACATGATCACTGTTTTCACTGCGTCTGTTCCTGACAACGCATACGATCCTGAGTTTGACCTATACTTCGACTACATCATTGAGTCCATAGGAACATTCGAACCTAATCCGTTAACAGATTCAATGGTCATGATTGGTGTTCTAGTAGGTGTGATTGCAGTTCCCATTGTCGCTGCAGCAATCTACTTCTCCAGAAAGATAAGCTCTAGAACCTAGATCAGAGGCCGCCCAAGATTCAATTCAAACCCGCATGTCTCAGACCTTTAGGAGTTATGTAGTAGACAGTGCCAACATCATCTAGAGATGCACAACTCTCCGCTGATGGACAGTGGACACAAGAACTCCGTTCACTAGGAGTACAGTCAGGGGATTCAAGGAATCCTTTCCTGAGCAGCAGTTTCAGGATATCCTCCAGCGTCTCGGTTGATATCCCCATCTCTTTGGCGATATCCCGGTGAAGTGTGTGCTCGGCGCTAGCTATGAGAGCGAGTATCTCCTTTATCATTCTGTCACCTCGCTAGAATCAGGCCCTAAGGACGTAATAGTCAGTTTTCCAGTCCTTTCCCCAACCAGCGCAATCGATGCTATCGGATACAACCAGATCGATGGAGTGAGGTCATTCAAGACACTCCAAGAGAGCCAATCCTCAAACCTCAGCACCCAGCCTATGAGATTCGTTCCGACAATCAAGACTTGAAGGATGAAGAGAATCGAGGCAAGAACACTGCCTACCACGAAGAATGCAATTCCTTCCCGGTTTGAGGCGAGAAGGGGTTTGACACCTGCAGAAAACACAAGGGCAACTACTAGTACCATTAGCCCTGCAATCATATCGGATCCAACATAACTGATTTGCACAAGTCCGACTCCAGAAAGGATTTGAAGTACACCCGCAGCACCGTAGGCAATTGCTACTGTGATGGCATATAGTGCGAGCACCCTCTCATTGTATTCGTCAGACAAAGACGAGACCTCCTACAGTGATGACCAGAAGAGCTACTGCATACGCGAGTATTAGTTGATACACTACAGAGAACAGTGCCCACTTGGATGAGCCAGTTTCTCGTCTTATCACACCGACAGTCGCTATGCAAGGCGTGTACAATAGCACAAAGACGAGTAAGGCAAAAGCTGAAACAGTTGAAAGACTGCTTGCGAGTGCCGCTCCTATAGCCAGGTTGCCTTCAACAGAATAGATGATTCCAAGAGACTCCACGACAAACTCCTTGGCGAGCAGCCCAAAGATTAACCCCGTGATGATCTGCCAATCGAATCCAAGCGGCGCAAAGATGGGTTCTGCCGCCTTCCCGAGGATTGAAACAAACGAATCCTCCACCGAGACACCGATACCTCCAGGTCCCACATACGACATGAACCATAAGGTGATTGCCCCTAGCATCAGGAATGTTCCGGCTTTCTTCAGAAACAACACGCCGCGCTCCCACATGTGCACAACGGATCCATGGAATGTAGGTCTCTGATACATCGGGAGCTCCATTAGAAAGGGCGCAGACTCTTCTCTAAACAGAGTCTTCTTGAATACAAGTGCCATTACGACTGCAAAGACTATTCCAAGCAGATAGAGAAGGAAAATGACAGTTCCTGCGTATGCCGGGAAGAATACTCCTGCAATCAGAACGTAAACCGGCAACCTCGCTGCGCAGGACATTAGCGGACTCACAAGAATTGTGGTTAGCCTGTTTGCATCTCCATCCACTGTCCTGGCTGCCATAACCGCTGGGACATTACATCCAAAGCCAATCAGCAAGGGTATGAAAGACCTGCCATGTAGCCCCATCTTGACCATGACCCTGTCCATCACAAACGCGGCTCTGGCCAAGTATCCACTGTCTTCAAGGATTGAGATTGCGAAGTACATGAAGAAGATAGGTGGAACGAAGACGAGAATGAATCCGACGCCTCCTATGATGCCATCAGTCAGAAGGGATGCAAGCCAGGGGACGGGGATCTGCGCTGTTAGGCCTCCCAAGAGCGAAAAGGCCGCCTCAATCATTGCCATGAATACCAAAGAGACCTGAAATGTGAAATGAAACATGGTCCATACAATGACCAGGAAAACGGGAATCCCGAGGTAATTGTGCAAGAATACCTTGTCAAGCATATCACTGAGTGTCCACTTTTCAGAACCCTCTTGATACACCTCACAAAGGATGTCGCCTATGATTTCGTACCTCTGGTCAGCCAAGATTATCTCAGCATCCAGCTCATCCTCTATTGAGAGGTCCTGCTCAATCATAGCCTGACCTCCGAGACTAAGAACCTCATTTCCTCATCCGTGATGAGGGACAGGATTTCTGGATCATTCTCGAGAATCCTAAGAGCTATCCATCTAGGGGGGTATCTTTCAGAAAGCTCTCGGTCTTTACTGATTATCCTCACAATCTTGCCGAGTGCAACCTCTATTTCCCTACTGTATCTCACTGTTGCAGGCCGGAGTCGTTCATACTCTCCATGGTGATGATATCTAGGATGGTAATGCTGGTCGTCTCCTCCGTTGAGGTCTCCAGGCATGTGTTCTCTATCATGTCTGCATTCGGGAATCGCGTCGAGAATCGCTCTCTTGAGGTCGTCCATTCCTTCCTTCTTTGTCGCTGTTGTGGTCACAAGGGGCGTCTTCAAGCGTCGTGCCAACGCCTCAGCGTCGATTCTGTCTCCTTTGGATTCGACCACATCTTGCATATTCAGTACAATGACTAGGTTCACTTGGAGCTCTATGAGCAACAGCGTCAGATACAGATTCCTTTCCAGCTGTGACGCATTCAGTATGTCTACGACAACGTCTGGACGATGGTCAATGAGGTATTGACGAGCAACTCTTTCATCCTCTGATAATGCGCTCAGACTGTAGACTCCTGGAAGATCCACAACTTCGAATTTGTAACCTTCGAAATCGAAGAAGCCCTCCTTTTTCTCGACTGTCTTTCCAGGCCAATTTCCAGTATGCTGCTTTGACCCAGTCAGATTGTTGAAGATAACTGACTTGCCCACATTTGGATTGCCAATCAGTGCAACCTTGATAGACGATGACATCAGGACACAACCTCTACGATGATTCGATCGACGATGCCCCTACCTAGTGCTATCCGGGTTCCTCTGACCTGAACAAGAATTGGGCCATGACTACCTGCTTGGACAACCTCGAAAGTACAACCTTTAGTTAGACCCAACTCCAGCAGCCTTCTCCATATGCCACGGTGTCGGCCAAACCGACCATGGTGATGATGACCGTGGCGGTTACGGCCATGACCATACCAAGTCGCTATCCCAATTAGCTTCACAGTAGTTCCAGGACGGACTGAAGACAGCATCACGTGTGATGTGCTTACTTCCTCAGATTCTGTCCCTTTATCGTCCATCGTTATATTGCCTCTTCAGAAGAAGTTGGACTGGCGTGTGACTGACGCCAAAACCACGTCACATTCAAACAAACAAAGTTAGACGTGTCTAACTTATAAGCATTGTCAAAAGCACAATCTGAATTGGAGGCGGGGCTAGGGCCAGAACCACAATCGTTACAAGCAGTTTCATCGACATCCGGTGTTAGGATTTCGTATGACTTGGCACAAAACTCCACTCAAGTATGGTCACGTTGTTGTTGATGAGTTCATCCCCTCCAGTGTGACTGATGTTACGATTCTGGACGTTGAGAAATACGTTCCAGACTTCACAGACTTTGAAGCTAAGCTAGATGCGGTACTCCGAGACCCGTTAGGATCAAAACCGTTCGATGAACTTGTCAAGGAATCCTACGTGGCGGGAAAACGAGTAATGATTATTGTTGATGACAATACTCGCCCCAATCATCATACTCGCGCTTTGTTGCCGCACGTAACGAAGCGTTTGCTCGATGGTGGTGTTGCAAAGGTAGACATTGGTATCATGATTGCCACAGGTTCACATAAGCAACCAACCATGGAACAGGTTGGGAATATGATTCTAAACACCGAGCTCTTCGATGAGTGGAAGGACAATGTGTTGACTCATGATTGCGATTCGGGGAATCGTTTTGTTGGAGACTCATCTGCGGGATCACCGATATACATCGATGAACGTGTTCTCGATTCATGTATGCTCATAGTGCTGAGCGACTCTGAATACCACTACTTCGCCGGACAGGCAGGGACTGTGAAGCTTTTCTGTCCAGGAGTTGCTGGGAGAGAGACAATCAGAATCAATCATCCGCGTATGTTTGACCTTGAGAAGGGATTCGTTGAAGGGTGCAGGCTTGGAAATTGCGATGGTAACCCCGTAATCCAGGATATGATTGAGATCGCTACGAAGGTGAAAGAATTCCTTCCAATGTTTTGCATAGACACCATTGTGAATCACGGGGAGATCGTCTACCTTCAAGCTGGAGACCTCATCGAATGCCACAAGGCTGCACACGAACCTCTATACAAGCTAAGAGTTGTGGATGTCGACGTGCCGGCTGATCTTGTGTTTGTGTCCGTAGGTGAATTAGGTCTGAACCTCTATCAGGCCGGAAAGGGTATCCATGCCGCCTGGAATGCTATTCGTCATGACAAGAAGGGGTGGATTGTTCTTCTTGCTCCATGTCAAGAGGGCATAGGCAGTGATGGATACGCTGAAGCCATGGAATCGGCAAAGGATCTAGAAGTCAGCGATGCACTTAGGTATGTTATCGAGAAGTACTGCAATGAAGAAGTCTTCAAGATCGGCAACCAGAAACCTCCAGATTTGTTCAGAATTCTCTTGGACGTTGCCGAGGGGAACATCAAGATCGTTACAGAGCTTGATTCCGCTATGATGAGAGAGACCTACCGCATGGAGGCATGTAATCCACATTCACCCGAAGAGAGTCAAAGAGTCCTTCGTGAACTTGTAGACAGATTCATCGAGGAGAATCCCAACCCGAAGGTCTACGTTCTGGGCGACCCAGGTCTCCTGGTTAATGTCAAGAATCAGATAGAATAGTCCAAGGTTTAAGAGAGGGAGCAGATAGACTGCCCACCTCTACGTTTGGAATTGTGATTTTTTAGCGTGGTTTTGCATGGCTAGCTGATCTTCCACGTGGGGCCATCTTTGGTATCAGTCACTTCTATCCCCAGTTCAGCAAGCCTATCCCTGATCTTGTCAGAAGTAGCATAGTCTTTGGAGGCTCGTGCACTCTCTCGGAGTTCCAGCAAGAAATTCACAACACCCTTCAGGGTTTCTGCCGCTTCACCACCTTCAGACAGGTCTCCAGACGCCTTGTCGAGGTCAACACCTAGAATCCCGACAAGCTCAGTGAGAATGGCAAGAGCTTCGCGAAGAACAGCTGCACCTCCAACCTCGCCAGCATAGGTATTGATCTCCTTCACAAATGTGAAGATTGCAGCAAGCGCTCCCGGAGTGTTGAAGTCGTCATCCATTTCATTCTCGAATTCTTGTTTGACAACACCCTTTGCTGATGCTAACTTCTTGTCAGCATCGGTTTCTCTACTTCCACGCTTCTCCAGGATCGACACTCTGCCGCGTAACAAGTCTGCGGCGTTCTTTATTCTCTCGAGGGACTGAATGGCCTGCTGTAATGCATCGGCATTGTAGTCTAAGGGCTGACGGTACTGACCTGTGACAAGATAGAATCTCACAGCTTGGTGGTCATAGTTGTCGAGCACCTCTCTGGCGGTAAAGAAATTCCCTTCAGACTTGGACATTTTCTCCGCGTTGATAGTTAGGAATCCGTTGTGGAGCCAATACTTGACAGGGGTCTTCTCACTATAGGCAGCAGCCGACTGAGCTATCTCGTTCTCATGGTGAGGGAATATTAGGTCCTGTCCCCCTCCGTGAATGTCAAAGGGGATGCCAAGATAGTGCGCACCCATCACCGAACATTCAGCATGCCAGCCGGGTCTTCCCTTGCCCCACGGGCTGTCCCATGAAGGCTCTCCGGGCTTCTCAGCCTTCCAGAGCGCGAAGTCACGAGGATCCTGTTTCTTCTCGTCTACATCCACTCTCGCACGAGCATTCAATTCTTCCAAGGGAATCTTGGACAGAACGCCGTAGTCAGACCATTCACTGACATCGAAGTAGACATCGCCATCAACAACGTATCCCTTTCCGTTCTTGACGATTAGCTCAACCATCTCAATAATTCCATCGATGTGTTCTGTAGCTCTTGGATTGATGTTTGCTGGCAGAAGGTTCAGCTGTTCAGCAATCAGGAGATACTCAGCTATAAACTTCGCCGCAAGTTCAGCCACTGAAACTCCTTCCTCACCAGCACGATTGATCATCTTGTCGTCAATGTCAGTGACGTTAGTAATGTAGAATACTCGGAATCCCTTGTATTCGAGATACCGTCGAATCGTGTCAAAGACTGCAAAGGACCTTGCATTGCCAATGTGTGGATAGTCGTACACTGTGGGACCACATACGTACATTCGGACTGTGTTTCCTTCAAGTGGCACAAACGCTTCCTTTGATCGAGAGAGCGTGTTATAGACTCTCAACATAATCTGTACCCATTGAGCTGGTTGATGATGTGCATAAAAAGACGTCTGCAAAGTTTGCGCACGTCCTTCATCTAGCACATCACAGGCAATCCTGACTTTCATGCTACCGCTGGAAATTGTAATATACTGATTCCTCGAGAAAAACACAAGTCTGCATTGGGTCTTGAGTGATGAAGTGCCTTGGAGAATAACATTGATGATCTTCTTGAGCTAGATGCCTGTCTGCTTGAAGAAGAGCAAATCTTTGAGACTATTGAGGCACTGTTAGATGCCATTGACAGACATCCGAAAAACTCGGAACTTAAGCTACAGCTCGCCAGGTGTCTTTCTGTGATTCACAGGGAGGACGAATCGGAATCTCTGCTTAGATCAATCCTCCAGTCGGATCCTACTCACGAGCCGGCCACGCTCTTCCTTGGTCGCCTTCTGGATAATTCGGACCGCTCATCCGAAGCTGAACGTGAATACAGATTCTACCTAAAGAGGAACCCGGCAGGGCACTTGATTGTATACGAACTTTGCAGAATATTGTTGGAGAGTGAGCGAATCGAGGATGCAGAAATGGTGGCCCAGAATCATCTCGAGACACATTCTTCCAAGCACATGGCATATGAACCCATTCTGATGGTTCTTTCTCACAAAGAGGAAGAGATTGAGGAAGTCGCCATAGACTCCAATTACAAGTCATCGAGTCTTAGACGTCTTCTCGAAATTCATCTGCTGCAATTCGACCTTCTTTTGGACAAGGAGCGATGTGCTGATTCCGAAGAGGCCTCCAAATCCGATGACGTCACTGAATCCTTGCTGAGAGTCACTGGTGAAATAATGCATCTATTAGACAGAGCCAAGAGCACAAGAGTGAAGCTTCCGAAGAAGCTTAGCAAGAGATGCCGAGAGGCAGTAGAAGAAGGCATGAGACGACGCAGGGAACTCGAAATAGTGTAGAAGAAACTCAGCTCTGTCAGCTACTGCCACTTGTACATGGGTAGTTCAATCTCTGGCGGGAGTTCTGCGTTGCTTATGTAGACCACATGTTGACCGGATTCGTTTCCCAACCAAATGTGCTCATTTCGTTCTGACATGGTTTGAAGCATTTTCAGTCTGTCTTCGAAGGGGAGTCCCATTACTTTCAAAAGGCTTGAGAGATTCACTAGTCTATCTCTGTTCTTTTCAAAGACAGAGATGATTCTATCCTGAGATCCCGGTTGCATTTGGAGAATTGCTTGATCTCTAAGAACTGCTTTGATTCTGACTGGCATCGCTGGATATTCGGTGCCTGTCTGGGTGATAAGGCTGTTCCTCTATGGTACTATTTAGCCAGGCTCTGTGAATTCCTGAGGTGTTCCAAGTAATATCGATATGGAGACCAATACTATGAGGCCGCTAATCGAAATCACAGCATATAGTTCCATCACCATCCTCGCCCCCCCTCTCATGAATATGACGTCTTTGGAATCCCCAATGTTCTCTCCTGATGATGCAGTGGTTGATGTATTCTCTACATAGCTTGCATTCGCATTGACATAGACCCTTGCAGTATCAGACACAGAATTACCGCCGAAGTCAACAACTGTCAGAGTATAGGTGTGAGTTCCCACTGAAATGTAGTTCAGGCTTATCTCGAATTCCCTGAAGGGTTCAGTCCAATCGCCCTGTTCAATAATAAAGCCGTTCTTGACAATCCGATAATTGCTCGGATTCGAGTCCGATGCAGTCCACAATAACGCTTTCCCCTGTTCCCCTTGAGTCATCTCCACATCACTCGGAGATGACAGAACAGGAATCACAGAATCCCTCACGATAATGTAGATCCATGCCTGGAGCAGGTCGTAGGATATATCCCACACCATTATCCCAAGAAGGTATTCCCCAATAGGCAAAACGAAATTGTCAACTATTAATCCATCACCGATGCTGAAATGAATCTCATCACTCACACGCCATTCAAATGCAAACTCAGAAATGTTCACTTTGTAGTGAAGTCGCTCTCCGTACTCCAAAGTCTGGTTTGTTGGCTGTTCAATCCACCTATGCATGTCAGGAGCCGGCTGGAATTCCGATGGTGACGATGCAAGGTTCAGATCGTCGGTCCTCTTTTCAACACATGATGAGCAGATTTCGTCTTCAAAGAAGAGACAATTCAAGGGACCCAATGTACAGCCAAAAAGGATTGCAATAGGAATGACATATGCCAGGGTCCTAGAAGAGCGTATCATCCATCCACCATCGCACACTTTCAATCGCTGGGAAGAAAGCTATTTCCCACCATGTCTAGAAACTGATGCGGCAGACACTTAAGTTTCTGGCTCAATGCAGGCTGCACGATAGCTCTCAAAACCTGAATGCCGTGAATCCTGTGACTGCTCCGGGTTGATATCATAACTTCTTTCTATAAGTCAACCATACGTGAATGTAGTCTTGCACTTGATGTCATTGCTGGAAGGTCCAACAAGAAGCTCAAAGTCTCCCTTCTCGACAAGCCAATCCGCTGAAATGACATCGTAGAAGGCAAGATCGGCAATCCTGATTCCTATTGAGGCTTCCTTTGTTTCTCCGGGATTCAACCACACCTTCTCAAAACCAACCAATTCCTTGGGGGGCCGCTCGACAGTGGATGCGATATCATGAGAGTACACTTGGACGGTCTCGAAACCCTCATACTCCCCCGTGTTTGTGACATCAATACTCAAAGACACGCTTTCACTGGAGGCCGCAACTGACTCCTTTTCGAGACACAAATTCTCTAGCTCGAAATCAGTGTACGACAGACCATATCCAAATGGAAATAGAGGCACAACCATCCTGTGCTCAAACCAGCGATAACCAACGAAGATGCCTTCATCATAATACACTCTCTTGAGCTCATCACCAGGATATGTTCGGCAGTCTCCGGATGAGTGTGGAGGCGAATCTTCCAATCTACGTGGAAAAGTGATGGGCAGCTTGCCCGACGGATTGACCTTTCCGAACAAGACGTTGGCTATTGCTTGGCCTCCCTGCATACCAGCGTACCATGCCTCAAGAATGGCAGGAACATTCTCCATCCAGTTGTCCATAACTACGGGGCTGCCAGAGATTAGAACAACAATCGTGTTTGGATTCTCCTCTGCTGTCCGGATTATTTGATCCACTTGTGTCTCAGGTAGATGTAAGGTTGACCTATCACGGGACTCAGAGTCCATTCCTCTGCTGTGATTAAGACCTGCGAAAACTATCGCACAATCTGCCTTGGAAGGATCGTTAACAATCTCCGCCTTATCACCACATATTTCTTTGATCCCTCGGAATGGTGTGATTTCATATGGCGGAATAACGGCCGAAGACCCTCCATA
>CP070761.1:1437274-1459545 GCA_020348985.1 Candidatus Thorarchaeota archaeon | reverse complement strand
CTACGCCTGATTTCTTGACAAGCTCTTCTCCAATCTCGATAGCTTCGCGAAACCGCTCTTCAGCCTCAACACTGTTCCCGAGATGGCTCAACAGCACACCTAAGTTGTTCAGATTGGAGACTAGGCTTGGTCGGTGGATTTCAGGTGCGAGTTCGACGAGACTCTCACGAATCTTCAGTGCCTCAAGCAGTGTCTTCTTGGCCTCTTCGTCTCTCTCAGTTTCTGCATGAACAATGGCGAGGTTGCTCATCCCGGTAGCTACTCGGCTCAAGAATAGTTCAGGAGATATCTCGGCAAGCCTAGTTCTGATCTCCAGAGATTCGAGAAACCCTTTTTCAGCCTCTGCGTGCCTCGAATCATGCATGAAAAGTACTGACTGGTTATTCAGTATCATGCTGACTACGTCATGGTGGAAAACAGTCTCCTGAAACTTATCAGCAACATTCCTCCCTATTGTCAGGGCTTCTCGGTATGCCTCGAACGCTCCCTCTTCCTGCTTGCTATGTCGCAAAATTACGCCATGGTTGTTGAGAAGCACTGCTAACTTGGACTGATACTCGTCAGGCGACCTGTCTGAGAACTTCCTGAGTATCTCTATTGCTTGCTGATTCGAGTCTTCGGCTTCTGAAAACCTTCTGTTTGCCATTGATATTACTGCTAGAATTGCTAGTAGGTAGGCAATGAACGGTTCCCAGATATCTGTCTGCAATTTACTATCTACTTCCTTGACTGTGTCCAATGCTTCTCGACACATTTCCTCCGCTTTGATATAGTTCCCAATTCGGATCTGCAGGATTGCTCCGATTCTCTTTGCATTGCCGGTTTCAGGCAGAGAGATCTCATTTGTCTTGGCGAGTCCCTCTAAGAACTCAATCGTTTCTCCTATCAGAGCCCCGCCTTCGTCAGGTCTGTTTGTCCTTGAAAGAAGCCTAGAGAGTGATTGCATGCTACTCCCTTTGATGAACCATTCATTATCCCAGAATTCAATTGCCTCTCTAAGTGCGGTTTCGGCTTCCAGCGTCTTTCCTCTGCGTTGAAGGACGCTGCTCAAGCGCATTCTGATAGATGATGCATCCCTCGCGCGAAAGTCTTTGTTCCCGAGTTTGATCTGACTCTCTACAAAGGCGAGCCCTTCTTGATACAATTCTTCAGATTCTGTCAGCCTCTGAGTCATGGCCAAGAAGGCACCGTACCAAAAGATCACACCCCAATAGAAACGTCCAGATGCCGGTAGATATTTCCTGCATATTTCAAGGGATTCCGTGAATGAAGCGTCTGCCTCTGTCGGTCTGTCAATTCGATGCATCAAAACACCGTAATTCGAGAGTAGGTGTGCGAGACGAAGCTGACTCACGAATGAGTCCATGCTGTCGGATTCTCGTATAACTTCAATTGATTCTTTCAATATTTGTTCAGCTTCAGCAATCCTATTCAAGAAAGAAAGGAACCATCCCTTCTGTGCCTGGATTGCCAGTTTCGCATCCTCGGTGTCAATTTCAACAGAGTTTAGGAAAGTGAGAGCATTTGTGGGTTCACCACCCCAACTAAGATTGCTGCTGAATGCGACAACGTCATCAACTGTCGAGTTGGGAGACGCCAAGCCACGAGCAGAGTATGCGAGGCCAAGAAGGACGTAATCAGATTCATAGCTTGATGCCCTCTCCAAGCGCTCCGCCACTTCACTTGTTAGGTCACTGAGCCTATGCCCCAGCTCAGCAACTATCAAGTCTCTTGCCAGCTCATGTAAAACCCACGTTCCATCTTCTCTCCGTCTCACGAAGCTTAAGGCAACCAGTCGGTCCCAATGATCTGACCTCAAGGCCGGTGAGATTATCTCCATTATCCTCTTGTCAAAGAACGGAACGAGTCCTGCATGTTCTACCAGCCCGAGTAGGTCATGTGACCGGCTGAAAAGACGTCTCCAAGTCTTGAGACGTACGGCGTCGAGCGTATCAGCACGCATATCTTCAACTTCGCTGAGCGATAGTGGACTTGTCTCGTGCATGTCACACAGCGCGCCGATGACAAAGGGGTTCCCGCCACTCACACTCACAATCCGGTCTTGAAGCTCAGCATCAGCTATTCCCCTCAATTGCAGGAGCTCAACACAACTTTCTCTCTCGAGTTCAGTTAGCTCGAACGCCTCGACCTGCGTCTCGGCTTCTTCCGGAGATGTTTTTCTACTCGCCATGACGCCAACACAATTCGTCAATGACGTCAAGAAGACACGCCAGAGCTCGGTCTCAGTGATCTGTCTACCACTGTAGCGCCATGGAGTCTTCTCATCATCGACATTCTCGAAGTGGTCAAAAAGAAATAGAATTGGAGCGTCTATCTTCTTTCGATTATTCAGGTCCTCCAGAAATGCGGACAGATACAAGAACTCAGCACGCCTTGGCTCCTTCCACAATATCTCAAGCAGTCTCTTGATATAATCCTGACCGAGATTCGTTTGAAGCCAATTCCCCAAGTCGCCATACTTGCTCTTTAGCTTCGGGGCTACTTTCTCACCGACGGCACCAATCGCACTTCCTATGCTTGCTAGAGTACCTATGAACGGTATCGCCATAACCACTTCCTTCGCCCATTCTCGCCCCGTTTCCTTGACTGGCTCAACGCCCTCTACGAAGCGCTGACGTATTTGCCATAGAACGTCAAATCGGCGCAAATTCACCCCAAGAAGGACTGCACCCTTTGCTAAAATGTTAAGACGTGAGTAGAATTCACTGTACTGCTCACAGTCCAATCGAATGGTCGATTCAATAGTGCTTGTCCAATAGTCTAACAGCGAGCTCTTTCCAATCCCTCCAATGCCTCGCAGATGTAGCACGACGCTAGAGTCCTTACAGCGCTCGAGTGCCTCGTCCATCCATTCGAGATACTCTTCTCTGTTAACGAAGATTCGTTCAGATGGCTCGAAGCGCTCGTACACACTCCAGACCCCGTTTCACGCAGAGCATGCATTGGCCACTCCATCACATAAGCTCGTCGGTGCGAGGACCAGTATTCGAGAATCTATAACTCTTCTTCAGACCACTCCTCTTTTCTTGGCATCTGTTTGACTCCCAGTCTACCAAGCCGAGCTTCTACTTCCTCAGTACTTTCTCCCGATTCTGAAAGTAGGATACGAGAATTTGCAAGAATGCGTCTCAAGTCACGTTCGTAGACAGACGGCGCCTCCAGCATCAACTCCTCAAGAATCGTTTCAGCTTCCCGGTAGGCTTCCTTTGCTTCGCTCATCATCCCTTTCTGCTTCTGAAGGATGCCGACGTTGTTTAACGTTGAGGCGAGGCTTTCTTCATAGAGTCCCGGTGTACGCTCGACCAACTTCCTTCGTAGGATGAGGGCTTCTTTCAGCAATGCCTCGCTTTCGTCTTCATCAGTCCCGGCAAGCAGGACAGCTAGGTTGTTGAGCACTGTTGTGTCTGAACCAAAGAAGAGCTCTAGTGATCTTTCTGAAAGCTCCCGCTTCAGGTCAAGTGCTTCTCTGTAGGCACTCTCCGCCGCGGTCAAATCACCCTTCTGCCTAAGCAGCACTCCTAGATTGTTGAGAATGTTCGCAACTGCCTCAGTCCGGAACACAGCGTATGGGAACTTGTTTGAGATTTCTCTTGCTTTCTCTAGGGCTTCATAACAAGCCACTTCGGCTTCCGATGACCTGTCGGTGTGTCTGAGCAGAACGCCCCAACCCTTGAGAGCCCTCGTCAGGTCGGGTATGTACACATTTGGTGATATATCTGCAAACCGTCTGAATATCTCTATGGTCTCAAGGAATGAGGTCTCTGCTTCCTGTAGTCTGCCGGTCCGCAGAAGCAGATATGCAAGCTCATGAAGTGTGAAAGCGACTGCGTCAAGTATGTCATCTTTGGCATGCTTCCTCGCAATCTCGACAGCCTTTCTGACCGATTCTTCGGACTCCGCATACTCCCTCTTCCTCGATTGAATGACACTGAGTCTAGTAAGCTGACCTGCAAGATTTGACCAAGCAAAGCCTTCAGGCTCCCTTTCGTACATGTCTTGAACTATCGCCAGAGCTTTCTTTGTGTTCTCTTCCGCTTCGTCCTGTCGATTTGTGAGAAGAAGAATATGAGCCAGGCGGCTATAAACAAGTGACAGGGAGTATGGGTCAGCCATATCAGGATTCGGAATCCCGTCAATAGCCGCTCGGATGGAGGCTTCAGCCTCAGAAGCCATCCCCTTTTCAAGCTGAACGAGGGATAGAGATGAAAGCGAATCGCCCATTGTCTCAGATCTCGTGAAGTGGTCCCCAGATTTTGGGAACATACCCGCTATCCTGACGGCTTCCTCGAGGATTGGTTCGGCTTCATCATATCTGATCCTGTTTGTGAGGAAAAAGCCAAGATATCGCAGCGAATTCAAGTAGTAGAGAAGTGTTGGATGGTCCAGCTTCTCACCTCTTGCCTGTACATTTTGCCAGATTAGTCGAAAGATCTCAACTGCTTCGTTGTACGCCTTTTCCGCCTCAGTCATCCTATTCGTGGTCAAGTATACAATCCCAAGAATATGCTGTGTTCGAGCCAAGTATCTGAGGAAACTCTCATCCTTCTTTGCCAGCTCTCTGGAGAGCTCCATTGCTTCAACAAGAGCTTGTTCAGCTTCGGCGTACCTCATCAATTGATTGAGAATCCATCCCTTGATCGTCGCCTTCTCCAACCGTCCAGCATCAGAATCGATTCTGACAAAGTCCAGCATCCTGAGAAGCTCCTGATACACTGGTCTGTTGCCGTACTCAATCAGCTTCATTGCCAGATCGTAGGTTGCCAAATCTGGATTCGCGAGAGCTTTGACTGTTAGTGACAAGCCATATAGACCGAAGTCGGACTCCTTCTCTGATGCTACTTCCAGTAACGTTGTCATTTCCGATGAAAGAACACCAAGACGCTCACCAAGCTCCGCAATGACAAGTTCCTCAGCCAAATCATGAAGCACCCATGTGCCGTCACCTTGGTCTCTCACGAAACTGAGACTAGTGAGGCGATCCCATTGGTCCGTCTTCATCTCTGGTGCAATTATCGTCATGATTCTTCTATTGAAGAATGGCAACAATCCTGCCCTGTCAACAAGTGGAGTCAAATCCTGCGTTTCACTGAATAGTCTTCTCCATGTCTTGAGGCGGACTTCTTCGAGAGTGTCGCTGCGAAGATCTTCAACGGTGTCAATCATAATACTCTCGGATTTTGCGGCGTCACAAAGGGTTCCTATTACAAACGGGTTCCCGCCGCTTACACTAGCAATTTTGTTCTGGATTTCTGGATTAGTAATCTCCTTCATGTTGAGAAGTTGAACGCAGCTCTCTTTGTCGAGCTCGGCAAGTTCAGATTCTTCGATCTCAATCTCATTTTGCGTTGGCACGGATCTCCTGCTAGCCATGACACCAACACTGTTGGATAGAGAAGATAGGAAAACACGCCAGAGCTGAGCTTCCGAAATCTCTCTTCCGCTGTAACGCCAACGAAGTGCATCATCATCAACATTTTCGAATTGGTCTAAGAGGATGAGCATCGGGTCATCCATGTTTTTCCTACCATTGAGATCTTCGAGAAGAGCATCTAGGTATAGAAACTCAGCCCATCTGGGCTCTTTCCAAAGAATCTCTAGGAGCTTCTCCAAGTAGTTCTTCCCAAGCCGTGTCTGCAGCCATCCACCGAGATCACCATATTTGCCCTTCAGTTTTGGGGCCACCTTTGCGCCCACTGCACCTATGGCACTACCAATCGCCGCCATTGAACCAATGAATGGAATCGCCATCACGACATCCTTTGCCCATTCACGGCCTGACTCTTTTACTGGCTCCACACCTTCAACAAACCTCTGACGGATCTGCCAGAGAATATCAAATCTGGGGAGCCTTGCCCCGAGTACGACCGCACCCTTGGCAAGAACGTTCAAGCGGTCAAAGAAATCTGTGTACTGCTCACAATCGAGACGAATCGTGGATTCAATCGTCGAAGTCCAGTGGTCAAGCAAAGAGCTCTTCCCAATTCCCCCAATTCCACGGAGGTGAAGCACGACACTCTTTTCCTTACAACGTTCTAGCGCGTCGTCCATCCAATCCAGATACTCCTCTCTGCCAACGAATACTCTCTGAGAAGGTTCGAAGAGCTCGTACACACTCCAATCCCCGTTACACGCTGCTTAATATGATGCAGAATATCACATAAGCGCAACGGTAGGGTGTAAATCACTAGGTGGACGCTACCATAATGCAAACGTTATTTCGTCCGCTTCCCACCAGTTCAAGCCTTCAGTATCAGAGATCAGCGACTCTGCATGCCTAATTATGTCAGGTGCGGTTCTGGCGATTTGACTTCTGAGCTTGGCAGACTCCTCGAGGTGTTTCTTGGCCTCCGTGTCCGTCCCCGCATCTTCAAGGAAAACGCCATAGTTGTGAAGAACAATGGCAAGCTCGAGAAGATGCCAGCCAGGCTGCTTCTTCACAAGTTCCCTACGAATCTCCAGGGCCTGTCTGAATGCACCTTCTGCCTCAGGACTTCTGTCCATGTGCGTAAGCAGGATACCATAGTTGACAAGAGAAGTGGAGAATGTACTCTCAAACTCGTCCGGATTATCCTCTACTAGTTGATTCTTTATTTCAATCGCTCTAAGCAGATTCGATTCTGCTTCCTCTAGGTTCCCTGTTTGTCTGAGTAGGCTAGAGTAGTTGTTTAGAAGAACAGCAAGATATGGAGAGAACATTCCAGGGCTAGTCACGATTGCATCTTCCATCACGCCAATGGCCTTTTCAAATAGATTCTGTGATTCCCGCTTTTCATCCTCCAGCTTTAGGGCGGTCGCTAGGTTTAGGAGTATACTTCCTTTAAAGCGATCCGCTAAGGATTCCAGGTCCAATCCCTCTATCTCCTTCAGAGCTTTCTCTGAATATTCCTTACTCTCAGATGCTTGTCCAATTCTCAAAAGAAAGCCACTGTAGTTGATTAGCTGACAAATGGTGGTTGCCAAAATATCAATTCCGCTCAGCTCTATCCTTTCCATAGACTCTATTCCCTGTCGGAAGACCATATCCGCTTCAGATTGTCGAAGCGCTAGCGAGTGCATGAGGGCTAGGAGATTGGAATAGAACAGAAGGAATTCATCGGGTGCTTCCAATAGACCGTTCGCGTCAGTTGGAAGACCGTCAACGATAGCTTGAGCCTCCTCGACTCTTCCAGATTGAAAATACATGCGGAAACGCAAATAGGCTCCTAGCATGTTATCGAGTTGCCAAGCCGTAGGACTTTCTTGGGAAAGAGAACTGAAGATATCATGTGCCTCATCTAAAAGCGGAGCGGCTGCAGCATTGTCGTGAGTTCTCAAATAAAACCAAGCACGATGCAAAAGATGACGGCCAAGTCTAGACTTGAGGTGTTCTGTCCCTTTCTCTGCCAGCTCTCGCCTTACCTTCGAGGCCTCGTCGTAATATGTCTCGGTCTCGGATTCGTTGGTAAGGAAAAGTGACATGTTCCCCATCATCGAAACAAGAAGTGCCTTGAGACGACGGTTTTCGGGATGCTTTTGCAGGAATCGGCGTGTTACTGCAACACCTTCTTGATAAGCTTCCCTGGAATCGGCGAATCTTCCGGCATTGGCGTATGCAATACCAAGCATGTTGTATGATGCGGGCAAGAGCGTGGGATGCTCTAGCTCTTTGAAAATGCCTAGAGCTTCTTGTGCTAGTTTAATGCCGTCTAAAGGTCTATGGGCCAAATACAAGTAGTAGGAATACGACTTGAGGAAGATGCCTAGATTCTTGAGATGCGGCTCGGGATTGGCGGCTACTAGCCTTCTTTGAATCTCCAGCGCTTCTTCATACAAGTCTCCGGATTCATCAAAGCGGAAGGATTGAAACAGAACGTCTGCGTAATCATGATTGAATTCGGCAATACTTGCAAGTTTCTGTTCTCGAGGTGTCTCAGATACTTCTTCAAGAATACGGATTGCTTCCTGTAGCTCAACTTCAGCCTCGGGCCACCTGTTCACATATTGGTAGACCTTGCCCCTGAGTCCATGTAACTCAGCTTGGCCGTCAAGCGAGACAAACATCAGATTCCGTACAATCATCTCTGCCTCAGAAATGAGGTCATTATCCAGCAAATCCACGACCTTTTCCTTGGCCTCACGAATCCCATCCGCTTCAGATGCGAGAGCCTTGACAGAGTACGAGAAGCCCAAGAGCCCTGGATTAGACTCCTCTACTGATGCCTTCTCCAAAAGCTCAGTAACCTCGTCTACCACTGGTTTGAGTTTCTTCCCTAGCTCTGCGCGCACAAGTTCACGAGCAAGATCGTGAAGGACCATCGTACCATCTTCTCGGACCTTCACAAAGCTGAGTCGAATGAAGCGCTCCCACTGATCTGTTTTCATGTCAGGTGCTACCATATCCAGTGTGTTACGGTCAAAGAATGGGAGAAGCCCCGCACGATCCACAACATTCAGCAGATCCTTGGCTTTGCTAAACAGCCGTCTCCAGGTCTTCAGACGAACATCGTGAAGCGTATCCGCGCGAAGAGTTTCAACGTCGGAAGCCGACAGCCCTCCAGTGTCAAGCATATCACAGATTGCATCAAGCACAAACGGGTTCCCGCCGCTAACGCTTACAATTCGTTCCTGAAGGTCCGAATCTATCACGTTTCTGCGCTGGAGCAACTCGATGCTGCTGTCTCTATCGAGTTCAGTCAGCTCTGATCTCTCAACGGAGTGCTCCTCTTCCGCCCCATCTGGAGCAGCGTTCCTACTCGCGACAACACCAACACAGTTCTCCAAGGACGAAAGAAACACATACCAGAGCTCGACCTCTGTGATTTTCTTCCCACCGTATTTCCAACGAGGATCCTCGCTATCGACGTTCTCAGAGTGATCAAAGAGCAGTAAGATTGGTTCATCCATATTCTTCCGATTGTTGATATCCTCAGTCAAAGCATCTAGGTAAAGAAATTCAGCGTGGTGCGGCTCCTTCCATAAAATCTCAAGAAGTCGCTCGACGTAATTCGCGCCCAATCGTTCCTGCAGCCAATGACCGACTTCTCCGTATTTGCTCCGCAGCTTTGGTGCTACGCTGTCTCCTATTGACTTGATTGCACTTCCAATTCCTGCTAGGCTCCCAATGAAAGGAATCGAGGCAAGAATGTCCTTGGCCCATTCACGACCCTTCTCAGCAGCCGGTTCTACACCCTCGACAAAGCGTTTCCTAATGTGCCACAAGATGTCAAACCGACGAAGATTGAGACCTATGCGGACGGCGCCTCTTGCAAGTATGTCGAGTCTATCGTAGAACTTGGTGTACTGTTGGCAGTCAAGACAAATTGTGGAATCAATGTTACCTGTCCAGTAGTTCAGCAGCGAGCTCTTACCAATGCCGCCGATTCCTCTGAGATGCAGAACGACACTCCTATCTTTGCATCTCTTGAGCGCTTCGTCCATCCATTCCAGGTACTGTTCTCTGTTGACGAATATCCGGTCGGATGGGTCGAAGTGTTTGTACAAGTCCTGAACTCCGTATCACGCTGTTGTGTTTCCTAACCAATGTTTCACATAAGCGCGTCGGTGTGAGTGCTCAGTCGTTGTCATTCTTGGAACACGTGTTCCAAGTCCATCAGTCGACGAATTGCGTCTTGCTCGACTCCCACCAGGAAATCCATTCATCCATCAGTTTCTTGCGCTCTTCTACCGTTATTCCGGAAACAAAGAACGGACCAGGATTTCCAAGCGCAGACCTGATCAAGAGAATCTGGCCCGAGTGCCCCACGTAGTGGAAAGCAACACGTTTGATTGTCTGAATAATGCTCTCTGAAGGCACTTCGACAAAAGGTCCGCAGAGTGTATCTTCGTCAAGCCCATCGAGGTATGCATAGCCGCCTTTTGAAACATCAAGAAAGCCATCGACAAGCTCTGGGAATGTGATTGGCGGATCTGCTCCGAGTATCTCCTCCTTGGTCGTCCCGTACCTGTAGTAGTGAACCACTTCCTTTGAGAAGACTCTATCACTTCGTTCCATCACTCCGATGACCCAATGCAGATGAACAGCACAATGTCCGAAGATCCAGCTGATGGGATTGAATTGAGGTAGCGCCTGCACATGGACATCTGATGGTCTCAGACCCTTCATAGACATGAGCAGGTTGCATTCGGATATCTTCAAGAGCTCAATAACGGTATCTTTCACAGTGACACTCATTGAACAAACCTAGATTTGGTCTACGTTTAATCCTCTTCTAAATCTAGGCTTTTCAGAAGCTCACTGAGAAGGGACTCGTCCATTACTTTGGCTTGTGCAATAATCTGGTCGATTTCTTCCCGCGGGATGCCTTTCTCCAGAAGTTTCTTTTCAAGGTCTTCGATACTGAATTCGACTATTCGATCTTCAACCTCTTCTTCCGGCAAGAGGGGCGCCCTACTTCTTATGCTATCTAGGAAGCTCCCGACTAGTTCCTTTGGAACAGCTCTGGCTTGTCTTAAGATGGTTTCAATCTCATCCTTGGGAACCTTTAACTGCTCAAGCTCTGCTCTGAGATTCTCAATCTCTTTTTCAGTAAGCCTATCCTCTTCTTTTGGCACTGGGAGTTTCTCTCGTTCTTCAGTGCTGAGAAGCAATTCCTCGACTAGGTCTCGGTGAAGCTCTCGTGCTTGAGCCACCATTGATTGAACCTCACGTGGTCCAATGCCTCTTCTCTCCAGTTCCTTCTTCAACTCGGCTAGCTCTTCTTCCGTTAGCCTGTCTTCGACGACTTCTACCTTTCCGATTGGTTGGCCTTCCATGTCCTCGAATTCCTTGCCTTTCCAGAGTCCCTTGAGCAGCATTTCACCAACATCCTTCGGCAGCTGCCTTGCCTGGGTGGTAAGCTCCTCAATCTCGTGTAGAGGCATGCCACGCTTCAGAAGTTCTTCGCTCATCTTCTCGATTTCTTGAGGACTAAGTCGATCTTCTGGGGGCTCTGCTTCGACGGAAGGTACTTCGGTCTCGCGCATCCTGTCTTCTTCAATCAACTCCTCGGGGACAAGTTCAGCCGGCTCCATGCCTTCCATTCTTCGTTCTCTTTCGATGCTTACTTCTTCAAGAATCTCTTCTTGAGATTTGCCAGTGAGTCGTTCTATTCTTCCGATTTCTTGTTTGATAACTTCCTGTACAAAGGTGGTCTGCTCACTCATCTTCATCTTGGTCACTTCGAACCTGAAGTCATCAAACTCATCTGCCGTCATATTCGTAAGGATTGACAGATCAAGCATGAGCTCTTCAATCAGGGGAACCTCAATAATCACTGATTCGACTGGAAGCTTCTCGGGTTTCGTCTTAACGCCTATAGGTCCATACATCTCGTTGTATATCTCTGCCAAAATCTCCCGTCTGCTTCTGATTCCGGCAGGTACCTTTGGTATACGGCGTTTACGAACTTTGCTTATCATTTGCACCATTGCTCTCACTATCTTGGGTACTCTCAATACACGGACATAGACGACGACTGCTGTGATAAACAAGAGAAGAATTGCAGACCCATACGTTGTCAGAAGCTGCATTCTCACATCTTCTGGCGATGGACCAACAGAAACAGTTACTGTGACGCTAGCAGAATCGTAGTATTCCTTCTCGAATAGGATTACAATGTTCGGAAGCCCAGTCGAAGAGAAGGCAGTCAGTGTGATTGAGTACCATCCCGGTCTCGAAGGATCAGCGTGGACCTCTGACCAATCTACAATGCCACTCTCTGAGCTTGAGACGGAAACGTTCGCATCCTCAATGCCTGCCATTCCATGATCAGGCCAGATATCAACCCAGTGAATCCATATTGTCTCGTTCTCTCGATAGTAGAGCGAAACTGCGGTCGTGCCTTCAATTTCAGCTTCGGTCGGAGATTGGATAATCATCACATCAAATGAAATCTCAGCCTCGGTTCTGTTTTCCAAGACCATTCTGACCGTGATGGTGTAGACCCCGTTCAGGACGTGTTGTGTAGTGTCAAAGTGAATCGAGTAGTTGCCGCCCACTTCGGTGTCAAGTGGAATTGGAACTTCAAAGAGACCTGGGCCTGAGTAGTAGGCTTCGACAATCTCTGCATCACCAATTCCCAGAGCATCCAATGTGTTGTTGTAGAACAGGGTTATGTCAAACATGTCCCCGAAAGGCACTTGGTAGACATTCTCTGCCCCTTCAACATGGTTGTAGGAGGGCAGCAGAACTGCGAGTTCAGTCGGCACCTCTTTGATTCTCAGGTAGAATTCAGTCCTTGCGTCTTCGTGATTGCGCTTCCAGAGCCTGACGCTTATCTTGTAGAGACCTGGTTTGACTTCGAAAGTGTCCACCGGAAGCATGTACGTTCCATTCTCACCGACCAGCAGCTCACCTGAGCCGCCTGCCCAAGAATAGCTGGAGTTGGCTGAGGAAATGCCTACTTCCCTGAAGGTGTCCCAGTAGGTCATGTTAAAGTGACCACCCCAACTCCAGAAGACATCCTGTGCACCCGGATCGAATACCTGTGTAGGTATTCTCCTAATGACAACAATTGTGCTGTTCGTCGAGTCCTTGTAATCGATATATGTGGGATGAGCATTGATGCGGAATGTATAGGAACCTGGAATGGTCTCGTTTGTACTGAAATCAAAGTAATAGTATCCCATTCCATCATCCAGGAGAGTTCCATTTCTGGCCAGTTCGGGAGAGAACCAAGTGACAAGGCACGACGGTATTCCTGTGCTCATGGGATCAGATGGATTCAGACTCGGCGCCAAAACATAGACACCAATCCTCACCACTTCTGACCATACGACTGATGAAGTTTCGTAACCAGAAGTGGTTTCGTCCAACCAGATTTCAGATTCGATACTAGTTACTGACAGAGTTATGTCAATTGAATCAAGAGTGTAGTTCGCGGCGCTGGCTGTGATTGACAGTGGATAGGACTGAATATTAGCAAGAGTTGTGCCAACTGCTACAGAGTAGTATCCAGGAGATCCATTCACTGGCGTCAAAGATAGACCGGCGGCAAATGCCCAATCAAGTGTGACCACTGCATTTTGGATCGAGACATCGCTAATGGCATCCTTGATCAAAACGGTGACAACCGCATCTGCCCCCTTGCTTGCTGAAATGCTATAGTCTGACCCCAATGGCTCAATTGCGATTGGTCGTTTCTGAATCTGGACTGAAATTCGGCCAAGTGCACTCTGATAGTTGGCGCCCATAGCTGAAATCAATGCTGTGGCTATTTCGCCGCTCTGAACCAGCGAAGAGTTCAATGTAGCAGTGTAGTTTCCTGGAACACCCGTCGTGACCAAAGTGATGTTTATTCCACCCCAATCACAGGTCATCTGAGCAGATGGAATGAGAACGCCTCGAAGTGTATCATTGAAGGCAGCGTAGATTGCTAATTCCTCTCCCCAGAAGACTACATTTGGCCTAGCTGGGTCGGGACCTTCCCAGGTCATAATGAGTTCTGTCGGAACCGGGTTCAACACAAACGAGACACTTAGGTTGGCAATAGAGTAGTAAGATAGGGTGGCCGAGATCTCAAGTGTCTGTGTACCATGATTGATATTCGTTGTTGCGAGTGTAAGACGGAAGCTTCCAACTCCGAGTGTTTCGGAGGACCAAGTGTCGCCCCAAGTCACATCAAGACTAGCACCACCAAGAGGAGCGTCATTTGCATCTGCGTCAGTGAGATTCACAAGCACAGTTACTGGGTTCCCTGCATAGGAACTGGATTCAACTACGTTCGCACTCAACACTCCACGTCGCGCTGTGAGCAAGAACACAACATCAACTTCGGTTATTTGATATGGGTAGTAGTCAACTGAGACAGATATTGCATGCAGGCCTTCGCTGAGCAAGTCAGTGGCGTTCACCGTGATGTTATACAAGCCACCAGAAAGAGGATTAATTGTCCAGTCGGATGGAGGCAGTCCGGAGGTCCTGTATAGAACTGAAATCGCACTCTCTGCTCCGTCGATTTGCATGTCGTGATCGATATCTGTGAAGTTTACAACAAATGAGAAGTTCTGGTAGTATGCAAGGATTGATGGATCTGGCAGACCTCCGACCACTGTGGTCTTGATCAGTCTTGCAACCCCAGATATTGGAATGCTAGTGATGTTGGCATAGTAGGGTGATAAAGTGCTGTTCCATTGGATTCCAATCAGGAAGTTGAAAGTGGCTACGGACCCAAGTGAACTTGTGTCTACATCCACCTTGTACTTTCCTGTCTCGGGACCGGTCCCGTCTGTCACCCAATAATCATCGCCCTCAATCAGCCCTGCTACTTCTAGGCACTCGAAGAGAACAGTCGCATCTGCTATTCCAACGCCAGTTGACAGGTCTATGAAGTCGAATTCTATCCGCATGAGGTCTCCCAATGGAGTAGGGAGTATCTGGCCTGGAATGATAGAACCTTTCCTATTCGTAGTGGTTATCCAGAGTGTCGTGAGGTCGTCCCTGTAGTATGGTTCCGTGTTGTTCCAACTAACAGCAATTGAAAGATTCCAACTGGATATCAACCTAGAATTCAAGACAGTGGAGTTCACGCTTAACAAGAAGACTCCGTTCTGATTGAACAGAGTGTAATCGTTCGTGCTCAACAAGGTGTGGTTACTGTAGATGTCTATGTCACCCGAGACAATGGAGATTACTTTCCGCCTCTCAAGATCCAAGAAAGCAAACTGGCAAGTGATGTTGTTGAGATACTGTACTTGCGTTGGTGGAACGAGAATTTCGACGTTCGTGGGCCTTTCAGTAACGATAATGGTCGAGTTTACAGTAGCATTCGCGTGGTAGGGTGAACCCAATGTCCAAGCCGCAACAATCCGTACAATCTTGAGTCCGGGGCTTCCAAGAGATGTTGTATTGATTGTGATTACATAGTATCCAAGACCTAGCGGCAGAAGGACGTAGTCGGTTGACTCGGAGAGCGGAGTTGAGCCATTGTAGACAGATATCTCGGCGCCATCAACACCAAAGCCAGACAGAATGTCTTTGTATACAACTGTCAAGGTGAGGTTGCCCAGATACCTAGTTGGCGGAGGTATTGCTACTTGATTCAAGACTGAGGGTCTCTCTTCCAGAACGTACGTAACATTGAGAATCGCAGGAAGGTAGAATGGCGAGGTGAATGAAGCACTCATGTTAAGCAATAGGAAGTGGTCATCCTGGATGTCCAAGGCCTGATTGTAGGTTTCCACAACAAGGAGATAGTCTTGCTGTACGCTTCGCCAAGTACATGAGAAGATCCAGTCTCCACCGTTCATAATCTGAAGCGATGTTGCAATCCCGCTTTCGTTTCCTATATCATCAAGTGTGCTCAGGTCCTGATAGTGGAGAACTATTCGTATTGATGTGTTGTACGGGATTGTGCTTGAGTATTCTGCGACTAAGAACGTCCTTCGGTAAGTGACAGTTAGCACTCGAGTGACAGAATCGCTATCTATGTAGAAGACGCCGGCATCGGCTGCAATTGTAACATCATATGCTCCCGGTTGTCCAAAGTATTCAGTTGACAACTCAATTTCATACTCTCCACCGCCAATCTCCGAGACCGAGTAGTACGAGAGGGGGATAGGCATTGAGTTATTCTGGAGACCAATTGCGGCTCCGGAGACTCCCTGTGAAGTAGCTCCAGTGACATCAGAATAGGTGATGATGAATGAGACGTTATCACCATAGAGTGTTCGCGGGGGTGTTGCGTAAGTAAGGACTGTCTGTCGGATTGTTATGGTTACTGAAATCGAGTTGCCTGTCCGATTTCCATAGAAGGGTATTCCTGACCACGTAACGTTCAGTACTATGGTCCGCTCTCCGAGCGGGGCACCAAATTGACTTGTGTTGAAAGAGACCGTGTAGACTCTTGTGGGTGAATCATACTGAAGTGCAAATTCAGCCAGCGAAAGTGAGACATCCATCATTGTGGAGTTGTATGCTATTAGCTCGGAAAGGCCGCCAGTCACATCTTGGTAGGTGAATGAGAATGTAGCGTTCTCGCCAAATGCAGTGCTAGTCGGTGGTATCACAGAGAGTTGAGTGTCTCTCGAAAGGATCCTGATTGAGACAAGGTCTGTTCTGTTAGAGTAATACGGAGAAAGATATCTCGACCAATTGATGTGGACTCTCATGGAGAAGAGACCTACCCTGCCGAAGAATGTGGAGTTGAATCTAATCGAGTAATATCCTGGCAGATCTGTTCTGTTTGCTTCCCAGATGTCTACTTGTGACAAGTCAACAGATGTTCCGACGAAGTTAACAGAAATGAAGACACCACTTGTCGCGTTAGTAATCCCTTCTCCAGTAGTCAGACTAGCATAGAGAAATGTGTAGGTCATGTTTGACAGGCAAGGCGAAGGTAATGAAGCATCGATCAGTGTGAGACTAGATTTCTCGCCCTCTACTGTAACGTCAACAGAGAGTGTTCTATTCTGATATTTCTGCACACTTCCGGTCCAATTGAAGTATACAGTGAGGCTGTGTATTCCGAGTCCGTCCAACTGTGAAGCTGCAAAGGTTATGTTGTAATAGCCAGGATTGCCTGTTATGTTGCTCCATGTCTTTGTGACAAGGCCGCCTGTGGAATTCCTGACGATACAATCCACGAATGAAGAGACGATGCCTAAATCATGATCCAAGTCCTTGTAGTATACAGTCACGTAGACATATCCGATTGGAGTAGTCGGCTCAACAGGGGGAATCAGCTGCAAGCTTGTGTTTATCGTCCTAATTGTTACTGAGATGTTGAAGTAGCCAATCTTGTAGTTGGCGTCCTTTGTTATGTTGAACATAAGGAAGTACGTCGCTGGAGTGTCAGTGTCGAACGTGTTAATGGTTATCTCGTAGTGGTCTGTCACCCAGCTCACTGAGTAGTGGATTGCTGACCAGTTGCAGAGTGCAGTAGCCGGCGAAATAGCAGTGTCATGGTCCATGTCTATGTAGTCAGCTTTGAAAATCTTTGAATCGCCTATAGGAATGTTGAGGAAGCCAACACGTGCAACGGCGTATGTTTCAATCTGCCTGATGGTGATGGATACTTCAAGAGTCTGATTGTCATACCCTGTTGCTGAAGCGGTCAGATTAGTGTCGTAGGTTCCGATGACCCAGTCTGAAGTGTTGAAGGTTACAACATACTCGCCATTTCCAATATCGTTGACGTCAATGATCGTTGCACCTTCTGCCACAAATGAAGTACCAGTTATACCCTGATTCCTATCAATGTCATCGAAGAAGACCCTGATCGTCGTATTCGTGTTGTAAGGTACGGATAGTGGTTGGACCTCTTGTGACCATAGGCGGCTTCGAGCGTACTGATAGGAGAAGAGAATGTTTGGTGTCTGTGTATTGACGCGATAGCCGCTTGCGCTAAAGAAGAGATAGATTCGAATCGAATAGTTGCCCTCTGGAAACGCAGAGCTGTCAATTGAGAGATTGTAGATACCGCTGCCTAGATTGTTGAAGCTCTCAATCGAATATGGAGAGCTGAATCCGTCAACAATCGAGAAATTGCTGAGTATAAGATCGTCTACAGCGTTGCCATGGGATGCAGATTGCTGGTCATCTATTGTGATATTCAGAGTCATCTCGAAGTCATCGCCAACCGGAAAGACTCCAACTGGAGTCCACTCTATCTTGGTTTCGAGCTTCCGAATAGTAACCTGGATGACTGTTGTTACATCGTTATAGAATTTCGGAGAAGGTGTTGTGCGAAGTGTTATGTCAATGGTGTACGTACCAACACCCCAGCTAGAACTTCCAATCCAGAACTGAAGCATAAAGTGTGTGGATGACCCGGTCCCCCAATCGCAAACAATGTCCGTTATATTCCCGACGATGGCCGCCCCACCCAAGTCAAGATCTTCAAACTGCAAGTCGACATACGTATCTGACCCCCACGGAACTGTGACGTTGTGGCTGGCCACGATGCGAGTCTGATGTGGAACGATGTTGACAACCAAATTCGTCGTTGAGTCCTCGTATCCTGACTTAGACATTGTGAAACTGAAACTGTACACTCCAGGATTATTCTGACGAACATCAATTCTGATGGAGTATAGACCACTACCAAGGTCTGTCCAATCGAAAGTAGCGCTGCTGGCAGGCACTCCTCCAGGTATCCCTATGTCAGAGTGATCGACATCAGTCCAAGTAAGAGTGGCGTTGACATATTGGCCCCAAGGAACATTCCCGGGCTCAGTAGAAGAGGCGGTCATCTCTGTTGAAATCTGTCTGTGAGTCACGGTAAGGACAACCGAGCTGTCCATCAAGTAGGGCTCTGAAGGATCTGCCGTCAACTCAAGACCAAATGTGCCCAGGCCAAGACCACTTCCATCTATGTCAAGTTCGTATGTACCATTATTATGGTCAATTACTGAGTAGGATTGATTTGCTGTGATAGTTGCGCCACTGATCGGTGAGCCGTCGAACTTATTCTCCAACCTCATTCGTATAGTGAAGTTGTCGCCGACAGGTGTTGCGTCTGGAGATTCGTAGACTATCCTAGTACCGTGGAGAAGATCAAGCTCGAAGTAATCAGTAGCGTTGTTGAAGTACTGATGATAGGACTCGATCTCAATCCTCCATCTGCCTGCGACTTCCAAATCAGAAGTGTTTAAGCTTCTTCCGTATCGGCCATCTCCATAATCAATCAGTGTGATTTCAGTTGGCGAGCCTGAGACAGTCCAATTGACTTTGACAACAGCACCAGTGATCGGTTGAAAACCAATATCATCGGTTAGGTTGACTTCGATGTACAATATGCTTCCCGCGGTCCTAACTGCTACTCCTCCACCAGCGGCCTCAGAAGGTGACCTGAGTTGAATCGAGCTATTGTGTGTCACTATGAAGGTTCTCTGGAACAATCCAGCACGGTAACCTACAGAGCTACCTGAATCATTGAATTGGATGGTCGATTGCCACAAGCCTGCGTCTGCAGATGAATCCAAAACGATTCCAGTGAAGGTGAATTCGCCAGCGGACTGACTTGAGTCAACGAATGTGCCCCAGACATCTCCGCTTGGGTCTGTAAGTATGAGCTTTGCAGCAGATCCCACGATGTCGGTTGCAGTACTTCTGAACTCAAGAACATCATTGGTTGTGAACCTGGCTGTAGGTGCATAAGTGCCAGCAGCTTTTCGCATTTGTAGGTCATCCGCATGATTCGTCGAGTTGAATGTGAATATCCAAATACCTTGAACATCGATGGCTGAAGGACTAATCAGAAGCTCTCCTGAACCATATGTCCAATCGGATGGGTAAGCCTTCGTGACTCCAAGTGGATTGGTTACTGATACAGGAACCCACTCAGAATCCGGGTATTCAAGCGTGAAACCAAGATTCAATATCTCTTGTGGGGCTGAGATTCCAGCTCTAGCCGTCCAAACCGAGTTGCTATCATTTGTTACAGTGAATGATACTCCTGGGTTGAGTTCAGAATCGAGACTAGTTGATGCCCTACCTACATTCAGAAGGACGGTCGGCTCGAATGAGACTTCAGAAGTGGAATCAGTTGTGAATTCAAGCACCAAGTCTGCAATAGAGGACCACTCCTTTTCGTTACTTACTGAAATGAAACCCTCTGGATCGTATTGGTTGATAGCTTCGGTTTCCAACCAAGCATCAGACGAGAACCCATTTCCTATAGTGCGAAACTCATCAATAGTGCCAGTTAGAGGGGTGCCGCCACCAACACATCCTAGCGCAAAATCCGAGGAATCATATACAAGTCGGTCTCCCAGTCCGATATTCACGCTGCCATAGTCGTAGAGCAACCCGTTTATGAAGTTGAATATGTGAAGATATCCATCACCGCTGCTTTCATACTTGTAAACAATGTAGTTCCATTCTTGACGTGTTACATCCACTCCGACGTACTGCGTGGGTGCCGTGGCGAAATCGATGTCGATCTGGATGTGAGGATTGCCTCCACTCCATAGAGTTCGGGCGAGCCTCAACGATGTGGTTTTATCGAATACTCTCTTTTCGTTGAACTGAGAGTCATCAGTATAGTCAAAGTATGCCCAGAATGAAAGCTGCCAATCATACCAACCGTTAAAGATGGAAGCCCCATCCTCAAGTTCAATACTGTCTCCGGAGCCGCCTGAAAAGTAATTTGCATCATCTATTAGTCCCTCAACAGACGTGACTCCAGTTGCGCTTGGTCTCCCATGGTGATAGTTGGACGTAGAATCAAGTAGGTAAGAACCAGGGCCTGAGGATTCGTCCAGATGCAGCACATTCTCATATTCTTCTGACCAGATGACTTTAGGATCACCACCGCTTCCCGAGTTCTCATTCCCGTAGTGCATTGTAAAGACAGTATCTACAACACTTGACAGAAAGGGTACTTTCACCCAAGTCAAGAGGTGTGCATGGGTTGAATTGAAAGTCTGATTGAAGATCACAAACTGATGATAAAGCGTTTCAGTACCCATTGTAAATGCTATATCACTGCCATCGGATTGTGCATCAGTGTGAAGGTCACTGTCAAAGATCTCAACAAGAACTGGGAAATCCGTTAGATTGGCACTGACTTTATTGTGATCTATGGTCAAGTCTTTGCTAAATTTGAAGGATTCACCGTGTGATCCAGGGCTAAGAAAATCAACGTAGAGCCTAGCAAGGTCCCGCTCTGCAAAGAAGCTCCCCCAAGACCCCTTAATCTGGTTGTAAGAATATTGAATGTTGGAATGGCCATACTCAAGCATTATGCAGATGTAGTTACCACTCTGCCATCCAGGTCTTGACACAACTTGTTGTAGAATCACCGATATCTCAGGAGAAAGGTATCTGGTATCGGCAGTCCAATCTGACGGAAACCACTCAATACCGGTATCGCTCCAGTTGAATCTATCTGGGAGCAAGGGATACCCTGAAGTAAAAGCCGGAACTGTGTCCTCATTTGCGACATAGATACGCATCCCAGGGACTCCAGACCCTCCAGCAGATTCTACTTCGAACCGAGCAGATGTAATGGCTGATCCTTGTGGCACATCCAGAGGGAACTGAAGCCCCACCTGGTATGGAAATGCTGTGCTCCAATCAGGATAGGCGGGTACGTCTGCGCCAACGTCTAGTATACCGTTATTTGAGTAGCCACTAAGATCAACACCACCAGAACCTCCGTTTGAATCCGGTGCGCTGTAGCAATCCCTGTTTGCGCCATCAGGGACGTAGGGCGAAACATGGTCAATCGTGGTCTCTACTATGGGTGTCGAGTTTGCCATGAGATTGACTTGTTCCGGAAATGGCTCAACAGTCAATGTCATCTCGACATTATCCACACCGAGATAGGACCCCTTCTGGTCTGTCTGAACCCCGTCCAAATCTGTGCCCATACCAATATCCACCGGGATTGAGTAAGGATTGTCAAAAGAGGCGAAAGCGGTGATTGGAATCTGGGCTACAGCAGGCAGCCAAGTGTTTGTTGAGATGCCTGGTTCCAAGACATGGAACTTGACTTCATATCCATTAACTCTAACGAACAGGTAGTTCTGGTCAAGCTGGTCTGAAGCACTGCTTACACGATAGAGGAATCTAACCTCAGCAGAGTGGATCTTTCTCCATGGTGCGCTTATCTGCTGCCTCAAGAAGACTTCGTCATACTTGGTCAGAACATAGTCGATATTCCACCATGTATCGAAGCTCCATCTCATTGAACCTTCGACTCCTACTCCTGACATGTTGTTGAGTTCGAAAATCCCCTGGTCCGGATGCGCTCGACGTCCCAATCCTGCACCACTTTCGTTTTTGAGGACCGTCCACCCGTCAGGGACATAGAACGTGATTTGGTTGTAGTTTAGGCCAAGCCTCCTTTCGGAATGATAGCTGTTCAAATCACCATTCACAAGAACATCGTCGATTGATGTTGTCAGCTGATCTATATCGAGATTGGCACTCTCTGTAGACCAGCCGCTGTGGGTTGTGATGTCAACAGCTGCAGGCGAAAGAGCATCAAGCCGTACAGTGCCGATTGAATTATTCACAATCGAACCATGCAAACTTGTTGGCCAAGACGTACCAGTTCCTGAATAGGCAGGTCCGTAGTCTGCAACGAGTGATTGTCTTGCCAGAATGGGAGTGCGAAGGTCTGAAGTGCTCAGATTAGTTGGCGCCGATAGAGCGGGCAGACCTAGCAACATCAAGAAAGTGATGCAAAGCAAGGATGACTTGTGGAACTGCCTCCTTGCGGTACTGGAGATTCTTAGAGGACGCAAATGTCTCATCATTCCTCACCCTCCTCTCCAACGAAACTTCGCAGAAGCTCATCTGCGAGTTCTCTGTCTAGTTCACGCAT
>CP070761.1:1435369-1437174 GCA_020348985.1 Candidatus Thorarchaeota archaeon | reverse complement strand
AGCAATCCAGTTTTGGGAACGCGTATCAATACCAGTCTTTCTTGTCATCATGGGTTTCAATGCTGCTAACTCATTCAAACACAGGGGAGCCAAATCACTAGGAGAAATGGTCTCTCACGGATATCTGCAGCGGAAAACAAGGCGGTACGTCCTACCCTTCGTGCTTCTTTACCTGATCTTCATAGGACTTGGTTTCCTATCGTACGCAATCGGACTCACACTCTTCTCCAGTATGGCTTTCATTCCTTTCTGGGGACCTGGAATATGGTTCGTTCCAGTTGTTCTGACTGCTGTCGTTGTGCTGCCAATTCTCTATAGAGCCTATATTTGGAATCCGAGAGTTACTATCGTTCTATGTTTCGCGATCGATCTACTCGCGCAGATTGCCCTATACGTTCTGCTCCAAGGCGCAGCCGCAAACCCAGCAATGCAGGATGCGCTAAAGTTTCTGTTCCAGACGAACATTCTGTTCTACGCCTCTGCCGTAGCAATGGGGATTTGGTTTTCCGACGGCTTAGAGTTGGACCTGAAACGGAATCGGTTTGTGTGGGTTCTTCTTCCAATCAGCTTGGTCTACTTGATTCTGTATCAGTTCTTTTCGATTCGTTTTGCTTTCATCACGAGCGACTACAATCTCTTTGCATTTCCATACTCAGCTTTCTTGTTCCTTCTCGGAATGAGATTTCTGCCTACCGAGTCACAAAGATTACTGGCCAATGTTGCGACAAGAGTAGGAAAGGCAACATACCACATTCTCATGACTCAGATTCTGTATTTTTCCGTGATGTTTCAGATTTTCCCTGGTATCTCGCAAATAGGATTTGGGACGAATGTTGCATTCTATGTCTCATACTACATCACTAACATCACATTGTGCTTCCTGGGTGGAATCCTGTGGTATGAGCTGGAGCAAAGACTGGGGAGACCCAGACCCCCAATGTCCACAGCATGCTAGGAAAACGTCAAACTGTAAGCAAAACTAGAAGTAGTGAAGGGCCCGTAGGCCCCTCTCATGCTCCAATCTACTACCCGCTCTAATCGGTAGTCTCTTCCGGCGTTTCCTCGATAGCTTCTTCGTCGAAGTCAAAGTCCTCTAGTGGCTCAGGTGCGGGAGTGGTCAGCATTGTCCAACCAATCCACATTGCAATCACTGAGATGAGAACTGCAGCCAGCCAGACTGGCAGGATTATTAGAAACATCGGGTCTGGAGCAAACAGTGGAGCCAAAGCCCCGAACGTGTCATTCACCCAGGTCCCAAGATCAGGGAACAGCTGTAGGATTACAAGTCCCCATGTATAGTACAACATGACGAGAAGCGCGAGGATGAAGATAAGTGCGCCAATGATTTTCTCTTTGCCCATTTCGACTCACTACCTCAGCGGGTAATTCCATGGAACTAGGTCGTTAACCTCTGAATCTCAAATAAAAGGGTTGTGTCGAACCCATTAGTCTATGACAGACTTGGCTGTCTTAATCCACTTCCGGACTTTCTCTATAGTGAACTCATAACCTGAGGGAATTCGAACTTCGCCCTTCTCAACAGCCGCCATGACTCTCTGATACAAGTCGTTGGGATCCTCATCGGAAAGGTCGAGAATCTCTGTGATGCCGGTTCCGAGAACGATAGCTTCAGCATCCTCTTCGGATATTCCATCGAGCCATGCGAATCTCCCCATAGCGATCCATTCACCTGCCTCATTCTGTCTGACATCACATACTTTGGCAACATTCTCGGCGTCGGACTCTAGCAAATCTTGGACAGTCTCGATGCCAGCTGCTCGAAGCTTCTTTCCGTAAACCTCTCC
>CP070761.1:1426344-1435269 GCA_020348985.1 Candidatus Thorarchaeota archaeon | reverse complement strand
TCACGAAAGAAACCACCATAACTTAGTTGTGACTCGCATGGTTAATGACGAAGAAACAGTGGAGACTATACGTGGCGCCATCCATGAGGCAATGACCGAGATGGGACCAAGCGGCCTGGTCATGACGTTAGTGACAGATGAAGAATTCATATGGACCGAAGCGTTTGGTCATCTCGACAGGACAAAGAAGACCAAGGTGGATACAGAGACTCTCTTCGCGATTCAATCAACGAGCAAGATGATCAATGCTATCGCTTTCATGTTTGCAGTCCAAGATGGGCTCATCGGACTTGACGACAAACTCGTGAAGTACTTCCCTGAGTTCAGAGTGAAGAGTAGGTGGGGCTCTGAGGAAGGGAATAAGATTACATTTCGCTATCTCCTCTCCCATCAATCTGGTCTTCCACAGATGACTCGTAAAGGAAGCGTCTTCGATGACTCACCTCATACCTTTGAGGAACACATCCGCAGTGTGATAGATACGTGGCTGGAGTACCCTGTTGGGTCAAGGTACTTCTACTCCAACATTGGCATGGATCTCGTTTCCTACTCTATTGAGAGAGCCAGTGGAATGTCATTCCCTGAGTTTGTCAATGATCGACTTGCGGAACCTTTGGGGATTACCATCACCTACGGCAGTATAGAGGCAAAGAAGAATCCAAACCGAGCGATTGGATATGAGCATCCCAAGATACCCATCCACATCGGCACTGCACTCGCATATGGGTGCGGTGGGGCGTGGATGAATATCTCTGACCTTGCGGTACTGACACAGTTCCTCCTCAACAAGGGCAGACACAACAGGAAACAAGTGCTTCGAGAAGACCTTCTTGACCAAATGATGACCACTCAATTTGAGGATGATGAAGGTTATACCTATGGACTAGGGACATCCATCTTTCAGGGTGGCAACATCCGTATTGTCGAGCATGCGGGCGGCGGATTTGGCTATGCCGGACTACTTGCAATAGCTCCTGGCCACGGTGTAGGTGCCGCAGTTGAGATGAATATGGAGAACGTCAACCTGGCCTACAAATTGGTTCTCCAGGCAATTGACCTGGCTCTCAAGGGGAAAGGAATCGAGCGCACTACTCCTAGTAAAGAGGACTTCCTTGTTGGGGCAAAACAGGATTCTTCAGAACCAGAACTCTCGAGACTGGAAGGCCTCTATGCAGGTGTCTGGGGCAGTGTAAGGGTGAAGGTCAATGATGGCAAGCTAGTCATCGTCATTGATGGCAATGACCATGAATTTACTCCGCATAGCGAATATGTATTCGTTAGTGAAGGCACTCCACCAGTAGCACGGTTTGTCATGAATGAGACGCACGTGAACAATCCATTCAAACTGACTCTACTTACAAGCATGACCGGACCTGTCGACCTTTTCTATCGTGAGCCTCTAGCCACAGGAGCAAAATCTGTCACTCAGAGAGAGCATTGGGAATCTTTGGCTGGGCTCTATCGAGCAAGATACTACGGGGCCCATATGTTTTACATTGCTGTCAAAGTGCTTGATGGGAAGCTCGTCTACAGTGACTGGAGCGGACCCATCCCGCTTTATCCCTTCGAAGACGAACCAATGACCTTCTTCACGTCAGGTGGTACACACTATGAGTTCGGAAATGCTAGCCTAAGGTTCAGCAATCGTCTTGCAACCAGAGTTGATGACCCCGTTAGCGAAGTTCTCGAGGCAATTGAGAAGGAAATTCCAACATCCATGTTAACAGACTGGGTGATGGACCAAGAGATTCGGCTTCTTGAGTTTCTTGACAGAAAAAATGAGGCTGAAATGATTCGGGATATGCGGTCCAAGATACACGAATAGCGGCCCTTCTGTGCCGTGGACAGTCCCTAGATGATTCGCATTGAGTGAGCATCTACAATATCATGTCCAATCCTAACTGTGGAAACACCTGAAGTGGCCGAGTCGATTTTCTCTTATGCATCATTATGTGAGATGTGAGAGGCGCAACTACAAATGGTCGACTTAGAGGAGTTCAAAACGAAATACCCTCGATTTGACATAGTCTTGAAGGGATCAAGGATAGTAATTGTGGCAACTGTTCTTAGCCTTCTAGTAGTTTCACCAATCTATCTCTTCGATTTAGATAGACAGCTCCTTGTCGTTATTCTTACCTATCCACCAGATCTCATTCCCTTTCCCCACAACTTGACTGGTCTCATTACCCTTCCTTTTGGATTGGGCCTGGCAGCTTGGGCAAACTACATCCTATTGCATGTTGGTAAGATTGGCCTAAGAGATAGGGAACCCATGCAAACACCCTCAACACTTGTTATCGTTGGCCCATACAGATACAGCAGAAATCCCATCTATCTAGCCGTTCTTCTGATGATAGCTGGAATGGTCACTGTGGGGAGTAGCTTGGTGGCATTCCTTGGGCTAATTGCAGTGTACATTCTCTTCAGGTACAAGTTCATTCGAGTAGAAGAGATGAAGTTAGAGGAAGCATTTGAAGAGGAGTATCTGGATTACAGGAGTCGAGTCAGACGTTGGTTTTGAATGCAGTCATTCAATTGAATAGCGATTGGACTTCCCCTTTCACGAGTCTTGAATTCAGGCAAGAACAGAAGGGTCCTCAACTTCAGGTTTTCCCTTCTCCAACCTTCGCAGTTGTGGCCACACGGCAGCCCAGATAATGGCCAGAAGCAACAGTATGCTGGATGGACCGATTGACGGGCTAACCAGTGATGTAGGTGCATTTCCCAGTGCATGTACAATCATCACAAAGAAAAGGTTCTCCGTCCGCAAGTAGAGCAAGCCGTAGATTAGTCCATTCAGAAACACACTGAATACGAGGTCGAAGAAGACCGTCACAGTCAATCCTTGGTTCATGACCTTCCAAGGGATATGAATGAGAGTGAAGAACATCTGTGAGATCAGAAGACCTAGCGCTACTTGCAGATATCTTGTCGTTGTCAACTGTGACATCTTCATTTTGAACTGAATCAAAAGGAATCCTCTGTACCCCACCTCTTCATAGAGGGCGGTTCCAAAGAGCATCCCAATTAGCAGTCCTATCAAACCGAGGGCCTCTGTGTTCCACCCTACTTCAATCTCTATGACTCCCGTGCCGATGAAACCGATCAATCCCTCCACAATCTGCACGAGGGCCCAACTGATTGCACAAACAACGACGGCTACTGGCAGTTTCCGTCTTATGAGCCCGAAGTCTGTCCACTGGAGTTTTCCATAATAGACGAGGACGCCCAGTACGGCACTAGCCAACAGAAGTGCGTTAAGAATCAGCGTAGGATGGATCAGTCCTCCACTGGCCAACTCGATGGACTGGACTATGCCAACCTGGAACAATACCAGATAGACGAAGACAATGACGAGACTTATCGTCAGAAATAGAGCCATTGTCTTGTAGTCTGATTCTCTTGACTCGATCATCTTCTTACTCACACTTCCACTACAACCCAACAATTAGATTGACTTCAATCCCGAGTATGTATCTAATAGAACTTGCGTGGGCAGCGAATAGGGTGATGCATCAAGAGATTCGGAAATTGCATTCTGATATACATGGCAAATCATGATTTGACACGATTCGTCAGTTCTAGATGGTTGTTCAATTGTCATTTACATAGATGCATCACAAAATGAGTCTTCGATATCTCCAATTCCAACATCAACTGTTGCGTCGCTAAGTCCAGAATCTCGTTCTTAAGCACTAGGTGCGAAAACAGCGCCCATTTGTCAGAATGACTTCGGCCTTTGATGCACAAAGCATATTAACGAATGTGTAGTCTGCGCGCGCGTGCCATATGGCACATTGGGGAAATCGTATGTCAAAATCAACAACGACAGGTAAGACGCCGTCTGCTGGAAGTAATCCTATTGGAGTTACAATTCTTGCAGCGATTGTAATGGCATTGGGCCTCTTCTCCATCGTTACGGGAGTCACGATTGATTTCATCCTGGCCGGTGGTGATCTGACGCTCGTCGGCTCATTTCAGCTGGGTGCAATAGTCGTGGGTGTGCTTGCTATCATCGCAGGCATTGGACTCTGGAAGTTGAAGTCCTGGGCTTGGTGGTTAGCAGCAATTGTAATTGGCATTGGCCTGATACTCAACATCTCAGTAGTCTTTCTGGACCTAACTGAACTGCGTTTGTATTTCCTACCCATGCTGCTCCGCGCGCTGGTCTTGGTCTATCTGACTCGTCCCGCCATACGCGGCAAGTTCAGATAATCTTCAAAGGCTCGTGATGGAATACGCATCACGAGCCCATACTTTTCACTTTGCCTTCTTCTCTGGAGTAGGCGGTACTTTCTTCGGGTCATAAACCTCAGAGAGCCTCTTCTCGCCTTTGTAAGTATACCTACATTCGGGGAACATTGAGCATCCGTAGAATGATCCCTTTCCTTTCTTTCCTGGTCTTCTAACCAGCCCATGGCCCCAAGGGCACTTGTATTCAGTCGTTCGGTTTGTGAGATCTTCTATCTTCTGACGAAGGTTCTTCTCCCAGGTTGTCGTTCGGAGAGTCTTGCTTTCCCTCATCACGGCCTTTCTGTTCTTGTACATCAGGACGGTTCGAATAGCATCCGCTCCTCTTTCCCTCGAGTATCCAGTCTTTGGACTCACGGTTGAATACACCCATATTGAGAAGTCGTTTTGCAATGGTATCCTGTGGATTATCTCACCCTCAACTGAGCGAATCGAAGTTCTTGCCTTGAATGGCTTCATGAACTTCTCGAATTCTTCCCGTGATATCTTTACATACTGTCTACTCAAGGAATCTCCCTGCTTTGATATGTTCCTTTAGGTCAATAATAATACACCGCAAGGAGATTGAGATCTCTCATCATGGGACACAGGGAATCTAATTCCGCATATGTAGGAGCTTCAAAATCGCAATAGCCGATTTAGAATAAGTTAGCCCCTAGTTCGGGGGCTGAGAAATCAACGGGAAAGATCTATGTTTATCTCGACTTCTGGGAGCATCTTCGCCATCAAGGTATCCAGACGATAGACGCAGTAGAAGAGGCCGCGGCTTGGGATTATCGAATTGGCTCAAAGGAGTTCAGCGTTGCAGAAACCTTCTGTCAATCTATCCAAGCAATCTTCGAAGATGCAGGAAATTGGCTCCTTGGAGACTCAACGCAATCTAGCCCAACGAGAAGCCCTATTGACGATCTCCACATGTCCGTAGATCGCATGATTTCAGCAATCCAAGACTTCACAGATGATGACCTCAGCTCGGAGTTCATATTTCAGTGGGGGAAGAAGACAACCATCGGCGGTGCCATCTGTCAGAATCTCTTCCATGCCGTGGGACACTTTACCCAAATGAGAAACTGGGCGGTTGTCTGTAGACGAAGTGAATCTGAGTAGACCCGCTTCGTCTCAGTTATCATGTCATCTGTCTGTCACGAATTACGCGGTCAACATCAATTCGTCGAAGTTTTCTAGCTGATGGAAGCGTTGCGAGAATGGCGGTGACAAATGTGAGGACCACAACACTCACGACTGATATCACATCAATTGACGCCACATAGAACGGAATGTAGCTCTTCAAGAAGCTGTCAAAAAGCCCGGAGATTACCTGCCCAAACGGAATTGACAATACAACTCCGATGAGAGTGACTATCGTTATCTCTACGAACAGAAGACGCGTAAGCGTATTCCTTGACCAACCTATTGCTTCAAGCTGAGCGAGTTCACTGATTCTCTCTCCAACGCTAATAGAGACGATGTTCCATACCACTGCCAAAAGCAGGAGCATGGCAACTGCCGCAATTCCAATTGCCACCGCAACGCCTTGGGCTTCACTGATCAAGCCGCTTGACGCCTCCGTCTTAGTCATGGAGTTTTCGACGTCATCCAAGGAGAATATCGCGTCAGCAACAGATAGAGGGTCCGCTCCTTGTACGACTTTGACGAACAGCCCGCTGATCATCTCCGTCCCTAACAAATCGGTGGCTTCTCCAAGAGAGATGTAGAACACATTCATTGGCGAACTCACGACACCTACGATGGTGAACAACTCTGTTGAACTACCGACTGTTAGGTTGACGATGTCTCCTTCCCTTACACCAATCGAGTCTGCGACGGTTATGTCAACCAAGGCCTCATCTTCAGCCTGAATAGTCCTTCCTGATTCGAGATTGAAATCGTGTAACTGGCCTTCTGCGTTGAGACACAGCAAACTGACAAGCCTTGACCTATCCAAAATGACCGCGGTAGTTCCAAGCTTCAGATACGGCTCATAGCTGTCAATGTCAGATACCTGCTCCATCAGGGCATCAATCTCGGTAGAATTCATGGGTTCTTTGAAATCCATCAGAAGATCCCAGTGCTCATTCTGGTCGAGGTATACTACGATGCTTGTGTTGAAACCACCAATCATCAAGGACCCCATAGTGGCTACGCCCGCCGCCAAAGCAATTCCAACTACCATCAGACTTGCTCGAACTTTGTTGAGGGATATTCCTCTTGCGACGAATTTGAAACCATAACCTTTGATTCCAAGCTTCCTCCCAATCCGCTCCAAGACGGTTTCTCCAACATACCCTTTCTCCATCATCCAACCACGTATTGCGCGAATTGGCTCATATCCGGAGATTTTTCGAACAGGGAAGTATGCTGAAAGAAGTACGGTTAGGACACCGGCAACGAGTGCCACAATGTAGACCATTGGTGAGGTGGCCCCTGCCAGAATCTCCAATGAATAGACACCCGCAAAGCTCTGAAGAATGGCATGTCCTGCTGGCTCTCCAAGTGGAAGTGCTATCAGTGAAGCGACGAATGCGAGAGTCCCTAAAGTCAGGAGATATGCCTTCTTAATCTCAGATGTCGTATAACCAAGGGACTTTGTGATTCCTATCTCTCGCGAGTTGAACTCGACTATTCTCTTTACTGTGGAATAGACCACAAAAGCTGCTACAGCATAGATGATTCCTGCAAACAGAAGTATGAATTCATCAGCAGCTTCGAAACGCTGAAGCTCTGCACTTCTTAGCTCACTGATGTCTAGTGTAGTGACTATTGGATAGGGACTGATAGCGTCGAGGACCGACTCAGCCAAGTCTGTGTAGTCGTATTCTTCCTCGAATCGAACAAGTATCTCATTTACAACATCCTTCTCGCCATATCCTGTGTAGGACAGTTCCTGAATCACGGAAATATCCACCCAGACCGGCGCAATTGCAGAGAACGATGCACGAGAAGGTGCGTGAATCAACTGCTTTGGATTTCTATGGGGGAATAGATGTTCAAGGGAGACTGCTATGCCCACTACGTTGACTTCGTGCTCTTCTCCAAACAAAGACACTGTTAGCGTAGAACCTACTGAGATTCCATGGGATGTTGCAAATGCTTTCTCAACTAATGCAGATCTGTTGTCGGTTGGGTCCAAATAACTACCCTCGGACAACAAGAGCCTAAAGACATCCGGTGGCGTAGTCGCATCAATACCGTAGAGGTCTGCCGGATTCTCTGTCCCGCCGGAGTAAGTTATGTCTCCAAACACATGATATCGACTAGTGAATGCCTCCACTCCATCAATATCTCCGACTCCAGCGATGTGACTCCGTGGAGCCGAATATGCGACAGCCATGAAGTCCGGAGCGGCGTAGGTCTCGTATGTCTGGTCTATCGTTGCCCTCATCATCGGCATTATTGACGAGAACATCACATAGCTGAAAACTGCGATGAACACGAGGAACATGCTACTAACGACTTTGCCTCTCTGACTGAAGACCTCCTTTCTCGTCTTCCGAATTAGAGTTCCAGCCAAAGACTATTCCTCCTGGTCCCTTTCAGATATACCGTAGACCTGACCTGATCGCAAGAACACTGACCTGTCTGCAACCTTGGAAACAGAAGTCTGGTGGGTAACCGTAATCACAGTTGTTCCTGTCTTCTTGTTGAGCTTCTGAAGAAGCTCCCAGATCACGTCGGACGTCTCTGCGTCCAGATTGCCCGTTGGTTCGTCAAGAACAAGTATGGGTGGCTCCTTAGCTAGACCTCTTGCTATTGCCACGCGCTGCTGTTCTCCCCCGCTCATCTGAGAGGGGTAGTTGTCGGCTTTGTCGAGAATGCCAACAAGCTCAAGATACTCGAGCCCTCTCTCTCGCATTTCCTTCTTGTCCTTGATTTTCATAGCAATTCCAATCTCCACGTTCTCCAACGCAGTCAATGTCGAGAATAGATTGTAGAACTGGAAAACAAGACCAACACTTGTCCGTCTGAACTGTGTTCTTTCATCTCTCTTCATTGATGAGATAACTGACCCCTCAACAACAACATCTCCCGATGTGGGTATGTCCAGGGCTGAAATCATGTTCAGTAGTGTTGTCTTGCCAGAGCCTGACTGGCCCAAGATGGCCACAAACTCGCCATCTGCTATTTCCAGTGAGACTCCTCTGAGGGCATGAACTGTAGTTTCACCTAACTTGTATTCCTTGTAAAGATCCGTGATACTGACTAGGCTTTGTGCTGAGGCCACCTTTCAATCACTCCATCTGCGTATGGTCTGGACCTATTCCAATATGAATCAACATGAAACGATTTCCTCTAGAGTGCAGGGAAAAGAATCCTTTGCTCTGGCCTAATAGTACATAAAGAAGTCTTTACCTATTTTCTATCAGAGCAAGATGACAGACAATCTGGCCCTGTTCAAGGCACTCTCGAATCCCACAAGAGTGCAGATCTTGGAGTATCTCTTAGCAAAACGTATCGCAAACAAGGGGGACATCATGGACGCACTGGGGCTTGAACGGGCGGCCCTAGAGCACCATCTTGGGCCACTTACAGAGGCACAACTCGTTGGAACCCTCGATGTTGTCATTGACCGAGTGAAGAACTCTCTCTGCATCCCCTTGGCCACAGTACAAGTGAATAGAGCGCCAGAGGTCTCAGCAGACTCAATCCGTGATGTGATTGGAGACGAGATTGAGA
>CP070761.1:1394844-1426244 GCA_020348985.1 Candidatus Thorarchaeota archaeon | reverse complement strand
AAACTCGCCTTCCATGGCATTGCAGGACGAATACTTCACAACCTGGCTAAACATCACTGACCCATACAGTAACCCAATCCAAAACGCGAGTGTCAGCCTTGATTTCGGAACAGACGAGTTCATCTTGGATGAGATTACGCCTGGCAGATACTTGCTCAATAGGACCGCTTCATTGCCGATCGGCAACTACTCTGTCAGGATTATTGTGCAACACCCATTTGTTGAAGGCACAAGCTTTGGCACATACTATATGGGAGTATCCGGGAATCTGACTACTGTGGCGAGCTATGAGTCTAGCATCAACGGCGGGGAGAATTTCACTGTCTCTGTCTTCATCTATGACCAATATGGAACTGTTCCTCTTGGTTCTTGGGCAATCATCGAAATCAACGGCGAGAACTTCACTGCCTTGCATCAAGCCGGTGCGGAGTATATTGCAGAAGTAAATGCGACCTACTCAATCGGCTACCATAACTTTGTGGTCTACGTTGGCTCTGATTTTGGGAACAATAAGACAGAGCTGTTTGATTTGTACGTGAGCTCTCAGCCAGAAGTGACAATAGATTCGTCTCTCGGATGGAACTTCAATCAAGGCGAGTCTACCACCATAGCGCTAACATTGAGAGACTGGTCAGGGTACCTCGTAGACGGTGCTACAGTGACTGCGCTGAGTCCAAGTAACCTTGCGTTTCTGGATCATGGAGATGGAACGTATAGCGTTGAACTTGACACCTTGGGCTATCCTCCGGGCAACTACTCATTAGTCATTTCTGTAAGCCACCTGTATCTACATGGGACTCAATTCTCACAGAACATGATTGTTATGGGCTCAGCTATTGTAGATGTCAGCGCGCCCAGCGTGGTTTTCAATAACCAAGTTCTAAGACTGAATTTTACTATAGTCGACATTTACGGAAACCCCTTGTCCAACTTCAACTATAGCTTTGCTTTCTCAGATAGTTTTCAAAAATCGGGTACTTCAACCACGTATCACTTTTCGTGGGCATTCATCCCGAACGTCTATCCAGGGAGTCATCCACTTAACATGACTATCAACGGCAGCCTGCTCGTCCAGACACAATACACACTGTGGATGGACGTCTTTGGAATATCTGCTGCAGGTATATTATCGCCCGGGAACCTGACATCTTTCGAACAAGGAACTGAGATGAACTACACAGTCCAAGTTGTAGATCTTATGGGCTACGGGATTACAGCAGCAGAAGTGGTAGTTCTGATGCAGGGGAGTACCTACTCGCTATTGGAAATCGCTCCGGGAGTATACTCAAGGAACGTCAGTACTGTAGGATTCCCCTTGGGCCAATACACAGTCACAGTTGGAGTAACCCATACTTTCCTAGTATCTGAACAGTTGGAGCTATTTCTATCGTTGAAGGGAGCAGCCAGTGCGGATTTGTCAGTAACGCCGAGCCCAGTCCAAAACAAGCTTAATGTCACCTTTAACTTCACGATAATTGACCAGTACGGCAACCCATTATCCGGTTTCAACTACTCATTGGAGTTTGGAGGCGTATACAGCAAATCAGGATCATCAGGATCCTACAAACTTTCTTGGACTGTACTGCCCAACTTCGTGCCAGGTCAATACTGGCTACTCTTGGCTCTAAATGGGACGTACATAACGCACTCTGAGCTTAACTTCAGTATAGACGTGATGGGAGTAACCTCAGCTCAAGTGATGGAACCCACCTCTGGCGCATCACTAACTCAGGGTGAACCTCTAACATTTGTTGTCCAGGTGTTAGATGAAGTATTCAACAACATTACCGGAGCTGACGTCACGCTTGTGGTTTACGACAGTACCTTCGCACTATCCGAGACAACCCCCGGAATCTATGTTGTAACCATAAGTACTACACGATTCCCACTAGGTGACTACATAGCGCAAATTGAGGTCTCTCAAAGCTTTCTCGAGACTCAACAGTTGACAGTTAGTTTTTCACTAGTTGGAGATGCTCTTGTCGAGATCAACACTGATTCGACAACTCTGTTAAACTACGAAAACGTGACCTTCGATCTCGTTTTCCACGACCAGTATGGGAACCCTGTGACCGACTTCAACTATAGCATCGACTTCGGCGGCTTGTACTTCATTTCCGGGTTCTCTGATATCTCTAGACTCTCGTGGACAATTCTCCCTCAGGTACTGCCGGGCACTTATGTGCTCAATGTAACAATCTCAGGGGAATATGTTGCGGGGAGCACTTGGGTTTCGTATGTTGACATTCACACTGATGCTGTGGCTACTATACCTTCTCCTGCGAATGGAACTGTTTTTGTTCAGGGAGATGATTCGATTCTGTTTCAGATTGATCTAGAAGATATGCTTGGTAATGTTATGAGTGATTGTACCGTTTCGGTTGTCGTTCATGATTCAGTGTATGGTCTCAACAACCACAGCAATGGGACATACTCACGAGTTGTTTCAACTGCGGGCTGGGCTGCAGGTTCGTACGGCTACACACTGGTCGTGACGTATGACTACTTCGCTAGTGAAACATCTCTGACCGGGATTGTCGAAGTTCAAGCAGAACTGGAATTCAGTTTGGAGCTATATCCGGCGGCCCCTCAACAGGGTGAAATGCTTGTTGTCAATTTGACAGTCACAGATAGATACGGGAACATGATGTCAGATCTTGATGTGACTGTGGAGTTTCAGAATCAAACAAAGGCCGCTGTTGAAACTGCTCAAAGTGGGAAGTACACTGTGAGCTTCCAGGTGGCAAGCGAAGGATATGGAGACAACATCATAACCGTCCAAGCTGAGGGTGAATTGTGTAGGTCCGGTCATCTAACAGATTCAGTCTTCGTAGCAGTTGCGATACCTCAGCTGTCCTTGGATGTTGAGAGCATGACCTACCTCGTAGTGTTATCCTTCATCTTCACTTTCATTGCGATGCTAGGCTACTTCAGAATCTCCTCTGGACTGTCGATAACTAGAGGAGGTCAGGAAATGCTAGTAAGAGGGATTCGCAGGCTCGACTACATCTACTTCTTCGTTGTTGGCTTAGCAGGACTGACTGTCCTTCATTCGTTCTACTCCGCCAGCATAGGAGACTATGGTTTGGCAGTTCTGGAAAGCGTCCTTCTTCTAGGAATATCGTTGATTCTATACGGTATCTGGCTATATCGTGATGCGAGCTCCACAATACTGTATACACAAACACTTTCCAGAAGAAGAATCGTTCTAGGATTGTGGCACTTGATATTCGTTCCAATTGTGATTGTTCAAGTGTTCGACTGGGGTCGGCAAATTGATTGGCTTGAATTTTACGTGCTACAGAATGTGTTTCACCTTGGTGAGCTAGCCGTCCCCACTATGATACTTACAATCTTTGCGGCATACTTGTCGTCCATAGTGATAGTCGTGGTCAACCTCTACAGGGAGATAGGCAGGAGTCTTGAACGAATCAAAGAAATGGCAGTTCTAGGTACTCCTCCAGTTGTCGTTGAACAGGAATGTATAGACCTCGTGGAGAAGATGGGCTCCTCCATTCGAATCAAATTCTTCATGTTTCTGGTTGTACTAGCCGGGACAACAGTACTCACAATGGACTTCCTCAGAACCTATTCTCTTGGAGTCATTGTTTTGATGCCCGTCCTGTTCGTCATTGTGGTCCCATATTTGTCATCCAAGATGGCCAAAGGTGTATCAAGAGCAACGGCAATGCTTGGGAGGAAAGGTCTCAAGGAGCCAAGTCTTACAGAAATCGCTGACGATGAAGTCGTAATTGAAGATGTTGATGATGATGTCTTAGCGCCCCAGCCTGAAGTCGAGACTGAGAGTGAGGATGAAGTCTTCCCTGATGTGGACAGTGTGGAGTCCGATGAGCTAGCTCTAATGACAAAGAGCGAACTGATCAAGCTATTGCCCCAACATGTGAAGGATTCTGTAGGCAAGAAAGAGCTCAAGAAGCTCTCCAAAAGCGCCATTGAGGCCCTCTTGCGTTTGGAAGAGATGGAGTCAGATGTGAAAGAGCGCGAGGATCAAGAGAACGATTTAACCGAGTGAACTAGAAGACCTATTCCCTACGCAAGCAGTCCCCGCATAGGTAATATGTTACCTATACGGAAGATTTAAAAGGTAATATGTTACTTAATTACATAACATATTACCTAATAAAGGTGCAGACAATGATTGAAGAATCAAGATCAAAGCGAACGGTCTTTGGACGGACGTTTGCGTTTCTGTTTGTGTTTTTGGCGTGGATAACCAACTCGGTTCTCAGATTGTGTTTTGCATACATGTCAGTGACTGGGGTGCAGCTACTAGATATTCAGGTGTCCCAACTGACAATACAGATACTGAATCTGTCGTTCGTATCTCTGGGAGTTGTAGGTCTGTTGGTCTCCGTTGGCCTATGGCTTGGTAAGAGATGGGGGCTGATTGGGGCCGCCGTAGTCAGTGTAGCGACTATCATCTTTGACATCTGGGGAATGACCCTCCAGTTCACAGCCGCACTCGGATTCATTGTGCCAGCTTTGGTGCTAGGATATATCATGGTTGCGAGAACGAGGCTCACCATTCCCATTGAGAGATTTGGAAGCAAAACGTTGGAACCAATTGGAGGTGCATGAGACAATGCCTAACGAATCCAAGAGTGAATTGAAGCATGAGATCTTTGAAAGATACACAATTGGATTGACCGCCATACTGTGTGCGGGGATTCTTGTCGTGATAGCCATTCTAGGGCCGCTGGGCTTGGGGATTATGGAGCATAGGACTTCACAGTCCGGGATCTACCAGACAACGGGCCAAGATCTGGCGGGCCTTCTACTACTGACTCCTATTCTGCTGATTGGAGGAGTTTTGCATTTGATGAAGCGAGACGGCTCGAAGTACTTCCTCATTTTGACCCCAATCACCCTGATTTACACTGGGCTCTCTTACGGTATTGGACAGGAGTGGAGCAATCCAGCCTACACAGGCAATATCGAGAACTACTTCTGGCTATTCTGGGCCATGATAGTGGGCGGGCTCATAATGGGTATGAGCAGTCTGTCCATGTTCACAGACGACGACGCACCGGAGTTCAGTCGCAGAGGCCTTCGAATCTACGTAGGATTGCTAAGTGTATTCCTTCTATTCTTCGCTTTCATGTGGTCGAGTGATGTCTTTGAAGTACTGGCTACAGGGAACACGTCGAGTGGGTCTTACCAATCCTCACCAACAGTGTTTTGGGTAATCAGATACCTTGACCTTGGAATCTCAATACCTGTCGGATTCATTTCGTTGTATCTCTTGATTACAAGACCGAAGAAAGCGTATCCGATTGTTCTTCTGTTCTTTGGGTTCTTTGTCACCCTAGGTACAGCTGTGAACACTATGGCACTAGTTCAGGTGCTCAGCGGAGATCCGGAGATTGCGGGTGCTGCGGCCGCCGGTTTGATCATCTTCCCAGTATTGGGCATTCTTGCATGGGCAGGTCTCTACTATTTGATAAAAGATAAGATACGGGCCCTGCTTAGCAGAAATAAGTCAGGCGAGTAAGAAGTGGACCGAGAGAGAATCAGCAAAATGTCAGAATCGTTCGGTTATCTCTTTCTATTGAGCCGGCGATTTGAATACATCACCGATAGCGTGCTCAAGAAAGATGGTCTCACGACCAAGCAGCTCTTGACATTAATAGTGATACAAAGGGGATTCGAGGAGACACCCTCGATAAGCCAAGTAGCCGAAATGATAAGCACATCCCATCAGAATGTCAAGCAGATAGCGCACCAACTTGAGAAGAGGGGATTTGTAGAGATGGTACGGGATGAGAGGGATAGAAGAAGGTGGCTTTTGCGTCTGACTGAGAATAACCAGAGTTTCTGGGATTCAAGGGAACGGGAACATCAGGAAGCCATGTCTAGCCTCTTTGAGTCACTTAGCGATAGAGAGGTCAGCCAATTCCATCGGATTCTCGCCAAACTCATTGGAGAAACAGAGCAAGTATACGAGCAAGCTAGAGCGAGAGAGATACGCACTGTCTAAGACTTAGATTCGATTCTGCTCGCTGCTTGCTTTCTGAACTCTTCCACGAGGAGCAACACGACACCAAATACAGCAATCTCAACCCACTCCCAGAGCTCAAGTTGTACAAGTCTAAAGACACTTGTTAGTGGAGGAAAGACGAAAAGAATGCCCACCAAGAAGATGTTAATCATGTATACCAAGAGTATGACCTTGTTGCTCAATAATCCAATCTCGGCTATTGACTTCGAAGGGGACCTGCAATTCTGTACGCTGTACCATTGAAGAATGATTAGTGACACAAACAGCATTGTTCGGATCTTCTCTGTGGGTTGACCAAGATGCTGGAAGTAGATGAAAATCACAAATGCAGCCATGACGAAGCCAAACAATACAGCACGCCCTAGAGTGTTCTTTGACAGAATTCGGTCATTGAGAGACCCTGGAGGCCTATCTAGTAACCCCTGTTCCTTTGGTTCTAGCGAGAGAGCTACGTCTAGCATTCCATCGGTCACTAGGTTGATCCACAGAATCTGCAGTGGCAGGAGCAGTATTGGATTCGGGAACAGAAGCAATATTCCTAGGATAGCAAAGCTTTCTGCAAAGTTCGTAGATGTGAGGAACAGCACGACTCTTCGCAACGAGTCGAGAATATGGCGACCTTCCTCTACACCATCAATTATGACCCCAAATCTCTCATCTTGTAGAACGATGTCTGCGGCCTCTTTGGCAATGTCGGTCCCAGTGATTCCCATGGCTATTCCGACATTTGCCTGACGTAGAGCCGGGCTGTCATTTACTCCATCTCCTGTCATACTCACTAGAAACTCTTGATTCTGCAGGGCCTTGACGACTCGGAGTTTATGGATAGGGCTTGTACGCGACAGAATCTTTGCTCCTCTGGACAATGCTTCTTCGAGTTCATCGTCATCCATCGCATCGATGTCGTCACCCGTAAGGCTTGTGTGTCCTAGTTCTGGATTGAAGATGCCCACTTCTTTGCCGATTGCTTCGGCAGTGAATGGGTTATCCCCGGTTATCATTATGACATCTATACCAGCTTTCTTGGATTTCGCTACGTAGTCTCTGGCTCCTTCACGTGGTGGGTCATTGATACCACAAAGACCCAGAAACGTCATCTCCGTGAGATCTTCCTCACGTATCTGAGGTGAATCTATAGGAATCTCTTTCATTGCACAAGCGAGAACCCTAAGACCCTGGGAGGCAAATTCGGCGACAATCCCGTCTGTGCCCGACGGTTGAGAAAGAAACCTTTCGATAACTTCTGGAGCTCCCTTGGCAATAAGCAAACCATTTCCACTAGACACGGCAAGGGTGTCTTCCTGCCTTCTTGGGATGTGAAACGTAGCCATGTACTTACGGTCGCTTGTGAATGGTATCTCTGATGCGCGCGGCCAAGTTTCATCCAGAACATACCTGTGAAGATTGGCCTTATCCAAGGCAACCAGCAATGCCGCTTCAGTTGGCGATCCTTTTATCTTCCAAACCCTATCTTCACCCGTGCACTTGCGGACAGGATCATCTTCGTTGAGGCATTTGGCATAGACATCGGAATCGTTAGCCATAGCCATGCAGCTCAGCAGCATCTCAAGGTCAGGAAAATCCTCGAGAATCTCCCCTCTTATTGGAATCTTCAATGATTCATCGCTTTCTATCTCTGTCCCGGGAGACCTTAGGCATCCCAGTGGGCCACAACCCTCAAGGAAGATTCCTCCTGACTCGGGGTCGAATCCACTGCCACTTACTTCAAACATGTGGTTGGGAGTGAAGATTCTTCGAACCATCATCTGGTTCTTCGTGAGTGTTCCCGTCTTGTCGGAGCAGATGACGTTCACAACTCCCAGAGTTTCGACAACACCAAGATTCCTGACTATCACCTTTTTCTGAGACAACTGGCGCACACCAACAGACAGAACAACCGTAACGATTGCCACGAGCCCTTCAGGAATCGCTGATACAAGAGCAGATAGCGAGAATAGTAATAGCTCTGTTGTCTCTATCTGCCTGTACAAGCCGAGTAGGAAGCTAAGAGCTACGAGGGCGAATGCTGCAATCAGAAAGAAGACGCCAAGCCGTCTCAGACGTACCATAACCGTCGTGTCTTCTTGCTCAACTTCAGCAAGCTCTCGGTTGATTTCTCCAAGAACCGTGGCATCCCCTGTCTTCTCCACCAGTACTCTTGCTCTTCCCTCGGTAACATAGGATCCTGCAAAGACCTGATTGGACTTCTCGTAATAGTGTGGATCCTCTAAAAGACACACGACCTCCTTCTTTATGGGGACGCTTTCGCCTGTCAGAAGGCTTTCATCAACATGCAAATTCCTTTCGAACAAGACTCTACTGTCCGCGGGCACTCTCTCACCGGCTCTCAGCAGCAACACGTCACCTGGCACGATTTCTCTAGATGGGATATCAGTCTCTTCTCCCTGCCTTACGACCAGGGATCTCTCCTCGATGAGCTCACGTACAGATTCTATGGTCCTTTCCGCATTCCACTCTTGGACGAATCCAATGATTGCATTGATGACCAATATGACTGCAATCACAACAGCGTCTATCACGTGATCGGCAAGAATGGATATCGCAGCTGCAAGTATGAGAACGTAGACCAAAGGCGACTTGAACTGACGCAAGAACAAGTAGATTGGATTCTCCCTTTTTGCGAGTGTAAGCTCGTTTGGACCGTATTCGTCCAGTCTTCCGATTGCTTCTTCTTGAGTAAGGCCTTCTGGACTCGAACCCAGACTAGCTAGGCATTCATTGTAGTCCAGTATGGTCTCTCCGGATTCTTGTGTCTCCAATGTTAGGAATCCTCCAAGTCTAGAAGGGGTTGGCTCACGTATGCGGCTCACGTAAGATGGCCATCAATCTTTCTGAGGAAGGCAATCGCCAATCTAACAGCGCTTACTAGCACTTCATCGTCTATTGCTTCAGGGGTATCATTGAGACTATGCCAATTCTCTATGAAACCGCCGCATGATATTCCAACAACCGAAGTGGCAAGTAGCCCTGCTTTTATGAGATTGGATGCATCCGTTCCTCCAAATGATGGGACTCCCACCGAGACTTCGATTCCATCTTCACGTGCTGCTGCAATAACCATGTCGCATAGCTCCGGAGTTAGTTTGGTAGTGTACATGGGCTCTGCGGTCAAAACATACAAGTCCCCGGCGCCAACACTATCGAAGTTCAGCAGGTACGCGCCCTGAAGCTCTTCCTTGTGTCTTGATGCAAATCGCTTAGAACCTCGCATATTCTCCTCACATGCAAACGAAACTAACCAGACTTCCGTATGTTCGAGAGGGTTATTCTGTAACCACTCCCCCACCCCCAGTGTGACAGCTACCGCTGACAGATTATCGTTAGCACCAAGTACAACTTTGTTTGACCGAAGACGAAAGGCGAATACTAGCATGGGAAATGCACTGACAACAGGCACGAATGTAATCCAGTCAAAGGAGGTGAGAAGGGAAGGGAGGAAAGACAGCAGCAGCAGCCTTAGGATGCTAATGATAATGGTGATTAGACCCAGTCCTATGGTCAGAAGGATGAAAGTGGGAAACCTCGACCCCAATCGCTCATGAATAGGAAACTCGTATGCAGAGTCATGATGACCCGATACCAAAGCAATCCGTTTGGTTGAATCTTTGGGAAGAATCTTACCGTATACGTTGTAGCCAGTCTTTTCAGGAAATATCGGATCGACAACCTCTTTGAGGTACATCAATTCGGCTGCAAAGATGCCTAGTGCAAGTGAGCCGAAGATTGCCGTAAGGATTGGAGCAAAATAGTAGAAGACGAGTCCAACTATGTACACAAATACCGAAATGCGCACACTATCAAGAAAAGCCGCAGGATGGCAAGTAAACTCCTCCCTGCATGTGGAATCGCAGAGTCTCTTGTACTCCTCCTCGATTCTTGTTCCAGCGAGGCTCTCCTCATCGCTGGTTCCGAGGCGAGGTCCGACATCTTCGCAAATCGTAGTGATGAAGTCCTTCAATCGAGGGCCCAATGTGTCTTCAGAATCACTCATGAAGAGTCACCGTTTACGAGACAAGATATCCCACTGCAGAGGATTGGTGGCCTAAATCCTTGTTCATGATTGACAGCATGATATGGAGTACAGCACAGTATTTTAGTCACTGATACAAAGACAATTCAATTCAGATTGTGCGTGGAGGAGCACTAGATGAAAGAGTCGGTTGGAAGGTTTCTTGCCGTTCTGAGTCTCACGATAATCCTGACAATGACAGCAGTCTGCCAAGCGCCTGCGTTGGTAAAGGGTGTTGATATTCAGAGAGCGGCAGTGGAATACTCTACATCTTCTATTGTCTGGTCAGACAATTTCGATGATGAGGATATCAGCGACTGGAATATCATTGGTATCAACGAGACCGCAGACCCGTTCTATTTGATCCCTGGCAATATTTCAGCCTCTGGAGGCGCGATGCGAATCATCGGACCGGAGTGGCATTATGCTTATCATAATAGCTCAGTTGCATTTGGTACCTGGAGGTATGACGTCGACATTCAGCGTCCCGATACTATTGACCGATTCGCAGTGGGATTTGCGGGAGAGTTCAATCAAGAAACCCTGCTAATGGGGAGAGGGAATAATTACCTAATCAGTCACCGGATATTTGATGACGGTCCTTCAGGAGATCTCCGCCTCGCCGTCAACTCTGTCGATGGGACTACTCGTTTCCTTGATACCCACCCTATTTCCGATATACGAGGGTGGTGGAATATTATAGTAACACGTGAGCCATCGGGACAGTTCTATGTGTATCTAAACGGGGTCCTAATCATGGACGCTGTGGACTTGACACACACAACGTTGGACAGCTTTTCTTTCTATGGGATGGCTAATCCAGCAATAGACAATGTCTCCGTTAGCAACACGATAGACTACGATGCGGCACCTCCTAAGTGGGCCCATCCGCTTCACGGCAGGACAATCGTCTTAGGAGATTCGTTCTACTATGACCTCAATGCCACAGACCACTCAGGCATAGACCAATGGTGGATAGATGATGTCGAGAATTTCACTATCGATGATGACGGAGTAATCACTAACACAGGAGAGCTGGTTGTTGGGGAGTATGATGTAACAGTCTGGGTCAATGATACGCTTGGGAATACTCAGACTGGAACGTTCACCCTTACTGTTGAAGAGAGTCCAGCGATTATTCCGATAGAACTCATAGCAATAGCAATTGGGATACCCGGTGTTGTAGTAGTGGTACTCGTGCTATGGAGAACGAGGAAGAAGTGACGGCATGTGGTGTCTGTTACTATAGACTGACACTCACAGGGGATTCATCTTCTCACCCCAACGTTCTCGTCTCGCTAAACTGATTAGGGAAGAAGATTGCCCATTTCCTTGTTCACAGAACCAACTGGATTCAGAGCTGCTGTGAAATCGTGGTAACAGGAGGAATGAGAATGAGAGAGAAGTATGGACGATTCCTGATTGCACTAACTGTCATTGCATTGTTAACATGCATGCCATGCTCTCACACTCCAGAAATTCGGAGTCAGACTGTCTGCGAGAGAGCACTACTTCTTCATGTTCCATCAGACATTGCCTGGTCGGACGACTTCGACGATGAGGACATCAGTGACTGGCATATTGATGGTATAAACTGGACTGCAGATCCCGGTTATTACATCCCCGGTAACTTCACGGCCACTGGTGGAGTGCTGCGTGCCACTGGACCAGAATGCAACTTCGCAGGACATAATAGCTCTGTTGCATTTGGAACCTGGATCTTTGACGTAGACATTCAGGACCCCGTAAATGAATACCATTTCTACATTTCAATCATAAGCGCGACTTTCAATGAGAGGGAAATAGAGGAAAGGCGAGGAAGTCCAGGCTATGCTATTGGGTTTTATACTCCTGATGATGGACAGCATGAAATCCGCATTTTGAGGGGCTCTCATGACCTAACGCCTCATGGTCTCTTTATGGACTACTACTATGATGATGACATAATCGGATGGAAGAACATTATTGTGACCCGAGAAACATCGGGACAGTTCTACGTCTATCTAGACGGAGTCCTTATACTTGAAGGAGTCAACTTGGACTACACCACATCGGAACGTTTCGTTTTGTGGAGTCATGGAGGCCCAGCGATTGACAACGTCTCAGTTAGCAACACGATAGACTACGATGCGGCACCTCCAAAGTGGGACCATCCGCTTCACGGCAAGACAATCAACTTCGGAGACTCTTTTTACTATGACCTCAACGCCACAGACTACTCTGGAATAGACCAATGGTGGATAGACGATCTCGAGAATTTCACAATTGATGATGACGGAATAATCACTAACATCCGAGAACTAGCTGTTGGGGACTATGATGTGACTGTGTGGGTGAATGATACACTCGGGAATACGCAGACTGGAGCATTCGCACTTACTGTTGAAGAAGGTCCAGAGGGCATTCCTATAGAACTCGTAGCACTAGCAATTGGACTGCCTGGCGTTGTGGTAGTTGCTCTTGTGCTTTGGCGAGTGAAGAAGCGATGAAATGACCATTACAGCCAGGAATTGGCGTGGTTGTCACGGCAATCCTATAGGCTTAATTGACAGTGGGACAAGTAATGATGGGAGAGTCACTTGTCCGGCAAGCCGCGGAGGTCAATGAAAGAGATTCTTGAGGTTTCTCTTATCCTAGTGGTCTCGATCGCGGCGACCACGGGCGTCTATGTTGTTTTCAACACGGGAGGCGTTCCTGAGGAACCCGAGTGGTCGATCCCTGTGGCTATTCTGTCTGAAGACATATACTTGGTGGCTTGGGGCGATTCTCTACGGGGACAGGTGTTCAACATCACTGTCGCACAGATGTTCACCCAAGTCCAGCTCAGTGTCAGGCTCGATGAGCCATCTTCCTGCTGTGTCTTTGGCCTAGCGAACAGCTGTGATATCTTCTTCGTTCCCGACCGCTCTGACTTCCTCATTTGCTCACTCGGTGATTTGGATTTTGGTCTTGATTCTGGAAATCACACATCAATATGGATCAAAGTCGCGCCAGGAAAGTACATCGTTTTTGTCGAATTCGGGGGCACACTGAGTGGGAAAGTCACTATGCTGGCACGAGGTCCGAATCTGTTCTACAATGACCGGGAGACTTAGTGTATGCGACAAGAGAACAGCCCGGAGCGATCGGAGACACATCTGCCAATCAACGAAGGACAGATTAACCAGCCAATAGACACGTAATGAAAGAAGAGCGCGTTTGTTGTTAGAGGAGCGACAGTCTGTGAGAAAGTCCTTGGAGACCCTTTTTGCTTTAGTTGTCGTGGTCGCGGCTGTTTCAGTATCTGGCTTCACTCTGCTAAACACAGTCAATGTGCCTGAGACACCTACTACGTGGTCATCACCTACTATAATTCTCTCTGAGTATGTGAATATCTCCTTTGGTGGAATGGTTCTCCAATCGGTTTCATACGACTTTGCCATTGAACAGTCTATGTCACAGATTCAGTTCATCTTTGTGGGCGTAGATGGTTCAGGAAGTTGCCATATCACCAATCGCACCGATGAAGTGGTCTTTTCGGCTGTTTCGTTAGGTGGCAGAATCTACACCTCACCATGGACCGACGCACTTGTTGCAAACTACACTGTCACAATTATCACCGGTCCAGGAATCACTGGGCACCTCATCGTCCAGACACGAGTTCGCATCTTCCCTCCACCTGCCTAAAGAGTCAGAATGAACAGCCCTAGAACTGCCTGGATTGACATAATGGTTAGGACCGCGGCCAAGGCAATCGAAGCAAAGCCCCTTGTCCGCGCCCCAGGCTCCAAAACATCTCTATAATATCTCACACTGACTCTGTAGCCCAACCAAACTCCCAGAAAAGCAGGTACGCTCAGAACGAAAGCCACGCCGGCGAGTAGAAGAGGGCCTACAAAGGTTCCGGAAGCGATCATGGGAATCGCAAGAAGCACTATAATTCCAACAATGTCCTGTGCTAGACAGTAGATTAGACCTGACCATGCCGCGACTCTTAGTGTTCTCGAATCAGTGAACTTGGAATACGCCCAGGACAGAACAACCACCACAAGCGGAATGATGAAGATCAGTCCAAGAAAAACCCCCATCATTGCTACTGTCAGCATCTCTGGGCTTATCGGTGTTCCAGGATGCGGCTCCATCATCGCTTGACCAAACCATCCGAAAGTAACCGCGACATAGACTCCGGACAGTATAGTTGTGATTGTCAGAAGTGTTTCAAAGGTCGAATCGATAAGAGACTTGAATTCAGAAGTTGTCGAAGGCACATTGTCGTGCAATTCTAACTCCTCCCTAGTAAAGACCACGCAACTAGGCTTACCTGCTCTGTTCAGCAATCTCCTTTGTAATGAGTCTTATCAATCACCGGACTTTGACTACCAATCCAAGAAGATTCCATGAGAACGAAGACTATTGGAGCTGAGCCGCGAACTCTTCAACCTCTCTCACGAAGACCTCCGGCCTGTGTGAGTGGATGACATGGTCAGAATCAATTCTCTTGTATTGCATTTCAGGGACTAGTTTTCTCGCTCGTGCGGCGTCATCATCATCCATTGCACCAACAAGACCGAATTCTGGGTGCCTTAGCCAGTTTGCGTGTAGGAGAAGCATCGGGCATTCGGCTCGACTCAGTGCGTCGGCATGATCCAGGCCTTCATAGACTCTTCCGTCAAGGAATGCTTGTGAGAAGTCGGCGTCAAAAGCATAAAGCATGTCAACCAATGTTTTCAATCTTCCCGATAGAGATGGCTCACCGGAGTTGCGTTTCTGGGAACGACGGATACGGAAGGCGATATAGTATGCCAGAATTGAAGGCATTCCGCGAATCTTTCCCCCTTTGACTGGCCTCTTTATCTTCATGAATTCCTTCGCCAATTCGCGTGTGCTTCTCGATTCCCTTAACACTCGGCTGATTTCAACTGTGATTGTGAGAACCCTGTAGACAAAACTGTCATCTCTTATTCTGGGCCACTCTGCAGAGAATAATGGGGGATCTTCCATCACAATGCCACTGACAAGGTCCGGTCTGTTAGCGGCCAGCCAGAGGGCAATCAGGCCGCCTGAAGAATTGCCAGAGACTATGGCCCTTCGCTTGACCACCTTCTCAAGAAGAGCAACCATGTCGGCACCAATCGTATCCCATGTGTAGTTGCCTGTCGCCCAGTCAGACTTTCCATGTCCGCGGACATCGACTGCGTACACCTGGAAATTGCCGGAAAGTGGTTCGAGCACCTTCTCGTAGTTTTTCCAATCGCCACCCTGGCCTGGGATGAGAACAAGCGGGGGGTCGTTGTCCGGACCAACTCTATAATGAATCTTCAGCTCACCAGTGTCGAGAAACTGCTCCGTGAACTCGCTCATACGTAGTACTAGAACCAAATGCTTATAAATTTTCATTACAATGCAAATTATGCAAAATAGGAAAGATTGATGATGACTATAGCAGCCAGTTCGAAGTTCCATCGACTCAGGTCGGCTTTCGTGCAGACCCTTGAGGAGTTTGTACAGTTCCGCGGAAACGACCCAATGATTGCAAGAATCTACGCAATGATTGTGCTATCGCCCGATCCAATGACGCAAGAGCAGATAGCCAAGAGAACTGGTTATTCAAGAAGTCAGATATCTCGTTACTTGGCGAATCTTGAACAGAGACAGATGATATCAAGAGAGCCGACTCCAGGTTCACGGACCATGCTCTATGGAGGGAGTGCTAGGCCGTTCCTTGATGGATTTAGGCAGGGGATTGAAACTGCCGAGAGATTCATCAAGAGCAAGCTTGAGGTCATGGACCATATTCTGTCAGAATGGCAGAACCTCCCTAGCAGGATTAAGTCCACCGCGGAAAGCAGGAAGCTGAGGGAGGTTATCACCACGTTTTCTGCATGGTTCAGGAGTTATGTAGATCTTCTCGCAGATTTTAATCGTCGTTTCAACGAGCGATTGGAGGAAATGGAGAAGGACCTTTTGTTCGCTCGCATCTAGTCACAGCAATCTGCCCCCCAAAAAAAGACACGATTCGCCCCGGTTCAAGTCAAGTGAAAGCGCTGAATGGTTGCACCTGTGAAGGGGCTCTGCAGATTTATTGCAGAAGGTGTTTCCAGCAGTTTCCGATTGAGAAGTAACATGACCTTGCAACCATTCAGCATGTTTGTTATCCGATTGGATTCGAGGGGGGTGTGCCGCTTCCCCCCTCAGTTCATTATGCAGCCGGGAGGCAACAGACTAAGACCCCTAAGAATTGATCTTTGGTTTCGGTTTTGGCTTGGCCTGCTTCTTCTGCTTGTTGTTTTTCACTTGTGTCACCTCTCTAGACACTCGAAGGTCATTCATGAGACGACGACAGAGCACTAGTCCTCTTCGAGGACATCATGATGTACTCCTACAGAAAACCTCGCCACGTCACTCATGCAAAAATGGATTTAACCTTATTGTTGCAAATTTGGGGCGTTCATAAATCTCAAAACAACACTAAGAGGGGTCATAGGGCCTTTTCTTGAAGCCCTCGTGCAGATTCCCCTTGGGAGTCATTGGCGGCCCTCTTGCAGAGAAAAACAAAGCTCGAAAGTCAGAGTCCTGCTTCGATCAGTAATTCCTCCAGTCGGCGCCTTAGAGGGTTATTTCCACGGACAACTCGAGGAAAAGAAACCATATCCTCGACTGACTTGACAAAGGGAATAGCTTTGAGCTCGTTCAGAATAAGACCGCCTCTGCCCGGTCGATCAATAATCAGACCCAACTCGAGCATTGGCTCATTCGTGACTATGGCGGACCACCAGAATTCGTTAGGGTATTTCTCGTATATCTGCCTAAGGACCTCGTGTCCACTTGCTTGTGATTCATCATAACAGATTCTCAATCGATATTCCATGTCTCCTAAGGCAAATACATCGTAACCAATTGAGAAGACGACACCACCTCCATCCTGCAACTCTCGCAGGATTCTTCGCGCCCTTCTTGGAGTGAAGCCCGTTTCTTTCGCTATTTGAGATACTGGCATTCGCGCATCCTTCATAAGGCATCGCAGTACAAGAAGCTGAGACCGCGAGAAGGTCACCTTCCGCCCCCTCGTGTTAAGGAAGAAGCCGGATGGTTTGTTCGGAAAGAAGAAAACCTGAGGCCTCATTTCCACATGATTTACCCCGTCAAGATCTTTCAGGAACCTCTTGAGTCCCAAGGTCTCACTCGCACCTGTTACCATGGCCCAGTATTCATAGCGTCTATCACTTGTCCGATAGACTTCACACACCATAGGCTGTGTAGCGACTTGCTCCATGAAGTCTATCACTTCTTCGGACCCGTTAGTTGCGACAAAACCTGCAACGTGTTCTGCACCTATCATTTCCACGCTGACCATGACACCAAAGCCTAGGATTACCTCCCGCTCGAGAAGCTTATTCATTCGATTCTTGACGGTATTCGAGGAGACCCCGAGTGTTCGCGCAAGGAATTGATAGGACATCCTCGCGTCAGCTGCCAAATGACAGACCAAAGCCCAATCAAGAGGATCCAATCAATTCACCACGATTTGGAGCGCTTGGGAAAAGGTTCAGTGTAGTCGATTGGTTCGAAGTATCTATGGGCGGCCTCTTTCCCTTCAGCCTATGCAGCTAGATGTTGCAGTCTGTTAAAAGGGCTCTCTTCTGCGGCAATATTCCGAAAGGTGTAAGCCTCAATCATGCTGCCACCTATGGTTTTTTGCCAGTTCTGTAGTTGGCTACCTCCCGCTCACTGATATTCGAGAAAGTGGGCACACGAATTGCATTATGCTGGTAGTGTCAAGCAACCTTGTGTAATGCAGAACGCGGAATATCAGTTTCCATGTCAAGAGACATATACAGACTGATTGGGAGGTGAAAAAGCTGTACAAAATGAGTTTCGCGAAGCAGTTGGGTGTTGTTCTCTTAGCTTTGACCTTCATTGTCGCTTCTGTCCCTGCTGTCGAAGCCAAGCAGATTCGGAGTACTATGGAGGTGAACTTCAATCCGGAAGTGCTTACGAATCCTACCGTGCCCATCTGGCAAGGGTATATTCATGGAGATATCGAAGGAACAATGAAATTCTGGGCCACAGGACCAATTCCGCCGAAGGATGTGGGAAACGTGCATTTCTTCACTGAGCTTTGGACAATAGTTGACGGCGATGGACACACAATCACAGGCATTGACAAAGGATCAACCACATTCTCGAATTGGAAATTCAGGATGAATGGCGTGGTAACGGAAGCAACTGGAAAATACGCTGATCTAGTTGGCCACCAGGTTCACATGAACGGTCAAATATACTGGTCAACCGTTCTGTATGACGGTGTCGCAATAGGTCCAGTCTTGATAAACTGAGACACCAACGCCTAATAAGTAGAGGGAGGCTCTTGGTTGCTTCCAAGATGCCTCTCCATCTTTTCTTTCCTCGACTCTTCTGGCTGGAAAGGCGGATGATTAAAATCATGCCTCTGAACGTTGATGTGGTTCAATGATGACGATTGTGTCAATAGTGCAAGACGTCAATATTAGAAACGCTGTTGAGGAATCAATCAGTCTCCTTGGGGGGATTGAGAGTTTCATCCAACCAGAGGACACAGTCGTAATCAAGCCAAACCTCGTCTTTGGGCTACCTCCATTTACAGGCTTCACAACGGATCCACCGGTCGTTGAAGCCATCATTCGTTTATGTCAGAAGATGAACCCTTCTGAGGTGAGCATTGCTGAAGGTTCAGGAGGCATTGATACCAGACTTGCATTCAGGGCGAGTGGATTCACAGAGCTGGCCGAGAAGTATGGAGTGAATCTGGTCGACCTGAATGAAAGCCCAACGACGAAAATAGCTGTTCCGGGCGGTGAGTGTGTACAAGAGTTACAAGTTCCGAGACTCATTCTTGAGAGCGACGTGATTATCAACGTGCCCAAGCTCAAGTTGTACAAGCGGGCCCCAGAACACCAGGATTGGGCAAGCCTAGCAGTCAAGAATCTCCTGGGAGCCCTCCCTGGAAAAGGCGAGTACTCATCAACTCAGCCCTCTGGATTCTGCGTGGATCTATCTCCCGAGTTCTTGACAACCGAGGGCAAGTACTACCATCCCACCTACCTAAAATGGTGGAGTCCTCGGGGTGAAAAACGGCGGATTCATGCAAACCTTGCCCAAGGATTGGTTGATGTGAACTTGGTGATTAAGCCAGTCCTCAATGTAGTCGATGGTGTGATTGTGAACAATGATGTCGACATGAAACGTACAAAAGGAATGGACCCTTTTGAACTCAATACGATTCTTGCCAGTCGGGATCCTCTAGCGCTCGATTTCGTTGCGGCAAGAATCGGTGGACTAAACCCCTTTGATGTATCGTATCTTAGGCTCGCAGCAGAAAGAGGAGTTGGCGAGTCGGACTTCGCTCAGATTCAATTAGTTGGAACTCAGTTGGAGAAAGTTGCGAAGACGTGGGAATCTGGGGTACGCAAGGCCAGCTTCAGTTAGCTACACAACATAGACCGTCTTGTTGAGTCACGTGTCAGTAATAGAAGACGTATATTTGGATGAACAACAGTTGACAGCCAAGGAAAAAGACCAATGACATGCAGAAGGCACTGCGGAAGTTATATGACGGCTTGGATTCTACCCATGTTGGAGAGACTGTCTTGGCTGACGAATTCCGCACGTACGCCGTCGAAGATGAGTTGGAGCGATGTGCTTGGTGCGGAGAGCCAATTGGGAATAGATCACACAAGAGCAAGCTGAATTCCAAAACCTATTGCTCAACCGATTGCATGACCGCGGGCGAGTATCGCGCGGTTGTGGCTCTGACCTTGGTAGTCAGCAGTTTGCTTCTAGCTCTCGTCTCAGTCCTGTTGTACTATCCTGAAATTCTCGTAAGCCATCCAGACTTTCTCCTAGGTCTTGGACTTGCCATCATCTGTCTGCCGCTCTTCTGTCATTCTATCATCAAGGGAAGAAAGCTGAGAGAAACGATTGTACGACTAAGTTCATAGTCTTTGAATGTAATGGATTTGAAGACTTGAAATGACCGAGAGGTTGGAAATCTCTGAGATATTTGCCACAGATCCAGAAGACATCTACGAGGCGTGGCTTGACGGTGAAAAGCATGGCAAGATGACAGGCAGTAATGCCAAAATCGAGCCGAGCATCGACGGCAAGTTCACCACGTGGGATGGTTATATCTCGGGATCAACAATCGCCATGGAACCGGGCCGTAGAATCTTGCAGAAATGGCGTACGACTGATTTCCCGGACGAAAGTCCGGATTCGACACTTGAAATCATCCTGGAGCGTGTGGACGAAGGGACAAAGATAACCTTGATTCATACAGAGATTCCAGAGGGGCAGGCTGCCGACTACGAAGAGGGATGGAAAGAGTTCTACTTCGAGCCAATGCACCGCTACTTTATAGGAAAGGGATCTTTATGAGCCCGTCATGGCAAAACCACGAAGCAATCTATACTAGCCGAGGACCTTCCGGACATACTCTTCAATTTCGAATTTCCTTTCAAGACCCTTGGCACTCATGAACCTCACTTTTCCAAAAATGGGTCTTTCAGCCCAAGCACGATCATGTTTTCCGAAACACCATGCGACCCCAGCGTATCCATTTGGATCTCTGCCGTCGAGTTCGAACTTGTCGTTCAGATAGAGTGCGATTCTGTAGGCACTCTTGGGCTGCCGGGTCCATTCGATTATCTTCTTCCCCCAGTACATTCTCATGTAACCATGCATCTTTCCAGTTCTTGTCATCTCAGTCTGGGCTGCATTCCAATAGGAATCGTGCGTTTCTGAGTTTTCAAGTTGTCTTCTTGTATAGGTGTACTCTCGAGTGTCATCTGCGTGTTTCTGAAGTGTAATCTTTGCCCACTCTGGAAGACAATCATAGGAGTCGTAACTTGGATTGAAATGCGCGAAATTCATGCTTAGCTCTCTTCGCACTATTAATTCTTCCAGATACGCATCTGCACCCGCCTTCTTTGAATCAGCAATCTGCAGTGCTACAAACAATGGTGAGATTTGTCCAAAATGAAGATAGGGGCTCATTCCAGAGAGATAGTCCTTGGAAGGGTCGTTTCTCAATATGTGAAATTCATCCAGTTGATGTTTTATGAAATCAGAGAGGCGCCTCTTCGCTTCAGTTGTTCCTCCGACTATGTGTTTGACGCGGGCTACGCTTTCATCAACCTGCAAGAGTTCCAAGACACTTGTAGTATCACGTAGATTAACACCTTCGTGGTCGTGTTGCAGCAGTTTGTTCAGTGAACGCTCAGATACGGGTTTAAGGAATCGTTCGAGATTTCTGTGGATGTTCGGCCGGAGAATCCCAGCTGAATAGGCTTCCTTTGCATATGCAGTCTCCACTGGAACTAGAACGTTCGTTTCAACCTGGATAACGCGACATCTAACTGAAGATGCAATCTTCTCTCGCCATTGTTTCTGTGTCCTTTGATAGTCCCGGTCAAGTACTATCAAAGACGAATCCTTGGATAACTCCTTGATTTCTTCGATTGGTTGTCCGACCTTGACCAAGAATTCAATGTTGCGAGCTTCGAGTGCCTTGTCAACCTCTCTGAGACCCTGCAACATGAAATGGTAGCTCCTTTCGGTAGCACTAGGGAAATCTGGTATGATATTGAAGTACACCAAAAGCGATCGATTTAGCTTGTTGGCCTTTTCAATGGCATATTCGAGTGAATGATTGTACTCTGTTCTTTGAGAAGCTTGCATCCAGTAGAGGACATACTTCCCATCCTGAACGTCTTGGTCATTCATGTGCTTGATGCGGTCTTCCTGTATCGTTTGCATCACCTCGAACTTGAGTCAGATTGTATTGATTGTGATAGCGGGATTTGCTTTTGTGTCAGTCCGCATCTGGCTCGATGAAGTGGAATTGGGAGATGAACCCTTGTTGAGTCCGAATACTGCTTTTCGAATATTATAGATTTCTCCTTAGTCTTGGATTTGCATTCCTCTAGCTGCCTGTCTTTTGCAGTCATACCTTTCAAAGGGAGAGAACTGGGATAGTTGATCACAAGTACGGATTCGTCTGGCTAGGCGGAATCGCCTTGGCTTTGACCTCGGCACCGAGTGGCTTATCTGAAACCAGAGTCATTCATATCCGTCACGTGTTTGGGGGCTTGGAGTTTGTACGAGTACTTTGAACCCTCCGAGAAGGTGTTCGTGGATAGAGAGGAGTATATCGACTGGATGGACCAAGCCCTTCAACGCTGCAAGAAAAAGAGCGTTGTTTTGCACATAAGAGGAATAGGCGGAATTGGAAAGAGTTCCCTCATGGAATACTGGCGGAGATCCATTGATTCGACGATTCGCCTAGATTGCGAACAACACACCGAATTCTTCAGTCGATTGGATACGCTAGCAAGGGCAGTAGTACGTTTGGGCATCCAACTTCGAAGATTTGACACACTGTGGCACATCAGGAAGCGCTTCTTCGAAGGAGTAGAACCAGCGAAAGAACCAGGTCGCGAGTGGGCAAAAGAAGTCCTTGTGGCAATACCATTCATAGGTAGTCTTGCGAGTATCGCCAGTGCGATAACTGCCGTTGGCCAGAAGGTAGCACCGAAGTTCAAATCGAAGTACGGGGATGTTGCGAATTGGCTACAGACACGACTTGGGGAAGATTACATTGGGCGATTATTGGAAATACTTTGGAAAGAACCGAGACATGCCGAATTCATCTATCTTGATGCACTGCTAGAAGACTTGAACAACCGCAGGGAAAGAGAAAGTCCTCTCTTGATTCTGCTAGATCACTTTGAGTACGTAGATGATGAGCAGAAACAATGGAGATACCGTAGCAAGAACATAACCGAAGCTGAACTATGGTTTGTCTTTCTTTCATCAGCCAAGAATTCCGTGGGGGTCATGGCAAGCAGACACGCTGCTCCAAAGACCTCACTCAAGGAGCTTGAGTTCGAAGAGCAGGAATTGGTTGAGCTTGATTCAGCGAGCAGTGTCCATCTTCTTGAGGAACACGGAGTGAATGACAACAAGCTTCAGAGTGAGATTGTCAATGTAAGCGGAGGCAATCCATTTGTCATCGAAGCGATTTGTGACATGATAGAAACGAGCGAGGTCTCTGTTGATGACATTGAAGACCTTCGCGCAGGAACGCTTCCGGAAGTCCGACTGAAGGTATGGAGAAGGCTATTCAGTCAGGCCGAAGGGCTGCTTGATTTGATCAACCGAGCAGGAGTAGTTCCGTACTTCGATGAAAGAATTATGTCTGCCATTGCTCCAGAAATCACCTCGGACAGTTTGAATCGATTCCTGCAATTAAGCTTCTTGAATGAAAGAGACGACAAGACCTTCGTACTTCACAAACTGGCTAAGGACTTGGTGATGGCAGAGCTTGGCAAGAATGTGAAGAATCTGGCTCTTGACGTTGGCAACCGCTTGGAGGAGGTCTCCAAAGAGGAGACGGACTATACTTTGCGAGGCCTAAGCCTGTCAGCCAAGGCTCTTGCAGAAGAACCTGAAGCGCTCAAAGATATCGATCAGCTCGTATTTTCGCTCCTCTTCGAATATGATACCCCCAACGTAATGCGACTGCTTGATGCTTTCAGTATCGAATCGGCCGAAGGTCGAATTGTGAAAGAAACTTGGAGAGGATATGCCTTCAGCATGGTCATGAGATTCGCCGAAGCAGATGATGCAATACGGAATGCTCAAGAAATTGCGCAGAGCCTCTACGATAGGGGACCTCAAGAAAAGAGGCTGTATCTTGGCCGAGTCATGTGGTTTCAGGGCCGCTATTACGAGGACGTAGAAAGGTCTGATGACGCCCTTGCTGCCTTCAGAAAAGCCTCGCAAATCCTGAAAGAAACCGAAGCAAAGGGGAAACACGAATCATATATGAAAGAGGAGTTCCTGACGTCCACGCTACACATCCTGGGCCGACATCTTGCATCAGTCTATCGTCTAGAAGAAGCAGAGGAACTCACTAGAGAGGCCATTTCACTTCTCGACAAACAGTCAGATAGACCCGAGTTAGTTTCTGCCAGAAGAAGAGAAACAACGCTACGATATTCACAGCTCAGTCTCAGCCAAGCTCTCTATGCATCAGGGCGAATAGATGAAGCCATTGAAGTTCTGAAAGCTGTTCTGGCAGTTTGTGATGAATCTGCAATAGTAGACGATGCGAGGTTCCGACTTGCCTACATTCTCATGTTTCAAAGAAGACACAATGAGAGTTTCAGGATTTTTGAAGAGCAACTAGAGAAGGTAGAAAGACTCGCCAGGAAGGACCCAGACTATCAATATGGTGTTACCAATATGCTTAGTCATACTGCGGCGCCCTTGGCCCTGACAGGACGATACCGTAAAGCAGAGAGGGTAATGAACCAAGTAGTCTCTGAGTTTAGGAAATCAGTTGATGAAGGCGATCCAACAAGGCGCCAGATGTTGGCTAGAGTTCTGAGGGATTTCGCCACTCTCTTGGCTCTGCTCGGCCAATTGTCTGAAGCAAGGGAAAGGAGTCTGGAATCGGAAGGAATCCTAAGGGAGCTTGCAAAGGAGAATCCAGATAGGTTCGTGTACAGACTCGGAACTGCTCTGAACAGCCTTGGTGTAATTGGCTATCTTATGGATGAGAGTGAGAAGGCGGCAGACTCACTTCAAGAGGCGTATGGTTTGGCAAGGGAAATGACACTCAAGTTCCCGGAGACTATATTCATGGCTGACGTCTTCTCAGCAGTCGCCAATAACTTGGGATTGCACCATAGGAAAAACAATCGAATGGATGATGCAGAGAAGTTCCTTAGAGAGGCACTCGATGGTTGGAAAGAACGTTCCATTGTATCGCCAGAAATGTTCCGATGTAGAGTTGCCACTTCTCTGAACAACCTGGGAGTTCTCCTTTGTGAAACCGACCGAATAGCAGAAGCAGAGTCTTCGTTCAAAGAATCTCTAAAGATCCGTCGAGACTACGTCGAAAGATCGCCCGACTTCTTTTTGCCAAGAGTTGCATCTGTTCTGAACAATCTCGGGATTCTATCTAGGAGAGCCGGAAAGTCTTCGCAAGCTGAAGACGCCCACAAGGAAGCAATTGAGATTCTGGAGGAGCTTGCAGAGAAAGAACCCCGAGTCTTCAAGAATGACCTTATTCGCACATTCAGTAATGCTTTGGTTCTCTACTCAACTAATGAGAAACTCACCGACGCTGATAGAATCAAGAAGAGTTTGAAGCGATTGGGTGTCAGAGAATTTGCTTCGGAGGAAAGATGGTCAGAAGATGCAGTATTCCTACAGGGGTTCTAGGACAGAGTCTTCTCCATGAATATGCAGTATGCTCGATACCATTCGGGCACTTCACCACCAGGATACGGTCCCCTCTCCTTGAATCCAGACGCCTTGTATATCTTCAGCGCAGCAGGCATGAAATCAGCTGTTTCAAGGCGGAGCTTCGAGTAGCCAAGCTCCTGAGCCCTATTGACAAGTGTCTCGAGCATCTTCTTGCCGTAACCCATTCCACGATAATCAGGACGAATGTACATTCGCTTGACCTCTCCAACACCCTCCTCTATGGTCTTTGCAACTATCATCCCAGCAAGAGTATCCTCTGCTTCAAGTACATAGACAAATCCTGCGGGCGGAGATAGTGCTGAAAGGCCGTCAATCATGGACTCCACATATTCAAGCGAACTGCCCTCAGTTCCCTCGGACATGTCTACTTTGTGATGCTCAAGGATCTTCTCATGGCTCCACGTGACGAACTCGACGTTGAGCTCGAAGAACTGCTTCCGGTGTTTGTTCGCATCAAACGGGACAATTCTCACTCTAGTTCAGTCTCCCTTTGATACTCCAAGGTGCCCAGACCTTGATAATTCAAGCTCAATGGTGAAAAATCATACTTCATCCTTACGAACCTACTTCTTGTATTGGGCATCTATGGAACACAGTGATTGATTATGATTAAAGAAGGAAGCAAACAATCGTTCGGATTTGTTGAAGAAGCAGTCCGAAAAAGGAAGTTTGGCGTGCTCGGCGTAGTAGACTCAAAGGGAAGACCCCACTCCACCGGAATCATGTACGGCGTGTCACATCCAGATTCTGAGTTCGCGCTCTATGTCATTACTCAGGCGAAAGCTGCCAAGGTGAGACACATTAAGAAGAACCAGGAAGTCTCATTGACAGTGACATTCCCGCATTACTATCTCAGGTTTGTGCCTGATAGCTACGTAATGTTCAGGGGTACCGCAGACTTTGTGCCCCTCGATGACGAAGACGTTCAGTGGGCGTTTCAGCGTGCAAGCCTCCAGGTGGACTCTGAAGCAATGCACGACTTGGTAGTCATCAGGATTAGACCAAGGAAGACAGTCTATGTCTATGGACTAGGCATTGGAATGAATCAGCTTAGGAAGGATCCTACTTCTGCCCGCTACAAGGTTACCATTCCTTCTGAAAGACTGGTGAGTCCTGAAGTCGTTCAAGTGATAGCCAGGAGGAATGCGTGATGGTCAGACAATGGGTTCTGCGCAACGTGTTGGTTGCATACATACTATTGGCCTATGGTTTGACGTGGCTCATGGCGACTCCACTAGTCCTTTCCTACTATGGGATCATCACCACAGGCTTTCCTTTCCCCCTCCACTTCTTGTTGCCATTCGGACCCATGCTTGGTGCATTGGTTGTGACTTGGCTAGAGAGGGGCACTGATGGCCTTCGAGAGATCCTAGGTAGGATGTCGAGGTGGAGGGTCAGACCGGTATGGATTGCGGTTGCTCTATTCTCCGTTTGGGCGCTCTACATCGTCTCAGGTGCAATCATCGTAATGATGGATCAGCCTTGGCCTGACGTAGGTCTATTTGGACAAGTCATGTACTTGCCCTACCTAACGTTCGTCGGAGCATGGGCACTCTGGGTTTTCACCTACGGAATTGGAGAGGAAACGGGATGGAGAGGCTTCCTGCTGCCTCGTCTACAAAGCAAGTACAGCGCTTTGACTTCCGCGTTGATCACGGGTCCCATTTGGGCAGGATGGCACGTGCCCATGTTTCTTTACAATGAGAACCTCATGTCGCTTGGACCAATTGGTATCATCTTCTGGGTGATTGGACTGATGTTTGGTTCAGTTCTGTTGACTTGGCTCTACAACAGCAGCAAGGGAAGCATACTGATGGTCGCCATGTGGCATGGCACGTACAACCTATTCACGGCGGCAGTCGGACAAGCTGCAGGACTAACAGCCGGAATCATCAGCATGTTTGTGATGGTGTTGGTTCTACTAATCGTCATTGTGTATCGGCCTCAGAATCTATCCCGCTCTGAGAGACAAACCGTTAGTTGAAACGAATCTTGAGAGGAGGACTGGTCCTCCTCATTGATTCTTTTGGTGTGCCAGAGTCTATTCACCCTCATAGCTTTGAGAGTATATCTTCGGCAGCCCAAAGACCGGTCACTGCTGCAGGAACTATACCACGGCTCAAACCGGCACCGTCACCTGCGACATATATGCCATCTGCACTTGTTTCGAAATGGTCGTTGGTCTCTACTGTCATCGCACTGTATTTGATTTCGGGTGCATAGAGCAGGGTAGTGCCCGAGTAGACTCCAGGTATCATTCTGTTCAGACTCTGAAGTCCCTCAAGTATGTTGTCTGTGAGCCGCTTGGGAAACACCATCGATATGTCTCCGGGCGTAACGTCCTGGAGAGTAGGTTCAATGTTCGCATTCTTGATCCGTTCAGTGGTTGAGCGTCTATGATTCTCGAGATCTGCTATTCTCTGTACAATGGGTTTCCCGCCACCGAGGAGAGTTACCTGCTCTGCGATGGATCTCGCGTATTTTGTCGTGTCTTCAGTCGGCGCTGTGAGCTGAACAGTCACAAGGAACGCGAAGTTGGAATTGCCTGATTCCTTGTTCGAGAATGAGTGTCCGTTGACGCATGCATGCGTGTCGTATTGCTCTCTCACAACCCACCCATTGTGATTCACACAGAATGTTCGCACAAGATCGTCATACTTGCGTGTTCGAACTCGAATCTTTGGATCGCGCTGGAGAGAACAAATGTCATCCATCACCGCTGCAGGCACTTCCACTCGTACGCCGAGGTCTACTGGAGAATGGTGAAGATGAACCCCAAGTCTGAACATCTTTTTTTCGAGCCACGCCATTCCATACCTTCCAGGCGCCACCAGACACATGTCATATTCAAACACCTTGTTGTTCGCAATCAACATGCCTGGTTCGATGTCTTCCACGCGCTTCCTTGACTCGATTCTCACATCTTTCTTCTTCAGCCATTCCATCAATGATTCGATAATACGTGTTGAATTATCAGTGCCAATCAATCGCTGTTTCGCGACGATGAACTTCAAACCAGCCTCGGCTGCCCTCTTCTCCCATCCATTGAAACGCTCATCTGGGTCATAGGACTTGAGGGGAGCACCGTGTTCAAGGAAGATCCTATCCACTTCATCAATCAGTTCCCGCGTCCTTTCGAGGCCTATTGCGTTTACCGTTTTATCCGGGAACCCTATGTTTGTCGTGAGATTCAGCATTCCTGAAGAGAGTAGTCCTGCACCTCCGAATCCTGCAACAACATTACAGGGATTGCACTGTCTGCACCACAATGTCTGTTGGGAAGAACAATCTCGTTGAGCGGGCATCTTGCCTGCATCAAGGACAGTTACGTCTGCATGACCAGCCAGCTTGTAGGCTGCAAAGAGCCCTGAGGGTCCTCCACCAATTATGACCACACGCTTCTTCGACAAATCATCTCATCTCTTTTTGGCCCAGTTGATATATAGTAAACAGGAAGATTGACCTCTTTCTCGATCCTCTCAACATACGCATTTGCGGCACGACCAAGTTCATCACCCTTGAATAGAGTGTCCCATCCATCTAAGTTGAGATAAACTGGCTCACAATCTTCCAGACCGTGAACAGTGACATCGCGGATTTCACGTCCACCGTGACGGTACGCCACACAGACTCTCAACTCTCCAAGACCAGTAAGAACATCCAGCTTCGTGAGGGCAAGGCCCGTGAGCCCATTGATCCGCTTTGCATAACGGATGATGTTAAGATCAAGCCATCCACATCGACGGGGTCTTCCAGTCACAGTACCGAATTCTCCGCCTGCCTCACGAAGCCTTTCGCCGGTTGAGTCATGGAGCTCGGTTGGAAACGGGCCTTCCCCCACTCGAGTTGAATATGCCTTACAGACCCCCAATACATCATTGATCATGGTGGGACCAATCCCAACCCCTGTACACGCACCACCCGCTGTTGGGTTTGACGAAGTCACAAATGGGTAGGTGCCGTGATCGATGTCCAACATTGTGCCTTGAGCACCCTCGAAGATCACTCGCTGTCCGGATTCCAGTGCAGAATCGACTGCTGCACTGACATCACCAACAAACTTTCTCAAGCGAGCTCCAACATCTCGACAGATTTGAACCATCTCTTCAGGGTCAATCTTTTGGTCTACGCGAAGAACGGCCTCAAAGTATCTGTTTGCTATTTCTGCGTTGGACCTGACTCTCGCTTCGAACCTGTTCTCCATTAGTTCTGAAAACCTGATTCCATGACGCTGCATCTTGTCAGCATAGGTAGGACCAATTCCTCTCTTTGTGGTACCAATCTTTCCATCTTCCCTCGACTGCTCCCAGCTGCTATCTAGAAGGTTATGGTAAGGCAGAGTTATGTGTGCCTTGCCTGAGATTGTAAGGTTGGCCGAAATCCCTTGCGCCTCAATCTTGTCTATTTCGTCAATGAGAATCAGAGGGTCAACGACGACCCCTGCACCTATGAGCACTTTCTTTCCAGTGAGGACGCCGGACGGGATCAGTTGAAGCTTCAGAACTCTATTGTCAGTAACAATGGTATGGCCTGCATTTGCCCCTCCCTGATAACGCACAACATAGTCAGCATCCTGTGCGCAATAGTCAACGACCTTTCCTTTGCCTTCGTCTCCCCATTGAGTTCCAACAATGACGACAGACGGCATTCAGCTTCATTCCTCTCGAAGATAGTTCTCCCAGGCACAACAAACTGATTCGGTAATCTCAGATGCTCGGCCAATGTAAGTACAGGAGTCCTCTATGACGCTTTTCTTCACGGCGCTGATGGAATCCAAGCTCCTGATAAGTGATTCATTCGAATCAAGCATTTCTTTGAAAGAGAGATCCTTCTCACGTGCTTCTTGCACAATGTTCCGAATCACATGATGAGCGTCTTCAACTCCACTCAGAGCTAGCAGAATGTACGCAGGCTCTGCAATCTCAAATGACCTATTCAAAGCGATGTTCTCCCTCATTCGCTCTCCGTCCACTCTCATGTTCTCCAAGAGAAAGGTTGCGCGACTGATGGTGTAGAGGAATGTGTTCAGGATCTCTGCCAGAAGATAGCGGTTTGCCGCAGAATCCGTCAGGTCTCGTTGATGCTCGGATATCAGATTCATGTAGGATGTAACTAGTCTGGGGACTGTCAGTTTGTAATGAGATACGATGTTCTCCCATCCGATGGGGTTCCTTTTCTGAGGCATTGTTGAAGAGCCGACTTGAGCTTCCTCAGTCCCTTCAAAGATTTCTGCTATCTCAGTTCGCTGCAGCTGACGAAAGTCATTCGCCATATCTGCCACAGTTCCTAGGACTAGAACAAGCTGGCTGTAGAAATTGCAGAGCTCCTCTTGATTTGCTATTTGAGAAGGTGCGTCAACACCTGACAAGCCAAGTTCGGCAAGTGTTTCGGCCTCAAGTTTATGCGGGTCTGCTATCAAATTCAGCCCTGCACGAGTGCCCACTGCACCTCCAATCTTACCCCTCAACTCTGTCTGGGCTTGCTTGATTCGGACAATTCCTCTCCCAATGCGTTCGATGTAATTTGCGATAACATAGCCGAAAGTTGTCGGTTCAGCATGTTGACCGTGTGTCCTTCCCATCTGTACTTGGTCACGATGTTGTCGAGCAATGTGTATGAGCAATGTTAGCAATTCTCTGAGAGCTGGCTGAAGAAGATCATTGGTGACCTCACGTATCAACAGAACAACAGCATTCACATTTGTGTCACTTGAAGTGAGACCGAGATGACAGTAAGGTCTTGCTTCCGGCGACACTTGTTCTTTCAAGGCTTCTACCATTGCCCTAACATCGTGTTTGAGCTCAGACTCAAGTTGTGATACTCTCTCATGAGTCACTGCAGACTCTGCGCTGACATATTCTTTAAGCACAGCCTCAGAGCAAACATCCAGTCGCGCAAGCGCTGCGATAAATGCTATTTCGACTCTGAGCTGATATCGAAGCAGAGAAGCCGGGGAGAGATAATCCTCAAGATCCTTGACCTTGTATCTATAGTCAGTAGGATGAATCAAATCCAATTCCTCCATTATTTCATTGCGTACCCACTGTATCTCGAATTCGA
>CP070761.1:1381746-1394744 GCA_020348985.1 Candidatus Thorarchaeota archaeon | reverse complement strand
CTTCTGGCGAGACCTCACGATTGGCGAATCCAGAGTTGGTTCGGATGCTGTCAATGTTAGTGAGGACCCGACCATACCCTTTACCGGTGGATTTTATGTATATGATGATGAGGGAGTCAAAGCCCGCAAGAGAGAGCTGATCAAAGAGGGAATTGCAAACGAGGCACTTCTCAACAGGGAATTTGGGGTCAAGTTTGGTACTGATTCAAACGCAGCTGCTAGAGCTACAGACTTCAATCGGGAGCCGCTAATCAGAATGGCAAATACATACTTCGAACCCGGGAGTTACACCTTCGAAGAGTTGGTTGAGGATGTCAAACTAGGAGTCTACATGAGATCCTTCACAGAATGGAACATAGACGACAGAAGATATCAATCGAAGTACACAGGTTGTGAGGCGTACTTGATCAAGGATGGCGAATTGACTGACACTATGGTTCGTAGGCCTGTTATGGAGACTACGAGCATAGGAATGATGAATGCTGTTGATGCAGTGTCAAAGGAGCTCCGATTTGACTTTCCGGGAACCTGTGGAAAGAGTGATCCGATGCAAGGTATACCAGTCTATGCAGGAGGCGGAGAGATACGCTTCAGGGGGATTAGACTCGGAGGTGTTGGCTAATGGGTGATATGGACCAGGTCAAGTCATTTGTCGAAACCGCCGTTGGCTACGCCTCAAAGAAGTGTGAAAGTGCGATAGCCAGAGGAGTCCTCTCTTCGGTCTCTCAAATCAGATTCTCGCAAAACAGGATTGACATTGCTAAGCAATGGGAGAGTCTTGAGTTTGTTCTCTTCGTCAATACCGAAGGCGCCAAGATTGGCATAGCTGAACGGTCAGTCACTAGCGAAGATGAAGTTCGGCGTTTCGTCGATGATACAATTGGATTCACGCGAGCACTTCCAGAGTCACAGTTCTTTACAGGAATTGAGAAAGAAATAGGCAAGTATGAGAAGATCAAAGATCGATACGATTCCAAGTTTGATGGCTTTGTTGAAGATGCTCCTAGTATTGTTAACTCGGCAATTGATGCGGCAAGAGAGCAGGGCGCAAGAAGAGTTGCCGGTGCGCTGATGCTCAGGAAACAACATCTGTTCTTCAGATCTAGTTACGGTTCAGAGGGGTCCACTCAAGAGACGATGTTTGACCTAAACGTCCGGGCCTTCCAAGAGAAACTTGACCACTCCGGTCAAGGTCTTTGGTGCGGAACTCTACCAACTAAGTCTGTCAAGGAGATGATTCGTGCGGGTGCTCAAGCTGGAGACCTGGCCAAGAAAGCGGAAGGGGCTGAGCAAGGTGAACCTGGTACATACGATCTTGTCCTTAGTCCTACCGTGGCTGCGAATGTGATTGGATTTGTGCCGGACTCTGCAAACCCATTCATGGTCCTGATTGGTCAATCAGCTTTGGGAGACAAGATGGGCGAACAGATTGCCCCCGAGTTTGTCAATGTGGTAGATAACCCACTCTTACCAGGAGGTCTCACAAGCCGCCCGTTCGATTTCGAAGGGACCCCAACAAGACCTACCCCAATCATTGAGAACGGTGTTTTGAAATCATTCCTTCACAACACAACAACGGCGGACATGTATGGAGCAAAATCAACCGGGAGTTCTGCCGTTCTGAGCGCCGGGTCCGGTCTGAGACTTCTGCTCCCCAATTCGTCAAATCTGATCTTTGAGCCTGGAGACTATGCAATTGATGAGCTGCTTGAAGGCAGCAAACCCACGATATACGTGACATGCAATTGGTACACTAGATATCAGAACTATCAGACAGGAGAGTTCTCGACCATCCCTAGAGATGCAATGTTCTTAGTGAATGACGGTGAGATGACACCCATCAAGAACCTTCGAATCAGCGACAATGTCCTGAGAATGTTCGCGAATATTTCTGCACTGGGGAAAGAAGCTCCACAGATCTTCTGGTGGGAGGTCACGACGCCTACAACTATTCCTGCAGTCAAAGTCAACGATTGCAGAATGACAGCTGCGACCCTATAGACGAATGCTGTCAAGAGTTCGCTGGATATGTAGTCGGAATTCAACTAAGTAGAAATCTACCTATAGAGGAAGAGCTGATACTACAAAGTCGCTCGAACACGCCCTCAGTGCTGTTAGAGGAAACGTCTTGACGGCAAAGCCGACCGAGAAGCGAAATCCTCAAAACCGTGATTGTGCAAGTCATCCCTATGTCAGCAGAAGAATACCCCAAATGGGTTCGGGGACTAGACATTCTCGTTGGAGTTGTACTAATTGGGGTCTCATTCTTGGTCGTTGGACTGCCAGGATTTGCGGAGATTATGCTCGTCTACGCCATGTCTGCAGGACTCCTTTTCATTGGTTTCTCTCGAATTGTGAAGACCATCGTCTTGAAAGACTTGAAGCCTACAACCAAGGCGGTCAAAGTGATTACGGGAATCGGTGTTATTGTGTTGGCATCTATTGTTTTCTTATACCCTGCTGGTACGATTGCATTTCTTACGGGTATGATAGCGGGGGCTATTGCACTTGCTGGTCTATCAAGGATATTCGTTGGGATTTCAGAAGACAGCCTTGTTGATTGGGCGAGAGTTGCCTATATTGTGGTCGGCATTCTTGCAGTACTCCTTGGAGTAATCGCGATTCTGTTCTTGGATTTGGGCTTCTTCATCCTTGCAGTGGCAATGTCGACGGCGCTTGCCGCACTTGGAGTACTTAGAATAGCAAGTGGAGTCACGGGTGAACTGAGATAGGTGCACAAGACATCTGATCCGATTGCTTTATTGCCTTACGCCAGGCTAAGTGAGACCGGAGAGCTTCTGACTAGATAGTGCAGTATCCTTCTTGGCCCACAAGGCTGAAATCCGCCTTCTGCGCTTGCATGACACTTTGTCTGTGGAAGGAAAGGTCAAGGGAATTCGTGCGCTCGACATCATTGTAGGATTATCTGCCATGATCTTGTCATTGTATTTGATTACCATGCCTACATTTGGATATCTGACTTTGGTCTTAGTCATTTCAATCTCATTCATGATAAACGGATTTGCTAGAATAATCAGCGGGGCGACCAGAGAATACTAGCATATTTGCATGTGCTTGGTGCACAAAAAGATGGACAGAACAGACTACTGAGTGTCTGGTCAGACTGTGCTCTCAGAAGCCAATTCGAATCCAAGAGCCATTAGCTAGATATGGCCAAAGTCTCCAACGCTATGTCTCATCTCGAAGATTATTCGCGTTCTGTGAGCATTCGCTATGAATGAGGTCCTTCCCAGTGGATTGCTAGAAGGTCATCCATGAAAGCTGAAGAATGTCTAATGATGTCCATTGGATTCAGGACAATAAAGGAGAACTTGAAAACAACAGCTGCAGTTGGCGCGGCAACCACAGAATAGTCGGGACGCTGAAGAAACACACTCGTCCACTTGTCACAAGCACGGTTCAACAGGACTCTGGTTCGCGAAAGATCCAGACTTTGGTGGAAAGTTAGGTCAAAAGTGTACCGATAGGCTACACTGTATCCTGCTGCGTCCTTCAGACGCGTAAAAGCATTAAAGACAACCCCCCATCTTGTCCTGTCTTCCTTGTTGTCCTTCTCTGATTCCTCTTCCTTGACGAAATCCTTGAGATCTACACGGTAGTTTGTGACTGCGCTTGTTACAACCCGACTGTTGGGCACAATCTGACGAGTCATGTCCGGTTGGAGGATTCTTGTGTAGTTGAGTGTAATCTCGCGAACAATGCCTTCAAGCCCTCCAATGTTGACGTAGTCCCCTACTCTAAAGGGGCGTGCAGCAAGAACGTAAAGCCCGCTGACAATATTCCCTACAGATTGCGAGAATGCGAGGCCAATCGCAGTTCCGAAAACTGCAGAAACTGACAGGATTGTCGTATTGTCAGGACCTAGCAAATTCAGGAATACAAAGACAACCACAACAAAGAATAGAAGCCTCACTATTAGAACTACGCCGGTTGACGCTTCAAGTCCCATTCCAAGATTTTGTAGAGACCTTCTGAGTCCTCGAGTGACAATGAGATAGACAATTGATATCAATATGAGTTGAAACGTCAGAAGCAACACGGGGCCCGCGTAGCTCTGGAGTAGCTCTATGATTCCAGCAAGGATATCAGGTGTCTGCATTCTGTCTGTCTCCTATTATACTACGATATCAGTATGACGCGGCGTCTGATGGACCAACGCCGAAGAGCAACCTTCCGGTGAGCGGAGCAACTAGGTCTCAAGAAGTGTCCTAAACACGTTGTGATGGTCTTCCTCGTCGGCCAATATGTGCTCAAAGAGCTCCCTCGTGACATAGTCCTTCAATTCAGCGGCTTTGCTAATTATCGTCTTGTAAAATGCAATGGTCTCTTCTTCAGCCAACATGTCGTTCGTAATCATTTGATCCGGTGTGTCACCTAACGTAATCTTGGCCGGATTTGTAGTGGGTATTCCGCCTAGATAGTCAATCCGTTCAGCAATGCTTTCAGCGTGCTTCATTTCCTCAATTGCGATCTTCTTGAGTTCTTCAGCAATCGCTAAGTGATTGAATCCATAGATCCTGACATGCTGCCACATATATTGGATTGACACTTGAAGTTCCAATCCAATCGCCTTGTTCATCATTTCAACAAGTGTTTTTGTCATCACTCATCTCTCCAGGGATTTTGTGGTACTTAAACGAAGAACGTCCGACGGAGTTAACTTTTTCCCTCTGATGGACGGCAGTTCTGAACAATTAACCGTCGTAGCTTAGGTTTTCTCAAACCCATCCAATTCTTCTGAAACCAGCAAGTAGTAATAGCCCGACGACAAGCATAGATAGAAGCAGAGCTGGGTATCCAAACGGCCAAGCCAACTCTGGCATGTTCTGGAAGTTCATACCATATATGCTGGCCATGAGAGTCAAGGGAATGAAAATGGTGGAGATTACCGTTAGAACCTTCATGACTTCGTTCATCCGATTACTGACACTTGAAAGGTAAATGTCGAGCGCTCCGGTCATAGACTCGCGATAGGTTTCCAAGTAGTCTGTAACGCGATAGACGTGGTCGTAGAGGTCCTTCAAGTAGACTCGAGTTGATTCTTGTGCGAGTAGTTCATCATCTCTCATGAATCTTGATACAACTTCTCTCAAGGGCCATATATGTCGGCGCATCTCAATAACTATCCTTTTCAGTCTATAAATCTCCTCAAGAAGATCCTTGCTAGGCTTGGCAGTCAGAGAATCCTCAAGAATTTCGATCTTCTCACCAATGTCTTCCAGTATGACAAAATAGTGGTCAACAATCAAGTCGATAAGAGCATATGCGAGATAGTCTGAACCACTCTTCCTGATTCGCCCAAGATTCTTCTTTGCTCTTTCAAGAATGGGGACAAAGTGATTCTGTTCGGACTCCTGAAAGGAGATCACATGAGAGGAGTCTAGTAGGATGCTCACTTGCTCGGACAGAAGCTCTTCATTCTGTTTGTCGAATTGAAACCAGCGGACGACTACAAAGACCTTCTCTAGAGTCTTCTCGATTTTCGGTCTCTGTTCCGTTCTCACAATATCCTCGGTAATCAATGGATGAATGCTGAATACCTCTGATATCTGCTCAACAGCGGTAACATCGTTAACCCCATTAACGTGTACCCAGCGAACATGATTCTCCTTCCCTTTGGCACAGAGTTCAACAGGCACGTCGTCTGCCGTTTCAAACATTGATTCATTGTAGTCTGTCACTTGTATTCGGACTCTGTCAGGTCTTTGAGTCCCAACGTGAATCGGTGTTCCAGGCGGCAATCCGGTCTTTGCAGGTTGATCCTCCACTTTCTTGACCCCAACAAGTAACGAGCATCCGAACCAAAGAATGTTCTGGAAACCTTCAATGGCATCTGTAATCTGAAATTCGGATTCTACCTTTGGCAATTGCAGCCGAAATCTGAAGATTGGATGAAGTCATGCAAACATTGATTTTCCGCGACAATAGAGGCACAAGAACCTATCTTTATTAGTCAGAGGGCACTCTGCTGATTGGATGTGAGAGTCGTGGAGCTGGAGTTTGACTTAGGCGCCTTTCTGAAGTGCCTGGCTGTCGTCCTGGTCTCAGGGTTCATCCCTTACTCCTTTCTGACCTCCAGTCCTTGGGGAATCCTAGCCCTCCAGCCCAATGATTCAACATTGGAGACTCTGTTTACGACTGTCACCATTTATCCATTAGAGAGTCGCATGATGATAGTAGGCCATTTTACTCTTGCCAGACTTCTAGTGGCTCTTGTTGTATCAGCACTACCCATGCTGCACTTCTATATCCATTTGACGCGCCCTGAGAGTTCATTGAGAGTCTCCTGGATTCCAGCAGCAATCTATTTGGGCCTGATGAACCTGTTCCAAGTACCGACGTTTATTCTGGAATGGGGAGGGGAAGATTACGGACCGTGGGGTCTAACGGGACCCTTTGGGAACCCGTGGAACCTCATACCCACGATATTCCTCTGCACGATGGTCTTACTTCCGATGTTTGATCGTGAGATTACTCACAGATACGGGAATGCGTACTCGCAGATTCCTTCAAGAGAGTTTGAATTGCGGATGGCACAGAAAAAGCGAGTTCGGAAAGCCCGCCTTGTAGGCCTAGTAGTCGCTATGATGACACTAGTAGTGCCAGCAGTAGTCCTCTACAACTTCGAGATTGGCGAATTAGCCGCAATTCCCCCTTATACTTGGTTTCTATCAGTTACTATGTACTTGGATTATCAGAATAATATGTTGCAAGTGTATGCCCTACCTCCTTTGGCAATGCTCATTACCGCTGCGGTTGCTGCTTTCAATTTCGTGTTCGCCAGAAGACTGCTTAGATACTACTACGGCGAGGGTGAACGCAGTGCGGTTCTTCGTGCTGGAGTTCTTGGGCTGGCGTGGGCAACTCTGCTCACTGTGCTCCCGCAGTTGTTCGTTGTCGCTCCGTTGTCATACATCTCTTTGGCGATTCCGAATCCTGCGCTTCTCATTCTTGGTTTGATAGTCATGAGATATCAAGATCCAGCTGCTGCAGACCCAATTCTCGAAATCGACGAAAGTCAGCTTCGTGGAGATGAGAAGATAGTCTTTGAAGAAAATGTGAAAGTTCCTTTTGCATACTTAGTGTACTCCCATCTGAGAAACAGGTTGAGACGAGGGCGATCTGAAGAAGACCATGAATCTTCAATTTCCCTATAACCTATACCTAAAAGGAATCGATGCACAGAAATGGTGAATTTTGATGATGTTGGTGGGACTACAAATGTATTTGCTGATCTTGAGTCAGACATTTCTTAGTCCAACTTCTGCGTCTGTTGTGCTTTTTGTGTGTATTGTCATCTACCTGCTAGTCAAATGGCTCTCACACAGAGAGAGTGACCATGACCACGACCATCTGTAGTTCCAAAGAGTCACAAACCGTTTTCGAAGACTAGAGTCTTCACAACGACAGGAACTACCACGCCCTCTATGATCGGCTCTCCTATGTCGACAAAATCACCCTCACTGAGAGTCACTTCATCAATCGAGCAGATTTCATTCTGGATTCCAGTTTCTCGTCGCATAACGTTTCCTACACTGTTGCCCACATCATCACTGAAGCACATGAAAATCGGAGTTCCTTTAGCAGCAGACTTCGGAAGAGCTGCAACAACTCCTCGAGCAAACTCTGTAAGACTTTCATATGAGGGACGTACTGTTCCGTTGAATGCAAGAATCAATGGATCGACGCTTTCCTCAAGGTCATGTCTAGCAAGGGCGGCCTCTATTGCGGTCTTGACATCATCTGCAGTCGGTTTGAGCTGTGGGATGTATGGAACAACTGCAGGCAGGTTTCTAATCGGATACTTAAGACCGGATGACAAGAACGTTGTTGAGCCGCTCACTTGTAGGCTACTCTGTCCTGCCCCGATGACTGTTGCCCTAATTCGGTGGTCTGGTTCACTTAGCGGTATGCCTAGTTCGTCGAGTTTCTCGCAGATGGCCTCAGCAAGGTCTGAACCTAGGTCTCCAAATCGAGACTTCTCCTTCCCATAAAGAAACTCCGCGACTCCCCCTGAGAAGGTTATCTTGTCAATGGTTCCTGGGAATTCTATCGGTTCCGTCATCATTAGTATCTTTGTGAGATCGGATTCCGCGGAACCCTGTAGGGCTTCAACCAGAGCAGAAGCAAGTGCATCAGCAATTGGTTTTCTAGCTGAATTGGGAAGCATCTCTCCAACTTCAAGTGACACACCGAGTGCTGCCGCTACTCTTTTTCCTGTGTCTTCGAGTCGAACAATAACACCTTCCTCGTCGGTGGCAACCAGACGACCTCCTACATTGATAGCAGAAGTGGCCACTATTCGGCCGTCCTTGCAGACAGCTATGTTAGATGATCCGCCCCCGACATCGACATTCATTATCGTTTCTCCGGTCTCTGCTGACCGATTCACAGCACCAGAGCCATACGCTGCAAGAACTGATTCGAAGTTTGGTCCAGCAGTTGCAGCTACGAACTTCCCCGCCTCGCCGGCAAGCAGCACGACGATGTCTTCGGCATTCTCTTTCTTCGCAGTCTCTCCAGTGATTATGACGGCGCCTGTGTCAACTTGTGTTATGTCTATTCCTGCTGCTTCATAGTCTCGCAAGATTAGGTCGCGAAGAGCATGCAAGTCAACGGTCTTTGGGTCACTGAATGGAGTCAAGTGAACTGGACCCGAATATAGGATCTTCCGGTCCGTTATCTCAAACTTCTCTGTTCGACTTGTGGTGTCTTTCTCAAGGGTCAGTTCGCTGAACACAATGTGCGATGTTGACGATCCAATGTCGACTCCGACGCTCATGAGTGTCTTTCTGGTGGTTTTCACAAACATCTACGGGACACCCTCACTGATACGGTGGCCCGTCGCGTTTCTCCTTTTAGTATTGCTATTAGGACAATGGCAAACCTTGACGGGCAAGAATCAGAACATTCTGACTGGCATGTTTCTTGTTCTATCTCGACACACCAAAACAAGGTTAGGTCCGAAAATCAGGATGTTTGTGTGAACGAGTAAGCAAAAAGCAAGGATCTGAAGCAAAGAAAAGGTTCTGCGCTTTCACAGGAATGATTGGCGAAGCAAGACAAGGGGCTGCCAGACAAACTTCCTTTTCACTCATTGCTGGCATACTCCTGAAAGAACTTCATTTATTCTAGAGCGCGTCATCCAGTCGTTGCTCGACAAGTTGCTTTTCCATGCTTGGAAAACACCCCTTAATACCAATCTTCAGAACTTAATCTCAATAGTGCTTCAGGGAGATAGAACGTAGTGCGATTTGGGGTAACATGCCTAGCTTCACTCCTGCTTTTCTTGCTGTTTACGTCAGCAAGAGGAGTCGGACCTATCGGTCCTAGAGATTCAGATGCAGGCCGATTGACAATACCAGTTTCAGATGATACCGGGTTCTATCTCCAAGATTTCTCCACATCTTTCTCAATCTCAATTGGCTCCAAAGTCTTTTTTGCTCAAAGTGAGGATTCCAATAGGTTTGAGGATCTAACCCCTGTATTCAGAATCTGGGAGCAGGGAATCCTATTGTACTCCATTGATGCGCGGGGAAACCTTGCTGGAACTTCTCATCAGACAGGCATGAATCAACACGGTCTGTGTATGGAACTTGTAGGACTACCTTTCTTGCCCACTAGTACGGATCCTCAGAAAGAAGCATGGTGGATGTCCAACCTTCTACCACTTCGATATTGCACAAATGTGTCTGAAGCTACTGAATGGGTTCTGAGTCGCAACATAGAGATCTTCGGTGATTGCATGCCCTATCAAATCCACTTTGCTGATAGATTCGGTGATGCTGTTGTTGTCAGTGCAGGGATAGACGGAGAATTGCATTGCACCTTCAAGGACAATAATCATATTGTGTGTACCAACTTCAATCTACAACATCCAGAGAACAGATATGGAGAGTATCCATGTCCACGTTATAACACTGCCAATGAAATGCTATCTGCAATAGGCTCTGAGGTGGATTTGGATCATTTCGTGATACGAGATGTTTTGGAAGCTGTGGGAATAGAGGATATCTCCAACAAGTCTGTCAGTTACATTTTTGATCCTGTCAACCAACAGGCATACCTCTATTTCAGACATGACTACAGCAAGGTTTTGAGACTAGACGTCAATGGAATTGCATCTAACCTAGGAGATGGAGAGGAACTTGAATGCAGTCTTGTTGAACTATACAATAACGGTCACAATTTCACAATTGATGAGCCATCAACAGAAGAGCACTTCCTAATCATAGTTGTAACTGGATCCATTTCAGCGGTTTCTATTCTAGTTGCATTTACTATGATTCGTAGGAGGTCGGAAACTTGAATCTCAAGCAAGCAGTTTCAGTCACGCTAGTTTTGATGTTTGTGCCACTACTTTTGAGTGACATAATGGCAGTAGCTGAGACAAGAACTGAAGAACACTTGCAGAATCATATCACTGATTATCCCGAGTACTGGCCTACACAAGAGTGGCGTGTCGCAACTCCTGAGTCACAGGGAATGAATTCATCAATTCTTTCAGAAGCAAGTTCACTCAGTCGTATTATCATTCCAAGACTAGGAATATCAAATCCTAGACTTGATGGAATGATTGTAATCAGAAACGGATACATCGTATTCGAGGAATATCCGTCTGGGTACGGAAGGAATGTCTTTCATCGCATCTATTCATGCACCAAAAGCTTCACATCAGTATTATTTGGAATCGCAATGGATAAGGGATTAATCTCAAGCCTGAGTCAGAGAGTTGTTGATTTCTTTCCTGACAGAGAGATAGCAAATCTCGATGATAGAAAGAGGAACATAACGCTCGAAGACCTGTTGACAATGAGAACAGGAATGGATTGGGAAGAATGGACATATCCCTATGATTCCGACTTGAATCCAACCAGCCAGATGTATGATGCAGATGATTCGATTCAGTTCATTCTTGATAGAGAGATGACGACAGAACCAGGAACTCAATTCGCTTACTGTTCTGGCGCCTCGATGCTGCTAGGAGAGATAATCGAGATTGTATCAGGAATGAACATCCTAGCATTTGCCCGAAAGTACTTGTTCACTCCAATCGGTATCGGAGAACTCTATTGGTGGAAAGACTATTGGAAGAATGTGTCCTATTTCTCGGCTGAGGGGGGACTCTTCATGACCCCCAGAAACATGGCTCGGTTTGGATATCTCATGCTCAACAATGGAACCTGGGATAATCAAGAAGTAGTCTCCGCTTCTTGGGTGAACACATCGACAACCTCACATTTGAGCAGGGGCTCAATCAGCGGATATGGATATCAATGGTGGACAACTACTGGAACGCCACATTGGTTGGAGAATTTCATCAACAAGACAGTATACTATGCAATGGGAATGGAAGGACAGAAGATCTGTGTTGTACCAGATTACAACCTTGTTGCAGTTATGACCGGCGAATTCTCGGGAGCCACACCAGCATTCTATGACAATGTTGTCTCAGATGTTATCATTGAGTCCATACTTCGATTCAATCAAACTGAAACATCATTGTCCGCAACTAACACATTCGGATCATCAGAGCAAGCTCTAGCAATACTCAGTCTAGACCTCCTGATGCTATTCTGGTATGAGAAACTCTGGGCGTTGCTATCATTAACTGCATTAACCGTGATAAGGCAAAAACCCCCCTAGTGTGGTGATTATGGTAACGTATTCTTCCTTTCAGTTACAATGTCTCTCAGTAGAACCTCACGATAGCGAGGTCTCTTGATTGCTGAACCCAAAATCGTGGACTCAGCAGAGTGAATACCGTCAATCTCCAACAGCTGCTCCTGAATCTTGGAGACATAATTGAAAGAATCAAACATGAAGTATGAGAAGAGAATAGATTCATCACGACAATAGAAGGACCAGAAGTAGTGTTTAGGAAACTCCTGCAAGAGAGCAGAAACCAGATCAATCTGGTTTGTCTTCGATTTATCCAAGATCAATTTGTAATTGACAGACAGACCTCTGTTAACATTGGGATGAAACCTTACCGTAAACCAGAGAGCACCAGAGTCGAGAAGATCGTTTAGTGCTTTCACAACTCGCCGAGCATTCTTGCCTAAATCATCTGCAATCCTTTGAGCCGTTGAACGTGGATTAACTAGAAGGCAATCAAGAACTTCGTGGTGTATTTTTTTCATCTGGAGCTGTTCAATAGAGGGACGTAACCAATCCATATAGTCCTCACTAAGACCAGATAGAGGATAGTTCTCTACATCCTCGATTCCATCAAGTGACATGACCTTGGATGCCGATTTTGACACTTTCTCGTCTGTTGGTGCTTCAAGTAGTACGTAGCATACGCGGTTTCTGATTTCTCCTGACGAAAAAACATACGGAACTTCAGCAATCATAGATGCCAATCTTGTTTCATCTACTGTTCCTTTTGAACGTACTACGAGGAGAGCCATTACTGAATCAATTACTAATGGATTAAGTTCTACTGCAAAGCGGAGAATGATGTCTTGCCGGCAAAGTCGATCTGCCCTCTTCCATATTGTAGATACTCTTACATCCGTCTGGTCTGCTATGTCCTGGTAGGGAGTCCTACAGTTTTTGTAGAGGCTGTAGAATATCTCTCTATCCAGACTGTCCAAAATAGCCACTTCCACATCATTTCATAGATATTCATCAAGTTCTTTCAGTGACTAGTCACCATAAAACTTCTCTACTCGTCCCTCAAGAGTTGAATCACTCATGAGAAGTCCCTTACATCTTTGAAGACAAGAGCTACATCTGTTTCTCTTTAGACAGAAGTAGTCATTTGATCTAGAAATCGTGGTCTAGTCATTTTTTCCGAAGAGCGACCCCAGAATCTAAGGCGGCCGCTTGTGTTGCTCTCTGTATCAGCGGGTGCACCCAAAACAGTAGGACGTATCTCATTATCGCAAACCCGACGAATGAAGCGGAAAGAAAGGTTTGCATTCACGTGAGTGGCACATCTTTTGGCATTACGTATAGAACAATGTCGTCCC
>CP070761.1:1273746-1381646 GCA_020348985.1 Candidatus Thorarchaeota archaeon | reverse complement strand
GATATCGAAAGTGTTTGTCACCATTTGGAAGCTGTTCTCTCGTATGATCATCTTCCCGGACATCCATCCACTGAACCATATCTCAATCCCCTCGAAACAATCATGAATTGAATTGTGCTCAATGACCCAGGCCGGGCTGTCGTACAAAATTGCTGCTTCAGAATACTGGTCTTTTGAGGAATGAATATCATTGTATGCAACAATGTTATCTGAACCTGGTCCGCCCACCATGAACCCATAGAGCCTGTAGTCGTAGACTGTGTTATGTGTTAATAGAGTGTCATTTGCAAACCAAGATTGGATACCCCATGTGCAATTGTATATCTCATTAAGAGAGATATTGCACGCATTCAGCCCCCAAGAGGAGATTGCACTCTGGACATCGAATATCGTGTTGCTCTTTATGTCAATCGACACAGAGTCAATGATGGAAATTCCTGAATCCAGCATTGTGATTGTGCATTCCTTGACCGTACCGTGACTGACATTGGTCAGATGGACCCCAGAGTAGTCGGCGTTGGAACTAGAAGCGAATAGACAATCCTGAATGACAAAGAACGCATTCGTTCCGGTGATGTTGACACAGACCGAATCAGTTGTGATGTTGAGCCCCTCTATTCGATACGGATTATCCTCAGTTCCATTTCCCGGCCATGCCTGATTTTCAAAGTCGGCGTCAGAAGTGATATGAATTGCCCCATGCTCAACATAGGATTGCGAATTTAGATTCACACATTCAGGATTAGCTTGCTGTGTTGACAAAGGTCCAATCCATCCATTCAAAGCAGTTGCAAGCAGCAAGACACACACCAGAACTGCATCATGTTTCATCTAATCTCTCCTCCAGCCGTGCCCAGCTTGGTATGTTTCCATATAAGACAGCTGAACGATTCCATTAGAACAACAGGGCAATCATCGTTGAAGGTTCGGATCCCACCCGGCCCGCCATTACACCTGTTCTCTGATTTTGGCATTCTCCAAGGCATGCTTCTCGAGTAGCCTTGGCCGAGCACGGACCTGCTATAGATTGCTTCCAAAGGGATATGCAAGCTCAACGAGAGTAAATCCAAAGAGCATTAGAGAAGCCAAGATCCAAAATATCACAAATGCCAAGATATACCTCAGAGGTTTTCCTCTCGATAAAGAACTACTCTGAATGAAGGATAACAGATTAACTTTCGGCAGTATGAATGGTGTTCTTTGTGCATAGTCTTCGTAATCCTGACCAAAGAGAGCTAATAGCCGTGTCTCTTCAAGATCTGCTATAATGATGAGAAGGAAAGCTACGAATGACCAAGAGAGAAGGTCTCCAGGTCTTATGCCACCCCACCACTGTGCGGGCTGAAAAACGTTGGTCAGGGCCAAAGGCAGGAGCATCAACATGATTCCTAGATGCTGAGGATGCCGTACGTACTTGTACAAGCCCGAAGTAACAATGCCCATTCCTCGACGTCTTGCTTCGACTATTTCCTTCAAGGCAAAGAGAAACAGCATCAGGCCAATCGCAAGGATTAGGGCCTCTACGAGCCACAACATGAGGCCAAAAACTGGACTTTGGAATGGCCACCAAAAGCCCCCCCAAATCTCACTGAAAGGGAATATCCAGAGGAAGACGTACCAAGAAACGTACCATGCAGCAAGTACCCAAATCATTGGTGTCAGTATTCCTGCAACTATCGGCAAATAGACTATGAATGATGATACCAACGCTGCTAGTCTCTGAGCAATCAGCTTCCAGTCCAAGTTCAGCCCGCCAATTATGGCTTTAGACTAATTGGCATGCTTCTTATCCCTTTTCATGTCAAGCTAAACCACAAAGTAGTTCATAGGTCCCAATCCTACCTGGCCCGTCATCTGTCTCTTAGCTCTCTCGATATCCGAGCTTGATGGAAAACACGAAATTAGTTGGCTATTATATTTAGTTTGGAGATTACCTCCTCTGCCTCAACCATCATTCTATCCAGCAGCTCCTTAACTGATGGAATGTCATTAATCAAGCCTACACCTTGACCACAAGCTACAATCCCGAGGTCAATATCTCCTTCCCTGTACATTTCTTCTGCTTTTTCTCCAGAGGCAGCGTCAACGAGAGTCCACAGGGATGCTCCCTGAGCCTCTAACTCGAGCACTTGCTGCGCTGCCTTGTTGTTCCATATTCTGTGTGTATTTTGAATAGAACGCAGAGCTAGACATGTATCAGTTTCCGCTGCTTCAACGAAAGCTTGTTTCAGATTGTCATGAATGGGACACTCTTTTGTAGCCATCAGTCTTGTACCGATTATCACACCTTCTGCACCTAGTGCCAAGACTGCAGCAATGCCTCTACCATCAGATATTCCGCCTCCAGCAATTACCGGAATATCAAGGGCATCAACTACTGAAGGAGTCATAACCATAGTCCCAATGTCTAAAACCCCGGTCGCTCCACCATTCTCATATCCAACAACCGTTACTATGTCAGCACCCAGAGACGCCCCCTTCTTCGCATATCTTACTCCTGCACATTTGTGAATCCATATGGCGCCTCCATCCCTGAATTTGGGAACCAAATCCTCTGGAGCTTTGTGACCACTTGTTTCAATGATCTTCACGCCCTCAGCTAGTGTAGCATCCACATAGTCTTCTAGCTTGTCTTGAGGCATCAAAGCAGGGAACAGGTTGATGTTTACAGCAAATGGCTGATTCGTAAGGGACTGTGTCTTTTGGATTGCATCACGTAGTTCATCAGGCGATCCGTAATTTGCACTGGCTAGTACGGCACAGGCGCCAGCATTACTAGCGACTGCAATAAACTCAGGATTAGAAATTCTTGCCATGGTTCCTGCGATAATCGGATACTTGCATCCCAGCATCTCTGTTACTTCTGTCTTTATCATTTGGCTCACACAGCGTCCAACGATTAATCAAACTCCCACAGATAAATCTCATCATCAAATAGAGCAATCGCAACGAAGCCTGAATGCTGTCGCATATCTCTAATCACACATAGCCCACTATCCAGCCCGCCTTACATTCCTTCATAATCATACTGACTTACTTGCTCTGACCACTGAGAACTTATCACAGAAGGCGTTACTCTCACGTGGTTTCCATCATGACAAGAGATGAAGAGAACATTGAGCGGGTTCTCAGAATATTCGTTGACGGACTGCGAACTCTGGATTATGATAAGATAAGCGAAGTATTCTATGAAGATGGAATGAGCATTGGTGTTGGAACTGGTGGACTTAGCTGGGTTGCGAGGGATCATTGGAAAGAAATGCGGGAAGAGATGATCAAGGCGGGCAAGAATCCTGTTGATGAATGGGGTAGGTTTGAGATACGGTCAATCAAGATTATAGGCAATGCAGCTTCCGTCATAGTCGATTTGTGGTTTGGTGATGGAGGCGTTACAAAAGAGAAGTATGTTGATTTCTATCATATGCTAAAAGTAGACGAGCAGTGGAGAATTGTTAGCAAGATTTATCCTTCACCTGATAGCCTCGAAAGTACTCCTTAGGGGACACACAATCACATACCAATCAGAAGTGAAGAAATCGAATCCCATCTGACCTGTAATCTCAATTCATTCCAAATCTCGTTCATGTCAAGTTCTGGACTCCCGCATGCCGCTCCGTCTGAATCTGGATAGTATCACATAGAGATATGGAACCGTCACAAGAACGTCTTCTTTGGATTGCTCAACTCCCTTTTCTTCGGCATAGCTGAGCCGTCTCGAGCAGTCTACTGATTCTCCTGTCCACAAATTCGGGCCGCATTCATGCAAATCCTGAGGGTGGAAGACAAGGGATTCGACACTTATCACAGTAAGAAAGATCACAATCGTAAGTGCCAACTCGAATCCCAATGCGAATGATATGGCTACGAAGAATGGAGCAAACGGTAATGTGAGCAACTGAATTCTACGCAATCTACGGGCACTTCCACCTGACACATCATCCAAACCCTCGTCCAACCAATGAAGGCTTTCTGCGCCTTTTGTTGAATTGAGCCGGATTGACATGGAATTCTTCTCAGTAGCCACGCAGACACACGCTCCTGCCCTTTGGTAAATGTTAGTTCTCTACTGGACATAATCTACATCATAGTTCAAACAATGAACTATTCCGGGACTGCCATCATCCAATGGATAGTAATTCGTGACGAATCTAGAACTTCTTGATGAAATAGAACTCTCTTATCCCATTGGGATATCCATCAGAGACTCCAAACTCCTCATAACCAAGTTTTCGAAAGAACTCGTGGGCTTGAAATGACAACACCCAGGTCTGCCCGGATATGCAGCCATTCTCCCTTGCTATTCTCTCCGCCGCCAAGAGAAGATCTCTCCCGTAACCTTGACCACGATATCGCTCATCCACCCAAAGATGCTCAATCGCCATTGTTCCAAGAACCGTCGCAGCAGCAATGCCACCAAGGACCCGTCCTTTGTCATTCTTCAAGGCCAGCCTGATTTTGACTTCAGGATTCTGTTTCTGCAGTTCACCAACGTGCTCACTGAAGTATTCTCCAAGACCCTTGCGAACGACTCTCATGCTCTCGTCTGTTGCATCCTCGAAAATCTCAAGTCTATCAGAGCCAGCATTTCCTCGCACACTACTGTCTCCACTACTGGTCTTGTGGTCTTTCTTCAGTCTCTTCATGAGAACATACTCGGTAATCCCGTCAACGTATCCATCGAAGACACCCAAAACCTCGTAACCAATGCTCTGGTAGAAGTCAGGCGCCTGAAACGAAAAGGTCCACGTTTGCGAGGTCTTGTAGCCCTTTGCTTTTCCGATTTCCTCAGCTCGTAGCACAAGATCCCTTCCGTAACCTTGCCGTCGATGTTTGTCATCCACCCACAGGACCTCGAGATGCATGACACCTGTCAACATGCTTGTGATTACCCCTCCAACAACTGTGCTGTCTTTTTCTTTCAAGACTAGACTAATATCAGGAGTGGGAATGTCCAGGTCGCCGCCCGGATGCGTCTTGTTGTAATCTACCAATCCCTTCTGAACGGCCTTAGTGTCATCCTCTGTAGAATTAGTGTCGATGACTAATCGACTTGGACTTCCGTCGTTTTTCATCTTTAATTCCACAAGGGCTCTCAATCTATGACTAATCTACTTTTTCGAACCATGCAACGTGTCATCAACCAGATACACAGGAAGTCCTAGCTTCAAATTCATGGCGTTGAACAGCCAAGTTATATTGCAATCGCGAACTTGACGTCTCGAGGCCCACGAACGATGAGGTTCTAATGCTATTGCAGAACAGCAAACCTGATCCTGTATGTGGGTGAATCTTTGGTTTTGGAGCTGTTTCTTTAGGAAGTTCCGTTTTCCCAGGACCAACCCGCATAGTGGGTCGTAGCCAAAACCACAATCTCAGGGTGACATACATGGCAGCAAATCAGCAAGTAACACGTCTTCAATTCCTACGAAGATTAAGGAAGTTAGCAAAGAGTGCACTTTATGCATATGGCTTTCAAGATGCAAAGCTCAAATTCATCAATTACAGTGGAAACGGACTGTATCGTGTTGATATCCCGACCTCACTAAAGTCGGATGAACCATTTGTACCAGGGCGATACACTCTGAGACTTCATCAACCTGGCTACATGAGTTTCGAACACATCACTTCCGAGCTAGAGTGGCTGTCTGCACTTAGTTCTGAAGGTATCGAGGTGCCGCAGCCCATTCGGAATCTAGACGGCCACTGGGTTACAGCAACAGAGGAAGAAAACGCCTCCCTACGTCCACGCAACTGTACACTTCTCCGATGGATTAATGGGAGGAACATCACCAAGGGCATAACGCCCATACACTTCAAGGCAATAGGTAGAACCCTGGCAGCAATGCATAAACAAGCTCAAACTTGGAAACCACCTAGACGGTTCACGCGCCGTCATTGGGACTGGGAAGGTCTCTATGGTGATGGTGCTGGCTTCGATCCTCCTGCCCAAAAGGTACGAGAAACGATTCCGAAGCAACATCAACCTGACTTTGTAAGAATCATCGAGAGAATTCAGGATCTCATTGACGAGATTGGGAAGGGTCGCAAGGTCTATGGACTGATCCATGCAGACATAGCCTTGGACGCTAATGTTCTCTTTCACAAAGGACGTGCAAGACCAATTGACTTCGATGACAGCGGGTACGGATACTGGGCTTTCGATATTGCGGTTCCTCTTGCTCACTACATTAGCGACTTCAAAGACACAAGTCCAAGGATGAAGAAGGCTCTCTTGGAAGGATATGAAGAGATTCAAGCGTTTCCGGAGTCTCAACTAGAGTATATTGAACTCTTCATAGCTGCCCGTTACGCTCAAGAAATGGTCTGGGCACAAGCAGGAGCTCTACATTATCCTGGCAGTGCAGACCAATCTAATGAGTGGTTGAACAGGGCGGCTACGGATCTCAAACGGCATCTGAAGACATTGGAATGACTAAGTCTTCCCCATTTTATCCCAAAACTCCTTTGGAGGATGCCTTAGATTCCAATCAACACGAGTGTCATGAAGAACTCGAGAGCAATAGGGGTTGCCCTCTGCAATGGTATGTTCCATCGTCATCACTATGCTCTCATTGTGCGCTTTCGCTCCTTCATAATCACCATAGCAGCAAATGTAATACTTCAGCTCGGAGTCTTCTATGTCCTCTAGAGCGTCGACCCAAAGGCAGTTGTCGTTCCGAAAAGCGTACTTACCATCCGAAAGCATTCCACGGACTACTACCCATGCCGATGGTTCCTCGGTCTCTCTAGATCTCTCCTCATACAGGTCCTCTAAACTATCGTATATCTTTCTATCTGGATCTCTTGTGTCTGCGAGATACTGTGTGAAGAACCGCTTGTAGAACGCAATCGCATCCTCTCTACCAACAATGTCGACCAAAGCCATGAGATTGTTGTATCTAGGGAGTAGAAAGGATCTCAAATCGGCTCGTGTGGAAACACTGACCTTCTTACCCAGCCACTCTGTTCCTTGGGGCAATTGGAGCACATCGAAGCAGTAATTGAGTAGAGCCACGGTCAAGTCAACGTGTTCCTGCAGAAGGGGGAGCCCGGATAGAACATCATCTAGATCAAGCACATCTCTGATGGCATAGTCCTCCTTTGCTTGATTCAGGAGCTCTCCAGTCAATTCCTCGACGAACTCACGCAGAATCTCCGGTTTCCTCTCTTTGATGAACCCTAGAAGGTGATTCAGACGCTTGAGTGTCAATCTGTCAATCTCTTCTAGAGGGCTTATCTCAATTGGGACTTCAAGAGCATTCGGCCTGAGCTCACCTGTCCTCACAAAATTCATTTCTTTACCTCCCGTTTTCACACGGAATATACGACGGGATTTCGCTTTCTTACTGATTTAGTGGCTTCGATGAACGCAACACTGGCAAGCAACCAATCCTTGGAACACGTGTTCCAAGTGAGCAAGTGAGAGTCTACCCGGCTCTCAGACTCCCTTTCTTCCTCCAATCAACAAAGAGCTATGACACTCCTCCTTGTTAGTTGACGAATTCACATTTCAATCAGACTTTTATCTCGCCCTTCTTACGCTATCTAAATTCTATCGTGTTCAAAAGGGAGGAAGAGAATCTTGGTTTTCAATCCTTTACCAGGCTGGGAATTGGTCTGGGACATTGTAGCATTTGTGATCTCGTTTGTCTTGATACTGATGCTCGTACAGATCAATGCAGCAATTGAGAAGAGTGGTAAGCTCTCAACTGTAGTAACACGGAAAGTCATTCACACATTTGCAGCCCCAGTATGGGTAGTCACGTGGATGCTCTTCTCCGGTAGTATATTCAGCCGCTGGCTGGCCATTATAGTCCCGCTCATATTCGTCCTGCAGTTTGTCATGATTGGGACTGGAAAGACCGAGAATGAGGACTTTGTACGTTCGATGTCAAGAAGCGGAGATCCCCGAGAACTTCTTGGTGGCACGCTTTACTACGCATTCATGATGGTGGTCATCGGAATCCTATGGTTCTACGTTCCCGTCGATGGCGATCTGGCCAATGCAACTCCGTTGGCGTTGATTGTCTTCGGATGCTTGGCGGGTGGAGATGGATTTGCCGACGTGATTGGACGCAAGTATGGTGGCGAGAGGAAATTCGGAATTGGTGGTGCTGAGAAGTCACTTGCTGGTATGATTGGGATGTTCATTGGATCATTCTTGTTCAGCTTCATCCTAGTGTTCCTATTCTCACTCGAGGTGGCTACCTTCTCTGTTGTCGACTTGATTCTGCCAATCATAGTCGTGAGTCTTGTGGCAATGATTATTGAGGCAATAACACCTAAGGGCTTTGATAACCTGACTATAACTATAGTTACCATTATAATGGTGCTACTACTACCCTTCCTCGGGTTATTCTGGCCATTCCCAATGTTCAGCCTCTTCTAGCTATCATGGTGTTGCTCGGTGACCCAGGAACTGACAATCATAAAGCTTGGCGGTTCGTTGCTGACTGACAAGACGAAACCGTACACCTATAGAGAGAAGGTACTGCAATCGGTGTCCCGAGAAATCAGAGAGTGTCTCGATGAAGGCCTGATAGAGTCCTTAGTCCTGTTACACGGTGTTGGCTCTTATGGACATCCGCCAGTTCTAAAACACAAGCTCCACAAAGGCTTCCTGGGTCCTGACCAACTTCTGCCCCTATCTAAGACGCAAGAGGATGTGGCGACTCTCCGTCACATCATCGTTAAAGAGTTTCAGAACGCCGAGGTTCCAGTGTGTCTGATGTATCCCTCTTCAATGGTGATCTCTGAGAAGATGAAGATGGTTGATTACTTCCTGGAGCCCCTGAAGAGATTCGCATCAATCGGCATGGTTCCTCTGTTGGGAGGAGACATCCTGATTGACAAAGAGATGGGGTGGAGTGTCGGCAGCGGGGATCAGCTTGCAGTCATTATCGCTAGAGAGCTGGGAGCAAAACGAATGCTCTTTGCGTCTGACACATCTGGAATCTATGATGCAGATCCCAAACTGAATCCAGACGCATCACTCATCGAAGAAGTTGACCTCAATCAGCTTGAACAGGTGCTGGAGCAAATGGGGACTGCAGGAACCGCTGACGCCAGTGGAAGAATGAAGGGCAAACTACGTTCTATCGCCTTAGCCGTTGACCTGATTCAGGAAGGTCTTGAGGTCGCAATACTCTCTATGATGGAATTTGGCAATCTCAAGGCCCTTTTGAGCAGTCAAGATGTCAAGGCTACGCGAGTAGTAGCAAAATGACACAATCTCGAATGAGTATGTATATCTGAGAGGGCAGAGAGGTCTACAGCATTCACCTGACCTCTCGTGAGGATTGAATCAGTGAGAGAACCAGCTCTTGTCCCCCCTCCACAAACGTTTCGAGACAAAGACGTGTTCCATGATGCAAAAGGTAGAGTGTTCGTTGCTCACGGGTTCATACAACCTTCTAATCGAGTGATAAGCTACCTCAAGTATATACCAAGCTCCTCCGGGAAATGGGTTAAAGGAACGTCAAACTACGAACGAGTTTTCTCTGGAGGGGCAGAGTCAGCGGCAAAAGGAATGCAGATGATTGATTCTGACTACGTTGTAGAGGATTCTCATCTAGGTACAAGCTTACTTGAGGTTCCAAGAGAGAGCATCTCCAAGTACTTCAGTCCCGAGCTCCGCCTGAAAGAGATTGTCAATGAGGGTCCAAATGACACATTGGAGGAACGAACAAAGTCGCTAGCCGAGACATTACATGATACACTTGACATACCACTTGATCGTATCGGTGTGACTGGCAGCATAGCATGGAAGGCCCACAATCCTGCGTTGTCTGACATAAACATGAACGTGTATGGCAAAGAGATGGCTAGTCTTCTCCAGAATGGATACGACAAGGTCGTTGACGACAACAACAATGTTCGATTCAGGCGTCCGGAAGAATGGAAAGGCACCATCTCGAGATTGCTGACACGTTCTCCAATGCTATCCGAGGAAGAGCTTCTCTCTATGTTCGTACGCCGCAAAGAGTTCTGCATAGATGATTTCTACATAGGGGTGATGCCAGTCCTATTCCCTGACGAGGTTCCGATTTGTCATGGAATGGAGTCATACAAGTCACTTGTTTCAGAGCCAATACGTGTTAGGATGAGCGTAGTGGAATCCGAATACAGCTCCTTCACCCCTGCCCTGTTTACAGTAGATACAAAGCCGGTTCCAGAGATAGGGAACGTCAAGATTTCCCGATTGATGATCTATGATGGTGCACTAAAGGATCTGTTTCGAAATGGCGACCATCTAGAAGTATGTGGAATTCCTCAACGAGTGGAGCCCGCACTCGACGAATCCAGAAGTCCGGTGCACCCATTCCACCAGATTATGGTAGGTACCAAGGCTGGTGCTGGGAAAGAATTTGTGAGAGTCGCTGAGTACGCTTGACTCGGAATCCAAACTATCTTAGGCAGTGCTGTTAGAGCAGTCTCAATGTCAACCAAGAAACAGTATGTTAGGGTACGGAGGGAGCAAGGAGAGGAGACTAGGCAGCTTCTCGTGGCCTCAAAGCTTCTGGACCTTGACTACAAGATTGTAAAGGAGCAAGGCTTCCTATACTTCCCATTGCTTTCTGAGGTTGATAGACCAAGTGTTGATGAGGCACTCAACGGGCACGAGTTCAAAGCTGGATTCAGAGAGTTTCAACCCACTCAGGTGGGCCCAAGAACGCTTGAGGAAGCTCTCAAAGACAAGATGCCCTCTGAGAAGCTTGAACTACTACCCCGAGCCTATGATCTCATAGGTGACATCGCTGTGCTTGAGATTCCGGAAGAACTGGAGGTATACGTGACAGAGATTGGTTTGGCATTTCAGAGAATTCATCGAAACTTCTCAACTGTGCTTGCTAAGCAGGGTGCAATCTCCGGCTTAACAAGAACTAGAGAATATGCCGTGCTCGCTGGGGAGAACAAGACAAAGACAATTCATACTGAATATGGAGTGAGAATTGCGGTTGACTTAGCTGTTGCCTATTTCAGTCCCCGACTGCTCGAAGAACACAACAGAGTGGCAGAACAGGTTCAATCGCGAGAGTCAGTTCTTGACATGTTCACAGGTGTTGGACCATTTGCTCTTCACATTGCTAAGAAGCGAGTTTCTCATGTTGTCGCAGTTGATATCAATGCCAATGCCATTAAGCTACTTAAAGAGAGTATGGACCTCAATCCGCTGGTTGGAACTATTGAGCCTGTTGTATCTGACGCTCATGAGTATGTAAGAGAACTATCACCCGCAGCGATGGATCGAGTGATTATGAATCATCCATCAGGAGCCTCAGACTTCATTGCTGATGCCTGTCATGTATTGAAACCCGGTGGAATCATTCATTACTATGATTTCCTGGGCGGCGAAGACCCGGAAGGACAATTGCGCAAAAAGACCGTTGAGCTAGTCAAAGCAGCAGGGCGGGAGATTGAGCAGATTCCTATGATTCGACGTGTCAGGGATAGTGCGCCCTATGAGCACCAAATGGTGGCAGATCTCATCATTTCCTAGAGTACTCAATCTCGCAATCTAGTACGATATCTCTGCTAACAAGTAATCTGATCATTGGTCGCATCAAATCAGAGGCTGATTTATCAGCTCTAACCATCAAAGTTCGATCACACTCGTAAGTGCTCTTTCTAATCACCATACTAACGGGATTCGAGTAAGTCAACCCAGGGCTTCCGTATCCTTTGACTATGTCCGTGTACTCACCAGCCGACAATCTCAGGGTTATATTTGTGGTAGGAGAAGCTGCAAGTTTCTTTATTCGTTCATTGAATGATGGTAGATTCAATGATGCGCAGACTCCAATGATACAAGTGCCTGCTGATGTGAGACTGTTCTCAGTAGTTATCTCTAGAGTTGTCTCGTGTTCTCCCACGATATTTTCGTGTCCAAGAGCCGTGAAAGCAATGCGTTCCATTGACTCTTTCACTTGCCACAAGCCCTTTTATCAATGCGCGTTCATTGGGGTGCTCGATTGGCATGACCGATAGTCGACTCGACAGAGAACGCGAACGACTTATTCAGCGCCTCAAGGACAGAGGCTACATAACATCAAGTCGAGTTGAGGCCGCCTTCAGAGTAGTTCCAAGGGAGGAATTTGTGCTTCCAAGCGCAGTAGACGAAGCCTACAGAGACACGCCTCTTCCTATAGGACACGGCCAAACGATTTCGGCTCCTCATATGTGCGCAATCATGTGTGAAGGTCTAGACCTTGCACCAGGAATGAAAGTGTTGGAGGTAGGCGCTGGGTCAGGATATCACGCGGCTCTATGTGGGGAGTTGGTGAAGGGAATTGAGCCATCTGAAAGCGGCACTGTCTACACAGTCGAAATCGTTGAGGCGCTGATCGACTTTGCTAAAGGAAATCTGGAGCGTACTGGATACTCCGATATAGTCAAGCTGATACAAGGAGATGGCGGGATCGGTCTTCCCGAATATGCCCCTTTTGATCGAATCCTAGTTGCAGCGGCTGCTCCCGATATCCCTCCACCACTAGTCGAGCAGCTCAAACCAGGCGGCATCATGCTTATTCCAGTGGGGTCTAGGGGGTTCTATCAAGAACTGCTTCTTGTCAAGAAGGAACAGGATGGAAGGATATCTTCAAGGCGATGGGGCGGTGTTGCGTTTGTGCCACTAACAGGCGAGTACGGTCACTAGTCTAAGTAGCCATATGCAATGGGATAACAGTCAGCTCAACAATGTCTTCATCTTCAAGTCCGAGTTTTTCACGGAGATCATATGGTGCAATTACTTCCAATGTATTCTCACTATGATGCGTACGTTGCGCAATTACGACTGCCCCCTCTACGGCATTGTCCACTTTCACTCTATAGCAAATCACGTCACCAAAGGTTCGTCCTTCATAACTGAACCCATGTACGATGAGAGGGGGACTTTGTCGCATTCTTGTGGTTGCTTTCCTTGACTCCTCTTCTCTGATAATCACGTTCAGCGTTCCAGAGAACGGGAGAAAGCCAAGTGCTTCTCTGAATCTTGTAGCATAGACCTCAACGTAGTAAGCACCCTCTCCTAGGCCATGTGTCACACTACCCCTGATCACAATCTCGTCTCCCGGCGGGACGAATGCAATCTCGAGCTCCCCAAGAACTTCGGAGAGTTCTCGTCTTCCTCTCTCAGTTATCTGAAGCAGCATTCCTGCAGCTGTATGTGTTCTTGCAACGAAGCCCTCATCAACACAATATGAGATTCGTCTGGATGCTGTCTGTTGACTGATGCCCAGCACACCACCAAGCTCACTAGTCGTTATTGTAATACTTCTGTGGAGAGCTCCCTTTCGTGCCAGCGAGTACAATGTGAACCAGATATCGGGTGTTGTCATTCTCCTAGCTCCTCTAGTCTTCTTTCTTACGCTCAAACTTGCTTAGCTCTCCCACGAGCTTCTCTTGTCTGACGGCCGTTGTCACATCTCCTCTGGTTCTTTCCACAACACCTCTCCCAATGTCACACTTTCTTCTGAGTTCTGGCACCAATGCATGAGGGTAGTCAATTGCACCGAGCCCCTCCAAGATCTCTTCCATAGTGCTCAGGAGGTTCTCTGCTTTCCTCACATTGTCGCTACGAAGACAATCCAACGTCGCTCTTCTCAATTCACCGATTGTGTCGGCCAATCCAGTCAAATATGGACGTGATGGAATGTCATGCTTGCTCGGCTCTGTGAATGAACCATTGTCTAGAATGGATAACAGATTCGCTGCCTCGGCCAGTTCCTGGTATGATGTGTCCAGCGGCCTCGATTGACTTAGGAATCTGCTTCTTGATAGCTCTTTCTCTGCATCCATGATTGTGTTTTGTGCTTCCTGAATCAGTCTTCTAGCTTCATCAAACTGTCCTCTGTGGCTCTTCTTGATGGACTCCCCACAGAGCCGTACTGCACTTCGTGCAAGAGGTAGGACCTTCTCTCGCACCTCATCATCCAATTCAATTTCTCTGGTAATTTCCTGCAGAATCTCAGATAATCCCATTGCTCTCGCCCTCGTCCACTTTACTGAATCTTCTTAATTTGTTTGCTCCGTGACAGCAGCGTCACTCTGCTTTCCGCCTGTTCATCCTGCAAATAGTATCCTGTCAATGCTGCCAGCTTTTCCGAGAACGACCTGATTGCACGGTGAGATGGGGCGTTCTGGGGACTTAGCCGCCCCCTGGAGGAGCCCAAAAACATGTATCCCTTGACCTCGATGAAGTCTGGTTCTCCACTAAGAATCAAGTCAGCATATGCTCTCGGTCTGAACATATTCTTCCCTTCTACCATCGTGAGTCTATTGGCACGTCGACATGAAAGAGACCCTAAGAGTTCCTGAGTCTGTTGGAGTTGACTCCATGCGTTTGAAGAACTTGGCCGACATAGCTCCCTATGCGTCTTCCTGTCCGGTGCAGCCAAAGTCACATACAATTGAGTGGGCAATGCTATCTCTCCCAGGACCGATGGATGTAAACCATTCGTGACAAGAAATGATGTCATTCCTCTGCTGTGGACCTCCTCTATGAACTCACTAAGAAAAGGGTAGAGAGTCGGTTCCCCTGCTAGGGAGATGGCCATATGTTTTGGCTCTCTAGCCTCCCTATACTTCTTTTCTGACACAATTGCTCCAGCTTGAGGATTATACCCGCCAAGAGACCTTAGGTTGGCCGTCAGCACGGCATCCATGAGTGCCCGTGGTTCCAGCACCTCATCCTCGGTGACTTCTACCTGATCCCATGCAGAGCCAATGTCTGCAGGAGTAACTCGCCAGCAGAACTCGCAGCTCTGACTGCACTTATCAACCACAGGTGTCATCTGCAGACATCGATGGGACTCAATTCCATAGAAACGCTGTTTGTAACAGACATCATCATTTAGTAGACTCTTCTTCTGCCACTGGCATGCCTTGAAAGCGCCCCTTGATCCAAGCAAATGATAGCCCTGGCTGAGGAGCTTGCTTCTGAGGGTCTCTGGCATGTCTTCGGGCAACTTCTCAATCAGGGCGATTGCCTCTAGGCACTCTTATCAAGATTTGCCATTGTGAGGCTTTTTCTTATCTCTCCTGCTTGGACTCGAGATCTCTGGCAAGCTTCTCCTGATTGGACCAAGACCCAGTCAAGACCCCTCTTCTCGACATCTCTCCCAACTCCTTTCGAGTTTCTTGGTTCAAGACCCCTGCAGGCATGTTCTCGAAGGCACTTCCCGGCAGGGGCATGAACACGTGTCCATGCACACTAGCACCCATTTCATCCAAGGAATGGCAGAGATCTAGGCTTGCCCTAAGATCTGAGTCTCGTTCTCCTGGGAGCCCAAATATCATATCAACATGGGGAATGAAACCGCTATCAAGAGCAAGACGAACTGCATTCATCCCCTCCTCAACAGAATGACCTCTATTGGACAACTCGAGAACGTGATCACTTCCGGCTTGCATACCAATCTGTAGGCTATCGTTTGCTACATACTGTCTAATCATCTCAAGTACTGTCTTGGTAACAAAGTCCGGACGCACCTCCGAGGGGAACGAGCCAAAGAAGACCTCTTCAAGCCCCTCTATTGCAGTCGATGCAGATAGTAGACCCTCAAGTTTCTCTACCTCTAGGGTGCGCCCCTTCCCGCCGTAGCATAGAGCATTTGGTGACAAGAACCAGGTTCTCATGAATCCTCTCTCTTCGACAGCCCTCTTCAGCCAATGCACTACTGTCTTCGTTGACCTATGTCTGACACGGCCACCGGTCAAAAAGGGTGTGCTGCAAAACTTGCATGCATAAGGACAGCCTCTCGTGACTTCGACAGGTCCCACTACATTCATGTCTAGGGCGAATGGCGGGTAGTCATCTAGTAATATTCTTGGAAGAGAACGAGGGAGCGGATACTCCGTGGTCCTCTTCGACACAACACCCTGAACTCTCTCCGGATCTGCATCATTCATCAACTTAACCAGAAGATCGTTGAGAGATTGCTCACCCTCTCCTATGATGACGTAATCGAATCCGCAATCCAAGAGATCCTTCGGTCTCGCGCTTGCGTGTGGACCTCCTGCAATCAGTATCAAATCTTCTCCGCAGATTTCTCTAAGTCTGCGGACTTCCTCTTGGACTCTGGCCTGATGAGTACTCATGACGGAGAAGGCAGCAGCAGTTCTTCCGGCTTTGAAATGATTCCTGACTACACTCTCGAAGTTTCGTAGTGGGGCTTTCAAAATCAATTCAGAGAGTCGGGAATCAGATTGTATCGCACCAAGTAGTGCCGCCACGCTATATCTGGATGTGGGATGTGCTCTGAAAACTAGAGAAGTGAGGCTCAAGCATTGCACACGCACTAGTTAGCTTCTCTTTCTGTCACGCCATCCTTTGTTACTGACATGACACGAATTGGTCCACCTGACTGAATATCCCTGGCAATGCCGGCCTTGACAGCCCTGATCGCAGTCTCTTCGGCTTCCTTCACGGTAATCTCGGGTGAATATTCATGCTCAAGAACACCATAAGCAGTCCTAATTCCACTGCCTGCCGCAGTAAAGGTATCCGGAATTAGTGAACCACCCATGTCAAGTGTAAACAAGGCAGGGCCGTCTTCATCAATTCCTACTACAACTGTCTGCACGTACAGAGGAGCCATCCGTCTCGCATAGAGAGTGTTTGCAATAATCTTTGAGAGCGACTTCACAGAGATCTCCTTCTTTTGGTTAAGCTCGTATAGCTTGATCTGCGCCTTGAGCCTGTTCACGAGCATCTGATAGTCAGAAGTCAATCCTGCTGAAGCCAAGACGATTGTATCCGTCAGCTTGAATGCTTTGATACCTTTCTCACTCAAGACTGTCGTGCCCCAGCTAATCATTGAATCAGTAGCTACTACGGCACCATCACTGCACTTTATACCTACAACTGTTGCGCCTGTTGGAAGTGACATAAGAAGAACCTCTCTGGGCTCGCTGAACTCAGATTGTGACAGCTCCGCTCTTTTTAAAACGTTTTTGAAGGGTTCAAAGACTAAGAGATACAACAAAAAAGGATGGTGCAGATTTGCGACGACTCAATCCCTTCAGCAACATTCCCACAATGATGACTGCAGAAGAGATTATCGAGTTCGCGCATAACAAGTCTGTCAGAATAAGCATGAAGAGTTCTCTAAGATTGAAGCGCTTGGAACGTAGTCGAATTAGAGAGATAACGAGACTTCAGGAATTCACGAAGAATGTGAAAACCAAGCTTAAAGGGATAGTTGAGGGATTCCCTTCTCTAGACCGCCTACATCCTTTCTACCTTGAATTGACTGAGATTCTTATCGGAACAGACAAACTCAAACAGGCTCTGGGTGCAGTACACAATTCCATTCCTCCCATAGATGATATCACCAATAAGCACCTTGAAGCCCTAAGACTTGCCGAAGATTTCCATCAGATGAAACGAACTCGTCGAGCTGCAAAAGGCAGAATATCCTCTATACTGCGAGCGACTGCTAACAACATTGATTTCATCATTGAGGCAAAGAAGACGATGGCGAAACTCCCGGGAATAGTACCGAACTCGCCAACCATTGTCTGCGCGGGTTTTCCAAATGTCGGTAAGTCTACTCTCGTAAAGGCAGTTTCCACGGCAGAGCCAGAGATTGCCTACTATCCCTTCACAACTAAGAGTGTCATTGTTGGTCACTTGACTGTGGAAGACAATCGTGTCCAAATTGTCGATACACCGGGAATTCTAGATCGTCCGATGTCGAAGCGCAACGAAATCGAAAGAGAGGCTATAGCGGCGCTCAAGTACTTGGCCCACGTGATCATATTCATGATTGACCCATCAGAGGCATGTGGGTGGACACTAGACGAACAGATCAACCTATACAATGAAGTCAGGCGCATGTTCGTACTCAACCCCATTCTTGTTGTTTTCAATAAGGTCGACATCACTCCCCCAGAGCAGCTTGAGGAAGCAAAGAAGAGAATGCCTGAAGCTCACGAGATGGTTGCAATTGAGGGCGTAGGTGTTCATGAGATCATGGAGCAAGCCATAGAGGCAGTCGATCTTACATCAATGGAAGAATCTGTTAAGGAGTTCCTATCAGAGATTTCACAGAGAGATTTCCATTCCATTGACGATTAGCTTCCCAGGATTTCCTCTGGTTCCTTCTAGTGTTGCTTCAACACCAAGGATCTGATGAGCTGCCCATATGTTAGTCTCAAGATGCGAGGTTATCTTGGTCATTCCAACGATACTCGTACCTCTTGCCGCGGCAAGATATGGCACCAGCATATCACAAAGATGAGAGTCCAGAGCTCTTCCCGTTGCCAGTTCTTCGAGGAGCTTTCCGGCAGCCTCCGCACCTACTTCTTCAGCGCGTTTTCTTCTCTCGCCGAGAGCATCGGACCCAATAATTGCACCCTCATCAGATTCAGCCCAGAGTACAATTCCACTGCCTGGTCCTAGATGTGGATCGTCGTTCCTAGGATAGAAGACTCTCCTGATTTCCACTGCCCTGGGTCTTTCAGAAAGGATCTTCTCCGCAGTGCTGGCCTGTCTTTCCGCAATATGTCCAGGTAGACGTACACAATGTGATATACCTCCAATTTGTTTCAGATTCCCAAACTCAAAAAGAGACAGCGGTGCTAGTACCTCAACAGGATTCACTCTGCATTCGACAATCCCTCCACCTCTCGGATAGTGCCCTCTCTTCTTCTGAAGGATCTCAATCTCGGGCCCCATCTTATGCAGGATAGGAATGAATACCTCCCTCATGTAATCGACCGGCGGACTCCATGCAACATCAGTTCCTCCTCTTAGAACAAAGGACACTGGTTCTGGTGAGAGGACTGCGGCTGGCAGAACGGCCTGAAGAACCAGAGAGATTGATCCTGCTGTCCCCACATCATGACGAAACATTCCACCTCGACGCTCTTGAGGTCTGAATGTCACCTCTTTGCTACCAACCTCCAATCCCTCAATCTCGGCACTTACCAACTGACCTGTTAGGTTGATCCCACCAATGTGTTGGTTCCGTAGACCTGGGTTTGGCCGACCAGCTCTTATGTTATGAATCTGAACAGGCTCCATAGTGAGAGCTGAGAGCGCGACTGAAGTTCGGAGAATCTGCCCGCCGCCTTCGCCATGCGAGCCATCAATCTTGATCATAGTGACTACCAAACAGTGTCTGTCCCTACCCAGATATGAATACAAGTGTTGGTCAATGCTTATTTGCCATCCCGCTACTCTGCACAATGATTCTGATGAGCTCCATCTTCATCGGTAGGTTCCAGCCTGTGCACAGGGGCCATATTCACACAATCAGACAGATACTAGATAAAGGCGAGAATCTCATCATAGCAGTCGGCAGCGCCCAATACTCACATACCCCTGATAATCCGCTGACCGGTGGGGAGCGAGTTATGCTTCTTCGACAGGCGTTCATTGATGAGGATCTTCCTTTTGACAGAATTCAAATCGTTCCTGTTCCAGATATCAACATACACCCAATATGGGCGGCACATCTCAAGTCATTGGTCCCTTACTTTGACAAAGCCTACTCCCACAATCCACTTGTACAAAGGCTTCTCAGAGATGCAGGCGTCAAGGTCGAAGAGACTTCACTACATGATCGAGATTCGCTAAGTGCAAAGCACATCAGGGAGCTAATTCGTACCGGGAGTTCCGACTGGGAATCCTTGTTGCCACCCGGCGTGGTCAAGCTAATGAAGAGACACAAGATGCCTGAAAGAATGCGTGAAATTGGGCAAGTCCGGACCAAACGCTAGTACACCTCAAGGCAGTCTTTAAATAGCAACCATGATGGACTAGAAGACGGTGGACGACTGATGCTAGGTGAAGGCGTTCCGAAGAACATCTAAGAAGCTGATTCTCTGTCCTAGCCGATTCTCTATAGCACTAATCGTTCACAGTGAGGTGACAATATGAGTAACGAAGATAACACAAATCATAGTCGACAAGTGATTTTCAACATAAGCAAGGAGGACAGTTTTCCCGACTGGTTTGGAGAGATCGTCAAGGTTGCAGAATTGGCTGACATCAGATATGGTGTCAAAGGATTCACTCCGTTTCTGCCTTGGTCTGTCATGAGCATGGAACTCATGTATGACATCCTGGAGGATGCGCTGCAGCGCAAAAAGCATCTGCCAATGTTGTTTCCCACTGTGATACCAGAAAGTAATCTGACAAAGGAAGAGGAACATGTTGAGGGGTTTTCTCCTGATGTGTTTTGGATAGAGAGCATCGGTGATGGTGTTAAGCTCGAAGAAAGACTGGCACTAAGACCAACAAGTGAAACCGCAATCTACCCACTCTATTCATTGTGGGTTCGGAGCTGGCGAGATCTACCCATGAAAAGATATCAGAGATGTTCTGTTTTCCGTTCCGAGGTCAAGAGCACTCGGCCATTCCTAAGAGGACGGGAGTTTCTCTGGATTGAGAGTCACAATGTATTCAAGACTCATGATGGCGCCCGTGCACAGGTAATGGAGGATTTGGAAACAACCAAAGAGGTTGTTACAGACAACTATCTGATTCCTGTAATGGTATTTCGACGAACTCAATGGGATAAGTTTCCAGGTGGAGTGGACACTTTTGCCGCTGACACTTTGATGCCAGACGGGAAAGTGATTCAGCTACCATCCACGCATGACTTGGGCGACAACTTCGCAAGAGCATTCAACATACAATACCTGGATGAGAACAACGAGAAGAAGTATGCCTATCAGACATGCTATGGACCAGCAGTTTCACGAATTTATGGCGCTTTGATATCTGTGCATGGAGATAACAAAGGTCTCAGATTACCTTTCAAAATCGCTCCGTACCAAGTGGTTGTCGTACCTATCTTCACGACAGATAACGAGGATAAGATCATGAAGTACTGCCGGGAGATAGAAGACACACTCCGTGCAGAAGGATTCCGAGTACATTTGGATGATTTTGATGCCACGCCAGGATGGAAGTACAACTACTGGGAAATGAAAGGAGTGCCCATTCGACTGGAGGCCGGGCCCAGAGATCTCAAGTCGAAACAGGCTGTTCTGTTTAGAAGAGACTCTATGGAGCGCGAGACCGTGAAAATCGACAAACTTGGCAAACGAATCTCAGAACTGGGTGATGAGATAGATCGCACTCTACGATCCAACGCAGAGGCCAAGTTTGAAGGTCTAACAATCGATGCAGACACAATAGGTGGTGTCGACGATGCCCTGAATAAAGGCAAGATTGCGAGAGTGCCATTCTGCACCACTGAAATGGATGGAGCTAGTTGCGCAGAAGAGCTCAAGGACAAGACCCGAGGCGAGATTCGCGGTACACGCATTGATGTCGAAGACAAACCGGAAGGAATCTGTCTAGTTTGTGGAAAGCCCGCCCAGGAAATCGTCTACATAGCTCGCTCCTACTAGACTCAGACCGTTCGCGGGCCTGTTTGTTCAGGTCCGTTCCTTCATATTCTTTGGAAGGCAGCCAACTGTAGACAGCTCCTTAAATCTTGGTTCTGAGAAGGTGGCCAGGGAGAACAACGCAGTGAAGGTTCTAGTTCCACATCCAGACACCAAACGGATTGAAGTCATGCGCACACTCTTTGGTCCTAGTTTCGAGGTTGTTCAGTCCGGGGGAAATCTAGGCGACATGCTCGAAAAGGGGCGCGACGCAGACGTTCTCGTTTCCATGCGAGTGCCAGTCGAGTACATACATGACGCTCCAAATCTCAGGATGATACAGACAATGGGGACAGGAATTGATAGAATTGATCTTGATGCAGTACGTGAAAGAGGTGATATCATAGTCTGCAACTCACACGTTCACGCTGCAGAAGTGGCCGAATACGCGATTTCTCTTCTATTGGCTGCCGCGAAGAACATAATCATCAGCGACAGAGAATTTCGAAAGGGTGATTGGATTCATGCGTTCGGAGGTCCAAGTCCGAACACTGAGATAAGAGGAAAGACGTGCCTGATGATAGGGCTTGGACACATTGGATCAGAAATAGCCAAACGACTGAAGGGCTTTGAAGTCAAGATTACTGCCGCAACAAGGTCCGGAAAGTCCTTGAATAGTAGTCTGGCAGATCAGCTAGTGAGCATTGACTCGGTCAAACCTCTTGTCGAAACTGCAGACTTTGTCATTCTTGCACTGCCATTGACTAGAGAGTCACAATGCTTGGTCGACAAGGAATTCATTTCTTGGATGAGACCAACGTCAATCTTGGTCAACATCTCAAGAGGGAAGATCGTTGAAGAGGAGGCTCTCTATCAGGCCTTGAAAGGTGGTTCGGTCAGGGCCGCGGCGTTGGATGTTTGGTGGGACTATCCTCCAAAGTGGGGTGGTTCTGGCCAATTTCCGTCAGAGGCTTTTCCTTTCCACGAATTGGACAATGTTGTTATCTCTCCCCACCGAGCTGGATTCACAGAGGACATTCAAGATGGCGCTCTGAGATTCGTGGTGGAGAATATCCTCAGATTCAGCCGCGGAGATGAACTTCAGAACATAGTTGACCTTCAGCTCGGATACTAATTGAACGAAGATTTCAGTTTTGTACGGGAATATGTACTGTTGATCATGACATTTGACTAGGGATGTCGATGTCTGGGAATAAAGAACGGAACCACTGCTGTCTATGTCTACTTGACGGAGAGTGAAGACTATAAGGGCGACATTGGTGTTGGCAGATGACTACGTCGAAAATGAGGATGCAAGATTGAATCTAGAGAGTCTATCTGATATTCCAGGTGTAGGCGACAAGGTACGAAAGGCCCTTGTCGATCACTTCGGAAGCGAGGCTGTCGCGCTCAAAGTGATAGTCGATTCAAGAGTGGATCTTGTTGCCGCAGTTCCGGGGATTGGTTCAAGGCAGGCAGTGAATATTGTCAAGTCTGCGTATGAAGTTGAGTTTGGTGCCAGCTCAAGTGCCATTCTCCGAAGTACAGACGTGAGGAAGATATTCGAGTCAACACTGGAGATCATTCAAGGCTATGCGAACACAACCTATGGACGGGATAAACTCCTGCTCTACTTTCCTCTTCCTCCGTCAAAGCTCGACGTGATTTTGGAACGACAACAGCATTTTGCCGATGCGGCTGACATGGCAAGGCGACTGAGTGATGAGCAACGTGAGAAGCTCCGGTCACTACTCACTCAAGTGAGAGGACTCTACAGACGTACTCGAGCAAAACGAATCCCGGGCCGCGTCATAATAACAGATGATGAGAAGACCTTCGACAAGATTATTGTCGATGGTCTAGACAAATGGTGCCCTGTCTATCTGATTTCAGAAGGCGAATCTGCAGCGGATTATGCCCGTGGTTATGACATGGTCATGTATGTATCCCCATTGGGTGTTCTGGATGACTCCATAGATATGCTGGACAATGTTGAGATTCTTGGCAAGAATTGGTCGCCTGGAGATATTCTTCCTGAGCGAACCATTGTATTCTACTCACGGAATTATCGGGTGATTGAAGCTTCCTGTGAACTTGTAGAAGTTTTGTCCACACTACCCTCAAACCCATCAGTTCAAGGATTTGTGAGTGGACTTGATGCAGATGCTCTTAACAAGGTTGGAGCAATCTTGAGGGGTCTCGATGAAGAAGGCGATATTGTCGATGGAGTGGACTCCGAACTAGATAGATTCAGGGCTGCGGTAAAGGCGTTTCCGACCGCAGTCGCTGAAAGCGAGGCTTGGCTTAACGAGGAGATCAAGTCCCGAATTGTGAAAAGTGAAGTCACGCTTGGAGGTCAACAGATTATCAGCATTCTCCAATCAGCTGATGTTGATGGCGTTGACGGAAGTGCCATGAGGAACATGCTCCCGCCTGAGATTATTGAAACATTCACTGGTACCGTACAAGAGGCAGAGGACAAGCTGACCAAGATGCTGGGCCTCTCAGCTCGAGAATCAGATTGGGTCGTTGGTGTGATCAGCGAGGAAATTGCCCTGCCAGTCGTCATGGTTTCTCAAAGAGTCAATGACCTCGAAGATAGACTGCGGAGACTCTACGCTGACAGACAGTTCCGACTCATAAAGAAGAATGCCGGAGAGCTTGAGGAACTGAAAGAGACAGTCACCCAAGCCGTCCAGACGCTTCTTGAGTTTGATCTTTTCCTTGCTGTTGGATTGTTTGCTACTGACTATGATCTTCATACTCCAGAAGTCTCGCTGGACTATGAAGGCGTTGGCGTAGAGGGGGCCAGCAATCTGTTCCTGACAGAAAGCATGCTAAAGGGAAAGCACGGGCCAGTTCAGCCGATTGACTATGCGATTGGAACCACCCCCTTTGTTCCTGAAGGCACGAAAGGTGAGAACTGTGCCATTCTGTCAGGTGCCAACAGTGGCGGGAAGACAACGACAATTCAGACTCTTGCTCAAATCGTGACATTGGCTCAGACTGGTTTCCCAGTTCCCGCCAGGAAATCCCATCTAAAGGTGTTCGAGGAGATTTACTTCTTCTACAAAAGCCGTGGCATGGTCAGTGCAGGTGCCTTCGAAACAACTCTAAAGCAGTTTGCAGACATAGTCGTATCGGACAAGTCCAAACTGGCACTCTTTGACGAGGTTGAAGCAATAACTGAGCCCGGAAGTGCAGCCAATGTGATTGCTGGTCTGATAGAGATTCTACAGAGCGATCCACAGACGTCCACAGTCCTATGCAGCCACCTTGCAAAAGAGATTGCAGAAGTGTGTTCAGCCTCAGTTAGGATTGATGGCATTGAAGCGCGTGGACTCGACGAAGAGCTTGAGTTGATTGTTGATAGAACACCACGTTTTGGACATCTTGCTAGGAGCACACCTGAACTCATTGTCGAGAGGCTTACAAAGCTTACAAAAGGGAAGAAACAAGAAGTCTACGCCAAAATACTTCAAAACCTTTCAAAAGGAAGGTCCTGAGGGCCCGTGATTGAAACGAGTACTCGTATTTGGAGATGCCCACATTCCCTCGAGAAGGGACTCAATTCCAGAGGAGTTCTATGAACACATCGAACGCACAGATTATGACCTTGCACTGGTAACGGGGGACTTAGTGCGGGAGCAGGCTATGAGAGATGCAATGCCGACTCTCCCCAAATCACATTTTGTTATTGGCAACATGGACTATGGTTCTAGCTACAATCATCATGAGTTGGTCCAGATTGAGGAATACAAGTTTTTGCTGTTTCATGGAACCCAACTCAGACCTCGCGGCAATGCCAAACAACTCTGGGAGATGCTCACTGACTCTGGCGTTGATATTGCAGTTCACGGGCATACACACAAGCCTGCAATCGAACTTCATAGAAACAAGCTTCTTCTCAACCCGGGGACGGTTTCAGGTGCTACTGGGGGCTGGGCTGGGAAGACAGATGCCAGTTTCATAGAACTCGAGGTTTCGGGCAGCGAGCTTCTAGTGACGCTTCATTACACTGACTGGCATGTCGTAAAGAAATCAGAAGCTAGATTCCAGAAACGAGACGATAAAATTACACGAATCTAAGTTTGTACTTTCGTTACCAGCCCCATGGATCGGGACTCAGTAGGCGAATATACAAGTTCTTCACAACTTTGGTACCCTGTAAGAGCAATTCCTTCACAGCACCACTGCCACTTCCCATGACATTCTTCGAAACCGCCTTCTCCATCTCTTCTTCAGGGAAGATGTCCCGTGTGAACTTCAACTTAGTGAAGAAATCATTCAAGACTACTCTGAATTGATCGAGTCCTTCTGATGCGGGAAACATTCTCTCAATCAAGATTAGGGCATTGTTCCTTAGCGCATCAGAAAGAATGCTTTGTACCCTACTAGCCAATATTCGGTCTTGACCGCCTGCAATCCCCACATTTATCATAAGCATTCTGATTCTGTCTAGGAGCACACCCATATCAACGCCAACTAATGGCTTGCTTCTCATTGAGACTCGCCAATCATCGTAGGCTCCGTTGATTCTTGACAGCTCGTTTTCGTGGCCGACCAACTTGCCAATGTCCTCCAGTGGGATCAGTGGGCACCAAACAGTCATGGATACGTGGTCATTCTTGGAGGGCATAATCTGACGCCAAACCTATTGTTTTTGAGTATTACACATTGAACATCTAAGCTAGTCATTTGACCTAGCAGCGATTAATATTCATATTGCGTGAGTCGAGCCCTTTCTAATGGATTTCGCATTAAGGAAAACAGTCGATGTGGCAGTCATGGTCCGATACAAGTTGAAGATTGAAGTGATTGACGTTCTCGGAAACGGAAAATGCTCCATGGGTCAGAAAGCCGGTGACGCATACGAGTATCCAGAGGACCGAGGAAAAATGTGTCCTAGTGCGTTTCATGTCATGTATCCTTGGATTCTAGTTATGTTGTCAGGAGGCAAGTTTTCCTGGATGGAAGACGACAGTATCACGCTAGGATGTAGTGACTACACACATCAGGTCGTTTTCAAGATAACCAGAAGAGTAATCGAGGAATAGTCCCAATCTTCAACTGGGGTGTAGCATGATGGATAACGATTCTAAATACTCGATCAGTACAGATGTTGAGTTCGGCCCTTTGGAACTCATTGATATTCCTGGCATAATTGATGCTTGCGAGAAGCAGTGGCAGAATCTACCACTGTCGAATGTCAATGATTGTGTCATCCGACTCGGTGTCATAGAAGGAGATTTCCATTGGCACAAGCATGACCGAGAAGATGAATTCTTCTATGTGGTCAGCGGTTCCCTTCTCATTGACCTAGAAGACAAAACTGTTGAGTTGAATTCCCGACAGGGATTCATGGTTCCAAGAGGAATCAAACACCGCACAAGAGCCCCAGAACGGACTGCAATACTGATGGTAGAGGGCAGTACCGTCAAACCAACAGGAGACTAGTACCTAGGAAACAGTTGCAAGCTTGGTCCTGAATAGAATGAAGGATGGCGCCGCCGGCAGGGCTCGAACCTGCGACCAACAACTCTCTGTCGTTCAAGCAAAAGCCCGTACGATAACAGGCTGTCGCTCTACCTACTGAGCCACGGCGGCTTGCTCGTAGCGCTTTCACCTTCGGTTTGGAATATTAACATTGCTGTAGGCCAATGTATCTTAGACGGCATCCAACTCACGAAGAACCTATCAGTTCATCCTATCAAGTTGGTTTCGCGTCTTATTCTCGTCTGAGTTTCGGCAGATATCTTACTATAATGAGTACAATTACAAGTCCAACTATCCCCACAGTGATTATGGTACTCATGATTCCGCCGAGAAAATAGACTTCCAGAGTTGTCTGGGATGTTTCATTCATCGAGTCCCATCCCACCAATGTAATGTTGGTGGAGCCCGAAGCGTATTCTGCAGTGTCAAATTGCCAAGCAATGCTGTTTCCAGTAACCGAATGCACCTCAACACCGTTGAAGAACACAGCCAAACTGACAATCGTGTCCGGTCCGCTTCCGCGTAATGTAAAGACTCCTTGGATGATACTCCCCAAAGCCATCCCCACATTGCGGTCCAGTGAAAGCGACAGTGTTGCCTGGCCACTAATGTTCACTGGTGTGAAAGACATGAAACCCACAGCTATTAACACAATGGCAATTGCTCCAAGAGCACGACGGTCGAAGTGCATACGTCTAGACATTATCGTCACTACTCGCGCCTCTTCCAAGTAGGGGATATTAAATGATTATGCAACCCATCTTCCAAGAGCATCGATATTCGAGCGCAGTTCTCATCCGAATACATTGTCCAAGACCATCATAATGATGAAACCAATCATTACCCCAACAGTGGCGAATCTCTCATAACCGCCGGAGTGGCTCTCAGGGATCATCTCAGAACTCACAACATATACCATTGCTCCAGCGGCAAAGGCTAGGCCATACGGCAGTAGAAATGTTGAGATTGAAACGACTGAAACCCCAAGCAGCCCTCCTACTGGTTCTACGAGGCCTGTCATCAACGCCAGACCTGCAGCCCTTGCACGAGTCCAACCTTCTCTTACAAGAGGCATTGCCACAGCCAGTCCTTCCGGTATGTTTTGCATTCCTATTGCTATCGCAATAGCCGTCCCAGTGGCCGCGTCTGCAGACCCAAACGCCACACCCACCGCTAACCCTTCTGGGAAATTATGTATGGTTATTGCGAGAACAAGAAGCCATATCCTCTCCATTCCGGACGAAGGCCCTTCGTGACCTTTCATGAAATGATCGTGCGGAATGAGCTTGTCTGCAAGAACAAGGAAGACACCACCTAAACCAAATCCCAATGCGGTGACCCACACGCCCCCGAATTCATGTTCTAGCGCTGGCACAAGTAGACTGAAAGCTGATGCCGCAAGCATCACACCGGCAGCGAATCCCAACATAAGGTCAAGGGAACGCCGTCCATAGTCACGACCGAAGAGGACAGGTATTGCACCGATCCCAGTTGCAGTACCCGCCGCCAGGCTGGCCAACGCTCCCCACATCACAACTTCTGGAATGAGCTGCAAACAAGGTCCTCCACCGAGTGGGATGCTAGAGCTGCGTATAAGTCGACTGGCTAGAAGACAATCTGCTGAAGAGTGGTGGGCCCGGCGAGATTTGAACTCACGACCGACAGGTTATGAGCCTGCTGCTCTACCAAGCTGAGCTACGGGCCCTCTGAACTATCAGACCACAAACACCAGCCGGTGGTTGTGATATTAAGGTTACGACAAACAGAGTTAGCCAGTGCCACTGTAATCATTCATCCATTCACCGCCAATCTACCTTCGTAGTTACAAAAGAAACCCTTCGTTTGGTTTGCAATACTAGTTGACTCATCCGACCTTAAATCTCTGAATCGTGACAAACCAATATCCTCGAAGGGATTCATGCATGATTCTGCTATTCACATCATATCATTGCACCTGGTGCGATGTTGTCAGGAAGATGGTAGAAGACGAGAATGAAAATATCGCAAGTGAAGCTTCCGTCTTTGAGGTGAATGTTGAGGAATATCCGACATTCGCGAGTTTGTACAATGTATTGGTTGTTCCTACACTAGTCTCCGGTCGCACAGTCATATCAGGAGTCCCTTCCGAATCAGACCTCAGGTCCTTTATGCTTCAATCAGTTTCAAGCCAATCCGGGTCGGATGTCAAGCTGAAAATTCAGGCCATCATGAAGTCACGTAAACAAGTTGATGTCCCATCGAGACTGACCATGGTTGAGTCAAGAATGTTGGACATGATGGGAGTCAAGAATACATCCTGCAGACCTAGAGAAGAAGCCCCCCGCGAGAAGGTCTGCGAAAGGAGCGGAGGTCAGTCCAAAGCTCAGTGATGGCTGTCAGCACAGGGGCAAGTACATAATGTTAACAACTACTCAGAGAAGTCCGATGCGAACTAGCCCCGGTAGTGTAGCCCGGCCCAGCATCTAGGGTTTCTTCTTTCTCCTATATACGACCACTGAAACAATCGAAATCACCGCAATAGACAGCCACACAAGGACGACAGACCTCCTGGCAGTAAGGATTGAAGGGCGAACTCTTACTATGACGATATCATGTGCGGAATTGCCGTCTTCATCAGTCACGACAATGGTGAAGTTGTAGACTCCAGGCAATAGATCATCGATGGGAAATGAGAACATTAGCTCAATCCATTCACCTGATTCGATGACAATCCCATCCCTCAAAATTCGATACGTGCCCGGTTCTGCCTCACTTATCATCCAAAGGATGAATTGGCCAGTAGCTCCTTCACCATACTCTTTGTCCTTTGGATGGTTAATGATGGGAGGGTATGGGTCGTGCAGCTTCAGAGGGAATCTATCGACGCTCTCCGACTCACCAGAAATCCTGTAATGCCCCGGACCATCGTAGTCTCCCCATCTATTTCCATGTTCTTCTCCGTCATCCCAGATACTGAATCTTCCATCATCTTGGGCATTTGCCTGTAGATTCCAGCCCACGTCGTTGTACATGATATGGGTGTAGCGGCTATCAGAGTCCACCCAGACTCCAATCTCTTTGTTGAATAGAATGCTATTGTTGGTAATTCTGCTATTCATTGAACGCCAAACGTAGATTCCATGTCGATTACCTGTAGCACTGTTATTCTGAACTTCGGCTCCGTCAACGTTCGCAATCCAGATGCCGCTCTCTTCTTTACCGTGAACTGTGTTATGTCGCACAACACATTCGAGACCCTTAACTACGATTCCGCTGCCGTAGCCATCTCGAATGTGATTATTCTCCACGATTGACCCACTGCAGAAGTTCATCCAGATTCCTGCATAGCAATCTTCCACTGTGTTGTCGTTCACCCTTGTAGAATTCGAGGTATGAACGTGGATGGCAGAATCCACAAGATTGGTGATTGTATTCTCTTGAATTGTAGAATTCGACGACTCCTGCATCCAAATCCCATACATAACGTCATGGATACGATTGGCTGAAACTGTGCTAAACGGAGAGCAGCGTATGTTGACGCTCCAGAAGCTATTGCCGCTGATGCTATTGTTGTGAAGATTGGTGTTGCTGGATCCGAACACTCGAATTCCGTGACGATTGGTGTGAAAGGTGACATTCTCTACAGATGAGTTCGTGGAATTCACAACATGGATCCCGTAACCGGAACTGTCAGCAATGACACTGTCGCGAAGAGAACAGTTCAATGAGAACCCGAAAAACGCGCCGACATTCGTATCGCTAAAGTCGCAATTCACAACTGTCACGTTGACGCATTCGGCTAGTATCACTTGGCCAATTGTACTGCCGTCAACAATCAAATCAGAGTCATTATGGTAATAACCAAGCATCTTGCGGTTGATTGTGTTGCCAACGAATGTGTGATGCCAGCTATCCAATTCTCCGCTGACATAGACACCATTTGAATCAAAGACGTTCTCTATTACCCTGCCATTTGGCGAGCTGATAAGAGTCAGTCCACCTCGGATATTGTCGTAAATGAGGTTGCTGATAACCGTGCAATTAGGGGAAGAATTGAGATAGATTCCGCCAAGATTGTCAAACACCGAATTATCAGAAACCACACAACTGTTGGAGTCATAAAGGTCAACACCACCTGGATGCTCGTCCACAATTACGTTTTCCTCCACTGTGTTACGATAGATGGTGTTCCGGTCAATTAGGCACGATACTGACGATCTTACAATAACCCCAATTAGATTGTCATGGATTGTATTCGAGACGATCATGGAATTGGTAACGGAACTCAAGTAGATTCCAGCGTAGTTGTGATAGAGTGTGTTCTTCCTAACAACGATGTTTTCCGAGTTCTCCAGTTTGACGCCAATCACGATGCTTACGATCTCGCTCCTCTTGATCGTACAATTTGATGACCTTACAATTCTAGTGCCAGTTCCCCTGAGCCCTATGTGGCAGTCCTCCACAGAACCATTCGTGACGTTCTCGAACAGAATCGCATCCTCATACGACCAATCTCCCATTGAGGTAAGATTGCAGTTGCGAATCACAAAGAAATCGGTAGTGTTGGTGATTCTGATGTTGACGTCGTCTGAAGCAATCTCAAGGTTGTTGATGACAAATGGATTCTCCCTTGTCCCCGAGCCTGGCCAGCCTTGAAGTACAAAGTCGTCATTACCATTGATTTCTATCGGATCATGGTCCACCAAGCTGTCAATGTGAGACGAGGCCGGCAATGCCTCAAAAGGCGACGAGACCGAGATGTCACTCCGGTTTCCACCAAATACCTCGCCCGGAAGAATGAGAGAGGAGAAGCCTGTTGTTAGGAGGATGATGATGAAAGCACAGCCTATTCTCCTCTCTACAATCACTGGAATGGCCCCAGTGTATATCCAATCATTTGGTTATACCAGTTCTTGTTTGGTTTCCTACACATGTGATTACAGCTGTCACAAGAAAGGCGGAATGCTGAGTTTCTTGTAGTTCACTTACGACACAAGGAGTAAGCCTTTTTGACCTCTCAAGACCCGAGGCGTTTACCAAACCTTAAAAAACAGAAACAGGTGCTTCGCGATAAGCTAGCCCCGGTAGTGTAGCCCGGCCCAGCATCTAGGGTTTTCGACCCTATGACCCGGGTTCGAATCCCGGCCGGGGCACCATTCTCTTTCTCTAAGCAGAAACCATAATCCCTGTAGCTCGGAATGTTTGAGTCGAAAACATATCTGCAAGAGGCAGAGCGTGTATCATCGGGTGAGATTGTAGTTTGAATGCAGTTGTGGCAGCAGTCGACCTGAGAAAGGAAAAGCAGGACGCAGTGAAGTATGCTTGCGATCTCATAGGCGGAATCGACGACATCAATGCTTCAGATCGTGAGGTCGTAATCAAAGTAGGTGTTTTCTACCCTGAGACCGGATGGTATTCTACCGTGGAAACCGTCAGTAGTATTATCAAAGCATTCTCACAGGCGCCAAAGAAGTACCTGGTTGAAACTGACAACTCTCAAGGAACAGGTACTGACCGACTAAAGGTTTGGGAGTCGCTATTCTCAGATAATGTTGTGCCAGTGAATCTCTCCACCGAAAAGGAAACTATCCCAGTTGAGGTTGCGAATCCAATACGGGAAGTCGTCATTGACCTCGCGAAACTCGTCTTGAAACCGCATGTCTTTGTCAACACCCATGTCATGAGGACCTATGAGAGGGGAAGCATCCTCAAGAACCTCTTTGGTCTCCCGCCCACAAGAAAGAAGGTGCAGTATCACAAGAGTGAGATATTCTTCAATCTCCTCACATCCCTCTATGAGGCTGTCGGAGGAGTCGACCTAGCTGTTTTGGATGCTACTTACTTCTCGAAGTTCTTCAAGGGGAAGGGAGCGAGAACTCAGACTGACATTCTCTTTGTTGGACGAGATGCTGTAGCAGTAGAGACCGTCGGACTCCATCTCGCTGGTATTAAACCGCAAAAGGCCCAGGTGATACAAGCTTTTGTTGAGAAAGGGCTAGGGATTGGCGACCTTGACAAGATAGACATTGTTGGCATACCTGTGGACAAGCTCGAGCTCAAGTTTGGAGAGGCAAGAAGGTCACTTGATTCAGAGATAGCATCGAAACCAGACCCTTGGTCACCAGCAAAGGCTATCAATGACCTCATCAAAATCGGATACTTCAAGTTGCCCAATAGAAGAACCATGTCTGAAGTAATCGCGGCTCTCAAGGAAGCAGACCCCAGAGCTAGGAATAGAGATAGGATGATCTATACGACTGTAAAGAGACGTTTCGACAAGGGGAAACTGATGGGTGAGAAAGTGGACAACGAATGGGCATTCTGGACCATTTAGACCATGGAATCTATTGTACACTGCTAGATTTGAGCCTGAATTAAGTATGTGAGGGTTCAATCCCGGCCGGGGCAACATTAATTCTACTATCTCAACGAGATGCTCATGTTGAAGTTGGAAGAATCGTACGAATGTGTCAATGCACCACAGGATATGACATCAACTCCGGAACTGGCGTATTCTTTGATTGTTTGCTCATCGATTCCGCCTGATGCCTCAAGCAGTACTCTGTCACGCGTCCCACTATCAACAAGTGCAGCATGTATTTCTTCGATATCCTTCGGACCTAGATTGTCTAGAAGGATGATATCCGCTCCGGCAGAGACCGCTTCCAGTGCCTCTGCCAGGCTTCTAACCTCACAAGAGACTTTCTTCGTGTACGAAACAGACTCCTTAGCCATTCTCACTGCCTGGCCTACAGTCCCAACGAGTGCTATGTGGTTGTTCTTGATTAGCACCATGTCATCCAAAGCATATCGATGTGGGTCGCCGCCGCCGATTTGGACTGCTCGTTTCTCAAAGTACCTGAAACCAGGTGTTGTCTTTCGAGTAGCCGCAACAATCACTGAAGCATTCACTTTCTTAGCGATCTGTACCAGATTGTATGTTTTCGAAGCAATTCCACTCATACGCTGTATTATGTTTAGACAGACTCTCTCAATAGCCAATAGAGATCTTGCAGTTCCATTCAGTCGCATGACCGCCGTACCGGGTTCAATCCAATTGCCCTCAAATGCAAGAACCTCATGCTTTACTCCCGCAATCTCTGCAAGGGCCACTACCTCTTCAATTCCAGCGAGTATTGTGTTGGATCTTGAGAAGATTGTTGCTACAGCAGGCGCTGCAAGCTCGCCCATGGCTTTGGTTGTCAGGTCTCCCGATCTGACGTCTTCATCCAGAAATCTCTTGAGGCTCTCAATTATGTGTGGAGGCGGTTCGCGCATGACAAGTCTCTCCTTATCTAGCACCTTGGATGCTTTGGATTTCTGATTATGTTACCTCCAGGACTCTCTTCTCCGAAGATTTCGGCCTGGAAAGACATGAATTCAGTGTCCGGATCTCTCCAAGCATCCTTGGGAAGCCAAGCCTTGTTACATGTGTGCTCCAAGAACTCCTGTACACTCCATCCCCAGTCCACCGGTACCTGAGGAAGTAGGAGCCCCCTTGCTTTTCCTTTTGAGACAATGAGCCCGTCACGACCGATCTTAACGAGAGACAGGAGCTCTTCAGGATTTGAATATTCAATCTTCTTTGGAGGTGTAAGAACACTCAGGTCAACCAAGATTGCGTCAAGCTCCTTTCCTGTAACGGGAGGAAATCTCGGATCATTAACTGCAGCATCAAGAGCAGAATCTACTGTCGCCTCGACAAGTGGTTGATTAGGATATGGACGACCTATACAACCTCTGAGGGAGACCCCATCTGCGTTAACGCTGTTCAGTGTCACAAATACTCCTGACATCTCTTTAAGCTTCATCGAGATATCCTGTGGAACATCTATCTTGACACCAGTCTTTACGAAGTTCTCCACAGCGTCTCTAGCCAGCTTTACCAGGAGGATTCCTTCTTCATCAGAGTATTCGTGAGACAAGCGGTATTAACCTAACAAACAGACAGAAGGTAAGCGGTTATGTCTTTCGCACAGGTACTCGACCCGCTGTTCCCCGGGCCATCACGATTTTTCCATTGTCGTAGACGACTTCTCCTCCAACGATAGTAAGGACCGGCTTGGCCTGGACTCTTCTGCCCTCAAATGGAGTCATCTTGGCTTTTGACAAGAATGAATTGCTAGATAGAGAATACTCTTCTCGACTAACGACAGTAATGTCCGCATCGAATCCCTTGCTCAACACACCCTTGTTGGCAATGCCAAACACCCGGGCTGGTCCAGAGCAGCAACATCGCAGATATTCGACCCACGACATTCTGCCTTCAAAAACTTCTGTCAACAGGATTGGGACAGTTGTCTCAAGGCCAGCGATTCCCGACGGGGCTTCCATGAATGGCAGTTTTTTCTCTTCAACAGTGTGTGGAGCATGATCTGAAACCACAATGTCGATGGTACACATTTTCAAGGCATTTCGTAGAATCGAGGCATCATAAGGCGAACGTAATGGGGGTAGCGCTTTCGCTCTTCCGTCGTTGTGTGTGAATTCTCCACTTGATAGGAACATGTGATGGGGGCACACTTCTGCAGTGAGACTCATTTCCGCTCTGTTTTCTTCAATCGTTCGAACTGTCGTCGCGCAGCTCACATGACAAACATGTAGTCGTCCGCCAACAACACTCTGTCCCAGTAGGAACCGTCTCAGGCTTTCTACCTCACTCTCACAACTATGCTGCTGAAAGAACTCGTCGGCATCTGCAGGCTTCTTCTTGGCATCAGATGAATCTGGATGAATAAGTATGGGAAGGTCGTGCTCAACTGAGATTTTCATGCATTCTCTTATTCTGGACGGCGTGTAGGAGACTTCCTCTTTCAGAGGCGAATGTGGATACACCTTCACGCCCAAGATATCGTGGCTTAAGCTCACATCGAATCCTTGTTTTCCCCATTGAATTCCGGCGAAGAATCCAATGTTTACGTATCGCTTTTCCTCTGCCTCACTAATCTTCTTGTCTAACGTCGACCTCGTCAAAGTTGGTGGGTCTGAATTTGGCATATCCACGACGGTCGTCACGCCACCAGCTGCTGCAGCCATTGTGCCAGTTAGGAAATCTTCCTTGTACTCTAGATTCAGGTCTCTCAGATGCACATGTGTATCTATTGTGCCCGGAAGTATGTACTTCTGCGCGCAGTCTATCGATTCAGCCGATTTGGGTTTGGCTCCCGACTCGTAAATCCCTTCAATCCTGCCAGCATCAATTCCAACCGAACGGACGACCTCTCTGCCCTCCAGAATCACAAATCCGTTCGCGAGCAGGAGATCGATTGTCATTTGATTTCAGCCCCTCTAGAGAAGAGGCTCCATATGCCGGATTCACTCTTCCTCTGTCAGTTTGAATCTGTTTGCAACGAAACGAGTAAAGTCCGTCGCGCTGATCATTCCCATTAGTTTGTTCCCGGAACCTACTACCGGGATTGTGTTCAAGTTGGCGTCAAGCATCAGCGTGGCTGCCTCTGAAAGAGACATATCTGGAGACGCCAGCGGAGGTCCCCTCATCATCGCATCAACGACGCGAATCTGTCGTACTTGGCTGGCTCTATATTTGTCTGGGACTTCTTCGCTGAACCGTGCCATGGCTTCCGCTACCATCTTCTCAGTCAGCAAGCCAAGTACCCGTCCAGCATCGGTGACCGGCAATCCTGAATATCCCGCAGTGAGCATCTCCATTCTGGCCTTGACCAGGCGTTCAACAGGGTTAACCTGCAAGATGTCAGCTGACGTCATCAAATCCTCGACCTTGACATTATCAAATTTCTTGACAAGCTCCGTGGTTTCTCTCTTTGTGATCACCCCAATCAGCTTGCCCTCCTCATCAACAACTGGACAACCACTCATTCCACGCTCAATCATGAGTTTAGCAACATCAACAACAACATCATCAGCTGAGACAGTGATCACAGTGTCAGTCATTGCACTCGAAACATGCAATCTCTTAATTGAAACCGCTACAACTTTGCTCACACCTAGCCTGTCTGCTATGTCAGCATAGGTAATGATTCCCTGCACCTTACCATTTCTAGTAACAATCAGCCGGTCGACTTTCTTCTTGTCAAGAATATCCAGGGCATTTGATAACCTCTGGTCTTTGTCGATGGTAACCGGTTCTACCATTATTGCACTCACTTTCAATGATATTCCTCCATGACTGATTACTACTAGTCACAACCCAATAATGAAAGATTCCCTACCGGCTATTCCCGGCAGGCCTCACACAAATACCTGCCGTCTTCGAGTTCAAGTTCCGTAGAGTACTCTCCACAGCTGTCACATACTCCACCAAGCTCAGACAGCTCGTCTTCCAGCTCCTCTCCTTGTGCGGCATTCTCACTATCTTTCAGCCGAAGGGACTCCACAAGAATGTCTATGAGTTCAGGAGACCATTGAAGGAGATCCCTTGATGTGATAATCCCTGCCAGAGAGTCCTTCTTCAGAACGGCAACTCTTCTTATACCACTTCGCGCCATAACTCGCATTGCTTCCGTAAGAGCTGTATTGGGAGTTACATGGACAAGTGGAGTGCTCATTATCTCCTTGGCACTTGTCAGACTTGCATCTTTTCGCTCCGCTGTGACTCTACGGACTATGTCTGATTCCGTAATAATCCCAATCGGTTTCTGACTCTCAACAATAACGATCGAGCCAATATCCATCTCAGTCATTGCCTGAGCGACTTCAAGCACGGTGGCATCAGGCGGCATAGTGACTACATTTACGGTCATAATGTCCTTCACAATCATTGAATGAGAGTTTTCAGCCATATTCAACCACAAGCCCTACGAAATCAGTCAGAAACACTTGTTCAAGTGGTTCTGTCGGCTCCCCCGTCTTGACCTTTGTTTTAAACTTGTCGAGTCTCGTTAGTATTGGATAGGGCTCCGTTAAGTCGTGTCACTTGAAGCTGACGAACGGGCTAGGGATTTATCAGCTTACCGCCGCCTGAAGGAAGTACTCTCATAAAATCCTCTTGAGGGATTTCGGCAATGAGATGCCTTGCATCATCTGGTACTAGTCTTCGGAAGTGGCTAACGATCTCCTTAACCAATTGTCCCTTCTTTGTGTCCCCAGGCCTGATACCCACGTGAAACTCAGTCTGTGCTGAGACCGCAGAGGGCGGGCCTGACATCGGAATCGCGTTGCCCTCGTCTATTATCAGTCCCACTGAGACTTCAATCGGGACACGCCGTATGTAGTTCTTTGTCCCATAGATCATAACAGAGCCTGCTGGGAGGAACTCACCTGTCGGTGGAGTGAAGCTCACCTGCTCTGGCGTAACCCAATATGCGTCTCCACTGGATACACCATCCTGCCAAGCCCGAGAGAATGTGACTGCAAACTGTGCAGCCTCTTCGAGGGTTTGATTGCTCGGCGGATTGTCCTGAACCTTAACAACTACGTACGGTGCTCCATGAAGCGATGCATGTAAGAACACATCATTGGCGCCAAGGTGTCGTTTTGCTAGCCTCTCGTTACTTTTAGCATCTCGGCCACCCAAGACAAGGAGGCCTTCGGATGAAATGAACCATCGAAACTTCTCATACCATCGCCTCTTTCTAATCTTCATGGGTCTACGCTCATCATCTGTTTCCACTTCATCGATGACAATGCTTTGAAGCTTGATTCGAGTCTTCTCTATTTGCTTTCGCGCTCCTTCTGCCTTGCGTTTCGCTTTCTTTGAGTTCTCATAGGCCAACGAGGCGTTGTCTTGTGCACTGAGCCTGATATCTAGGTTTACATCCATATCCCCAAGTCTTACGATTACCTGACCCTGCGACGGGACTATTCTCTGGATTAGAAGTGCGGTTTGATTGCCTTTCTCTTTTCCATCTTCCACGGTCTCGAGAATCCTAGTCCAAGGCAAACCCCGTGCTCTAGCATCACGAATCGTATCTAGTACGTCCTGAACGATCTGAAAATGAACATAGATCAGTTCACCTTCAGTCTTCAGTTTCTCAGTCTTCTCCTCAAGTCGTGATATGCTCTCTTGTTGTTTATCGACAATTCGTTGAAGCCTTTGTGTCTCTTTAGTCACTGCATCCAGTTTCTCATCCTCTTCCTCAGCCACTGACACTCCGAAGAAATCGTCAATTGCCTGGCTGAATGTCTCAAAGATATCAGAGTCGTTGCCGCTATAGACTTCAAATTGAAACGGTAAGAATGCAATCTGAGTTCTCTCTTCTTCGTCCTCTTCTGCATCCTCTAGAACAACCAACGGCGCATTGACACCCGTTCGTAGTTTTTCAATGAATAGATCCAGACCCATCTCAAGGTCTCTTCGAGTTTGATCCTCTATCTCTGTTACCTTCATAGTAGGCTCCACGCCGGACAACGCACATATTTCCTCACAACTGAGCGAATCAAGATTGAGCCGACTGGCAAGAGTCCTGACCACATTGGCGTTTGAATCCGACAGAATCGCCTCAACTGAGCCCTCTGGGCGTCCGAAGATATCCTCGCCTCTTGGAGGCGGAAAGAGATACGTTGCCTTCGGAACAACGTCACGGTCTCTCATCTTCCTGTACTTCATGGCAATGAAGATAGAATCTTCAGGGTCTAGAAGGAGTAGATTCCCGTTGCCAAAAAGTTCTGCTACAAGCTTGTACGAACTCTCCTCTCCCCCCACTTCGATAACTAGTATCCGATCCAAATCATGCTGTTCAACTGAAACGATGCGCCTGTCGCGAAGGTACTTGCGCAGGACTGTACAGAACTTTGGTGGGATTCTAGGAGCAGCACGACGAAACTCAGTCAGATGGATACGGCGGCCTGGCTGGATGAGTAATTGGGATGTACCTCCAGCAGGCTGGTAGAGCTTCAGTACAAAGACGTCTCCATACTGATAGACATTCTTGATGAAAGCCCCTTCAGTAGCCAACTTGAGCTCCGGAAGAATCATCCGGATGTCGATGTTGCTCATTGTTTCCTTCATGCTGTTCTTCCCATCAGACCGAGGACTTTTTAACATGGTCGATTGACGAGGGTCCAAGCCACTTGGTGATAGAGAATGGAGTCACTTCAGAACATCTTCCAGCGGCTCTACGGTAGGTGGGCAAACGAACCCAAAGACCAGACCTATTATGTCAAGATCACTTTCGCAATAATCTCTGCGGTTGTCTGTGGCTTGGCAGGTCCTGTCTTTTCTGGACTTCGAGGACTAATGTTTGGTGTGCTACTCTACATTCTTTCACTCTTTGTCATCGTCTATCTCTTAGAGGTTGATCCAGAGGTCATGGGTGGACAGCAGAAACTGATTACAAACTCTTTACCTTCTTACCTGCTACTATGGGTCCTTCTCTGGACATTGATATTCGCCTTCACTCTTCCAGAATCCATTCTTGGGACCCTTTCTTGAGCAACTCATACAAGAAAGATGCACTGGATGATTATGAAGGATAACAGAAGGAATGGAATTAGAGGGGGCTTCGTATTCCAGTTGTCAGAATCTATTGCCAATCTCCAGTAGAGAAACCCAAATAGCAACATCAAACCTGTGACTATTCCCATGTTGATTACTGCTTCAAGAAACGGGTTTTCCCAGACTACGAAGGCGGCTCCAGGACTCACTATTGCCAGAGCAACCAGGGCTTTCACATCAGCTCCACCTACGGCTCCCATTCTATACAAGACGTACGAAAGCACTAGTGAAAACAGTATGGCGGTCACATGAAGTTCGATTTCCGAAAGAAGCTGGCCGTCAACTAACACCAGTCCCATGACAAGCACAATTCCAACGTATGAAACCATGTTTGGAACTGACCGGTTTCGCACATCGTACAAACTGTAGATGAGCAGGAGTATGATGCCTACTGAGAATGATATGACCGACAACGTTAGCGAATCGAATAGCCGCAAGAGCCTCTCCTCTGACTTCAGCAATTAATATGAGCTTGGGTATTTAGGCTGCTGTCCTACATAGTGCTCCAGATTGACCTGAAGCATAGGAAGACAGATTAAGAGGAGGTCTGCGCAGCCAGCCCGAAAAGAGCAGATTGCTCCTTCCATTAATCACCAAATCACAGGATGCAGCTCAATCATGAAGGATCCAAGTCAAGTAATTCACGACACAGCATATCGTCTTCTGAAAGAATCAACAGCGAAACTCCCGAAAGACGTCGAAGATGCAATCAAGAAAGCCTACGATCGAGAAACTGAAAGCACCGCAAAGACTCAGATGGAGGCTATTCTTACAAATATCGAGATTGCGTCAACTGGAATTCCCATGTGTCAAGACACAGGCATCATATCATTCTACACGAAAGTTGGTGAAAGATTCCCGTTTCTTGGAGAGATTAGAGACGCGCTCTTGAAAGCCACACGAAAGGCCACTGAACAGACTCCGCTCAGACCAAATGCTGTCAATCCTATCGTTGGTGGCAACTCAGGTGATAACACAGGCCGATTCATACCCTGGATCAACTGGGAAGTTGTGCCTGGTGATTCTCTTGAGATTACTGTCTTTCCGAAGGGCGGCGGCAGTGAGAATGTTAGTATCGTTGGTATGCTCAAACCCGGTGTCGGCCTCACGGGGGTCAAGAAACTCGTTGTCGACAATGCTATGAGCTATATGGGAAAGGCCTGTTCTCCAAACATAATTGGTGTTGGAATTGGCGGCGGCATAGACATTGCGATAAAGATCGCCAAGCAACAGCTTCTTCGGCCGCTTGAAGATCGACATCCTGAACCTGAAGTTGCTCAGATTGAGGAGGAATTAATGAAGGCTATCAATGCTACAGGCATTGGTCCCATGGGTCTTGGCGGGAAGACGACAGTTCTTGGAGTGAAAGTTGACTATGCGATGCGACATCCAGCAAGTCTTCCTGTTGGAGTGGCTGTGCAGTGCTGGGCTGCGAGAAGGAGCACAGCTGTGATTTCAAGCAACCTGGATGTAACTTATGTTACTCATCCATCGGAGGTGGCATAGAATGACGGAGTACCACTTTACAACGCCAATCTCGGAGGAAGATGCTCGCAAGCTGAAAGTCGGTGATGTGGTGTATGTGTCGGGAGAACATGTGTATACTGCACGAGACGAGGCACACCAGCGAGCACTAGAGATGTTTGAGAAAGGGGAAAAACCTCCTGTAGACTTTGAAGGCAGTGTCGTGTATCATGTTGGCCCTGTCGCTTGGCAGAAAGATGGCAAATGGAAGATAGTGTCTGCGGGACCAACTACAAGCATAAGGATGGAGCTCTTCGAGGACGAGTTCCTACGAAAATACAAGGCAAGAATCATCATCGGCAAAGGTGGAATGGCTGAAAAGACGCTTGATGCATTGAAGCAAGTGGGTGCCGTCTACTGCAGTTTCACCGGAGGGTGTGGAGCTCTCGCAGCGAAGGGACTGAAAGAGGTGCGCGCCTATGAATGGCAAGATTTGGGAATGCCTGAAGCACTCTGGGTAATTACCGCTGAGAAATTCGGTCCACTTCTTGTCACAATGGATAGCCATGGCAGCAGTCTTCATGATGAAATGGATGAGAAAGTAGCCTCCCGGAAAGCAGAGGTCTATTCGATAATTGGCATCAAAGAGTAGGAAATAGAATGCTGACTGTAGACCCACTCAGCTGCCCTGCTTCAGTGTATTTACTGCCTTGCTCGCCTACCCTCCAAGAGTATGCAAAAACGGTATAGTTACTCCATAGGCGATCATGAGCACCAGCACTACGATTGCCAGCACAAGCAGGGTGTTTTCTAACTCCATCTTCAACCCCCAGCTTATTTTGTAGAATAGCCATAACTGGCGCTATTAGTTCATCGGTTGAGGTAGATTTCAGCACTTCAGAATGGCGCCAAACATGTTTCCTGCTTCGATACTTCGTTCTCACTAGTTTCTCAAAGTCTACATCTTGTGCTAAAATCGCTGACCTCGAACAGTAAGTATAATATGGCACACTAAGCCCGACCCGAACATCAGAGGAATGAAATCTCCCCGGAGGATTGCACTTGGAGGAACTCCCATACCGAACTATCCTGTGTGATGTATTGGTCGTAGGTGCCGGCGGTGCTGGTTGTAGAGCAGCAATCGAAGCCACAAAATACAATCTCGATGTAATCATGCTAAGTAAGGAACTTCTGGGCAAGGCGCACACGGCCATGGCCGAAGGGGGATACAACGTATCACTTGGAAATGTCGATCCGGACGACAATCCGGAAACTCATTTCAAGGACACGATAGTAGGCGGAAACTATCTCAATGATCAGGCACTTGCGGAAATACTCGTCCGAGATGCTTCGGAAAGAGTCTTCGATCTTGAAGAGATGGGCGCAGTATTTGATCGGACGCCTGAAGGCAAGATTGCACAGAGGCCTTTCGGAAAGCAAAGCTGGCGCAGAACTGCCTATGCTTCTGATAGAACAGGATCCGAAATCATGGTTACTCTCGTAGAGGCCGTCAGAAAGAGCGCAGTTAGAGTCTACGATGAGATATTTGCCACCAAGCTTCTGCTTCATGATGGTAGGATTGCAGGTGTGACAGCAATCGATCTGAAGTACGGCGACTACATGATCTTCCGGGCCAAGGCGGTTGTAATGGCCACTGGTGGTGCAGGCCGTGTCTACACGGTTACAAGCAATGCGCAGCTTGACGTCGGTGATGGATATGCGATGGCCTACGAGGCTGGTTGTGACCTCATTGACATGGAAATGGTTCAATTCCATCCCACAGGAATGGTGAAACCGGAATCCGCACGCGGCAGACTAGTAACAGAGGCTGTCAGAGGCGAGGGCGGAATACTTCTCAACAGCGAGGGCGAACGCTTCATGCACAGATACTATCCGGGAGTCATGGAGCTGGCTGGTCGTGACCAAGTTGCACGTTCCATAATGACCGAAGTCCGTGAGGGCCGTGGATCGCCAGATGGCGGAGTCTACCTCAGCATCTCTCACCTGCCCAGATCAATAATCGAGTTTCGACTAGAGAGCATGATTGAGCAATTCGAAGATGCAGGCGTTGACATTCGTGATGAACCAATGCAAGTATCCCCGACCTGTCACCATTTTATGGGTGGTATCAAGATAGACGAGGAAGCCGGAACAAACATACCTGGCCTCTTCGCGGCGGGTGAGTGCACAGGCGGTGTTCATGGCGGCAATAGGCTGGGTGGGAACGCGTTGGCAGATACTCAGGTATTTGGCGCATTGTCTGGAGAGAGTGCAGCGAAATTTGCCAAGGAGCATGAAATGACTGGACTGCCAAAAGAAAAAGCAATGAAAGAATTCCTGAAACTAGAAGCTATGTTGAAGCGTGAGAAAGGAATCTCACCAGCAGACGCCAGAAAGGAGCTCACCGATCTAATGTGGACTAAAGTGCAGATATTCCGTAAGGAAGAAGAGATGGCCTTTGCTGTCAAGGAACTCAGACGTATCGAGAATGAAGTAGTCCCTAAGATCAAGGTAGACGTTGCTGAGAAGCGATTCAACCCTGGCTGGCATCAGGCAATTGAATTCGGTCACATGGTCACTACAGCTCGAATGGTAGCTGAGGCTGCTCTAATCAGAAAGGGGAGCAGAGGCGCACACTATAGAGTGGATGCAGACCCGGAAGATGACGGCTACTATAACATCGTGGTTCGCAAAGGAGCGAATGGGGACATGGAATTGACGAAACAGGAGCTCATCATTACAAAGATTACCCCGCCATGAGGAGGCAAGAAGATGGCTGAGACAATCAAAACAAGTGTGCAGCGATACAACCCTGACAACGACGATGCTCCATACCTCCAAGACTTTGAAGTTGAATACGAAGTAGGAATGACAGTATTAGACGCCTTACTCTATGTTCAAGACAAGTTTGATTCCAGTCTTGCTTTCCGATGGGAGTGCCGAGGTGGTCAATGCGGGTCTTGTGCAGTGAAGGTGAACGGAACCGCAAGAATAGCCTGCCGAACCAAGGTAGATCCAGAGGAGTCACTAGTTCTAGAACCATTGGATAAGATGCCAATTATCAAAGACCTTGTGGTCGATATGGCTCAGACCGAGTATCGGATTCGACGAATCCGGCCCTATGTTGCGCGTGACAAGAAGCCTGAGAGACCCGAAATCATTCATGCTGAGGAAATAGAGAAGGTTCGTGAGATTCGCAAGTGCATTGAATGTGCCGCGTGTCTGTCCAACTGCCCGATTGTCCATGAAACCTGGGAGTATCCTGGACCAATGATTATCAGACAGATTGCCCGTCTGGAACTCGACCCGAGAGACGTCGAAGACCGTGTAGGGATGGCAATAGACGAATCGGTCTACAGCTGTACGACGTGTAAGATGTGCACTGACATCTGCCCGAAGAAAATCGATGTCCCAGCACTGGCAGTTGAGCTTCTACGTGCGAAGGCTGTTGAGGCTGGCTATCCATTGGCCGAGGGGCAACAAGGCTTTATCGACCAGATAAATGCCACCGGGAGAGCAGTTCCTGAGAAGGACGCACCACTGCTGAAGGCATTAGAGACCGAGGAATTCACGGTCGAGAATTCCCGTGGACGAGTTGGCTTCTTCACCGGGTGTTTGATTGACTACAGAATGCAGAACACTGGGAAGGCGCTCATCGAGGTTTTGAACCGCAATGGCGTCGATGTTATAGTACCAAAGGAGCAATGGTGTTGTGCTAGTCCTGCTTTCAGAACAGGTGATTTGCACACGGCTCATGCTGCAGTCGAAAGAGTTACCGAGATATTCGAGAATGCTATGGATAAACATGGTTTCGATACTGTGGTCGTAGCATGTGCTGGCTGTGGAAAGACACTTCGCGAGGATCACCGTCCAGTCATTACTGAAAAGCGTGGAGAGCCGCCCAAGTTCAAGGTGCATGACCTAGCAGAATACATGCTTGATGTCATAGGCAAGGAGAACCTGGTTCTGCCAAAAGGTGAGATAAAGCTCAAAATCACCTACCATGAACCATGCCATCTTGGTAGAGGTCAGGGCGTTGTTGACCAACCTGTAGAGCTTCTGAAGATGATTCCTGGTGTAGAGTATATTGAGGATCCATACAGGAATCGTTGTTGTGGTGCTGGAGGTGGAGTTCGCGCCGGGAAGCGTGAACTTTCTCAGAAGATAGCAACTACCAAGAGAGAGTACATCGAGGCAACTGGCGCCTCTATGATTACTACTGAATGTCCATTCTGTACTATCCAGATTAGTGACATCCTGGAAGGGTCAGAAATAGAAACGCGATACATACCTGACCTGTTGGCCGAGTCCTATAGAAAGGGTGACAAGTAGTATCTGCATCTCAGCTTCAGTACTACCTATCCTTGTGGGGGCATATGGTGAGACCACCATTTCAACGTCCAATCTCTGATGGCATCTAGAACGGGTGCAAGGTCTCTTCCCATATCATTCAGGGAATACTCAACCCTCGGGGGAATCTCTGCATAGGCCTCTCTATTCAGAATACCAAGGTCTACCAACTCGTTGAGCCGATCTGTAAGAGTCTTGGGACTGCCACCAACTCCCTTGGCGAGTGTACTGAACCTGGCCGATTCGACTCGGACCAGAATCCGGAGTATGTTCAGAGTATACTTCTTACCAATAACTGCCAGTATCCTGCGGTAGAAGCATCTGTCATCGCAAAGGATTGTCTGATCATGTCTGCAATAGCGAACGTCGAATTCTTCCTGTTGATTTGATTGAGCCAAGAGCTGTCACCCATTACTTCACTTGACTGAAGTTCCTTCATTGCTTCACTCTTGGAAGTTTAAATACTTTACATTCTGAAGTATAGGTGACTAGATCATGACCACACACACAGAGCAACGAACAATGTCAAACACAAGCTACAGAATAATGGCACTGTACCTGCGAGCTCGTGAACGTTTCAGGAAGCCTCAGGAGTTTGCTAAGAATCTTGGAATCAAAGAAGGACACAGAGTCTTGGACTACGGATGTGGAATAGGAAGCTACACAATGCCGGTGGCCGAGCTTGTGGGCGAAGGCGGGACTGTCTATGCTTTGGATATCCATCCTTTGGCCCTTGAACGAGTTCGTAAAAGAACGAAGAAAACTGGAATTACGAACGTAGAGACCATTCTATCTGGTTTAGAGACTGGCCTACCAAACGAGCATCTTGATTTCACTCTTCTTATCGATGTCTATACATGGGTGCCAGACAAGGAGGAGTTGATCGCAGAGATGCACAGGGTCCTGAAGCCTTCCGGAAAGCTTGTCTTCCTTATAGACCATGTTTCACCTGAAGACTGCAAGAATACTGTGGCTGCATCTGGCTTATTCCGATTCATTTCACAGGATGAAAACGTGCTGAGGTACGAGAAGTTCGAGTAAGTCATCGCCTCTCGAGATACTGTCTAAGCATTCTGTGGACCTGCAATGCAGCAAGTGATTGTGGCACCAGTCCCTTGTCTGCCAACGACCACGCAGCATGGGTGAAAAGCATAACATGAGAGGCTCTTGGCTCGCCGTTAATAGACGCCATTGCGTACTGGGCTGCACGGATCACAGGCCACTCTGATTCATCAATGCTAGGGACCAATTGCTCAAAGACATTCGACTCCAGGTTCATCATTGCACCCCAATACTCCGAAACATCAAGCCATTCCCGGACGTCATCAGAATGTGGCAAATCGATTCTGCTCGGTATCTCTTTCCAATCAGTTCCGTTCTCGCTCACTGAGAGTTTCCTTGCATCCAATTGCTTCTGACTTCTCTTTTCACCTATATTGCGTTTCAGCATGCTCAGCAGCCACTCAACTGTGCTGCTATTCACGATTCCCTGTTCCGCTGCTTCTGCAATCCTGTGAGCGAATATCCCATTGTGACCTAGGATGCCATACTGCACTATTGAGTTCATGAAATGGACTTTGTGTGCCGAAAGGTCTGTTGGTTCAGCCATCTGGTCCATTCTCTCATCTACGACGAATTCTTTCTCTCGTTTGCGAGGAATCTTCCTCACCAGGTACTCCGTAAGATGCCATATGGATGCCTGAATAGGACGAGTAAACCGAGACTGAGGAAGTTCCAAGAGCAGAGAAAGAGGCATTATGAAGGCATGACCGAGTTTGTCCGGCTCTTCTGCTGCCATGGATGCCGTCGAGCGCAGAAGTCTGATCGGATTCTCCCTCGAAGCGAGCCTGAGCGCCGATTCTGCAGCTCGAATCTGTCTCCGTTCTCTTATAGCGCCAGTGTACCGTCCAAGTGCATTGTCCAGAGAGTCCATTGGAATATCAATGTCATATCTGGGACCTGCTTCTGTTACCCAGTGATCCACGTCGGCCAAATGGTATGCCAAACGTTCGATTAGAGTTGACTGAAGTGATTCCCTGAATTTCCTTGGCAGTGCATTCAGTCCTGATCCAGTTTCACCATTCAGGATTCTTGCATTTTGACCTAAGTCCTCAATCATTCGATGTATGGAGAACGTGAGAATTGTGGAATGTGGAGTATCAAACTCGCGTTGTTCATTCCAAGCAGCCGCATGCATCAAGACCGCCCATGTTGCCGATGGCTGAGCATTGGCTACCATTTCTGCAACTGTTTCCGAAGCTGCGGCCCCATCATGATTGAGACATGCCTTGAGAAGGTCCACCTAAAGAACCACCATGCCTATCTTGGCACCAAAAGGTAGCTCACTTCGATATATCTCTTGATAATCGGTCTGTATTAGGTGACAATAAACGATTCCTTGCACACGCCGCATGTAACAGTCTCACCTCTGACTGCAACGCGTTTCTGTTCATTTTTGCAGTATGGACAGGCCGAAATCGACTTTGGTGCTGGACCCGTGCCAGTTCCAAGGATGAAATCCCCGGCGTCATGATCAACATGACCAGAGAGTTCGCGACCATCCAATAGATCACTAAGAATTTTCGCTACATACGGCGCATTGACTCCAGACTCTTGGGAGATTCTTTCAATCGGAATTCTCCGAAAGGCGTGAATCACGTTCTTGACGGCTGTGACTGGGTCAGTCATTGCGGCCTTGGAAGGCTGTCCAGCGATGGTCTCCCCACCCGCTGTGCTCGACGAATCCGCCACTGAGGACAAAACCTCGACTTTGCCACCAACCGCTTCAAGCTTCGATCTAAGCTGAGCCATTCTCAGCTGATACTCATCCTCAGAAACCAATCCACGCATGTAATCCAAGTCAAGATCCTTAATGGCGGCTTCGACCTCTCCGATTTCATCGCCCATACTATGTCCAGTCTCCAGCGATTGGTAGTTTGCTGAACGCAGCCTGCAATATAAGCAGTTGTTGCACATACAGCTCTCAAGGGCGCTGACGCAGTCGAATCCCTTCTGGAAGTTCGTCAAGCAAGAGTCCCTCACTCTCAGCTTTTTCGATAGCCTTGAGAGCTTTCTTACTACCGATGTTCTCCAATGCCCCTGCAACTGTCTGTCTCACGAAAAGTGAGCTGTCACCTAGAGCCTCAATCAACGAATCCACAGCTTTCTGGTCTTGTCGTTCACCGAGCTGAACTGCTGCATAGAGTCTAACAATATGTCTTGTGTCCCTCAGACAGGCTATCAGGTGGCCTGTTGCATTGGGATCATCAACTTCTCCGAGTCTATCTACCGCTCCTAATACGACCTGCTCATCATCACTCTGCAGCTCAACCAACAAGTCATCAATTTCGCTTACCTCTTTCTTGGCCGCCTTTTTCTTCGGAGGGGTTTTCTTCTTCGCCACCTTCATTTGTGTACTCTTCTTAGCGACCTTCTTCTTCTTGGGCTTCTTGGGAGTTGCTTTCTTCGGTTTGCTTGGCTTCTTTGCTGGTTCCTTGGCCTTGGTGTCTGCCTTCTTGGTGGTCATCGCTGATGTTTTCTTAGGTTTCTTCGAAGAAGCTTTCGCTGCCTTGCTCACTGTTTTCTTTCCACTTCTCTTCGAAGACTTTGACACTACGCTACCTCCCGGAATCCCTGTGGTTGGCCACAGTGCCAGACCCAACTCTTTCTAATAAGTGGTCTTAAAGAAGGCGGACAGAACAAAAACAACTTAACAGCGGCTATTGTTGGCCGCATAGGACGGTGTCTCATGCACGAGTTCTCAGCCGCTTGTTCAATCGTCGAAGCAGCCCTTGAGGGGGCCAAAGGCCATAGAGTGAAGAGAATCACAGCGGTCAATGTTGAGGTTGGCGAGTTCACTTTCCTTGTACCAGAACAGCTTGAATTCAACTTTGAGATTGCTAGCAGAGACACAATTATGGAGGGGGCAAGTCTGAACATAACCACAGTTCAGGGGAGAGTTAAATGTCAAAAGTGTGGACATGAGGGTGAGACGAAGGTGGATACAGAAATAGCTCCACAGATTGCTATGTTCTCTCCGATGAAATGCTCTGAATGTGGAAGCAGTGCCACCGACATAACTGGCGGCAAGGATTTTGTAATAACCAACATTGAGGTCGAGATTGCTCCCGGACAATCAAATTAAAACGGCGTTCAGAATACCATCTTGACCTGGTCTGCTTGTGACTCGAGCTCTGCCCTTTGAGGTCCTGATTATTGTTCCTCTTGTAATGACCTTTCGGCGCTGGTAGTCCATGTTCGCAGAGTTTTCTTCAACATCCTCGAGCTCTGCCCTGACGGTTTCGTTCTTCTTCGGATCCGTAACGTTGACCTGTATCAAGGCCAATGCGGGCGTTTTCTTCCTTATTCCCCTACTATCGATTATTCTACGCTTAGGTTCTCCCATCAGGGTCTCTGTCGGAGTTCTGCCCATCTCATGCTTTCTCTTGCTCATGAAACGCTTCCGTCTAGCTCCTGTGGATATTCGTCCAGAACGTCGATGCCATACGCCCATTTCTGACTACCTCTAGTAAGGGTCACTGACGCACTCCGAAGTGTTGTTTTAAATGTTGCTTCGTGGCTACCGGCAGCATTGGACTATTGGTCACCGCCTCGTTCATAAAGATAGATGATTGTCCTGCTCTCAGGTTGTCGGAGGAATCTCAATGACCCAGATTGAATCGGCACATGGTGCTGGTGGAAGAGTAATGCAGCGTCTGCTTGAGGGAGTCATAATCCCCTCATTTGGTCGAAAGAAGATTGGTACCATAGGTCTCGAAGAGATGGACGATGGCGCCACTATCCAGACTGAAGACATAGATTTGCTAGTATGCACAGATGCGCACACAATACATCCCGTATTCTTCCCAGGTGGTGATCTTGGAACTCTCGCAGCCTGCGGAACAATCAATGATCTTGCTGTAATGGGCGCAAAACCACTTGCTATGACAAACACAGTGATAGTTGAAGAGGGATTTGAGATAGCGGAACTGAAGAAAGTTCTGACGTCTCTCAATGAAATCATAGAGCCTTTGGGAGTGGCAATGATCGCGGGTGATACGAAAGTCATGCCAAAGGGCACACTCGATGGGCTCATAATGTCCACAACTGGTATCGGCATCTGTTATCTCGATGAACCCATCACAGATGGCGGTGCCAAAGCAGGGGACGATGTGATCATAACTGGTCCAATAGGAGACCACGGCACAGCGCTTCTCGCCCATCGGGAGGGTCTGAAGTTCAAGACAGACCTTGTTAGTGACGTTGCCCCTCTATGGAGTCCAATCAAGGAGTGTCTTGATGTTGGTGGCGTCCATGCAATGAAGGATCCTACTCGTGGTGGAACTGCTGTCGCACTGAACGAGATCGCCTCAAAGTCAGGACTCGAAATGGAGATAGACGAGAATCTCATTCCAGTACGTAAAGCTGTGAATTCACTATGCGAAATCCTCGGTTTGAATCCACTTCATATGAGCTGTGAGGGTACTGCTTTGATGGCTGTTGATCCATCCTCAACCAAGGGTATCCTTGCTGCTCTCGGAAGAGCCCCACAAACCAGGGATGCGAAAGTCATTGGGAAACTCCGAGAGGGTAAGACACGAGTTGTGATGAAGACTGCAGTGGGTGGACGAAAGATAATCCAGGTGCCCTACGGGGAGCCGATTCCAAGAGTCTGCTAGAGCATATCAGGACTTGAAGGCTCTTCAGTCATCTGTTGATCTTCAACCATTCTTCGCATCTTGAACTTGAGCTGAGCCTTCATCTTAACCATATCAGGGTCGAGTCCAAAGTAATCTGCGAAGAGTGGAGTTGTTCTAAGAAGCTTGCTCCTTCCTTCTGGTGTCGCTACTACGAACTTCTTCTCCATTAGCTCCTTTATGTGGTCGTAGCAATGTGTTCCTCGCTGGGCCACTACATCTGATTGGAGAATCGGCTGTTTCAAGGCAACGTATACCAATGTTTGAAGGGTTGCAAAGGACAGAAGACCTCCGGGGATTAGTCGGCTCACACGAGGTGTGAGTTCCGGGACAAGTTGCAGTACATATCTTTCTCTCGGCAGCTCGACCACCTCGAGTGCTCCGCCACGCTTCCGATACTCAAAACCAAGCTCCTCAAGCATTTTCTTGGTCGAAGACTGCCCTTTTCCGATTAGCGCGGCTAGCTCCTCAATCGTTAGGGGCCTACCTGAGACATATAATGCCGCCTCCAAAGTGACCAAGTCTTCTTCCACAGGAATCACCTCTGGCTGACCTGCTGCTCTATGACTTCTTCAGAATCTTCTTCCGGTGGAGGGCTTAGAAGCTGTACCCAGATCTCCTCACTCTCATCCATCCATATATCGATGTAGGAGCGTGCGAAAAGATGAAGGAGTGCAAAGAGCACTCTAACAATCTCAATCCTGCTGTTATTCACAAGAATATCTACAAACTTGACAACTTCATCAATCTCCATTATCTCACAAAGGTCTCCGTATACCTGAGCAATATTCTCCTCAACGTTGGCTCTCGCAGAATCCATCTTGAAGGCCAACGGGTCCGCTCTACCTCTTAGTCTCCTTTTCGTGGGTGGTGAACGTCTTCTTACACCCTTGCTCAACACTCTGTCCATTGCGATTAGTAGTTCTTGAAGCGTTACGCGTTGATTCGTGACTCTAAAGGGAGGCCTAATCAGAGGAATCTCTAGTTCCTCGTCCTCATCATCTTCCTCAGGGGGTAATAGACCCAGCTCGACAAGTTCCCTTGTCTTTTTCATGAAAATCACTGAGGCGGAATAGAGTGCATTTCCCGATATTCTGAAATCAATGTCTCCCAGCCGTCTCATTTCACGAAGGAAGCCTGCGACAAGCTTCCCAACATCGACATTCCATGGTTTCACCTTGTCAAGTTGAAGAACATCAGTCAGGAGAATATATGGAGGTCCTGCCCAGAAAGGCGAGCCTTCTTCATCACTCATGCGGTAGCTCCCACCTCCTCTAGGTCCACGGAAACGATTCTTGAAATTCCATCTTGGTTAGATACGCCAATCAGCAAGTCTGCCTTTCTAACTGTTGTATCTCTCAAAGACACAACTACGAATTGTGACGATTTCGCCATTTCAGAGATCAACAGAGCTACGTTGTGGGCATTGACATCATCTAGCGCGGCGTCAATCTCATCGAATACGTAGAAGCTGGCCGGACTGTATAATTGGATAGCAAAGATCAGTGCGAGGCCGGTCAGTGTTTTCTCGCCGCCGCTCATTGCATCCAGCGTGACCAGATCCTTGCCGCGAGGCTTTGACCGCACCGTTATGCCTCCCATCAAAGGATGTTCCGGATTCTCAAGCATAAGGCTGGCTTCACCTCCGGGGGATAGCTTCGCAAAGACAGACGAGAAGTTGTCTGCAATGTCGTTGTATACTTGCAGGAACTTACGCGTTTTCTCAGCCTCAATTTCTTCCATGAATGCAAGAATCTCCTTGTGTTCGTCTTCTAATCGCCTCTTCTTGTCCACTATTTCGTCGTACTTCTCACGCTCTATTTCGTAATCAGCAATTGATTTCAGGTTGACAAGTCCCATCGCTTCAAGCTCTCTTTGTAGCTCGAGAATCTTCTCATCCATGTTGTCAATTTCTCTACGAGTAGGCTCCTCCTTTTGCTCTCTCTTGCTGACTTCTTCCTGCGCCTCACAGAATGAATCCAGTTCAGCAAACAATGCTACGGAGTCTGTCTCCAATCGCCCTCTCTCGCTTGTGAGCCTATAGACAGCCTTCTCATTGTTGGTCTGATTTTCTCTTGTCTCCTCGAGTTCGAGTCTTAGATTCCGGAGTTTCTCCTTCAATTCCAACTGGTAGACACGTTTGTCTTTGACTGCTCCGTCAATCCGTTCCCTTTCGAGTTTCAAATCCTCGAACTGTTTCTGTTTCTCCGCTAGCCTGCCTTCGAGATCTTTGACATCTTTCTCCAATGTCGGCAGCAAATCGTTGAATTTCTTGAGCCGACCATCCAAGTCGTCCATGCGGGGTCTCAGTCGTTCATCCAAGCCAACTCTCAATCCAGTAATCTCACCGAGAAGAGTCTCTCTCTCACGCTTATAGTGTTCAAGGATTTCCTTCAGATCTTTGCCCTCTTGAGTGATGTTCGCTACATCAGACTTGACAAGAGTTTCATTGACGCCGTCTCGTCTGGAGCGTACGTCCTCTCGATGAGCCGTTAATTCCGTATCACGTTCCTGGAGTTCCGATATTTGCTGTTCAAGTGCTTTCGTCAACGCTTTCGAACTTTCAAGCTTCTCTTCCAGGGTGACGACCCTGGTTTTCTTTTCTTCAAGGCTCTCCTCAATCCTCTCGAGGTCCATTCTGTCTCTGTAGTTCTTCTTCGAAAGGTCCTGAAGCTCGCGATCAAGAACCGATTTCTGCTTTCTAAGGTCTTCTTGTTGAGTCTTGAGAGATTCCAGTATCTCCTCAAGTCCGCCCAATCGCTCTGCTACATCAGGACTTCTATCCTCTTCCTGCAACGACAACCCTGTAGCTACTCTCTGATAATGTCCCCCGGTGATTAATCCGGATCTTTCGACAAGATCTCCATCAAGCGAAACTGCTCTTCTGCCTTTAAACCCAAGCCGCTTTGCGGATTCAAAGTCTTCAGTCACAACAGTGTCTGTGAATACAAACTCGAAAGCAGGCCGCACTTTGGAATCGAAACTCACAAGGTCCAGTGCGTAGCCGACAACACCCTCTTCCTTGACTGGCTTTCCGGGAGCGCGTGTCTTTATCTTACTCAGAGGAATGAAAGAAGATCGACCGACCCGTTCTCGCTTGAGAGTGTTTACACATTCAGTTGCTACGTGTTCATCTTCCACAACAATGTGAGAAAGCCTGTTTCCGGCCGCAACTTCTAAAGCCACTGCATAATCCGGGTTTATCGTACCAAGTTCTGCTACAGTGCCCAAAATGCCTGCAACTGTTCCAGAATCCCTCAATTCCAGCACTTTCGCAATGGCCCGTCTCCTCTTCAGAAATGCCTCCTCGGCTTCCCGGAGTGCCTCTTTCCGGGCCTCCAATCTAATGAGCTCATCCCGTGCCGAGCCAACTACTTTTGATGATTCTCTTACTTCTGCATCAACAGTCTTTAGACGCTCCTCAATGTCATATAGCTCGGCGCGCTTAGCTTTCTCTGTTTCCTCTGCCTCCTCGAGCTTGGTCCTCTTGGCAGGATAGATATCATCTAGCTCCTCAAGCTCGGCTAACGTCTTTCTCAATCCTTCCTCAGTATCTTGGAGTTCTTCGTATACAAGGCCAAGTTCGCGCCTGTCGGACTTGAGGGCTGACCGTACCTCTGACACTCCTTCATCCAAAGCAGCCATCTGTTTGTTGAGGTCCTGAAGTCTGTGAGTTGCTTCGAGAAGCGAAGACTGTTCATTCTCCAGTCTGGACTCCAATCTAGCAACCTCCTTAGAGGTCTCCTCAATCTCAACATCCAATCTAGAGAGCTTCTTTTCCTGTTCCTCTATCTGTTGTTCTGATTGCTCTATCTCATCCTTTACGGACCTTAGCTCTCCCTCAAGGCTCTCACGTTCTTGCCAAGTTCTATCGAACTCACTCTTTGCACGATCGAGGTCAGCGGCGGCATGGTCCTGAGCAGCTGATACTAGACCGTATTGCTCAGAAACAAGCTTTGCATCTGCACCGGCAATTCTATCGACTTCAGCGTCAATGTCCTCTATCTCTGCCTCGCTTTCTAGTATCCCCTTCTCGATCTCTTTGGTCTGATTTTGCAGATTCTCTGCCTCAACGGCACGCTGTTGAAGAGTATGATCGATTGCCTCTATTCGTCGTTTCTGTTTGATTAGATTCCATGCAGTATTGTCAATCTTGATTTGCCTGATTTGGTCTTGAATGCTATTGTAGCGTAGCGCATCGGTTCTCTCGAGCTCTAGCCTCTCAAGTTGTCGTCGTCGTTCCTGAAGCTGCATGTCTACTTTGCCAAGATTGGCCTCGCTCTCTGCAAGTTTCTTCATGGCGCGCTCCTTTTGCTCATCATATGCAGATATCCCTGCGATTTCTTCGATGAGCTTCCTTCTGTCATTTGGGCTTACCTTGACAATCTGTGCTATCTCTCCCTGAAGCACGAGATTGTACCCATTAGGATCGACGCCGATGCTGCCAAGAACCTCCAAGACTTGGGTTCTTGTGACTGTCTTGCCGTTTATCCTACAAACAGACTTTCCTGATTCGTCCAGCTCCCTTTCAATTACGACCTTGTCTGCTTCTATCTGGAGCTTTCTATCGGTGTTGTTGAAATGAAGCTCCACAGAGGCGGCTTTGGCCCTTGGGGGCATATCAGGCTTCGGCGGAGAGTACAAGAGATCAGAGAACACGTTTGCTCGAAGTGTTTTGGCGCTTAACTGGCCTAGGACGAACAACACTGCATCGACAACGTTTGATTTTCCGGAACCATTCGGGCCAACAATGCAAGTGAAACCGGGGTTCAATCTTATAGTAACGGTCTCTCGGCCAAATGACTTGAAGCCTTTGCAAACAAGCTTGTCAATGAAGACCAAGATCCGTTCCCTTCCGGTGTTATGAGTGTCGTTTTCGCATGCCTTTTGGCGTGTCTACCCCGATTATCAAGGGAATATATCCCATCTTAGCGGTTGGTAACACACCCGTAATACTGCCAGTATATCTGGATATACATCTCACGGTTGCGCGGTCTACACTATATGCACAGAAAAAGATACCCCTAACAGCGCGCTTTGATTCTAGTCAGCGACCATCGCTCTGAGGGCACGCCTGAGGGCCATTCTCAGTAGCCCTAGAGATTCTCTAGCGCCCTCCCCTGCTATGCCTGCAAGAACCATCTTCACATCGCCGAGTACAATTATGAAGCCTTTCTCTGAAGCGATGCTGACCTCGTTAAGTCCACCCTTGTCAAGCTTTCCAGCTAGCCCAGAGGAGTTGGTGGCAATCTTGACTGCCAAATCCGCAACTTCTGAGTGCTTAACACCTGCCATCACAGTGTGCCCAAAGATCACCTTGGCCTTTGAATCACAGACAACAACCCCTTCAATGTCAGCATTTGCTGCCATCGTATCTGCAACAATACTCTCAATCTTGGCCTTGTCAACCATTCCAACAACTCTCCTTACAGGCTCTCTTAGTTGCTCAGACTGCTCTCCAGTTTAAATCTTACGCGTTGTGACAATCGGTTTATTCTTTTTGATTAGATGAACCGCTCCGAATGCGATTTACTTAAAACCGCAAATGGCGAGGAGGCCGTATACCTTCTGGAGAGGTCATTATTGCCTATGTTGTGACATAGAGTTCAACTGAACAGAAGCTCTGAACAACCAGTTTACGAGTACAGAACCTATACTGTCACAAACCTTAACACAATCAAGGAGCATTGTTGTTCAGAGGAGGATTGGCTTGAGGAGACGGATTCTACTTGTAGTATCACTTCTTTCGCTAGTCTCAATTGTTTCGGCGGCAGCAGTAGTCGCGTGGCATGATGGCATCGGCCAGCTAACCAGTATCTCCGACATCAACGATGGAACTATTGCAATTGGTACTGCTGTCACAGTCAAAGGAAACATTACTCAAGTCCTTCAGGAGCAGATGGGTGGTACTTACATTGCCACCTTGTCAGATGGAACAGGCAGTCTAATGTTCTCTGATGAGAGATTGACATTTTCATGGTTGTATTCTATTGTTGTGGTGAGAGGAACGGTGACTTCAGAGAGCTACCTCCGGAACGTGACCTTCTTCGACACTGTATGGCTGTGGCCTTAAGATGTGTACCCCACACCCACAATTGTGATTTGTAAAGAACACAATTCCGCAACGAGATTCCAATCAGCCGCCCAGTCATCCTTTCTCCCAATACCAATATAGTATGCACGGAAGTACCAATTCCAATCCACTACTTAGAGATGAATCACTCCATTGGAGTCCCTGCTCCTTTGGCATGCATGGTGACCTCTCTAGTTTCAGTGATGAATCTGGATTGCGGGATGATGACCCCGCTTGTGCAAAGACTGTGGCGAATCCGGAGAAGGAGGCTGAGACACGGAAAGCTCTTGTAGTTGAGTGTCGCTCACAACTCGAGGATTGATCCAAATGCTGAGAACCAGCTCTGATGCGTTTCCAGAGTCGAAACGAGTCATGAGCGATATACCATATGTCGTGCGTGTTGAATTTGGAGATCTTGCGCGCGAAACGACAAAGATTGTGGGCAAGCCTATAGCATGCCACAAATGCAATGGCTTTCTCCTCAGTGTAGAAGAGATAAAGGAAGACCCCAAAGTCGGCAAGCATTTCAATTGCACTTTCTGTGGCACCCTCAATGTAATCGAAGGTGAGGTTGTTGTGGCTGGAGACGAGGCCGATTTTGAAATCACTCCCCCACCTGAGACCATAGATGAGACTACGGGTATAGAATCTGCGGCAGGAAGAGCATTTCTTGCTCTAATTGATGTTTCTGGCTCGATGGCAGGAGCCAATCTGGCGGCCGTCAAGAGAAGCCTCAGCACATCAATCGATAGTCTGGCTGCGAATTCGCCTGATACGCTATTCGGACTTATCGAGTTTGAAAGCGGAGTAGTCGCACGGAACATGGAAACAGGAGAGGGATTCGAGCTTCCTCGCGAGACCTATCCGAGTCTGGACCAAATCTTGGATGCCACCAAGAAGCTCTTGGACAGAGTAAAGATGGTCAACGTTGGACCCAACGCTGCAAAGCTGAAGAAGCACGTTCAGGCACTTCGAGATCAAGGTGGAACTGCACTTGGACCGGCAGTAGCCATGGGCTATGTGGTTGCCAAGCACAGAAATGTAGACAGAGTTGTATTACTCACCGACGGTCTTGCCAATGAAGGAATCGGAGCTCTTGAAGGATATCAGGTGACGCCCGCCAATGAATACTACGAGAAGATGGGTGGCATGTACCGCAAGATTGGTACTTCGCTTGATGTCGTTGGAATCGCTTCTGGGTCAGGCATGGAGCTAAGGACTCTAGGTCTATTGCCAGAGGCAACCGGTGGGCAGATGTACTATGTCCAGCCCAACGAGCTTGATAGAAGTCTGTCAGAGCTGGCTGGTGCAAGTCTGCTTGGACGTGATGTGGAGGTCCGATTGGTCACCCCGCCTGGAATGAAAGTCAAGGATGCATCTGGTGTATCAAGAGCGGTTGTTGAGGAGCTCAAAGAGAAGGCCGAAGGAAGGATTGGCGTAGTTGGTGAAGACCACGAACTCTACTTCGAGGTCGAGCCAGACGGCAAGATTGAAACCCCTGAAGTTCCCATCCAAGTTCAAGTCGAGTACACAGATGCAGAAGGAGCTCGACGAGTCAGAGCGGTGACAAAGAAGCTCAAGGTGGCGAAGAAGGAAGAAGAGATTGTAGAAACACTTGACCCAACCGTTGGCGCCACATTTGTCGCTCAAAAGGCGGGTGAAGAATCGCTTCGTGGTGACACAAAGAAGGGCAAGGAACGAATCTCTAGTTTTAGAGCTGCGCTCAAGAAGACAGCAAAAGGCGCTCCTAAGCCAGTAGCAAAATCTCTTGACAGGGCTGACGAAGTTCTTGCCTCAGAAGAGGAGAGTATGGAGCGGCTCGAAGAGATGGAGATGGCTGCGTCAGCGGGTGCACCTTCAGCAATGGCAGATCAGATGTCTACTGCTCAGCTCAAACAAATGAGAAAAGCTTCCAAGGAACTCTTCGAAGAGGAGGAGGATTAGAGGTTTAGGTGACGAGGACAGCAAGCCTCGTCACATCTTTTTATTTCGGAAGTAGTGCGCAAAGTAATACAAGGTTATATCATTTTGCGCAAAACACGCACTCAAGACGGTACACGTAACCACAAGTCTGAAATACCCAAGATTGGGGTACAGACTACGAAATGCACAATTGATGCAGTGGGGCTTCCAGATATTGATAAGTCAAGAGAAACTTGATACAGTCATTGCACAGCTAAAATCCCAGGAGGGCGTCCGTGGCGTGGTTGTCACTACCATGGAAGGACTACCTCTGAGCAGTGACTTGGACCCAGATACAACCGAGAACGTCGCTGCAATCATAACGTCGCTTGTAGGCAAAGCCCTTGATGCTGTCGACGAACTAGACGAGGGCAAGCTCTCGTTCCTTACTCTCGACACTGAAAAGGGCGAGATTAACATCGCACCTGAACCAGGTGAAGGACTAATACTGGTGGTCCTCAAGAAATGAGGTGGAATCAATGAGCGATCCAAAAGCTTTCGACAGAATCCTAACAGAGATAATCCGTCAAGACAAGGGAATCTCAAAGGTCATACTGGTTGACAAAACCGGACTTACAATTGCCAACGTGAGCAAGCTCTCATACTACCCCGTGGACGTGGATTCCATAGGTGCAATCGCAAGCGCGGTCTTCTGTGCGAGTGAAGAGCAGGGGAAGAACCTTCAGATCGGTGAACTTGAGATTGTCACATCAGAGTTTTCGGAAGGTAAGATCTTCGCATCAGCCTGTGGAAAGGGAGTCCTCTGTGTCGTTTCCGGTCCTGAGGTAAACATCGGTCTCATCCGACTTGTCATGAAGAAGCAGGGCGTGCAGCTAGCTGATGAGCTCAACAAATTCCTAGCAGTAGAACCAACTGCGCCAACCAAGGATGAGCTTGACGAAGAAGATCTCAAGTCTGCACTGGCTGAGCTTGAAAGAGTGTAGACAGACTAAAACTTCCATCCGTAGTAACTAGCCCATAGTGGGTTCTCAGTTTCGCAAAAATACCAATCACTCGAATTCGAGCTGAACAAGCTCCAAAGCTTTTCCAATGCTCTTCCCCAGTTTGGAGTTTTTGAAGGCATCGAGGTTCTCTCTCGTATCGAAGAAAAACACCTCTCCGGTCCTCTCTGAAGAATCGACATTGACCAAATAGCTGGAAATCAGTCCCTTTACATGATTGTAGTTCCGGGGTTTCCATCTAGAATCCTTTTTGTCAGTGTGTACATATGCCAATACCTGCAATCTGGTTCACTATGGTTAACTCGGATACGCTATTGAATCTGGTCATGGATGCAGATGCAACACCAGTAATCATTCAGACTCCCACCAGAACCCACTTTCCTAGTCTTCGTCAGGAGATCTATCTGAAAGCAATCATGTCCAGTGGATCAATCTCATGAACATCTTCTCCGTCCTCCCTCAGCCTTAGAATGGCTAGCTCATAGGCACTGAGAACATCGGCCTTCGTCAGAAAACCTATCATCCTCTCTGGTTTCAAAGGATCGACCACAACAGCATGCCCTTCGTCTCGTTCTAGCATCCCGTGTAGAACGCTGTCCATTGTAGCTTCAGAACTGACTATCAGAACCTCTACGTTCATCAAGTCCCGCACTAGACACTCCGGGCAGCCTCCCTCAGGCCCACCGAATAAGTTCTCTGTGATCAATGTGCCAACTATCTTGTTGTCAGAATCTACTACAGGAAACTTGGTATGATGGGTATCATCCACTATTCTCAGAACTTGCGGAACTGTCATGTCAGGTTTCAGAATTGTGGGGCTAGCAGTCATCACTTGAGATGCCTTCACTTCCCTCAAAGCCCCCACGTATTGACTTCGTTTGATGTCGATGCCTCTACGAGCCAGTTTCAAAGTGTAGATACTCTCAACCTCAATTGAAGAAGAAACAAGATACGACATAGAGACTGCAGCCATGAGTGGAAGTATCAGTGAGTAGTCGTTTGTCATTTCCATGAGCATCACGATGCATGTTATTGGAGCCCTGCCCGAACCTGCAAACAGAGCTGCCATACCCACCAAGGCATAAGCCATTGGCTGAGAAACGATTTCTGGGAATGCAATGTTTATGACAAGACCAAACGCTCCTCCAAATGCCGCACCTATGAAGAGTGTCGGCGCGAAGACGCCTCCAGACCCTCCAGAGCCTAGAGTGATTGATGTGGCAAAGAACTTCAGTAGACCAAACATAACAAGAACACTGACTCCGACCAGTCCAAGCAAAGTGGCATCCACAAAGGCATACCCTACCCCCATGATAGCTGGGAAGTATGGTTCTCCTGGTTTCATGACCCCTGTGTATCCGAATGCGGCCTCAATGTTGAGAGCCAACAGTGCCAATGCGCCAACCAGAAGTCCACCAAAAGCAGTGAGCGCATGTTTCGAGCCCTTCATTCTCTCCAATATATCTTCTATTTGGTAGAAACCCCGTGACCAAAGAACACTCATTATCCCAAGAATCAGGCCCAATGTCAAATAGAATGCCAGCTCCATGTAATTGTCAAGATAGAACAAAGGCGCCTGAAATGATGGCTGTGTACCAAGAACGGCATCGGCCAGTGCAGTTGCGATCACGGAGGACAAGATTATAGGAACTATAGGGAACCCTGCGATTCCTCCAGCCACAATTTCAATCCCAAAGAGGGCTCCTCCTAGTGGGGCGTTGAAGGTTGCTGCAATCCCTGACGCTGTTCCGCATACAAGAAGTGTCTTTGTCATCCTGCGATTAAGTCCAAGGAAACTGGCTAGAGCAGAGCCCGCACCACCACCAATCTGTGCTATGGGCCCCTCCCGTCCACAGGATCCACCAGATCCTATGCAGATGGCTGAGGCTAGACTCTTCAAAAGAGGAACCCTGGCCCGTATCATTCCTCCACGAAGTGCATAGGCATCGATGAGTTCGGGAACCCCATGTCCCTTTGCCTCGTGTGCGAATCGTTTCACAATTATTGACACTAGAAGTCCACCAATAGCTGGCGCGATAAGCCACCCCCAGGATCCAAGATACACAGGCAGAGATACGAAAACTAGGCTCACAACCAAAATGAGTCCTCTGAAAGCAATGGCTGTCACACCAGATATTACTCCGACCAACGCTGCTAGCGTGTACAATCTTATTCTTTGGTTTCTCACTTCTTTCTCCAACATGTGTAATCTGCCTCTCGGAAACTATGAATTCACGAGACTGGACAAGCAATCAGGCCTTCTCATGAATCGCGGCTTAAGAAACAATCAGCATTATTGTACCTTGGATTCATGAAATTCCTCCGCTGTTAATGTTTGATGTAAAGAACACAGCTATCGGAAAGAACTGTTGAGTAAGACGTAAATGTCTTCAGTGATTCTTTGGCCTCTTGGTCCAGATTTGGGCTTTGTCTTCATCTCTGCCCTTGACTCTGAAGTGCGCTGCTCAAGCGCAACTTAAGGTTTTTCATTATTCGTTTGATATTTTGTATATTCCATTAGTGATTTGAATCCGGGTATGTTAATCATAATAACTCTGGTCAATGTGAAGGTGGCTAAACTAGGCAGCAGTTCTAATCATGTACTTGGATGTCCCAGTTTCATTTTCTCTCACTCTAGTAGCCCATGAGGTATGAGATTGCAATCAAGACAGTGGGTGTGAGGATGCCTGTTGCCAATCACTTCGGAGCACTGATCCAGATATTCGTCCTTACAGTTCTTCCCAAGAATAGGCCCGAGATGAACTACAGAATGAAGTTAGGTTCTATGCCTTTGGAAAAGTCTTCCAGCAAATCTCGTATGCTTTTTCTCTCCCAAGCAGAATTAAGTCAACTGTTGTTGACCCCTCTAGCACCAGGCGTTACGAAGACAAGAATGAGAATCAAGGTTGACACCTTGACGAAAACAAGCTCTGTGTAGATGTCAGAAGGGTGTGCTCATATTGTCGCCAACACGAGCACACTTGTCGAAGAAAACTTGATGATTCTTGCCTTGCTCAGGGCTCCTTTGATTGGCAAGGTTCTCTGAAATCATTGTGCCTATGTTAGCCATCCTGATCTACCTATGATCAATTTCGGAAATAAGCGTCAGCAATGGCCCTCGTAGAGATTTCTCTACGGTTGGCATTGCGTCGCTTTATCTTCTTGTTCTTTGCAATTGCCAGTTTTATGCACCTCCGTTACTACCTTCTTTTGTACAGGTATGCATTTGCTAGAGCCTCGGTCGACTGAACCTTGGCCACTTTCTTCATCTTCTCGTTTGACGCTTCCTTAGCGTCCTTGGCTAGAGCCACTACTGCTCACCTCCTTCCTTGAAGTCCAAGTATAGGCTCTCACTCGTCTTGAGACGCCTATTCATCTCCTTCCATCGGGAGGTTAGTTTTTCTTCCGAGTTTGTCACGCAAACACCTTCTCTTCATGCGAAGTTTCCTCCCTCGCATGCTAATAGTATTACATCTGACATCTTAAATATTTTTTGTTTTTAATTCAAGCTTAACTCTTAACGTAATTTACAAACACTTCCATAAGATTCATGACCAATGTGGTCTACTTGCGATCAAGCACTGGCGATACAGAGAGCTTCAACGACACTGAGGCAATGCTTGCGAGACAAAGATCACTTGATCACTACAGAATGGAACTGAGGATCAACAGCAAGAGACCGATTGTTCGAGGCGCTGCCCAAAAGATGCTCTCTCTGAGAATCCACCTAGTCTTTCTCATTAAGAGAACTTGCGCCGCAGCCGTCTCAGACCTCTGAACACACTTCCCATTCCACAAAGGCTTTTATTGGACTGAAATCCTAAACTGCTTGCCTCCGGGAGTGGAGCCTAGGTTTTGGCTCATTCCGTAATGAATTCGAACAGCAACGACACAATGAGGTGCAGTATTGAGGAAAGATGACAAGGGACGAATCCATCTGAAGCTAGTCTTCTACGGACCCTCATTAGGCGGCAAGACCACTGCACTCCGCTGGCTGTACGGAAAGGTTGAGGGACTACAGAAAGGAGAATTCACGGCTATCGAGGACGAAACCAACCGTACGCTGTTCTTTGACTATGTTCCAATGAGCGCCGGGGGTCGAGTGCTCTTTGATGTCTTCACAGTAGCTGGTCAGAAGAGGCACAGGCACCAGAGGAAAGTAGTGCTTCAGGGAACTGACGGGATTCTCTTCGTTGCAGATTCCTCTCCAGATCAGCGAGAAGAGAATACCGAAAGCTTTGAGGAGCTCAAGCTCTTTTTGGGTGACGCCCTTGGGCGAGAGATTCCAATCGTGGTCATGCTCAACAAGCGTGACTTGCCTAACAGGATGTCGCGCGATGAAATGCTAGATCTTCTCGGCCTTGGAGGCAATGTTCCCATTTATGAGACAATAGCTGTTCAAGGTGTGGGAGTAAAACGAGCCTTTCAAGCCATAGCGCGAGAGGTAATCCTAAAAAGAATGTACAAGTAGGTGAGGCCTGATGTCCGAGACCCGTGGAGACACACTTGAAGGCGTTCTGAACGAACTCCAGGGAAGTATACCTGAGATTGAGGCCGCTGCAATAGTCAGCGTTGAGGGACTTCCAATTGTATCTGCCCTGCCGACAGATGTCGATGAAGCAAAGGTCGCTGCGATGACTGCGGCCATGTTGACTCTTGGAGAGAAGGCAGCTATAGAGCTCGGCAAAGGGAACCTTGAGCAGGTGAATGTAAAGGGCGCCGACGGTTGGCTAATCGTTGTACAGGCAGGAATGAATGCCTGTATCACCGTGTCAACAACGGCCAATGCAAAGCTTGGACTCATATTCTTGGACATGAAACGCGCTGCTGATAAGATAGCGAAACTGATCTAGTCTTGTACCGTTCAGTTGTCCATCATTCAGCAAGCCTAAATGTCAAACCAAGTAGACGATGATATAGGAGAACGTGTGAGAGATTGAACTTCGCTGGACCTGTGTACAGGTTATACGAGTGGTGGCTCTTCAGGCAACTGAACAAAGACAATGCCCCGCGACATGTTGGACTTGTACTTGATGGGAACCGACGTTACGCTCGCGAGCACGGTGCTGACTCGCCGTGGTTTGGGCACCATAGGGGCGCACAGAAGGTCATGGAAGTCCTCCGTATACTCTGGGAGGCCGGCGTTAAGGTGTGCACTCTCTACGCTTTCTCCATTGAGAACTTTCAGCGAAACGAAGATGAAGTGCGGGAAATCATGGGGATCGCCAAAGAGAAGTTCTCTGAAGTTGTTGACAATCCTGACGTCCACCGACACAGAGTGAGAATAAGGGCTATTGGAAGAGTGGACTTGCTCCCAAAGGACGTACAAGAAGCAATTGCTGCTGCAGAGGCTGAGACTGGAGGCTATGAAGAGCACATCCTAAATGTGGCAATCGGGTATTCAGGAAGAACCGAACTTGTAGATGCAGTTCGTGCGATAGGACAAAAAGTGTCAAACGGGCAATTAAACCCTAAACAGATAGATGAGCAGATAATCGAACGACATCTATACACTAATGGTACTCCTGATCCAGATCTCATCATTCGAACATCTGGCGAAGAGCGCCTCTCGGGCTTTCTCCTCTGGCAGTCTGCATACTCTGAACTCTACTTTGCCCAGATTTATTGGCCTGCAGTCAGAAGGATTGACATTTGGCGTGCCCTGCGTTCCTACGAACGAAGGTCTCGGCGTTTTGGAAGCTGAGGCACCCTTGTAGAAACGGTGTGACACTGGTTTATATTGTCAGTTCTAAAAGACCATCCTGCAAGAACCAACCAGGCATTATGCAATGCGGGATCAGTCATGTAGGAGAGACAGGTGTTGTCCAGAAAGCCGATAGATGTCTACCGAGGACTCATCCAGACACAGATTAGTGAGGACGCTGGAAGGCAAGCAGAGACAGTCATTGGCCGTTATTCCGATCACATCTATGCTGGACAGCCATTAGCCGCTCATCTATCCCGTTTTGTAAGTCTTCTTACCAAAATGATGGCTTTTCTTGACTCTAGAACAGCCGCTGACCTCAATGATCTCACAACTGCAATAGACATTCTGGATTACTTCGCGTCAACCACCAAGTGGTGGACAATGACAAGAGAGAATCCTTCCTTTGCGATTAGACCTGCCTCTCACGATCCAAGAGAATTCATCCTTTCACTCTCGAATGTTCAAGTTGGGGGGGATACACTCAGCCGCATTTCGGCAGGAGTTGAACGGCTATCTCAATTCTTGGAGGATCAGCAGGCCGGCAGTTCCGAAGAGATTGCCCAGCTCTGCGAAATCGTGGTCGCAGCCTGGGCACTAGTGAGCGGATTGCTCTGCAGAAATCAAGGACGGAATTCCACTACCGAGGGTGATTTCGAGTCAGCATACGACATAGTTCGGATTCTTCTCTTCTACATACCCCCCTCAGACTACAAGGCGTTGATTGCGATCAGAAGATTCGCCACGAACACTCGTCTTCCACAGATTGCCGAAGTGGCTTTCTCACCTGGTTTTGAGAGTCTATTGGAATCCTCACTAGCTGCTCGCCTGGAACGAGTAAATGGGGAAGCTCTATCAAAGTTGGTTGCAACGGTTCCAGGTTCTTTTCGAATGGTTTTGACCAACTCGCTTCGGTTCCTAGTCCAGCTCCAAGCGGCGAAACAAGGACTTGATAGAGTAGAAGAAGAACACTACACACCACTGACATCAGAAGCGTTGGAGCAGCTCGAATCTATGGGAATCTCTGCGGGCAACCTACAGGATGAGGCCTCTGTTCTCGCTCTCTTCAGACGTATGAACCCGGCAGAAGGCGTTGATGAGCGTCTCGGTTTGATATCCAGAAGACTCGAATCTCTCATAGTTGACTCAACTGGTAACAGAGATTTCCTTCTCCGCTACTCAAGACTTGTTCCTCGACTCATCTCATTGCTGCTTCTACTATCAGCTGCAACATCCGAGACTGAAGGCATGAGCGACCCTGACATCAAGAGTGGCCTAATAGCAATGAACGAACTACTCAGTGACTAGACTGTGCTGTATCTTCACCTTCTATCAGAATCCTAGCATCAACAACAAGAGCGCCTTTACCTTTTTCGTAGATGAAAGTCGGGTTACAGTCAAGCTCAATGATGTCAGGATTCTCCTCAACCATCTTAGAGACCTTCATTATGACATCGATCAGAGCTTCAACGTCTCGAGGATTTTCTCCACGAACACCTTCCAGAATCTTAGCAGCCTTGATTTCACTGACCATCTCTCTTGCATCTATCTCTCGTAAGGGGATGAGCCTGAATGTCACATCCTTTAGTACCTCTACAAATATTCCTCCCAGTCCAAACATCAGCGCGTGACCAAACTGTGCGTCCTTGGTCACTCCTACTATGACTTCAGTACCCATTTCCACGAATTCTGTGATAAAGACACCACGGCTGAGATCTACGTCTATTCCTTTCTCTTTTCCGTAGCCCTTGGCATTTTCCATGATTTCGCTGAAAGCAGTCTTGACCTCGTCTTCATTCTTGAGATTGAGCTTGACCCCACCTGCATCAGATTTGTGGAGGATATCTTTGGAGAGAATCTTCAGGACAACTGGAAATCCAATCTTCTTTGACTTTTCTGCCGCTTCATCTGGGCTTGCTGCAGTTTCATACTTTGGAATCGGTATGTCATAGCTCTTCATGATGTCCTTTGCCTCATGTTCGAGGACAAAGGTCCTGCCCTCTTCTAGGGCGCTCTCGAAGATTTTCTTTGCAGCTTTCATTCCCAGTCAGACCTCATTCGATTCTATTGCTGAATGGTCTACTATTTATGGATTGTCAGAACAGGCCGAGTCGCTTTTCTCTATCATAAGGCTAATAGCCCCTGTCCTCCGTTTGGGCACAGAGGCAGTAAATTGAGCTTCGACATCCTTTCAGACGGTCATCAGATCATTCATTCGAAGTTGGAGGACCTAGACCAATGGATGGAAGACGGATTCAGAGCTAGACGTGAATCATTTGGAAGCGAGCTTCTTTGTTACAGTCCTACAGCCTATCCATATAGCATCCGAGATCACAAGCAGCGTAGTTCGCTGAACTTCATATCAATCAGCGTGACAGGTGAATCATGCTCCCTGAATTGTGAGCACTGTGGAGGCCGGTTGCTGAAGGGCATGGAACCCTTGGTCACGCCAGAGTCACTAGTTCAAAGATGTCAGGAGATAGCAAGTGCAGGTGGAGAGGGTGTTCTAATCAGCGGGGGTTCAGATTCAAGGGGTCATGTACCTCTCCGCAGATTTGCAGAGGCAATAAGAATTGTCAAGGAAGACATTGGCCTTCAGGTGGTCGTGCACACTGGTCTTGTTGATGTGCAAACGGCAAGAATCCTCGCAAATGCAGGGGTTGATGCCGCCATGTTGGACGTAATTGGCGATGAACGCGTGTCGAGGGAGGTCTACCATATCAGCGACGGACCACGGCAAATGGAGCAATCTCTTGAGATTCTGCATTCGGCTCAAGTGCCAACAGTTCCACACATTCTTGTGGGTCTGGACCATGGTCGTCTTTGCGGAGAAGTTGAGGCCCTGGATATTGTATCCCGGATGTCTCCAACTGCTGTTGTCATAATAGCCCTGAGTCCTGTCAGAAAGACATCGATGGAAGACATTACTCCTCCTGCACCAATTGATATAGGTCGAGTCATTACCATCGCACGGCTCGGAATTCCGAAGGTTCCACTGCTCTTAGGATGTGCCAGACCCCTGGGCCCGCACAAGGTCGAATCTGACATGTACGCAATCAGATCGGGGGCAAACGGAATTGCTCTTATCAGTCAAGAAGGAGTGGACTTCGCACGAGAGAAGGGGCTCAAACCTGTATTCATGGACGTTTGCTGTAGTCTTGCCTATCAAGCTCTATCTTGACTTTGACTCTTAAAGTCCAACCTGTTGTTTCATAACCAAGGTCAAATGACCACAGTCCTATTGCAGCTAAGAGGAATGCGGGCCAGAAGATAGCAAGCAGAAGAACGGAGCACTTGAGACTAAATCGATACTTGAAGAACAGGTACGCTGTTGGGTTAAGCTCAGGATTTGTCCAGTCATTTCCCAGTTCGTCGAGAACAGCTGCAAGAAACAGTGATACTAGAAGAGCCATCCAATCAAGCCAACTGGTCACTACTAACGTCCAGTCTGTGATAATGAATCTAAGAACAAAGACCAACCCGATAAATGCGAATCCAATCAGAAACTGAGCTCTGTTGACCTTACCTGACGCCAGAACGCCTATGATAATCGCGGTCAGGAGTACAAGGTCCCATTCTGATGTTGTCATCAGTATACCGAAGAAAATTCCTGACACGGCCAATGGATACCACGCAAGATCCGGTCGATCAAGCTCATCGAGTAGGTCATCTCCTAGCTTCAGCATAAAACCGGCCCCGAAGTAAACAAGTAGATAGGCAACCAACTCGATCATTTCAGCAATCTATCCATGATTTGAGGCTGTTCGGGAGGTGGCTCCTCAGTCTAACTATGACTCGTCGCTGGGCGCTTTGCCCTCAGATAGCCAAAAAACATCATTGGAGCCATCTGAAATAGCTGGAGTCTTCTGATAAAAGTGATGAAGGTATCACTGAAGCACGACAGGAGTTCCAATAGCCTGACCCGGCAGGTTTGTTCTGAACTTGGCTCTTACAACGCCACTGTTGCCATGGACTCCAAGCACTTTGCCCAAGAACTCGCGACCTTCAGCAGACGTCCATCTGACCTTCCTGCCGACTAGTGTTGCAGCCTCTGCCCTAGACTCGATATCCTCAAAGATTAGGAGGACCTGGTTTGGATTCTGCAGATGCTTGCCTCTGCGATAGCTTGTCACAACGCCCTTTCGGCCTTTCAAGACATCTTTCTTTGACACTAGGAGTCCCTCAATCCAGTGGATTCTGGTTGACGCCCTTGGGTCTTCATATAAGTATAACTGAATGAATCCTAGAAGAAATGTGCTAGGTGATTCCTGGGCCATTATCAGGACTGACTGACGGCTCTTTTCCTGGTCCGCGAGCTCGAGGAAACTCACTCCGCTTCTCCATAAGGACGTCCCGAACAGCATAACCTATTGGATTCTGTACGAGTGAAATGTTAAAGAGAGCCATCCAGACACTTCCATCAGCCATTTTGCCTTGAGAGAGAAGACTTTCGACAATCAATTCGACTCTGCCTACTTTGTCCGTGTCAGAGCTAATGTCTCTCAGAAGATGTTGTTCAGCGCGCAGGACTGCTCTAATACGATTCGCCTCCTGAACGGCACTCATGAATGTCAGGACTAGCACAAGAGCCAGTATTGGTAATGTGTCTATGATCTCAACTAGGCTGACTGAGGGAAAAACAAGTACAACCATTGCAGCCAGAATGCCCAAGTCAAGTGCAATCCCCTCCAGCAAGACATGATATACCCTACTAATTCTCCAAGTATAGAATCTGCCTAACGTGGAGCTTGGTCTACTGAAGTGAGTGACGGACCTCAAGTACGAGTTGCGTGCCCCTCTTCCAATGACTATCCAAACGAATTGAACCAGTAGTCCTAGTCCAAAAACGATGTAGTACATCATCACTGGGGCTTGTTGCATGAGAATGTCGCCACGAATGACCCGTTTAAGCCTATCTCTACACTGCTTGGTCATTACTTTCGGATAAGTCTCCACAACGAGATTATCCTAGGAGAGCGATCTCAAACACCAGAAAGCCTCAACATAATTGACACCTACATTGATTCGATTCATTCTGAATTACGCGGGCCGAGTCAAGCCCTCCCGGAACCGATTCGGTCCCGCGTCAACTTTTCACTATGGAATGACTTATCTCGCATGCACAAGGCCTGTCGCATGTGGCGATAATGGACCGCGTAAAGCATTTTGTGCCAAGCAGCCCCATGACTGTCCAAGATTTCGTTAAGGCAATGAATGGTGTAGGAGTTCTCGGAGCTGGGAGGCTTGGAAGGGCTGCAAACATTGTGCGCAGAATATTTGAAGATCCCAAATGTTTCACGTTTCTCTCAATTTCAGGCCCAATGGTTCCCGGAGGACTTCGAACCACTATATCTGATCTAGTTCATAGAGGCTACATTGATGCAATTGTGACTAGCGGGGCCAACATTGTCCATGATCTCGTTGAGGCATATGGCGGCGCACATCATAGAGTACCAGAGAACATGGACGATCATGAATTGAGGAATCAAGGCATGGGCCGAATCGCAGACATTTTCGTAAGCGAGAAAGACTTCGAGGTCTTTGAGAAGAGAATCTATGAGTTCCTTGACGACCTTCCCGACGAGCAAATGGCCTCCTTTGCACCCAGTGAGTTCTTGAGAGAGCTGGGCTCAACCCTATCTGATGAGCTTTCAATCTTGAAGCAGGCTTCCATCATGGACGTCCCGATTTTCTCTCCAGGAATGATGGACTCTATGTTAGGGTTCCATCTCTATACATACAGTACCTCTCGCAATATCTCTCTGGACTTTGTCAAGGATATGCGAATCCTAGGTGATATAGTCAATGAGACTACTCTGACAGGTGCCCTCATGCTGGGCGGAGGTCTCACAAAGCATTTCACAATGGGGAGCACAATCTTGCGCGGCGGTCTGGATTTGGCAGTCCAGATAACGATGGACAGACCCGAGGGAGGAAGCCTTGGGGGGGCTCCACTAGAGGAAGGAGTTTCATGGCAGAAGGTTCAGACTGAGGCGAACTACGAGACTGTCATTGGAGATGCCACAATTATCTTTCCGCTGCTAGTTCTCTCAGGAATCGCATAGCCTGAGAAGCACTGCATGCATGTTCATGTACCCTGATACAGAGCATCAGGCTGTCTAGAAAGTCAGGCTAGGCCATAATCCTTTTATTCAAAGCCCGGGGCTCTCGAATGAATCTGGTCAGTTCAGACTATCTAGGATTCTCAGGCGGAATAATCATGGGAAAGCGTCCAGGACACTGCTACAGATTAGCAGACCGACCTCCTTTTGTCAGAAAGAAGTACATACACCGTCAGCCAGCCAGCAGAATTGTCAGCTTTGACATGGGTGCTGCTGGAGGAGACTTCGAGGTTCAGCTGTCGTTGGTTGGTCTTGAGAGATGTCAAATCCGTCATCAAGCCCTGGAGGCCGCTCGAATAGCCTCTAACAGGCATATGACGAAGACGGTAGGACGTCGAAACTACCATCTGAGGATTCGTGTCAAGCCATATCACTATCTGCGTGAGAACAAGATGATCTCTGGCGCAGGTGCAGACAGAGTGCAGGATGGTATGAGAAAGGCGTGGGGCAAGGTCATTGGTGTGGCGGCAAGAGTGAAGCCGAATCAAGCTCTAATTACAATCCGATGCAACAGACAGCACATCGCTGAGGCGCAAAGGGCTCTGAAGAAGGCGGCCCCAAAAATGCCGACTCCTTGCAAGGTTGTCTTCGACAAGATTGATCCCGAGTTGAAACGCAAGCTGGGGTACGGATCCTAGTCCTGCTCACGTTCCTGCTCTTCAACTAGCTCCTTTATCTTCCTTATAGTGCCGGTAAGGGTCGTAATCTCACGTCCAGTGACATACGCGCGTCCCACAAGATTACGGAAAACCTGCTTTGCAATCGGTCTTCTAAAGTCCCTTATTCTTGCCTGGTCAACAAGCTCGTCGAAGAAGGTTATGGCCTGCTCCCGCTCCTCGAAAGTGGCCGCTCTCGGCTCTGTAGGAGTCCGTGGCTCTTCCGGAGCGTATCTTTCAAACAGACTATACAAGACGACTGCAACTGCATGACTCAAGTTCATGCTCCTATAGCTCCCTGAGGTTGGAATTGTAAGTATGAGGTCGCAACATTCTATCTCGTCATTTGTCAGACCTGCAGATTCCCGGCCAAAGACAAGGGCAACCCTTCCTTCCCGTGATGCTGGATCAGGAAGCTCACCCAGGGGCACTGCAGCTCTAGTTACACTGTGATTTCTGCCTGTTCTTGCAGTGGCTGCCCATGCCATTTCGATACCGTTAAGGGCAGTCTTGAGGTCCGAGAAAATGAGAGCACTATCTAGAATGTTCTTAGCATTTGCCGAGAACATCTGAGCTTGCTGTTCATGCCTGAGATCCTTACCAACAATTCTCAGGTCAGAGACACCGAAATTCGCAAGAACTCTCGCAGTGAATCCAATATTGCCGGGGCTCTCCGGTTCCACCAAAATGACAGATAGATTCGGGAACTCAGTCATTTAGGACACCTCAACTGCGTCACATTAACCAACTATCTGGTCATCAGCTGCAGAACATCGCCGTCCTGCAACGGGTAGTTAAGCCCAACCTGTCTTCGCTTGATCTTGTCATCCTTGCGAAGTATGACGGCCGCACGAAATCTTTCCACAAACAGCTCCTTGTGCACTTTGCTGGCAGCGTCTTCTACGATAGAACCTTCAGGCAAGACAATAGGCCTGTCCTCTTTCTTCTTCCCAGGAATCTTCGTGTAGACCCTAAGGATGTCTAGATGATTGTACAGGGCCCAACTCATCCCGTCAAGATTCTCGTTTCGTGCCACTGATGTGGGAACTATGTCAAACCGGCCACCGTATCTAGATTCTAGTTCCTCGAACCTTTCCATTGACCCATTCGTATCGCCTTTCGTTGCAACAATCATTGCCCGCACGTACGCAACACTGGCGTCCATAGCATCTGCAAGCTGTTGAAATGTGGCAGGTTTCTGGAATCGAACAATGATATTGCTAACCTTCCGAGCCTTCAAGTATTCAAGGACCTCTTCCTTACTCCCCTCGAAGTTCTGTATTCCAAACACCTGCAATCCGCCTAGACCGACTCTTTCTATTCTGACAGCAGTCTTCTCACGATTAAGACGAATTCGTGCTGCGTCAAGTTCTGAAAGGATGACTGACATTTGTGATTCTATGTCTTTGGAAAGATCGACAATGATTGCTATGCAATCAGTATTCCGCGCCACTGAAAGCGCCTGTCTTCCTATGCCTGCTTCATGGCTTCCTTCAAAGATGCCTGGGAGCTCGACTAGTTGTATGTTAATATCTTCAAGCGTCATCATCGCAGGTGTAGGAATGGTCGTGGTAAACGGATATTCTCCCACAGCGAAGTCCGCATTTGTAACGGCGTTTATCAAAGATGATTTGCCGCTGTTCGTCACTCCGACGAGGCAGATTTGTCCTGCGCCTTCTTTTCTGATGACACCTTCTTCGGAACCGCCCCTGCGCCGCGCGCGTTCTTGTTCCTCTTTCTTTTCCAATTTGGCCTTGAGCACAGCGAGCTTCTTTCTATAGTCCCCAACCATTCTCTCAGCACCCTTATGTCTGGGCGCAAGAGAAAGTAGCTTCTCAAGCTCTACTATCCTCTGTGCCATATCTTCAGTATCTTCATAGACTTGTCTTTGCCTGTCAAACTCGGGAGAAACGTTGGTCGGCAAGTGGATTCACTCTAGAGATGTTAGTGTCACTTTCTTCTCGATTGAAGTCATTATGAACCTTGTCAATCTACACCGGTTCTTTGCGAGCATAATCCGCATCCAGATTCACTTCAAGAATGAAGCGTTCGGGAGAATGTGAACCATGAAGCTTCACAGCTTGCTTTAGGACGGGTACTTCAGATAGGCCCCAACCTCCCTGATCGTAGATGAAAAGGCCATAGTGATGGATCTTCCCGGATTTCACGACCTTTGAATCATCTCTTGTGGAAAGATAGACTTTCTCTGGATTCCATTGTGCCATCAACGTTTCTAGGTCTGATTTACGGACTATGATTCCATTAGGAAGTACAGACTCTTCGCCATGACGGAGGTTTTCTGCTATCATGTTTGCTTTCCACAAAAAGAAGGATATTGATCGCTCGTCAGGAGACACACGTCTTAGCGTTCTACCGGGGAAGGAGAAGACAGTCATGCCAGAGGGCGACCCTGCTGCTATGCTGACTTCCACATCCCGCCTCATATCGCCCGACAGGAAGAGCCCTACATTCACGCACCGACATGATACCACCACATTGGGCAGGTTTCTTCCGGACTTCACATGCGCCTCATCAATTGAAAAGTCATTGAAGCAGACGAGAAAGCGTCTGATTGTCATGTCTTCTCCTCACACTAGAGTGAGAACTCACATTCCCGGCAACCCGGGGATTCCCGGTATGCCTCCCCTGCCACGTCTTCTGGACTTGCCGAACTGCTTCATCATTCGCTTCATCTGTTCATGCTGCTTCAGAAGGTCTCGAACGTCTCTGACAGAGGTACCTGACCCAGAAGCTATACGCTTGATTCTGGACGATTTGATTATCTTGGGGTTATCTAGCTCTGATCTTGTCATTGAATTCATGATGACTTCGAAGCGCTTCAAATTCTCCTCTTGGATTTCGGCCATGTCATCAGGCAATTTGTACTGTAGCCCAAGCATTTCCATGACCTTTCCAATTGGCCCCATCTTCTTGAGCTGTTTCAATTGGGCCATCATGTCGGTCAACGTAAATTGACCTTTCATTAAGCGACGAGCCGCATCGTCATCAATCTCAATCTGAGCTTCTCTTACTTTGTCAATTAGGCCCCTGATGTCTGACATTCCTAGTAGTCTGCCGGCGAACTTGGTCGGATTGAATGGTTCTATTGCGTCTAACCCCTCACCAGTACCGATGAATTTGATTGGGGCTTGAGTTGCGGCAACTGCTGAGAGCGCTCCACCACCTTTTGCGCTGCCATCCAGCTTTGTGACGATTATGGACCCAACATCGGTAGCCCTGTTGAATGCACTTGCTTGAGCTCCGGCTTGTTGGCCCAGGGTGCCATCAACTACCAGAATAATCTCGTGTGGTTTTACCGCCTTTGCAATATCCCGCATCTCCTTGATCAGCCCTACTTCCTCACGATGTCGACCAGAAGTGTCAAGGAGAATTAGCTCTATTCCTCTCTCCCGCATATCCTTGAAGCCTTTCTTTGCGAGCTTAACAGCGTCCTTCTCATCTTCATCACCAAAGAATGGTACATTAGACCTCTCAGCGAGCTGTTTCAGCTGACTGTAGGCTCCCGGACGGAAGTTGTCAGCACATATGACTCCAGCCTTAATTCCTCGCTTCTGATAGTACCTTGCGAGTTTGCCGACAGTGGTTGTCTTTCCGGAGCCTTGGATTCCTACCAACATTACTAGATTGGGCTGTCCCGGATTGATTGTCAGTGGAACTGTCTTCTCTCCTAGGAAGTACGCAAGTGTGTCCCAGACCACCTTGACAATATGCTCCCTGCGAGAAACACCCCTCGGCAGCGTCTCATCTAGAGATTGCTCTTGAACACGCTCAGTGATCGCCATCACGAGATTGACGTCAACATCAGCAACCAAGAGCGCTCTTTGAATGTCCTTTACTAGCTCCTTCACAAGCTCTTCATCGATTACACTCGCACCAAAGAGTCTCTTCAAAGCCGAGTGCAAGGATTTGCCGAGTCCTTCAAGAACCAAAACTCTTCACCAATCTCTGCCGAGCCCTCTGAAAGTTATCCATATCAAGCTTCTCCTACAATCAGATTCGTTTCCACAGATTTAGCCATGTGAGCTGACGCGCTTCATAGTAAGGGCTAAATCGAGTGGTCATCTTTCAACTCACAGCCGAGTGAAAGAAATGCAGGAGAAAGACGCTACGAGCAAGATTCGGATCGTCAAGATTAAAGACGGCACTGTGATTGACCATATTCGCGCAGGGCACGCATTGGATGTTCTACAGATTTTGGGAATCACTGGACAAGAAGGTAACATAGTGACTCTCGCCATGAACATTAGCTCATCGCGAGTAGGACACAAGGACATAGTGAAGATTGAAGATAGAATCCTCAAAGCCTCTGAAGTGGCAAGGATTGCATTGGTGGCTCCTGAAGCCACGATAAACCTCATTGAAGACTATATTGTGGTTGACAAGACAAGAGTAGAACTCCCAGACACAATTTCAGACGTTGTACAATGTACGAATCTGAGATGTGTCACCAACAAGGAACGCGAACCGATTCGAGCAAAGTATGAGGTGGTGTCACGACAGCCGATAACTCTGAAATGTCTCTACTGCTGGAACCTAGTGGAAGAAGAAGAAATCATCACCCAGTTCTGCGCCTAGTCCTTCACACTCTTATTACACACTACCAAGCTCGACGGGCCTAATGCCTGTTGCACGGATTTCTCGGCTAGACTATTCTGGGCGATTCGAAAACGCTTTTTAGTGGACCGTTTCTCCCCAGAGCGAAACCTGACCTCAATGGGGACTCCTATATGACAAGCGAAAAGATTGCCGCGATTGGTGACAGGGACACAGTCACGGGATTTCGTATGGTGGGAGTTCAAGAATGCTCGGTCCCAGAGTCCCCCGAGGAAACACGGTCCTTTCTGCTTGAGTATTTCAGAGATCCCGGGATTGGTCTCATTCTAATCACTGAACCTTTCGCCAAAGAGGTAGAAGACACGATCATGGAGCTCTCAGAGGCACCTGTGCCCGTTATTCTTCTGATCCCAGACCGACGTGGAACCACAGGTGCCTACGAGACAATTCTCAAGGAGCTAATACGAAGGGCAGTTGGTATCGACATCACTATCTAGACCCTAAGAAGATGGAGAAATCACAGATGACAGAAGAAACAGGAAGAATCCAGAGTATCTCAGGACCTGTTGTGAAGTGTGGCGGTCTACCGTCCGTAAGGATGTATGAGGTTGTCCGCGTTGGACATGAGCAGCTCATTGGAGAGGTAATCGAAGTTGCCGAGAAATCCTGCACGGTGCAGGTCTATGAAGAAACATCAGGTCTAGCACCAGGCGAGCCTGTCGTGGCTACTGGTGACACACTCTCAGTAGAGCTTGGACCTGGTCTGCTTGGTTCAATCTATGATGGTATCCAGAGACCACTTCCTGATCTACGTGAGTTGTCTGGCGATTTCATCACGAGGGGCCTGACTGTTGAGGGGCTTGACAAGGAGAAAAAGTGGAAATTCACTCCCAGTGTGAAAGCAGGTGACAGAGTTGAAGCAGGCGACATTCTTGGGGAGATCCCTGAAACAGGCATCATCACTTCGAGGATCCTTGTCCCAGCAGGCGTTAAAGGAGAGATTGTTGAGATAGTTTCAAAGGGTGACTACACAGTAGTTGAGACAATCTGCAAAGTCAAAGATGATCACGGTGACGTTCATGAAGTCAGAATGATGCAGAGAACTCCGGTCCGTGTAGGGCGTCCTTTCAAAGACCGTGTAGGAATGGATACCCCCTTGGTGACAGGACAAAGAGTCATCGACACCTTCATGCCGCAGGCAAAGGGAGGAACTGGTGCAATCCCAGGAGGCTTTGGTACCGGCAAGACTGTGACACTTCATCAGTTCGCGAAATGGGCAGATGCACAAGTTGTCGTATACGTTGGATGTGGAGAAAGGGGCAACGAGATGACTGAGGCCCTAGAAGAGTGGCCTGACCTAAAGGACCCCAAGAGCGGTCGCCCGCTGATGGAACGGACAGTCCTGATCGCGAACACGTCGAACATGCCTGTAGCAGCTCGCGAAGCCTCAATCTATGTAGCTGTCACAATTGCTGAATACTTCAGGGACCAGGGCTTTGACGTTGCCCTCATGGCCGATTCGACATCAAGATGGGCTGAAGCTCTGCGTGAGATTTCAGGCCGACTTGGCCAATTGCCTTCCGAGGAAGGATATCCAGCTTATCTTGGTTCAAGACTAGCCCAGTTCTATGAACGCGGAGGGCGAGTCAAGACACTGGCTTCTGAGGAGAGACTTGGTTCTATCACGCTCTGCGGAGCAGTCTCGCCTCCAGGTGGTGACTTTTCAGAGCCAGTGACCCAAGCAACTCTTAGGATTGTCAAGGTATTCTGGGCGCTTGACAAGGACCTTGCTGCGCGCCGTTTCTTCCCGGCAATCAACACGTTGACAAGTTACTCGTTATATCATCAAACCCTCGAGAGATGGCATCGAGAGCACCTGGGCGAAGACTGGCCAGAACTCGTTACAGAAGCTATGGCACTCCTGCAGAAGGACCAAGAACTGAGAGAGATAGTTCAGCTAGTTGGTCCTGATGCGCTACCTGAATCTGAGAGGGCCATCCTTGAAGCTGCTCGGATGATAAAGGAGGACTTTCTGACACAAAGTGCACTCCACGAGATTGACACTTTCTGTCCTGTCGGCAAAACCTATCGAATGCTAAAGATAATTGTGAACTTCGCCAAGCAAATGTCAAAGGCGGTCGAGACGGGTGTAGGTGTTAGAAGGATCCTGGAGTTTAGCGTTCTTGACAACATAGCGCGAATGAAGATCACGCCATGGGACTCATACGAGAAGACAATGGATGCAATCGAAAAGAAGATGGCACGAGAGTTCCAGTCTCTGTCTGCTGAGCCAGATGGGTCCAGTGTTATGACACCTGGCGTGGTACAATAGATCACTCTGAAACATATCAAATCGTTGTGCTTATGGCCTCGTACGAGTGAATAGTGTACGAAATGACTCTAGAAGATCTACTTGAATCTCTTAATCGCGAAATTCACGCATGCACCAAATGCCCGTTGTCTAGAACAAGACTCAACGCGGTCCCCGGCGAAGGTCCTGTAAACGCAAGAGTAGTTCTCGTGGGAGAGGCCCCAGGTGCAAAGGAAGATGAGACGGGGCGGCCATTTGTTGGCAAGTCAGGAGAGCTTCTGGCTTCGTTGCTCAAGGATGTAGGTTTGGACAGAGACGAGGTCTTCATCACTTCAATACTGAAGTCAAGACCTCCTAGGAACCGAGCTCCAAGGGCGTCAGAAATCAACGCATGCCTGCCTTATCTCTATCGCCAGCTTAACCTCATAGACCCAACTATGATAGTCCTGTTAGGCGGAGTGGCAATCAAATCTCTGGCAGGTAATATGAAGCTCTCAGAGTGTCATGGCGAATTACACGAAACGAACAACCATACTTTCTTCATGACTTACCATCCAGCAGCAGCCATGAGGTTTCCACGCATCCTGGATGTCATGAAGTCTGACTTCGAACTGCTGAGAAGGGAGCTTGAGATGAGGGGCGGTTAAATTGGATGATTGAAACTCAATCATGTGATTGCCCTCTTTGGTTCAATGCAGTGGGCACAACTCCTCCAGTTGCCATTCGAAGAAGTCCAGCCGCCGTTCTGGCTTGAGGCTATGCAAAATATCGTGAACGTCTTCCTTGCATTGACGATTCGCGGTTACCTGATTTTTGTACTACTCGGGTTCATGATTTTCGTGACTGGTGTCTTTGATGGCCTTGCAAAAACGCTTGTCGGCATTGGAGTTTTCATCTTCTTCTTTGGACCCTACATTACAAACATGTTCGCTGCTATTGCGGGAGTGGAGATACCATCACCTTCAAGCGCAAGAAACTCTTGGATCAGTCTAGTTGGTCTTTCAGATTCAACGCTGATCCATGTGCTGATAACCCTCGGCAACCTAACCGTGGCAATTGGGCTTCTAGCAGGGTCGATTCTATACTTCGTTCCTTCATCAAACGAGCTCAAATCGAAGGGGCATTCTCTGATTGTCCGTGCGCTGATGCTTACTCCAGTTCTCTTCTTCTTCAGTGTGACCCCTTGGATATGATAGCGGACGTGCAACAGTTCGCAACTCTTTTAACAGGGGGGTCTAACGTGCGGAAAACGGGACAGACATAGAGATCTGGGTGGTCCAAAAGATGAGCAAAGAATCGTCAATCGTCTACCGAACCGTCAGTGATGTGAGTGGTCCACTACTCATTGTTGAGAACACACACAACGTATCATACAACGAGGTCGTCAAGATACGAGCACCATCTGGTGAGTTGATGACAGGTACCGTTCTGGAAACGGGACGAGGCAGGGCAGTCATTCAGGTTTTTGAAGGCACCCGTGGACTTGACACAGACCTTACTGCGGTCCGATTCACTGGAGAAACCCTAAAGCTCCCTGTGTCGACAGAAATCCTGGGGAGAGTACTTGACGGCTCTGGACAACCACTCGATAAAGGCCCCCCGCTGACCGCTGAGGATCATTGGGATATCTATGGGTCTCCCATCAATCCGTATGCCAGACAGTATCCGCGGCAGCCAATTCAAACCGGCCTCTCAGTGATTGACGGTCTCAACACTCTTGTCCGAGGACAGAAGCTTCCGATATTCTCTGGTTCCGGTTTGCCCCACAACAGGATTGCTGCACAGATTGTACGTCAAGCAAAGATTCCTGGTGAGGAGGGTGACTTCGCAATCGTATTCGCAGCAATGGGTATCACTGCAACAGAAGCTCAGTACTTCATGAATTCGTTTGAAGAAACTGGAGCCCTAGAACACACTGCACTGTTCCTGAATCTAGCAAATGATCCCGCCATTGAACGAATCATCACCCCAAGGGCAGCACTTACTGCGGCTGAATATCTTGCGTACGAATCGGAGATGCACGTCCTGGTCATCCTCACTGATATGACAAACTATGCAGAAGCACTCCGCGAGATTAGTGCAGCAAGATCGGAGGTGCCTGGCAGACGTGGATATCCTGGTTATCTCTATACAGACCTCAGTCTTATCTATGAGCGGGCGGGAAGAATCCATGGCAGAAGGGGTACCATCACTCAGATGCCTATTCTTTCAATGCCGCAGGATGATATGACTCATCCAATTCCTGACTTGTCTGGCTACATTACAGAGGGACAGATGATCGTTGGCAGAGGGCTTCACAGAAGGGGTATCTACCCGCCAATTGATCCAGGTCCTTCGCTCAGTCGTCTTATGAAGGAAGGAATTGGAGAGGGAATGACACGATTCGATCACAAAGAGGTCCAAGCACAGCTCTATTATGCTTATTCGGAAGGGCGAGATCTTAGAGATCTGGTGGCTGTGGTCGGATCAGAAGCTCTTACAGAACGTGATCAGAAGTACTTGAAGTTTGCAGACAAGTTCGAGGGAGAGTTCATTAATCAGGGCGAGTATGAGGACCGTTCATTTGAACAGACCCTGGATATTGGATGGAATCTGCTTAGCGACTTTCCTGACAGAGAACTGAAGAGATGTGATCCATCAACGATCTCATGGGCAAAAGATCGTGGTGCCTACAAGCCAAGATGATTCTAGAAACCTTTCAGTCATGACATTGGCTAGAGAAGCTTCCCAGTTTGTCTTGTCGGACTAGAGAAATGTACATTGGCAGCACTCGATTTCCTCAGTATGCCCCCACGTAGTTGCCTGATCCAGCTCTCCACGAAATCAACGAGCTCTCAGGCCACATCTACATTAGACTGATGTTTTTCAAACCAATCTCTGCGGTTTTCGCGGGCGTAGTGAATCGAGGCAAATGATCTACACGAAGACTGCCAATCCATCATGTCGCAGCTTGAAAGGCTACCCGAGATTTCTCTACCTACTTCGGCGTATCTTTAGTCATTCCGTGATTCTCCCATTCTACCCCCCCTTCTTGTCATCGAGTCAGTTCACATGCTTATTACAACCCGGCACAATCGAGCATGTGGTTCTCAGTAACGATTCCCATCATCGACTCTTTTTGCATGAGTATCAATACTATGTGGACGGGCACATCATATGAACTCATAGAAATTCCGAAAAGTGTCTGTCCCGATGGAGATTCTAGTCTGAATCTAGACCATGGTGCAGATAATGATCTCTTTCCTTTTTTGCGCCGAAGCTTCTGATACCGTCTGATCTCAGCTGAACCTTAATGGCATTGGCTTCTTTTTGGCTGAGTTCTCCTCGCTTGAGCAAATACTCAACTATCTCAATGGCTTGTTCGCTAGTGTCACATCTTCGAATGTAGTCGATGACACCAGGAGTGAAATGAACCACAGCAGGCTCAGGTTCGTCTTCGGACATAACGCGGACTCCATCAATTCTGTGCTTCTGTGTTCCTCCAGTCTCTATTTCTTCGGATAGAGCGGGAAAGTCCTCCCTGAACTCGTCATCGGACATCGATTCACACCAAACCGACATTGCCGAAGCTAGTCTAGGCCTTACACAATGATATGTCCGAAAATACCGCTTATAATCTTAGGGCTGATGGCCAACCTAGATTCTGATGAAGGACCACGGTAGGTCTCCTTTCAGTCGCTCGCTATCACTAGCTACAGAAAACAGCGGAATTCCTGTTTCCTTTTCACCTCTCCTCCACCCCGAAAGCCCGCCATACTCTGAAGCAAGTCTGATTACACGTCCGAGGGAACGATCCCCTACAGAAAGTGCGGCCTGAATGCGCGAATTGCGCAAATCTAGATGCTCTAATCGTACTTTGGGCACGTTCCTGAGACCTGCTTTGATAATTCTCAGTTTCTTTCTCAGAGAATCAATCGGCGGTTGAGCTTCCCTCTCCCATCTGGTATGAGCTTTGGGAATGTATGGATTCACACTTGCAGTTATACGCAGCCCGGAAAGATCCGCCAGTCTCTTCACCATTCTCACAATTGACTCAACATGCTCATCTGTCTCCTTTGGAAGCCCGATAATGAAATACAGCTTCACAGCCTTGTATCCAGTTTCTGCCGCTAAACTGACTGCATTTTCAATTGCACTGTCATCCAACCCTTTTCCAATCATCTTTCTCAGTTCTTGTGAGCCAGTTTCAGGTGCAATTGTCAATGTCCTTTGTCCGCTAGTCACCAGTGACTTCAAAAGGTTCTCCGTCACCGAGTCTGCTCTCAACGATGGAACAGATAGACCCAGATCCTGACCTACAATCCAATCAGCAAGATCCTCAAGGCGATCCTTGTCTCCAAGAGATGACGCAATTAGAGACACTCTTCTGATGGGCGTGTCTGAGACACCTCTTTCAATTATCTTCTGTAGAACTTCGAGAGACCTTACCCTCCTTGGTCTGCAGACGTGTCCAACGAGACAGAATCCACAAGAATGACCACAACCCCTGGCAACCTCAACGAGCAATGATTTTCCGAAGACCGGTTCGAGAGGAGATCCCTCAGGCACATCCGGAATGATTTGTGAAGTTGGATGATGCAATGAATCAAGGTCATCAACGACAAGTCTGTCCACTTGAGTTGGAATCAGACTAGGCACGTAGACACCATCGATTTCTCCAAGGAGACTGAGCGCACTATTCCTTGAGCTGGAATTTCGAACAGCTTCAATAATCTCATGAATAACCAAATCTCCTTCTCCTATGACAAACGCATCGGTGAAGTCAACGTACGGTTCTGGGTTCGCGCTTGCTGCAGGACCTCCAAAGATCACCAATGGGTCATCATTAGCCCGTTCGGCGGCGATGACAGGGACTGCTCCGAGATCCAGCATCTGAATCGCGTTTAGGACATCCTCCTCATAGGTCAACGAGAAGCCCAAAATGTGGTTATCCTTAAGCGGTCGTCCAGAATCCACAGACTTGCTGGCTGAAAGAGCGTCGAATCGGAAATACCGCTCGCATGAGGTATCCTCTCTCGAATTTAGAATGCTGTAGAAGAGATGCGTGGCCAGACCTGTCATCCCGGCTCTGTAAGTCGAGGGATAGCAATAGCCGAAGAGTACGTCAACATCTCTAACATCCTTCACACAAGTATTGTACTCGAGAAGGGTCGCTGGACTCACGTGGTTGGCCTCATTCGCCAGTGTCCATGTTAAAGGATCTTGTCTTCTGAACGGCCAAAACCAGCTTATTGGCCTCGATATCTTTCTCCACAATGACACCCATGCCAGTCTGGGCCCCATTATGCACAATCACGCCGGGTGAGAGCAAGGTGCCTATCCCCAATTTTACATCATCGCCTACAATAGCGCCAAGCTTTCTGCGGCCTGAGTTCTCCCGCTTGCCTTTCACAGTCACCCAAATGGTGTGGTCATCGTGTCTGAGATTTGCGGTAGTGGTTCCCGCTCCGAAATTCACCTTGCGTCCAATGACTGAATCGCCGACATACGAAAGATGACCGATACTTGATCCATCCATCACAATGGAGTTCTTCACCTCAACACCATTGCCAATCTTCACATTCTTTGAGAGAAATGTATGTGGTCTTAGAAAGCAGTTTGGACCAACGACCGCTCCTTCACTAACATAGACTGGGCCCAATGCGTACGCTCCGCTCCGTACAGTTGCTCCTTCCTCAACGACCACATTACCCCTCAGCTGTGCTCCTTCTTCCACTTCCCCTTCTATGTTACGTTTCTGTCCATCGATGAGGTTTTTGTTCACTTCGAGAAGATCCCAAGGCTTTCCAACATCAACCCACCAGTCTTGGATCTGGAACGCCCCTACTTTCTCGCTTTCAACAATCTTGAGGAAGGAGTCTGTGATTTCATATTCCCCTCTAGATGACATCTTGGTCTTCTCAATTGCATCCCAAAGACTAGCTTCAGCACAAAAAACTCCTGCATTAACAAGATTCCCGACTTCTTGCCCGGGCGAAGGTTTCTCAATCAAGTCTGTGACTTCTCCTTCTTCCACCTTCACTACTCCATAATCGCTAGGATTGTCAACAGGAAACACTGAGATTGTTAATGAGAAGCCTCCACGACGATGACGATCGATTATTCCCTCGAAGGTGAATGGACCAGAGATAACATCTCCATATATGAGAAGGAATGAATCATCCCCTGCAAAATCTTCTGCCAGTGCGGCCGCGTGGGCAGTCCCCTTTCGTTCTTCCTGCTGAACGTAAGAAATTACCATCGGGCTCCAATCATGACTATCAATAGTCTCTCGAAGAACCTCACCACGATATCCATTGATCACAAGGATCTCCCGAATACCTGCACCTCGGAGACTCTCCAATGTATGGAATATGAGTGGTTTGCCTGCTACTGGGAGGAGATGCTTGGGAGTGTTCGCCGAAAGTGGCAGCATCCGAGTTGAATCACCAGCGGCGAGCAAGGCTGCCTTCTTCATGCTTTGTCAACCACTCAGATGCTTACTTCAATATAGAGTTTGCCAGATTCACCAAGTCTCTAGCGTAAGACAATGTCCCAAGGACGCCAGGCATGATTATGTGCCAATTATGCAGAAAAAATGGCGCGGTTAGAGACCGCGATAACGTGAACAGTACTGCGATAGATTAATAAGGGTTGACGTCACAATAATGGTGTGACGCACAACCGGCGTGGGTTGTGCGTACTTCTGACAATTTAATGGTGAACAACAAGATGATGTCCGACGAAGAACTGGCTGCAGAGTTAAAGGACTTGAAGCTCACAAAGAGTCAGCTGATTGTCCTAGATATTCTCAGGAGTAGTGGTCAAGATGGCGTTACTCCAAAGCAGCTGCTGGACGAAGTCTCATTCGCACCCAGAACGGTTCGGTACGCACTTAGAAAACTGCTGAAGAAGAAACTGATCAAGCGCGTACCTTGTTTGCAGGACATGCGGCAGTTCATCTACATGCCAGCATGAGGTGATATGAAATGGAAACGATGGATGTTAAGCTCACAAAGAGCCAATCAATAGTACTAGATCTCTTGAGATCAAACGGGAACAAGGGTACAACCCCAAAACAACTCCTAGACAAGGTTTCTTTTGCTCCTCGAACGGTGCGATACGCTTTGAGAAAGCTGCTCAAGCTGAAACTTGTGAAGAGAGTTCCATGTCTACAGGACATGCGACAACATGTGTACATCCCGGCGTAGACCTCTAGGGTCATTTCTAGTTTCAGAGTGAAAATGGGAACAAACGGAATGATTCGAATTCTATGCCCTTTGCCATCTATTGATATGTCTCAAAATATTAGGATGCGAACAACAACATGATTGAGTTGGGTGGTCCCACAATGGACGCGATTCAGATTCTGACCGACGAAGACGAGGTAACCGCCGCGATTCGCGCTCTCAATGATGAGAGTAGAAGGCAGATTCTTCATGCGCTGAGAGCGAGATCGATGTCAACATCGGAGCTCGGCGACTTTCTGCAGAAACATGATCCTGACAAGGAAGTAAAACCACAGACAGTGAGGTACCATCTGAAAGAGTTAGAGAGAAGCGGCCTAATACGACAGGACGGCTACACTCCTGCTGGTAACGGGGACTCTCACATCATGACGAAGATGTGGCGAGCAACAGCGGAAACCGTCTTCATAGCAACGGGCAGTCTGGAAAAGCTTCCTGACCGAGTTCCCTTCGAAATTGAAAGGGCCCTGGACCTAGTTGGCACTATGCGAGAGATTGGATTCGATATTCCAGATGACTCTTCAATGCGAGAGCTTGCGAAGCAATTTGCAGAGCAAGACAGACTTTGGAGGAAGGGCCGAGTTCGTGCCAAACGTGCACTAAGAGGCACTCCCGAAATAGATCCTGATGTCTATCTTACACTCCAGCGATTGCTGAGCGTCATTTCCCTAGATGATGTCGATTTCGAGCAGTACTGTGACCTATCCCGTGAACTCTTCTACAAGTTCCGAAAGGCCTTTCGCGATGGCAAGGGAGACAATCCAGAGGTCTACTGAGCTCTGACCGAATGCGATTAACACCGAATTCTACGAATAAGACGCCGTTAGCAAACGACGAATTCTACCAGCGATCTTCGGTCCCACACCTTTTACAGACCTTAGCTCCTTTTCCGAAGCAGAGAATACCCGTTCGAGTGTATCAAACTCGGATAGCATAGCTCGAGATGTGACTGTATCAACTCCCGGGAAACCTGAGAGGATGTACTCTAGTGTTTCGGCATCCGATCCTTTTGTCACTCCAGAACGCGTACGGGGTGCCTTCTGTGCTCCTACCTGCTCCAGATGGGCTAATCTGTAGAGAACATTGGCGGTCTCTTCCGAGTTCCTGGTCCATAGAATGGGGACTTGAATCCTGATGGCTATTGTTGCCAAGGCTCCGTAGATTGAGGCTGGGTTGATTGCCCGCAGGCCCACTAGCTGCTCTCCCTCAATGATCAACACTGGTCGGTTATATGCAGACCGCAAGGCGCTCAGTTGGACAAACAGTCGTCCATCAATAAGAGACTGTATGAAGTCGCCTGATTCCTTTCTCTCCACTGCAACATCCTGTGAGATTATGTAATCGCCTATTTCGAGGCTTTCTCCAGACAACTCCACGTCGAGTCTGGTCAGTTCCCGTGGCACGGCAGTCGGCAACTCTCTTGAGTCAACAATCATCTTGATACGAGACTCCCGTGACGCTGCCCGAGGGGTCAATGCTGGAGTCTCCTGATCACTTTCCCCGAACTCTTCCAGACTTGTCTGATCAACGTCCGAGTCATCTTCTGCCTCGTCAACTGCGTCAGGGACTTTCTTCAACTTACTAATCACACTCCAATGATAGAATTCGTCATGTGTATCTCTAGCAATGAACATAACAACTCGACCGGGAAACCTACGGCCAGTTCTACCTCTACGTTGAATGTAGGGAACTATTGAGGGCACACAATCGTAGAACACAACCAGATTACATTCAGGGATGTCGAGACCCTCCTCACCGACTTGTGTCGCCACTAGGACATTGAACTCGTTGTTCCTGAATCCTTCCAGTATTTCCACCTGTTTCTTCTGCGAGAATCCTTTGTCTGAACCTCTAGTGCTTTGGCCAACAAAGCGACTTGCTCTAACCTCCTCCAGACTCTCTAACACATCAACTACTTCCATGGCAGTATCACGAAAGCGTGTAAAGACGAGTATCCTAGAATCGAGGTCCACTGAAAGCTGCTCACTGACAATCTCAAGTATAGTATCGGCCTTGGGATGGCGTATCCCCTTGGCAATCAAAGCTTCCAACAAGTTCTCGAATTGCCTGAATTCAGATCTCGAAATCAGATCCTTAACGCCTTTAGAGCTCTTCTTGTTTCGGATCTCCTCATACATGCCCTGAATGTACCTCAAAGTAGGCGCTACGCCTTGTGTGCCGACAAACTCGAGAAGATGTACAATTCGAAGAGCAGCAGTGAGATTTCGCATAACTAGATACAGATGGCGAGGTGGCTGTGTATAGGACCCTATCTCTTTCCGAACCTCTCCTTGTGTCTTCAATATCTCTTTTCGAGTCAAACGACGTCCTGACGGCAAGCGGAATCCATGTTTCTTCACAGGTGACGTATAGTCATCCAATAACGAGTACAGAATGTCTCTCAAGACCTCAACTTCAGGTGGAAGATTGATGAATCGCAGACTGGTTTCGATTGACACGATATAATCGCGGACATCTGGACTCTGCTCATTTCTTGTCTCTACATGAATTAGGCCGAGGTTCTCGCAAACAGTCTTGATCTGCTCCGCTTTGTGACCTGGAGATGCTGTCAAGCCCAATGACAGTCTGTTCTTCCCCTGTTTCCGATAGAGTTCGGCAATGAATGTGTAAGCGTAGTTACCAACACCACGGTGGGCCTCATCGTACACAATCAGCGACACATCTTCAAGACCGTAACTTCTCTGCACAAGATCATTCTGAAGAGCCTGAGGAGTCATTACAACGACTTGCGACCCATCCCAGATTTCTCTCCTAGATTCGGGAGAGTCCTGACCAGTTAGACAAGCTACCTTATCCTCTCCGATATCCAACACTCTTCTTAGGAAGCGAGCTTGCTGATCAACAAGTGGCCTAGATGGTGCCAGAAACAGTATTTTCGACTCAGAGTAATCAGTCAGTGTACGTGCCGCAACAATAGCTGCAATCACGGTCTTTCCAAGACCAGTACTCAAGATTACCATGGTACTCTTCTTGGCTGCGATTTCTCCCAGATTTACTTGGTAGAGTCTGTGTTCAATACTGTCCTTTCGGATGAAGGCCATCTCAATGAAGCGACCAGTCACTACGCTTTCCTCTTGGTTGTATAGCAGCTCTCTACACACCTTCATAATACTCACTGATAATAATGCTCCCCTACAACATGATGACAGGACAAGGAGCCGAGATTTCATGACTACTATAGAGCCAATGGCCAGCGTCGAGGCTGAGCTTTATGAACTGAGCATGCCTGGAAGGTTGCTCGGAAAGGAAGTCCTTGACAGCAGGGCTAGAAGAATCGGAATAGTGAGAAGCATCAGAATCTCACTGAACCCCACTCGCTCGGAGCTTATAGTCAAGGGTGCCGAAGTAGAGTTTCCAATAGACTTCGAGAAGATTGCAGGTGTTGGGTCCGTTGTTCAGCTCAACTCGGAGGTCAGAGAGAGCGAAGAGATTGAGATTCATGATGTAGTCCGGCTCCAGAAGGAGGTCTTGGACGACATCCGGGCCTATCTTGGGGGCAGGTAATCTCTCCCTTATTGACCAATGCGAAGAGGTTAATAGAGTAGAGAGAGGCAACACTCCTTCGGAGTGTACGCCATGGATCTTACAGCAGAGAAACTGGCCAAAATGATTGATCACACACGGTTGAAGGCTGACACCAAACCAGGCAAAATCGATGAGCTCTGTGAGGAAGCTCTCTCCTACGAATTTGCTACGGTATGCATCAATAGTGTATATGTAGAACAGGCTGCGAAGCTATTGCAGGATTCTGATGTATTGGTTTGTTGTGTTGTAGGCTTCCCACTAGGAGCATCGATCACAGAGGTAAAGGCACTTGAGGCTAAGGAAGCTGTTCGAAGAGGCGCCCGCGAGATTGACATGGTTGTGAATGTAGGCGCACTCCGTGATGGAAACGACGATTTGGTCCGTTCAGACATTGAAGCTGTAGTAGTAGCCTCAGGCGATGCTCACGTCAAGGTGATTCTCGAAACAGGCCTACTGATAGACGAACAGAAAGTCCAGGGATGTATTCTCTCGAAAGAGGCTGGAGCCCACTTTGTTAAGACCTCAACAGGATTTGGGCCCATGGGGGCCAATCCACATGATGTCAGACTCATGCGTGAGACCGTTGGGAAGGACATGGGTGTGAAGGCGGCAGGAGGAATTCGTACTTTCAAAGACGCGCTCAGAGTGATAGATGCGGGCGCGGACCGAATAGGGACCAGCGCCGGTGTTGCGATCATTGAGGACTTCAGATGGGCTCAATACAGTGATTCATGGATGCAACCAGATCGCCCATGCTGGATATGCCCGAGTAGAGCGGCCAGCCTAGACAAACAGCCAAAGGATGTCTATCTTTGGTACAAGCAACGATGTCTTGTGTGCCCTGATCGAGACGAAAACATATTCAATGACTAGGAGTGTCAGTCATGTCGGAATCAAAAACACCCCAGCCTTATGATGAAGCAATTGTCCTTCACGTATCACTTACCAATGGCACAATCAAGAGGGAGCCTCTCGATAAGGATATGATAGCAAAGTATCTGGGAGGTCGAGGAATTGGTGTCAAGACACTCTACGATAATCTACCGCCCGGAGTGGATCCTCTCTCACCTGATAACTTGTTGATTTTTGCGGTCGGTCCAGTCACAGCAACTTCCGTTCCTACAGCAGGGCGCTCAGTGGTTGTAACAAAGTCACCTCTGACTGGCACTGTCTTTGATTCTAATGTGGGCGGCCATATTGGTGCATACATCCGACGGGCTGGATACGCGGCAATTGTTTTCGAGGGAAGATCCGAAGAACCCGTCTATCTATGGATAGATGACGATGAAGTGGAAATTCGTGAAGCGGGCAAGGTTTGGGGGGAGAATGTTGAAGTCTCCACTGATAAGCTGATTGAGGAAACTGATGCAAAGGCACATGTTGCATGCATAGGACCGGCTGGAGAAAACTTGGTTAAACTTGCATCCATTATGACAGACAAACACCGCGCCTATGGTCGAGGCGGTGTTGGTGCTGTCATGGGCTCAAAGAACCTCAAAGCCCTAGTTGTAAAGGGAACGGGCAAGGTTGCTGTCAAGGATGAGGAGCAGCTTGACCTCGCAGTGAAGAGGGCACGCAGGCTAATAAAGAAAAACCCCGTTACAGACAAATCCCTACCAGTATATGGCACACCAGTACTGGTCAATCTTGCCAACGAATACGGAATGTTGCCCACTCACAATTTCCAAGAAGGGACCTTCAACGATGCCGAAGGAGTCTCGGGAGAGAAGCTCTTGGAACGACTTTCTGTGCGTACTTATCGCTGCTTTGGATGTCCGATAGGTTGCGGACGCATTAGCAAAACCTACGGAGAGGAGGTTGGTGGACCTGAATATGAAACCATATGGGCCCTCGGTCCACAATGTGGCATTAATGACCTTGAATGGATAGCGATGGCAAATCACCATTGCAATCTCCTTGGGATGGACACAATCTCTGTTGGCAGTACGATTGGTTGTGCAATGGAACTAGTTCAACGCGGGAAGATGGATGCGTCCCTCGAGTTTGGAAATACCGAAGGACTACTGGAGTTGATTGATGACATGGGCCACGCGAGAGGATTGGGCGCTGAACTTGGCGAAGGCTCTCGCACACTGGCAGAAAAACATGGTGCACCAGATTTGGCTATGCAGGTAAAGGGTCTCGAGATTCCCGCTTATGATCCACGTGGCGCCCAGGGACATGCACTCGGATATGCCACATCAAATCGTGGAGGATGTCACCTGCGATCGTACCTAATCGGTCCTGAGATACTGGGGGTTCCAGTTCGGGTTGACAGAGACAGACCTGAAGGCAAAGCAGACTTGGTGATTCTCTATCAAAATCTCTCAGCTGCAATGGACGCTTTCGTCCTATGCAGGTTCACAAACTTCGCCTTCACAGTCGATGACTATGCAGAGTTTGTTTCTGCTTGTACAGGAATCCCAATTGATGGACATAGTCTGCTCGCAATAGGAGAACGCATCTGGAATCTAGAGCGGATGTTCAACTTGCGTGAAGGTATTGATGGTAGTGAAGACAAGCTGCCTCCCAGATTCAATACCCCGCTTCCCGAGGGCGGAACTAGAAATCGTGTTGTGTTGATTGACGAAATGCTGCCGGAATACTACAGACTGCGTGGCTGGGATGCCGAAGGGCGCCCAACAAAGGAACGGCTAGAGCGACTTGGACTAGCCTAGGAAATGATGACACAGGGCTTTGCGAGGATTGGTTCAGCTGGCAAAGAAACAACGAGGACGTAGACGTTTCAGAAGAGGCCATGCCCCGTATCTTGGAAGGATTCGACTCCACTGGTGTGATACATGCAATCTACCGAGGATCTCCGAGAACGAATGCTCTGTATGTGATACCAAGTCAAGAAAAGTGGAGATATCTCCTCCGGGAGATCCGTTCCCGGCTATGGATGGACACTTGAGTCATGCAATCAACACTTTGGACAGGCAATTTGGTCAAGGAGTGGGCATCCATTTACTTCCGTCCACGAAGCCGATAGTCTTGAACAAGGTCTCAGCAATTGATGCGATGTATGAGATCATAGTTGATGGTCACATTCTTGGTCGACTAAGATTCGAAATACCAGAATCTCATTACACATTCGTTCCTACACTAGAAGGCGGCAGAAGAATAGGTGAGGTCAGCAGCAGAAAATGGATTCTATGCCATGATGAAGTACTCAAGTACTTGAAGGATGGAGCAAACTTGATGCTACCTGGAGTCGCAGACTTCGATTCGAATGTCGAAGTGGACGATGAAGTTTGGGTTAAGAATTCTGAAGGAAGCGTCATAGCCGTCGGAAAAGCCAGAATGAGCGGCAAGCAGATGGAGGCAAGCGAAAAGGGGTTCGCAGTCAAGATTAGAGAGGTTTCAGATCCCGCCTCATCCAAGACAACCGCCAAGGAAAGCACATGGGATACTGTGGTCGACGCCAATTCTGAAGACCTAGACAGGATCGAGGATGAGGCAATGGCTTTCATTAGAAGGACTGTGAATCACGAAGATTCCTCAGTGGTTGTAGGCTTCAGCGGCGGAAAAGACTCGCTCGTGACCTATCTGCTTGTTGAGAAATCATTGGGATTCAGTCCCAGTATCTTTTTCATAGATACAGGAATCGAACTCCCCGAGACAATCGTATATGTTAGGAGATTTGCGGAGGAACGCAATGTCAAAGTGCTCGGAGAGAAAGCCGGTGATGCATTCTGGGACTCCATCGACACTTTTGGTCCACCGGCCAGAGACTTCCGTTGGTGTTGCAAGGTACTGAAATTGGGCCCAGCAGCAACATCTATTGCAGAAGAGTTGGGAGGCAAAGTACTCAGCTTCATGGGGCAAAGGAAGCTGGAGTCTTTCCAACGTTCGATTGAGCCCCGAGTATCGCATAATCCGTGGGTTCCAGGACAGGTCTCTGCGAATCCAATCCAGAACTGGAACGCATTGGAAGTCTGGCTCTATACCTTTCGCGAAGGTGCGGAATTCAACCCACTCTACAATCAGGGATATCATCGAATAGGCTGCTACCTGTGCCCCTCATCTCCGCTTGCTGAGCTAAACAGCCTTAGGATCACGCATCCCAAGCTCTACGACAAATGGTATGATACACTCCAAGAATGGAGGAGGCGTTACGGTTATCCTGAAGAGTGGATTGGACTAGGTTTCTGGAGGTGGAAGAGGCTACCAAAAGGGCAGATGGACGTAATCAACCGACTTGGTCTTGATATCGGGGTCATTCGAAGAGCTCCAGAAGAAGATCTGAAACTGACAGTTGTGAAGGGTGTATCCCCATGCGTTTCTTCAGGCTTTAGTCTTGAAGGTCAGTTCGACTCGGGGATTAACATAGACAGAGCGGCAATGCTCATGCCGATTTTTGGCGATATGAAGGTGTCGGAAGAGATGGGCGCACTTCGTGTTACAACGAATGGTAATTCCATTTCTCTTTTCAGCTCTGGCTCCCTAACTGTCCGTGGCGAGAAGGATGATACTATTAGTACAACTGCTAGTCAGATTGAGCGAGCACTAAAGCGAGCACTGTTCTGTCAAGCATGCGGATCATGTGTGCCTCAATGTGAGAATGGCGCACTCACTCTGGAGAAGGGGGCAATCTCTGTAGATCCAGAAAGATGCACTAACTGTCTTGAGTGTGACAATTGGCCCTGCCCGACATATCTCAGATGACCAGCAACGGCGGCCCAAATGGTGGCAGAAGGTTAATTACTGCAGTGAACTCGAAGACTACGAATCACCTCAATTGGCATTGATGGATGGCAAGGAAGAATGCTCAGCGGCATCTCGTTCAAGATATACGAGTTCAGGAAGTACTTGATCCTGAGCCTTGTCATCTCCTTGATCGCTATCCCAGTTGCTGAATTCTTTGTCGTCCAAAGGGATCGCAATAGAAACGAGATGTATGGTGAAGCGTTCTGGATCTACGGATTCAACGTCTATAACATGACAGACCACGAGCTTGCGACAGCGATGGGGGGCGAATGGGCTAGTAATGAATCAGATCACACCCTTCCCGAGTATCTGGGGAATATTACGTACGAGTACCCAGTATTCGGCCTATTCTTCTTTGCAATCGCCACGGCCTTGTTCCCGGGGGCGCACGGGCTGCAACATCTATGGTTAAACCTGATACTGGTGCTGGTCTTCAATCTAAACCTGGTCCTAATTGCCGTGCTTCTCCGTGAGAAGATCTACAATGTCCGCTGGGCAAGACTATTCTTCGCGGGATACTTCATCTACGGCCTCATTATGTCTGCAGGTGGAGGAAAGCTTGAACCTATTGTTGACTGTCTGTTTTTGATGGCCCTTGTCTTGATGAATGAGGGTCAGATGGGCAAAGCAATGGTAGCTCTGGGTCTCTCCATTCAGACTAAGGTATACTCTGTGGTGGCTCTTCCGCTTCTCTTCATTGAGGCACCCATATCGATTCTCTGGTTTCTTGCCTCAACACTACTCACTGTCATTCCGTTTACATTCTTGGGCGCCGACTTTGGTTCGCTGTTGAGACACTTCCTCAACTCTGCCGAATACTCGGGAAGGACAATAGTGAATCCGCTATATCCCGGCCTCTTTCTAGAGACCCCAGATCCAACAGGCATTACTGTGTCATACATGTGGCCTCCTGCATTGATTCCATTGGTCATCTATCTAGCATTCATGGCATATACGATTCCACTCTACTTCCCCAAAACCAGCGAATTGAGAGAAGCAAGAGGGCTTCGGAAGCTGAAGGTTCTAGTGCCTTTCTATGTATACATGCTACCAGGAATCCTGTTTGTCTTCTCATGGGTGATGCCCTGGTACCTCTTCTGGCTTGGGCCCATGGTCATATTCTACAAGGATGATGAGCAGGCAATAGGATACCTGAAACAGATAACAGTTGTCGGGTTTCTATATGCCTTTGGAGTAGCTTGCAATTGGCCGTATTTCATCAATGGTCCACTACCTGATTTTCTGACTCACTTCCCGTTCGGTTGGTGGACACTGATGGGACTTGCGTTCCTGACTTTCCTAACAGGAATAGCCCATCAGATCTGGAAGCGCGAGTTTGAACGGAGGGAGCGTCGCGCAAAGATCCGTAGAAAGGCCGAATCAAGAGGAGAACTAGTGATCTGAAGTGTCACGTGCTCTGCCATTCTCTGAATAGTAACTGATTATTCTACTTCTGATCAGTGTTGATGAACAAAGGCCCCCTGCATCACCCTTCTCCAATCTGACGATTCTTGTAGTAAGTCCTCGCTCTGCGAAACTCTTCTCAAGAGCTCTGGTGTCTGTGACCTGGTCGTATCCAAGAGCAATGATGTCTGGCCTGATGTCCAGCACTATCTCCCTATGATCGTTGGTGTCATATCCTAGGATTGCCTTGTCGACGAACTTGAGTGACTCTACTATCTTCCTTCTCTGTTCTTCGGGAAAGACTGGGGGCGCCCCCCTTTCTCTCTCAATCGTCTTGTCTAGAGCGATGATAACAACTAGCTCGCCGTGAGGGCCTGAAAGTTCCTTTGCCTGTTGCAGGTAAGCGATGTGTCCCAAGTGGAGAATATCAAATTTGCCGGCTGCAAGTACTCTCTTTCCCATCGTAGCCCACTCGAGTTCAGCAAGTCCTAATCCTCATCAACTGCGAGGAATTCGGTTCCTTCCTCTATTACTTCAATACGTCGTTTTGTCTTTGTGATTTGGCTCACATGGACAAGGCCATTGATCTCAAGCTGCATGAGTGCACGATTCAGTTCACCCTCGCTTGGGTCCGTTCCCAGCTCCTTCTTGAGAGCTCTCTTCAGTTCGTCGTCAAGAATCACTCCGCGACGCTTTCTTACTATGCTCACAATCAGGCTTCTCAGGGGTAAAGCACTCCACGGTGACAATTTTGTATCACTGTCCAATGATTAGATGAATCCAGGAGGACCTGCGATTAACTCTTCTGTTCTACGAAGCTCCTCATTCATTCTCTTGTAGCGAGTTAGCATTTCCTTGGTTACTGATGGATGTATCGACTTCTTGGCCGCCATGAAGTGTCTCATTGCAACGGATTCAGCCTCAAGATTCTCTCGAAGAGACAACATTCCTGCTTCTCTACAAAGCCCTTCGATGTCGCCTCCTACATAATACTCAGTTTCTGCCACCATTGCATCCAAATCGACATCTGGTTCCAGAGGCATATCCGCAGTGTATATGTCAAAGATCTGTTTTCTGCTCTTTGCATCTGGTGGGTTGACGTACACAAAGCGGTCAAATCTGCCGCTTCTGAGCAATGCTCTGTCTAGTAGCTCTGGACGGTTTGTCGCGGCCAAGACTACCACGTCCTTCATCGATTCCAGCCCGTCCATCTCAGTCAGTAGCTGACTGATTACTCTCTCGGTAACTTGGCTATCACCAGCACTCCTTCCACGCACTGGCGCGATTGCATCTATTTCATCAAAGAATATCATCGCTGGTGCTGCAGTCCTAGCTTTACGGAAGACCTCACGAATTGCTCTCTCACTTTCTCCTACCCATTTTGAGAGAAGCTCCGGACCTTTGACGCTTATGAAATTGGCCTCACTCTCAGTAGCGACGGCTCGGGCTAAAAGGGTCTTGCCACAACCTGGTGGTCCGAAAATGAGTACACCTTTTGGTGGGCTGATTCCAAGTCGTTTGAATGATTCGGGCTTCTTCAGAGGCCACTCTACAACTTCTATCAGCTCTTGCTTGGCCTCATCCAAGCCGCCTATGTCGCTCCACCTAACATCAGGAATCTCAAGGAAGACCTCACGAATTGCAGAAGGCTGAATTTCTCTTAGAGCCTCCAAGAAGTCGGTATTGTTGACCTCAAGCTGTTCTAAGACTTCTTGAGGAATCTCTTCTTCTTCTAGGTCAATCTTCGGAAGATACCTCCGCAATGCCTTCATTGCAGCTTCTCTACACAATGCATTCAAGTCAGCTCCGACAAAACCGTGAGTTATCTTCGCTAGTTTCTGGAGATCCACCTCTCCTTCGCCTTCAGCGGTCAGGGGCATTCCTCGAGAATGAATATGGAGCACTTCCAATCTGCCTATCTCGTCAGGGACTCCAATCTCAATCTCTCGGTCGAATCTGCCAGGGCGTCGTAGCGCTGGATCGAGCGCATTCACCCTATTCGTTGCCCCGATAACTATGACCTGTCCCCTAGCCTTCAGGCCATCCATGGTTGCCAAAAGCTGCGCAACGACTCTGCGTTCGACCTCACCTTGAACGTCTTCCCTTTTGGGCGCTATAGCATCTAACTCGTCGATGAAGATTATGCTGGGGGCATTCTCCTCGGCATCTTCGAAAATCTTCCTAAGCTTCTGCTCCGATTCTCCGTAGAACTTCGACATGATCTCCGGACCGTTGATGTGGATGAAGTTGGCTTCAGATTCGTTTGCGACGGCCTTTGCCATCAAAGTCTTTCCAGTTCCTGGAGGACCATGTAGAATCAGCCCGCGTGGGGGATCAATTCCAAGCCGCTTGAAGATTTCAGGATGGCGCATTGGAAGCTCAACCATCTCTCGGATTCTCTGTATCTCCTCAGAAAGCCCTCCAATCTCCTCATAGGTGACCTGAGCCGCGCCTATAACATCTCCTGTAGGCTTCTCAGTTATTGTGAGAATTGTTGAATGCTGCACAACAACCGTGCCACCAGGTTTGACAGAAGTTACCTTGAATGGGATTGCTCGTCCAAGTATTGGAATGAATACAGTATCCTGCGTTGTAACCGGGCAATTGAGAAGCTTCCGCTTGACGAATTCCTCGAACCTGGGCTCTGGACGAATTGGAACGGATGTCGGAGCCAATGTGATGTTTCGCGCAGGATCTTCGTTTGCTCTCGAGACCATCACCTTTTCACTTAGGCTTACTCCGGCATTTCTTCTAATCCTGCCATCCATTCGAATGATCTCACGACCCTTATCACCTTGATACGCCGGCCAGGCAATAGCTGCTGTGAGTCTCTTCCCCTTGATTTGTATAATATCGCCTGTTCTGACACCGAGTTTCTCCATGGACATTGCATCTATCCGTACAATGAATCGTCCGATATCTCTGTGTTCGGCTTCTGCAACTTTGAGTACGATTTCGGTCAAAGCCTAAAAGCATCCTCCAGGTCACAAACGTGACTGTCTGCTGACAGGAGAGGTCCAACCCTTCTCACTTATCAGCTTCAGTCATTGGTCTATAAGGATATCTCTATCTCTCTTTCTCATGTGGCGCGTAATAAGCCACAATGAATGCGGAATACTACATCCTAGAGACCATTTCTACCTCAACTTGGCTGACACCGTCGAGAGCACTGATTGCTGCTTCAATGTCATCAGTGCCACCCATTGCTTCCTCTCTGGCTACGTTCATTCTGATAGCCTTGAGACCGAATGCCACAGGTACAATCTCGTTTGCTCTAACATCCGTGCCTTCTGGTACTGATTGCTTCACTCTCTCGAGAAGATCCATGATATCTACGTCAATGTCTTCAGGCATGATTTTCAGCGTTATGACGACTCTTGCCATTCTCTATCCCTCTCCCTGTACTACGGCCCCTCAAAGCCGCAATTTGGACACTTGTACCTGTTAGAGAATCTTCTGCACGACTCACATCGCCAAATTGTGAACTCGCCGCATGATGGGCACTTCAGCTTCACACTGTCCTCCTTTGGCGAAACAGAACCATGACACGAAGTGCATCTTATAGCTCTCATTGTTGACACGATATCACCAAGACCATTTTCATTGAGGCTTTGGAGGCCCCCTTGACGGATTGTTATAAAGCTGTCGAAGGCGACCTTGCAGAAAATGCTCAGAATCCGCCAGAAGTGGCAGAATTCGCATTTTAGGATTCAACTGATTTATCTAATATTCAAGACCTTCAGCAAGCGCTCATTGGAGGTGCGTGGCTTGGACTCGAAGCTCGGTGCCATAATGACTGCAAATGCAACATCTCTAGAGGAATTGTCTGGCCGGAAAATTGCAGTCGATGCATTCAACACTCTATATCAATTCCTTTCAACAATCCACCAACCCGATGGGACCCCCTTGATGGATAGCCAAAAGCGGGTCACAAGCCATCTAAGTGGTCTCTTCTATCGAAATGCCCATCTGTTAGAGAAAGGTATTAAGCCAGTATACGTTTTCGACGGAGAATCGCCCAAGCTCAAGGCAACTGAGATTGAGCGACGACGTGGGGTTAGCGAAGAGGAGCACAAGAAGTGGGAGAAGGCTCTGGAAGAGGGACGAATTGAAGATGCCAGAAGCGCCGCACAAACCAGTTCTAGACTGACAGAAGAAATCGTCATCGAAAGCAAGGAATTACTCACTGCACTAGGTATTCCAGCAATTCAGGCGCCATCAGAGGGAGTGGCTCTGGCTGCACAGATGGCAAGGGAGCGGATTGTCTGGGCCAGCGCAAGCCAAGACAGCGATTCATTGCTTTACAACTGTCCCAGAATGGTGCGCAATCTTTCAATCTCCGGAAGAAGAAGGGTTTCGCGTTCGAAGACTTTCAAAACAATTCACCCGGAGATTATCGAGTTAGATCTCAACCTTAGACTGCTTGAAGTCACAAGAGAGCAGCTCGTCGACATAGCGATTTTGATAGGCACCGATTATAATGATAAGATACCAGGGATTGGTCCCAAGACCGCTCTCAAACTGATCAGGGTCCATGGCACAATCGAGCAAGTCCAAACTGAGAAGGGCATTGATATTCAGTTCCCATATCAGGAGGTTCGGGACATATTCTTGAATCCGCCACCAGCTGAAGTAGATCCCCCCATATGGAGTGATCCTGACATTGATGAACTACATAGAATTCTCTGTGTGAATCACGACTTCAGTCGCGAACGTGTCGACCGGACAATGGAAAAGCTCAAAGACGTGACTCAGAAGACGCGTGGGGATTCTCGACAAAGCTCTCTCAGCGATTTCTTCTAGCTTGAAGTGTTATTTCTTCATAATCAAACCCAGGGAAAGCAAATGTAATATGCCGGAAGGAGGCTGTTCGACTTGTATCGAAGTATGATATATACCCTTGAACGAGAGTGAATGTTCAAGGAGGATTTCACATGATGGAAAGAATGACTGGAGTCCGAGCGTCGGTTGAGGACGTGATCAAGGGCAAGTTCAGCAGGGAAAACGGACCTCACGTCATTTCTCCATTAGGAGTTGAGCTTAGACGCGTAGTGCTTGTGGGGTTTGTTGTCCAGCACTATGCAAGAGCTGGCGAATACTCAAGCATCACAATCGATGATGGAACTGAGACTATACGTGCAAAGGCTTGGCGCGAGGATGCAGACATCCTAGCTTCAGTTGAACCCAATTCACTCGTCATGGTTGTAGGGAAGGTCCGGGAATACCAAGGAGAGGTTCACATCGATCCCGAGATTGTACGAAATGTGACGGATCCGAACTTCATTACTCTTCATCACCTGGAACGCTACAGAGCTGTCCTGACTTTGGCAGGAATCTCCACTCCTTTGGAAGTCGAGCCTGGAGATTCTCCAGCTAAAACTGAAGGCGACGTCCAGGCAACTATTGATGAGGCTACTCCGCCTTTGACCGACTCGGTTTCGCTTTCGGGTACCTTCTCAAAACAGATAGTCCAGTTCGTTGAACAGATGGGGCCTGCAGGCGTCAAGATTCAAGAAATCATCGAATTCTTCGAGGGCAGGGGACATTCAAAGACTGACATCCAGATGAAGGTCTTGGACCTACAAGACCAAGAGAAGATAATAGAGATAGAGCTTGGGAAGTATGTCATTGCTATGAAATAGTACTACTACCCAAGCAGAAGCTTCAATAGCAGATTGTTTAGAGACTCCAATATGGACGACTATGAGAGCCTTCTAGACAGGGCACGATCCCAAATTCCTGAGGACGCATTCAAGAGATCCGGTGAGAGATTCCAAGTTCCCGAGGTCCAGCTTATGGTCCAAGGAAACAGAACCATCTGGCAAAACTTCCAGGAAATCATCACAGTTCTCAATCGGCCAGGCAAAGAAGTAATGAAGTACGTCTCAGGCCAGCTTGCCACAGCAGGAAACTTCGAGGGTAGCACTGCAGTCTTTCAGGGGAAGTTTGGACCAGAGGTGGTAGAGGAGGTTCTCAATCGCTACATCAATGCCTATGTGATATGTCCTGTTTGCACAAGACCCGACACAAGTATGATGAAAGAGAAGAACCAGTACTACCTGAACTGCTCAGCCTGTGGTGCTAGAACTGCGATCAGGCCTGTATGATGGGGGGTCCACATATCTTGCCTTCGGTGTATATGCGAGTTCGTGAAACTCACGAACATTACCTAGTTGCTCTTTGTGATGAGAGCCTTCTCGGTAAGACCCTCGTGAAAGGCGAAGTGAAGTTCAGCGTCAGTAAAGAATTCTATGGTGGGGATCTTGTTGACTTCAAGCAATGTCTCCCCCACCTTGAGAAGGCAACAATAGTAAACATGGTCGGGAAGGATTCAGTAGAGTCCGCGATTGATGCAGGGTATGTACACAAGAACGCAGTGATCTACATTGAAGGACATCCCCATGCTCAATGGGTACGCCTTTGACTGCCATCAGATTCGGTACCATTAGCGCGGTTTTAAGTACGAACTCCACGATTTTGGGTAGTTGAATTACCTTGCCAGCTCCGTGTTACCTTTGCGGTGAAGAATCTACCATAGACGGACTATGTGCCAGCTGCTACAATAAGGAGCATCTTCTGGTACAGGTTGAGTCCCCTCTTGCTATTGTCACCTGCAAGAAGTGTGGGTCCGTGAAAGTGCCCGGAGGCTGGAGGACGATTGATTTCAGCGAAGCTCATGGCGATGATGTTGTCAACAAGCAGATTGAGATTGGTCTAGACCTTAGTCTGAAGCGCTTCTTCGGTGATGTCGCAATCACTTTTGAAGAAGAGAATCGGCTGGACCGAGTTTCTCACATCATTGTTACTGCAAAGGGTAGGTCTCACGAATCCCTTGCTCCACACACAGAGAACCACCCAGTAGAAGTACGATTTAGCTACGAGACGTGCACTACGTGCTCAATGATGAGCGGTGGCTACTATGAAGCGATTCTCCAAATTCGTGCCGATTCCAGACCGCTCTCGGAATCAGAGGAGGAGGAGATAGTTGCGATTGTCGAAGAACTCACAATCGCTGAATACGGAAAGGATAATCGTGCATTTGTCAGCGGATCAAGTAGAGTCAAATTCGGTATCGACTTCTGGGTTGGTTCCGAGCATTTGACAAAGAGGATCGCAGATGAACTACAATCAAGGTTCTTGGCGGAGAGGAAAGAGAACTACAAGCTAACGGGTCAGGAAAAGGGTGGAAAGGATAAATTCAGGATAACAGTCTTGGTGAGGTTGCCTCACTTCAGAGTGGGTGATTTCATCACTGTTGAGGGAAACGCATGTCAGGTCATGGCCATGGGCAAAGGCGGCTTGACATGTTACGACTTGATAGACAACAGCCGATTTACAGTGACTGTTAAGAGTGCAAAGTGGCGAACGATCGAGTTCCTCAAACCCGCTTCAGCTAGGCGAGAGTATATGGTTGTGTCACGTGGCTACGGAAAGCCTGCCCAGATTATGGATTCGGAGACGTATGTGATGGCCGAGATAGAGGACTCACGTCTTTCACCCAACATAGAAGCAGGGTCACAGATTGGGGTCTTGGTTCTAGATGATGAGACTGTTCTTCCCTTGCCGTACGAGAACTCTGCCGCGGAGTAGAGTAGTTTTGAATTGTCTTAGGGTCTTGGAATGTGTGTGCGGTCGGTACGCTTAAATGCGCACTCTTGCTTCTCGCGGGAAGGCCTCCCTAATCCCAGGTCTTATTCTTGAATGGAGGATCATTTTGGTTCGAAGAGGAAAGGGACGTCATAGAGGTCCCCCGCCCACAGAAGAAGAGCTAGTCAGAGTTAGAACACCGAGACGCAATGATGGTGAGATGTTCGGAATCATCATTCAGATGCTTGGTTTCGACCGAGTCAGAGTCAGGTGTGAGGACGGAAACATAAGAGTGGGACGGATTCCAGGCAGGATGAAGAAGAGAGTCTGGATGAGAGTTGGTGACACAGTCGTAATTGTTCCTTGGGACTTCCAGTCTGATGAGAAATGCGACGTAGTTCACAGATACCGCGGCAACGAGATTGATTGGCTTCAGAAGCGTGGGCTATTGAAGATGTTCTAGATGTGCTAGGGTTTTTGTTCTTTCATTCCCATTCACGAATAGGCTGAAATGCCCCTACCACTAGGTGTGAGCGCCTACAATGGATAAAGTAGAGAAGAAGAGAAGGCAGATTGACTCGGAGCTAGACCGCCGTAAGACAAAACGACGAAGAGATGATGATGAATTCAAGGTCGTCGAAGGAGTCATAGATCCACCTACTCTGAAGATTCTATACAAGCTTCTCAACCGCGGAACTATCAAAGCACTTCATGGCGCCATTAGCACAGGGAAGGAAGCCAACGTATATCGAGGGGAAGATGTTGAAGGAAACTCAGTAGCTGTCAAGATATACAGAATGTCGACAGCCGAAACCGACTTCATGTTTGAGTATATCGTAGGCGACCCCAGATTCAGGAATGTACGAAGGAAGAGCAGAACTCTCATTCCAAAATGGGCACTCAAAGAATACAAGAATCTCAAGCGTTATCATGAAGCATCAGTAAAGGTTCCAGCGCCAATAGACATTGAACGGAACGTCCTAGTTATGGAGTTTATCGGTGACCATCAGACTGGACTACCAGCTCCCTTGATACGCAACATAAAGATACCTTCTCCAGTTGACATCTTCAATGAAATCATCGAAATGATTGAGAATTCATTCACTAAGGCAGGCCTAGTTCATGCAGATTTGAGTGAATTCAATATCCTCTGGCATGATGGCCCAGTCTTCATAGATGTATCACAGGCAGTGCTCACAGGACATGACAATGCCAAAAGGTACCTATTCCGTGATATTCAAAACATCACTCAGTATTTCCAGAAGCTAGATGTAGAAACGGAAGACCCAGAAGTAATCACAAAACACATTCTGTCTCTTTGTGAGAGTGAGTAATCGTATGCTGTATCACGAAACCATTAGAGTTCCAGAAGAACGGATAGGAGTTATTGTTGGGCGGAATGGTCGTGTAAGAAAAAGAGTTGAGAAGCTTACGAATACCAAGATCGAAATCAATCGTGAGGGTGTTGTCACAATCTCAAGTCCTCAGGAAACCGAGGACCCTGTCCTAGCATGGAAGGCCAGAGACATTATCCGAGCGATGGCCCGCGGTTTTAGCCCGAAGAACGCTATGTCCCTAATGGATGATGATGCTAGACTAATCATCATTTCACTTAGAGAGAGCGTCGGATCATCCGCAAATCAGCTGAAACGTGTGGCAGGTAGAATCATAGGAGAGAATGGCAGAACGAGAAGGGTAATTGAGGAAACCACAGAGACGAAGATCTCTGTCTATGGCCGCACAGTGTCAATCATCGGAGTTGATCCGGGACTGGAGTTCGCTCATAGGGCAGTCCAAATGCTCATTGGCGGTGCACCACATAGTGCCGTCTACGCCAGGCTTGAAAAGATGCGTAGAGACTTGCATCGATATCATTCTGAGCTATGGGAAGAATCAGCACTCTGAAACAAACTCAATTGTAATACCTCCTCTAATAATGCAATAACATCTAAAGCTAGCCGAACAGCATGACCCAAGCAGCCTCTGACAAGCCAGAGTTCAGCAGTCTTTCACCTGCAGAGTTCTTCTACAGGAACCGCCACATGGCAGGCTTTGGCAATCCAACACAAGCTGCGTACACCTCTGTCAGAGAGCTTGTTGAAAACAGTCTAGATTCCTGTGAGGATGCACTTCGACTTCCGAAGATTTTGGTCCGACTAGAGTGCATAAGCGTAGACACGATTTCCCTAACGGTTTCAGATAACGGCTTAGGAATTCCTCTTGATAATGTACCTGAAGCATTCGGTCGTGTCCTCTATGGTAGCAAGTATGGTTCTCGAGAGAATCGTGGAACCTTTGGTCTCGGGGTCACAATGGCTGTCCTATACGGTCAAATCACCACAGACACACCAGTGACAGTACACACACGCACTAACACTTCAATCGGGACCGAGTTCAGAATCTTCATTGATATTGAAGAAAACTCACCAATAGTCGTTTCAAGGAGAAGCCGCGAGCGAGAAGAAGTCGGTACGACTGTGACAATCGATTTGAAAGGTAATTTTGCCAGGGCCTCAGAAAGAATCATCCAGTACTTGAAACTGACTACAGTCTCTACTCCTCACGCAGCAATTGATTTTAGAATGCCGGGGAAAGATCCAATAACAATGGGTGGTTGGGCTGCTGAAATTCCTCCAGTTCCAGTGTTGGCAAAACCACATCCGAGGGCAGCTGACGTTGAGCTGCTTCGCCGACTCGTAAGCCAATTTGCTGGCCTGAAACTTCGCGATTTCTTGATCAGAGCTTTCCAGCAAGTTGGCCCTCGTTTGGCTGATAGATTTCTGCGATTTGTCTCCATCAGTCCTACACTACCAGTCACATCGCTTTCAAGACACGACCTCGCCCATCTTAGTACAAAACTCCGGAAATTCGACGGATTTGGAAGCCCCGTTACAAGCTGTCTCAGACCAATAGGGAAGAGTGCATTTCTGACTTCTGTGATTAGCACATTCGATGTATCAGAAGCTCGTTTTGGCAAACGAGGCCCCTTCGAATGGCAAGGGATTCCGTTTGTATTGGAAGGAGTGATAGCGACAACCGACGACAAAGGTGCGACAGATGTCCCCAATCTGTTCAGGTTTGCTAACCGAGTGCCCCTGCTATATGACGCAAGTGATGACGTATTCACCAAGGTGCTTCGCAAAGTCAATTGGACGAGGTACGGACTGACATCATCAAATTCGGTCCTGCTTTTCGTGAACCTTTCTTCAACACAAGTTCCTTACAGTGCAGCAGGGAAGCAGGCCGTAACTCCGCTTAATCCAATCGAATCGGAAGCTCTTGCACTCTTTCGAAGCCTAGGACGGAGTCTAGCAAAGTCGG
>CP070761.1:1252638-1273646 GCA_020348985.1 Candidatus Thorarchaeota archaeon | reverse complement strand
ATCTTGCACAAGATGTAGTGACCTTGACGATTACTATTACCAAGATTAGAACCGAAGTCGTAAGTCCAATAGCAGAGACAGTATATTGGGGATGGGCAGGAAACATCAGTTTCACGTACAATGACACGTACTTCAATGAAGGTGTGTCGAATGCCTCTGCAACTTTCAATTGGGGTAATTTCTCTGGACCCGCCATAGATCTTGGAAATGGCACTTACGTCGTCATGGTAGACACGGCGTACTTGACGCCAGGACTACGACATCCTGTGACGATCTTCTTTGACAAGGACAATTACGAGGTTAGCAGTGGTGGCATCTCGTTGAAGGTTGACGAAGTCGCAACGGAGCTTCAGCTGATTACTCCCGCCGCAAACCAGGTTGATAATGAAATAGACGAACTGATTGTGCCATTTGGTGACACAATCTCAATCCTGTTCTATTACGGCGTCGATCCAACCATCAATGCTGATTTGACCAGCGGTTATGTCGGAGGGTTGTCTGGTGCCACTCTAGAGACGTCAATATACGGGGGTGGCATCTCAACCAGCACAGAGTTTGAGATTCTGGACCTAGGCAATGGTACGTACTCCTTCGTATTTGATTCTACAGCGGGATGGCTCTTCGAGATATACGGAAACGATCCTAGAGCTCTACCTCAGGCGCCCTTCACACTTCGAGCAGAGTTCTCACTACTTAATCACGAAACTCAATCGGATCTTTCGATTCTAGTGACTATAATCGAAAGGCCAACGAATTTCGAATTTAGAACCAGCTATGTAATCAATGGTGAGATGAACATTACCTACGGTCAAGTGCTGGATGTTTATGTCAGATACACAGAGGATTGGATAACGACACGCGGCAATCCCATTACTGGTGCGAACTTAAGCTACGAGCGTGAAGAAGTCATCGTCCAGATTCTTGAGATAGGACCAACAGAAGAGGCCGGCGTATATAAAATCAAAATACTTGTTGCGGCGCCACTAATTCCCGTTGGACTTGACCAAGAGGTAGTTCGAGTTGACTTGATCATAGAGCGATCAGACTATGAAACCCAAGTACTGGAACTAAGAATCAACATATATCCAACTGAACAGCAGACACTCACTGGAAACATAATCTCATTTGGGACTCCTGCGCTCTTTATTGCTATAATCCTGATAGTTTCTTGGACTCGTTACTTTAGCATACCGAAGAGGCTCAGGCAGATCAATGGTCAGATTAGTGCCCTCCGAAAGGGAAGAGTGCCCAAACCCATCACTGAAGCAAAGACTAGACAAGAACTCCTCGCAGAGCTGTTCAACGATACGTATCAGGGACTTGAGATTGAAGTCACAAGAGTCGCAGCACAGATGCCGGAAGAGTCAGTTCCTGTAGAGGTTCCAGAAATTGGTGACCTTCTGATACAGCTATCAATCCTCACTCATCTGAGTCCTGAGGAACTAGATGAGTTCAAGGCCGACATATCCAAGATGCGCCCGAGCGAACAAGCTGCATTCGTGAAAGAAGTCATCAATCAGGAGGCCATTCGAGCGGCTCGACGGGATGGCAAGACCGTCGAGGAGGTTCTAGAGGAGATTCAAGCTGAGGCTTCTCGACGCGTGGCTGGCGAAGAGATCATAGACATAACTGGTCTGGAAGTTATCCCCGTTGAGGAAAGAGTCATTCTTCTGCCCGAAGAAGAAGAAGTGGAGCGACCACCTGAAGAGGACATCTCGGATGAGATAATCCGAGACTTCGAAGAGGCAGCAACTCCCTCAGACAAATTGAGCCAGTTCGAGCTCGAGGAGCTGAGAAAAGACCTCGAAGGTCGCGGTGTTCCCGCACACGAGATTGAGACGATCATGGAACAGGCCAGAGAGCTACCTCGTGATCTTGTAGAAGAGCTCGTGAAGAGCTTGGGAGATAGAGAATAGAGTGGCGGCCTGCTACTCCTCTTTCTCCTCCCTGCCGAGGAAGTGAGAGAGTGGAAGAGTTGTTCCGAACCTCACCGGTTTCACCCGTGAAGAGCGTCTCACCGGATATTGAGGGTGTTTCGCCAAAGTGTACTTGAAGTAGGACTTGGACTCCTCCACAAAGACATGTATCTGTGCACAACTTGCGAGAGCCTTCCCCCCAGCTGGATGCTTGGGACTCTTCTCAGAACGTGGTGCAGAGACCAATGTGAAGACGCCTCTCTTCAAAGTGAAGGTCATTAGTCTCGTGGCCATGTGAGTGAGTTCCTGCAGTCCATCGCTGGTCACTCCCTCTGACATATACAAGTCGGGCAGGCCTGAGACTATCAACATCCTGGCAGGTATCTTGTCGAAGAAGCTGTCTAGCTGGTTCATCACTAGGTCATATGTCTGCGAAGAGTTGAAGGCACGCGAGATGTAGATCTGGTCCATGACCTCCTCAGGCTCGAGCCCAAACTCATCTGAGTAGTCGCTTATCTGCTCAATCTTAATCATATTCGCACTGTCGATAACTATTGCTGGACTGAGCAGCCCCCCTTCCTCCTTTGGGCGCTGGAAGTGCACCGCTGTCTTGAGCAGGTCGCCATGGAGACCTCGGTCGCCGTAGAAAAGATGGGTCATTCCTGACTCCAGACCGCCTCCAAGTAGGTCATCTAGCTCGGGAGTTCCGGTCTTGGCGGTCTGGCGAATGACCTCGTCCGCAGTCCTGAAGCCTGGTCTCAACAGAGGTCTCGAATCTTTCATTCCAAAGTACTGTTTTGTTCAGCAGTAATAAGCACCAATCGACCAACGCGCTCAATCGCGAAGAGGAACAATCACTTTAATAGTGGCTGGTCGTACCAACTGCTGCCTTTGCCGGGAGGATAGAAGGTGACCAAGCGGATTAGAGTCTGCCCCAAGTGTTTCAGCTCTGAGATAGCTGAGACCAAGAATATTCAGAATGGATGGAAGGTGCCACCGTCCTATGCTTGTCTAAAGGAAGGATGCGGCTATTCAGGGACGGTTTTTGCAGAGCTCGAGACAGCCGATGTCGAAAAAGCTATGCGCGTAATCAATGCGGAACCGGAACCAGAAAAAGCCGGTTTATAATGGATTTTGACCCTCGGTCCGAAACTGACTTAAGGAACCCGCCATTGCCCATCGCAGGTGACTCTGTTATGGTTACAGTGGAAGGCTTTGATTTTCCTGATGACCTATTGTATACTGATGATCAGATCTGGGTAAAGAAGGAGGACGGCAAGGTCCGTATTGGCCTTACTGCGTTTGGCGCCGACCTCGCTGGTAAGATCAAGTTCGTTAGACTTCGACCCGCCGGCAAGGATGTCAAGGCGGGCAAGAGTATCGGAACAATGGAAAGCGGCAAGTGGACTGGTCCGATCAAGACCCCATTTGCAGGCGTACTTGCAGAAGTCAATGATGAGCTGAAGAACAACCCCGGTCTTCTTAATGATGATCCATTCGGTGCAGGCTGGATAGCTGTCGTCGAACCTGAGAACTACGACGGCGATGCTGCAGAGCTTCAAGGCGCCGCTGGACTAGAGGGTTGGATCAAGGCTCAGATTGCCGAGAAGAAACCCTCCTAGACGAAGACTCGTGTGGCCGGTCAATCCGGCCATCATTACTTCTTTGTTTCATAATCGTTTGAGAATTTAATAGTCAGCGAAGGCGCTGCTCAGCCTGTATCGAGAACTCTGGTAGCAGTCGTCGACTACCTTTTTACAGCCTTTGCAAGGATTAGTGAAGAGAGAGTGGGTATCCGCGAGAAGTAGTTCTCAACTCCCTGTGCCATCCGGCGGAGGAATCTGAATCGTTTCGGGGTCTCCTCTTCTGTGAACCCCAGAGGCACACCTCTGATCAGTTCGACTTCGAATTCGAAATGCTCAAGCAGCTTCGTGAGTGACTCCTTGTTGAAGACTCTGATATGACCGGGATTGAAGAACGTGTCTCCGAAGTCCTTTGCCAGGGGCACGAATACGAGATTCGGAGCGCTCTCAATCCAATAGGGCAGTTTACCGAAGAGTACCCACAGCCTATTGTAGTAACAGTTGATGTTTGGCGCAGAGACAATAAAGAGCCCTCCCTGCCTCAGGACTCTGTAGGCTTCCGCAACTACAGTTTCCGTGTCAAACAAATGTTCGAGAAGGTCACCTGCGATGACAACGTCAAACGTATTGTCTTCATACGGCCATCTGTTGCCATCGAGATCGAACTCCTTTGCAATGAGCCCTCTATTCTCTGCCAATCTCAATGCATTTGGAGAAATGTCGACTCCGTGAACCTCGGCTTTGAACTTCCTCTTCAATTTCTCTCCAAGCCAGCCCCCTGCGCAACCGAGTTCGAGGATCTTCTCCGGTTCATTGTCTATCATTGATAGCATCATCAATCGCTTGACCCGGAAGAACTCAAACTGGTAGTCTGGTGGGTCTTCTTCCAGTCGTTCTTCGTACAGCTTCCTGTTGAATTCAGCAGCTCCCATTTGAAGCGATGAATGTGGAAACCTCAGAGTTAAGTCTTTGTGCTCTCCAGCATTCTACTTCCTTCTTACTAGTTCTCTCCTAAGGCTGAGGGCTGTATCATGGAGTATCTCAGGCGGCACTAGAGTATAGAGTAGACTTCGAGAGTATCCTGATTCAAACACCACGCTCTGGAAAATCAGAGTCTGCAGACTTCTCTCAATGTCGTTGTCAGAGTATTTGACATCAAGTTCCTCGCATTTGATCATAACAAGTTCACTCAGAGTCTGCCTGTCAATGTAGGTCTCTGTCTTGTAGCGCATCAGATGTTCAGTCATCGCTTCCAGAACAAGCAATGTCATGAAGTCATTCATGCTGATAGTATCAATGATGTCCATATAGTCCTGGTCGTGTCCAAACGTTGTTATCCTTGAAGTTGCTGCTCTTACCGAGTCCGAGTCAATCTCTTGGCCCCTTTGGGCGAGTGGCCAAAGGACCTTCAAAGCCTCGATTGAGGTCTTCGGCTTAGATGCGTCGAACTCGCACACAATATCGGTGATATAACGAAGCACTTCCTCGGTCAGGCCGAGGGGAAACGTGTCTTCAACTCGCATCCTTATGATCTCGTATAGCTGTGCCTGAGTGTAGGTATCTAGTGGTAACTCGAAGTCATACGCCATGGAGGTTGCGGGAACCTTGGTCAGGAACCTGTAGTCATGGCTGTTGAGTATTCCAATTGTGCTTGCGTTGATTTCCTTAGACAGTCTTGCGAGCTTGGCGTAGACCTCCTCGTTCGTGTCGTCGATGTTGTCAATCACAAAGACGGTCCTCTTTGGAGAAGATGCTGCTGTTCTCTTGAACTGAATCCACAACTGGTCAAGGTCAAAGGCAACAGTAACAGCCTCGGACATCCCCGCAATCTTGTCGTTGAGTTCTGTCACAATCTCAGCGTAGCCTTTGCTCCTTGCATCCACATATACGGTCCTGGCGTCGAAATTCTCCGGGACTATCTTGGTGAGAAAGTATCGTGAGAAGACAGTCCGTCCGACGCCGGATATCCCATGGACGAGACAGTTGATGCCGTAATTGTCCTCGTAGGAGTCGCGATACACGCCGTTTATCGTATCCAGCTCTCTATCGCGATGCAGAAGTTTCGATGGCACATAATAGGGGTCAAAGAGGCCCCTGGGGCTGCGGCTGGGTCTTACCATTCTCATCAAAGGTTGGTGTCTAGAGGTCCTTTTAAGCACCCCTCGGAGATGGCCGAAAGTATTCGGTCCTTTCAGACCATTGAGGAAAGAGTCTCGGAAGCGCACTCTGGCTCGAAGATGAACGCATTGAATCCTTCTCCGATTATTGTCCTAAGTTCTTCAATACGCGTCTTCTTCGCCTTGTCGCTGAAAGGCCACTTGTGCTCTGGTTTCGGCGTTATTCCCATGTCATCGCACAGATCCACAATCTTCAGAACAGTCTCGAACAACTCCTTTCCAGTCTTGTCCGTCGGCCTGATTTCTCGCGAGTGCATAATCAATCCAAATGCTGGCGTATTATCGCCGAGATACCACTTACTCGGACCGTGGCCATATTTCGCGAAGGGTTCGAATCCATCCTCTATGAGAAGACCATTGATAGCTTCCATCCTCGATTGCATACCTCTCAAGCTGTCCTCAAAGAATCCATAACCCTCAAAGAGCGCCGCTTGAACGCCTTCATTGGGATTTCGTTTCGGGAGCTTTATCCTGATGTCCTTCAGGCGTTCCAGCTCCCCAGAATCAACCTCTTCAAAGTCAGTTGTCTCGGCTATGCTTGCCTTCTCCTTTTCAGGAAACTCGAGAATAAGGATTGGCGGTGTCAGATCATCTCTCACGTCCTTGTGAGCTTCTACAATCGCTTCTCCGTATCTGATAGGGGTCTCAGATTTGATCATCCTATCAAGCGCGGACCCTAACGCATCGAAGTCCTCGTATACAGCAATGGCTCCCATCAGGTGTTCCTCAACAAGAGGTCTGATTGTGACCCTGAGCTCAGTCACGAATCCTAGCGTTCCATGTGCGCTGGCGACGTCGTGGATTGTCATGTCTTTCTTGTTGAGCTCGAGTGCGAGTTCTGCGTCATCACTTCTGACTCCTTCCCAGTCAACTATCAGACGTCTGCCATCATAAAGGACCATCTTAACTCGCACAGTGTTGTCACGCATTGTTCCATTAGCCCACGTGTCGTTACCGCCACCGTCTGTTGCGAGCAGCCCTCCCAAAGTAGCAATGTCCCTAGAGCTTGGAGATACATAGAGCTTCATTCCCATTGGTTCGAGAACCTCGTTTATCTCATCCGGAGTAGCTCCAGGCTGAACATCGACGTAACCTTGGTCTTTCGAGATTGTGAGGAGTTCTTTCATTTGAAGTGTGCTGACTATGAAACGATCACGGTTTCCTCCAGTACACGCTCCGCTTAGACCCGAGCCTCCGCCCTTGGGCGTAATCTCGTAACCCTTTGCTCTGGCTTGCTCGATGGCTTCTACAACTTCTGCTTCTGAGCGCGGATAGTAGACTCCCCGGATCTTCTGGAAGTCAAGTCGGTGATACATTGAGGCGTTAGCACCAGCAACAACATCTCTGAGCTTCATCTATCCTCCACCCCCTTCAAAAGCCTCAGCCATAAGTTCAACGATGTCTACCGTTTGTATCTCATTTGAGAGGAACACCTCGCGGCATGAGGGGCAAGCAGTGACGACGGTTGTCTCGCTCAGTCTCTCAGTAGCTCTCTTCAGTTGGATAATCTTGTCACTGAGATTGGGGTCAGTCATTCGAAGCAGTCCTCCACCACCGCAGCAGCTTAGATCCATTTCCCTGTATTTGACTCCCAGTTTGTTGAGAACAGATCGTGGTTCCTCCTTGACATCTAGTATCCTTCCAAGCTCACATGGATCGTGATATGCGAAAGTTTCCGTTCGCTTGGTTGCTGGCATGACTTCCAGCAAATGATCAAAGAACTCGGTGTGATGCATCGCCACTGCACTCTCGAAATTGTGATACTTCCTGAGCTGAATTAGGCACCCAGGGCATCCAGTAATCACTTTCTTTGCTCCGGCCGCTTCAATCACACTGCGGTTGTGCTTTCTGAGATTGTCTGCTCCTGACTCATCGCCTGTAAGATGAAGCGGATGTCCACAGCAAAACTCCTCAGCTCCCATCACAAGGTAGTCCGCATCTACAATTTCCAGTGCCTTGAGAAATGACTTGACTACATCGAGCTGGCTGCTTCTGAATGACATCAGGCAACCGAGAAAGACCATAATCTCCGCAGTCTTCCCGTTGGTGTAGACTCTATCGTGGATGTTCGGAATCTCGTCCTCCACCTCATCAAGCCAGTAGATTGCGCGGTCGTCGGGGTCAAGTCCGTAGATGTTATACACATTGGCCAAAGAATCTCTGAGCGAATCAAGATACTCGAATTCAAACGGAGCTGCGCCAACCGCCTTGGCTCTCTGTTCGTGCCAGATTTTGAGAAGGTCAACGTCTGATGAGCACACATCTTTGCATCTACCACACATTGTGCACTGGAAAAGCAGTCTCCTGAAGTCACGACCCAACTCTTCGTCGTTCTCGATGAGGTCCATTACCTGAAGTAAGTAGAGCTTGCCTCTAGGGCTGAACTGCTCTTCACCTGTCACATTGAACAATGGGCAGAACTGGAGGCATGACCCGCATCTTACGCATCTATCTATCTCGCTCATTAGTCGCGCCGAGATGCGGAGTGGAATTCGTGTTAAAAGCAGTAACGGTATGTAATTGATACTATGCTCTTTTCGGACCGTTTTTATGTCCATCATTTTAGTTAAGGTCCCGTCAATTGGGGACTCAAACGCCATGTCTCGGAGAAGACTTGAAGCATTGGCACTCTTGGCCCTAGTCATAGCTTCAGCGACTGTTGCATATGTTCTGCTATTCCCACCATATACTCCAGAGCCCCCTGATGAAATAGATATTATTGAGCCGCATCCGTACAACAGTCTAAACTGGTGGGAGATTGCATGGGATCTTGGCCTGAGTCAGGACTATCTTACACCTCTCGCATCGATTGTTGGTGTCGGGAATAGATACATCGAGTACCCAGAAAGCGGTTACTATGTAGCAGCGGACTATCTCATGGAGTCCTTGGAAGAACTTGGAATTACTTCCAGCCTAGTGAAACCTCACGATGCTGTACTTGGACACCAGGAGGGCTATGGTACTGATAACCGCGCTATTGTTTTCGGGGCTCATCTTGACTCAGAAGAATTCGGCTCGGGGGTCCACCAGAACGCCGGGGGTTCAGCCGTCGTCATGATGATCGCAACAATCTTGTCTAACTTCCGGCTACCAATCGATGTATACTATGGATTCTTCTCATATAATACGGTCTTTCTGGATCAACGAAGAAAGACTAGGGCACTCTTCGGAGCCGCCGAGATCGCAGATGAACTTGTTCAGAACAATGTGAACGTTATTGCCATGTACAATTTCGATGAAGTGCTGTTCTCTGATCATGATCAGCCGTCGGAGCGAAGACTATATGCTGAACACGAACGCGAAGACATTCACGGATATCACAAGACGAAGTACTTGGCTGACTTACTTGTGTCAATGATGCAGCTCTCAGGACTCGACATAATCACTGCAAAAGAGGAATGGAGAACCCAGTCAGATCATTGGAAGTTTTGGGATGAAGGGATTCCCGCTGTCAATGTGATTAGCGGTCATCTCATGAATCCAGAAAGCCCGCCAAGTGACTCGTTAGATAGTGCCTCGTATAACACAACACAAGGAAGGCTATTGGCCAAGGCTGCTGCCGCAGTTGCAGTATATCTGGGAGAACAGGGAAACGGAGAGGTCACATCATACAAGATTCAGGAGAATCTTGAACCTGATGCAGCTGTTTCAATCAACACGGTAATGACCGTACCACAGACTCTTGCCATACATGGTAATCTTGGTGTGAATGGAACGATACAGATCAACATCATCGATCAGAATGGTCTCGCGCTGATGACAACAGCTGACAACATTACAGACATCTCACTGACGACAGTCAGAGAAGTAGCTTTAGGTCCTGTGACTATGACGATTACCAACGTGGGTGAGAGTACTGCAGATTTGGAACTTTATCTAGACTATGAATCGGACACTGACGGTAATGGTGTGATGGATTCAGACCAGTTTTCGTGGTCTGAACCCGATCCGCCACTGGATTGGGACGGTGACGGTCTCTCCGATACTGAGGAGCTGGGTGCCAACACGGACATCTTCGTGTCTGACACCGATATGGACGGCATTCTAGATGGCCTTGAGGTACAGTTTGAGACTAATCCATTGAAGGATGATACGTTGGAAGACCTTGACAACGATGGTCTGACGAATCTTCGTGAGTTCCAGCTGGGAACGTTCCCCAATTCCACAGACTCAGATCAGGATTTGATGGATGATATGTGGGAGATTACCTATCAGACGAACCCTCTTGTTGACGACAGTCACCTCGACCCAGACAATGACAATCTGACCAATTTGGAGGAATTCATGTATGGCGCCGACCCACATTCTGAAGATGGTGACTTGGATGGCGTCAAAGATGCCGATGAAGTGTCTCGTGGAATGAATCCACTTTCAGATGACTCGGATTCTGATGGACTGCGCGATGGACTTGAGATTATTGAGGGTCTGGATCCGCTGATTCCTGACTACGACTTTGACCTAGCATTGGACGGTTATGACCATAACCCAAGAATCAACACACTACTTGTCATTGGTCTTATCACAGTGGTGCCCGTTGCAATAGGTACGATTCTCTTCTGGCGAAGAATTCGCAAGTGACAGTCAGCCGAGCTCCATCTTCTATATTGTTCGGGATTGTGAACCTTTATTACTCGATTGTTCAGTTTTGCCAAGTCCAGCTAGTGTTCGGAAGAGGACTCGCATCTGAATCGGAATGTGTATCGATGACCAAGAGCGAATCGAATCCCGAGAGCGAAGTAGAATCGACAAAGAGGGAAATCCATCATGCAGGCGAGGAGGTTCGAATTGGAGTCTTCCCATGCAGATGCGGAAAGAACATTGGTGCAGTTGTCGACATAGATGAAGTTGCCGAGTTTTCAAGGGATCTACCCGGCGTGGTTTTTGTGCAAGACAATCGATACACATGTGCTGATCCCGGGCAAAAAGAAATCCAAGTCGCTATCAATGAGCACAGCCTTAATCGAGTTGTTGTCGCGTCTTGCAGTCCGACAATGCATGAGGCCACCTTCAGAAAGGCAGTGAAGGCGGCTGGCTTGAATCCATACCTCTGTATTATGGCCAACATTAGAGAACACGTTTCTTGGGTTCACCAATCAGAACCAGAACTGGCAACTTTGAAGGCAAAGGAACTCATAGCTATGGCCGTCTCAAAGGCGGCAACTCTTGAGGCACAACCGGAACAAGACGTCAATGTAACCCAGGCCGCAATGGTTGTCGGAGCTGGAGTGGCTGGTATGCAAGCGGCGTATGACCTTGCTGAAATGGGGTATCTTGTATACCTCATCGAGAAGCAGCCAACCATCGGGGGCAACATGGCGATACTAGACAAAGTATTCCCGCAGAATGACTGTTCTATCTGCATCTTGGGCCCGAAGATGGTTGATATCTACCAACATCCAAACATAAGGCTCTACACGATGGCCGAGCTCGAGTCAGTTGATGGATACGTAGGGAACTTCCACGTGAAGGTCAAGCAACGCCCAAGGTTCGTGGACACTGACAAGTGCACAGCGTGTAATGATTGCGTTGAGGTCTGTCCCATCGATGTCCCTGATAGAACAGATCAAAACCTGAGCTGGCGAAAGGCCATATCAATCCCATTCCCCCAAGCGGTTCCCTCGGCATATTACATCGACGTAGATACTTGTCTTGGTATGGATCTGATAAGATGCGGAAAGTGCATAGACAAATGTGAACAAGAGGCAATCAAGCCTGAAGACACCGAGCAAGTCATCGAGTTTGATATCGGAGTTATCATCCTGGCAACCGGCTTCAATCCTGCAGATCCGAGAAAGACCCCAAGACTAGGGTGGGGCAGGTATCCCAACGTGATTACGACGCTTGAGTTCGAGCGATTGATTAACGCTGCTGGGCCCACTGAGGGTCAATTAGTGAGACCTTCAGACTATCAGGAACCAAAGTCAGTCTCAGTTGTTCAGTGTGTAGGGTCACGGGATATATCAACCCGTTCAGGCTGCTCTAACTACTGTTGCGCCGAATCTGTCAAGTGTGCACTATTGGTAAAGGAACACTACCCTGACACAGATATCACCATCTTCTATCAAGACTTGCGAATGCACGGGAAGTACTTCGAAGATGTATACCGCAAGGCGAGAGAACAGGGAGTGAAGTTTGTACGAGGAAGAGTAGGAGAAATACAGCAGTTCCCAGACACCCAGAATCTTCGTCTGAGCGTAGAGGATACAACTCATAATGAGTTGATTATGCAGGAAGCAGAGCTCGTCTTGCTTTCGATGGGTGCTGAAGGAACTGCAGGAGAACTGCCAATACCCATCTCCACAACAGAGGATTCGTTCTATATCGAGTCCCATCCAAAGCTGGCACCTGTTGACACAAGCACGGCTGGAATCTTCATATGTGGCGGAGCAGAATCCCCGAAAGACATTCGTGATTCAGTGATACAGGCGAGCGCGGCAGCCGGTCGTGCTTCTGTCATACTCCAAAAGGGGCGCTACCCCATCGAGGCGTTGAGCGCCAAGATAATGCAAGATCTCTGCTCAAGATGTGGAAGTTGCGTTGAGCGTTGTCCCTATGGAGCAATCTCACAGGATGGCACCGGAAAATTCACGGTTGTTTCGGCATTGTGCAGAGCATGTGGAACCTGCGCAGGTGATTGTCCTAAAGGTGCGATCTATATGCCCAACTTCACCGACGAACAGATATTCTCCCAGATTGACATTGCACTAGGTGATAATCCAGAGGAGAAGATTGTCGCCTTTGCATGTGCTTTCTGTTCTTACAGGGGGTCAGATCTAGCTGGTGTCTCGAGAATGCAGTATCCAACCAATGCAAGGATCATTCGTGCAATGTGCTCTGGAAGGTTTGCGACGAAGTTCGCTCAGAAGGCATTCGAGCAGGATGCCGGTGCCGTACTCTACTCAGGATGTCACTTGCCTGCTGACTGTCACTTCCAGACAGGGAATCACTTCATGGCAAAACGAGAGCCCAGAATTCGCAAGTGGATGGAGCGCCATGGTATAGCTGATGACCGATTCAGAGTCGAATGGGTCTCGGCTGGAGAAGGTAAGAAATGGCAAGGCATCATGACAGAAATGTCAAAGGTTGTTGAACGTCACAAGGAGGAATTGGCCTCAAGAAAGGTAGCACCTCCAAAGAAGAAGCCTGCCAAGAAGAAGGCCCCTGCTGCCAAGAAGACCACTCCGAAGAAGAAAGCAGCCACCAAGACCAGGAAGAAGGCACCGCAAAAAGCTGCAGTCAAGAAGACAAGATCGTAGGTGGCCACAATGACAGACACGAAGACACCCGAAGAGATTGAGAGCATCATCGAGTCGATTAGGCCTTGTTTCCAGTGTGGCATTTGCGCATCATCATGCCCAGTCTTCCGTGTTGCCCCTGAGATCAATCCGCGCCACGCTATCGATGAGATTGTAAAGACCGGAGTGATTGAACCCGATGGAACCGAATGGTCCTGCGCCTATTGTCTGATGTGCGAGCAGAGATGCCCGATGGGCGTGTCACTTGCTCATCTTCTTGTCGCGGTTAAGAATATCTCAACCGAGAAGGGTAATGCGCCTGAGGGTCTGCCAGAAATCATCCATTCTATTCTCTCGACAGGCGTTATCGCACAAGACTCGGATCTCGACAAGATGCGTGAGAAATACGACTTGCCTCCGTTGAAGAGGCCGACTGCAAAGGAAGTAAGAAAGGTTCTGGAGCTCACTGGTGCAACAGATTTGCTTGAGCTCTATCAGAGCAAGGGGGTCGGTTCGGATTGAAGTACGCATTCTTCCCAGGTTGCACAATGGCATACAGGCTCCCCTTCGTGGAGAAGTCCATTCGGTTAGTGGCCCCCCACTTTAACATCGAGCTTGTGGATTTGCCATTCACTTGCTGCCCAGAACCGAACAGCGTCAGATCTTTCTCGGATGAAACATGGCTTGCTCTTGCTGCCAGAAACTTGGCACTTGCTGAGAAGTCGAAGCTTGATGTCCTAACAGCTTGCACAGGATGCCACGAGTCTTTCATGACTGCAAAGCACGAGTTGGACACTCATCCTGATAGAAAAGATGCAGTCAATGAAGTCCTGGGCGAAATTGGAATGGAATACACTGGGGTCTCAGCCGTCAAGCACATGCATCAAGTCCTCTTTGATGACATTGGGCCAGAGGCGATTGCCGAGAAAGTGAAGAGACCTCTAGAGCTGAGAGTTGTCACACACTCAGGCTGTCACATGCTGAGACCAGAAGCGATTCTGCAGATTGATGATTGTGAAGCGCCCGTGAAATTCGACGGGCTCGTGGAAGTCCTAGGCATTGAGCCATTGGAGTACATGGATAAGACTATGTGTTGTGGAACCGGAACGAGGAGAGCTAATCGGGAAGCATCATTCGCCATTCTCAGGGAGAAGATGACAAGCATGAAAATGGTGAATCCTGATGCCGCCGTCGTGTTCTGCCCCTCTTGTTTCATTTCGTTTGAGTCAGGCCAGAGGATTGTCAACAAAACATTTGGTACTGACTTCAAACTACCTGTCTACTACTACACTGAGTTGCTAGCGGTAGCCTTGGAGATCCCTGGAATGGTGCCAATAATCAAAGCGCATAGGGTCAAGGGCCCAGTGACCGCGTCAGCACCAGGCGTGCCTGGCGAAGGCCGTCCAGTAGAGGCTAAGAACTAGCTGGCCTGAAGAGAAAGGCAATGCATTGACGATATCCAGCGCAAGATATCGACACCTGTGAGCTCAGGTCTTTGGTGCCTTTGGTATCCATCCCTCTTTATATAGCATCTCAGATGAGCCGCGAGCAACTTTGATGATGTGCTCAGCATGCTTGTAGAGCTCTTTCTCTTCCCACTGCTTTCTCGCGATGCCCTGCTCAATGGCTTTCATTCCCACGGCAGTGGCTTCTTGTGGGTAGAGCTCCCATCGATCCATCGTGGGTATCACTTTCTTCTCAGTGGCCTCTTTAGCGCCAAGATCTGCAAGTGCCTCAGCAGCAGCAATGCACATTTCATCGGAGATGGTGGTTGCCCTCACGTCAAGAGTACCTCTGAAAATCCCTGGGAATCCGAGGCTATTGTTGATCTGGTTGTCAAAATCGCTGCGTCCTGTGCCAACAATGCGGGCTCCTGCGTCCTTTGCATCCCACGGCCAGATTTCGGGAATTGGGTTGGCGCAGGCAAAGACGATCGAGTCGCTTGCCATCTTCGACACCCACTCCTTCTTGATAGTACCGGGCACCGGTCTGGAAGCTGATATCAGGACGTCCATTCCTTCAATGACTTCGCCAAGATCTCCAGTCATTCTGTCAGGATTCGTTTTCTGTGCCAGATCATACTTGAAAGTGTCACCGTTCTTGTCTGCTACAATATCCTCTCTGTCTGAATATATTGCACCCTTGCTATCGACCATGACTACATTCTTCGGGTCAACACCAGCAGAGAACATCAAATACGCGGTTCGGGTGTTGGCGGATCCAACACCTAGCAAGGCCACCTTGCAGTTCTCAATGTCCTTCCCCACAACCTTCAGTCCACCTAGGACCCCAGCGAGAACGACTGTGGCAGTTCCCTGAGCGTCATCGTGCCAGACAGGAATGTCGAGGTCTTTGTCGTTTCGCAACTCCTCGAGGACCTTGTAGCACTTGGGCTTTGATATGTCCTCCAGATTGATTCCACCAAAGGACGGCGCAATCAGCTTGACGGTCTCGATAATCTTGTCAGGGTCTCTTGTGTCAAGACAGACGGGCCACGCATCGACGCCCCCCAAGTACTTGAAGAGAATCGCCTTCCCTTCCATGACTGGACCGGCGGCAAGAGGTCCTATGTCACCAAGGCCTAGTACCCTGGTCCCGTCACTCACGACAGCGACCATGTTCCCTTTGTTAAGCATCTCATAGGCCTGTTCTGGGTCCTTCTCAATTGCTCTGCAAGCAGCGGCAACTCCGGGAGTGTACCAGATAGCAAAGTCATCAAAGCTCCTCACTGGGGCTTTGCCAATTGACATTATTTTCCCCTTGTAGTGCGGATGAAGCACCAAGGCGTCATGGCTCGGCTTCTCGGCCTTCTTCTTTAGTTCCTCGACAGTCTTGTCATCAGACATGTTTGTGAGCTCCAATATCCAATTTCATTCTGAAGTATCCTTTAGGCGAGCCCCGGACCTCAGATGTCCAGATATGAATGTTCCCTTTGATTTTGTAACTTCCTGATAGTCATGTGTCTATTGTTCAAACGGAATCAAAGAGGAGTGGAGTCCCACAAGGGACTCCTATTGAGAGACTTATTGAGTTGCATCAGTTGAGCCAACCAGATAGCTTCCGTAGCTCATAATCCACGCAAGTATAGGGTAGATAGCCCAGCGTTCCATAGATCCCTTTGCCAATCCGAGAAAAGTCTCGGTGGACCCAGTTGGCAGTCCCAAATATGGCATGAACATAAACGAACATACAAGTGCGACAATTCCCAAAACCATAGAGATGTGTGACATCGGCTTCCTCTGGTGTCTGTACGAGGCAATTGCAGCGAACGAACCAAATAGGATAGCAATCAACGTGAAAATGCTATGCATTGGTTGTTGATAACCAGGAAACACTCCCACACCCGCAGCTCCTACCCCTGCAAGCGCAAGCAGAAGCGAGAACCCTTTTCGTTCACCAGTCTCGTTGAGGAAGTAAGATCCCACAACTATGAGGGCTCCGAGTATAAACACAGATGCGTTGTACAACACCGCTGTAGGTCCTATACCAAGTTCGCTTACGTAATCGATTCGGCTGCTATATCCAGCATACCATGATTCTGCGGCAAGCAAGCCAATGAACCACTGAAGTCCGCCTATAAAGAAGAGATATCCACTCAGTGTGCTTCTATCGGCCTTCAATATAGGGTGTGCCCATTTCTCTGTGATTTCAATCAAAGACATTCTTTATCACATGAACTGCCACTCATGGAAGGTATATAATACGTGGACAATCTTTGGCTTGCGGACTGGTTTGCGAGGCAAACTCCGAGAATTCCTTTTCTCTCCGGGATTCTCAACACCTTGACAATAGGAGATACACTCCACGTCCGAAGGCGATTAGTTTACTCCGTTGTGGCCCGAGCCTCTTCGGATGACGTATCCGGTTTGGCCAGATCTTGTCCAACAGCCATCAGCACCAACTCCCTCATCCGAAGGAGCTGTCCGCGCACTTTTTCAGATCCTTCTTGTGTTATGGAGACGATTGTTGTTGGCTTCAGCTCGACGAATCTCTTTGAGATTCGAATCAACTCCAAGCTTTCAAGTTTACTTAGATGACTCGACAAGTTGCCCGATGTCAGCTTCAGTGTTTTCTGAAGGTCTGTGAACCGTGCGCTTTGTGTGAAGAACAGATAGACGAGAATCGACAGCCTAGCAGGGACGAAAGTATCCCGGTCCTCCTCTAACAGCCCGACAAGGGCCTGCATGAGGCTGTCGTCTAGACCCAAGCTACTCCCGCCCCGATCCTACAAGAAGTGCCTTCTCGGCGGATATCAGCATATAGACCCCAAGGAAATAGATGCCCCCCATGTCGACTATCATTATGAAGACATAAGAGAACGACGGAAAGAGAAGGATTGGGATCATGCTAAGTCCAATCAAGACCGCATAGACAAGAAGTTCACGAGCAAAAGGAGCTGTCTCTGGAACCTTGGTTGCACCCCAGTAGTTGACAAAGATACCAATTGTCATGAGGAACTGCAGTATTGGTGCAAAGAGAAGGTCTTGCCCAGTCCCGAAGGTATACGCTGCTGCTATTACAATCAGGACGGCCAGTATCCCCCATATCAGTTTCCACCCTGTGGACATCTCACTCTCAGCAGAAGGAACAACATAGGATCTTGACAGTGGAGCAATAAGTCTGAATGCGATTAGCCATGCTAGGAAGAGGCTAGTCCCCACAACAAGCAGCACCGGAATTAGGCTCTGATAGATATCCTCGATGATGTTGAACAGAGTTACAAATACCAAAGAAGCAAACGAGATTGCTCCTGCTACAAGTATATAGACCAGCCCTGTAACTCTTCGTGCTACAACAATTGGGTACTTCTCAACTAGTGATGTCAACTCAAGAAGTTGTCTAGCTTGCTCTCGCACATCTTCAAGAGGATTCTCTTCATCAGAGTTGCCCGACTCTTGACTCATTGTGTCACGTTCCCATTTGCTTGAAGCAATCCGTCCTCTATTAAATACCTTCGAAACAGATAGCTTTCAGCTAACACAAGAAACGCGAACTGTTGAAAAAGAAGAACGTCTGTGCCACCTTTCCAATGCAGGCAGCACAGAGTAGGATTGGAGTTACTTTATCCCTCGTTTCTTGAAGAGGACAATGCCCACAACAAGAACCACGATGCCAGTAACGGCAAGGATTAGCAGGTCCATCCAGACCGAGAAAGTTGTGATTGGCGCGCCCCTCAGGAAGAGCGTGGTTAACGCATGGGTGACATAGCCGCTAGGCATGAACTTACCGATGCTCTCAGACAATGCACCCAGTGGCATGAAGGTTCCAAAGAACATTTGCGGCATGATGAAGATGAATGCAATGCCTGTGGCGACATCTGGAGATTTGGAGAGTACCGCTGTGATTAGGCCTAACCCAACTGAGGTCAGAGCAAACAGACTGACAATGCCAAATGCGAAAACCAATCCCGCCAGGCTAGTGTCGGGCTGATAGCCGATTAGAATTGAAGATGTGAAAATAACTGCAACCTGTGCTAGTGCCAGAATCATGTTGGATAGAGTCTGGCTGACCATATACTCCGAAGAAGTCACGGGCGTTGTTGCCATTCGTCCTAGTAGGCCTGTTTCCCTTTCCACACCCAAAGTTTGCGACACAGTCATGATGAGAAACACACCGGCAAACGCAAACATTCCGGGCGCCATGAAGTCCCACTGAGTCATGTCGCTTACTACAACGCTTGATGGACTTCCAATCTCAATTGGCAGCTCCAAGGACATGGACTGCTCACCAAAGAGCGTATTCAACAGAACTTGCTGTACAAGTGGTGGTATCGCGCCTCCCGCAATCATTGAACCACTGTCAACATAGAGCTCTACGGTTGAGTTGATCCAGCTGCCGCTATCGCCTGGTGTTTGCCAGTAAGAATCGCAGCTCTCGCTGAAGCCCTCAGGGATGACGACAAGTGCATCCAAGTTTCCATTGAGAAGGTCGTCTTGGCCTGTTGTGTTGTCATCATAGTGAGTGACAATCGTTCCGTTCACCTCCGTCAAGTTGCCCACAAAGCTCTCGGCCCATACAGAATCATAGGGGCCTGAGTCCATGTTCACAACACCAATTGTGAACTCAGAAGTGCCACCACTATCCATTCCACCAAAAGCGAGTCCAAAGGCCACCGTCGTAAGCAGAGGGAACAGTATCACAAGAAACAGAGCCGCCGGCTCTCTTGTTGTGCCTTTCAAGTTCTTCTTTACAAGAGCCATGACAGTTCGTGTTTTCATGCTAGACCCCCTCCGTCAGCTTCTTTCCGGTAAGCTTGATGAAGACCTCTTCAAGGTCTTCTGCCTCGTACTTATCCATAAGTTCCTTAGGAGAACCAAGTGCAATCAGCCTACCCTCATCGATTATGCCAACTCTGTCGCAAAGCACCTCAGCTTCCTCCATATAGTGGGTTGTGAGGATTATCGCCATGCCGTTGTCCTTCAGCTCCCTGATGAAATCCCAGACTGCTCGTCTTGAGACAGGATCCATGGCGACCGTTGGCTCGTCGAGCAAGGCAACTTTGGGATCGTGGACGAGCGCCATTAGTGTGCTAACGCGACGAATCATTCCGCCACTATACTCTTTGGCTCGTCTGTTGATGTGATCCTCTAATCCTATCTTTCTGATAAGATCATCAATGCGCTCGTCAAGCACATCCTTTGGTACGCCGTGCAAGTCGCCAAAAAGCTCGATGTTTTCGCGGCCAGACAAGAACCCGTAGTAAGATGGCTCTTGGGGGCATACGCCTATCAGCTCGCGCACCTTGTCCGCATCCTCAACGACATCGTATCCTCCGACAGACGCCGAACCTTCAGTCATTTCTAGGAGCGTGTTCAGGATATTGAGTGTAGTAGTCTTTCCTGCACCGTTCGGGCCAAGGAGGCCGAACAGCTCTCCCCACTTGATTTCAAGATCAAGTCCGTCGACTGCTACGACATCATCGAATCTCTTGACCAAGTTACTAATCGTTATTGCAGTTTCACTCATTGTTGTTCTAGTTTGAGAGTGAATAATTTGTATATAACAAGTGGACTATCTTTGGAGCACAACTTAGTTTGTGCCGCAAACTGCGCGTCGAGGCATTTTCCACGGTCTAGATTACCATGGGGTCGGGTCAGGCACATCCGGGTCAAGCTTGGATCCGTTCATTTTCTTTCAAGTATCTATCATCCCGGCTGTATCTGAGCTAGCCGCGTCTCTACACACTGGAATCTCGACACAAGAATGGCAAAATGACGTCAAACTGTGCGTTTAGATGGCACTGTTTTGTGGGAGTATATTAGATTCCGTGCTCAATTCTTATGGAACCGGAACTGTTCTCATTGACTTCTGCAAATCGTCACAGCGTCTTGGTCAGAAGGGTGCTATTAAGAGTTTAATCATATCTTTCTGCTTTCTAAATGCCCAGATAGAAATCTAACGCCTTCTTGACTACCTAAAGCCAGCTGAAGCATAATTGAATCCTTATAACACGTGTACGAAGACTGAACTAACTCTGAGTGCCTGTAAGTTGACAGGTATGACACAATGAAGCCCACATTGGAGAAGATGTTTACTTCCCTTGAAGATTCCAAGGGTTCTGGCGAATGTCGTGATTTGACATCGGCCTTTCAAGTGATGATCACCTGTAAGGACAGAACAGTCACAAACGTCGAGATTGTAGCAGATGAGTCGAACGACAGCGCTGTCATTCACATGCATCTTGGTCTTCGAAGCAGTATACTGGATGAGTTCGCTAAGCAGTACAACGATTCTAACGGCAATTTTCAAACATCTGACATCTTTGGACTTGTACCAGCCGTAGCCCTCATGGTCTCCAATTCTGACCACCATCTGGAGGGAGCGGCCATAAATAGAATCCATGATTTGACTAGACTGTTGCTTACATTTGCAGCCCGCAGTGATGAAAAGGGCACATGGCAAGACAAATTGAGTCGATCCGTTGACAGGTTCTTCAGGCGCTGGGACAGTTGGACCAATATCATGGAAAGAACCCTATCAAGGGATCCGTTCGTAGGTGATTGGAGAGTCGACTGGAGGGAGTTCTTGGCAGGAGAGGCCGGTTTCTACCTCATGCCCTGGTTTCCAACGATGACACTCAATGAGCGATGGCTTGCG
>CP070761.1:1206447-1252538 GCA_020348985.1 Candidatus Thorarchaeota archaeon | reverse complement strand
GCATTCTCTACTTCTTTTGTGATTAGCATCGTTCGGGTCAGTCATTGTTATTAAGGCTTGCGTCAAAATGGCCGGGAGATTCTGGATTGATAAGACCGAATCTGCCACAATGGGCTCTCATAGCAGCGCTTCCGAGTCAAGACCGTGCGAAAGAGTGTGTATTGCGGACTACAGCGATAGTGGCGTCTAAGTGTTCTTTGCTTCCAGAGTCGTGAGATAGACTCAACAGAGAGCTAGATGAATAGATGTTCGCAAGATGTTACTTCGATGTCTAGCAATTGACAGAGCTAATCCGGAATTCATAGTCTCTCTAGGAACCACGAGCCAGTCTCTTGATGCCGTCAACCATTTCATGAACCATCATGACAGCACCTATCATCTCAATCTTCGGGTCTTCTTTTGTTCTTTGATCTGGGGGTCCTGCTACTCTTCCAATTGCCCGACCAAGTCCCTCGATCAATCCCGTTAGTGCCTTCTTAGCAGGAACTTCAAGACTGCTTCCTTCCACAAGTGATATGAGCTCCACTAGGTCTGAGATGACACTGTCTGAAACCTCTGACGCCGTCTCAGCTCTCCGTCCATACTCGTCTAACTTTTCGTCCTTCTCAGCAATCAGGCTCTGTAGACGTGCTACATCTTCAGAAACTCCTACAGCTGACACTACAACCCCCGTCTCTGCTGATTGTTTGAGTGTGGCTATCTCTGCCTGTAATGAGGTGATGGTCTGGTCTTTCTGCGAGATTACGGTGAGAAGCTCTTCTTCTCTAGTGGCGTCCGTAGGAACAGCTGTGGGTTCTGCCAACTGAGACTGGAGGACGGCTATCCTTTCCTGTAGCGAATCTACTTGAGTCTGGAGTTCACCTAACGCAGACTCTTTCTCAGAGATGAACTCATTCAACCTCTTGTTCTCGACCTCGGCTTCTTGAATCCTGGCTCCTGCACCTTCAGCTACGGACCTGGCTTCCTTGAGCTCATCGTTGAGCTTCACGAAGTCAGGATTGGGAGGTGCGATTATGGACCGGCCGATTATCGCCACTATGAACAACATCGCAAAGACGTAGATTGTGCCAACGTAGACAGAGTCGAACAGAGTATCCGTCAGCCACTGAATGACTGCCATGAATTCCCACCACGATCCAAATGACTGCTGATCAGCTCTCCACCAACCTGAGCCAAAGCCAGCGTAGGCGATTAATCCAATTGAGAACAGCACGCATACAATCCCGCCACCTAGAATCGCGTTTCTCTTTCTCTCCGTTCTATCCATGAACCTCTGATACAAGATCAGAAGTGCTCCAATGAAGAGAAGCGGCAAAACGTAGGGCATTACTGCAACTAGATCACTGCCCGGGAACTCAAATTCAATCAATGGTATGGCTCCAGATTCTGTAGTGGGAATAACCAAAGGAAATCCTCCTCGAATCTACAGTCACATAGTCTGATTGGCGCGTTAAAAATGGTGTGCAGACATCCTCAAAAGAAACTCGAGGACGGCCCGATCGCTACGATCGGGTCAATTCTGGGCTCAAGCCCTACTCACTCCAGAGTCTTCCTTTCTCAGCCTCGTGGTCCTCGACGATCATTTCCAGGGCCTTGTACAATCTGCAAGCTTCATCAATCGAAAGTAGGAACGCTCCTTTGATGTCCCGGTCTTCTCCCAAGGACAATCTAATCTTGCCATCATTGACCCATCCTTCTGTGGTCTTCTCAGGCGGCAAGAACTGCAGCTCTAGCCACGTTCGCCGCTTGGCGCCAGTCTGCTTATCATCAAAGAAGTGCTTAACCTGCAGCCGCCTCTCATATTGTTGTGGTCTATCACCCAACTTCTTCTTGCTCTCCTTATCTAAGGTGGGCGTTCTGTTCACGCCCTCAAGTTATCTTATGTTTGAAGTGATATCTTCTCATTTCTCGGGAATGCCGAGCTATACGATTCTTCTCGGATCTTTGACGTTTCACACATCAGAATCCTTATCTTTGCACCCGCGCAAATTCAGGCGGACGGACATTCGAAGATGTCAGAGACCTTCTTTCCATTTCCTAGAAGACTACTAGTGATTGCAGTGCTTACTCTACTAATTGCACCTTCACCAGTGTTGCTCGCGACTTCGATATCATCCGGCTCATCTGTTGGTCGACCCATTATTGGTCCGACTCTCGCAGCCGAGATTCAGAAGTCGTCTGCTGATTCAGTCATACCGATTGTGTTGCACTTTCCCGAGGGCTTCACATCGGAGGAAATGGAAGCTGAATTGGAACGGGAATCTCTACCTGGACTTTCAATCAGACACATCTTTCACATCATGCCCAAGGTGTCTGCAGTTGCGACTGCAGGAGCAATTGAGGAAGCTCTCAAGATTAGTTCACTTGTCGGCATATCACTCGACCAGAAAGTCAGAGCACTCAGCACGGATACTGTACTATCAAGCCAACAAGTACCCGGCGCACTCGGATACACACACCCTGATGTCTTGCTAGACGCTGATGACTTCCGAGACCAGGGCTATGACGGATCCGGAGTTACAGTGGCGATCATCGACAGTGGAGCTGATGGTGACCACCCTGACTTGGACGGTCGAATCATCGGCTTCCGAGACATGATAGGTAATCAAGATGACCTAGACCCAAGCGATGGGATTGCAGCTTATGATGACAATGGTCACGGAACTGCTGTGGCTTGGTTGGTTGCGGGAACTGGAGCTGCTTCCAGTGGGGTGTACACGGGCATGGCTCCAGGAGCAGACCTCCTGATCATTAAGTCTCTCGATGCCGCAGGTGAAGCAGCCAACACACTCTTGGCGGAAGCAATCGAGTATGCACGTGACAGTGGTGTAGATATTATTAGCCTCAGTGTCGGTGGGGACTGGATACAGATTCCACTCCTTTCTGATCCAACAATTGCTGCGTGCGAGTCTGCGGTTGCGGAAGGAATCACAGTCGTCATAGCAGCAGGTAATGATGGTCCTGCTGCTCTCACATTGAACTCTCCCGGCGTAACAGAGGAGGCAATCACAATAGCATCCACTTCAGGTGCGTCCGGAGTGATTGGTTTCAGCAGCCGCGGTCCAGTTCAAAGATTAATCACTCCTCCTTTGGGAATGTTTGCAAAACCCGATGTTTCTGCGCCTGGCTACAAGGTAATGTCGGCAAGAGCTGTCGGAATTCTTGCAGAGGAATTTCCCATCTACAACTCGAGCCAGTTCGGGACCAGCTATACGATTTGGTCAGGCACATCAGCTTCAACTCCTCAGATTGCGGGGCTGGTCGCTCTACTCATGGACAAACACCCTGGACTCTCTCCGTTAGAGATTAAGACGGCGCTCATGGCAGGAGCCACAGACCTGGGTGACGATCCAATGGCACAAGGATGGGGACTGGCAAATGTCACCAGGAGTTCAGAACTACTCGAATCGAGTTCAGGTGTCTTCACTTTGCTGGCACCAATGCGGTTTCCAGCACTTCCTGGAAGTCCGCTTGCGTTCGTGGCGGGAGATGAACGAGATCCACAGAATGTTACTGTATTGTCCACCGTCAACCGAGGAACACTGGCGATTGAAATGAGTGGCAACGCAAGTCAGTTCATCACAACTGACGCGGGAAGTGTCCGTGTAAACGTGGGATACTCCTATTTCGGGATTACTCTAGATATACCTGACTTGCTGCCCCTTACAGCCGCTGGAGAGTACACTGGAAGACTTGCTTTGATGGACGGCACGACCGAGATTACTGGAATGGACCTCTCCTTCGAGATAACCTTCTTCGGAGGTTCGGTTCTCGTCGACATGTCTCACCATTCAGCAGATGATCCAGATGACCCAACGTTCTACAAGTTCTTGCGCGAGTATCTTCGTGACCAGAGAATGGTTATTGACGAATTAGGAAGTCCGGACAGACCAATCCCTGCTAGCTATGCATCCCTGTCGAGTTCAGACGCTTTCATGGTGATGGACACCGAAGAAGCATATTCTGTCGACGAGATTGAGGCCATTCATGACTATGTGGAAGACGGCGGTGTCCTACTGATACTTTCAGAGTTCTACGACACCAGTACGGACGTGGCATCATTTGGTTTTGAAAGCTACAATCAGATTCTTGAACCATATGGGATCCAATGCGAGAGACGCGGCATCGGGGGCCTCCCTACTGATCTAACCGGCGACATTTACGGAGCTGACTATGGGGGGGCGGTTGAGGACCATCCACTTGTAGAAGGTGTAAGAAATCTGTTCATAATTGCGGGTAGTACGTTGAGCGTTGATCCAAACGTTGCTGGCGCCCAGGGCCTACTATGGACCGACTCCGCAAAGACACATGCCATTGTGGCTACAGTTGACTTCGGTGAAGGGAAGGTAATCGCGATATCTGACGGGTCAGCGCTATATGACAGCACAACTTACGACGCAATAAGATACGGTGCAGACAATCTGGCATTGCTTCGAAATGTGGCTGCTGCCCTCATCCCCGAGAGACCCTCTGTTCTTGCAGTCGATTTCAACACTGGGAAAATCGGTGATATTGCGAATGTCACAGCATACGTCTTTGATGATACGCTAGAATCAGTTGGGATAGAGATCTCTCTTCCGAATGGGACGAACATCAGTCCTCCGGCGGTTGAATCGCTCGGATACATGTTCGTCTCAGAGTTCACACTGGTTTCAGGCGGCTTCTATGATGTTGTCCTCACTGCACGCGATACTTCTGGGAATACAAAGATATTATCCCGAACGTTTCTTGTCCCAGTAAATCTTGCTGATGATACTTTCATCATCACCGTTGTGGTATCCTTGGTAGCAGTAGTTGCAGTCGGGCTAGGCTTTGTAGCTATCAAAAGACTCGGCATTGGTCGCAGGCCTCAAAGAGAGTGGGAACCCAGATGGGAGGATACCAGTGGAGCTCCTCCTGCTATTGAATAGGTCCGAGCATCTCTTCAAGGTGCTCTCTTAGTCTCTTGTGTCTTGGCTGAAGAAGCGGTCTGTCTTTCAGGTTAGCGCCAGACTGGACTCTCTCCATGATTTGATACGCTACCCTTCCTCCCATTCTGGACGCCAAGACTTGTCCACCAATCAACGTCCCGTCTTTGGTTGTCAATAGTGCAACCTTGAGATACTCTGCAGGATCTTCGGAGTAATGAATCTCGGTCTCAATATCCGCATCCGCTGCGGTAGTAGAAGACTGACCAACACAGATGATGTCGGTGTTGAAGATTCTGTCATACTGAAGCCTGAGTCCAATGTTCTCGTATTGACGGTTTCTACCGACGGCTATGACACCCGCCTGCATACCCGCCCGGGCTGCCGCGCTTCCTATAGGGAGTAGAGATGGCTTGCCTGTCATTGAGTCAATTAGCTCGACACAATCTCCGACCGCATAGATGTCCTTGTTGGAGGTCTGCATCACGGAATTGACTTTGACACCGCCGCGAGATCCGATTTCTAGTCCAAGTGATTTCGCCAGTTTCTTGTTCGGTCTCACACCAGTCATGAAGAGGACCGCATCTGCCTCGATTTCATCCCCGTCCAGTGCAATTCCAGTTACTCGTTCGTCTCCTAGTACTGCTGTTGGGGATCTGCCAATGTGCAAGATGATGTCTTTTGGAATGCGTGACTGTAGCTCAAGAGACATCGGTTCCTCAAGTAGACGTCTCATGAGCCTAGATCGAATGATGATATGGACTTCTTTCCCTAGGGTCATCAACCTCTCGGCTGTTTCGAGTCCGCTGAATCCTGCTCCCACGATAATGATCTTGTTCAATCCTGAGAGTTTCTCACCAATCTTTTTGGCGTCAATCATATCCGATATTGTAAAGACTCCTTCAAGGTCAGTGCCCGGAAGGTCCGGAACGGAGGGTATTCCGCCGGTCGCCAAGATAAGCTTGTCATATTCGATCTTGGACTTCTTGCCTCTAGAATCCTCGATCTCAAGAACCTTCGTTGAAACGTCTCCACTCAGGACTTTGACTCCTGGTAGAATGTTTACTCCTCTCTCCTTTAGCTTGGCGTATGACCAGTCACCAATCAGCAGATCGGACGACTCAGGGAACTCGAGGGCCATCGAAGCGCCTGGTTTTCTATGTGCCTCGACTTCCTCCTGTGTGATTATGGTGACCTCTACATTGGGGTCAAAGATGCGGGCCATGAAGGCAGCGTTTGCACCTCCTGGGCCATAGCCGACAACTACTATCTTCAAGTCGCTGACCTCTTTGTTCTGATGTATGCAATCCCAATGATGAGTATTACTCCAAGCATGATTCCACCGATTATAAAGACCATTGAGTAGTCCTCAACCACACTGAGAGTGGGTAATTGGCGTTCATCCATTGTCCCAAGTAGGCTAGTAGCAACTGCATATGGCTCGTAGTCTCCTGGAGAGACGCCCGCGAGTAATATGTCGATGGTGAAGGTACCTCCTGATCCAATGAGAGTGAAGTTGAGCCAAGATCCATAGAATGCGAGGAGTGCAAGCTCTACCTCATCTACGAAATCCGCGCCGGCAATCACGATCTCGCCCGTTAGGTGTTCCTGAATGAAGGGTCCCACGCGAATAGATGTCTGGTCAAGATGGGCACTGAGAATTCCAAATTCAAGCCCCGAACCAGTAGATAGTGCTACAGGTGGCAAGTAGAGCCAGTTGCTTCCATCTGATATGCTGAAGATGACACTGAGAACTTCATCTATGTTGTAGTTGGACAACTCAACTGACACATTCACTGTGCTGCCGTCTTGGCTCTCTGATTCAAGTGTCGAGAGCGCACCGTCTGCGACCGTCCAGTCAATGTTCAAGTCTCCAGATGGCGTATCCTTGTCGTCCAAGACCAACAAGACGTTAAACTCATCTTCCTGAGCATCCAAGGTCAATTCACTGATTGTGGGTCTCCAAAGCGTGGGAATTGGAAGCGCAGTTGTCATATCCAGATTGCTGTGACTGGAGTTATGAGTTGCCAAAGTCAGACTTCCGAGCTGAGATGAATCAGTTCTTTGGAATCTCAGGAATGCATGACTAGACCTGTTCAACCAATTGACAGAAAGCGATGACGACTGATAGTGATCAACAACCCATTCAAAGATAGAGGCTTGGTTGCTAGATATGTTGACAAGAATATCAATCCCGTCGTCTCCTGAGGCTGGATTATTGTCAACATCCCAGTGAACGCTGAGCACATCATCTGTACTGAAATTCGAATCCGCTCTGAGTTCTACTGCAATGTTGAGGGACCCCACCTCCGGATAGATTCTCACTTCAGTGATGTCAACAGAGCCGTCAATCGAGAGATTGGACGCACCTTGGAATGCTGATGGCACGCCCGTCCACGCACCGATTTCGCCTGCAAAAGAGAAATCCAAAACGTGATGCACCGACCACACTGCATCGCATAGACCGTATCCCCATGAAGGATCCACTGGGGAAAAGTGGTCATCATTTCCTCCAGCTCCTTGAATTAGTGCGGACAGGTCTCTCCATCCATTGTCACTGTCTGACGCCTGGCGTATAAGAGCTAGAACCCCCGCCAGATGAGGAGCGGCCATACTCGATCCACTTCTTGTTGACCACAATGACGAAAGGCTTCTAGACGCAGCGCTTATTCCAACTCCAGGTGCAGCTACTATCGAAAGTGGGGCCCCATCAATGCGCGGTCCTCGACTTGAAGTAGAGCTGATAGTATCGCCGGATTCATCATAGGAGCTCGCCACAATCCCGAGGTCCGCAGTTCCGGGTGAGCTTATTGTACGCTGCAAATCTGTCATGGATGTGAACTGTAATGATGACCCCGTCCACGTGTTGTCCCATGCGTACGCATCGACCCAAACCGAATCTCCGCTTGGGTTCGTTACAGTCACTGTCCAGCTTCCGCCGGTCCAATTGTGGGCGTCCGTTGAAACCTGCACTATTATCCGGTTGGTTCCTCGTGAGCTCGTATCTGCGAAGGCGTAGGCATTCAGCTCGTCAAATTCTAGCTCCCATGCCGAGCCGGTGACTGTTGCGATTTCTCCGAGGTCAATTGGATATCCAGATGGCGAATTCAGAATAACATGTTCGTCATCATCTGAACTATGCCACAAGATGTTGAGGAACGAATAATCAGGAGGAGCATGAACAGTCAAGGTTGCACCTGATGACTGGCCACCTGGCACTTGGAATCTGGCGTGCTTGTTTCTGCCTCCAAGGTTTCCAGCAGCCAAGGTCGTCAAGGTTCCACTTGCTCTGAGAGCTTCGGTGACAGCTAGGTCTTCCAGGTCGGTACCGTCTAGAAACCCTAGATAACTTGAGAATGACATATTGATGACGTCTGCGCCATGTTCGACGGCGAAGTAGATGCCGTCCAGAACGTCACTGGATTCCAGCGGGCTTTTGATTATTATTAGGTCCGCGCCAGGCGCAGCCCCTACCATTGCAGTATGTCCGTACTGTCCTCCTGCAGCAGTTGAAGCAATGTGGGATCCATGGCCATTATAATCGCTCGCGGAAGGTGCACTGGTGAGATTCACGCCTCTAACGTAGACACTGTTGTATTCTTGGTCATACAGATATGATATCTTCGACTCACCAAGCACTACTACCTCCTCTGAGGGGATTGTAATCTCGTTGTTAGAATCTGAATCGATTCCTCCCAGCCAACGGTCGCCGTGATCAAAATCGAAACTCTGATCTCCTCCCACATCGATGAACAAGTAGTCTGTATAGATGGATGCGCTTGTGACTTCATCACCAGTTGTGTAGATTGGCCCTTCATTAGAATCGGGTATGGAATTATTGTTCAGGTCTGCGAAATAATCACCGCCATCCTCGATTACTGTGATTGGACCTGTACTCGCTCGCCAGAAAGAAGGATGTAGCCATGCAACTCCTGTGTCTATCACAGCAATGGTAACACCCGACCCGTCAATCTGGTCACCATCTTTTCTGAGATTCGTCCAAACATCCGTCGCTCCAATGGCCGGAACTGAACTTGAAATGGCAGGGTAGAACTTCTTCGATCCTGATGTAGCACGTAATAGTCCCAATCTGCCGACCTTCTGCAAAGACTCTAGACTATTGACTTTCGCACTGTAGATTCTCCCTGAATGTACGACTCCCTCCCAACGCCGCTCGAATTGTATTCCTTCTCTCTCAATCTCCTGTATCTCCAGAACCGTAAGCTCATCCTCGAATTCAAGAACGGCTCGAGTGCTAGGCTCTGAAGATAGAGTCAAAGAGACCTTCCTGCTCGCGAGTTCCAACCTCAGTCTAGATTCAACCATTGGTCCACTCTCATAGTAAACAGCTGAGACCCCGGACGAATGGACAACACCTAGAGTCGGGATGATCAGTAGATTCCCGAGCAAAAGTGTCAGCAGCAAGACGCGTGTCTTCATCAAATAGTCCTCAGTGCTCGTGGAGCTCTCGTTCGATTTGTCCGACTGATATGCTTTTGCCTGCCTGATATCCCAAAGCAATCAGAGGCTTCGTGTCTGCTTCTTGTTACTCCTTTGCGATGATATCGACATCGCGAAAGACAATCTCCGGTCCGATTGTGCCCTGCAGATAGAACGGCATTCTGGCAACTTCCTCAACTTGCTTTAGAATATCGAATGCATTGCCCGAAACCATCAGTCCATCAATTGCCCCAACCATCTTTCCATTTTCAATCAGGATTGCAGGATTGCCTACAACACTAAAGTCGCCGGACTCGGGATTGGAACTGTGCGCTCCTTGTACGCCTCTAATGTAATAGCCGTGTTCAATTCCCGAGATGATTTCTTCGATCTCTCTTTCACCAGGTTCAACAACAATCGTTGTGGAAGCGATTTCGACAAGTCCTTGTCGCATATTGCGTCTAGCATTTCCAGTGCTCTTCACTCCCATCTTGTTCGCCCAGTATGTGTCCCAGAGGAAAGACCGCAGAATGCCGTCCTCAATAATGGGGGTCTTCTGTCTTGGGACGCCTTCATCATCTGCACATGACGTGTTAACTCCACGTGGATTCAACCCATCATCAACAACTGTGATCTTTTCAGAGGCGATTGCTTCACCAATCTTGTCACCAATCTTGGATTTGCCTCTGGCGACATTGTCACCACGAACCGATTGGAGCAGAGTGTACTCGAAGATTTGCTGATATGCATGTGGGGCGATGACGACTGTGTGCTTTCCTGTTTTCCCCTTTTTCGGAATCTTACACAGCTTCATCATTGTTGCTAAATCTTCCACTACGAAGTCTAGATCAAGCTTCAGACCCCTACGAATGTCATAGGACACAACCATGGGAGTCATTCCGCTTTCAGTCTGACTCACGCCGCCAATCACAACATATCCATTGGTGCTCTTCTCGGAGTGTTCAACTTCATTGCTGTTTGCGTAGGCACTATGATATGCCAGTGCACCTGATGCGCCGTATGCTGGAATGAGACCTTCAACAGCTGATGATGCCCTGTCTATTAGAGTCCCGACAATCCTCACCACGTCTGAGGAATCGCTCTTAGGAACAGAATCATCCCATAGCTCTTCGACCTTGGGGTATTTGCTCTTCACGGGTAATCCAACCCAATCGGCATCTTCAGTTGTGGCATTGGCAGCAGCGATAGCTAGTTCCAAAGCCTCATCTGCTGCCTCTCGAGTGGGTATGTTCGTGAAGGCACATCCCATCTTCTTTCCTACGTAGAGTCTGATAGCGATTTCTTCATTCATCTTGTTGCTCACAGTGCTTACCTGACCGAGCTCAACTTCGGTCTCAAGCTCCACGCCAGACTGAGCACGCGCTTCCACGTGAGTAGCCCCCAACTCCTTTCCCTTGGTAACAATGTACTTGCACAGTTCATCCAGTTCTCTTTCGTTTGGCATCTTTTTCAATCTCCTAGTTGGTAACTCCTCCGAATGTAATTCCTCCTTCGAGGAATCTGATTCTCGGCCCGCCTGATGATACGAAGGCTTCCTGACCTTTCCCACAACGGCCTGCTTCCCACGGAAACTCCTCTTTTGCCACTCCCTCGATTTTGAACAATGAATCAGTAGCAATGCCCGAAATGGATAGATCAGTCACAGGCTGTCCGAGCTGACCATCCACTATTTCATATGCCTCCTGAATTCCTACTTGGAAACTAGCATTCATCTGAGCTTGGCCACCGCGGAAATCTGCACAGTAATAGCCGAACTTGATGCCCTCAAAGAGCTCGTCAGGCGAGAAATCACCCGGTTCAAACATTGTGTTCCTCATTCTGATGATGGGTGGAAACAGATAGCTTTCTGCCCGAGCATTGCCGGTGGGTCTTTGACCGATTTTGGCGGCGTACTCCCTGTTGGTCATAAGCTCTTTGAGAACCGAGTCCTTTATGATCTCAACCCTACTAGAAGGCACTCCCTCGTCATCGAATCCTGAAGTTCCAAGCATCCCCGGCATTCTACCATCGTCTGTCATGTTTACTCCTTCCGCTCCTACAACCTCTCCAACCTTTCCGTTGAAAGAGCTATTAATGGTCAGATCCGCTTCAGCGAGATGGCCAAGCGCCTCATGTGCCAAAACGCCGATGACTCTTGGACCAAGCACACATGGAAATGAGCCGCCCTTGGCCGGAGTTCCCTCGAGCTGCAGCTTCACCTTCTCTGCGGCATTTAGACCAACATACTCTGGGGTTGCTACTTGTTCGAGATACTCCCAGCCTTGGTGAGTTGAAGCTTCCTCGTAGCGCGCTGCGCTTAGCTTCGTACCTTCCTTTCCACTAACCCACGGGTAGGCCCATACAAGAGTGGATTGAGACTGAATCCTAGTTCCCTCTGATGTTACCAAGTACTTGTGTCCAGATGCTGTCCTCACTTTGACTGTAACGGCAGTAATCCGATCATCGAAATCGCGAATGTGAGTCGTCATATCGTCCATGTATTTGATTTTCTCTTCGATTGGAACATGTCTAGGATCTCTTTCGATATCCAGTGTTTCTTTCTTCTCAAATGCCTTAACCTCAGCCAACGCAATTGGGTCCTTCCTAGTCTTTGCAGCAGCTTTCGCCATCTTGAAGGCACTCTCAACTCCGAAATCAATCGCTGAGAGATCTCCTGTTGACACAAAACCCCAGGCGCCATCGACCAGCACTCTGATGGCTATGCCTCTTTCGAGTCGTTGAGTCAGGGCATTTACATTTCTATCCTCCATCTGAATATACTCTATGAACCCTGATTCACCTCGGAGCTCAACATACTCAGCTCCGAGATTCCTTCCGGTTTCTACAGCTTTTTCTAGCTCGTCGAACAAACAAGTCAGCTCCACAAGGTAGGATGTTAATGTGGCGACATTCCCATTACTCTAATAAGATTACGTTAAACGCCAGAGAGTGCAATTCGGTTCCTGAACCAAAGAAAGTCAAGCAAAGGGGAATTACCGGAAAACCAATACGAGTCCGCGTTAGGCGACTGAGAGTGCAAGTGAAATGAAAGGAAAGGTCCCGTCGGAACTCGTCTATCTCGTTGAGAGAGAGACGATTCCTTGGGCTAGGCTGATCAAGGAGGCTGAGAAGAAGTCTGGCAAAGATGTCTCCTACTATGAGGCTTTCACAGACCTTGCTGTTGAGCTTGCAACCAAAGAATGTATGAAGGAATCACCTGACCCCGCAATTATCACACTTGGAATGAAAGCGTGCTTGGACCGAGGAAGGATTGCTGAAGCACTTTTCCTATCAACAGACTCACAGGACATCGAGGTCTTGGGTCTCAGAACAATCGCATTGTTCGTTCTCATGGATAGTAAAGGATTGGGCGAAGTATTATCTGTGATGGAGTCACTCGTATCTGAGGATTCTCCTCCTTCAGACCTCGTTCGGCTTAGCACAACCAAGGTCCTGAAAGCCGCAGCAGAAAGGGACACAAGCGTCATAGTGGCGGTTATGGAGTTTGACAATCTACTTGAGGCACATCCCGAGCAGGTTGACAAACCACTGATTGTCACAATGTTTACGCTCTATGTTGTGGGGTCTCTGCTGAATCAAGTTGGTGAATCGTCGCGAGCAGTGAGAATAGCAGAAACTCTCGAAGGCATGGCCAAAACCGCTGGACAGAGAACAACTTCGGCATTGGTTGAGAACCTCAGAGGCAATATCGCAAACTACCAAGGTGATTTCGCCAAGGCACAGGAGCATTATGAAGAGCTCAGGAGAATCAGTGAAGAAGTGTCATCCAGAATTGGATTGGGCATGGCAACGAACAATATGGGGACTCTCATGTTAAACTCACTTAGATTGGAAGAGGCCCTGGAGTATTTCGAAGAATCACTTACATACATGGATGTTGACGCGACTAAGTTGGTTACACTTGCGAATCTGGGCCAGTTAACCACGCTTCTTGGACGGCTCGATGAAGCTACCCAATACCTGAAGGAGGCAGTGAGACTAGAGGAGAAGACCGAATCCGGTGTCATAGAAGCATTTGCTTTCTACGCAGTATTACTCGCCAAACAAGGGAAACATAGCCAAGCGAGCAAGTATCTTGAGAAGACTGGACGAATCGCTGAGTCTTCAGAAATCCCCATGCAGCGAGCCACTTTCTTGCACACAAGGGGTGTGTGCGAAGCTCATGCTGGGAACATAGTTGCGGCCATTCAGTCGCTGGAAGAGGCTCTTAGACTCTCGCGTGAGAACCAACTCTTCGAGATCCTCATTCAGTCGAAACTTGAGATAGCAAGAACCCACTTAGACTCATTCCTGTCTTTAGGTGATGCGGAGTCTTTGGCAACCGCCGCCTATCACTTGGATGACTTGATACAGATTGCCAAGGAACAAGGACTTCAGGCTCTCTTCGCTGAAGCACTTCTTCTAAGAAGCGAAATCAGAAGACACGGCGGTCGTACACTTGAAGCCAAGACAGACTTGGAGAAAGTCTCCAGTGTTGCCACTTTCCTGGCAGATGATCGATTGGAGATTGAAGTGAAGAAGAGAATGGCGACTTATTCTGAGGTTGTCCCTGCCGCATCTGAGATTGACCAAGCAGGAATGAAACAGTCGCTAAACAGGGTTTCAGGATTCAGGCCGGTGGGGAAGCTCAGAGAGGTCCCATCTCCAGTGCTTCATGCACTAATCGCTCTGAGCCGTAGCTCCGGACTTCCTGAGTTTGTCCACTACTTCGACGAGAAGCTCAAGATGGACAGCTCTCTTCTGGGAGGTTTCGTTTCGGCCATCTCGGTCTTCTCGGAAGAGCTACTGGGCGATATCGGACTGCTTCGGTCTATTAATCACGAAGGATTCACACTGATGATGGAGCACACATCAACTAGGATTGTGACACTGATAGCGAATCAAGAGACATTTGACGTTAGGTATCGGCTTCACGAGTTCACTCAAAAGTATGAAGTAGCCTATCCTGCCAGTGATGATTCAGTTGCGACTGCTGATTACATGGGAGCCTCAGAACTGGTTGGGAGCATATTCTCGGAGAACTAGTAATGACATCTGTAGAAGATATCAAAGAGATCCTGCGGATTGGTGAGACCCGGAATACCGAGTTCAAGAGGATACTCTCTGACACCGACCTTAAGAAAGATCGGTTTCAGAAACTTGTTACAAGAATCAGATACATGACTTGTGAGAGCCCATTTGAAGGAACATTCTTGGTTGGGATTGAAGACGTAAATGGAAAGGAATGGAAGGTGTACGGTCTCAGCGAGGATGATCTGGAAAGTGCTTCCTCAATTCTCGCTGAAGTATGCGCAGAGGCCGAAGTGGAAATCGTAGAAGAGGAAAGGGTAGAAACAGAGAAGGGGTTTGTTGGCATTTACCTGTTGAAGAGGATTGAAGCCCCCGAAATCAAGGAGACATGCTCAATCAACGTGGCAGGAAGGGTGAACTCTGGCAAGTCAACTCTCATCGGAGCTCTAGTCACTGGAACTCCAGACGATGGCAGCGGTAGGTCACGGTCATTCCTTCTCATTCATCCTCAGGAGATTACACGAGGGCAGACGGCAGATATTCATCTGGCATTCATGGGCTTCGACGAGGAAGGGCAAAGCATACACATCGAAAATCCATTGAACAAGGAAGAATCCGCACGTGTTCTGGATCAGTCTGCGAGAATTCTCACCTTCTTCGATGCACCAGGACACAAAGAGTACAGTAAGACGATGATACGAAGCATACTTGGTGCTGATGCTCAATATGGGCTGATCCTAGTGCCGGCTCCTGAAGAAGCTAACTTAATCCGCGCTGAAGAAGATCGTTCAGGAATTCGTCGACTTGATGATATTACCAGAGAACATCTCATCCTAATGTCTACTCAAGAATCTCCATTCATTGTCGCAATTTCTAAGACAGACAGAGCCAAGGATGAAGATGTTAATCTAGTTGAAGAGGTTCTAAGAGATACGCTGAAGGAGATTGGTCGCATCCCTGTCGGTATTTCGGATGCAGATGATATTCCACCTGTGCTGCGAGAGATACACAACGGTGTTGTTGTTCCAATATTTCATACTGCTGCAACAGACATGTCATCGCTTTCAATACTGGTCAAACTCCTTAGCCAGCTACCTTCCACAACAGACAGGATTGACTTCGAAAGACCTGCACGTGCATACGTAGACAAAGTGTATCGAGGAATCCGGGGAACCAATGTCGTCGTTACTGGTACTGTCAAGTCAGGGGTCTTCAAAAAGGGACAGAATCTCTTGCTAGGTCCTGATGTAAACGGTCAGTTCCTTGAGGGGCGTCTGTTCTCCATAGAGATGTTCAAGCGACGAGTGGGACTCGTCAAGCTCGGGGATTTGTTCGGATTTGACATCAAAGATGTGGACAAACATGAGGTCAGAAGAGGGCAGGTCCTATCTGATACTGATGCTGAGGTTTCGAGTTGTCCGCAATTCGAAGCTAACATAGTGGTGACTCGCCATCCTACGAGAATATCCGAAGGATACTCACCTGTGTTTCAAAGCCATACGATACAACAAGCTGTCGTCTTGAGGAAAATCTATGACGCTGACTACTTGACTGTCGGCGACTTTGCAAGAGTGCGATTGGAGTTTCTAATTCGGCCTGAGGCGCTAATGGTTGGTGACAAGATTGTGTTGAGAGAGGCTAACACTCGGGCAATTGGAACAATTGTAGAAGTCATCAACTAGGTACGAAGTCTCCAATGGTCATTCTCTCGGTGCGAATTAGACCTCTTTGTGAAAGAATGTCAACAACAGGATACACGGCACATCCATTCGAAAGGGTTGCTCGTATGGCCCTCTGAGCCCACGCTCCTGGTGCCGAAATAAGTGATATCGCTTCGTCATTTGACACGAAGGTTGTCGCTTCAAGGCTTGCGTCCTCGGCAACAGCCCTCAGCCGATCAAATCCGCCTTTCACAAGCAGATTTGGTTTCAATCCGACATGGTGAAAGCTTGGGACCATTGAGACGGCTCCTGAGTCCATCAGCGATTTTAGTCGGCCCGGTGAGCCAACGAGTGTGTCATAAAGAACTTGCTGCTCTCCCTCAATCAGTCTCTCCAGGACAGCTTTCTCAGCGGAAGAGAGCGTTCTTGACTTCAGCTCAACCATCGAGGAGTACGTGGGTGTTAGCTCAGACTCAAGCCCAAAAGCCTTTAGTGCCCACCTGATGATATCGTTACCAAGAGGCTTGATTCCTCCTGGTTTTGGAAAGATGTTGTCAATGCTCAGGAAATATGAAACCAAATACACAGGGTCTCCCGTCCCTGTCCCGATATGAATACGACGAACATTGCCCCCCTCAAGATACGTGACAGCTAGCCAATCTGAATCAGGATCGGCATCCTTCTTGTCCTCAATCACTAGCTCCAATCCCAAGGGAGTAGGGTCACAGAGTGCTCTGGCTGATAGATGGATTGTCCGAAGTTTGTCTTGGGCCTTTGATATCTTTCGGGGGTCTGACAGACTTGAAATGAGTCGAGCTATAGTGTGATAGTCTTCGGTTCCAAGAGAAACCTCAAGATTCTCGTGGATTATCGTAAGCCCTTTGATCCAATGCTCCAAGTGATCAGATACTGGCCCTCTTTGAATCAATTGAAGAATCCATCTATATCCGTCAGTATGGTATGTATCACTGTGATTCACGAAATGATCTACAACAGGTTTCATTTCGGAGTTCTTTGACTTCTCAGTCCAAATTTGCAGCCAATCGTTTCTTGCACTTTTCCTTGCCAGGGATAGTGCCAAGGCATTCCCGACACACTCACTGAATGAAAGTTCTGACTTCTTCCAATCGAGCAAGAGCAAGAAAGCCGTCCTTGTCATTATTCCTTCGGACCAGATTGACTTGACCGAAGGCTCCTCAAACAGAATGGCACCATCTTCCTCAAATGAGACTCCAAATCCTTGAGTCTGCTCTTGATTCACGGATTTCGTGACAAATGTGGGTGGGAATTCCGGTTCACTGACTGCCAGCGCTCTGGACACGCGTCGGATTGCCTTTGACAGTGCCTGCCGCAACTCTTCTGTTGCTTCCATTCTCAACTCTTCGGGGGTGGGCGGCCTTGGCTTAACGAACTTCGCAAGAAGTCTGGACTGCTTCCTCACTCGATTGTAATTCTCTGGTTCAATGTTCTCAGCAATCATCATGTTGCCTGCCCTATCGAAAAAGTAGATGCGGACTCTATCCATTGACGCAACAGAAACGAGAAACGTAGCTCCCTGCAACTGTTTGAAATGCTTTCTTACCGTGGCTGCTTTGACTCTGAGGATCTCAACCAGAGCCGCGCCAGTATCATTGAACTGCCTTTCTCCAAATTCCGCTATCTCCTTTGGCACTCCTCTCGATACCTTCGACAAATGAATCACAACTGATTCTCATTCAATGAACTCCTAGATAAACACACGCAAGTTCTGCAGCAGACAACAGGCTTAATTCGTGATTTGAGACACGACAACTGGCGAAAAATGCAGACAGACATGACATTTCTGATAATATGGATAGGGGTCCCACTTGCGTTGCTCTTTGGTAGAGCCGGTCTGGCGGCTTACCGAACGAAGAAGAAGAGAGATCAGCTGCAAGAGTTAGAGAAGCGGATTTCACCAACGACGCGCAAGCTCTGAATCGAACTAGGCAGCCTCTGGCACAACTTCCTCCATTTCGTACATCGGCATGAGGATCTCCTTGGTCGGTGTCGAGTTCATGACAACGTCGAGCACTTCTTCATTCCTGAAGAGAATACACCCTAGAAACTCGTATTCAAACTTGTCAAGCCTGATGTTGACTCCACGCCTCGGAATCTGAGTCAAAAGAAGTACAATCTTGAAATCCCCACGAGGTAACTGATTTAGAATTCCTCTTTTCATATCGGGTTCCAGCTCATCTTCAAGCTGGCGCGTCATCACGCCTCTCTCCATGAAATTGTATCGAATACGTTCAAAATCTCCCGATGAGCTTTTCTTCGGACGAATGAAGGATATGGAGAATCCCAACCTCTTGAGAGAATTGTATCCGATGTGGGTTCTATACAAAGGAGGACAAACATCTTCAAGCTCTACTTTCCTGAGTTCGACAATCTCTCCGTTCTGGCGTACTTTTAGGTTCAATCGGTCACACTCCGAACTATCCCTCTGGTCGTACGCTTCCTATCAGCGAACTGAATAAAGGATTGTGAGAAAACAATCCGCGAATAGCCTATATTACCTAGTAATACGCGCCTTCCTTTGCTAGAAGTTCCTTTTTCATCTCCAACCCAAAACCATAACCACCAAGCCCGGACGTGGAAACGACTCTGTGGCATGGCACTATAGGTGCAAACCGATTCTGGGCCATCACATTACCGACAAACCGAGCGGCCTTCGGAAGTCCTGCCTTCCTTGCCAAATCCCCGTACGTAATTGTGTTTCCCCGAGGGATTCTGAGAAGAGACTTGATGACTGAGATCTGGTTCTTTGTAAGATCTGCAAAGTCAAGCTTGACTCCACTGATGTCAACATCCTCTCTACCTTCAATAATCTGGAACACCTTTTCCAAGATTGAGACAGACCGTCTGTCGTCATCTCTCTCGAGGCCCTTCCCATTTACTGCTTTCAGTGCCTCACTCATGCTAAGCCTAGGAATTGATGTGGCGTACAGTCCGTCTTCAGTGAACACACCAGCCACGTACTGGCCGTCTCTTTCTAGAACTGCAACTTTTTTTGTAGCCATTCGCCCACCTCAGCCGGCGGATATCTAGAACTTCCCACAGTGTTGGACAACATATCCCAGAATGGAACTCAGCTCGGGGTCACTCTTCTTGGTCCCCGCGTGTGACCATCCACCATCCTCGCTTTGTGTTTGGACGACCAATTCCACCCCTCGTCTAATCACTTCCGTTTCCTTATCAGATATCGGCCTTCCCACAGCCGATAAGTCAACCATGTCGTATTGCCAGTCTCTTTCAACTGAGGTCTTGAGATGCTGAAAGAGAGCAGCGCGCCCGTCCTCGTACACTTTACTGTCGTCATTGACGCCGACCGCTTTCAATGCAGGCAGAATGTTCCCGGTCGCCAGTGGGTCGGAAACCTCCTGTCCTTCGAAGTCCGGCCAATGACCGTCCTCGTACTGGAGGCCCACCAAGTAGTCTCTTGCTCTCTTAAGACGCTCCTCATCCTCGTATTTGACCAAGCATAGAGCCTCCAGTGCTTTCCCTGTTAGCCATGTAATGCTTTTGCCGACAGGATAGAACTCCCGCCCGAGGGATTCGCCCCATTTGTCTTCAATGAAAGGATCCAGATTGAGCGTTTCTGCAAAACCACCATTGCCCTTCTGGCGAGAAACCAAGAAACTCGTTAGCTTCCTAACAAGGGACTCATGTTCTTTCCTGAATTTCGAAACCAATGCGAGTATTTCGGCTGTCTCCTTGACAGAGCTTGGGTTTCCTACGTCCAAATCAAAAGGCACACCGCCGTCTTCATTTAGGATTGACTCTAGCCGCTCAATGATGGTGACTCTTTCATCATCTGTGATTCTGTAGCCCGCAGCCACTAGCCGTAGCTTGTCTGCGAGTGTTCCCTTCTCCTTCACGAATTCTTGAAGGTCATAGTGTAGCTCAACTGCTGACATTGATTGAATAGCACCTCCATTCCGATTTCGCACCTATTCCTGCCATGCAAGCCACATGAAAACATAGTAGCAACTTCAGCCCATAACAGCGCCTACTTAATAGGTGGTGATTCCGAACTTAAAGATTGTTCGAGGCAAATCAGTCCTCGGACTCGAAATGTTCTAGGATAGCTTTGCGTCGTTCTCTCCGTTCGTCCTCCGATACCTCCTCCCGACTCTGATCGGTCTCTTCTACTACAACAATCATCTCTCTTGGACTGTGGTCAACACGATGTTCCACCTTGTATGATGATGATCCAACCCTCTTTTCGTGTCCACATTCCCGGCACTTGAGAATTGGTCTTTTCTTCTTCTCTTGGCGCTTTGGAAGCATGAGCGCACCGCATTTCTCACAGAATTCCATGTTGATGCCCCCAGGCGTAATCGGTCTTCGTGCTCCAAGACCACTTTCATTTAAGGCTGTCGATGTTGCCCACCCAAGGGGATTGCTTTGCTTCCAGTCTCCAAATAATGAGAGTCAATGCTTTGCCCTCCAGATTCACGCCTATGGTAATTCCGGACGAACAAGGAAACACTTATGATTGGACATAGTCGCGGGCGCCCTCAAGGAATTCCTAAAGCGGGTGGAAGACGCATGGTACGAGTCATTCCTTTCAAGGCATACCGTTATGACAAGTCAAAGGTTGGAGATCTGTCGAAGACAGTTGCTCCCCCATATGATATTATCAAGGGAAAGAAGGTGGACCAGCTTCAATCGCTGTCTGAGTACAACATCTCCTGGATAATCAAGAACAAGCCTCGAGATGATGACACAGAGGGCAACAACCAGTATACCAGAGCTAGAGACCATTTGGCCAAATGGATCGAACAAGGAGTACTGAAGCAGGATGAGACCGAGTCATTCTACGTCTATGGTCAGGACTTCGAAGTTCTTGGCACCAGGATGTTCCGCTTCGGCTTCATAGGTCTCATTGAACTGGAGGAATTCGCCTCGGACTCGTCAAAGACTGGCCCATTTGCTGGTGTGCTCCAGCATGAGGAGACTCTCCCTAAAGACATACAAGATCGACTCAGCCTTTGCAGAGAATCCATGGCACAGTTTGGCCAGATATTCGTGATATATCCTGACCACGCTGGAGATGTGGACTCTCTACTTAGGGCAAAGATGGACGAAACCCCCGTCGCGGATGTCACAGATTCGGAAGGAATTCGACACAGAATTTGGATGATTGATGATGAGTCGGCAACCGGAAGAATCATGGAACTGATGAAGGACAAGTACATCATAATCGCTGACGGTCACCATAGATACAAGACCGCACTGGCTCTTTCAAAAGAGAATCCAGACTTGGAAACGGCTAGGTACAGAATGCTTACATTTGTGAACATCTCAAATCCTGGTCTCGTTGTTCTACCAACACACAGATTGGTGCAAAACCTTGAAGGTTTCTCTCGAGATCACCTGCTTAACAGTGTGGAGCAATTCTTTGAGGTTGGTATCCACGAAGACAAAGATGCGATGTTCAGCCGAATGAACAAGATATTTGCCGAAGGTGGCCATGTGCTTGGCCTCTTCATGGATGATGGCCAGTACTACACACTTGATCTCAAGGATTCGGGGTTCATGGATGAGGCTCTTCCTGACAAGTCAGAGGAACATAGGAAGTTGGATGTCGCGATTCTACATACCTTGGTCCTGGATAGGATACTTGGTATTGACAAGGAGAGACTCGCTCAAGGCACTGCGAAAGGTGATGGATTTGTCAGTTACATCAAGGGAATAGGTGATGCGGTTGACGAGGCTATCAAATCGGTGAAGGAATCTGCGCAGTGTGTGTTCTTCATGAATCCAACGAGAATAATTGAAGTTGAAGAAGTGTCAAGAAACTTGGAAACAATGCCGCAGAAGAGCACATTCTTCTACCCGAAAGTGTATACAGGATTCACGATAAACAAACTCCGCTGAATATCTTGGGTGACAAAAATGGGAAATAGAACATACAATTTCTATGCTGGTCCTGCAACGCTACCACTTCCTGCGTTGAAGAGGGCTCAAGAGGAGCTCCTCGACTTCCAAGGGACTGGAATGTCGGTCCTGGAAATCTCTCACAGGTCGAAGGAGTATGACAATCTCCACAATGAGGCCACAGCTCTTGTACGCGAACTCATGAGTATTCCCGACGACTACAAGGTGCTCTGGTTGCAAGGAGGGGCCTCTACACAGTTCTTCATGGTGCCAATCAACCTCCAGGTTTCAGGAAAACCTATGGAGTATGTTGATACAGGGGAATGGTCTTCAAAGGCCGTCAAGGAAGCAAAGCTGTACGGAGACGTTAGAATCGTCGCATCCTCTGCGGACTCAAAGTACTCGTACATTCCTAGGGACATAGAGTTCAGTCCCAATGCTGCTTTTGCCCACATAACTGGAAATAACACAATCTATGGAACAGAATTCCAGTCACTGCCAGATGTTCCACCAGACGTCCCGCTAGTTTCAGACATGTCCTCCAATCTCATGGCCACTGTGACGGATGTCAGAGAATTCGGTGTCATATATGCTGGGGCTCAAAAGAACCTTGGACCGGCTGGAGTCACGATTGTGATTATAAGAGAAGATCTCCTTGACAGAGTTCCGGCTAGTGTGCCTACTCTCCAAAAATGGAAGACAGAAGCAGAGAAGAACTCGCTGTTTCACACTCCACCAGTTTTCGCCATCTACATCTGCAAACTCGCACTTGAATACTGGAAGGAATTCGGCGGTGTGTCGAAAATAGAGAAGGTCAACCGTGAGAAAGCGAAGATTCTCTATGATATCATCGACAAGTCAGACGGATTCTACAAAGGCCATGCGAGAGAGGATTCTCGATCGCTGATGAACGTCACTTTCACACTTAAGGGTGCAGAGCTAGAAGAGAAGTGTGTTAAAGACGGTCTTTCAAGAGGTCTTGTGGGGCTTAAGGGACATCGATCAGTAGGTGGAATGCGTGCATCTATCTACAATGCGATGTCAATAGAGGGAGTCCGAGCACTTTCTGAGTTCCTTGAGGAATTCAGAGAACAGCATCAATAGGTCACCAGCTTTTCAATGTGCGAAGGCTCCTTAGAGCCGATGACGACTAGGGTCGTCTCTTCTTCGCAAAGTCAGACACTGCAATCTCCAATAGCTTCCGCATCTCTGGGATTTGCGACTTGTCAATGACTCCTCGGTATGTTCGTATCATAGTTGACCCACTTACTCTGACATCGATGTTTCTCATTCCCATGCTTTTGAAGAAAGTCTTCAGAGTAGAGGCAATTGGGATTAACACTCCACCAGGTAGTCTGCTGGAGAGTAGCTCCTCACAACAAGAACAGTCAAGCATCATTATCGTGTTGGACTGATCGGTCATCACCTCGACGGATATCCCCGCCTCTGCACTCTTCCTCCTTGAGCCCGAAGCGTGACGAAGAGGGAACTTGTCAAGGCTTTTCATTAGTGCATCCTTCTCAGTAGTATCTCCCTGACTCTATCATATCTCCTTAACTGTGACATATAAGCGCAATCGATAGAGTAACCTGAAGGCTCACGTCAGAATCCAGACTTCATTCTCGGCGACGATTGAATAGGACCGAAAGCAGACACAGGGCGAGTACTATTGAAAGTGCCGTTGCCAGAAACAGTAGGTCGGGTTCCTCTAGCGGCGGTGTAGTTGTAGTTGTTGTTGCTGGCGTCGTCGTAGTTGTGTTGGTCGTAGTTGCTGTGGTTGTTGTAGTAGTCGTGGTGTTGGTTGTAGTGGTGGTAGTTGTCGTGGTGGTTGTGGTTGCAGATCCGACTTCGTAACTATAGTCCGGAGATACACTCCAATTGTCAAGTGTATCATTTGAGTATATTCGATACGTAATGTCAGTCCCATTGGGATGAGCTGGAATAATGGCTTCAAAGAAGGTGCCATTCCAGACCATAGTTACGTTAGTCCAATGAGTCTCATTGAAGTATGACAGGATTACACTATCCACGCCACTTGGGTCAGAAACGTAAACACTGACTGTCACATCATCAGGTTCCTCAGGGGCAGCCGGCAACATGTTCGGCACGTCAATTGATGGCCCGGTTACATCAGGTCCAGCTGGTACTACGGATTCAACAGCAGCAGACACGTTCAACTTTCCATGTCCCCAAACCGAGTTCGCAGTAGAACCTGTGAATCCATCCTTTCGGGCCGAGGATTTGATAAGGTCAGCTACTTGACTACCGATTGAATTGTTCAACTGAAGCATCAACGCAGCCGCACCTGCCACGTGGGGTCCTGAAGCGCTTGTCCCACTGAAGAGCTGGTGTCCAGCGAAATTGGCGGCGAACGGAAGTGTGCCAAAGGCATTGTACCACGAGGCCCAACTGGATTCATTAGAGTAGTCTGTGATTATGTCAAAGCCGCCGGGAGCCGCAATGCCCTGTTTTGATGTTTCGTCAATTCTTGGCCCTATTGCCGAGAAACTTGCGATATCGCCGATTGCTTCTGGGGCGACTAGGCTTCGTGTCCTATAGCTCGCAACACTGAGAGCGCTGTCTGCTGTTGAAGGCCAAGTTATTAGGTAGTTGTTCTTCATCGCAGTAGACCAGATCGCACCATCCGACCATGAGGTCTTGTCATCGGAGATGTAGGCATGGAACGTTGTGTTGGAAGGTGCTGTTACATTGAATTGATGATCGGGTGGTCCATGCGGAACGATGGTCCGTGGAAATGTCGTGGTCGTGGCTGTCATACGAATGCCAAGCATACTTGTTGAACGAGTTGAAGTCGAGATGAACGATTCTACAGTCATCGTATTAGGGCCAATAATAATCGTGGTATCTAGGGTGAACATCTGAAGACCTATTCCCGGATTGAGGTAGACTGTTGTGATTCCTCCGCCCCAGTCGGCCAAGTTCAGAATCACACTGAAGTTGCAGGTACTGAAGTCAGTTGCGTTTCTTGATAGGACAGTGATGTAGACGGTCTCAATCTGAGGCTCATTATCTGGTAAATGGAAATCCACCTGATAGGCAGTGCCTGCTGTAGCATCAAACAGAGCATGCTTGTCCTTCGCTCCCAGGTTGCCACTCGGAGCTATAATGGGAATCCCACTTGATACCATCGAGTCGATAAGTCCCTCAATGGGTGAGCTTCCGTCAAGATACTGATAAGTCCACGAGCCTACTTCGATGAGGATGACGTCAGCACCATGATTGGAGGCCCATATCAGCGCCTCGTCAATCAAGAGGTAGTCGTTATTTGCCCAATTATCACTAAGGACCTTTAGCATCATTAGTTCTGAACTGGGAGCAATGCCTACATACTTGCGGAAGCCTAGCTGTCCGCCCAGCAAGATCCCTGAGACTGCAGTGCCGTGGCCATTCGTGTCTCTATGTGATGAACTTGTAAGATTTCCTAGACCCTCGCGATCCCAGACCTGGATTTCTCTGGACGCAGTTCCGTCTCCTTCAACAATGTAACGTGTCTTGGGCGTGTCGAGCAATACGAGTTTTTCGCCAGGATCAAGGTGGTCATTGCTGTTTGTGTCGTTGACCACAAAGAATGGTTCTCCCACCTCCCATGCTCCATTCTGAGTCACATTGTCAGCCCAAATCCATTCGGTAGTCGTGTTGAACGTACCACTACTATCAAGGTCTATGTAGTAGACGCGCTCGTCGACAGTCTGGATAAGATCGCCATTCAGGTCAACAGTATCGTTTCCACTGTCCACATAGCCATTTGGCGAGGCCTCCATCCAGTCGTACTCTGCACCGTCGGCAAACCAGAAATCTGGATGCATCCAATCTATCCCGGAATCAAGGTCTGCAATGAGAATTCCTTCGCCAGTGATGTTGCGACCAATCCCATCAAGAGCTGCCCAGACATCATCTGCATCTATTTCTGGTATCGACACATCACGAGTAGCATGAAGTGAGTTGACACGTGTTTGCACGTCCACTGATATGAGGTAGTCGAGCTGTGTCAATCCAGTCAGGCCTTTCGCTGATCCACAAATGAGATAGAACTCCTTGAAGTGACTGGATTCAGGTGAGCCCAAGCTGAACTTCAGGCCCAATGAGTAGATGTCCTGAATCTCGGATGCTGTAAGTTCCTGAGTGAATTGCGCAAGAACAGGAATCTCCTCTCCGAAGGTTCTCGCCAAATAATCAAAGTCCAGTGTTTGAGAATCTGGGCGCTCAGCATTCGTTTGACTCTGTATCACGAAGACTGTGACTGCGATGGACGGTACCAACAGTAATGCAATTAGAAGCGTGCCTTTGAGCGGCTTTCTCATTTCGAATCTCTCCTCATCTTGGCTTCCCACAAGAAAACCAAGCGACGAACTCATCACTCAACCGTGGGTTATGGAAGTCAACCGATATTAAGCTACTTCTATGCATGTAACTCTAGCTATTGGCACAAATACATGATGTCATTCTTCAGAGGAAGGGTCTACATCTATTGGATTGGATTCATCAGTACGCAGTTCCAGCTCTATATTTGGCAAGATATTGATTGGGGCATAGTAGTCTGGGTCCTCATCTTCTCGACACACTTTTTGTCCCTCATAGAGAGAGGTACCCCCGCTCACAAGGTAAGAGATGCAAACGCATAGGGCGAGCGGGATGACAAGGTCGAATGACCTACTAATCTCGAGCATCAGAACAGTGGTGGCAACCGGGGTGTTTGTAGTCGCAGCAAGAACAGCCCCCATTCCCAAAACCATGTATGCCGTGGACATGCCCGGCGCGATCAGGTCTCCGAAGATCTTCCCGAGCATTGCGCCAACAAAAAGAGATGAAGCCAAGACCCCTCCTGAGACCCTGGCACCGACCACAAACGAAGACGCAAGCAACTTGCCTGCAAGCAGAGCAAGAAGGACCAAAATCGGGACGGATGATGTTGCCACGAGTGTTATGACGTTATAACCCAAACCCGCAATGCTCAGCGCTGGATCCATCACAATGAATCCAACCGCAAAGATGATCACGCATGCAAGGATTGAACCCGCGATAGGATCTGCCCAGTCTGGAAGCTTGATAGTGAAGTAGTTCCGAGAACCCATAAGGATTCCTGCGAAGGTTATGGAAATGACGCCGCATATCACCGAGAAGAACACCAAGAGAGGGATGTCTCCAATTGTCAACTCAAAGCTCGCGTCAAATCCTAGAAGTGGTTCGATATCGTGACCAAAAGCAAAGAAGTAGAATGCCACAAACACAATGTAGGAAGTGAGCGCCGCTATGACTGTGGGAACGAAGTATCCCAGCCTGGCATCTCTCCTGTAAGGTGCTTCAGTGGCAAACAGCGCCCCGCCTAGTGGAGCTTTGTAGATTCCTGCTGTTGCTGCGGCCGAGCCCATCATTAGGAACACTCTCAGAAAGGATGGATCCCTGAAACCGAGTCTTCTCCCAATTGAATTCCCTATTGTGGCCCCGATGAGCACCGCCGGTCCTTCTCTGCCAACTGGATTCCCTGAACCAATGGATATTGCCGTTGCCACGGTCTTTGTTAATGCTACAGAATCTCTCATCGCTCCAGGTGTGTGAGTCATCTCAATTGCCATCGAGATGCCGCTTCCCTTCACTTCCTCATAGCCGATGTAGATCATAAGTCCTGAGAAGAGTCCACCGATGATCGGAGCAATAAAGACTGGAATGATACTCAGTGCAGTGATTGTGGTGTCTATTAGAATCTGGAAAAGGACCATGAACAGCCCGCACACTATACCAATAATGATAGCAGCCGGTACATATGATCGGTAGTAATGATAGAAGTGGTCGAAATGGAACGTCTCTTTCAGTGTATTCAAGACATTCTCAGGTCGCCGGCCTTCACTCATCTATCTTCAGCCTCTGGATAGACAACTCTTCCTTAAACGCTTTTTTCCCAAGATACTTATTCGTCAGTGTTACCGAGTGGTTAGGCGACTCCTGATTGACAAAGAAGAGCAAGCCTTCCACAAAGGACGATGAAAACGAAAGAGACGACGAGCTGACAATTGATGATGTTCAAGATCGTCTTGACGAGATTTCGGCTAGACTGGCCAGAGTAGAACGTCTAATGGAGCGAATTGGTCCGGGGATTGATGAGGTGAGCGAGTCGGCCAGGGTAATACGTGAGGGCTTTGAGTTCTATGATGGCATGGTCAAGCTAATGTCCAAGTTCACACGAGCAGAGCGACTTGAATCTAGATACGGTGATCTCAAAAAGGATGAAATCAGCTGGCGGATCATTCAGATTCTTGATGGTTCGCGCCCTCTGAATATCAGTCAAATCACTGCATCAGTCCGAGCCGAAAGAGGAACCGCCTCTAGAAGAATAGTCAGGGAGAGAATCAACACACTGGTGGAACGGAGCATTCTCACAGTGATCGAGGATGAGGACGGTCGGGCCCGTCTCTTCGCACTTGCAAAATGATTACGATTCACAGGATCAATGAGGTGGCCACTTCTGACCAGTAACAGTATATCCAGTGACCACCCCATAGTAAAACATGGTGAACACTCATTGAGTGAAGACAAAGAGCAAGATACTAAGAAAGAACGTAAGAGACGAGGTGAACAGACCGAGGCCGAAGAGGTTGGAGAGATTCTCGGAGTTGTTACAGAGCAAATCCCGAAACTCATTTCAGGTCTGATTGGAAGCGTCTACAGTCCTGAGGCCGCAGCAAGCATGGCAGCAGCCATCGGTGGATTCTATCGGAAGCTCAAGGAGGAAGGCATTCCTGAAGAGATGGCACTTGAGCTGACAAAGAAATATGTGGCCGGTCTGGACTTCATGAAGTTCATGGATCAAGTAAGCATTAGTGACCGAGGAATAAAGACAAGTCGAGACTTCGATGATGATGAGGACTAGACGCAATGAGCGCACAAGAAGTTGGCTCTATCATCTGGACTGCATTGTCAGGCAGCATCAAGCTAATCGCTAGGGCCTATGCATCTATGCTGAGAGCGCAAGGCCAGGTCAAGCATGGGAAGAAGCTACTAAAAGAGCAACTCGTGAAGCAAGGAATTCCCAAGGATTTCGCAGAAGAGATCGCAGATGTCTATGCTTCGGCCGCTGAGCAATTCCTCTCAATCAGAAAACTGATTGGTCTCGCAAGAGACTCGTCCATATGGAACGAGGCATCTTCCAAAACAAGAAATCCCCCCGTTTGGCTACTTAACAACTAGTACTGGGCAATCGGTTCCCAGGATAACTCTCTCGGTAGATCCGCCCATTCCAGGTCTCTTTCCCGTTTCCAAACCTTGAGAGCCCATCACAATTATATCTACATCTTTTTCCTTGGCGACGCTGATGATGCGATCTGCAGGGAGCCCCTCCTCCAGGACTAGCTCACATTTGACGCCAAAATCTTCTGCAGCCGCTCCGTAGCCTTTCAATAGCTTCTTTCCATTCTCCCGGTATTTGGCCATCACTTCATCGAGGTTGGCATCGGACATCATTGAATACTGCGTGATAGTTGGAGTTGAGAGAACATGAAGGATAAACAACTTTGATTCTGTCATCTCTGCCAGTTCGAAGGCAACAGTCGCAGCTCGTGCCGCGGCTTCACTACCATCAACACCTAGTAGAACCTCACGGGTCCTGCAGAATACCCGTCCTGGATCACAGTACAGAATCTCATCTATCGTCTTGGAGTCTTCCATAGTCTTCTGACTGCCCAAGCATCTCAAATACATTACCATATCGCAGCTAGTATATCCTTCAGTGCCAAGGTTTAACTAGTACGTTGGCAAGGTTTAGACAATCGCTACAAATCGGGAGAGGATTGTTCTGGTAGAAGCAGACATCTATACGTATCATGAACAGAATGAGTTCCCAAGCCATCGCAGAGCAATGGCTGGGATCTTGATTGTATTTGGGCTCTTCTTTGCTTGGGGTTCCTACTCGCTTTGGGCACTTTGGACAGTTTACGGTGCCCAAGTGATGGCAGCCATTCAGAGCATTGGCTTGCCTGAGTGGCTGACTGCAAACATAGGTGGGATCATCGCCATCTTCTTTGGATTGATAGTCTTGAGTCTAGGTTTCGCAATCGTGGCTTCAATGATAGCTCGAAGACTTGGTGGCACTCTTATCTACATAGGAGCGTTCTTCCTGAATGTGATAACACTAGGAATTGCAATCATCCCAATCATACTGGGAGTTCCAATTAGTACTGCATGGCCTATTTTCATCCCTGGCATCTTCACGCTCTTAATAACTCTCCTCCTGTTGACGGTTTTCAAGGATCGTGTTCGTCGAGCTGGAGAAATCATCAAGTTGACGGGGCAGGTTACTCTTGACGAGAAAGGCACTTTTGTACCACCGCTTCTGACAATGATTTTCACACTCATTTCAGCAATGATGTTCGGAGCGATAATCCTTCAGTTCACTCCTGTGGAGGTCTTTTTGGGCACACAGGAATTGACCATTGAGAATGGCTGGCCAATAGGAGTCGGTCTTGTCCTGTTCCTTTTCATGACGATATTCTTCTATCAATTCTCGTACGCGACTACATCTGGAATAGTGTATATCTACATGCGCGGACGAGACCCAACACTCGGAGATGGATATAGAGCCGCCCTTGGAGTTATCGGAGGTATTATTGTACTTAGCTTGGCGAGTGTTGTTGTAGTCATCATACAAATGATCTTGCGACGCATAGGTCGAGAGGCCGGAGGGGTAGGTGCAGTTGTTGGAGGAACGGCAGCCGGAATCGTTGGATGGATTTGGGCATTAATCAACTACTTCACCATCCCTGCGATGGTTGCAGAAGAACTCGGTGCTAAAGACGGCATTAAGCGAAGCGCGGGCCTCGTTAAGAACAACTTCGTTGACGTTATCATAAAAGAGACCGCTGTACGATGGGCTTTTGGTGTACTGGCTTTCATCTTCTTCATTGGATTCGCTCTTGCTGGAGCAGCAATAGGTTGGTTCTTCACTGGAGACCTCATAACGACGCTGATCATTACTGTAGTATTCGTCATATTCTCCAGTATACCCAGTACGCTAGTCCTACGTACGTTCGACATCGTCTACGTTACGTTGCTCTATGTGTTCATCCGCAGGCAGGAAGGTGACTTCAGAGAGACTGTCATTCCAGCAGCCATGGAACGTGAGCTCTCTAACGCCTATGACAGTGCGCAGCGAAGTGGACCTGATCTATAACAGATTAAAGTCATGTGTGGTGGCAATTGGCCATCACACATTCTGTTTTCTCTTGACTCTATGATTCTGGCAGATTAGACTTTGATCTGGCCCTTTTCCATAAGTACAAGCTCTCTTCCGTCAGAGTACTTCACGGTAATAGTTGGCTTATCCACCAGGAAGTCCTGATGATTGGCAGAGTTGTTGGCCACTGTGCCTGGATAGTCCATGTTGTTGCCAAAAGCAACGTGAATCGTGTTGCCCACCTTCTCGCTTTCTAGAAACTCCTCAACGATTCTCGCTTTTGGATTGAGGCCAAGTGCAAACTCGCCGATGTGCTTTGCCATCTCATCGGTTGCCTGAGCTTCCTCAACTATACGCAGGGCTTCACCGTCGTCAGAGGAGATCTCTACAACTCTCCCGTTAGCAACCTCAATGTTGACAGACTTCTTCAACGGACCTATTCCTCCAATCGCCAGATCACAAACGAGTCTTCCGTTCATCTCAGTCTCGACAGGTCCGACAATCACCTCGCCTGTTGGCAAGTTCATCCATTTCATGTCTTTCCAGTTAAGGTAGGTGTCAGAAAACCAAGTTCGACCTTTCACCCCTAGAGTAAAATCTGAACCACTTGGAGATACAACATGCACTTCTTCGACATTCTGCAGTGTGGTCAAAATGCGTCTTGCTGTTCCCTGAATCTCTTTATGCTCTTCTCCGGTGAGAGCCAATGCACCTTCCGTAAGCATGTCCATCGTGATCCCGGGACAGTGACCTAGTCGCGATCTTCCTTTTCGAGTCTCGAGCTTGATCACTTTGATTCGGAATGGAGTTTCCTGAGCGGGACCACGCAGTATATTGATGAAAATGTCCGGCGGATTTGGTGAATTGATCATCTCAACAAGGTGCTTTGGAACTTCGGTTCTGTATCCGTTCTCCGGCGCCTTGAGAATTTCGAGTCTTGTCCATAGACCAATCTCCAGGGCCCCTCTGGCAAAAGCCTGACCTATCTCACTCTTCTCTTCGTCGCACACAATGAGCAGGGATTCTCCTGCACGGGCCTCCAAGACATATTCAAGGGCATTCGCGGCTGCGGTTTCTGGTTTCACGATATGATCCTCTTCTGAACGCGCGAGTAATCTTGCATTAGACTTTTACGGATGATGCGAAACTGGAATGGTCCACCAGTCAACAGATACCTATATGGGTGACAACGGTAGACAGCTTTCCATGTACCTCAGTGATCTAGTGACTCCGGCCACTGTAATCGACAGACCCCGACTTCTGAGAAACATAGAGCGGATGTCGGTAAAAGCCGCGTTGAATGACGTGTCGCTTCGTCCTCACATAAAGACTCACAAGTGTTTGGAAATCGTGCATCTCCAACAGAAATATGGGGCAAAGGGGTTTACGGTCTCTACTCTCGCCGAAGCAAGGGTTTTGACAGGCAACGGATTCGAAGATTTGATACTTGCGGTGCCGCTAGCTCTTGGTTGGATCCCAACAGCCGTCGAGATCGCTTCCGAATCGAATTTGAAGGTGCTTGTTGACTCTCAGGACGTAGTCCGGGCACTGCATTCGGCATGTAGAGAAAACGACATTCAACTCAAGGTAATGATGAAGGTGGATTGTGGTTATCATAGATGCGGCGTTGATCCTGAGAGCCCCAAATCCATTGACATAGCCCAGGAAATTGTGGATTCACCTTACTTGGGCTTTGAGGGGATACTAACTCATGCTGGTCACTCCTATTACACAAAGGATTCTTCAGACATCCAGCGAGTGGCTTCCCAAGAGCAGCATGTCATGATCGATTTTGCGCGTCGTCTGACGAACAAGAGTAGTGACTTGACTCCTGAAACCGTTAGCATTGGATCGACTCCCACGATGATGTATGACGCGCCCATTAAGGAAGGAATAACAGAGATCCGGCCTGGGAGCTACGTGTTTTTCGACTATCATCAGCTGGCAATAGGATCCTGCAAGAGCCGTGACTGTGCTCTGACGGTTCTCTCATCTGTCCTGGGAAACTACAACACACACATCGTGGTTGATGCAGGTGCAACAGCACTATCAAAGGACCGAGGTCCAGTTCATCTCTATCCTGACTGTGGATACGGCCGCATCTTCACCGACTACAATAATGGTGCAATTGCCCAAGATACTCTAATCGAGGGGCTCTCTCAGGAACATGGTACGGTGTTGGTTGGAAACACTTCACCACTCAGAAAGGCCCAAGTTGGTCATAAGGTCAGAATACTCCCTAACCATTCATGCCTCACAGCGAATCTTTCCGACTCTTACTACGTGGCTGAAGGAGAAGAAATCGTAGATACATGGCTAGTTCGGAGTGAACGTGAGCTCACTAACATAAATGACCGACAAAGCAATTCAGAAACATCGGATTCGGACTCTGCACACCTCTCGGATACCTGATACGTGATAATCACCGATTATCATAGAATCATTTATCAAGAGTGATTGACACATCACCGAGTACAACCATTACTGTAGGAAGTATAAAGATGGTTATTGATAGAGAGGGTGCAACATCTGCAATCATTCTGAACTTCGAGGGTGGCAAGTCTGTCGAATTCCCATCAGAGTTCATAAAGGATATGGGAGAAAGCGCAGCTCTGACTGTGATGCACCACAAGGACCGGGTTGTCAAGATCTTCCCGGTTGCCAGTGACGAGATTTACCTCCTCAGAATTGAGATTAGCGACCTTTCCCGAAACTTCCTGAAGCAGCTGAACTTTGCCTTCAATGATGCAAAGCTTAGTGACATCATCTTCACCACAGGCGTATGTCTTCGTGGCGAGAAGTGTTACTACGAGTGCTACTTCGTACCCGACCAACTTGAGAAGACCCTCAAGGAGCTTGAGGAGAGTCTCAAGAAGATCCCTGGAGTATCCAGGGTAGTTCTCCGAAAAGTCGAGTAGACTGAATAGCACCTTCTCTGCCTCGTTGTTTCGGAAGCGCCAGCCGCAGTATGGGTACCCGCGCCGAATTCAAGTTACTTCCAGAGATGCTAGCGGTCTCTTAGGCGAAATCTTCAGGCAGATGCAATTCCCATGCGCACACGTTGTCACCAGCGACGACGGTCTTCAGAAGCTTCACTTTGACTTTTACACCAAGTACTCCTTCGAAGACTTGACGAGCCCAACCACCACCACAATGACAGAAGATACTCGGAGTCTCGTCTAATAGGTGATGCACGACCGGGCAATAGCAGAACTGAGGAATCTTTTCCTTCAGCGTGGTTGCATTCTCCCACCCTTCTCTGTTCATGGGGACCTTGGTTGTGTAGATTACGTTTCCTTTTCTGTAGGGCTTCTCAATCCATCCTTGACTCTCTGCATACGCTGCCATCAGTTCGTCGAGATCGTGGTTCTTCTCGTAAACCTCTCTGAATTGTGCAATGTCTGCCCCTGGGCGAACATGGGCGCATCGGCAGATTATCTCCGAGATTTGCTCTTCGTCAGCATGTTCCTCTAGTCTCTTGAGGGCAGTCTTCACCCAAGCCCCTCTCTCAAAGCCTGTCGAATGCGGAGTTATTTCTTCTGCACCTTCAACTATTTTAGCTCTGGTATCCTCTCCCAATATCTCTCCGAGTCCATTCCAGAACCTGTCTTGCCAATCATGAACGACGTCTACGACCTCAGTAACGTTATCTTCTGGATTGTCTTCAAATGGACCCGCGTGATAGATCTCTCTTGGCAACAGTGCTGTCGCCAGCCCCCTTGAATGACGGTACTTGTGTAACTTCTGGGCAGATTGAGCCAAGTTCTCATACGAACCATAGTGCATCACGCTCCACGCCTCCCCTCCGGAGACTATCCTACTTCTGATCCCACCTGCTTCAACTGGTTCTCTTACAGGGAACGCCGCTTCAGCATCGAAACCTTCTACAGGAGTGTCCAAATGAAAAATGGTCATTGGAGGGCCACAGATGTATTCAGAGACTGACTCCTCTAAGTTTTTGAAGAGCGGCATTAGCTCATTTCGACTTTGAATTGTCCTTCGAATGCTCGCAACCAAAATATCTCCTATCACCTTGAATGCTACTTCTGGTTCTTCGCTTGTCATCGAGACCTAACCTCAATCCATGAATCCATTGACAGTTTCGTCTATCAGAGCAACCAGCCAATGATTCGCGATAAATAGAGGTTGAACGACGCAATCCGATTGCTCAGATTCGGACTCGCCTCTAGCTTCGGATCCTTCCCCTCACTCTGGAGCCGACATCGACGCCTTCCGCCTCTGCCATTCTTAGCAGAAGCGGCATCAGCGACTTCTTGATCTGCGCTAATCTCGCTAGATTGTCAATCTCGAATCTCTTCGCACCCACGGTCAACAAGTCACAGATTCGACGGTAGGAGTACGTGAGCTTGCTAAGCTCGCTCTTCAAGCTAGAAAAGCCTGCATCGTCTTCCAAGCCCTGATAGATTAGCTCCTCAAAGTACTCTGAATCCACAGAAGCTCCTTCTGACACAAAGCGATAGGTTTGAAGATCAAAGACTGATGGTCTCATCCCTTCTACGCTTTCTAGTTCGTCATAGGAGATGACCTGCATTGGCGTCTCTTGTCTCTCAAAGAGCGCTTCAAGTTGCTGCTCGACCACTTTTCCCATATCCTGATTGTTGTGAATGAGGTAAACAGGATTCCGAATCATGAGCTGAACTAAGACTGATGCAAGGGTCTCAACTGCGCTTTCCTGCCTATCTCCGAACGAGCTGACCACCGATTCCAAATTGTGCTCTGGAACTTCAGTGAGTTCAGCAGCCTCCGTGATAGCTTCCTGATTTTCGGCGACTTGTACAATGGATGGATACTCGATGCCCCTGACCTTTAGCTGTTTGTCAACATAGACAAGAGCGGCGTGTTGTGGGCTCCCATGTACCGATAAGACCGCCGTAATGCCTCCAGATGAGGACTGAATCTCTTCGTCGTCAATCTCCAAGAGGATATTCTCATTGCACTTGGTGCAGTATGCATAGACATGCTCTAGGGCTTCTTTCGCCATTCTCATATCCTCCTTTCATGTATCTCTCAGTATCCGCTTCACACTACTCGCAAGTTCTTCGAAATTGTCCCCCGTCTTTGTGCTCACCAGAACATATCGAATCCCAAGTTCCTCAGCCTTTGCTTTGATCTCTGACTCCTCTATCGTTGCGTTCAAGTCTGTCTTGTTGCCGACTAGAATCCACTTCTCCTTTGGAATGTGCTCTATCAGTCCAAGCCATTCGTCAATCTCTAGCATTGTCTTGAATCTGCTCACATCAAAGACAAGCATGACCATATGGGCACCTTGCGCGAGGTCCTCATGGAAGAATCGAAACTGTTCTTGTCCTCCCAAATCAAAAATCGCAGCCGTAATCACTGCTTCTTCTTCGCAATCAACAATACTCCATGTGTCAATGTTGAGCCCTCTTGTCATTGTCTGGTCTAGGAACGACCCTGTGACCAATCTTGATGCAATTGTGCTCTTACCGCATCCCCCTGCACCAATCATGGCCACTTTGACATTTTTGTGATTCAATTGCTGGGCACCTAGTCTAAGTGTTTCTGTGAAAATGACAGAGCCGGCGTTTGTAGTCTCAGCATTCCGTGTGGGTTGGGCGTGTGATGAATTGAACAAGCTCTTCTCTTAAGGTAGTTTGAGATGTATAGATTCAGCATCTTCCGACTCAGGTCTTTGAAAGAAACCCCTATGCAGCCATCTCGTCTCGATTCTACCAACCGCAATCGATGTAAGCATCCCGCTTCTCCGTATACGAGGATCTGATGTTGGATTTGCCTGAATGGATAGCAGAGTGGATCAGGAAAGATCGACTTGTCGCTAGTAGATATAGGACAAGCAAATCGCACCTCCGTCAATCCAAGAGGATACAGTTTGTCGAGGGGGAGAAGAACACCCAAGGAGAATGGGAGTACTGCCGCTTCGCTGTTTATTCTCCAAAGCATGGCAGATACAACGTGACATTACGAAAGGCCAATATCACTGCAACTGCCCAATCTTCAAGCATCGCCTAATCTGCAGCCACATACTGGGTGTCTGTCAGAGGACTGGCGTCTGGCCAAAGGAGCCTGTATTCAGAGCTCAATAGCACGGAGGGATGGAAATCAAATCCACTGCTAGGCAGTAGTGACTCTGTGCAATGCCTATAGCTTCACTGTGTACTTCAAACCATCCTCTGGGTTGTCATAACGGATATGCTGTGGGAGCAACTCAACAAGGGTAAACTCAGGATCTCTATGTGAATCCCAATACGATTCAAACCATGGAATATACTCTGAGAAGATTCTTTTCGTATCTTTGTCATTTTCAATCCGCGTGATAACAGTGACTCGAAGACAGCCTGGTTTTCCATCAGCTTGAGTGCCCATCACGAATTCTGCGTTGCTGTTTGCCTTCAGCTGTTCGACCTTGGCCCAAGAGGTCTTAGTGGCTATCCAAAGCCTGTCTGCCTGCTCAATTAGAGCCATCGTTCTGACTCTGGGTTGTTCATTGTCCACTGTCGCAAAGTGAATCAATGGAAAGCCCTTGAAGAGTTTCCATACGTCCTCAAGATTGATTGACTCGGGATATTCCTTCATCTCACTCGAGAAGATCCTTTCTAGTAATCACCAAATCAGTTAGTCTCAGAGCAATCAACTTGCGTCAATAGAAACCTTCTCTGTGAGTCAGCGACTTCTCCTTCACTTCTGATATCCAGAGCTTGTAGGCACAAGGATAAATCGCCTCTCATAAATCGAGATACCGTCTTCCATAAAGGTACAACATGATTCGCATATAGCGGTAGAAGGGATCACCTGGAGGAATAATCTCAGCAATGCAGTTGACCTGCATTCCTATGTTTCTCGGTTCCGTGTTTCCACACTGGGTGTATTTGCAGTAGCTGTGTATAGCAGCGAGAGGTATCTCCATCCGGGTGCGCGGTTGACCAGTTATTTGTGTTTGATGAAGGTGCCATCCCTGTACTCCGAGAAAGCAATACGAAGCTCCTCGTTCGTGTTCATTACAATAGGACCTCGCCATGCAACCGGTTCGCCAATCGGCTTACCGGAGACAAGCAGGAATCTCAAATCGCTGCTGCCTGCCTTGATGTATACCTCGTCTCCTTCATCAAAAAGGACCAATTGATCAGCCTCCGCTCGAGTTTCTCCGTTAGGTCCAAAGAAGGCGTCTCCTTCGTAGACGAACGCGAAGACATTGTGGTCAGCGTCCACGTTGTGAATGAATTCGGTAGAGGCATCCATTCTCACATTGAAGTACTCAGGATCAGTCACAATGTCTTTCACGGGACCCGAGGTTCCTTCGAGCTCTCCGCAGATTACGTCCAGGCTTACACCTTTGTCTGGTGAGACGTTCGGTATGTTTTCCTTCCTTACGTCTCGATATCGTGGCTCCATCATCTTATGTGAAGCCGGTAGGTTTGCCCAGAGCTGAAAGCCTCTCATCAGTCCCTCAGTCCGCTTGGGCATCTCCTGATGAATGATGCCGCTTCCCGCTGTCATCCACTGACAATCACAAGAACCAATGACTCCGCCATTACCAAGACTGTCACCATGCTCGACCTCTCCGTTGAGCATCAGGGTTATTGTCTCGATGCCTCTGTGGGGGTGCCAGGGAAAACCAGCTAGGTAATCATCAGGATTCTCCGAACCAAAGTGATCCAAAAGAAGAAACGGATCGAGGTGGGGTACATCGTAGTATCCAAAAACTCGTTTCAGGCGGACACCTGCTCCTTCCATTGTGGGGTTGCTTCTCGAAACTCTCTTTGCAGGTCTGATAGCCATTCAGATTCCTCCAACACTAGACTGTCAAGACTTCTTTGCTTTGGTAATAAGCGGTCACATTGAGGAAATCGTCCAACTAGAAGATAATGTCCGGCTTCACACCATAAGTCATGCAAAGATCCTCAATCATGTCTTTGAGATCCATGTAGTAAATGCTTGACGGCTGGAGTGCATACAGTACTTCCTGTGCCTGCGTTGGGAAGTGCGTGGTCAATGCTTTCTCAACAAGAGGCTTGTTTCCATACTTGATGTTGAGTCTGTCGATGAGGACGTGTGATACTCCAATGTCCCCAAGCATCCTAATGAGGTCATCAAGTGAAGGAGTGCTTAGGATTGGGATAATCGGGCCGAGAAACGCATAGGTCTGTATGCCTGCCTGTGAGAATCTTCGAAGGGCATTGACTCTTCGTTCAGAAGGAGTAGCACCTGCCTCGAAGACCCGGCGAACACGTTCATCCAAAGTGATTATCGTCGCACCCACTTCAGCCTCAGGAATCTGACTCAACAAGTCCTCGTCACGCATTACCAGATCAGACTTCGTCAAGATAGATGTCGGAAAGTCGTATCTCCCAAGAATTTCCAAGCATCTCCGCGTTATCTCGTATTCCCGTTCTTGTGGCTGGTATGGGTCCGTTACAGTTGAAAGAACAACCCTGTCTCTTGACGATTCTCTTCTTCTACCTAGTTGCCGCTCAAGCAGAGTCGGGCCATTGATCTTGACGTCAACAAAACTACCCCATTCATCATTGATGTGACCAGTATACCGTTTCATGAATCGCGCATAGCAGTATACACAACCATGTTGGCATCCCGTGTAAGGATTGATTGCATAGTCCACTGTGGGAATTCTGCTACGATTCATGATGCTCTTTGCTTCAACTTCTTGAACACTGACCTTGCCAGGCAAACACCATCCCACCTAATCAGCTGGCTGTTTCATTCCCCAGAACTCGACCATGCCCGGTCGGAATTTGATCGTCCCCCATTTCTCAAAGAGCTGTTCGAAGACGTTACAGATCTCCTGCCCTTCGACTACTCCCAACTCGGGGAATCTATGAGTTGCAGACACGCGAATGAATGATTCAAGCGACGGGGCGGATGGTTCATCAAAGAATGCAAACGGTGCAATCATTCTCAGAATTCCCTCGGGCTCGAGAATCCGCTTGGCCTCCATGATAGTCCGTGGCAGGAGAGACCTAGGCGGGGTACCCAGAATCCAGAACTCTTTGAACTGTGTGCTCTTGGATGAGACATTCCATGGAAGTCCTTCAACTCGCTCAAACTTCGCCTTCTTCTGCTCCCAGATTCCAGAATCGCCCAAGACGTGTAACGGTCTCGTTTCTCCCCATTGCTCAAGAATCTGAACCGTTCCCGTTTCACGGTACATGAGTGGAGATAGGATGCTCACAAGGACCTTGCCGTCCGGCACCTCAAACTGCATCGACTCAGCCTTTCCGAACTCTTCGATCATTGAGAAGTGTCTGAATGCGTCGTAGAAATGAAGGACTACACCGATTGCCTCCCCAAGCATTGTCTGGAGACGCCTTTCTCCTGTTGGCCCGACGGTGTATACTCGTCTCTTGGGTCCGTGAGGACCCTTGAACTCCTCACTGTTAACCAGACCTTCCTTCTCCATGTCACGAAGAATTCGATAGAGCTTGGTGATTTCTACGTCACCGACTGTCGGTATCAGCTGACGTCTCAGCTCATATCCGTGACACGGCGCTCTGTCAAGCATCATCATGATCTGGTCTCGGACCTGGTCTCGCGAAGGCATATGGAGCTATTTGCACTTATGCCTATAGGTTTTTCCGGATAGCTCCTTATCTACAGATTTGAACAACTCGCTGATGGTGAATCATTTGACGAAAGCTTGCATTTCATGCGGAATGACGATGACCAAGCCAGAGGAGTATGGTGGCCAGAAAGTTGGCAACAAGAGCTGTGTCTATTGCAGCAACGAAGATGGCAGTCTCAAGGAACGGAATGTCGTAAGAGAGCAAATGGTGCGATTCTGGATGTCAAGAGAGAACATCGATCGGTCTATCGCTGAAGAGAAGACAGACGAGTACATGGCAAAGATGCCGGCCTGGAAGTAAGAGATTCTCTCTCAGAGAAGTGAACCTTATTCATCTGGGAACGCGACAAAGACAGTCTCGCCAGCAACCTTTGAGTCCGTCTTCTGAACGAGATCCTGTATGTATCTGCAGGAACCAGTGTCCATGATCTCCTCCACAATTGAAACCATTCTGTCAGTGATAAGAAGGCGACTCTTCAACTGTCCCTCTCTGCGAAGTTCTACCAGGTCCTCAATTCCACGTTCAATCCGCGCTGACAGTTCATGAAACGGCCTGATTTTGTTCCAAGGCATTCCCAGCATGTATCTCATGTAGAACTCGATGTCAAGAAGTACTCCCAGAACGGCATTATTTGAGTCTGGTTCGCTCTTTAGCTTGTTGCGGACAGACCGGTCTCGAATCCCAACCGATCTGCAGACCTTGTAGCCACGAAGCATGACATTGACAGGCAGCCGTTTCCAGTCGGGAGTTCCGTACTTGTTGTTGTTAGCGTAGATATTGGAGATCTCTGAAAGCTTGTCTGGGAATCTCCTCTTGATAACTCGAAGGAAGTACCCCTTTTGCCGCCCTGGCTTGAGAGTCATTCCACCAAATTGAATGAACTCGGCCTTTGCTCTCTTTGCTTCCTTTGCAAGAGCAGTCATGTTCTCCAGATTGTCTCCAATTGTCGGTATGATCGGAGTGGCCATGACACCGCCGGGCAGTCCTGCTTTACGGATTTCTTTCAGCGCCGCAAACCTTTCGGGAGTTGACGATGCCTTTGGCTCGAATATCCCTCTTTGCTTTTCGTCACTGAGAGTAATCGTGAACATGATGTTGGCAAATGCACTCTCGTTTATCTCTTTCAGAAGATCGAGGTCTCTAAGGACCAAATCTGACTTTGTCAAGACAAAAACTGGCATTCGGAAGTCGAGCAGAGTCTCCAAGACCTGACGAGTTATCTTGTGTTCTTTCTCTGCTGGCTGATAGCCGTCAGAGACTCCTCCACAGACGCCAATGACCTTCTTTCTGGGGACTCTGAGAGCCATCCTCTTGGCATCTTCGGGGTCCATGAACCTCCAAAGTGTCTCGGTCTCTAGCTCTGTTTGAGATGTATATCCATCCTTCTTCAGTTCACGTCTCAGTACCTTTGCGGCGTTCTCCTTGATTCTAATGTGTGTGGTGAAATTGTCAACATGATAGTGTTCAGCCATCCCGTCACAGTAGACACAGCCGTGCTCACACCCTCGGTAGGCATTCATCGATCGGTTGACATGAAACCATGCGTCAGCCACTATGGGCTTTGATAGAAGCGACTTGGCCTTCACAGTTTCATGCTGCATTGTCGTCCATTCCAATCTTTCACAGGCATTGAGATTCAATTCATCGCTGCAATATGGATTTGATGGAAGTTGTCGAGCGAATTAAGGCTATGGCTCAAACTGAGTGAGCTATGTCTCTACTTCAGACCATACTCTTGCTAACAGACTCTATCGCTGAAAGCGTAGATCCTATGTCATCATCTGAGTGAGAGAATGACAATGCTCCAAGTCCGTGATATCCAAATATCCCCTCCTGCATCAGAAGTCCTTGGAACTTGTCCATTGTATCGTGGTCTGATGCGGCTGAAAGATCTCTTCCTGTAAATGGTGGTTCTCCCAGGTCAGTGTGAAGCCAATGGATGTAAGTCAACGAACCATAGCCAGTCGATATCGCTCTTGCCCTCAGTCCATCAAAGACCGCGTTGACCTTGGCCCTGAAGTCAGTTGCCTTTCGATTAAGTGAATCGTATTTGTCTCTTCTAGACCGGAGTTCGTCGAGTGTGACTGAGCCCGCAGCCATGGCCAATGGATGGCTAGAGAAAGTTCCTCCGCCGACCCATCTTCCACCCTCAATGCCTGGCGTTGCCAAGGACATGATGTCCTCTCTCCCGCCATACACACCAAGATGCATCCCGCCCCCAGCTATCTTTCCGAGTGTTATCATGTCCGGAACAGTGCTAAACAGCTTGTCACCGGCTGAGCCGTAACAAAAACGAAAGCCGGAGATGATCTCGTCATAGATCAGGATTATGCCCCTTTTCTCCGTCTCTTCGCGTATGTAGGGTAGGAATCCTGATTCAGGTTCGAGCGCACCTCCAGCTCCTTGGACTGGTTCAATGACAACTGCGGCCAACTCATTTCCGTTTTCAGCTAGGAGCGAGTCGAAACTATCTATATCATTGAAGTTGAATGAGACTCCATCAAAGAAGGGTGCGTCGGTGAATGGGTGCTTGAGATGGTATCCGAGAGAATCGTTTCCGCCGTGCCAACCGCCTAGAGTCTTGGCCACAAGGCGCCTCTTTGTGAAGAGACGTGCCAGTCTGACGGCGTACATAGTCGACTCTGCGCCAGTAGAACAGAAACGCATCTTCTCCATGAACGGGATTGCTTCGGCCAGCTTCTCAGCAAGAATGACCTGACTCTCGTTCGGTGCTCCAAAATGAAGTCCTCTTTCAATCTGATCCTTCAAGGCTTTTCGCACATTTGGATCATTGTGACCCAGTATCTGCGCGTAGTGCGTCATCCACCAGTCAACGTATTCGTTTCCATCTACGTCCCAGATATGACTCCCTTGGCCCTTTGAGACATACGGAGGATAGGCGCCGCAACTATCAAGTCCAAAGGTCCTGATGTTGTGGTTGACTCCTCCAGGAAACACCTGTAGTGCGCGCCTCCAAAGATTTCCGGATTTTGGGGAGCTACTCTTGTACTTGTCAAGCATCTTTCAATGCCTCCTATCTTTTCGGAGAAGAATCTCTATAGCAACTAGTCTGAGTTCTTCCAGAACCTTTGAGTGTTACGAGGAACGGGCAAGTCTTTCATTGTGTAGAGGCCAGGAGGAGACTGAGCGACAAGTGGAATCATGTTCATCGCCATAGCTGCCGTTCCATAATCCCCCATTACACCGCCTTCGATTCTCTGTGTTAGATTCGGATATCCTTCAATCTCAATCTCGTCGAATTCCGGAGAAGCGCCGGCGTGTGCAATGAAATCCAGAGTAATGATAGTCTTGCCATTCTTTTCCGCGATGCCTCTGCTCTTCAATCCCAATACCTTTCCTGCTTCCACAGTGGCGAATGAGGTTACAGTCTCTTCAGAGGCAATGATTGCCTCTGGAGGGAACTCCTCAAAGTGATCCAGCTCCATTCCAAGTGCATCACTGATCATTCGCATTGATTCGACCAATCCAACATGCCCAGTAATTACCTTGTTCTCGATCGCGACTTTGAACTCATCCTCTGACATGCTCGTTCCGACCTTCTTCTGGAAAGAAGCGCGTCTCTTTGCAGAGTCAATAACCCTGGTCACATGAATTGTGTCTACCTGCTGAAGTGGTGCGGTTGACACAATTGGAAGCAGGTCCATGAGGTATCCTGGATTGATTCCAGTTCCCAAGACGGCCTTGCCGGCATCCCGTGCGACAGCATCAATCTTCTTTGATAGTTCAGGGTGTCGTTCGAAAGGATACGACAACTCCTCGCAGATAGACACTACGTGCATGCCGACACTCAGACACTGAATGATGGTCGGGCTGACTTTCTCCAAATCCGAGAGTGTCATGACCAGTGCAACATCAGGAGGGGAAGTCTGGTCTTTTCCAAGCGCAGCATCGATGCTGCTGTGGATTACCGTTGAAGTCTCAGAATCTATAGACATGATTTCTTCAACAGACTTGCCATGAAGATCAGGATTTACATCTATGACGGCCATGAGCTCTAGATTCTCTCGTTCGATTATCGCCTTAGCTATCGGACCTCCAATGGTGCCGAATCCGATTTGCAGGACTTTGAAGGGTTCTGGCATCGCGTTGGCTCGGGGACATCCTTCGATTTATCTTTTGGGTGGAACGTGAACCCTCGGCGCCTCTAGACTTAAGACGAAGTGCGACCAAAGCCATAACACAGTGGAAGGACGGAAGACAGAATGAATGAATATGGTTCAAGAGAGACTCCGTTTCCATCCATAGATCATAAGGAGAAGATTCTGTACAAAGGTCTCACTGTCCATTCCGAGTACATCACAATGAGGGATGGCGTGGAGATTGCCGTGTCGTATTGTCTCCCTAAGGGAATGGATTCTGGAACTAGAATCCCAGCTGCGCTTTTCCAGACTCGATATTGGAGGACGCGAAGAATCCGTGCTCCGCTAGGATGGTTTGTGAACGAGGTGTTTGGAAATCGGCCCGTGCCGCAGGTCCTTACCAGCAGGGGTTATGCCACAATTCATGTGGATGTACGAGGGACTGGAGCAAGTACAGGACACAGACCAGAAGGGCCTTTCTCAAAGGCAGAGATTGAGGATGGAAGAGAGATAATTGATTGGATCGTCCGTCAACCCTGGTCGAATGGTGAGGTGATTCCTCTTGGTGTCTCGTATGTTGGCAGCACCTCAGAATTCTGTGCCGCTCTGGGGCATTCTGCCACTCGTGCATGCATGCCTTTGCATTCATTTTGGGACGCGTATACAGACGTTGTCTTTCCCGGAGGCGTCTATGATCAGCGCTTCATGCAAATGTGGTCTTTCTTTGGAAGAAGTCTTGATCTAAACAGCAGTCATGCATTCAAGGAAGTACGGCCTCTATACTACTATTTGCTCAGGAGTGTCACACCTGTCAACTCAGACCCTGACGAAATCAAACTCCGAGCTGTGGTAGAGGAGCACGCTCAGAATCAATACGTAGATGACTTGACGCAAGACTATGACTATAGCGACGACACAACACCTGAAGGTTTGGACCTAGCTTCAAGATCGCTCTATCCCTATGCTAACTCCCTGGGACGCACAGGGATTCCCATCTATACGATCTGCTCTTGGTACGACTCAGGATATGGAGAAGCAGTAATCAACAAGTTTCTGAATCTGGAGAATCCAATGATAGCGATTCTTGGTGACTGGAACCACGGTGCAGCAGAGCCGGTCAAGATCGGCCGGCGGAGACCCAAGCGAATCAATCGTGACCTGAAAGATATCAAGCATCACTGGCATCATCATGCAGACTTCTTTGACACATGTCTCAGAGGCGACGGTATTCAAGGCAAGACCCTCTTTTACTATACTGTCGGCCAAGAAGAGTGGAAAAGGACTGA
>CP070761.1:1203643-1206347 GCA_020348985.1 Candidatus Thorarchaeota archaeon | reverse complement strand
CAGAAACGGTTTCATTGAACGTAACAGTGAATGTGAAAATCTCCGAGTAGACAACATCGATTTTCTCTTTCGTATCACCGACCAAATGCAGTGTCGTTTCAGTTGCCTGTAGTTCTATCTTGAAGCCAGCACCTAATGGGTCATAGTTTCTAAAATCAACAGAGATTCGTGCACTATAGACGAAACCCGGTTCAAGTGTGTCAGTAGCACTTGCAGGCAGAGTAGTGTACCATGAGTTGTCGGTGACATTGTGAAATAGAGGGTATGTGATACTCTGGAAGATCAAGTTCGCCACAGTAACGTAAGACGGGTCTATACGTCCGCCACGGTATGAGTCGAGAAGATAAGTAACCACATGAATGGGCGTTCCTCGCGGACTCTCAAAGACAGGATCTACAGGTGCTGCGACAGTTATGTCGCTGGGTAGTGTTAGGGCAACAATTGTGAATGTTATTGGTGATATGCTGTATTTCAATCTTGAAGCAGTTACATGGACCAGATTAGTCCCTGAATCATATGCGGAGGAGTTGACATATCCTTCGTATGTCCCAGTGGTTCCGATTTCAAAGAATACTCCAGAAGTATCATTGAAGGTCCATGATATAACTGCGCCGGAGGTCAGATTCCCGAAAAGCGAGTTTCGGAGATCTATGACGATTGTGGAATTCTCCGTCCAGAATAGTGTTTCCGAAGTGACGCCCCGAAGATCAAGAACTGCATTGATTGGAATGACAGTGAACGTAGGTATCGCAAAGGACACAGAGAAGAATGACTTCAAAGCAGTAATTCTGAGCGCTTGAGTGCCAAAGCTGTCTAGATCAATCGTGCTGAAACTGACATTGTATAGTCCAGTTCCGATGGCTAGTACATTGAGCCCTTGAGGTACTACACCATGCTGAGAGCCGCCTTCATATCGGACATCGATAGTCGAGCCATTTACGCCTTTTTCATGGTCCAAGTCTCTGAATTCCACGATGACGAACATATCACCACTAATCTGAACTGAAGAGGGTTGAGGTGTCTGTGCTTGTAGAGTGGTGAGAATCAGGTCAACTGCACCATTCAAGGTGATTACCGATCTATTGCGATAGAATGGTGACTGGGCAGGGTCCCACTGAATCACTAAATCGAACTTGTAGTCTCCGACTGACAGTAGAAACGCAGTGTTGATTGTGATATTGTAGTATCCAGCATATGCTCCAGCACCTTCGTTTATCCAGAATGACGAACCTTCTTCTATCGTCCTGGTCTGACAGCTAAACAGTATGATTGCATTAGAAACCGGAGTGCCCCTGTCCTCATCTGTAAGGATGAATGATACTGTCATATTGTCATTAATCGGAGTTGTCTCAATCTGCTGTGGTTCAACAAAGATTGACCTGCCACGCGTTGACACCCGCATCGTGGTTCCATCGTCAGTGTAGAATGGTGAAATGCCATCGTTCCAGTCTACAAAGATGGTAAGATTGAGATTACTTATCAGCGTCGCACCCAAGACAGTCGAGTTGACAGAAACCTCGAACTGCGATGAGATTTCAGTCATTGTGAAATCACTCTGTCCCAGTGGAGCCCCCTCCAGGTACAACGTGATGTCTGATGAGGAAATCCCTGTCACTTTGGATCCGTTTATTGAATCGACGAATTCGAAGGTGAAAGTCATATTGTCAAGGTATCTCGGTTGGGTAGCTGGTGTAACAATCTCCACTGTGGCTGTTCTTCGTGTGGTTGTTACCGAGACGTTCCGTGCAGCGTTCTTGTGGAACGGAGCGCCGCCAGGCCAGACTGCAGTTGCCTTTACCTCATATTTATCAAGTGCCCCAAGAGCTGCTGAGTCAATGAAGATATTGTAGACACCAGGTAGTACTTCGTCTACGAAATAATCTGTGTTCAGGACCAACGGACCCGTGATTTCAAGGTTAATTGTTGCACCCGAGATTCCATTGGTCGCATTGTCAGCATCCCAATAGAACAGTACGAAGCTAGCATTCTCGCCAAATGGAGTTGGAATTGGTGCTTCCTGAAGGTCCAGGCTGGATGTTCGTGTGCGTATTGCAAACTGGACGTAACCATCATCCCATCTGTAGAACGGATCCTGGTAGACATAGCTCATGTTGAGCCACAGAGTGTGGTCTCCAAGTGTGAGTGTGGGTTGATTGGCTGTCTCTACTATGAGAAGATAGTTGCTTGTCGCTGGCTGCCACTGAACAGTGTAGTCCCAGGGGGTTCCGGTGTTGTTGAGAATCGTCAGGAACGTTGTTGAGGATGTATTAGCAATGTTGGCTAATGTCAGAATATCCTGGAAGTTTATCGTAATCTGCATTTGAGTACCAAAGCCAATCTGACCCACCGGTTCAACCGAGAGAATCGTGTTTCTCAATCTCACATTCATAGTTCTGATAGCGTAACCGTCAGCGCTGAAGTAGCTGCCAGTATAAGTCAGGCTGGCATTGAGGTCGTAGAACCCAGGCTCACTGAAGAATCCTGTATAGAACTCAATTGTGAAACTACCTTGACCATCAAATGTCTCATAGTAGTTGACCTGAGGCACTGGAGCTCCAAGGTAGTAGAGTGTTAGAGTTGCATCCGGAATCCCCGCACCGATGGCTCCTGCTATGTCTAGGTAGGCTATTGTGAAGGTCACATTGTCGCCATAAGGTGTTGGTGCAGGCGCATCGAAGTTGACCTGAGTCTGCCTGAGTGTGAC
>CP070761.1:1191192-1203543 GCA_020348985.1 Candidatus Thorarchaeota archaeon | reverse complement strand
ACATACAGATTGTGAATACTAGCTCTTCTCCCGGAAGGGTTCTTGTACGTAGGCAGGCTCACTCCCAATCCGATCGCATAGCCGCCGATGACTTCTCCATCAACCACTGCAAGATAGGCTCTAAGGTTATGATCCCAATGTTCTTGCAGAAATCTCTGCACCACAGGTCTTGTGTTCTCAAGCTCTTCATCTGTCCAGCCCATGGACCTGAACATCTCAATCCTGTGCCCCACAATCGTATCAATATGCTCACTTGATGCAGTGATGACTTTCATGGCACACTCTCCCATCTACGCTTCAGATGCTTGAGATATTACTACGGATTTGTCAGTTTCTAAATTGGCAACCTAGCCGTCAAGTCATCTGTGACCCGATGTCACGTTCCGCTTCTTCTGTTGATGGGTTCTGTTCATTCTGTGATCTGTGGAGCTGATACATCCTAACGATGCCAATGGGTATCACAATGATTGCCCAGATTATGACATCTCCTATTGTGGCTAGCAGAAAGTCAACTCCAAGAGGGTCTAACCAAAACTGTCCCAGTTTCATCATCTTCACAAGCGGAAACACCAGAATCAAACCAAAGATTCTCTTCAGCTGAGCCGCATTCACTCTGCTCGCGAATCTGGCTCCGAACTGGGCTCCGATGAGCATCCCGATGCCCAACGTGAGACCAAAGACGAGGTCGACGTGTCCTCCAATGTAGTTTCGAGCGGTGCCCGCACCTGCCGTGAATATCATAGTAAATATTGAGGTTGCAGCTGCGGCATGCATAGGAAGGCCTACGAGAATGTTGAGTACGGGTACAACAATGGCCCCGCCTCCTATCCCCAAGAGACCTGCAGCAACACCTCCAATGAACGCCCCAAGAAGGGCCGATGCCATCCTTTCGCGAGAGACATCCGAAACGTCAAAGGCTGCAAGCTCCGACGCAAGATCACCTCTGCCTTTCTGCTTCGCGAAGAGCATTTTCAATGCGACAGGAAACAGAGACACACCAAAGACGAGCCTTAGAAGATAGTCATCCGTGATGAGTTCACGCAGGCCCACCCCAATTATGGATCCAGGGGCCGTTGTGACTGCTAGGAGAAGTCCGACCTTGGTTATGATAGGACTTGGTTTCTGCCTTCCGTACGCCCATGTACCTGCAACTGCTATGAACAGTGCAGCAACCAACGCGGTCGCCGATGCTTGCTGTGCAGGCAGAAGGAAGACAATAATCAATAATGGCGTATTCAGGATGCCACCACCGATTCCTACCATCGCAGAAATGATACCGACGCCAACTGCGAAGGCGACGATAGGCAGCAGCTGGAATACTATGTCCTGCATCTTTGGTCTGTCCTGTGTCGAGGCGGGAATTTGAGGAGTACTTAAGCTTCACCTTTTGGAAGTGACCTCGAACACAGAATCATATGGCTACTCAAGGAGTTTTTCTCGTCCCCAGGTAGTAGCAGCCGCAGCTTGTTATCGAGACCCCAATGAACATGATAATGGCGAAAACGCTTGAGAGTGCAATATCGTCCTGATATAGAAGGTATCCTACAATGCCAGCAATCAAGATTACCGCCCCAATAGAGGCAGTTATTCTTCCTGGTCTTGGATTGAACCTCAGAAAATCTGGCTCCTCAGATTCTCTGGGAATGACTGGTTTATCTGACAAATCAATTTCTGCCTTGAAGAATCGTGTATTGTCGTCGGTCAGATTCCCTTTGAGTTGACCTTCACTCAGAAGCTCCTGGATGGCCGCTAAGGTCACATCTTCATCGATTTCCAGCATATCACTAATAAGCTCAATCGAGCTGAGGTCCCGTTCCACAACAAGCTCGACAATCTTCTGCTTGATTTCGTCTGACATCAGACCAACCTTGCCTCGTTCGCTCTTCTTGGTGATCAGAAGCCGACCCTGCGTTTGCAGCTTCCAGATCATATCCACTATATCATACACAGGGATATTGCGTGCGAGTCAGCACTTCATCAGATATATTCTTCGAACTCCGCCACTGGAAAACTCGAAGCAGATTTGCTAAAAACAAGTAGAGTGTTTCTTTCCGCATCATCCATTTTTGACATCTTGGTCTGCAATCTTTGGAAAGGCTTTAGTACAACGTCTTCCATGGTCAGGTCGGTGGGCTAGTAGGGACTCTTGGTTACGGTAAGTACCACAATAACCACACCCAAAGAATCCTTGCCGGTCCCACCCCTGGTCTTGTTTTCGCCTATTAAGCCCCTTTGCATTCTGTGTTCAGTCATTTGCCTTTCTTTGAGAGCGGCATGACTCCCCTTCTACTAAGAACGAGAATCACAATGGCTGCGGCCACTGAGAACCCGGTTATTGTAGCAAGGGGGGCCATGCTGCTATCCTGCGGGGAAGTTAGGCTCGTGTCAGTTGTTGTTGGAGGTTGCCCTGAGGTTGTGGTTGGAGTTGTAGTCTCGGTCGTGGGAGTCTCTTGTGGGGTCACGATGACAAGCACTTCATCCTCTACACTGTTGCCACTGGTATCACTGAGGATCAATGAGTAGACGTAAGTTCCGGGCGGAAGATCATCTAGGCTAATGACTAAGGACTCAGAAGTGCTATTCCACAAGCCCTCTCTGAGCATCGTTCCATTCCTAAGTATCTGATAGGAACCAGGATTCAGGTCATAGAACGTCGACCAAACAATCGCAACTCCAGCTGTGCCCTCATGAATCGAAATGTCGTTAGGACCATCGATTATTGGGGTTGTTGTATCAACCACATGAACAGTAATCACAGTGGTCAGAGGATTTCCATATACATCTGCGACTCCTATCTCAAGCCAATACAATCCCACCGACAAGACATGTGTGTCACTCACATTTCCATTCAAGTCGATGGTAAAATCGTCTGTGTTATTCACCCAGTAGCGATCTATTCCTGATGGGTCGTATGCAGTCAACTGAATTGAGAACCTTCCTCCTGACTCGATAGATGTATCTTCAGGCCCATCTATCCAAACTGGCCCTATTGAGTCAAAAACACTCACCGATACAGTATCTGTCCAAACTCGTCTACTTGTGGTGTTGACTGTCAGAGCGTAATCATAAACGCCCACGTCAAGGGATGCCAGTTCTATTCTTAGGTTCGATCCATTCCATTTGCCGCTCTGAGACACTTCGCCATTCCTCGACACTTCGAACCGATCTGGCCTGAACGCTGAAATATTCCAGATGAAAGAAGCTGTCTCTCCGAATTCCAAGACCACATCATCTGGACTGTGAGTCCTCAGAATCGAATGTGGGCAATTGTCTACGCTTTTGCGGTCTCCTGGAATTGCGTATGTAGGAATTCCATGGTAGTCTCCCCAAGCATTGCCGTCCCATGAATTCTCAAGTGTGACGATGACTGTTGCGTCTTTGTAGTCACCGGCATTGCTCACCGAATTGTACCCTATCTCATTGGTGGATATGTTGCAGTTCGAGCCTGCTTTCAAATACAGACCAGTTCCTGCATTGTCCATTATCATGTTGTCGATGAAAGCGCTATCTTCAGATATCCGAACATAGATGCCTGCTATCTTGTTGGATCGGACATCGTTTCCTGTTGCGTTGAGTCTATCTCCATTTGTGAGAAAGGCACCGTAGTCAGAATTCCGAATTTCATTTCCAATCAAGCGGCAATCATCAGAGTATGAGGTTGACACCCCATAGGCCAGATCATGAAGGGTGTTCCCGCGTACAATACCCCTGTGTGAGGAATGAATGAAGAAACCGTGGGTGCAATCATAGACAAGATTGCCTGAAAGAGTGACATCCAAACTACCCTCTGTGAGCACACCAATATCTGAATTAGAAACTTCTGAATCTCTGATAACACAATCCTGACTCTTGCTGACGTGTACACCATAAACACTGTCGGATACTGACGTTTGATTTACCAATATGTCGCTAGACCGATCCAACACAATTCCTGTCTTTATGTTCGACAAAACGACTCTGGAGATTGAAGTATACGCTACTCTATCAACAAGAATCCCTGTTGACAGATCGGTGATAGTGATGTTCTCTAGGACAGCATTTGAGACTTTTAAGAGAAAGATCCCAATTCCCTTATCGTCATCGCCAGAACTCAGCCTACAGTCTCGTACCACAAAATGAACCGACGTCCTTGTTACGAAGATGCAATTCTCTTCTGATTGTATGCTAAGCCCTTCAATTACATACGGATTCTCCACTGTCCCATTTCCTGGCCACCCCTGACTCTGGAAGTCTCTGTTGCTAGAAATCAAAATGGGCCCATGACTCGTGAGTGAGGAGACCGCACTTTCTGTCATTTGATTCGTGATTCGGAGTTCTTTCGATTCGAGGTCTGCAGGGTACTGAGCCTGAAGAGGAACGACCAGAAGGTACAACATGACGAATACAAAGAGGAGACCAGTTGACCTTGCATCGCTCGATGTCAATCTGTAATACCTTCCAGTTTGGTGGTGACGCAAGGCGATATGGTGGCGTCGATGGTATGTTCAAAATGCTATCTTAAGCTTCGTAGTAAAAATGACCGTGTGAGGTCTTTGCACATTTTCCGCGATTTGAGTCATTTTTCGGAAGGTTCATTCTCTTTTTCGACGGCAGACGACACAAAACCAGGATGTCGGGCGCAATTATCATTCATTCTCGTAAAAGAACTTGCCCTTCGAGTAGATGACTTCATCACCGGCGGTTATCTCGCCCTCGATCATCGTCTTGATCATATCCACATGAACAGCGCTTTCATTTGTCCCGTTGTTGTCTTTGTATGCATTTCCAAGCGCACAGTGAATCGTATCCCCAATCTTCTCGTCGAATAGCATGTTCAGTGTGTATTGGGTGATGCCTCTATTCGTCCCAATGGCCATCTCACCGAGGCGACGAGCTCCCTCGTCTGTCTCGAGTATCTCCTTCAACGTTCCTTCTTCTTTTTCTGCAGAGTAGTCAACCACTTCGCCCTTCTCGAAAGTGAGGCGGACACCCTCCAGAACCCTGCCTTGCTGCAGGAATGGGATGTCGAAGTAGATCTTTCCTTCGACGGCTGTCTCGACGGGGGCAGTGAACACTTCTCCCGAAGGCAGATTGTGCTTTGCGTCCGATGCTAGCCAGATTCTTCCTTCAGTTGACGCCCAAAGGTCCGTTTCGGGTCCAACAAATCTGATGTCTTTGTGTTTCTCAAGATGCTCCTTGATGAGGTACATGTTTTTGCTCTCTTTCTTCCAGTCCAAGAGAGTTGCACGATAGACAAAATCCTGATACTCTTCCAGGCTCATGTTGGCCTGTTGTGCCAGGCTGAGACACGGATGCACAGTGAGTACCCAGCGTTTCTGCAGACGCAGATTGACTATTTCTCGGATCGTCTTTCTTTCCAACATGACCTTCTTGGGGTCCACACTGGCGAGAGCTCTCGTATTTACGGGCGATCTAATGAACACAAATGCATCACTATTCTCGACAATGGCCATCTGGTGTTTTGGGAAGAGCTCTAGTACTTCCTCACTAGCACCATCAAACTTTGCTTTGTCTATCTCCTCACTTAGCATCATAGTAATAGGCCTGCCACCTGCCTTGGCCACTTCCTTTGTCACGGCGACGGCTAAGTCGTGACCTGCTGGAGATGTGGCAATCGTAACCATGTCTCCAGGCTTAATCTCAATGCTCCATTCTACGATAATCCTTGCGTGATGTTCGATTCGGGAATCCATCTTTCCGACCTGCCCCGGCCCAACCTTAGGATTGAAGATATACGTTTTGCTGGGAGTAGAGACCCGATGAAAAGCATAAGTGCAGAAGTATCAAAGTATGAAGTGATTGTGAAACCAGCATCTGGAATGGTTTGGAGGGAAACTTGAGGAATTGGCAATTTACAACCGCTCGATAGGGATTTGCTATCTTTTGGCTGTGGCTTTTGGTGTTTTTGGATACTTTGTACCATCAGTACTGCCGAGCATTGACGTCTACATCATGCTTGTGCTTGTTCCTGGCTTCATTTGCTTACTTTTGATGTCAAAAAGCAGCACGTTGATTGAATCGTCTCTCAGTAGTGGCTTTAGGCATGCTCATCGATCAGTAGATACTTCGATACTTAGACGGTTCATCATAGACCCCGTCTCTGATGAAGAGGCCGTTGTAACAGGACAATCAACAACCACGTTCCGTCAGGCATGCCTTCACGATTGGCCCTTTAGCAGAATTCGGGCAAGGTCTGAGTGGATCATAAAGGACAACAAAGGAAACGATATCACGCATGCGGAGCTGTCAACGTACGACGGAACCGCAACGATTGAGGGCCACTATTTGTCAACACAGACTCAGAGTTACTATGAAGAGGACAATTCAGAAGATTATTACTCTACCCATGACGACGCTGTGAAGTACTATGACTAGGTTAGACAATCCCTAGTGTATCTCGTCGTATACCGTTGGAGGTATGCAGTCGCCGTGTTCTCTCTGAGCTGCCAGCAACATTTCACGCTGTTCTTCCAGAATGCTGAAAAGAAGAGCTGGTACATCAGTGACTCCTTCGCGATATTCGTTTTCAATCCTGTTAATCTTTGAAATTAGCTCAGGAACACGTGTCTCGAATTGTGTCAGATAGTCCTCCATTGTGTATTCCTTGTTGAGATATCTTCTGAATAGTCTCTGCAAGTCATCAAACCAGGGTAGTAGTCCTGTCGGCGCCTTCATGGCACTGACCTCGCCATGGACACGAAGCTCCATCCACTGCAGCCAGACGCGCTTGTCTAGCTTGTCAGTTATGAAGTTCCCATTGGAATCCTTCAGGAAGTAGTTGACGCCGAAGACTTTCGGGGGGGCTTCGGTTGCCTCCCCGAATCTCAAGTGATTTGATATGTATCGCCCTAAGGGGATTGACAAGAAATCCATGTTCGAGAACGGCTGGAACAATCTTACTCCACTGGGACCAAGAGTTGCAGCTGTCGACTCAGATTCGAGACTTGCTCCCATTGTTATGACGCCGTGAGCCCAATCAAATGACTCCTGAACAGGAACCCATGTGTCTGTATCGCGACCTCCGTATATCACCGCGCCTACCTTGACACCATCAACGTCGTCTAGGGTCTCGTCGAGGTTCGACAGTCCATCGAGAGCTATTGTATACCTCGCATTCTTGTGTGCAGGTGGAATCTCTTCACCACTCTCGTCCTTCTTTCCTTCGAACCATTCTCCGGAGAAATTGATACCTCTTTTTGGAGGCTCTCGTCCGTCACCTATCCAATAAGGAACACCATCATTGATGAGCACATTAGAGAAGATTACTGGATGCTCTGATTGAAGAACATCCCAAATAACAGGGTCATCCTTCTCATTGACAGACCTAATTATACCGAAGATTCCTTTTTCGACATTGACCGCTCTAATCTTCCCGTAGACCTTTCTCAGATAAGCCAGGTCATCACCCACAATAGTAGCTCCTGGAATCATCGATGTGCTTGTCTTTCCGCAGCCAGAGGGGAACGCTCCGGTCATGTAGGTCTTCCTTCCGTTTGGTCCGTGTACGGCCATCAGAAACATGTGTTCGGCCAGCCAGCCCTCCCTGCTGGCCTTGCGGATTGCAAGACGAAGGGCCAGCTTCTTCAGTCCAATTGTGTTTCCGGCATATTGTGTATTGTAACTGTATACTGTGTTCTCTCTGTAGTCAATCGCAACACCACGCCTTTTCCAGTCGATACTGACTGAATGCATCAGTTTCCCGGACGAGTGAAGCATCCGGAACACCTCTGAATCTTCAGGAAGCCTTCTGAAGAAGTTGTAGCCATGTCTGTAAAGTAAGTCTGCACTATGTGCTACGTAAAATGAATCTGTTATCTGAACGCACGGGATTGAGAAGACCGAGTCAATTGGCCCCAGACAGAAGAACCGTACTATCATCTTCTTGTTTCTCATACTTCCTCTCAATCGATCCTTGGTGAGCTTGAGTCCCCTCTCTCTGTCTGTTTGCATTAAGTGCTTTCCGAGCGTTTCGCCCTTTGGAACAAGATAGATTGTATGCTCTCTATCTCTGGCCTGATCAAACATTCCGTCAAAGTGAACAGTATGTGTCCGAACTGCCAGCTCAGTCTCCTCGCCCCGGGCAATTGCTGTTCTTCTGATATACTCGGTATCCATTTCACTATCATCACAAACAAACACCTTCATCGGTTCACAAAGCTCGATTGCGTTTGCCACAAACTCGTGAACATGCCTGTTTGGGATTGCCAGCAGCTTGCGGAAATTGGCGTCAGTTAGCGACGATTCTAGGATGGTCATGACTTCGTTCAACGGAGCACCTCAGTGCCTATGTGGTGTATCCCTGAGGTGTGGGATAAGAGTAAAGCCAATATAATACCCTCGCTATCTGTATCCTTGAGTTGGCCAGGATTACCTTTACTCTGTCCTGGGATACAGGATTGAAATGAACCTAGGTTGTCGACAAGAAGGTGCTGAACCATGAACCCCCAAGACATCTTCGATGAGATTCTGATTGATGGGCTTTATGCCAAGCATACTCATGTTCACCCAGCCAAGGCTATCAGCGGATTGGAGCCATCTAAAGCCAGAGAACGTCCCTCGAGTGAAATGCACTCATGCTGGGAGCTGCTTCATCACGCTGAGATTTGGCAGGACTACACAATAAGGATGCTAAAGGGAGAGAAGATGGACTGGCGAGAGGTAAGCAAGGTTGAATGGCCTACGGAGATGGAGCTCGAGGATGATGATGAGTGGCCGAGACTTGTGACCCAATTCATAACTGGAATTGAGGAGCTCGAGAAAATAGTCCGTTCAACTGATATGACAAAACCAGTACCGACATGGCCCAGGGGGCCCTCGGGAGCTTGGGTTCTTGTTGCTCTACAACACAATAGCCACCACTTCGGCCAAATCATTGCCGTGAGGATTATGCTCGATCTCTGGCCTCCTCCGACTATGGATGACGAGACACAGTGACCTAACTTGGTTTGGTATTAGATTTGCCGACTCTTACAAGAACAGAATTGAAGCCTGGAGTATGTCCAAACGAAGTATAACGGTCATCTGTAAGCAAATTCATGTTGCCCTCTCTGTTCCACCAACCATCAGATGCCCAGATGATTCTGGGATCAAGACCCTCTGACAGCTTGAGTCTAACGTTGTCCACTCTGCCCCTTCTCGATTCAACATAGATCGAATCATCTTCCACAAGTCCCAAGGAATCCGCAGTCTGTGGATGAAGAACCACAATCGCTTTTGTGTTTGGCCTCTCTTTCTCAGGAACAAGACGAATTGGTTCAGTTATCACGTTGTAAGGACAGAGGTCAAGATTACACTCCCTACATCCAATGCACTTGTCGATGTCCCATTCTGGAATTAGAAGCCCTGTCATCTCGTTGGGAATCCTCAGCACTTCTCCTGAACTGCGTACTGCGAGTCCCCTAACCAAAGCACCAAGTCTGCTTCTCATTTCGGCTCGACTTTCTTCTTCATAGGCTGGTTGCTTAGCCATTTCTTCTGGGCTTGGGGGTCTCAGTGATATGGCTTCATCCGGACAGTCCTTCACGCATTTCTGACAGGACGTGCAATATACATAGTTCGTCACCGTTGCGCCGACTTCTAGTGCTGTGAACTGAGAATGCAGACGTTCACGCAGCCTTCCCGTAATCATGATTAGCGGATATTCCGAGAAGACATCTGGTGTCGACATTGGGCTTTCGGCCGGCTCTTCATGAAACGGCAGCGGATCGTAACCCAACTCCTCCAGCTCATCAGAATAAAGCTCCACTTTGCCGGAGCGGGTCCCGAAATCTCCCTCAGCAAACGGAATTGCCGGAGCAGACGTCCTGATTCCTTCAGGTTGTTGCTTCAGCTTCTCTAGTGTAATGTGTCTACAATCATCGCTTTCCAAAGATAATCGGATGGCGTCCCTCTCAGTGATCTGGAAAAATGACTCGAGTCCAGTTTGTTCTGCTATACATTTCCAGATTTCTAGCTCATGCTTCGCCTCACCTTGTGGCTCAACAAGCTTTGGTGAGTACTGGACGATTCTATGGAGCTCGCTATGAACAAGGTTGTCATGTTCAAAGAGCGTGGTTGCGGGGAGGACAATATCGCAGTGCCTAGCAGTATCGGTCATCATCTGGTCAATGCAGACCTTGAATGGTATCTTCCTCAGAGCACTTCGTGTCTTCTCAGTGTTGGGCCATTGTGTCATCGGGTTAGCCGCCTGAATGACCAGGACCTGAAGTGGACTCTCTTCCTGGCTCAACACGAATTCGGGGATATAGGTACCCGAGGGCACAACAGGCTGGACAGATTCATCAAGCAAGTAATCCAGACGAACAGCCGGACCGTTGAACGGGCTGTTGTCAGAGGAGAGATATTGAAACCCACTACCAGAGAGGCCCAGATACCCACATATGGCCAGGAGGCTATGAACAGCTCTTGCCGCCCAAGTACCGTTCGTGTAGTGATTCATCCCCGCTGGTGCTGTCATGATTAGTCCTGGGCCATGGGTGGCAAACATTACCGCCATCTCTTCGATTACGTTCTCATCCACCCATGTGATCTCACTGACTGTTTTCAGATCATATTCTCTGGCTCGTTCTCTATATTGCTCAAAACCGTAAACGTGCTTCTCAATAAAACCCACATTATGAAGTTCTTTCTCAATTATGACTTTGGCCATACCTAGTGCAAGTGCGGCATCTGTGCCTGGGCGAATCGTCGTATAGATGTCTGCTCTCTTTGCATGAGGAGTCCTTCTCGGATCTATGACAACAAGCTTGGCTCCCGCGTCAATTGCATCATCGATCACTCGCTTACAGTGAATGCTTGACTCGTACTTGTTTGTGCCCCAGACAAGAATGCACTTTGAGTTTGCCCAGTCGCTCAACTCATGCGGGGGGAATGGCCCAACATTGAACCTTGCTCCTTCGTAGGCTCCTTGAAAGCAAATCTCAACTATGCCCGGTATCATTCTACAACCAAATGCATTTGCATATCTAGCAGCATATTTTGGTGCCAGCCCATCGTTACCCGAGCCTGAATAGATTCCAACAGAGTGTGGGCCGAACTCCTCCTTTGCACAATTGAAGGCCGCCGCAATGTCATCAAGAGCCTCTTCCCACGTGACTCTAAGAAACTCTCCATTCTTCTGTTTCTTCATTGGAAACTGAAGCCGGCCTTCTGAATAGGTTCGAAGAACATGGCCGTATCCTTTGGGACAACAGCGACCCAACGTGTACGGATGCTCTGGATCACCTTCCAAGCGTACTATTCTTCCTTCTTCAATGTGAACTATGTATGCACAAATGTCCGGACAATTGAGTGCACAGGCAGAGTGGAGTTTCCTGGTTTCCATCCAGTTGCGTTGTGTATCAGCCCTCAATAACGATTGCGCCTACCAAGGGTCCTCGATCTCTATCTAGGCTTTACCTCTCCTCCCCACTCCACAACATCTTTTGCTGTTGTCTCAAGATCCCACTTTGGCTCATATCCCAGCCGCTCTCTGGCCTTTGAATCATCGACAGCTTGCTGTGTTCCAAAGAGCTTCACCCTCAGTGGTGATAACATGGGGGAGTTGTAGCGTAGGAAGGCTCTGTACAGCCCTCCTAGGAATGCGCCTAGTCCATGTGCAAGTCTATAGGGAATATGTCGCGCCTTCAATGGAATGTCGAGCTCTCTTGCTAGGGCATCAATGGTCTCTTTCCATTCTGTGGTGAAGGAAGTTACATTGAAAGCATTGCCCTCTGCTTTGTCGAACCCTTCTCCTGCCAACACAAGACACCTTGCTGCGTCCGCTCCGTGTACAATGCTGTGCAAATTTGAACCATCCCCAAAGAAGACCATCCTTCCTGCTTTGAGTATTCTGATCAGCTGGGGTCCGGTGAACATATCCCCCCTGCCCATAATAGTGGGAGGTCTCACTATTGCTGCTCTGATGCCATAATCATTCGCGTACTCCAGTATCGCTTCCTCTGCAGCCCACTTTGATTTCTGATAGGCTCCGAAAGGTCTCTTCGGTGTGTCCTCAGTCATGTACTCTGTTTTGTTGTCCGGACCATAGACAGCTGTTGATGAAGTGTGGATCAACCTGGGGATGTCTTTTCTTCTAACGGTTTCGAGTATGTTTCGTGTGCCTTCCACATTCACAGGCCAGAATCGCTGCTTGCCGCCCCATTCAGACATGATTGCTGCATTGTGAAAGAGCCATTCAGTCTCCTGAACGCCGGCGAGCAGACTGTCTATGTCACGGACATCTCCAACAGTTCTTTTGAAAGAGAGCCCTTCAATCAATGAAGTGCTTGAAGTCTCTCTGACCAAAACAGTGACATCGTGCTCCTTTTTGCAGAGAATTCTCACCAAGTGGCTTCCGACAAAGCCGGTTCC
>CP070761.1:947712-1191092 GCA_020348985.1 Candidatus Thorarchaeota archaeon | reverse complement strand
TCGCAAAGCAGTACGCTCCGTGGAATTACAATTCACTTCCTCCTCTCTTGCCAGAAAATGAGTAGTCTGCGCTGAACCTCTCTCTTAATTATCGTGGGTGCGGTATATGTCGAAATGTGCGTACCATGAATCGATCCAGAGCTGTTGCCATAACGACAATCTTGCTGGCCGTAATTGTTGTGTCAGGTATCGCGTTGGCTCCGTACATTTTCGGTCCGGGTTCTGAAGCCGACGCAATTTCGGTCACTCTGCTTCATACCGCCGGGGTCATGATAGAAGCAGAGGGCATGCGAATCTACGTTGACCCGTATAACCTGTCGGAAAGCTATGCTGACTTCCCAGCAGATGCAATCCTCATAACGCACCCCCACTTTGACCACTACAATGAAACTATGGTCAACATGCTCCAGAAAGATGGAACGCGAAATGTATTTCCCGCTGTTATGTCTGAAGAAATCGCTCTTCATGATGGTATTGGTGTAGTTCCTGGCGACTCGCTAAATGTCGGTGAAATCAACATCACGGTTTTCTACCTGTACACAGAAACATACGGTCACGCTAGAGATCGAAACTGGACAAGTTACCTCTTTGACATCAATGGTTTTGTCATTTACCACGGTGGTGATGCCAAGGACATGCCTGAACTCGAGCAGCTTAGGGGGCTTGTCGATGTGGCCTTCATTCCCGCTTATCTGCTTGGAATTGGGACGGTCGATGCGATTATGAATCTGCAACCTAGATACTTCATTGCCACTCACTACACCGAGGGTTACCTCCAGTCTCTCATCGATACCTGCGAGGAGGAAATCGCAGAACTTGCCTACACAGAACCGATCTGGCTTGAATACTGGGAGTCTCACACGTTCTATCCATGACCTTGCTTGCCAAGCCCCTTCAGAATATCATCACCTAGTTTCTCGACTGCCCGACTCGCTATTCGAGTTTGCTCAACATAGAGCTGTATTTGATCTATCAGCTGTTTGTTCTCTTTCTTCTTCCCCTCTGATATTGACTGACTTAAGGAAGTCAGATCATCAACCATTCCTTGCGCTTCAGCTAGTGTATGGGAAATCCGGGCCAAGAGAAGCTCTGTGTAGTCACGCTTTGCGTGATATCTCCGCTCTGCTCTATCCTGCTCATTGTCTTCTAAGACATAATCGCAGTATCCGCCTTGGACCAGTTTCTTCAACGATCTCGAGACGGTGCTAATCGACTTGCGGATCAAAGTAGCTATATCTTGCTGATTCATTGCAGCCTCAGGAGTCTTCGCCTTCAGGTTTAGTAGTGCAAAAATCTGCCCCATTGCTTCTGACCTTCCGTGGACACCGAATCTTCTACCAACTATGTCGACGTACTTCTTCTCATACTCTGTCAGTTTCTTTAGTGCCTTGGAAGCCACTGAATACACATCCTACATCGACCTCTCAATCGTGTTTTGTGTACTAAGAAGAGGTCCGGCAGTCAATGGCTTTGACGGAAACCCTCATAAACATTCAGCATGATAGAAGTTAATTGCATATGCATGCAAATGATTTGCAATATTACGAAAATCAATATCCGCACTGTTTGAGGAAGTGGTGGACAATGAGTGAAATAGAGAATGATGCCGAAGCGAGCTTTACTATGAGGGAATGGTATGACTTCATGGGGCAATTTGCCCATGTTCTTCCTCGCCTTCATATGGGTGGTATCGAGGCAACAAAGGATTTGCTGACCATGTGTCAGCTCCACGGCAAAATTAGAGTCCTTGACATCGGCAGCGGACCAGGGCACGCGGCCTGTGAGATTGGAGAAGAATACGATTCCGATGTCATTGGAGTTGACATTTCCGAGAAGATGGTCATAAAGGCTGAAGAAAGGGCTCACAAGAAGAAAGTCGACGAAAGAGTCAGATTCAAAGTGGCAGATGCAACAGATCTTCCTTTTGATGATGAAGAGTTCGACATTGTACTGTTTGAGTCAGTATTGACTGCTATTGAAGACAAGAGAACGGCTATGAAGGAAGCCTATAGAGTCGTCAAGCCTGGTGGATTAATCGCGGCAAACGAGACGGTCTTTAACGAGTCTGCGCCTCAAGAGTTAATCGACCTACTTGACGAATATCCCTCGATCAACGGACACCTAACGCCAGAGAGCCTCAGAGACCTGTTCGAGTCGTCGGGTCTAGATGTTCTTGACATCAAAGAAGTCCCAGGCTCTGAGATCCCTAGCTCTGCAAGCGAGATGGGCATCCGTGGAATCCTGTCCTTTATCCTTCGCAGCTCATGGAGGATAATCGGCAAGATGATCAGAGACCCACGCTACAGGAGAGCTCAGAAGCTGGACGGTCAAGTCACAAAATTGCTGAGGGAACACGGCGGCTATGCTCTGATTGTTGGGCAAAAGCCCAGATAGCACGAACCAAGCAGTAACTGGGATTGGATGTCCGAATTCTACACCACTGATTCGCTTTCCATCGAAGGCATATGCCCCTACCAGCTTTATGCACATTCGGTATTCCTGTTTCTCCCATCTAATACGTGGTGTTCTATCATGAATGAAGAAATAGTCCAAATAGGAAAGACGGTTGATGCATATTTCGACGCAGTGACCAACAGATCTTGGGATAAGATCCTCGAGTCGTGGCATCCTGATGCTAGAATGACAACTGTCAAGGAAGGTGAAGTAAAGTCGATGCCTCGTTCCTTCTGGGAAGGCTTCTGCAAGCAATCTCCAAATCCCGACGAAAGAATTCAATGTGAACTTGTCTCCGTTGAAGTGCACGGCTCAGTATCGTTCGCTAGGTCAAGAACAGTCAGAGAAGACCCCGAACGCATAGACACGCTCACAGATTTTCTGACTCTGCAGCGACAAGATGATGGGAAATGGCTAATCATCAACAAGTCATATCATACTGACTCCGTCGAGAAGGACTGAGAGCGGCAATGGAGGCGATGGCTTAGGCAGGCCATCGTTCTCTCCCATCTGTTAGTTTTCACTTATCATAGGATGCTGCCCTCGACTGCCTTTGAAATGATACCAGGTATGAACATGGGGGACTATAGAGCCTATTATCTTGTTCTCTGCCTTCTTTAAATGTCCCTGCAAGGTCGTTCTAGGGACTCCCATTTCAAGTGCAATAGATTCTAGACTGGAGTCTCTGGGAAATCTGTAGTAGCCACGAGAGTATGCCGAAAGGATGGCATCGGTCTGCTTCTCTGTGAGATCCGAAAACAGAGAATCCAGTGTTACAGTCATCTGGCTCCCTGTGAATCCGTTGAAAGGCGTCTTACGAAGGATGAGCGGCATGAATGAGGCCTCTCTGAATGTATCCAAGAGCCCATTGATGTCTTCATGTTGAAAGGCCACAATCCTGTGATATTGCCAACCCCTGCAATAGACAACGGGTGATATGGGCAGAATGTCCAGATGCTGTGTACTTTTCGTGAGAATTCTCTCTACAGCACATTGATTTGCTTCAGCAACGTGATAGCCTCCTTGGCCGTCCAAAGCTCTTCCTTCAACCCCAGTAAAACGTAATAGATCGGTCATCGCATCTGAAGGATCACCGTTTGCATTTGGGACAATCTCGATTACCTCGCGGTCGAGAATCTTCCATACGTGAATACGTGCAGATGGATGTTTCAAGGAGAATTCTCCAAGCCTGCAATTGTGCCTAATCTTGAATTCAATCTCAAACAATGGCATATGACATTCTCTCTTGATACTGTATTATAGTCACAGTCGGCATATGCCGACTTTACATTACCGAACGACGCCACATTCCTCGAAAGACGATCAGCTCAATCTCTTAGGTTCAGCTCCCAGAATTCCTCAATCAGATTATGACCAAAGCTTCTGTGTGGCTTCTCGCTTACACACACGAAACCTGCCTTTCTATACAGATGACGTGCTGCATCGAGGTTCTTCTGGGTCCATAATCTAATCTTATTGTATCCCCTGCTTTTCGAGAAATCTATACATTCCTGAATCAGACGTCTCCCTATCCCTTTTCCCCTGGCTTTGGGCTCCACCAAGAGCAGTCGCAATTGAGATACTTGATTCCCTGCATCTACAAGCACAATTGAACCGACTTTCTCTCCGTCCTGTTCTGCTATCCAGATTCGCTCCCTTTTCGGATCATTACTCTGAATGAATTTGACAAGAATGTCAGCAACCAGCGCCTCAAAGGTTTCATCCCAACCGTACTCCTCCGCGTATAGCACCCCATGGCGATGAGTGATCCATCCTATATCGCCTGCTCCATGTGGACGCAGAAGATAAGAAGGCGCGGACATCTCGTCAGGGTTTAGAATTCTTTGAATCGCCTTAGTAGCATTGAGAAACCGCAGCCGATCGTCGCTGGATAATGCTATCAGCATTTCTCTGATTTCTTGACTTGCTTTTTCATTGAGCTCCTTGAAGGACTTTCTGCCCATAGGAGTCAATGTGAGGATTCTTTGGCGACTGTCTGTTTCAGATTTCGCTTTCTGAATGAGGCCATTCTTCTCAAACGCGGTGAGGATTCGGCTCAAGTAGCTGGGATCGATGTCTAGCTTTCTTACAAGGTCTGTTGAAACAGTTTTGTCTTGTTGAGCTAGCTCGAAGATTATCCTCGCCTGCGTTAGTGAGAATCTGGTCTCCAGCAATCCTTGATTCAAGAGCCCAATCCGTTTTGTGTAGAAACGATTGAATCTACGGACTTCCCCAATACTCTGTTCAAGTCGGCTTTGAGACACTGCAGCATCACCTTGAGGGTTCACACTAATTTATTGACTTGGTCAAGTTTATACTTGACAGAGTCCATTAATCTGCTTCAAACCGGATAAGTGTTCCGAATAAATCTGATGGCTAAGTCTGGACATTGATTCTCTCAAGCTTGAACACAACTGGCCGCTTCCCATCTCCACAAGACGCAAACACAACACCATCTTCAGTGTCTGGGATATCACCGCCGAAGTACAGAAGATACCTGTCCATTCGAAGATCCTCCCAGGCCCAACTACAAAAGCCCTCTGGGATTCGGTCTCTCTCGACTATCCAAGATTGGCCTTCTTTCAAATGACAAGTCTTCGCCACATCACCTGACGGCGACCTGTATTCGTGACCAAATACCTCTTCGGGACTGAAGGTCCTAACAACTGTGATTCTCATTTTTGTCATTTCTCATTCCTTCACTGGCTCTTTCTCCCACGATGGGACGCTAATTATCTACTCCTCAGCGTAACCATGTCATACTCACAGCAATATCTCCAAGAGGCATCCCCAAGCATGCCATTTTTCTGGAGGTTCTCGATTTGACCTATCCGACGTGAATGGAAATGCTATACGAATTCCTGCAGAATGCAGCCCTGCGACACTTCTATGAGACCCGACCTCTGATTGACCAGATTGATGACAACCATGTATTAGCAATACCAATTGAAGGAGGTAGGCCATTGGGCGAAGTCATCCTCCATCTCATTCGCTCAATTGAGTTCTATCTGAGGGGACTTATACATAACGAGTGGAGACCACTTCCCTATTCACTTGAGGAGTACCAATCTGCCGCTGCAATCAGGGCTCTATATGAGGAAGTGATCGACAGAGCGAGAGACTATATCGAGCAACTAAGTCACACCGACCTGTCACAAGTCAATGAATCGTTTAATCGTCCTGCCACGAAAGCTGAGATTCTGCTTGAGATGATTGAGCACTCCATTCACCATCGAGGTCAGATTACGGTTTACTTTCGATTAATCGGGATTGAGGTGTCTCGGATACACTACATAATCTAGCGTGAGGTGCAGCACATTATGCGAAAGAGAGTCTATGATGTCGAAGAAAGAGACTTGAAGGCAACTCGGCCGTCTCACACAGAGGGAATCATGGGAGTCCCACTCATCCCTGAAGGAGTAACCAAAGTCACAGTGACCCTAACTCAAGTCGCTCCTGGTGGCAAGTTCACTTCGCATAGAGATGACTACCACCATGTCTTCTACTTCATCAGTGGACATGGAAAAGGCTGGATAGGTGATGAGGCGTATGAAATCAAGCCTCGTAGGGCAGTTGAGGTACCAGCAGGAGAACTTCATGGCTATGAGAATACATCTGATCAGACAATCCAGCTAGTCACAATCAATATCCCGCTCCAGGAATAGCCAGCACCGGAAGCATCATTAACTATTGTTAATATGATATGGTAAGGTGTTTCGCAATGAGTGTTGAATCTAACATTCGAATAATCGAGTCTGTTCTCGATGCCTTCAATCAACATGATTGGGACGGGTTTGTCGAGTACTATTCTGACTCTGTGTTAAACTATGGGCCCGGAAAGTCGAAACCTATCAAGGGCCGCGAAGCGATTCTCGAAGACAATATTCAGTTTCTCAAGGCTTTTCCGGATGCTCACTTTGAGATTTCTCACGCGTTTGGGCAGGATGACTGGGTGTGTGCTGTGGGAAACTTCGAGGGCACACATCGCGGGGAGTTTTCCGGTCCTGGCGGACAGTCAATTCCGCCTACGGGCAATGTTGTCCGTTACCCAATGTGCGTCGTCATCAAGTTCGAGAGTGACAAGATCGTGGAGTTTCACGAGTACTTTGACTCTGTCGAAATGGCTAGACAATTGGGTTTCATCTAGAGTCAGTTAGTCTCGCTTGCTCAGTTCCCAAATCGGGGGGGCCAACTCCAGACCGACAAGAATGTCGTAGAAACAGAAAGCTCCCCATCTATTGACAACCTTTCCCTCAGCATCAATATAGAGGATTGTGGCGCCCTCGAATTCAACTATCTTATTAGTTGGTTCAAATCCCCAGGCGTTTCCTTTCTGGGTGCCTCTTGCTATGTAACGTATCCACACCTTGTCTTCCTCTCCAATTGACTCAACAACCTCATACTCCAGATCCGGAAACACTGATCTGAAGTATCTGATTTCATGTTTGACTTGGTCCGGTCCCTTTGCATCAATTGAAACCCAATCTGGGTCATAATCAGGATGGATTAGCTCATCAGCAACATTGAGATCTGGTTTACTCCACATTTCCTCAAACCAGCGTCGTCCAATAGATTCGCTTCTCTGTTTTGACACTAGACTACCCCAGACTCGCAAGAGAATCAGCGAATAATAGTCTGATTGAAGGCGCACGAATACGATTGACTAAGGTCTCTACTTCTCCTACATGCCGAATAATGCTAAATGTAGGACAACCGATTTCTTTCTGTTTCAGCGAGGCACAGTCAATCCACACACGAGGTTGAGTCAATGTCGCGATCAGACAGCGAAGAAGTCTCATCTGAAGATTCAGTTCTCTCACAATCAAGTCCAGAAAGGACGATTCCTTGGATACCATTGCTGATACTCCACGTAGTCGTTGCAGTAGCCATAGCTCTTGCTGTCACATTCAGCTACCAGGGAATCTTTCCATTCGACAACCCACTTGGGATCTATCGCCCAATTCCCGGTGACATCTTGATTGATTTCCTCTGGATTTATGCAATATCTATCGTGACGAGTGTCATTGTCTATTTCGTGGTACCGAGGCTTTCACTTGTTATCCTTGCAGGACACCGCATTCTGGCAGGGGGCAGTTACCGTTACTATATCCAGAAGATTGAGGGGCGTGTTCACAGAAAAGCCTCCTTGGGCCGCTCCATTATTCCTGCATTTGCGGCACTGGGTATATCTTCTACTCTGTCGAACATTCCCAGTATAGCAGATTTCATTTTTGTGACAGAGAGTTTCGATTCGATTGCAGCAGAGTTCAGACAACCTCTTGCAATTAGCATGCCGCTATTCTTCATTCTCCTCCTGCTGTCTTGCATCATTGTGATCTTCTTTGCTCCCGCTTGGTTTCTGGAGGATTTGAGAATCATCTGTGAAAGAGACATTGAGGGCACACCTCAGACTGCGGACATTGAGGGGGTCTGCAATTCGTATCTCAAGTTTCTCAAGGGTTTAGCAGGGATTTCTACACTTCTTGCCTACTTACTAGCTTCTGTGCACATCGTTTCCTGGTTCAGCTCACTTTCGGGCAGCATTGAGATACCCATTGTTTTCTACATCCTTCCTGTAGTCGTCGTACTGTTTGCACCGCTGATCGCAGTAGCACCAATTTCGATTTCCATGATCTCATACGAGCTGACATTACGGAAGAGTGAGCAAGCAATGAATGACAGAATGAAGCAAAGGGGCCTTACTCTCATTGACGTGAAGCTTAGTGAGGCCTAGTCTGCTTTGCCCGTTCGAAGCCAATCAGCCCAATCGGAGCGGCCTTGTTCAACTGCTTGAGATGCAGCAGCATCCCAGTCATATGAGACGGTAAGATTCCCAATCTCTACATCCTCGCCATCGAGCTCAACTATGGAATATTGAGCATGAGGAATCCCAGTCTCCATCATGTGAGGAAAGGGCGTATCATCTGTGTAGGCTTGGAGACCAACGCTACCCGGATTCACAACTACCTGGCCGCTTTCCAGCAGTATGGTGTTTGGTTGATGGCTATGACCGCAAAGGATCAGACGATTCTGGATGCCTGAAACCATAGCCGCAACTTCATCTAGCGATCGCATTGAGACTCTCCTATCACTGACCTTCTCCAGTAGGTATTCATCATCTTTCATTGGCGTCCCATGAAAGGCAAATGCATACTCAATCCTAGCTGTTGCTGGTAGGCCTTCTAACCACGCAATTGCTCGACTGTCCAATTCTCCACGTACATACTCTAGTGTTGGCCTCGCCCCCGGGTCAATACTAGAGTCTGAGATTATTCGATCTTCATTTCCCGCGACAGTCATGATTCCCCTATCCAGAAGGATTTCGAATGTCCCTGAAGGATCTAGCGGACCGTACAGACTATCACCAAGGTTGACAATGCAATCCACATCTAATTCATGAATCTCTTCAAGTACCACTTCCAGTGCCCAGCGGTTTCCATGAATGTCCGATATCACTGCAAGTCTATCAACCATGAATGACACCAACCTCTTGGACTATCCGCGCCTTTTGATATCTGTGCAACCAGTCTGTTACGATTTTGACATCTTTTATCCAGAATTTGGTGGGCCTTATGTAGGCCGAAAAGCCAATCATTATGGTCGAAATGTGATGTATCAGGCTATCGCTCTCGAAAACGTGACTGGGCCATTTGGTGTTATACTGTCTGTCCTGGCAGCACTATTCTTGCTAAGATTCTGGTTTCGACAGGAGGGGCGGATTCTTACCGACCTTCCCCTAATGTTCGGAATAACACTCTTGGCTACTGCAATGAATCTCTCAGTCCAATACTTGACCGCCATGAATGTCTTGCCAGATACGTTGGAAGTGCTTAGAATCAGAGCGTTGCTTATTGGAGGGGCAGTAATCCCGATGGAGGTCATCATGGTTGTCATTTGGCTACAGCGTCTATCCCGCTATCATCCTCACATTCTGTTTTCGACCATGATCTACTGGGTTGTTGTTTCGCTTTTTGCACCAACTGAAGCACTCGTTCTTGGATTACTAATCCCACTGCTATTCGTCTTCACGTTTGCGATGATGGCCACATTCTTTGTCACATGGAAGACCAAGAGACTCAGAGAAGTCCGAAGTGATCTGATTTTGCTTGCGCTGATTCTAATCTTCATCAGCCAAGCAGCACGGCTTTCTCTTGCCGTTGCAGGTTGGGGCTTTCTCTCTGATACATTCAACATTCTCTCGGCGACGCTCCTCTCGGTTGGTTTGACTTACAACTCCCTGAGATCTAAGATTCTCCCAACAGAGACAGCTTTTGCGGACACTTACGCAGCCTGAAGCATAGGCAAACGCTTTCGCAGAAAGCTAGCCTTATAATTGTTGGACGTCCTATACGACACTTGGTCTTAGTTGGTCATGAGGTGATGTATTTGCTGTCAAAGATAGAGATACCTCCCCGAATCTCCCCCTATCCAATGCAGGTTGTGCTAGTTGGAGCGACAGTCAATGACAAGCCCAATTTCTTGACAGCCGCATGGATGAACCGGCTAAACGGAAGTCCGCCGCTTTGGGGAGTCGCTATAGGAAAGAAGCAATACACGCTAGAAGGAATCAAGGAACATCAAGTCTTCAGCATTAATATTCCAAGCGCTGACCTAGTAGAGAAAGTAGACTATTGTGGGATAGTATCAGGAAGAAACGCGGACAAGTCCAAGCTCTTCAACATCTTCTATGGAAAGCTGACGAATGCACCAATGATTGGAGAGTGTCCTCTAGCAGTTGAATGCAAGGTTTTCGACATTGTTGATCTCCCGTCAACGGCACTAGTTCTAGGAGAGATTGTTGCTGCTCATACCGAGGAAAGATTTCTCACAGATGGAAAAATCGACCCATTGAAAGCTAACCCGTTTGTTTTGACTATGCCTGACAATTCCTACTGGACCTTAGGGGACAGATTAGCTGATGCATTCCAAGTCGGAAAGCGACTCAAGCACGACTCTATGTCAGACTGAAGTCCTCGACAGGGTTCCGTGAGCGCGCTCCCTTTGGCATGAAGTAACTACCTTAAGACACAATGCACTCGGAGTTAGAACCAAGGAGGTACACACAGTGAGCAGGGATTCTGGCAGTCTTCGTGCCATCGAGGTAGGTAGCTTTCCCCTGGATGCAGATATGGAACGGTATCTGCGAGGAGCATACACAATTGAGATGGGCGTCGGCGAAACTGAATCCGAAGACTCGGAGTACTTCATATCAAAACACAATGATACATTCCTTGCGAAGGCTGATGCATTGGGGCCGGAGAGCGCAGTTGTCTGCTATGCTCAATGCAGAGGAATGATAGATCAGTTTCTCCTCCCAGTGATTGGAAGGACAACCTCATCGACGCAGACCCAAACCAGTACCACGGTGAGCTTTGGTGGAATTCCGAAGGAGGCCGCGCAGTCAGTCGCGATTGCTGCGGCCACAGGACAAGATCTCGGGACTGGGCCTGAGCTGAAAATCGCGGAGATTACGGCTCTACAAAGGAGTGAGAGAGAGCTCACCAAGCGTCTAGGTGTTGACGAAATCTCCTACAAATCATGCATAACCGGTCCGCTTGAACTTGCCCTGAATCTTCAGAGACTTGCGGAATTTCCTAGGACGTACGACGAGAAGCTGGTTGAGTTCTTCACAGAAGTTGTAAGATTGTTTGTGAAAGGCTCGCTTGTTAATACCGGACATCTTACTCCTGCTGTGATAACGATTGATGAGCCTGCTTTTGGTCTCGAAGGAGTGGGAGACTTCTTCACCGACACGAAGTCTGATGCAAGATTGGAGCACCTCATATCTTGTTGGAATAGCATCTACGATGAAGTCCCATCCGACTGCTACAGAGGAATCCATCTTCACGCTTCACCATTTGAACAGGCCTTCAATGCCAACTGGAATCTATTGGAAGCACATGTTGGAGTCTATGTCAGCGGCAAGTGGTTGGAAGACTATGACAAGTTCGTAAGGGCTGCTATCGTTCGAACTGACGGCCCTACTATCGACAAGGGTGAAGATGTCAAAGCAGCTTGGCAGAGAATTCTCTCTGGCGATTTCCAGTCCTATCTACAATCGGTCCAAGAAATGGAAAAGTACCTGAGAGAAAACATCAAACTCTACGGAGTGGAACGAGTTCCGTTTGCGGGACCGGAATGTGGTCTAGGACCATGGGACTGGAAAAACGGAGAGGCAATGGCGTTATTGACGCTGAAGAGAATGAGCAGCTTGTTACGAGACTTCAATTAGGAAATCAGCTTGCTCGTAGTGACAAACAAGCCGACAAGACCCCTCTCACACTACATCAGAACTGAAAGGAGTCTCTTTCAGATAGTCGGTGAAACAAGCGCCACTGTTATTTCTCTTAATCGGACAGCTTGGAGTCTCTAGTTCTCTTTCCTTCTTCTCTATCGTGTTGGGAAAGGGTCCACTTGAGTTATTCATATCGAGTACAACTTCTCCTTGAATTTTCTTTTTGACGGAGGAGCGTTCGGCTCCTCCTTAGATCTGTCGCCCTAATTGGGCTTGTAGGCTGCAATCTTGGCACTTGATGCATATCCGAATCCAGCCTTTGAGACCACCTCTACATTTTCGAATCCTGCATCTCGAATGTGTTGTAGGTATTCGTCTTCAGAAATGGCTCCGCCTATACAGCCAGTATAGGTTGCGATCTCGTCGCGGAATCCCGTGGGAAGACCTACTTCTAGAACTATGTCAGAGACCATCAATCGGCCTCCGGGTCTTAGGACCCTGAAAGACTCACGAAACACCTTGGCTTTGTCGGGGGCGAGGTTGATCACACAGTTGCTGATTATCACGTCAATTGAGTCGTCATCAACAGGAAGGTTCTCTATGTCACCTTCCCTGAATTCAACATTGGTCAACCCGATTTTCTCAACATTCATCCTTGCCTTCTCCAACATAGCTGGGGTCATGTCAATGCCTATAACACGCCCTGTCTCTCCGACCTGTCTGGCGGCCATAAAGACGTCAAGACCAGCTCCGCTTCCCAAATCTAGGACGGTCTCACCAGCTCTCAAAGACGCCAAAGCTACAGGGTTTCCACATCCTGCGAAGGATTCCGTTGCGGAACTAGGAAGCCCTTCGGTATCGTAGCCCATGGAATCTAGTAGAGAACTAGAAGGTCCACATGAGGACGTTGTCTCAGGACCACAACAGCCGCTTGCCTGTCGGTCACTCTGTTCCTCAGCTTTTCTTCCGGCGACTCTAGAGTATGCCTTCCTGACTTCCCCTTTGATTTCCTCAGAGGACATCTCACTTACTTTTCTCGTTTCAGTCATAGTGGCACCTCTGTTATCCACAACAGCGTCCGCCACTTGACTGAGGACTTTCTGTATCTTCAGATCGAGTGGAAATCCTCTCAATCGCCTTCTCTACATCTGCCTTAGTATCAGCTGCATCAGCTTCAACCGCAGTTTGCTTTTCTTTTTCTGCTCTCATTGAATCACCTAATATATTGGTTGTCCAATATTGGACATCAGATAATTAGATTTAAATGTATCGGATATCCAATACATGATATGGCAGATGATTCCATGTCCGAGAAATGTTGTCCACCAGATTGTTGTGACATGAGGGGAATGCTCACGTTCCAAATCCTGTGGGAACTGGGTAAGGAGCCTCTAAACGGCCAGCAAATAGCAGACAGAATAGCTGAGAGGCGTGGAACAAAGCCAACTCCAGGTACAATATACCCCGCCCTGAAAGATCTAGAAGAACGTGGCCTAATCCAGGGTGAAAAGTCTGGTAGACAGAAGGTCTACACATTAACTGATGCGGGCAAGAAGGGTCTGAACGACTCTGCCAAGTACTTCCACCAGGCCTTTGGAGACATCGCCGAAGAATGCAGAATTATTGTTTTGAAGACAGGTGGATGTGACTAAACAAAGTCTGTTTCTTCACAGGCTTACTGTAACTCAAACCACTAGTGATATTTGACGGAAAGCCGAGTCCATCTCAAATGCGCCTAGTATTCATGTTGGATTTGACACATGATTACTTGGAGAGAGTTGTAGAGGCCCTTGAGGTTGGAGTGGTCGTCATTCACCAAGACAACAAGAACCAGATTCCAAGTTTGGAACATCCATTTTTCGATGCCATCCAGAGAGGGCCGAGTCTGGCGCTCTAAAGATGATTTATGACATGAAGCGTGGGGAACTGGATCAATACGGTGGTTTCGTTCACTTCGCTGGAAGAATCCTGTTTGAATACATAACACCCACTAGAAGTTCTTCAGGAGAATACATCGGAGCTATTGCTGAGATGCGTGACGCCGGAGAGAGGGCCGAATACCTCAAGTCGAGAGGGGAATGGAAAGAGATTGAGGAGCACGGTTTTGGCGACAGCTCTCCTAGAAGCCCCGTGTCTCGTTAAGTCATGGTGACTTTGCTTTGCCCCAATTCCTTATCTGCTATTGAAGTTGAGTTCGACCGGAGACTTGCAAAATGAAAGTCCTTGTTTTCGGAGGGACAGGATTTCTAGGATCTTATCTGGTTCCCAAGCTGCTTCTGAGAGGCCACGACGTAACTGTCGTCACACGGCGTGAATCTCAAATCCTTAGACTCGAAGAGAGTGGCGTTCGTGGTGTTCTTGGTGATCTTTTGGAACCTGAGCCTCTGCTATCATCATTGACACCCCAAGACATTGCCATATTCATGGCAATGCCGTTAGAGTTTGGGCGGATGTCTAAGAATAAGATCAAAGAGATCACGCATCGGACAACTCAGTTCATCTCTACATCTCTAGCTGTCGGAGAAGAGTTGTCATGCCCAGTAATCATTACCTTAGGAACCAGTTACCGCACAGGACCAGGAGAAGTAGCTGATGAAAGCTGGCCTATAGAGAGGTTTGGCTTGACTAAGGTTGGGGTAGGCGTAGACCGTCTGATAGCGAAGGCTATTGAGAAAGGCAGTCCGCCTCTCATAAGAATGATTCCAGGTCAGATCTATGGGCCGGGCGGTCAATTCATGCAAATGTACCGGATGATGAAGTCAGGCAGGTTCGGTGTGTTTGGAGAAGGAGCCAATAGAATTCCCCGAGTCCACGTAGAAGACTGTGCCGAGGCGTATGCGTTGGCGATAGACAAGATGCCTCTGGGAGAATCCTACATTCTTGCTGACGACACACCTTGCACTATGAGAGAGTTCTCTGAATTCATGGCTGAGTGCATGGGAATATCCAAGGTTCGTACAATTCCTGGCTTCATTGGTAGGCTTGTCATTGGAAAAGAACTGATGGAAACGATGAAAATGGACTGTGTCGTTTCGAACGAGAAGGCTAAGCGCGAACTTGGCTGGCAACTGAAGTACCCAAGCTATAGAGAGGGACTCAGTGACACAATAAATCAAATCGAAATAATGGCTGACGCCTAGGCATTTGGAACACGTGTTCCAAGTCCCCGCTACTGTAATCTCAATGCTGGGCCTTGTCCAGTCCTGAGATCTTCAATGTCCTTGCAGGGCCGCTAGTCTGAGCAGATGCTCCGAAATCACAATCGAAGAGGATGAGCGACCAAGGGTCGTCCTGGTGCGGGATTGACCCCCTTCCCGTACTGTTCCTTGCAATCCAGTTTCCATGTCTCCGTTCAGCAACGAAGCCATAGAAGTAAGATGCAAGGGCGAATACAGCCACTACAACTGTGAGATAGATCATCAGCATGACAATCCCCGACGTATAGGCTGAACGAAAATGTATAATGTTTTAGAAACAGGCGCAAATGGAGTCAAAGGCTCCTTTTCAGAACAAGTTCCACTTGCAGTGAAGAGTTTGCGCTGAAACTCAGTCTATTATAGCACGTCACTGCTACTCTCGGAACCAATATGAGGCGTTGACGATGAGTTTCCCTTGGCCGAAGCTGAATGTGCGAAGAGACCCTTTGCTACTGTTGACTATTCTTCTAGTGACCGTCCTTAGTCCAATCGGTATTCAAGACTCGATGGCTCAGTCATATACTTCTGCAGATCTCATGGATGTTAAGGTTGCAGTATACAGCGATCGAGGCACCCTTGAAGACAGCACAGCTGCACTCAATGCCATGTTTGGCTGGATGAATGCAAATGTGAGCTATGTCAACTCAACTGAGATAAAGAATGGGATTCTTGACGAGTATGACATACTAGCAGTACCAGGTGGTTCCACTGGGTCCTATGCGATATATCTTGGGGTCGAGGGAATGGAAGCAATTCGTCAGTTTGTGGCTAACGGTGGCTCGTATTTCGGAATATGTGGCGGGTCGCTACTAGGCACAAGGGGCCGAATCGGTCTGTTCAATGGATCCTATGTGTCGGAAAATCCTGGCTATAGCATAGGGACTTACCTAACCGAGATGACAGTCAATCACAACTCAACCGGGCCTGAACTTTCCGACCTCCCTGCGAATTACACAACTATGTTCTGGAATTCAGCCTACTTCGATTCCGATGACATGTCTGAGATAATCACTGTCATGTCATATCCACGAAACGGTCTACCTGCCATGATTGCGTTCAAGTATGAGTACGGGACTGTCTTCTTGTCTAGTCCACATCCGGAGTACGAGGAAGGTGACGCCCGTGATGGCACCGACAATTGGGACGAACTAGATGATCCGGACAGCGAATGGGATCTTATGCTTAGGGTATCCAGATGGTTGGTTGACGAATCTCTCATTGTCCCTACAACAACCACCACCACCACCATTTCAATACCCACTAGTCCCACGGATGGTGGTACAGTTGACAATAACACTGAATTGTCGATTCCAGACCCAGGCGTTACTGTAGCTGTAGTGTCAGTAGGAATCGTGTTAGTCGTTGCAGTCATAGTAAGACGCCGTTGATCCATTGTGGTAATACTTGCAAGAGAACATTCGAAAAATATCGGAAGGGCTAATTTCCCCTTTCACGGCAAACCTAGCAGTGCTGACTTATTACAGGAGCGCGGTCGATGGCAATTGGTATTCAGAGGATATTCGTGGAGGCATCACCCAATTACGAGTCGGCAAACCGTGCGATGACATTCTATCTAGACATACTCTGGCGAAGAATCGCAGCGGCCGAGGCGGCAAGCCATGGTGGGGCCAAGTGGCTCGATGTCTGCAGTGGAACTGGTGAAATGGCCCTATATCTGCACAAGTTTGGGGGTGGAAAGAGAAACGTTGCCGCTCTGGATTTCTGTCTCCCGATGCTTGATTCAGCAGCAAGCAAGCACGATGCGAAACTAGTGTCCTTTAGCCTCGCCAATGCGACTGTTCTACCTTTTCAAGACAACTCCTTCGACCTTGTTACAATTGCATTCGCAACGCGAAACATCAACCTATCTCGAAAAGCGATTACGGCGACATTCGGTGAATTTCACAGAGTGCTGAAACCAGGCGGCATGTTTCTCAATCTGGAAACGAGCCAACCGGAATCGAAACTTCTGAAAAGATTCTTCCACTTCTATGTAGACAATGTAGCGAGACGATTCGGCCAGTTCATATCAGGATCAAAACGGGGCTATGCATACCTCTCAAGCACAGTCAGACGATTCTATACCGCCGATGAGCTAGCTCAAATACTGAAGGAAGCAGGATTCAAAGAAGTGGGATTCAGACGCCTGATGCTAGGGGTTGCTGCTATTCATAAGGCTCTGAAGTAGAGATTCCGACTAGTCCGCTCAAAATCTTCCAATGTAGTCTCGAATGGGAAGATTCTTTAGTGGGTGATTAACTATAGTTCATTCGTGATTTCTATGGCTCTTTACATGCTATATCACACTAGAGCAAGAGATGATGCATTGGGCATTCTAGATGAACTTCGTGAGCAGTTTGAAGAGATTTACAAAGAACACGAAGTAGACATTCTTGGTTTCTGGGAGGTAGAAGGGGATCGTTCGCAAGCCTACTACATGACCCGATATGAAGATGAGGCCGACTACAATGCGAAAGTAGAAGGACTCAGAAACGACGAGCGCTACAAGCGCCTTACCGAGAAGCTAAATGAGGTTCGAGTTTCTTCTGAGGCCACAAGACTAACACCAATGTGGGTCCCTGAGTAGACCCAATTCAAATTGTCGGGCCAAGTAGGGTTGTGCCCGCTTGGTCAGACACTTTTTCTAGCTAGCTCTGCTTTGCCTAATCTAGGGAACATGCCAGAGGGCAATAGTCCCAGTTCCCGTAGACGCCAGAGTCTTTCCATTGGGGCTCCACTTGATTCCAAGGGCTGGCCCAGAGTGCCCTTTCAGAACTGCCAGTTCTTTCTCCAAGTTCCACAATCTTACACTCTTGTCGAACGATGAAGATGCAAACATTGAGCCGTCTGGTCGCCACTTTATCTGATAGACACTGCTTCTATGACCAGTCAGGTTTGCCATCTCGTTACCATCGCTTTTCCACAGCTTTACCATGGCATCTTTGAATCCGCCTCCGGTCGCTAGGATTTCTCCATCCGGACGCCATCCCAAGCCGAATACGCGATCTTTGTGGCCAGTCATTACAGCAACTTCCTCTGAGTTTCTCCAAAGTCTGGCGGTATTGTCATAGGAGCTTGAAGCCAGAAGCTTGGAACCACCATCAGGAGACCAAGCAACCCTTGCCATGGCGTCATTGTGGCCTTTCAAGACAGACACCAGATTACCATCACGATCCCATACACGTACGGTGGCATCTGCTGAACCCGAAGCCAAGGAATCTCCGTCCGGACTCCAAGAAAGGCTTGTCACGGCTTTCTCATGACCAATGAGAGTCGCAGCCTTCTCAACTTCGTGCCAGATGATTAGATTGCCGTCGCCTGAACAAGAAGCCAGAAGCTCCGAGTCTGAACTCCATCCCAATTCGTAGACTGGCCGCTTGTGACCTCCCAGATCGGCTAACAGTGTTCCGTCACGCCAGAGCAGAACTCTGTTGTCGTGGCCAGCAGTGGCAAAAGCGCGACCGTCGGGGCTCCATGCTATGGAAGTTACGGCTTTCTTGTGGCCTTCTAACAAAGCCACCTGTTCTTCGTTCTCGTATAGCTTGACTTGACCGTTCGAATGTCCAGTTGCGAATTGCTTTCCGTCGGGTGCCCAATCCAAGACTGCTGTATCATTCTTTGGAAGCTTTATGATTGCTGCTTCTACTTCCAAAAGCAAACACCTCCAGATTCACTTCTCCTCTTCAGGTGTGGAGTAGTGTTGATATTAGCCTGCCTAAATGACAGCAATTGCGACCAGGAAATCAGATTCGCTCATCGGTTCTTGCTGCTTCAACGGCCTTTATATCGCTAGGAGCATGTTGACTTTCGGTCTGGCAATGAGGATAACGAAACTGAAGCTCCACACTACTGTTATTCTGATGCTGCTTTCGGCCTGCTGGATGTCTCCTGCCACCGCTGATACACTTGATGGATCTAAAGCACGCGTTTTGTCAGATGATGAACCCCTGAGCATAATTCTCATGATTGGTGACGGAATGGGGCCAGAGCATGTTAAGCTAGGACGATGGGTCGAGGTGGGACCTAGCAATAGTCTGATTATGGAACAACTTCCTTTCAGCGCGAATGTCACAACCTGCAGTGCTGACTCGAACGTTACGGATTCGTCTGCCGCCGCAACGGCAATAGCTACTGGTGTGAAAATCAACAACAGCTTCGTCGGGATTGATCCTAACGGTGTAGTCTTGGAGACAATCGTAGATGTTGCTCAGACCTTTGGAAAGTCAACCGGAGTTGTAACGAGGACAACCATTCAACATGGTACTCCAGCTGCTTTCATGACACATGTTGCGAATCGGAATTCTTACCAAGAGATAACCCGTCAGATTATCGAAGAAGCAGGAGTAGAAGTTCTTTTGGGGGGCGGCAGTCGATACTTCAACACCAGTGAAATCGATGCCATGGTCGACAACGGGTACTCGTTCGTTCAAGACAGAGACGAATTACTGGCCGTAACAAGTGGAAAGGTCTTGGGCCTCTTCTCCTATGACCATATGCCCTTCGAACAAGGTCGAGACTTTGATGAGAGCCCCTCCCTCTCAGAAATGACTGCAAAATCAATTGAGATTCTCTCACAAGACCCTGAAGGATTCTTTCTCATCGTTGAGGGGGGGAAGATAGACCATGCTGCCCATGATCATGATCGAGTTGATACTGCACTGGAACTTATTGCATTTGACAAGGCAGTAGGAACCGCTCTCGAATACATCAGCGACCATCCGAACACGGTCTTGATCGTCACTGCTGACCATGAAACCGCGGGGCTGACCATTCTTGGGCACACTCTCAGCGACACTTTGCCGAGCGATACCAATGAAGAGTCTGCCAATCGACAGCTCAGAATCGAGCGCGCCAACAACATAACTGTCGAATGGGGCACTACTTACCACACTGCAACAGACGTTCCTCTCTACTGGAAAGGTGATGTCTTCAATGAAAGCGTTGAAACGGTCGATAATACAGATATCTTCACTGCCATGAATACGTATTTCATGTCATCACCTCTCCCAACGCCGCCTCCCTCTCTCTTCATACCAGTTGCTGTCACATTCTTGGCAGTGATTGCTGTTGCAATCATCTATGTCCGGAGGACAGAGTAGTGCCCTATATCCCTACGTCAAGGATTCTCCTACTCAGACGGAACATCTCTAGGATTATGGCAATCCACTTAAGCAGACGTGAGGGCCTCTTGCCCAGAGCTGTTACCTGGTGTTGACGTTTGAGCCAAGTCGGAGATGAAATCCGAGTGGTAACCACGGAAGAAATCCGTAGATCACGAGTAATTGGTCTTGTAATGTTCGTAGTTGCCTTGTTCGGCCCTGCAGGCGTGGTGATAATGGGTTATGGTGAAGTCACCATTAACGTCATGGCTATGTTGTGGGTATACTACAGCTGGGGTGGCCCTCCCATTCTCCACCCATTCATTATAGTCCAGACCTTCCCCTTCACTGGTTTCAGATTATGGCTCGCCTACGAGATGATGCGGCTCTACCGACGGAGAGTCAGAATCCGACGAGTGAAATGGGCGGCAGTTGCCAGCGAAACTCCCTTTACTCTCATAGGTGTCATTTCTCTGATGCCGCTCATCCTCTATCCCTCGATTTACTACGTCAGCATCACTGCACCTACTCTAGTCCTTCCACTGCTCTCATGGGTTCTCTTGAGAGTGATACCCCCTCCAAAGGAGCCGGATATCTGGGAAGGTCTTCCTGAATCGGTCCCTTGGTGGGAGACGACTGACATGCCAGAACAGCCTGGGACCAATTGATTCACGTACGAATTCATCTCAGAACAGATTATAATCCGCCGTAAAGACCTCCTACACCTCATGCCACTTCCAAGCAATCGGGCCTACCACGTGGTCTATGATAGCTCACTTGAGGATGCCCTAAACTACGCATCTGGGAATAACTGGACCTCCATCGTCCCTGACATTGGTGTCCCTCGCTTCGCTCCAGAGAAGTACAGCCAAGAGCAGAAAAAAAAGCTGCGAGACCTCTCCCAAGAGCTCAGAGTGGGTTGGGGTTTTCACGCTCCTGGTGACGATATCAGTCTCTTTGCTACGTACGCACCAGTAAAGAGAGCCATCATTCATTACCTGAAGAGGATCATCGACTTTGCCCGAAGTGTTAGCGTCTCAAGTACAAATCTCGTTGTCCACGCTGGAGTCTTACCGAGCCTGAAACAGGCACGAATGATGAAAGATGAGTTCGTGAAGGCATTCTATGGCGACTTCCTAAACACACTGGTTGGAAACTTGCTTGAATTGATAGACTATGCCTCTCCAGACGTTGATATTGTCCTTGAGAACCACAACTGGACCCCGCTTGTCCACGACGCGATTGAATCTCTCATTTCGGAAGGGCTAAAGCTATGTGTCGATATACCAAAGCTCTACGATTCAACGGGCAGGATCAAGGACAAGGATTGGACAGTTTTCCACAAACATAGGAGATCTGTCTCTGTAGTACACATTCACGATTGGTCTGAACGATGTGGTTCACATCAAATAGTGGGTGAGGGTACAATCGACTTCGAGCCTCCGCTTCGCTTCTTGACTGAGATTGCTCCATCACCAATCCAGTACGTATTCGAAGTTCGTGACAGAGATAATGCCCAGCAAAGTCTTCGCAATTTCGAGAAGCTTGTGGACGATCTCGGTATGAATCTGGGATAGGGCAAGAATCAATTCATGAAGAGACTGGGCTCACCGTTACAGTGCCTCTCCCATTCTTGCTTCAGGAAAACGAGCCCCTCAAGGCTGTCCCCCTAGCCAAAAAGTCCTCCACCGAGCACAAAGTAACCAAGCAAAAAGATTGCGAGTAATAGAATCAGCAGAAATAGAACAGCGATTCTCAGGACAATCCTCCCACTCATCTATCATCACTCCTAGGAAAGGCCTGGAACAAGACCAAACTGAATCAACAGGATGATTACCAGAAGCAAAACGACAAAGACCAGAAGAATGACCTTGAGGATGAGTCTCGTAGGTGTCATGGCAGAACTACGACTCTCTCGCCTTTGAGGTTATTCATTTTCGTAGGTTGATTCTTCAATAGCAGGTTTTTCAACAAGCTCTTCATGAAGTCTTGGGTGATCAATGAATCGAGCTAACAAGATAATGGGAAATGCGATGAGTGCTCCTAAAGTGAACGCCAGTGTGTAGTCGTAGTTCGTCACCATGTAGCCCAAGTACACATTCCCAAGCCCTGCCCGGCCTATGTTCACAAAAGACGTAATAACTGCAAATACAGTTCCAGTGACAACGGCAGGTGTTATCCGAGCAGCAAACCCCATGACTGCTGCCGTCGTTAGTCCGCTGCCTAGGCCGTAGAAAATCGCAGTCGCGTATGCCAGCTCATATGCCCCATGTTGATTGAGGGTGAGCATGAACAGTGAGATGGCATAGACCGGCGCTATTGTGTAGATTCCTGTCCGATGGTCTTTGAATCTATCATAAACTGAACCACCAATCGCTCCGCCCACAAAGAACATCAGAGACCAGACAAGAACCAACACTCCTATCTCTGTCTCGGATGCGCCTACAACATCTTCAAAGAACAAGGTCATGAAATTGGAGCCCACTCCAAACACAAAGCCGCCGAATATGAAGGCCAAGAATGCAAGCCAAAGATACCTGTGTCTCAGTTCCTCTTTCAATGATCCTAGTGTACCGTGGATCGTCTTCCTGTGCACAATAGGCTTCTCTCTTGCGAATACAAACCAGACAATTCCACCAAATCCTTGGACTATCCCAAGCAAGGCGAAAGCTGTTGTGAATCCATATGCCGGTCCAACGATGGTGGTTGCAAGCGCTCCCATGACCGAAGCAATCCCCTGAGCTCCCCAAGCAATCCCCATCATTGATCCCCTCTCTTTCGTTGGAGTTATCTCTACTGCCCAAGCATCAACAGCAGTGTCTCCTATCGAGAATCCAACAGAGGCAAGAAATACCAATGTAGTGAACAGAACCGCCTCGGTGACTAATGGAAACAGTAGCCATGCTCCAATAGTCATCGGAACTGAGAGGAGTACATAGGGTCTTCTGTGCCCCATCCCACCAATGGATCTAGAATCGCTAACAAGGCCATAGAAAACCTTAATGAATGCTGGAATCGCTGCTATTGCCAAAAGGATCCCAAGAAGGGCCTCAGGGATAAGGACATAATCCCTCACGTATAGGGGCAGAAAAGTAAGGATTCCAGTGGTGGCGAAACCCTCAGTAGCGTAATAGAATGCATAGAGGCTTTTGTCTAATCGTGTTCTGTACACGAATGGTGTGTCCTCTATGGCCATAGTAGAATCCTAACCGGAAACAGACCGTTCCTCTCCCTTTTATCTCATGGGTTTGAAGAGCCTAGACTGGGCCACCCCGCCTAGAACATCGAAAAGAGGAACAATCCTATCAGGAGAAGCACAATTGCCACAATCATGAGGGCGATTTTGAAGACAACTCTTTGAACTGTAACCATTCTAGCAGACTCCTATCCTAGGGTAGCATTCCTCCCTTCATTAGGTAGACGACTAGGAAGAACACAAACAACACAATGCCAATGAAGAAGGTAGAATACCATGCAGCCTTTCTGCTAGTCAATGCTCTTCCGACAACGGTCAATCCAATCAGAAAGATGAATGCTCCCAGGAGTCCAAAGCCGCCGAAGTAGGACCCTCCAATGACTAGATCGATTATCTGAAAGAACATTAGGAAGAGTCCTGCGATAGCCAAAACGACTCCTCGGTCTCGTCTTCCTAAAACCAATCGTCACCACATCCCGTCAGATACTCACGTCCATTCATGAAGTTCTACGAGAAAGATCCGCCCATCATGAAAAACCCAAACAGGAAAATCACGAACAGGATAATCCCAATCAGTAAAACAATGAAACGCGCAACGATTCTGCTACTCAATTTACATTTCTCCTATCCAATCTTACGTAGTCTCCCCATCAATGATAGCCCTATCAACAAAACGAAGAATCCCAATAGCAATTGCTCCATGAGGAAGGGGAATCCTGCTATGGCTTCGACAACTCGGAAGAGGATAAGAACGAATCCCGCGACCACTAGGATGATTCCCAGTACTCTGCTTGCTGAAACCATTCTCATCACTCTTAGACTGCTATTCTCTCTCGCGCCTGAGCAGATCTCTGATCTCTCTCAGAACACCAAGGATTTCTTCCTGCGAGGATGTCCCTTCTGTCACGGCCGCTTCAGGTCTTGGAGATACGACTTCTGTTCCAGTCACATAGGGGTCTCTGAACCTACGAAGCTCTCTGAGGACAAAGTCCCTAACCGCCTCAAAGATGTGAATGCCCTCCAACTTCTCCTCGGGTTTTGCTCCCGCCTGAGCGCCGCCTGAGTATCCCGCGGTCTGGATCCACACGCTCCCTATTCCGAAGAGCCTGTCAATCGGACCGGCGCGACTTGAGATGTTTGTGATCGTGCGGAACGGAACGTGCTTCTCAGTAATCGTGATTATGCCTTTCCTGACGTAGATCTCGGGCATTGTTTTCCCGCTTTCTGCAATTACAGAGTATTCGATTCTTCGAACATAGAACGGCCAGATTATCACCGCAGGGGTCAGCCATATTGCCGTTATCAGCCAATACCAGAAATTGGCGGGTCCCCACCAGTAGGCTACCGCTCCCCAGAATTCTTCAACAAGAATGCCTTCTGCTACGACAACAATCCAACCGATTCCAAACGCACACACTACTCCAAACAACCAAATTCCAATGGCAACCAAGATGCCATCAAACCATCCCTTGTAGATGAAAGCTCTCGCTGGTCTGAAGACCTTCCCGCTTGCAATCCTCTCCAGTGGTGGTTTGATTACTTTGCTACTCTTTTCCTTACCCATTATGAGAACCCTCCTGATAGACTAATCAGTAGAAAGTAGATGAAGAGACTCGAGAAGGTGCCCATAACGCTCAATATGGCCAGCACGCGTCTACTCAACGGTCGCATTTTCAATATCCTCCTCGGTCTAGTTTCTCGTCCATTCTTCTCAAGATGTCGCGAAGCTGTCGAAGCGTCGTGAGAATAGCTTCGTCTATGTTTCCAGGTATAGGAGTCTCATCAGGTGTGAGTACCTCGGTTCCAACTGCATAAGTGCCCTTCAGCTTCCGCATCTCACCAAGTATGTAGTCTCTAAGTTCTTCGTAGAACACGATTCCCTCGATTTTTTCCTCCGGCTTTCCTGCTTCATAGTAGCTGCCAGATTGCCCTGCTGTGTGAATCTCAACATTGCCAATCTTGAAGAGTCTGTCAAACGGTCCTGTCCTTGTTGATATATTGGTAATCGTTCTCAGAGGAACATGCTTGACGGTTACGTTAATGATGCCCTTCTTGACATAAACCTCCGGCATCGTTTCACCGGACTCGCCTCTTACAGAGTACTCGAACCTGTTCAGGTAGATAGGTACGCCGACAATGTAAGGTATCAGAATCACCAAGGCAATTCCCCAGAACCAGAAGTTCACTGGTCCCCAGAACGAGTCGAACCAGGTCTGCCATTGAAACAGAGTCTGATTGATTGAATAGACCATGTACATTATTCCGAAGAATGTTCCAATAGTCGTCAAATACATGATAAGGGCGGTGATGATGGCTATAAACCAGTACTTGTTGCGAAGCGACGCTGTGGGCTTGAATACCCTACCAAACGCCACTGACTCCAAAGGAGGCTTAATCACTCGTTCATCGTATCCCGAACTCATTATCTCACATCCATTACTCTTCTTGTCTCTTGTAGCGAGGAACTTCCTTGGCCGCAAGCTTGTTGAAGATTGCAATCGACTGCCGTGTCATGTGAAGCTCTTCTTGATCCGGCCTAAGCGTCAAGTCGTATTCAAGCAGAGTCGTATCAAGTGTCTGTCTACATTCCTCTTCCTTCGGACAGTCGGGACAGAGCTTCCCAGCATAAGAGTCGTGCCTGTACCAGACTACCACTCCTAAATCCAAAGTGAAGATGATGAATACTTCCGTATTGGCCTGATAATCGAAGCCCTTCAAGTACCCCTTGTCATCCAAGACTGTCTCAACATCAAGACGATGGCTGTTGGCATGATTACTGAGCTCCTTGCCAATCTTTTCCTTCGCCCTGCTGAGAACACGTGACACGTAAGCTGCACTCTTCAGCTCTGTTGTCTGAATCTTTTCCTTCTCCTTCTTCTTGTCCTCATCGCTCTTTGTTTTTTCGTCAATTAGACGCCCGTAGACATCAAGGACATGTTTCGGAGTTGGCATGGGTCTCTCATACTCACTGAATATATCGCCAGTGGATTTACCGTGCTGGTATTCCCACCAGACAACTGATTCGTGAATTGAGAGTAGTCCCATTTTGTTTCCTCGTGTTCTTCCGGAACTTAAGTATTCCGGGTTAATCTCTACTGCTTTATGGTAAAGATTTATATATAAACATTATGCTAAGTATACCTGTAATCGGTAAAGATTTACAAGTGATTAACGATGACCGGAAACGGTATAGTGATTCAAACAGAAGCGCTGAACAAGACCTTCGGGCCAGTTCGCGCAGTTGTGGACCTCGATCTAGAGGTACGTGCTGGAAGCAGATTCGGTTTCCTTGGTCCTAATGGGGCCGGCAAGACAACCACCGTTCGTATTCTGTCTGGCTTGCTCAAACAGACGAGCGGGAGAGGAAAGGTCTGCGGACTTGATATTGACACCCAGAGAGACGAGATCAAAGCAATCACTGGTCTCCTTCCTGAGTCACCGGGGCTTTACTCGAAACTCTCAGCTGTTGAGTTTCTTGAGTTCATTGGCGCACTCAACGACCACAATGGCGAGTCTCTCATGAAGAGGATTGACGCATTACTTGGAATGCTTGGTCTTGAGGGAAGACAAGATGACCTTCTGGAGTCGTACTCTTCTGGTATGAAGCAAAAAGTGTTGGTAGCCTCTACTCTGCTACATGAGCCAAAGCTAGTCTTTCTGGACGAGCCCACTTCAAGGCTTGATCCCTCTGCAAGTGCACTTGTGAAGGACTTGATTCTTGTCCTCGCAGAAGAGACCGAGACGAGCTTCTTCATCTGCACGCACATGACAAGCTTCGCCGAAGATGTCTGTGACGTCATAGGGATTCTGAACGAAGGTGAGCTAGTCACACTTGGCTCTCCTGAGGATATAATCCAGGCAGCCCATGTCAGCGACCTTGAGGAAGCCTACCTGCAGATAGTTGGAGGTCAAGTAGACCGCGAAGCACTCCTGGCCTGGAGGTGATGTCTTGACCCGAAAGTGGCTAAGCATCGCGAAGGCTGAGTTCTACGTCTTGACCTCGAGCTTCAGGAGCCACAGAACAGTCACCGTGGCAAGCATGTATGCATTAGCTATCGTATGGGCCGCGTACTTGGCACCAACGATCATGGGCTTCATCATACAGTCGCTGATTCCAATGTCACAGATTCGACTACTGTTGATGTCTATGTTCCCTGGACTCATGCGTACAGTAATGCTGTTCCTGTGGATATTGTTGCTATTATACCCACTGTCCTTCGCCCTACAGGAGATTAAGATTGGTCAATGGGAGATTTTCCTCTCAAACAACGTGAGAACAAAGGACATAATCATTGGCACTTTCGCTGGCAAGATACCATTCTACGGATTGGTTGTAGTGATACTTGCTCCCCTAATGATATCTCCATTCATGCTAGCGTTTGAAGTTTCGTTCCTAGGTCAGGCTTTGGTATACAGTGCGATTGCAGCCATGGTTCTTTCAACCATCTGGCTCTCCAACTTCGTGACGGCATTGGTCCAAGCAAGACTTGGGGATTCACCACGCGGAAACGACATAGCTAAGGCATTGACCTTCGTTATTGCACTGATTGTGATAGTGCCTATGTACGGTGTGATGTTCTTCATGCCAGTGTTGTCTGATATTCTAGGAATGAATGCATTTCTGCTAATGCCATTCACATGGCCAGCAGACTTGGTCAGCTGGATTGCGATAGCCTTCAATGGTATTGGTTTGACTGGCTCTCAGATACTGGGCTTTGGGGCGATTTTGCAGCTCGACATGTGGACGAGTCTACTCCTAACAGCAGCATTCGGCTTGGTATGGGTGCCAATTGCATTAAGTGCTGCAGACAGAGTTTTCACAATCAGTGCCGGTGTGCGCACTGAGACCGTCACAACTGTAGGTCGAGAGAACTTTGTGATACGCGGAGTCCGGAGAGCAGCCAAGGGATCTTTTGGTGCGTTGACAGTGGTGAGTCTGAAGGACTTTGGCAGAAAGGTTCAGAATATTTCAAAGATTCTCTACGGTGTTGTACTGGCGGTAGTACTTCCGATTATCATGTCCCAGATTGCTGTCTACGATGGTGACACCGTCACGGCCATGGATATTCTGCCAATGATTGGCATAATGATTGGTGTTGTCGGAGTCTTCCCATTCGCAGGAACAGGATTCCTTGAGAGCAAGGACCAGCTTTGGATAATCCGGAGTGCACCATCTGGTGCTTCTCGCTTCATGCGTGCCAGACTCGCGTCAGGATTCCTACTGGCCTTTCCTCTAAGTCTTGCTCCAAGTGTTGTAGTCAGTGTCATGTTTGCACTTGAGCCATTGATGGCGTTGCAGATGATTGCATCTTCATACATCATAGTTTGCGGTGCTGTCATGGTAAGCATGGGCATGACAGCTCAGAACCCTAACTATGAAGACACGAAGTCTCCAGCCCATCAGAGTGTTCTAATAGGCTCCATGTTGTTGACCCAGTTTACACTGATTGCTCCCCTCTTCATCGACATATTCTTCAGTATCGCATTGGATGTCAACATCTTTCGCGTCATTGAGAACATCTTCGGTGTAGATGGTTTCTGGTTCACACAAGCCATCATGGGTCCAGTGGCATTGTTGCTCATGGGTGGCCTGATGCTGTTCTTGGGCGTCAGAAGCCTGGGCAAGGTTGAGGTGTAGCTCTAATGGAGGGGCCGGGAATACTCAGATATCGACACGGTAAGAATGGTGCTGGATTTCACCAGCGCCCCAAAACCATGTACGATTTGCGACTGAGCAATAATCCAACCCAACGTGAAGTCGACAGTGCATTGAAGCTGTTAAATGTCGGATCCAGGGGTGACTGATGGTGGTCGTTCGTTCACCTAAGACACGAATGACCATCATGGTCCTCCTACTGCTTTCGCTATCATTGTTTCCTATCTCCTTACACGACAATAGGTCAGGGCCTGTAATTGCGGGTCCTGACCATACCATTTCCATTGATGGTTCAGCACTGATTCAGGATACACCTTATGTATGGCAGGAGATTAGCGGATTCTGTTTCTGGGCTGCAGTTACAATGGCTCTTGGCGGCGCAGAGGTCCCTTTGACTCTCCACGAGTTCTTTGCAGCATCGGGAATCGGATTCTCGGCAGCATACATTCGCTTTAACGACACAATGACGTTCCTAGCTGGTTCTGCTTACATTCAGGTCGGCCAATTGGTCCCCATTTGTGACTTCTACGGACTAGAACAGAAATTCTATCTTAGCGAGACCTCTCCTTGGGTCGACACAGCTATTGAGCTATGGTCGCAGTGGAATCCGGACATCAATACAATCCATGGCTGGAATGATGCGTTTGAGATCATGAAGAACACGCTGGACGAGGGATATCCCGTTGTCTTGTGGACTGATCCCTACTATCTCCCCCCTGACGACTATCAAATCCTACGTGACTATGGACTTTTCCAAAACACAACTGCCCCTGTCTCAGGTCATGCTGTCCTGGCGATAGGGTATAATGATACGAGCGAGACCGTTGAGATTTTGGATCCTGGTGTAGGCGCCTTTGGTGACGATTTTGGTTACCCCGAAGATGGCAGATGGCGTTACACAATGAACTACTCTCAGCTGAACAATGCTTGGGGTGCATTTGCCTACGGGACGACGACAATAAAACCTGAGAATGGGACGAAACCTGACTTCCAAACAGAACTCGGTGAGTTTGTGGCGTCAAGGCTGCTTGGAGCGCAAGAATCCTATATCCCCTTTACGGACGAAGACGCTTTCTTCCTAAACTTCGGCGAAAAGGCATTCCGAGGGCTCAGCTATGACATCACTCCAGAAGGTGTTGCTCTCTACATTGAGGAATATGACAACTTCGAGGACCAGATTGATCGTCTGGCCAATCTTGGGATGTTTCTCGAGTTCATGTTGACACTCCAGTATCTCTCATACCGCACAGCTCTGGAGTCACTCCCAAGACTTCTGACTGACTTTGATTTGACCGATTTTCTCGTCGCAGGTCAGAATGCCCTAACACACTTGGACGCACTGAGTGACAACGGAACATTGGTTGATTTCGATTACCTGGCCAATCACGACTCTCTATTATCCAACACGTTCTTTGAAATGGTCGAGGAATTCGACTCGAGTAGAAACCTCGATGTAGTTCTTGAGAACCACAGACAGGATTTGGCTGACATAGCAGGTCATTTGCTTGCTACTGCAGATTCGTGGAGGGCCGCAGGGATCGCACTTCAGGCCGCGTTGGAAAGCCAGGCACAGCCAATGTCACTGATTTTGCCGTTGACTGGAGCTTTCGGTGTGGTAGTTGTGCTTGCTCTCGTCCTGAGACGAAGGATTGGCACGTAGGATAGTGAATTAGTGGAGGAATCTGAAGCATGAATTCGGTTGACACCAATGGAACAGGAACAGTGACTAGAGACAAGAACACTGAGAATTCCACTGCAGTTGTCATTGTCATTATGATAATTGCGTTGAATGCTATTGGAGATTTGATTCCCGGAGAGGAAATGGGTCCTGCACGATTTGCGGTTTCCATTGTTCTTGCCGTCATTGCCATGTCCATAATATGGTATCTGGGAAGACAACTTCGAAAAGCAGTAGTACCTAGTCAGGCAAGTTAGGCTGTGGAATGGGCGAGGTCATGACGGGAAAGTGGTATCATGTTGCAAGGGTCGAGTTTCTTGTCCTGACCTCAAGACAAAGGAAGCGCCGTAGGACATTAGGCGGAGCCCTCCTCGTTCTCGGCACAATCTGGGCTTTGATTGTGGCTCCATTCCTGGCTTCTTTTGTGATGGACTGGTTTGGTGCCACACTCGAAGCTTCTCTGATTGCATCATTTCCTGAATACATGCGTTCTCTTATCATGTTCTTGTGGCTGATGTGGCTCGTCTATCCGATTTCCTATGCTCTTCAAGAGATCAAGATTGGGCAATGGGAGATAATGCTCAGCAATAACGTTCGAACAAGGGACATTATGACGGGCACATTCATGGGGAGAGTTCCAATCTACGGTCTTGCAGTTCTCTTCATTGCGCCTTGTGTTATTTCACCCTTTGCACTAGTCTATCAGGTCACTCTGGTTGGACAGGCTCTGATGTATTTGGCATTGTTCTTCGTGGCTTTGATTACACTCTGGACGTCTACTCTGCTGACAACTGCGATACAAGCAAAGATTGGCGACTCTCCCAGAGGCAATGATATAGCAAAAGCCCTTTCTGTAATTCTTGGCTTCGTCGCCATTCTCCCTCTCTATGGAATGCTTTTCTCCACTGAGACCATTTCCAGCGTTCTCGGTGCTCAAGGTGCCATGTTATTCCCGTTCACCTGGGGTGCGGATTTGATTACTTGGATAACCATCCTGTTCAACGGAATCAATCTGCCTGCATCCAGCATATTGGCCTACGAGTCTGTCTTGGGCAGCAATCCTCAGCTTTGTACGTTCTTACTGTCAGCATTTACGCTGTTGATGATAGGTCTGGCTTTCTTGACATCCGATCGAGTATTCAAACTTGGCTTCGGCCCCCGTTACGAGCAGATTGTGACAACCGGAAGAGAGAATCCTGTGCTGCAAGGAATAAGATGGGTCCTTCCCACGCCTTATGGTACATTACTGGTTACAGCAATGAAGGACTTCGGAAGGAAGGCACAGAACATCTCGAAGATTGCTTTCGGAGTAGTGATTGCTGTAGTATTTCCCCTTATGGTCAACAGTGCTGCCTTCTTGGATCTCAGTTGTGAGCTCAGGCTCTTCGTTTCCGGATTGGCGGCTGTGAACCTACTATCCGTGATTGGCGGTCTCACATTCGGTGGAATCGGGTTCTTGGACTCAAAGGACCAACTATGGATGTTGAAGAGCACCCCAAAAGGGGTGATGAAGTACATGAAGGCAAGAATCGGCCAGTCATTCATATTCGGGTTCCCAATGGCCGCGATTACTGCCCTTCTCATTACACTGATTATTGGCTTGCCCCTTGCAGATGCATTCGTCATTCTTGGATGCGCGTCAATTGCAGTCATGGGTTCGATTCTCATCAGTATAGGCGTTACCGCTAACAACCCAAACTACGAAGATGCTGGAAGCCAGATATTCAAAGACAACACTGGTGCCACAATGTTGACCATATTCTTGGTATCACAACCGGCGCTTCTCATCTCAATGATAATCGATTCCAGCAATATGGCCCTTGCCCTACTTGCTCCAAGTATCGCTTTGATAGCTGTTGGGCTTCTGATAATCAGAGTTGGTGCAACTCGCATGGCAATGTCTGAATAGCTCAGCCAAATCAACAGCTGAATGCTTCTAGTGCTTGTAGTCATCAGACCTTTCTAGATCATAGAGTACACGTCCCTCCATGCCTCCAGAAACAGTAATTGCCTGTCCACTAATATGACCGGACAAATAGTCGGAAACCAAAAAGAGTATGACATGAGCGATATCGGCAGGTAATGCGGTCTTGCGCATTGGGATCGTTTGGTGAATGCGCTTTACCTTCTCAGGATCCATGAGAGCCTCTTCGGCCATCTTGGTCATCGTCCACCCTGGATTGACAAGGTTCACTCTTCCCCTTGGAGCAAGGTGGACTATTTCATTCTTCAAACTCATCAGCAGGCCGTATAGTGCGGCCTTTGAAGTGGCATAGTCTGCAAACCATGCTTCCCCGAAATGCCCTGCAGTAGAGCCTACCAATATCAACGAAGCATCTTCCCCAGGGTACTCCTGGAGATTCGAGAAGAAGTGCTTGGCACTCAGGAATGTTCCAGTGAGATTGATTGAAAGAGTGTTGGTCCACTGGTTTAGAGACATCTCGTGGATTGGCTTTTCCTCAAGATTTGCAATAGCAGCATTTGCCACAAGGACGTCAGCTCTTCCGAATGCATCGTTGGCTCGGACAAAGAGGCCCTTCACATCGGCCTCCTCTCTAATGTCCGTCTTCACGACTGAAAGCTGATCTGGATACTGACTCAGTAGCTCTGCTAGTTCTCTTTTGGAGCTATAGAAGGAGCCTGTGACGTTTGCTCCTTCATCAAGAAGAAGACGAGTCAACTCAGTTCCTATCCCTCCCGAGGCTCCGGTCAAAACAACATGCTTCTTGTGCAAGCCAGTCTCCAACTTGGTCACTTCCTCCTTTCACTTTGTCACTAACCAGTAGATAAATCAGAAGAGTGGTGGGTCTCTCCCGGTATAAGCTCTGAAACCCCATTAGATGATTGGAAGTTTCTTGTCGGCGAATGGAAAGGTGGAACACCAGGCGGATTTGGTGAAGAGGGCGAAGTCGTGACCACAGCCACTTTCACACTTGAACTCAATGACAGATTCATTATGAGCCGCCATGAGTCCTACAGGGACGAGAAGTTTGAGAACGCGGAAATTGGACTCATGTACTATGATGTTCGAAACAAGAAATTCCTTCGAAAGATTGGCTTCTCATACGGTTTTGTAAGCAATGAGGTCGAGTACCACAGAACCTCGGACGAAATCCGGTTTGATATCATCCTTGAACCAGTGCCTCAGGCATTCGATGGAATGAGATGGCGGTCCTACCTTGTGAAGGTCTCAGATGATGAGATTTGAGAGGGATTGGAGTCCGCGAAAGAAGGAGAAGACTTCGAGAACTATGGCGACTCAGTTCTGAAGAGAGTTTAGCTTCTTATCTATGAGCGCGAACCACAATATTCCTGTCGCTTGTTCCCGAGAACGATGATTCTTGGTAGTCACCGAATAGCTGGAAATCGGAAAACCCGGCCGCGGACAGTGATTGACTTACAGTTGGCTTGTCAAGACGTAGAACGTCCAATGAGTTAGATACGACCCTCCAATTCTCTCCCTCTTTGACATGGGAGGTCAAGATGAGTTTGGAGTGAGTGGAACTGCCTGAATGGTCATAGAATCTTGAGAATACTACCTCTTCTCCGTATTCAGTTACTCCTGTCTTCATTGGGAACACTCTGAAGCCTGTTGATACAATCTCTTGGAAATTCAGGACTTGAAAGGCAAACCGACCGTTCTTGTCTAGTAGTGAATGGACTTCAGTTAGTAACCTGGTCAAGGCATCTGTGTTCGGTAAGAGGGCAAGCGAATTACCAAGGCAGACGACAAGATCGAACTCGTCTCTCACCATCTCTGCAAAATCAGTCATATCTGCTAAGAAGAACTTCGTCGAAACGCCATTCTGCTCGGCGAGCTCCTTTGCAGCCTGAATCATTTCCTTGCTGTTGTCGAAGCCCGTGACTCTTGCACCCCTCTTTGCTAGAGCGACAGAGTGTCTGCCACTCCCGCATGCGATGTCCAAGACCCGGGGCTCCGCAATCTCTAGCAAACTATCAACCAAGAATGGAATCTCTCTCTGCAGCCGCTTCTCCCAGTCAATCACCCTATCGTATGCTAGTGCCAATTCATCAAATGAGCTCAATTCAGTTCTCTCTCCCTAGGGAATAGACCTCTAATCATGCTTTGCCCAAACTGTTTGTGGGTTCCTCTGTCTTCCAAAGCCAAATAGGTAATCCATCATGACTACAAATCTGTTCAGCCAAGGCATGTGCTGAATAACCCATAATGTGAACTTATGCAGCAGGTTATTCGGTTTGTTATACGGACATGATCTTATACAGTTCGAACAATCATTACCATTCTGCACCCAAAATGCATAACAGGTCTCAGGTTCCACGAACCACTTCTTGACTCCCGGATTGTTCGACTTGGTCATGCCCTTCCATGTCCTATCTATGCCGTATGGAATAGACTGAGAAGGACACGTTATTGCGCATTTCTCACAGGCCTTGCAGAACTCCACAACCGACTTACAAAACTCAGCATCTGGTCTGTCGGGAATGAGCGGCATGTCGGTCAGTATCTTCGCGATTCGAACCCGGGGCCCATACTCCTTCGTGATTAGAATGCCATGTCTCCCGTATTGACCGAGTCCAGCATCTATCGCAAGCGGGACACTTAATGCGACATTGTTGCCGCACGAAATTGCCCGATATCCCATCCTTTGGATGAATTCAGCAAGATGAATCTCAATATACGCCATCTGCGAGTAGCCCCTTGCTGTAGCTACCGCTGCAGGATATGCAGGTGATGTATCTATTAGATCATAGTCCATCTCGATGGCAACAACTATCGCACGATTGATTCCTTCCGGGAAGATATACTCGTCTCCCTCAATACTAGTTGAGTAAATCCATCTTCTATCCAGATCTGCTACGCCAATAAGTGCTGCACCAAGGAACTTTGCCGCACGTTTGATTCGTTTTGTGAGTTTCCTCCTGTCTGGCTTGGAGGGCTTTGATCTCAGGGCGGGAGTCTTTTGCCAGTCATAGGTTTCAGACGCTTGCTTTCTATTGTCGTAAAGTTTCCAAGTACTCGCCCCCAGTTCGAAGTCAGCACGGCCATAGCCGGGAATTCGCTTGTCTATCATCCTACGAGCATCCGAGTAGATGCCACGCGTGTAATGGCTGAAATCCGGATCGTGATAGACTCTAGCGAAGATTACATCAATCTCTGGAAATCTCTGATAGTCATCTGATACTTCGTACGGTCTAACAGTTGATGCATCCCTAGTTGATACGAGAGCAAAAGGCGACTGGCGTGACTTTTCTCCCGATGATGTAGCTATCACGATTGCATCAAATGGACACTCTCTCAAACAGGCCAGGCATTCAGTACAAGTGTTGAGATTGATAATTGGTCTGCGGGCCTCCCTTGAGAATCCGAGGGGTGAATCCTCGCCATGAACATGCTTGCAAGCATCAAGACAATCTCCGCTGCACTTCTCTGGGTTGCAGAGTGTATCCCTAACCTGCATGGTCGGATTCCACCTTGAAAGTCTACTCTCCGACTCTGAAAACTACTATTAATGGATTGGTTCGGGACTAGCACGAATCCTTCAGCCGAGGTACGCCGGAACTTCCCACTTGATCTTGTAGAATCTGTTAACCAACACATCCGGCCAATTTCCGACTGATCTCAACATCAAATCGGCCGTCAACTCGATCGAATCGTCCATTCCAAGGTCAACAAGTCTTGGACACTCAAACAGTGGGGAAAGATCCAGTGAGGTGAATCTATTCCTTTCTAGGGACAATTCCTTCAGATTCGTGCACTGGCCAAGTGGTGTAAGGTCAATTGCCTGAAGTTTGTTGTAGCTCAGCTTCAACATCTCGAGATTCGGGCAGCTGGCCAAAGACATCAAATCCAAGTTTGCTAGATGATTTCCTCTGAGGCTTAGTAGGCGCAGACCCTTGCACCATACCAGAGGCAATATGTCTATGGCGGCTATGTCGCGATACTCGAGACTTATTTCTGTCCTATTGGTCATATAGGGCTCGATTCTCTCGCGTCCTGTTGTTGTCCAATACCTGATGTAGATTTCGTCCATCGGTGGCCGCCCTCAAATGATACTGGATTTTCCATATGAATCTTGACAGTCAATTAGACGAATCCTCGCCTTAAGGGATTAATCATTATGAATCTAGACGCATCATCCGTCCAGCCGAAGGATCAGAGATTCCTCAGTTCTGCGATCATATCTGTAGTGCCAGCAGATCTAGCGGGGCCAAAGTTAACAGCTGCGAACACACCGATCTGGGTGATTACCGCCAATGATAGAATCGCGATGGGATAATGGGCTACTGGAGGAATCAAGTTAACGTAAGGCGAGAGAGCGAACACTAAGACTGTCATTGAGCCTCCTATGATAAATCCCAACACAATGCTAAGGATTACAGTCACCAGTAGCAGTCCTGCAAACTCTCCAATGACTGCAAAGACGATCTTTCTTCTTGTAGCCCCCATTGCCCTAAGAATTGCATATTCGGGCTTGCGCTCCCTCACAACAGAACCCATAAAGAGGCCAATAGCAAATATGCCCATAAGGCAACACATGACTGCTGAGATTGAAGTTATGCCAGCAACGCCCTTTGAATACAGAGTAGTCCCGAAATCACTGCTCAGAGTCTCCGAAACCAACGGAGAGTAGACATCTACGCGAAGACTGTCTATTATGCGATAAACCTGTATTCGCGCTTCACTCGGCTCTCCAAGCTTCGCCAAGAATCTATTCGTGGAATCGGAACTGAAGATGGATTCAAACAGCTCCATGTTCACCAGTGCAAAACCGTTACCTATCTGGAACCCGTAGGATCTGCCAACATTTCTACTCTCTTCCAAGCCCGGCGATGAATACCCAAGACCAGGGGCGCTGTTCATGATGTCTGTTACTTCAAGCTGACGTGAAACACTTTCCAGCTCTACAGTATACTGTATCTCCATCGAATCTCCCACTGTCTTGTTCCAGACCTGCGAATGGAATACTGAGAGGATGATTCCATCGGGCGCAGTTGACAACTTGGTCAGAGCAGACGAAGGGGTCCTATCGACGAATGAACTAGAGATGAATCGACCGACATTGAGGTATGAGATTGGGTCCACTCCGACCAGAGTCAGCCGGCTTGTTCCCACATAGACATCACCAATCGCCACCGGAGTGACGTAAGTTACTCCAAAGCCCTCTTGGAGCTGTTCTATCATAGTCAGGGGGATTCTGTTTCCTTCAATTCGAATGTCGGCTCCAACTGCGTAATCGATTTCTTGTTGCATCGATTTCTCAAAGCTGTAGTTCTCGACAAGAAGCACGTTGGTGGTGGTTATCGTCAAAGTCAGAATCACGAGGATTGGAATGAGTTGTTTTCTTCTCCTCATGATACTGCGATTTACATAGATTGAAACCTCGCCAAGGCCTCTGTGTGAACCACTAAACAATCGTGCCACAGTCGGTCGAAGAATGTTGGATCCAAGGTGCGAGAGTGCGAAGAGAGCCAGTGCAATAAACAGAATCTCAATGGCTGCTATATTCGTGCTTTGGACAGAGGCGAGCGGCAATGCCGCTACTCCTGCAGCTACAAACAAGAATGAAAGCAGAAGCGGACTCCTTCTGACATCTCGTACTGCCTCTGACCAGTGTGGTCTGTTCAGCTGAGCGATGTCACGTACGTCGAAAAGCCGATTCAATTGGACTTGATACGCGCCCACAAGGAAGAGTGACATTCCAAATGCAATCAGCAGGGCGGAGTGCGGGATTCTCAGATTTGCCACGAAGAGGGCGTACCTCGTAGGGTCTACAAGCAGGCCTCCTGTCATAGAACCCATTAATGGGGCTGCGAAGACTGCCACGATACAGCAAAGCAGGAAGGCACAGGCAGCGATTATCATTGCCTCTGCAACAAACATTCCGAGAATCTGATTGTAGCTTGCACCCTTCGCTCTAAGCGTACTGACCTCCCCTTTCCTACGCGTCAACGCGGCCTCAGTGGTGAAAACACTCAGAACAAGAGATACCAAGATGACTGGTACAGACAGCATTGCCAACATTAGACTTCGCGAATACGCCTCAATCTGGGCTGAGAGTCTTCTGGTTTCCAACACACCAATCACGGTCAACGTGCGGTATCTGCTCTCTATGAGCGATTTCACAGACAACAGCACAGACTCCAACTCACCCACATCTAGATCCGCGATTACATCTTCTGAAACCTTCAGAAGCACGCTAGGTGGGAAGGTGCCTTGTACTCCCATATTGTAGAGTTCAAAATAGGATAGAGAGTCACGTCTGATAATCAATGAATGGTCTATTCCGAGAACGTGTGCATGGTCATTCCGCAGGGGGTCACCTGTGCCTCTTTCAACCGATTCGAACGCTCTTCCAATTTGTGTCAGAATGGATTTTGGCGAATAGATTCCTACAATTGTTAGACTGGAGAGACTAGTTACTATTGCCTGGTTTCGTGAAACGTTACCGTCTCGCCTTGTAACTTGAGTCAGCACATCAATACTGATTGTGCTTCCGATGTCAAGGATTTCACCAAAGTGTGTAGAGGCGAGGTTCACTACTTGCTGTGAAACCAACACCTCACCATCTTCTAATGAGAACTGACCTCTGCAATTGAACTCTCCCGTCCACCGCTCTATCTGTTCGTCGGTCAGAGGGATTACTCTCGCGTCAACGAGATTCATCATGTCTAGTGGCATGTTCATGTGGTACCATGTCCACGTGCCGAATCTACCTCCTGTGAGTATGCCAGACGTTGACGGAATGTAGTCAGCCGCTTCGACGATATCGATTGTTGCAGCATAGTCGGCAGCATTTCTCACCGTGCTGGAAGTATCTGTTCCCTGAGTGCTGAATCTGAACTGATAGACGCTGTCCGCAGAGTAGTCATGAGCTGCAATAGCAATTCCTGTTTCTGACCAAGCGAAGACCGTAACCGGAAGTGCAAGTCCCAATCCAAGGACCAGCGTCAAGCCTGCGCTGACAAACGGTCTGTTTCTCAAAGTAGAGATTGCATAGATCACAGGCCAAAGCCTACTCATGTTTCGTCGCATAAGGGTTCGCATCTACGGTGCCTTTCAAGAACACCATAAAATGCCGAGCGGTTGAAGCAATTAACTAGGTGCATCCTGTGGTGACACTCTTTAAGGACAGAGCACCTTCAGGACTTGTGCCAATTGACAAGCATTTCAGATCTAGATGGTCCAAGAGAGGCAGCCATGAAGGACACTCGGTCTGGAAGTCTGAAAGTGAGCACGACGGGACGATTCACGGAGAGCTTGTTGCTGTACACATTGAATCATGCGTAGGATGCATGAAGTGCGTAGATGCATGCCCGACGATTGTGTTCACCAAATGGGTCTCAGACCTCGAAACTGAGGTTGTTGATCCATCAGGCGAGAGAGACTGCATATTCTGCATGGTTTGCGAGTTAGTATGTCCTACTGAGGCTATCCTAGTATCTCGAGATGGCGGCTCACAAGAAACCCTGGATTCTTTATTACGAAGCGAGTAATCAGATGGAAAAGAGGTTAGACAATGTTCGAGATTCTACTAAGCGAGGAGGAGAAGAAGATTCGAGACGAGGTACGTGCGTTTGTCCGGGACAAAGTTGACCGTAATCTCATTCTCAAGATGGACTCGAGGGAAAAGGAGTATCCGTATGAGTTTGTGAAATCCGCAAGTGCCGAGAATCTGCTGGGACTCAGGTTTCCGAAGAAGTATGGTGGGCGTGGCCTGGGATGGGTTTCAGAGATGGCGGCCATAGAGGAAATCGGTGTTCTGGGTATCGCACTTGGCTGTGCATATTCACTACCCAGCATCGTCGGAGAGGGAATAGAGAAGTTTGGCACAGAAGAGCAAAAGCGAAACTATCTCCTGTCAACTCTAAAAGGAGAGAAAATAGGCGGCGAGGGTCTTACCGAGCCTCGCAGCGGATCGGATTTCTTTGGCACAATCACCACTGCAATCAAAGAAGGCGACAGTTACATTCTAAATGGTGAGAAGCGTTTCGTAGCAGGCGGTGTGGGTGCCGACTACTTTCTCGTCTATGCCAAGACTAGCTTCGACGCCAAGCCTCACGAATCACTTAGTGCATTCCTCGTAGACAGAGACCACGGAGTCCGTGTTGAGGAAGAGTATGAATTGTTGGGCTGTCGTGGAATGGGGGCCGCAAGAATCGTAATGGAAAACACTGAAATTCCAGAGTCAAACCTTCTCGGCAAGCTTCATGGAGGAAATGATGTCTTCAATGCAATGATGGTTCCGGAACGCTTGACTTCTGCTGCAGGATGCATTGGAATGGGTCAAGTGGCACTGGATATAGCAATAAGATACGCTGACAAGAGGGAAGCTTTTGGCAGACCCATCCGTAGATTCGAAGGAATCAGCTTCAAGGTAGCCGACTGTCAAATGGAGTTGGATGCTGCGAGGGGTCTGGTGTATCGAGCTGCTAAGGTGGCTGATACTGGGACATGGTGCAGGAAAGAAGTCTCCATGGCAAAGGCATATGGTACTGAAGCAGGTTTCAAGTCGGTACACGAGTCAATGCAGATTCTAGGGGGGATTGGATACACCGACGTCTATCCAATCGAACGACTATATCGCGATGCACGTCTGTCAACAATCTGGACCGGCAGCAATGAAGTACAGCGGCTGATAATCCAGAATGAAATCTTCAAGGAAGTTCTTGGTGAAGATCGCTCCCTGAAGCGCGATGTGGAATTGGACACACCTGGAGCACATAAGACTATAGAGAAAGTCTACTCTGAGGATCCGGCGAAGTACTATCCGAAGAGCGACTAGTGCTAGTTGCCATAGGCGCAAATTCATAAAGGGTTAATCATCGTTAACACACAATTAACGCTGTGAACCAAGAGCAGCATGGGAGGAGAAGACATGGCTAAACTTGTATGTGAAGAGTGTGGATATGAGGAACCAGTGCCGATGCACTGCGGCCAGGAAATGCATCAAGCCGGAGATGAGCTACACTGCTGGATGGGACCAAACTGTGGAGTCCACCCAATTCCTGAGCATCATGGAAAGAAGATGAAGCTTGCAGAGTAGCATCTTTGATTGTTGGAGGGGATTCATACGATTCTAAGGGAAATAGAAGAGCGTAGAAGTGGAAGAGCCTATGACCCCGACAAGCCTGTATCAGATGAAATGATCAATTCGATACTGGAGGCTGGTCGAAGGGCGCCATCTTGTGGAAATGCGCAAGCTTGGAATTTCATTGTTATCAGAGACCCTGCCGTCCGAGAGAAAGCGAATGAAGGCATGAGCAGAGGAAACTACTGGGCAGCGAGAGCACCAGTTATGATTATCGTTGCCGCAAGGCCTGATGGGGGATGTCCGGCACACAAGCTACCGTATTTCATGATGGATGTCGGTCTCGCAGTGGAGAACATGCTTCTACAAGGAGTACATCTTGGCTTGATAGCACATCCCACAGCAGGATGGAGGGAAGAAGTTCTAGGAGAAGTAATAGGACTGCCGGAAGAATACCGAATTGCAGCTGTTGTATTCTTTGGCTTTGAAGGAGATGCATCACATCTGAGTGAGAAGCACCTGGCACAGGAGCAAATCCGTTCCCCGAGAAGACCTTTCGAAGAAGTAGTCCATTGGGACCGATGGCAGCTGTAGACCTCAATTAGTAGACTAGGGGCGTAAATGCGAAGGATTATCAATCGTCCTTCGGAAGGGGAATCCATCAGGAGGCTTCCGCGCTGCAGTTCCTGACATCCTATCTTGACCTTCTATTCGCTATTCCAGCTGCCTTCTTGGGTTTCATGCTGGGCAGAGTCTTGGGCGGACAGAAGAGCCTCCGGATTGCAGACCGCATTGGACTAGGCCTCATAATGGGTGTTCTTGGAGGGCTCATAATCTACCTGCTTATTGCAAACATGGGCATTATCGAAGCAACGTCCCTCTTCGCCATTCTTAACGTGCTTTTCATGGTTGGAGGCATTGGCTTCGGCGCCTCAACAAACTGGCAAACCCCAGTAGAGGCGAAGATGAAGAGTCATATCATCTACGATCCTGACGAAGACGATGAGGAGTTCGATAGACAGATAGAGGAAGCCTTCAAGGGATCAAATTAGAAACCGGGAAGTTTTTTGTCTTCTTCAAGTCGAGAACATGCCAGACTGATTATTAAGCGCGGATAGGTATGCTTCAGTTCAATGAACGCTCCAAACGGGAGAGTCGCCACAAGATGAAACGGTCGCTACCAGAGCTACTATCACTTCTGATGATTACGGGTCTACTTTGGTCATTTATCTTGGTGCCAGTACAGTCTTTGCCGCCTACAGGTTGGAGTGGAGATGACAACTTCCATTTCTTAGTTGAAGTAAATAATGTCTCCGCTTACCATTCCAATTTGAGCAGTCCAATCCCGGTTGATCTTAGTACGGCACTAGCAATTGAACTGAGCATAAATGTCATAGAGAACCTTACGCTTCACTCAGGACTATTTACGATGTCATACTTATCCATTCCAATCATCAATCAGCCGTTTGACATCAATACCTTCCTCCCCTCAGGTTTCAGCGCCGACCTGCTTAACGAATCGCTGGACATCGGGACAATACTGGGGGTTGGCGGTCTAAGTCTGTTCTCAGGTACTGTCACAGGAGTCTTCTCCTTCACTTACTCGCTCTTGACAGACCCAGACACAAACGTTACGGTGACTGAGGACTTTGTACTCCAAGTCGGTCCCACAGGTCCCGCCGCAATCATGTCTGTGACCGGGCTCATCACTCTTGGTTTCACCGTGATGTCAGTCTTCGGTCTCTTGATGGCTATGGATGATTTCCAGCAGGGAATACTTGCCGCGCGCAAAATGAGGGGCGCGAAGCGAGGCTCAGATGTTGGCATATTCCCAAGAGCGGTAGTTCTCAGAAGGAGGCCCAGGAGGAAGAAGGACCAAGAGAGCGTAGACAAAGAAGAGCTCAAACGAAGAGTCTCTGAAGCGGCCGGGAAGGCCTGGGACGGAAAACGTTGTCCCAAGTGCGGCAAGAAGTGGAAGGTCGACGCTCCAAACTGTTCGAAATGCAAAATCGAAAGTTCTGCCGCAGTCGCATATTTCTCACAGGACATAGCAGACTATGCGCCAAAAGCAATGAAAGTAATGAGACCCAAGTCCAAGATGCCAGTTGGGAAGTTCTCCAAGAAGTTGAAGCTCAAGCCGAACAAGGGTGGAGCCCTTGCAGCTGCTATGACCGATATGGGAATCTTCCAGACCAAGAGCGTCAAGGTTCCCCTCATGAAGGTCGCATTCGCAGGAATGACCTTGTCAGGGACCTACTGGAGCTGGATGCAGATTCTGAGCGGTGCAATCCCAAGCTGGATTGATCTGCTGATTACAGCTACAATCGGTCTTGTTGTTTCAGTCGCCATCGCCTATTTCATGAATTGGCTGGCCAGAGTTCCCCCTCTTGGCTACGACTAGCGGAGAATGATTCACGACTGCCTCGGGAGTCCACAATTCTCCAGTCAGAACCTATACCAGTGAATAAACTGAAATGCGGGTAGTTGGCCAGAGAATGTTCCACTGTGTATGTTGTTGGAGGGAAACGTAATGCCGAAGAAGGAACCGTTGAGGATATCCTCACCAGAAGCCAAGACTCGGTTCTACATGGCAGCAGCAATTGCTGAAGCGAAGAAAGGACTCGAAGATGGGGGCATTCCAATAGGATCGGTTCTTGTTATTGATGGGAAGATTGTAGGCCGCGGCCATAACCAAAGAATACAGAAGGGTAGCGTTATTCTTCATGCAGAGATGGACGCTCTGGAAAATGCCGGCCGTTTGACGGCTTCAGAGTATCAAAGAGCCACACTTTACTCCACGCTGTCGCCGTGTGACATGTGTAGCGGAGCAGTCCTCCTCTATGGGATCCGCAAAGTCGTGGTTGGCGAAAACATGACCTTCCAAGGTCCTGAGGACTTCGTTCGTAACCGTGGAGTCGAACTAGTCATACTTCAGGACAAAGAGTGCATTAAGATGATGACCGACTTCATTGAAGCCAATCCTACGCTGTGGAACGAGGACATTGGCGAAGAAGATTGACCTAGAGCTTGCCGTATGGTTTCCTCTTCAAGAAACGACCGTGACCCATTTCTCCAACAAACTTGCCATCCTCTGCGACAACCTTGCCACGCGAGATGGTTGTAGCCGGGTAGCCCTCGAGCTTCCAGTCCTCGAATGGGCTCCAGTCGCAATTTGTCTGAAGGTTCTCAGCCTTGATTGTAACTTTCTTCTTGGGATCGAAGACCACTATGTCCGCATCGCTGCCCACTTCTAGGGCTCCCTTCTCGGGATACATGCCAAACAGCTTAGCTGGATTTGTGCTTACCAATGCCACTAGCTGACTCAGCGATAGGCCATGCTTGCCAACGCCCTCCGTATGCATCAGTGGAACCATTGTCTCCACGCCAGGCATTCCGAATGGAATCTTTGTGAAATCGCCATTCCAAGCCGCCTTCTGTTCTGTGTTGAATGTACAGGTATCAGTCGCAACGATCTGTACCTCTCCATTCTTGAGCCCCTCCCAAAGGCGAACGCTATCATGAGGTTTCTTGATTTGAGGACAAGTTGCGTACAGATGACCATTCTCACCTTTGAAGACCTCATCATCCAGAAGCAGGTATTGAGGACAGGTCTCGGCAAAGACTCTAACACCCTTTTCTCTGGCAGCCTTCACAGCGTCTGCTCCTTCGCCAGTAGACATGTGGACGATGTACAACTGCCCTCCAGTGACTTCGGCCCACTTGATAGCCCTAATAATGGCCTCCTCTTCAGTATAGCATGGTCTAGATAATGCATGACCGTAGGCTCCCCACTTCTCCTTCTCCTGAGCATATCTTTCTATCAACATGTCAAGGACAAAGACACTCTCCGCATGGACTCCAATGTGCCCCCCGTGCTTCGCGGTCTCTTCAAGAGCCTGGAACAGCATTCCATCATCGGCCATCCAGCCTTCATTCTTGTAGATCATGAACATCTTGAAAGTGGGAATTCCATAATCAATTACTTCCTTGATTTCGGCTTGTGTTTGCTCATTCCAATCAGTAATAGCCGCGTGCAGTCCGTAGTCAACGCAGACGTTGGGGTCTGCTTCAGCACGTCGTGCTTCAACCGCTTTCATAATTGACTCGCCCTTCGTCTGAATCGCAAAGTCGAGAACGGTTGTTACGCCTCCGCAAGCTGCTGCTTTTGTGCCGTTCTCGAAGTCGTCTGCAGATACCGTTCCAGAGAACGGCAATTGGAAGTGTACGTGGACATCAATCCCGCCAGGGAAGACGTACATTCCCTTGGCATCAATCACATCCGTTGCTGAACCACCGTCTAGCTTCTTTTCGACTGCTGCAATCTTACCATCCTTGACAGCAACATCAACATCCTTCTGATCTGTGTCAGTGACAACCAATCCGTTCTTGATAATTATGTCATAATCTGTCACGAGAGCGGCCTCCCTCCTCCCCAGGCAATGCTGCCATAAATGGTTTGGGAGCGGCTGGGGAAAAGGCCTAATAGACGGCTCCTAAATGGGTCAAGGCACCGTTCAACGGAGTTGAAGTCGATGAGGAAGGTTCGTGTAGGTCTAGTTCAGGCTGAATGGGAAGGCAGTGTTGAAACAGAGAAGGATATTGAAGAAAACATTGAGAAGATGATTCGGAAGCATGAGGGCTTTGCTACAGTCGCCGAACAGCAGGACGTTCAGATTCTCTGCTTCCAAGAGCTATTCTTCGGCCCCTACTACTGCGCTGAGCAAGATCGTCGATGGTACAAGTATGCAGAACCTATTCCTGGTCCTTTGACTGATAGGATGGGTAGACTGGCGAAACAGCACGGGATGGTCCTGATTGCCCCCATGTACGAGGAGGAAGAGGTTGGAGTCTACTACAATACCGCAGTAGTCTTCGGGACAGACGGCTCTATACTGGGAAGGTACAGAAAGAACCACATACCGCATCTGGATCCCGGTTTCTGGGAGAAATTCTACTTCCGCCCCGGAAATCTTGGGTACCCAGTGTTTGAGACTGAGTTTGGAAACATTGGGGTGTATATCTGCTATGATAGACACTTCCCAGAGGGGGCACGAGCTTTGGGCCTGAATGGTGCTGAGATTGTCTTTAATCCGTCCGCGACCGTTGCGGGCCTATCGGAACATCTCTGGACGCTTGAACAACCAGCTCATGCCGTCGCAAACGGTTACTTCCTTGGTGCAACAAACAGAGTTGGTGAAGAGCCATGGGGGACTGGGATATTCTATGGCTCAAGCTACGTAGTGGATCCACGAGGACAGATAGTCACTCAAGGTTCTCGAGATAAGGAAGAAGTGGTCGTTGCAGAAATCGACCTGGATATGATTCGTGAAGTCCGAAATGTCTGGCAATTCTACCGTGACAGACGACCGGAAACATATGATGAGCTCATTGATCTCTAGACGAATGCCCCACAAATAAGACTCCATCCCATTCAGGACGGCCATATGCCGTCTCACTGGACCTGCGGAGTGTCCTGGCACCGAAAAATTAGTTAGTTCAGTTTCTGATATAACTAATAGAGCAAACTTCTGGTGATTGCGATGACATTTGGTGAAACTCCGCAGCCACCATCCATGGCACTCAGTCGGAAAGCGGCGTACTCTCTTTTTGGGGGATCTGCAATAACTCTGGTATCGGGATTTCTGCCAAATATGACGTTGCTAGGCATGTCGTCGTATGGATATCCATTCCCCTGGCTGGCGCAGTTCGTTTATCCTGGGGCTGGTCCAATGACCCTCTTGGTAATCGGGTTGCTCTTGGACTTGCTTGTATGGTCAGCTGTTACCTTCGTACTGCTCACATTCTTCCAGATGCTTAGAAAGAGGTCTAGTCAGTCTTCGAAGGCCGCCCAAATATGAGTGGCCGCCAATCCATCAACTGACAAGTCTTTCATATAGACTTCTCAATCTCTGCAAGGGACTTGTCAATTATCTCGCAAGCTTTGTCAATCTGTTCTGTTGTCAACTCCAGAGGTGGCTGAAGGCGGATTACATTGCCATCAAAACCCCCCTTACCGATGAGTAGGCCATCTTCCTTACAGAGTTCCATGAGCTTGACCATTTCTTCAGAAGCAGGCTCCTTGGTGGTCCTATCTCGAACAAGCTCTATTCCCAACATCATGCCCTGTCCGCGGACATCACCAATCAAGCGATGGTCCTCCTTGAGTGCCTCCAATTCTTTCTTGAAGTGGCCCCCATTCCTGGTAGCTCTCTCGACGTAGTTGCTCTCCTCTATGATTTCAATGACAGCCAATGCCGCCGCACACGACAAAGGATTGCCACCGAAAGTAGCAAAGCTGTCAGTCATTGTGTAATCTTCTGCAATCTCGGGACGAGTCATGAAGCCCCCGATGGGAATGCCGCTTCCAAAGCCCTTGGCCATTGTCACGACGTCTGGTTCCACGCCAGAGTGCTCAATGCCCCACCATTTCTCGCCCGTTCGCCCGAAACCTGTCTGGACTTCATCTGATATGAAAAGGCCATCAAAGTCCTTTACAATCTCGTGCACTATCTTGAAGTAATCGGAAGGAGGCTGTACTATGCCTCCAACACCCTGAATCGGCTCTGCGATGAAAGCTGCAATGGCCCTATTGGTCTCAGTCCGGATTATTTCCCGCAAGTAGCGCGCACACTCAAAGTCACACTCTGGGAACTCCTTTCCAAATTGACAGCGATAACAGTAGCCGTTAGGAGCAAAACGAACGCCAGGAGGATGTGCTTCGGGTACGGTGCGCCAGCCTGCTGTCGTTATCTCACGTGCCAATGTAGTCCTGCCATGATATGCATGGTGACAGGCGACAACATAGGGGTTTTGCTTGTACTTCCTAGCCATGAAGAGCGCATGCTCATTTGCCTCAGATCCACTGTTCACAATGTAAGACTGCGTAAGACCAGCCGGAGCAATCTCAGCCAGTTTCTTGATGAGAAGTGCGTATGGAATCGTTGAGTAAAGTGAGCTTGTGTAGACAAGCTGCTCAGCTTGCCACTTGATCGTTGCAACAAACTTGGGATGTGAATATCCTGTTATGGTTGTGCAGATACCTGCGAATAAGTCAATGTATTCTTTTCCAGCACTGTCTTCGAGGACTGCTCCCTTTCCTTTCACGAACAGAATCGGGTCTTCATAGTAGTGCCCAACTGCGGGCACCAGGTGCTTCTTCTCTATGGCAAGTATCTCCTTGTCTGTGTAAGCTTTTCTTAGTTCTTCAGGCACCAAATCGTCTGTCATTATCCTCACCAAACGCGAAGTCTGAATGCAAACACTGGCCTAAAGACTTTAGGGGAAGGCTGCCTTGTGCCTCTGATTGCTGAAAGGATGGAGTATGAATGAAACAGCTAGAGATTGATTTTGCGGGAATTCGCTTCAAGAATCCCTTTTTGCTTTCATCAGCTCCCCCCACAATGGATGCACGTCACATAGTTCGTGCAGCGAAACTTGGATGGGGGGGAGCTGTAATCAAGACTGTTGCAGAAACACCAACTGTTGACCCGAGAACACGGCTTGGCGCTCTGCGAAAGGGACCAGACTTGATTGGAATGAACAACATTGAGCTAATCTCTAGGGCTTCACTGGAAACTTGGACTGACGATTGGCTCCCCAAGATCAAGAAAGAAGCACCAGAAGATTTTGTCATAGTTGCTAGTATAATGAGTGACCCTGCACCAGAAGGATGGACCTCTTTGGCCAAGAAGATGACAAATGCAGGAGTGGACGCAATTGAGCTGAATGTCTCTTGCCCTCATGGATCACCAGAACGTCATATGGGAGCTGCCATTGGTCAAAACGCTGACTTAGTCGAAACCGTAACACGTGGAGCAAAGAAGGGCACCAATCTCCCTGTGATGGTCAAGCTTACACCAAACGTCACCGATATGGTTCCTATAGCCGAAGCGGCGGTGAATGGAGGTGCCGATGCTCTAGCTGCGATTAATACTGTGGAGTCATTGGTGGGGATCGATGTTGAGACAGCAACGCCGCATCCAATTGCTTATGGAGCTGACCCGAAAGAGCAGCTCAGCACCTATGGAGGGTTCTGCGGTCCTGCAATTCGACCAATAGGTCTGCGCTTTGTTTCACAGATAGCACGTGCATTTCCAAAGATTCCCATCTCCGGCATCGGCGGAATCGAAGACTGGCGTAGTGCCACAGAGTATCTAATGGCCGGTGCCAAGACGCTTCAGGTTTGCACGGCAGCCATGTGGTATGGGTTTGGCATTATCAAAGGCATGACATCAGATCTCAGTTCGTTCATGGACCGCAAGGGTTACTCAACACTGGAAGAAATCGTGGGTAAAGCGCTGCCCAAGATCATCACATGGGAGGCGTTATCCAAGCTCTCCCCAGTTGTCGCTGAGGTCTCAAGTGACCTCTGCACCGCGTGCAAGAAGTGTGTAGTTGCGTGCGCCGATGGAGGCTACGTTGCCATTCAGATTAGAGATGGGACTGCCACTGTCAATCCAGAGAAATGCGATGGATGCGGGCTGTGCGCCATTGTCTGTGATGACAACGCTGTCCAGTTTGTTCATACATCATGAAACGTTGCAGCCTGACAGTGCATAAGAATCAAATAGCTGCACCACTGAAGCACTTCTCCCTCAACGGAAGTGACCATAGTGACCGTAGAAGTTGTGAAAAACTACATCAATGGGCGCTGGGTTGAATCAAAGTCCAAGAAGACCCAAGATGTTTTCAATCCTGCAACCGGCGAAGTCATTGCGAAGACCCCCATGTCTACTGCTGAAGAAGCTGAAGCTGCAATAGCAGCCGCTAAGGCCGCATTTGAACGGTGGAGAAGGACACCTGTCTTTACGCGTGTTAGACATCTAAACAGAATACGCGCTGCCTTCGAAGACAATTTCGAGGAGCTGTCGAAGATACTTACCATGGAGCAGGGGAAGATCATCGACGAAGCGCGCGGTGAGTACCGAAGGACGATTGAGAATATTGAATGCGCAACAAGTATCCCTTCACTTCAGATGGGATACAACACTGAGGATATTGCTGCGGGAATCGATGAAATGGTAATCAAGCAGCCACTTGGCGTATTCTTCTGCGTTGCACCATTCAATTTCCCAGGAATGGTGCCGACATGGTTCTGGCCTTTTGCAGTTGGTACTGGTAACACGTACATTGTGAAGCCCTCGCCGCAGGTCCCGTTGAGTCAGGTGAAGCAGTTTGAGATAATCGACGAACTCGGTCTTCCAAAGGGTGTCCTGAACCTTGTTCACGGCGGTTCCGAAGTAGTAAATGCAATGATCGAGAGCCCTGACACGGTTGGCATGTCCTTTGTGGGTTCTACTCGAGTTGGAAAGCTTCTCTACCAGAAATGCGCTGAGCAAGGCAAGAGGGCGCAGTCACAGTCAGGAGCAAAGAACTTCCTAACCGTTATGCCTGACTGCAATCTAGAGAGCACAGTAGCCGCCCTTCTGACTTCCTTCTACGGCTGCACAGGTCAGAGATGTCTTGCAGGAGGGGTTATTCTGGCAGTTGGCGACATCCATGAGCCACTCAAGCAGGCTCTAGTTGAAGGTGCAAAAAGACTGAAGGTTGGGAACGGTCTAGAAGAGGGTGTGCAAATGGGGCCTCTGGCATCCAAAGGCGGGATGGAACATGTGCTCAAGTGCATCGATGAAGGCCTGAAGGAAGGTGCAGACCTAATCGTTGATGGTCGTGGCATCGAGGTTCCCGAACATCCTAGTGGCTACTTCGTTGGACCATGTATCTTTGACAAGGTCACTCCGGAGATGTACATAGCCCAGGAGGAAATCTTCGGACCAGTAATCAACATCATTCAGGTCAAGGATTTGGATGAGGCCATTGACATTATCCACGCAAACCGGTACGGAAATGCGTCCTCAGTTTTCACTTCAAGTGGGAAGACTGCAAGAGAGTACCAGTACCGCGTGAAGGCCGGAAACATCGGTATCAATATTGGAGTTGCAGCACCGATAGCCACGTTTCCATTCTCAGGAATGAAGGACTCATTTTTCGGAGACCTTCATGGTCAGGGACAGGATGCAGTCGATTTCTTCTGCGAGTCGAAAGTTGTGATTAGTAGGTGGTTCTGACGAAGTTGTGGGAGTCTCCGCCCACCCACCCTACTATTCTAGTTGGGCCCTTGGGATGGCTGCGCTTGATACTCATTTCAATAAACAACATAGAAGAGAAGGCTCTGAAACTGATGAAGATCACTGATAGCTCAGGGTCCGAAAACTGCTCTCAATCGATGATTTGGATTGATTTGTCAGATTTCCCTAGAATAAAGGAGATCACTGTACCCGCAATCAATGAATCAACAAACAATTCAATTCCATGAACAAATCGTAGGTAGACTGGAAATTGCTCAGATATGACAAAGACGGCCAGCGCGCCTGCGATGTAGAGAAGTGCAACCAATATGATTGCAAGCGGTTTCTTATCTAGCTTCACCGAGATGACAATCGGGAAAACACTGAGGACATAGATGAATCCTCGAACGGTCTGAAGAAGTATTACAATCTCAGCCGCAGGCAGTGTCAAGTCGTAGCCTACACCTCCATCAGTATAATAGGGAAGTACCAATGGTGCAATGATAGTTCCAATTGTGTAGTATATGACTAGCCACAGCATAGATGCGATAATGAACCGTACTGCAAACTGTGAGGAAGTCCATTCGATGAAGTATTTCTTTCTAAGTTGATCAAAGCTTGTGACCTCTCCCGTTGGACTGAACAGAACTCCTGATACTAGAGCTGTGGGTAGAGTAAGAACGAGTCCAAATACAACCGCTCCAAATGCTAACTCTGGTTGCCCCTCAAATTGAGTTGTGAAAAAGATGCCCTCTAGAACTGGATTTAGCATCTGAATTACATAGACAGCAATCCATGTTATCAATATCCGGGCTTTTCTTCCCAATGGGATGTTTGTGTTCATGTAGTACAAAGCAAAGCCATAGAGGACAGCTGTAATCAATGTCCCAATTGCAAAACTTATGGAAACATATCCCTGAATTGGAATAAGCAGCCCAAATAGTGTGTAGATTACAATGAAGACTGAAATCCGCACTATCGTATCCCTTGACAACTCAATGGGACTCATGATTATTCAGAGCATATTGAATAGAAAATAAGCAGTATGATATGGGCCACCAACTCGATGCTCTAGGATTGGGAATTGAAGAAGGTTACAATTCTGGATTTTAGCTAGTTACCAGGGGCTTTCGTTCAATAGAGCAATCATCAGGGATATATGCAATGATGAAACAGGCCGAGCAAGGAAGCCTGGTGACTAAATGGAGCTTGGAACTTTCGGAGCAGTGCTCAGTTATGCGCTTGACATTGAACAGAGGTCGAGCGCTTTCTTCGAAGAAATAGTTGACAGAGTTGTTAGACAGGATGCGAGGGCAGTTTTCGAAGATATCATGCTGAAGGGACAAAGACGGATTCGGAACTTGATGAGAGTCCGCAGGGAAAACGTCACTGAGATGATACTTGAGCCCATTACCGGATTGGATAGTGACGACTTCCCTTTGAAGACTGGTGCCTCCCCTGAAGCAGACGATTCTGCATTGATTGGAATTGCTGCCGCTGTTCAGGATACCCTAAAGGAATTCTTTACCGCAGCAGCCTCAAAGATCTCTTTTCTTCCAGAGGCATCATACGAGTTCGAGGATCTGGCATCTGAGCACGCTGATGATGCAGTATTGCTTAGAGGCCTCACCTAAAGGACGATTGTTGAGGCATACACACTCGGCAGGCTTTTGTTGAACTGGTATCTAAAACCCACTTGGTGACGAATATGACTGATGAGAACTATTCCGCTAGTTGGGAGAACGATGAGGTAAGAGTGGACGTGCCCTATAGCGTAGCAGGAGTGAGCACTACTGTTGTTGTCTCGTCCAAGTTCACTGGCAAATACCTTCTAGCAGACGTTGGGGACGGTGTTCTGAGAGATCTCCTAGCTCTTCTAGGTACAGACTTTGTCGAAGAAATCGACATGGTCTGCATAACTCACGGTCATTTCGATCACATGGGGGGCCTTCACAGCTTGCTGGGTTTCATGCGGATGCTTGGTAGGACATCATCACTCGACATCCTGGTCCCGGCAGGCTGTGATGAAGTCTTGAAGATGGTCAAGAGCTTCAGAGAGGTCTACCGACCAACAACGAAGTTTGGAATCCGAGTACAAGAAGTGAGAGATGGGGTTGGATTTGACTCCGACTTCTTCAAAATCAATGTGCATGACGTGGAGCACTTTGGTCTTGAGAATCCTGACCCCGCCAAGGACTTACTCATGCCTGCAGTTGGATACAAGATTCAAGTTGGCGAAACCGTGATTGCGTTCACTGGCGACACAAGAATATCAGAAGGAGCACAGAATCTGGTACTAGCTGCGGATTTGGCAATAATAGAAGCGACTCGGAATGTGGCTCCTTTGGCAGGTCATAGAGTTCACCTTACAGAGGAAGAGGCAAAAGAACTTGGGTCTTTGGCGAAAGACTACATTCTGATTCACAGAATGCACGAAGCTGCCAAGATAAGCGTCGACTAGGCCTTAGATTATGAACAGCATCCCTGCGAATATGGCTATTGCCAAGACTGCAGAGATTGGAACTGTGATAATCCACGAGATGATGATGTTCTTCACCTGTTTTGAACTGACATCTGTCTTTGCTACAAATCCTACTGCAATGAGAGCAGCGACTAGAACATGGGTTCCGCTCAGGGGGAAACCAAAATAGGTGCCAACAAACATGACTAGTGATACAGACACGCTAGCGGAAAGTGCTGAAGAAGGTGAAAGAGTCACAACTTCGGTGGCCAGGGTTTTGATCACTTTTCTTCCCACTACAATCAGACCCATTGCCATTCCTAGACCACCAGCGATCAATGGGACAATGTATCCGGGAAGGACTAGTCCATTAATGACAACGGGGGCTTGAAACATTGGCATGACCACTAGGGGAGCTACTGCATTGGCGACATCGTTGCCTCCCCTGCTCAATGATGTAATGAGGAGGAATATTACCAGACCCCACCCTGCTATCTGTTCTTGCCTCTCCCTGCCCGTAAATCCTTGGGCTCTTCTCTGAAAACGCCTGACCCCCAAGTACACTACACCTGCAATGAAGAATCCGATTATCGGAGAGACTATCCAGCCAGCAAAGATCTCAATCACAATGCCCCAGTTTATCGTATCAGCACCCCAACCTGTCATTCCTAAGAAGGCTGCATATGCTGCAATTCCCATGACGGCGCCTACGATACATTGAGTTGTGCTTATCGGAAGTCCTTTCGTCGCCGAGGCAACAAGAAGCCATATTGCCATTGAGATGAGTATGGCGAATACCATTTCATTGGTCATTGGAGTGTAGTTGACTAGCTCACCACCTACTTTGTTAGATACGCCCCCGCCCAGAGAGACAGCTCCTACAAAATTGATGATTGCACCAATAGCCACCGCCGCAGTGACAGTGAGAATGTGAGCACCAACAGCAGGACTCCAAGTTTCGTCATTAGAACCTACTGCCGCACCCACAATGAAACCGATGCCTAGCAATGCTATGAGAACAAGGTCCAATGCATACTGCCCCCTGTTCTACGAGTACTTCACAGCCAACGCTCGGATGAAATCACTTGTTATTTCAGCCTGGATCGCCACATCAATGATTCTTCGCGATAGATGGTGGTAATAACTCGAATCAATTGGGTCACACTTCGGATCATTGAAGAGCCGGTCGTGCAGTTTGAACTTCAGAGACCGTGCTTCCTCTCTGACTTTTTCAATCTTATGTGACAACTCAACTGCTGCATCGAAGTCAATGAAGATTAGCTTGATTGCGTCCTGGAGCATGTCCGTGCAGTACCAGCATTTCTCAGCAATCTCGACCAGCAACTTGGGCGGCTTACGCTTCTTCCCAATTGCCATCAACCTAATGGCCTCTTCAGCGGCATCAATTACTGCGTCCATGTGCATAACAAGCTCGTGCCTATCTTGTGTCTGTTGAGGAAGGTAAGCATGTTTAGAGAATATGCTGTTTACAAGTTCGTCCTTGAGGCAATCCGCTTCTCTCTCAATCTCTATAATCTCCCCAACAATCTCCTCAAGTACCTTAACATCACCCTTGCTCCAAGCCTTGGCGGCGGCATGAAGCTTGGCACTTGCAGCTTGGAAGTCCTTGCTCAGCTTTAGTAACAATTCATCAGCTCTCTTCTGTAGTTTCTTGTCGCCAGATCCAAAGATTCTTGAAAACGCCATCAGTTTCACCTAGCAATCCACACGAAGACCATTCACTCGATTACCGGAGTAGTCAAAGCTCGGGGTGCAGAACTATGACAGAAGCTCAGATAGTTCTTACTGTCTCTATTCTCTCTCCACCGCTAACACGCACTTGAGTTGCTTTGCTGAGTAGACTTAAGACTCAGAAGAAAATCGACTTCTCATTGACTTGATTTGCTCACTTCAAATAGAACCAAAGTTGTAAACGAAATCAGCAGAATTCTTCATGATGCTTTCGGATGGGCTCTAACCAAAGATCGAGCACTATTTGAGGGCATTTTTGCTCAAGATGACGACTTCTTTACATATTATCCAGACTCTAAGAGTACTGTCATAGGGTGGGGCCAGTTTGAGAAATTCTTGGACGGATGGATGGATCCACGAAACATAGCTAAAGGATTTGATATTAGAGATCTGAGAATTGTAATCTCAAAGAGTGGAGACGTGGCCTGGTTTTCAGCTGTCGTAGATGACGAAGGAGAATTCGATGGCAAACCATGGGGCACGAGAGATATTCGATGGACCGGGGTTCTAGAAAAACGCGGTGGGAACTGGAGAATATGTCAGCAGCATATGTCGGAAGCCAACGATAATTCTCAGAATGAAGAAAACTGAAGCATGCAAGACATGTTGACGCCAAGGGGGTGGGGGTTCGATGGGGTCCCACACCCCCTCGACGTCGTTGTCCCGCTTTCGCGCCCTGACCGGTTTCCTAGTCAGTGGTGCCCAGTGAAGCATAAATGACTCTGTGTGTACCGTCAGGCTGCTTGCTGGTTATGGCTTCGCCAGTCAATTCGTCGACTCGGATGTGTAGATTATCAGAACCTTCCTGAACAATCACGGTTTCATCTGAGATGCGCCTTAGTTTCATCAAGACCTGCAGAGCCGTCGAAAGTGCCACCTCGTTCTCTTGGGTCTTCTCCCCTTTCTTCGAGAATGCCATCAAGAGCGACTCGATGAAACCTGACCGTCCTTGGAACGCACGAGCAGAACGGTAGATCTCTATTGAGCGGACAATGCCTTTGCTGTCAACCGCTATGAATCCACATGTCCTCTCTGGCATTTCTTTTCTGAACTTCTTGGCGGTCTTCTCAGCTGACTTCCGCTGCTTCTCAAGAGCCTTAGTGTATTTTGTTGGGTCGGCTGTCCCTGCTGCGACACCTTCTAGGCGTGCGCTCTCCCAAACTTCGCTTTGGTCAACGGCGTGTTCAGGCGTATAGTGTTCAACATCGGTCATGATGGATTGATACTTGGCACGCTTGAGACCAGCTCTCATATTGTACGACCCAGCGCCAATTGACCTGAATCTGGATCCGGCGTGCAATGCATGTGGTGCATGTACACACTTGACCGGGATTCTGATACGGTCGCCTGGCTGAATGACGATGTTAGTGACGACAATTCTGTCCTGCGAGCCGTCGGCTTTCAGAACTTCTCCTTCTTCAATCAAGATAGGGATCTGTCCCATGTTTTGAGCTATAATGAGCTCTACACTGTCTCCACCTTCAATTATCTGCAGTACGCCCGTGGAAAGCGCCTCGGCAGCGTTCATGAAGTTGGGTTGGCTCCCTACTTCCTCTGTTGTGACAATTGGAATCAATGAGACTGATTCATGGCAAATTGGGCCTTCTAACCGGAATGACTCCTCTTGAAGGATTTCGTCGGCTAGTGCTCTTATCTGAGCCGCGCCCGATGAACTTGACAATTCTTTGCTCTACCCCATGTAATGGTATTACATAATACCCATTTCATCTGTCCTTATAAAGTATTACATTGAATAAGACATATTAGCTTCCGAACTCGGTCTACAGAAAAGTCTGTATGAATTGGATGCCAGCTCCAGGGCTAGTCCTTATTTAGGGATTTCAACCTGTCAGATGGGTGACTGGCTCAGCTTTCATTGTGGATGGTCTTGTGTTCTCAGCCCATGAGACGACTGCCGCCAGAACGCCAAGCACTCCTCCAGCGATTCCCGGAAGGATAGCCATAGCTTCTATCGATGGTGAGATGTATGGACCAAAGAGTGTACCATATGGACCACCATGGATTCCAATCGTCACCACAATAATCAAGATGCCCCAGAACAAGCCCCACAAAGATGCTATGCGCGAGGTGCGAGCCAATTGAGCGCCGACATACATCGTTAAGGCGAGTAAGGCCAATACGGACCCAAGAAGAAACATTATGCTAAAGCTACCTGGCAAGAACATCAAAATGAGCACGTTACTAACGACGGCTTGCACAATGAGTAAGACCCCTGCTGCTGTGAACACAGGTGCACTTCTCCAAGACCTATTCATTTCGGTCATCTGAATCTCCTCTCCGTAACTGCAACCAATCATCCCCGATTGGCACGCCCATTTTTTTAATGTTTCAAACGCAGATCATGATTTCTAACTCTTTTCGGAATGAGATTTCGCGGGCTTAGGCCCTTGAAATGGGGAGTTGCCTCTCCATTTCTCTGTCAACCTGATTTTTTTCTCTTTTCGGAAGCAAACTCAAGACTTCGAATCCTAGACTCAACACGCGAGCTTCGTAACCCTTCCAGCTCACTCTAGCCGCATTCTCTAACCAAACAAGCTCATTCTAGAACTGCTCTAATCCGAATTATGCCGGCTCCTATCTTCTTCTGCTTTGCAATTCTAAATCGTCCTAGTAGACCACTTCTTTGAACATGGGGTCCTCCACAGATTTCCTTGCTGAAGTCGCCCACATAGTATACCGAGACCTCATCACCATAGGTCTCCTTGAAGAATGCCAACGCTCCACTAGCCAACGCGTCATCCAATGACATGAACTCCTGAGTGACCTCAAGGTTCCTCCCAATCACGCCGTTGACAAGGTCCTCAACTTCTTTCACCTCTTCAGGTGTCAGCTTCCTATCGAATGTGAAGTCGAATCGCAAGCGCTCTTTCGTGATGTTACTGCCAGACTGGGACACTTTTTCTCCGAGGACTCTTCTAAGAGCCTCCTGCAAGAGATGAGTGGCCGTGTGAAGCATAGTAATCTCTTCGCTATGGTCCGCCAACCCGCCGCTGAACTTCCACTCTGTCGCAGTTCTCGAAATCTCTCTGTGACGCTCGAACTCCTCCGTGAATTCTTCCATGTTGATCTCGATGCGTTTCTCCTCTGCAAGGTCTCTTGTCATCTCCAGAGGAAGACCGAAACTGGTGAACAACAGGAACGCGTCTTTGCCTGTCACAGTGCCAGCTTCCTGCAAGATTCTGTCGAACTTCCTCAGGGCCTTTCCAAGAGTCTTCCTGAACTTGGCTTCTTCAAGCTCAAGATTCTCCAATATGAAATCCCGGTTCCGCTTCACTTCTTCATAAGCGTCCTTATGCATGTCGATGACAATCTCAGCAAGCTGGAGCATGAATCCTGAACCGATTCCTAGCTTGTCTCCAATGTGAATCGCCTTTCTCAGCAGACGGCGTACGATGTATCCATGCTCCAAATTAGAAGGCGCAATCCTTGCATCGTCAGCCATAATCATGATGGCAGATCTGACATGGTCAGCTATGATTCTCTCAAGCTTGTCTTCTTCCTCGGTAACTTCATTCTTTCCTGAGAGTTCTCGAATCTTCTCCATCAATGGTCTAAACAACTCAATCTCGTAGACAGTCTTTTTGCCTTGGAGCATAGCTGCCGTGCGTTCAAGTCCCATACCCGTGTCTATATTCCTGTGCTCCAGCTGCTCATAGCTACCTTCGGCTGTCTTGTTATAATACATGAAGACGTCATTCCATATCTCAAACCAAGCACCGCAATTGCAGCCCGGTCTGCACTCAGGACCACACAACGGAAGCTCGTCAATTCTAATGAACATCTCAGTGCATGGACCACAGGGGCCAGTTGTTCCTGCAGGCCCCCACCAGTTCTCTTCTTTCGGAAGGTAGTAAATTCGTTCTTCTGGAATTCCCAAGCTCTTCCATATCTTTGCAGCTTCATCATCGCGGGGGGCATCTTCGTCACCGGCAAAAACGGTGACAGAGAGTTTCTCTGGGTCAAAACCCAACCATTTCTTGGATGTCAAGAATTCGTAGGACCACTCGATTGCCTCTTTCTTCCAGTAGTCATTGAGACTCCAATTGCCCAACATCTCCAAGAATGTCAGGTGCGTTGCATCACCTACCTCTTCGATGTCAGTTGTTCTCAGGCACTTCTGACAGTCTGCCAATCGGTTACCCATTGGGTGGGGCTGACCTAGAAGATAGGGAACCAAAGGATGCATTCCAGCCGATATGAAAAGCACAGTTGGGTCGTGCTCTGGCAAGAGCGAGGCAGACGGAATGATAGCATGTCCTCTCTCTTTGAAGAACTTCAAGTAGAGTTTCTTCAGCTCGCTCGCCAACATTGATGTTCACCATCGACCAAAGTGTCAGTCTAAGTCAGCAATCTCTGTGTCATTTTAACGCTTTTGATGCGATGACACTTCCTACTTGGATTTCCAGTCAATGCAGTTTGAAAAATGCTTGAATCTCCTGTTTTATTACGCATCAATTGGCGTGAGCATCTCGGGTGAATACTCTGTCAAGTTTCTGTGTGATTGGAATCTACGTCACAGACATGGAGGCATCTCTAGACTTCTACGTGAACAAACTAGGTTTCAAAGTTGATTATGTGTATGATGAGACGTGCTTGGTCACACTTGAGAATGATGGTCCCACAGTGGTTATTGAGAAAACGGAAGAACCCAACCCCGCCACCTATCCATCATCATCACAAGTTGTGTTGGCTGTTGAGACCAAGAATCTGGAAAAGACCTCGAGAAAACTCAAGGACTCAGGTGTTGAGTTCCTTCATGATGGACCACAGGAGTTTCCAGCTGGTACTTTCATGGCATTTAGAGACCCCTCTGGTAATATATTGGAACTGCTTCAGTTCAAGAGGTAGAATCACAAGCTAGATGAGAATCAAACCTGCTGGTGTCATCCGATACCTAAGGAGCCTATCTGGCAACCAAGGAAACCGATTCAGATACTTCAAGAAACGGTCATTTGAGACGATATCAGCTCTCAACTCTTGAGCAGTTCTGATTATGAAGAGGTCATCATCTTTTCCTCTAGGGGCCTCTCTGAGCAGTCCATCATCAATCATCTGACTTAGTGCGGCCGGTTTGTCTATTCTATGCTTCAGCGCCGCAGATACAACGAAGACTGGACTGAGCCCAGAATTAGACAGACTTCTGTGTGCTATGACTAGATTAGATGCTCTTGGAACTCCATCACTTGAGAGATAATGCGCCACGTTATTGCCGTCCACTACAACGGTCTTCCGTCCGTCCTGTTCCTTCGTTCGTAATTCGACTCTACGCCTTTGTCTACAGCGCTTGATGTGACTGTCCAAAAGATCTCTGTTGTACAGCTTGTCACAATGTGGACATCGAGCGCGCTTAGGCATTTGACAGTCTGTATTGGTTCAGATTAACTCCCATTTCATAGTTTTCGTAAGCCGCAGATGTATGATCTGAAGAAGGTATAATTTGGATTTATGGAGGTTTTGCATTGGGTGATCAACATCGACCGGTTGACTAGTTGGCATTCATTCATGCTTTCAAGAAGAGTCTCATTGACACTACCAACATAACCGAGGCAATCACAATACCCGCCAAGAAGACTGGCAGTATTCCGAATACTCCAACTAGAAGGAACCATCCAGTTCCCACAACCAACATCAGGAGACCTAGCGGAGTCGCTATCCTTGCGAAATCGTAGAATCTGATTGGATTCCGCTCCTTCTCTGATAACGAGATGGCCAGTATATTGGCTGGAGCACCGATGGGCAGAATAAATCCTCCAACATTGACTGCGAATATCAGAACATAGGGCAGTAACCAACTTGTGCTTGCAAGCCCTGTGGCGATTGGTGCCAGTATTGTAGCAATTGGAATGTTATCAACTACCGCGGAAACTAGGCTTGGAACCCAACACATGAAGAGAACGCCAAATGCTTCGTTAGCCCCTATTATTGATTCTATTGTATCACCAAGGGCAACTATTACGCCAGTTATCTGAAGCGCCGCCACCAGTCCGAAAAGTCCAATCAAAAAGAAAACGGTTCCCCAGTTGATCTTCTTCAACACATCATCAACCCACTCTCTTGTTAGAAGAAGCAAGAAGGCGGCAACAACAATGGCAATCATCGACGGCTGAAAACCTATGGTATGACCCAACGTGAAACCAACAACAAGGACACCTATTCCGATTACCGACAGGTAGAAGTCTCTCCTTGATCTTATCATGTATGAGGCATCTATGAGCAAGAATTCTTCAACTAGGTCCGTGTCTGCTTGAGTCAATTGCTTATTGAAGAAATACAGGAAGATTGGTACTGAAACACCGAATAGAAGCATTGAGAGAGGCATCATCAACACAAACAGCAATCCTTGATCAAGGGATGCTGCTTCGGCGATGACCAAGTTTGGGACAGCTCCCACAATTGTCGGGATTGATGCGAAATTACAGACGACAGCTTCTGCGATTAGAAATGGTTTGAAATCAATCTCAAGAGCCTTGCATACCTCGATGGTTAGAGGTGCCATGATCAGCATTGTGGATGTCGTATCGAGGAAGATCGATATCACGAAAACAAAGGAAAGGAAATAGACAAACAGGCGCTTTGTTAGTCCATGTGAGGGACGTGTCAGCTGGATAGCCAAGTACTGGAACATCCCTGAACCGGCAGCAATAGTCACGATTGCCATCATTGCAGTAACAAACAAGACGGTATGCCATTCTATCAACTCAACAACATGTCTGAAGGTACTTGTGCGGGTTACTACGAGAACCACGCCTATGAGGCCCATTCCTAGCAGCGCCGCGGCAGTCCTGTTCACCTTTTCAGATGAGATTGCGATATAGGTTCCAACGAAGACCACTAAGACAGCAAACGTCACAGGCTCCATTCTTTCAAATCACCTAAGTCTCAACACTGAGAAACCAGAACAGCACTCTTCGACCACCGATTTAGTTTGTTCGGCTCATGCTTGCTCTGAAGATGCTTTCACAAAGGGCCTCATGAATATTGCTAGCAAGACTACCGCTATTGCCATGCCAATCAGGAAGACTGGAAGTATCCCGAACATTCCAACCAGAAGTAACCATCCTGTGCCTAGCCCCAAATGAATGAAACCCAGAATCGTACCTATCTTTGCGAACTCCATGAAGGATATTGGATTGTGCTCTCTCTCAGAGAATCCCATAGCAACCATGTTAGCTGGTGAACCAAGAGGAGTGAAGATATACCCCCCAATGTTTACGGCAAAGATTAGTGCGAATGGTAGGATCCCTGTTATTGCGGCTGGAAGTCCCTCGAAGACTGCTATAGGTGCCAGGACCATCGATACTGGAAGGTTGTCTAGAAAGGCAGAAAGCATGGCGGGAATCCAAATCATAAACGATGTCGCAATAGTCAGATTGTCTCCGATGATAGCAGAAGTGTATACCGCCAGGTCATCAATCAGGCCAGTGATGATGAGCGCTCCTACGAGACCAAAGAGACCAACAAGGAAGAACACTGTGTCCCATCCGATCTTCATCAAGAAGTCATTGGCACGATCATGAGATAGTATGAGGAAGAAAGCTGCGATGACCAAAGCGACAACGGGTGGGCGCAGTCCAAATCCAGGACCGAATCCGAAGCCCACAACAAGAATAACGATTGCAATCGCAGATGCATAGAAGTCTCGTCTTGACGTTATCATTGAAGAGGGGTCTATTTCCGCCACAACCTCCATTCTGTGCGAATCAGTAGTTCCAAATGACACTTTGTAATATCGGAGAAAGAGCGGGGTTGAAACTACGAAGAGGATTATGGCTAAGGGCAAAAAGACCAGGAACAATTCTCCCACGATCGACCGTCCAGTCTCTCTTTCTACTTGAGTAGCAATGACAAGATTCGGAACTGCACCAACAATAGAAGGAATTGAGGCAAAATTACACGTGATTGACTCAGCTATGAGAAACGGTTTGAAATCAATCTCCAGTGCCTTACAGACTTCTATGGTAAGTGGTGCCATAATTAGCATGGTTGAGACGGTATCGAAGAACAATGAAATGCCTAGAACAAACAAAAGAAAGGTTACGAAGAGATACCTTTGATCTCCTCTGCTTGGCCTGACAAGCATCAGTGCTATATACTGGAACATTCCTGAGGCGGCGGCTACTGCTACAATTATCATCATCGAAGTGACGAAGAGTACAGTATCCCATTCGATATGAAAGACAATCTCAGCAAATGGTCCGATTTCCCAATTCTGAGTTGATGGTAGTCCAAGAAGAATTGCAGCCCAGAAGACAAATCCTATTGCTCCCATTCCGAGAAGTGCCATTCCGGTCCTATTCACTTTCTCACTCGAAATTGCGATGTAAGTTCCAATAAAGACCAAAAGAACGGGGATGCCTAGCTCGTTCATATTCCATTCTTCACCTGAGCGACACAATCATGCCCTTCCATGTTTCTCAGATTTCAATCGCAAACAGTAGCGATGGACAGATGATGGACCCAACTCTTTAATGTGTCGTCATCAAACAGCCCAATCTAGAAGACATATGGCATGTCAGCGCATATGTCACCTTCTACGAATTCTGTGAGCTTGACACTGCCGCTGTTGATCTCAATTCCTGCAACAGATTTGTCTGCCAATTCTGACATGTCTTTGTCGGGGGGTCGACCATAGCCTATGGGCACAGTGATAGCAGTAATCCCTTCTATCGAGACCACGTTTCTGATGTGGCTATGACCTGATATTGTCAGAATCACTCGTCCGTCATCCTTCAAGATTCGTCCTGTTTCGACAGAACCCATGTAGGCCGAGAAGAAATCCCACGGAAGTTTATCCTTGTAGAGCGTCAGCTCCTTGAAAGGCAAATGATGAGAAACGTAAACGACGTGGCGCACATCATCGGTTAGTGCACCAAGATCATATTCGAGCTTTTGGTTGAAGAGAGCAGCGGCTTCTTTGTCAGACCAAGTCCAATCTATGTTGAAGAAGTCGTTCCATACTGCACCGCGGAATTGCTTTTGCTCATAGGCTTCCTCAGGAATACTCAACTCTTCTCTTCTGAATGAATAGTCGCTCCATCCCAATGAGCCAACAAAGGCCAAATTCCCGGATAGATGCGGCTCGTCGGGAAGGTATACAAACCCATTCTCCTTGCATGTTTCCCCAATTCCTTTGGAGTACTTGTCTAGCGAACCAATGCCTTGGTCCTCTTCAAACCAAACATCATGATTACCTGGAACAAACAGGTTTGGAATAGAGGGAATTCTGAGTTTCGAGAGAGTCTCAGAAAGCGTGCTCAGCATGTCGCTTATGTCACCTGCTATCACGAAGACATCTGGGGAGAGTTCTACAGCACGGTCGTGGATTCCAGAGATTAGATCCTCATCGCTTCCATCCGGCCGAACGTGGATGTCTGAGACCGCGGCAATCCTCATTCAGTTTACCTCATCTAATGTAGCAAAAGGAATCTCTCCTAATGCAATGAAGGTTTCGTGTATGGGCTCGCTAACAGAACTTGTGACAAAACCAATGATTGATATTTAGGTCAGATTGAGGACAGACCGTTCAGAAAGGGTGTACAGTCTATGACAAACAAGATCGCGGCACAAGCACCTGGTGAAGCAGACCTGTCCCAGGTGAAAGCAGTGACTAACCAAGACGAGATCACGGACGTTTATGCGCTCTATCTAGATGATGAGAGTCATTCCTACGATGGCAAAACAGAGAAGATCTTCTTTCCCACAACAGAAGATGAAGTGGCCGCCATTCTTCGTGAGGCCAATGAGAATGACACTCCAGTTACCATTCAGGGAGGTCGCACGGGACTTACAGGTGCAGCAGTCCCACTTGGCGGAATCACCTTGAATCTGGAGAGAATGAACAAGCTTCTCTATCTTGAATACTCAGAGGGAGACGGTCTCTATTCTGCAGCAGGAGAGCCAGGGATGCTGTTGGAAGAATTCGTCAACGTGATCATGGCAAAGGACTTGCAAGGCATAACGGACCAGGGAAGTGAAGAACAGAAAGCAGCACTAGAGAGGTTCTTATCGGAATCTCAGGATTTCACCTTCCCTGTGGACCCAACGGAGATGAGCGCTTTTCTTGGCGGCATAGTTGCATGCAATGCATCCGGTGCTCGGACATTTAGGTATGGTGCAGTGCGAGACTGGGTCCGTCGAATCAGAGTGGTATTGATGAACGGAGAAGTCTTGGACATCGTAAGAGGTAAGGTCAAGACAGATAATGGAAAGTTCGAGATTAAGTACACTGACGGATCCAAATCCGAGATATCGGTCCCTACCTATAGTATGCCCAAGACAAAGAACGCGGCAGGACTATACGCAAAATCCGATATGGATCTCATTGACTTGTTCGTTGGTTCTGAGGGGATACTTGGCGTCATTACTCTGGTAGAACTCGGCCTGATGGCCCTACCTGAGAATATTATGACTGTTATGGCTTTCTTCCCCAGTGAGGATGATGCCATCAACTTCGTCTACGACATTAGAGCTGACGATACGCCAGTCGAAATGGAATTTCTCGAGTACTTTGGGCCAAACGCAATACGGATGATTAGGGAGAAGGCAAGCACATCAGGAATCAAAGTGCCCGCGCTCACTGACGAAACTCAGGCCATCATCTTCTTCGAATTTATTTACACGGATGAGGATATGGAGGACAAGGTGATGGGTCTTGAAGTGATATTGAACAAACATGGTTCATCATCAGAGTCGAGTTGGGCTGGTCTAGACAGAGCCGAGCTTCAGAAAATGAAGACCGTTCGCCATTTCGTTCCGGAGACGGTGAATGCAACAATAGCCATGCGAAAGGCACAGTATCCTGAAATCCATAAGATTGGTACCGATATGGCAGTCCCTGATGACGCACTTCGAGACTATGTTCACTTCTATCGTGAGGTTCTCACGGCACAAGACATGGAGACTGTCGTCTGGGGACACATTGGAGACAACCATCTTCACGTCAACATGATACCTCGCAATCCCGCGGAAGTTGATCAAGGTATGGAGAATTACATGTTGTTTGCGAAGAAGGCTGTTGAAATGGGTGGCACTGTGGCGGCAGAACATGGAATCGGGAAGCTGAAACGTGCATTCCTGGAGGTTCTTTATGGGACTGACGGAATTGCTGAGATGCAGAAGGTCAAGGGTGTGCTTGATTCGAAGTGGCTTCTGAATCGAGACAATATGATAGGAGCACCTTCCTAGGCTTCTTTGAATAGAACGCGTATCTACTCTAGGTCAGTTGAGGAGTCGTCTTCGTTAAGGAGAATACCTTCAACTCTCCTTATCTTCTCATAAAGCTCTGGTGCTTCTCGGCTGAGTCTATCCATGTCACGAATTCCCAATGACCGCCAGAATCCGCGGATTGCCTCCTCTTGTGTTTGGTAACACTCATTCGATTCGCTGACCAAGGACTTTCTGATTTCTTCAACCATTTCAAAGACTGGGACTTTTCTGATCTTGACTCGAGCCCAGAAATCACATGATTTACCCCTACACGGGCCCTTGACCATGACGCACCAAGACAACCTTACTCAACTCGGAGTAGTGTGGCGCAATTCACGGTCATCTTAAGCATTGTCTTGTGGAAGTCTTCCACTAGTTCGTGCATAACTATTATCAGCCGAAATCTCTCATGACAGAAAGATAGATTCGTGCCAGCGCGGTTTCACAATGAGTGATGGGTCCGACTGGGTATTTACCGAAGAACGTGACAAGGTTTCCATGAGATTCCTTAGGATGTGGGGGGTATGGAGCAAGACAACAGGAGAGGTACTGCAAATAGCCCGCGCCAAACACCTTGCAGAAACCTGGGCGAAGGCTAACAAGCTGTCTCTTTTTGTTGACATACACGAGATCACTGAGAACGATGTCTCAGGCCTATTGCGTGGACGACCGAAATAGCATGTTCTAGAATGGAATTGCGGGGCGCTGGAATGGGGCACAATTCTTTCTGTGCCGTTTCAGATACTATTACATAGACATAGGCATGAGTGCAGATCAGCCCGGTGATTGAACATTATGCCCAATGGCTCGTATCATCGTGACGGTCCCAAGATTCAGGATGAGAAGAACACAGTAGAGAATATGATACGATTCTACTGTGAAAAGAAGCATGATTCTGTTTCAAACATTTGTGATGAATGTGCTGAGCTGCTGGACTATTCACATGCACGTCTTTCGAGGTGTCGTTATGGTGAAGAAAAGCCCACTTGCCGCAAGTGTCCTGTTCACTGCTATAAGCCCGACATGCGGCAACAGATTCGCGCTGTTATGAGATTCTCAGGTCCTCGCCTTGCATTGAGGGCACCAATGGTATGGATTCGCCACCAGCTACATGATCGGAAAGACATAGACTAGGAGATTTCTGATATTGTTGTAGTGGATTGTACCTAGCTGGAATCTCTAAGGAGCATCTGACTTTCTTCTCACAAGCCCCATGAAGATCAAAACTGCAACAGCTGCTACTGAAATCACTACTGTGGTCACCAGAGGTTGTGGGAAGTCATCAGTTGTTGTTGTAGTTGTGTCTGTCGCAGTTGTGGTAGTTGTCGTTGTAGTAGGAATGAAGACGTCTGCCAAAGCCTCCACAAACACGTTCATTTCAGATTGATTCATGGTGACCTGAAATCCAGCGTTTCTGAGGATCAACATAGACCTCTCTAGATAGTTGTGGAATGACTCGTCCATGATTCCAGTACTGGTAGGTTCATAGTCTGGATCAATGGAGTTGTAGACTGTATAGTCGAGATGCTGAGCCGTTGGTATCAGAATGTTCTTTGAGGCCCAATAGTCAAGCCCCACTGGATCAGTACTCGCCGTGATTATGTCGGTCCAGCTTGCTGTGCCGTATGATGTGGACGGTCCTGCGTTGGTAGAGCTTTCCGTGGGCCGTGCGTTGACCCAGATCGCGTCAAGGATGTTCAAGACTGGCGCGCGAGTCTCAACCATGAGGGTCGCCATGCCACCAAGAGCTATTGAGAAGTGCTCGTGAGGAGTAGTCCCCTCCAAGATTTCCCCTTTGGGCACTCCCATGTAGTGTTTCACACACCCGGTCACTCCATATCTAAAGTGCGTCTTCAACACTGGCATGTTGATTACCTTTAGTCTGTCGTGATTAAATCCTGTCGAGTCATCCCATATGCCTTTCATGAAACTGACATAGGTTCCGTATGCAGTTGTGAACTTTGGATAGGAAACATAGATTTCTGTTTCCGGGTTCCACTCATCACTTAGAACGTAACCTGCAGCGTAATCTCCTTGGTCAAAGTCCTCGACTTCCATGTCTCTGAAGTCGTCCCAAAGGATAGTGGAAATGTTGTGAGAATCAAAGGTGTCTACTGCTTCCTGAAATGAGATATTGCGGTAGAATGAATTGGCGTAGTACCTGTCCATGCTTCCGAGCCCCTGACCATTGTCAGCGACCACAATTTCACCAGTGAACCCATCAGGATGGTCTATAATCATCCTGATCACACTTCTGAGGAGATCGGTGTTGGTACCGCCCCTGTAAGACCATTGTCCATTTACCTTCAGAAGGACAACGTCATCGGATGCAATCAGTCCATCTTCATTGGATTCCGTTTGGTAGAAATGAAGATCTTGCCCAGACATCATCTCGAATAAAGTGGACACCGCATCGTCAGTACTGCCTTCTGCCCTAGTAGAATTCTGCACTACGAAAATGTCTGAAGCGGACTCAGGTGATGCTGATGTTATTGGAGCAATCGTGATGGGAACTCTGACATCGTAATCTTCAGAGGTGAATGAGTAATTTGGGGTTACAGCAAAGGAATCTGTAGTGACAACTGCAGAGCCAACAACAAGCAATGTCAGGATTGCTGGGGTTCTTAGACTCCGCATTGTCGAGGCGATGCTTGCCAGACTCGGAATTGACGCCAGCAGAGCTACTTGAAGTGCTTGGATGTTGGCCAATGCAGCCTGCTGACAAGGATAGCGGATTCTTGATGGTCTTCCTCCAGATCTATAAGCCATCCACAATGCGCTGGCCACTGCAATTATTCCAATCCTCCAAAGACCTCGACGATGGGTGGAATCATTGTGAGATTCACATTCATCTGACATCCGGTAACAGCTCCAAGACACTCCAGACTAATTGTTGACGACACAGTCTTGCATGCTTAAAACGTAAGATTCGAGCAATACCTTGCTGTCTTTCTAATCAAACTACACATAGAAAAAATAGGGGTGGGGCAGAGCCGCTCAGTTTCTGGAGCTCTTTGCCTGCCAACAGCGTTTGCAGACACCAATAACTGGCATAGTATTTGCATTGACCCATATCTTGCAGTTAGGAGCAATGTTAGCAGTACATCTCTCCGTTCTGTGTGGGTAGCGCTTACCGCCAACCTCGCGAACCTTAGTCTTCTTCTGGCCTCTGCGGCCTTTCTTGTGTGGCAAATGTTCGCATAACCTGCGATAGCCCCTTCGGGCGGCATCGCTAGTCCTTTCTGGCAGTAGTCATCCAAAACAAGATGTTCACGAACGCCTGGTTTTCATGAACGCATTTGAGGTTTCACCCGGAATCTGCAGTTCCTATGGTCAGAAAGAACTATGAGTCTATTCTCTTGTCACCATTTTGCGTGGACTGGTGAGAATCGCCATGAAGATAGTGAAGGTTGAACTACATCACATATCGATTCCTCTGAAGAAGGCATTCTACTCATCATGGATACCTGGTTATCCGCAGACACACAATCGTTTCACGCTATTGAGACTAACCACGGACGACGATCGTGAGGGTCTGGCGGCAGGTGTTGCTTTTGGTGATGAACGGGAGGGACTAGGCGGACTACTTGCACCTTACATTCTTGGGATTGACCCCTGTGACACTGAGCTGGCCCATCAGAGAATGAGAGAGGCATCATATTTGGGGTGGAGAAATTTCTGGATGGAGGCAGCCTTCTTTGATATTAAGGCGCAAGTCGCGGATGTGCCTGTTTGGAAGATGCTGGGCGGTTCTGATGAGCCCTTACCGGTCTACTGGTCTACAGGATCAGTCTGCGAACCCAAACGACATGCGAAGATTGTCGAGCAGGCACAGAGTGAGGGCTACTCGGGAACTAAGCTCAGGGTCAAATCCAAGTCGTTAGAAGATGATGTTTCATCAATAAGGAAAACGAGGGCCCTTGTTGATGCAGAGTTTCCGCTGATGGTCGACAGCAATAGTGGATGGCCAGTAACAATAGTTGACAACATTCCAGCTTGGGATCTCGAAAGGGCACAAGCCTTTGTCGAAGAAGTGTCTGATCAGAATCTCTGGTGGCTAGAGGAGCCACTTGACATGCATGCATACGAGGAGATGGCAGAACTCAGAAAAGTGAGCCCAATCAAACTGGCAGGTGCTGAGCTCAATGCCGGTTGGAACGAGGCAAGAATATTCCTACACTTCGAAAGTCTCGACATTTACCAGCCCGACGTTACTGTCTTTGGATTCAAAGACACACTCAAGACTCTATCAGCTGTACAAGAGAGAGACTTGGGATTCAGCCCGCATACTTGGACGAACGGAGTTGGACTGTGGACCAATATGCATGTCGCCGCAGTTGCAGATCGGAATCTCCCGCTGGAATATCCCCACGAGCCCGGATCTTGGACGCCGGAGTTTCGAGACGGGATACTCAGATCACCAATCGTTCCAAAGGACGGATTCCTCGAGCTTCCTGATGATCCTGGGCTTGGAATTCCAATTGACTGGGATCGTGTGAAGCAATTTGGAACCAAGTTCTTCTCAATGACAGAAGGCGACCTGAGAAAGAAGGTCATGAAAGAGAAGGGGATAGTTACAGCCCTTAAACTAAAGAGAAGGAAGGATAAGGAAGCCAATGAATGAGCTGAATTACTCTTCTCATGATACAGCAATTTATACCAAATAGACTACGTCATTCTCTCTTACGCGGTCGGCAACCTTGATCGCAATCTCTTGGCCCGGTTCGCCTTTCTGAATGTCCTCCCGGTCAATCTGCATTGATGCCACGTTCTGCTCGAAGTTTGTCGTTGTTCCTTCAATGCTGATTCGCGCACCAACTTCAAGGCTGTCTTCAAGCATGATCGCAGCCACGCTAATCTTCCCAAAATAGCGTGTTACCACACCGACTCTCTTCTTCTCTCCCATAGCGATTAACCCCGTCCAATCTCCATTGATTCATTGCACAAAACCCTTTCTAATAGCATATGGTTTTGCGAAAAGAGGGCACCGACAACACTTAGATACAGGGCTTTCCACCAAAGCTCTGAACTGCGTTGAAGTATCGATTCCTGAGATTTCTTCCACCAATGGCGTTTGCAATTGCCGGTTTTGCATCTGCAGCAATAATAGTCGATCAGATATCGAGAATATTCGCAGCAACTCTTGGTTCGTACTATCCATATGACATGATCAGATATGTTGAGGGAGACATGCAAGACGACGTTCTTTGGCTCTTGACCTTCATAGTACCAATCCTCATAGCTGAGTACCTTATATTGATCATTCCAATTGCCACAATCTTCCTTTTCGCGAATAGAATCGCAAGAGTCCGTACATACGAGCAGAGCATAGTACCCCTCGGAGTGCAATTCGGAGCAATGCGCATGATCAAGAGGGCGGTTATTCCCGCGTTGTTTAGCCTTTCAATAGGACAGCTTGTGTATGGGCTTGTGGCAGACTACCTGTTCAATCAACCAGTGGACGATTTGACTATTCTCCCAATGCTGGCCCGACAGTGGTATGGTCCACTCACATCCATTGTAGCTGCTGTCATCGTTGTTCCAGTCACTCTTGGCTTCTTCATGCCCACGTGGGTACTAAACGATGCAGGTATCGTCACTAAGATTAAGCCCAGTGAACTCGAGGCCAGAAGATGTCCAGACACAATAGGTGTAGGTCGATGGTATAGCAATTTCTTGACTGGATTCACTATCATAACAGTACCAATAACATCGATCGTCAGTAACTTCTACGTGCCGCTTGTCAATTTTGGGTGGCAGTTCAACGAAGTTGTTTTGAGAGGCTTCATCAGTTCCGTTGGGCTTCCTCTGCTAACGATTGCATTCATCCTTCCCATGGTTGTTTTCCACGAGATGATAGGGAGTGCCTCGAAAAGAGCCATGCAGAGAATCGCCCGTAGGATGGGCGTCAGAGATGTAGACTCCTCAGAGCTAGTGATTTGATGTGGTAATGACCAACAGGCTAATCTGAATCTGAGTAGTGAATCACCCAGTTTCCAACTGGGAAGTTGATTTCCAAACCGAAACTCCCCCGGTTAAATACTGATTTGCCCATAATAACACGTCTTGGCAAAAGCCTAGGCATACACCACCAAGCTCTCTGAGAAACCCAAGAGTCGCACGCATACTGGGCTTCTCTGAGCGCGATCACAACGCTCCATTCAGCTGGACACGTGTCAAGTTGGGGGCAGATAATTCTGGGGGGCGTTGTGGTCATCTTGGTTGATGCTTCGCCGGGAACAGAGGATAGAGAAGAATCAGTCTAGGACTGAACGCAGTCCAACAGATTCGCCAGTCCATTCAGACAATGAGAAAGTAATTGGATTAGCTCCTGCTCTCCATGTGCCGTTCGTCAGGAACGGCGGACGGGGCAGAGCCCCGTCCCTCCCATCTCAGTAAAAACTAGAGGACTTGTTACTCGGCGATTACTCTTTTTCCCCTCAGGAAGACTGCCTCAATGGCACCGAGTTTCTGTAGTGATGTGATGTCGTCCACTGGATTGATATCTTCACCCAGAATTAGGAAATCAGCGGACTTGCCAGGAGCAATAGTCCCTGTGTCGGATTCTATCTTCAGAGACCTAGCTGCATTGAGAGTTCCAGCCGCAATAGCATCCATCTCAGACATCCCACCCATTTTCACAAGCAGTTCTAGTTCCATCAATGTTGAAGGCCCAAAGGGAGTGTAAGGCATTCCTGTGTCCGAGCCTAAAACAATCTCCACTCCCTTCTTGACCGAGTTTCTGATGCCACTCTCTATTAGAGGGAAAAGCTCCCTTTCCTTCCGGACCATGTAGTCAGGGAGGTCCCCATCATCGTGATGCTTCTGGGATTCGTAATAGGTCACAAGAGTCGGCATTAGAAGTGTCTTATTCTCTAGCATCATGTCAATGGATTCATCACTCAGTGGATGACCATGCACCACAACATCAACGCCTGACAGGATCGTGTTTTGTACTCCTGCGTCCCCGTAGGCATGAGCGTGAGCCATCTTGCCTACGTTATGTGTCTCTTCCGCGGCCGCTCGCAGTTCTTCCAGAGTGAATTGAGCACTGAAGCTCTCTGTCCTGGATGACGAAATCGCTCCTGTGGCAGCTAACTTGATGAAATCAGCACCTCTTCCGAGCTCCTCTCTTGTTGCACGACGAACTCCATCTATGCCGTCTGCTTCATTTGGTCCGTATATCCTGTCACGGCCGCCGGTTATCGTGATCATTCTTCCGCAAGCAAGCACTCTCGGTCCCCGTACTATTCCTTTTTCTACCGCCTGTTTCACTGCAAATGAAACATCGCTTCTTGCAGCAGCATCAGCAACTGTTGTTATTCCATATTGCAGCATCTGCCCTGCCAGTTTCGCTCCGCGAATTGCTAGGTATTCGTCGGTGAAGAGTGATGATTCCCTGGGATCTGGATTCTGACCGTCGTGACTAACGTGTATGTGTGTATCAATGATGCCTGGCATTATGACACGGTCTGAGAAGTCCATGACTTCGGCATTTGGCGATTTCACATCAGGTCCGACATCGGCTATTCTGTTGCCTCGAACATGAACTGATGCGTCCTCGAGCATCTCCCCGTTTCCGATTATGATCTCTGCAGCCTTGACTAGGATTTCTTTCATTGGCATCTCATCTCTTGCAGGCCCGCTTTGTACGATAATCAACCGCCTGGTATTTGAAACTGACTAGACAGCAGTTGGTCCAGTTTGTAGGTCGACAAAGTATCTTTCTCGTATTTGTCCTATCCTTTTGGTTTGCTCAGTAAACAACTTTTTTGAGCTCGGGTTAGTGATGACACACTCTACAGGACCAGATCCCATGGTATGAGGCGACAGTGCATGAAGAGAGTGGCGCTCACATTCATGTTTCTTCTACTTATTATATCACCTTTAGCAAGCTTCAGCTTTCCATCTGATGTTACAGATCCAATTGAGACTGGTGAACGTCGGGTTTCGTCAGCGGAGAGTCACAGTACAGAAATCGTGTCGTTCTCCCAAAACAAGCTGCTTTCAATAGATGATGCACTTTATGACCATCAGGTAGAGCCGACCTTGGCGATTAGTGAGGATGGTGTGTTATTCGCCGGCTGGAAGAATTCCGAGACTCACAATGGTGGCGGGGCTAGAGTCAGTTTTTCTAAATCAACTGACGGGGGCGATTCGTGGACCCATCCCCTTCACATGCCGATGTTCAGTTTTCAGATCGATTTCTCTCAAAGCGCCCCCGGCGATGATATTGTCACACGTCAGTCTGATCCCTGGCTGGTTTGGTTCAATGGAAGCATCTACTATGCTTATCTGGAGTTCTCGGTCTCGGGGCCTTACTTTTCGCAAATCACAGTGGCTAAGAGTGACGATCTTGGCTCTTCCTGGAATCCTGTGAGGGCCTCGGGTGGGCAGCATTTTGCCGACAAAGAGACTATGATTGTCCATGACGATGGAACCGTTTACGTGGTCTATGATGATGTAGATACGTCAGAAGGTGGTAACGTAACTATCCGCGTGTCCATCTCAAACGATGGGGCAGCAGTTTTCCACGATACAACGACAATAGGGAATCCTGACGAGGGGCATGTGGCACCTTATATCACACAGAGCAACCAGGGCTCATTATTCGTAGCCTCAACATGGTTTACGGATTCAGGTGGGGAAATCCTGTTATCGAAAAGTGACGATGACGGCGCCACTTTCACAGAACCCCAGTTTGTCAATAACGACGGGCATCATGGATGGTGGATAAACGCAGACAGACGTCCCAGCAAGATTACAATCCCAGTCATACGCTTTGACCACAACGACAGGCTGTACCTTCTTTGGTCGGACACATTCAACTCGACCGAGCGGGTATTTGATGTATTTCTCCGATACTCCGATGACTACGGAGTAACTTGGAGCAATCGAATTCTGGTCAATCCGATTCATGATGGACATCAGTGGCAACCTGAAATGGACATCGACTCCGAAGGCAACTTGCACATTGTGTACTATGACGAGCGTGGGGAATACTACAGAACTTACTACAGGAAGGCTTCAATCTCGGGAGAGCAAAGAGAGATTGTATCATTGAGCGATCCAATCCCGATTGCAGAGCAATGGACATCCAACAACTTCACTCGCCCTGGGGACTATTTCACAGTCCGTGTCGACAACGAGAGCATTCCACACGTAGTCTGGACTGATGGCAGAGATGAAAAGATGGACATCTATTATGCGCATGGCATCCTTCCTGAACCCACGACTACAGAGCAACCCCCAATCGCAACCACCACGACAACAACTGCAACATCAACAGAGGATCCTAACATGACGGGACCTCCTGCAGGCGAGTTCGAGAACCTTCTCCTCGGTGTCGGACTAGGATTCTCGATTGTGTTCGTGGTTGCAGTAGTCTTCCTGTCTTCAGTAAAGAAGCGATAGGTGTCACGAGTCGGAATGATACTTCATCAGCAGCGCATACCACTCCTCGAGCAAGATGCGATATTGAGGATCCTTGTGCAGCGCATACTGCCGCACCACATCCGCCAAATCGCTTCTCAGGGCAGGCGGCAAGCTCTCATGCTCCTTTTCGCTTAGAACCGGAACCTCATCCCTTAGCTTCTCTTCCCGTTGGACTAGATTCTTCAGCAGTTTCTTGGCCGTTTGCCTCTCTTCAGGAGGAATTCTTATGCCATATACCCAAAGTCCCGAGACTATTGAGGATACACGGTCATCAATTGTCTGCGAGATAATCTGTTGGACACCCAGCATTTCACTTATACCCAGTCTATACTCTTTAGCTGTCGCTCGGTAGTATCTCTCAATGATACCAGTTGGAGTCTCTCTCGTGCGCGCAAGGACAATGATTCCAGCGTCTTTTAGTTTCTGAACATGGTGAAGTATTGTTCCCGGCTTTTTCCGCATCGCGTCGGCCAACTGCTTGACAGTCATCTCGCCCTGAACTAGGTACTTGAATACGATGTCCGCCCTTGTTGTGTCCAGTAGGAGCTTTATCACCTTCGGGTCGGTTACAACTTCAAAATCCCTCATCGGTTTCTTTGACACCTCGGGATTCATTGATATGTGCCTCCTCTAACGAATTCGTCAGCCTCGTGATTTGGTTCAAATGACTGATCACTCTGTGCGGAAAGTATTAGATAGGCTCGAGTTTGTGCAATGCTCATTGCAGGGAGTACAACAAGGAGCAAAAGGATCAACATTAGGATGCTGTAGGCAATGATAATCTCATTATCGATTGAGCTGAACCACTGAAAAACAACACCGAGGATTGTAGGTAGGGCTGCAAAGGCGAAGACCAGTATGAAAGTAAGCCAAATCCCGAAGACCCTGTCTACATGCTTCCGTGAAAGACTGATTGAACGACGAGCCGCCTTCACAACCGAGAGGTTGTCAATAACCCCGGGAAATGTGAGTGAGAGGAAACCAGAACTGAAGACCACCCAGACTATGATGACCATAACGATGAGCGCCATCATCTCTGTCGTTATGTTTCCCATGATGATGTCAGGGACGAAGTATGAGAGAGGCATAAGTGGCCCGACTATCAATACAAACTGAAGAACGCCTGCGCCTGCTAGAGAGAGGAACTTCGCTCTGTACCAAGTGAAGACACCTGAAGCAGACGTGCCTTCACTTTCAACGATTTCTCTTGCCATTCCGTATAGAGCTCCGAGGGCAACGAAAACAGGTAGCAATAGTGGAAGGAATATGATGAACAGTATGCCCAACAAGACCGTGCCGCTCGTTGCCGTCCAACTCGTTTCAACTAGTGTGATCAACCAAACAAGGAACTGGATCCCGTAAGTAAGAATGATGGGAATGGTGACAAAGAAAATGAGCAGACCCACCATGATTGCAGTAACAATAAGTATTCCGAACATTGCCCAAGCAAATGAAGTTACGTTCCTGCTCACCAGCCTAAAGGCGACTGTGAGGTCACGTGCCAGTGTTCTTAGACTGGATTTACTCATTTGGGGTCACTTGAGCAAAACTGTGACTGGAGGTGAATCCCTGGGCTGAGCGTACCCAACTACCAATGCGAACTGAGAAACACCTTCAGCCAACTGGATTTCTGAGGAGAGGACCAAAAGGAAGAGCCCAGGGATCACCATTAGGGGATAGAGTAGGAATAGAGGAAGCATGATTCCAAGCGCGGCGCGAGGAAGGCGTGCTAGCGAGTCCATCCGCATGTATAGGCCTGCTAGGTGGGTGCCGTCTGTCCATGAGTGTTGAGGCGTGCTCATCAGACTCTTCAAGGTAATCACAACCATGCGGTGACTGTCTAACGTTCCGCATTTACGGAACGTTCTGATATAAAGATATTGCAAAGCGCCATCATATCACTCGCCGCAGGTTTCAGCTAATCAATCGCGGTTTGCTTAAACGTGCACCATACTAATACGTCAATGCTATAGTTCATAATCGAGATACTGTGTTGGTCACGTGAATAGGTGAAACTGGTGAATGTCAAGCGGGAGGTTTCCATTGGAAGGAAGATCTTTGGATATGCTTATCCTCCTATAGGTTGGGGAGCTGGTGCAGCTCTACTTGCATGGATCGGATTTGCCCAGACGGATTTGATTACAGCTTTCGTTGTTGGATTCTTGGTGGGTGTGTTTCATGATCTAGCACTGATCAAGATATACGACTATAGAGATAATCTCCATGTCTATGCTCAATTGGAGGGGATCTATAATCAAGCAATGAATCATTACGAGAGCGACCAATGGATTGAAGCTCTTGAGAAGTTAAACGAGATTCTGCTTCAAGCCCCTGACCACAAGAGGGCTCTCCGCTATGCAATTGAGTGTAATCAGCAACTGAGCAGGCTTGACGATGTTCAAGAACTCCGCCTTCAGTATGATGAGTACTATCCTGGTGTCGAGGAATCGGACTGATCCAGGATTAGGTACTCTGACCATTTGCCCCCATAACTGCGTACGAGGCGAAGATCCAGATCCTTTGCCAACTGTCTTTGCCGTTCATCTACATCGGCAATAGTAAAGACCACCCGCGAGAAGGCCCAATCCTTCCTGAACCACTCCATCAGTGCATCAAGTACACGTCGATCCAAGTCATCAGCCAATCGAGGCTGACGAACCCAGAAGCGAAGCATAGCTGCATGGTCGCCCTTCATTGGGCCCTCTTTCAAGTGTTCAATATAGATACAGCCTAGGCAGGTATCCCCAGTCGAATCAAGAACTGTGTATGTGAATGCTTCTCGTTCGATATGCTCTTTCTCGTGTTCCTGAAGGTCCGCACGATTCTCCTCCAAGGTGAAATCATCTGATGGCCAGCTGCTCTGACTCATCATACGTAGGGACTCTTTGCTGTCCATTAAGGCCGCATAATCCATCTCGGCGTGGATGACACGAAGTGGTCGAAGGACAAACTCGTCGGTCCTAAGCTCCTCAGGGACCTTGGCTTCAGAGGGGTAGAATTCCATGTTACGCACGCAACTAATCCTTAGTGGGTCCTGCATTTCACTATTCGGGTCTCAATCTGATACGCAAAAGAACTCTTTCCGGAAACGAATTGGTGTTCAGCACCATTTGCCGACAGAGTAATAGGAGCACAGATGACATAGTAGGCGTTGACGTGGTTCAAGGGGATTGAAATACAGTGAATTGCGGTAGAGCGGGGTTCTGTTTTGCTGTGTTGTTGCTTCTGTTGTCTTTCGTGTGCATTCCCGGAGAATCAAAGCAACCCAAGCAACCTTTTGAAGAGAAGCTCTTCTCTGCTGCACTCATCCGTGTGTCAGATAATCCAATCCTGATAATAGATGACTCCAATTTCACTGACTTGGGATTTCCAGGTTCTGGCACTGGAGATGATCCGTATGTGATCTCAAATCTCGAATTCTCAACAAGTGGCACGGCCATCACAATCATCGAAACGGTCTCCTATTTCGTGATTAGAGACTGTACGTTTTCAAGAGACAGTCCGGAAAACAACTCATTCGGAGTCTCTTTCCAAATGGTACGAAACGGCAGAGTCGAGAATTGCACATTCTCTTCTCTTGATATCGGTATCATCCTTGATGCATCTGTGAATTGCAGGATAACGAGATGTGAGATTCGAGATTCTTGGGACCCAATAATCTTGGAGGCCAGTAGCTACTGCTTAGTCTCACGGAATCATATTGAAGGTGGTGGAGTTTCAGTCTTCGATTCAGTCAATTGTCAATTGGAGTCTAATGTTATGCGGTCTCGTCAAGACGGTGGAGGAAATGGAGTTCATGTAAGTGAGTCAGGATCAATAATTCTGCACAACAATACTATCTCCAATTTCACTTGGGGGGTCGGACTCTTCGAATCGTGGGACAGCACAATCATCAACAACACTTTGCTCGACAATGGTCTGTTCTTTGATAGTCTTGAGAAGTACGATTACAATGCCACAGTGGAAAACTGCACTGTCAATGGGAAGAATCTCGGTTACTTCAATAATCTAGAAGATGCCTGGCTGGACGGTACTGATTATGGACAACTGATTCTCTTTGACTGCAGAAACGTGTCCATCGAAGGTGGTGAGTTCAATCGTGCTAGCGTGGGCGTTCTAATGACCTATAGCGGTCACTGCCACATCTCAAGCTTTACATCCAGCCAGAACCATTATGGAGTGCAGGTGCGCAATTCAAGCAATTGCACGCTTACTGATGCAGTCATCGCCCAAAACTGGGCGGGAATTCGTCTTCTTAACGGCAGTAGGAGAATTCAACTTCTGGACAGCTTGGTTTCTGATAACACAGGAAATGGTATTCTGATTATCAACGGTTATGAGTGCAGAATCATTGGCAACGAGATTCTAGAGAATGGTGGTATTGGTCTGCAGGTAAAAAGCGCATGGGGTCACGAAATCTACTACAACACCTTCGGAGGGAACATCGACTACAACGCATTTGATTGGGGCACAGGCAGCTCATGGGACGATGGCGTTTCGTGCGGTAACTACTGGGACGATCTCGTACCAGGTGCTGTCTATGTCATACCCGGAGAAGGGGCAATCGATCACTATCCAAACGGCACAGCAGGCACATTCACTCCGACGCCTCCCTTCTACCCTGGAAATAGCTCATGGATTCTGCCAGATGAGCTTCTACCGCTCACAATTGCGGGATTCGTATCTTTTCTCATCGTTGCTATTGTTATTACGAAAAGAAGAGGTGCTGTCTAGCAAAGGCCACACGTGGAAAAGCTCCTACTACCTAACTATTGATTACTAGAAATGTTGATTCTCAAATCATGGAAATAGCAACATTCGGAGGCGGCTGTTTCTGGTGTGTTGAGGCCGTCTTTCAGCAGCTCAAAGGAGTCACCTCTGTTGTATCAGGATATGCTGGTGGCACCGCTGAGAATCCTACATATGGACAAGTAACCACAGGAAACACGGGTCATGCTGAGGTCTGTCAGATTTCATTTAATCCAGAGCAAATCTCCTATGAAGTCCTCTTGGAAGTCTTCTTCGAAACCCACGATCCAACTACACTCAATCGTCAAGGAAATGACGTGGGCACACAGTACCGCTCAATCATTTTCTATCACAGCGATGAGCAGAAGAAAGCGGCTGAAGCGGCCAAGGCCAGAGCTGATGAAAGCGGAGTCTGGAGCAATCCGGTCGTAACGGAAATTGCTCCGTACACAGTCTTCTACCGAGCCGAAGACTATCATCAGAACTACTTCAGGCAGAATCCAGACCAAGCATACTGCAGATACGTTATCAAGCCGAAGCTGGATAAATTCGAGAAGGTCTTCAAACTGAAGCTCAACAAGCAATGAAGGATGTTATATTCTCTATCTAGTAGTGCCTGCTATCTCGAGCCGCATCAAACATAGCAACGATGTTTTCGGGTGGCACCTCGGCCGTGATGTTGTGGATGTTTGAAGCGATATACCCTCCCCCTGGTTTGAAGCACGCCATGTTACGTCTCACCTCTTCTCTCACTTCTTCTGGAGTCCCAAACGGCAGTGTACTCTGAGTGTCACACAAACCTCCCCAGAACGCAATCATCTTGCCGAACCGTTTCTTGAGGCTGCAGGGCTCCATGTCGTTGGCACCAACTTGAATCGGGTTGAGAGCATCATATCCTATCTCAGAGAAGTGGGGGATGAAGTGGGGGACCGAACCACAGCTATGATAGTTGATCTTCACATCAGCGATTCCGTGAAGTGTCTCAGAAAACTTGCGTTCAATGGGTTTGATTATCGGTTCGTAGATTCTCTTCGGGCTCATTATGGGGCCTGACTGTTCTGATAGGTCTCCATTGTTTGATACGATATCAACATAGTACTCGTCTCCAAACTTGATCTCTGCCAAGAAGGTCGTCGCATAATCTGTCCAGTACTTCTCAAGCTCTTCCATAGTTGCGACGATGAGCTTCGGATTCCTCACCAAGTGTTTCAACGCAGTACTGAACCCGAAAAGAAATGTTGTGTACTCGTAGATGCATCCGAGTGGGGGCGTGGCAATAGCATAGTCAGTCTTCTCTCGAAGAAATTCTGCCTGTTTCCTCAATCCCTTCATTGGAGTCTTGTCGGTTCCATTGGGCCATTCATAATTTCTTATCTCTTGCTCAGTTTTCATATCTTCAAGGGGGTGAATGACCGGGTCATAGTAGAGAACATCCTCAAGATCCTTTTCCGCACTGTTTCCCCAAAACACACCAAACTGGTCCCAGATTCCTTGGTGTTCACCCTCCACATCCGGTACGAAGCTTTCCGGCATTATCGAGGACGACGGACGCAACCACCTGACATCTATGTCAAAACGCTCTAACAGCTCCTCACACGGCATCGCTGCCTGTTGAATGAAGTCGAGGTAACAGACTTCAGTTTCTTCTATTTCAAGAAACTCCAAAAGACGCTTGTAGGCAATGATGTGAATTCCCGATTGGTTGCCACCGAGGTCAAGTGGAACCATGTCTGGTTGTATATGATTTAGCGCTGCCATTACACGTTCTCTTGAGTTCATCTCAAGTAAACCCCCTCTCTATCAACCAGCTTCTTCGCAATCCTGAGGTTATTTGTTGCTAGCTCAAGTGGTTCCCATGGCCACTCGCAGCCAGCTGAATACATGTATCTTCCTCCTGGCTTTCCTGCCTCAACACATTCGACGATTTTACTAGTGACCTCTGCAGACGAGTAGGCACGGTCTCCTAGCAAAGCGGTATTTGTGTTTCCTCGGAGGCACACGCTTTGCCCTACTTTCTGCTTAGCCGCATGAAGATCGACTTGATAATCAATGTCCAAGATTGAAGACCCCGAATCAGCTACCAGTTTGAGCATATCTCGTCCATCCTTATCAATTGCCGAGCTGTTCCCACACACATGGTATAGCACTGGAACCCGTTTTCTGATCTCAGAGAACAATCCTTGTGTCGATTCGAGACACGCTTCTTCGAATCGCTTTGGTCCAATCTGAGAGACCGCGGAATCACCAGCGCCAATGACATCGGCACCTGCCTCAATCTGCATTTCAGCGAACTCATTCTGAATTGACATAATGCGAGAAATCAGACTGGACACTCGTTCATTCCAATCCTCGTATCGTGCCATCTTCAGGACCTCCATCAAGCCAAAAAGGCAGCAAATCTCGGCGAATGGGGCCTCGATCCAGCCGACGACACATTGCTTGGATCCTACTTTCCCACTTAGCAACCGAACGGCTTCGATTCGATTCTGAATGCGAATAGCAGAATTCAGATCCGGCTCTTCTACTGAGTCAAAGTCATCCATGGTGAGATGTTTCTTGGGCACTGGTGTATGGCCGGAGAAATCCACTTCAACTCCCCAAGCACTTGCCTCCCTATAGGCATCAGTTGACACATGAACGTGGTCAATCCCAAAGCTGTCTGCGAATCTCATCTGAGCTTCGGCAAGAACAGCGGCATTCTTGCAGTATACATTTGAGTAGTCAATTCCATCGACAGCAGCGGCAAGATGCATTATGAACGGATTGAATGGAACTCTATCGGGGATTCCTTCGATGGCTGTGAGAGTCAACTCCCGAGAGTCCATTTTCATCCCGCGATTCAGTATTTTAGCTCCCATGTGAGCGGTTCTTCTGGTGCACTCGTTCCGGTGATGATCACCCGGTCTTCTTCCTTTATGATTTCCTGCTCCATCCCATTGACAACTGCTGTGGAGAGCCGTCCAGTCTCTTCTTCTCCGAGGTTGATGACAACTTTCCAAGTTCCTCGGACCATTGGCGCATATTTCCCCTTATACCCTGTTTCAGATTTCTCGAAATCCAAGAGCGGTGAATTGAATTCGTATTTTTGGTGTGGCAGGGACGGAGAGATTTCAAGGCCTTCGATGTTGAACTCGATTCCGAGCATCTTAGCTGTCGTATACAGGGGCCACGCATGTGGGTGCATATTGAATACAGGGAAATCGGTCCAACCCACACCTAGGAATCCTTCGTCTTCCAGGCCGCTGTCCTCTGCAGCGTCTCTTACTCCAGTTCTCTCACCAATCTGGATTGTCTGACCTGGAGAATCTGAGAACTCCGAGTTGTATGTATCAGGCCCACTCCATATTCCGTACCAAACTTCAGGATAGCTATCTGCATGAAATGCTAGTGTGTTTCTCTTCCACTCTTCCCATGCCTTAGAGCCATCCATTAGGGCCAATGCCCAGACAAGTGTGCCATTTATTGAGGGCCAGACTCCTGCGTTTGTACCAACCCCTGGACCTCCTGGCACCTGATCTAGAGGAGTTGAGAGAATCGTGGCGCCATGCTTTGAGAAACGCTGAGCCTTTTCACCAATGACCTGCAATAGAGTCCCTTTTTGTTCATCATCCGCCGCATTGCCGATTATTGACCAGGGTTGTGGTTCCAGCCACATGATATCAGTACCTACCCAGCCAATTTCGCTGCCAAGCCAAGCACGTCTAAACCAGTTTCCTGTCCACTGCTTGGTTACCGCATCACGTTGGCCATCAGCAAACTCCAGGGACTCCTTGGCCAGCAGGTCATCACCAACGAATCCAAGGAGTCGGGAATAGTGATCTAGCACATAGGTAGCCATGCTGGAGTTCAAGATGCTCTCTCCTACCTCTGCGACCTCGTCTCGCTGCTCATCCTTTACGTGTCCGATTACAACCACGTCATTCCAGTCGCCCCTTGCTAGCCGCATGAGTCCATGCTTGCCAGTTCCTATCTTGTCTACAAAATACCGAAAACAACGTGTGAGTAGTTCTCGAACGGACGCTTTACCTGCTTTTCGTCCGTATATTGGATATGTGGGAAGGATCTCATCAAGAAAGTCAGTATCTCGATTGGCAAGCACATATTCACTTACTAACCAGAAGAGCCATAGCTGCTGATCGCTAGGCTTCCAAGGTGAGGGCATATACAAACCGCTACCAACAATTCCGTACGGGATTTCTCCCTCTGGACTAACTGTCTTCAGTGTATAGCGAATAATGTTCTTCACTATGTCAGGGTCCGTGAAGACAAACGGTAGGGCGTGCTGGAGTGGATCCCTGGCGGCCGCCTGGATTCCAATGAGATATTGATACAAATGGCCCTGAGACAATATGTGTTCATTGAAGAATGCATCAAACGTGAGATTGCTTCTAAGGTAATAGCTGTGCCATGCTAGTTCACGCTCAACCCAGTCCTCACCATCAATAAGAAGGTGAATTCTACTCCTCTTCCATCTGTTGCACGATTCTGCCAGCAAGTTGACAAGATTTTGCTCGTACTTGGTGACTAGTGATTCCAGCTCATAACTCTCAGGCAAGTACCCGTAGGCGAAGTAGATGGTCTTTTCTTCTCCGGGTCCTAGACTCATTCCACGCTGCAAAAACATCCCGGTTTCGGATTTGTGACTCGTAATCTCGAGCGGCAGAGTCTCCTTTATCCGATCAGGGGACTCCACCCCGCCGGCCCCGAAGAATTCGATAGCATTTGTACTCACACCTATAGCTGGAGCGTCGAGCGAGACAAGAAATGTAGTTGGAGGCGACTCGTCTTCCAAGACAGTTTCTTTGATTGGTGGTTTTACAGGACCTCCAGTAAGATGCTTTCCTTTTGTAGCAAGGTATGCATTCACTCCTTTCCAGGTTGCCCTATCAGACAAAGTTCGCCCCTTGAAACGTTTTGAGTTTATGAGGCCCCTGCAGTTGGCAAAAAGCTCAAACTTGTGATCAAACCTACGGCTAAACTCTCTTCGGATCTCAGATGTTGACTTGTCTTGGGCAAACGACATTATGAAGGATCTAAATGAAAACTGATAGAGCTGACATCCCCAATACTCAACCCATTTGAGGTCCACGCTTTGGCTCCGTTCATTCTTAATCGTGACCTGTGATATCACAAGTGGGTCGTCGCCAAAAGGGGCAAAGACAATCTGATCAACGACGAGTCCATGTGCTTTGACAGTTTTTCTGAAGTATCCGATTCCAAAAACACGGTCGAATGATTCAACTTGGTCGTTATAGAAGGTGCTAACCACTACTTCTCCATCTGTTAAGTACCCAATGCCGCCTCCAAACTGAGATCGTGCAGGATCGTAGTCGTTCAGAAACTTCGGACTACCTTCGTCCTGTCTTAGCTGCACATGTCCGTAGTTCGAAGCGACTGCCACAAACCTGTCATTTCCAACTTGGTGAAGGTGATCGGTGCTTGGCCTCCATTCCTCGTTGACCTGAGTAGCCGCTTTCGAGTCTCGTACCTGATCACATGTATAGCGGTAGGCCGGCAGTCCAAACTCATCTCCTATCCATTCGCCGAAATATCCAGAACCAAACGGTTTCTCAGGCATCTGTGCATTCTCCCTTCCCAATTCCAGAGACAATCTGCGATTAATCTTCTTCGAGTTGACTAGGTGAAGGAAGTAATATTACACTGTTTCCCAATTGTCCTGCCAGCAGAGTGAACTCCGCGGAAATGGTTCTAGGAGGAGAGAAGGTGACTCTCGAAGACATCAGTAGAAAGATGATTGAACTCGATATTGACAACATAGGTGAAGCAGTGAAGGCAGAACTTGACGCAGGAGCTGCCCCCGGAGCGATTCTCAATGCATTGACAAGCGGTCTCGACGAAGTTGGACGTCGTTACGAGTCATCTGAGTACTTCCTTGCTGAGCTGGTCTTAGCGGGCGAGACAGTGAAGGATGCTCTTGCAGTCCTTGAACCCCACCTGAAATCGGATGAGTCGGAAGTGAAGGATAGGATTGTTGTTGCTACTGTTAGGGGCGACAATCATGACATCGGTAAGAATCTGCTCATCACTATGCTCTTGTCATCTGGTCTGGAAATCATTGACCTTGGAATGGACTGTCCCTCCGAAAAGATTGTAGAGACCGTGCGAGAGGCCGGTGCCAGGGTAGTTGCACTGAGCTGCCTGCTAACAATGACGTTGAGGGAGATTTCTGTTGTTGATCAAGCTCTCAAAGAAGCAGGACTTCGTGACGGAGTGAAGATAATCGTAGGGGGAGCCCCACTCAACATGGAACTGGCCAAGGAACTGGGGGCGGATGACTTCGGAGCAGACGCAATCGAAGGAGTCAGGAGAATCCGAGCACTTCTGGAGGGATAGCCACGATGGATGCTCCGACACGCGTTCTGAAAGCACTTAATCATGAAGAATCTGACCGGGTACCTGCCTTTGAGAGTGCTTTCACAAACAACACAATCATGAGGCATTATGGGGTCGAACCAGGTACTGGACTTAAGGATGGATATGATTCTATCAAACGTCTACCGGGCAGGGATCGGCTTGCAAACTTGGCGTTCTCGAGTCAGAAGTGGCTGGTCAAAGTGCTAGTAGATGGATATGAGCTCCTAAGGCGCGTGAAGATTGACATTGCGCTCAGCTATGTGACCCATACGTACCGGAAGGGCATCCCAGGTGGTTACATAGATGAGTTCGGGAGGGTCATGAAGGTTGACTCCTACGAGGATGGCACAGTGATTCTGGGTTATCGTGGAGGCCACTTCAAGAGCTTTGAAGATTACGAGAAATGGAAGCAACCAAGCCCTCATGAGAAGAGGCGACTTGCCGCTTTTCTGGCTGGAAAGCAAGTCCAAGAACAGATGAACAACGAAATCTTATCCGTGCCTGCCATTGGCGGGATGTTCGAGCCAGCTTGGGAACCTTTTGGAATCGAAGTATTCTCACGCATCTTAGCAAAACCCAAGCAAGCAAAGAAAGTCTTTGATGACAAAGGGAATCTTGCACTTGAATTGGTGAAGATCCTTGGGGAGAACGGTGCCGAGCTTATTCTAATCTGGGATGACTATGGCTTCAAGAATGGACTATTCATGAGTCCTCGAAACTATCACACCTACATCTTTCCTTGGCTAAAACGTATCTGTGATGAGGCACACAAACATGGCTCCAAGATTCTTCTTCACTCTGATGGGGATCTATCACTAATCTTTGAGGATATAGTGAACTGTGGAATCGATGCATTGAACCCCATCGAGCCCACGACAGCCAACCCTGAATATGACATCTTCAAGCTCCATGAGAAGTATGGTGACAAAATCACTTTCGTTGGTAACATCAGTCCAGTTATGCTGGCCACAGGCACAATCCAAGAGATTGAAACATATAGTAAGAAGCTAATCCGAGAACTTGCACCAGGTGGAGGATACATTTTCAGTAGCGGTCACAGCATCATTCCTACAATTGCCATCGACAGATGGGAGGCTGTCATGAGAATCCGTGAAAAGTATGGCAACTATCCCATAGACGTTCCCAACTAATCCTCCATTTGAGGCCCATCCGTATTCTCTGCAAGCTCGGTTGCGATTTCCTTTGCAGACAGAAAGGCAGTCCTCTTCTTCTTGTGAAGTTCTTTTAGCTTTTCTTGCATCTCTGCTAAACGCTCACCATGAAGTGGATAGTAGTATATGAAGACGAGACTTAACGCGGCAACTAGTGCTGGGACGAGAAGCCACAGAATCTTGATTCCAAGGAAAGCCGAAGCCGGTTGTGCTTCTACACCACCGCCCTGGATATATCCCAATGTAGCTAGAACGAAGGTGGCTATTATGGGTCCTAGGCTTGTTCCCGGCCGCGTCAACAACGCCATAACTCCGATGAACATTCCTTCTCTTCTAGAACCATGTAAGACCTCATCCTCGTCTATTGCCAAGTATTGCATTGGTATGTGGAAGATGCCATACCCTGAAGCCAAAGTTGTCAGAATGAGTCCGTACCAGATCACCCATTCCAATGAAGGTACCAAGATTATGAAGAACAGTGCAAGAGACGCTATTACCCGGACTACTCCAAACTTCAAGATGACTCCCCTCATGCCCCATCTTGGCCGTAGCCGCATTGCTATGATGTTCCCTCCATATCCTACAATGAAGTAGATTATGAAGAACAGGAGAATGATGTTCAACCCAGGAGATATCACTTCTAGCAACATTATGTAGATGAAGAAATAGCTGAGCCCTAGGCTACCGAGCAGATTCTGGGCGAAGTAGAAGCCTGCGTAGACAAGAAATGAATTGGACCTGAACGTGGCCAGAATTGATTCTTTCAGTGAGTATACTTCATCGCTCTGAAACTCAGGTCGCTCTTCACACATGCTGGCGGTCAGAAAGAGGAAGAATGTCGATATTACTGCAAAGACCAACATGATCATCCGAAACTCGTCGGAATTGGGACTGATATTTGCGATAATGAGAAACGCCGGCAGGACCACAACTGTACCCAAGACGGTCGCGAAGAACTGGGCCTTGTTTCGTTCATCAATGTCCATCGTCATTTCAGGAAGCAATGCCAACCAGAGAAGAATCACTAGTGTGTACATTGTGTCAAATGCGCAAATCGTTATCACATAGTGGATGAAGATGACAAGTTGGTCAGTGAGGCTCCAAGGAATCCAGACTAGCATGAAGGTGAGCGCCCACACTGGGCCACCGTATTTGATGTAGATTAATCGCCTGCTTCCCCATCGCTCTCGGTCAGTGCGGTCTGAAAGCTGTCCCGATAGCGGGTCATTAAGGGAGTTCACTGTCATGTAAATGATCTGTCCAACGACGAAGTATGCTGGCAGCAAGGCCAGATCGTCAAAGAAGAACTCGATGTACTTGAAGGTGAAAACGAAGCCCAGAAGTCCGGTAGGGATTGCTCCAAATGCATAACCCCACATGTTCTTCCGAGACAGTTTCTCTGAAGAGCCGAATGCCATCTCTCTCAACCACGCACAACTGATTGGCTAACTGGTGCACAAACGGTCTATTAAATCGGCTACAAGCTCTTGTGAAGTAAGAGGTGGCCTTCCGACCACCCCTTTTAGAAAACTATGTTCCTTCAGCGTAGGCCTTTGCATAGGCTTCTTGTTGGGGAGTCCACTTGTCGATTTTGATGCCCATGGTTTCGAGCTTTGCCTGAGCAGTCTGCATGTCAAGTTCCTTTGGGAATTCGTATACTGCCGGTTCCAGATCCTTGCCAGTCTTGGCCATCCAAATCATGGCATTCAGTTGGCCTGCGAAGGATAGGTCCATGACTTCACTTGGGTGTCCCTCCGCCGCGGTCAGATTAACCAATCGACCTTCGCCCAGCAAATAGAGTCGTCGTCCATCCTTAAGCTCGTACTCATCCAGTGCATGACGCACCCTCTTCTTTGGACCTTTGCTGAGTTCAATCAAATCAGGTTCATTGATTTCCACATTGTAGTGACCAGCATTGCCAAACATAGCACCGTCCTTCATGACCTTCATGTGTTCGCCTGTAATGACATCCTTCATGCCGGTTGCAGTAAGGAACAGGTCTCCTTCTGGAGCTGCTTCACTCATTTTCATTACTCTGAAGCCGTCCATTCTCGCCTGCAATCCGCGAACGGGATCAACCTCTGTAACGATTACATTAGCTCCCAAGCCTCTTGCGCGTTCAGCCATCCCGCGTCCACAGAATCCATAGCCGCCAATTACAACAGTCTTTCCAGCTATCAAAATGGCTGATGCTCTCATTACACCATCAAATACACTCTGTCCAGTGCCGTACACATTGTCGAACAGGTGCTTGGTTGCAGCATCATTCACAGCCATGATTGGATACTTCAGTGCTCCATCATCGGCCATTGCTCGAACTCGAATCACGCCAGTTGTGGTCTCCTCAGAGCCTCCGTAGAGATTCGGAATCAGCTCCTGGTGTTTGTTGTGCAGCGTGAAGATTAGATCTGCTCCGTCATCAAGAGTGAGCGTTGGCTCAGTCTTCAGAGTCTGCTCGATACACCAATAGTAGTCCTCTGTATTCAGATTGTGCCAAGCAAAGACTGGGACATCATTTGCTGCAAGTCCGGCAGCTACATGGTCATTCGTTGACAACGGGTTACAGCCAGACCAGGCCACCTCGGCACCAACATCTCGCAGAGTTTCCACTAGAACTGCAGTCTCTTTTGTGACGTGAAGACATCCAGCGATCTTCATTCCCTTGAGCGGTTTCGTCTCGGCGTATTTCTTCCTAAGATGCATCAACACAGGCATGTGCTTTTCGGCATAATCGATTAGCTTTCGGCCCTCTTCGGCCAATCCTATGTCTTTGACTTTATAGTCAGTCATTGTTTATCACGATTCGCTCCGGTGTGAGGATTTATATGAATCCTACATCAGATTGTGGAATGGAATGCACTGATGAACCCGAGAGGGATGCAAGACATTACAGAAAGTGAAAGAACACTGGTCGGCCTGCTTTTGAAGAACTCCAGAGCGAGTCATGTCACACTGGGGCAACAAGCGAAGAAGGGTCGCAACTGGGTGGCCCGCACAGTGAAGAAGCTAGTCAAACTGGACGTCATCAGGTCGTACACAGCAATCCTTGATCCGCTGCAGGTGTATGCTGAGAGGAACACGATCCTCCTAGTCAAGACAAACCCACGAGAGCTCGGACTTAGTGAAGCGCTAATCGACATGCCAGAGCTCCACTCACTCGATGGAATCTCAGGTGAGTATTCACTTCTTGGTCTGTTTCGTTTCCGTTCGCCAATGGCGTTCGAAAGGTTTCTGGACAACGTCGACAGGGTTGTCGCGAAGTCTGGAGCTCAGACCTACAACCTTGTACAGGTCCTTACCACTTACAAAACAAACGGATTCATTGTCAGGAAATCTAGCAACTCCTCCCCATCACTAACCGAGAAAGACTGGAATTTACTAAATGTCCTTCGTCGACGAACTCCATCGGAGGAGAAACCCTTTGCTCCCTCCCAAGAGGACATTGGAAAGGCAATGAAGCCACAAATCAGCCAACCTGCGGTCTCAAAGGCAATGACTAGATTGGAGTCCAGAGGCGCGATTGCAGGATACTCGCTAGACATCGACTATGGGTGCGTTGGTCTTCCCATCAAGTTCTTTCTTCAGATTCGTCCAAGGCCAGGAAGTATAGCCAATGCTGCTAAGAAGATCAGTCAGATGGAACAAGTGTGGGATCTTCATCGAGTAAGTGACGACTATGGTTTGTTTGCCAACGTTCGAGTCGAGAGTGTAAGCTCCTACAATGACTTCATTCGCAAGCTCTACGAAAACGAAGCGGTCTTGGACACGCAGTCACAGGTCTCTCTGGAAGAGTGGTTCATTCCATCGTAGATTGATTAGCAAGTGCTCCTTCTTTCATCTCTGATTCTCCTAACCAGAATCTTTCCCAGAATCCCGGACCTCTAATCTTCAGCAAAACCAGTGTAAAAAGGAGAATCATGACCGTGTTCATTGCTACATTCGCTCTGATGTATCCCAGGTCCAGATCATTCTCGATAGCGAATATTGCTACCAGTGGGCCCACCAAGATGTTCGGGTCAACAAAAGGCCAGAAAATGTGGTTGTAGTAGTGCATTGGGTAATCTAGAATCAAGTGCCCAGCCAAGCCAATTGCGCATGAGAGAATCAAAGCAGGTGCTACACTGCAGCTTTCATCCAGAGCACATCGATCTACACCAAACAGCCTCGAAATCACCGGTGGATAAAGGAATCTTACTACCAGTACAGATAGGAGGAGGCCTAAAGTCAATGTCTGTATTAAGCTATGAAGCACATAGTGATCTGGCACCACTTCACTAAAGAACAGTCTTATGATTGGAACCTCCACGTCTGGCATTACTGAGCCCACAAAAAGCGCGGGAAGCGAGAATCTCCTGTCCAACTTGGCAACTGCCCATGCAAACACATAGTGGAACAGCGTAAATGGCACCTAGGAACACTCCGAAACCGAAATGCAGACCATGGAACGATGTCGGCGAATCGCCTTTTCAATATGCTTAAAGACCAAGAATCGTCCCGGCATCTTGGTGCCTGTATTGGGATTGTTTGAGTTTGACGGAAAGAAGCCACGAATTGACCCAAAGGCGTATGTTTCTCCCCGTGCATCTCTAATTGGAGATATAGAGATTGGAGAAGATTCCAGCATATGGGAATTTGCAGTGCTACGTGCCGACATGAATTTTATCCGAATTGGCAAAGGATCCTCAGTTCAAGACAATTGCACTATCCACACTACATTCCCGTATCCATCTATCATAGGAGACTTTGTTACTGTCGGACACAACAGTGTAATCCATGCTGCTGAGATAAGAGACCGCACGGTTGTCGGGATGGGGGCCGTGGTACTTACGGGTGCCAAAGTAGGAAAAGACTGTGTCATCGGAGCAGGATCGGTAGTCACTGAGAACTCAGTCATCCCTGATGGAAGTCTTGTTCTGGGAATCCCAGGCAAGGTCAAGAAAGAAGTTTCAGAGGGACTCAAGGAATCGTTCATACTAGGAGCTCAGGTCTACATCGAGCTCGGGCGTAGGCATAAGGAACACCTTCCTGAATAGAGCCCTCTTACCTTTGATCACGCGTCTGTTATTCCTCTCCTCTTGAGTTCCTCTTCACGCAGAACTCGCCTTAGTACCTTTCCGACTTGACTCATCGGAAGTTCGTCCACAATGTCAACCTCTCTGGGTCGCTTGTACCCGGCCATCTTGTCCCTTGCCCATTCGATGAACTCTTCGGGTGTGGCTGTCTCGCCGTCCTTGAGAACTATGAATGCTTTGACGAACTCATTCCCAGGGTCATCCCCTCTCGGAATCCCAATGGCCGCAGCCATCTTCACCTTCGGATGTTCAAAGTACGTGTCTTCGATCTCTCGGGGGTAGGCCTTGAGACCGCCCACAATTATCATCTGTTTCTTCCGGTCACTGATGTACGTATAACCTTCTTCGTCCATGTGTCCAATGTCACCCGTAAGGAAGAAGCGCTTACCGCCGATGTCTCTCATGACTGCTGCGGTTTCTTCTGGTTTCATCCAATACCCTTTCATCACTTGCGGACCATGCAGTGCAATCTCACCAGTCTCTCCAATAGGCATCTCTTGAGTTCCGGTATCAATGTCCAGAATCTTACATATTGTGTCAGGGAGTGGAAGGCCTATGGAACCGAATTTCCTGTGGGCCTTGTTTGTTGGGTTGGTGTGAGTCACTGGCGAGGTCTCTGTAAGGCCATAACCCTCTATTAGTAGGGTTCCTGTGACCTTCTCCCATTCCTCAGCGAGGGATGGTGGTAGAGGAGCGGCTCCGGAACTACAAATGCTGATTGAAGTAAGATCATATTTCGCGATGTCTGGATGATTGACAACACCGGCGTACAGGGCAGGAACACAATTGAATACAGTCCCTTTGTTGTCGGCCATTTCCTTAAGGAGGTCAGACAAGGGGGGTTTACCGGATCTAGGATCTGGAATACAAACCAGCTTACCGGCGAAGAATACAGACATCAAGAATGTCACGGTCAAGCCGTAGGAGTGGTACCACGGGAGGGCGCCAATATAGACCTCTCTTCCGTATCTGGCTCCTCCTGGCTCCGCATCCTCAGCAATGTCTTCCGCTCTCAGATACACCCACTCAGAAATCTGCACAAGATTGGAGGCCAGGTTGTAGTGAGTTAGCTCCGCTCCCTTGGGGACCCCTGTTGTGCCGCCCGTATAGATTAGGATGGCCGTATCGTGTGGATCCACTGTCAATGTTGGTACTTCTGGTTCATAGTTGGCAAGAATCTCATCGTAAAAGAAGGTCTTGTCTTCCTCATAATAGGGGCTTTTCGGAACCTTTCCAATCAAACCTCCTATGAACGCCGTAATCTTCGAAAGCCACGGCTTTACACTGCAAACAACAACAGTCTCCACCTTCGTGTCTTTGATTGCTTCATAGCAGGTAGGTGTGAATGTGGGATGATCCAAGACAAAGATAGCAACTGCATCAGTGTCATCTAACTGGTACTTCAGTTCTCCTTTCTTGTACAGTGGATTACATGTAACGACCTTTGCTCCTGCCTTGAGCGATCCAAAGAAGACTTCTGGAAAATGAGGAACGTTTGGCAGGAATATCGCAACTCTATCATCCTGCTTCACACCCCTTTTTACCAAGAAATTGGCAATTCTATCTGCTGCATCTCTTACCTCTCTGAAAGTTTTCGATTTGCCCATGAAGACTGTGTGGGGCAAATCGCCACTCTTCTCAGCGGCTCTGTCCAATATCGCAAAGAGCGGTTCCTCTGGATAGTCCAAAGACTTTCTTGCTGTTTCGGGCCAATGTGGCCCATCCTGCCAGTAAAGCTCTTCTGTCATCCTCTAGTCTCCTTTCAAATCATGCATAGATTAGCTATCCAGTATTGCAGAGGTGACTGATATTTGTTAAGGCCGGATGAAATTGATGAACAATTGCAGAACAGAATTGCTAGTCACCAGATTCCATACTTAGCGGCTATTCCTACGTGTCAGTATCCTCCCTGAAGCAGCAAATGTCAGGAGAGCAAGTACACCAGCAACCACAAGGACAAACACAGTATTTTGCAGTGCTATCAGTTCCGAAGTATCGTAACCACTACTTGTCGTTGTAGAATTGGTAATGCCTATGTCCGTAGTTGCTATACTTTCGGGGGGTCTGTATTCAGTGACCGCACGAATGATGTTGTATTCTAGGAAGCCGGCGTCCCAATAGGGGTCCCCGTCAGCGATATTCCCAGTGAACACCACAACGAGATCGTGTTCAGGAACTACGAATATCGATTGTTGATAATGGCCCAACGCTGCATAGGCACCCAGTGAAGGCATAATGTACCATTGATAACCGAATCCTGAGTAGGGTTGTCCCCAAGTTGTTTGAACCTGCAGGTTTGTCGCATCACCCACCCATTGTTGTGAAACAATCTGTTCTTGGTCCCATGTGCCGTTGTTCAACATGAGGAATCCGTACCTGGCCATGTCTCTGGGCGTCAGATAAAGCCCTCCATCAGAGTGATACCAGCCACCTGCGCTGCCTCCGCCAATCATTGACCAGTGATAGGAATCGATTCCTATGGACCCAAACAGATGCTCCTCCGCGAATTCTGGAACAGTCAAGCCTGTCACACGAGTTATTATTCCGCCTGCAATAATCATGGTTCCTGAGTTCACGTACCATTGCTCCCCAGGGTCTCTAACCATCGGACGGTCTAGACAGTACTTGACTGCGTTATCACTGACCCACATCTGACCAAGTGTGTTTCGAGGATCATCGTATGGATAGTCTAGTTCATGCCAATCTAGTCCATCAGTCCATTCAAGCAAGTGTCTGATAGTTATGTTTCTCTTCCTATCATCTAGATTCTCGATGTCCCAGTCGGAAAAGAAATCAACGACTCTCGCGTCAACGCTTTCGATGAACCCATTTTCAATGGCGATTCCCATAAGGGTTGAAGTGAACTGTTTCGTACATGATTGAATCATATGAAGAGTGCTGACGTCGTAGTTGGGGTCAGGATACTCCTCAAGCACAATTATGCCATTTCGCACTACAATTACTGCATCAATGTTTAGGTCCGCGGCGTATATCAAATCAATCATAGAATCCAGCCGCTCCGAACTCATCCCTTGAGCCTCAGGTGTAGATGTTGCCCAACTTGAAGTAGGCCAATATGCTCTATCCTGATTCAGATTAGAGGCCGAATGCTCTTCCTTCAGCTGGATGAAATCTACTGATGATGCATTTGGATTGGAATCTGCAGAGATTGGACTTGAAGCAAACAATAATGCAAGCACAAGGAGAAGCGAAGGAATCCGGCGTGAATTCACTTTGTGGAGTGCCATCTTCAGTACACGGGTCCAGTTCAATCACAAGAACAACTTTGAAACCCAAGCAGTCGTGTTAGACTGGAGTGGTTGAATGCACTTGGTTCATAGGCATATAAGTCGACATTTTAGCGCATAATTTTGACCTGCCCTAATTGTTCATGGTGGCCTAGATATAGCTAGACCTCAATGGGCCCGTTCTTTCTCGCACATGAACTTCAGTTTCTGGAAAATGTTCTAGTCTGAAACCTCTATGGTTGCTTCTGATGTCGCATCTGGCTCTTTCTCCTCCAAGGGAACTGCCGGACGGGGTTGGTCTAGGCCATGCCGGATTATTAGGACACCGATGAGTGAAATTGTACCAATTGTCGCAAGCGTGGCTGGAAACCCTGCGATAGGAATCAGCCACCCGAAAACCGCAATCTGGGGCATAGCAAAGAGAATCATGATTGTGGGTGACAATGAATAGACACTGTTCCTAATTCGGTTTGGAATCACATCAAGAAGTATCCTCTGTGTGAGAATCTCGGCAAAGCCACCGAATATGAGTGTGGTACTGAAAAGAAAGAACAGTACGATAATCGGAATTATGTTTCCAACGGGAATCTGCAACAGCTCAATCTCTGTGAGCGGCACCATTATACGCACAAAGTCACCGCCGTTCGAAGCAGGCGGAAATACGTACATCATGATTGATAGTATCAGGTAGAAGAAGAAACCACAGGCCTGAAGAATGCGGAATCGTGGAATCCACTTCCTTGGTTCAAATCTCTGTGACCAGACACCGGATCTCTCTTCAGAAATAACACCGGGCACGAAGAGAATGGTTCGATAGCTGGCAACTGCCACGTCTGTAAGAAGATAGCTGAAATACAATGGAAAGAGGATTAGATTGCCCCAGACTGAGATGGTACTTACTGCCAACATTGACCCGATAACGATATACTTCACGTAGGGAGTCTTGTATAGGAATGAAACCCCGCTTTTGAGCAGGTCGATGTATTCACCCATTGTGGGACGCTCCTCACGCATTTCTTCAACCTCAGGAAAATCTCTGATGAGACGGAGCACCATCATCGCGAAGATTATGGCTCCCACTGCTTCAATCTGAAACACCCAAGGCCTGCCAAACAGGGTCGCAAGGATCCCACCTGGAATAAGCGAAAGCGTGGCGGCAATCTGCCCAATCATTCCTACTCTACCCCAAAACACACCATATTGCTTGCGTTCTGTGTCTTCCGGGTTCGCGTAACGGTAGTTGTTGTCGAACCATGCGCCCCAGGCTCCACTAATCTGAGAGGCACCAAAACCCTGCAAGACGTAGATGGCGACTAGATACGCGAATGGAGTTGTGGAGTCTACGAAAGAGACCATGAAGAACCCAATCCCCCATGCGGTGTTACCCATGGCAATCACGTAGCGCTGCCCAATCCAATCACCCAATGCGCCACTTGGATAATCAAGCACAGTTTGGACAATCATCTGAACAACAACAAGCATGCCCACTATTCCAAGGCCCTGAATGTAGTCCCCGCCTCCTATAGCTTCTGCAATGAAGATCATATAGAAAGTCGTACTGAGAGTGAACACTACACTGGCAAATGGAAGAAGGACAAAGAGAACTTTCGCCAAGTGCAGAACATTATCGTTACCCTCTTCAAATCCGATGAATGATTCCAGTTTGCCCACTAGTGACACCTCTCGACTGGTGTCTTCCGGGACCTAGACTAGTTATAACTCAAAGGCACATTTCAGGGTCACAAGACAGGGACTCGACTAGTTACTTGGAATATGAACAAAAAGCTAAAGATGGGGGCTGTTCGCGAGCCCCCAATAGTCTTGTGCGCTGAGATTACTCTCTTTTCGCCATTTCTGCTTCTTTGAGCTCTCTCCGCAAAACCTTGCCAACAGCAGTCAATGGCAGGGAATCGACGATATCAATCTCTCTGGGTTTCTTGTACGAAGCCATTTTCTCTGTTGACCACTCAATTAGCTCTTCAGGCGTTGCAGTCTCGCCATCCTTGAGAACCACGAATGCCTTCACATACTCGCCGCCCGTGCCGTTCTCTAGGGGTAGCCCGATTACAGCCGCCATCTTGATCTTAGGATGCTCAAAGAAGATGTCCTCAATCTCTCGCGGATATGCCTTAAGACCTCCCACAATGATCATGTCTTTCAGCCTATCAGAGATGTGGAAATACCCCTCCTCATCCATATGACCAACATCGCCCGTTAGGAAGTACTTCTTCCCGTTTATCGTTGTGAATGTGGCGGCCGTTTCCTCTTCCTTGTGCCAATAGCCCTTGAAGACCTGTGGCCCGTTAATAGCAATTATGCCTGTTTCACCTTGTGGAAGGGCGACGTTACGAGAGTCTATGTCCACAATTATGGCATCAGTATCGGATACAGGAAGCCCGATTGAGCCGAATTTCCGCCTTGCTACTTGAGATGGATTTGCGTGAGTTATAGGCGAAGTCTCTGTTAGTCCATATCCCTCGAACAGGGTGGCTCCCGTAACTGATTCAAAAGCCCTGGCAAGCTCCGGCGGAAGTGGAGCTGCACCTGAACCACAGCCCTTTAGGCTAGTAAGGTCATATTCTCCTACCTTTGGGTGATTTATCATCCCTGCATACAATGCCGGCACACAATGGAGTATTGTGCCTTTATTCTTAGAAATCTCCTCTAGCAGCTCGGTCATTGGCGGATCTCCTGCGGTCGGATCCGGGATGCATATGACAGAACACGCTTGGTATACAGAGGTTATCATGGTCAAGGTAAGACCATAGCTGTGATACCATGGAAGAGCTCCAATGTAAACCTCCTCGCCATGAACCATCTCCTTTGGTGGGTCGAGCTTAATCCATTCATCCATTTGTAGTACATTGGAAAACAGGTTGTAATGAGTGAGCATTGCTCCCTTTGGAGTACCCGTTGTTCCTCCTGTATACAAAATCAATCCAAGGTCATTCTTGGGGTCGACTTGCACGTCAGGAGTCGTAGCTTCATACTGTTTGATGATGTCATCATAGAAGAGAGTAATGTCATCTTCATAGTATGGGCTCTTCGGAATCTTCCCGAGAAGTCCTCCAAGTATTGCAGTGACTTTCGGAAGGAAGGTCTTCAAACTGCATATGACAACCTTCTTGACATCAGTGCCTTTGACAGCCTCATAGGTAGTAGGTCCGAAAGTCTCATGGTCCAAACCAAAGACAAGCTTGGCGCCTGAATCCTTAAGCTGGAAATTGAGTTCGCCCGTAGTATATCTCGGATTGCAGGTTACAACCACGGCTCCTGCTTTGAGTATGCCAAAGAAGATCGGTGGGTAATGTGGTACATTGGGCAGAAAGACTGCAACTCTATCCCCTTTTTGTATACCCTGATTAACAAGGAAATTCGCAATCTTGTCCGCGCTCTCTCTAACCTCCCTGAAGCTATTGCCTCTTCCTCGAAATATTGTGTAAGTATTCTCGCTGTACTTCTCAGCGGCATCATCAAGAATCTTGAAAAGTGGCGCTTCCGGATAATCCAGAGACTCCCTCACTCTCTCTGGCCATTTCCCGGTCTTGAGCCACAGCTTATCATCCATATTTTCTATTCTCCTTCTCAGTCTGATGGCACTCATAAGAGTCCTGACTTCAGGCAAAATGGGTACATAGTTCCTCATAACCCTTCTGAAAGGTTTGCATGAGGCGCCGTCGCGTTGTAGAATAGGGTTAAAGTTCACAACAAAGACCTAGCACAACAATTAAGATGTGTGAGACGACAGTTGAACTCTGTGCGGCCTTAGCCCGTAAGAATGACCACTGAGGATCCATACATTGACCTCTGGAGAAGTGAGTGAGCAATCGGAGCGGCTACTCAAACAGCTCTCCGAGTCCGGACAGAGACTGATCGGATACTTCTATCCACACATCCCACTAGAGCTACTCATGGCACACGATTTCATGCCAGTTCTAGTATGGGCTGACTCCACAGTTTCGGGTGCCTATGAAGGAAGCCTGCAAACATTCGCATGTTCATTTGCTAGGAACATATTCAGTCAGCGGGTCCGTGACCAGCTCTCTGTCCTTTCGGGATTCATCTTTCCTGGGAACACTTGCGATTCTCTTCAGAATGTTGGTGACATCTGGAGAGTTCGCTTTCCCAATGACATTTTCTTCCGACTTACGTATCCTGCAGGCGGGGCTGGCCGTGCTGCAGTCAAGTTCCTTGCAGAGGAATTGCGCATTCTTAGCAAGGGAATCGAACTGAAGCTGGGCACAGGATTCTCCCGCGAGGAGCTAAGGAGGTCTGCAGACTTCGTAGGACGGTTCCGATGGGCAGTGCAATTCATCTACGCTGCTAGATTAATCAACCCTGATGTCGTGTCCTACTCTGAACTAGCCAAGGCCGTTAGAGGATTCCTTTCTGTTCCGAGCTTGGATTCGCTTGCAACAGCAGAAGCTCTTCTTTCCAAGGTACAAAAGGATATGGACGCCCAAGGGCATACCGACTCCGTAGAGAAACTCAGCGCATCTCTACTTGAGAGGAAAATTGAGACCCCTATTACACCTGAAGAAACTGACTCGCCAAGGATAGTAGTTCTGGGCGGGATGGTCGAGCCAACAGACATTGCGCAGTTGATGGAATCAACTCCTGGAGGCTCAGATAGCGCGATTGTGTTTGATATGCTCTCTTTCGGATTCAAGACCGTGTTTACTGATCCCCTCTCACTTGATGGAGATCCGTTTGAGGAGATGGCCCGAGCTACACTGAAGGCCCACCTTGAACCAACACAAGAAGGGCTGCAAAAGCGGCTTGACTTCCTGAAAGGCATGCTATCGAATCTCTCAATTGATGGCGTGATTGTGTGCGAGCAGTCCTTCTGCGATCCAGACCAGTTTGAGGCCCCATCATTGGAGAATTCCGTGACCGATTCAGGCATTCCAGCTCTAAGGCTTCCAATGGATCCTGAGATGTCAGACAAGTCTCGGCTTAGCCTAAGAGTTCAGAGTTTCTTGGAGACTCTCGCATCCGGCTGAGGAAGGTGAATACGATGAGTGATGAAAAACCATACAGACGACTTGAAACACAAGCTCTGCTACAGCAAATTGCATTTCGTCACGGTCTCGAGGCTATGAATGCATCCGAGGAAGGTAATCTTGCATGGGTAACATCGGGCTTCCCGGTCGAGATTCCTTTCGCAATGAATGTCTTCCCAACTTATCCTGAACAGGCTGGAGCCATCATAGGGGCTCAGAAGATAGGACCGGAAGTATGCGGCTACGCTGAAGATATGGGCTATACACAGGAACTTTGCTCCTACGCCATGGTGAGTATTGGTTCAACTGACAGACCTGACGATGTTCCAATGGGCTCACTTCCAACACCACAGGCTCTGCTTGCATGTAACAACATTTGTGGGACAGTTCTGAAGTGGTATGATGGTATCTCCCAGATGACTGGTGCTCCTGTGTATCTCCTCGACACTCCGCCGCTTGAGGGGGACCAGACACCTCATCATCGAGAGTACGTGCGAAGCGGCGTCGAGAGGCTAGTTGAGTTCCTCAGTACAACGTTTCAGACGTCACTCGAAGAAGAGCGATTTCGTGAGGTCTCTGAGCTGTCAAGTAAGGCTATTCATTTGTGGACTTCAGCATTGAAGGAATGTCAGAAGAGTCCTAGCCCTCTGAACTGTGCAGATCGCTTTCTGACTATGGCTCCGGTTGTGTCAAGCCGGGGAACTGAACATTGTGTTGAGTTCTATGAGGCATTGCTTGAAGAAGTGCAAGACCGTGCCAAGCAGGGGATTGGTGCCGTTCGAGAAGAAAAGGTGCGTCTGCTATGGGACAACATTCCTCCGTGGTTTGCACTTCGCTTTTTCAACAAACTGGCCGCAAAAGGTGTGGTCTTTCCAGCGGACACCTACACACATGCTTGGTCCGGAGCAGTTGAAGGAACGGACACGAGATCGATTCTGGATGCGATTGTTGACATCTATTCTAATGTCTACCTCAACAAGGGATTGGATGCAAAGGTAGACAAGATGTGTCAATTGATCAAGGATTTCGATCTTGATGCCTTCGTCATGTTCTCAGTCCGGTCATGCAAGAGATACTCACTGGGACAATATGTTTCGAAAGAGATTGTTACGGAGAGAACAGGGATTCCTGGCGTCGTGATTGAAGGGGATATGGTGGATAGCAGGTTATTCAACGAGGCTCAAATTGAAACACGGATTGAAGCTCTGCTTGAGATGGTTACTTGAGGTATGGAATCTTGAAAGATGAAGACAAGTTGGGCGTTGGTCTTGACATTGGATCGACGACAGCCAAGGGAGTACTAATCGACTCTACTGGCAGAGTCATCGCGAGCCACCTCCAAATGACTGGCGCATCCGCCCCTAGGTCGGTGGAATCCATACTCTCTGCACTCAAGGAAACTTCCGACCTAGATCTCTTTGATATTCCTACCATAAGCACAGGCTATGGTCGCAACATTGTCGAGATAGCAACTGATACAGTGACTGAAATCACATGCCACGCTGTAGGCATAAGTCGACTAAACCCAGAGATTCGTTTCATTGTTGATGTCGGTGGGCAGGACTCGAAAGTCATGCGACTGGGTTCTAATGGGCGTCCCGCGGACTTTGAGCTCAACGACAAGTGCAGCGCAGGAACTGGGCGATTCCTCGAAGTAATGGCCAGAGTGCTAGAGGTGTCAATTGAAGAACTAGGGCCACTGGCGTTGGAGTCACAAGCACCTTGTACCATAAGTAGCACCTGCACAGTCTTCGCAGAGAGCGAAGTTGTCGGTAGAATCGGGGCTGGCGAAACCCCCACTGACATTGCTGCAGGAGTCCATCTAGCCATGGCTTCAAAGATAGGCTCCCTGGCAAGAAGGGTTGGCATCAAAGAGCCCATTTGTATCACTGGCGGAGTTGCCAAGAACCCTGCTTTCCGACACTATCTCTCAAAGGAACTCGGTGGAGAGCTGTGGGTGCCTGAGAATCCTCAGTTGACAGGTGCCCTTGGCGCCGCTTATCTTGCTCTCGAGCGTCACTAATCACTAGGCGGCTGCGTTGAACCGTCCCATTAAAAGTAGGGTCAATGCCGTTTCCAAGCGGTGTATGTAAATAATGAAACAACCAGTTCATGGGTATCGCTTCAGACTATTCTTGGTTTCAGGACTTGCAGTCCTTCTCTTCATTGCATCAGCATCTCCTACAGCTGCACTAACAAATCCAACAACAGACCTAGAAGGGGTTGCAGTAGCAGTCTATGGCGACGATGGTGTCGATAGGTCTGGTGATAGTTGGCTTGCCTTGGCAGCCATGTTTGAATGGATGAACGCCAGCGTGACGTACGTTATGGCCTCAGATATTCGCAACGGCACCCTAGATGACTACGAGATTTTTGTAATGCCCGGGGGTCCCGCATTTACTTACAGAGTATTCCTTCAGGAAGATGGAATGGAGGAGATAATCAATTTCGTTAGCAACGGAGGGTCCTATTTTGGGATCTGTGGCGGTGCTGAGTTCGCAACAACTAACCATCTTGGGTTACATCAAGGACGCATAAACTGGGGAATACTTGGATACGGTACTGGTACGATTGACATGACTCTCAATGTGAGCTCCACTGGGCCTGACTTCTCTGATATGCCTGAGGACTTTACAACGATGTACTGGGGATCGGGCTACTTCACAAACATAACAAATGAGGTTATCCCCATTGCCAGATATGACATGAATGGCTTGCCTGGAATGATTGCGTTTCCGTACGGGCATGGAAGTGTCTTCTTGTCGTCACCTCATCCTGAGTTCGAGGAGGAGAGCGACCGTGACGGGACAACTTCCTTCGATGAACTTGACGATCCTGATTCCGAGTGGCCAATGCTGCTGAGAGTTGCGCGTTGGTTATTGGAGTCGTCGAACGTAACTGAAAACGAGAATACTGACTCGATCTTTGACTCTCTCCTAGTCTATGGTACTGCAATCATAGGCACAGCAGCACTTGTTGCAATAGTAGCTATCTACGTGAGAAGAAGATGAGCAAATGAGCACGGACCTTGATTTGGGGTGAAGGTGCTATGCGCTACTTGGCTCGGCGCCTTCACCAGCTTTTACGCCAGCCTCTAAAGCCTTCAGATTTGATTCTTTGAAACGAGGCCATCTCTCGACAACTCTCTGTTTCAAACCATCAATGGAAACAATCCCAGTTATTGCAGCGAGCGCTCCCAACATCACTACATTGGTTGACTGCTTCGCTCCGACATCCTTGTCAGCTATACGCGTTGCTGGGATTTTGTAGATCTTGATTCCGTCAGATAGGTCGCCCTCTACATCTACAAGATCTTCATCGATGATCAAGATACCGTCATCTTTGAGTCCTTCAATGTACTCGAGATAGGCTGCACGGCTCATTGCCACGAAGACATCCGGTTCCTGAACCTTTGGGTAGTCTACCTCGTCGTCGTCAATTACAATCTCGCTCTTTGTTGCTCCACCGCGAGCTTCTGGACCGTAGCTCTGAGTCTGTACACAGTGCTTTCCCTCGATGAGCGACAGGGTCTCTCCGAGAACAACGGCCATAGTGACAATTCCCTGCCCACCGAAGCCGCCAAACCTAATCTCGTAACGAGCCAAGTCTATCACTCCTTGACCTTCTCTTGAGCCTCTCGAAGCACAGCTGTGTATTCTGGTTTTTCTATGTCCAAGAATTCTCCACACACAATCCTGGTTTCGTAGTCAAGTTCTGCTTCGTGGGGGGGTAGACCATTCTGTATCTCTGCTACTTCGAGCAAATGTTTGTGCATCTCCACGCCATCACCGAGCCGGTTCATTCTCCCATATTCAGTCGGACATGCGCCAACTATCTCAATGAATGAGAGTCCCTTCTTCTTGATGCCCTTCTCGATTGACCTTGTTCCACGACGTGCCTGGACAGCAGTCCAACGGGCAACATAAGTCGCTCCAGAAGATGCTGCAAGTTTCACGAGGTTGAAAGGATGCTCCAAATTCCCGATGGGTCTAGGGCTTGTCTGTGAGTACTTCTCGTGCTCAGTCGTTGGACCAAACTGGCCACCAGTCATCCCGTAGTTGAAGTTGTTGATGCATACTATCGTTATGTCGATGTTTCTCCTACACGCATGAATGAGGTGGTTGCCTCCGATAGCCGCGATGTCGCCGTCTCCGCTAACAACTATGACTTCCAGTTCTGGATTGGCAATCTTGACACCTTCAGCAAAGGCAATCGCCCTGCCATGTGTCGTGTGATAAGTACCGGTCTTGAAGTATCCTGAAATCCTTCCAGAGCATCCAATTCCTGAGACGACCACGACCTTGTTGAAGTCTAGCTCTAGGTTGTCAATTGCCCTTGCAATCATCTGGGTAACAGTTCCAATAGAACATCCGGAGCAATAGATCCAGGGCTGTCGATCAGTTCTGATGTACTTCTGCAAGGGGTGACGAAGAGCCGTATCTGCCTTGGTTATAGCGAATCAACCTCCTTAATCTTGTCCAGGATCTCATTGGGGAGTTGTGGCATTCCGGCTGGTTTGGTCATCAGATGAACCGGTGTACTTCCACTTGCTGCTTTGACCATATAGTAGACCTGTCCTAGATTCTGTTCAGCGACGATAATATGCTTCACTTCTGCGGCAATCTGAGCAGCGGCCTCTTCAGGGAATGGCCAGACTGTTTTGAACCTCAGCATACCGACCTTGATTCCCTCGCTGCGCGCATCCTTGATTGCTTTCTTGGCACTTCGCGAGGGTGTGCCATAGGAGATGACGCAAATCTTTGCATCGTCAAGCATGAATCTCTCCAGGTCGATGATCTTGTCTGCGTTATGGAGTATCTTGTTGTTGAGGCGAGTAATGAGCTCAATCTGAACGTCTTCTTTGTCACTTGGATAACCGCGCTCATCATGAGTTAGACCGGTTGCATAGAAATGGTACTTTGAGCCAAGCAACGCCATGGGTGGAACCAAATCATCGTCGGCTTTGAACGGGAGATACTCCTCGGGGGGGCCCGTGGGCAGCTTCCGATACTCGAGTTTCAAATCCTTCTCATCGGGAATAACCAAGCGTTCACGCATGTGTCCCACTGTTTCGTCTGCTAGGACAAAAACCGGAGTCCTATACCTCTCTGATAGGTTGAATGCCTGAACAGTCTGATCAAACATCTCCTGTACAGACGCCGGTGTAAGAGCGATGATTTGGTAGTCGCCATGACTGCCCCACTTGGGTTGCATAACATCTCCTTGCTGTCCCTTTGTGGGTTGGCCAGTACTTGGTCCCCCTCGCATTATGTTTACCAAGACCAATGGAGTCTCGGTCATGACCGCAAGTCCAACTGCTTCCAGCATCAGACTTACGCCAGGTCCAGATGTTGCGGTCATCGATTTCACGCCAGTCCATGAGGCACCGATCACGCTCGTAATTGATGCAATTTCGTCTTCATATTGAACATAGGCGCCGCCGAGCTCAGGCATCCTCAAGGACATCCACTCCGCAATCTCGGTAGCAGGAGTTATTGGATAGCCTCCAAAGTACTTGCAACCTGCGCTAAGTGCCCCCTCGGCGCTAGCAATGTCACCCATTGTGAACATGACACGCTCGGGCATTCACTGTTCCTCCTGGGTTTCTTTATCGAATTCAGGGATTACAGTCCCCTCTTCAAATGCGCCTGCTTCATACGCTTTTCTAGCGGCATTTCTGTCAGCCAAGAATATGGCCATGTCAGGACAGATTCTTTCACAGAACCCACAGTTCACACATGCCTCAAGGTCACAGGTTGTGACAGGGTGGTATCCTTTCCTGTTGTAAATGGACTCATTAATACAGAGGACATTCTTAGGACAGAAGACCACACAGAGCTCGCACTGCTTGCACTGCTCGTTGAGAATGACGAGAACCTTCTCCCTAGTCCTTGGGGGTTTTGGCGTAATGGGCTTTCGGACTTTCGACATTTGCGAGTTCTCCATAGATCTCAACGACAATTGATTCCCACGGCCTAAGATTTCCCCAGTCGTGATTACTGAGACATAACCTGGTCTGGCTGACCTGTGGCGAAATGATGAGCTATTTTAGCCTTCCCTTGCGGGACTCGTTTTCGGACCAAATTCGATGTAGGAAATGGTCATAGTTAAGAGCAAGTCCGTTCCTAGCACCTCCTACACAATCGGAGATGTGGCTCTTGTCCGAGGAGGAGATACCAGTTGAGGAACTGGCAAAGGATCTCAAGGGCAAGACACTACGCGTTTACTGGTACATGTTGCGACATCCGGTGCCAATGACAGCAAGAGAGATTCAAAGAGGAGCACACCTCTCTAGTCCATCCCTCTCGATGCATCATCTTGAACGATTGAAGCAATTCGGCCTTGTGAACAAGGATGTTCACGGCCAGTACACGATCAAGCGTGATGTTAGGTTCGGTCTGTTGGACCAATTCATTGGTCGAGGAAGACTGATGGTGCCAAGGTATCTCTTCTACGCCACATTCTACACCTCACTAACTGCAGCTCTGGCCACAGTCTTCTTGCAGTTTGGAGACTGGTACTCCCTGGTACTCCTTGGTATGCTTGGATCTGTTTGCATACTTCTCTGGTTGGAGGCATTGAGAATTTGGAGGGAACAGCCGTTTCCGGAAGGAGATTAGGTTCTATGAGTACTAAAAGTAGAACTTTATCCTTACAAATCAAGTCATGTACGATGGAATCCAACGTGACAGTTCATGCCATTCGCCCATTGACCGTAACACGAAGGCTCTACTCAGCTTGTTTTCTAGCAGTATTCTTGTTCCTCAATCTATTCCCATTGTTTCTTGGCAATCAGCCGGCCGATTATGATCCGACATCGACCTGCAAAGTCAAGTTGATTTCCATGGATGAACCCGTGCTGAACCTCACATTCTACTCCCACTGGAATGATACGAAGACGCCCATAATGTCTGGTGATCGCATTGCTGGAGACCATATAATCCTGAATGCGACTTTCACGCCCAATTCGGATATCAATAGGACTAGACTCGAAGTAAATGCAACTGCCATTCCCATATTAATTGTCTCTGATGTCAATCACACTTCCGTAGAGATTGACACAAGAAGGCTTGGAAACAACGCTACCTGCACAATCAATGTGACAGCCTGGCTAACAACTGGTGTGGAAATTAGCCGTAACGTCACGAACGTCTTTATTGGCAACTTTTTCGTGCCGAAGATTGAGGTGGTGTCTCCAAACGGTGGAGAGAACATAACGAAACCCTGGAATGTCACTTGGACTGCCTATGATAATAACACTGAGGAAGTCTTAGAATTCGAAGTTCGATTATCATCTGATGGAGGATCGACATTCCAGCTTCTGACAACAGGCCTAACTGAAACTCGATATGAGTGGAACAGCAGTGGGTTCCTTCTGTTGTCTAGCTACGTCATTGAGGTACGTGTAACCGACGGAATCTACACGACCTCGGATCAGTCTGATGGGCCGTTCACAGCAGGAGATGTTGTGCCCACAACTACAACGCCTCCTCCAACCACCACGTCCACAACTACAGCCTCACCTACTACACCAGCACCCGTAGACTATACAATGGCTGGTTTTGTAAGTGCATCAATTATAGGCAGTGCGTTTCTTGCATTGGCAGTGTACTACGTCGCGAAGACGAGAATCTATGACTGAACTTCGACTTTCTCCAGCAAGTGAGAAGTGTCTACGAGATGCATATTCAGACCTAGCTCAACCGGGTCTATTCCCATTGCAAGACCTAGGAGCTGTGTGTAGTAAAGCACAGGAATATTGTATCGCTCCTCACCAAGTTCTTTGTTCAACTCTATTTGCGCCTGTTCGTACTGAAGATGGCAAAATGAGCAAACGTTGATAATGGCATCAACTCCTACTGCCAGCAAATTGCCTAGTTTCTCCTTGGCAATATCATCGGCTAGGGGTACATTGCTTCCTCTGATTCCGCCGCCAGCGCCGCAGCACAGATTCTTGTTCTTGTATTTGGCGCTCGTGGCACCTGTTGCTTCAACCAGCTCGTCAAGGAATGTGGGCTTCTGTGTCTTTGGCCAAGGCCGCTGTTTGCTGGGCTTGAGAAGATGGCAGCCGTAGTGAACTCCAACCCTGATGTTGTCAAGTGGACGTGAAACATGAGGCTTCAGCCCTTCCGATCCGAGTTCATTCAACAGTTCTATTACATGCTTTGCTTCGATTTTTGCCTGATAGTTTATTCCGATACCTTTCAGAATCTTCCGCACATTCCTGAGTCTACCTGGATCTTCACGCACATCGTGAAGGGCCTCTTTGAATGTGCCATAGCATCCATTACAGCCAGTAACGAGGTTGTTCCCTGTCGCCTCAGCAAGGGCGAGGTTTCTAGACGCAAGTGCCAGCCATGTATTCTCGTCAAAAGAACGAAACACGCCCGGAGCGGGACAGCAGCTCGCCCCTTCCAAGTCCTCCAAATGGATGCCTAGTTTAGGTAACACAACACGGATTGACTTCTCTAGGCTTGGGAACCGGTTTGGCATGACACAGCCCAAGAAGAAGGAATAGGTCTGAGTCTCAGTCAAATCACTCAGCCCTCCTTTCCCTTGCTCTCTATCAGGTCTCTGAAACCTGTAGATTCAATGATGTTGACGACGTCTTTGAGTGCAGCCTCATGTGCATGAACAGTTGGCGGAATCTCCTCCAACCCGAGCTTCTTTCTCTTTACCTGGTTAGCCTTGTCCAAGGGAACCGCGTGGCCTGTCTTGATGAGCTTCTTTGAGATGTTCTTGTGAGGTGGAAGCATGTAGCCTTCCCTGACTGCGATATTCCGCATTGTTAGTATCGCATCAGTGATTTTGATTTCTCGAGGACATCTCTCAAGGCAGGTATAGCAAGTAGTGCACAACCAAAGATCGGAATTTGAAACCACTTCATCTTTCAGACCGAGTATAGCCTTGCGAATCAGCTGTCGTGTTCTGAAAGCAGTTCTTCTCCCGCTTGGACATACCGCGGTACAAGTTCCACATTGAATACATGATCTGATTCTGTCTGCTCCTGCTTCAATAATCTGGTTGATGAACTCAGGGTCGATATCCCGTGAGTCGATCAATTCAGGAGATTCAGGTTCAGACATTCACAGACCTCTGAATATCGTCCGGCGTAGATTCTAGTGTTATAAGACTGGTGTTGTGGAAGGATAAAGATTCGAATCTAATCGGTGTCATACTCCGCTCCAGAAAGCAAACCGAGATTTCCAATTCGTACATTCGTTAGCCCTGATACGACAGCGACCGCTTGAGCCTCTGCCGCGTGATTCCGACTTGTTCTGGGAAGATCAGACATGCCGTGGTGTGGTGCAAAACCGAGAAGAGCTGTCGGTATTGTAGGGTCACAGTCAGCAATGAACTCGCTCAGGCTCCTGACTTCGGAAACACCAACATACCCCGGTACAAGAAGAATACTGGCAACTAGGAACGGCCTGTCGATCTTTAGACCTCGACGTGCCAACTCTCTGAAGTTCTTCAATACTGTCTCATTAGAGACACCTGTCATTGCTTCATAGAGGAGTGGATTGAGCGCCTTAAGGTCAATCTTGATAGTTCCCTTGCTTTCTTCAGCAACGTCTGCTATTTTTGTCAACCATTTGCTAGAGATTATCCCCCAAGTTTCGTAACATACTTTGATTACACGTTCTTCCATTAGGAGTCGCGATGTTTTGACCGAGTGCTGAGGGTTACAAGATGGGTCTCCTCCGAAGTAGCAAACACATGCGGTCTTGTCGTTGGCTGCAGAAGCCAGCTCGCTCGGAGTCATGAGTGGTGCTCCCTTACTCATCATGCCACGATAGCTCGAGTTTTGGCAAAACAGACAGTCTGAACTACATGAACCATAGAACACTGCAAGATTGTTCAGACTATAGTGTCCGTGAACAGCAACATCCTCTGTACAAGGGCATACCCAATCAGCCACGCAGTTGGTTGGCAATGGATCGAAATACCACGATACTATTGCTTGTCCAGGGAACCTCTCGACGATTTTCCCCTCTTGAGCCTCTCGAAGATTGCAGAGACCTTTCTCACCATCATCCAGTCTGCAATGATTCCCACATTCTGGACAGACCACTGCACCTTCTTTCGGAACTGTTAGAACAAGTTTGTCTCGAGAGCGCAGCCGTCTATGAGAGATTCTTGACATCTCTAGTAGCGCCTGGTCACCAGAAATGCAAGAACCACAGTAACCTATGGACTGGCTGGCTAGCCTCTTCTGTTCGTCATGGTTTGGACACAGCATCGCTCAAACTGGTAACACACATGCCGAATAATGTTTGGCTCAGTTTATGGACAATTGACAATGGATTTAAGGTGAGTTTCTACATCGCGCCGAGGTCGGTGTGACATCTTGACCAGTGCGGAAGAGAAGGCTCCCATAGATATTGACGACGTTGACACAGACTTCGTTGAAATGATTATCAAGACTGGAGGCCCTAACATCCGATCGTGCTATCAATGCGGCACTTGCAGCGGAAGCTGTCCTGCAGGAGCCCGCACGAACTATCTCGTCAGAGGAATCATCCGAAAGGCGTTACTTGGTCTGAAGGAAGACTGTATTTCGGGTCCCGAACTATGGTACTGTACAACATGTTACACATGCACTGACAGATGTCCGCAGGATGTCAAGCCGACTGATGTGATCAAGGCGATACGGAATGTGGCCGTTGCTGAAGGCTACATGCTTGAACCCCATCAGAAAGTGGCCCTGAAAGTCCTCGAAGCTGGTCATGCAGTTCCTCTTGACAAAGAGTCATGGGAGAAGCTTCGTGAAAAGGTGAATATCGAGCCAGTTCCGCCTAATGCAAGCAGATTTCCAGATGCCATCGAAGAAATCGTGAAGATTGCCAAGAAGACCGGCTTTGACAAGCTGGTTGCAGAAAAGGAGGCGAGTGAGTAGATGGCAAAGAAGCAGAAGTACTACCATTTCCTTGGGTGCATTATTCCGCATAGATATCCTAGCATAGAGAGCGCCGCTCGACTAGTCTTCAAAGATCTGGGCATGGAGCTTCTTGATATGGAGGGTGCCAGTTGCTGTCCTGCTCCCGGAGTCTTCGGTTCGTTCGACCGTGTAACTTGGGCGGCCATTGCAGCACGGAATCTGACAATTGCAGAGGTTGGAGGTCATGACATTACCACTGGATGCAACGGATGCTTCGCCAGCATGTTTGATGCCGACCATGAGATGAAGCACGATCCAGAGCTTAAGGCAGCAGTGAACGAAGCTCTTGCTGAAGTTGGGAGAGAGTATAAGGGCACAATCGAGGTCACACACCACGTTGATGCACTTCATCGAATAGGACTGGATAAGATTCGCGAGAAGGTCACCAGACCTTTGACTGGCGTTAGGATGGCGATTCATCCGGGCTGCCACTGGATGCGTCCGAAGCATATCAAGAAGAAGGACGAATCAGAGAGACCGCACATACTCCGTGATATCTGTGAGACAACAGGCGCAGAATATGTTCCGTACAAGGACGAACTGATATGCTGTGGTGCCGGGGGTGCAGTAAGAACTGCCGACGTAAAGACAGCACTTGACTTCACGAAGCAGAAGTTTGACAGCCTGGAGTCGGTGGGTGGCGCAGACATAATCGTCACACCATGTCCATTCTGCGAGCTGCAACTAGACCTTGGACAGGTGGAGATTCAGAAGCATTTCGAAACGGAGTATCACTACGACATACTGCACGTCGTTGAGTTGCTGGCTCTGGCTTTCGGTCACGAACCGGAGGAGTTTGGCCTAACGACCCATCTTCAATACCAGATGAGAAAGAACGAACCCAATTGGGAACGACTTGGCATTGAAGTGCAGAAAGCAGAGGATGCTGTTCCTACCGAGTAGTCTATCCTGAGTCTCGTCGCCAAGCCGTTATGTAGGCTACCATTTGAGCGGTTCCGGTGCAGCTTTTTAGGGCAGGCTCTGGATTCTATTGTACAGATACTCAAACCAGTCCCAAATCTGGTCCCGCTGTACCGCTTTCCTTCGAGCCATGATGTGCGGTTCAACGGCTTGCCAAGCTAGTATGATTGGAGTGGAAAGCATGTCTCCCACCAGGTTGATATCAATCAAGCCCCTATTCACAAGAACTCCAACGCCCTCAAAGAAGGCCATAACTGAGACAACCGTTTCATTTCTCGTGGTCAGACGCACAAGCCGGTCGTCTGATGCGTCCTGCGTGGGCAAATCAACCACGTATGCGAGATTCTTCAGGAACTCTGGATCGCTGAACTGGGCTTAGAGTTGGACGACAAGCTGTGCTTGCCGGTTCTTGACCTGGTCTCTAAGCTGAAGTATCGCAAGAATAACTCCAACAACAACACATGTCGAAGCGATTATGATGGATATGGAAGCAAAGTCAATCTGCTGCATCACCTACCACGCCCAATCTGACATGGTATTATCCTGTTTAAGCATTGGGCCCGTTTGGAATCAATGACTGAGCACTCATAGTGGCGTCTAAAGGAGTAGCAGAAACCCTCACTTCGCCGCAACTTTCGGCTCAAAACGAACTTCGATCTTGGAGAGATCCTCTACGGGCGCTTCGTACTCCACACGCGGTCTGATTCTCGTAAGGTAAACACGTGTATGATGTCGCGCGCCCTTCATATCACTGAGACATTATCTGGATAATATAAAGTCCTAGGGTGGTCCACTCGGTCAGAGAATGGTTTGGCGCCTTTGAACGGCGAAAAATCGCCGCATCCCTTGAAAGATGATGAGTGTTGACTTGAAATCTCAGGTTATGCCTTCGATTCGAGAAGGAACCACACTACGCTGGGCAGCATCCTGAAATACACGCACGCACATATCACATCAGGCGCGTGGTCATGGCGACTATTCTGATGAGGCTAACTGAAGAACGAGCGGCCAACCAGTATGACCGCTGGATTGGACTACTCACACTAGGCCAAGCCTCGGCCATGAGAAACTACCTGCTGGACAGCGTCGTACCTAGACGAGGTCGAGTCCTTGATCTTGGTTGCGGAACTGGTCAGTTGCTTGTAGAGGCAGGGCGCAGAGGTGCGACTGGTGTTGGAGTCGATCTAAATCCTCGAATGCTCAAGCTCGCCCAAGAGCGATGCAGAAGATACAACCTGAAGAGACGGCTGAGATTCTTTCTTGGGAGTGCTCTAAGTCTTGACATAGAAGCCCACACGTTTGATATAGTCGTCAGCACGCTCTTGATTAGCGAACTTCAACCAAAAGAACTAGAGCGCCTTCTGCAAGAAGCTGCTAGGATGGTTAAGCCTGGCGGGCTCGTAGCAATCGGCGGGGAAGGAGAAGTGCGCGCCGGTTTGATTGGGGCATTTACCTCTATGATTAGGAGAGCAAGCTTCTGGATTGTCAGCAAGCTGACGACTCTGATATCCCACCCTCATCACAGAGTTGCTCAAGCCATGAAGAATGCTGGCCTGAACCCAAGATACAAGGTATCATTCCTACAAGGGATGCTTGTCCTGTTTGTAGCGGAGGCGGAGAAATGAGTAAAGGAGCAAAATACTATGCGTGTGTTCTGGGTGGCCAGATGATGTGGCCTGTCCTGGCCATTGAATACCCGACTGGGCTCTATTCATTCAATGAACCAAACGAGGAGTCTCCGGTGCTTGTCACGGTCAACTACTATCTTACTGTAAGTCGTGTGATGGACTCAATCGAGAGACAAGGCATTAGATGCCATCTACTAGTGGTCGACGGAAGAGGAATCAACGTGTGGTGCGGCAGTAGAGGCGGACATGTGAACACAGCCTCAGTCCTAGATGCAATTGACGAATTCAAACTTGCTGAAGCAGTCAACCACAGAATGCTCATCTTACCACAGCTAATTGCCAGTGCAGTTTCCAAACCTGAATTGAAGGACAATGGCTGGGATGCAGTGTTTGGGCCTGTTGACATAGATGATGTTGGTGAATTCATTGGGAACGGTTTCAAGAAGTCTGCAGAGCAGAGCTTGGTGACCTTTGAACTTCGTAGCCGTCTTGAAGAGAACCTTAGACATCTGGTTTTTGAGACTGCTATGTTCCTCATGATGACTCCAATATTCTGGGTGTTATCTCTCTTCGGAGGTCCCCTTCTCGATTGGTTTGGCTTTTGGTCTTCGAATCTAATTCTTCTCTTGCTTGCCGCATACGCATTTGGCACTTTCATGTCAATAGCGGACCCGATGATGCCCACAACATCCGGTTTGGTTAAGGGTACCATAACGGGAGTTCTTTCACTGTTCTTATGGAAGGTCGTGGTCGTCGTATTCTACATGGCCCCACTGGTCTGGCTAGACACAACTGGCCTTACTATTCTGGGACTGTCTATCTTCGTGGGTTTCAATTGGGGTGGTGCTACGCCGTTCATGGGTGAGGTCCAGATGGAGCGCGACATCATTGTGGGACTCATACTGCTGATCGCCATCTTTGCATTGGGCTTCTACTTTCCCGGAGGGCTTGTCTGAGGTCGATGATTGTGATAACATACGATTATGATGCATGTGTTGGCTGCGAAGACTGCATTCTCGTTTGTCCTAGAGGGGTGTGGCGAATAGACAAAGAAGCCAAGAAAGCCGAGCTGGCAAATCCCGGAAACTGTATTGATTGTACAGCTTGCGAGTTCCAATGCCCAGTGAGAGTCATCAGAATAGATCGAACACTGCTTCCTCGACCGCCAGACATAATCCGGTCTGATTGATTACCAGAAGTTCTGTCTCGATCAGAAGATATTGAGAGCGCTATTGTCAACCTTTATATGTTTGTAGCAACAAACAATTACTGTTTGTTATACCAAACACAAATCGTCTATCAGGTCGGTTTTGATGAAATGAGTCTCGGCGACGGCATCTCGGGAATCTTAGTTACAGATGAAGGAAAGAAGGACCAAAAACAGGCCATGTTTCTGACAGATCCACAGAAGGCCATTGAACTCGACCATCCTGCGAGGCGCGCAATAATACGGATACTGAGTCGAGGCGTTCCGGACAGAATAACTCTACAGTCCGTAGACAAGGAGTCTGGCGAAAAGACGTTGGAGCGTACATCTGTGCTGCGCAATATCCTTTCAATCACTGAGATTGTGAAGATGTCAGAAGAGCACATAGACATCATGGAGCTTTCGAGGAATCAGGTTAACCATCATTTGCCCAAGATGATTGAAGAGGGTTTCATTATTAGGTATGGGACTCTCAAAACCGGCAAGAGGACAACCGACTATTATCGAAGAGCTGCGAAGCAGTATGTCATAACTATGGAAACCCCGAATCTTGGGGCAGATTTTCTTCGTAAGCGGGAAACTGAACAAATCCAGCGCACCCTCAAATCATTCAACCTTGATATCCCCTCCGACAAGGTAAAGGAACTGATTGAACTCAGAGTAGGAATCGAACTCATGCAAGACAAGTGGAGAACGAAAATCGCAAACATGGTCAGAGAGGACGTTACGGACCCCGATGTTACTGCCATGTATCATTGGCTGCTAAACGCATACTCTGTGGGTGATAGTGAATACCTGAAGTCCTTCAAACGAATCAGAGACATTCTCTTTGAAAACGTGGAGGCTCCTCAATGAACGAAGAACTCTCGACTCAAGCCATCAAGACAATATTGGACGAAGGTGCAGAATTCGCGGATATCAGGATCGAAAGAACTAGGTTAGTCAGATTGGAGGTGATTGATGGTGAAGTCAAGGAGGCGTCAAGTGCTCTTATCAGAGGCGCAGGACTTAGGGCCTTTCTTGGTGGCGCTTGGGCTTTCTCCCAAACATCTGACCTAACAATCGGAGGAATGGTTGAGGCCGGGAAATTGGTGACACAAGTTGCTAGAATGACATCGAAGACTGTCAAAGATCAGTTCGAGTTGCAGGGACCGACATTTACTGGTAAAGCAAGCCATCCCACTGTGACATCTTTGAGAGAAGTATCAATGGAGGAGAAGGTAGGTTTTCTCAAGGAACTGAATGAAACCTCAAGCACAACTGATGAATCAATAGTGAGGGCACGTACAACATATGACGAACAGACTGTTGACGTGTTTGTTGCCAATTCGTTCGGCACAGAGGTTGCAATGAGTCTCTCATTGCCTCAGTTGAAGGTTTTCGCAATTGCGAGAAAGGGCGCCCGTTCTCACAGGGGCTTCGACGTCCTAGGTGGTAGTGGTGGATACGAGGTGGTCTCTGGAGATGCCGCATTCGAATCAGCCCAAAAGGCACCCTCTCTAGCAGCAAAGCTCTTGGAATCCAGGCAGTCGAAAGGAGGTGTCCAGGACATCATAATTGATCCTGATCTTACTGGTGTCCTTGCACACGAAGCATTTGGCCATGCTTGTGAAGCTGACAACTGGACATCGAAGGGCTCGGTCTTCATAGACAAATTCCAGCAAAGACTTGGCATTGAGGACATCACTATCATCGATGATCCAACAAGAAAGGGTCTGCGAGGATCTTTTGAGTACGACTGGGAGGGGACAAAATCAAAGAAACGCGTTCTCATCAAAAAGGGAATCCTGAACGAGCTTCTCCACACACTTGGCACTTCTTCTCAACTAGACATGGTGCCAAATGGTGCCGCTAGGTCTCAGTCCTTTATGTACGAACCAATCCCTAGAATGGGCGTTACGTTGGTAGAACCAGGCAATTGGACCCTTGACGAAATGATATCGGACATGAAAACTGGGCTGTTGATGTGCGGCGTCGGGGGTGGTTATACCCTTTCTGACAAGGGGCAGTTCATGTTCAGGTCTACACATGGCTATGAAATCGAGAATGGTGAACTTGGCCAAATGATTCATGGGGCGTCAATGGTGGGACTGCACCTAGACACCCTTTCGAAGATTGATGCTGTCGGCAATGACGTAGATTTGTATTCAGGGACCTGCGGTAAAAGCGCCCAGCATGTTCCAGATACTTCAGGCGGACCTCCTCTACGTTTGCGGGAAATGAATGTTGGAGGGGCTTAGATGAGAGACGAGTTGCTCAATGTCGGTGAACTAGCTGTCAAACATGCAGAAAAGCATGGTGTGACCCAGGCGGAAGCGTTTGTCGAACTCAGGAAATCAATTGAGATTACAGTTGAAGACAGCATCGTTCGGTCCGTTTCGCTTAACAACGATCGAGGTTGTGGTCTTAGATCATTCTTGGACAGAAAGACTGGGTATTCGTACGTAACTACTCTAGATAGCAAAGATGTTCTGAATGCCGTTGAATCCTCTATTCGTCTTGCCAAAGTCGCAACACCCGATCAACACTTTCTGAGTCTACCTGAACTGAGTGACCATTTCTCAGATATTCGTGGACTCTTCGATACAAAGATAGAGAGCACTAGCTCTGATGATGCATCACAGTTGATTCTCAGAGCTGTTTCTGCATGTCAAGATGTGTTACAAGGAAGAAACCCCAAGATTGCAGGCTATCTTCGAATCACAGACACTTCAAGGGCTATAGCGAATTCGCTTGGGATAGCTTGCTTCGCGCGGTCATCGCTTGTGAGTCTCGAGCTCGATGCCACCATTAGGTCTGGTCATGACCAAGCGAATAGCTTCGATGAGCAACACAGCTGCTCAGTTTCCGGAATCGATTCGGAAGAGATTGGCCGAACCGCGGGAGAGAGATCAGTGGGCATGCTCGGTGCAAAGCCAATGGAAAGCGGGACAATGCCAGTCGTACTATCTCCCACAGCGTTTGGTTTTCTGCTGAAGATGGGCATAGCTGAAGCCTTGAAAGCCTCGAATGTTCAGAGTGAGCAGTCTTTTCTTCAGGATCATCTAGGAACCGAAATTGGATCAGATCGACTGACGCTATATGATGATGGTCTTAAAGAGGGTGGGATATACTCATGCCCATTTGATGCAGAGGGTACTCCTTCGAGTAAAACCCCGCTGATCCGTAAAGGAGTTCTTGAGAGCTACTTGCATGATTCTTATACTGCAAACAAAGGAGGAGTTGTCAACACCGGCAACGCAGGTCGTAATACGTATAGAGACAAACCAGGTATCTCTTCAACGAATCTTGTGGTCACTCCCGGAAAGGGTTTGGAGGATGAACTTATCTCCGAGATTCGTAGAGGCGTCCTGTGCAGATTCTCTGCAGACCGTCCCGACCGTATTTCTGGTGACCTAAGTGCTGTTGTTATGGAAGGTCACTTTATTGAGAATGGTGAGATTGCACACCCTCTAAGCAATACGATATTCTCCATCAATGCGGTCGATCTTCTCAGACAAATTGTCAGAATTGGAGGAGACGTGGAAGTCACAGAATTGGCAGTCTCACCGACCATATTAGTTGAAAACGTACGAGTTACATCTGGATAGACTGGTCCAATCAAATTGTGGATTTGCATCATGAATCAAGTGATTTCAGCGGAAAATGCTGTGGTCAACCATGCGTGTAATCTGCTTAATATGAAAAGAAGTTCATATCAGGACTATACAAGTGGACTCAATGAAGGCGGCCGGGATTGACTGTTATCATAGCCTATGACCCAATACTCTATGGAGTTGCTGTCGCAGTCTATGTTTTGAGCAGATTGCTTGTCATAGATGACCGACGCAGAATCATCTTTTGTATCGTTGCTTTCGTTTTCTGGTTTCTTGCGGGAGGGATAATCTTGTTCCCAGTAGTGACCATCCCGTATAATCCTTGGATCCCTACTCTGATGATTCCAGTTGGCCTCATTATGTTGGCTGACATTCTGTACCAACTCCGAACCCGAAGACTTCAGGCCCAGCTGTCGAGCTGATTCATCCTATCGCCTAAGCGACATCGTGGCTTATGGTGACATCAAACGATTTATCACACGATTTGTGTCAGCGACGAGTTGGCCCGGAGTGAGCAGAAGTATGGCAGAATCCGCAACGAAGCCGGTTGTCATTATAGGCGCAGGCATAGCTGGAATGCGTGCCGCTCTTGATCTTGCAGACATGGGTGTCAAGGTGAATCTTGTCGAGCGACTTCCATCAATAGGAGGTCATATGTCCCAGCTTGACAAGACCTTCCCGACTTTGGACTGTAGTATGTGCATACAGGGTCCTTGGATGGTCGACTGTTCACGCCATCGAAACATAGAGATTCTGGCATATTCTGAGGTCACTGAAGTTTCTGGGAGTCAGGGTGACTTCAAAGTCAAGGTTCTGAAGCGAACTCGGAGAGTAGATGCAGAGAAGTGTACTGGATGCGGTGATTGTGAGAGAGTATGTCCAATCGAGGTTCCCAACGAATATGATATGGGACTCAAAATGCGAAAAGCAGCTTACATTCCGTTTCCACAAGCTGTCCCAAACATAGCAACGATTGACATGGACAATTGCATAGAATGCATGACGTGTGTCAAGACCTGCAAAGCAGAGGCCATCATATTCGACATCGCTGATGAGACTGTTGTGATTGATGCCGGTTCTATCATCGTTGCCACGGGCTACGACCTTCTCGATCCCTCATCAATTCCAGAATACGGCTTCGGACGATTTCCCAATGTTGTGTCGGCGCTTGAGTACGAGAGGATGGTCTCTGCGAGTGGTCCGACAGGAGGCGTAGTCATGCGGCCGTCCGAAGGAAGAGAGCCGCATCACATTGCGTTTATCCAATGTGTGGGGTCGCGTGACGTGTCGCACTGTGCGTACTGCTCTAGAATCTGCTGTACTTATGCTACTAAAGAGGCAATCATCACGAAAGAGCACACGCCGGAGGTTGAGATTGACATCCTGTATAATGACATGAGGGCGTTTGGGAAGGGGTTTGAGGAGTTCCTAGTACGCGGTGAAAACGAGTATGCGATCAATTATGTGAAGGGTCTGCCGAGCGAAATCTTCGAAGACCCAAAGACAAGAGACCTCATCATCAGACATAGCGATGCAAAAGGGCACGAAGTCCTAGAGGACCGTTATGATCTCGTCGTCCTTTGTCCTGCCATGGTTCCGTCAAAGAACAAGGAACTCTATGATATGCTAGGACTCAAAGAGGACGAATACGGCTTCGTTCAAGCTCAAGACAGCCTTCTCTACTCAGAGACGGGCGTTCCCGGAATCCACATGTGTGGCGCAGTTCAAGGACCAAAGGACATTCCTGACGCCGTTGCACAAGGAAGCGCTGCGGCTGCACTCGCCGCGCTCGATATAGCAACACCCGAGGTGTCCACTTCAACAGAGGCATTGACTGAAGCTGACCTGGAATTGATGACAGGCGAACCAAGGATCGGGGTTTTCGTCTGTTCTTGCGGCACCAATATTGCAGGCACCGTTGACGTTGGGGAAGTTACAGAATTTGCATCTAGTCTTCCTCACGTAGTTCACTCAGAGAATCTCCTCTACTCATGCTCATCCGACGCACAGGTTGTGATAAAGGACGCAATTCAGGAACATAGCCTGACTAGAGTCGTAGTCGCGTCTTGCACTCCTAGGACTCATGAACCTCTGTTCAGGGCCACAATCGAAGAAGCAGGTCTCAACAAGTATCTGTTCGAGCTGGCCAATATCAGAGAGCATTGTTCATGGATTCATCAAAGCGCCAAAGACGAAGCCACTCTGAAGGCAATGGACCTTGTCAAGATGGCGGTCGCTCGCTCTGCACTTCTCGAGCCTCAGGAAGAAGCAGTGGCAGAGATTGAGCCCACTGTTCTTGTCATCGGCGCCGGAGTAGCCGGAATGTCCGCCGCTGAAGTAATCGCTGCCAAGGGCTTCAAAGTGTACTTGGTTGAGAAGGACAACTGGCTAGGGGGATTTTTGCATGAACTCCGTACCGTCAATATTGGCCAGACATCAACATCTGAGGTTATCAAAGATCTTGAGAGCAGAATCAGGAAGTACCCCAACATCGAGCTGCTGTTGAACTCCGAAGTTGTCGAGGCCAAAGGTGCAATCGGGGACTTCGACATTGTGGTGAAGTCAGGAAAAGATAAGCATGAGCTCAAGGTCGGCGTTGTTATCGTTGCCACCGGTGCAACAGAGCTTAGGGAAAAGGGTCTATTTGGTCTGGGGAAGATTCCAAACGTAATAACTGCCTCTGATTTCAATCGCATGATTGCTGACGGAAAGGGAATCGAGGACGGTCAAACCTTTGCGATTATTCACTGCGCAGGTTCCAGAGAAGACGAATCACTCGAAGGTTCAAGGACTTGGTGTTCAGGAATCTGCTGTACTGTTGCTGTCACACATACACTAGAGCTATTGGAGAAGAATCCCAACTCTAGAGTCTTCCACCTTTACAGAGACCTCAGAGTGTCCTACGATGGAGAAGATAGGTACGGTGATGCCAGAAGAAAAGGTGCGGTCTTCATCCGATACGATGGTGACTCGCCTCCCGAAGTCAAGAAAGGAAAGAAAGAGAAACCATTGTCGGTCAAAGTCAGAGACCAGGTCCTCGGTGCTGAGCTCCTTTTGGATGTTGACCATGTTGTACTTGCAACCGCCATGATTCCTAGGGAACAGAACAAAGAGGTCTCTGAGCTGTTCAAGCTTTCCCTCAACATGTCAGGATTCTTCATGGAGGCACATCCTAAGCTTCGTCCGGTCGACTTCCAGACAGACGGAGTCTTTGTAGCAGGAACCGCAACCGCACCCAAGACTACAGCAGAGGCCATAGTGCAGGGTCAAGGTGCCGCCATGAGAGCTCTAATCCCACTTATTCAGGGCATTAGGAAAGCAGAGGCTATCGTGTCTGTCGTGGACCCAGAGGTCTGTGTTGGCTGTGGAACATGTGAGATCAACTGTGCCTACAATGCCATTGAGGTCATTCCGGGCGATGGTAGTCACGATTACGCAGTTTCCAATGCCGTGTTGTGCCAGGGCTGTGGTAAGTGTGCGGCAGGGTGCCCGGCAGGGGCCATCACAATGCGCCACTTCACCGACGACCAGATTATGGCCCAAGTGCGAAATGCACTGGAAGAGGTCCCCCCCAATCAGTTGAGAATTCTTACGATAATGTGCAACTGGTGTACCTACGCCGGTGCAGACTCAGCTGGCGTAGCGAGATTGCAGCAGCCAACGACAGTTCGAGATATCAGAGTGATGTGTACCGGTCGAGTCAGCGTGACCCACATCCTAGAAGCGTTCAGACTGGGGGCGGACATGGTCTGGATTTCGGGATGCCACTTTGGAGATTGCCATTATGTTGATGGTAATGTCACCTTCGAACGTCGGTACTCGATTGCAAAGAAGATTATCGAGAAAGCGGGTCTTGAAACTGACAGGCTTCAGTTTACGCAGATAAGCGCAAGTGAAGGTCCCATATACGCAGAGACGGTCAAGAAACTCACAGAAGTTGTTGAAAAACTGGGGCCAAGTCCGCTTAGGCAGGGAGGGAGCTAAATCGTGACAGAATCCTGGGGCCAGTTCAAGACATTCGACGGAGCCAAGTTTGAGACCCTCGACCCCGAGTTTACAAAGAAGATAACCAAGATACTCGGAGGCCAACTCCTGACCTCGTGTTTCCAATGCTCCAAGTGTAGTGCAGGCTGCCCAGTAAGCGACAAGGTAAACATCCAAATTCATGAAGTCATGCGCATGTTGCTCTTTGGACTTGAAGAAGTCCTTCAGACCGACATGATCTGGCTATGCACGACTTGCTACACTTGCCAAGAGAGGTGTCCTCAAACCATTGAGATAACTGACATTCTCTTTGGTCTGAAGAACATGGCCTACAAGAAGGGAATTGCACCTCTCGGCTACATTGCAGCTGCACAGTCCTTGTACGACACTGGCAGGCTCTACCCTCCGACTGAATGGGAGCGAGAAGATCTGGGACTTGACGATGTTCCAGAGTTGAATGTAGAGGATACAAAGAAGATGTTCAAGAAGACAGGGCTTCTGAAGCTTCAGGAGGGGAAATAGATGACTCAGAGTTACGAAGTCTTCTTGGGCTGTGCCATTCCAAATCGATTCAACAACTACGAGAGTAGCATGAGGGTTGTTGCGGAATCTCTAGGTGTGAAGCTCATTGACTTTGAGGGCGCATCTTGTTGCGGAACGATTGTTCTCAAGTCAATAGATGAGCCAAGCTGGGTCACAACATCTGGCAGAAACATTGCGCTGGCTGAGAAGAGAGGCCACGACATAGTCACACCATGTAACGGGTGTTTCGGCTCTCTGAAAGATGTAGACCACGTACTACATGAGAACGAGCCTCTTCGGAAAGCGATGAACAAGATATTGTCAACATTGGACCTGGAATACACTGGAAAGACCAACATTCGTCACTTCGTAGAAGTCCTCTATGAAATGAAAGACAAGATAAGCACGAAGATCGAGCGTCCATTAGATGGACTTAGAGTTGCCTTCCATCCGGGATGCCATCTGCTTCGTCCGAGCAAAGTCGCAGGATTTGATGATCCTGAGCTCCCAAGAAAGGTTGACGAGCTAATCGAACTAACAGGAGCCAAAAGCGTTCCTTGGAGCCTAAAACTGAGATGCTGTGGTTCGCCCTTGCTCATCTCGAACGAGGATGTCGCAACAAGCATCATCAGGGAGAAGATGGCTGACGCAAAGAAATTCGACGCCAACTGTGTTGTGACAAACTGCCCAGCATGTCACACACAGTTTGATGTACAGATCTTGGGACTCACCGACGATTCAGGTCAATCGCTTGAGCTGCCCGCGCTGTTTGTGACTCAAGTTCTTGGCGCGGCAATGGGTCTGGACCCAGAACGCCTTGGATTTGAAATGAATCGTGTGTCGCTTGACCCAATATCTGAGATTCTTGGTATCTAGCCTGAATGTGATTTCTGAGTTATTCGTCATGTGAGCTTGCTCTGGCCATAGAAAGCTTCGCCCAGCTTCTTCATTGCGTCCCGGACACAATCCCTTTTTCCGCTGACCTGAAGATGCCGCTCCCCATCGAGAGATATCAACACTCCACATTCTTCAGCTATCTCAGAAACAATCTCCACAGGTGTCTCTTCGGGGAGTCGAATTCTAAAGAAACCAACGTCTTTCTCCCGAGGAATGTCTGAGATTGCAACCTTGTGTTCCACAGGAGCCGTTGAGGTTTTTTCGTGTAGGGCCTTCTTGAACCGTTCTTCCCAACTCTGACGGTAGTCTTCGCCATCCTTCTCTTCTGCCCACACCATCAAGGTCTCTCGAAGACTGTGCATCTTCGTTTCCATTTCTGTCCATAGGCGCTGGTCTGGATCCGAAGGTTGAATATCTTCCTCAAACGACCGTAGGTATTCTAGAACCATTTTCGAGTTTCGCAGATCCGCATAGGTCATATTTGGTATGAAGACATCCTTCTCTCGTAATTCACCGAGCAGGTCGTTGAGGACCTGCCAGGCCGCGTAGAGCCCCTCAATTGACACCAAAGCAATGCACCTACTCTTGCAGCATTTCCTCTATCTCATCAATGAGGCTCTTTTCTCTCCACCAGCGGAGGTCCCTGGCGCCAGTCGGACAGATTGCACAACAGGCTCCACAACCCTCACACCGCATTTCATCTGTTACGCTCTTCTTTACGCCTGGAGAGACTTCAATCATACTGATTGCATCATAGGGGCATATTTCAGAATAGTGGCACAGGTCGCAACCGACACAAAGATCTTGGTCTACCTCTGCACATTCCAGTTCAATATTGACAGTTCCTAGATTCAAGGGTATCGTGGCGGCACTTGCAGCTGCACGTGCTTGGTTTACGGAATCTGACATGTTCTTGGCATAGGTAACACCTACGAAAACTCCCGGCACCGTCGTATCCACCGGTCGATACTTCATGTGCATCTCAGCAAGGAAACCATCTTGTCCTCGGTTTATGCCCATTGCCTTTACTAACTCGTCCACATCTTTCGGTGCTTCAAGGCCCGTGGCAAGAACCACCATGTTTGACCTGATTCTCAATGTTTCCTGGGAAAGAGTGTCATATACAGTGACAATCGCTTCATCACTTTCCGCTGCCTTCTCCACGGTGACTGGATTCTCTCTCACCCACCTCAGATAGGAGATGCCATTCTGTCTGTTCTCGCGCCACATTTCTTCCATCCCATTTGCGTAAGGGCGAATGTGTTCTTTGTATGCCGAGAACACCCTGATGTCGGGGAACATCTCCTTCAGCTCATGTTGCATTGTCATGATTGCAGAACAGCAGACTCTGGAGCAGTATCTGTTGCCTTCTCCCGGATTCTGTCTTGACCCTACGCAGTGTATGAAGACAGGATTCTTCGGTGGTTTCTTTAGTTCGCCGTTTCTGAGCTTTCGCTCCAGTTCAAGTGAAGTGATAACTGCAGGGATTTCTCCATAGCCGTACTCACCATCTCTTGGCTCGTAAGTGTCGGTGCCTACTGTAATCACCATCGAACCTACTGTGTGCGTCCCGGTTTCGCCCGTCTTGGTATTCTCTATCGAAATCTCGTAATTTCCATAGGACCCGTCTCTCGCAACGATCTTCGAGTTGAGAAGCACGGTGATTCGCTTGTCACTATTAACGCGGGCGACAATTTCATCCACAATCTCTCCTGCACTCTTCATCTGTGGGAACAGATTATGGAGTTCATTCAGCCTACCACCAAGCTTGTCTAGCTTCTCCACCAAGATAACGTCAAAACCCTTCTTCGAGATATCAAGGGCAGCTGTCATACCTGAGACTCCCCCACCAACGACCATTACAGTCCGTGTGACCTCTACAGACTCAGTCGGTATTATCTCACTGTTGACAGCTTTAGCCACTGAACTGCGTATCAGGTCTTGTGCCTTCTTTTGTCTCTCCTCTTGTGATGCATCAGCGTGAACCAATGCTAGATGCTCTCGCAGTCCAGCTGGTCCAACGAAATAGTACCTTGACAATCCCGCACTTTCTAGTGCTCTACGGAAGGTCTCTTCATGCTGCAATGGTGAACATGAACCCACTACGACTCGATTCAGTTTGTGTTCTCTGATTGCCTCAGCCACTAGCTCCTGACCTGGGTCACTGCACATGAAGATGTAGTCAGTGCTATACACAACATTGGGGAGTTCCGAAGCCCACTGAGCCAGGCCCGGGGAATCAATCTCATTCCCTATTATGCCACCACAGTGGCAAATGAAGACTCCAACCCTTGGCTCATCGCTGATCTCTGCGGGTGGAATCTCTTCTGGAATCGGTGGTATTGGAACCGGAAGAATTGAATGCGCAGCCAAAGCGGCGCCCTTTCCTTCATTTACAGTATCAGTTCCATCCTTTGGTCCATGTGCGCACCCCGCAACAAAGATTCCCGCTCTAGTGGTTTCCAATGCGGATGCGTTAGGGTGATTTTCTCTGATGTATCCTGAATCATCCATGTCAATCTTCAGTATCTTTGCCAAATCTTCGGTGCCACGGCTTGGTCTAAAGCTGGCGTTGAGGACGACCATCGAGATTTCTTCTATCTCAGTGATTTCTCCAGTCTCAGTATCTTCTATTTTGACTGAAAGGTCGTGTGTGTCAGGATCTTCCGACACCTCCGCAACTCGCCCTCGAATGAAGTCTATGTCCTGATTCTTCTCAGAATCCCAAAGGAATTCCTCTAGTGCCTTTCCAGCAGTTCTCATATCCATGTACGTGTAGATGATGTCGCAGTGGTCTGCGGGATAATGCATCCTGGTTACTTGTGCTAGTTTGAGTCCGAAAGAGCAACACACCCTATTGCAGTGTTCACTGTACCCTTCTATGTTCTCTCTAACATCTCTACTTCCAACACAGTTGATGAACAGGATTTTCTCCGGCTCCTTCCCATCGGAAGGGCGTACCATATGCGAGTCGGTAGGTCCAGTAGGATGGCTCTGGCGGTCGAACTGTAGAGAAGTAACAACGTTTGGGAATATTCCATAACCGTATTCGGCGTAATCTACAGGCTCGTATTCCTCGAAGCCTGTCGCCACGACAATTGACCCTGCCTGAATATCGTACACTCTGTCCTCATCATCATAAATGATGCAATCCTGTGGGCATACTCCTGCGCATGTTCCACAACCTATGCAGGCATCCCGGTCTATGCATGCTATCAAAGGAATCTGCTGTGGGAAATTGAAGTAGATTGCCTTCCTAAGTGATAAACCGCCATCGAATTCATTCGGAACTTCTACGGGACACGATCGTACGCACAGACCACATCCGGTGCACTTTGATTCATCGACATATCGAGCCTTCTTTCTCACTTGAACTGAGAAGTTGCCTTTTCCTCCGGTGACCTTCTCCACTTCGGTGAGGGCGTGAATTGTGATATTGGGATGCTTGCCTACATACGAAGTCAAAGGGGTCATCACGCATGCGCTACACTCAAGCATTGGGAATATCTTGTAAACACGAATGTAGTTTCCACCAATGTTAACGGATCTTTCAATCAAGTGAGCATGATGCCCACCCTCAGCCAGATCAATTGCAGCGTTGATACCTGCCATTCCCGCGCCTATTACGACTACGTCTGTAGGCTTCATATCGAGCTCTCGTTTCTGAGCAGCCTCGCTGACCATCACCGTCTCTCCGACTATAGCAGTAACATTGGCCACATCCTAGTTTGCATTATAATTCTTCTGACATAGACACGGCGGAGCCTCTCTCCAAAGATCAAGAGTGCTTTGACAATGCGAATTTCTTAATTGCCATTCTCTGGTTGAGTACTCGGTTTGACCCTCTTGATGTATAGAGAGGTAGCACCTGCTATGACGATAGCGAGACCATACAGGATTATTGGAATCCATAACATCTCCAGGCGAAATAGATTCAACAGAGACCTTCCATACCCGAACGGTGCAGGCAGGTAGATCCAAGTAATGAAGAGAATGTAAAGGATTGTCACTGCCGCGTACACCTCTCTCTTCACGTCAAGAGCATAGATGTATGTGAACACAAACATAAACACGAAACCGCTGAGGAACATTGGCCACATGTCAGGGCTTCCGTGGACTACAGTGTTGAAGTAGGCCACAACGAGGGCATGTACTGCAACGAAGCTCTCCAACGAGATTATCCATCTTCGGTCGAGATGGATCTTGGTATATGCCAGATTGATCTGGGTAAAGAGCAAGAACATGTAGAAGAATCCAGAAAGAAGCTGTGCATCACCATCCATTGGATGGAACCAGAATGTGTATACCACTGCCCAGGAGAATACGTAGGAGTGGTTTCTTCTGAAGAATCCAGAGACTTGAGCACTGATAGGCCTGTTAATCTTTCTCCCCAGGAACAGCCCTCTCCGTGGATGCTCTATTATCAGGATGAAAACCAACATGACGATTACTGAACCCTGGCTTGTCCAAATCGGCACAGTCTGTGCAAGCCCATCATACCAGATGTGAGTCTGAACTAGATGAAGAGCAATGAAGATAGTGTTGATGCTGAATGCTGCATAGTTGTAGCGAGTCAGTCCACTGTTTCTTCGTACAATGACATCTTTGAGATTCTTCTGGGCCCAATAGATGGCTCCCCAAAGAGCGAATTGGTGTACCAGGTAGAAGGTCCAGACAATCACCTGGTCAAGAGGAATTCCAGTTGGCAGCTTCCAATAGTACCATTCGGGACCTTGATCAGGAAGGTGTGGAAAGCGGCCCAGACTTGGACTTAATCCGGATATTAAAACCGTGAACCCAATCGCAAAGAGAATTGCGCCAATCCATGCGTAGTATGCCCTTTGAGAATGCGATTCGTTGTCAGATTGACTAGTAGGTTCAGTCGTTGGCATTCTCTCTTCTTGTACAGACAACGTATTCTCCCAAAACGACAAGACAGATTAACTATAGATAAATCATACGGAATAGATGCCATCCGTCAGGTTCATACGGGGGTGCCTCTCAGGAAGCCGTGGATGTCCCAATGCAGACGCCGAATGAGCTACTAATGAGCATAGGATTGTTCTACGTCGTCATAGTCCTAGGATACGTTACTTCCAGAGCATATCAAGGCGCTGACTCTCTGAACAAGTACATCACGAGTCTGATTTTCAACATCATGGTTCCGCTACTAATCTTTCAGACAGTCCTATCTGCATCGACACAATCAATCGCTGAAACACCCTCAGTGATTGTGATTGCCCTTTTCGTTCACCTGAGTGGATTCGCCCTGATGTGGGTTTGGCTGAAGAGAAGCACGCTGGACGATAAGACAACGGGGACACTGCTTCTTTGTGTGACATTCAACAATGCGCTCTTCTTGCCGTTGCCACTCATTCTGATGTTCATTGGCGAAAGTGGTGTACCTATTGTTGCATTCTTTTCGATAACACAGATGATTCTACTTGCAACGCTAGGGTCCTTCTTGGGTTCTGCGTACGGAAGCTCAGATGATGGCATCATTCCAATTGCCAGGAAGACAATAGTCTCGCCTCCATTCTTGTCCGTCATCTTGGCTCTTGTCATCTTTCCTCTTGGGCTTACCATCCCTGGAGTTATTGCACCAATACTGTCATTCAATGGCCTGGCAACTACCTACTTGGCTCTCTTTGTGGTCGGCCTTGGACTTGGTTCTAGATTCGCAATCAGTGACTTGCGGTTAGCCCTTCAGGTATTCTCCATAAGACAAGTCGCAGTACCAATAGTCACTCTGTTGTTGCTACAGCTAGTAGCAATCTCAGGAACAACGCTTGATGTCCTTCTTCTTGAAGCGATGATGCCTCCAGCTGTTTTAACTGTCATCTTCGCTGGCGGATTCCGCTTGGATGTGGAAGCAGCTGCAACAATCGTGACCGTTGGCACTCTGCTAATTCTTCCCCTTGTGCCATTCATCCCGCTCATTCTCATTCTGATCTAGCTACAACTGTCTGTGCTAACTCAATGCATATAACCTGACTCAGGAATCAGTAGGATGTGAGCTTCATGAGTGAAGAGAAAGAGCGCGATGTTGATCCCGAACGTATTAAGGAATCACTTGACGAAGTTGTGGACAAGCTAGACCAAGACGAAACATCAAGTCGAAGTTGGGATGCAGCGGTTTCTGAGAATAAAGGCAAATGGGAGCAGCTCAAGAAGCAGATCAAAGAACGCCAGAAAGCGCTCAAGGCCCTTGTGATTGAGAAGAAGTCGGGAACTATCGGCCAATCCGAATTCGATGAGAGGTATCGAGTTCTTCAAGATGAATTGGCAGATCTGGAATTTGAAGTGTACAATTTACGTCTTGGAACCAAGATTGAAAGATAGTGTTACTTCAGACTAGTCCGATCGCGATCTCCGTACTAGCAAAATAGTCTCAACAAGCACAATGATACCTAGAACACCGGCCAGTCCGCCAAAGAGCAGAATCAGCGAGGAATCATATTCATTGGAACCTCGATCATCAAGACCTGATGTAAGAGCTCCTAAGTTGTAGGTCATCAGTGAAAGATAGTCATTGAGACCAGAGAAGAACACTGCTCTCCACCAGATTAGAGTGCCTCCGTAGTCCTGAACCAGCTGCTCTGCGAATTCTCCGCCCGCTTGCAGTCTTGCAACATCAGAGCCTAAGATCAACTGCACAGAACCATTTCGGAGTGTTTCTTGAACCTGGAGCAGCTCTCCACCTGATATAGTGAGACCCCCCTCCATGAGCACTGCCTCAACTTCGATTCCAAATGCCTCGGCGACGTAAGCCTCTGCAGGGAACACAACGATAGCATGCATATCTGAGAAACCGTAGACCTCATCTTGTGATTCAACTAGACTCTGTAGTGAGTCTATCTCAGCAACAAACTCATTGAAATTAGCGGTCCAGAAGTCGGATAATGAACCATTCAATGTGTTTAGAGCAACGCGAGTTGTATTTGCTACAGCTATTGCATTCCTTGGAAGTAGCCACCAAGAATGAGGATTACCTTCTTCATGATTATGTTGACTTGGTGTAGCTTCTGCTTCACGACTTCCGGGCATTTCTGATAATGCGGCGCCATATTCCTCATAGCTCGCCAATGCACGTTCATCGTCCATCGTTATGAATGCGGTAGAAACTGCCTCGATCAGGTCTTCCTCCCAGTGAAAGTGTCCGGTCAGGACCAGCAAATCGGCATCCTGCGCTGCGGATATGACACTCGGATCAACACTGAATGCGTGGGGCTCGACTCCTTCAGTGAGAAGCACTGTAGTTTCAATATTGGCACCTCCAACACTTCTCACAATTCCTTCAAGTGGTGCTATCGTGACAGCAATGCTGATTCCTGTCTGCATTCTGCCTTCTGTGACCGAGACTCCACCAGACACTATCATCGAGAATACCAGGAGAAGCAAGAATACCAATCTGGATTTGCGCCAAGTACGCATATTTCCCACCATAGACGCAAGAGGATTCGTCCTGGTTTCTGGTGCAAAGCATTGGATTATTAAGACTATGATAAGCCTCTTTGCACCACAAGGCGCGGAGGCAAAGTCGTATGACTACCGAAGAGCAGTTAGCTGTGCCTCTCTTGGAGGCACAGGACCTTGCAGTCAAGTATCCTAACGGAGAGCTTGCGCTTCATGACATGACTTTCTCAATTGATGCCCCAAGCTTCACCGCCATAATCGGCCCAAACGGTTCGGGCAAGAGCACACTCATCAAAACGATTCTGGGGCTCATGAAGCCAGTTCATGGGTTTGTCAGAGTCCTTGGCCACGATTCGGTCAAGGATAGCAAGACGATTCAGAGACTCATCAGGTACGTGCCCCAGAGAGATCATATCGAGCTTACTGTGCCTATGAGAGTGAAAGACATTGTGTTGATGGGCCGCCTCATGAAGAAACCTCCCCCGAGATTTGTGTCGGGAAAAGACCGAGAAGTCGGCAAGTCGGCACTCAAGAGGGTAGACATGATAGACCTTTGGGATCGTCCCTTTCCGGAGCTTTCAGGTGGTCAGAGACAAAGAGTCCTTGTTGCGAGGGCCCTTGCAGGAGAAGGACAGATCTTAGTCCTTGACGAGCCTCTTGCAGGTACCGATGCCGAGAGCCAAAAAATGATAGTGGAAGCACTTGGTGAGTATCAACGTGATTTTGATGTATCCATAATCATGGTCACACACGATCTGAATCCAATCCACGTCTTCGTCAAACATGTCCTTCTGCTGAGGAACACTCTAGTCGGGATTGGTACACCCTGTGACGTGATGGATCCTGAACTGATTAAGAGAGTCTATGGTCCCGCCGCTGAAGTAGTCGAATATGCTGGACACAGATACTGCATAACTCCAGATTCAGGAGTAGACCGCCATGATTGATTTGCTTCAGCTTATTTTCGGCACACCATTCATAGTGCGAGCACTGATTGCTGCTATTCTGATTGCTATGATCGCGTCAACAAGTGGCACGTTCCTTGTATTTCGCGGATTGTCTTTCATGGCTTCTGGGGTGGCACATGCCGCATTGGGAGGGGCCGCGCTAGGGTTCTTCCTTCAGGAGACCGGTTTCTTTCCATGGTTTGATCCGGTCTTAGGTGCTGTGCTGTTTGCAGTTCTAGTCGCCGTAATGACTGGATATGCTGGGGAGTCGGGGATTGCCCAGAAGATGGAGGTGGCGGTGGGGGTCTCATTTGCTCTTTCCATGAGCCTTGCAGTCTTCTTGATGTACTATATCCCGTCAGACAAAGTACTCGTTCTTTGGGGCTATCTTGTTGGCGACATACTACTACTCACAAATCAAGACGTTGTTCTCCTCGTCATAACCACCACACTTGTTGTTGCTGTGATTCTCATGCTCAACAAGGAGTTCGTCTACGTAAGCGTAGACTATGAGGGAGCAATTGCACACGGTATGAACGCCCGGGCGTATCACTATGTCATGCTTGTTGTTTCTGCAATAGCTATAGCTCTAGCTACCAAGGCTGTTGGTGCTATTCTCGTTTATGCGATTCTTGTGGCTCCGGCTGCAGCATCCAATGAGCTTGTGAAATCTGTGACGGGAGTAATGGTCGCAGTCTTTTCTATCGCGCTGTTTGCCCAAGTAATCGGAATCATGATCTCTTTTGCGATTGCAGTATCACCAAGCGCGATTGCCGGACTAATTGCTGCCTTCTCGTACGTTGTGGCGCTTCAAGTTCGAAGGATTCGTGAGAGAGCAAGGGACCAGAAGTTGTTTGAAGCTGATAAGGAAGAGACCATACCAGCAACCTTTGAGGGTGTTGTGGTCCCAGATGATCACTCTGGGCATAACCACTAGTAAACGATTCTCCTGCATCTACTTCATGCCATACTTTCCTAAAGGCTTCGCTACCTTTAAGAGGGAACCAGAGATGCCCGAAGTCCAATACGGAGTGACCATCGATGAGCGTTGAGATTCCAGACAGAAATAAGATAGTTCGTTCAAGCATCATCACTGTCACCCTGATGTCCATATTTCTAGTTCTTGGGCTTCTCTTCTGGGCATGGTCGTCTCCAGGTATTACAACTCCGGTCACAGTCCTCAATGATATAAACGAAACACTCGTTCCGATTATTGAGATCCTCCTGATGTTCTTGTTCTTCGTATTTGCAACAGTCACAGTCGTCAATTTCCGCCTCTATCTCTCTAAAGTCAGGGCCGGATGGACTGAGATCATTGGCATGCTCATTGTGGTTCTCGTCGTTTCATGGTTGATGTTTGGACAGTGGGTGGGGATCTTCTCAACTGTCTTCTCATTTGGATTTGTGGTCTATCTCTACTTGCTACAAGATTGAGCGTCCACTCCAAGCCGTTTTGATGTTGATGCTCACCAGAAGCTTTATGTGGCTTAACCAGTGATAGCGACTTGAGCCTAGTGGCAGATAAGCCGAGGGCTGGCGAAATCAAACAAGTCTTACATCAACCAACGGGAATTGTCAGGCTTCGCCCCATATCCAGGTTCTGACTTCCTGTTTGTTGTATATTGGACTACTTGGAGGAAATTGATATCTTCGGAATCAGTGGTACCGGCTACGATACTAGCACAGGCATATTCAGTCCAGACGGTCGAATCTTCGCCGCAGAGTATGCCAAGAAGGCAGTTGAGCAGGGCGAAACGGCAATCGGAGTGCTAGTTGACGAGGGAGTGGTTCTTCTCGCAAGGAAGAAGACACTACCTTTGCATGAACCCGATAGCATTGAGAAGATATCAAGGATTGATGATCACGTTGGAGTTGCAACATCAGGATTCATGGCTGATGCCCGAAGACTGATTGCAGATGCCAGAGTCAAGGCTCAGTCTTATTGGCTGACCTTTGAGGAACAAGTGCCAGCGGAGGCCTTGGCCGATTACATTTGTGATGTCAAGGCCCAATTCACTCAGGGTGGCGGGGCGCGTCCGTATGGGGTTGCTATGATTATAGGATCCGTGGACCATGATGGTTCACCGAAGCTCTATGTTACCGATCCCGTGGGTACCTACTGGGGCTTCCTTGCTGCAGTTATTGGCAGAGGGAATGTCGCGGTTGGGGAATACCTTGAGAAACACTACAAAAAGAAGATGAAGCTCGCTGACGCAATGACTCTCGCTTTGGATGCTCTGCGTCAGTCTAGAGACGCTGAACTCACAGAGGACAGTATCGAAATCGCTCGGGTTCCTGTGAGCACATCCAAGTTTCACAAGCTAAGTCGTTCTGAGATACGTGAGATATTGTCGCCAGCTTAATTCAACAGATTAGGGGATGGCCTACAATTGATGGGTTCCGGAAGGAAGACTGGTGACAAGTGGCTAGAGCTGGATGCAGTCGTTGTTGGTATTCAGAAAGGTCACTTACGCTTCGAGCTCTTTGTAGATCCTCATCTCGCATTTGAGTACCGACGTGGAGAGGAGATTCCACTCGAAGATATTCTCAAGTCCTATGAGATTTACGAGGATGCGAAGAGAGGAGAGAAAGCCTCTGCGGACCTTGCAAAGGACACTTTCGGCTCAGACGATGTCTTTGTCATTGCTCCTGAGATAATTAGGCAGGGAGAGTTTAGGCTCACCCATGAACAGCGAACGCAGCTTGTTGAGGAGAAGAGAGAGGCAATCATAGAATCGATTGCCAAGAGAGCAATGAACCCCCAGACCGGGCATCCACATCCTCCCGATAGAATACGGCAAGCACTTGACGAGGCCAAGGTAACAGTTGACCCTTTCATCAGCGTAGATGAACAAGTTCCACAAGTCGTGAAGGCACTTCGAGTCATCATTCCGATATCATTTGAGAGCGTGAAGCTGAGAATAACACTCCCAGCATCGTTTACTGGGAAGGGATACAATCTGGTGGCAACAACTGGTGTCATCAAGACTGAGGAATGGGGACAGGATGGCTCTTGGAGTGGACTCGTAGAGATTCCGGCTCAGCAGCGTCAGAGCCTGTATGACGAGCTCTCGAAATTGACGAAGGGGCAGGTCCGTATTGAAGCCGTACGCTAGAAAATGCATGCTTGGCTGATTAAGATAATCGAACAAACTAACCAAAATAGAATGAGGGAATACATTGGCTGTATACTTTCAGAAAAGAGAAATAGTAGTTCCCGGGCAACTGCTCGCAGAGGGAAGATATCGTCCTTCCATCGGTACTTATGATGAAGGTGGCAAGATATTCGCCTCCTTGGTAGGTCTGGCAGAACTCAGAGGGAACACTATCAAAGTAGTACCCCTAGAGGGAGTCTATATCCCTCACGAGGGAGATTTTGTTATTGGCACAATCACGGTCGTGGCTGGCAACAATTGGAAGGTGGACATAGGGGGGCCATACATCGCATCTCTGCATGTGAACAACGCATTGAGGCGACCCTATGACGAGGATATATCGCGTTACTTTGACATCGGCGAAGTCATTGCCGCAGAGGTAATCGCATTTGATAGATCTGGTGGCCCATTCCTAACAATAAAAGGAAGAGGGCTAAGGAAGCTAACTGATGGTATGATCCTCGAAGTCAGTCCATCGAAGATACCCCGGATTATCGGGCGGAGGGGTTCCATGATCAACATGATCAAGGACCGGCTGAGAATTCAGACGTTTGTTGGTCAGAACGGGCGGATTTGGATAAAGGCTCCCGGAAGCTCAATCATGAGAATAGCAGTGAAAGCATTCAAGATGATTGAGAGCGAAGCCCATACCTCCAAGCTGACCGATCGTGTCGCTGCCATGATTGATGAAGAACTTGCAGCAATTGGGGAAATCCTGCCAGAAGATGAGGCGGAGGCTGAAACTCCTGAGGATGAAACAGAAGCTGCTTCAGAAGAAGTGGCTCCAATAGATGAGGTGACCACCACAGAAGATGTGGAGAAGGAAGAAACTCCTACAGGAGACGAAACCACTTCAAGTGTAGAAGACGAAATTAGAGAAAAAGAAAATGATACGGAGGAAGTGAAAGAAGAATGAGTCCAGAGGTTAAGCCTGACTTTTTGATAAGTACTGAAGGACTAAGGTTTGATGGCAGGAGGCCCGACGAACTACGTCCAATTGAGTTCAAGGTGGGTGTTCTACAACAGGCTGATGGTTCAGCATACATAAAACAAGGAAAGACGTTCATCATGGCTGCGGTATATGGCCCACGTGAGCTGCATCCCAGACATCTGACACTGAATGATAGGGCATTTCTACGAGTCGTTTACAGAATGGCAACATTTTCTGTGCCCGACCGAAAGCGTCCGGCGCCATCTCGAAGAGAGCGAGAGATATCTATGGTAATTGCAAATGCACTCAAACCCGTGCTTTTCCTAGAAGACTATCCCAAAGCTGTTGTTGATGTCTTCATTCAGGTCATCCAAGCTGATGGGGGTACAAGATGTGCAGCAATAAATGCAGCATCACTAGCTCTCGCCGATGCAGGAGTCCCGATGCGTTCTCTGGTCCCCTCTGTTGCAGTCGGCAAGGCTGACGGAACACTAGTGGTGGATCTTGGAGATGAAGAAGACAAGTATGGTCAGGGTGACGTTCCAATGGCAATCATCCCAACCACTGACGAGGTTACTCTCCTTCAACAGGATGGGTCATTCACTCGCGAGGAGCTTGTAGAGGCAATGCAAATGGGAGTGCAGGCCTGTAAATACATTCACGAGCTCCAGAAGGAAGCTCTTAGGAGGGCATATGCATCAAGAGCTCCTGCAGAAGAAGAAGACGACGACTATGAGGACGACCTTGAGACAGACCTTGGAGAAGCCGACCTAGTCGGGGAGGATGAGTAATCATGGGTGACTACAGCGCTGAGATAATCAGTCGTATTGATCGAAACTACATAGCAGATTTGCTTGCTCAGGGTGAAAGAATCGACGGTCGCGCATATGATGAGTTTCGCCCAATCGAGATTGAATACGACGTTGTATCAGCAAAGGCAGAAGGGTCTGCTCTGGTGCGAATGGGTGGAACCAGTGTGATTGCTGGTGTTAAGGTTCTCTTGGGAGAGCCTTATCCCGATACGCCCGACGAGGGTGTTATCATGGTGACGGCAGAAATGCCCCCGCTGGCATCACCGTTGTTCGAGTTGGGTCCTCCGAGGGAAGATGCCATTGAACTTGCTAGAGTCGTCGACCGTGGAGTCCGCGAATCGGAGACAGTTGAAGTCAAGAAACTCTGCGTTGAACCCGGAAAGGTGGTTCAAATGGTCTTCTGTGATGTCTACGCTCTAGAGTTTGATGGTAATCTCATTGACTGCGCATCAATTGCAGCGAATGCGGCTCTTCTGACAACAGAGTTTCCCGAGCACAAATGGGAAAACGGTGAAGCGGTTCCCACTGGAAACAAGATTTCCGTCCCCCTCAAGAATCTGGCAGTTGAAGCAACCGTGGCCAAGATTGAAGATCATCTGATCATTGATCCGGTGCTCAAAGAGGAAATGGTCCAGGACTGCAGAATAACGATGGCGGTTGATGAAGGGGAGAACTTCACCGCGATTCAGAAAGGCGGCGGTGCCGGACCAATGACTTTGGAACAAGTAGACCAAGCGTTTGGAATGGCTCTCGACGGCACAAGAATGATTCGCGAACTCATTAGAAGCACGGCGAAAGAGAGGGAGTAGGGTTATCCTCTCCTCTCCTTTATTGTGACCGACAGATACGCTAATAAGTAGAACTTCTGGGCGACCTGTAGGTTCTGAAACTGTCACTTAGAACCCAGTAATGGCGAACAAGAACTGGAGACTGCCAAGTTGGCGAGAACAAAGAAAGTTGGAAGCACCGGACGATTCGGCGCCAGATACGGTGCGAAGCTGCGCAGAAGAGTTCTAGATCTCGAGCGTCGACGAAGAGAACCACATCGTTGTCCGTCTTGTGCAACGCGTTCCCTTCAGAGAAAAGCCGTAGGTCTTTGGAGCTGCAGAAAGTGCGGTCTCTTGTTCGCTGGGGGTGCTTACGTTCCTTACACAGATGCCGGAAAGGCTGCCAAGAGGGCCATAGCTCAAAGAGTCTCCGGAGACTTTCTGGCCCTCCGGGATGATGCAGACGAAGAAGAGATTCCGGAATTCATGGAGACTTTGAAGAAGGAAGAAGAGCCAGAACCCGCGCTTCTTGCTACAGACGTTCCAAGCTCGGGCGAGCCCGTTGAGGGCACTGATGAGGAATACTTCGAAGAGCCTCTCGAATGACCCTCAGAGAGGGATTACTGATGCCCTCACTGCTCATCACTTCTTCAAGAAAGACATCAAACAGAGTTCGGTCCTTCATACGAGATCTAAGTCAAGTGATTCCTGACTCCGAACGATTCAATCGTGGAGGAATGAGTCTCAAAGAGCTGATTTCGAGAATTAATGCATCTGGAGCAAGGGCAGCTTGCATTGTTTCTATGGAGAAGGGGAACCCTCGAATCATTCAGCTGATTGATGCCAACGGGTCTAATCTTGTAACAGTCTTAGTTGAGAGTGCCATGCTCCGTAGGGAAACCAGCGGCAAGAAGAGCCCTCGTATCTTCAAAGCAAATTCAGTCGCTGTTCGAACAGGGTCTTCTGAGCAAACACTAAGTCTTGCGCAGGTCATTGCAGAAATCCTCGGTCTCTCCTTGGACGTAGTGGAGAAACCTGCCTTGTCACATGAGCCGGGACTACGAGAGGGAATTATGTGGTTTGAAGACTTGCCTGCCGGGAAGATTCTTTGGACATTCTACAATTCTCATGAGAAGTCAGAGGTTGGACCACGAATTCGGATAGCAACTCTGAATAACGAATGACCTAAGTGGTGACCTCATCTCTTAGTCTGTGCAATCTACGAAGTATACGAGTACTACTAAATCGGAGAGATGCTTTATGAATGACCTTCCAATAGAGGATGCAGAGGCGACATTGACCCTCGATCTGGGTTCTCCGGAATCTGCCAGGTTGATTCTCTCGGCACTGAACCCTGAAACAAGCTCATCTCCGGCTGAGAGGGCAAAAGTGCGTCTAGCTGTTGAGGACTCGAACCTGGTCATTTTCATTTCAGCTTCAGACATCACTGCGCTCAGGGCTGCAATGAATTCATACTTGGCATGGGTTTCAGGCTGCAGTAGAGTACTAGACGACGTCACAGGCCAAAAATCTTAAGTCCAGAGTGTAGAGGCGAGCTCGAATGACCAAGGATAAGCTAGAAGGAGTAGTTGAATCATGGCTCAGACATTGCCTCCCGCACTAGAACAGGAGCTTCAGAAATTCGATACTATGCGGCGTAATCACGAAACGCTTCAGATGCTGGTTCAGTCAATGCAGCAAGAGCTTTCTGAGACGAAAGCCACGCTTGAAGAGTTGAGAAAGCAGCCTGACGATGTTGCCACCTACAAGGCAGTCGGTCAGGTGCTGTTTAGGGCTGACAAAGCCAAGCTTGTTGAGGAGCTTGATGACAAGGCCAAGACCTTGGAGATGGGCCTAGCTTCAAGGAAGAAACAACTAGAGAGTCTGAGTGAGAAGCTCAAAGAGCTTCAAAACAAGATACAGATTGAGCTTGGTAAGCACAATCTTCAACTTCAGTGAAGGAAAATGGATCCAATAGCTGAGATCGGGCTCCCAGACCTCTCCGAGGATGACTTGGAGCAGCTCGTTCAAGATTGTGAAGCCGAGGTCACCAATTTCATCTTGGGAAAAGTGCCACAGAAGAGCATAGAAGAGATTTCCGTGGTCTGCTCACTGGACCTTGACGAGAAACTTGACCTTGAGATTAGTATAGAAATCACTCAGAAGTATCAAACGGAACACAACCTAGACGAGATTGTTGCGCAAGCCACCCAACAAGGTACTGAATGGATAGAAAAACGCCTTTTGGAGATGAAATCAGATTGAATCTGAAAGCACTAGTCTCAGAACATAATCAGATCCTAGTGCTTGGACACCACAATGCTGACCCTGATGCTGTCTGTTCTATGATTGCTTTCTCCAATCTATACCAGGAACTGAACCCTCGTGGTCAGGTTGTTATGGCATGTGACGACGTGAGCCGGCTTGCCAGACAGGTCATCGATAGTTTCGACTCCTCAGCAAAAATCTTGGAAGAAGTGACAGAAGATTACCCCTTTGTCGTTCTAATTGACACCAACAGCAGATTTCAATTGGGAGTTGGGATGAAGGATGTTCTCCTACATCCGCCAACCACTCTCGTTATTGATCATCATGAGCCAAATCCGGAGATTGCGTTCTTGGCAGCGCACGTTATTGCTGACAGCGATAGGTCATCTACATGTGAGATTATCTACGAGCTGTATGAGCAGAATGGTCTTGACATCTCTGAGAAGACTGCAAACTTGCTTCTAACAGGAATGCTGTTTGATACACGAAGGTTTCTATACGCTGACAAGAGGGCACTTAGCATTGCTTTGAAACTTCTAGACGCTGGAGCCGATTACGAGAGATGTGTCAACTCTCTCAGGATTCAGCAGGACAGGTCGGAGCGAATTGCTCGACTCAAAGCTGCAAGGCGGCTTGAGATACACCAGATAGAGGAATGGATAGTAGTCACGGCGAAAGTCAGTGCCTTCGAGGCAAGTGCATGTAGAGGACTGCTGGATCTAGGCGCTGATGTTGCCATTGTGGGAGGCCAACCGTCCAAGGACGTTGTACGACTCAGTTCGAGAAGTACCCACAGGTTTCACGTAGAGACTGGGATTAATCTGGGCAAAGACGTCATGGAACACCTCGGAGAAACAATCGGGGGCGAGGGAGGGGGCCATCCAAATGCGGCAGGGGCAAATGGCAAAAGAAACCGCACAAAAGCACTAGAACAGGCAGTTGAGCTTCTAAGGTCTGCAATAGCTAGATGCAAAGGCACTGAGGAGGCTTCGGATACTAGGGGGTCTTGAAGGCGTGGCACTTGTTAAATTCGATGACTTCAGTTACAAGTACTACGGCGCAGACTCTCTGGCACTGAAGAAGATCAATCTCACTATTGACAATGGGGAATACGTTGTAATCACCGGTCCCTCAGGATGCGGAAAGACTACATTGTGCCGAGCAATAAATGGACTTGTGCCCCGATTTCATAGGGGATACATAGCGGGTCACGTCTATGTTGATGAGAAGGATACAAGGGAGCACGAGGTCGCTCACTTTGCAGCAATAGCTGGATTAGTCTTCCAGAACCCAGAGAACCAGCTTGTCACGCTGAATGTTGAAAAGGAGATTGCTTTTGGACCGGAGAATCTTGGTGTCAATCCCGTAGAAGTACGGCGTCGAGTAGAAGAGATAATCGACCTCCTTGACTTGGAACACTTGCGTGACAAACATCCTCATGAGATGAGCGGCGGCGAACAGCAACGAGTGGCTATGGCCGCTACTCTTGCCCTAAATCCTCAGATACTGGTAGCAGATGAACCTACATCCAATCTTGACCCCAAGAGTGCCGAGAAGATATTGGAGATCATCTCCACTCTCAACAAGAGAGGAATGACAGTAGTCCTTGTGGAACACAGACTAGATCTGGTGGCAAAGGAGGCTACGCGAGTCGTGTTGATGGATCGAGGAAGGATTGTAGCTGACGGAACGCCAACAGAAGTTCTTGTAGCCGATATCTGTCAGGATATCGGAGTCGGAATACCCAAAGCTACTGAAATCTACAAGCGACTCAATGCAAAGGGTCTCAGGCTTGGCAGTGTCCCACTCACTGGAGAGGAACTTGCACTGCTTATTCAGGAGGGCACAGTATGATAATCCTCGAAGATGTGGAGTATTCATACGATGGAATCTATACTGCTCTCAGAGGAGTCACTCTACAGGTTGACCGAGGCGAAAGCGTTGCCATAATGGGGACTAATGGGGCCGGAAAAACCACATTGATCAAACATTTCAATGGTCTCCTTAGACCTCAGGCTGGGAATGTCTTTCTTGAGGGTAAAGACACTTCTCAGATGTCGGTGGCAGAGATGGCCAAGATAGTTGGTCTAGTCTTCCAGAACCCAGACCACCAGTTGTTTCTGGAGAGCTGCAAGAAGGAGATTGCATTTGGGCTCAAGAATCTGGGATTCACTCAAGAAGAAGCAGAGGAAAGATGCGATCAGACTCTCTCGAGATTGGGACTTGAAGGCTTTGCCGAAAGATCTCCTTTTGCTCTGTCCGGTGGTGAGCGAAAGCGTGTCGCTCTAGCATCAGTCCTGGCTACAGAGCCGGACGTACTTGCGCTTGATGAGCCCACGATTGGTCAAGATGCGAGACAGAAAGAAAGCCTCGCACGAATGCTCATGGAAATGAACAAGAAGGGCAGGACAGTCATAGTTGTCACCCATGACATTGAGTTCGTAATAGAACACTTTCCCCGGACTATAGCCATGTCAGACGGACAGATTGTGGCTGACGGTGACACTTCATCTGTACTAACACATGAAGAGGTCCTAGAGCGTTGCTCGCTTACCCTCCCTCAGATGACCCAAGCGGCAAAAGCTCTTAGACACAGATTTGACAATGTTTCCGATCGACTGGCCTCTTTGTCTGACATCGAAAGCATTGCAACAACACTATTGGAGGGCGCGTAGATTGTCGTTTTTGGAGATCTTCCAATACACCCGACAAGATTCGATAATCCACAGACTTGATCCGAGATCCAAGCTCTTTCTTACTTTGGTCTGTGCTATTATCTCACTTCTCTTCCTTGACATAATCCCACTTCTCATCATTTTTGCCAGCCTTCTTCCACTTCTGGCTGCAGCCAAGTCACTTCGTCGTTGGGCCAAGAGCATGAAAGGTCTGCTAGTTCTTCTGGTCTTCATTATGGTGTTCAATACACTCCTGTCTACCGGACCATACCCGTTCTCCTACTCGGTTTCGTTGACACTACGTTTAGTTGCGTTAATGACATCCTTCTCACTGTTCTTCCTCACGGTTCATCCAGACGAACTGTCGCAGGCACTTATCCAAATGAGAGTGAGGTTTGAGTTTGCCTTTGCAATGAGCATGGCCATGAGATACGTCCCTACACTGGGTCATGAGGCGTATGCAATAATGGACGCCCAGAGATCGCGCGGTGTTGAGCTTGACAAGGGGAATTTCGTTCAAAGAGTACGGAACATTATCCCCATCATTGTACCACTTATCATCGTTTCAATCCGTAGGGCGTTATCTATCGCGGAGAGTATGGAATCAAGAGGGTTTGGCGCTTCGGAGAATCGTACATACATGGAGAGACTGCAATTTCGGAGGCGCGACTGGAGTCTAGTGATTGTTTCTCTTGGAGTCCTCGTCACAGTGCTCTACCTCCGTTTCATTGTTGGACTGCCAGATCTCTTTCTTTGGAACATCGGCTTCTAGTCTAAGTAGAAAAAGCTCGGTTAGGGCATGCACATACGTATGGAAGGTTACACCCACATCAAAAGATGATTTATTTTCCATATTGACATACAGTTTCCCGAGTGGACGGAGATGGCTGACAAGAAGAAGCTGCAGCTTCGCAAGAAATACAGGGTCAAAGACGTCTTGACTGACCTGAAGAGAATCGATCCGACGCCAAGCGTTACCTACAGAATAGGATCCGAGCTGGTCTACTTTGAATGGAACTGTTGCATAAAGGAGATGGGCCCTGAAAGCGATGTGACAATTGGTTTGGGAACACTTCTCAATTTCATGCAGTATGATTACGAAAGACAGCTTCTCGAAGGAGTCCTATACAAGGCAACAGACACAACCGGGGCCGCCATTACTCGGGCCATGAAAGAGCTACCAGATGCGGCTTTGGCTCATGTTTTCAAACGGTCCCCCAAATATATCCATAGCCTACTGCTTGGTTCCGAGAAGCTCCGCAAGATCGAAGCCAAAAGATACAAATCGATGCTCAAGGCTGCAAAAGATGAAACCAAGGCTAGCCCTGAAGACCCAAACGCGTGGTACAAACTCAGGCTCCTTCTTTGGATCATTGGCAATTACAAGGAGGCCAGCGAAGCGTTTCGCAGAGCCAAGAAGCTCGGGTGGGACATCCATAGTTCGACCGTTGTGGCTCTTTGAGTTTGGAGGAGTCAACTGATTTCTAGGACAACTTATCCTACGCCTGCATAATTCACTCATTGGAATTGGAGAGGTTTGACTGGATGCAGAAAGGCCTGAAATTCTAATGCTCTCCCATCCGGATCAGATGAGAAGAACTGGTAGATTCTATACTTCTTGTTTTCCTCTGGATGTGTCTTCTCAAGCGCATCCAGTTCTTCGTAGACATTGTCAACCTCCTGACTATTCTCATAAACAAGTGTGATCATTCCTTGCGTATCGGTTGTCTCACGCTGACAGAACCCGATGAGCATATTCCCATATTGAAGAATTGCACAATCCTCTTGCTCTAGCCATATGCTCATGCCTAAGATTTCGGTGTAGAAACGTACAATTTCGCCAAGCTGTCCAGTTCTAAAGAAGATGATTCCTTGCATCTAAAGGGAACACTCCATTGCGAGAAGACGAATCGCCTCTGTTGAAAAAGGCTTGTCATTGTTGTCTGCCATCTTGTGGTGCACAGCTTGATGGATTCCAATGAAGTTTGTTTAATCCGATTCCGTTTTATGGCGAGGAGACACTTCTAGTTCGCTCTTGGAGAACAGGCACGTTTTCAGGAAGCACACTCAGTATGCGGAGCAAGGAGCTGAATTGGACACAATAGACAAACGGATTCTCGAGGATCTGGTGCAGAATTGCAGAATTACGTTTCAGGACATGTCCCGGAAATACGGAATTTCAGCCAACGCGATTAGAAGAAGAATTCGCATATTAGAGGAATCTGGAGTCATTACAGGATATCAAATTGAACTCGCTTCCGCAATGGTTGGATGTGAGACAATTCTGGGAATGATTTGGACAGATGGATCTCATGATGAAGTCGAACTCGTTGATCGGCTAGGTGCATCCGATAACATAATTGCTGCAGCAGCCTACAGCAATGGGCTCTTCTATTTCATAGGGGAGTACACAGACTGGAATGAATTGCTAGGTGTCGGATCGCTAGTACGTACACTGCCGGGATCTGAAAGAGTTGAAATTCACCCTTTGGTGATAGATCCCGGGGATAGGATTGACCTCACACCTATCGACTTGAGAGTTCTGTCGTCCCTCACAGACAATCCGAAGAAATCGGTCGTGGATATTGCAGCAGAGACCAGCCTTACGGCAAGAAGAGTGCGTAAGACACTCAAGAGGTTCACAGACAGCATGGCCGTCCGGTTTGCTGCACTCGTAGAACTCGGTGCCGCAGGAAGCATTCCCTTCATCGTCAGAACAGCTTTTGACGAGACCGCGAAGAGTGCACACGAGGTTGTGGATTGGATTAGAGACGAGTATTTTGTTCCACTCTGGCAGACCTTCATCTCTGCATCCGAACCTGTCGTTTTTGCACTCTTCTCAACAGAAACTCTGACAGAGCTTGACAGTATAACACGAGCGATAAGAAATGCAGAATTTGTAGACACGGTGAAAGTTACAGTTAGCACTTATCACGGATATTTCCGGGGACTAAGATCGAAGACACTAGCACAACTGATTCAGAATGCCGCTCTTGAATAGCTGAGCCCCTTGAATTACACTATCCATCCATAGATGTTACGTTCATGCAAAAGGATTTCTTGCAAAGCCGGAGCTGCACGTCGAATCGGTTGATTTCTTGACAACTCCAGGTGTCATGAAAATTTAGTCAAAAAGGGATTTTAGAAAATATTGTATGTCTTCACATGGTGATTAACTAGTGACACGAGAAATAGAAGGCGCGATTTTCGAAGCCCTTCATCAATTCGTACAGCCTTCTTGAGACACTCTGACGATGAGTGACTCCGATACTTAGAGAAAGTCCTATATCAGACGTGTCTTGCAGTGAGTATTGGTACGGATGTGAGTTACTTTGTCCGATGTCTCAGAGGCCATGACATTTAGACTCCCGAAAGAGCTACCCCCAGAGCCCTCTTTCGACCCCAAGTACAGAAGAGCTCCTCACAGAGCCTATACATTGAATGAGCGAGAGACCGTCCTAGCGGTAAAGAACGCCTTAAGATACATTCCTCCTAAACTCCATGAGCAGCTTGCACCGGAGTTTCTTGAGGAGCTTGTCACGTACGGAAGAATCTACGGTTACAGATACAGGCCCTCGGGTCCAATCAAGGCTAAACCTGTTGATGAATACACCGGGATTTTGGAGGCCCGTGCGCTACAGCTAATGATTGATAACAATCTGGACTTCGATGTTGCTCTTTATCCGTATGAACTAGTGACATACGGTGAGAGCGGTCAAGTATGTCAAAACTGGATGCAGTACCGCCTCATCAAGATGTATCTCGAGCAGATGAATGAGACACAAACACTAGCAGTGATGTCGGGTCATCCTCTCGGACTCTTTCCTTCTCATAGAAACGCTCCTCGGGCCATTTTGACCAACGGGCTAATGGTAGGAATGTTTGACACGCCTGAACACTTCCAGCGAGCGCAACAGCTGGGTACTGCTTCGATGGCTCAAATGACAGCGGGAGGGTGGATGTACATTGGCCCACAGGGCATTGTTCATGGAACCTACATCACACTTCTCAACGCAGGTCGCCAATACTTGGGGATTCCAGAAGACCAAGACTTAAGCGGAAGGCTGTTTTTGACTTCAGGCCTTGGGGGAATGAGTGGCGCTCAAGCGAAGGCTGTAGAAATCGCGGGCGGAATCGGAGTCATCGCAGAAGTAGACAAGAGCCGAATTGACACCCGATCAGAGCAGGACTGGCTGAAAAGATGGTCTGACGACCTGGACGAGATTTTCAATTGGGTTGACGAGTTTCGAGTTAGCAGGGAACCGATTTCGATCGGTTACTATGGAAACGTAGTTGATCTATGGCAATATGTAGTTGACCGTGAAATCATTGTGGAGCTTTCATCGGATCAAACATCTTGCCACGATGTCTACAGCGGCGGCTATACTCCCCAGGGAATATCGTTCGAGGATGGACGTGAGCTTCTGAAGACCGATCGAGATGAATTCAAGACGCTTGTTGACAAATCCCTGCGAACGCAGTTTGGCTTGATCAAGATGATGTCCAAGCGAGGCACGTTCTTCTGGGATTATGGAAACTCATTCATGAAGGCCGTATTTGATGCAGGTGCAACTGCGATTGCGAAGAATGGACGGGATACGAGTGAAGGATTCATCTTTCCAAGCTACGTAGAAGATATTATGGGGCCGGTCTGCTTCGATTATGGCTACGGGCCCTTTAGATGGGTCTGCTTGTCTGGCAAGCCATCTGACCTCACCGAGACTGACAGGATTGCCATGTCCCGGATAGACCCAACAAGAAGGGGACAAGACAGAGACAACTTCGTGTGGATAAGAGATGCTGAGAAGAATGCGCTGGTTGTTGGATCGCAGGCCAGGATACTATATGCCGATGCAGGAGGCAGGGTCAACATCGCCCTAGAGTTCAACCGGGCTGTGAGAGAAGGAAATGTCGGACCAATTATGCTTGGGCGTGATCATCATGATACTGGAGGAACCGATTCTCCGTTCCGAGAGACCGCCAATATTCGAGATGGCAGCAGCATAATGAGCGACATGGCACATCAGTGCTGGGCCGGCAACGCATCAAGGGGTATGACCCTCTGTGTGCTTTCGAATGGCGGAGGAGTAGGTACGGGCAAGGCCATCAACGGCGGATTTGGTCTTGTTCTTGATGGCAGTGAAAGAGTCGACTCAATTATCCGATCAGCTCTCGACTGGGACGTCATGGGTGGAGTCGCACGTAGAGCTTGGGCAACGAACCCACCAGCTATCGAGACAGTCACAGAGTGGAATCGAGCGTCAAGAGGCAAGGGTCACATTACTTTGCCATTCGTACCGGAGAATAATCTAGTGGAAGACCTCGTAAAGGTACGTCTATCCTAGACAGATTGCCTTTGGTTACAGCTTGTGAAAACGCTTTGGTATTAGCCACTGTTAATACATATAATTAGGATGAGGCATGTTCCCTTGCGACGTTCACTCTTCATTGTTCTGATAGCCCTGATTTTAGTTCCTCTGGTTAGCCAGCCAGTGGCAGGGCAGAGTAGACTGAGTGATGAGAGCTGGTTTGATTTGAAAGCAAATCTGACGTTTGACGGTGGGGAGCTTATATCGCCTGATGACGGATTCTCGATTCAGAGAGAAGGCGCCTGGGTTGACATTCAGCTTCTCATTGACACTGTGCTTTCGGCTGACATCGACTTTGTCTTCTTGAAGCTAAATGGTGTGACTGTTCTCTTCAATCCGAGGACGTACCGTGCAAAACTCTCAGAACATGGAACTGAGCAATCAATAGAGGCCTATGGAGAGGCGTTTGATCCGTCTGTTGATTCGCAGTTCTATGACCAGATGTCAGGCGGAGTAGTATGGACGAATCCAGAATCCCCCATTCTCTTGCTGTCATTGGCCGCAATCGCCTTGGCGTCTTGTGCCTTTTGGATTGGCAAGCGATACCTGCGTTAGCCTTCTGGATCTACTTATCCGTTTTCTCTGGACAACAGTTCTCTGAGCTTCATCTCAGCGGGCCATGGGAACTTGTGATCTGAATAGCTTAGTAATATGGCTGTTGCCTTTACAAAGGACGCTTTCCTGACCTCTGATGATATTCGTTGCACTGCATAAAGGTCATCTACAACAAAGGCCGCGAAAATTACTGGTTCAATAGCAGACATGAAAGGATACCATAGTTCTCTCGGATATTTATCTCTCAACCATTGAGCAACCTCCTCTGCTGTCGTTTGACCCATATCAACATCCACTCTGAGGTGAAATGCCGAGTTTCCGCCGGCGCTTATATTCCACCTTAAGGTGAACAGGAAGGCACCGCTCTTCTCCAATTCTCCTATTATCCTACGAACCCTTTTGGCGGTCATTCCCGTTTCGCGGGCAATGTTTCTGACAGACATCCTCGCATCCGTAACAAGACTATCTAGAACTTTGAGATGTGTTTTTTTAAGTTCCATCTTCTTTCCCCGGGGGTAGATTATGTTGTGAAGGTTTACCTCTTTGACCGACTCGATTCCCCGAAGGAATGTTCCTAGTGAAGCCAGCTCAGTGGTACCAACGTATTGAGCAAATATCAGATATAGTTCTCCTATGCCGCTGGCCACAGCCGAAACTTGGAGAACAAGTGGGTTAGATCCAATCTGTTGTATGATTTCATCAACATCCTCCGATCCATCTGTATGAACCAGAGCAAGAAGAATATCTGCGTCAATCATAGCCGAAGAGAACATGACGCTGAATTGGGATATGATTCCGGAATCTATCATTTTGTCTATTCTTTTCTTGACTGCATTAGCCGTAAGGCCCAGCTTTTTGGCCATAGTTTCGTACGTGGTTCTGCAGTTGGAATCAAGCAGCCACACTATCGCTCTATCAATTCGGTCCATTGCCTGTGATTCTCCAGAGTTCAATAGTTCTTATGACGATGATGAAACGATGTGTGGAGGTCAGTTGACACCCTGCTTCATATGTGTGACCATATTGCCATCATCAGTCTCTTCCATCTATTCCGAAACAATGAATCCGGTTTCAATCATTTTGATTGCAAGTGCTGGACATGCCGTCTCACATCTTCCGCATCCAGTGCATCTCTCATTGGGCTTGGCCTCGACAAGCACATCCATCGCATCTTCAGGACAAACAAGAAAGCACTGTGCGCAACCAACACATAGTTCAGCGTCGATCTCTGGCAATTTCATGAACCGTTTCCTCCAAAGATTGCTTTGACGGCTATCTCAGCCGATTTCGCAACACCTTCGGTCATTATGTAGCCACGAGGTTTAACGCCGTCACCCACCAAGTACAGGCCTTGAATCCTAGTAATCGGCCTGAAATCTTGACCCTGTGATGCGTGGTTGACCGGATAGACATCCCTGTACACATGAGTTGATACAACTTTGCAGCTATCTTGGAAGTTAGGTATGAACTCTCTGAAATCCTCCATAGCCCGTTCGATTTGATCGTAGAGGGATCCTGGTCCCACTTCTTGATGGCTCATTATTAGATGACGGCCTTCCCCTGCAAGTTCAGGATCAGCAATCGTGGGCTCCGAGAATCCGGAAATCACCTGAAGAAACGGTGTGAATGTTATTGAGCTTGGGCATACCCGGTGATTGCAGACCACAGCTATCTTGATACCTGGGACTGGTTCACACTCAGTGACTTTCCTTTCGAATGAAGAACCGAGAAGTCTGGCCTCGCCACCCAACAGCCTAAACAGTACTGCTGGACTGCAGTTGGCAATGACAATGTCAGATCTGTAGTTCTCACCTTCAGTTGTCACTTCGAAGCCCCCTTCATCTATTGGTTTCACAGAAATGACATTATGGTTGATTCTGATTCTACCCCCACTCTCCCTAATAGAACTAGCAAGAGCGTCAATGACACTCTTCACTCCACCTTTTGGAGTCACGTGATGAGAATAAGATCCGATTCTCCTCATGAAGGCAAATCGGTCTAGAAGTGGAATTCTCGAACCTTTGAGCCCGATTGAAAACTCATAGATTGAATCCATTGCTCTCTTCGCAGAAGAGAATCCCATCAGGGACTTGAGGAACAATTTGGCCGCATCAAGTCCTCCGAGCTCAATCCCTTCTCCCTTCTCATTCACTATTGCAGGTCTTCCCGCATCTATCAGCTCTATCGGCAGATTTAGTTTGTCTACCAGAATCTGTTTCATGGGTCCCTTTCGGTGTGGAATCATATGGACGGCGCCGGTGGGTATAGGCACGCCGTCTTTTTCGAAGCTGGTGAAGCGACCGCCGATGAAGTTCATCCGCTCAAGGATATTTACTCTGAAACCCTTTTGTCCAAGAAGCGCACCTGACATAAGCCCGCCCAGGCCAGCACCGACAATAATGACACTACTCGTTGTTATCTCAACCTTGGATCAGTAGCCTAAGATGAACGACAAGACCTTGAAAACATTTGGTGCTGTCTGCCAAAAGGGCTAAGTTCTGGTTCTAGTGTTGATGCAGGTTGTGACAGATATGCCAATTCAGATTGATGGAGAAAATCTAACGGTCGAGGACATCGTGCTTGTTTCCAGACAGCAAAGAGAAGCAGTCCTCGCCGAATCTGCCAAGACCGGAATTGAGGCCTCCCGCGAAGTCATAGAGAGAGTTCTGCAGGCAGGAGAATCTGTCTATGGTGTCAACACGGGATTTGGTGATCTTTCGCAAGTCTGCATCGAACCTGCAGATATTGAACAGCTCCAAGTCAATCTAATACGGAGTCATAGTGTTGGAGTGGGTGGTCTTTTGCACCCAGAGATAGTTAGAGCAATGATGCTTCTTAGGGCGAACGCCCTCGCCAAAGGCTACTCGGCAGTGAGGAAAGAGGTCATTGAGTCACTCCTTGGAATGCTTAACGCGAATGTCACCCCCGCTGTACCGGAACAAGGATCAGTAGGTTCGAGCGGTGACCTTGCTCCCCTAGCCCACATGGCATTAGTTGTCATGGGAGAAGGTGAAGCATTCATTGGAGACAAGATTGTCTCTGGACAGGAAGCGCTGAAGAAGGCCAAGCTAAAGCCCCTGAGACTCCAGGCGAAAGAGGGGGTCGCTCTTATCAACGGCACTCAATGCATGAGCGCAATTGGTGCATTAGTTTCCCATGACGCCATGAATCTTGTTCGTGATGCATCTATTGCCGCGTCGATGAGTCTCGAGGCCCTACGTGGCACACGAGCTGCTCTCGATGAGAGGATTCACTCAGTACGACCTCATGAGGGGCAGAGTGATATTGCACGGATATTGAGATTGCTCCTTGGTGATAGCGAGATCAACCGGTCACATGTTGACTGTGGCAAAGTTCAGGACGCATACTCCCTACGTTGCATTCCTCAGGTACTAGGGGCGTCTCTAGACACAATCCGATACGTAAGAAGCATTCTAGAGACTGAGATCAATTCGGCTACTGACAATCCCTTGGTCTTTGCTGAAGATGGATCCGTGGTCTCAGGAGGCAATTTCCATGGACAGCCAGTAGCACTTGCTATGGACTTTCTTGGCATTGCATTGTCTGAAATCGCCAGCATCGCCGAACGAAGGATTAACAGATTGGTAAATCCAAATCTTAGCGAACTTCCAGCCTTTCTTACAACAAAGGGCGGACTTGAATCCGGTATGATGATTGCACAGTATACTGCGGCAGCACTTGTATCGGAGAATAAGATTCTAGCCCATCCCGCAAGCGTTGACTCCATTCCAACAAGTGCAGACCAAGAAGACCATGTGAGCATGGGGACAATCGCCGCAAGGAAAGCACGCAAAATCCTAGAGAACTCAACCAACGTAGTTGCCATCGAGTATCTTTGCGCTGCTCAGGGACTTGAACTTCTTGCACCACTCACGACATCTGATCCGCTTCAGAGGGCACTTGCTGCTATACGGGGGCAAGTCAAAACGCTCAAGGATGACCGAGCTCTGTATAAGGACATTTCAGGAATACGAGATTTGATGCGGTCTAGGTCTATCGTTTCTGCAGCAGAAGAGATCACTGGGTTCTTGCTCGAAGAATAGCCTGTACTGCAGCCAGGAGCATGCCGCTATTCACGATTATGAACACTTATGTCCGCTGAAATAGGTACAGCCAATATAGTTAGAATCATCTAACAAAGAGCTTTGAGGATGTATTCGATAATTGACAGGCCTCTCCAAGTCTTTGGAACCGTATTTGGAAACAATCTATGAGCTCCAGATGCAGTCTGGGTCCGCTAGTGTCACAGACATTGCGAAGATTCGTGGTGTTAGATCACCCAGTGTAACATATGTACTTCAGAAGCTCAGTGAGGCCGGTTTCGTGCATTACGAGCCTTACAAGAGCGTCGTTCTCTCACGGAAAGGGCTGAAACTGGCGGAGAAGCTGGAAAAGGCGCATGAGACCCTGAGGTGGTTCTTTCGACTGATTGGAATTGACAGTCAAATCGCTGAAGCCGATGCGTGCGAGATCGAGCACATTGCTCATCCAGAGACAATAGAGAAACTCACGAGATTCGCTGACTATGTCAAGTCTGCAGGTGACGAAGCTCCCTGGATCAGGGAGTTCCAGGCCGCAATCTCGGATTCGAAGTAGTGTCAGGCGAACCTCTCAGTCCAGTTTCGTGTAGATTACCTTTCCATTTACAACAACAGTATTTGTCAGATTCGCACCGAATCTCCAAGCCAGAAAGTCTGGGTTCGGACAATCAAGAATAACAACATCGGCCCTCTTACCAACCTCGATGCTGCCAGTTTCCTGCCCTCTGCCTAGGGCATGTGCCCCGTTTATCGTAATCGCGGAGATGGCTTCTCTGGGGTTCATTTTCATTCTGTAGCACGCAAGAGCGATTGTGAAGAACAATGACTCGTTGGCACAGTTGGGATTGAAGTCCGTCGCCAATGCCACAGGTAGTCCCATATCTATCATGCGGCGAGCATCCGCATAATCTGTGCCTAGACTAAAAGCAGTTGCAGGAAGTAGAGTAGCTACTGTTCCAGCTTTCATCATCTGCTCAAGTCCGTCTTCCGATGACTTGAGGAGATGGTCAGCAGAGACTGCGCCAGTCTCTGCGGCAAGCTCAGCCCCTCCAAGCTGAACAATCTCATCTGCATGGACCTTCGGAAACAAGCCCACCTTCTTGGCGGCCATCAGGATTTCTCTGGATTGTTCTACATCAAAGACTCCCTCTTCACAGAAAACATCACAGAACTCGGCTAGTTCTCTCTCCGCGACAACAGGAATCATTTCGCCAACAACAAGGTCCACATAATCCTGAGTCTTCCCTTCATACTCTGGAGGTACCGCATGAGCTCCCATGAATGTGCTAACCAGATCAATGTCGACCTTATGTCGTAGGTCATTGAGAGCATCCATCATCTTGACCTCGTTCTCAAGGTCAAGTCCATAACCACTTTTGGCCTCGATTGTAGTCGCTGAGCTGTGCATCATTCGTGTGGCATATACTAATGCAGACGCTGTCAGTTCAGATTGTGTTGCTTCTCTGGTGTGACGAAGCGTGCTGAGAATTCCCCCTCCTGCTTGGAGGATTTCCATATAGCTCTTCCCAGCTAGCTTCATAGGAAAGTCCTGTTCGCGTGATCCCCCAAAGACAAGATGTGTGTGGCTATCTACAAACCCCGGTAGTACAAGCTGATCAGGGAATTGCATTGTGGGAGTAGCCTCATCATCAACCACCGACATAATATCAGATGTCTTCCCAACCGCAGATATTCTCCCATCTTTTATAGCAATGGCGCCATCTTCAATAATCGATAGTTCCATCATCTCGGCGCCAGACTTAGGACGCTTGCTGTGGCCAGCAAGTGTAGCCAGCTGGCCAATGCTGGAAATCAGGAGGTCGGGCTTCATGGGACTCACACAGACCGGACGATGGAAAGAGGCCCCTCATTTACGTTGTGGCTTTATTCACTGCCAATTGCCTTAATTAGGTTGGACCTATCGAATGACTTAGGGTACTACCTGAGTGGTAGATTGAAGATGGAATACGAAATACTCTCCTGGGATGATGTCTACAACCTTACGCTTCAGCTATCAGAAAGGATTGTGGGCAGTGGCTATAGACCACACATAATAGTTGGAATAGCCCGTGGTGGGTGGATCCCTGCAAGGATATTGTCTGATGTGCTCTATACAGATGCGATGTTCAACATTCGAATTGAATACTATAGCGACATTGGACGGAGGGGCCCTGAACCCAAGGTCACACAACCATTGTCAGTTCCAATTGGGCAAAGACGGATACTGCTGGTTGACGAAGTCGCTGACACTGGCGATAGCCTTACGCACGCCAAGGGGTATGTTGAAGACCTGGGTGCAGAAGAGGTCCGAACTGCTGTGCTTCATCTCAAACCCACTTCGAAGATTGAGCCGGACTACTATATGCAGATTGTTGACAAGTGGATGGTATATCCATGGGAGCACCGAGAATCGATCATCTCACTTGTGAAACATTTCAAAGAAGAGGACGATACGCTTGAAATGAAGAAGATTCGTAACAAGCTTGTCTTCGAGGTTGGATTTGAGCCTCCCGTCGCAGACTACTTCATCAAGCGACTATAGGAGACCAGAATGGGCGAGGGTGCTGAGATGCTAGTTGAGAAGCTCTCGATTGGAGATGACGAAATCACACTAGGTCTCACAGAGGCTGTAAACTCCAAAGGACTAACCAAAGATCAGCTTCTTTCTTTGGCAAGTGACTCCGTGGATGACTTTCTGGCCCTTCAGTTCTTCAGAGCCGATGTTACTTCTGGCGCGGGGCACGTTCTCTCAGCTGCCCAGAACGCTGTAAATGCATGGCAGGGAGGATATGGCAAGACAAGGAGCCTAAGCATGGAGTTCTTGGTCTATTCCTCCGCACAGAGACAGATTGGACGGGCATTAGAAGAGATGGGAGTACGTGATGGTATGGAGTCCGTTGCAATTGCTGTGATAGGCAAAGACCAGTCAGACATCGAGAGCTGTCTAAAGAATCTGATAGAAGCTATTGGAACTGAAGCCGATCCAATGTTCGAAGCAAGCGCCGAACGCCTTCAAAAGGTCATGACCCACTTTGATATTAAGATTAATGAGATCGAGGCTTTGACCAGCTCCGCCAAACTTGAAGAGAAGATGTCTGCACTAACCAGATGCGTAGCAAGTAGAGTCTCACTTGTTGCGTTCGAATCGTAGAACACTGACTAGTACATGTCATCACGCAACGTCATCACTGATAGGATATCGTCTTCCACGAGCACCGAAATACCAGTGAGTTCGCCCACAACCTCGATCCACACGGTCTTGTCAGGATTTTCAAGATTGACCTTACGAGGGATCTTCTCAGCTACGGCCTCAACGATCTCCATGTTTTCGAGCGTTGTGTGTCTTCGTCTCACAGTTACTCGAAATGTGCTGTCTTTGTCTATCTTTGGCAACAATCTGGCTGCAGCCTGAGTTATCTGTTCCAGACTTGATTCAACGCAAAGTTCCAGAGGAGTGAATCGTATGGCGAATCTAAACTGATAGGGGTTCTCATCAGCATACTCCCTCAGGCGTTTCACGACATCGAATGGATCCAGAGTTGTCATGCACGTAATTAGTCCAGAAATCCTTGTACTGTAGACTTTGAGGCCATCATCCTCTAGGAGATCACCGATGAAGTACTGAACCTCCGAACGTGCTGCCTGTTCACGGTCTCTGGGACAACCGACGAGGAGATTGAATTCCTGCAGCTGACTTCGCCTCACATGTCGGCCTGTAGAAACGTTGTAGTCCAAAGTCGGATAGCGTCCGAATCAACTTTCAAACTCGACTCCAACTCTTCAAGACTCAGCTGACCTTCTCGATAGACCTTGATGTGTCCTCGGTCTTGTTCCATGATCACGCTAATAATGGTCGAGCTTTTTGTGGCCGATGAAGGGCCGCCATCGATGTAGAGCTCTACGCTGTCGCCGAGCTGCTGTTTGGCTGTATCGATGTCAAAGGGAGTAGGGGCATGGTGAACATTGGCGCTGGTACCAACGATCGGGGCCCCCAACTCGCGTGCAATACTTCTTGGAATCTCATGATCAGGTACCCTTATTGCTACCGAGTCTCTGCCTCCCGTAATCTCATCAGGCACGTCTCTTTTGGCCGTGACTAGCAATGTCATGCCACCAGGCCAGAATAGTCGGGCCAGTACGCTTTCAAGACCAAGAAAGTCATGGAATGTCTTGCATTGGTCAAAATCTGCGAAGAGAAGAGGCACTCCATGTTTCTTGTCCCTTTTCTTTGCTTGAATCAGGCGTTCCAAAGCATCTGGCAATCGAGGATCACATGCAAGTCCGTAGCTTGTATCAGTTGGATAGACTACGAGGCCTCCCTCCTGCAACACACGGGTTGCATCTTTGACAATGTCGCTAAAACGATCTTCCTCCACCTTCAATGTCCTGACATTCAACCGTTTTTCACAAACAAGTATACTGCAAAACCCACATATTGAGGTTATGATGTTTACAGTAACCTAACAGGAAGGAGGAATAACTATACACGCAGTCATCCTCGCCGCTGGAAGGGGTATGCGTGTGGACCCAATCACTCGTCTGGTTCCAAAGTCCCTCATTTCTTGCGCTGGAATGTCGACTCTTGAAAGACTGATTCAGTCTCTTAATGAAGGAGGAGTCCAGAGCATTACTGTGGGAATCGGGTGGCTGGGTAATGTGATTGAAAATCATCTGAAAACCGCAATTGGAAGCGGTCAAGTACAGGTGATCGAAGTACCTGAATGGAAACGTGGGCCCCTACAAACACTGGTTTCATCATCGAGCTCACTGGACAAAAACCCGTTCATTGTATGTCCCGCCGACATGATTGTGAGTCCAGAGAATGTTGGACGACTAATTGATGCTCATCTTTCCGCAGAGGGGGCTCACTTGCTCACATTGTCGGTTGACTCGATTGTGGACAAGGGAACCCGTGTTCAGGTAACAGATGAAGGACGATTGATCCGAATTGGAGCCCCTTCCGAGGTAGCGACGAATGTGGTTCGTTCAGCTATGATGATGGCTGTTGACTGGACATTCCGGCAGTATTGCACCAAAGCACTAGAAGTGAACGCAGCAAAAGTGACAGATGCCGTGAATCTTGCCCTTGAATCTGGCGCAACGGCAGGCATGATTCAAGTGGAAAAAGGAAGCTGGCGAGACCTTGATGACTTGGATGCTTACATTGAGGCGAACCGAGAGCTGCTGGAAGCAATGCCGGGGGATGTTTCAGGTGGGCTCTATCTCCACCCCCGAGATACTCTTGAGATTGGAAACCTGTTGGAGTCAGAATCTGGTCCCACAATCGGCGCCGGCACTCAGATTGTTGGTCCTGTTTTTATTGCAAGAAATGTGAGGATTGGCAGAGAGTGCCACATTGGTCCGAGTGCGAGTATAGGAACGGACACAGTCTTAGGAGACCACTGCGATATAAGAGACTGCATGCTCTTTGGAGGGGCGCAACTACCAGAAGGTAATATCCTCCTTGAGGCAATAGTATGTGGAGAAGCAATACTGGAAAAGGGGGCCAATGAAACTGCCAAGTAAACTTCGAGCTAGAAGAGTGTTCAAGGGGCCTATACTTGTAGTGGCACGAGCTCTTTCGTCGGCTGGAGTTCGACCCATAACAATCACCTACTTCTCAATCCTCCTTTCACTTTCAGCATTTCTAGCTCTTGTCGTGACACACTCTGAGCCGCTGTACGGAATTCTCGTGTTTCTGGTTGGATTCTTCGATGGAGTCGATGGAGCAGTCGCTAGGATTCGGGAGATGAGCTCTCAACAAGGAGCTTTTGCCGATTCGATTACTGACAAAGTATCCGAGTTTGTCATCCTGATGGCAATCATCATCGCGTATCCTGCTGCTTCAGTCTTCAGTCTCTCTGTGAATCTCTGGGTTATTGTTTGCATGTTTGGCTGGATAATGACTAGCTATTCCCGATCACGCGCGGAGACTCTTGGTGCAAATGATTTGGACATCGGTCTGGGCGGTCGTTCTGAGAGACTTCTGATTCTCGTGATAATGTCACTTGCAAGTATGTTGCTGCTGGGCCTCGTGATAGTGACATTCGTAGGTGTGCTCACGGCTGCCTATCGTTTCGTTCACTATAGCCGACAAATATACTAATCCTCATCGTGACATGGCTCTGGAGCTTCGTCAGACAGCTCATTCTTCGGCAGTCTGATGACCACTAACCTTAAGAGTCCAAGTCAAAGGGGCGCAAATATCATCGAATGGAGTCTGATGCCCATGGCAATCTTTCGAGCTGATCACTATCTAGTTGCTGAGTTCGAGCAACTCGACCTTCGATCTGATGGTCCGAAGGTCTTGGATGCTTTAAAGATGCTAACTGAGCTCAAGGACTTGGCCATGGTGACCAAGAAACTTGAGGACAAATCATGGTTGGAGATCCTTGGTCGGATTGATGTACCTGCGGGGTCCAAAGCTTTCTGGGCGATGATCAAGAGAGATACAACAGACCGCGAACCGTACCAGCTATTTGTCAGATTCGATATGAATGCTGAGGGGGAAACAATCGATGAGGCTCGCAAGAATGTCAGAGAATGGATTGAGGGTAAGGTAATCCCGGAGATCACTTCGAAGATTCCGGTCAAGACTATTAGGGTTGCTGAACCTAATGAGCTCTACATGCCCGATCTATGTTAACAGAAGCTACTCTTCAACCAGCGACATTACGTAAATCGAGTTCCGTACAGCCTGTACAATCTCTGCCGATCCATCACCACTCAAGTCGCCCATAGCTATCTGGGCCTCAACAGACTTCTTGGCCGTCTTAATCGAAGCCTGCTCTTTCATTTGGTTTTCCTCAAAGGAGAAGATAGTCACCTTGGAGTTGCCTTGACATGATATGATCAGACCTTCTGATGATTCGTCAGATTGAAGAACTCCAAGACGAACTGATGTGATTGGGCTTGGTGCCCTGATTCTGTCCAGAACGGAGATTCCACCCTGATCAAGCGTCAGGAGAGTTAGCCGCCTTCCGTCTGACACAGTGAGAATCTCATCGTTGCGATCGTCTAGAATATTGCCGGTTGCGACAAGGTTTACGTCTCCTTGTAGTTTCACCCTGGTACGCTCATGAAGTCGGTCGTCTGCATATTGATAGACGTAGAGATTACCAGATTCGTCTCCGAAGACAAACCTACTGTATGAGACTCCTCTCGTTGACAATGGTCGGATCGAGAAAACCGGATGTTCTAACACCTTGTGTGCCAGTTTATCAAGAACCACATCAAACCACTGATAGCATCTCAGTGCACCATCATTAGAGGCAACCACAACTTCAGCTGCGTCATCATCAAGAACATTCAGAGCACATATAGCTGTAGGCAGACCTCCAAGAGGTGTTGAAGATATCTCCTCAAGCTCACCCTCAGACAACACAACAGTCCTCATTGTGTTGTCCATACACCCTAGAATGAAGTCAGTGACTCCGTTTCCAGTCACATCTCCAAGCGCCAGTGTTGACACTGGAGGAAAGCCGCTAGTAACACAAACCTCCTGCAACGGATTCTTGTCACCTGACACATAGTCATAGACCCTGACATCTCCGTTGATTGTAGTGAGGACGAGTTTCTCGTTGTCATCATCACTGAGTGAACTGATTTCGATTGACATGATGGCCTCTTTGAGTGCGATCTCCGAGGTGACTTCCAAATCATGCATCAATCAATGACCTCACTAGCCAAAAGTGGACTCTGATGCGATGACGGTTTGTGCACAATTTAAGAGTTGTTCAGCTCGACACCGCTAGAGCTTCTGAATCCACGGAGCCTGTGTCCGACTGATGAACTTAAGACTCCTTCAGTACACGTACTTTCGAAAATGGCCAATGATAATCCACCCAGTTTGAGTGAGGAGAGCTGGAATTGCACTGCCAATGAGCTGGCGGAAGAACTACGCTTATTCATTTCTGAAATGGGCTCCTTTACGCCTGAACATTTCGTTCAGATCAAATTCCATCTGCTGCGTCAATCTGGCTTAACTATAGAGACACGTGATGAGTTCTGCGAGGTGTCTATTCACCATGGTCATTGCCCGAGATGTAGTTCACTCTATGTCGCCAAAGAATGTCTTCTCTGGTTCCGCCTCTTTGATGTGGTTGAGTGGAAGCTAGTAAGAAGAGCACCACCATGTATTAGATCAGCGTTCAGGAAGAAGAGTATCAAGAACGTCGCTGACTATCTCGTGAAGGCGAATTTGATACATCCGCCGTTCTACAAGATACGAAGAGCCCCTGGTTGTCGGGCTATGAGAAGATGGGGCTACTGTAGCGAAGATGAGTATTGCAGAGCAATGGAGAAGGACTACACACTGGAGTACATCAAGGCACGTGAGAAGGTCAAGCAATCAAGATGAAGGAGAATGAATCACCGTTCACCTATGCCTAGCCTTCTTAAGGAACAGACTCACCTCCTGAAATCAGGTTCAAGCCTTGTCAAGTGAAGATGTTGACCTGGATATCGTCCGTCTGATTCGTCTGACCGGAATGAGAGAGCATGAGTTGACTCAGGCCAGGAAAGAGAAGAATGGCCAATGGACAAGAGTCGAGAGCATCACTCAAGCTCACGAGCATTTCATTTCTATGGCCGAGAAGCATACTCGACAGAAAGCAGTACAAGATCCAGTGCATGGTGCCATTCTCCTAGAACCTTGGGAACTTGACGTTATCTCAGGTTGGGAGATGCTTCGACTCAGGTACGTCCGCCAACTTGGGCCTGCACACATAGTCTATCCGGGTGCAACTCACACACGATTCCAACACTGCCTAGGGACCAACTACTTGGCCCAGAAATGTATCAAGGTAGTGAACTACTGCGAAGATCTCTCAAAACCCTGTTTTGTTCCTCTGACAGAGTTGTTGGATGAGTATCAGCAGAAGATCTTCCGAACCGCAGCCCTGCTTCATGATGTGGGTCACCCGCCCACTTCCCATACCATCGAGTTCTCCCTGAGAATGTGGGTGGGTCTAGATCATTCAGATCTGGGAGAGTTTCTGATTCTTCACAGCGATCTCACTGACACGCTCGAGAGAAACGGCATTGAAGGTAAGACAGTCGTTGATATTCTACGGCGTAGGACTTCTGACGCTGTTCTTTCTCTAATGTCAGACTTTCTTGATAGTCCTCTCGACATAGATAAGACCGACTATCTAATCAGGGACGCCCACTTCAGCGGAGTTCAGCTCGGAGTCTTTCCAGCTGAGAGAGTCCTCCTGACAAACAGAGTGGCCCGCAACGAGGAAGGACGATTTGTAAGAGCATTCATGCTGAAGGCACTTCATTCTTTGGAGGCACTCATCCTTAGCCGGAATTGGATGTTCTCTGATCTCTATCTTCATCATGCCGTCAGGTTGGCAGAGGCACTCGTGTCAAAGGCCACGTATTTCAGATTGAGAGAAGAAGGACTCTCGAAGAGTGAATGCATTGGGCTATTCACAAGAATGACCGATGGAGACCTATTCAGATGGCTTGAGAAGTCAGAGATAGACTTTGTTCGGGAATATGCGGCTAGAATCCGCTATCGCCGACTATTCAAGGTGGTTCTTTCCAGACCCCTCGCCGCATTCGATTCAGATGCAAAGGGACGTCTAATGGATATGGAAGAAAACATAGAGAACCTGCTCGAAGCTGAGCTGGAGCTAGTTGATGACCCCGGTAGCTGTGTCATCGACATTGTCAACCCAGAGCTTGGAGAACGGTTTCTGAGTGAGATTCCGGTCTTGGTTGGTGGTGAAACTGGTCTCGATCTGGTAAGTCTAGAACAGACTGACGAAGGCAGGCCTCTAATGCAAATTCTAAAACAGCAGCGGCTTACAATTCCATCAGTTAGGGTATATGCTGATCGTAAACACTATGACAATGTTCGTGAGAAGTTTGACAAGATATTCCCACTTGAAAGAAAGCCGAATTATCGTGAAAATGAGTATGACCTCATTGATTACTAGTCAACATCATTGCTGGCCATTTTGAGATGACGAATGCTGTCCTTCACTCCATCAAGCCCTCTTTCTATGTATATGATCCCATAAACGGCTTCCACAAGTGTCCCTTTGATATGTTCAATCTCGGATTTGGTGGGCGTTGGAGGATCGAAGTGGATTCTATGTTCATACAGATTCCATCTATCACATACCCTGGCAAGATTCTCATTGCTCACAACGCCTGCCCTTCTTTCAGTCATGGTCCCAACTTCATCAGATTCGGGGCTCCAAAGCTGATGAAGTACTGCCATGGATATTGCACCATCCCCAACAAGGGCAATGACCCTGGACAGTTCACTTGTTGAAATAAGGAACTCCATCTGTCTCTCGGTCAATGGCAGTTCTGACTCGGCCAGATAGTGAGCCTTGATTTCCAGAAACAGATTCTTCGTGCTGGGCTGAAACATGATTATTTGAAATAGCTCGGTCTCTTCAATAATCAAGCCAAGAGCATTCTGAACTTCTGGTTGCAAATCATGGGTAATCTTATCGACTGCTAAGCGAATGTACTCCAGCTGCTTAGACCATTTCATCAGCTTCGAGACCAGTCGTGTATTCTGTGAAGGGGCCTCTCTCTGAGATTCTATGACTGCCGTTGTCAGTGTCTCAAGCTTCTCTGTGAGCCCAAATGGAACCCACTCAAGATCAGAGGCTCGCCTTGTGTTCAGGTCACTCACCCCTTGGTAGAATCTGTGTGAGGTCTGTTTTTTCTCCCTCGTAGGCTGATGCATGAATCGCCATCAGCGAGTATTCCATGGCCACTAGCATCAGGGCTATGTTGATTGTGGGCGGGCCCCTGGACAAGTCCACAACTATGTCAAACTCTCCAACGTCTTCCTTAACAGCTTCTTCAATCTCGTCATAGGTTGCTATGAGATCTCCTCTCACTCCACTCTCATTGTCACCAGCGACTTCGATAGGAAGATCATACCAATCTGCTTTCCATCTGGTTCTGGAGCCCTCTGGGACAAACTTCTCCAGGTTTCTTGAGACCCCTCTGGAGAACCGCTCAGCCTCGACGAATATCTTGACTGCTTTCGCCCTGAATCGTCTCTCACTAGAGACCCATGCAACAAATGGCCTCTGGTCTTCTGGACGTGCCATGGATGTCAGAAGAAGGTTGGGTCTAGTCACTCCAATGACGCGGCGGACTGGATGGACTGCCTTTGGAGCTAGACTGAAGACTCTCTGTTGCGACTCTTTTTGACTCATGACTATCCCAATGTCTTCCAAGTGTTTCGTATTGAAGTAGAGCTTGGGATCTGTCACCTTGATCTTGTCCGGTTTGAACCTCCGTCCGCCTTTCCTTGCAGCTTGGGCAGCCATGTCCTTTCGAATGCTCTCTCGAAGCTCAGACCCAGTCTTCGGACCTCCCTCAAGCTGGTCAAGTATCATTCGACGGGCACGGACGCTCTCGATTTCTCTTCTTATGACTTCATCAGGAGTAGTCCAGAACATTACGCTCATCATTTAGACACATATACGAACTATATATAATCATCTTCTGCATAGTGTGTGCACGGAACAGTGGTGAGAATTTCATACTTGTTCATGATAGCAGTTCATTTTCTTCCACAGCATAGTCGAGTGCGGAAATGCTGTCTATGAAGATTTCAGGGCATAATTCGCCAACCTACTCGACCTACATATGTTAGATATATCTCTAATCTATCTGTCAGTATCCAAATAACGCTTAAATACGTGGGGAAGCCATATTCTGCCAGCATAGAGCTCTTAAAGCTCAGCGCAGGGATTTAGATTTCTGAAAGAAAATGAGGACCGATAGAAAATGGCTGAAGACGAATTTCTTGGCGCAAAGCCCGTTGTTATCGACAACGGTACCGGTCTCAGCAAGAATGGTTACGCTGGCGAAGATCAGCCGCGAAGCGTATGGCCGACCCTGATAGGATATCCTAGATATGAATCCATCATGACCGACGTGGACCACTACACAAGGGACTACTACATTGGAGAAGAAGCAATCAACCTCCGAGGTGTCCTACGACTGGTCTACCCAATCACACATGGTGTCATCGACGACTGGGATGCTATCGAGAAGATTTGGTCGTATACGTTCTATAACGATCTCAAAGTTGACCCGAGCGAGAACCCAGTCTTGCTAACCGAGGCGCCATTCAACCCACGAGAAAACAGAGAGCGCATGGCATCTGTCATGTTTGACCAGTTCAATGTACCAGCTGTGTACGTTGCAACACAGGCAGTGCTCTCACTGTATGCGTCTGGAAGAACAACCGGTCTAGTCATCGACTCTGGTGATGGTGTTACCCACATAGTCCCAATCTATGAGGGCTTTGCAATTACACACGCCATCCGAAGAATCGATTTGGCTGGAAGAGACATTACCGAGTATCTCCGCAGGCTGCTCAGGCAGAGAGGTAGAACTTTCGTGAGCGGTGCTGAAAAGGAGATAGTAAGAGACATCAAGGAGAAGCTATGTTACGTGGCTCTCGATCCCGAGAGGGAAAGGACTGTCGCTGACAAGGCTGGTGTTGATAAACCCTACATGCTACCTGACGGTGAGGTAATCACAGTTGGTGCGGAGAGGTTCCAAGCACCCGAGTTGTTCTTCAACCCAAGTGGAATTGGGCTTGATACCCAACCACTGGATGAGCACATTGTCCAGTCTATCAAGGACTGTGACGTCGACCTGCGACGTGACCTGTACGCAAACGTCGTACTGTCGGGCGGGTCAACCATGTTCCCAGGTCTCAAGGAGCGACTCCACAAGGAGATCACTGAGCTCGTACCTGAGAACGTCGAGGTCCGAATCATTGCTCCACCCGAGAGACAATATTCTGTCTGGATTGGCGGAAGCATTCTTGCTTCACTCAAGACATTCCAGAAGATGTGGGTCACTCGAAAGGAGTTCGAAGAGGCAGGACCAGAAGTCATCCACAGGTGCATTTAGACGCCATAGTTTCAGAAGGTGGGCTGCAAGGCCTGCCTTCGAAATCTCCTTTTTCCTATCATTTTCACAGTAGCAAAGCAATCAAGGAGACGGCAGTCACCAATAGAACAGGAACCAAAGTGCAGTATAGGCAGCTAGTGTCCTCATCCTGATTCCATAAGTCCGAGGTCTTCCATCCTAGAATCCCGCCTATGATTCCGCCCATCCAGATTGCGAAGGGTGGTGGCAATAGAAACGGACTTCCAGTAGGCCAGTCAAGTACAATCATATATGGAGTGAGCTGAACAAGTACAATGCTGAAGATTACTGGCAGAACCAAGCCGCCTGTTAGAAGCGAAAGGAGGCACCCTGTGCCTCGACCACGACCAAGAACATGGCCCACGACAATCGAGACGACCATCGTAATCATGGCGAGTGCAATAGTCACTACTGTTTCTGTGAGCGCCACTAGAACTGCCCTCCAGCAAGATTTGTATGGGACGATGGGTCCATTACTTCTTTTCGGCTAGCTTCTTTGCCTTCTCCGCGCGTTTCTCTTTCTCCTTGTCAAGGTCACGGACCCGCTTCTCGATCGTGGATTTACCCTTCTTTATGCCGGAATCGATCTTCTCCAGGCGCTTCCGCCTGCTCAAGATCTCCTTCGTTCTCCGCTTGTCAGATAGCTCGAGTTCTTTCTCTGCGTCTTTCCACTCGTCCTTGGCCGCCAGGGTCTGCTCTCTCAGACCCTCGTAGCGTACTCTCTTGACTTCCATATCGTTGCGGTACTGCTGAACTATTTCGTCCTGACGAGTAGTAACATCCTCCAATTCGGATTGGACATGTTTCAACTCCGTGTAGAGATGCCTCAAATCTGTCAAAGAGCCGTTGATCTTCTTGTCATTTAGATAGTCAGTGTCAAGAATCTTCATCTCAATCTCACTGACCTCCGGCACAACTGCTGGGACCGCCTCGGTAGTCGGAGCTTTTGCCGGAGCAACTTCAACGACAGGTTCGGGCTTAGGTGGTGGAGCTGCCGCTTCGACAATTGGTTCAGGCCTAGACTCCACAGGTGTCACTGGAGCAGCAGGTTCGGGAGGTGGTGCTGCAGCGGGTTCTGGTTGCACAATTGGTTCAACATATGGCTCTGGTTCAGGTGCGGCTTCCACAACAGGTTCATCATGTTCCACGAGTACAGACTTTGAACCAAGAATGCTCTCCTCAAGATCTCTAGATGTAGGTACCGCTGGTGCTGCAGGCGTTGTTACTCCTTCTGATGGTGCTTCCGGCACAGGAGGTTCCACTTGGACTGCGAAATCCTCTGCCTTCTCCAGGAGCTCCCGCACTTCACTAGCCCGGAGCATTCTGGATTCGACGATACCCTCTCCTCCTTCTTCTATACCTACCTCTTCTGCCCTAGCAAAGGCCTCCCTTGCCTTTTCCAATTCTGACTTGACTTTGGGTTCCGTTCTCCTCATTCTATCTTGATTGACTTCACTTGGTCGAACCATTCTTTCGGGTGCGGATTCAGCCGGGGGTGTCCTAGGTGCAGTCGTAGCCACCTCTGCTGCAGGTGGGGTTGTTTCTGCCTTAACAGGAGCCACAGCTTCCTTCGCTGGTTCTTCCTCCATGGCTTGAGTAATGAGATTCGCGCCACACCGAACACAGAATTTCCGTGTCGGGTTGTTCGCTTTTCCACACTTGCATACTCTCAATGCATGACCACCCTAACGATTGATTCAATCATTAGAGTAGTCGATGTTGTCCCAGTAAAGGTTTTCTAGGATATTGGAGATGCTGAAAATCCTCTTCTAGCGCGTGTTGGCGTATTTGATGGAACCAGCCGCAACTGCGAGGACAGGTCCAATTAGAAGTCCTGCCCAACCGAATAGAGAGAGAATCCCGATTCCTACTAGCTTGATTTGACCCGATTTCTTCTGAAATGCTTCTCCGTCAAGAACTATTCGAATCGTCATCAGTCCGAGTATCGCTGGAATCAGTGCAAAGAGCACGGAGATCAAGATCTGTGCCGAAGCTGCTGATTGCAGAGCTGAATAGACAATCTGAAATCCGAATGAAGCCGCACTACCCAAGAATAGCACGCCTGCCAGCAAGCCGAGCCAGCTTGTCAGCCCTCCATCTTTCAAATCTTCATTCTTCTTTGTCGCGACCACCCAGAGTCCCACGATGACTGTGGCAAGCATAGGAGCAAAGACAATAGCAAGACTCTGTCCTTGCCAAAGGTATATCCCTATGACGTTGACAGGAACTAGTATCCACTCATCAAGTGTGAACGACTCCACGTAGCCAATTGCCATGCCAAAAGGGCCTCCCATGTCAGCATCATGTACCACTAAGTAATACTCCCCGCTTTCAGGAGCAATAATGTTAACATCTACCACAACTCTGAAGGTGCTGGGAGTGAAACCTTCATACTCGGCGTGCTCTGGATCAACACCTTCTATAACAATGACTCCGGTGCCGTTGGCTACTTCAACATAGGAGGGCGCGACACCTTGGTTGACCAAGCCCGGTCCCATCAAGACTGCTCCGGGTGCAAATCCAGTATCAGACATATAGTTCGGAATCATGAGTGTGAATCGAATACGTTCTCCTTGATGCATGTGAAATCTATAGTAATGGCCTTCACTTGCCTCATGCACTTCAGAGTAGATTACCCAGGATTTTGTGGCGTCAGGAATCTCAACCGCATCATCGAGCGTATCTCCTGTGCCTATGCCAATTGGGACATGCGCCGCTGCAGTACTGGTCAAAGCTAGCAATGCGAATGAAACCAGAACTACGATGGCTATCTCTTTTCTCACTTTTAACACACCCATCAAATTAACTATAGTTAATACGGAGTTAATATAAGCATTTGCAGATGGGCAACAATACTAATCTGTTCGGCTGTACGTCGTTGTGTCTGATTTACTCAACACCGAACATAAAGGTGTGCCAAGATGAAGATCAGCGATTCGGACCAATCACGATTAGGCGACCTATACAGAGACCAGCTATTTGCTGTTCTGGGTACAAGAGGTGAAGGAGATCCCTACCTCAGCTTAGTTGCATTCTCTGTCACTGAGGACTATGGATCAATTGTGTTCGCCACCAAGCGGAAGAGGTTGAAGTACAGAAACATGATTGAAAACCCCCGAGTTACACTCATGATTGATAATAGGAAGAACAGACCATCGGATTTCGAGGAAACAATCTCGGTCGCTCTTATTGGAGATGCAGAAGATGTGTCCGGCAAATCCCGCCAAGAATTGGCCGAGTTCTTGCTTGCAAGACATCCAGGTCTACGGAACTTTGTCGAATCAGATGACTGCGCCATTGTGAAGGTAGGCATTGACAAGATGTATATTGTGAGTGACTTTGAGTCCGTGGTTAGAGTTGAACGTTAGATAAGTTCAGTTAGTTATCCCTAACTTGACTGACATATCCTAGTTGCTCCCTCACTTCAAATTCTGAGTGGAATAATGCATGACAGGAGACAAGCTCTGAGAAAAGGATGGTGCTTCGTTTTGGTCATCATTATTTGTATTCGTCATAGAGACTGACGGTCTTCTTTGTTTCAGTGATGTGTACAATCTCGAATTTCACTTCAGGTCTGTAGTGAAGCACCATTCTTGCTAGCTGTTCAGGGTCGTCAGACTCGAATATCTGGAATCCCTTGAACCCAACACTCATTGTGTAGTTTGGAGTTAGCGGTTTCGCGTATTTCTCCGGGTTCTTCTTGACCTCTTCTCTGAAAGCTTTGAGCTTCTTGACCGCACTATCGATCTCGTTTGGATTGTATTCCCAGAACACAACGTACTTCATTCTATCACCTCCCAAACCGCAATTGGAACAGTATAACTCGCACAGATTCGATAAGAGGATATCGAACTCCGCGAATTCTACTGGGCGCCGTGCTGTAATGACCGTGTACATAAACTCACTTTGCTCTCTTGACCGATAGACCTGGAAACTCTGTACCCGGATTCATCACTTGGCTACGCCGGCTACTTCATGCGTTAGGAGTGCCGCCTTTACAACAAGAAATATCCGTAGGATTGCTTTCGAAGTGTTGACCCCCCATGTCGTCCAGTCCCTATGAACGGCTTGCTGCTACACTTGACAAGTTACCAAACGGATTCACGCACATTGAGGATGGCACGCATTTGCGTGTTCTTGAGTGGATCTTTACCCCAGAGGAGGCAGACCTGGCCAGCAAGATGAAGGCCCGCGGCGAAACCGCAGAAGAACTGTCTACTAGAATCGCTATACCGTTGGAGGGGCTTGTTGACAAGCTTGAAGCCATGGCCAAGAAAGGGCAGATTAGGGCATGGGATTCAAGCACAGGAAGGAGATATGCTCTACTCGTCTTCATAGGCGGAATCTGGGAAGAGCAGATGGGCCGTGCCGACGAGGAATTTGCGGAGCTTGTTGAGCAATACTTTCAGAAGGGCCGAGGCGATGGACTGTTCACCACCGAGCCTCCTATCTTCAAGGTTATTCCAGTGAATCGGGCTGTTAAAGCCGAGCTTGAGGTTTATCCCTACGAAGTTGCTGAGAAGATTCTAGAGAGCGCAAAATCGTGGGGTCTTCGAGAATGTGCCTGCAAGAATCATAAGGGCATTCTTGGTGAGCAGTGCAAGTATCCCACCTCTGTCTGTCTACTCATCGCCCCTAGACGCGAGAATGCCTATGATGACGATCCACTGACAAAACCGATCTCCAAAGATGAGGCGATTAGGATACTCCATCAGGCAGAAGAGGACGGGTTGATTCATTGCTCAATGAATGCGCAGAAGGGACATAGCTACATCTGCAACTGTTGTACGTGCTGCTGCACCATGCTTAGAGGGGCCGCGGAATGGGGTCAGCCCCATGCCTTTTTGAAATCAGACTATTTTGCGAATGTTGATGACAGCACATGCACGGGCTGCGAATCATGCATTGACAGATGCCAGTTCGACGCCTTGTCCATTGTTGATGATCTTTGCCAAGTGGATCATGTGCGGTGTGTTGGGTGTGGGGTGTGTTCGGTCGTCTGCCCTGAGAATGCATTGAGTCTCATATTACGGGACCCAAGTGAGAGGACTACCCCCCCAGAATCTCTATGGGAGTGGACAAAGGCGAAGGTGCGTGCTCGTGGAGTGGACTACACCGATCTGGTTTGAATTCTCTTCAGAAATACCGGACGTTGTCATCCCGTTAGTCAAATGATTTGTCAATTGGTGCGTGAGCGCGAAAGTATATTGGACAGATTGGCCCCTCAAGGAAGTCGCTTTGGATGGAAAGGGCGCATCAGTCATGACTGTACAGACTCAATTATCTCAACGAGTTTTTGGAGATGAAGGACCTGTCCTTCTTCGGGATTTGGTTCAACCGATGATGATGACGCTGTTCTTTTTGGAATCGCTCAGGGTCTTCATTGGTCAAATCTACTTCCAGAATCTTGGTGCAATGGCCATAGGAATCTCTGTTCTGTATGTGTTCCTATTGCTTTCGCCAATTGCTGTCTTTATCTTGAAACGATTTGGATCATTCATGTTAACTATCGTGACCGGCATGGGAATTGTTGCCCTTCGACTGGCATTGCCCTTTGTTGCTGGTTATGCTTCATTAGCCCTCCTAGTGGCTGGACTCCTGACGGCTTTCTACGGTGTCTATCTTCCCTCAACAATGGCGATTAATCCTGTGGACTATCCAACTAGTATCCCTTCTCGGTCAGAAATGACTGTTGCCGGCTTTGCATTAGCCTTGGCATGTGACATTATGTTCAGGGCGTTGGGGGCAACCTGGGATTTCACAGTCGGATATTCCGGCATTCTTGTGAGTGCTGTTCTTTCGGCGGTGGCATTCATAGTGCTTTGTATTGTGTACAAGGACAACAAGGGTGCTGTTTTGGAAGACGCACAGTTCTCGGAAGGAATGGGATCAAGACTCATGATCGTGTTTCTTGGAGCGGGCTTTGGTGGATTCATGTTTCTCGTAACGTCATTCTTTGCATATCCCAGTAGTGTCGCCAGATGGACTGGCACTGACTACGAAACCTCACTCGTAATGATCCTGATTGGAACGCTGCTTTATGCAATCGTGGTTCATCATCCGTCATTTAGGTGCATCATGAAACGAATTGACGGAGTGTTGGTGGCAAACGCATTCTTGGCTCTGGCGGCGGCTGACCTGATTCTCTTTCATTCTCCTTTAGCGGGTATTGTAGCAGGTCTTGGGTCATTTGTGCTGCTGATGGACCTAGGAGTCTTATGGAGCTATCTGAACAGGTCTGGTGGCCGCCTGTCAAGTAGCGGCATTTTTCATCTCATAGGAATGACTTTTCTGCTCTTCTTCACACTATTCTTCGTTCTGTCATTCGTCGCAGGACAGGTACTGCCCGCACTGGAAGGGTTCTCACCTTACATAGTCGTCCTAGCATTCAGTCTTCTGATTCTCTCATCTCTATTGGCATCACCGAGACTTCTTACACAGGAGGCGGTGGAATGAGTTCTACAAATACGTTCAGAATCACGGTATTCTTGTCCATCATCTTCCTCTTGGGTTCCATGATTGGTCTCGTGCAGACGCTGCCGCCTACACCCGATACAACTCCGACTCAACCGCTTGCTCTGATGACATACAACATCTATCAGGGCTACACCCCCGAAGGAGCTATCAATCTTGAGGCCATTAGAGACACAATCGTCGCCGGAAATGCTGACATAATCGGTCTTCAGGAATGTGATACCACCAGGATTAGCTCGATGAACATAGACACAATCCTCTGGCTTGCGAATGAGTTGAACATGTACAGCTACTATGGCCCGCCCTCCAGTGAACAGATTATAGGGGTTGCGCTACTATCGAAGTATCCAATCGCAAATGCCACCTATCATTTGCTTTCGCACGAGGAATTGCCTCGCGTCCTCATTGAAGCAACTGTCGAAGTTGGAGCCACGCAATTGACAGTCTTCGTGGTACATTTGGGACTCTCCTACGTCGATCGAACCACACAGGCCGAAGAGGTGATGGGTATTGTGAATGCTGCTCCATTCCCAAAGGTACTGATGGGAGATTTCAATACCCAGCCGACAGGAGAACCAGAGCCTGGTGTTGTCAGCGAAAACGATACGATCTATGAAGATATCTCAGAACATCTCAATGATACATGGACCGCAGCCGGAAACGTACTCAACCCCCCAGAAGGCTTCACATGGCCAAGCATCGGGCCTTATGAACGAATTGACTACATCTGGGTTAGTCCTGACATCAATGTTGTGTCATGCTGGGTCATTTCATCTGCGTTAGGAAGCGATCATCTGCCAGTTGTATCCACTGTAGAATTGCCTTGAGAGTCTGACCAAGCGCTCCAGGCCCAGTATCTGGGTCTAAAGCAAGACGATTGGTATGACTGCAGCCTCTCAAATCTCCTTAGATGACATGTGGTCTGTTATTCGTCTCGAAACAGTCTGAACAGCTCGCATTCGACAATCCTATTAGCCTGTCCCTGACACTCGAATCCAGGTGGTGGTCATTTGACCGAAACAGATAGTGCTACGCATCTAGCTGTCTTCTGGGATGTTGAAAACGTTCACGACGATAGTGATACGCACCGAACGATGACCGAGGCAATCCATTCTCTGGGCACTGTCGACAGAATGTATGCATTTGCAGATTGGGATAATCGACGTGAGCTTGCTGAAGACCTCTATTCACTGGGATATGATCTCGTCCATATTCCATCTGACACCGAGAATGCAGCAGACTACAAAATGGCTGCATACATCATTGATCACCTGATGCACTACTCAGAGACAACAAATTACGTCCTGATTACTGGTGATGGTGATTTCAAGCTTGTATTGGGAGCACTTCGACAGAAGGGCCTGCAAATCTGGCTCATCAGCAACCCTTTGATAACCGCGTCCGACCTTTTTGATTTGGCTACAAAGTATACCGACATCCATTCGTATCGGCCGTCGGCCATCGAGTGCAGAGATCCCAGTGAATGTGATGCCAGCTTAATGGGCTCTGATGAGTATCGCAGGATTGTCGCAGTTAAGCTCCAGGAAGCGATTCGTGCCGTTGTTGACGCTGGGAACAAGCCAGGAATGGGCCATGTCAAACACGTGATGGTGTCACTCAACCCTGACTTTAACGAAATCCTCATGGGCTTCTCTGGTTGGACAGAGTTCCTAGAGTGGGCCGAGAGTGAAGGATATGTTTCACTGGAGGGAACCCTGCCTGGGACCCTACTGACTGTTCCCGAGAGTGTCACACCTGAGACAGTAAAGATTGTCAATGAAACCAAGACCGCGTATGAGACTTTCGTCAAGCTTGTCGAAGACCGAGTTGACCAAGGTGCTTCCACAGAGATTCAAGCCTTGGACGAGGGACTCGAGGAAAGTGGTGTGGAGTACGAGGACATTGGCTACCAACGCATGACTGATTTCGTGATTTCGGCTGAAAAACGGGGTCTCGTCAGGGTTCTTGCCGCAGATGAAGCAGGAAACCCTCCAACAGTCATTCCTCACTACACAGTCGAACAGCTTCGTGACTGGTTCGAGGCTAATGTAGAGAGGTTGTTTGGCCCATCAGTAAATGTTCCAAAGGATATATTCCTGAAGAAAATCTCTGAGATGCTCCTCGAAAACAAGGCTACACTAAAACAGCTTGAGTCCTGTCTAGAACGAGATGACGTTAGAGAATCCTACTCAGCGGTTCTAAAGGCCAGTGGGATTCCATACCTACCACCTTACCAACAGATTCTCCTGCTCGCTCTCCTGGGAAGAGGCGTCGAGTGCAGTGATGCAATTGTTCGAGTCAATTATGAGCTCGGGCCGATTGGAATCACACTGCAGTGCCCGGCATGATTCTAGATTAAGAACAGTCCCTTAATAAGATGGATTTCCAAAGATTCAGGCCACGAACTCCAAAACATCAATGTAGGAAAACACAATGACTGACGATGTATATCAAAGACTTGCGGACGTACTCGACAAGATTCCCAACAGCTTTCCTCAAACTGAAGATGGAACCCATCTCAAGGTGTTGAAATGGATCTTCACTCCGGAGGAGGCAGAACTTGCCAGCAACATGAGGCTTCGAGGCGAAACGGTTGAGGAAATGGCTACGCGTCTAGATAGAGAACCAGGCAATCTCGTAACAATCCTCGAAACCATGGCGGAGAAAGGACAGATACATGCCTGGAATTCGAGCACAGGAAGGCGGTACTGCCTAATCCCATATGTCATCGGCATCTTCGAAGAACAGCTAGGCAGAATGGACTCTGAGTTTGCCAAGCTCTCAGAGGATCTTTTCCTAAAGAGCAAGGGGGGAGATCTCTTTGGCACAAAGCCGGAGCTTTTCCAAGTCCTTCCAGTTAATCGAGCTATCGACACAGAGCTTGAAGTGTACCCGTATGAAGTTGCAGAGCAGATAGTAGAGAACTCAAAATCGTGGGGTGTACAGGATTGCATCTGCAGGACGCAGCAAGCTCTTCTTGACAACACCTGCAAGTATCCCACTTCTATTTGTCTTACATTCGCACCCAAAAAAGAGAATGCGTTTGACGATAATCGCACGATCAGAGCAATCACTAAGGAAGAATCTCTTCAGCATCTCCGAGAGGCGGAAGAAGCAGGGTTGGTTCACTGCACTATGAACATCCAAACTGGACATACTTACATTTGCAATTGCTGTACTTGTTGTTGTAGCATCCTTAGGGGTGTTTACGAATCTGGTGCACCACATGCTTTTGTAAAGTCCAACTTCCTCGCTTATGTCGATGAGGATCTTTGCACTGGCTGTGAGACCTGTATTGAACGATGCCAATTTGACGCTCTGAGCGTGCCAGGAGACATACTGGAGATTGACAAGAACACCTGCATTGGTTGTGGTGTCTGTACAACAGTCTGCCCTGAAGGCGCACTTAGTCTGGCACCCAGAAGCGACAAGAAGCACGAACCTCCTGAGAAGTTCACGGACTGGATGACTCAGAAGGCAATATCACGAGGAGTAGACCCCTCCGACCTTTGGTAGTGACTTACGCTCAAACGCAATGGCATAATCTTATCAGCTGGCCTTGCTGAAGTAGTAGCGTAGAGCCTCTTTCAGGTGAGCTGTAGTCAATGGATGAATCTACCGACCAGAAGAAGTCCCAGGATGGACTTAGGCGGAAGTATGTTCCGCATCTAGCGAAGTTCTTCTTTCGCCCGGACTTTGACTGGTCCGCTGAGGAGGCAAAGAATCTCTACGAGAATTCACGTTCCAGAGATGACGTCAAGCTCGACTCTGTCCGGTATGTAGACTGTGTCAAAGGAATGCGAGATCTACCTTCTGATTCCATTGATCTGATTGTTGCAGATCCGCCGTTTGGAATTGATTTCGATGGCAAGAGCAGTATGTACAATCGCGATGGTACAAGAGTTGTTGAAGGCTATGAAGAAGTCCTCTCTTCCTATGATCAATTCACAAGCGAATGGATTGGTGAGATTCCGCGTATTCTGAAAGACACGGGCTCAGCCTACATATTCAGCGGGTGGAACAATCTCGAGGACATTCTCAGATCCGCGCGCAAAGCAGGACTTGCCATGATGAACCACATCATCTGGAAGTATCAGTTCGGTGTATTCACTAAGAGAAGATTCGTGACAAGCCATTATCATTTGATTCTCTTCACAAATGATCCAAAGAACTACTTCTTCAACAAATGGGAGAACTACCCTGAAGATGTCTGGATCATAAATCGAGATTACAGACCCGGGCAATCGAAGAATAGCACGAAGCTACCCTTACAGGTTGTTCAGCGATGTATTGACTTCTCATCTCAGCCTGGTGATTTGGTCCTGGATCCATTCATGGGAAATGGAACCACAGCCGCAGCCGCTCGCGGCAACTGGAGACACTTCATTGGCTTTGAAATCAATAAGCAACTGCGGGAAATCATAGACCAAGAAGTCTGGAGCGTGAAACCTGGCCAGTTTTATATTCCTTATTCCGACAGGCTTCCCTCAATAGAGGAACTGGGAGCGATGTATCCACGAGCCTACAAGGAGTATCTTCGTCAGAGAACGAAACAAGATAGGGCATCCTGACGGCGTCGGCTTGCTCAAAGCGCTGTTCGCAGGATATTTGTGCAATCGTTAACGAATGCAGTATATGCCATCTGGGGAGATTCCGATTCTTGAGATTAGAGGTCTCAAGGCATACTATCTTGTCCGGGGCCAGCTTGTCAAATCAGTCAATGACATTTGTCTGAAGGTGCACAAAGGGGAGACTGTCGGTCTTTTCGGAGAGTCTGGATCAGGAAAGTCCTCAGTTGCACTGGCAATCCTTGGAATCTTCGAGACTATCGCTAGATCTCATTCATCCTCAAGCGCCGACAAAGAATCGAAAGATCTCTGGGCACTCCGTGAGGACGCACGAAGCAAAGGACTTACTTCTGAGGATATTGGCCAAGACTTGCCGGGCTTAGAGGGCGAGATCGTTTTTGATAGAAGGAACCTCCTAACCATGGACAAAGAGGAGCGGCGGAAAATCATTGGAAGCGATATAACATACATTCCTCAGGGAACATCTCAGTCACTCAATCCGACTGTCGGTCTTTGGACCCAGGCTCTTGACGCGCTGCGTGCACAAGACTATAGTGTTCCGGAGAAAGAGGTCAGGAGAAGAGTCCTGGAAACCCTCGATCTTGTTGATCTGGAGATCGACGACTTGATCGACAATCCAGGAAGTCTTAGTGTTGGTGAATCTCAACGAATGCTTACTGCCATGGCTTTGATTCCAAATCCCTCTTTGGTCATCGCTGATGAACCAACGACGGCTGTTGATTCAACCGTACAGAGATGGATACTTGACGCACTGAGAATCGCAAAGGAAGAGATGGGCCTTTCCTTCTTGGTAATTAGCAACAACCGGGCCGTTGTCGCTGAGACTGCTGACAAGATTGCTGTCATGACTGGCGGTCATATTGTCGAATATGGCGATACATCACGTGTCCTCAATGAGCCTGGCCATCCATTTTCAGAGGCCTTTCTGATGGCGTTCCCGACAATGGAAATGATTAGACGTATGAAGGAGAAGGGACAACGTCTTCGGGGCATAACTGGTCCTCCTCCAAATCCAGTAGATCTTCCCTCCGGGTGTGTCTTTCAAACAAGATGTGAACACACTTCAGAAATCTGTAAGGAAGAAGTCCCTGAGTATCGGGAAGTCGAATCAGGATACTGGGTTCGTTGTCATCGATTCGAAGAGTTGAGGCAAACCTAGATTGTGCCGGTTGTGAACACCTCCATACGGCCTTTAGAAGCCTTTTACAGGAACAACGATGTAGAACGAAGTATAGGGTTGTGAAATCAAGGCATGGACAATGATCGCTTGCTCTCCAAAGACATGACCAGAGACAGACTGGGCGATGTTATCGCTTCAAGCGATCTGTTTGACAGAGAGTTCGGCGCCCAGCTGGCATCGTGGGAGCTACGATATCAGCGCCAATTCATAGATAGAGCAGGCGGTCGCTCATATCGACTACGCGGATTTGCTCGCCAAACTAGGAATAGGTCGATAGTGCTGTTGACTCCCAGCCCTTGGATGCACGGTGGAGTCTTTCTATACCTCACGGAAGGCATCAACCATCCCCCTGACGGTGCTCGCGTTGAAGTCCTTGCCAACAGTATCTCTTTGTCCGAGATAGGATTACAGAGGGCATTCCTTGTCGAATCGATCGAAATGTTACCTGTTGATGTTCTGTCCGAGATTGATCCTCCTCTAGGACTCAGGCAACTCTCCAGTCTGCTCTTTGAGCATGTGGGCATGGCCGAGGCAAGCAAGAGAGTCTTTGCACGACTCTTTGTTTCAAGTCCGCCATATGAAGGACACATTGGTGGGATGACGGCAGGAATTCAAGCGATTGCATCCCGTCCACAGGTTCAGAGACTGCTCTCCTTCATGAGGAACATTCTACCGCCTGCTCTACGCCGTAGGAGCAGGACCACACGGATAGTCGGTGGAATCCCTGTTCTATCAAATCGAAGTTGGCGATTTGAGATAGGACAGCTCTCCAAGGCGGACATGTTCAAACCTTGCGTTGAACGAATAGATTCTGCCGGATTCTCCGAGGTCTCAATAGCGGCATTGACGACTACAACGACGGCGACACTTCCTGATGTGCCTCTCGCACTAGCAGCGGAGGATTTCTGGGTCGAAAGTAGCAACGCCCAAGAGCTAAGGCTTCCGATTATCAAAGCGGTCATCACTAGTCATATGCTGAATCCTGCAGTCGCATCGCGATCGGTCGATTCCGCTACGAAACACGTAATCTCCCGCATAGATATTCTCAGAGAGAGCTTTGGTTTTGATGAGATTGTTCTAGGTAGAGGTGGACTGTTGGACGCAGACTCGTTGGGCCGGCCGCTCAGTACCCTCAGAATTGCCAGATCTTCAGCACGAGCAGGATGGAGGGACAAGGTTACTTCCAAGGATTTGCAAGCGTCTTGGAATCGTGTACTAGAACCTGCTCTCAAGGAGTTCATCGAACTGTCACAGTTCAAAGCGGACTCAATTCAAAAGTATGGGAACTCTGCTCGCCTACATGAGTTCAACTCAAAGGTGTGGCGTGCGCTAGAAAGGCTAGACACAGGAAAAAGAGGTTCCTTGGGACCTACACTTGACGAGATCGCAAGAGAGGCCAATGTCCAGACTCATGAGGCGGCAAAGACTCTCTCCGACATGAAAAGTGCAGGTGTAGTATATGAGCCGCGTCCTGGGAGATACCGGATGGTGCTGTGAGCAGTATTATCCAAGCAGGTCTAGGAAGTCCTGTGGTTCACTCCCCTCTTCTATCAGTTCAATCTCTTGGACGCCCACTCTTTCCGCATCGTACCTACGTGCAATCATAGTTGCGTCAAACTTCTCGCGGGCACTTGCCTCAGCCCCGCGCCAGACGAAGATGTCATCGAACGTGTCTAAGATGAAGACATCGTCGCTCCTGAGGGACTCACGTGCCATAGGGACCTCTGCAAAGAACGTGTCATCACCTTCATGATGAACACGCCAGAGTTTGTGTTCCCGTTTCTCTAGCTGGACCTTCTTCAGAATCCCTTCTGTATCCTCATCCGTGAGTTTGAAGTCGTCAAAGAGTGCCTTGAACTCTTCGGGTTCATCTCCACCATCAATGTGATCAATGTCTGCATCGCCCTTCAGTGCCGTATCTCGAAAGACTGCTTCCGCTGCAGCCAAGAACTTCTCGTCGACCGAGCTGTTGGGACCAATCCATATGTACAGCTTCATTCCTGCGTCGACTAGATAGCAGTCCCCTCTTCCAAATGCTCCAGGGTCCACCATTCTTACTAGGTTGCCTTTCTGGATGTGGAAAACTGTAGGTTCGGTCATAGAGTCCGGTTCATTAGAACCGGACTTAAGTTAAGCGTGTGCCTACTGTGTTCATCTGACCGTTCTAGCCTCTTCTGAAACCATACCTTCTCTCGGCTCTGTCTATCTCGCGGTCGATTTCAACTCTTCTTTCGAGCTCATACGACGACTTCTCACGGAGATCGTGATATCCCCTGATTCTCTTTCGGGGGATCATCAGATAGATCAGAACCACAGTAACGAGTATCGCAACTAGTGGAATCCAAATATCGACCACGTGTCCTACCTAGCTATTACATTCGAAGGAAACCAAATAAGACTAATGTTCGCCTTGAACGGCTTGGAGAAATATCGAAGTCCACATGGTGTTTCAAATGCCCGAACTTCCTGAGCTTGAAATCATTGCCATCCGCCTGACAGAGAACTTCGGGGACAAAGTGATTCAGAATGTGGCAGTATATAATCATTTAGTGATTCATGGTATTGAAGCTCTCGAGTTTGAGGCTGGCATCATAGGTAAGAAGCTCAATTCAGTCAAAGCTGACGGGAAATTTCTATTGTTCAATCTTAGCGGTGGGGTCAAGATTGTGGTGAATCCTATGCTCGCTGGACGCTTTTGGGTCTATAATGCTGGTAGGGCCCCCGGGAAGACTGACATCTTCTCTCTTCAAATGGAATCCACGGTCTTATGGTACAGAGACCGAAAGCAAATGAGTCGTGTCTATCTGATACGAGGAAACGACTTTTCAGATGTCGCTGGTTTTGAGGGACGTGGACCTTCGCCCCTGGATTCTGAACTAACTCTTAAAGAATTCACGTTGAGGCTCAAGCGACGCAGAGGGCAAATCAAAAACGTGCTCAGAAATCAGAGTTTCGTAAAGGGCATCGGAAACGCGTATGCGGATGAGATACTGCTGTACGCTGGAATCCATCCTTTTAGGAGAAGGTCAACACTATCGGAGGTAGAAGTGGAATCCCTCTATCAATCAATGAAGAAAGTTCTCGCGAAGTACCTTGATCTCATGACTCAGAGAGAGCTGTCAGAGTTCAGTTCAGAGAAGAGGAACTTTCTAATGATTCATGGAAAAGGCGGAGGGGTTTGTCCTCTCTGTGGTGGGCGAATTTCGGAAGTCAGAGCCAATCGTTTCAAGACGAACTACTGCCAGACTTGTCAGATCTAGATCACCTCTTTCCCGCTGAAAGATAAGACTAATCTATGAGATAGCTCCCAGTGGGACTAATCTGGATGGAGAGAAGGCTCCATGGACGATTGGGACAAGCGGTTTTTGAAAGAGATTGTGGAATTGGACACCAATAGTGAAGAGAAGAAGAACTACACTGAGTGCGCGGATGTCATTACAAGGTACTGTGAAGAAGCGGGACTTAAGGTCGAGATCTTCGACTCAAAGCATGATGACATCCCTCAGCCCAATGTTGTGGCCACGTTGGACGTCGGTGCAAAAGAGACTGTCTTGCTATGTATGCACTATGATGTAGTCCCCGCGGGCGACGCTGAAGGTTGGACTAGACCACCATTCAAGCTCACTGACGAAGGAGAGAAGCTTTACGGTCGCGGAGTCACTGACAACAAGGGCAATATTGTGGCCGCCGTGAGCGCGGCCAAGGAACTGGCGAAGAAGGGCACTTCCAAGATCAATCTGAAACTACTCCTCTCTCCAAATGAAGAGATAGGTGGCGTTTATGGCATAGACTATCTCATCAATGGTCCACCAAAAGTGCGCGGCGAATTCGGCATAGTAGTTGATAGTGGACCAGAATACGTCAGTATCGGTGCTAGCGGTGTTTTGGCAGGAAAGATCACTGTTCATGGACAGCAAGGACACGCAGGGTATCCCTTTGCTTTCGCAAATGCAATACATCTCAGCATTCCACTTTTGGACTGTATGTTAGACTACGTTGACGTTCGGCGGAAAGTCACGTCAGAGTATCCTGCACCACCTGGGAGCCCTTACGAGAATCTCTGGGGCCGCTTCTCCATGACTGTCTATAAGGCCGGCTCAAAATCGAATGTCATACCAGGGACGGCAGATATCACGTTTGATTGCAGACTTATCCCAGAAGAAGATCCTGAAGATATTGCGAAGGATATCGAATCGTTTCTAGAGAAAGCCAAAGAAGAAACGGGTGTCGATGCGTCTCTGGAGATTACAATGAAGGTTCACGGTTGGGGTTCTGACAAAGAAGACAAGTTCATTCAAGCTCTCCATGCCGCAGTTAAGGAGGTAGTTGATCCGGATTTGCCGATTAGCGCAGATTTGGGCGGAAACGATGGTCACTTCTTCACATCAGTTGGGATTCCCACAGCATGTTACGGGACAATTGCCACAGATGGGTCCTTTCATGGTCTAGACGAATGGCTTGCAGTGAAAGACTTTGACAGTGTAAGAGCCGCTCTTGTCTGCTTTGCAGAGAAATGCGATTAGATCCAGTACTACACTAGCATAGGAGATGTTCAAGATTCCAAATGAACTGACAGTCGGTACAGCAACCGCGAAGAGAGGTGAACTCCAGAAAGGTATCATAAAGGGTGTTGAGCTCTTCGATTCAACGAGGATTGACATCCCCGTGCTCGTCATGAATGGCGTTAGGGACGGTCCGACCGTTCTCATGGTTTCTACTCAACATGGGACTGAGATTCAGGGTGCTGAGGTCATCATCAAAGTGATGAGAGAGAAGGTGGACTCGAAGGCTCTCAGAGGTGCCCTGATTGGGATTCCTGTTGAGAATCCATTGGCATACATGCATAGCCAATATCTATCATGGATAGACAACCAAGACCCCGGCGGTGGAGGAAGCGCCAGTCCACTCACTGTAGACAAACCTGATGGAACTGCAACTGAAAGGCTTGCACATGCTTTGTGGAATGAGGCATGGATTAAGGCTGATATGATTCTCAACTTTCATTGCAATACGAGACCTGATTCGCTCATCTTTCAAAAGATTCTGACTGGCAATCCAAAGACGAGAGATGACCTTTGGAAAATGGCCAAGGCATTTGGTGTCACCACAATTGTGGACGGCACACCATTCAACGAAGACGGACCTCCAACGCTGGTAAACCTTGCAGCAAAACATGGCAAACCCGCCATTCTGCTTGAGTTAATCGATGGTCGATGGATATCAGAACCGTCTACAAGTGCTGGGATAAGAGGAGTCCTGAACATCATGAAAGCCTTTGACATGATTGATGGTGAGATTGAACCACAAGAAGGATTCCCAATCATTCCCGGTGTCTGCAAGTGGCAAGGAGTTGTACGTGCAAACAGAGGTGGTCTGATTAGATTCGTGAGGGCTCCTGGAGACTTCTTGAAAGAGGGTGAAGTATTCGCTGAAATCTACAACCTTCATGGTGACATTCTGGAAGAAGCAAAGATTCCTGTGGATGGATACATATGGGCGTATCCTTGTGGTGACATTTTGGGCACAGCTGGCAGTCTACAAGCTGTGCAGACAGGAGCAAACATTGCATACGTGTTCACTCAAGAAAGTGACTAGAGTCTCGGTTCAAACTGTGACCGGCACCCTTTTACTTCGTGTCCGAGTGAACTGTAGATTATGCCTGACCTGAAAGACATGAAGATAGGGGCACCTGGACCTTTCCTTCCGCCTTGGGAAAACTGCCAGAAGAACGCTAAGACCATTGATTCACTGGGATACGATTCCATGGCGTTTCCCGATCACTTCGCCGGTTTCGTTCCCGAGAGTATCTGGACACCTGACATTACGCCTCTCGCTTTATTCCAACAATCACCTCACACCTTCTTCGAGTTGTCTGCCATTATGTCTGCCTGCGCGGTAGTTACTGAGAAAGTAAAACTGGTGTCTTCTGTGACTGAACCTCTTCGTCGCCACCCAGTCTTGCTTGCGCAGACTTTCTTGACGTTAGATCAAATATCGAATGGACGTGCAATCTTCGGGATAGGTGCAGGGGAGATTGAGAACGTAGAACCTTACGGCATGAAATATTCAGGGCAGGTGGGGAAACTGAGAGAAGCCCTCGAAATCATCCGTCTCATCTGGAAGACTCACGAGCAATTCGATTTCGAGGGCCGATTCTGGAAGCTTAAGAACGCGGTAATGTCGTTACGTCCCGCGGTGGAGGGCAAGCCCCCGCCGATTTGGATTGCCGCTCACGGACCAAAGATGCTTGAGATTGCCGCGGAATTTGGTGATGGCTGGATTCCCACACTTCTTCCGTCAAAGGAATATGGTGAGAAGCTCAAAGAGATAGCGGGACACAGGAAGAAACTTGACAAACATGGGGATTTCACGGCTGCACTCTGGAATTGGTGCATTCTTGACGAAGACGTATCCGAATGCGAACGATTGATGCAGACTCCTCTTGCAAGGGCCTATGCCCTCCTTTATCCTTCCTCTGAATGGAAGCGTCTTGGTCATGAACACCCCTTCGGAGAAGAATTCTATGCTCTACGCGATTACGTACCTATGCGCTTTGATAGATCAACTGTGTTGGATGCAATTGAACAAGTTCCGGATCAAATCACCAGGAAATTCTTCATGAGTGGCGATTCCGAGACTATCATTCAGAAGCTCGAAGACTATGCAAAAGCAGGTCTTGATCACATCATCATCTGGAATGCGACCGGAATGTTCGACTTAGAAAAGACACGTGACTCATTTAGAATCATGAAGGAGGTCCTAGCCTATGTCAAGGGATAGGCTGGTCCTAGTTACACAAAACAAACACAAGCTAGATGAGATTACTCCTCTTTTCCGAGAAGCGAACATAGAATTCGAGAGTTCAGCACTGGAAAAGCTGGAAATCCGCTCTGATTCGGTGAATGTTGTTGCTGAAGAAGCCTCACGTGACGCATTCGAGAAGTTGCAGAAACCGGTTATCGTCGATGACACTGGCCTCTATATTGACGCGCTAAATGGATTCCCGCGTGCATATCCTGCGTTCATCCTTGAAACCATAGGTTTGGAGGGGGTCTTGAAGCTACTAGAAGGGGCTGAAGACCGAGGGGCTAGGTTCGTTACTGCAGTGGCGTTTTGTGATGGAAGTGTTTCAAAGACATTCACAGGCGAAATGAAAGGAACCATAGCTAAGACCATAGTTGGAGCTGGAGGCTTCGGCTATGATCCCATCTTCGTCCCTGAAGGTCACTCCAGAACATATGCACAGCTGTCAACGGAACAGAAAGTCTCTATCTCCCATAGATCAAGGGCTTTTCGTTCTTTCATAGAGTGGTTCAAAGAGTCGTCTGACAATGCTTAAGTCCCAGCAATGGAAAGAGCAGGCGGGTATGGACTTGAAGATTAGCGAGGCCACACTTAAAGCAATGAAGGATCTGGGGCTGACCGAGTATGAAGTACAGGCCTATGTTGCTCTCGTCGACGGTGGCCAATTGCCTGCTTCTGAAATCAGTGCGATGTCCAAGGTGCCCTACAGTCGTATCTATGATGTTCTGGGTCGACTCGAAGAGAAGGGGTTTGTTCAGATTCAGCGTGGACGCCCAACCCGATATGTAGCAAAAGCCCCAACGGAAGTAGTCAGACTTGTCCGCTTGGATGTTGAGGAGAGAATCGAGAAATCAGGCAAGGTAGTTATCGACGAACTCCAACCGAGGTTCGAACAGGAGCTTCACGAACAACCACGTGATGTTTGGCTCTTGCATGGAAGAGCTGCCATTGTCGCCAAGGCCATAGGAATGCTTGACAACGCAAGAGAAGAGGTTCTGCTCTCTATTCCAAGTCTGGATATAACTAGCGAAGAAGGCACCGGATATGTTGAGGACTTATCTGGACTCATCGACCGACTTTTGAATCTGAGGAACCCCAAGATTAGAATTCTTACATCGGACGTCCCAAAGACGGTCAAGGCTCTTGTTCCAGAGAATACAGAAGTTAGAGTTCGTGAGAGGGTCTTTGGAGCCGGGCTAGTGATCGACCGACGTGAAACACTGATAATGATAGCTGGCGGTGATGAAGACTCCACATTTCTTGGAGTGTATTCTTCACACGCCGTATTTGCAGAAATGAGCTCAAGCTATTTTGAGTCGCTTTGGACCGAGTCCAAACCTCTCTGACCTTTTATTGAGATCGAAGTAACCTCTCCATGTGTGTACGCAACTCTCTGAGAGGTTCGCCGCATGGTTACGGATGACAACGAGCAGTCAGCAGACGAACCCGCTGAATTGCATCTCGGACAAAGATTCCACGAGCGGCTCAGTTCATCAGCTCACGCGGTCCTACGTGCAATTCGAGTTCTGGAGGATGGTGAATCCATTGATCTCTTCCAAAGGGATCCCGACTTTGACAGGCTTCGAAGAATCACGTCTTCTTACAAGGGGAGTCTGTATCGGGCCCTAGAAAGGCGCTTGGATGGCGTCATCAAGATGGGAGGGGTTAGTGTCATTACCCAGCGCGACTTGATGAGTGTCGTCCACTCTGTCTGGGCAACTAACGTCTCTCGGCTATCAAAGAAGGAGAATGCAGTACTGAGTGGAGCAATCGGAAATCCCGGCGCGGGACTTGGTGAGCTGGCCACGCATGTCGGCCTGACTTATTCTCAGACAAGGCGGGCTCTTCATAGGCTTCGAAGCGCGGATGTCCTTAGGACCATTGGTCTACTTGATGTTGAACGTCTCGGACTAGAAAGGATTCTTGTCCGTTTCGAATCACCCGGATCAGTTCTCTATGGTCCATATGTTGAGAACGTTCTCTTTGTGGATGGCAAGCACGCTATAGTATTCCTTACTCTCACCGTACCCCGGGATCACCTGAAGGAGCTTCTGAACACCATAAGAGGACTTCGTGGAGAGGCCAGGAGCGTTACCGCGTGGCGGCTGTCCAAAGGCCGTCCTCGCTTCAATGATCTATACTACAATGAAAGAAGTGGAAGATGGCATGTTGATTTGTTCCATTGGCGGCTTCTTCTTCGCGCCGGTGGTTCGGGACTGATTATTGGAAGCAACCCAAGTCAATCGAGTTTAGGACAGAGGAGATTCACCATAGCAGAACTGGAGGTTCTAGACGAATTGCTGTGCAACTATGACGCTACTGCTCAAGAGATTGTCAAAGAAACAGGGCTTTCGGAGAGCACTGCATTTAGAAAGAAATCCAAGCTAATACAGGAAGTCATCCAGCCAAGGGCACAAGTAAATATCCCAGTACTACGGGATCGACTTCTTGCTGTCTTGGACGAGACAGCTGCAGGTGACTTCATGCCCGCTTGGGGTGCCTTGCCACTGACTTATGTCTCACTTATCGAGAATCTAGAGAATCGAAGGGAGAAAAAGATCCTATTACTATCAGCACTACCTGCAGGACAGGCAATACAGCTAATCAATGTCCTGAATGAAGAGAAGAGCTTGGCCGATGATGTAACAGCGTATCCAGTCGTTGCTGGAAGCAGGAGCAGGATTAAGGCAGACAGAATAACCTGGGATTACAATCCAGCGCTCTACGATACGTGTTCGTACGAATCTGCTCGTGAAGGATGTGAGAGTGGTAGTGGCATCCCAATAGACCTTGCATAATGACACAAGAAGCAAAATCATTATCTGACTCTTCCGGGATTTCTGGTTCTGGTATCATAGTATGTCACGATTGGAGGCCGTCTTCCTAGGCACAGGTGGAAGCATGCCCACAACTGGACGCAATCACCCTTCGATAGTCATCAAGTATCAAGGATGGAACCTGATGTTTGATGCAGGTGAGGATGTCCAAAGACAGTTTGAGCGGGCAAAACTTGGCACAAACAAGAGAATGGCGATTTATATCACACACCGTCATCCAGATCATCTTTTGGGACTAGGGGGCCTACTTCTCAGGTTCTCTCTTCTGGGAAGAACGAAGCCTTTGTCAGTCTATGGACCTTCAGAGCTCATTGAATATGTGAGAATGGCCCAGGACTCAATCAACTTGGGCACAACTTTCGATACTACTGTATATGCAGTTGAACCAGGAACAGTTTCGGAGATTGAAAACGTCAGAGTAACAGCTTTTGAGGTAGACCATCGAGGACATGCGCTTGGATACAAAGTAGTCTATCAGAAACCAACTGGACCGTTCCTGCCTGAACGAGCTATAGAACTTGACATACCCAAAGGGAGCATATGGAGAAAACTGGCCGCGGGTGAATCCGTTGTGCTCGACAACGGAAGAGCAGTAAATCCTGAAGATGTAACCGGGCCCCAGCCTCCGCCGCTCTCAGTTGTGTACTCTGGCGATACGAGACCATGTGATGCACTTTTGGAAGCCTCCAAGGAGGCTGACCTTCTCATTTGTGAAGCTATGTATACTTCTGACAACGCTGATCTCGCCGAAGAGAGGGGTCACATGACAGCAAAAGCCGCCGCAGAAATCGCTCGAGACTGTAAAGTCAAGCTCCTCGCACTTACACACTACAGTCCGCGTTATGGGGATGGTACAGCAATCATTGACGAAGCTCGCAAAGTTTTCCCCGATGTGATGCTGGCAAGAGACTTAATGCGAATAACTCTGTCATCAGATGGAACGCATTCAATCGAAATGCCCGACGCTCAAACAACATAACACCAATATGGACTCCGAATTCCTACAAAGTGGGTGTAGCACTCTTGGCTGAAGGGGGCTCTAGAAGAATCTGCATCATGACCACAGGTGGAACAATTTCCAGTGTTTATGATTCAGAGATTGGTGCGTATCGTCCGGGAATGTCGATTGAAGGCCTTCTCTCAGGCCTTCCCAAGGACATGGGCGAGATCGAAGTTGTAACAAGAGATCTTTTCCAATTGGATTCCGCCAATGCTCAACCACACCATTGGATAGAGATTGCTGATGCCATCAAGACAATCACGAAAGAGGATAGTGATATTCATGGTTTTGTCGTCTTGCATGGGACGGATACAATGGTCTATTCGGCGGCGGCAGTGAGCTTCATGGCACAAGGACTTGGCAGGCCGGTCGCCTTCACAGGATCACAGATACCTGCATCTGTTCCGTGGAGTGACGGGCCACGGAACCTACGCGATGCAATCAGAGTTGCTGCATGGGCTGATTTGGGAGAGACCTGCATTGTATTCAATGGTGAGATACATCGTGCAACACGGGCTCGAAAACTCAGGGAGCGGGCACATGACGCTTTTGATTCGGTCGACCCAACTCCACTAGGGCTGCTAGGTCGGGACATAGTCCTGTACGAGAATAGGATGAGACGAACTAGCCCCAAACCCAAGTTCAAGATGCATCTTGATGAAGAGGTATTTCTGCTCAAGGTGTTTCCCGGAATGAAACCGAGTGTGATCACGAAGATAGTAGACCTCGGTTATCACGGTATAGTCATCGAAGGATTTGGGTCTGGAAACATACCTACAAGAGAGAATGCGTTAGGCGGCGTTATCAAGGAAGCACTCGAGCGGGGCTGTACAGTGCTGATGAGTACTCAGTGTCCATTCGGACAGGCTGACCTATCCCTCTATGAAGTCGGCAAAGCGGCGCTGAAGGTAGGCGCTCTGAGTGCTTATGACATGACTTCCGAGGCCGCATTTGTCAAACTGATGTGGTCTTTAGGGCAGACCGATGATCTTTCCGAGATTGCAGAGATAATTCATACTAACATCGTTGGCGAAATCACGATGTCTCCTGGTGCAGGAATGCGTGGAACATGAGCACTTGGAACACGTGTTCCAAATCAACATCTTGCATAGCTACCACGGCACCGAGCTTCCAACCCACCCAAAGAGGAATGCCCACACCAACTGAATACCGATTAGCAGATTGATGAGAGCTATAGTGGGACCCATTGGTGACTCATGAAGCATTCTCAGAGCAACAACATATAGATAACCAACCCAAAGGCCTGAGATCAGTCCAAAGAAGGGGATCCATCCAAACAGTAGCACTGGGGAAGCAGCGTACACTCCAACCTTTAGCGAATGAAGGGAAGTACCTGACCCTTTCAAGACGATGGCGAAAGCATGGAAGATGGTCACCAAGACAGGAAGCTTCAGAACATTCCCGAAGTATGTCAAAAAAGCGACCCACACATAGCGGCATATCCCTGTTGTCGCTTCTAGAAGCGGGGCCTGGACATAGGCCATCATCTGCGCATTCGTGCCAGCATGCACTATGTCACTTGGAATGTGAAGCCAGTTCACGAATGGAGTTAGAAGAGCCAACGGTAGATTGACAACGAGGTAGAAGCGAACGACTGGCCAATAGCCTGGGACGCTTCTCTCTTCATTGAACAGCGATTCAGGGTGGGCTATCACTTTCCATGCCATACGAAACTCATCAACAACTTTCATCAGATGCAAGCCTCTCGAGCGTTTCCTGATATTGTTCTCACAAGAAGATATCAATGCTTCAAACCCAGTAATGAAAAATCAACAGCAGAGAATGGCGCCTGGGATGAGATTCGAACTCATGCCTCCCAAAGGGAGAGCAGCTGCCTGTTAGACCCATCTGAACAGACGAGAAACTCCAGGCTGCCGCCGTCGCCGCTTGGCTACCCAGGCATCGGGCACGGACAGAGATTGATTTGTTTTAAGACTGTCGCTATCCTGAGTGGATTCATACGCCCATTGTGCGTAGCCATTTGAATGTCTTATCGTCCAATAGGACAAACATCCATGCATCTTGAGCACTGGATGAAGCTGCTCCTTGTGGGCCGTGTGATTAGTTGGTCTGCTTTCTCCCTCACACTATCAGGGACTTCAGTTGAGTCAGGACATTCCAATGGATATACCATGCAATGATTGATTCTTAGTCTATAGGGCTCTATTGCGTTTGTTGGACATGCAATGATACATTTTTCACATGTACCGCACAGGTCCCTCTCAAACGGCACATCTGGATTAAGCTCAGCCGACGTCAAGATAGCTATTAGGTCTACACGAGGGCCGTGACTAGGAGTCACCAGAAGCGAGCTTTTTCCCTGATAACCAATACCGCAGAGAACACCAGTTGTCTTTAGAGGAATTCCTACTGACCATTTCGTCTCGAAACCCTCATCTCTAAGGTATTCTACAACTCTCCAAGCTTTGTTCTTCATTACTTCATAGACATAGCTATTGTGACCTGGTCCTTTACTCTCTTGATGCTTTTCGCTGCTTCTCAATCTTGGTGCGGGAATGTTCAGGAAGTAGCCATGATCCGGAATGCTGTATGCCATCACTACAACCGATCTCGTGGAAGGGAGTTCTTTCTCCGGCCTGAATATCTCACGGACCTCACCAGCCCAGCCGTAATAGAGTTCTCTCAGCCTGTCTACTTCTGCCACACCTACAGAAACGAAACCCGCATCAATTGCTCTACTTTTCACACGTTTGGTCAGAATTGCTTTCTGGGGATTATCCAGGACCATCGCAAACCATCGAGCGAAGTGCATATGCAGTCGATTATAATCTTTGGCCACCATGTGACGGTATTCCAAAGAGATTGGGTTCCAGGACATATGCACCCATTTTGCGAAGGACCTTGCCCGAATTCAGCTTAAATTGTCGTGCCCTCACTAGATTTATGCGAGATTGGCCATTCTTGTAATGGTTACAAGAAAGCTCTGACAATCTTTCTGTCAGAATTGCAAGGCGGACGATCATTGATACACAGCACGGTGCTAATTCGGCCCGGCAGTAAACGCACAATTGCGTCTACTAAATACTGGACCGTCCAAGTGCCGAGAAAAGAAATCAACGAGTACTTGGCGGCACTAGAGGAACTGAGAAAGGTCTCGCGCGGTAGAGAAGACATTTCCCTAAACATAGGCGGTAACAAGTACTTCTGCAGGATGTGTACGGAGAAGATTGCCCTTCTCTTCATCGCCGACATTGGTGAAAACGACCGCGTTGTCAACGAAAAAATCGATAGTGCCGCGAAGGCCATTGCGGAGTTGCTGGAGAGGCACCCTGTCACGCACATCAAAAAGAGGTACGCTAACATCATGGCCCCGTTTGTGCGCTCAAAGCTGAAGATAGCACTGGTTGGAGAAGGCGGTGTTGGCAAGACTACCACATTGCATCTCTTGATGGGCGAGCAGCCACCAACTCAGTACATCCCTACTGTCGCGCTAGACATGCAAGTCATCGAAAACATCCATTTTGCGAATTACTCCTTGGTGATTTGGGACTTTGCAGGTCAAGAGCGATTCCGCAAGCTTTGGAAGTTGTACTTCAAGGGGGCAGACATTGTATTCCTACTTACGGACTCGACTCTTCGAAATGTTATTCTCTCGAAGGACATGTTTACAATGATAAGACGGGATGCCGCCAACATTCCAATCGTTGTCATAGCCAACAAACAGGATTTGCCCAATGCCCTTGACCCGTCCATAATTGAGAAGATAATCGGCGCCGAAACACATCCCTTGGTGGCAATTGATCTTGCTTATCGTGATGACTTCATGCGGATTCTCCTCAATACCGCGGCAAAGCATGTGAATGTCCAGATACCTGATATTCCAGTTGATGAACTCCTAAAGTTTGAAGGAGACGAGCTGTTAGAGGCCGCGTGACAATTCCCTCATCATCTTGCCGATTTTGAGCAGTTCATAGCCTTTCCTTATGGTAATGGTTATAAGGCCCCTGAAAGAGGCGAGCAAGCCTCATGTCAGTTCGTATGAGGTTATAGACCATGTCCGAGCAAGAGTATAAACACATCGTTAGACTCGCAGGCCACGACATCGATGGCCAAGAGAATATCCTTCAAGGGCTAACCCGAATCCGAGGAGTTGGACTTAGGCTTTCAAGGGCGATTCTGAATCGGTTGGAGATTGACCCATATGACCGACTCGGTTTCATGACTGATGAGAATATTGCGAGAATAGAGGAGTTCGTAAAGGATCCGGTGACCGCCAAGATGCCAGAGTGGTATATCAACCGGCCTCGAGATCGACTATCAGGAAGGATGTTGCACCTCATAGGCTCGGATCTACAATTTGCTCATCGTAGTGACATTGACCGACTAAAACGGATAAAATCATGGCGTGGCGTGAGACACTCATTAGGTCTCAAGGCAAGAGGTCAGCACACCAGAACTACCGGACGTGCCGGAATGGCCGTAGGAGTTTCGAGGAAGAAGACATAGACAGAGGTCGCTTAGCATGGGAGACCCCAGAAGATCCAAAAAGAAGTACGTGGCTCCGAAGCGGCCATTTGACAGTGACCGCTTTGAGCAGGAATTGCAGCTCGTGGGGTCTTATGGTCTCAGGAACAAGAGGGAATTGTGGAGGCACAGGACGGAGCTCTCGGGATATCGACGGCAAGCAAGGAATCTACTTGCACTGCCAGTATCTGAACGAGCCCAGCTTGAACGAGAGCTTGTAGACAGACTGACTCGAAATGGAGTATTAACGACTGAACCCACTCTCGATCATGTACTAGACCTAACGCTCGAGAATCTTCTTGAGAGAAGATTGCAGACACTCATATTCAGAAAGGGTTTGGCATGTTCTATGTACCATGCCAGGCAGCTAGTCACGCACGGACACATAGCACTTGATAGTGCGAGAGTGACGACACCTGCCAGAATCATCACAATTGCTGAGGAAGGCCGCTTGACATATGCTGGGAAATCTCCTCTCAACGATGAATCGCATCCAGCCAGAATTGCGGCCTCGGATGCCGCACGTAGGATTGTAGAGGTACCTGATGAAGAGTCTGTCATTGACACGGATACAGATGGGGTTAAAGACGAGAGAGAACCAATGCCAGGTGATACCGAATGAGTAGAAAGGAAGAGAGAACTAAGTGGGGCATAGCACATATCTTCGCTTCGTATAACGACTCGATTGTACACATTACTGACATCACCGGTGCTGAGACAATCGCCCGCTACTCTGGTGGAATGATGGTGAAAGCAGACCGCAATGAATCATCACCACATGCCGCAATGCAGGCTGCCTTTCAAGCTGCGCGTGAAGCCAAAGACAAAGGGATTTACGGGATACACATCCGTGTTAGAGCCCCCGGTGGACACGGTCCCAAGACTCCCGGGCCCGGAGCTCAGGCGGCAATCCGTGCTCTTAGCCGTGCAGGTCTGAGAATCGGTATCATTGACGAAGTTACCCCAATGCCGCACGATGGGACACGGAAGCCCGGCGGTCGGCGTGGCCGAAGGGTCTAAAGTACATTCATTCAGTTCTCACGGTCTAGGGAATATGCCATTCCTCGACCATATGATCTGGTCTTCCCCGATTACGTCGTTTGATCCTAGCTAGGGGCCGCGTAAGATGTCTTTGTGCGGACAAAGGTGGAAGGTAGTACCCAATCTTAAGGCTTCTAGATACCGGTGTGGCGATCTTCTCTGCAACAGCGTCTCTATGACCACAATTTGCGCACTTGAATCCTTTCTGTTTGCCAGCACTCTTCATCCTCCGATCACACCTGGGGCAAACTGGATTAGCATATTCCACCTGCTCTGTGACCTCCCGAACCTGCAATCCCTCTACATTGAGAGTTAATCCATGGTTCTTGGATGAAGGCCTCACTCCCGCCAGAATCACAATGCTGTCGCCCTGTCTAAGCAGCAGGATGGTCTTGCGAAAATCGCCCGAAGGCTCGTACGCAGCACATTCAATGGTTCCAGAATCGTCACCCAGTTTGAAAACGACATGACCGCCCTCTAGCATAGTTGGTTGCGATTCTACTCTCCCCTCTACAGTCACAGCGATATATGGCCGCAGTCTTGATATCTGAAGTCTGTTCTCCAAGTGCTCATTCGTGCCTTGATTCGTTCTGAAGACCATCCATCTGTCAATGTCCTGGCTGCTTTGCACATGGTCCGCGGCCCGGATTACGTCGCCCGCCGCTTCTCCTCTCAACCCAAAAAGGACTGGATCTGGGCCTCTGGGCTCTACCAGTATTCTACCAGACACGGGATCGAGATTGGAGAAGAGACGGCCTGAGAACATCTTGTCCATCTCTATGACAGACTGAGGGTTCACACCTCTGGTCTCACCGATGGCGTCCAAACCTCGATATGCGAGGAATTCATAGGTGTGGTCGTTTCGTAGCTGGTTTCCAATGGAAGATAAAGCTCCAATCAACCCTCTACCATTACCAACACAGAAATGCATCAACTCGTGTTTTCTCAGTATCCTTCGGGCTAATTCTATAGGAAGTGCTCTCCAAAGGGCTCTCCGCGCGAAATTGGTGACATCGTTTGAAATCTCTCCCTTCACGATGATAACTCCGGGGTTGGTGTTGGGGTAGGACTTCTCGATGTATCCAACTATCTTCTCACTAACCCACTTCAGTATCCCTTCGCTTTCCGAGGAGTCGATATCAAACCGCAGAGCGACTGCTCCATTCCCTCGTGTTCTATACGGGATGTTCGGATTGAGTCTGACTAGGTTCGGATAGTCTATCCACTTTGCGCCGATTGTGGACAGGTACTCTACAAGCAAACTCGCAAAGTGTGTGGTGCAGCCCCCTCTCGGACTGTCAATGTCGTCCATTCCTAGGTGAATCCTTTCCTCCACCACTATCAACTCATCCTGCATCCATCACAGACTGTCGCAGCATCGATTCTAACACTGTGATCTTCACAGACCGGATTCCCACATCTGTCACAAGCCCGAGATGAAAGATAATCACCACAAATCCTGCACTTCGCTTCATAACATGTCAGGCAAAGCTCCTCTGTCCCTTGAGTACAGTTTGGACATACAGTCGAGTCGCACATGCGGCAAACGATTGATGAGACTAGACCGTCTCCGCAAATCTCGCATTCCTCGTTAGTTTCACCTGACATGGTCGGACACATGGATTGGAAGTAGCAAACCTGAAATCTGTTTTGCACTAGCTCCTACATGATGGCAGCTCAGAAGAGTGGACTTCCCAATCTGCTTGTGTATCAGGCGGGCCAATGTGACCCAAAGAAGTGCACAGGACACAGATTGGCTAGGTTCAAGATCGCAGAGACCCTGAAGGAGATGAGGCGAATCCCACGAGAGGCCATCGTCCTCAATCCCACGGCAGACACGGCGTTCTCGAGGGCCGACAAAGTCTCTCTATTACAGTCCGGTCTGGTAGGTTTGGACTGCTCATGGAAGCAAGCAGAAGAAATCTTCAATCGATCAAGATACGGAATCCAACGCGCTCTGCCTTACCTATTGGCTGCTAATCCTACTAATACGTACAAACCAATAAAGCTCTCAACAGCTGAGGCTATTGCGTCTGCATTGTACATCATTGGGCTTGAGGATGCGGCGGAGAGGGTAATATCTGTGTTCAAATGGGGCCACGCATTTCTGACTCTCAACAAAGAATGGCTAGATGCCTACGCATCGTGCAGTTCGAGTACAGAAGTCGTCGCTACACAACAAGAGATTATGGAGAATCACCAACGTGACTCCAATAGGTGAAGATGGCCCTGGTGCAAGGAGTAGCCCCAATTCTGTTCTGCCCTACTGAGTTACCAGAGTAGAGCTTTGCGACATCAAACTATGCTCTCTACCCTACGCCTCGGGCCGGCACGTCGTAGGCGTATTCTTGAGATTGCTAACCCGGTGATGGACCGTTTCAACCTGGCCAAATCACTTCTCAACGGATTCGAGTCCGTATCACAGTCAAACGTGAATTGGAGGTGTCGTTTCTGTTTCCAGAGCGAGGCTCTCACCTCCCTGTTCGCACAGGACCGGTACCGGCATGTAGTTGGGAGCTTCCTCAGCTGCTGTCCTGAAGGACTGCTACCGTCAGTCGCACTCTTGCTCCAGAGCCACTCAGAATACGACTGGAAGCATTAAGAACTTCTCGATGAAGTCGAACAATTCTATTCTTTCGTGCGTTTCTTCCACTGTGACGGATATCGTCCTCTCTCCATAAAGACGCGTTCAGTCATTGCCACTAGGCCGCTATTTGCCTTGATTATGGCATCACTTGTTGCAGCAGCCTTGGCGATTGCAATGATCTCACCTTTCATGGTTTTGAGTGCAACAGCATCATCCTTTTTGATACCATTGCTTAAACTGACGACTCCGCTCGCGGCGAGGCTGGCACCGTGGCAAATCGCATCAACAGCACTGTCACGAACATTAATCTCAGGAAGATGCTTCATGGCAAACTCGATAGGCTGTACGTACCGTCGCAATTCCTGTTCGTCACCGTCTTCCCTCCAGAACTGATACGCATCCTTCAAGTCTAACAGCGTGCAAAGGTGCTCGTCTTCTCTGAAGGCTCCAACCCGAGTACGGCGCAGCTCTCTCATATGCCCCCCAGATCCAAGTGCCTCACCAACATCATAGCAGAGCTTGCGTATGTAGGTTCCAGCCTGGCATCCCGCGTGAAATAGCACGAGCTTGCCTTTGATCTCATTGATGTCTATGTAGTATATCTCTCGAACTCGCAGGACCCTTTTCACTGACGAACGCAGAGGGGGCTTCTGATACACCTTTCCAACGAATTCTGCAAGTACCTCCTGGATTCTTGCTTCGGAAGCCATCTCATGGAGCTCTAGCACGCAAACATACTCTTTTCCTGCAGGTAGCAGTGCTTGCATCGCTTTCGTAGCATTTCCAATCCCGAGTGGAAGAATTCCCGTTACACCCGGGTCGAGTGTGCCTCCGTGACCGACCCGTTCAATATTCAGAATCGACCGGACCCAAGTTGCGACCTCATGACTTGTCGGACCTGCAGGCTTGTCAAGTGAGATTACTCCGTTCTCAAGAAGATACTCAATTGGCAGATTGTCTAATGATAGAAATCCATAGTCGCTACTTGTAGAATGTGAAGTCTTCACAATGAGTTCGCGGGGGAGGTCAGATGGGAGGATGCCGGGCATTTGGGTTCCCCCATTACGACTGGCTTGAACACCGGTTATTACTCTGGCAGACGGACTCCGGACCTGAAGGTTTCTTCGAGTCCTGCCTCTCTGATGGCGTTCTCAACCTCTTGGTCGTCCGCACCCTCTTTAATCGAGATTATCGTTTCAAGGGGTTCGAGATGTCCAATGTTCGCTCTTCTTCTTCGCACTCCACTGAGATGCTGTGGGCCCGTGACGATGACGTACTTACCTTCACTCTGCTCAACTACGACGCAGTAGCTTCCGGCTTCACGGCCCATGGTCTTTACACAGACTCTTCCTGTTTCGTACAGTTTCATTTCTTCCAACCTCAACCATGCCTCAGTCAAGCTGCAGTCACAAGTCACCTCATGACCCCATTCCTTGGCTGGGAGACTAGGGTGCCGACTGTCGGTCACAATATAGACATTGCGCTTTGATTGTTTGAGGACGAGCTCACTTCTGAGAGAAGAAGTTCTCCAGGGCCGCAATTACGACTTTGACCACGCCCTCCAGACTGAACTTTTCGGTGTTCAGGACAAGATCATACTTCGAGAGGTCAGAGATGTCTATTCCATAGTACTCCTTGTATCTCTCTATCTCACTATTCTCTCTGGCAACCGTTTCCTGCGTTGCTTCCTCAATACTAACTCCGTCCCTTCCAGCTATCCTAGCTATGCGGACATCTTGAGACGCTGTCAGCAGGATTCTGAAGTCAGCGTACTCGCCTGCCATCCATGCTGAGAGTTGTCCGTCCAGCACGACATTCCCTGCCTTTGCTTCTTCCTTCTGCCGAGCATCAAGCTCTCTGTCTATTTCCTCGCTACCTTCGGCGACTCTACTGAAATCCTCCAGAGAATACCCCCTTTCTTTGGCGATTGCCCGAAAGATTGCTCCCGCTGAGACTCTTCTCAAATCGAAATGCTTGGCAATAACGTCGGCCACCGAGCTCTTTCCTGTTCCATGGAGCCCTCCTATTGTGACAGTTCGTTTCAAGTTCATCACCTGAATTGAACGAATCTGGAGTGCATCATCTCCTACTGATTGCGGAGCTGTCGAGTTATTCCCCGCTTCAGTGCCTTGGAAGTCAGCTTACCACCATATGGTCGATTGGGTCTCTTCGAAGAATGACTAGCTTTCCTGGTTAGTCTATGCTTCGCTCTTCTTGGAAGCTGCAGCTGTCTACCGGATTCTGCACAAGTGCCTTTCGCACGATAGAACTTCTGTCTGTGAACAACAAATCTGCCGCCTGGCGTCCTAATCGTACGGTTTGCTCTTCCTCTCGTTAGATGGCCTGGTCGTGGCATAATCACTCACTTCTGAACCCTGTGCTATTCTCACGCACCCTTGGTTTTCACTTTTAAGGAAAGCGGTGTGCAACGATGGGTGCAATCACTTTCTCTATGATTCTGTCCATACCTAGGCATTTGTTTATTCCTAAGTAGTCATAATCTGGACACCTTGTATCCTCTGAAGGATTTGTCCGAGACCAAGACCGACTAGGAAGTAGAATGGCCAGAACCACAGTCCAAAACCTGCAGCGGTTTGGACTCCGATGAAACCTTCCAAGAAAGGCAGTAGTTTGTTGGCATTGAATGGAAGAATCGCTACGATCGTTTGAGTTATGCCGTCTGCTTCAAGGTAGAATGTTCGGAGGACATTGAAAAGCAGGATGAAGGGTATGAAGAAGAACATCATTGGCTTACAGCGAGCAGTGAGCATTTCCCTTTGAATGCGGTCAACGTAGCTCTTTCGCCTTCTGACCTTTCTCAACAACTTCTCGTTTCCAGTCTTCTTTGCCTGTTGCTCCATCTCACGGTATTGCTTGATCTCAGTTTGGTACCTATTGAGTCGACGCATGTCCGTGAATCGTCGCATTGCCATATTGCTGATTGTGGAGATGCTAACTGACACAATCAGCACAAAAACTGCTGATCCTGGCGGTGATGAGACGTTGACTAGCATCCAATTATACATCGCAGCGAAAATATCCTGCATCTAGGTTCACTCCATTAGTGTCTCGGCAAGTTCTCTTGCAGCTTCTTCAACTAGACCTTCGCGGTTCTTGATTATTCTAACGGTCGCTCCAGTAAGTGTTCCCACTGAGACAGCAGCTGCTCGACACATCTCTTGATGAACTCGAATATCGTCTACAAGCTGTTCGTCACGGGTGCGGGTTTCGTCAGAATTCCTGCGACTGGCGATGTTGGCTGAATCCGCTTCGATCAGCACAACAGTCTTCGGCTGGATTGGTCTGGAAACCCACTCGGGCAATCCAATGAGAAATCCGTTTTCTGTCTGAATGAGTGTATGTGTGTCTACAATGGCTCGTGCAGACTTCCCTTTCTTCGCTATGGCTTCGCCTGCAAGTCTCTGCACTTCTCTCTGTTTTGAGGTGGGCATCTTTCTGAGCTCATCACGGTCCTTTATCATTCCCTTCGCCAAAGCTATCTCAAACATCTCTGTCCCAATGTTCAAGATGAGTACTTCTTCTCCATATTCCTCTTTGATCATATCCACTGCTGTGTTGATGACTGTTGTCTTCCCAACACCAGGTATCCCGGTCACGATTACAACATTTCTTGACTCACTCATATAACAGAATCACCGTCTGGAGCTGATGACAAGTCGAGGTCGTTTTAGTGCAGGATATATATCATTCTGTAGGCAAGTATATTGCAGTGGTGACCAGCGGAGGAACGCTCATTGTCAAATCGCAACGCCGAAGTGCTGTTGAAGGGAATGATAGGTCTTGGAGGAGCTTTCGAGGTAGTAATGGGAGCAGCTGTCATGCTGTGGGGTGACACTATCGTGGCAATGGCTACAGGACTTCAGACAATCCCGAACTATCCTTTGTATTGGAGAACGATGGGACTACTAGCAGTGACTCTAGGAAGCCTCCAGCTAGTAGCTGCACGCGACCCGGCGAGATACATAGTAATCCCTCTTGCAGCATGCTGCGTTCGCTTCATCCTACCAATTCTCACAATAGTGCAAGCATTCGAAACACCAGAGATGGCAATGCTTCTTGTTGGATCGACCGCATTTGATGTCATGATTGCGATGGTAACGTTGGCCCTAATCATACGTCTACGACCAATCTTTCAAGTCCTGTCTTGAGAGGAAACCGCATTTTTGGCATTTTCTGAACATGGCAGTTCGGAAATCTCCTCGAAATACCACCCGAATCCGCATCATTCTGAACATTCAGGGTCACGCAAATAGATATTGTTCTTTTACACACAAATAGTCGTTAGACAATGGAGATTACTGAGATATGTTGACTGAATTGCCAAGAAGTGCGTTGGTTGTTCTGGGTATGCTGACAATAAAGGGCCCTCTTACTCCCAAGGAAATCAGCGAAAGCTCAAAACTCCCGGCCAGAACCGTGAGCTTTGCTCTACGCAGATTAGTGGGATTAAAGCTGATTACAAAGAAGCCCAACTTTGAGGATATGCGACAGAGTGTCTATCACGTTCGCCAGAGTGAGCTGAGGACTCTTCTGCAGGAACCCTCTGCATTTCCGTTGATACACTGGCCCCAAGCACTTCTTGACTGGAGTCGGAAGACCTAGTCTCAGAATCACGGTTGCCAACTAACAAAGACTCTCTATCTCTTGGACGGGCTGAGACCTTCATTAGGGCTCAGCCTAGTCCATGCTTCTCCGTTTCTTATGAGAAAATGGTCACCGGGATTGCTATTCAAGCGAAGTTCTCAACGACCCATTCTATTAGTCTGGACCAACTTCCTTGCGGGAACTCAGCATGCTTTGCGCCCTGCACCACATGGAACTCTTTTGTTGACGCTGGTATCTCATCATAGAGATTCCTGCAGGCTTCAACATCGAACAACTCATCACTTTCTCCAATCCCCACAAAGACAGGAATATTCAGTTCTTCTTGAAACTCAAAATCTCTTAGGCCTGCAATCCTCATGAAGCGCAATGTATAGTTGAAAGTGAATAATGGATCATCCAATCCAACCATGCCCTCCCGCCGGTATTCAACTACTTGCTTGGTAGGGGATATCAACGAACTGAGTAGAATTCGAAGCTTCTTACCAAGTGACAATTCCGGATATGCGCTCTCTCTCATAGTACGTGCAGCACCAAGGAGAATTGCACCATCAGCGGCAGAACTGCACTCAGCCATCGCGAGGATTGCTGAAAGGACACCGAGACTGTGACCTAAGAGGACCAGTCGTGCGTGTCTTCTTCGAACAAAGGAAATCGTTTCGCAAAGATCACGGACAAACACTTCCATACCTGGACTGTCACCCCGATGGCCGTCCGATAAGCCGTGTCCACGAAGATCCATTCAATACGTTGTGAATCCGTTCTCAGAGAGCGGCTCACCGATTATTGCGTATGGACCACTGTAAGCTGTAATTCCATGCAGTATCAGTATCGCAGTATCTCTTGCGGTTCCTTGAGCCGGTCTCCACTCACGAAGAAACAGAGTTAGACCGTCAGATGTAGTAACCAAGTGGTGGGGTCCTTCATATTCTTCTCTGAGTCTCTCGATATGGACTGACATCAGCATCACGCCATCCGCCGATTGCAGTCCTCACTTCTTGCTCTTTTGCTTCGGTTTGGATGAAGGAGCTTTCTTGGAAGATGTCGAAGATTCCTTTTCCTTGGTCTTTGCCTTCTTCTTGCTCTTTGCCGTCGTCACATATTGTATGCCGTCCTCTTCTTCCAAGTCAAAAACGGCAGGAGGTTCCTCCTCCACAAATTCGCTTTCAGCTTCTGCTGTAGGCGTACTGACTTTCGGCCTTGTAGGTTTCCTTATTACAGCGATTCTTTCCTTTCGTATAGGACTGGCTCCAAGCTTTCGTGCAGACCTCGTAACCCGCGCCTTCATCTTCTTGTGTGACCTCTCATTCAAAGCTATGACTGGCAAGACAAATGCCATAGCAATCAATGGAATACCAACTATCCACAGGAAGCTTCTGATGGGATCAAAGGTCTGAACCGCATCCCCTGCGAAGAACAGGGGCTCGTAGAAGTGATCGTTGAGTGCAGTGAGGGGATAGGCTATCAACGCGTACCCGCCTAGCATGTTCCCAGCCCATTTTCCTACACCTTGAGTATCGGGGGGCTGCCTGACCTTCATCTTCGATCCTTTCAGGTGTGTGACTACCCCAGCATCGTTTAGAACCCATGTTGGAATGAAGAATGCAAGTGCGATAGGCAGAAACACAAGAGTCCCCATCAGAGTGATCATGATATTGTATTGTCCAATGAGCTCCTGTGGCACGATAGGGGGTGTCGGTCCAAAGATGAAGCGCCTTATTCCTACCCTAAATACACCCGCCGAAGCCGCACTGAATAGTGCAGGTGGTGCCGCTCTTCTGATAAGTCGGGCTGATCCAAACTCCCTCCCTATGTTCATAATGTTCATTTCATATGATGCGGCCTTCCAGGCTTTTGCGAAATAGAGGAATGCCGAAGCACCTGGAGCCGCCAAAACACGATATTCAAGCAGCAAGATCGGCACAGCAAGAATCAAGGTCACAGTGACTATGTTGAAGTCGAAATAGGTCCAGCTCAATATCGGATCCAAACGATCGACATCAAGTGAAGTGATAGTTGTGTCGATGAAGTAGTATGTGAAGAATGCACACACAATGAACATGAGTCCTGGCAGGACAAATCGCCATCTACTGGTGGACGCCAATGGTTTTCACCGTGGAATTATATGCTTAAGCATCGTTCTCCTCTCAGGTGAGGTTATAAAACAGTTCTGAATGAAGGGTCCGCAATAACATCTCAAGGCAGCGCATTTTGGAGACAAGCTTTTCGGAAATCGGTCGCTTCCGATTGATTCCGTGCATATTCTATAAGTCACAGATTGACAAAGATAGATAATCTACTTGCATGAACTAAGAAATCACCTGAGCTTGGAATGGAGCTGAAACAATCTGGCTAAGGCGGTTGAGTATTCCATAGTTGAGAACGTGGTCGACGATATCACAGAGGAGACTATCGAGTTCTATTTCGTGCAAGTTGGAAGGGGCAGATGGAGGGCATTCTGGAGCAAGACGCCTAAGCAAGAAGAGACAAAATAGTTGTCAGATTCTCAAGACAGCAGGGACCTAAATAGCGAAGTCGCTATTACTTCACAGTGCCAATATATTTGTGAGGGCAATGGCGGCCAAACTCATCAAGCTTTCCAAGTCAATAGAGAACCGTATAGGCCGCTTCAAGCTGTCGAAGGTGCTGACCAACTCGTCTTCAGAAAGAGCTTATGCTGCTAATCTTGAAAGGACATGTGAAGTCAGAGTGGTTTGCTCGGGGAATGGAAGGTGGGGCGTCTACTGACGACGTCCCTATTCAAGGAGATTTTGTGAATTCGTCCGCAGCAGAGATGGTGGTTAGAGCCAATGTCGAAGTTTATTGTGTGCCAAAAGAAAGTCAGAGAGGAACTCTGTCCGAGTCCCTCTTTTCTAGGATTAGATAATCCCAAGCAATCCTTGGACGCCTTCTCCACCCATTTGCGCGAGTTGCTCTTTGGCAATCTGTTCATAGTATTGTTTTATTATGCTGACCATGAGCAGTATTCCTGTACCTGAAGCTAGGGCCCCCATTACGTCTGCGGCCGCGGCTAGGACTCCAACTAGGAAGCCACCCAACCCGGCCACCACGGGGATGTATCTTTCTAAGAGGCGTTCCAGAACCTTCTCACTTCGGCGAAATCCTGGGACGATGTACCCCGAATTCAGGAGTTGGCGTGAGACATCGCGCGGGGCTATTCCTGATATTTCCACCCATATCTTCGAGAAACCCCAACAAAGGAGGATCATCAGAGCTGAGTAGATGATAACATGTATCAGAAAATCATCCTCGCGGATTAAGGAGAAGATTCCTTGCGGCGGCGTAATATACCGCGCCAGCCCCGAGACGGCTATCATCCTTGCTGAATCTGGGTCTTGCTCGAAGACTCCCAGCCAATTGAGAAACGGATTGTTGGCACCAGGATTCCACGCATTGAAAATGATCTGCCCAAAGAACAGGATGTTGGCATACAGAGCTTGTGCAAGTATTACTGGAATGTTCGAAGTATACAGCAGCTTAATGGGATACCTAGCTCTCATGCCTCTGTACTTCGCATACTGAAGCGGTATCTCAACTCTAACTGACTCCATCCAGAGGACTCCGAAGAATATGAGAAACGTCACTATCAACGCCAGAACACTGGGATCGAATCCATTACGTATGAATAGCCAAGCAACATCAACAGGTGGTTCTTCACCAACTCCGAACGCTCTCAGGAGATTGGCAATCATTGCTGCTATAATGCCTTTAGGCAGGTTTGTAGATGCAAGAGCGTATCCTACTGGGGCCACAGTCTCAACCTCAGTGATGTTGAGCATGTTGAACATGACTTGACCTGCGACATTTGTCATGATGAACAGAGAAACGCCTGAACCAAGTCCCCATCCTTTCTGGATTAGCTCGTCCATCAAGATGACAATCATTCCGGACACAAATAGCTGGAACCAGATGATGACCTGCATGGCCGGTGGAAGCGGGCCATAGGCATTACCCACAATGTATGCGAAAGCCTGGAAGGCAGTCATTATCATTGCAAGGACTTTCTGACCACCAGTGAACAGTGACCTGTCCTCAGGATCACTAAAGTCTACATCGATTATCTTTGAGCCTGACAGAAGCTGCATTACCAGTCCTGCAGTGACTATGGGTCCTATCCCCAGTTCCATCAACGTGCCCCGTGTGCTCGCGAGGATAACTCGCATCGCCCAAAGGTAGTCGGTTCCTGTTGCGGGATCGACACCGTAGAGGGGCATATGTGACATTACGAGGAACAAGACCAAGATTATGAGAGTCCATATGATCTTCTCGCGAAATGAAATCTCACGGTCTGGAGCCTTGACCTCTGGCATCACTCTGACAAGAGGGGATAGTGCTCTCAGAAACATACTTGGCATTTGACCCAAAGTCTCCAAGGGGTTGGTTTTCTCGCGTTCGAGCGGGGTTCAACCTTTAAAGCTAGTGGTCTGCTTCCTGCCGCCCAAACCACCCAATGTTATTGTCCAAAATGGTGATAATCGTAAGCAATGTAGAGCATCTGTACTAGTCAGAGGAGCAGCCGCTCACTTGGCAGAGAAGTGTCTACTCTGCGGGAAGGTCGACGGTGCCGCCCTTCTCTGTAATCTTCTCCCTTGCCCTATCAGTAATGGCCTTGACACCAGTTAGATCCAATTTCTTAGTGACCTTGCCCGAACCCAGTATCTTGTCGAACCCGAGCTTGGTAATATCTATGGTGTATTTCTTCCCACTTTTTACTGCAAGGCCTCTTTCTGCAAGTCTGTCAGCAGCAGCATCGAGGTCACCCACGTTGACAGCAGTTGGTTCTTCGATAATCTTCTGTGGTCGTTTGAACCCGTGTTTTCCAAAGTAGTCCGGGTCTTCCAAGATTGTCTTGACGTAGTGGTGCTTCTTTGTTCCAGCTCTTCCTTTGCCGCCTCTCTGTCCTGAGGCTCTATGACCGGCACTAAAGCCATATCCCATTGCCCTTCGTCCCCGCATCTTGCTGGATTTCTTCTTCGGTCTCTTCTGCATCGTTGGTCGCTCCTCTAAACTGCTTTTCTCAGTCTAATCTCCAGAACTCCGTTTCTGAGAGATGATGTTGCTTCGTCCTTGACTACCTTGGCCGGCAGCCTGATTTCTTTGTGATAGGGTCTATCCGGATTTTCAACATGAATTGTAAGTTTCTCGCCCTTGATCTTGACGCCAATCTCGTTCCGACCGACGCCAGGAAGATCTGCCACCACAATTACCTCGTCTTCCTCATCGAACACGTCCACCAATGGCTCAACCACTGGAGGCACGTCTTCCCCAATGGATTCGGGACCTGGGTTACCGAACCGCTGGATTGTTGGTTTTCCATCAGATCCTATCTGAACACGGAAACCAAACAGGAACGGACTAGTGTTTTGAGGGTTCTCCATGAACTCTCTAATTGCTTCAGGATCGAAGAAGCCATCTTCGCCCATCTGGCTCATCATACGTTCCATCATTTCTTCTATTTCACGAAAGAGTGAATCAGGTAGAAAGTCACCGAACCAGCGGCGGAATTCCTTTCTTCTTTCTTCAGGATCATCCCAGCTCATGTCTTACACACACTCTAAACCATTCTCACAGCAAGACCATTAATCTCGCTACCTCTGTATCCAGTAATCCCACCCATCCCGACAGGTAGGTTGCGTTTTCCTTTGAAGCCCTTGGATGGGGGTGTAAGTCGGAAGATTGGTTTCAATCCCTCGACATCAGAAGTGCTTGCTTCTCCCGCAGCTAAGGCTTTGGCAAAGGATTTGATTGACTTGAAGCTCGAGTTACTCTTAATGTAGTCATCAGTCAACCGCCTGTTTCCGGGCAGTCTTCCTCGCTTGGTTAGGAGAATCGTCGCAGTCTCCTCGTCAATTTCTCCCCATGTGATGTAGTCCTTGGCTTTTGTAATCATGCCCTGAAGGCTTGGGGTCATTCGCAAGACCCTTGCATGGTGGAGCCTGACCAGCAGCAACTTATCGAGAGTGTCCTCTATCTGGGGACGCACTCTCACTTGACCTCTAACGCGTATTGCCAGAATCACTTTCTCTTCGCTACTCATGGTAGATCGACTCCTGAAGACTGCCAGTCTTGTGGCGGCAGCATTCTGTATGTTTCCATCAGTGCTTCCACGGTCGCCTTGGCAAAGTTTGACGAGCTTCGTGATCGTCCCTTTGTTATCGACCAGACATCATTTAGTCCGGCTATGCGAAGCACAGTCTTCGCCACATCAGCGGTCACAAGCCCTGTTCCTTTGGGCGCAGGTTTCAATGTAACAGTGACTGAACCTGAGGTTCCCATAACTTGGAATGGAATGCTATGTGGATCGTGACATCGGCATTCCCAAGAACCACATCCTCTTCTGAACATCGAGATGTTCATCTTCGCACGAGCCTCAGCCGCTCTGATTGCTGGCACGAACTCTGCGGCCTTGCCCATTCCTATGCCAATGACTCCCTCGCCGTTACCTACCACGACAGTTATTCGGAAGCTCTTCTGCTGACCACTGTCGGACTGCCTCTGTACAAGAGTGACATCAACCACTTCTTGACGTAGTTCGGGGAACAACATATCAACAATCTCTGACTCTCTAATGTTGTGGTTTCCCAATAGGATTTCTTCAAGACTGTTCAAGTGACCCTCTTTCACAAGTCTGCCAAGATGGGTCTTTGGTACCCAATCATCCAGAGGACTATGCTCGGGTCGTGGCGGTCTGCGCCCTCTCTGCCTCCTAGCACTCATCAATCATCGTCTCCTCTTGCCTTTCTTACCTCTCCCTCGAGATATCAGCTTCTTCGGTTTTGGTTTTCTAGGTACAGCCCTCGGTGGTCTGACTTCCGGTCTCTCCCTCGGTGCCTTCTTCTTGGGTTTCTTCGCAGCAGCTGGTAGTTTGGATTTCTTCAGTCCTGTCTCCGTCAAGGCCAGAATTGACTTCTTTGTGGCCTCGAATTGCTTGGGTATCGAAGTGATGGTTGTCTTCTTCTTCCCAAGACTTGCGAACTGGCTCGGGTTGGACTTGTTCTCTTGGAAGTGCTTGAACGCCTCTACTATGTGCTTTCCAGATACTCTTTCATCATCTGGAATCACTTCAGGATCATGCGGCACCTCCAATCCAGAATCCAATACACCCCCGAGAGCTGCATAGACTCTTGATCCTCTGACAGGAGGGTTAAGTCCGATATCGAGTATCGACTCAGAGACACCGTTCTGTTTTGCTCTCCTGCCCGCTAGGAGCCCGGTCAGGTATGCGGCAGGCATATTGCCAGTTCCCGCATTCCATCCGTGTGAAATCAGCTCCGTCGATTTCGCAGCAGCCAGGGTGACATCTCCTATGACCTGTGCTTCAATGACTTGAACAATCGTTGCAGTGTTAGTCTTCCTAATCACTAGCCTTGGCGTCCTTGAAAGGAGGAGTCTTCTCCTTCTATAGTAGTTCGTCTTGCCTTCACGACGACGTCTGAATTTGACCTTGTATGTTGGACCCTGTGCCATCTAGGACACCCCCAGTCTGCGTTCTGCAATGTAAGTTCTGAGATGCGCAGTGTTTCTGAATGCGTTACCCTTTGCCTTCAGGTACAAGTCTCTGTACACTCTTCGGGTTATCTTACCTTCATCTCGAAGACGCTTGAGCTCCTTTCGCATAGGGCGAATCTTCATCATCCATCTGTCTTTCGAGGATAGCTTCGAGGTATGCTTGCCCTTCTTCTTGCCTAGTCCCTTTCTGAGACCTTTCCGCTTCTGTCTCATCTTATGACGAGCTCGACCTCGACTTACACCTGTCTTTGCCTTGGCCTGTATTGCCCCTTCGTCGACAAGTCGTCTGATGTCATCCTTGGTTATTGCCAAGGATACCTCGTCCTCAAATTCCGGGTCAATCCAGACTCTTGAGGTTCCAACTTTCATTACTCTTGCTGCGAGGCGTTTCTGTGTTGTGAGCTTCATCTTCTAGTCTGCCTCCAGGTCTTCAATTCCCTCAAGATCTGCGAACAGCTCCTCTTCCTCGATTGTCTCAGGAACTCCCGGATTCAGGACTCTGAGAAACATAGAATCTGCAACCTGCATTATTGCCTGTCTCTTCCTGAGACCCACTTTTCCTCCAATCCTTATAGCATGTAGTTCAGGGTCAAGACCCTCCAAGTCTTCAGGTCTGTGTACGAGGATCTCAACATATCTGGATGGATGAATTCCTCTAACTGCTCTCGGCTTACGATAGCCTGTTGAGACCATTGCTGGACGACCCTTCTTCTTCTCTCGTGTGGCACTGTCAATACCTCTCACTTTGCGCCAGGAGTTGCTTACTCTGATCCACCGATGGGCCTGTTCATGACGGAACTTGGGCTGCTTACGCCTCTTGGCTTGTGCAACACTCCACAAACGAGTGTCAACATGTGTATCCCTTGTCAATGGCTCGTCTTTCTTCTTGACAGCTTTCTTTGGTTCGACCTTCTCTTTCTTCTTCGGAGGTGCTTTCTTCTTTGCTGGTTCTTTTGGCTTCGTCTTAGGCTTGGCCTCAGCTTTCTTGGGAGTGGGTTTCTTCTTTGGCTTTTCCTTGGCTGGTGCTGGAGGCGAAACGAGTTCCGAGGCCGCAGCGATTATCTTCGTTGCTCCAGATTCACTAAGTCCATCGACCTTTGCGGCCAATTTTTCTGCCTTTGCTTTGGAAAGCGCGCTTACTGTCTTCACTCCTGCATCCCTAAGCTTCTCTTCCATCTTTGCACCGATTCCGGGCACATCCGAGAGTTGCGGTTTCTTTGACATATTGGAGCCTCCTACACTATGCTCTTAACAGACTCTCCCTTCGTTTTCCTAATTACATAGATACCATCCAGGAAGACACGCCTGTCCTTGTCCCTGATCTTTGTAGCGAGTTGGATATTGGCTGCAGTTTGTGACACGTGTTCGATGTCAATACCACTGATGATGACTTCATCTTCTGTTGTCTCAATGCTAACATCACCAATCACCCTTGCTCTGCGAAGACCTCTTTCACCAATGAAATTCTTGATGATGACTTCCTTGTCCTGAACTTCGATCGTGATCGGAAAGTGGCTATAGACAATCTTCATCTCATACTTGTATCCATGCTGCACGCCGATGAACATGTTGCGGACATGCGCAACTACAGTTCCGACAAGGGCTCGGGCTTTCTTGCGTTTGATGTTCGTGGTCACTATCAGTTCCTTGTCTTCGAGCCTGATAGTTGTCTGAGGTTCTGGGAATGTCCGTGCGAGCGATCCCTTAGGTCCACTAACGGTGATTGTCTTGTCTTCCAATATCAGCTGACAGTCTTCAGGAATTGTGATTTGCTGTTCGTAGATATAGTCTGTAGACATTTTTGAATCCCTCAGTATACGTACGCAAGCAGCCGTCCTCCGATCCCTTTGGACTTGGCATCTTCGTGAGTCATCACGCCTTCAGGTGTAGTTACAATCAATATCCCAAAGTTGAACGCAGGAAGGAATCTCTTCTCATACTTCTCGAAGCCATCTCTTCTAACTGGGAACCGCGGCTTGATCACACCACATTTGTTGGTTCTACCCATGAGCTGAATCCGGAATCTGCCTGATCTTCCATCATCAATCTTCTCATATTCTCCAATATAGCCCTTTGATTGCATCACATGAAGGACTCTCTCAATGAGACTTGAGGCCGGTGAAATCACAACTTCTGGTTTTCCGACCAGTTCACTGTTATATATGCTAGACATTGCATCGGCCAATGGATCTAATAGTGTCATTCTCTTTTTCAGCCTCCTCATCCATACTTGCGGAATCCTAGTTTCTCTGCAGTTTCTCTGAAGCATCGACGACACATGTAGAGTCCGTATGAGCGGATGATTGCCTGATGTGTGCCGCAACGAACGCAGACCCGACTACCCTTGCCCATCCTCTTTCGCTTCTTGCCGCGTTCTCGTTTTGTACTCATCATATGTCACCTCTAGAAGAGATAGGTCCTCTCCCTTTCCTTTTCCAGAATCTCGATGCCGAACTTTTTCCTGATGAAGACCATACTCTCTTCTGGAGTGATCCTATGTCGGTACGGCACCTTGCTTCTCTGCTTTCTTCTTCGCTTCACTCTGAATCCTGGTCGCTCAACACAGACTGTGATGTTCATGCCCTGGATCCCTAGCTCTGGATCGTACTTGACGCCAGGAATGTCGATATGCTCTTTGATTCCAAATGCGAAGTTTCCATCATCATCCCAGTTCTTAATCAGTAGCACATTCTCTTTTGCCTCAAGCGCCTTCTCAAGAAACTCCGCTGCCCGGCCATGTCTAAGAGTCACTCTGACAGCTATCGGCTCCTTTCTACGAATGCCAAAGTCTCTGATTGTCTGACGCGCCTTCGACTGGACAGGGGTCTGACCAGTGAGCTGCTCAAGGACTGTTCCAGCCCGACCAAGCTGCTCCCCGCCGCCAGTGCACATATCTACCACAACCTTCGAAACGTATGGCTGTCTCATGGGAAACGCGTTCCAGTCGTCAATGAACAGCTGCTCGTTTGGTGCACTCACTATTCGGCACCTCCAGCTGAATGAAGGGAAACTTTCGACTTCCTCTTCCCTACTGCAAAGACGTAGTCAAGGGCGGTCTGGAATCTATTGCCTTCTGGATCTTCAATAGTAACGGTACTTGCATGAGTTCCAAAACGCTTTGCAATCTCTAGGACCTTGCCCTCAATGCCTATGTTACGTCCTCTAGTAACCACGGCATATACGCCATTTTCCAAAGGAATCGTAGCCATCAACTTCTGATCTGGTAGTGAAACTTGGAGTGTGTCAAGAGTTTTGTAATCACTAGGATTGCCATCCTTCGGAATCAAGATGTTTCTGCCATCATGAAGTGTTAGCTGTAAACGTCCTCCGGGGACCATTTGCTTTCTTTCGATTCTACAGAGCTTGTACTTGGTCTCTGCGTCATCAACCGCTACGAGACGCAGCCCGCCACCCTTCTGAGGCAGAAGTCTGTACTTCTCCTCAGAGTTCTTGATCTCAACAATATCCATGAGTCCAATCGGATATCGCGGATCCTTTCTTATGCGGCCGTCGACGGACACTTGGCCCTCTGTCAGAATTGCCTTGACTTCGCGAAGGTTCTCTGCATGACCTAGCACTTCTCTGAGAAGAATCGCTAGAGTCAGGGAATGCTCCTTGGGGTGCGGTCCGGGAATAACACGGGTCGCGAACTTGCCCCATTTCCTCTTTATTGGCCAATGTCTTGGTGCCGGCAGTCTCTTCAGATGCTTCTTTTGACCTCTTCTTGCCATCTCACTCACCCTCTGCAATCTGGACCATCCTATCCTCAAGGATGGCCTTCCTTTCGTCGTCTAGTTCTAGTTTGACAAGCATGAGGTTTGAAGGATGGACGGGAACCTGAACTTCTTTTCCGTCCGCTTTCGTGGTTGTGGCGCTATCCAAATAGACTCGAACCTTCTGGTAGTCAACGCGGATTACCTTGCCCTCAGTGTCTCTGAACTGGCCTCTCATGACTCGTACCAAGTCGCCTTTCTTTATGACGATGTTTCGAAGACCGTACTCCTCACGTAGAAACTCGTCAAGTCGACACCTTAGCATCGATTTGTGTGTATGAAGTGGAGATTTGTGTATACTACGTCTCTGCTTCCTTGGGGATTTTGAACTCGTTTTCTTTGTCATCTAGCTCAACCTCACACAATCTTCGATGCGATTGCCGCAACTCGCGGCCATCGAAGAGTTACCTCTCTTGCCATGGGGCCTCTTAATTCGGAACCTTGTGGTTCGCCGCCCGGTTTGATCAGCACGGCTGCGTTATCCTCAAACTGCATCCAAGTCCCGTCTGGTCGACGGAATGGTTTTCTCTGTCTTACTATGACGGCCTGAAGCACTTGCTTGCGCAATTCTTGCTTACCTTTAGTCACTGATACATTCACGCGGTCACCTATTCCCGCCTTGCCGAGCTTCCTAAGCTTTCCCTTGTATCCGAGGACTGTGATTATCCTCAGCTCCTTTGCACCGGAGTTGTCTGCACATAGGACCTTCGCTCCAATTGGTAGCCCACGAGCGATTCGTGGGGTGAATTTTCTAATTCCTCTTCCAACCTTCCTTGACATTGACTACTCCTCCACGCTGACCTCCGATGGAGTGACTGAAACCACTACCGAGGAGACTGTCTTTCCCAACGGTCTACATTCCACTACTTTGACGGTGTCGCCCAGCCTGACTTCAATGCAAGGTGGAAGATGGGCGTGCTTCTTCGACTTTCGCCGCTCATAACGCGAATACTTCCTTATCAGACTCAAGTAGTCCATCTGGAATGTTATCGTCTTGTGCATCTTGACGCTTGTCACAGTTCCTTCCATGACTCTGCCCCTGACCGGCAAGTTGCCATGGAATGGGCAATTCGGATCGTCACATACATTTGCAGGAGGCTCTACATCGGGAATGCCTATGTTCCGAACCTTGCTCTTACTATCAGACATCTCTACCATCTCCTAAGGCGTTTCTTCAGTCTTTCTTCAGGACGTCCTCTAAGTTTCTGTCCGTCGACACGAACGACACCGCCGTCCGGTAGTGTAATATCAAGGACGCAGACCTGCTTCGCCGCACGAACCGGCCCTCGCTCTGTGTTAATATGAATCATCTCTCTTGATTCATCGATCACAACACCGCGGCTACAGACAAGACCGGGATCACTCGATGCTACTATATGAGCCGTCAATCCTGTGAGCTCGTGTCTGGTCAGATTGTCCGGAGAGATCTTCATTCTGATTCCTCCATCTTTTCTTCGTGCTGAATGGTTAGAATCCTCGCTATTGCTTTCTTGATTGCTCTAGTTCTGTATGGGTTTTCAGACCCGCCGCCCGTTGCAATCTGAATACGTATGCTAGCCAGTTCATTGTAGAGCTCGTCCAGTTTCTTCTCACGCTCGGGGGGCGTGAGCTTACGAATGTCCTTCGGAGTTAGTCTTGCCATCTTCTAGTCTCCCCCGTCCAAGTCCTCAAGCTCTTTCAAATCGTCCGCCGGTGGTTCGACTTTCTCTTCCGGTGGCTGCTCTTCAGTGACTTCCTCTTCTGGCCCAGAGGCGTTGGTTTCTGTTGGAGTATCTTCTACTTCCTCTGGCTCTTCGTCAATCAGATCGAGGCCATCCAGCTCTTCAAGCTCAATGAGCTCCTCCATGTCAGTGATTCCTTCTAGGTCTTCATCAATGACCTCTGCGTCTGTCGTAACCAAGACTTCCTCTTCGACCTTCTCGACAATCTCTGGGATAACTCGCTTCTTCACCTTCGGCTTCTTCACATGGACGACTCCGGGCAGTTTCGCATCAGGTCTCATAATGCGGACCTTGATTCCGATTACTCCCGGCTTCAGAGTTGCAGTGTCATTACCCTCATCAACGAATATGTCTGCGGGCTCACCAGTCTTGGCGATTGTTCCCTGCTTGAATTTCTGATATCTCGCCCTTCGGCTTGATAGCTTCCCCTTTACGAGAATCTCGCATCCTATCGCGCCGGCACGCATTACCCTTCTCAGTATCCAGTAGGCCATTCTTCGAAATCGAATACCACGTTCAAGTTGCCTTGCCAAGCGTGAGGCCATCACTTGGGCATTCAGCCAAGGGTTCTCTATCTCGGCAACTTCAAGCTGAGCGTTTTCAATGCCGAACTCTGTTTCAAGTATCTCGGAGAGCTCTCTAATCTTGGCACCTCGACGACCGATGACAACTCCCGGGCGAGAGGCTTCGATTACAACCTCCGTCTTCGTCGGCATCTTTCTAATCTCTACTCCACCGTAACCTGCTGCATTCAGTTCATGAGCCAAGAACTCATCTATCGCTAGTTTCCTTGAATTCTGTTCTATGAAGTACTTCACTGCCGACATCTATGCCACCTCTTCCACCACTATCTCAACGTGGGAGGTATTCTCGAAGTAAGGAGTGCTTCTTCCAAATGCTCTCTCAATGTATGCCTTGTACGTTCTTCCCCGATGTGCCGCTGCATGGAGAATCCTGAGTCTATCAATATCCAGGCCCTTGCTGTCTGCGTTTCCTTCAGCATTTCTCAGAATCTTGAGAATGTGCTCAGAAGCCTTGACAGGATGGCCACCTGCCATCCACTTCTTCATGCCTGAATGATGCCCTCTCTTTTTCTTGTGACGTCTATAGGGAATCCAGACCTTCTCCTCAATAACACCCTCGAGAAGCTCAATTGCTTTGTCTAGCATCATGCCCCTGATCTCATTACAGACCTCCCGACATTGCTTGGGCGAACATCGCATGTTTCTCCCACTGGCAACCGCCGTACGATCGGGATCGATGCCGATTATGCTGTATCCGTAACTTGGCATACTGCCTCACTTCCAGTGCGTTGACTTAGTCTGCCCCTCGTTCTCTCGATTGAGAGGTGACCAGCCATATTTGTGTCTCAAACGACCACTCCAGAGCAATTCCGGCACACGTATACAAGCCGTTCTCGCGAGCAGAACTAGAGGCTTGCACTGCTTCCTTCTATTCTGAAACAGTCGCTTTCAGAGAGCGACGGCCGCTCTCGAAACGCTTTACCATTTAAACATTGGGTTCTGTAGTCCTAGATCTCTCCTATTCTGAGACTCCTCTTCTCAACGTGATTGAGAGGCATTCTATGGATTGTCGCCGAATTCAGCAGTGATACGCCTAAGAACTGGCGTTCCAATTGATTTCTCAACCAAGTTCACGCCTTTCTCACTCAGTGTGCCCTTGACGAAGTGGATTCCCGCTGAACGAATGTAAACCAGACCGTTGTCTTTGAGTCGACCGAGACTGGCCAATACGATTTGTGTCAACTCATCTTCGGTGACCTCAATCTTTCCCCCTGCATTCTGTAGAGTCTCTGTCATCTTCAGAATGTTCTTCATGCTACTGAGCTGTCTTCGGTGGCTTGAATAGGGATTCGTGTAGAGCCACAGAAGCACAATCATATCTACAACTCCTAACCCTATGTCAGGGTTGCTCTCGATGACCTTCTTCGCTACTAGCTCCACAATCGGCATTCCAGTCACTAACCATACAGTGTGAGCTCTAAAGAGTCAATCGAGTTCATCCGGAAGAAGACTCATGATTCCCGGGTTCGGTTGATAGACCTGATGGGTCTTCGCAAGCTTGTTTAGAGATGCCTCGACAGCACTCTCAGCAACACCCAATGTCAGAAAGTGACCCACAATAGAGTCGTAGTCAGCAGATCCTCCAAGTTCTCTAAGTAGTTCCACAATTGCTCCTGATACATCCTGTTCTTCGCTCAGCTTGCTCCTCTTCTTTTTATGCTCGCTTACCAACTGAATACTCCAAGGACGCGGAAAAATCACGGAACCCCAATTCGAGAGTTTCGTCAATTGACTTTCGACCCAGTCCCAATCAAGTTGATAGTCTATGCACAGTTCTTCCAATCTGCCCAACGAGCATGGTTTCTCAGATGCCTCTTTCTCAAGCAGCATCATCAGTCTCTTCCCCTTGCCCGACGGGAATTGCATTGACTCTTCACCTGAGATGTCATTAGGACCTAGACGTTTATCCGGAACTAGGGACAATACTCTTTCCCTTGACCTCTCTACTGCCTTCTGAAACTCCTCTCCACCCTGGGCTGCGTTGAACAACTTGACTGCCTCTGTTGCTTCGTCTGGACTTTCAAAGAGAGCACAGTTGGCTTTTGATACGTCTATCATGTGGCCACAAAAGCTACAGCGACGACGCTTCTGTCGCACTGGAGCATTGGTGAAATTCTTACACTTTGGGCAAGGGAAGACGAAGAACTGTTTCAAAAGGTGGACACCCATCCTCACTTCTCATTTGTGGGCCTGGACTATTTAACCGCCGCTCTCATGAACGGACAAGAACCGTTATAACTCACTAGCTTGGTCGCTCGGAACGGAGAGCTCCCAAATGGCCAAGAAAGCGAAGCAGATCAATGTTGACCCCAGATTATGCAAGGGTTGCCACATCTGCATTTCAGTTTGTCCTCACGGAGTTCTCGAGAAAGCAGAAGTGGTAGACGAGCGCGGATTCTTCCTCCCAGTAGTTGTTGATTTGGAAGCTTGCCGAGTGTGCGGACTGTGTGAAATACACTGTCCGGATTTCGCGATTTCTGTTCAGGAAGAGTAACCGACCTCTATTTACCCGAAAATTGAGAGCACTAGGTCTTCTTATAATACAATGCGTATTATAGAAATGGAGCATCAGTGTAAGCCTGACTCGTGTAAAACGGTGTGGATTTTGGAAGACCCACAGATTCGAATTCTCTTGGCTCTCAGGAGGGAGCTAGAGGAAGAACTTGAAGAGCTCAATGAGAGAATCGAGAAGCTGCAAGCGTACATCAATGCCCTGAACTCAATGATTGGAACAAGTAGCTTCACAACCGCTGAGGCTGCTCTAGGGACTTCTCCAGTCGAGGACGAAGCAGATCGAGAGGAAGCAGAGCAGGCGATGGCAAGAGAAGTCCCTACTGAGATTGTCATTCTAAACAAGGAGAGAGATCTTGACTTGGCCACGGTCTATGTTGAGGGTCCAGATCTTAGAGTGATGCCTGCCGACCACGCGCTTTATGACATCAAGATGGGCGCTTTCGCTAGGTTCTTTGTCGAACGAATTCTCGGGAACTTCCAGAAAGAGGATCGGCACAGAGTTGAGAATGGAGAGATTGGCTGGGATCAGGCTTTCGACTTCGAGGTCAAGGCGGAGGATGGCATACTTCAAGGTATCATCATCAAGAATTTCGGTGATGAAGAGAGGCTTGCAGAAATCCAGAGGACCCTAAGATGGGCACTTGAGAAGACATATGTTGCTAGATAATGCTCACAAGTTATGGGCGCGAAATGAGCTCACCTCTCTTTCCCTTGCAACACACATATAACACACGCAGGGACATCTGGACGTTGCGCTGGGTTCGCAATCTGAAGGGATGTCATAGATGGACTATCGTTCTGAAGAGATGGACATTGCTGTCAACCCTCAGGTGCTGGTGGATTTGGTCCGCGACGCATACGAATTCTTCGCAGAGAACAAGGTTGAGGAACGTTACAGATTTCTTGCCATGGACCTGATTCGTCGTTATGTTTCTCGAGAAGGTCTTCCACGCGAAGCCGATCCGTTGTTTGGCGCCGCCCTGTTCATTGTGATAAGACATGCTTGGAGCCATCCCAACCCTCTGACAAAGACTGATTTTGCAGCGAAGATGCGAATGAAAGAATCGAGCTTGGAATGGTACACCGAGAGCATAGTTGACAAGATTGGGTTTGAGACCCTTCACGACAAGAATCACCTTCCTTTCTATGTTGATCCTCAGGGCACGATTGCCAGAGTAATTGACTCGGTTGTGAGAGGGAATGTAGGCGAAGAAGTCGTCCGTAGCATAGTTCGGGGCAACATGGTTTCTGCGCACAGCTTGGCTGAGAAGATAGTGGATCAGCTTTGCAGAGTTGTCAAGATTGTGCCAGCGGCTTTTGAGCAAGGCTTGTTGAAACTAGTAAAACGTATGATTGAGGAAGAGAGTAGACGACTGCTTACCGAGCTGGAAGGTCGGAAATAAGGAATCTAACTATTCTCTGGCTGCAGATTTACTTCCTCTACAAATCTTTTGCCGGCGACAACTTGGTCAATCGAGTGTATGACCGCACCTGCTTGCTCGAGGATCTCCTTGATTATCTCGTACTGCAGATTGTCACCCTCAAGAGTGATTGTGATTGACTCGGTGCTCTGATCAACCTCTTTGAGGCTGATATTAACTCCAATTACTTGTTCAGCGCGTGATACCATCAAGGCCAAATCAGTCAGCCTTGGAGTATGTGGTTTCAAAACGTCAAGGACTATTCTTCTAATGCCTTCAGGCAATAAGTTTCAATCCCCAGTCGACCAAAGGGTCAAGTTACAGATGACGCTGCCTGAACTTTCGTTGTTAAACTTTCCTACGAGGACGAAATCAGGCTTTTGCGCAAGTTGTCGTCCCTGTTCTGAGTCAGATAGCGCGAAGTCCAAATGTGACGTCCGTCTCTCCCGAAGGCTTATAATGCTGCGAGCTCAGAACACTATTGCTTGTGTTCACGCCGGGATTTTAGGAAGGGACACCGCATTGAGGCAGAGGCGATTAACAGACAAGACAGAAGACGAAGGCAACGGGCCAAAGAAGACCCTTTCTTTGCCTGAACGTCCAGCAGTCACAATTGATTTTGATATCAGAGATTTCAAAGGCACTCAGTTTTGGGATGTGCTTGTTGAGAGTGTGAAGCGCAATCCTCTCTTTGCCAACATCTCGGGGTACGCAAAAACAAAGGTTCTTCCTAAGGCCCCAAACATCAGTGTCAGAGAACTTGCAAGTAAACTCTCCATATCCATTGGCGAAGCGATGGTCATCCTGGATGACTTCAGGTCAACCTGAAACATATGGTTCCTATCACCAGGTACAAGCCACATCTTTTATTGACAGTGTAACATCCGAAGGAGAGACTGTTTACCATGTTCGACCAAGGATCCTTTCGTGATCCTCGATATGCAAGAGCATTGGCACACGAGATTACGTTGAAGGCATCCGAAAGGGAAATCCGCATTGTCCACGTGTGCGGTACACACGAAGATACAATCACGACCCATGGAATTCGGTCTATTCTTCCCGAAAACATCAAGTTGGTCGCTGGCCCCGGCTGTCCCGTTTGCGTATGTGCAGCAGAAGACATCGATTTGGCCATAGAGCTTGCTCGCCAAGGCCATTTGATTGCAACCTTCGGTGACATGGTGCGGGTTCCGTCAACAAGCTCATCACTCATCAAAGAACGTACAAATGGAGCCGATGTTCGGATTGTATATGGTGTCGCTGAGGCCGTTGAGATTGCTAGATTGAATCCAAGTCGAGAAGTAGTGTTTGTTGGAGTTGGTTTTGAGACTACTGCGCCGACAATGGCAGTGGAGCTGCTTAGGAGTCCACCTGGAAACTTCTCCATTCTAACTTCGCTCAAGGTTATCCCACCTGCCATGGAGTTGCTGGTGAATCTCGATGGATTCAATGTGGATGGCTTCATAACACCAGGACACGTCAGCGCCATCATAGGTACGAATGCATTCATACCCATTGCCAAGGAGTACAAGGTGCCCTGTGTCACTGCTGGATTCGAGCCCTTGGATGTCCTTCAAAGCGTACTCATGATTCTCAATCAGATCGACGAGGGACGTGCAACGGCCGAGAACGAGTATTCGCGAGTTGTAAGGCCTGAAGGTAATCCAAAAGCGCAAGAAGTTCTTCGTGAGGCATTCGATTTGGCTGACGCTCCGTGGAGGGGTCTTGGCATTATCAAAGAGTCGGGCTTCTATATCAAAGAAGGACTCTCAAATCATGATGCACGGAAGCGATTTGATTTTCCACCTATTGACTCGATAGACATACTCCCTGGATGTAAATGCCATGAGGTCATCTTGGGAATGACTGAGCCTCATGAATGCACACTATATGGGACCCGCTGTACTCCTGAAGATCCCTATGGCCCCTGCATGGTTGGGCATGAAGGCACCTGTCGGATTAGACACGAAGCGAGCGGTTTGTAGGACTATCTCTGTGTCTTTTTCTCAAGGTCTCGGAGTTCCTTCTCAGTGTTGATGTTGCAAAAGGAATCAAGCTGGGGATCGAAGTTGCTGAGCACAGTAGTAGAAACGCCCAAAACATTTGTCATCGAATCTATGAGATGACGCATTTTCATTTGTCCGTCTTCAACCACTTTCAGCCCTCTCTCATAGGCATGCTCGGCGTGATAGACGGAGTGCAGTGGCTCAATATGGCCAGAAGGCCAGGTGGGTACAACGGCACCATGGCCCGGGCAAAGCTCGTACAAGACCTGCAGCAAGGAATGTTTGGCCAATGGTGTGTCCACTGGCAGGAGAAGCGTATATTTTGTTTCCGTGAACTCAAATGCCGTCAATGCACCTGTAATGGCCGCCTTGGGTGCGTCATCAGGATCGGTCACCAGCCTTGCATCCACTGCCAAATCCTGAAGTAGTTCCTGCTGTGAATCGTCAGATGTCACAACAAGTGTGTTCTGAGAGAGCATCTTTGCGACATCCATCATATGCGTCAGCAAGGGTCTCCCGTGGAAGGTGGCAAGAGCTTTTTCGGATCTGAATCTCTTGGAATCTCCTCCAGCTAGTATCGCCACGGTTAGTTCGGTATCCGATTCTGAACTTCGTTTCTTGCTCATTCTTTTGTTTTCTCCATCTAGCCCATGAATGTTATTTGTGTCTGAACGCGCCACCTATTGATGATTAATAAAGCGTTATGGATGGCCGTACGTAGAAGAATGGGAGTGTTAGGTATCTATCGTGCGCAATAATCTATCGTTGATGACATGCTATCCAGTGTCCAACCGTCTTTTCATCGATTTCTGGAGTGCTTACTCTGCACTCTTCTACCATCTCGCTGCACCGAGGATGAAAGGCACAGCCTGGCGGCAAATCCCACGGATTTGGAAGAGTGCCTGGAACACCTCTTAGTCTCTTCCTAATTCCCCTCCTCATTTGAATCATCATGATTGTCGGATTACAGGCCATTAGACCTGAGGCATATGGATGGGTGGGCTGATAGAGCACATCTGACTTCTCTCCCATTTCCACAATCCTCCCGGTGTACAAAACAGCAATTCGATCCGCAAGCTCGGTCAAGAATCCCGCGTCCTGAGTCGCGACGATCATGGCTAGTCCAGTCTCTTCTCTGGCAACTTTCAGCGCATCAATCAGATTGGCTTGATCTGTCGTCCCAAGAGAATCAGTAGGCTCATCGATGACAAGCAGACTTGGTTTGTCTGTCAAGGCCTCAAATATACGAATCAAACGCACCTCACTAGGTTTCAGAAGGAGCGACTGGATAGTCTGTTCCTTTGCCTTTGTTACAAGATGGTCAAGACCAAGCACCTCAATTAGCCTCAAAGATGTTTCAGAGAGTGTTTTGCGCAAAGTTTCGCCGAGATCCTCATCTCTGCGGAAGAGCTGAGCTTCTTCATTGCTTGATTTGTTCTCTGGAAGGAAGGCTATGTCTCTTTGCGAGTGGTCTTTGTATTCTCCCAGAAGACTCTCCCCATGGAAAGTAGATGATCCTATCACAGAACCAACCCATTTCTCAGCAGAAGGTACTACAGTCGGAGGGAGGATTCGACAGAGCGTCGTCCTCACAGCTTGCATCGATGCAATCCTCAGATGCATAACTCTCTCAAAAAGACCCAGAGCTGCCAGAAGGAGAGTAGATTTGCCGCTCTCGCGCTCTCCAATTATGCCAAGGCATTCTCCCTGCGAGACAGAGAACGATACTGGTCCAAAGCACCTCTGTGGTCTGTCCTCAAACGGGACTGATGCTTCCAAGTTGTTGACCTCTAGTACAGTTTGTGCCAAGTGTACCACTCTTCAGCGAAGACGTGCTTGCAATTGATAAAATTCAATATGAATCAAGCAATCTCTTGCGAAGATAGAAAAGAGGAATTACCTACGAACACCTATGGTCGACATAAGCTTGGCAGGCCCTACCGTTGGCTTTCTTGCTTTGGTCGATGTTTTGTTACATTTGAACATGGATTTGAGGAAACATAGTGTCCGCAGAGTTCAACGAGAGATTGATACTGGAGTTCGGGTTCCTGGAAATGCATTGGCGGCTGCTTCAATTGCCACACTACTGTCATTTGGTCTCGTCCTAATGATAGTACTGGATTGGGTTCTTGTTGAAATTCAGATTCTTTCCACGTACAGCTGGGACTGGCTCTATTCCTTCACTCCACTATGGGTCATCGGCCTTGTGCTTCTATCCACCGGAATTTTCCTTCACATGTGGTCGAGGTATGTGCGCAAGGAGATGGCCGCGTCTTGGTCGATGAGTGAAGAACACAAAATCGTCACAATCGGGCCCTATTCGAAGGTGCGTCATCCCTCATATACATCATACTTGCTGTCCTTCATCGGGCTCATCATGATGATTCCGTCTCCTCTCAGCTTGTGTCTAATCATAGGAATTCCAGGGTACTACGTGATAGCAAAGAAAGAAGAGTTGCATCTAATAGAGCACTTCGGGGAGGAATACAGAACCTACATCAACAACACAGGAATGTTCTTCCCCCGATTCAAGAGCAGAAGAGGCTAAACACCAAAACCGTAAAAAGAGTGTCAACTCGAGTTGGTTGTACCTCGTGGAGACAAGACGATGACCGGCAAAGTATGGAGCTACATTGCTGAGAAACTGGAACGTGAAGGAGCGCTCCACTTCAGCCTACTAGATCCCGATCCATTCAAGGTTACCCCGGGATCCTGTGCTGAGATGGCAAAGCTTGCTGAGGACGCAGGTACGGATGCAATCAGGATTGGAGGTAGTACGGCATTTGGAATCATCGATGATGCAGTCAAGGCGATATCTGATGCAGTTGAGATTCCGACAATCCTGTTTCCTGGGAACATCTCAGGGGTCTCAAAGCATGCGGATGCGATGTTCTTCATGAGTCTTTTGAACAGCACAAACCCGTATTGGATTATTGGGGCCCAGGCACTGGCTGCGGCCAACGTGAAACTCATGGGGATCGAACCGATTTCGATGGGTTATCTCCTGATATCTCCGGGCAAGACAGCTGCGTGGGTAGGTGATGCGAAGGTCTTCCCAAGGGACAAGCCTAGGCTTCCTCTCATGTATGCTCTTGCGGCCGAGCTTCTTGGATTCAAGCTCGTGTATCTCGAAGCCGGTAGTGGGGCGGAGGGTGGAGGCGTGCCTGTTGAAATGATTTCAGCCGTCACAGAGATTGCCGACATTCCAGTAGTAACTGGCGGTGGCTTCAACGATGCCGAGTCCGTAGCGAAAGCAGTAGAGGCAGGCGCGTCAATAGTCGTACAAGGTACCTATCTAGAGAAGACTCTGTCAAAAGACAAGGGTGCAGGCCTCAAGAAAATCATCAAGGCCCTGAAAGAGGCAGGGGCGAAGAGAGTCAAGAAATAGCACCCCATAGACGAGCTGAGCAATCTTAAATAACTGAAAGTCCAAAGTCACCGAGTTGCCAAGGGAGGAAAACACCTTGTCGAGCAAGACCGAGATGCTTCTTGAAATGCTTGAGGATTTGAATCGAGCCTCCCAAGGTAATGTCCAGGCCAGTCTGATTATTTCAACCTCGCAGGGACTTCCAATCTGTACTCACTATCCAGAAGGTGTCGATGAAGGACTCGTACCTGAAGAGGACGTTATAGCTGGACGTTCAATGCAGATTCAGGACTCCACGAGTCGAGTCTTCAAGGAGCTGAAGAGAGGAACGTTCGTTAGAATGTTAGTGGAAGGTGAGCAGGGGTACATTATCATAAGCGGTGCTGGTGAGGATGCTCTTCTCGCAGTCCTCACAAACAAAAAGGTCAACTTGGGATACATGTTTTTCATGATGACCCGAGTCGCCCGGCAAATCGAGAAAGTTCTGTGAGGATTCACACAGACATTCTTTTATGGATACAACTTGACCCTCCGCGAAGCAACTATAGGAGTTACTCAGGGTGCCAGAAGAGAAACCGAAAACCGAATCGGTCAATGAGAACGGTGAAGAAGATGTCTGGGCGAAGTGGAGGCAAGCCGGTGTTGTAGCACGCGAGGCTCTAGAGATTGCCCGACCACTGATTGAACCAGGCACGAAGCTCCTAAACATAGTTGTGGCCGTAGAGAATCACATCAATGAGAACGCTTCTGGAACGGCTTTCCCTGTCAACATTTGCTTGAACAATATTGCTGCTCACTATACTTGTCCTCTAGACGATGAGACTGTCATATCCGAGGGCGATCTTGTCACAGTTGATTGCGGGGCTCATATAGATGGATGCATTTCCGATTCTGCATTCTCTGTGGCATTGAATCCAGATCACAAGGATCTTGTCAGCGCGTCCATTGAAGCAACGAATCTTGCAATCAGGATGATGCGTCCTGGTGCCAAACTGAATACGATAGGTGCCCTTATCGAAAACACAATCGAGAACGCGGGTTTCAAACCAATCAAGCAGTTGTCGGGACATCAACTTGGCGAGTACGAACTACATGGAGAAAAACAGGTGCCTTGCGTTTCCGGAAAATCGGAGGTCCTTGTCGAAGAAGGAGAAGTATATGCGATTGAAACATTCGCTAGCACTGGCTCGGGTAACATCTCAGATCTTCCAAACCCCCAGATCTATCAGCTTCTTCCCATCCGTGTTCCTGTGAGATTCAAAGGAACCAAAGAGTTCCTTGGTATTGCTAGGAAAGAATACAAGGAATTCCCTTTTGCAGAGAGGTGGCTTGCAGAGAAGATGAAGCATGCATCCCTAAAGATGGCGATAAGGGAGCTACAGCAGAATGGTGCGCTCATTGCACACAATATCCTTGCCGAAGAGAAAACTGCACTTGTGTCTCAGCATGAGCACACAGTAATCATAACCGAAAACGGCTGTGAACGGACGACCTGACGTCTATTCGTAATTTGCCGAAACTCCATTCGTCGTGTACCAAATCATTAAAAGTGGTTTTGCCCTTTTGTGTGTGGGCCTGTGCGACTGTCTTGACATCATGAAATGTACCACGACTGCTGGCAACTAGTTCGCCCTTCATTTGTGACGACGGAGGAGGAGACTTGGACAGAACGAATGATTCTCCCTCAGGTAGAGGAAGGCATTCTCAAAGTGCATCCGAACCTCTCAATTGCCCCGAGTGTGGGTCCAGCTCGGTACATGAGGATCTCACACGTGGAGAGAGGGTATGCGGTGGATGTGGTCTCGTCCTGTCAGATCATAGAATCGATACCGGTGCTGAATGGAGGGCGTTCAGTTCAGATGAGTCTGAGACTCGGAGTCGAGTAGGTGCTCCGGCACGTTACACCGTTCACGACAAAGGCCTTAGCACGATTATTGACTGGAGAGACAGAGACACTTCTGGTCGGAAGTTGAGTCCCACACGTCGCTCAGAGATCTACCGACTCAGAAAGTGGCAGATAAGATCACGCGTTCATAGTTCCATGGACAGGAATCTAGCACAGGCTATGTCGGAACTGGAACGTCTTGCATCGCAGCTGGGGATTCCCAAACCTATTCGAGAGCTTTCCGCCCTTTTGTACAGGAAGTCAATCATTCACAAACTTGTCAGGGGACGATCGATAGAAGCCATGGTCGCGGCAACGCTCTATGCCGCGTGCAGAATCCGACTCAAACCTAGGCCATTAGATGAGGTTGCAGACGCTTCGCGGGTTGACAAGAAGAAGCTTGGACAGTGTTATCGTCTCCTTCTTAGGAGTCTCAATATCAAAGTACCTCTTAGCAATCCCGTTGATTACATTGGCCGTTTTGCCTCAGAGCTTTCCCTCTCTAGCAAGGTTCAGCTTCGCACTGTTGAGCTTTTGGAGAAGAGTCGAGATTTCGGACTCACTATCGGACGGGATCCATTGGGTCTTGCGGCTGCCGCTATATATGTGGCGTCGATTATGCTTGACGAAAGAAGGACGCAACGAGAGATAGCCGAAGTTGCCAGAGTCACAGAGGTCACTGTCAGAAATAGGTACAAGGAACTCGTTCTCAAGCTTGGCATAGATACAATCACGCAAGTCTAAGGGTATTCCGGTGGTCAGTTCTATATAGTCTCAACTATTGCTTCAAGATGAAGAAGTATGTTCGCGTGTCCGCCTATCTTCTCGCAGACATGAATGTCCAGTCGACTGAGATGGTCTCTTCTGGAAATCCCATCTGAGCCAGGACATCCGTTATCACACCTCGATGGTCTCCCTGCAACTCAACATGACCATGTTTGGCGGCTCCGCCACATGCCAGTTTACCTTTGAGTCTAGTTGCGAGCTCACCGATGTCGATGCTTTTGTCGAACCCTTCTACGACCGTTGTAAGCCTCCCCCATTTCCGGCGTTCGACCCGTACAGTTATTCTAGCTTCTTCCTGTGCGATAGTTTCACAGACACATAGATCACTTGGTAGTCCGCAATTCGGACAGATACCACCTTCATCAGACACTAAGTAGTTTACTCCTGAATGTGTTTTGTAAAGACAATACGGCATCAGGCGCCATATAAGTTCTGTCACAAGGGAGCTCAGAAACCCCGTTTTGGCAACAGTAATAGCAGTCTCTGCACTCTCCGTGGGAGAGATGTCAGATAGGGTTTTGATAATTGACGCATTGAGTGCAGGCGATGGACGTAGAACGAGATCACGTGATTCCATTGGGTGCGGACCCAGGACAATAGCTGGGGTCTTTGAGAAGAAGCAAATTGGATGTAGAATCGCCCGTTCAGAAGATATCACATCTCGAAGTCAATTGAAGGGCTTTGAACATCTCGCACTGAGCGCCATGACCATGGATATCCCTGTTTCTCGCAGATTGGTGAAGATGTGGAGAAACGCCAACAAAGGTAGGGTGCTAGTAGGCGGACCTGTCTCCTCTGACATAACCACTGTCCTAGAGCTAGTCAAGCCTGATGTGATGATAATTGGTGAAGGCGAGGTTACATTGGAAGAGCTACTCAAAGTGGGTTTCTTGAATGATGAGGTCGATCTATCTGAGATCAAGGGTATTGCCTACTCCTCGTCGAGCGGGCCAGTGGTTACTTCAGAGAGAACTCCTATTCCTGAGGGTGAGCTGGAGAAGTACAGGCCGTCGACATTCAGAATTCTTGACTATCGTGCTTATGCCGCGTCGAAGGTGTATGTAGAGACGGTTCGGGGATGTTCCAACTATCGTCGCACCAGATTGGAGCTAGGGACTGGCAGAATGTGCTCTGAGTGTGGAGGGTGTGACGCTGATGATCCCGGAGAACGTTTGGATTGTCCAGAGGAAATCCCACCTGGTTGTGGCTTCTGCAGTGTGCCTGCCACTTGGGGACCTCCTAGGAGTCGATCCACAGAGTCGATTGTTGATGAAGTCCGAGAGCTCCTAGATCTAGGTGCTCATAGAGTGGTACTCGAGGCTCCCGACTTTCTCGACTATAGAAGAGGCCAAACCCCGCTTACCGATCCCTGTTATCCTCCTGCAAATTTGCGGGCTATCGAAGAGCTGCTCAACGCTATTGCCGCTCTGGACTCTGTATCCAATGAGGATGCGAGAATATCCATTGAAAATGTCAAGGCGTGTCTTTTCACTGAGGAAGTGGCAAGAGTGATTTCCGACACCATTCCGGGCACGTCTCCGAACATAGGCCTGGAAACTGGATCAGAGTCGCACTTGCGAGCAATCGGCAAATGTGGAAGTCCAGGAGACGTTCTTCAGGCGATTCAGATAGCTCGTAGATTTGGTATGACTCCTTTCGTCTACCTGATCTTTGGTCTTCCAGGTGAGACTGAAGAAACAGTCGATGAGTCGATTAGACTAATGCAAAAGCTCAGTGAAACCGGAGCAGAGAGGATAATCCTCTACGGATTTCGTGCACTGCCAGGGTCTGCTTTCGAGGGGTTCCCGGAGCCAACAGGAGGCCATAGCCTAGGAATCAAGATGCAGAAGGCTGCCGCAAAAATCAACAGAAGCAAAAAGAAAGACTACGTTGGGAGGATTATCCGAGGCATAGCAGCGGAGGAATCATGGGCAAGACATGGGTACACGATGGTCTACCCCTTTGATGAGGGACCAATCATGACCATTCAGGGTGGTTTCTCGCCTGGAACTATGCTTGACGTAGAAGTAACAGAGGTACTGAGCGACGGATTGCTGCTCGGACAACGCGTCAAGAAAAATATCTCTGGATAGCGTTTTCAGAGAAGTGGCAGTGAAGAAGATGCAGGCAACTGGAGACTGGGTCCTTGTGTACTCTAAGAAAAACTTCATAACGCTCGGTACTGCGGCTGTTCTCAGTGGTCTAAGATGGTCTATGTATGCCACAGCTGTAAGAGAGAAGTGACTCCAGAGGGACTGAGGACCCTCCCGGGTGTAAAGTGTCCCTACTGTGGTGGGAGAATCCTCTATAAGATTCGCCCTCCGGTTGTCAAGCGTGTCAAGGGAGTCTAGGACACCATATCCAGATTGTTCCTCATGGCTTGAAAATCAAATAGGCTGCCGCAGCTATTGACGCCAAGAATAGCAATACAAACAACAGTGACATTAACTTCCTCTTGAGTGCGAATCTCATACTAAGGCTCCTCCCCAATGAGGATGTGACCAAGCTTAGTAAGCCCCTCTATTCCTCTGATCTCCATATCAAAGAGCGGGATCTCAGTTATGCTAAGATCACTATAGATGTCCTTTATGTCTCTGAGGTTTGATTGCTGCATATCCCTTCTTGTACTACAAAACCGACAGTCTGGATTTTCTGGAATCAGCTGATTCACAATTATGTTGCTAGATGGTATGCTGTATGTGTTAAGGCTACCAAGAAGGCGTTGGGTTTCAAAGACTGCCATTGCTTCAGGAATGGTGACGACAATAAACTGTGTGAGCTCCGGATTTGAGAGCTCTACGCGGGCAGCACTGATCTTTTCTTTCGTACGCTGTAACATCTGCCATGAGGTCTCATCTTCTTGGCCACCACCCATCATCGCCCTTAATCCTGCCATCATTGAACTCATACGCTGCCTAAGAGTCAGGATTTTTCCTAGCCAACTATCCAGAAGGTCCGGAACTTCAAGTAGCTTCAATGTATGTCCTGTTGGAGCAGTATCGAAGACAACGCGGTCGTAAGACGAGTCCTCCAGGAACTCTAGCATCTTGCCAAATGCCATGGCCTCATCGGAACCCGGAGGAGACATTCCACCCATGTCACCAAGAAACTGTGCAGCAACCGCTGCCTCTGGTCCTGCCTGTCCCGAACTCATGGCATCCTGGAACTCCGCCATTCCTTTGTCGGCGCTAATCTCGAGTCCCCAGAGTTTATCGACGCCTTCAATTTCAATGATTTCACCGCCTGCTAGGTTCTGATCAAAACTGTCACTAAGGCTGTGTGCCGGGTCGGTTGATAGAACAAGAGTTCGGTAGCCTTGCCTTGCTGATAGAAGCGCAATTGCTCCGGCACAGCTAGTCTTTCCGACTCCTCCTTTACCCCCGGCTAGTATGAATTTGATGCTGTCGTTGTACACAATGTCACGCAGGGTCATGGTCCAGTTCACGGGGCATCCAATCTGGAATCCTATTAAAGGCTCGTGTCAGCCCGTTTCCTAACTCAAGTGCTCTCTTTGTGTTTTGGCTTGCCTCTTCCCAAAAGCTTCTTGAGTCACGTTTGTGAACCATCGCAAGACGAAATTTGACACTGCCCCAGGTCGAAACCACAGCAGACCAGTTCCCTGCCACTATCCTGAAACTCTTGGGAATAGACGTCCCGCCAGGGCTCCCTTCTGCGGATGAAGAGATAGTGAAGCGGTTCAACCCAAAGGCCGTCGTGCTGATAATGATTGATAACTTCGGCTTATTCGAGGCAGTTGTCTACAAGCCTGAAACCCTGATCAAGAGAATGGAAGCTCTTGCACTCCTTGCAACTGACGACCCTCTTGCTGTTCCATTGATTAACACAGTGCTTCGAGGACCTCAAGGCATTTTCCATCTTATTCAGTATATCAAAGACTCTGGGAAATTCACAAAGGCAATCTGCCGTAAGGAAGACGCCAGGACATTCAGCTTTGACACATCCTATACACTCCCAATCAGGGATGACATGAAGGCCTACATTGAGGCCACCAAGTACATCTTCCGAAGCGACCTACTCTTTATGCACTTTCTCGACTTCGAGAGTCTATATGCTCAATATGGCCATAGAACTCCACCCAAGACACTGCTTGAAAAGATAGTGAGACGAACAGACAACTGGGTCAAAGTTCTGTCCAGACAGGCTCGTGACGACACACTCTTCGTCATAATCGGCAACCATGGCCGAAATCCAGTGCCTCTCGACTACGAGGGGAAGCTTGGTGAGTGGAGACAGGCCAATGCCCCAATCGCCATTATGTTCCAAAAGAGGGCAGAAGACTCAGAATAGTGCAGGCAGCCCAAATAGGATGGCGATTGAAGCCAAGAGCAGACATAGCTTCCAGAATTCAACTCTTCTGGCAATCCTAAGAAGGAATTCCATTGACCCAAGTCCAGTAATGAACACGATTATCTCCATTAGCAACAGGTCTATTGGAGCAATAGACGGAAGTGCCGCAGACCCGGTTATGAGCTCAGCGGCAAGGATACCCAAGACCGCGGGAACGCTGATGAGAAAACTGAACCTCAGTGCATCTTCTTTGTTTACCTTCAGCATGAGGAGCGAAGATATCGTAACGCCTGAGCGGCTCAGACCAGGGAGGACTGCAAAACCCTGAACTAGTCCGGCTATGGATGCATTCTTGTCAGTCACTTCCTCTGCCTGATCCCCGTGATTTGTCTCGACCGATCTAGTTGGCAAATAGAGCACGAACGCAGTAACAAGGAGCAATACGCCGACAAGGATGTTGATCAGTTCACCTTGAATGACTGTGAGGCTGCCCTTGAGGAATATGTACAACGGAATTGCAGTGACCGTCGTACATACTGTGGCTAAGATTACGATTCTGAAGAGCCTCCTGTCCTTCAGAGTCAACATATCGAGAATAAGCCTAGGATACCTGGCTATCACTGCCAGGGCTGTGCCCAAATGAAGCCAGACCACAAGTGTGATGAGATCCTCCGTGGGCACCGTCGTGAAGTTGTAGACAAACAAAGCAACCTGGCCCTCGCTGCTGATTGGTAGCCATTCGACTAGACCTTGAATCAAAGCAACGATTGCCTGCCATGGCTCCATCAACAGACACCTCTATAGCGGCACTAAGTCCCCAAGATTTAAAACTGTCCCCAAATGCTCCCCAAGCTCGAAGCCGGGGTATTTCATATGGTCCTCGATAGCAAGAGATTCTTGACCCAAGAATTGGCCAACGTAACACAGATGATAGAAGAGCACTTCCGAATTGCCCTATCGTCTAATAGAATCGTAGCAAATGCCATCACTGAATGGCTAGGCAACGAAGTGCATGTCAGTGACGAGGATCTCAGGAAAATAACCGACCTAGAAGAGAAAGGCGATGAAGTCAAGCGTGCGATTCTCAACGAGCTCGCTAAGGCAAACTCCCTGATGCAGCGTGAAGACTTGCTGCGACTCGTTCATTATAATGACAAACTCATTGATGGTTCCGAGATTGCCTGTTATCACCTAGCTGAACTCTCAAGGAATTGGCAACCAGATGGAGATTTGAAGGGAAGTCTCCAGAAGATGGGTGATTTGGTTCTCTCAATAGTAACCACTCAGCGTGAGGCAGTCCGTTTTCTCTCGATAAACCTTGAAACCTCTCTCAAGCATGCAGATGAGATATGTAGAATTGAGAAGAAGATTGACATTGTTCAGAGAGAAGTGCTCAGACTAGTCTATTCCTCTGGAGCAGACATCGCTAATGTACTTCGTTGCAGTGATTTCGTCAACACTCTTGAGGAAGTATCGAATCTCAGCGAAGATGCGGCTATAACAATTCGCGGCCTCTCTCTTACGTTGAACACATGATTCGGCAAGCTGGTGTACGTCATTGTCCAATGATTCTGTGAATGTGGCAATAGCAGAGATTGTAGACGATCGCGCGATAGTCTGGAATCCCGAAGAAGGGATGCTATTGTACCGTGACGGCTATTTTGGACAACCCGTCGGCATAAGGAAGCCAAAATCACACGAATTCGACAAACCATTGGAGCTTTCTCTTCTTGAGTGCGCGTTTCTGACTAGAAAAGGACGACTAGTAGTAAACGATCCAAAGAGGAAGAGAAAGAGAACTCTCACAGAGGAAGAGATCGTAAGTATAGGACTTGAAAGGTCTGACAGTTTTAAAGAACGACTCCTTGTCTATTCTGAGTTACGGGAACGTGGATACGTGGTACGTCCAGGTCTGAAGTTCGGCACGGATTTTGCAGTTTACGAGCGAGGTCCTGGAAGGGATCACGCGCCTTTTCTTGTCCATGTTATTCCTCAAAGAGACGGAGTTGTACCGTTAGATATTGTAAGAGCAGGACGTCTTGCAACCAGCGTTCGTAAGGAATTCATGATTGCCACAGTCAAGAAGAATGGCAAGATTGCATACTACTCTTTTGTCTGGCATCGACCTTAACATTCAACTTTGGAATGCTTGACTTGGGTGACAGCAAAAAAGGTCATAAGGTGGAGTGCTTCTGGTTGAGCAATCACGAGGGAACCTCACATGGCAGACAAGGCTGAAAACGCAAAGGCCTTCGGAGCACTTCTTGCGCAGGCTTGGGAGCATACCCCATCTTTCATTTGCGGCAACGATGATTACATCTACTGTCTGTTTCCAGTAGACGAAACCAAGGAGAAGTGGATTGAGGCTTCCATTACATTTCCGGACGGTTCAATTGACAAGAAGGAGATTGATCCAATTAAGGCCATTGCCCTTCTTGTCGAAGAGCTCAAGGTCCTTCCCGATTACGGCGCAGACACAATCGTCACTTCCAAGGGGAAGCTCGATGAAGCGGCCGCCCGGTTGGCCCAGCTCACTTGAGTTGATTTTCCAGAAAGATTGATGTGCAGTAGTCCGAACAGTCCAGAGAAGATCCAGGAAGGCCTAGGATTATGGACGAAAATCTGGTTGTATGTCCATCTTGCGGCTCTGAAGTAGTAGATACAAGATTCTGTGGAGAATGCGGAGAACGACTATTTCCATCTGAAGAAGTTTCGACTGACATTCCGACTGCTGAAATCGAAGATGAAGTAACATTTCAATCCTATCCGGGTCAGGTCGATGACATTTTCGGTCTCAGGGTTGAGTCAATTGACGAGCGTTCATCGTTGATTCTATTCGCGAGGGCTGAGATTGTGGTCCTGAATCGAGAGCTCGAGAGGCTGATTGAGCAGATACAAGCAACTAGACAAGCTCTACGTCTTGAGCGGTCTGACAAGAAACAGCTTGCTGCCAGGGCGGAGAAGCTCAGTCTTCTCTTCGAGGATATCAAAGCGAGAAAGAAAGTGCTTGGCTCCTTCAAAGGAGAATTGTGGATTGAAGAACTCCTACGCTTACTTAGTCAACAAGAAGCAGAGATGGAGAGACTGGATAACATAAGAGAATCGAAGGATCCCAAGGACACACAAGAAGAGAAAAAGGAGACAAAGAAGTCACTCAAGAAACTGAAGGGAGACCTGAAACGATCAACCAATCTCGTCAAGAAGTGGTTGAAGGGTGTCCAAGATGCCCGTAAGCGGTTTCTTCGTGACAAGGATCGTCTCGATGCAAAGCATCGAATCGGCGACCTAGCTATGTCAGCCTACGATCAATCTAGGGCGAATCTCATGAGGTCAATAGGAATCCTCTCTGAGAGTGAGCTTCAACTAGTTCAGATTCTTGAGAATGTTCAATCATAGTAGCTCGGAAGCCCTGTAGCACGCGGGTCCATCCCGTAACGTCTATAAGCATGACGCGCAGGATTCGGAGATAGGCAAGGTGTGTACAATTGCTGGAAGAAATCCGCCCAGAGATGAAAGCACTCATCTATTTCATGGTGGGAATGTCACTCCTAGGCATAGGTGTCATACTGGGTCAGGCCGCCTTTGCTCTTGGTTTCCTGGGTCCGCCTTAGCCTCATATTCTGTAGTCAGGTAATCGTTGATGAGCTCACTTGATGAAATTGTTCGCCTATTGCACAGCTATGAAGGCATCACAAGGAAGTTCGTATTACCTCAAATCATTAGCAAGCTTCGGCTATCATCATATCAAGGGGATCAGCCGCACTCGCTGGGTGAAGACTCCGCTGCCATTCGTACCAACTCTGACGAAGTCATTTTGCTCACGACTGATGCAATCATCGAGGAGCTATGCTTGAATCATCCAAAGGCCGCAGGTTTCAACGTTGTTCTTGCAAGTGTAATGGACATCTACGCAGCTGGAGGAGTTCCTACCTCATTCGCTGTTGCGCTCTCCTATTCTGATGAAGCAGTTGGTGAGGAGCTATTGGATGGCCTTATTGAAGGCTCGAACAAGTTCAGAGTTCCGATTGTCCGCGGCCATACAAATCCGTGGGCCAATTCGACCTATGTTGTGGGTTCTGCTACTGGTACGGTGAAGAAGGACGACATGCTTACTGCTGGAGGTGCAGTGACTGGTGATAGGCTAGTTCTGATTTTTGACAGGGTAGGCCACCGTGGAAGTAGTTACAAACTTGGATGGGACTCGGTCACAGACAGAAGTGAGGATGATGTCGTCTCTAGGCTATCAATAATGGAGATCCTGGCGTGTAGACACCTTCTGAATGCCGCCAAAGATGTTTCTGTCGCAGGAATGATCGGCACAGCGGGAATGCTTGTCGAATACTCTGGAAAGGGTGGAGTAGTGGATCTGGATGCCGTGAGGGAATCATGTCCTTCTGAGATCTCACTCGAGGATTGGCTCAGAATGTTCATTTCCCTGGGATTCTTGTTGGCGGTTCCAGAAGACTCCCTCGGTGAAGTCTCTCAGTTAGTGTCCGATTATCAGATGAAGATGTGTGTCATTGGCACCATAGATGAGGCCCCTTCGCTGCGACTAAGAATGGGCCGCGAAGAGCGAGTTATGTTCGACTTCTCAAGAGGACCTGTGTTGACCCCACGCAGCAAGAATGAGTTTTAGTCTGGCCGTCAATGTTATAATGTGTCATCAAGCTCAACAGGCGAAGTGTGTGAATTGTCCACGGAGAGCAAGAAGACCTGCAGTATTGTGGGTTGTGAGAACCCGTCCAAGAAAGCCATGGCGACTGTTAGAATATCAGAGAGCATCGCCAAATCCGGTCTAAGAATCAAGGACTCTAGATCTAGGAAGGAGTATCTTTGTCAGGAACATTGGAAGAAAGTCAAGAAGGTCTTCAAGAAAGACACGAAGGCAGAACGGATGCGCTGGGGGCCCTAGTCCGATCAACGCCGCCTAGCTGCCCCTCTTGTCAAACGCTTGCTCGTGGGGGATGACATAATGAGTGGCGCAAGGATGTACAAGGAGAAGTTTAGACCTAACTGGAAGCTCTGGTTGGAGTACAAGAATGAGTATGTCTTTGGACCCGGCGCCTTTGCCATTCTGAAGAGCATTCAGAAGGCCGGCACTATCACGGAAGGTGCCAAAGCACTAGGGATGTCGTATCGATACGCTTGGGGTGTTGTACGCGGAATCGAAGAGAAGCTTGGTGAACGACTCCTTGATACGCGCAAGGGTGGTGCAATCGGGGGTGGAGGGGCCGTTGTCACCGTCCTCGGTATCAAGCTAATGGAGCTCTACTCTAAAGTGCAGAATGACTTTGAGAGAGTCGTTCAAGAGTCCCGCTGACCCGTTTTATGAGAATCGTATCTCGATGGCACCGTTTGGACAATGGCTCTTGCAATCCAGGCACATTATGCAATCAGGGCTGTACATATGCTGATAGGGGAATCTTCTGATTCTGATATTCATAGGGCAGACTTCTTCACATTTGCTGCAAGTGTCGGGAGTGCACCTGGCTGGATTTCGACCGATGCCGACAAGCGCATCTCTTGAGAAGAATCCGTATAGCCACCCTGCCGGACAAAGCCAACGGCAGAACCATCTTGGGTACCAATAAGAAATTGCCAGTACTAGTGCTACAAACACGATCTGAAGCCAGAATACAGTTCCCCACGTTGAGAAGTACCAGAGAGTATCAATACTGAAAGGCCAATTCCACTGAAGGAATTCATAGAATATTATGTAAGCCGGATTCAGTGGATTGAATCCAGAATCCGCGAATATTCCAAGGGCGTTCCGTATAGACTCATCAGTGCCCAAAACCGTACTGACCGCTACCCAAGCTGACATGAACATCGTAATGACGAAGATGTAGAGTTTTACACGCCTTAGCTCCTTCTCGGTTCCCGGTGCCGGTCGTGATTTGTTGCGCTTTGGAAGAGTCGCAAAGTCTTGGAAGGTTCCAACGGGACACACCCATCCACATCCGACTCGGCCTAGTATTGTCAGTATTATGACCATCGCACCGAGCGTGAAGAACGGGAAGAATCCAGACGTCAGCTCTCGGTTGAGCGTGTCGAAAGAACCTGCAATGACCGCCAATGGGGCCTCAAGTGGAGCGATTATAGGCAGAGTAGGTAGTATCTTTGCGAACTCGGTCCAGAATGCTGTGATCTGCTCTTGACCAAACCATGCTCCGAAGATGTAGGCGTTGATGAAAAGAATGAACAGGACCTGAACGATCCTTCGAAACATCCGGATGTTAATTAGAAGGCCCTTGATATTGAATCTTCGAGCGTCTTCGGTGGGGGTCTCTATGGATTCAACATCCTCCTCTGAGTCAGGCATTTCCTCCTCCTCTTCTTCGGCAGCAGGAGTCTCTGTATCCTCACCCATTTTGCGGACCTCGTCAGTGACGTTGTGGAGGCCGAAAGTCAGAGATGCCATTAAAAACGTTGCGTAGCGTATCCGTCATTCTACAACAGCAGAACTAAGTAACAGCTATAAATGCAATCTCCAAGACATCCTCTACTATCTCTATGGTAAGATGATAGACTCCGGGTCCGTGTGGGCTGACCAATTCTATGTCATGTATGTAGGTCTCTGACCAACTCGCCACTACTGTTTCTTCCTGCATGAAAGAGATTGTCAGCTCAGATGCGTGTGCAGAAACTACCACATCAGCTGGAACATCGACTTCCACGGCAGATTGGCTGATATGTCCCTCATCAACAAGTGCTGTTTGGTTATAGACGACTTTCGCGAATGCGTCTGCGGCCTCGGTTCCTAGTGTTCTTCCGATTGTGTCCATTGCGAATAGGACAACCGGCACACCAACCACAACCGCGGTGGTCAGGCCAATGGCAATAAGCATCATCTTCTCTAGAGACCTTGATACCATATCCACAGGTTCTGTAACGTTCCCAATAAACCACACTCCATACCATAGACCAAGGTTTTATCCGAGAAGAGTATGAGAATGGCACACTGAGTTGACATGCAAGACCTAATTCCTGTTCACATAGGTCTGATGGGCCACATTGATCATGGTAAGACCGAACTAGCTCGAGTGTTGAGTGAAAAGGTGTCAACTGCCGGCCTTGACAAACATCCGCAAGCTAAGGAGAGAGGCATCACTATTGATCTTGGATTCACTATGTTCGTGCTAGAAGAATATCTTGTGACCCTAGTCGATGCTCCTGGACATGCTGATCTGATTCGGAGTGTGGTGGCATCAGCGGGAATCATCGACGCTGCCATTCTAGTTGTTGCAGCTGATCAGGGTCCTCAGGTCCAGACTGGTGAGCATATCGTGGTGCTTAGGGCAATGGGCATCGAGACTGTTGTTGTGGTCATTGCGAAGACTGACCTAGTTGACTCAGACCGTCTGGACGCAGTAAAAGCACAAGTAGAAGGTATTATCGATGGGGTCGGCTTCAAGACCGTCAAGTATGTAGGTGTTTCAGCGGCAGAATCAAAGGGAATCGAAGAGCTTCGAGCCACCCTTCTCGATGTAATTCGCCCCATAGTACGCAACACAGAGGCACTCTTTCTCATGCCAGTTGACCATTCTTTCAACGTGAGAGGACATGGAACTGTTCTGACTGGGACCGTTCTAAGAGGCAGGATTTCTGTGGGAGATACTGTACAAATTCTTCCCCAAGGCACTACCGCCAGATTGCGAGCAATCCAGACGTACGGCACAAGCAGAGAAGAAGCCAAGGCGGGCGATCGAATCGGAATTAACGTTCCAGAGATCGATTCGAAATTAGTTAGTCGCGGAGATTATGTCTGTGTGAATGGTCAGTTACAAAACACCTCAGGAATCATAGCTGACCTCAAGCTGAATCCTCTGTATCGCGGGCGGATCACCTATCGAATGAACGTGAGCGCCACGGTAGGAATGCCCACCTTAACCGCGGAGTTGGTTCCGTTTGCAATTGATGATGGCAAAGCAGTCATCTCTGAATTGACAACTGAATCGGAGTTCTCAGCAGCTCTTCTCCTCCAGAGAAAGGTCGCTGTCGAGAAAGGTATGAAGGTCTTGCTGCTTCGTACAGACCTTCCTCCTACAAACATGCGGATTGTGGCCTCTGGGCAAGTGGCTGAAGTTCCGGATTCAGTAAGACTGCATCTTAGAAGTGAGAGACGAGGACAGGTCTCACGAGTCAGAGAGAACGATGTATTGCTTGAGGGTTTGGCGCATTCAAACAAGAGCGCTGCAATGCTTGTCGGCTCAAGAGTTGAGAGTCGCGACGGTGCCTACGGATTGCTCCTGAAACCCTTTGGCACTCGTGGAGTAATAGCCGCTTCATTTGATAGCCCGATTACTGTAGGAGAAGAGGTCGTATTTGCTAGCTTGAAGGAGGTTGAACTTCAATTTGGACGATGAAATCAAGAAGAAACTTTCAGACGTTATACCCAAGAGCATCGCACGACGTGGAGGCACAACTCTGGATGCATTACTTGGACCAATCAAGGACCTACTCAACAGGAAAAGGTTTCCTGAGAAACCATTCTCCGATAGTCAGGTCGAGATGCTGCTCCAGTTCCTCTCTTCGATGGATTCTGACAAAGACCCAAAGGCAGTGAGAGTCGGGGAACGTGAAGGACGAGTTGCATCGCCACTAGTTGAACGTCTATCAAGTGGATTCAATCATGGGATCGGACGAAGTGGACATCTTAATGCACCACAGCCCAAAGCAGCAGGTGCAAGCGAGATGCAAGTCCTCGCAAATCGAATTAGTCTGGATGCAATACGTCAGCTTGGTCTTCCGAATGTCCGCGACGGGATTGTTTTGCCGCTCGCCACAGGAATGGCTCTTGGACTCATTTTCGCTAGTCTAAGAAGGGATGAGAACATTCGTTGTGTTCTCTATCCAAGGATTGATCATACATCTCCGAAGAGAGGGATTGCACTAGCTGGACTTGATGAGATTCCAGTAGCTACCATTATTGAAGATGATTCTGTGAATGTTGACATGAGCGATCTTGAGAACAAGATGTCCCGGACGAAGAACTACGCAGTACTAGCCACAACGACATTTTTCCCTCCGAGGGCGATGGATCCTGTCAAGACTATTGCGAGATTTTGTGCAGATCGAGATGTACCCCTAGTTGTGAACAACGCTTACGGTGTACAGTCTGAGAATGTTATGCGAGAGGTAATGACCTCCATCGATGCTGGAAGGGTTGATGCGATTGTCCAGAGCTCTGACAAGAACTTCTTGACACCTGTTGGTGGATCCGTTGTTGTATCACCAAAGGAGTCAACCATCACATCAATTGCGGAAACCTATGCTGGAAGGGCTAGTGCAGCCCCGATTGTGCAGACATTGGCTTCACTCCTCCTAATCGGCCTTGAGAAATACAGGACGATGAGAGAAGAACAGAAGTCAAACTTTGGTCTGTTGGGAGAGAAGCTTGACGTAATCGCATCCTCAGTTGGACAACGCGTACTCTCTGTCTCGAACCCTGTAGCCTACGCAATGACCTTGGATGGACTTGATGCACATGAAATTGGCTCCCGACTCTTCAACCGAAGAGTCACAGGGCCGCGTGCAATTGCGCTGGGTGAGAAAGGCTCCTGCGTGGACCACTATCCTCATAGCTACATTGTCATGAATGCGGCTATCGGAGTGACAAAGAACGACGTAGAAGGGGCCACGGCCAAACTCTATAAGGAACTCAGTAGCTAGTTTCTTTCGAGCGCTGAGAGGGCAAGACGATGGAAGGTCTCGAAAGTCTAATCCAGGTCGACCGAACGCTAGAGTATGACAAGCCGGACCCGCCGGTTGTTTTCAGGATAGCCTGGTACGCTGCTTCACGGAAACCAGGAGTTCGGCTGACTGATTATAGCGAGGCAGAGAGTCAAACCTTTGAAGGAAGTGCGATGTTCCATACCAAGGTTGCGGAAAGCGATGGGGCAGTCCGGGTATCAGTAGAAGGTGCCCAGACTAGCGTCGGTCTCTCAGTATGGGGGGACGTCGAAGACAATGCCTCTGCCTACGCCGATGACATCCTCACTCTACTTCAGAATTCACTTGACAAATACAAATCGCTTTCAGATGAAGATCAGGAAAGAGTCAGAAGAGCACTCGTTGCAAAGATGTGTGCTGACAGAATCGTCTACCACGTGCTAAACAGGAGTCCGGTCTCTGACATTTACTTCCAAGTTGCACATGCGAGGGAGATGATGAT
>CP070761.1:830323-947612 GCA_020348985.1 Candidatus Thorarchaeota archaeon | reverse complement strand
CTCAAGAAGAACCCTTCATGGGACGGTGCGGGCAGGTAGGAGATGAGTTAGGCTCTCGTGTTGTTGGTTCTAGACTGGTATACGACATCATGAAGCTCTGTTTCTTGATGGAGAAGCAGTATGCCCCGTATATCAAATGGTTTGGAACGGCCTTTTCACAGCTCAATAGTGCAGCTGTTTTGACACCAATCCTTGAGCGTGTATTTGAAGCAACTTCATGGGAAGACCGACAGGAACACCTTGTGAAAGCATATGAGATAGTGGCTGGTATGCATAATGACCTCGGCATAACAGAACCCATGAAAGCTAAGGTGTCGAACTTTCACAATCGACCGTTCCTAATCATTTGGGCTGATAATTTCGCAGATGCAATCTATGAAACTATCCAAGATGAGGAGGTCCTGTCACTTCCGAAGTTTCTTGGGGGTGTGGATCAGTTTGTCAACTCTACTGACGTACTATCAAAACCGAAACGATATCCGAAACTCCGGAATATGTTCATGAACAGAAAAGTCACGTCTTGAGTATGTAAGAGCCTTCCTCAGTTCCTGCACAATCGCTAGAGTTCAGGTGGTCCCTGCTTGACTCGTTTCATTATACCTCTAGGAGTCTCTCCCCAATCTATGAGATACTCTAGCCACCAAGTCATTCCTACATCAGCGCATAGTTGAATCTTCTCAGAGTCTGCTTTCTTGTCATCGCCCGTAGTATAACCTGAGACCACAATGTCATAGTTCATCAGATTACCTCGTTCCTTCTCTATGATTGAGACTGTCTCTTTGTATCCCTCAATGCTCAGCCCGTCTTCCCCTTCCGCAAGAGGAAATACGCCATCATATCGTGCTGCTCTCTTGAAAGGCGCTTTCTTTGGCCAGGTGCCTGCAACCCAGATTGGTATCTTCTTCTGGATCGGTTTTGGGAGAAATGTCACTTCCTTCTGCTGGTAGTATTCTCCCTCAAAAGAGAATGGTTCACCACTCCAGAGACCTGTAAGGACTTCGAGGCCTTCGTCTAACATCTTTGCTCGTACTTTTGGATCAGAGGTTTCGCCAAAGTGATCTAATTCCTGTGTAGCTCCAAGACCTACCCCCATGATTAATCGACCGTTTGAGAGATGATCTAACGAGACAGTTTCCCGTGCCAGCTTGGAAGGTCGTCTTCGTGGAATTGGAGTAACCATTGGTCCTATCTTAATGTCCTCTGTCTTAGCAGCAACAGCAGCCATTACAATCCATGGATCTACAACTCCCATAGTACCTTCCCAGCATGCCCAGACATGGTCCCATAAGAAGAATCCATCCCACCCCGCATCTTCTGCTGCCATCGCAAGGTCTACATGAAAGTCTATTCCCTTACTTCCATTTCCATAAAGGAAACAATATGGGTATATACCATACTTCATACTTCATCTACTCGATCAATCATAGGAAATCGACAGAATTCTCCTCCTATTTGACAGTCCTACTCGCTTGCCCCGAGAGATGATAGATGCTGTGAAGTGTCAAGAGACCTCGTGTTAGGAAGAGATCGGTTAGGATGCCACTGGTTGCCGACATCTTCAATCCTTGCATGAGATAGACAAAGTAGATCAGGACGAAAGATGAGATGACGAATACCTAGACAGAATCCTGCCAATAGAGATCAGAAATGAGTTCCCCAGTCTTCTCTTCAAGTCTGAGCAGAGCGAGTGAAACTGCTGATTTTCTAGATTATTTATATTTGTGGAGTGTGCGAAGAATGGGAGGTGGAGGCACTGACAAGAGTCGCGCCAATGCTTATTGTAGGAATGTTTCTAGCAAGTTTACTAATCGTTCCACCGGTGTTTGTCTTTGGAGGATACGATGCTCTAGCAAATATCGATGGACCGTTCAAATCTCAAGCATTGTTGTCACAATTACCACACAATGCTAGAATTGCGATTTATGATGAGGATAACCTCACAGTTCCAGTGATCTCGGATGGTCTTAATTTCACAAATAATATTGCAGAAATCACTACGTTGCTGGAAGGAGCTGGACATACGGTTGAAGCACTGACTGAAGAGGACATTCTCAATCATGATTTGATAACTGCAGACTATGATGTTTTCATAATGGTGAATAACGTTCCAAGACCTAGCATCGAACATCTTGTGAAAGAATTCTCACTTGGTGGCGGGGGTCTATTGACGTTCCATGGTGCAGTGAGTTACCTCTGGTATGGTGGTTACATCTTTGATAGTTTGGACCAGGACCTTGGACATGGTGTATGGTGGGGCTATTTCTCAAGTGACAGTCAAAACATTACTAGTCGTCATCCGACGATGAAAGCCTATCATGTCAACGACACTGTCTATGAGAGAGCCAATTCATGGGCAACATCGTGGGAACCCAAGCTCGTCGAAGGCAGAGGGAATGACATGATTTTCCTTATGAATAATGCATCAAAAACAGATTTCATAACAGCCTTTGCGATTGACAATCATAAGGATGGAGGTCGCATTGTTCAACTGCCTGGGGATGGATCATCAATTCCTGCGGATTTTGAGAGTATAATCCTCGATTCTGTTGAGTGGCTAGTTCCAAAACCTAGGGGTCGAATTGTCTTTGACCTTAGTCACAGTGCTCGAATAGGCATTGATCCTTGGGATGTACCATATATCACCGTATGGAGTTCAACCAACAACTTTGGTCAATTCAGAAATTTGGCTGCCAATCACTCATACACGTTTGACAAACTCTATCCATCAGCAACTGGTAATCTGACTGCTGAGCGATTAGCAAATTACGACGTTCTGGTAGTGAATTGGCCCGATTTGGATTACACTGCAGCAGAACGTGTTGCGGTGGAAGACTGGGTGGCCGGTGGCGGAAGTCTGCTTGTTCTGGGTGACAGGACTGGCATGTCTGGTGGCGACACAGGAGATGTCTTTCTGAATCAGCTACTTCAGAATTTCGATATGAGTCTGGGCACAACTGACGTCCTAGACTTTGCATCAATGACTCCTGCTTCAGGAGGTCATCTGACACTTGAGAGTTGTACTTCACTATCTATCGGATATAGAAACTATCTCGTCGTAATCGGAAATGCAACAGAGATTTGGATGGATGGTACAGACATTGTAGTAGCTGGTGAAGAGTTTGGTCGAGGAAGAGCTATCCTCTCAGCAGATATGAACATCTTTGACAATGACTTCTTGGGCGAAGAATCCAATGTCCGGTTTGCATTGAATGTCTTGAATTGGTTATCATCAACTGATGCTGAGATTCTTGTGCATACTGATTATCTAGGATGGAATGATGCTGTCTGTAAGGCACTTAGAGATCTTGGGCTCTCGTACTCTCTTTTCAATACACGTCAGTATCTAGATGACTTTGTTGATTCACAATCTTGGGGTCTACTAATCTATAACAATGTGAATTACTTCCCTGAATCCACTATCTATGATGAGCTATATGCATTTGTCAATACTGGGGGTTCATTAATACTGACTTCATTTGATGTGGATAGTCATCCAACACATCCTTTGTGGTCAAAAATGGGTGTGGAGTGGAGTTCCAGTCTGTCAGGTCAACCATCAATGTACATCTGGGAGGCATCTCATCCTGTCTTCACAGAGCCGAATAATCATTCAATGTATGACTATACATCTAATGCTTTCTTTGCAGATGATGGTGATACGGTGGTCTATTTTGAGGGTCATTCTGCACTTGCAGGTACAACTGCAACCGCACAAAATGGTTCTGCAACCATTGTAGTTAGTGACGATAGAAAGACTCTCTTCAATACGATCATAATTGATAATTTTGGAACTGACGAGGACGACTCAACTTATGCCGATAGCGTTGAACTCTGGCAGAATGAAATTGTCTACATGATGACTGACCCCACACCTCCTCCTGGTGATGGATTCCCAATTGATACTACGACACTCCTCATTATCGTTGCTGGAGCTCTTGCCGTGGTCGCGATTGGTGCCATCGTTTGCAGAAAACGTGGCTCAAGTGCTGCTGCTAAGCCCAGGAAGAGAAAGAAGAAATGATATTCCATGGGAAGTCGGCTGACTTCCCATTCTACCTTTTCTTTGCATTCAATGACGTGCATGATATCCAGGAATTGCATCTGCACACCAATCTACGCTCAGCTCGATCTATGAAACACGAGGCCAGCATGACCATCTGATTCCCTTCCAAAGCATGATCACGAAGGATTTATGGCACACGATAGTCTATGATGAAACATCTAGTTGATTCATAGTTGGAATCAACACATTCAGAGAAATGCACGCAGTTCTTGCCGATATCGTTTTAAATCAAAACGACTTCGATGTCGACAGCAAGCCGGTCTGGCGGAGCAGCTACGCGATGGACTGCAAATCCATTTTACTTGGGTGCAAATCCCAAGGCCGGCTCCACTCTCATTCTTCGCTTACCTGGCGTTGTTCATTACAGTTTTCTGTTGAACATGTTGAGGGCAATCGTCAAAGGACTGAGCAGAATGAAGGTGAAGTTTGGAGTTCATATTGAACCACAGTTGGGGTACACATATTCTCAAGCATTAGCTATAGCGAAAGAAGCAGAGAGACTTGGATACGAATCGTTTTGGTGCAGTGATCATCTCTTTCTCAATCAGAACTCCGCGGAGCAGAACTGTCTTGAGGCTTGGACCCTACTTGCAGCACTGGCTGCTGAAACAGAAACGATTAGACTTGGGACTACCGTGACCTGTAATTCCTACAGACATCCTTCGTTACTAGCAAAGATAGCTGCGTCTGTCGATATGATTTCAAATGGCCGCCTCTGGTTTGGATACGGGGCTGGTTGGAAGAAGATCGAATACAAGGCCTATGGATATGACTTCCCAAAGGTTCAGGTACGTATGGATATGATGGAGGAAGCTCTTGAGATAATCAAGCTTCTCTGGACTGAACCGTCTCCGACTTACAAGGGCAAACACTACTCTATTGAGAATGCCTTCTCTGCTCCCAAACCCATTCAAAAACCTCATCCTCCCATTTTGATTGGTGGCGATGGGGAAAAGCGCACTCTCAAGGCAGTCGCGAAATATGCTGACTACTGCAATCTTTTCGTAACTCCCAAGCTTGAGCGCAAGCTGGATGTCCTCAAAGAACACTGTGCTGATATTGGTAGAGATTACGATTCAGTTGGAAAGAGTCTGTTCGCACAAGGATGGCCTGGTGTATTCGTCTCCACTGACGAAGAAGAGCTCGAACTTCATTGGACAAGACGTTCTGAGATCCTTGGAACGCCGAGGGAAAAGGCAATTGAGAACGCCAATGCTCATGCCCCAGGGTCATGGGTGGGGTACCCAGAGGAGCTTACAGAACGTTTTGAGTATCTCATCGGACTAGGCTTTGATTTCTTTCAAGTAGTATTTATGGGTCTTAGTCAAGACTACATAGATTCTTCCAAGGCATTCTCGGAATTGGTTATGAAGCGAATCTGATTGGTTCCCTGGACAAGTCTCAAGGCCGGCTCCATTCTTTATCTTCGCTTCATTGCCGAAACAGCGACAGCGGCTACAACCACCGCTCCAACTCCTACAGCGAGCAAGGGCAATAACTCTGGTGGAAGACCTGTTAAAGTGCTCGTGGTTGTTGTGTCAGAAGGTGGTAGATCACCATTGATGTATCCAATGAATAGGTCCTCAAATATGGACGCATCTGCTGAAACTGCAACATCTGCATTGCTGAGCCCGGTATTCGTCGAGTTTGTCTTACCTTCTTGGTTCTCCAAGTCCAACACTATCTCAATACAGTGCTCTTCCCATGTTGCCACCTCCGGGTTTGTCAGCGAAACAACCGCTAGCTGGTCCCAGAAGTATAGCGTTGGAGTTGTTATTTCGTAGAGTAAAAGTGCTTCTGGTGTTTCCATGACACTCTCAAGCCTATCAAGGAATGATTGTGTCCTTGGCACTTGATTTGTGGCATCCAAGGAGACCATCGATATCAGAAGTCCGGACTTGAAGACGATGTCTGCAGCGTGAGGATCGACCCAAATGTTCCACTCTGCAACGTAGTTTGGGATATCAGATTCCAGGCCAACATTCCCGGGAGCATAGATAGCCCCTCCCATTAGGTGAATCCTGTCTATCTTCGACTTTATGGATGGTTCCGTTTCCAAAGCAATGGCAATGTTGGTGAGCGGGCCTGTAGCAATCAAAGTGACGTTTGATTCTGAGTTTTCCACCAAAGAGATAATCAACTCAGACGCGTTCATCGAGGATGGTTGAAGTGTGGTTGTGGGCAGATTGAATCCATAGGAATTGTAGCTCCCTTCTCTCCATGGAGTCGGAAAAGCATGTTCAACTATGAGAGGAGTCTCTTTCCCAGCTGCAACAGGGATGTAGCTCTTTCCCAAGTGCTCAAGAATACCTAGAGCCATGTCAACCCCCGCATCAACGTAGGCGACGCCGCATGAGACACCAACACCAAGTACACTGATGGCAGGATGCTTGAGAAGATACAACATTGCTGCCAAGTCATCGGGGGCCGCATCCATGTCCAATATGAGCTTTATTTCGTCTTGATCAGATGAGATGCCATTGGATGTGGGAAAGAGGCCACCAAATGGAATCATAAGAAGTGCTACTATGATCAGTAATGAACGCTCCTTCTTCATGCGATTACCCGTTGGCGAGATGAACCACTCTTTCAGATAAATCCCGTACTTGCTATTTGTAAATGGCTTGAGGCTCGAATTGCAGAAGAGTCTTATGTAACTTAATTGGTTAGAAGAGTATCACAGTGAGTGTGATGGTAAATGAGCGGGGAACTTTCTAATATAGCAAAGTACATTTTCTTGTTCGGCTTCATAGTATCATTGATCTTTGGAGCTTGGTTTTTCGCATCTCCAGAATCATGGAGTGCAATCACAGGTTGGCCCACTGAGACAGCTTCGTCTCGAATAGTTGGTGCATTGCTTATCGCATTTGCAGCAGGTGCAATTCTAGCCTATCGTGAGACCTCTTGGGACCGTGTGGAAGTATACGTGCTTATGAGCATCGTGTGGACAATCTTGGGAACAGTCGGTATGGTTTGGAATATTGCCGTGATGACCCTACCACCGGCCAGTTGGTTTACCACCGGCCTCCTTGTATTGTTCTTTGTACTATACTTCTACGTCTACTATCAAGCCAAACGTCAATAGTATAGAATGAAATTGGACTAGACTTCAACGGTAGAACTTCCTGCCAACCAGGAACAGGTTGGCATTACAGTAGATTCCTTATGTGCGTGAAGTCAGCACCCAATGACTCTTGTTACTCAGCTGCGAGAACAACGGCTCCGCTCTTTTCAGCTCGCTTGATCCGTAGCCAGCGGCTTCTGCGCGTCGTACGCGAGCCCAGACATCACAGCTAGTGGCATGAGAGTGACCATGGCAATCGAAAGAACTGCCATGAGGACCCCTATCGTACCAGCATCCGCTGGCAGTCCGAAGACCTGGATTCCAACAGCACCCCAGAACACAAACACGAATATGATAAGGATCCAGGGCCAAGCCTCTGCGAGTGCGTGTCTTGCACCAGCAGGCAATCTTGATCGCCACCAATTCAGTGGTTTCCCGATCCTCGTTGCGGCTCCAACGCCAAGCAGAGTTAGGAATATCGGCGCGAAACCTCCGCCAACCAAGAACACAGTCAATGCGAGTAGCAGGAAGATTGTGGATCCGTACTTGCGTTGCACGAACCTAGCCGACCATATCGCCACCAGTGAGCCAAAGACTATAGCGAGAATTCCAGTCAAAAGAAGATTCGGAATAATAGTCACGGCATACTCCCTTGCCCCGGGCCAGAACCTATACGCATCTCCAATGGCATCGAAGAAGTAACCGTCGGGTGCAACATTGCCCTGAAGCATCTCGAAGATGCCATGTTCAATTGATGCTAGACCGACAAGAATCCCGTAAACCGAAGCTACTGCTCTTGCAGCATTGGCATTGAACCAGCTGAATCTCTCTGATTTTGACATTCAATGTATCTCCGCAATCGTCCTGCACAGACGTGCAATCCAACCACACTGAATCATTATTGCCTGAATTAAAAAGTGAGCATATACAAGCAATTGATTGTTGAGTTTGGTTTGAGTTCCTCAGTTCGTCTTCTGGAATTCCTCTCTAACCTGCTTCATCAGTTCTGAATCCATGAACAAATCAACTGCGGTCATGGCTAGTGCCTTTGCAGCATTCAGCATCGCCTCGTGTCCGTATTCTGAATTCGCCGCTTCAGCAAACTCTTGGGAGTGACCCGACACATTAGCATGGCAAATGTGAAGATACGGATGAATCGCTGGCACAACCTGACTGACATTCCCAATGTCACTTGATCCGAGACCGCTGCCCTCTGGCAATGGGCTGATTGACAATCCCAGGAGTTCCAAATTCGAAGCAAAAGCATTTCCCATTGCCTTGTTCATCTTTCGCGACATGTAGGAAGGCTCGACTATCTCAAACTTGAGTTCAGCACCTGTGGCGCTCGCCGCCCCCCGCGCACACCCCTCTAGTTTCCTCACCAACTCCGCACAGTAGTCGTCTTTAAGTGCACGCACGTAGAACTCGGCCGAGGCATACTCTGGCACAATATTCGGCTTCACTCCTCCATGAGTAATCACGCCATGGATGCGCGCATCGCTCTTGATATGCTGCCGCAATGCGTTGATTCCGTTGAAAGTCTGGATTACTGCATCGAGTGCATTGATGCCTTTCTCTGGACTAGCGGCTGCATGTGCTGGTTTTCCAAAGAATTCTATCTTCACTTCTGTAAGGGCGAGACCCTGTCTTCCGACCATCGTGTAGCCTGCGGACGGATGGAACATCATCGCTGCGTCGATCTCCTCAAAGAGACCCGCCGCGATCATGTCTATCTTGCCGCCCTTGTCCTCCTCGGCAGGCGTGCCCAGGAAGACAAGTCTGCCCGGCAAGTCTTTCTTCATTTCACCAAGCGCAAGCGCTGCTCCAAGTGCCGCGGCAGCTATGAGATTGTGCCCGCAGGCATGGCCAAGGCCAGGTAGGGCATCGTACTCTGCTAGGATTGCGATTGTAGGACCTTCCGATTTTGATGAATGCTCTGCCCGAATTGCAGTGGTTAATCCTGCTACACCCAGCTCAACGTCAAAACCGGCTTGCTTGAGCTCATCAGCCAGGAGACGGCTTGCCTTGACCTCCTCAAATGCAAGCTCCGGATTGTTGAATATCTCCGAGCTGACCTTAATGAGCCTAGTTCGAATCCCATCTATGTACTGTCGGACGTTAGCCTTCGGTGTCATTTTGTATTGGATCTCCGTTGATCTACGGATTGGAATGTGCCTCGATATATCTCTGTCTGGACGTCTAGGACTTTTTCTTTCTAGCTATCCCCAAGCAGTGTCTCAAAGGATAGATAAGGAACCCAAGGAACCTGTCCCTTGCTTCTGATGCTTTCAGTGGCTGCGCTTCTGACTTGCAGAGCAGAATCATGGAAAGAGGTAGAGCTGTATGATCCGATGGTCATAGTCTGGACCCTTCTAGGAGTAATTGGAATGCTCTTGAACAATGCCACTATGACACTTCCTGTTGCTGGCTAGCTCAACACAGGATTGCTTGCATTGTTCTTGGTTCTATGTCTCTACATCTATCTTCAAGCCAAGGGCACCTAAGGAAAGAGGAATGGATTCTAGGCCAAAGGGACGTGAGGCGGGAATACTTTGCCCGCATGGTGAGTGGAAGCGCCATCTTGATTCGAATGATTGATTACTGGTTTCTGCAGACTATGGTGATAGTTCAATCAAGCGACAAGAATGGATCTCGGTGAATGCCATTTGATAATCGAAGTCAGTGAGAATCGTGAGATCTTCCGACCAATGTTTGAGAGGCATAGGATGGGGAGATCTGTCCTATTCCAATGCTTTGACATGGGTCTTGGTTCAATTAAAACTGATTCAAAGGAGGCACCGACAGTAGCCCTGTATAGCTTTCGGCCTTTCAATTACGTTGTCGGTGATTCCAGTTCCCCCTCTGCTCCTGTGTTGGTGAAATCAATCCCGGCAATGAATATTGTGTTGACCCCTAACGAAGAGTGGACTAAGGTGGTGAAGAGCGAGTGGGGTGACGACCTTATCCCGATGGATCGGACACTTCTTAATGCTGACACGCTTGATCTGGGACACATTCGGGAATTGAAAACTAATCTATCTGATGACTTCAAGGTAGCTCAGCTTTCTCTCACAGACATTGAGGATATTGACAATCGGCACATCATGCAAATCGAAATGATTTGGGGAAGTCTGGAGGAATTCGAGGATAAGAACATTGGATTCTGCATAAAACACGGCGAGACCGCCGTAAGCATGGCTTACCCCGCTTTCCCCTACAATGATGAATTCGAAATACAAGTTGCGACACTGGATTCACTTGAGTACCGGCGGAAAGGTCTCGCCACGGCTGTATCTGCTGCTCTAATTGAGTATGCTTTGGAGAATGAACTTGTCCCACAATGGGATGCTGCTAATGAGCAATCGGTTGGACTGGCACTGAAGCTTGGCTACACGAATCCAGAAGCGTATCAGGTATACCTCAGACGAAGCAAGTGAGTTGGGGTTTCTGTGGAGGGCTTGAAATGAAAAAGCATGTCTGGTCGACACTCTTGCTGGTTTATCTCCTCACTGGCCAAATCGGCTTCAGTCTGCAGGAATCAGAAACTTTCATCCACTGTCCGCCAACGGGAAACGGCACTGGATTCTCATTCATTACCTCATACAATTCAAGTGGGCCGATCGAAATCACTAGTAACGCTGATTTTGTTGCACAGGCGACTGCCAATGGATGGAGTGGCAACGGCTCTCTCGAGGACCCGTATGTCATCACAGACCTAAATATCACCTCTGCGTCTCATGATGATGTCCTGATGTCAATCTCAGACACGAGAGTACACTTTTCAGTAGAAGCGAATCTGATCGTTGGTGGACTCATAGGCATCAGACTCCTGAACGTCACCAATGGCGAAATCTCAAGAAACATCGTACACAGCGCGATGTCAAATGGGCTTTTCATGGGGCTTTGCAACGATTGCTCGGTTTCGGAAAACGTTATGCGTGACAATGGAGGATTGGGTATCCTTGCTGACTATTCGGAGTTCTGTCTTTTCTCTGGCAACATAATCACTGACAATGCTGCCTCGGGGTTTCATCTTAGAGATTCTCCCAACAACACCCTTTCTGAAAACGTGATCTGCAACAACACGGACATTGGACTAATCCTTGGTCATTCTCTTGATTGCACGATTGATGGCAATGTGGTCTTCAACAACTCACTGCGAGGCATCTCACTGGAAGAATCAGGATTCACTGCAGTCACTGGGAATACGATATATGACCACGTGGGTTCAGGGGTCAAGATTGAAGGAGGCTCCGTTTCAGGTCACATATCGGGGAACACCTTCTATAGAAACGACTTCACTGGTCTTAGGATCCTTTCAGGGCATTTCACTGTTCAAGAGAACAACTTCATAGACAATGGAGTCTCCCATTCTCTATTTCAGCAAATAGTAGATGGTTCAGATGGTAGTCTGTTCGCGTACAACTTTTGGAGTGATTGGACCGGGCCCGATAATAACAGCGATGGAATTGTGGACTTGCCCTACACAGTTCCCCCAATTGTCGAAGAACATGATCAACAAGATCTAACTCCTCGGACAAGTGCCTACCTCAACTTCGATCTTCACATATTGACAAGGCCCAACGTCTTCTTTCCAGACGAGCATCTCGATGCAGAGTTCTACTATGGAATCATGAATTTGACGTGGGGTCAATCGAGTGACACGTTCGGTCATTCAGTTTCATACTCAGTCTACTATTCCATTGATGATTGTGAATCTTGGACTCAGATTGTGACTGGACTCACAAACACCTTCTATCTGTGGAACACAACCGTAGTCCCTCAGGATCTGGAGTATCAGCTCAAAGTAATCTGCGAGTGTTCAGATGAGCTCGTGTCTGAGCGCATACCAGATGTCGCATTCACCGTCCGCGAACATACAATCAGTACGCCAACAGTCATCTTCCCTAATGGTGGAGAGGTCTTTTCGTATGAAATCGAAGCGCGGTGGACGTCTTCTTCTGATTCATGGAATCATGAGATATTATTCAGGGTGTATCTGTCAGCTGACGAGGGTGCCAGCTGGGTTTCAGTTACAGATGAAATATCTGGAGACACAGCCATCCTGGACATTGCTTGGCTGCCCGATGGTTCGTACATTCTCAAGGTAGTTGCTGACGGATCCTGTGGTCTTGCGGCTGAAGACGAATCCGATGCAAGCTTCACCGTCCGGGACATCAATAGGCTTGTCTTGACAATAGCAGGCGCTACGGCTGCTGGAGCAATCGCCTTGATCACCATGTTCTTCGTGATACGTAGAAGAAGGTCTGTTTGACTGATGGTGCTATTCTTGTTCCGAAATCACCTTTCTCATATTCTTAAAAAGCTCTGGGGATTGTGAGATTGCACCCAACATCCCCACGATTCTCGATTGCTCTTTTATCTCTCCAATGTCAGCATCACCAAATATGTCGGCAAGCGTTTCTTCCTCTGCTATTTTCTCGAAGAGCTCTCTTACAACTTGACCCCAATTGTCGTAGTACTGTTGTACAAGCTTCTTGATTTGCTTGGATCTTTCTGAAGGAATATCAAAAAACTTGACAGCTAGCTTGCCCAGCTGGTCAAGTTGTCTTTGTCCATCTATCGTTTCCCACCACTTTGGACCCTTCGGGTCTTGCTGGAAATATATCCGTGCGGAGCGGCAATATAGCTTCTCGGTCTGTCGACTCCCTTCATACTTCCTATGGCCAGCGACTCGAACTAGATCCGCTTTCTCCAAAGCGTTCAGGTGCCTATAAACAGTCTTCAAGGTCTTGCTATATGTCGGACCTTCCGTATCTACAAGGTATAGGCGATGGATCTCCTTGACGGTGAGGTTCTTTCCAATCAGTGCTCCGATGATGTCGACATGCTCGTCAAGGAGTTCCATCTGTCTCTCTCCCACAAACATAATGGTTTCAGGTTTTGACGTGATGAAATCCTCATGTCCTGGAGACGCTACGTTCTTCTTCTTTCCGCTCATGTTATTCCACACTCTGAGCACTGACAGATATCTTCGACATGAACTGAGCAGTATTTGAAGTTGGCCGTCTACGATACATCTACCTGCAGCGCAGACAAGAACGTTAATATAGAACTCTATTGTCATACTATGACAACGGTTGACATCATCTGACAATGATTGACGGTATGAGTCAACAGTTTGTGTTCTATAGGTTGTTCTTATAGTGGATACTGAGATTACTGATGTGACGAATGACATCGTCTTGATGAGAGTTGTCGGAACGAAAGCCAATCACGGGAACGTGACATGCATTTCCCTGGACGATGGACTTGTCTTCATTGACACGGGTAAGGATGCCCGGGCAACTTCGAAGTTTCGGTCAAAGATGGAAGCTCGATTCAAGAAGAAACCGATTTTCGTTCTCCTTACTCATACTCACTGGGATCACATTTTCGGAATGGAAGTCTTCAGTGATGTGCCAATCATATCCTCTGATGCTGGAGTTGAGGCAATCAGGAAGGAACTTGACGGTGAGCTTTCCAAGGAGGGAAGACAGAAGGTCATCAAGCAAATCAGGGAGTCGCTAAAGGAGGAGGGTCGAACTCCTTCTGAAGCACATAAGCAGTTCTTTGATGACCTTACGAATGTTACAATCACTGTTCCTTCGATTGGCGTTAAAGGAGAGATTGAATTCGGAAGTGAAGGTCGTAGATACAAGTACTGGTCAATTGGTGGACATTCCGATTGTTCGTCGGTCGTATTCTGTGAAAAGGAGAAGGTTTTGATTACCGGAGACAATCTTGTTGCTGAACACGCAGCAAATTCGCCCTGCATGCTTGCGGGCTTCAAGCCAGAGGCGATTGAGATTCTTGAGAGCTTTGAACAGATGGATGTTGATACTTTCATTCCAGGACACGGACCGGTAGTAGGCCCAGAGTATGTTGTTAAGAGCACCGAATGGTTTTCAAAGATGTTCAGTTTCTTGAGTGACCTCAAATCGAAAGGCGTTCCGAGCGAAAAAGCTGTTTCGGATCCGGCTCTCCCTGAATTCTTCGAAAATGCCACTCCGCGAGACTATGAACATATACTAGAATTCTGGTATAACGCCGTCTAGCATTGATCCTCGTGCGTGGAAGATTTCGACATATCTCGACTACAACAGAGGAAGATGCTTACGCATGCTTCTATAGAACAGACCACAACTGCACTTGTTGCATTCTCTTTCGAATGCATCATGGTTTTCGCGGTTATGACCACACGAGCATAGGTCGTATGAACTTGTACTCATTTTTTCACCTCTCTAAGTCTGTGACAGGAATGAATAATCTACTGTAGACTTCAGTCGAGTTCTTTATCGTTCACTTGGGTCTCGACTTCTTCGGCCAATTTTGCAAACATCTTGTTCTGTGTCATTTCCAAAATTCTGTGGGGTCCAAATCCACTAATGACCCGGTTTCTCTTGTATCGTATCTTAGAATCGATTCTCATTTCTTCCATTCTTATTCTCCTGCTATTGAGAGAGTCGTCTATAATGCCGACTCCATCTGTGATCTTTGAAAAACAGATACTTGGGATACCAGAGAAAACATTCTGGTGTTAGCGTGGTCTCTCGTTAACCTGTTGTTCCTTTTTCACTTTCTGCAATTCTGAACCCTCGTAGGTGCTAATAAACCTCCGTATTCGTATCACAGATTGTACAATCCACAATTAACAAGAGATTTTACTTGAGTAGGAAGTCTAAGCCTAGGAGAGCAATTGACAGAAATGAGTGGCGGACTAGCTTCACAGATTGTGGCCATGGTTAGCAGGGCCGCCAGAGAGCAACTCGCTGACGACGCAGGATTGCATTTCACAGAGATTGTAAGACTAGCCAGCTTGAATTGGGCTATTAGGACTCATCTAGGAACCGATGAATCAATCGAAGATTCGTTTTATTTCTCGGCCATATCATCAGCAGCCGCCAAATCTGGTGTATCTCCAAAAGGACCTGAATCCTCGGTGCCAGATATCGTACAGAGTTCGATAGGATCGGAAATGCAGCAATTGCTCCCCACCATCAACACTCGAAATCTGTCCGAGATCCTCTCCCAAATACACTCTTTGTGCTCGAGGCTTTCTCCTCAGGCTTTCAAAAGCAGAGATTCACCCAAAGACCTTGGTGTTTTCTACACTCCCCGTGAGGTTTCTGACTATATCTGCGAGAGAACAATCGGACCACACCTTGACCTTCTTGTAAGAAGAATCGGCGAGAATGGTCTTGCCTCGATTCTTGCAATCATGGAGCTTAGGGTACTTGACCCTGCATGTGGTCCAGGTGTCTTTCTCCTTTCTTCACTTGACGTCTTTCGGAAACGACTGCACAAGATAACTGAAGCTGCCAATGAGGCTGGCCTCTCAAAACAGGACTTGGCTTCCGTTGGTTTCAATGAGACTACAAGCCAGTTTCTCTCTAACCTATATGGGATCGACATTGACCAGGCGAGCTTAGAAGTTGCATCGGTTTGCCTGGCTCTGACATGTGGTGATTTGAACGAGGGAGGCCAGATAGGATCTTCTGCGAAGCTTAGACCTGGCGATTCACTGATTTCGTTGAAAGGCTGGGACGGCAATAAGGAACTCAGTGTGTTCTTCAGACAATCAGGTCCCCACATAGGATTCGAGTGGAAAAGTGAGTTTCCCGAGGTCTTTTCTGAGAGCAACCCCGGGTTTGATTTTGTTGTGATGAATCCGCCTTATGGGCGAATCAGGCCTAACAAGGCTGAATTTCTACGTGACCGACTCCAAGTTGGACCGAGGGAATTGGTGCTGAAGGAGTTCGAGGAACATCGCACTAGAATTCTTGAATGTGCCAAATACTTCCGTGATTCTGGCGAATACTCGTACGCAAACCGAGGAACGATTAACACCTATCAGCTTTTCTTGGAACGAGCTCTCCAGCTTGTGAGGACTGGAAGCAGGATTGGCTGCATTGTTCCATCCACGCTATTGGGTGACTTTTCAGCCGTCAAACTTCGGCAAGAGCTACTCACTAACAACAGCGTAGAATCTGTCGAGGAATTCCCAGAAGGTGCTCGACTCTTCTCTGGGGTGACGCAATCAGTGTGTATAGTTGTGCTTGAAAAAGGTGGAACGTCGAAATCAGTTGATGCTGAGTTTGGTCTTTCCAGCATCTTGGAGGCTGGAAGCAAATCAAGGACTAGACTTGACTTAAGTGATATTCGACAGGTGCTGGGTCCCGAGATGATAATCCCTCCGGTGGATAAATTGGATTGGAGGGTACTGAAGAAACTTCATGTTCACAATAGGATGGATTCTCTCCCTTGGCTACAGAACCGGAGAGGTGAACTCGACCTAACACTAGACAGGAAGTACATCTCCGACAGTCCAAAAGACTCACACCTTCTTCGTGGTTCAGATATAGGAAGGTTTGTGCCCCGTGGCCGGAAGAGTGGGAAGGCTGAGTACGTTGATACTACTGCGTTTCTCAAGAGCCGGGGGGAATCGAGACGGAAGAGACATGTAAGACTCAGACGCATCGCTTGCCAACAGGTCTCTAACAGGTCCCAGCGATGGCGCCTCAAATTCTCAATCATTGAGCCCAAAACTATTCTTGCGAACTCCTGCAATTACATCACACTGAATGAAGGGATTGTCGAAGACTACTTGTACTTCCTGCTAGGCATTCTCAATTCCGAACTCCTCAACTGGCGGTTCTCTTTGACCAGCTTCAACAACCATGTGTCGAATAGGGAACTTTCTGCATTGCCTATTGTGGATCCGTTTTCTAATCTCCGAGGAAAAAAACCGACTCTCGTAGATAGACTGATTTCTGGTGCTAAGAAATATGTTGAACATGGTGATGGCTCTAGTACTGCTATAGATGCCGTTGTCTTTAGCCTCTACGGACTAGAATCAAAGGATGTGGCTTCAGTTCTTGAGCGAAGACTGACACCGAAGGGTGAAGCGGACGAAATCCTCGAAGCATTCCGACGAATATCGTAGTTCAGGGATATGGACTCGGCCCTCCGATTCACGGAGAGCTATCCCTTATTTGTTAATAAGCAGAAACCGACTAACCAACAGCGATGTAACGGAGGAACACCTAGTATTGATCCTGGCTGCGGCGCTCTATGACCTGAGAAGTGCAAAGGTCCTAGGCACACACTCGTTCTCAAAAGATGAGGTTGGTGATGAATTGCTGACAGCTGCAGTTGACACGTTCTTTGCTGTGGATCAATCTAGAACTGCTAGTCAGTCTGTCTCAGGAAAACTAGGTGAGCAAGCATACTTCATTTGTCGTGCCACTCTAGAGACTATCGTGATTGCAGTGTCTGATTCCCTAGAACCTCCCGAAGGAGAGAGTGAGCGGCTTGAGGCACTTGCTCAAGCTTTTCGCCTGCAATCAGAACTGACATCAGTTAGGGATGCCAAGAGCCAATTTTCAGAGATGGCAGATTCCAATCTAAGGAAACCGCTAGCTTTCTGCTTCATCTCCTCGGCTCAACCTGCAAAGGACGATTCTTCGGGAACCGCAGTTGCTGGTTTGATATCTACGAATAGAGCCGAATCTCGATTCTTCACAAATCCTTTTGCAATGGGTCCCTTTTCAATTGAGGCTGCTAGACTATCTTTCAGTGAGATCCCGGAGACTAATTGGTCTGGTGATCTGAAGCGAGTTGACGCGTTTGTATACGTGGCCAACCAGGAGCTTGGAAGTCCCAACGAACTCCGGCCGCATATTAGCAGAATCCGAGCCAACACGCGGGCACCCATCATTGTCGTTCCAAGCGGAGATGGCCAGCTAGAGTTTGCTCGCAAGTTCGAGACGGACCTCGATCTAGACCTATGTGATTCGGTGTCTTCGGATCCTACTGAGCTCATCCTGAATCTGTTGCCAATTGCAGGTTTCACGGAACTACATGCCGAACTTGCCAGAGAACGGTGGCAGATTGAACTGGAACCATTGGATTCAACGCATCCAGTTAGTGAAGATGAAGGTGACCTTGGCCATCAAGCATTCTTCATTATTGACAAGACAGATGGCAGAGCAGTCTTTTCATATTACTATGATGAGATAGCTAGGGTTCTAGAAAGGGCGCCAAACATTGTGGCGGCAATATCCGAGTTCAACATAGAGCGAGGACAAAGAGAAGTTACATCAGTGTTCAAGGCTGGAAACTTGGACTACGCGATGATTCCCCATGGTGACTTGATATTTACTTTGATAACCGGAAACCGAACCGACACTGAGAAGATTCGTGAGAGATTCTCTTTCCTACCAGAGTTGTATTCTGAAGACCCCCCCAGCATAATTGAAGATCCCAGCAATTTATACTCGTTCCCACCATTTACACTGAAGCTACTTGCAGCTCTTCCACCAGAAGCATGGCCCGGGAGATTCGTACCCTACCACGTCGCCACTCCCGAATGGGAAAGCTTCGAGGTGGCGCTGATGAAGACCTTTCTCAGAACGGTGTGGGAAAGCCTTGATGGTGAAAAGACGGTCTCAGATCTACTGCAAGGAAAGGACGGTGGAATTGTACTCGGGGCGCTACATTTCCTCCACAGACTGGGCGTCGTGCAAGTTAGGCTTCAAATGAAGGAATCCGATGTGCCCGTTTTGGCAAAGCCCGTAGATGATGAAGTCAAGGAGATGTACTCTCACCTAGCCGAGATTCTTCCCTTGATTGATGGAGCGAAATCGATATCTGAACTGTCAAAAGAAACTAGTATTGATACATCAGTGCTCATAACAGTCTTCATAGAGCTGTACAACAGGGGCTTCATAACCCTTAAGGACTGAGTTGCTGATGGGCGATATATTCGTTAAGAAATCCCTTATATGCGCCAGAAAGACACTATCCTATCAGCAGAGAATGTGCTACAAAAGCAGTGAACTGGTGCCACAAACAGAACTGTGTTCGAAAATCGACCGAAGGTGTGAACAAGATTGATACACAACGTCCTACTCATTGACAAAATTGATGGTGGCGTTGTCACCAGACAGTGGTTCTGGAAAATCGAGTTCGGTGATGCCGACATCCAAGAGTTCTTGGTCGGCTGGAAAGACTTGCTCACGACTGACGGTCTTGCCCAGGACACACCTATCTTCGTCAACACTCACAAGATCTTCCATTCTCTTGTCGGAGACGAGCTTCTACTTATCTTCGTTACAGACGGCCGGGATGAAGATCGTACAATCCAGCATAAGGTAAGAGAAGGAGCTTCAAGAATTACAACTGCGCTTCGTGGAAACAGCATTGGCTACATTCGGGATAACCTCGAGGATATTCTTGGAGAACTGATTTTCACGCGCTTCAAGATTTCCTTCGTTGGTTCAGGTGGTGTTGGCAAGAGCACATTGATGCGACTGCTGTTTGGCAGGGAACCTGCGCCAGGTGGCTATGTGCCCACTATCAACGTAGCTGTAGACAGCAGCGAAACAATCCAATTTGGAACTTATTTAATGACTATTTGGGATTTTGCTGGACAGGCTGTCTTTCAGGACCTCTGGTCATTCTACTTCGGCGGAACCGACGTGATATTCCTAATTACTGACTCGAGCTTTAGAAACGTGATGCAGACCAAGGGGCTTCTTCGTAACATCAGGAAGGAAGCTCCTGCTGTCCCTCTCTTCATTGTAGCCAACAAACAGGACTTACCTGAGTCGATGCGTGGGGAGAAAATCCAGCGACTTCTGGGAGCACATACCTTCGCTATGGTTGCCACAGACAAGACCCGAAGAGAGGAGTTTATCAAATTCATGCTTGAGGTCGCTACTAAGACTGTTGGAGTCACCTTGCCTGATATGCCTGTCAGTGACATGATCGTTGTGCGCAGGCGTACTGAAGAGGTAGATGCATCGCTCGCTAGGGTTGATCCTACAGAGGCAGGCTTCGAGGATGTGCCCTATATAGAGACCGAAGGCGAGACTGGCACGACTGCTGTTTCTGACGCAACGGAGTCCACTGTACCAGCCACTGTAGAGGTAACTGCAACTGGAACAGAACCGGCCCCTCCCCTTGTTGCCACTGGCCTCGACGTTCCTCCGCGTATTCTTCACCTTATGCTCATTGTACAAGGCCCGGGCCAAGGAAGCATTGCCTTTCATCTGAGCTATGAAGGAGAGGAGATTGATGTCAATTCGGTTGCATCATTGATTTCCGCTCTAGATACGTTTGGAGGAATCGATGCAGGTCCAGACGGCCGGGCATCCAGTACAGATGCCCTGGAGACTATCGAGCATGAAGGCAATCTTGTAATGATAGAGAAGTCAACACACTTCGTCGTTGCTCTGATAGTGACAAATGACAGTCAAGAAGAAGAGCAAAGAGGGCTAATGACCTCACTTCTTGTGGACTTTGAGCAGGACTACATGGATGTTTGGGATTCATGGGATGGGGATCCGAGTGTATTTGAGCCATCCGTGTTCGATGTTCTCAAAAAGCTACCACTAGCCCCAGTAAGCCTTGACTATATTGCTCGATCGAGAGAAGCAGGAAGACCGCTCCCGTTCAATAATATGGAAGTTGGCCGTGCCCTTGTTGCGATTAAGAATGCAATAGATGGATCAGAGTCCGTTGGTGGAATAGTCAGAAGCATCGACCTTCCAAGAGACCAGGTACTTGGGTGTCTCCAGATAATGAATCATTATGGCTGGATCGATTTCCAAGTCGAAGTTGCGGAATCAAGCATTCTCCGCAAGATTGGGCCTCCGCCAGAAGAGATTGTGAAAGCCTATGGACAGGTGATTGTGCAGTTCATTCAGATGTGTGATGGCACTATTCCTCTGGAAGACATCGTGAGAAGACTTAATGTAAGCATGACGCCGATGAAGTTTGTAACGCAGAAGCTTGTTCTTGGCGGCATCCTTGAAGTAGTAGCATGATTTCTGTGCAACATCTAGACATTGAGGACCAATTTCGAGGCACGTTCTGGGATTGTGACTCCCCTTGGTCTTCCTTCATGAGGAGTGTGTAGCATCACACGCTTTCCTTTGCACGACTTGATATACCGCTCGAGATTGCTGGCAGATGAGTGAGCGCTTAGCCTTGCATATTGCACTCGACAACTATGAGGTTCATATCCGTTGTGTAGGTTCCATCCAGGAGTTCTTGGTGCTAGGTAGCCACACAGAATAACCGCGGCCCTTGGGTCATTCTGATGCTCTTTGAAGTGATGCCTCGCAAGGCCACCTCCCATCATTCCACCTCCAGCAACCAGAACATCATCCTTCTCAAGGACAACCTTGTTCTTCTTCATTCCTGACCATCTGCCGTTGATGCCGGCAAGCTTCGTTACACGTTCGGCCATACCTGCAACCATCACGTTGCGCGTCCTTGTTATACCAAGGCCCTCAAGAATCATCAAGATTTCCTGTGACCGGCCAACAGCAAAGCTTGGAATGACCACTGGCCCGTGGTTTTCTATGACGTCTTGAATCGTTCTTGTCACTTGGGCACGGTCGAAGTCTTCACGTGCCCAGTAGGTTCCATCAAACATGACGACATCAATATCAGTTGGCAGACTTGCCCCTTGGAACAGCACAGAACTGTCTATGTTGAAATCCCCAGTGTAGAGAATCTTCTTGCCCTCTATGTCAATGAGCAATGAGGTACTTCCAGGTATGTGGCATGCGTCAATCGGCGTTACAACAATCCCCGGTCCCACCTCACTGCTCTTCCCTATTTCAAGCTTCACGTGGTTTTTCGTCACTTTGTCCACATTAGATTGATTGAGTCGTGAGATGAGGTCCGTCCGGTCTCTACTTCTTGGTGGCGCCGGAGTACCTATACTGATTGCGTCATCTAGGAGGACCTTGGTAATGGCACCAGTCATCCCAGTTGAGCACCATTTCCCCGAGTATGTGTCGTAAAGTACCGGCAGACCACCAACATGATCCAGATGGGCGTGTGATACAATGACGGTATCAATCATCTCCAGTTCTGGGGCCCACTCTGGAATCTTTTGGTTTGCAACCGACAGTCCATAATCAAGTAAGATTCCTCCCGTGTCGGTTTTGATTAGTACACTGCTCCTACCAATACGAGGGCCTCCCAGGAAGATGATTTCAATTCTCTTTGTGGCCGTATAGTACGCCATAGAAGGTAGGAGATTAATCCTCAGCTTCTGCGGTATCATTTCGAAGACGGATGGATCAATAGCTTCCGGGGGCGGGGAGGTTGGAAGCTCCTGCAATCTGATAGGTAGAACTGCGTCCTTATCGCTCTGGAAACCTATCTCCTTGAAGTGTTTCTTCACGAGGTCGAATGCTTGCTTCGCAGGTGTCGTTTCTGGAATCTCTGACTGGACCTCGCGGTATGCCCGCTCTCTGTACATTCTAAGGATTCTTGATGAGAGAGCGTCAGGCAGCCACTCAGAAGACTGGGTCCAGATTTCAAGGTAGGTTTTGCTGCCAGTAGCTTCTTCTAGGTATTTCGTATGACGTCTGATTGTGTCAACAAGACGATAGTCTTCTTGGACTAGCATTTGCTCGATGTCAATTCCAAGTTCATTGCAGGTTTCCAAATACGTTCGGGGGTTTGGCAATGGGGCACCGAGATACCTGATCAATTCGCGAACTTCTGCAAGAATCTCTCTCTCAGACTCATATTTGCATGCGGCAAGGAATACGAGGGCTTTTCTTAGCCAGTCTTCCACGAGCTTCCTGTCTTTCAGACGTCCTAGCGAATACCTGTAGACGTAGCGAAAATCCTCATCAGTGTAGTTTCCAATTATGAATCCATACATGCAAAGTGTAGCACAGTCGAGATAGTCCTCGGTCGAAATCCTGGCAAGGATGTCTCTGAAGACCTCAGCGAGTCTCTCATCTACTTCCAGCGCATATGAAAGTGAGGAAGCATCAACTTCGAAATGTCTTAGAATCTCGTAGACAATGAGCTCTCCACTCTCGCCGAAAAGCCCCTTGCCTATTTCAGGTCTATTCCCATTTGCCACAGACTCTGCACATTCTGCTGCCCAAGAAATGAAGTCGCCTATTATTTTGATCTTTGACTGAGGTATCTTCTTCTTGTCAATGGGCATTCCTATCACTTCTTTTTGCTAGTGACCTTGTAAGGGCTGTGTTTACCATTACTCAAAGATGTTCTCTTCTTGATGAATCCGTCCGCGGTCAATCTTTTTTGATCAGGTCTCGATGATGTCAAGGGTAACAGTCTCGTTTCTGGCAGGCTCTACGATGAAACAGTCTCCCCTCATAAATCAAACTGACTTGCGTCAAGAATACTGTGCGGTGCGTTCGATGAAAAGACAAATGTTGAAGAATGTCATCCTATTGGTCAGGCTTTGCCGATTGAGATTTGGTTAAAACCTATACTGACTCTCCAAAGAGTGGTGTTTGGAAGTGAGCCGAGAGCTGAGTGACGTTCAGAAGCGTGTTCTCGAGTTGAAGAGAGAGCGCAATGCATTGATTCTTGCACACAATTATCAGACTATTGACATTCAAGAAATCGCGGATTTTGTGGGCGACTCACTTCAGCTGGCTAGGAAGAGCGGGGAAGGAACTGGCTATGATATGATCATCTTTGCTGGAGTCAAATTCATGGCTGAAATGGCATCTATCCTCGCTGAAGACATACCTGTGTATATCCCTGCACCAAAAGCCCTTTGCCCGTTGGCTGCATACGTTTCAGCAGAAAAGATCAGATCTATGAAAGAGAAGTACCCGGGCGCCCCAGTGGTTCTTTACGTCAACACAACTGCTGAAGCAAAGACTGAGGCCGATTACATCTGCACATCGGGAAGCGCTGTGGAAGTGGTTGAAGCAACTGGTGCAAGCACGGTTCTCTTTGGCCCCGATGCCAATCTTGCAGACTATGTTCGCAATAAGACCGATGTAGAAGTGATAGACATCGATACAAGAGGCCATTGCTACGTTCATCGCCAGTTTGATGTAGCGCAGCTTGTACTCCTGAAAGAGGAGTATCCAAATGCGATCACCATTGCTCATCCAGAGTGTGATCCTGATGTCCTGGATGCAGCGGACATGGTAGGTTCAACAGGAATGATGGCTCAGACTGTCGCTAACTCTCCCCATGATACTTTCATCATTGCAACCGAGCTCGGTCTCGTTGAACAACTTCAGGCCGCTCACCCGGAGAAGACAATCATCCCCGCCTATGAACGTGCCGTGTGCATTCAAATGAAGAAGAACACTCTAGAAGGCATTCTGGACATACTTGAGAACCTGCCACCTGAAAAGCTGGTTGTTGTCCCGGAAGAATACCATGAACACATTAGAGAGGTCTTGCAGAGGATGAGCAAGGTAAAAGGTCAAGGATCGGCCAAGGAAGTTAGAGCTCATTCATAACTGAGGAATGGGGCTCACTCCACTGCAACGACAAGGTCGGGGATTTCTCCCAAGGCAGATACAACGATCCCATCGTGGCCTGCTTCACGAAACTCTTTTTCAGAGAACATTCCCTCCAATGCTATGAACTGGCAGTATCCAAGAGTCCTTTGATAGTCTTTTAGCGAATCACCAACAAACACTGTGCGGCTAAGGTCAACCCCATGGTTGCTCTGAGCGTATCTGAAGTGGTCTGCTCCTTTCTCGAAACCTGGTCTGTAGCCGAAAATTCCCGCGAAGAGCTCAAGAATGCCCCGTCTTCGAAAGTACTCGGTTATTGTTGCCTGAAAGGTCGATGAGGACACGAAGACAGGAATACTCTTCGCAACAATCCGGTTGACCGTGTCAATTGCATCAGGAAACAGCACTTGTTCGTATATCTTGTCAATCTTAAGCTTCTCAAACTCTTCGACCGCCTCATCGTTTACAGGGTTGCCTTGGAAGTTGTCTCTAACCTGATGCTCATATGGCAAACCAGTTGTCGCCCGATATCTTGAGGTTGCTTCATTCTTTGATACGCCATAGTACTTCATCATCACCTTGACGCCTATCTTCTCAAGGAACGGCATGCTGTCGGCAAGTGTGCCATCAAAGTCGAAGATAATCGCAGCACAAGGTATTCTTGTCACCATTCCGTGTCCATCCAAGTAATGTCAAAACACATCGGGCCTGGTTTTGATGGTTTTGGTTATCACTACTTCTTCACTGACTTCTTGTAGTCTTCAATGCACTTATTGATGGTCTTCAGAGCCTCCCCCAGTTCTTGGAATCGCTTAATCTCTACATGGCCGCCTTCTTGAATCTTGTAAGTAGCGTAGAAATGTTTCAATTCGTCCATCTGGCTTCTTGGAAGATCAATGATGGTCTTTACATCTCGGTAGAAGGGTTCGTTCACAGAGACTGCAATAATCTTGTCATCAATCTTACCTGCATCGTCCATTTCCATTATCCCTATAGGCCTCGCGTGGACGATGCATGAAGTGAATGTTGGTTCATTGATTAGTAGCACAACGTCGAGAGGATCTCCGTCATCATCGAGAGTCTGAGGTACGAAACCGTAATCAAATGGCGCGAAGGTATACAACACCCTATTCAGAGTGAAGACGTTGAGCTTCCAGTCGTATTCGTATTTGTTCTTGCTTGCTTTTGTCATCTCCACAACTACAAATATCTCGCTCGGCGGACTAGGGCCGGCAGGTAGGTCATGTAGATAGTTTGTCATCTGCTGTTTGGCTCCTTAGTGGTTTCTTTCGATTCCCTTCAGTATTATGGCTTTCCGTTACATTCGTCAAGACTTGATAATGGTGCGTCACAGCCGTCCAAACCAGTGGGATTTATGTGCCGGTTAAGTAAGTGAGCATGATTGGTGGCATCTCAATGAAACTAAGGCCCTGGATGATCGCCTACATAGCTGGTCTTCTCGTGATTCTGTCAGTATTTGTGCTTGAAATCATCGGGATTCACCTCGGACATGACACTGTTGCCATAGTGGATGCTCTCGGAGGAATCATCCTAATCGCAGGTTCGTGTGAAGCATTCGTACTGGCAGTGGAGGGCATATCGCAGAACCTTCACCTGACTGACTACGTAAGCGGTATCTACGCTTCACTTGCAAGCACAATCCCAGAGCTTTCAGTTTTGACATTCCTTATGCTCGCGGGCAACTATGACTTGGCATGGACCTTGGCCCTGGCCACAATCTTTGTCAACTCATTGGTATTCGCCATCTACACACTCCTACTTCCGAAGGATACTCGAGGGAATTTCAGACTACCGGATGCAATCAACGAGGTCGGTTCGGATCTGCTATCTATGGGGTCAGTCATTAGCCTCGCAGTAGGTCTCTCGATGCTCATGCTCTATGTGTTTACTCTAGGTGTGATACCGCCGCCCGCTTTCACAGGAGATGAGTTACTAGTGTTTGGATTCTGTCTCCTTGGAGTTTTCATTGCCTACCTCTATCGCATAACCAAGTACTTTGGAAGGTATGACCCTGAGTCTGAGTCTTTGTTGCATTCAAAGGATATTCATCATGAACACATCACTAGGCGCAGTCTTGGAATATTCCTGATAGCAGCTTCAGCTGGAGCTTTGCTAGGCGGTGAAGCATTGGCGAGCTTTGCAGAATATGCCACAGAGACAATTGGGTTGAACTTCATTCATGCGGCGCTGTTGCTCGTGATATTCGCCGGTACGCCTGAGTACATCATAGTCGCTAGTAGTCATATCAAGCGTAAGATTGAGGTTGCTCTTTCCAATGCGTTTGGAGGGATCGTACAGGTATTCTTCGTGGTTTTTGGCTATACGCTGATTATTGCAGGGTTGCTCGGCGGAAGTATTACAATAGGACTTTTCTCCATTGTACTGTTGTTCTTTGCATTTCCATCGCTCTTCATCCTGCGTGTAATGATAACCGATGATGCAAAGGTGAATGCTCTAGAATCTATCGCTATGATTGCGGTCTTCGTGATGATGCTCTATATGCTTCTCGTATTCGGCACGCTTGGGATTGCAGCTCCATGAGTACCCTTGACGAAGACCCGGACTAGTAGTGACTGTACTCCGCCAGATACTGTACCTTGACTATAGCCGCTAGCGAAACGAACTCATCTGCTTTCTCTTTAGAGTGGTGTTTGATTCCAACGATACCGTTTCCAACAAAGGCTACAAAACCTTCGGCCAATATGATCATGTTTGCACCATAGAATCTGACTCGAGTACCTTCCTCAGCCGCTTCCTTCAATATGCTTCGCAAAGTCGCATCGCTGTGAGCTCCAGACATACACAGAACTACTCTTCGAGATGACTTAACCGTTTGCCAAGGGAAGTCCAGCATGAGGATGTAAACCAAAAGAGTGCCCTACCGATAGAGCAGGGCTCACTTTCTCTAGAACTAGATGATTCCGAGTTTCTTCCCAATCCTCTCATAAGCTTCAAGAGAGGTGTCTAGGTGTTCCTTGGTCAATCCGGAGTTCAGCATGTTTCTTATACGAGCTTTGTCGCGAGCGACCATTGGGAACACAATTGGCAAGGCGAGGATACCTTCGTCCATTAGGCCGTTGCTTAGCTCTACTGCCTTCGAGCTTTCTCCAGTCATGGCAGGCACGATTGGCGTCTGACTATTGCCGGTATCATATCCCATCTGTTTGAGACCCTTCACGAAGTACTCACGATTATCCCAGAGTCTCTTAACGTGCTCTGGTTCAGTTTCAAGGACATCAATCGCAGCAATGCACGCAGCAGCAGTTGCTGGAGGATGTGATGCGCTTAGCAACCATGATCTGCTCTTGTTCAATGCATACTTGACCATGTCTTCGCTGCCAGATACGTGACCACCCATCACGCCGAATGCTTTTGAGAAAGTACCCATCTCAAAGTGGACGTCGTTGTGAGTGAGCTCAAAGTGTGAGACGATACCCCTACCACCTTTGCCGAGAACTGCTTCTCCGTGAGCATCGTCAACATAGATCATTGCACCGTGTTTCTTCCCTTTCTTCACAATTTGGTCGAGGGGAGCGATATCTCCGTCCATCGAGAAAACTCCGTCGGTGATGATGAGTATCTTTCCAGGATTCTCTTTCTCTGCCTCCTCCAACACTCGCTCCAAATCATCCATGTCGTTGTGTCTGTATACGAATCGGGTCGCTTTTGTTAGTCTTACACCGTCGATAATTGATCCATGGTTCAATTCATCAGATACAATTGCATCGCCTTTATCCACAAGTTGTGGAATCAATCCTTCGTTACATGTGAATCCCGCACTGTAAGTTAGCGCAGCTTCTGCTCCTTTGAACTTAGCAAGTCTTCTTTCAAGCTCAAGATGCAGGTCCATTGTCCCTGCAATCGCACGGACGGAACCTGAGCCTACACCGTGAGATTTGATGGCTTTAAGCGCAGCCTCCTTGAGCCTTTCATGATTGGACAGATTCAGGTAGTTGTTGCTGCAGAGCATTATCACGTCTTTCCCGTCGACCTTAGCCCTTGGTGTGCTTGGGCCCTGCAGTTCTCGGATCTTCCAATCGAAGTTCTGCTCAACAAGTTTCTCGTAGTCCTCTCGCATCCACGATACTGGGTCTCTCACAGTCCTCACCTACTTTAAATCATGAAGCCGACTTGGTGCTCGGTTCAGTTCTGAGCAGCGCCACTTGAGGTCCTATATATGAGCTTCGCTTCTATCACGATTCACTTGGCGCAACGATTCTTGTTGTGTTTGCCTGACTCTTTCATTTCTCTTGACTGCAAAGTACATCGGGATTACACAAAGAGGGTAGACAACCATCGCTATTGGGAACAACACAAGACCGAAAGTCACGATGTCAACAGACAGTGCGAGAATGACCGCTGTTACTAGTGTGCCAGATTGTCTTAGAAATGTCCAGCTGATTCTGGTCAAAGCAAGTGAACGTGCTCTCCTGGCCACACTAATTTCTCCCATAAACAACGACGAATATGCTGGTCTTGCCATGTTAGCGACAGCGTTTCTCGCAATGTAGAAGACTATCATCACAAAGAACGCAGGTGCAGCTATACCTAGTCCATTCAGAATAGTCTCCAGAGACCATGAGTAGACGATTCCCAACATGAACACCGGCGATAGGAGGTAAAGAAGGAAGATTATCCTAAGCTTTCCAATTCGTTCACTACCTAATCCTACAAAGAGCGTTCCGGAGGCAAGCGTTAGATTGGCGATGGCTGGTATGCTGCCCAGCACAACGGGGTCGGGGTTGAATGCGGCGTATATCCAAGGGATCAAGTAGGGTATCACCATACCTGACGCAAAGCCCATCATTCCCTGACTGGCTCCAAAGAGAAGCGCAGTCTTTGCGTCGTTCTCTGCGGTGAACGTTTCTGTGCCTTCTTCTTTGGCTTCGATTTGCTTTGAGTCGTCAGTGTTGTTCTTCAGCCATCGATCAGTGGTGAAACCAATGATGCCAGCTGCAAACATTATGACTCCCATGAAGGTGAATATGATGGCATATCGTACCATCGCATTATCTATTCCTGGAAATGCGACAGGGTCTAGGATGTAGCCGCCCATGAATGGTCCAACTATCGCGGCAAGCGTGGCAACAGTGATTGTATATCCATATGATTTCGTTCTCTCACCGCCGCTTCTGGTATGGTCAGCAATCAACGAATCTATCGAAGTACTTGTGAAGCCTCCTCCCAATCCCGTGAGAGCATATAGACCAATGATGAGAATCGGGTCAGATGTGAAGGGAATCAAAACAAGACCAATGCCACTGATGATGCTTCCCAAGAGGATTGCCAGACCTCTGCCTCTTCTGTCACTGAACGTGCCTGCAGGGAACAGGGCTGCAGCCTGAACATAGCCAGCAGCTGCTACCATGAGACCATAAAATGCTTCATCATATCCAATCTCAAGTGCAAACAACGGGAGCACAATGATTGTCAGAGACCTTCCCAGCCTGCCAAGAGCAGTCAGCACAGATAGGACCCCGATTTTGGATACGTCAAGCGTGGGGGCGGCGTCAATGATGTCAGGTCCATGTTCCATCTAGGCTTCACAGTCCGGTTGCGATGTTGGAATTCCGCCCTTGTGTGCTTCTGATAAGTGCATCGTAGACGGCCTATTCTCAGGAAGAGCTCGTGGTTGAGTCAATCGTGAAAAGACCACGGAAGATACTGAAAGCCTGTCCACCAATGAAACGAACAGGCACTCTGCGACAGAATGCCTGAACTCATGCGCACACTAGATTGCGATGCAGGTTTCTGTGCGGGACACACCATCTACATCATGGACGCTTTGCATCAAGCGTCGCACATCCTCTGTGGACGGTAGCTCCGCATAAGCTATCACATCATAGGGGCCAGTCACGACGTTAGCTCGCATTACACCATCGATCGATTCAATAGCTTTACAAGCTTCCCAGACTTTCCCTGCCTCCACCTGGATTAGAACATTGACAACGACCATTGTGGGAATCTCCCGTAGATGGTTGTATTGACCTATGTACGATAAAAGTATTCCCTACTGTCCCATCTCATTCAACCTGTAATCGCAACTCTGCTAGCCATCATCCACCCGATTGAACCCAGCATTTCGTGTGGTTCATAGAAAATCGAATTCTTGTCGAACAGCAGTCTTGCGGTCGCAGGGAACTCCTCATCCTCCTCCTCAAATACAAGAAGCACTTTCACCATTGGCAGAAATGATACAACATAGGCATCATCACCGTGACCAGCCCTTTCTCCGCCGAGCTTCTCAAGAGTCTCGAATAGCTTTTCTTTGTCCTCAACGTACTTCCTTCTCAGAGTCTCAAGATCTTGTTCATCAAATGAATGTCTACAGGCCCACGAACCTTTCAGTGCTGAGAACTTCTCCCATTCGTCTGCAATGCCGACATCCTTTGCCTTGCTATAGTAGTAAAGAAATGGGACAAGCTTGGAGGTCCTTCCCGGAATGCCCGCCAACGTATCAGTTGTTTCACCTGATTCGAAATCTACGTGGTATCCAAGGAAATCAATGAAATCATTGCCAACTCCCAATCTTCCTTTCAGTGTGCGAATATCGTCTTTGAAATTGTCCCAACTCCAGAATGCTGAACTTGTATCGAATTCTTCTACGTTGAATCTTGATGCTAGTTCTCGAGCGAGACTCATCCAGTATTCTAGAATGTCGTCTGCCATCATCAATCGAAATGGGATAGGGCGGACTGCCTTTTTTTCTTTTCATAGGACCATTTCAAAACAAGGTTCATGACAAAAGATTCATGAAGGGACCCACTGGCTATGCCAAGTCAAGTTTTTCGTGAGGCTTAGAGAATGTCCCTGGGCGACTTCCTCTTTCCAGAAGTCCAGCTCAAGCTGGTAATCGTGCACTCATTTGAGGCAGATATCAAGTCCGTAGCTAACACAGCGTCTGAGAGCTATCGAATGGCAGCCGCACTTGTCTGGCTTAACAGGAGCGATTTTCAGAGAATTGGTCTGAAAGATGGGGATGTTGTCTCAATCAAGACTAGTTCAAAGAGAATCAATGTTCAAGCTTTTCAAAGTGAGAGAACGAAAGAAGGCCTCGCGACCATGCCACGAGGGCCCTGGTCTTTGCACTTGGCCCGCGTAAACGGAGATGAAGGCATTGCCCAGCTTCACGGGCTGCCGGTATCTGTTTCCCGGAGCAGCGAAGAAGTCACTTCTTTGGAGAGCCTTTACTCTGCTCCTTGATCTTCTCAATGACCTTTTCAGTTCTGCCTCTTTCCAAATGCATCTGAAGGCTGGGGTCCCGACTCAGCAGTCGGCTTACTGAGCCAACTAGGTTCTTGGCTGCGGCTCTAACACCATCCTCTGTGTCCCACTCATCGTCAATAGCAACGTCCTGAGGTCGTTGCCTTGCTTCAACTACGTTCAAGTCTCGCTCGAAGAGGCCGCTAGGTGTCTTTTCGATGCCAACAACTGCATCAAAGAAGTGCTTCCTGGCTTTCTCCCACTCTCTTGCTCTTTCAAGTTCGTCTAGTTTGTATCCACTTCTTGACACTACGAGGACTTCGTCTGGGCATGCGTTTTCACAGGCGCCGCAGTAGATGCAGTTTCCGTCGAGTACCTCCAACTTACTTTCGGTGCCCGTGGGGTAGATTGCTTTGACAGGACAAATGTTGAAGCAATTGACACATCCTGTGGGATCACATCGTTCAAGATGCTGGACTTTCACTTCGCCTGAGAAGGGCTTCTCCACCTTGATTGCATCATAGGGACAAACGCCTGCACAGAGAGAACATTTCACACACTTCTCGTCATCGTGACGAAGCTCCCCACTTATCTTGGGCTCAGTTATTTTCCTCGAACTCGATTTTGTGCATTCAACTTTGATCGCGTCATCGGGACAGATACCTTCGCACAGACCGCAGTAGTCACATTCCTCCTCTACGACGCGAATCCCAACGGCAGGTCTGAAATCTGGTGGTTCGGCTGACTCTGACCAGAATATCTTGATGGCCTCGGGACACAGAATCTCACACAGTCCACAATAGGAGCATTTGTCCTCATCGATCTTGATTGTACCTTCAGCCGAGACGTCGCCCCTGTAGACTACAAGGTCCTTCTTATGATCGACCTTCACGTCAACCTCAAGAGCTCCAGTTGGACAGACTTTAGCACAAAGGAGACACGGAGCACACTTCTCATTGTCAACAACATGGACCCCATCAATCCTAACGAACTCATTGATCGCAGACTCGCCCTCATATGAAGCATCAAAGGCCTTGAACACGCAGGCCGAATCACACAGACCGCAGAAAGTACAGATGTCTGGATCCACCATCACAAGAGGAGCCCCCTCAATACGTCCGGCCGCGGTCTCAGCAACCGGTCCCAGAGTAATTGCCTCCCACGGACAGGGAAGACATAGACTGCAACCAACACACTTGTCGATATCATAATCAAGTCTTCGCAGCAGAAGAGACGTATTCCATTCCAAGCGTACTTTTGCTTCAGTTACGTCCATGGAAACCACAGGTCTCTCGCCTACGGAGACATCTTGTCTCTCCATTGGACTAATCCCCCTCTCCTCCTTCGCCGTGAGGATTGGAGGTGATGGCAACATCAGGCTCTTTTCCATACAATGCTACTGTTTCCTCACTCAACTCAGAACCAAGAGGTCCAAGTTTCTTAACCAGACTCACGAACCGTCTAACATGGTCAGCGTAGTGGCTTCCCTCTGATGCAGATACACTTCCGAAGTACAGTCTTCGACCGTCAATACCTGCTTCCATGATGACACTTCTGAGGTTCTCCATTCTCTCTCGGGCATTCTTTGCCCCCGATCTGTAATGACAATCCTGTTCGTAACATCCTATTACTGCAACACCATCAGCACCCTCAGCAAATGCCGTAAGGACTGTCTGCGAATTCAGGCGGCCTGTGCACGGTACTAAGATTGGAATGATGTTGGCAGGGTACGTGGTCCTAGATATGCCAGCTTTGTCCGCAGCGCTATAGGCGCACCATCTGCAAAGATACCCCACTATAGCGGGCCTTAACGGATTTCGCTCAACTGCAGTCCTTGTGGCCTTCAGTAGTTGCTCGTTCGTGAGACACGGCAGGTCCAATGCACCCGAGGGACAAGCAGCAACACAAGCACCACAGGCCTTACAGGCAGCAGTGTTTATCTCAGCCACGCTGTCTCTGACTCTGATTGCGTTTGGAGAGCAGTTCTGTTCACAGAGCTTGCATCCAATGCATAGCTCAGAATCGAATGATGGAACGCACGCGTCAGTGATAACATCTCCGCGAGATAACAGAGTCAAAACTCTTGATGATGCGAGCCCGGCATGAGCAACAGCGTCTGCGATGTCCTTCGGACCTTGCGCAGTTCCAGCGATTACAATGCCTTTAGAAGATGTACTACTCGGCCTGAGCTTCGGATGGTCCTCAAGGAAGAATCCATTTTCATCAAGTGGAATCCGGAGCAGCTTCGAAAGGTACGCATTGCTGTGATCTGGTTCCATGCCCACCATCAATACTACAAGGTCCGCCTCAACATCAATCATCCTCCCAAGAAGTGTGTCCTCTCCTCTAATCGTGGTCTTCCCTGATACTGGATCAAGGATGATGTCACCTACTGCTCCTCGAACGAATCGGACGCCATGGTCATTGGATGCTCTTTCATACAGTTCTTCGTATCCCTTCCCGAACACTCTCATGTCCGTGTAGAAGACGTAGACTTCACTGTCAGGTATCTGTTCTTTCAATTGCAGTGTTTCTTTGACAGATGCTGTACAGCAAACTCGGCTGCAATACGGTCTGTTGAATCTCTCCGATCGACTGCCAACGCATTCCACAAACACGACTTGCTTTGGGGGTTTACCTGTCGATGGACTTACTATCCTGCCACCTGTCGGTCCTTCTGGATTAGCCATTCTTTCAAACTCGAGAGAGGTGACCACATCCGGATTCTCACCATAGCCAAACTCCTCCACCAGAGACGCATCAAATGCCTTGAATCCCGTAGCTACAACAATCGCGCCGAACTCAATGGTCTCATGGTTATCTTCATCGTCGTATCTCAGGGCTTTCGGCTCGCAGACGCCAGAGCAGCTTTGGCAACCTATGCAATTCTCCATGTCTATGTAGGGTGCAAGAGGGACAGTATCACTCGACGGACGGACCATGGCCTTTCTCTTTCCAAGACCATAGTTGTATTCATCTGGGACATCAACTGGGCAGACCTCGATACACTTGTTACACCCGGTGCATGTTTCCAGATCGACATAGCGAGCATGCTGCTTTATCGATGCTATGTAGCTCCCAACTGAGCCTCGAACATACTCAAGTTCAGCCCTGGTAATCACTCGAATCAACGGATGGCGAGCGACACGTGTCATCACGGGGCCCAGGATACAAATGCTGCAATCTGAAGTAGGGAAGAGCTTGTCCCATTTCGCCATGTGGCCTCCTAGGAATCCTTCCCTCTCAACAATCACAGTCTCGATTCCAGCATCCGCCATTGTGAGGGCTGATGTGAGTCCTGCAACTCCCCCTCCGACTACCAAAACTCGTTGAGTCACAGGAACAGAATGCTTGGCAATTGGTTCAGAATCCTGTACCTGTGAGATGCTTGTGTCGATGATTGCGGAGGCCTTCGAAGTAGCCGTCTTTGGTTTATCCCAATGCACCCAGCTTCCTTGCTCGCGGATGTTCGCGATTTGAAGATGGCCTGCATCAAGCCCCGCTTCTGCCATAGCTTCAGAAAACAAGTCCCAGTGTAACAGTGGAGAACATCCTGCCATGACAACTTTCTCGGCCTTGCTCTTCTTGATAGCGTCAACGAAAGTCTGAACGCCCTGCTCAGAGCAAAGATGATCATCCACGATGACTATTGGGATTCCTTTGGCTTCATATTCGTCACGAAGAGAATCAACATCAATTACACCAGAAATGTTCGAGCCGCAGCGGCAAATGAAGAGAGCTGTCTTGTCGGTAAGCGCCTTCTTCTTGCCTTTCTTGCTAGGACTCACATTTTTCACCGGTTTTCGATGCTAGACACTCGACGTGTCCCTATCTAGATGTTGATATTACTTTGCCAATGTGGACATGAAGCGGTCTTGACTATACCGGATAATTCTTGTGGAATAGCTGTAAAGGTCACAAAACCGCTCGAAACGCCTAAGAACAGGCTTCCATGGTGAAAAAGAACGTGAAACTAAACCCGATGGAGCTTTACAATCTGCTTCCAAAGACAAACTGCAGACTATGTGAGCCCAAGACCTGCATGGCCTTTGCGACGAAGCTAGCCCTAGGAGACGTCCAACCAGATGACTGTCCTCCCTTGCTTGAATCGGGTTTCGAGGAGAATCTTGCAAAACTGAGAGAACTTGTCGCTCCCATGCTAACGGCCGAAGAAACTGGTATCAAGCTTGATGAAGAGAAATGCACAGGCTGCGGAAACTGTGTTGTAGTGTGTCCAGTTGATGTTGCAGCCGAACCGCCGACAAGTCTTGGAAAGGCTGCAATGACCGAAGAGACCGTCTTTCGTGTGGAAAATGGCATATCGAAGATAATCAATCTCCAAAAATGCCGCAGATTCCCACCGGACCGTCTCAATTGTAGAGTATGTGAGCAGTACTGTTGCACCGACGCTATCGAGATTTGGTGAGGTGATCGAGTGAAGGATCTTGTATGTGACGGTTGTTCGCTTCTCTGTGATGATGTCAAGGCCGAGTATAAAGAGGGCGAATTGAAGTCACTTGGACTCTGTCGTCTCGGTCATGAGTGCTTGGAAGTGGCCCTCAAGAGAAATGAATCGAAATCCTCTATCAGGAAGAGTGGCAAGTCTGTTTCAGCTTCTTTGGATGAGGCTGTGGCGGCAGCGGCCAAAATCCTAAGGGAAGCAAAGCGGCCTTTGGTCTATGGCTGGACACGATCCACTAATGATGCTATCAAGGTGGGTCTTGACATTGCTGCAAGTTGCAAGGCGTTCTTCGATACACAAGCAAGTCTCGGAGCTCTTCGAGCTTTCTCTAGCGAGCTGCATGATATGAACATCGACTACACTTTGGATGATGCTAGAAACAATGCTGAAGTCGTGATATACTGGGGCTCAAACCCCACAGAGTCGAGTCACAGACACGTAAGCAGGTTCTCCGTACTTCCCAAAGGTGAAAGAATACCTGAGGGAGTTGAAAGCAGAGCAGTCGTGGTTGTAGATGTTCGTGAGACCGAGACTATGAAGATAGCAAATCATCGGCTGGTGATTCCATTCGGTTCCGATGCTGACATAATGAGAGCAATAAGTGGTGAGCTGACCGGAACATCATCGATTGTAGAAGAGGTCGCAGGAATTCCAGCTGTCGAACTCATCAGTCTCACAAATAAGCTCAAGAACTCAGATAGTACAGTCTTCTTCTACGGAAGCGGCCTATTCGCTTCTGGTTATGCTTCAGAGAACTTGATGGCACTAAAGGAGTTGATCGAATCCATTCGTAAGAACGGTCGAGCTGCCCATGCTATGCCGGTCGCTTCCGATACGAACACGATTGGTGCAATGCAAACGTTGAATGGATCAACGGGATTCCCATCAGCCGTCGACTACTCGACTGGGAGCGCCTCGAATAGTGAAGGACAGAATATGCATAGTCTGCTGCTGGGGGAGAGATTCGATGCCGCGCTTGTGGTCGGATCTGACATAGTTGCGACGCTACCTGGAGAGCTAGGAGCCTGTATGTCCAGCTTGCCTCTTATCTACATCGGACCTCCTGACGGTCTCACACCCTCTCGAGCGACCGTGTTCATTCCTGCGGGTTCCAACATGGTCCTAACAGAAGAGACAATGTTGCGTGTTGATCAAGAACCCATTCAGCTTATTCCATTCCACAAAGATGGAAACGGCCAGTTGTCGGAAACCGAGGTTCTCAGAAGACTTCTGCATGCCGTTAGGGTAAGAGATTAACACAGAACGAGGAAGAGGATGAAATCATGAAGATTGCAGTTGCGGGCAAAGGTGGCGTCGGAAAGACAACTGTTGCAGGGACGCTTGCAAGGCTATTAGGTCAAGACGGTCTTAGAATTCTCGCAGTAGATGCTGATCCTAGCTATACCCTTTGGTCAGCACTTGGAATCTCCGAAGAGGTCGCCGCACAGATTGTTCCACTTACTGAAAATGAGGAGCTGCTTAAGGAACGTCTGGAGATTGATCCGGCGCAATCATACAAGATGTACTTCAAGATGAATCCGATTGTGGACGATTTGGCCGAGAAGTTCGCCGTTTCAGGTCCAGACAATGTTAGTCTTCTAGTTGCTGGGACCGTGGACATAGGTGACTCTGGCTGCATGTGTCCATCCGCAACTCTACTCAAGCAACTAATGCGACATCTGATATTGGGAACCGATGAAGCCTTCGTCATGGATATGGATGCAGGCGTTGAGAATCTGGGACGTGGTACGACTAGAGGCATGGATGCACTCTTAGTTGTTGCAGAACCTGGGCGAAGGTCACTTGACATACTCGCAAAGATTCGGAAACTGGCAGAAGATATTGATGTTGGACGCATCTTGGCGATAGGCAACAAGGTGGCCACGTATGAAGATGAGGAGATGATTCGTCGTCGAGTGGATGAAGAAGGTGTTCCTCTCCTTGGCATTATCCCTCAGGACGAGACCATAAAAGAAGCAGACCGTAAAGGCGTGGCCCCGATTGATCTTAATCCCGAATCACCGGGAATGTCAGAGTTGCGGAAGATTAAGGATCACCTGCGTAGTAACCTGCGCTGAAACGACGACTTTGCGCGGTTGCATATTCCTTACATTCCATAGCTTATCATTCGTACAAACATGACATGGAGCTCATTTTTCTCACTTTGGGTTACGAACTGTAACTTAATATGCTGACTTCATGGTCGTTCTTGACGGTTCACAAACCATTTATGGCGCGCTGTAACCGACGCGACCATCATCCACGGGGATTGCACAAGAAAATGAAGAAGAGAGTGCGAATCAAAAGTGATGAAGCAACCACCGGTCTTGGCAGATTCAGAGGCCTTGAGATTAGTATTGGCGAACTAGTTGATGACGATTGGGACGAACCTATGGGTCCGACTCCAATGCCTGGACCTACAACACTCAGATCATGGGATCACAAGTTGTTGTCAAGGTACCAGCCCTCCTACATGCCATACTGTCAGGTGTGTTGCTTGTGTACCTTTGGAAAATGCGACCTAACAGGCAACAAGAAGGGTGCGTGTGGGATCAATATGCAGGCTCAACAGTCTAGGATTGTATTAGCTGCTGCCAACATTGGAACCTCGGCACATCTTGCACATGCGAGACATTTGGTTGACCATCTTATCGACGAATATGGTCCAAGGGCCCCACTGATTCAAGGCCCTGGCACTGAGATCCATGCTCCGATTACGCGTTTGATAACAGGAATGAGGCCGAGAACGCTGGAAGATGCAAGTGCAGTTCTTGATTACGCAGAGAGTCAGCTGGCCCATCTTCTGTCTGCGACTGCAACCGGTCAAGAAGGACACTGGATGGATTTTGAGAGTAAAGTATTCCACGCAGGAATGACAGATCATCTAGCTCTCGAGATAGGTGACCTCGCTCAGATATCGACGTTAGACTTCCCGCAGGCTGATCCAGAGGCGCCGCTTGTTGAAGCCGGCTTCGGTAATTTGGATCCTGAGAAGGCAACTGTTCTGTGCATCGGACACAATATCGTTCCTGCCGCTGCTGTTACTGACTACATCACTGAGAAGAAACTCGGTAATGAGATCGAAGTCGGTGGAATCTGTTGCACTGCCTGGGATATCACTCGGAGAGACCCCAATGCCAAGGTCGTTGGCCCGATTTCATGGCAACTGAGATTCATCAGGAGCGGAAAAGCCGATGTCATCATCGTTGACGAGCAGTGCGTCCGCACAAACGTCGTAGAGGAAGCACAGAAAGTCAAGGCCGCAGTCATTTCGACAAGTGACAAGGCTGTGATGGGCTTACCTGACAGGTCAGATGATCCTGTGGATGAGATAATTGACGATCTTGTTTCAGGTAAGATACCTGGTGTCTACATGAGCGACCACAAGAAGGTCGGTGAGATTGCAGCCAAGGTTGCCATCGCTCTCAAACCCAAGCGCAAGAAGAAAGGAATCCTGCCCAGCAAGGCGAAGATCAAGAAGATGGCAGCGGATTGCAAGAAATGCATGGAGTGCGTTCGTGCCTGTCCTAATGACCAACCAGTCCAAGAGGCAGTCTTAGCGGCTCAACAAGGTAACTTCGCTCCTCTGGAGGAAATCTATCACAACTGCATTGGGTGTGCACGATGTGAGTCTGCCTGTCCTAACGACTATCTGCTACATAGTTGGATGGTCAAGGCCGCTGAACCATCATGTGACAAGGAGAAGTTCATGGTTAGAACAGGAAGAGGTGCTATTCAGGACACAGAAATCCGCCGAGTTGGACAACCGATTGTGTTCGGTGAGATACCTGGAGTCATTGCTCATGTTGGCTGTGCAAACTACCCTGGCGGTGGTGAAGATGTACACCACATGATGGAGGAGTTCGCCAGTAGAAGGTACATCATAGTCGCCTCAGGATGTGCAGCTATGAGTGCAGGACAAGTCCTGGATGAGGCAGGTAAATCGATCTACGAGAGGCGTGATGGAGAGTTCGACGCCGGAATGGTCGTCAATGTGGGGTCTTGTGTCTCCAACTCACACATTGCTGGAGCGGCCATCAAGATCGCAGCCATCTTTGCCAAGCGGAATCTTAGAGGCAACTACGAAGAGATTGCTGACTACATCTACAACAGAGTTGGTGCAGTAGGAATCTCTTGGGGTGCAATGTCACAGAAAGCGGCTTCGATTGCAGCTGGCTTCTGGAGACTCGGAGTCCCAGTTATCGTGGGACCCCATGGCTCGAAGTACCGTCGAATGCTTATGGGAAGAGCTGACAAGGAGAAAGACTGGCTTGTGTGGGATGCCCGTACAGGAGACCGTGTTTCGGTCGCGCCTGGTCCTGAGCATCTCTTCTACGCAGCTGAGACTGTGGAAGAATGCAATGTCTTGACGGCAAAGCTCTGTTTGAGGCCCAATGACACAAGCAAAGGCCGCTCAATTAAGCTAAGTCACTACATCGATGTCCATGAGAAGTATTACGGCTATTTCCCTGATGACGTCTGGACGTACATCAGACGTGACTCTGATATTCCAATCACTCTAAAAGACAAGATTCTGGGTCAAATGAAAGAGAACGATTGGGAAGAGCGTAGAATACCTGACCCGACGCTTCTCAAGCGTATGATTATGTCAGGAGGTGCGGACTGAATATGATGCGTGCAATACCATGGCAGACTGGAGAAATCTGTGGACCTGACAGTGCCAAGGCGATTACGAAGGCTGCCCAGATTGAAAGAGACATCAAGAAGGCAAAGAAGCCCGTGTTGGTCATCGGATCCGAGGCTTTAACGCAGAAGCATCGAAAGGGCACAATGGTTGACTATGCAATAGAGTTCTCGAAGGCAGCGAAGATACCCATCATAGCCACCGGAAATGCAATCAAGGCGTTTCTCGAGAAGGGCTTTGACGAAGTCTCCAGAATGGGAGCAATGGAGCTTGCATTCTACCTGCAAGACCCTGAATGGACTGGACCCAAGGGAAACGGCCCATTTGATCTCATTCTGGTCTATGGCATACCATACTATATGCAGTGGACATTACTCTCAGCTGTGATGAACTTCGGAGATCACATGACAGCGATAACACTTGGCAGGCATTATCAGCCACATGCAAAATGGTCGTTCCCAAACATGAAAGAGAACCGTTGGCATGATGAACTAGATGAAATACTAAAAATGGTCGGAGGAGGAAAGTAGATGTCATTCGAAGATATCCCCGTTGACGTTGGAGTTGTATACGAAGGAGAGAGGGTAAGAGGCAAAGACATGTATGTCGAGCTCGGAGGTCCGAAGATGGAGAAGAAGTTCGAGCTTGCCCTTGCACGAGAAGAAGGAGAAGTCGAAGACGAAAAGGTCATGATTATAGGACCTGACCTGAAGGACATGGAGGAAGGGAGTTTTCATCCCTTTGGAATCTTCATTGAAGTAGCCGGTAGTCAAATCGAACCAGACCTTGAAGGTGTGATCGAGAGGCGAATCCACGAGTATGTCAACTTCGTTGAGGGTATGATGCACCTGAACCAGCGTTATGACATTTGGATCCGGCTCAACAAGAAATCGTTTCAGAAAGGCTTCGACACTCTGGAGCATCTTGGCAAGGTTCTCATCCGACTCTTCAAAAGTGAGATGAATATCATAGAGAAGATTCAGATCACCTTCATCACAGACCCTGATGAGATTGCGAGTCGCTACGATGAGGCGGTCGCAAGATACAATGCCCGAGACGAACGAGCCAGGGGTCTCAGCGATGCTGATGTCGATACATTCTACGGATGCTCACTCTGCCAATCATTTGCACCAACACACGTTTGCACAATAACCCCCCAGCGCTACGCAAACTGTGGCGCAATTAGCTGGTTTGACGGCCGAGCGGCTGCTCGCGTTGATCCCAAGGGACCGCTATATTCGATTCCGAAAGGCGATACAATCGACGAGTTCACTGGAGAGTATACGGGCGTAAATCAGGCCTATGCGGAGAAGTCACTTGGCAAAGTGACCTCTGTAGCGCTTTACAGTGCCTTTGATAAGCCACACACAAGTTGCGGATGCTTCGAAGCAATCGCATTCGTGATTCCTGAAGTTGACGGACTTGGAGTTGTCCATAGAGACTACAAAGGAGAAACTGTAAACGGTCTTCCGTTCTCCAGCATGGCAGATTCCACAGCCGGAGGTCGTCAGATACCCGGCTTCCATGGGATTGCAGTTGAATACATGCGGTCTCCACGCTTCCTTCAGGTTGACGGCGGTTGGGATCGAATTGTCTGGGTTCCTGATACAATCAAGGAACGAGTCTATGACTTCATACCCGAATCAGTTAGAGACAAGATTCCGACAGAGAAGGATGTATCTTCCATCGACGAGCTCAAGGCTTTCCTAAGGGAGAATAATCACCCTGTCGCTGAGCGTTGGGTTGAGGTTGAAGAAGAAGAAGCATTACCTGCCGTCGTTGGTGCGGCTGAAGATTATGTCGCAGTTCCTGGCGAATTCACGGCTGCACTGCCAGGTGTTGGCGGAGGAATTGAGATCATCTTCAAGAATGCAAAGATATTCGCTGAAAGGGTCATTATCAAGAGGATCGGAAAAGGTGACAAAAAGAAATGACTGAGCAGGACGAAGGACGTAGCAACCCACTCGATGAGCTCCTGGGCGAGTTCGTTGAGTTGGAGCTGGAAAACGTCACCATAGAGGTTGACGAGCTAAAGGTAGCCCTGCGTCCGATGGTTCGTCAGTTGGCACAAGCTGCAGCAAGAGCAGCGTTGCCATCGAGACCTACCTCCTTGATTCCTACCAAGTTCCAAGCCAAGCTTCCACAATACACGGGCACAATCCATGAGATCACTATCGGTGCAACGAAGGGAGAGGGAGGATCTCGGAGCAACAGTATAACGATAGGGGGTCACACAGCTCCAGCTTGGGATCTCTTCCAGGCCCCTCCAAAGAATCGTCCAATCATTGCGGCTGATGTCTTTGACATGCCGATCTCTCTGGCAAGCGTGGTCAAGGCACACTACAAGGAGGTTATGCACGATCCAGCGGAATGGGCAAAGCTCTGCGTCGACAAGTTCGGAGCCGATGTAATCACGGTCCATCTGATAAGTACAGACAGGCAGATAAAGGATACTTCGCCTAATGAGGCTGCCAAGACTGTTGAGGAAGTGCTTCAAGCCGTCAGAGTTCCGATTCTAGTTGGGTCGGCTGGAGATCCTGAGAAGGATGGTCCTGTTCTTGCCAAGGCTGCAGAGGTAGCGGAAGGAGAGCGGACCTTGCTTTGTTCGGCCACTGTTGACGTTTATGAACCAGTTGCAGAGGCTGCCAAGAGACACGATCAGGTTGTTCTCTCATGGACGTCGTTGGACATTAATCAGCAGAAGGAGCTAAATCGACGATTGATAGAATGGCTCAAACCCGAGCAGATTGTTATTGATCCAACAACTGCTGCGCTTGGCTATGGTCTCGAGTACGCTTTCACAATGATGCAGAGGATGAGGCTGGCGGGCCTCTTGGGTGATTCGGAGCTGCAATACCCAATAAGCTCCGGAACAACAAACGCATGGGCTGCGAGAGAAGCTTGGCTAAAGAATCCGGAGCTCGGCCCGAGAGAGCTCAGAGGACCGATCTGGGAAAGCGTCACTGCGCTTGCACTTCTGTTGGCTGGAAATGACCTATTCATGATGATGCATCCTGCCGCAATTAAGACACTGCATGACTTGATTGACTGGTTGATGGAAAGACGCGATGTGAAACCTGAGGATTACGCTGACTGGACAACAGTAACCATCCCGGAGGGAGCATGAATGGCGAAACTAGCAGGACCGCTTGACATCTATCCGCTCCTCCCCGGTACCAATTGTCAGGAGTGTGGTGAAGCCAACTGCATGGCTTTTGCCACCAAGCTTGCAGAATACACGATCAAAGTGGATCTTTGCTATCCACTGTTTCGAGAGGATAAGTACGCAAAGAAGCTAGCCGATCTCCAAGAACTGATTCGTCCTCCGGTTAGAGAGATAACGATAGGTCGAGGAGAAAAGGCTGCGGCAATTGGTGGCAAGCTTGTCCTTTACAGACATGACCTGAGGTACTCGAATCCCACTTCGATATTCTTGGACGTTGCCGACAATCTGAGTCCAGATGAATTCAAGAAGAGAGTTAAGGAAATAGAAGACTGGACCTATGTCTACATCGGCCAGGATCTCAGATTGGACGGCATAGCTCTACGTGGTGTTTCAAAGGACCCTGCAACTTTCTCGAAGGCGGCTAAGCTTCTGGAAGAGACCACCGACTGGCCCATCATTCTGTGTTCTCTTGACCCAGCTATGCTTTCGGCCGCGGCAAATGCTACTGCAGACAAGCGACCGCTGCTTTACGCGGCAACTCCTGATAGCTGGGAGACTGTTGGCGAACTAGCTCTGAAGCACAATCTTCCTGTTGTAGCCTATGCGCCAGGGAGCTTGGACAACCTAGCTACTCTCGTTTCAACTCTGCGTGCGATGGGGATAGAAGACATTGTAATGGATCCGGGCAGTGTGTTTCAGGCCGGAATGGGCACGACTGTTGACAACTTCACACAGCTTCGAAGAGCTGCCACTGTCGATGACAACGAGCTCTTCGGTTATCCTTTGCTTGCTGCTCCTATCACAGTTTGGGCGGGCCATCGTGAAGGCGAAGCTCCTGAGCTCACAAAATGGAATGAGGTTCTTGCGGGGTCTGCGATGATAATCAGATATTCAGACATCATTGTCACTCACAGCATTGACATGTGGACGAATCTTCCCCAGACCTTCTTGAGAAGCAACCTCTACACTGATCCAGTCAAGCCTGTAGCAGTAGAAGCAGGCCTAATGAAATTCGGCAGTGCAGGTCCTGACTCTCCCGTGATGTACACGACAAACTTCGCATTGACATACTTCACAGTTGAAAGCGACATAAAGCAAGGCAATGTTGACGCATGGCTCGTTGTTGTCGATACAGAGGGAATGAGCGTTCAGTCTGCGGTTGCAGGCCGTAAACTCACAGCCGAAAAAATCGCTGAGTCTATGGAAGAGTACGGAGTCGCGGAGAAGGTCAATCACAAGATTCTGATCAGTCCAGGTATGGCCGCAAGAATCAGTGGCGAGACTGAGGAGACCACTGGATGGACCGTTAAGGTCGGTCCTCAGGACTCTAGCGGGATTCCGAAATACTTGCAAGAGGCAAAGTGGCGCGAAGAGTAGTCTAGTTCCTATTTGGAAAAGGCTTTCTTTACAGTGACACGAAGAGAAGGTGACAATGAGAGAGCATCTCGTGATATCCGTCTCCGGAAAAGGCGGAGTCGGAAAGACCACACTATCGGCCCTCTTGACACGTGCAGTTGTCGAGAAGACGAAACGTTCGTTGCTTGTCGTTGACGCCGACCCGGTCATGAACTTGCCAAGGGCAATTGGGGTTGAAGTCAACTCAACGGTGGGTAAAGTAGCCACCACTCTGAGGAAGGACATTGATGAAGGATCAGTGCCGGCTGCGGCCACCAAGCAAGACATTCTTGAGGCTGAAGTATTCGAATCGTTAATCGAAGACGACCGATTCGACTTCTTGGCTATGGGCAGAACTGAAGGAGAAGGCTGCTACTGCTACGTCAATAGACTTCTCACCCAAATTCTTGACACGTTGACTCGGAACTATGAAGTCACGCTGATGGATATGAGTGCAGGCTTGGAGCATCTTAGTAGAAGGACCGATAGGAATGTCGATGTGCTGGTAGTCGTTATCGACCCCTCAAGAGCAGCCTACGAAGCTGCTATCAGAATCAGGGACCTGGCAAAAGAGGTTCACATCGACTTCAAACAGGTTGTTGTAGTAGGAAACAGATTCCCAGACGGCATGGAAGAAGAAGTACGTTCAATGCTCGAAGAGCAGGGATTGACTCTTCTCGGCATGATTCCCAATGATGATTCTTTGTCCAGACTCAATTATCTTGGAAAACCGGTCTTTGACCTTGACACAGACTCACCTGCATATGTGGCAGTGGAATCCCTCGCAGAGAAGCTCGGTCTTCTTGATGAAGCTACAATGCTAAAGCTCCTTGGTCAAGCGTAGATTTCAGAAACAATATAGGTGACCCAGTCTCAGGAGGAAACGCGATGTCCACCAGCAAACCTGCAAGAGTGCTACTTGTACTTGTGCTGGCTTGTACGGTTGTTTTCGCACTGTCTGGACCAACTCCGGCCCTTCCATCCTATACAGGATACATGATTAACGATTGGGCCCTTATCTTGACTATTGAAGAGGACATGGATCTCGAAGACTTGTGTCAGGCAATCGAGGAAGAAACTACCGTAGAGATCTTCATTGTTACTACATCAGATTTAGAGGGTTATGATATCAATCGCTATTCCTACCTTCTTTTCAATGATTGGGGAATAGGAAAGGCTGATGTAAACAATGGTCTACTCTTGACCCTGTACTATGAAGACCTCAACAGTACGCATTTTGCATACGAATTCAGAATCGAAGTGGGAAGAGGGTTGGAGGGTGCTATCACGGATGCTGAAGCTGGTAGAATTGCCAGAGACAACGTAACTGCATGGATTGACTGGGGGTACATCTACGAGGGCCTCTATGAAGGAATTCTGGCTCTCTATTACGAGTTTATGGATGACCCAAGTGTCGTAAGTGGACAAGGAGATCCCATAGGTCTTGCTGCACTTCAGGCTTGGGCATACGCAAATCCGCTCATAGCCGGGGCGGTCATCGGTGTGTTCCTGTCGTTCGTCTTCTCGTGGGCAAACTACACTGTGGTCAGAGGAGGCAATTGCATCATCCCGCTTGTCATGATAGGTACATTGACGCTCTTTGCGTGGTGGTTGGACAACTCTCTGGCCACGCTGTTCTATGCTATTGTGATTGCGTTTGGCGGAACGGTTGTGATTTCAGGAGCTGGCAGAGTAAGGAGTGGCGGCGGAAAGACATCAGGTGGAGGTTACACTAGTTACGGCTGAGAGGGAGGAAACATGGCACAAAGAAATGTCCTATGCTTGGTCCTTGTGGGGCTTGTTATCGTAGGTGGAGGAATAGGTGTCTCGATCATCTTGACCTACAACAACTTAGTCACGCTCAAGGTAGATGTGGAAAACAAGTGGAATGCGATTGCTGTCCAGTATGAACGGAAGATCGACTTGATTCCACAGCTCGTCACGACTGTTGAGAATTACACAGAATTCGAGCAAGAAACGCTTGCACTGATAACATCACTTAGGACGCAGTGGTTGAATCTTAACGGGAGTCCGAGCGAACAGGCGAATGTTTCTTCGCAACTGAACTTGGCACTCAATACGCTGTTTGTGGCAATTCAGGAGAATTACCCGACTCTTTACGCAAGTACACTTTACATTGGGCTCTTTGACGAGATCACTGGCACAGAGAATAGAATCACTCAGGCAAAGTTAGACTACAATGATGCCGTTGCCGCGTATAACACAGGTATCGCCACATTCCCAGGCAATCTGGTCGCTGGGATTTTCGGACTCACACCGCTTCAATTCTATGGTTCTTCATGACTGGCCTGAGTCAGAAACTACTACCTCGGGAGAGGGTGGGTCTCCCTCCTCTTCTGAGGTGGTCTCATCGTCCTTACAAACAAATTCGGGTAATACAAGAATCACAACAAAGAGGATGACCATGAAGATGATTCCCTCTGTTGTTCTCAAAAACAAGCTTACATGACCGATAAATGGTACTCTGAAGATGACAACTCCAATTACCTCATCGTATCTCCTGTTGTCGGGATCCTGATGTGTGTTGGCATCTCCTTTGGTCTCGTAAGAATACGTGCCATTCTCCACCGTAACGGAAATCACGCGATGTACAACGGGCCCGTCAGTGTGCCACTCAGTATCCTGAAAAACAATGATGTCTCCAACGAAGATCTGGTCTGGTGGTTTTGCCTGTAGCACCAACATGTCGCCCTTTTCCAGTGTGGGAACCATCGACTCACTCGTAACAACGACGAGCGGACTGGTAGTCCCCATCGCAACCATGAACAAACCATATCCGCCAAGCGTGGCTCCGATTACTATGCCAAGCATAAAGACTAACTTGACATGTTCGGACCTTTTATCCCATTTCATCGCTTTGCGGGCTCTCTCCATGCGTAGCACCGTTCTAGTTGGCGGGTCTTCAGTTAACTAATAAAATTGACGTACACGGATGGCATACATCGGAATCTTAAACTGCGAGGCAACTGGAGTCCATTCAGAAGAGGACGTTCTGAATGAGTAGCATCTGGACTCGAACTTGGAAGGCAACTCCGAAGGTCGATTGTGGACTTTGCGGACTTCCAAATTGTGCGAGCTTCGGGCGTGCGATTGTCTTTGGCGAATGTGAAATCGAAGCATGTCCACTTCTCAGATTGAACGGATTCGCCAGTCTAAAGGCAGAGCTAAAGTCCATTTGCAGCAGGGCCCCTAGCCGAAGAGCAAAGCTTGCTCCCGAACAGCCTGAAGGAGGAGTGTTGTTCACCCGTCCATGCAAGGACACTGATGAGAAAGTGATGGCTGAACTGCGGGTCTTCAATGGAGTGAAGACTGGAGAACCAATACTCTTTGGCGTTTTTGATCCCAGGATCCTGTGTGAATTGATGGATTGCTTGAAACCTCATTTTGATCTTGTCAAGTGCAGTCGTGATCTGGGCTATGGGCGTGCGGATGTAGGAGAGATGAGTATTACCGTCCTTCAAGACGGCAGAATAAACATGCGGCGGGTTGACGACAAAGAGGCAGTCATGAGACTCTTCGAAAGAATGGAGCGTGTCTTGATTGGTGCTGCTGTCTGCAACTCCTGTGGTCGTGACCTGCTTTCCATTCTCTTGAGCGACAGACTTTCGCCTCATGAAGACTCACATGTTATCTTTGACGGTGGCAGCAGTCTGGACATAGACAAATCAGCTGTTGGAATGAAGCTGACCAGATCAGGCTTCTCGAAGTTGTCGGATACACTCTTGGCTCCAATCTTGGTGAGCATTGATTCATTGATAGAAAGACTCAGAGAGAGCTCTGAGTCTGTTATGAACAAGCAGTCTGTTGAGTTCGAGGTAGATAATCTGATTCTAGAGACCCGCCAGAAGATAGTCGATGTTCTCGCCGCAGGAACACTGGAGAATGCAAGCATTCGCCTTCACTGTCTTATTGGCGTGCTCCGTGAGTTTGAAATATCATTCGCAGGGCTATCTGAGATTTCTTACCATCTTGACAAGATCTCCGAGGAGAGAAGCTCGAAAGCCATCGGATGGCTCACACGAGGATTGAAGGGTGACCTATTGGAAGATATGCCCGATGAAGAAGACGAAGATATGCTCCTAATCTTCGCACACGCTATGAAGATCTCTAGGCTCTTCGGATTCCTAAAGGATTGGACTTAGTCTGGACTAATGTTCCCATCTCTCTCTGCCGTTCTTGACCATCTTCAGTATTTCTTTTGCCTCGCCTCTCATATCCGGCTTCCAATCTCTTGCGTCTTCGCGAAGCTCCTTTGCCAAGTTGCCAGTGAGGTAATCCACAAGCACTCTCAGCTTCTTCTCTTCTGCTTGCCCCGCTTTGACAGCATCCTTGGTGGTAGGATAGCCTCCTGGTGGATGCTCTGATGTGCTAATTAGAAACCAAACATCATTCCAGACCTTAATTGCCACAATCTGAGCCGGCGAAAAGTCGATCTCTTCTTCAAAGATGATTGTGTCACCGATGAGTATCTCGCTACCAGGTTCCTTCTCTTCTCGAGAACGGCCTTCGATTCTCTCAGTGTAGTGCACCAGCACCTTTTCCACGCCCTTTCTAAGCTGTTCTATAGTCGCTTCAACTATGGTGTCATCTTGTATTTGGTTCTGGTTTTCTCTTTCCATTGCCGCCATTATCTCTCAAGTCTAATATACACAAGACCTCCTTTATCCTTTGCTCTCTCTGCGACAACTATTTCAGCTGACTCTCAGCAAAAGCGCTTTATTGCGGAATTGCCTCGACTTGCATCACTGAGTGAACAGTCATGTTCTGGCGTCGACCAACTGGACGTTCTGATGTCATCGCAAAGGATGGCATGGTTGCATCGTCTCAGCCTTTGGCAACACAAGCAGGTATCGAGATTCTGCGAAACGGTGGCAATGCCATTGATGCTGCCGTAGCAGTTGCTGCTGTCCTGGACGTAGTGGAACCATTTAGCACTGGGTGTGGTGGTGATGCATTTGCCCTCCTTCATCTCTCGGGGAGGAAGAAGCCGCTGTCATTCAACGGATCTGGTCGGTCAGGATCGCTTGCCACCATTGATGATTTGCTGGAGAAGGGCTGGACTGATATGCCTGTGCGAGGTGGCGCTCCCGTTACTGTGCCGGGTGCCATGCACTTGTGGGATTTCCTTGTGAGAAAGTATGGCAATCTCGAACTCAAGGAGGTTCTCTCTCCGTCCATTCACTATGCTAGAGAAGGCTTCCCCGTTTCTCCCCTTATTGCTGACTCGTGGCCACATGTTCTCAGAGTCTTGATTAACAACGCGGCAAAGGACACCTACACTATCGATGGCAGGCCACCTGTTGCTGGTGAAACCATGCGCAATCCGGACCTCGCCAATGTTTTCGAGATGGTGACAGAAGAGGGAGTATCCTTCTTCTATGAGGGAGAGACTGCAGATGCGGTCTCAAAGACGATTCAAGAGCATGGTGGGTTTGTGACACCAGAGGATTTGGCTAGGCACGAGACCGTGGAGACTGAACCAATCAGCACCGACTATCGTGGACTAGAGGTTTTTGAGCACCCTCCCAATGGTCAGGGTTTTGCAGCCCTTATTATGCTGAACATCATGGAGGAGTTTGAGTTCGGCAAGTATAGTCCGTTTGACGCGGACAGATATCATATCATGATTGAAGCGAAGAAGTTGGCATATGCTGATCTACATGCGCACAACGCAGACCCAGATCACATGAGGGTCACGATGGAAAGCTTGCTTTCAAAGGACTACTCGAAAGGGCGTTCAGCATCTATTGAGTTGTATTCATCCATGGATAATACTGAACCTGGCATTCAAACAGGGCACGGAACTGTGTACCTAGCTACTGCAGACAGTGAAGGGAATGCTGTGTCGTTCATCAACAGCCTCTATATGGGAATCGGTTCCGGTTTGGTTGTCGAAGGATACGGAATCAAGCTTCAGAACCGTGGGAATCTCTTCTCTCTGGATCCTAGTCATCCAAATTGCTACGGACCCAACAAGTTGCCATTTCACACAATAATCCCTGGTGCACTATACAGTGAGGGTGAGTTCCATGGTGTCTTTGGGATAATGGGTGGAGCACATCAGGCACAAGCACATGCCCAGTTTGTCAGCAACATTGTAGACTGTGACATGTGGCCCCAACAAGCACTAGACCATCCGAGATTCAATCACGACCAAGTGACCAATCAAGTTGCAGTGGAGAGCAGGGCTCCTATCGCGCTGTTTGATAGTCTTGGTTCGCGGGGTCATCATCTAATTGACGAGAAGAAATCCGGATTTGGTGGAGGTCAGGCGATACTCCGACTCGGAGATGCATGGATTGCTGGATCGGATCTAAGGAAGGATGGACAAGCTGCAGGCATCTAGTTCCCTAAATCAAACCATTCAATCCACCAATCAGATACTGAATTGAACTCCACAATATACGTGTAGTTACAAATTCGAGTGGCTGACTTCTGTTTGGGTGACCTCCCTCGCTCTTCCAATCAATGCTGTCTCGTTGAAGTTCAGCTCCAGGCAATCTCGTAAACAGCCATGTTGTCTGTGCCACAAACCACATTGTCATCCAAGTGTACTTGGAAAAGAATAGAGGTGTCTCCGCCGTGATACACGATGCCTGATCGTATGTAGTTGAACCACTCTACATAGAACATCACGTAAGTGCAGTTGATTTCTCTAAGATGTCCGGCCTGATCAAAGGGATGTGTTAGATTGTGAAGTATCAAAGGAGTCACAAGTCCATACAAATCAAGAACTACTCCTTCAGCGAAGTATCCCAACGCGCCGACATCATAGGTCGCAATAGTTGAGTTGACTGGTACGTTCTCTCGAATCCAAAGCGATAGTGTGACCTGCATCTCCTCTATATTGCTTGCCTGATTTGCGTGAACAGTGACAAAGTGATTGTATTGCATCAGTGAAGGAACGAATAGGATGCTGATTAGGACTAAGGACAGCAGGGTCTTTTCTGATGGACGAAGCGGCTTTTTTGAGCCCTTGTCTCGAAGGAATCTCTGAAGCGCAATTGCAAGTCCAGAAACGAAAGCGACACCCAGAATGTCAAACAGTGGGACGAGATAGCGAGCGGCGAATAGAAGAGACATCCCTGGCATGGTGAGTCGGTAGAGCGCGAAGAGCGCAACTGAGAGAAGGAACTCGTAGGGCCTCCCTTTGAGCGCTAGGATAAAGCCCCCAGTAAAACCCAGAATCAAGTATGGCTCTGTTCGTAGCCAGAACTCATACCAGTAGATGTTCCAGAGGTTAATTCCATCGTCGGAGACTCCCCATCGCATCTTTGAGTAATATGAATCCGGAAGTGGTAAACCCGTTGTATTCAGACAATGAAGAACCCAGGGTAAAACCACCAAAGCTGCAACGACAAACATCGAGAAGAGAGTCAGTATTCGTCTCTTCTGAAGACCCTCCCGCTTCAAAGTCAGTACCATTCTGGTCGGGAACGCGATTGCAGCTACTAGTACGAATTCCGGACGGCATAGGTATGCGAATCCGACGACAATCCCAAGTGCAATGTCATACTTCCACTCTTTCTTGTTCAGGAGCAACAAGGCAAGAAATAGTGTTAACATTCCTAGAGGAGTTTCCATTCCGGAGAGCATGAGTCCCGCATTTCGAGGAATCAAGACAAAGACGACCTGGGCCAGGACCCCAAACTCCCACTTTCCTGTATGTTGTCTTACAATCTCTCCAACTACAATTGTATTCAATATGTAGAGAATGCTGCTAATGAAGAGCACTGACGTGACCACACTGTCGTGACTAGTTCCGAAGAGGAAGATTGGGCTTAGTATGATAGACCAAAGAGGGCCAGAGCTTCCTGTGCTAGGGATTCCCCATGCGTATTCCCATGCACGACCCTCGAAGATGGTTCTCGCATATTGAACATGTATCCAAGAATCGTCAAATGAGAACCCGAATATTCCCCATGAGGCCATAACTGACTGGACATGATAAATGGAAAGAATGGTCACAGTTGTTCCGGTGAGTGCAAGCAGAATCCACGGAGCCAAAATATGTCGATCGCTCAAGAAGCTCAACGAGAAGTTCCTTCTTTCCTCTCCAGATTCAACTGCTGTTTCATTGTTGTCTACGCCTTCCATCAGCACTTGACCTCATTTCGGATTGCTCTGACTGCAGTCAGAAATGGTATCCTTTCCAATTCCACCTGAGAGAATCCCGACATATGAATGAAGATATTGGTTTTGGAAGTAAGAAGAAACAGTGCCGACCTCAGTCATCAGGACAAACGGAGACAACGCAATGATTGGGCCTGGAACGGTGGCCGAGCTTCCTCGACAACTGGGTCGGCTGGGATTTCTCCCTTGCTCTTGCTCCTCAAGAGCCAGACTCGGATGAGAGAACTCATGACAACAAGTAATTGAGTCTCCTTGTGTGGTCCTGTGCACATAGGAATTCGGTTGGTCAGTACCCGCGGTCAAGATCAACCACGTTTAGAAAGTCTGTTCTTCCGACTGCAAAGCGCCTTATGTTCTCTGTGACTTCATTCCACCTTTCTAGGTCTCTGAAAGGAGAGGCACCTCTGTGTGGAGAAAGGATGACATTGTCAAGCTCGTGAAACGGATAGTTGTAAGGGAACTTCCGGCCTTCGGCATCAGGCTCTGGTCTGTATTCGTACCAGACGTCAATAGCAGCACCAGCAATGGCTTTTTCTTTCAGAACGTTGAACAGACCCTGCTCATCAACCACTACTCCCCGGGCCATATTGACGATGAGACCATCCTCTCCCAGCAGCTCAAGCTCTTCTCGACCTATCAGTCCTATCGTTTCTGGCGTTTGAGGAACAGCGACAATCAATGTATCTATGTCCTTCAAGAACTCGTGAATCTGAGCAGGCTCGTATTTCCTGTAGTTCGTGGGCTGTGTCCGTGGTTGAGTCTCCCAACTTCTTTTGAGGACATGAAAATCCAAATCGAAACCTTGGAGGAACCGATGAACTTGTCTGTTGACTGCTCCGTATCCCAGGAGGCCCACTTTCCTATACCTGAGAGGAATCGAGCTTGCGTCAGAATCTCCTGTACGCCACTTTCCGTTTCTCATCCATTCATGGTGAGACACAATCTTGTTTGTCAGTGTGAGGAGCAACGCCACGGCATGCTGAGCAGTGAAGTAGGAGTTGCCATGGCCGTTGACCAGGACAACGCTCTGCTCTTGGTTGATCTCTCTAAAGACCTCAATGTGGTGCTGAACTCCGGCACCTGGATTTACAAAAAGAGTCATCTTCTTGGCGGCGCTCAGGAGATCTCTGGAGGGTCTCCAGCCAATCATGATGTCCGCATCCGGCGCGAGCTTTACGAGAGTCTCATCATCAGTCTCGTCTGGAAACACGAGTTCCACGTTTTCCAAGTCGGCCAGTCCCGCTTGCAGGAAGTCGCGTAGTTCTGCGCGTGCATCCCAGATGAACAGTACTCTTACGTTGTCTTCTGCCAAATCCATCACATCCATCTTTTTCTCTCTCTTCCACAACTAAATGGATCCTAAGTAGCTATGTGCAAATCTCTCTAGCACACGTGCCGCGGTAATCACAGATTCAACATTGACATACTCTACCGCTGCATGAGCCCCGTCACCACTTGGACCAAATGCTACTGCAGGCACTCCTTTCCTCCAGATGATTTCTGTGTCGAGCCAGAAAGGTCTACCAATGTATTCTGGTACACGTCCAGTTACTTCAAGAATCACGTTTGCAAGGCTCTGACAGATTGATTCATTCTCTGAGACTTCCATTGGTCCTCTGGAGAGAATAATCTCATAGTCTGCTTTGAAGTTGCCATCCCTGCTTGCAAGTCCCGAAAGCACTGACTCAATCTCATTTCTAATCGTTGACTCATCTTCGCCAGGCACAGTCCTCCATTCGATTTTGAGCACGCAACAATCGGGATATGTACTTAGCTCACTTCCGCCTTCTATAATTGAAGCGTGGAGTGTCGGATGACCCACTTTCTCATGTGTCTTCCTAGCAAGGCCTCCTTGTAGTTTCTCCAACTCTACAAGAACTCGTCCCATCATTGCTATAGCATCGATTCCCTTTTCATGCTGGCTACCATGGGCGGCAAACCCTCTTGTCACAATCTCAACCCATGAGAATCCCTTGTGAGCAACCAGAATGTCGAGTTCCGTCGGTTCTCCTATAATTGCGGCGTCAGGTAGAATATCATTCATGAGTCTCTCTGTACCTATTGACGCGTATTCTTCATCGCAGACTGCAGATATCACGAGATTGCCCCTTAGCTTTCTATCGGACTCCACAACAGCCTTTGTGGCAGCCACAATAGAAGCAAGACCCCCTTTCATATCAAAGGCGCCTCGACCGTACAGCTTGCCGTCTCTTATCACTGGATTAAATGGGTCAACATCCATGTAATCCACGCCAACAGTGTCTGTGTGCCCATTAAGAAGCAGTGAAGGTCCTTGTTCCTCCCCCTCCAAGACGCCCACTACATTAGGTCTGCCTGTGTCCACTTCCTCGACAGCGGTTCTCAGACCCAGTCCCTGCATGTAGTCCGAAAGGAACTCAGCGATTTCTGCTTCCCCCGCCGCACCTTTGACAAGGGACGGATTTACAGAATCTATCTTCACTAGGTCCTTCAGCAGATCAACTGTGGATTCGCGGTCAACCAAGGAGCTGCTCAATTCTGCTATCCCACCTTAGAAACCAGTTAAGGCTCCAACCGGAAAAGCTTTGCGAGCATAGGGCAAAATCAATTGCTTGAATCGTTCTAATTGTCAGAACAATAGTGTCCAATTGATTGAACGAGTGTGTTCAAACCCTTGACTATTATCTTTTGAATTCGGATTATCTCTTGACGATAAGATCTGATGCAATAGATCATACATCTTTGCTTGTCGTCAAAATTGCAGAGCAGACCGTAATGCAGGATAGGCACTCGGCCATATGCTGCTACAACGGAAGTCTGCAGAATAGTAGAAGGAGACTCTATTGAGAAGAAAGACGGTCGTCGTGATCATTGGTGTAATGTTCCTGCTCCTCGATTCCTTCTTTGCTTTCAGCATTGATGAATCAATGACCGAAGCATCAAGCCCAGAAGTCGAGGTTTTCCGCGGAGGAAGGCAGTTCGCTTTCATGTTCTCTTGGGATGATGGGGGTGATGACTTAGCTTTCTCGTTTCTTGAAGATGACCTCGGATTCAAACACACAACGTTTGCAGTGACGAGTCAAATAGATGTCGCACAGCTGTGGGGACTTGACATGTTGTTCCGGGGCCACGACATTCAGTCCCACTCTAGAGAGCATCTCCATCATGCTCAACTGAACCAGTCCTATAGAGAATACTTGCTTCGTCAAAGCATCAGTGATATCGAGCGAGTGTTCGGATTCACACCGATTGTATTTGCGTATCCCTACGGATCACAGAATGATGCAGCTCAGGAGCAGGCACTTGAGTTCTTCAGACTGGCGCGTGGAATTCAATATGAATCGGCTTCAAACCGAGGAACTTGGCCTATTGAGAATCCTGGGCACGCAGTGCATTCTTTCCCATCAGTCGATGGTGTAAAGGGCAAGAACATGAATCGGCTCATCACCACATTCGAAGAAATGGTTGCGCGTGCAGGCGATGATTACGCCGCATACAAGTGTTATGGACACTCCAAGTGGTTCACTCCTGCAGAACGATCTGAATTCTTTGAAATGCTAAAGCAGATTGCCGTGAGAAAGGATACCTGGTACACGAGCTGGGGTGAGGCCCTAGCGTACCAACTCGAAAGAGACTCGTTGAGGATTACATCAAGTAGGAGGAGTAAGCACAGCATATCCTTCCGGACAGAACTGGATGATGACTTCTCGTTTGGCGTTGCGCTGACATATCGTATTGAGATACCCCGTCACTGGACTGAGTTTGCGATTGCGGATGGGGGTCGGCTCTCTGATAAGTATGTCATTTCCCGAGAGAATGGAAGGGTATTCATATTGCTTGATAGCATTCCTGTCGGACAGGAGATTGAAGTGTTTGCACACAGTCTTTCAGATACTGTTTGCCCTAGAATTGAAAACATGAGGACGATTGTGACTCGTGAGGGAACTGCGTTTCTAGCTGAAGTCATAGATGACGGCAGCTGGATTTCTGATGTCGACATCGCTATCGTTGGCAAAGGCATCCAGATTTCTTTCTTCAGAGTCGAGAACCCTGTATTCTGGGCGAACAGTACGTTTGGCAGAGTAGCATTTGACTTGCCCGATGGCATATATGACTTCATAGTGTCTGCAACCGATTCATCTGGAAACCGAGTCTCGAGAACTGAGAAGATAAAGGTGACCTGCCCTTCGAGGTCACAATCTATCAATAGCTCAGGTCTAACTTCTAATGGAGATATCCTGCATCTGAAAGCATCTTACGGAGCTTCAATTCTCTGATGTTCCGCCGCTTCTTTGGCGGGTAGACGATGATGGTATTCTCTACAGTTGCAGACGGAATCTTCCTTAGCTTTGCTGTAATGGTTTCAGCATCACGGGCATGTCCAACGATAAAGTCACACCAGATTATCGGCTCAATGGCCGAATACACTGACCGATAGTAGTCGTTTGGAAACTGCTTCTTTATGATTGAATCTATCTGCTCCGGACTTATTATCTTCGAATCCCAGGTCATTCGAAAGGCGAGATAAGTCGTGTCTGCGGCAGGGAAAGTCAGAGCCACCGTGAACTCAACACCTCCACCATCAGACAGCTCTTGGATCGTCCGACGAACTCTTCGAGCTGTCAAACCTGTAGCCTGGGCAATGTCAGTGACGGACATTCGTGGATTGTCGAGTAGCGGGACAAGCACTCGCATCTGTAGGTTCTTGAGTTCGACCTTGCTACCTCTGGCAATTGGCAAAGTGTGTAACTCTACATCTGTGACGCTTTCTAGTCCACGGAGAAACACTCCCAATTCACCAAGTTCTTTTGCTCCGGAATACTCTGCGTGCACTATGCAGGAACCAAAAGAATCGTAATGTACGCTAGCAACTTGTGGATGTTCAAAGACTCTCTCAGCGAATGTGTCATCATCTACTGACTTGTCCGTGTACACTATCGCAAATAGCATCTCTGTGTCTGCCATCGCCCGACTCAACCTGACCAAGAATTTCTCAATTACTCCAATCTCGAGAAGTTTGTCAATCCGTTTTTTGATGGCGTTCGAGCTTATGTTATACTTGAGTGAAAGCTTCTGTAGGGAAGTCCTACAATCCCTGCTTAGATCGAGGGCTATTCCTCTATCAATGGAATCCACACACAACACCGCAACAGTTTGTGCGGTAATTTCTTGCTGGCCTTCTTTCTTTCGGTTCAAGTACTAATCTCAAGAACGTACAGAATCATCAATGAAACATGGCTGCAGAATCATGGCGCGAACCAATGCATCTCGTATCGATGCTTCATCGGGAAGTCCATTCAATTGTCTGTCGCAGATTCTCATCGAGGGAATCGCAACCAAAGAGGAGTCAATAGCCAATCCAGCATCGGCATCGACGTCCACCTCGCAGAACGACTGACTAGAGACCCCCAGACTGGAGGCGGTGTTTCTGAGAATGTCACTTGCTAGAGGACAAAGAACACAATCCTCCCCGGTATAGAAGATCACACATCCGCATCTCCCACACGACGTATTTGCTGGTGGCAGACAATCTGTCATCCGGGGTGAACCTCAAAGCATATGCACGGTATTCGGAATATCCGTGTTTGTATCACATTCTTAGAGCGTTTGCATCTCCCGGTCCTCGATCACTGCCTCCAAGTGAGAAGCTTCTCGCGGTCAACTTCACCACCGACTATCTTGAGGTAGGCGTCCTCAAGGTCATTGGCACCTACTTGATCGATTATCTCGTTGGGAGAACCCAAGGCTGACAGAACGCCCTCGTTTAGAATGCCTATGATGTCGCAGACATCTTCAGCAAAGTCTGTCATGTGAGTGCAAATAAAGAACGTAGTTTCGGTCTCCTTGGCGAGAGCGAGGATGATTTCCTTTACAAGGGCACTTGCAGATGGATCCAACCTTGATGTTGGTTCATCGAGAAACACCAGAGTCGGATCGTGGAGAATCGTTGAAGCTACCAGAACCTTCTGCTTCATCCCTGAGCTATAGCTTTCCAGAAGATCATTCTGACGTCCTTCAAGACCAAGAAGAGCGAGCAGTTGGTCGATTCTCTTGTTGACAATCTCTCCAGTCAGATCGTTGAGAGCACCAATGAACTCTAGAAACTCGACTGCAGATAGTTTGGAGTAGAGCCCCGGTGTCTCAGGGAGCAGTCCTGTTGCGCCCTTTATCTCATCTTGCTGCGTCAGGACATCGAATCCACAGACAGCTGCATTTCCTGAGCTGGGCCTCAGCAGTCCTGAGAGTATTCTTACTGTAGTTGTCTTGCCCGCTCCATTTGGTCCGAGGAATCCGAAGGTGCTCCCCTTTTTCACCTCTAGATCGAGATTCTTCAAAGCTTCAATAGGCCCGAAATTCTTGGACAGTCCTTGGGTGACAATCTGAACTTGCGCTGATGACATTCGCTCTCACGCTCCAAGTTTCCACACACCTTAAATTCCGAGCAAAACCATAGAAAAGGAATGCGGTCAACGTGGACTCATGTGCCGACATGCTGTATTTGGATTTGAACGGAAAAGAGGTGTGGCCAGTGCCGACAAGGCTGTGGTAGGAGGGGGGGAGTTGTTTGTAATGAGGGCATGTTACGAAAACAAGACCCTGTCAGCCACCCGGCCACACTAAGGATTCGTTTTGAGCGCTATTAAAGCTAACTTATGTGGAAATCCATTGCTTTCAATTCAGTTTGCGTTTGACCGAAGTGTTCACATGAGCAGAAGGGTTTCTGAAGACCATCTTCTTGTCGTGAGCAGAACCTCTGCAAAGCTTAAATCGAACCAAGTACTTCGGAGATGCAGAATTGGAGGATGATGTTTTGGGTATTCCTATTCTTTCTGGCATTGTTGAAGGCCTGAAAGTGTTCTTCAAAACGAGGCGCTACGTGGCCTATCTGATCATTTTTGTCATGACAGTTTTCTTGTCATTCTTCGTTTCGTTCCTACTGTCTCAAACATGGGTGATTGGAACAACGATTGAGACGATTCTGATAACCACTTTCGCATATCTCGGTGCGACGGGCACAATCTACTTCATGATCGGGACATTGCTGCTCGCTCTGAGGCTAGATCGGCTTTGGATTACAAGGCGAGGCCGAGGTCGTGTGACTGAGATGAAGGGTGTGGCCTGGCTAGCGGTCTCGTTTGCAATTTCTGTGTGGATGTCGATATTCCTCGGAGAAGCTATTCTCTTCATATTCGCAGCATTCTGTTGGGTGGGGTGGATTGGATTCCAAGGCTACCTATCATCAAGGACTAGTCTGCGGATTGCGACAATTGCTGAACCGAAGAAGGGAGGTATTGGCACAGGCATTCTCGCCTTCATCATACTGATTATCGGGATTGGCATCATAGCAGCTGAAGCAGTAGTTGCCCTAGTTGTAATCCCAGGAGATATGTTCGGAATCAGTGCTCTATTGGGCCCTGTGTTCCCAGAATTCCAGGACAATGTCTCTTTGCACTTCCCCTTCCTGTTAGGAGCATTTGGGCTGTTGGGGCTCTTTGCCCTGATTTCACTTCTCTCCTACTTCAGGTATGCGACCAAAGGAGCTGCAATCAATATCAGTCTTCTAACCTTGTTCATTTCCATTTACTCGGGCTACTTCTTGTTCAATGTGATGAGGAGATCATCGGCTCCCTCGATGGAAGCTGTTGACATTGCCATGTCTTTGTTCTTCCTGGTTTATGCAATGAGTGGTATTGGAAGAACCGTAACCGAAGAAGTTGAGGAATCTAAAGCTCGAACAAGAGACCTAGGACCTCTGATAACATTCTTCCTGGCCAGTGGATTCTTCTTTGTCGACAGCATAATCGCTGCCTCAGGATCCGGCTCAGCCATTGGCGGCTGGTTCTTCCCTGGATTCTGGACAGCAGAAGTCAACTTCGCCACTTTCTTGTTTAGGGACATCGCAAAACTCCTCGCATTCCCACTCATGGCCATGTTCACAATGATCTACTATCTTCGCGTAGAACGAGTTGAACGAATCGTCGAGAGGGCAAGAGATGAGGGTGAGGTCTTCGAAGAAGGAGAAGTGGATGAAGAAATCCTGAGGGCCTCTGAAGCTCCTGAGGAGTACGAGCCAAAAGGTGAAAGAGAACCATCCGATGCAATTGCGCCTCCTGATTCTCGTCGACTACGTGTCGATGATAGCCGCCGACTTGGCCGTGCTAGACGCCTTGGTGAAGAAGAGGACGAAGAAGAGGATTAGCTGTGGGGGCACCTAGCCCCCTCTCTTATTCTTTGATTGGACTCTTGGACAGGTTCGGAGGCTTATCCAATCAGCGCTTTGAGGACCAATGACAACAACATGAGGATGTTTGCTAGCACATCTGCTCTTGGTAAGGATGCCAAGCAGATCTCTTGGTGGGAGGTGCCAGCACCAACAATTGTCCCTGTGATGAGAATCGAAGATTGCAGAATTACAGCAGCTACACTCAAGAACGTATCTTTTCAATAGAATTGATTGCGACAATGGCGATTGTCCGCAGACTTATATCGCAGACCAATCATGAAATGTGAAACGGGTTTGCCAAAAGTGTCAGAGAATTGTACCTGGATTTTGGTAATTCCTACATAGCAACCCGAAGATGTTAATCCTATTCAGATCTTGGAAAGGGGGATATGGGTTACATGTTTGGACCAAAGAACCGAGTTCTTATTCTGATAACTTCTATAGTTTGCTTCACCATCATAATGTCGTTAATAAACGTGTCAAATGTAATCGAGAGGGCAATGGAGGTACCAATAACAGGAATTTGTCCAGAAAAACATCATGAGCTTTCATTTAATCCAGTTAATGACCAGGCTCCAGTATTGCAAAACCCAGATGACACTGATAATATGTATGCTCAATTGAGAGACTATCAGATTACAGCTTATGTATCAGTCCCAGATGGCTACCAAGCAATAGAGTATATCGAACTATCTCTATATGATAATAATCGAATTACTGAGTATTGGAAGGTCAAATATGATGAAAACCTTAACACTTTCTCAGAGGTCGGAAGTTCAGGGAACATTGCACTACAAACTGGTTCTTGCAGCGCAACTAGATCTGGAAATGATATCGATGCAACTTTCGTATTACGAATAGATTGGTACCATCTCGCTTCAGCAGATGTTGATGTTTACCAGTACGTCTATGATTATAACGCAACTTCTGATGCTGATTGGTATGAAGTGAATTGGGACATTGAAACACGCCTCGATTATTCTGTTATTCCAAGTGTGACTAGTGACGATGGCGGAACAGTTGACCGGGGAGATCTTGATGAGGTTTTCCACATTACTGGGACAACTACTTATCGTGGATCCACTTTGAATCCTCCTTCAAATCAAATTGATGCATGGGTTTCAGCACCACAATATGGAAGTGTTCTAGGACCATGGAGTGATACAATCATTCCATCAGGAGCTTTCGATATTACTTGCTATGCTGATGATCAAGTAGGCCTAGACTGGTACACTGTCAAAATAGTTGAAGAAGGAGCTGGTTTTGGAGGTTCAGATCTATACTATACTCTTTCACCATCTGATTCCTATATTGCAGACCGTGTTCAAGTTCAATCATACAGTCAACTAAACTCATCAAGAATAGACATCAATGTTCCCGCCAAGCAATTGCTGATCATTTACTATGATTATGATGATTCCTTGGTGACGACTGGCACAGTTACCGTAAATGGAGTTAGCGCAACCTACTGGGCTAGTTACTCTGGTTGGATAATTGTGGACACGAAAGCGACCGCTCAAGCTTTTACATACAATTCAGTCACATTTTCTGGAGGTTCTCATAGTCTGGCTGGAGCGGTTGACCAGAATGGTCAATCAATTACGCAAACCTGGGACTCTTTGTCATGCAATATAACAATACCTGACCATCGAATTAACGTCAATCAAAATGCATCAGGTATTACAGTATTTGCCTACTATGAATCAGATTGGACACAGTTTTCGGGCACACTAACATTGAATCATACAACGTTCCTATATACGACCGTTGGAAAAAGAGGTTATCGTGTCATATCCGTCACCGATCCCGTCTACTACATTTCTGTAATTGGTTTTGATGGTGCGAACTATGTTATTTGGGATTCTCTGAATGTGACCATCACTGGACCGACTAACCAACGAATCAGTGTCAATGAGAACGCATCCGGTATCGTTGTGACTGCCAGATATAATTTCGATAATACCAGCTTTGACGGCGTTTTCGCGTGGAACGATACAACATTCCAGTACGATACTGTTGGCAGACGTGCCTACGATCCAGGTAGCCCGTCTGGGGACTCGCATGGAATCACAGCAATAGCTAGTTACACAGGAGATTGGTATACATTCTGTATTTGGGACCGAATTAGGATCCTGTCTACTTCGGCGAATGATAATCGAATAGATATCTGGTCATCTGCTACAATTAGTGTGACAGCTGAACTTGAATATGACAATACTCTTCTTACGAGCGGTGACACACTCTACATGAATAATTCTGCTATGACATGGCAGACAGATCATTTTGAACTGGTGACAGGATCATATGACATCATAGGTCGACTTGGTTATTTCGTGAACTCCACTGGGGCTCTTGACAGTACTTATGGAATAACAGTTGTCAATGTAAATGGTCAATCAACAAACATCATTTGGGATAGACTTGTCATAGATATTCAAGCGGACGATGAAACACCAAATAACGGTGTTCAAGTCAATTTCGTTTTGACAGTCGTATACGACTATGACAATCTACCATGTACGACCTATACGATTCAATTTCATAGAAACGTCAGTGATTGGCAAGTTTTTACTGATGCTAACAAGACCCTCTTCAACGACACTGGTTCAGATGTAACATATACATACAGGGCAAACACTACTGGTGCTGGAGTTAGTGAGAGTACATACGGTCTTACTATGTTCGTTACCAATGTTGAACAAGTCGTTTGGACTCAAATTCCGAACCAAAATCCTGTGAATGATGTATCTCCTGTCCTGATAAATCCTGACGATACAACCTATCTCTATGCCAAATACCATTACTATTTCATAACGACCAATGTGAGTGACCCAGATGGTTATTCAGACATCGACAAAGTGATACTTCTCCTATTTGATAATAGTAGAACTACTAACTACTGGACACTCATATTCGATGAGGACACAAATCAATTCTCGATTTTCAATGGCTCAGGATCTCTTACCTTGGCAACTTGGAGTTCATATGTCAAGTCCGTCAATTCAATCGATATTACATGGCATGTCAAGATTAGCTGGAGCCATCCTGATATCATGGACATTGATGTGAAGCAGTTTGTCAACGACACTTCAAGTGAGTTCGATTCCGATTTTTATGAGAGCAATTGGGATATTGAAACCCGTCTTGACATTCTTAGTTTGACAATTGATGATGACGTGGGACCAACAGATAGAGGTGACCTGAACAGCATATTCTATGTTACTGGAACACTAGTCTACTTTGGTTCAGGTGACAACTTTCCATCAGACAATGAAACAGATGTATGGGTTTCAATGACAGATTATGGGAATAGTGTTGGCCCTTGGACTGACCCTTCATTTGCGGATGGTAATTTTGACATCACAGGATATGCTGATGATCAAGTTGGTGAAAACATACTCACAATCATAGTAGTTGGAGAAGGTGATGGATTCTCAGGAACTGATCTACTTTATACCGCCTATCAAGATACATACATTTCCGATCGGATCCAAGTGCAAGGGTATTGGGTAGAGTATTCACATCTTAACATAAATGACCAAGCATGGCTTAGTGTTCAGATTTACTATGAGTATGATATGTCACCTGTAATTGATGGCATAGTCATGATAAACTCGATTAGTGCAAGCTATTCTGGAAGTGGTGGTCATTGGAATTTCACTGATATTGAGACAAGTGTCACGGCCAACACCTTTGATTCTGTTGCATGCTCTGGAAACACTCAAGGGATAACCCAAGTAGATCAGAATAGTCAGTTTGTTTCGGTTATCTGGGATAGATTAGTCATTGATATTCAGGCAAGTTCTGAAGCAGTGGCAAATGGACAAGAAGTTACTTTCACTCTTTCAGTCTCATTTGATTATGATAATTCTCCATGTACTAGTTATCAAATCGTAATTGAACGAAATGGCTCATGGTGGATGTCTTTCACTGACTCAAACAAGTCACTATTCACGGATCGCAATGATGGCCGAGCGTATCGATATACGACTAGACAAGTCACAAGCGAAGAAGTCCATGGTATAACTGAGTTTACATGTAATGTTGAAACTACTGTGTGGTCCGCTACTGGATTTACTGGAGATGGTGCAGACGTTACAATGACTCTTGTTGCCGCAGGCGGTGTCGGTATAGTGGCAGTCTTGGTTATTCTTTCACGTGTTCGACTAAAAGGCAAACCCAAAGTAACACCAGTAGCAGAAATTGAACCACCCTCGATTGGCCGAGTTGAAGTACTCAGAGGTGCAGAGATAGTAGGCGATGAATTTGAGTACAAAGTGAAAGTGAAAAACGACACAAAGAGCGTAATCAATAATGTCATAGTGACTATCGTCGCATACCCCGAAGACTGCATGGAACTGTCAGGAGAGCGATTGAAAAAGATAGCACGAATAGAACCAGGCGGTTTTAGGTCTCCTCAATTCAATCTAACTCCAACGAAGGACTGCGTTGAAGGTCAGATTCTCACTACAGTGTCATATATTGATCATCAGAATCAAACCCAGGTAATTCCTGTCGAACCCTATGTCATTCGTTCAGTATGTGACTTACTTACTCCACTCGAATCATCTCTGACGGAATTTGAATTCTTGTTAAATGAGATGGCAGCCACTAAGGAAAAGCGGGAATTGAATCAGGATCCTGAGGTTTTGTTCTCAAAAGCATTGACTCTTCTTCCAGCAAGAAACTTCCGCATCATAGATTCAAGTAGAACAATAGATGAAGGTGTTTTCAGAGGAATCGTAAGAGGTTTTGCTGAAGGAAAATACACAAAGAAGAAGTTAGCGCTAAGACTCTTCATTACTGGAACTCTGGGAAGCACAAAATCATATCTAGAAATTCAAGGTCTTGGAGAAGACATCGCGATGCTCCCAACAACTATTGATGAAATCGCTAAAGGACTGGATCAATCAAATTGATGACCATAACCACCTAGAAGTGGTACACTCTGATTGGATAATGCAACTACCATTCAATGGGTCCCAAATCTCGCTTCTAAAGACCCTCCTCCCTTCTCTTTCTTGATTGTGCCTGTCTTGCTTTCTCTTCCTCTGTTTCAAGTATTAAAGGTGGAACAGCACTCGGGGCACAAGTCTCCCTATGTCAAAGAACCATAAGAAGCGTAAGCAGGAATGAGAGAACCACAGACACAATTGCACAATTGACGCAGAGCCCTTCTTGAAGCTCTTTCTTGTCACGTGAGCTCATCTTCTGAGAATCTACAACTTCATCATCATTTTCTTCTTCTCCCATAGGCCTACCTCCTCGGTAAACAACAATGTGTTTTGCAGACACAGACATAAGTGTTGGCTAGTCGTACTTACGGCTTTCTTGGCCATGGATTCTGGCTACGAGAGTGCCATCTACCAAACATCGATGACCTGAACTGCCCACTTGTGCCGCGCCCAAATCATTTATGATGATTTGCGACATACACTGGAGAAGTGCGATTCAGGGGGTTCACCCAATTTACAATTACGCCGAAGTCACAATTAGGAGAGCAGAGCTCGGAGAGGTGGACCTAGTCAAGTCCATCATTGCCGAAGCCTACAAACCAGTCAAGAAAAGGCTCTCTAGGACTCCGGCCGCACTAGATGAAGGACTTGGGAAGATTTCGAGACACATCCAGATGGGCAACATCTACGTGGCTCTCGTTGGCGAACTTGTTGTAGGAACTATGAGGGTTAGCATGAGTGGAACCGTAGGGGTCATCGAAAGACTTGCTGTCAGATCGAAGTTTCGTAAGAGGAGCATAGGAACGCTAATGGTTGAATATGCTGAAAATCTACTTGAGCACATGAATGCAACTTGCGTTGAGATTGAGGTCTACGGATACATTGAGTATCAGGGAACTTTCTTCCAGAGACTAGGATACGTTGAGACCAAACGTTTGAAGCGAAATAAGGAAGAGATCATCGTCATGATGAAGGACCTACGAGAACCTGAGGTTGTTGAAGAAGAAGACCTCTAGAAGACTTATCCTTACTATGGCACAATCTCGCAGCCGTTATTGAATTCTGGGTAGCTGAAGTCTTGAAGAGAAATGCGCCCATCGTCAATGAAGCTCTGGACCTTAGGAACCTTACTCCTCAAGCGACCTATGAGGTGCTCCACAGTTCCGCAGACTTTCTTGAAGCCCTCCTCTCCCCAGAGTCTTTCCTTGTTGGCAAAGAGACACCTACCTCCGCATAATTCGAATTCGCCGCAGCTCGGACACGGCTCATCCACTGACATCGTGTCCTTCAGATCTGCAGGACTGGATTCCCAAATGTCACCTACAATGGAAAAGTCCCAATCCGGTGATATTGGGCACACTCCTATTCGTCCATCTACATGGATCGCGAAAGTGTCAATCCCAGACCCACACCTGAGACCTGAGCTTTCTCCTGTCAGAAGACCATGCATAATGGGCAAGAAGGGGACAATCCCTTCGACTATTCCAAATTCCATCCTTTCAACCCATTCTCTGGCTAGCCTTTCTATCCCCGGTTTGTAGACTGTGCGAATCCAACCATCGAAATCGGTCCAGTTGTCCTCTGCATCCCACACAACGTTTAGCTGCCAATGGACATGATCGAAAGACGGGTCCGTCAGATCCAAGAGGTGCCTCACATCTCGATAGACATCGCTTTGCTCTGATATCGCCATCCGTGCAATAATGTCACCTTCGAATCCGTTTGACCTAAGCCATCGTACGTTTCCTACAACTCTATCATAGACGCCGGCAGATCTGTATCCATCCGTTGTTCCTCTTGGACCGTCAATCGATACTAGAATTGAATGAAACTTCTTCACATGGTCAAACGGAATCTTGTTCAGGAGTAGTGCGTTTGTCTGTAGCATGAACCTTGCGCCGTCAAACCGGCCCATAATGTCTAGCATGAGCGGAATGCGGAGGGTGGGCTCACCACCGTAGAACATAATCTGCAAATTACGGTCCGTCTGTAGAAACCGTTTGAGATCATCCAACGAGTACTGAATATCGGAATTAGGGCCATCTTCCTCGCCGCCTCGACAATAGGAGCAGTTCAGATTGCATCTCCTTGTCAAGACTAGGTGGTAGTTCATCATTCTACCTCTGGCTTCGAAAGCGTCAGGCTATAATGCGAATAAAGATTGCTCTCCAGGTCCTATCCTCCAAAGGCCGCATTAGGCGAATTTCAGCTTCCATAGTCGATAGGTCTCAAGCCAACCAAAAACGGCGCCCGCTATACCCACAGCCATTGCAACGTACCGGTCAAACAAAGTAACTGAGGTCATAGATGCAATGACAAGATATGCCGTTGTAAATGCAGTGAAAAACACAGCAAAGAATGCATACCTAGGGAGCATCACTCCCCGAAATGTGACGAAGTTCTTGAGGACTCCTACCTTCACAATTCTCTTTAGCTCGTAGGAATTGTCAGGTCCTTTCTCCACTAACTCAAGTGATTCGAGCTTGGACAGATGATGACTCGCTACTGAGGGGCTTGACATGCCGAGCGCTCTCTGAACCTGACGAACACCGACCGGATTTCCCTCTTGGAGCATGAACCAGTATACGCGTAGGGTGGTGCCTCTGAGGGCTGGTTCAAGATCTTCGTCATCTGAGCTCTGGGACAAGTCGAGTCTCCCCACGCTGTGACCATTTGCCCGACCAATTAACATTATCCTTCGCTGTAAACTGTTGCCCAGAGTTGCCTGTTCTAATCTATGGACAGCCGCCCTCAATCGCCTGGCCAATTCCGCCTTGGTCGTTCTAAACTATGGTACTAAGTACAATCTGTACTCTTCTGAAAGTATGATGCCGCACCGGATAATCAAGACAATTGATACACAAACGAAGAGCAAAATGGTTGCGAGTGGACTAATCTCTGGGATTCTTGCTACCAGTCTGGTGATGAGCCTTTTTCTTCTTGGTGGCTTCCCACCAGGGATTATCCCTGATGGTCACCCGAACGTTCCATTCTATACCATAGACACGATTGTGCCAACCAGTTTTGCAGACTTCGTTCCGTATGATGAGGATATCACCCCCAATGCTCCTGAATACTCAGTATCCCCTGGGCTATCGAACGTAGTCAATCTCGCTTCTTATCCTGCGTTAGGAACCTCGGTGATAACACTGATTGAGCAAAACGGATTTGCTGCAGTGCCGCAGTTCCAGTTCAAGCAGATTCACGAAATCCTTGAAGACAACAATGACAGTCTGTTCCCATCATTCGTGTCGTCAGATGCGGTATTGCATGCGTTTCATGTGTTGTATGATCTTGCATTGCGAGAAGTTGAGGTGTATTCATTCTGGGATCTCATTGGGAATCTTACGGTTTCCATGCTGGAATCATCCTATGAGCAGTACCTAGGCGCCCCAGAAGGACGATGGAGTGATGCAGCTCTTCGAAATGTGGCATACTTTTCGGTTACTCTGAAACTGCTAGATGATGATGCCACAATCCCCTCAGAAGTGATTGAGCTCGTCGATGAAGTAATCTCCTTGATTGACGCTCATGCTGGAATATCCAATGAATGGTTCATGGGCTATGACGAAGATTTCAGCCAGTACGTGCCGAGAGGTCACTACACGAGAAGCGAGCTCTTGGAAAGATACTTCAAGGCTCTGATGTGGTACGGACGGATTGTGTTCCGTCTCATCCCGGATGGTATCCTGTCACCTAATCCAAAGGGATTTGACGAGACCGCACAGGCAATACTAGTTACGTTGGCACTTCAAGACGAGATAGATACTCTTCCGCCAGGAGTCACTGGTTATGAAGTGTGGGAGGCAGTCTATCAACCCACTGTCTTCTTTGTCGGAGATGCCGACGACTTGCTACCGACTGAGTATTTGAATCTCATTGCCGATATATATGGGACAGAAGTTGTGCTCACTGCATTGGACAATGATCAGCTTCTCTCTGAATTCATTGAGGCTGCAGTCCTATTAAGAGATCCAACGATTCTGTCAACGAGTCTTGCCGCAGGAGAAGGTCTCAACAAAACCAAGGGACTTCGATTCATGGGTCAGCGCTTCATTCCTGACAGCTACATTCTGGGTCAACTAGTCTTCGAGCATGTTGGGGGAAGAATGATGCCAAAAGGACTTGATGTAATGGCTGCTCTCGGCTCCGATAGGGCTTGGGAGCTTCTGGACGATCAGAAACACTATCCCAACTATGTTGAGCAAATGGAAATGCTTTGGGATATGGTTGAAAACATCACGGTCGCCGAATGGACCAAAAATCTCTACTATCTTTGGCTCTATAGTTTGCTCCCTCTTCTAAGTGATCCTGGAGAAGGCTACCCGTTATTCATGCAAAGTGAGGCCTGGGTTGACAAGCAGTTAATGACCGCCCTAGGTTCATGGGCCGAACTGCGTCACGACACCATTCTATATGCAAAACAGTCCTACACTTACGAGACGTCTGTTCCACCCTCTCCAGGTCAGGGTTACGTGGAACCTGTGCCCCATGTCTATGGAAGATTGGCATCCTTGTGCAGTATGATGATTGACGGTCTTGATGAGAGATCTCTCCTCTCAGAAGTCATTGCACTCAGACTCGCAACTCTGCTTCATTTTCTGGAGTCACTGCGTGAGATCTCCATAAAGGAACTAACTGGCCAATCACTCAATGAAACAGAGGTTGGCTTGATTGAGAACAGTGGAATGATCCTTAGTGAGATTGTAACCATGCCTAATGATGAGCAGATTACTTCAGATGCCGACGATAGTATGGCAGTCATCGCGGATGTCCATACTGATGCTAACTCTGGAACAGTACTTGAGGAGGCGGTCGGTTACCCGATGCTCATCTATGTAGCCGTCCTCATAAATGGTGAAGTCGTCTTGACAAGAGGCGGCACATTTTCCTACTACGAGTTTGCGCAACCCATGAGTGATAGACTAACAGACGAGGCTTGGCAGGCTATATTGGAAGAAGGGTCGGAGCCGGCAATGCCTGAGTGGACGAGCAGCTTCGTTGCCAGTTTGGGTAATGGCGCTCTTGCCATTGAGGTAGCAGATTCGTCAAGATTCGACCTTCATTAGCCTGAAAGTGACCGTCCAGTATGACTGGACGGTCCACGCCTCCATCGACAGTTCTATATGATGTTGACAAGACAAGGGACAAGAAGCACATTGAGGTCTCTCAGAGTTGCCGCAATTCTGTTCATGATATTGGTGGTCTCGCCGAGACCCTTGTCGACAACCTCTTCAGCTGCTAGCGTAGGATCAACGACCAATTCCATCGCAGCTGACGGTGCCATTGTCCTTCAGGATGTTCCATACGTATGGCAAGAGATTAACGGGTTCTGCGCATGGGCCGCAACTTCTATGGTGGTTCAACATGCCGGTGTTCCTTTGGACCTTCATGACGTCTTCGCGGCATCAACGATAGGGTTCTCATGGGCCTACTTCAACTACCAAGAGACGTTGACTATGCTTCCGGGTGCACTTTATGACCAGCTTGGATCAACACTTCTACTGTCGCAACTCTATGGCCTGAATCTCACCCTGTATCTGTCCAGTGATTCTCCTGGCATCGGGAACGTCATAGACGTATACGAATCCTGGGGAGTAAATGTAGGCTTGCTTGACGGAGAGAACGATGCCTTTAGCTTGATAGAAGAATCGATCGACAATGGATATCCACTTGTGATTAGCGTCGACCCTGCTTGGCTACCGGCTGACGACTATGATATTCTCAGAGAACAAGGAATCACGGGAGGCGGACACGGCGTAGTTGTGGTGGGTTACAACAAAACATTAGGAATCGCCTACATATCCGACCCTGGTGTTGGTTCATTTGGAGAAGAATTTGGCTATCCTGATGATGGAAGAGGCAACTACTCGGAGATAACCTATACGGCATTGAATAGTGCTTGGGCGAACAGATACTACATAACTCTGGAAATCCGACAGAATGGAGAAGGACCTGAGGACGTGGGTTCCATACTTGGACCAGCCATAAGAGACCGATTGTTGGGCAATCCCCAGACCTACGCCCCCGACAGCCCGGACGCATTGATTGGCTCTTTCGGAGAGACTGGATTTCGTGCCCTAAGTTCCGACATGACATCTGCTGGACTTGAAGAGTACTTGTCCCAGTTTTGGTCCTGGGAGAATCCTGAAGAGTTTCTTGCGATAGCCTTTGTGGCCATTGGAATCGGTCTGGAGGCTCAGTTGACCCTTCAGTATCTCTCTTACAGAGCAGCACTGGAATCAATTCAGACTCTAATGCCGGACTATGATTTGTCTGAGTTCATCGCGGCTGGCGAAGAGGCATTGCCACACTTTGTAGCAATGGCCGACAATAGAAGCCTTGTGAATCCAGGGGGCATTTCAGAACGTGACTCGTTAGTATTCGGGACGTTTTTTGATATCGCAGAGGAGTTCAATGCCACTGTGGAGGCTGGCTCTTCTGAAGACCCACTAGGTGAAACACTTGAGCAATTCACGGCTGAACTGGACATCATATCAAACCATCTTCTTGGTATCGCTGACTCTTGGTTGGCCGCAGGAAACGAGCTTGAGTCAATCTGGCCTTCAAACCCAATTACTTTGTATGGACCCTTGCTTTTGGTTGCTGGAGTTGGCGTTGTCGGACTGGTTCTTCTTGTCATCATGGTCGTGAGGCGACGTCCTTCCCAATAGATTATGACCCTAATTCCCGATAGATTACGACCATTACTACGATTGCCAGAACGGCCAGAACAAGGGATATGCCAACAAAATAAGGTGTCAGCTGTTCAAGGCCGCCAGGCACGCTTGTTGTTTGTCTACTGTAGGAGCCTTCTGCTATCACTGCGCTGTTACCCCAGAAATCTGTAGCAGTAATCTCGTATGTCACTGCATTCGCAGTTACTCTTGCCGGGATTGTTGCTTCGTAACCCTGGGCACCTAAAATCATTAGTTGCGATTCTGTGAAGTTTATTTGTCCAATGCTATACACATAATCGAGAGTCACATTTGATACTCTACTCCTGTCATCAACGAAGACACGAAACACAACACTATCAGCTGGAATCGGATTCTCGGGAATGATTGTGATACCCAGTAGTGTTGGCGGACTCGTGTCTGCCTCTGGGTAGTATTGGTTGTTTCTGGACATTGTCAGTGAGGAATTAGAGGTGAATGCAGTTATTGTGAATGGTCCTGAACCCAAAGAGTCCTGTACTGTTGGAGACCAGGTCTCTGGGTCCATACCCTCCCAAATGTGTTGAGGAAGAATAGGCAGCGAACCCAGAATTCGATAGGAGAAGATGTCTCTTGTGTTGTATGTGACTCCTGCGATGTAGTCCCCAGTTACTTTGACCTCTTCTATTAGCGTTGGATTCTCTACGAGGGAATTGTTTGCATAGAACTCATAGGTAAACCTGTAGTCTTCTGCGTTCATCTGAACGCCATCGGTCCAAGTGGCTTGTGAGTCGCAATAGAAACGAGCGCGTGTTTGATGTGCGGCTAGATCTGACACTTGACCGAGAAAGAGCATCTCCCAGGAAGTTGCGTGCCTCGGAACTGCTGTCCCATCGGGCATTGTGGCAAGTGGCGAATCGTAGACAAGCATGTAAGGATTGAACTGTTTGATAAGCCAGTCTTGATCTACAGCAGTACCCGATCCAAAGGGATTGAGAGATGTGAAGAAGTCATTGAAGAAGTCCGAAAGGACTGCAACGACCAGTTCGTTCTCGGCACCAGGACGCACAGAGATGCTGACTGGATTCCAGATACTGAATGCCCCCCCGTTTGTTTCGTCAACCCAGTCCTCGAAATTCACATCATTGTAAACCGAAAGCCATCTGTGGGCGAATAACGGGATAACGGGACACCTATCCCTCACTGCGACTAGCATATTTCTTGCGTTTGACTTGATTTCATCAAGGTCAATAGACGCAATGAATTCCGTAGCTATCGAGTTCAGAACTTCATCGTTCACGTTTGCTATATTCTTACCATCAATGGGCCAGGGATCATATTCGAATGTTGTTGCAGCCCACTCAAATCCGTACCTCGGAAGCTCTTCTTCATACAATGCGAGGTCATACGTCAGGGTATGATTTCCAATCTGACTCTGAAGAGTGGAGAAATTCATTGGAACAAGAGTATTGTTTATTCCCACACTGAAAAGGTCAGATGAGATAGCTTGAGCGCTCGCATTGTATCCAGAAACATCTTCGGGGTACCACAGCCCGAACTGGAATTCGCTGCCATCAGGACCCTCTACGACACCATCACTGTCCACGTCTAGCATCCCCGCTGCCGCAAGTTCAGCATGAGCTTGGCCAATGTCGGAGTCGTAGAAGAGACCTCCATCGGATTCCTCTGGGGAAAACTCGTTGTTTAGAGGAACCAGGAAGTCCACGGGGTCAACAATTCCATTCATAGAGTTTGAGCTCAATTCGGTCTTGTTAATTGCAAATGCTATTGCACGTCTCAAATGGTAGTTCCCGAGAAGATGAGATCCAGCATTGATGGCTAACATCGTTATTCTCGTATCGTGTGCCCACTGAAGATTGAGATCAGGAAACCCCCCTACTAGATCATAGTCTTCAGGCTCTATCAGGTGTCCGAACAGATCTGCATCGCCAGAATTGACTGCGGCCAATGCGTCTGACAGAGTTTCGTATCTCACCACTTGAATTGAGTCGAGAGTGCCGCCTTGATAGAAGGTGTAGATGTTCTCTTGAGAGAACTCAAGACTTTGTGCAGGAGTCTTTGCGAAGAAAACTGCCGGCGAGGTGACCAATGTGCCGGATGTAATCAAGCCCAGCAGGGCAAAGATTGTAAGACCAATGAAGCTTCCTTTCATTAGTAGCATACGGTGATTTGCTCCGATGTTCCAGTGAGGGACCCCTAAAGTCCGGCCGTCGCCTCCAAAATAAGCCTAGTGGATGGCGCTTTCAATGGAATCATCTGAATCTCACATGTTGCTGTCATCTAGTGATTCCGAGAAGATTCAACATGTGGGATGCATCAGTGGTCGGCAGTTTACAATTATAGTCTATGCATACATGCGCAGTTGCCTTCCCATCTACCTGCTCGTGGAACTTCGTGTACGAGGCCAGCTCCGTCACGTGTCTCGATTGTTCTCCTCCTGTCCGCAGCAATACAACTTTGTTTGGAAGGAAAACTGATCGCACCGTCGATATCATCAGTCGTGTGTCCTCGCTCCCTGGATCACCTGCAATCACAATCTCATACGAAGGTCCAATTGCGAAATCTGCGGCTAGCAGCATCATCGTAAATCCTCCTGGAGCCCGTCTGACCGTTGCAGAAAAGGTGCGACTGATCTCCAATGCTCTGTCTTCATACTCGTTTCTACCCAGGAGTCTTGCGAGTCTAATCAGATTGAACATGGCAACGGAATTTCCCGAAGGAATGGCTCCATCATATGCATCTTTGTTCCGGGCAATTAGCTTCTCTGCAAGATTCCCTGAGAAGAACAGCCCCTTTCCTTCTGGATCCCAAAAATGTTCCAACATCTCATCATTCAGTGCAACTGCAAGTTTGAGATACTCCAGATTGAAAGTGGTCTCGTAAAGCTCCAGCAATCCCCAGATTAGAAACGCATAATCGTCAAGGAAAGCAAGAATGTCCGACTCTCCTTCTCTGTATCTATGCGAGAGGCGCCCATCCTCACGAAGCGTCGATAGGACAAAATCAAGGCTTCGTTCAGCGAGTCTGAGATATCTCTCAACTCCTGTGATTCTTGAAGCCTTGGCGAGAGCCGCAATCATCAACCCGTTCCAATCGGTCAGAATCTTGTCGTCGAGATGTGGCCTCACTCTCTTCTCACGTTGGGCTAGGAGCGCCAATCTGGAGGACTCTACCAATTCCTCAACACGCTCCAATTCGTATCCTAGTGATTTTGCCGAAGCAGAGAGTGAGCGAGTGATGTGGGGAATGTTCGACTCTGATTGTTCACCTGTTGCTTCATCGTGAAAGTTCCCCGTTGGTCGGATATTGAATACCTCCCTGAACACTTCGAATTCATCATCTTCCAGTGCTTCTCTGATGTCCTTCTCTGTCCAGACGTAGAACTTGCCCTCAACACCTTCACTATCTGCATCCTCTGCAGAGTAGAATGCACCATCTGGACTCATCAAATCACGTTCAACATAGGTGACGACTTCCTCAACAACCCTACCCAGCTCCTTGTCTCCCGTTGCGTGATATGCTTCGGAATACGCCATAATCAACATGGCCTGGTCATAGAGCATCTTTTCGAAGTGAGGAAGCAGCCACGATGCGTCAGTTGAGTATCTGTGAAATCCAAACCCAACCTGATCGAATATTCCTCCCTTTCTCATCTCCTTGAGAGTCTTGACCACCATTCGGAGTGCGTACTCATCCCCAGTCCTTTTCCAGTGGCGCAGCAAGAACATCAGATTGTGAGGCGTAGGGAACTTCGGAGAGGAACCAAAGCCACCCCGTTCAATATCGAACCTGTCTGAGAGGAAGTTGAAACCGTGGGCCAGGTCGTCAACAATGAGTTCCGAGCTATCCCCAGATTGCTCGACTTGCCCAAGTGAAGCAGCTATTTGTACGCCAGTGGATTCGATTTCTTCTCTCTGTGATGTCCACAATTCCTGCACCCTCGGAACAAGGCTCAGCATCCCCAGCTGTCCGTATCGGTCATCTTTGGGAATGTATGTGGCCGCGAAGAACGGAATCTTGTCAGGTGTCATGATAATCGTAAGCGGCCAGCCACCTCTTCCGGTCATCATCTGTGCGACAGACATGTACACTTTGTCGATGTCAGGTCTTTCTTCTCGGTCCACTTTTATGTTGACGAAAGCCTCGTTCATTAGTCTGGCAACTTCGTCGTCCTCAAATGACTCGGTTTCCATTACATGGCACCAGTGGCAAGTGCTGTACCCGATTGAGACGAATATTGGTTTGTCCTTCTTCTTTGCTAGGTTGAATGCCTCATCTCCCCATGCATACCATTCTACTGGATTGTAGGCATGCTGGAGAAGATATGGGCTCTTTTCGTCAATCAAACGGTTTGCTTTACCATGTTTTCCTGAAGTCGTAGCGCTCCCACCTTTTGAGATACTCCCTCTCAAGCAATAGCATTAACGATGGTTAAGGAGATATATCTTTCAGTATAGCACAAGATATTTCGAACTTCTAGGTGGGTAGGATTTGATTTTTCTTTAGCCAGACCTTTCCCTTTTTGAGCAGCTCCTGAACATGATGTTCAATCATCCACTTCTCAAAATAGAGGAATACCGGGTTTGACAGAGACGGGTAGATTAGTGGATGAGCCATGATTTCACCCAGGGTTCTTGCCCCTCCGGAGATCTCGAGCAAAACTAAGTCCTCGCGAACGTCAAATTGACGAAGGAAAGATTTCAGAGGGTCTTTGAATTCCCGTAACAGCGGTTGCCCAAGGTGTCCACTTATCAGCCCTTCGTAGTTGCTGGAGAGAATGAATTCTATTGATTGCTTGAACTCAGTGATTGACGAATTCCAGTGGCCGTAGAAAGGACCGAACTCTGTGCAATCAATGTCTGCCGAATACAAGAGATTCGACTCAACCAGCTCAATGCACATGTGATCCGGCAAATGGCCTGGAGTGTACACCATCCTTAGAGTGTGATCTCCGAGACTGATCTCTTCCTGATCCTTAACAACGAAATTCGTTCTGCCTTCATCAAGGGCGCCATACATCCGTTCATTGACCAAGTTCTCCCAAAGAGGTCTGACCAATTCTCCCTTGTGAAATCCTAGAAAGCATTTCATCTCCTCTTTCTCATCGAAGAGAGGTGCAGTAATATCGTTCGCCACGATTCTGCATCTTGACGTTCTTTCTATTCTTGATGCATGCGTGATGTGGTCTGGATGTATGTGGCTGAGCACAACATAGTCGATGTCGTTGATTTCCTTGCCAAGCTTTCGTAATGTGAATCTCAAGGTCTCCAAAGGACATCCAGGATCGATAACTGTGACAGTTTCGGAAACTAGCACAACCGTGTTACATTGAGGGAAATGAGGACCTATGGCTACGTGAACGCCTTCGGCTAGTTCGACAGATTTCACGAGGATCATTCCTAGGAATACGTATGGACTGAAATGCGGATTGCACCCGCATAACTTCATCGATTTGACTACATTTCGGCAGTTGTCTGAACTCTGACTTCTCTGGCACTTCTGACGGCTTGGCGCCAGGTTCTGAAGGATGACCACATTACAGGAATCATTCCTGAAAGCAGTAGGAACATCAGAAGGAAGGTCGTGACAACAGGAACTGTGTTAGTAAACCCTGCGTTGCCTCCGCCGGCCAGCCAAGCATCATACCATAAGCCAGACATTACTGAGAGTGACGCTGGAATAATCAGTATTGTTAGAAGGAAGAATAGGACGAACGCCCTTCCTGCAGAATGTTGAATGAATCTCGCAAACACTCCGAGGAGTCTATTCTTTTGCCAACGGGATCCCTCTTGTACAATCCAGAATACCAGGAAAAGGAACACTACAACAGACCAAAACGCCACACCGATTTCAAAGTACATTTGATGATGCTCCTGTCGTTCTGACGAGATGCCATTGTCCTCCACATTTATTCCTTATGGTCAACGACGTTTTGTCTACATTGGTTCAGAATTGGCATCTGTTTGAGTACTCACCCTCACCTGATTCGTCATGTTGATGTCCTGTGTTCTCCTGAATCGCCTCTTCAGCAGTCTTCCAAGCCGTGGATGGCACCGAGGTGTCTTGGATTCCACTCTGTGATCTGTCTGTCTTCTCCTGCCAGTAATCTGACTTTCCTTTGCTATTACCTTCTTCTTCCTAGCGAGTTCAGGATTCTCGGAGTACTTCGCGGCTTCTACGATATTTTGGATATAGAGATTCATAAAGAAATCGTAGCGACGTGGATGGAGTTTCGGTGATAGAACACTGCAAGCAACGCATTCACAGGAGGCGAAATCAACGAGCCGTACAGGTACTATCTCGAAGCCGACAACGTACCTTCTCCTAGCACTTAGATAGAGTAGCATTGACGTGTCAATACTGTCCACCCCAACTTTATGGAGATAGAAAGGTAGGAGCCTCAGAATTGGTAGCCCGAAAGCGTGAAGCCAATTGCCCTTCGTGATTTTCCTGACATAGTTCAACGTCTTCTTGAAGAGCTCTTTGTCATGACGCCAAAGAGGTATGAGTCCCCCTATAGCAAAGTGCCGAATGCCGTGAGACCGATAGAAGTCAAAGATCATTGTGATAGTGCTTCTGTTTGTCCCCTGGATGACTGCTACAATCTTCCGAGCTGGAAATTCATCCAACAAGTCTGTGAAGTTGTGTTTGATGACTTCGATCTTCTTATTCATTTCTTCAGATGATTCGGTTGGCTGAATAATCTCGTCCGGTGAGACAAAGTAGTCAGCTCCTGACAATCTGTAGGCTTCAAAGATTTCCTCGTTTGTCAATGCGATATCCACATCTATGCCGAGGGATCTGGCTATTCCCGCCTTCTTCGCCTCCATTTCAAATACACCAGTATCCGCCATCATAGACGTCTTCTTTGGAAAGCCAAGATCTGTCATCGCTTCTTTGAGTGTCTTCCCTGACCGAATCACTGAGTCAATCCAGAAATCCGAGCTGCGGCATACATCATAGGCTGTGAACAGGACCGACTCCGTGTAGCCCCAGTTGATTAGTGGTTCCTCCCTGAAGAAAGACATCGAAACGAAGTGATTCTTCGGGATTAGTCTCCAAAGACCATTCTCAAATCCCACTGATGAATTCATTCTAGCCCTCTCCGCGGAGCGGTTTCCTCAATCCCACCAAACGTTCTATTCATTCTGATCTATTTAAGGTCAGAAATGAGGGGCTTCCGCCTTGTTCGTTACACCTATAAAACAGACAACAGATTCTTGAACCATAGGGTGAATCGAGTTGGGCAGTCCTTGGTTCTCTAAGAAGGCATTTCTGTACTTTGGGGGCGCAGCCGTAATTTTGATTGGAGGCGCCATCATTCTCAACGCTCCCTACCATGCCTTTGGTTATATTGCCACGACCGGCGATGAATATGCGTTTGAGATGTGGGAGTCAGCCGGCTTCTATGACCAGATTGAGATTGTCATGGCCGCAAGACCCTCCAATGATACTACTATCTATATTGACCTTAGGATTGTAGACAATGACACGTTGGAAGAACGTATCTTCAACATCACTCTTAATTCTGCAGATCGTCTTGAAGATGTGCAACCGATGACCTACGAAGAAAGGACGATCATTGAACTTGGCTATGGGAACTACACAATAAACCTAGATCGGGTGGATGGTATTACTTGGATTGATGTCGCCTACACACAATTGAGTGACTCGAGAACATTCATCGTTGTGGGAGGAGCCATGAATATCCTCGGCCTCATCATGGGGGCGGCAGGATATTGCGTATCAGGGACATTGATTACAAGTGAAGAAGAAACGATCGTAGAATGGGGATACGATGACCGAATGAGACCCAGATAGCCTATTCTGGCATACAGTAAGTGTTACGTCGAAAATGCGGGGATTGTACACATCCTCATGAATGAGTTCTCATCTCAATGCATGAGCGAGGAGTCATGCAGGACGAGAAGATGAAGTATCTCTTGAAAAACAAGGTTGTGTGCGATTTTAGGGGATTCCCAATAGGACGAGTTAGGAAAGTCTGGTACGAGGACTCACAAGGTCCACTCGTCATTGTTGAACGTCAGGACGCTGGTCGTAAGCCCTTCTCATGGGAGGCTATTCCCCTACGAGCAATAGAGTCGGTGACAGAAGCCATAAGGCTCAAGCCTCCAGTCTTTGCGGAATGAAGGAGGTTTACCTTAGAAGGAGGAGGTGATCTCTTGACTCAGCGAAACAATCTAGCTTCTGCGGACATGTATAGTTTGCAGAGCGGACAAATGGCGCCATCCACAAAGGTGACAGTGACTGTCTTCACGAGCAAAACCTGTGCATTCTGTAGCAAGGCATTAGAGCTAGCTCGAGAAGTAGCTTCAGACATATCTTGTTACGAGGGTCCAGTTGAGGTTGTAGAATCCCGCATAGATGAACGACCTGAACTTGTGGAACAGCTAGAGATATTGGCATTGCCAACAATCTTGGTGGGTCAGTCTAGGCTAATTGGTCTGCCTAATCAGGGCGATATCGAGGAGCTCGTTCACATGTCCATGTTGAACTCTCGGATTGCGGAATATAATCTTCCCTGAGTGGTCAGAAGACTAGAGGCCCAAGATTTGCTTAGCATTCAACTCCCGGATCACTTTGCTTGTTTCTATGTTCAGATTCATCATATTTAGAGCGGCCATTAGGTCCGCATAATCTGTGAAATGGTCCGACCCAAAGACGAGGCGGCGAACACCAACATCCTGTACAAGCGCATCTAGGAAAACGCGCAATGGTGACTCTACAAGCTTTATGAGAGTCACTGATGTTTCAAGCCAAATGTTCTCTCTTTGCATAAGGGGAATTAGGTTATGAAAACCAAAGAGGCTCCCCATGTGCAAGACAACGAACTTGCCGTCTTCATGGATCTGTGAAATGCGATCTATGAAGGTAATAGTGTCTACAGTCATCTCATGATTGTGGAGAAAGAGGGCCAACTGATTATCTACGGCCTCTTCAACCAAGGCCATGGTCGCTGGGTCTGCTGGATGGTACGATCTTTCATCCAATACCAGAGCTCGACATCCCTCATCTGAATACCTGTGAATCTCCTTCCTCGCGAATTCTATGGGTCTGGGAATTATCGAGCATGCACTAAGAAGTCGGTCTGGGTAGATGGCAGCAGCTTGCATGTATTTGTCCGTTGAAATCCATGGTTCGAGAGGTGTCAGGACTGCCTTGGTTATACCAAATCCATCCATGCGTTGAACTAGATTGTCTGCATGCTCGGAGACATCCTCTTCATTCACGTCTTGATATGATGATCTGACCGCTCCGAGATGAGTATGTATGTCGATTGTCAATTGTGGCCCCATTTTCAAGCATATTGCAGTCCTTATCATTTATTGTGTGATGATGTCGTCAGCACTATGGCTATATGTGAGACCAAACCTAGGAGCTAGAGGACTCTTGACCGAAGATGAACAAAGACGCACTCTGCGAGAGGCATTGAAGCTCATTTCGTCTGAGGTGACTCGCGACAAATTCATGTTGCTTGAGTACCTAGGCCCTATTGTTGACGGTGCACGCGCCGCACTCAACCTGAACGTCGAGCAAGCTAGTAGGCTTCATGAAATGTCTGAGGAAGAGTTTGACACTCATCTAGAGGGGGCAGGGCAGTCCTTCTATCACTTGACAATCTGCTTTGAAGCCAGTGACAGCGGAGAGCTCTACTCACTTGAGTTCAGTAAGACAACTTGCACTTTCTTTGACGAATGTGTCGAACCTGACGTTCTAATTACCGCAGATGCATCGACACTGCTTAGTCTGGTTAGTATCGATTCTGATGCATCACCGTTAGATCTGCTCGGCACAGATCTAGTCATTACCGGGACTGATTCCTCTACTGTTGTTGAGGGATTGGGGTTTCTCTGTTATCCACCCCTACTTAGAATGGCTCGTTCAGGGATAGATCCTTCCTCTCTTCTCTCAGAAGATGCTGATTCCGTGATCATGGCCGCTGCTTCAGATCTTGTCACAAAGATAGTAAGAAGGTGGATAGATCTCCAGCTAGATTCTGCGACAACACAGTGACCTTCAACTACATTCCGTGATATGGGAAGATGTCCTCCTGGATCTTCCGAATGACCCTATCAAGATCAAGTTGAATCATCTCTCTTGGGAGGAATGCCTGTATGACTTCGTCCTCATCTCTCATGTTCTCAGGGAAATTCGAGTAGCCTTTTGATTCACAGAGCCTAACAAACTCCTCAGGCAGAGACCTTGGGATTTTCTTTCCCAGAATCTCAGCCAAGAACAATGACCATAAGCGTGCCACGTTGACAGGATGATATCCTCCCCCTCCCAAAGCGAGCCACCCGTGACTGCAGTGTTTCTTGGCTAGGTCTTTCATGGATTTCACAACTCTTTCATATCCGTGAGATGTAAACGTCAGATTCGCCAGTGGGTCCAAGAAGTGAGCATCAACGCCGAGCTGAGTGACAAGAAGATCCGGCCTATACGCGGCAAATAGGGGCTGCACAACCTCTTCCAGTACTCTCAGAAGCTCAGGGCTTCCTGCACCAGGAAGTAGGGGGATATTGACCGAGTATCCAAATCCTTCTCCCTCACCTGCTTCGTAGATATCACCAGTGCCGGGAAAGAGAGTTCGTCCAGTTTGATGTAATGAGATAGTCATCACATCCTTTGACCTGTAGAATGCATTCTGGACCCCATCACCATGGTGTGCATCAATGTCAACATACAAGACTCTCGAAGACTTCGCCTCTCTGAATTGCAGGATGGCAGCGACAATGTCGTTAAACACGCAGAACCCACTTGCCTTGCTGCGTTGAGCATGATGCAGACCTCCAGAGATGCAAAAAGCATTGGATGAATTCTTCAGCATTTCCTTTGCTCCCACCAAAGTCGCACCGACATATCTTGACGCGGCGTCATAGATTTCTGAAAACAAGGGGTTGTCTGCTGTTCCGAGGCCGTAGTAAGGTGCAGGCTCCAAAGTCCTTCCTGCTTCTTCTACTGCATCAATGAATTCTGGAGAATGGAACATCTCCAACTCCTCTCTAGTAGCAGGAATCGGCTCTATAACTTGGACGTCCTCAAGCAATCCCAGCTGCCTCGAAAGTTCGTACGTAAGACTTAGTCTGTCTGGCTTGAGTGGGTGGTCTGTTCGAAACTCATAATGCAAAAGTGAGTCAGAATATGGATAGAGAAGCTTGCCTTTCAATCCAATCAACTTCCGGCTAAATGCGATGACGGTCCCTTATAGTTGGTGTTTGGTAGTCTCATTCTTCTCATGAGCCGAATGCTCGCAGACCATTCTCGAATATGTCTGTCACCTCACTGACTGGAATGCTGAACTTTCCGAATCTTGCAATAGGCTCAGTAACAGTCAGGCCCAGTTCATCGTGGGGTACTTTATTCTTCTCCATTATTCCAAGAAACTCATCTTGGTTACTTTCAGTTACCTCGGCAAGATATCTAGCAGATGTTTCCGAGAAAAGCACCTGAGTGAGGCTTCTCGCTGTGCCGGGAAGATCCAAGAATTCCACTTTGAAGCCGTAGCTGCTATTGACAGCCATTTTCAAGAGTGCCACAGCAATGCCTCCGCGGCCCACGTTGTTGCACGCCCGAATCAATCTCCTAGAGTGTGCCTCAAGAATCGCCTTCATCGCATTCTTTTCGTCTTCCGGACGGTATCGAGGCGGAAGGCCCTCCACTTTCCCCATTTGCACTCGTTGGAATTCTGTACAGTTGAGGTCTCCGTGAGTGTTTCCAAGGAGGAATATGTTTGCTAGCGGAGTACATAGTGTTCGCCTAACCGGTCTCACACCATGAGCAAATGAGCCGACCATAAAGATCTGAGGAGTCGGGTTTATCCTCTCTAGACGACCTCCAATCTCTTCTTCATTGAACATCGAGAGAGCTAGGTCTCCTATTGGTACTTCAAAGTCGTGACAGAACTGACCGATTCCTCTAACAGATTCTGCATATTGTGCATAGGACTCGATTCGTTCCGGATTACCGAAATTTAGGGCGCTACCTATGAGGATTGGTTTTGCACCAACTGACACCACGTTACGGAGGGATTCACATGCCGAGTTTGCAGCTCCATGAAGTGGGTCCAAGAGGCACCAGTAGGAATTACAGTCACTCGCAACTGCAAATATCTGGTTGTGAGGTCCCTCAAATACGCCAGCATTCTCGCCGATATCCAAGGCAGTTCTGACTCCAACATGCTGATCGAACTGACTATAGATGACTGAGCGGCTACATATGTTAGGTGACCCAATAATCGCTCTTATGATAGGAAGGAAGTCATCCGGTTCCTCGACCCACTCTAAGGAGATGTTTTGAACAGGCAGCTCGGCCTCAATTCTGTCAAGTGCGGGACAGCATTCCGTCAGAACAGAGAAGGGAATACGTGCCTTCTCTTCATCCCCCTCGACTACGGTGTAGAACTCGTCACCTGTCACTTCTCCAACCACATGGAGTTCAACTTCGGCCAAGTCCGCAATTTCCAAGGCTGTGTCGTGACTTTCCTGTCGAATGATGAGGACAATTCCGGGTTCGGATGGACTGTGGAAAGCCTGCTCCCAGTTTCCGGCAAATATCCCTGAGAGACCTTCAGCTCTAATCGTGATCCCAATCTTGTGTCGAACGGTCATTGTCCCTATTGCTGATGCCAAGCCACCACAACCAACACTTTCTGATGTTGTCGCAATTCCTTGCCTATTCATCAGCTCGAGACCGTCAAGAAGGGATCTCGTAGCCAAAGCGTCAAGAACTGAATTCTCTTCTACACCACTCTTGGATGAGCTTCTCTTCCTCCAAGCCCCTGCCAACATTAGTACAACTATGTCTCCTTTGGCTGGTGTGATTCTTTTTACATCTGTACTTTGACGAACTCCCACACAGGCCACATTCAGAACACCAGATCCGTAGTAGGAGTCGTCAAACTGCAATTCGCCGCATAGTGTCGGGATTCCAAGAGTATTACCATATCCGGCAGTCCTAGATATTGGTGCTGTCAGCAAGTCAAAATGTTTCGGCTCAGAAGGAATCTTGAGTCTGAAGCTGTTGGCAAGCAAGAACGGAATAAACCCTTTGGATGCCAATGTCCTCGTTACGGTGCCGACTATTGTTGACTCATCGGCACAACTAATCTTCCTGTCTGCTGGGTTAAGAGTGTCAATTGCGATTGCTAGGCTGACTACTTCGGAAACACCTACTCCTTCTTCCACTCTGCAAACGTCCGGATTGAAATCAGGAATTGCATTCTTCAGAAGGTGTAGTGACTGCGTGCTGCTCTTCAAGCTGAAGTGCTCCCTCCAGAATGATTCAAGAACAGCAAGCTCTAGACCGCTTAGTTCCCTGCCGAGTCTGCTAGTAGCTTGCTCGAGCTCGTCCTTCAGCTGCATCTTACACACCTCAGGCGGACCCAGCCACTCTCACAAAGCTTTCAAGAATGGCTTGCCCATCTTCCGAGCCTAGGATTGGCCTTGATGCCCTTTCTGGGCTAGGAATCATGCCCATTACATTTCCCTTGTCGTTGACAATTCCGGCTATACCATCAGTTGATCCATTTGGATTGGAGGTTGTTGTAATCTCGCCGTTCTTGTCGCAATATCTGAAAGCAATCCTCGCAGTCGCTCTCAATTGCTTTAGTGTGCCTTCTGTGCATTCAAATTGGCTTCTTGCATGTGATATGGGAAGCCTGAGGACAAGACCTTCAAGCCCATCTGTTAGAGAAGTGCATGAATCACTGACTTTCACATTCACCCATCTACAGAGGAACCTCCCGGATTCATTTGGGAGGAGACTCCCTGGTAAGAGGCCTGATTCAATAAGAATATGGAAGCCCCCTGAAGTCCCCAGGACTGGCCTGCCCTCTGCCGCAAACATGATGATACTGTCTATTAGTGTACCAACTTTTTCTGATTTGTCAATTCCTATGAGCTTCTCGTCGATCAGTCCACCAAGAACGACAACGCCATCTGCGTTATCTAATGTGTTATTGCCTTCCTTGATTGTCACTAGAAAGGGATCCGCACCTCTCACTAGAGCGAGAGCACGAATCATGTCTCCAGCATTGTTGGTTCCTGGGAATTTCGTGACAGCAATTGCCATTCAAGGCAGCCCCTTCTAACTTGATCCTTGTTTTGCACTCTGAGTCCCATCGTTTCCTTTCGCTTTTGTAGCAATCTTGCACTGAATGTGTTGCACTTCATTCACAGTTCTTACTCTTAAACTCAGTCAAAGGATGAAAAACCGTTGGCTGCTATCGTTTTCTGATGGTTCGCATCTATTTCCAGATTACTAGGCAAACTCTCTGGCGACAGCTCCAATAAACGTTCCAACCAATGAGGCAACAATGATAAAGAGCAGGTAAATCGATGCCACCACAAGACCGGATATAATGAAGGAGCTGGCGTCTAGTTCAGGAGCGATTAGCGCTGGGCTGGCCATAAACAGCAAGAAGAATGTCATGAAGAACACAGCGGTCATAAAGGCGCTGAATAGAGCTCGGCTTGTCTGGGGGACTACTAGACCGATTGGAATTGCGGCTAATAGCGGAACAGCAAACATGTACAGGGAACTCTCTTCTAGGACGTCTACAACAACAAGCGCATAGAGATTAACGTCCACAATCGCGATGAGCAATGGGATCAAGATCATGACAAGAATGTCTTTTCTACTTTCTCTCATTCGGATTCCGAGGAATTTGACAATGGGAACAGCTCTCCCCTTTATCATCTCGATGTTGTCAGGCCCTTCAGCAGTTGGGAGTGGTTTCAGGATTCCAGTTCTTTCTTCCTCTGACTCACTTGTCTCTTCGACTCGGTATTTTTCCTCGTCCATGTTGAGCCCACAAATGTGGTCGTGTCCGTGATGCACAATAAATGCTTCGTCTGGCGCAAATTGAGAAGAACACCCAAATCGTTTGCAGAGGCAAGGTTTACATGATATGCAGGCATAGGCAATCACGTATTCGCAAGTTATTGGGAGGGACCTAGATGACAGAAGCAAAAGCTATCATTGGTGACCTGAAGAACGCAATCAAGGCCTACGCAGATCGAATGGCGGACCGTCACAATCTCTTCGAACGCTACTCCAAGATGACTGGACGTGATATGCTGACTCAAGCAAACTCGGACGAATCAAACCGCACCAGTTTCACCTACAGTCTCTTCACGGCTGCAGAGCTGCGAAAAGACGCTCTTGTTGTAGGAGTCTTCTCGAATCTTGTGTCCACGCTCATCGATGAGATTCTTCTTACTTCGGATGACAGAGCACAAGCATAATCTGTTGTGATAACGATTTGGTGACTTCCTGTAGTTGGTATTGGGGAGACATACAACATGACCACAATTGCTATCTAGCGTTTGAAGCCTAGATGCAAACACAGGAGGACAGCCGTTGACACGAGGCGAATCACTTCCGGACTCAGAAAGCACAGACGATTCCGATGAAGCGGCCCTGACTCGAAGGAGAAAGATCGAACATATTGAGATATGCTTGGAAGAAGATGTCCAAAGCCGAATCTCCACAATGCTAGAGGACATCAAGCTGGTTCATAACGCTCTTCCGGAGATTGACAAAGACTCCATCGATCTCACTGTGAATTTCCTGGGTCTGCGTGCCGATGCACCGATCATGATTGCCGCAATGACTGGAGGTCATCCTGACACTCTTGACATCAACAAACGACTGGCAGAAGCCGCGGAAGAATTAGGAATTCCAATTGGCGTGGGAAGTCAACGTGCTGCGGTGGAGGACGAATCACTCGTAGAAACTTTTCGGGTTGTACGAGATTTCGCTCCCAGCGTGCCGGTTATAGCAAATGTCGGGGCAACTCATGTTGATGCTGCCTCAGCCGCCATTGAGATGATTGATGCGGATATATTGGCAATTCATCTGAATCCGCTCCAGGAAGCAATTCAGCCGGAAGGAGATTGTGACTCTACAGGAGTCCTAGACAACATTGCATCAGTTGTTGAATCGGTTGACATTCCGGTCATTGTCAAAGAAACCGGAGCTGGTATCTCAGGAGATGCCGCAGTGAGGCTTGAGAGCATCGGAGTGTCTGGCGTAGACGTTGGTGGTGTCGGGGGTACAAGCTGGTCTGCAGTAGAATACTTCAGAGCGGTTCGCGAAGATGACGACACAAAGGCGCAGCTGGGCATTGAATTCTGGGACTGGGGCATCCCCACAGCACTTAGCATCATAATGGTAAGCGATGCAACCAATTTGTCGGTAATAGCAACCGGGGGAATACGGACAGGGTTGGACGTCGCCAAGTCGCTAAGCTTGGGAGCGATGGCTGCTGGAATCGCACTTCCGGTGCTACGTCCTGCTGCTCAAGGCTCATCATTGGACGTAGTACTTGAGATAGAACGGATGATAGAGGGCCTCAAAGTTGCCATGTATTTGACAGGGTCTCAGAAGGTCGAAGACCTTGCAGAGAAGCCTCTAGTTATCACCGGGGAACTTGCAGAATCACTGAAGTCACTTGACATAGACTTGCTGCAGATCACTCAAGGCGCATGACACCCTGGACTATTTAGCCCCCTCTCTGTCAAGAAACATGCAGTGCTTCCTGATTCCATTCAGCATCTGAACTGCTTCTTCGATTGTGTCTGCGACAGGGATTCCATTCAGCTCAAATCCTCTAATGATCACTTCATACTTGTCCAGATTGGGTACATAGGTTACTACTGTCTTATTGTGACGCTTCACTACATTCGAGATTCTCGCTCCTATCTGTAACGATATCCCCGGGGCATAGGGAAGCAGGAGCAGCAACGCGGCATCGATAGTGTCAAACTCTAGCATCTTGTCAAGCACTCTTTCGTAGTCAATGTCCGAAGCACTACCAGTCAGATCACATGGGTTTCTGAAGGACGCTATTCCTTGGTAGGCCGGGGTCATCACTCCCCGCATAGCTTGCTGTTGCTCTTCCGAGAAGGGAGGGAACTCAAGACCGTAATAAGACGCTTCATCCGAAGCAATCACACCATGACCCCCGCTGACGGTCATCACCCCAACCTTGGGACCATGCATGTATCTAAGACCAAAAGAGAACACCTTCGAGTAGGCCATGACCTCATCTTCATCAACTGCCCTTAGGACGCCGTACTGCCGAAACGCGGCATCAGCTACAGCCATATCTCCGGCAAGAGATGAAGTGTGACTCTGTGTGGCTCGATGACCCGCCTCAGATTCGCCACCCTTGAGAACAACAACAGGCTTCTTTCGAGCCACAGAATGAACCGTCTCAACGAATCTACGTCCTTCAAGCTCTCGAAATCCCTCAATGTATGCCAATATGACATCTACTTTGGGAGCATCTCCGAAGTATTGCACGAAGTCAGTCACGTCGGTCTGTGCAGAGTTCCCAATTGAGATGGCAGCAGCGATTCCCACATCTCTTTCAGCGAACTCCTCCAAGCGCTCAACAAGCCATCCGCCACTCTGTGACACTATTGCTACATTGCCACGTCTGGGACGAGCAACACGTTCGCTAGGAAGAAAGAAAGTATCGACAGTGTCCGGTACGAAGACACCTATGCAGTTTGGTCCAACCATCGTGATTCCATGAGAGTTAGCAATCTCTACAATTTCTGTCTGAAGGCTCTGCCCAGATTCTCCAGTTTCCCCAAATCCGCCTGATACCACTATGACTGCCTTGACACCCTTTTCTCCACATTGCTCCAGTATCTGCGGAACGAACCTTGATGGCACTGCGATGACGACGAGATCGATGTCGCCTGGGGCTTCTGGGATTGACTTGTAGACTTTCTGCCCTTCGACTGTCCCGCCTTTTGGATTGATAGCATACGTCGTTAGATCGTTCTCGAAGCATAGTTTGCGGAAAATCACATTCCCCGGCGAAAACGGGTTCGAGGTGGAGACACCGACAACTGCTGTGGAACTCGGATTCAGCATCTTCTTGAGACCGGACATGTTGTCCCCTCTTTGTGAACCGATTCTTGGGTCACACCCTTATATCAAATACGCAAGTGAACCTGACGACAACAAGAATTCATCAAGGCTTCATCTGAGCTAGAATCTCTCTAAATCGGGGTTCAGCAAGTATTGCTGCTTGAAGCTTGCATAGAAGCTTCGTGACTTCCGCATGAATCACCTGACGCTGTGGATCCGTTCCTGACTCTGCGTTCTGAAGTGACTCCTGAACCTGCTGATTGATTCTCTTGATGATCCTCTTTTCCAGCTCAGGCCCGCCCCAGTCAAAACCGTCAAGCGCAGTTTGGGCTTCTCCAAGTTTGTCATTCGGATTGGGTGAGTCACCCTTGAGAATCCCTTCGACCCCCGTGAAGTATTTGGCAACCGCTCTCTCGATTCGTTCACTCTCATTGGGATCAAGAGAGCTCTCTGCGGGGCGCTTCTTCACCAAGTCCTGAAGAAGTCGCGCTCCTGGGGCTTCAGTTAGAAGACCCTTGGCGATACGCACTCCTATCCTTGCCGGGATTTCTATTACATCTCCCACAAATGGTGAATTTGACGTGTATTTGTGAAGCTCACGCACAACCTCTAGCCAGAAGAGCGGCAACAAGATGTGACATCGATTGGAATACTGTTGAATCATTCTTTCTGTCTGGCCAATAAGACCAAACTCGTCATCCTCCACGTCTACCTTCTTGTAGGGCTCAACAGGAGGAGGTGGAGCAGTCTCCACAAGCGGAACGACTGCTTCTCCTGTTGTGGACTCAACCACTGATTGCACAGGTCTCACATTGGTTGTATCGCCCTCAAGGATGGACAGAATCTCCTGTGCTGGTGTGCCGGCAGCCTCGGCCTTCTTTGCTCTCTCTGAGAGCTTGGGCAGCAGGCTTTCGATCTGAGATAATCGCTTCACGATTAGACTCATAATGTTGGCTGTGGATGCGGGGACATCGCTTGCCAATGTTGCTTCTTCCATCCATTTCCTGGTTCGCATGAGGCCTTGAGTCAGAGAGTCAACCCGGTCAGGGTCCACACTTCCCTCAATCTGCGAGCTCAGGAGGAAATGGACGAGGGTTGAGTTTAGTGTAGCAATTAGAAGAAGTCTGTCCACGAGCTCTTCGAGATTAATCGATTCAGACAAGGGACAATCCTCCAGGTTTACTCCTGTGCTCCAGAAGGCTGCATGTAGTAGCTGAACAACTCACGAAAGTCCGCAATGGCACTCACAAGTTCCTTACGAGGAACTCCCTTCGATCTCATAAACCATCCCTGCTTTAGCGGGGACGCTCCGCTGTGAAGATTAACCAGCTGAGTGGCTTCGTTGATAATCTGAGCCAGCTCAGGAATCTTCGGAAGACCAAGCAAGACCAGAAGATTGGTCGGACTCTCAGGAGTGTGGTATTGTACATAGCAGGGTGTTATCGCCGCACCTGGGGCAATGAACTTGTCAAGTGCTTCTTTCAGGTGCATCCCATGTTCTGCTTTCGAGATGTTTCTAGGTCCACTTAGGACATAGTAGACACTTTCAGCATTTGGTTGGTCTCCGACATCAGCATAAGAGCACTCTCTCACTGCGTAGTCAATCATGGCCCGAATTTGCTTGGGCATACTGCCAGCGTCGGGGATTAAACCCACATCCGTGTAGAGTGCAGGAACAACAACCGGGTCCAGTTTCCTTGCATAGTCTGCAAGGTCCGTTGTTGGGAAGACATCCTTGCTGCCCTCATACACGCCTGGTGATAGCATCGACTCAACTACTTCTAGTGCCAGTGGATTGACGAGCTCGACAAACGCTTGCTCAGTCCTCAGCTCTGCCTCACCACCCTCATCGATAGTCGATGGTACCATTGTCTGAATAGAATCTACGTCGGCAATGTCCACTGAGAGTTCCCTCTGAAGGTAGTCCACGCTCTCGCCTCTTCTAGAAGTCAGAATTCTCTTCAGCATGGTCCTATTGGACAGGAGAATAGTCAGGTCGGCCCCTCTTTCCTGAAGCTGGGCCCGAAGAAGTCTGGACACAGCCCATATGGAGTTGAGAGCTTCACTTGATTGGCCCTCGAAAGGCAGGATTCCAATCACATAGACAAATATCCTTCTGCCTTCCTCTTCCTGGAATCTCTGTTTCAGCAATTCAATGAGTGCCGGTGTCCCGCCACAGCCAGTTCCTCCACCAAGACTTGTAAAGATTGAGAATCCTGATACTCCTTCAAATCCTAGGTTGGCCAATTGATCGAAGATGATGTCCTTTGACTCCATGACGGAGTTGTAGCCATCCATGAACCGGCCACCAACACCAATCTCGCTATCACCATAGAGCATGGTGTTTTCCTTCGGTATCTCGTACTTTGAGCGCACCTTTGTCAGGTCTGCTCTATCGGTGTTCATGAGGAGGTATCCGCGAACACGCGATGGCAATCTCTTGTCTGCGCTTGTTTTGAGATAGGATCCCACGATGTTCGAGCCGCATTCGCCCACTCCGATGGCAAAGACTTCTGCCGCCTTTGTCGTTTCGTCTTCAGCTACTTTTGAGCCAGCTATCTGCATTTCTTCTTGCCTCCATGTCTAAGTGCGTGATTCTACCATTGTTTCAGCAAGGACTCTGATAGCCCATGAGAGGTATGTGCTTATGTCCTCTTTGCTGAACGTTTCTTTTATCTTTTTGATGGCATCCTCAATGAATTTATCACGGTCATCCGCGCTTGCAGCAGGTGAAAATCCTGTCAAGTACATCCTGAGTGTTTTGTGCCAATCATCCATCTTCTCGGCCTTGTCAATCCAACCGGTTCTAAGCTTCTTCAGCTCGTTGAAGTATGTCATTGCTTGGTCGAGCATATCTGCCTCTTCCAGAAGTCCTTCTAGCTCCCGGATTCTCGAGACGGGGTAGATTATCTTGCTGAAGTCATCAGGGTGCTTCTCAAAGACCTTCTCAATAGTAGAGTAGCGTTGACTCTTTTCCTTGAGATCCTTCGAATGTTCCTCTCCGTCCTTCTTGGCGATGTCCTTTATCACGCCAAGCATTTCTTGCTGGACGGTTGCCAACGTTAGGCAAACCTCAAGTGCTTCGTTCACATGTGTAGTGCCCCTCTCGAGCTGCTCTGGCACCTTCTCAAGAAGACTGCGCAAACGAGAAACGAAGTCAGAGAGACCTTGTGCTTCAAATATCGAGATTGCTTCTTCAAGCTGAGAGTTCGCTTCATTGGCACGTTCTTTGATCTTCTTTTGTACTGCATCGGAGGTTGTTAGCCCTCTCATTTTGTCAAAGGCATCAGCAGCTTCCTCAAGCTCATCTGGTGGATCGCTGACTATCTTCTGAAGCGTCTTCATTTCCTTCGAAAGATCAACACCAATGGTTGTAGCCTGCTCAAAGGATTTCACAAGCGCTTGTGCTTCTCCAATAAGGGCACCTATCACTTTGTCAGTGATGTTCTTCTCGTAGAGTTCTATCATCTTTCGTGCAATTGCAGGCAGGCTGAAGACATTCTCAGCTGCCACTCCTACATTGTTGAGTTCGCTGATTGCCTCTTGCACTTCCTTTGGTATTTCCACGCCTGCGCCCATCAGTTTAGCTGCGGCCAATCTTATCTTGACCCCAAGTCTATAGCGCAGGTTCTCCAGCGCCTCCTTCGCCTTCACGAGTATGGAGTCCTTTATCGAGCGCATTTCAGACCGCAACTCAGCGAATTCGTCCATCTTAGCAATCCGGCCCGAGCCCTCCTCAAGGTCCACAACGATTGGCATGAAAATCTCTGCATAGACCGGCTTTATCGTCTGTAGGTCCTCGATAATTGCATCAATCTCTTGTTGACAAGCATCTCTGAAGGTCGCTACTCCACTTTCAACAGCTTCCTTCAGACTCGTCAGAGACTGGAGTAGGTGGACGATGCCTCCCTCGAGCTCCTCAACTTTAGGAGCCTTCTTCGAAAGCTGGGCGTAGTCCAGGACTCTATCTGCTGACGTTGCCAGCTCGTTGAACCTGGCCAGGTACGCCCTAATCTTGTCAGTGATGTTCTTCTTTTGCTCTTCCTGCATCGATTTTGCGCGAAGATATGTCTTGATCATGTCATCGACTTCGCTTTTCTTCAGGGTCTTTCTAGCTTCAGCAAGGAACTCCCTCACTGAAACAATATCCTTTATTCCAGCATCCTCTGGATGTTCTGTGGCTCTCTCGATATCCTCAAGCACCTCTTCTATCGTGTCTTTTAGTCCAACCTGGACTTGTCCACTCCATTCGACCATTCTCTGGTAGGCCGCAAGGAGATTAGCAATATCCTCCTCGTCTGAAGCCAGATGTGGTGCCTCAGGTATAACATCTGAAGATGTTGGGATTCCTCCCTCTACTATCTTCGTGGTTACCTCGTGTTTGATATTGATGATTCTGTCTCTCAACATATTTGCCAGTTTGAGGATTGAAGTCTGCAGCTGATTCTCAAGGCTTACTAGAGTCGTTAGATCTGTTGCACTGGCCGCATCGCGAGCCAGGGTCCTGAGTTGCTTTGAGAAGTCCATTGGCAATTCGAGTCCAAATCTAGCTGCAGTGTCGCTTGAAGCTTCGAGGGACTCAACTTCGGAAATGAGTGATACTCCAATCATCCTTCTGACTTCGTCTTTGCGGCCGTCCAAGAACTCTGTCTCAGACTTCAACTTGTCGAATACTGTGATCAACTCGGGAATGGTTGAGCCCATGACATTCTCCACGGACGCAGTTGTTGTCACTTTGCTTCGGTCAATGGTCACATGGCGCTCATATGTCTCCAAAGTCCTCTTGTTTTCATCCAGTTTGTCCTGAACCTCTCTGGACAGGCTTTGATGAAGCCCTGTGTAGCTCTTCGAGAAGTCTTCTCCATAGGACAGAAGCGCCTCGAAATCTTTCATGTCTCCTGCTGCTATTGACGGAAACTTGATTCCAACAAGAGCCTTGGCCTCTTTCTCTTTGATCTTCTGTAGTTGAGGTAGTACTTCAAGAACCGCCTTCTGTTCTTTTCGCATTAGGTCGCCTAGGTCACGAACCGCCTTCATAAACTCGTTCTCGAGCTCACCTAGACCTGATTCTATGCTGCTCTGAATCTTTCTCTTCTTCAGGACGCTCACTCCTGAAGTGCTGCCTAGCTCGCTATCTAGTTTTGATATCTTAGCGTAAATATCATAGAGACCTCGAAGGACCCTGTCTGCTTGTTCTTCGAGACCTGGGTTTATCGATGTAAGATGGTCCTTCAATCCTGAGAGCTTATCCAGTCTTCTTCTCCATTCTTGAGCTGATGTCAAATAACCATCCTCCTTAATGAGCAATGGGACATCTAACGGGCCTCTATTAAACTCTGTTCTGACTTATTACCAGCTAGTATATTCATTCATAATTTAGCTCTGCGGGTACTAATTCCTGCGTTCAAACATGGTTCTAAAGTGTCATTTTTCGGTGCGTAGAAACTGACTTAAGGCCTCATCACGCGTCTTCTCTGAACTAATGGCCATGCGCTGGGGATGATGTCATGTCTGGTCAAGCATCCGGAGATGAAACGCTACCTCTTAGACCAGATATAGTGACCACCCTGGAGGCTGACGCCGTTCATCTGACGTACGATGAGCACTATCTGTACGCTGCTTGCAGAGACCGGAGAGTACGGGTCTTCTCAAAAAGTGACTGGGAACCCGTTGCTGTCCTCGGAGAGACAAGTTCACCTCCAAGCGCAGTTCATGTTGACGAGGAGCAAGTCTTTGCCACATGTGAGAAACGTGTCTACGTTTGGAGAAAAGGCGAGTTTGGAATGATTGGATGGTTTGAACTCTCCTATCAGGCCATCACATCAACACTACAAGGTGATCGCTTCTATGTTGGGGCTAGCGAAGGTCGTCTGGTGTCGATAAAGAAGGACACCCATGAGACTTCAAGTTGGCAGCTGCACAAGGCCGATTTAACGACGCTATGGTCAGATGATGAGGTGATCTGCACCTCCGCCAAGAAGGAGGCACCTGTGGTATGGAAACATGCAACAACATCTGCGCCCACTGAGATTGCGCAACTAGACAAGGAGAAAGGCGTCGTTGCATCAGGAAATAACGAGTACATAATCATTGGTACGGGCACTGGTGAAATCAAAATCTGGGACCGCGTAGAATGGAAACTCGTTAACACGCTTGTTCCCACGGAATCTGTGCCCGTAGCATCGATTTGGTCTACATACCCATACCTTGTTGTTGCTTCTGCTCAATCCTATCTTACTATATGGGACTTGACTCGAGGAACTGAAGTTGGTCAGCTCAGGATCAACGGCGTGAAGTTTGAATGGGCGATTGCTGACCGCGAGTACGTGTACGCTGCAAGTTCAGATGGAATAATAATCATCAGAGTGATGCTTGACGACCGTCCACACGACCTAATGGCTGAGGAAGTCTCTGGCTATGGCGCCACTCTACTTAGAACGTCGCCGTACGACGTTCTCGAAGAAGTACTGATTCTGCAGGCGCGAGGAGATGAGCTCTTTCAGCAGTCGCAATATCCAGAGTCGGTCACAGAGTTTGAGAATGCGCTTCAGCTCCTAATTGACAATACACATGCTCTGATGGAAGTGCCGGATGAACGTCAGCGGCTGACAACCGAACTTAACACAAGGCTGGGAAGAGCTCTCTTGAGATCCAAGATTGGAGAGATTAAGAAGCTCAGTGAAGAAGTAGAGCAGCTTTCGGATGAACTCGACATGAAAGGCCGAACCGCCGCTGCAGATGATGAAGTGAAGGCATTGTGGACTGCAGCAGCGCGTGCCCTCAAAGAAGCTCGAGTCCTTGCCGAGGCTCAAGCAGACAATATACTGAGCTACCAGCTCTCACACATTGCAGACGGATTGGAAGCAGATCTTGAAGATGCCAAGGCCAAACTGGGCAAATTTCAAGAGAAAGTAAATCAGGCCCTTGCTTTGACTCACAGCATCGGGAGTGAGTGGCGATGGATGGAGAGGAGACGGACGAGTCTAGAAGAGCGGAGAGGCTTCCTCGAGCGGGCCATGGTTGAAATAGAAGAACGGTTGAAAGAAGCAGACGATGACAGTGAAGTTGAAGGTATTCTGTCATCCTCTCTTGATGAATATCGAGGGCTCTTCGGGCAGATATCAAGAATCATCGAGGCCTCTGACGACAAAGTTGAGGCGGATTTCACAAGCCGTGAGGAGGCCTTGGCCGCCATTGAAGGTCTATTGGGTGTGATGGCAAAAAGAAAGGCGGAAATTTTCTCTATGACCGAAGGTGCCGAACAGAAGGCAGAATTGGATAGACTGGTTGAAGCTATACAGCAGGCACTCAATACTGCAACACGGTTCAAGTTGAAGTCACAGACTCGAGACTTGACAAATGAATTGAATGCATTGTTGAAGGACAGTCTGGAGCCCGAAGAAGATGAGGGTGACGATTCGGACGCTGTTGAAGAGAAGTAGTCCCTAGGTACTCAAAGACTAGGAGCTAGCTTGCCGGCTCATCGTAACTGTAGGTCACAAGATCTGGTGCTATCATGTCATCTCTTAGAATATCAATCCACTCTGAAGCCAAGTACTCAAGCGAAGGGTCTATGGATATCGAATTCTCTACTGCAACCAGTGCAGCTTCATAGTCGCCAAGCATGAAGTAGCATACCGCAGAGTTGTACCAAGATGTAGACGAGTTCGGATCGAGGTAAAGAGACCGCTCATAGCAGTCTAACGCAAGCTCCCACTCGTCCTCAGAGACATAGGCGCCTGCAAGTAGTTGCCAATCGCGTGGGTTTCTTGGATTTATGCGGAGACTCTCCTTTAGTGCTTGAATTCCCTCGGTCTTCTCATTCAGAAGAAGATGCAGGTAGCCTTTGTCACCCCAGATCTGTCCTGCCAGTGGATCAATCCTGAGGATATGGTTGAGAGCTTCTATCGCCTTCTCGGGCTTCTTCATACCCAGATTACAGACCACAACGCCCTCCCAGAAGATCCTGTTATCGGGCTCAATGGCTAGGCCTCTCTCCAGTTCCTTAATCGCTCTGTCATACTGAGATTCCTTGATAAAGCATGAAGCCTGGCTTAGTATTTCGCCAACATCTGCCCTGTGATCTGTCTTCCCGTGCAATTCTAGCTCCCTACGTGAAGTCTTTCTCCACTGTTTTCTCTTGTGTGCGCCGGGCTATTTCACTCAAAAGCATTGCCTTAGTAGCACATTTTTGCTTGGAACGCCGTCCTTTTTTTATCTCTTCTCATCAAAAAAACCAGCAATGCGGAAAAGACTCTAATGAGAATGTCCCATGCTGAATTGTACGTCCCACGTCATTTTTGGCGTAGAGAAAACCTTAGAAGGGGCAGGCTTTTGGCCCGCGCACACTGAAGTGGTACTGTGTCCGAAGACGACTGGTATTTGATCGACGCAGAAACAACTCTAGAAAGACTAGACTCTTCCGTTGACGGATTAAAACAGGCGGAGGCGGAGAGAAGACTAGAAGTTTACGGACCAAATGAACTAGTTGAGGCGAAGAGAACCGGCCCGCTTCAGATGTTTCTTCAGCAATTCATGGACCCGCTTGTAATCATTCTGCTCTTTGCAATTCTGATCTCTGTTGCTATGAGTCTCATAGGTGATGCACACGGAGAGGAAGGATTTGTCGACGCCATAGTCATTTCTGTCATTGTTGTATTCAATGCAGTTTTTGGCTTCTATCAGGAGTACAAATCTGAGAAGGCGCTAGAAGCTCTCAAGAAACTTGCTGCCCCACGAGCTAGAGTCAAGAGAGACGGACGCTGGGTCGAAGTTGAATCCAGAGATGTCGTTCCGGGCGATGTAGTTTTCTTCGAATCTGGCGTGAAGGTTCCTGCGGACGGTCGGATTTTCCAAGCAGTCGGACTTTCATCAGATGAAGCTGTGCTCACCGGAGAATCCGTGGCTGCGCGGAAGACCAACGAGCCACTTCAGCTAGAAGGCCCAGTAGTTGGTGACATGCGGAATATGGTCTTCCAAGGTTCAGTAATAACTGCCGGAAAAGGATCCGCAGTCATTACTGCTACTGGCATGAAGACTCAGTTTGGAAAAATCGCTCAGCTTGTTCAAGAGAGCGAGAAGGAGATGACTCCTCTCCAGGTCGACCTTGAAGACATGGGAAAGAAAGTTGGCCTAATGATTCTGGCACTTTGTGCGATTGTTTTCGCTGCACAAGTAATAATGATACCTGAGCAGGCCTTGCTCGAATCGTTCCTTGTTGCCATTGCACTTGCTGTGGCTGCAATTCCCGAAGGTCTCCCCGCAGTAGTCACGATAACGTTAGCGATTGGTGTTCAGAGAATGGTCAGACGGAACGCAATCGTTCGTCGTCTTCCATCAGTGGAGACACTTGGTTCTACTACGGTGATAGCGTCAGATAAGACTGGCACCATCACAAAGAACGAGATGACAGTCCGCGCTGTCTATGTCAATCGGACTAACATAACAGTCACGGGCACTGGATACAATCGAACCGGAGAATTTGTGCTTGGTGTGGATGCATTTCCATATGATGATAGGTTTCCACACGCGGACCTACGGTATCAGCCACAGTTTGACCCACATCTTGTCAGACTTTTTGAGATTGGACAAATGTGTGCAAACACTGTCTTACAACCAGACTTGGAAACGGGTAACGATTTCTCAATAGTCGGAGACCCAACCGAGGGTGCCATCCTCATCGCTGCTGAGAAGGCCTGTCTTCCGCACGAAGATGCTATGCAGAAATACGATGAAGTTATTGAGATATCATTCGATTCGAAGAGAAAACGAATGACGATGGTTGTTGAGGATCTTGACGGACAATTGTGGGCCTTCGTCAAAGGTGCACCTGAAGTGATTCTGGAAAGGTGCACACAGAACTATGTGAGTGGAGATGAGATTGACCTCGACGATGAATCCAAGGAACAGATCCTGAAAATCAACACCGACCTTGCTGGGCAGGCGATGAGAGTGTTGGCTTTCGCCTACAGGAAGATCTCAAGGAGGGACATTGCAGAGCCACTCGATCCCACAAAAGTAGAGAAGGACCTGATTTTCGTTGGCCTCTGCGGGATGCTGGATCCCCCAAGAGAGGAGGTCCGTGGAGCCGTCATTACTGCACGAAAGGCAGGAATACGGCCTCTTATGATCACAGGCGACCATGCATTGACTGCTCGTGCTGTCGCAAGAAGCGTAGGACTGATTGATAGAGATGCAGTCGTCATTTCGGGCTCGCAGCTTGAGGAAATGACAGATCAGGAGCTCGCTCGAGTTAGTAGAGATGTTGATGTCTTCGCAAGAGTTGCGCCAGAACATAAGCTCCGTATTGTGAAGGCTCTGAAAGAGCAGGATCATATAGTGGCCATGACTGGTGACGGCGTGAACGATGCGCCGGCAATCAAGTCCGCTGACGTGGGAGTCTCAATGGGTATCCGTGGTGCAGACGTCACGAAAGAAGCATCGGACGTCATCTTGGCTGACGACAACTTTGCCACAATTGTGACGGCAGTTGAGGTCGGCCGCGAGATCTATGCCAATATCCGGAAATTCGTGAGATACCTTCTTTCAGCAAATGCAGGAGAGGTACTGCTCGTCTTCATTATGGTGATGCTAGGTCTCCCGATTCCGCTAATACCAGTTCAGATACTTTGGTTGAATCTCGTAACAGACGGATTTCCGGCTTTAGCACTAGGTGTAGACCCTGCAGAGAAGGGACTGATGGACCACAAGGGGCGAAAACCTGGGCAGCGAATGTTGGACAGAGGCATGTTTAGGATGATTATCGTCGGAGGGATTTTTGCGTTCCTATCATCTGGACTGCTATTCTTGTGGGCTATTTGGGTCTCCACACCAGGCTGGATACCAGGCATTACTGGTCCCGCTGTCAACTGGTATGCTGGTCAATGGACAGATACGCTACTCTATGCTAGATCCATGTCCTTTGCAGGCCTCATACTCTTCGAATTGTTGTTCGTTTTCAGCTGCAGAGATGAGCACAGACCCATCTGGAAGACTGAGATCAGAGAGGCCAAGTATGTTATGGCCGCTATTGTGTTCTCGTTTCTGTTAACGCTTCTGACATTCTACAGTCCGTTGAGTTTCGCATTCAGCACAGTGCCACTTGCATTGAGTGATTGGCTAGTAGTCTTGGTCGCTTGCTTGCCTGCGATACTTGTTCCATACTATCTATTGTTCGATCAGTGGTCAGATGAGGATGGAACGGACACTCCTGCCGAAGTTTGATCTCATGTCGCAGATTCAGTTGCTCACAGCGGATTTGCCAATAGAAAGTGACGACTAGGTGAGCTCGGGCTGACGAAGCACTTATATACTATTACACCAGTAGAATAGCATCTATTGTACTAGTAGAATACTTGCGGAGCTCGCCAGATGTCTGCAACGAAATCATCTCCTCCAGAACAGCTTGCACCCACTTACATTTCCGTTCTCTCCTTGATTGGTCGGGGTGCCCGGTATGGGTATGAGATTGACAAGATACTCGATGAACATGGTTATCGAAATTGGGTGGAGATCAAGATGTCATCGGTATACAAGGCACTGTCTAAGCTTGAAGAATGGGGACTAATTGCTAGCAAGGAAGGAACAGGGTCTCTCGGACCTTCTAGAAAGGTGTATTCACTCACAAGGCGAGGGAAGCAGACACTTGAAACGGAACTGGTCAGACTTCTAAGCGATCCGCCTCGTCGCTTCAGTCAGTTTGATCTCGGGCTTTCTGGGAGTTCACTCTTGACGAAAAGCCAGGTTGTCAGCGCAATCCAAGCGTACATTGGGCGTCTTGATGAACGAATCAGGTTCCTACACGGGAACGTCGAGGTCTTTGAGAGGATAGAGTCAGCAACGGACACCGAAGGACAAGCAGAATCAGGATCCCGAAGAAGACCCGAGTTTGAAGATCAGGACAACTTCGGTGTTGTTATTGCCCTATTTGAACGACCCCTCACTGTTCTAAGATGCGAGAGAGAATGGTTAAGCTCTCTTCTCAGATCCATAAAGGAGGAGAGGCGCAAGTATTCGTTTAGCAAGAAGAAGGGTGATTCAAAGAATGAAAGACTCGAAGAAGGAGTTTGAACCTGCTGGTATAGAAGACGACGTAATCATGCTGGACTTTGAGCATACGCCCGGCGGCCTCAATTGCCAGACAAGTGCAGTTAGGAAACTGCTGTTACACTATGGACATGAGATCAGTGAAGAGATGTTCGTCGGAATCGCATCCGGATTGGGATTTGTCTACTGGTTTCAGAAGGGGATGTTTGCTCCTATTGTTGGCGGAATGAACAGTGGCAGGTTTCCAGGTTTAGTAGGCAGAGCCATTCAGCGTCTAGGCGGAGATTTCACAGTCTTGAAGTCCTCAAGTACGAAACGGGCCCACCAACAGCTAAAGTCTGTACTCAAAACCGGTCAACCTGCCTTTGTCTGTGCGGACATAGCCTATTTGCCGCACCTAGGCACGAGTGAGGACGACCACTTCGGACAACACACCTTCCTTGTTTACGGAATCAACGAGCCAGATGACATTGTATACATCTCAGATAGATTCGACGTACCACTTACGATGCCCGCTACGCAACTCCAAAGGGCGCGAGCTTCCAAGTTTCACCCGTTTCCAGCGCGGAATCAAATGATTCAGTTCACAATGCCAGAGAGTCTGCCAGATCTCAGAAGATTGATTCCCAAAGCGATTGAGGAGAATGTTGACTTCATGTTTAATGCACCAATCAAGAATCTGGGTTTGAATGGTATACTGAAATGGCGTGAGATGCTGCCCAAGTATCCCAAAATGATAAACAATCCCAATTGGTTGCTAATAGGTATGATACATCATTATATCTACATAGAGACTGGAGGCTCTGGGGGTGCCATCTTCAGACGGATTTACTCTACGTTCCTGCGAGAAGCCGGAGAGTTGATGGAAGAAGATCATCTTCTGGATGCTAGTTCAGAATTTGAAGAGATTTCAGATGTTTGGACAAATATCGCGAACTCGTTTCTTTCGGACGAGTATGATAGTCTTGCGGAGATCAGAAAGATCCACTGGACAAACAATTCGGATCTTGAGAAGAAGGGTCCGAAGGCTTTGAACAAAGTGAAGAAGCAGAGTGATAGACTTCCAAGTCTCATGGAACAAGCTATAGACGAAGCCGTCCCCTACTTCTCAAGAATCATTGAGCCAATTAGGGACCTGCTTGCTCAAGTCCACGACATGGAGACAAAGGCGCTTTCAAGTCTTTGAAGCCCGCTCAACCTATAGTCAGGCAATTGCGATAGCTTCAATCTCAACTCCAACATCTCTGGGTAGCCTTGCGGCCTGGATTGCAGCTCTTGCAGGTGGATCCGCTGGAAACCACCTAGCATACTCCTCATTCATCTCGCCAAAGTCGTCCATGTCTTTGAGAAAGACAGTCACCTTGACGACGTTGCTCAATGACGAGCCAGCGGCTTCTAAGACTGATGATATGTTTGAAAGCGACTGCCTTGTTTGCTCTGCCATTGATCCATTCAGAATCTCCCCGGTCCCCGGAACTATTGGTATCTGACCTGAGCAAAACACAAAGCCATTGGCCTTGATTGCTTGTGAGTAGGGGCCGATTGCCTTCGGGGCATCCTCAGTAGAAATCACTTCTCGAGTCATTTTGAGTCGTGCCTGGGAATGTCAGGCTGACCATTAATCTAGCGGTCCAAGTGACTCTACCTTCTCTCCGGGGGCGGAGGTACATGATGTCCGCGAACTATGTGAGTCCCTGTCTCTCCCGCGAGTGCTCTCGTAATGTTTGGCGGGTCGGTGATTATCGCCAAGTCGCCTCCATTCTTGATGAATTGGACACACGCTTCGATTTTCGGTTTCATACTCCCCGGCGCGAAGTGACCTTCTGCTAAATGCCGTTCGGCTTCAACGTGAGTCATCTTGTTTATAGGTTGCTGCTCATCTGTACCGAAATTGAGATACACCTGTTCAACAGCTGTTGAGATCAGAAGCACGTCTGCCTCGAGTCCTGTGGCCAATAGGCTTGACGCGCGATCCTTGTCAATTACGGCCGCGACTCCTTTCAGATATCCATGCTCATCCTCTATTACAGGGATGCCGCCGCCACCAACAGCATAGACAATCACTCCATCTCTTATGAGCGCCTTTATTGCTGGTAGCTCGATTATCCTTTGAGGAATTGGCGAAGGTACTACTCGTCTCCAGCCTCTTCCAGAGTCTTCTTTGACAATCCACCCCTCGTCCTTCTCTCTCCTTCTCGCATCATCTTCTTCCATGAAGGATCCAACAGGCTTGGCAGGATTTTCAAAGGCAGGATCCTCTCTGTCGACTAATACCTGTGTGACAACTGAGGCTACATCCCTGTCCACATTCCTGTGATGGAACTCGTTGTAGAGAGCTCGCTGAATCATGTATCCTATCGCACCCTGCGTATCGGCGCCACAGTAGTCCAAAGGCACCTCATGCAACTCGTGTGCTGCAAGTTCTGACCTTCGAAGAATGAAACCTACTTGAGGCCCATTTCCAGAAGTTATGACAACGTCCCAGCCTGTCTCAATCATGTCAGCAATGTGTTTACATGTTTCCGCAGTAGCGGCATACTGGTCTGAAACGGTTCTATGTGCCTTGTCCTTGATTAGAGAGTTGCCACCTATTGCAACTACAGCCTTCTTCGCCATCGAATTCATCCCTGTACTCCTTTCATTAAGAGGCTCGCAGATAAGTCAAGTTGTATTTAAGCCATTGGGGGCAGAGTCGACAAATGAAATACTGATTATAGCAACAGTGAAGCAGTCCTTTTGACCATGTTCAAATATCAGTTTGTGTGCCTTTCAGAAGAGGCATAAAGAATGGCATGGCCAGAGGATGAACCTGCTTTTCCGACTCATCCATCCGATAGACCAAGAACGATGAGTCAGCTTGAAACAAACTCATTGTTTGCATTGTTGCTGCAGTTCATATCGGGCTTCATGTTGGTGACAAACTTCGGGTTGGGAGCGCTGCTTGTCATTGCAGTCCTACCCTATGTAGGAACAATCGCGGATCCACTTGGCTTGGCCCTTCTATTGGCTCTACCTCCCTTTGGCATAGTACAGATTCTCTATGCGTGGATGATGTACAGTAGGAGGTCCGGCTCAGGACGGATGGCCGTAGTCGTTGACTTCGTAGTGATTGTGCTTCTGGCCATCAATTTCATTATGAGCGATTGGTCTGAAAGCTCTCAATTCCTACTGGTGATGATTGGAATAAACGCGGTGGCGATTCTCCTTCTGACGATGACGTCAGCTCGACAGAATTTCTACGACATCTAGTGGACTCCTATCTCCTGAACTCTCGAAGCCACTCGTCTGTGTAAACAGCCTCCAGATCAGTAGCGCTTTCCATGTCCTGACCGGTCATCGCATCGACAAGATTCTTGACCCTTGTCAGAAGCTTGCGGTCTTTCTGAGCAAGTTCCTTCATGAATTCAAGACTTCTCTCCATCAGTTCCCCTTGGGGGTATACTCTATCTGCCAGTCCAATCTTGGACGCTTCGTGAGCTGTCACACTTCTTGCTGTCATGAGCAACTCCTTCGCTCTTGATGGCCCGACTAGGCGTATCAGATTGGATGCGGCACCCGAGCCTGGAAAGATTCCAAGATCTATCTCGATTAAACGAAAAACGCCGTTCTCAGAGAAGAAGCGAAAGTCACATGCCGATGCGACCATAGCTCCAAATCCAACTGCGTATCCGTTTACAGCCGCAAGAGTCACACAATTCCTGCTTCCAGATAGAACATACATGATCTTCTCGAGGTGCTTGAAGAACTCTGTAGGTTCATCACCTTCAAGTGAATTCATCATGTCCAAATCAAAACCAGCCGTGAACGCTTTGTCACCCTCTCCTGTGATAATCAGTCCAATGATGTCAGGGTCATTGATCAGGAGTGAGACCTTCTCGCTGAAAGAATCTAACATGGGCCTGGTCACGGCGTTCAATTTGTCAGGTCTCGAGAATGTCAAGACTGCGATAGAATCTTGGGCGTCAACCAGTATCTCGCCTTCCATATTGATGACCTACCTTGACTCCTTCAATATGTCAGAGAAGCAGACGGAGAATAAAGTGTTTTGCCGATGCCTCAGACTGACATGTCAGCTCAAATGTGAGCCGACAATACAGTCTGATGCCCTTCTTTCAACCGAGATTGGCTATTCTTTTGGTAGGTCTGCAGTCATCTTTGCGACATCATCTGCTGGAAAGGCCAACATGGTACGTGTCCTTGTGAAACCTCCGGCACCCAACATGAATAGCCCCTTCAGTGCTGTCTCATTGTCCGGCGCTTCCACGATGCCGATCCAATCGTACTTCCCCATCGTGTAATAGAGAGCCTTGACCTCGGCGCCAAGTTGTTTCGCCAGATCGTAGGCATTCTTTTGCCGCTCTCCCTCTTCACGTATTTTCTCGACAGCTTTTTCAGTCAAGTTACCCATGATTATAAACGTAGGCATCTCTCTTCCTCCTTGACGCGACCTTCATTAATAGGTCAATACAGCAAATCAGTCTTTGGGAATTCTGTCGCAGTTGCTCGAAAGCTTCGAATCTTCGTTTACGAACTGCAACTCACGAGATTGTGAGAATTTCATTTGGGAACCAAATAGTGTAGATACATATTTTAGTTACCTTTGATGTTTTGGTTTCAATCTGCAATTCACAAATCCGCGACATCGAAAGTGCAGACAACTTGGTTGCTGTTGCAGAATAACCCAGAAGCGACATGTAGTAGAGAGGGTGTGCATCTTGTTCAGATTGAAGAAAGGCAACTCCAGATCCGCTGTAAGATTCGTTGCCGTATGTGCGACACTAGCGCTTCTCATTGTACCGCTGACTCTTACAGTGCCGGTCCAATCAGAGACCAATGTGTCGTTTGGAATCTCCTTGCCGACACTAGAATCCAAAATAGAAAGTGAAATAGAGGAGGTGGGAATCCCTTCTCTTCACGCCAGCATTGTCATCAATGATACTGTGGTATGGGCAAAAGGATTTGGTGACCAGCCATCACTGGATACTGTGTTCAAGATTGCATCAATCTCAAAGACCTTCACAGGAACAGCATATCTGCAGCTTCACGAGCAGGGCCTCATTGATCTTGATGCCGATGTAAGTGATTATCTCCCGTTCGAGGTGAGAAATCCCAATGATACCAACGTGACGATAACTGCGCGTATGCTTTTATCACACCGAGCAGGAATGGCGAGAGATTACTTTTTCGGGATAACTCCCTATGACACCAGCCTTGTTGAGATTCTCAATGTGACAGTCTTCGAGCCATGGATTGGACCTCGCCCCCCACTTGGGGAGATTATAAACGGTTCGAACATAGATGACCCCGACCTGTGGTTGAGTACTTCTAATACCACTACCTCCTATTCAAACTCAGGATTCTTCTTCCTTAGCTTTTTGCTAGAAAAGATAACCAATCAGTCGTTCCCTGATTACATCGAAGAGAACATCCTGACTCCTTTGGGTATGAGCAGCACAGGTCCGAGTTTTGCAGAGTTTTCTGGTCGCTTGGCAATCGGACACGGTACACGCGAAGATACAACTGCTTTCGAGTTCCCACATTACGATGTACACACCTATGGGGCAGGGGCGTACTTCAGCACTGTTATGGATATGTCCAAGTACCTGAGTGCGCACATGAACGAAGGCTCCTTCAATGGTGTTCAGCTCCTAGAGCCAGCCAGTATAGACATGATGCACTCAGACGATTTGGGGTGGGTAACAGAACTGTATCAGGGACACTCCGGAATGTTCTGGGGATTCATGGCTGAAATGTGGTATAATGAAGTCGACACTGGCCGCTATGGAATACTCCTGTTGATTAACCGTGAAGATGGCCTGGGACGATATCCAAGCTTCACATTGAGCAAGCTGCAAATCGAGTCTCTTCTTCATCAACAAGGTCGGGCAATGACTAGCTGGACCAATCTGACAACAACGACAACGAATGGACAGGGTCTTGATCTGATCCTACTAGGTGGAATCTCAGGAGGAGCCGCTGTCGTAGTTGTAGCAGCAGTCTTCATACTAAGAAGAAGAAGTGGATGAGATTCAGCAGATTTCGTCTCAACTTGATAACTCAGTCCGAATCCTGGCAACCATGCTTTCACTCTCAGGCGAATCGGTCAGGAACTCGATTTCATCTGGAGACGATATGCCAAAGCCCAGTTCGACAGCTCTGGCAATCTGTTCTTGTTCGAATACGGGCCCTTTGCTCACCTCTGGAGTAGTCCCAAGCATCCTAAGAATGGCAACTCCAGTCGCATCTATGGCTATCTTGTCAGTCCCTGCCACAAATACATTGCTTTGCTTTCTTGTTCCCGCCATGGGGCCTCCGTCGACAAAAGAAACCACGCCGTCCATGATCACCAAATCCCACTTGTAGGCCGCGTTTATTTCGGCAATCATCTTGCGCTGGTGCTTTGAGCCGTGTAGTTCCTTCATGTATTCGTAGCCCTCACGGGGAACCAGGCCGGTCGCGTTCTTCATGGAGAGTGTGAAGTGACCACCGTATTGGTGTGTCTTTAGGCAGCAGGTCTCGACTACGCACTCGGCTTCATCGTAGATTTTTGAAAACAAGAATCCGTCCTTCCAATGAGCACCTTCGATTCTCTTCATGACGTAATCATCCACTGGCTGAGCAGACAGATTAACTACTCTGAAGCCCAGTTCTTCAGAAAGCTCGTAGAGACCCTTCTTCCTGAAGGTCTCCTCAGTGTCGGCCGGCCCGCACCTTTCTGCAATGGTCAGGGACTTTGCGCCCATTTCCTTGATCTTCACAATGATTTGTCTCAAAGTCTCCATGGATGTTGATGCAGGTGGAGGGTCTGCCGTGTTGAAGTTGGGTTTCAGAACCACATTCTTCCCATCAACTGGGTTGATGCTCAGAAGATCAAACGACATATTGACTCCGTAGACTCTGTCGCTAGTTGAGATGACTGCAACCTTGGTCATTTCTAACACCGTGCTGGAATTCCCAGTTCTACCATAGCTGGAGTCTGACGTAGTGATATACAGGACATAAGACGCTTTTGCTCTTGACCAGAAGTCCGGAGTAAGTCGCGATTTTGAGACCTTGAGACGGATGTGCCTTGCTGCCGAAGATAGTAGCTTCGATTTCGTCTTTGTTCCTGATCACTTCATGGACCTGGGCAGCGGGTCATTTCTTGCTCTTTATTGAATTTCTGGCAGCATACCAACCTGTAAGGATTGCAGTAGGTATTCCCGCCGGACTGTAGGCCCATTGGCCTGCTTGGTACACGTTTGGAATCGGCGTCTTAGCTGAGCTAGCAATCTTTCGGAGATTGTGCACAACTGGAACGGGTGATTCATAAGACCATCCCACGATCGCTCCTTCTGAACTTCCTGCTATCGTGGCAATACTTAGTGGAGTTGAAGATGATTGAAAGATTACCTTTTCTTTCAAACCTGGATAGACAGAGTTCGAAAGGGTATCCAGCATGCGGTTTTCGATTTCGATTCTGAATTCCTCATACCAGTTGGCATCCTTGATCCTCTTCATTAGATCGTATTCAAAGAGCATGCTTATTATCAAACCCGTTTTTCCCTCGGGAGCCAACGCGGGGTCTCTAAATGCAGGAATTGAGATTTCATATGTCGTCAATTGACAATACTCATCCAACCACCGCAGAATTTCCTCCCTTGATTTGGTTTCAAAATCCTCGATTAGAGAGTTGAGTTCCGATTTGTGTACCTCGCCCAATCCCTTTTTCGATGGTGTGTAGAAAAAGTGTCCATTTGAAATGGAGTTAAAAGATTCCAAGGGCATGTCAACTCCAATGTACATCGAATAGACAGAATCACAGCCGCGCTTTGAAAGAAGAAGCTCCTTTTGTTTCAAGATTTTGCGAGTGACCTTCTCATCCAAATCATGGATGTCTAATATTCTGTACAATGTTTTCAAATCGGCGCTCCAGATGAGAGAATCGAATGAATACATGTTGCCATCCCTGTCAATCACTTTCTTTTCGGAAAGATTAACTTCTGTTATTTCGGTGCCTGTCTGAATTCTTCCGTCCCATTCAATGATCTTCTGCACCATTGCCTTTGGTAACTCGCCTGTGCCTCCCCTTGGATACCTGTAATCATTGTATGCATAGAAATAACCCAATGCGAAAAACGTTGGTGTCATCTTGAAGAAATGCTGGGCGATAATGTCAATTAGGGATTGATTTGAACTCAGTTTTCCTAGATATGATTCAACGGGTTCGTTCTTTCGGTTCATTCGATACAAGGTGAAGATGAATCTTCCCAGCCACGGAAGCAGTTCCTTGATGAGATAGTTTCTATCACTCTTCAAATCCCTAAAATTGGGATTATCAATGCCATATAGAATCGCCATGTCTTTGATTATTCCCTCAATTTTCGAGATGATTTTGTCGACATCGTTGACGCTTTCTGGATACAATCTATCTAGCAATCCTTTGTAGTCATCCAAGCTTGTTTCCGAATCAAGACTGATGATATCATTCTCGACTCCTATTGATACGGGACTATCAAGCAATTCAAGCTCAATTCCGAGTTCATTTAGCATAGGCTGGATTATTCCCGAGTTTAGAATTGATCTTGCACCCGCATCAAATGTGAATCCGTCTCGATGAAATGAACTGAGTAGGCCACCGCATTCTTTGTTCTTCTCTAGCAAAAGGACGTTGTGTCCTGCTCTTGATAAATAGGCAGCGGCGGTCAATCCAGCCATGCCACCGCCGACGATAATCGTTCGATGTTCGTTCTGGCTCATTCCAAGCCCACCAGTTCTATTGTTGCTTTCCAGAGCTCCTCAGCTACATCTCGGTCCAATGCTGGAGGTGCGGGTTCTTCCTCTGTCGTCAGATTGAAGAACTTCCCACTTATTCCCCCAACTTCTTTTGAAACCCCGAGATAGTATAGCGCCTTTGCAGACCTTTCTGGAGATTTCAAGGTACGATTTATTATCTTATTCTTGAAGAAACGATATATTCGACCATTATTAAGTCCCATATTGGATTTAACATCGCCAGGGTGCACAGCGTTTATGGTAACGCCACTATCCTCGAAATACTCAACAAACTTGATTACTGATAGAAGTTGGGCTGTTTTCGCCACACCATAACTCCCCAAACCCGTATGTCGATGGTTTTCATAGTTGAGGTCATCCAGCCGTATGCCACGGACAGCAAAGCGATGGCCTTCTGAACTGACAAGGATGATGCGCGTTTTTCCCCCTGCCTTCAATTTATCTTTAAGCATGTAATTCAGGATGAAGGACGCAAGATAGTTTACTTGAAAGCTGAGCTCATTATTGTCTTCGGTAATTACCTTCTTTGTTGAATAAACACCAGCATTGTGAATAAGAACGTCGATTTCTATGTCGGATTCCAGAAGCTCCTTTCCAATTCTTCGTACATCGGACAATCGTGCATAATTCGCAATCTTGTAATCACATTCTACACGAAATCCCTCACGAATCTCTTCACATACGGCTATTGACTTCTCTTCGTTTCTATTAATGAGAAGAAGGTTGGCGCCATGCGAAGCATATTCTCTTGCAGTCTCATAACCGATTCCTGATGTGGCGCCCGAAATAATCACCAAGCGGCCTTCGAAATCATCATTGCATGTTTCTGGCTCTTTTCGGTTATTTCGCATCATCGCAATGATGTTGGACATCTTGTATTGCTTCAGGTATCTCATTCTACTCAAGCCAGTCACCCGAATAGTTTCTTCATGAACATCCTGTAGCCTTTGGAAACACCTGGGATATTGTCGAAAACATCACCCCACAGATCGTAGTAGTCTCTTTGCTCTACGATTCTACCCTCATCATTCAGGGTGAGTCTACTTAAACCGTATATAGTTGAAGTTCTCGTTTGTCTGAAATTCAGAGTCATCTCCCACTCAAAAAACAGCAGTTTGTCTTCCATCACAATGTTGACTATCTTCATCTGCAGATCTTGTGATCTGTTGGTCAGGCGTTCAGTCATTTTCTTGAATTCTTCCATTCCATGAATCTCTTGGATACAATCGCGGAAGTGAATGCTGTCATCATAGTAAGGCAAAATATGAGACCAATCGGGCCTGCCCTTGGTGTTGTAGATGGTCGTCCACAAGTCTGTGAATTGCTCTATGTTTTGAATGCGATAGACCATTTCTCAGTCCTCAATTTTGAGTAGACGTATCTTTCTAGTATGTTAAATACATCACCATATAGCAGAGAACTGATTGATGCCAATCTAGTTATTCCAGCTAGAAATGTTCAGTCCCGACGATTCCTCCATGTGCCTTTGATTCATCAACGTCCAGTGAACGACTTCTAAGATAAAGAATGTACAACGACGCCAATCAGGTCGGATTTATCGGGTCAAAACCAATGAGCAAGTAGTGCAACCCAATTCCGAATGACAAGAAATCCAATAGGTTGCTAGCTCCGTGCCAAAGAAGATCGAAACTGTGAGTTTCTTTTTCCATTACATGACTGAGCCTAGAGAGCTGGAGCATAAAGGGAGCAAGAAAGGCATATAGAAATGCCAGGAAAGGGTACGCGAAGTGCTAGAATCGAAACAGAATAAGGACAGAATTGACGTACACCATCCATATTATATTGTGTATAAGTGAGTCCACAGTATGATTAACGTCGAGCACCACTCTCACGATACATTAGATGTAGAAGAAATAGCTGCATTTACATTTGAAACGTACAGCACGCTCCCAATTCCTTACAAGTATGGCAATACGTTGGAGGAAATCCGTGCGTGGTTATCCGACCCAACTAAATGTCCTGACTTCATTTCGATCGCGAGAGAGGATGAAGAGATTCGTGGCTGGGCAGGAGTATACCATTGGACGAATTCAATGATATACCAGCTTGCTTGGCATCCACTGGTCAACCCCCCTGACATCGAGATTGGCAAGCGTCTTATTCATGATTGTATTGAGTATACAGAATCATCAGGAAGGAACAGAATGGAAGTCTTCTTGATGGAAATAACAGATGAATACCGTGACTATGCTGCAACTTGTGGTGAGATGTATACCGCCGCGGGAATGAAAAGAGGTTATGAGTGGACTTTCATGGATGCAGACCTTAAGAACCTGGATTTCAGTCTTCGAGATATCCCTGAAAACATGCATACAAGATCCCTCACCGAAATCTCTAATGATGAGCTTTGGCCCGATTATGATCGAGCTTTTTCCTCTGGAGGAGACAGAAGGTATACTGCTCAATCCAACGAACAACGAAGAGAGAATTTCGAATCGTTCTTTTCAAGAGAAGTGCCTATAGAGGAGGAAGCATCCATAGTTCTCTTTGATGGTGAAACGATTGTCGGCTTCGTCAAGATCGACATACACACAAACAGTGTGTTCGTCCACGGAATTGGTGTTGTCCCTGAATACAGAGGACAAGGATTCGCAAAGTATGTTCTTGGAACCAGCATGATGCGGGCTGCTGAAAACAATCATGCTTTGATGAAACTCGAGGTTGATATCGAGAACAAAGGTGCCATCCGGCTCTATGAAAGTCTAGGATTCAAGCACATGAAGGGTTCTATCAGCTACATCTGGGAAAAGTGATGTGCCCATTCTTTCTGTTTGGAGTTGCTGTTGGAGTTATCGCTACAGTCCTGTACAGGGTACGAATGCGACGAGAGTTGGATGTTTCACAAGATGGTTTCTCCTCCAATCAGAGAACGGGTCATGTAAAGGTTGGAAGGACTATCCTCAATAATCCTTGATTTGCAGATGGTGCCTTGTCGTCAGAAGCTTTCTGAATGATTGCGCTGATTGAGAAAGCGAAGACACCTATGTTGTTGCATCACGGTGAGAAAGATGAACGAATAACGGTAGTGAGTGTCCAGGAAATGTTTAGAGCGCTTAAGGACAAGGGAGTTCACACCGAGTTATTTGTGCTCCCTGGAAAGGGTCATGGGTTCATTACTCCTCGGGAGAACTATTCGATAGCTTTGCATACGTCTCGTTGGTTCTGTCACTATCTGCTTGGAGAAGAACTAGATCTATTGAAAAATGATTTCTAGGAGTGAGGAGTAAAGGTCACAATTCGATTGTTCAGGTAAGTTCTCTATCAAGTACACCAGAACGCTACCAAAGAGCCGACCAAGCTTGCAACTAAAAGGAGATGGTTCTTCGTGAAGATGTCTGATTTCTTCAGTACCGCTCTCAGGTCCTCTCGTTCGTCAGAGTCATGGGATGTCGATTCTTTCTGATCAAAGGTAGATGAGGCATAAGACACACTCCTTCTCAACCAGAAGACAGAATACAAACCTGAAACTTCCATTTTACAGATCGCTGGTCTGATTCAAGGCAGGGGAACAATGCTGAGCGATGTCTGGTTTGGGATTAATGAATCAGGAATAAGTCGTGACTTTGAGACAATGAGAAGACTATGTTTGGCGGCTGAGGATAGTGGTTTTGATTTCTTCTCTATCCCAGATCATTTCATGGACACAGGCACCGGATTGGGCCCGCCGCTTGAGTGCTGGACCAGTCTCTCTGGTCTTGCAGCGGTGACCAATGAAATCAAGCTGGCTCCACTGGTGAGCTGCTACGCATTTCGTGAGCCCACTGTTTTAGGGAGGATGGCAACAACAATTGATATTATTTCTGGAGGGCGACTCATTTTTGGCATTGGCGCAGGATGGCATGAACATGAGTTCATGGGCTATATGGGCCGATTTCCACCAGCCTCGGAGCGATTGATGGGTCTCGAAGAGACCGTGATTGTCTGCAAGAAGATGTTCAAAGAAGAGTCAATCTCACATAGCGGCGTCTTGTATCAGTATGAAAATGTGCTGAACTCACCCCCACCCGTGCAGAAACATGTACCAATATTGATTGGCGGCGGAGGAGAGAGGACAACTCTCAAGATAGCGGCAAAGTACGCTGACATCAGCCACTTTCATCCTTGGTTCGGTATTGATGTTGTAGAAAGAAAAGTCAAGGCGTTGAAGGAGCATTGTAAGACAGTTGGCCGGGACTACGACGAGATAAGAAAGGGGATAGGATTCGCACTATTCTTGGGTCGAGACCGAGAGGAAATCATGGCGAAGGTTCAGAAGATCCGGGATGCAGAAGGAAGCCGAGTAGAGTCAACCAAGCCAGGCACTGAAATGATCAAGCTAGGCACACCTGATGTGATTGCAGAGCAACTCAGGAACTACATAGGGATGGGTTTTGGATGCATCACACTCACATTCCCCCCAAGCAATAGTCCTGAAGACATGAACCTATTCTATGAGAAGGTCGTCCCTCTACTCTGAGACCCACATCACTCCTGTGCCGGTCCTTGAGATTTCCAGTCGGAATTCTTTTGACCCCCTTTTGAGTATGAAATCAACTGCGAAGAATCGCATCAATTCACGTGGTCTGGAGGAAATGATATGCCCGCTGACAAGCTGAGGCTTATTGCACTCTCTTTAGCGCTTCTGATGATATTCTCCATCTTTCCAGAATCAACGACACCTGCTTCAAGCCTTGATGTTTTGAGGATTAATGGAAACAGTATTGCAGATGAGGTCTGGTCGTGTGACTTCGATGATGGTAATCTATCTGGATGGAGTATCTATGCTATTGAAGGATACCCACCATATGAAAACCCGCCCGGCCATTTTTCTGTTGAAGATGGTTCACTGAGAGCTAACAGTACAGGCGAGGAATTCAATATCGCTACGCATAACAGCTCAGTAGCATACGGAACTTGGAGTTTCGACGTGGATGTAGTTGACACATACAATCATGAGATTGTGATTCCCTTCCTATCGATTGAATGGACCTTTGAGAATTGGGGAATTCAATCTTACTTCATCCAAATCGTTACAGGACTGTACGAGAACAGTAACGAGACAAGATTGCAAGCGGGAAAGTGTGTTGCTGATTCTGCTAGTCCAAGGGGACGAAGGTTATACTGGTATGAGAACTTTTTGTATGATGATATATTCGGTTGGAAACACTTTGTCATTACGAGGGAGGACAACGGTCAGTTCTATGTCTATATGAATGGAACACTGGCTTTGGACTTCTTAGACAACCAACATACTACTTGTAACGAGTTCATCTTCTCAACA
>CP070761.1:760989-830223 GCA_020348985.1 Candidatus Thorarchaeota archaeon | reverse complement strand
CAGACATGAAAGCCGCTATGGTGATCTACTTCGAAAGATCTGGGGAGATACGGCTGATTCCAATGATGAAAGAGGGAGGGGCTAGAGTCCGACTCGAAGTAGAGAAAGTCAATCCAGCGCTCATGCAAACAATGACTCATCTCTTCAAGCAACATGACTTGAAGGTTCTTTTCACGACAGGATTCTGTTTTGAGCAGAATCGCTGTATATACGAGGTTTATTTCGCAGCTGACAGCATACGTTCTAAGGAGACAGAGATACGCAAAACAATCGAGAGCATTCCCGGCCTCTATGAAAGCGAGTTTGAAATCCTTGAACTGGGCGCTGAATGGTAGACCTATGCTCTTTGAGAATGCAGTCTAATCCCCCAGGGGAGACTCATTTGATACGAAACGCTATGTTGTCCTTGACGTTGGTTTCAACAAGTTCAAGCTTCAGCTTTAATAGCGACTCGAAATAGCCGCGCAGGAATGGAGCCGGATAGAAAGGACTACCAACTACTATCATCTTATCTTGCAGGCGTAGTTCGCCCCAACCCGAGTCCTGAAGCATCGACATCACAAATTCATAACTCTCCTTCTTTGTGGGGTCCTTTCTATGGAATATCTTCATTACGTCAGCAATTGGTGCTTGACTGCCCGCAGTGATGCCCAGTTCATACTGATCGTTCGGAGTCAGCTTTGAGAAGAAGAGAGAAGACAGAGACTCCGAAGAGAGTATCATTCTGATCGCGTTCCAATACAGTCCCCGTTCATTCCATTTGTGGACTGTGAAATCAAGATACCATCTCACTGAGTCTTCTATCATCTGGGCTCTTGAGCGGCCAACTCTTTCCTTGACCAGATCATCAATCCTGGATACTAGACTCTGACTCATTGTCACGCTGATTATCTTCTTCTTGTCCTGGTCTTGTGTCATGTTTTGTCTCCACGTGTTCATAGATTCGATTCAATGAGAGGAAATAGTAGAATGTAATTAACTCTACGTGAACTGACTAGCCTACATGCAGTTATACTATATGAACTCTTTGTGCTCGAAATGATGTCATAGGAAGCCTTAACGGTGCCGAATCAAGAAGCCAGAGTTGATGTCTGTCATGGCATACTGTGAATTATGGCTTGAATTCAAGGGAAACTTGGCGCCCTTCAGAGTTGCGCTCGCGGCTCCGCCGGATTTTGAGACACCTGAGGAGTTCGTGGAGAGAGAGTATGCCGATTTGCAGCCAAAGAGGTATTTCGTTTCAGCGTGGTTTGATGGAATAGATGACGCCAAGGACCTGATGAACAAAACTGCACAGTTCTACAGCGACAGGTCAATCAAGTATTTGTTCTTCAGAGAACTCAGGAAGCCTCTGGTGGAATAGGCCTATCCGCAGACAGCCAATTGTGAAAAAGAGTATGTGAGGGGATTAGACCCCTCAATTTCTATGGTGTGAGCGTCGGCGGCGGTGGCCAAGGCAGCGTGATACCGAGATAGGCTTCAGCCATTCCTGGAATAAGCATTACAATGCCAATAGCCAGAGCTCCCAATCCAATCAGTACTATGACAGGTGTAGAGGCAAATATCTTGCCAATCAATTCAATCAGCTTGATTAAAAGACCTGCCAGCAAATACACCACAGCGAAAATCACGAAGCCGATGGCAAGCATCCACTTCAGTGAGATAACCTGGGCCACGTATTCACCAATGACAGGGGTATCAACCATTCCAACAAGGAACCCATAGACTGTGAAAGTTCCAAAAGCCGCGATTCCCAATGCAAACAAGAATGCCAGCGGAAACTTCGAAAGCACTCTCATTATCAATGCGAAGCCGGCCAGGATAAGCACTCCAGCCACTATTATGGCTCCTGGCTGGGTTGCATACACAATGTACCCAACAATCACATCGAGAATTCCAATAAAGAATCCCAAGTAAGTCCCAATGCTGACCAATAGGTCAAATATAGAGCCCAACAAGGGGATTGGATCTGTGATATTCTCTAGGAGCCAGGCTGCACAAAGGATGCCTGTGCCAACTAGCACCCATCCTACAACCACTTCATTTGCAAAATACGCTAGGATTTCGCCGAGGTTGAGATCAAAAACACCAAATTGTAGCATGAAACACACCTCGTGCCTACTGAACGAACAAGGTTGCGGTATCCTATAAACGTATCCAAGAATGTGGGAAACCGCGCACAAGACGGAACTTAGCTAGACGATCCCAAGCATCAATCCTGAGAGAACCAGGGATATCCAAAACATGAGCAGACACAAGAAACCTGCAATCAAAGGTCTAGCTCCGCCAACCATCCTCGTATTCTGATATCCCATCGAGAGACTAGCGATGCCGAGTGTAGTAATCAGAGGCAAGATGTCCAGCAATGTTGATCCCGTGAAGCCAGGGAAAGGCCCAGGTCCCAGAATCGCCCCTATGTGTAGAAACGGAGAAAGAGAGGCCAGCAGGCCCATGACTGCGGCGCTCGTATAGCAGAGCAGATACACCTTCACTTTCTGCGCCGCGATTATTGATTCCCTCTCTTTGGCGACGGAAGAACGCTTCACCAGTCGAGATGCGATTCGAGATATTCTCTCCCCCGCCTCAACAGCAGATATCTCACACATAGAGACGACCATTCGAAGCATGTTCGCAACTCTCTGTCCCAATGCAAGGTTTGCAGCAATCTCAAATGCTTCAGAGACGCTCTCATGCCGGTGATAGACCGATTCTAGCGCTGGCGTAATGAGTCGTTCCATTTCTGGATTCAAGCTTCCTCTTATTTCATCAATTGCCACTTCTAACGTGTCTCCTGTACTCAGGCGTTCACCAAGAAGCAGGAGGAAGTTGAGAAACTCGTCGTACTCCGCAATAATCTCTCTCTGGGAGGAAATGAGCACAGAAGAATCTCGAGGTCTGTCGAAATAGGCTGAAAACGAACGAGAGAAGCGCGACGCCATCAACAGATTGAGAATCACAAACACCGGTGCTAGAAAGAGCACATAGGCACTGGCAGCCAATCCGCCAAGAGAGACAGCTAACGTAAGCATGATCGGTAGATAGGTTGACAGCGCAGCTACAACTAGCAGACGACTCTCAAGCTCCAAGTTCTTCTGACGTAGAACCATATCAGCCTCGAAAGATTCTCCTGATAGAGCTTCAAGTACGTCTGTCTTCCTCTCCAGAGAAGAGACAATCGCTATGAAGTAGCGTCTTAGATCCTCTGAGGGCTGGTTGTTCGCGAACTCGATCAAACACGTCTCAGGCGGAACTCCATCGCCAATTCTGGCAAGTATCTCTTGAAATGCATTTGATAAGAGAGGATGGTCCGACTGGGCAACCATCTCAATGGCATCGAAGATGGTGCCTCCTGCCTGAAAGACAAGCACAAACTGCTCGTAAATGAGATCAGCTTCTTCAGAAAGAAGAAGCTTGTTCCTATTCATGAGTGAAATCGGGTAATTTGAGACAGCATAATAGACAAGTGCAGCCAATATAAGAGAAAGCGGGACGACCGCGAGGGGATGCAAGCCGATTAGGAACAATGAAGTCGTTGAAAGAAGAAGCACGGCGAACGAGGAAAGATACGACGCAGCAACTACACCTTCTTCTGAAATTCTCATCGAAGGCGCAAGAAAGACGACTGCCTTTGCAAGCTCCTTGTTCTCCACTCTTCGAGCCAAGGTTGAGAAAGGAGGCACCTGTGAACATAGGCTACATATACGCTCGAAGATCAGTTTCTCTTTCCTCTTTAGCTGATTTCATGATGCTTCTCTTAAATTGCCCGCATTCACATGAAGTCTGTCAAGGTGGACTGTGTGTTGTAGTTCTCGTAGACTCTGCTAGCATCAAGCCAGTTCTGAAGAGGGCTATGAAGACGTGAGCCCACTTCTTCAGTCGCCTCAGATAGAGTCGAGAATCGTTTTCCCTCTCCTGCTAGTGCTCTTCTGGCTATGGATCTGAATCTCCACACACCCAAAGGAACCCACTTTGTAGGATCTGTCTCCAAGAACACGATTGTTGAGGCTTGCCTGCGTTTTTCAAGCAGGTGCTCCAAGACCGGAAGTCTGGTGGCATAGTATGCTCCGGCAACGGACCTGGCATAGTCCTTTCGTCCCTTGAACCATTCATGATCAGAGATGACTCCCGGATTGGGTCCTGACAGCCAACTTTCCAAAGCCTCAAACTGCCACACACCCTGCATGAACAGAATGATTACTGTGTTGCCAAGAGCCTGGTCAACAAACACCTCGTAGTCATTCATCCAAGGGAGTCTAAGAACCTCCTTGTGCAACTTCTTTCCCACGATATCATCTATTGCAGTGATGCTCCACTTCGTCGGCACAATCCTCCGAGTTCTCCCCGCACCTAAGAGCCCAACTGAGAACAGCCTTGTCACATGTTCCTGTCTAATACCATCATCATATAGCTCAAGGATGCCGGTTCTGGCTTTCACATCAGTATCTGAAGTAACACGATCAATCGCACGTGGTACAGTCAGATTGTCATCAAGATTGAAGACCTCGATTGGGGCAGATGGGCCCACCGGGAGTGTTGTATCTGAGAGAACCGAAGCGAACGTAGGTCTCTTCAGCAACAATGCCTCAGAATCCGCCGGTTCTTCGGACAACGCAAGTGTCTGAGTTTCTTGGAGAAACCTGGGCGGATCAATTGCCGCATCCACAGGGACTGTTCTCTTTGTCCTAACGAGGCTGAATCTCATTGAGATTATCTCATCCATAGTCTTGTTCAGCCAAAGATCAGGGCGTTCCATGATTGCAGTTTCAGGTCCCAGCACAGGAGGTACGAGAGGACCAAGAAGGACCTTCGGATATCCATGCTCACCGACAAAAACTCCCGGGGGAGATGATCCATAGAGTGAGAGGTCTTTCACGGCGCTCTCTAGGTCGACCAATGTCTTTGCTCTCATAAGAAGAGGGCAGGGGTTTATCCCGCATAGATGCCGGTGTCCCATGCACCTAGAGCACACTCTCTCATCATATGACTGCACTTCGGCAGGCTGTGGCTCCAGTCGGGATTGGGACATCAACACACCTCTATTCCTCGAGAACAGTGTAGATTGTTTCGATAGTTTGCTATCTGGTCATTCGTATAAATGACTCCTATAGGGTAGAGCGAAACTATAAGATAGAACCTCTCGGTGAATCAGAGAGTATGCTGACGAGGCGAAAATCCATCACAAAACTACTTAGTGAGACCGAGAATCCATTGACCGCACGTGAAATCGTATTGATGCTGGGTCTCAAATCCAGATCCATTGTGTATGAAGACCTTCAACACATAGCACTTTCAGTCCGGAACGAGGGGAAGGAGCTTGTCAGTTTACCCGCTAGTTGCGGCAAGTGTGGATTTGTGTTCAAAGGAAGGAAGTCCACAAAGAAACCGTCAAAATGTCCAAAGTGCAAATCAGGATGGATTCTTGATGCGAGATTCATAGTCAGGGACTCGAGAAACTAGACATCCTAATCACCTTCGGATTCGACATCGTCGAATCTGATTGTGCGTTTTCGGTCCGCCCCCACGTGTTTGATGCTCACTACTCTGGTCACCACAAAGTCGGAGATGCCATATTCAGCTTCCTCAACATATCCGTGAACGACAACCTGTATTCCTACACGGGGAAGGAAGCTAGACTTCTGTAGTGTACGTCCTGATACATGTACACTGTAAGTCTTCATGGTCGATTCATCCTGAATGACAATCTCGGTTGAAGATGTCCATCTACGAGCACTAACTTGTCTTGTACGGGTAGGCCCGACTTCCCTGATTATTCCTCGAACCACGGTCATTGCGAATCATTCTTCCAAGGTGGTATCAGACGGCCATACCTGCCTCCACCGCCAGGGATGTAGTTAACAGAACCCTCCCGAAACGCGCTTATCATTCCTGCGACTGCTGAGTCAAGTTCATGCAAGCTATCGATAGGAGTTGATGTGAGAATGGTTGTTTCCGGGCCAAGTGATTCACGGAGTCTTTCGTAGAGGGTCCTAGCCTTCTTTGAAGAGGGCGAGGAGACTCCCAATGCTGATGTAATCAGTTCGAGAAGAGGCGGAATGTGGATATATGGCGGGCGGTGAAGAGGTTTGGATTCGTCACCTCCACCGATCATCACTGCTCTATCCCTAACACCAAGACGGAGGGTCTTTCCATCATGCGGACAAAAGACCGCGCGGTCATGTATTGCCCTCAATATTGACTGTCGCTCTTTGGCATCAGAGAATGAAATGTATATGTTAAGATCATCAAAGCTGGGACTGGAATCCCCTGGTTCAAGAATGATTGTTCGTCTGCATGCAGAACAGAATGACAGGTAGTACTTACCAAGTCTCGGGTTCAGACCAACGTTTAGAACAGGCGCCCTCCCTTTCTCCCTTAGAATCGCCAGACGAATCTCCGGGAAGTTGCGACGCTCTATTCTGAACCGGACGAACTCTCTGCCCAGCTTGGCTGGTGAAGGGGAGTGTGCGTCGCTACATGTCAAGAATGTCAGCTCCCGTAGAGATGGTATACAATCAGCCATCTTGGAGTCAGCGGATAATCCAAGCTCAATGAATTTGACGCTATCCACTTCACTGCCGTAGCATCCAACGAGGTCTTCATACCTGCCTTCACGAAAGATGGATCGAAATGGTGTGAATGCATGCGCAGGACCGATTAGTCCACCCACATCTCTGACGAACCCTGCGAGTTGCTCACCTCTGATGTTTACACGTGGTCGCCCGCCCCACTGATGATCCAAATTCGACGAGTATTCCCGAAGACTCTCCTTGAGTGCTACAACTGATTCAAAGCCTGGAAGAAATACTAGATGATGAATCGCTTCGACATCCTCTATTTCGACTGACAATACAAATGCAATGTCATCATGAATGAGAGTCTCATCCCTCTCTTTGAGCGTGTTCCTCAGATGCCCTAACCAGCCCGGTTGTGTGACGTCGCCTGTGCCAAGAATGCTAAGTCCCTTTTGCCTAGCACCCTCAACCAGGTTTGGGACTGTCATATTCTTGCTCACACCAATGGAGTGGTGCGAGTGAATGTGGAGATCTGCGTCAAATTCCTCCATTCCATGGTTCCTCAGACATTTACGATTACCTTGGTGTTCTCAGGCCGGTCTGCGAATCTGAATGCCTCTGCCCCTTGCTCCAGTCCAAACTGACCTGAGATTAGACGCTTCACTTCAATTCTGCCCTTTGAAAGAAGATCGATGGCCTTGCTGAATGACCCTCCGGTTGTGCCCTGAATACGAAGTCCTCTCTGGACAATCTCGTTCAAATCAACGCCATGTTTTGATCCATGAGTGCTCTTTATCGCTACTACTCCTTCACTGCGAACAATCTCTGTGGCCATGTCAAAACCTGTCGGTGAGCCGGTTGCCTCAACTACTATTCTTGAACCGACTCCTGCCGTGGCATTCAACACAGACTGCCTCCAGTTTGATTCCTTGATGTTGTGTGTGTTTCTGAGGCCCAGCTGCCGTGCCAACCCCAATTGCCACTTATTCTTGCCAACAACGTGTACATCTGCACCATAGGCATCGTAGACCTGGGCAATCAGGAGTCCAAGTTTCCCACTACCGATCACAACGACGGCCTCATCGGGCTGTGAAGGTGTTGTCTCATATGTCTGAATGGCTGCTGCCAAAGGCTCAATGAAAGTCCCCGCATTATCGTCTATTCCCTCTGGAAGCGGAAACACAGAGTCTACTGGAACAGTTAGATACTCAGTCATTCCTCCGTCCAAGTCGATTCCAAGAGTCTTTTTCTGCAAACAAACGTTCTTGCGTCCTCGGCGGCAAAACCAACACGTTCCACAATGCTGATCTGCTTCAATTGCAACATGAGTTGCCGGTCGGAATTCAGGAAGTGAGCTCTCATGGACGACGCCCGATATTTCATGACCCAAAATGATGGGCATTTCCGCTTCCACATTGCCCTTCCAGATGGCAAGATCTAGTGAACAGATTCCAACTGACCTTACTTCAATCCTGACATGTCCGGGCATCAGAGGGGGCAATGGCGTATCAGCTATCTGTAGTCCATCATGAGTCAATACAAGTGACTGCATAGAGGCTCCCCTGTTTTGATTCTATATTCGGATTGTTCCTGAGCATAAATGCTTCGATATCATCAGGTACTTTGATGCGGCTTCTGTGTTGGTTTCGTCTTGAAACTCTGCTCTTAGGAGAAAACCTTTTGTCGTGGTTCATACTCGCTCGGAGCTCGGAGTAGGAGCACATGCTGCGGATAGGAATCGAATTTGTTCCTGACAAGCCAATCGAAAAGCTAGTCAAATGGACGAAGCTTGCTGAAGATGCAGGCTTTGACAATGTGTGGATAACTGACCACTACAACAATCGGAACGTGTGGGCCGCCCTTACAGCCATTGCGCTTCAGACCGACAGAATAATGCTTGGTCCAGGTGTGACCAATCCATTTCATATTAGCCCAGCCTTGACGGCTTCTGCCGCCGTGACAATAAATGAACTCAGTAATGGCAGAGCAGTCATCGGAATTGGAGCCGGCGACAAGATTACACTAAGCGGTTTGGGTATCAAGTGGGACAGGCCGGTTTCGACTGTTGTTGAATCCATTGAGTACATGCGCACCCTTACAGAGGGAAGCAAGTTCAAGCTTGATGGGAAAGTCTACAAAGTCAAAGGGGCAAAGCTTGCAATAGTGAAGAGGGAGCCTGTACTTGACGCAGACGGAAATCCGGTAATGAAAGACGGGAAACCTGTCAAACGGGGTCCAAAGATACCAATCTACGCTGGAGCCCAAGGTCCCATGATGTTGAAGAACACGGCCATGGTGGCAGACGGGATTCTCATCAATGCAAGTCATCCGAAGGACTTTGAGATTGCTATGACCAAAATCAAGGAAGGTGTGGATGCCGCCGGTAGAGACATCAGCGAGGTCGATGTGACGGCCTATGCTTCGTTTAGCATTGGCAGCACTAGAGAAGAGGCTCTCAAGGGCGATGCAAAGATTGTGGTAGCTTTCATAGTCGCAGGATCCCCTGATGTTGTACTCGAACGCCATGGACTTGACATGGAGGCCTGCAACAAAGTCAAAGAGTTGCTGGGTAAGGGCGACTTTGGTGGACTTCCTGGAGCTGTCACAGATGAAATGGTTGATGCCTTTGCTGTTGTCGGTGACAAGGACCAGTGCATTGGGCGGATTGAGGAACTCAAGAAATCTGGCGTTACACAGTTTGTTGTCGGATCACCGATAGGACCAGACAAGAGTGATGCAATCAAGCAGATAGGAAAGGACATTATCCCATACTTCAAAGGGGACTGAGTAGCTATAGCTGGATGCTATGAGTGACTCAACCCTCTACAGCAGAAGACTGGCCGACTCAGAAGCAGACGTCTGGCTTGCCATGGTCAGCGATATGACCGAGGTATTGTCCAGGCCCGAAATCGATAGAGGCCATATGGAGCGGTTTCTAGGTATGGAGGACACGATATGCTATGTGTCTACCATAAGTGGAGACCCAGTTGGAGGTACTGCCGTATTTGTGGACAGAACACGCAGAGCACTCGCATTCGTCGATGTCGTACTGAAGACATATCTTCGTGATAGATTGCTCTACACTCTGCTGAAGTCATCACTCCCTTTCTTTCGGACTGTGTTGATTCGAGAAGTTGATGTCTTGCTTAGTGTTTCCGAATCAGAGAATCGCGTTCCATTTCCATTGGCGTACTCGTTTGAAGAGTGGACCAAGCCGGGCTTGGACAGACTTGAATTCAAAGAGATCGAGTCCGTTCTATGCTATTCGTTTGACCTAGGTCATTCTCAAGAATCGACTCGAGATGCCCTTGATTGGGGGGAAGAACACGATTCGTCTGAAATAGCTAGTCTGTACTGGAAAGTCAAGGACGAGTCCCACATAGACTTCTCGCATGTGTGGCTTGCCCAATCCTATGCAGCAAGTGCAGGGAATGTGATGACTGCGTCGTTGACAACCGGAGAATTGATTGTTGCTACTAGTCTTGAAAAGCTAGGTGCAAGTTGTGTTGTCGGTCCGTTGATGATTGACAAGGAGGAAGTTGAGCCATCAGCGCTTGCAGGTGATATTGTTGGAAAGGCAATTCACCGAGACTGCTCAACATTGGAAATCCCTCTTGTGGGCAAAGGTCAGGTCGAGTATGTCGAAGCCATAGCTTCTCACTGCCACAAAGAACCCGTCGTGAAGAAACTCAAATTGCTCCGAAAGCATCTGTAGCGTGGGAAACCTTTAGAAATCCAGCCATGCTTAGCGGACTGTCTTCCAATGAGCTCCCTGAATGTCGTGAAACATGGGTCTGGCATCGTTATTAGATATCAGGGATTGAAGATTGCATTGGACACTAGTCTACCAGGCCGGTTAACACTTCTATCTCACTCTCACATGGACCACATTTCCGACTTGAGTGATGCAGCCAAGGTTGTGACAACAAAAGGCACGATAGACACCTATCTCGCGCGAAATGGAAGAGTGAGATGGGAGAACATTGTAGTTGACTATGGAGATTCATACATGAGCAAGGGAGTGGAGATAACGCCACTGAACGCTGGACATGTGCTAGGATCCTCAATGTTTCTTCTGAAGTTCAGAGACGGTCTGCGTCTACTATACACTGGAGATTTCAACAACGTAGACAGCATTGTACATCAAGCCGCAGAACCCACTGATGCCGATGTGCTAATCACAGAAGCAACGTATGGATCGCCTTACTGGGTCTTCCCTGACAGAAAGTCGATACACGAGGACATCGTATCTCGTGCGCGCATGATTCTGAGTGAAGATAGAATTCCCGTCTTTCAAGCATATTCATTGGGAAAGGCACAGGAGGCTCTTGCCCTCCTTCATAGAGAGAATCTGGATGCGATAGGCGGAAATCCCCCGATCCTGGAAGTCAACAAGGTGTATTGTGACTATGGAGCGAAACTAAGTCTGCTGTCTATCGATTCAGCCAATGCTTTCGAGCTCCTCGATTCGGGTTGTGTGATTGTTAGTTCTCATCCTGGACACACATTACGGAATCTGAGAAGGCTAGTTGGAGATAGAAAGGCCAGAGAAATCGAAATGCGGATTGAGATCCTGAACCTCTCTGGATGGGTCCTGGGCAATTCAATAGACACTGGATTCCCCTTGAGTGCACACACGGACTTCCAGGGTCTGATTAGATTCGCAAAGGATGTAAATCCAAGAGTTGTGTATTGCTTCACTGACAAAGCAAATGAGTTCTCAACCCACCTTATGGATGAGGGGTTGAAAGCGGTTCCTTTGGAGTAGGTGGTCATATTGCTTGAAGGGGCAGACGAAATGGTAGACCCAGTTCATGCAGATTCATTCTTCTCTGTATCAGCAACCGGTGAAATCCATGAGCGGCTGGCGTTTGAGTACTACGACCCAGATGGATACTATCGAAAAGTGACTCAAGACGATGCTCTACTCACTGACGAAATCAGAAAGCTGGCCACAAACATGCAATTCTTTCTCGACAAGGAGCGAGTGGAAATCAATGACGAAAGAGTGCGATCCATCGTCGAATTTGTTGACATCTTCCCAAAGGGCAAGAGTGACGTGGTTGCAGTCGTGTATCTCATAGACTTCTTTGGCAGATTCAGGGTAGGTACCAATAAGATTGAGACTTGGTTGGAAGAAGAAACAGCACCTTATGATTTCGAAATCATGTGGAGATTCCCATCAGGAACTAGGATAACTGAAATCGAGTCTCTCTTGGACTTCGAGATTTATGACAACCTAGTGAGTCTGTGGGCTCTCGATGGAAGCGACGTTGGGGGATATGAGCGAATGGAGTTTGTTCTCCCTGTTCCTGCTAGGCCACTGGGTGATTGAAGAAATGCAACTTAGCAGCTCAACATTTGTGCTGGGTCTGATTCTCTTCTTCATTGGCTTCGTCCTCGTCCTAATTGCTTTGCTTCTAAGAGCCCAACAACCAGTCCGAGATCCTAGGAATGGTCAGACTAGGAGTAAGGGCATCATTCTGCTTGGTCCAATACCGATAGTATGGGGATTCGGTACAAGAGGCAGACAAATAGCGACCGCATTATGTTTGATCGTCATAGTAATGTGGGTGATTCTGTTTCTCTTCTAGGAACTCCAGCCACACTCTGGACAGAGTGTGTTGTTGGCGATTGTCCGCACAATTTTGGTGTTCATGAGACACTCTGGGCATATCGCCAATGTGTTGCTACAGAATGGGCAGATACTCTTTCGGTTCAAATCTCGAATACACGTGATTGTGCCACAAGAGGAGCATTTGATGGCATGGTCTGAACAGAATTCGTTTCTACAACGGTCGCATCGGAACTTGCCCTTTGAGCGACACACTGCACAGGATTTGGACATTCCATCTCGCCCCGACATGTGGCCAAATATGGGATAGATAAGTGTAATCCTCGGCCTAAGAGTTACTATCCTAGTAATACGCCGAGAGTACGAAGCCTCATAGAAGTAAAGTGATGCGTTCTTGTTGGAGAATTCTACGATGCTGTTCAAGTGCAGGAACTGTGGTGAGACCTCAGACGACATAGATACTGTGCTTAATGGATCATGTAAGTGCGGTTGCTCCCACTTCAAACTAGTTTCAAATGATGACAAGTGGAGTCTTCCTGGAGAGATAACTACCAAGGAGAAGATTCGAAGAGACCTTCACAAGTGGATTGACCTCAATATAGACACAATGAGCACCGAAGAGGTCTCCAGTATTCGTGTATCGGTTTCCTTTGACGAATCAAAGTGAACACTGATTCGGAGTCTATTGTTCATTCGCTCTTCGAGAACGTCAGAGGTCTCTCGATACGTGCGATCTGATCCTCGATTTGCTCACCAAGGTCGGTCTTTCCAGCAACTGCCGCAATGCGCTTCACTGCATTAAGATTGTGGATAAGAGAGTCGAGCCAAGAGAAGAGATCTCCCGGGTAGGCCCACAGCTCATACGAGTTGATCAGCTTCCTCGCTATGACAGAAGGGTTCAATCCTTCTAGTCGACGTTCCACAATCCATTTCCCTAACTTGATCTTGCCATGATCACACTCAGGAAAGTCTCTACATCCGCAATTGAAGAAGTCAGTAGTCCATTTCCCAAAAACCTCGAAGACCCATTTTGGAAGTCTTCCGGATCCTCCAGTGGGCTTCTTCAAATCTGTCAAGTCAGCGAAAACACCTGAGAACAACCTTGTCGGCATGTGAGTTCTGAATGCAGTATCTACCTCGCCCTGAAGTCTTGAGCTAAGATAGACATTCTCGAACGTGTCGAGACTGATTGCAATGTCAAGTACATCCAAAGATTCCGACGCCTTCAAGACATCATAGCCTCTACTTGGTGTGAGGAATGAAAGGGAAGTCGCCAATCCTAGCTCAGTCGGATGTGCACCGCCCTCTTTGACGCGAATCATGTGCGTTCGCACCAAACGTTTCAATGCATCAGAGGGGGGAACACTAACTGAGAGCATCCTGTTGTAGGCACGTGCAATGTCTTTCAGCTTGACTAGTCCTGTTGAGCAGATTGTTGCCAGAATCTGCTCAGCGCTAGTCTCAGTATCGGCAAACGGTTCGACTTCCTCAATATCGCCCCGGAGCAAGTCTGCCGCGATTTCATCTTCACACTTGTCTTGCCCTCCGTGATATTTGCGGCCGGGTTCAACAACCAGATACACTTTGCCGCGGTCATGCTTTCCTAACCGACCTGCTCTGCCAAGCATCTGTTCAAACTCGGCAGTTGACAACCAGTCGGCGCCCATGGCCAATGATTCGAATATTACCTGAGACGCAGGAAGATCTACTCCGGCCCCCAAGGCCGCTGTAGTGACAATGCAAGAGAATCTCTGCTTGCCATATGCTTTCTCTGTTCTTCTTCGTTCTACGTACGACAGACCCCCATGATACAGTGCACTAGAGACCCCGTTGCTATGTAACCATTCTTGCAGAGCATGCGACCTTCGGCGAGAGAACGTGAAGATTATCGATTGACCCCTTTTGCCAAAGCTGCTGACCTTCTTGTACTCACTTTTCACTAGCCGGCGTATGATTGTTCTTTTTGCATCATCATTTCGTGCGAATACGAGATGGCGTTCAAGGGGGACTGGTCTGCCAACGCTGTTGACCAACTTCAACTTGAGCTCCCTGGCCAATTTCTCGGGGGAGCCGATTGTTGCCGAGAGGCCCAGGATTTGTGCTTTGGGAGAATGGAACCGCAATCTTGCAAGCAGGCCATCCAATTCGGGGCCACGTTCAGGATCAGACAGGTTCTGAATCTCATCAATAATGACGGTACCGATATCACAAATGCTCTGCACATTACCGGACCGGAAAAGAAGGTCAAGAGCCTCATATGTCGCGCAAATGATGTCAGATTTCGTTATGTCAGTGTCAACGATTACTCGCCCCTCATCACCAACATCTAGACGAGACATGCCAACCTTGATGCCCACCTTGAGACCTAGTTTCTTGTAACGCGACCGGAATAGCTCATACTTCTCGTTGGTTAGGGCCACCAATGGAGAGAGGTATACCATCCGTTTCCCGCTCATGGCCTTTGGCACCCCAGCCAACTCACCAAGAAGAGTCTTCCCGGAGGATGTGGAGGACACTATAAGGAGACTCTCATCCTTTAGGAGTCCTGCTTCAATCACTAGTTCCTGTATGGGAAGCAAAGACTCAAGCCCTTCGCTCGCAAGCACCTCCTTAACTTCGTCAGGAAGGGGGAGTGAGTCAATCCCCTTTCGCCTTTCAGAGATTTCGGCTGTAATCTCGTCGACCAAAGTCAAGTCGGGTTGCTGTGAAGGGTCAAAACCGGGTGTCATCAGGTCAATCATTCGAGGCACAGATTTTACTCTTGCAAGCTGTTTTTCCAGCTGGGAGATCATTGCCTTCGAAAGGTCGAACCCAAGGCTCTTCAGATCGGTCTTGAGATCTGATTGTGCGCAAGTTAGGCATGAAGCACTCGTGTCAGAGGATTTCACAGCGTTTCGACGAGTCAGGACTGTAAGACGATTCTCGCGCAAGCAGCTCTCACACAGTGGTATGATTCGAGGGCCAAGAACGCCATTCCGCTTCAAGAAGTCTTTCAATTCTCCCACAAACGGGGGTTTATCGTGACGTGGAATGATGATTTTCTTCGCACTCTTTAGGACGTTCTTGAACTCTTTAGGCTGGTAGTAGACCGGTTTGTTGTACTTGACGAACCATGCACGTTTCAGATCAAGAAGACTGTCTTGTCTCTTTGCCCATTCAACCATACCGCTTAGATATGCTCTCTGTCTATCACGGAGAACGTCAGAAAAGAGATCCATCCTCGTTGCCAGCTCTTGCTTGGAGGCGCGTAGCACGAGAACATATGGGCTCTTGAGTCGCTTCTGAATATCGGAATCCGCTACCTCCAAGACTAACTCCTCGTCTTTGAAGCCAATACTGTGTACCAAAGACCTTTGCGGTCGGGGCCCTAGTCGAAGAGGAAAGCCGCCTCGTTCTGAGATAGGATGTTGAAAGATGCCTGATACTCCTCTTGGAGAGCGGCAATTCCGGTTGCCTCGGTTATGCCGTACTTCTCCACTATTGTCCAATCTGACAAAGTTTCGTTGTCCTCAAACGCAGCGAACTTTGATGAGAAGGTGTCCATGATCTTGGTCTGCTCAGGATTTCTGTACTTGTCCTTCACGTACCAGTCAGCGAATGGGCGATAGAGCGGACTATTGGTCCCAGCCAGAATGAATCTGGCTCTTTGGACCCCTGAAACGTGACTGACTGAGATCTTCTCCAAGCTTTCGGCATAATGCGCTGTCTCAGGAACATTTGCATCGCTGCTGACTTTTACCAATGGATCAACTGCTAGGACGTTTCCTTTCTCGACTATCAGCTTCCTAATCACGGCATAGATTTCCTCGGGTTTTGATGTGGACAGCGGATCTATCACCTCTGGATTGACAATGTCCACTTGTGGAACTGGTTCATCGTATCTCAACATTGCAGGGTCGAAAATCAGAGCCGAAAGATGCTCCATGACTTCGATTCTACGGGGTCCAGACTCTGCCACTCCCTTAAACACACCCGGCCCAATAAGGATTGAGACAACCTTGTCCCCTCTGATAACAGACCACAACTGACGGGATATGACCAGAGCTTTCCCGGTGATGTCGGTGCCAGCGAGAACACCAATATCAAAGTCGTAGGCTTCGACATCGAGGATCCAAGCGAGTGCACCACTATCAGACATGACAATCACTCCCCATAGATATGGGATGTCACGAAATCGTAAACCATCTGCACTGCCATTTCATCTCTGTTTTCCGGTGAGGTCGATGCCATCTCCTGTTCATTCTTTGCCGCGATTTCGTCAACAGGTGTGTTTTCGAGATTCATTCTTTCTGCAAGTTCCTTCACTGAACGGCCAACGCACTCCATAATGTCGATTCCTTGATGTCTTAAGACTCGGATGACTCTTTCAATTCGCTCGAAAAGGTATGTCTTTCTTTCCTTCCCCTTTCTTCTCCGACCAAGTTTGACGTCTCGTTCCAAGAAGTCGAAGGGCGAAGTCATGTCGGGCTCTGTTTTGCTACCCCTGGTTGTTGCCGCTCCAACAATGACGATCCTTGACATGTCTCCACGTCCTCGAGGTCTTGGGGCAATGTGTAGCAAAAAGTGAGAGGTCGCTCGGACATCCATTTGATCCAACGGCGATTCAAGTGCTGCGACTATTTGGTCGATAGACTCGATGATGGAGCCAATTGTAGCAGATTCTTCAGCAGTTGCAAGAGTCATGCGGAGTCTCCTGAAGAAGGCCTGATTCCTGGTGCGTAGTTTGGTAAATCGTCCTACGAGAGTTGCAAGTTTCCACTTTGTGATTGGCGGCCCGAAGGCAAGGAGTGCGTCCAAGCTCGTTGACTTTTCATGCTCATTGATCCATTTCTGTACAATTGGAGAGATGAAGGTCTCAACAAGCTTCGTCCTTTCCTGCAGAACAGAGATTGCTTTCTCAATTGTCTGCTTCTCATCGTCCACTGTTGCTTCTAGATTCGCTAGTTCTCTTACACGCACTTCGACGTCCCTAACAAATGAGCCATAATTGTACTCTAACCATCTGCCTTCAGAGATGGCAAACTCCTGTATGTTTCCTGGCAGATTGGGTACTGCATCACCAATCTCGCTGCGTCGCTGAAGCTCTCTGACCAGAAGATCAACAGCTTTCCGAGCACTGAGTATACCGTCCATGTCCAAAAGAAAGGCCATCATTGCAATCTCAAGTGGACAATTCAGCTTCTCAGATATCCGCTTAGCCTCCTCGATAGGAACTCTACGAATGCGCTCCTGAAGATTCGCATGTTTCTCAGCGAATTCTTGCGTAAGCCTTTGCCGGCTTGCGACTGCGAGCTTCTCGAGCTCGGAATCTAATAGCAATGGGGATATCCTCGGCCTGAATTGAAGAAACTTGAATACGTCCTGAGACAATGTCGAATCATTTCATAGGCAAATATAGGTTGTTTGTGTACATTGTCAGTGAAAGAGTCACATTTGAGTCGATTATGTGTCAAACTACCACTTTGACTTCACACGTTCTTCATAATGCAAAAGATAGAATGAGAAAGTGAATTCCAAAGCCGAGGAAGAGTGAGCCAAGCACCGCGGCAGATATCACTTTGAACCAAGAGAAGTGCCTGCTGTATTCAACGTGAATAATCAACCAGCCTATTGCGAAGATGCCAAAAAGTATGAAGGCCAATGAGATGTATCCGTACAAGGCTTCGAAACCTGTCTGTAGCATTGCATGCACCACTCTTCAGAATCTGCCGTGACCGCCCCTCTGAACTCGATTTAAAGATGATGGTCGTTCAATTATCATGCTGAGAACGAGTACTCCTTCGTTAGTTCTTTGTCATCTACGGAAAGAGTTCTTTCGAGACGCGACTTCTTCTTTGCCAACTTCCGCTTCTCACTGAAGGAAAGGCTCGGATCGTCTGGAACTTCTATGTCTTCAATGACAATCTTGTGTTTGAGGCTTATCTTCTTAGACTTGGGACCAATCTCATCCTTAAAGTCTGGAAAGATGACGTCAAGAATATAGTCCATCATCTCAGGCGAGTTAGCAAATGACCCCTTCACGAAGACAGGATCCTTTTCCTTTTCCTCATCCTCTTCATCTGCAGGGCCACTCTTTGGAAAAGATGTCTTTGTAGTCAACTTCCAAGGTTTCGTACCGTCGCCCGGAGACAAGCTCAGGAGGAAGAACGTAGTTGGATCGTCAACGTTGACAAGCTGACGAATGTCGTCCAATGGAATTCGATCATCAAGTTTCGCCTTGAATACACTAGCGAGTTTACCCTTTGACTTCTGCCAGTACAACGGAACAGGCTGTTCAGTGAATGCCTCTTGTCTATCTGAGTAGCAGATCACAATGCCCTTGACCTTCTGAGCACCGTCTGCAACACCATGGAGGTAGCCTCTGACTAGGATCTTCTCTGTATCAAGATCACCCTTGAATCCAATCTTTGTGCCGCTGATTGTCAATTTGATTCTTGGTCCGGGATGTTCGCCGATGCCATACTTCATCAGCTTAGCATGCACGAATTCGTCAGGTTCTCCTGCGATGATTTTCGCAAGCCAATTCATCTCGCATCACTAACCGGCCATAGCGACAGCCTTGAGATTTAAACTTGACGTGAAATCGTGGCGCCTACAAGACCACAAGACCAAGGAATGCCCAGAGTGACACTGCGGCGATTGAGACAACGACGATAGCAATGAAATCGATAACTAGTCCGGTCCGTATCATCTCACCTAATTCGAGCTCCCCTGTGCTATAGGCAATTGTCGATGGAGGGGTGCCGGTCGGCAGTGCAAAGTCCATTGACACGGCTATCGCTATAACCATGGTCAACAGAAGTGGGTCTATTCCAAGACTCGCAGCTAGAGGAATCGCTATTGGAATGAGTATGACCGCTGCTCCAGTGTTTGAGGCCACCATGGTCAGCATAACTGCTATGACACCAACAATCAATATGACAATCAAAGGCGGGAATAGACCTAGGGCGCCCATTTGATAGGCCAAGAAGGCGGATACACCAGTATCAATCATTGCGCCCCCTAATGCGATGCCGCTACCCAAGATCAATATTGAAGACCATCCAACTTCTCTAGACACATCTCGTTCATCAAGTAGTCGTAGAACCATTAGTGTGACACCGCCAATGAGTGCAACGATGGAGCTGGAAATGCCATGACCGGTCCAGCCAACGACTACAGAGATGAAGTCAGGCAGCTCTTCAGTCAGCCACAATGCGACCACTGCAATGAAGACTGCCACGACCAATCTCTGTTGTGCGGTCATTGGACCCAATCTTAGAAGCTCTTTCTCCGAGACTAGCTTAAGTTCTTGCATTTCCTCGATATCTTTGGGCAGTTTGAATCGATAGATTAGCCAGCGCCAGACAACTGGAAGCATGATCAGGAGAACTGGAAAGCCAAACGGCAACCATGAAATGAAAGAGAACTGTATCCCGAGAAAAGAGTTGATGTAGCTTGCTGCGAGCGGATTGGGAGGTGAGCCCACGAGACTGCCAACTCCTCCAACAGTTGCAGAATATGCCACTCCCAATACGAGCGCCTTGGCGTACTGATCTCTCACGCCGCTGTTCCTGATTCTAGAGATGACGGCCAATGCAATTGGAATCATTATAGCGGCGGACGCTGTATTGCTTATCCACATCGACAAGAACGCCGTTACTCCCATGACGGTAAGAAGAAGACTTGAACCACTTCCAGGCCCCCTGAAGAGAATAAGTAGTGCCAGTCGTTTGTCCAGCTCGTATTTGCTGAGAGCCCTTCCAATCAGAAACCCTCCAAGTATCAAAGCAACAGCAGGATCGAAGAAGGATGCAAGAACAACTCGCGGTGAATGAATCTCAGACATCACGATCATTACCGGTATTAGAAGGGATGTCGCAACCAGGCTGATGCCCTCTGTGAACCAGAGAATCGCCACAACGGCAAGAATCATGACAGCATACCTGGACTGAACCAATGGTTGGAGCTCAACATAGAAAGTCTGTTCAGATTGCCTTGTTGTTCGAAGTGATTGGTTGTATCCGGCTTCGTTCGTGATCTGTACGAGAATTTGGCCGGCCTGAAGGGGAGTGCCTTGTGCTGTGATTACAAATGAGAAGCGGCTGCCTGGTAGTATTTGCAGTTCGTCTCTAGCTACGATTGTTGCGTTTGTCCCGTCACCAACATAGTGTACCGTCTGGTAATGGTCAGGTCCCTCATGCAAGACTGTGACATTGTACTCCTCATCAACCCTGATTGTAGGCGAATCGATGGTCAGCCGAGCCTGATAGATTCCTGGTGTAATGTCATCAGGAGCCACCATAAAGAGAATGATTCCCACTGCAGCGGCGAATAGTAGGACAATGCCCGTCTTTCGCGGAAAACTGTACGACAAACTGTCAGCCTCAGTCTTTTAAGTGGTAATCGGACCACAGCGTGGAAGAGTCTCAGTCTATTGGGCGATCTCTGAGAATCTTCTGAAGCTGCGATTTTGGCGCCCCAATTCCTTTTGTTCCAATGATAGTTCTGGTTTTCTCAACAAGATGACTTGAGTAGAGCTCCAGATTCGAATGGAGTTCCTCAAACTTGGCAAAGGGCCCTTCAAATATCGTGAATCCAGTGAACTCAGTGCCAAAAGCATTGCCAGCTTCTGCTACAATTTTGATGCCCTTTGGCAGACTCTTGCGGATCTCAGCCCAGCGTTTCAGCCAATCACGGGATTCCTCATCTGTCATGATTCGGAGTCTATACAATACAATGTAGACAAACTCCGACCCCACCACATCGGTGGGGACCCTTTTCACGCCCATGCCGAGGAGGGGATACGGGATAGCTTATAACGATGATGCTGTTTCGCCAGCGCACCTCAAAACAGGAGTTGCCCCAGATGGGTCTTAGAGCCTCTGAACACAAATGGAATCTATTGGCACTGTACTTTGTCACTCTAATAATGCGCGCTTCCTTCTACATCAGCATTGCCTCCATTCAGGACCCCGCCTACATGGGAACAGGACTTGAGCTCTGGGCAATTGGAGCAGTATTGGTAATCTATCCGTTCGCTGAACTCGCTTCTGTTTCATTCTTTGGTTCATACAGCGACCGGATTGGCAGAAGACCCATCTTTGTGGGCAGTCTATTCATAACAGGTGCTGCTGCGTTCCTCTTCGCGATCACACCGAACATCATTGTTCTATTCTTAGCCTCAGCCGTATTTGGTATTGGCGCGGCTTCCAAGGTCTCAACAACCCTTTCAATGATAGCAGATATGTCAGATGAGCATAATCGCGCGAGGTTGATGGGATACTACGACCTATCAACGCTATTTGGGCTGGTCGGCGGGTTTGGACTCGGAGTCTTACTGCTTACACCCGAGATCGGATTCACTCCGTTCATCGTACTTGCTTCTGCGGGTTCAGCATGCGCAGTTAGCGGAGTCATCGCCCTACTCTCAATCAAAGAGACTCGGGAGCACATCCACGTTGAGATCAGCATTTTCAGACTCCTAAGAGAGGTAGCTTCTGACAGAAAGATTCAGCAACTGATCCCGGTCTATGTCCCTATCATCTCAATGTATGGAATGCTAATAGGATATGCCAAGATCATTCTACACGATTACTTCACACTTACCGCAATAGACATGATTATTCTGTTCGGGATGCTCGGTGGGGCATTGATACTTGGCATAATTGTCATGGGCCACCTTTCAGACTACTACATGAAAAGAAGACCCTTTATCGCGTTCGGCCTCATAGGCTTCGGAATCTTGGCATTCTTGCTGGTATCAAACTCCGGGCCTGGTGGTATCGAAGCTCTTTGGTCAGTATGGCCATTGTTGCCCACCTTTGGTTTCATTGCAGGAGCATTTCCACCAGCCGCAATGGCGTATCTGACGGACGTTGCAGCAGAAGATTCACGGGGTACCACCATGGGTGTGTACAGCATCTTCTTTGGTTCCGGAATGATCATTGGGCCAACCTTGGGAGGCGTTGCCTATGGAACCTACGGTCTAATTGGCATGGCTGTGCTGGTTGCAATACTGATTGCTGTAGCGATTGCAGGAACGTACTTCATGCCAGAGGTTAGAAGTGAGAAAACCGAAAAATCGTTGGCTGAGCAAAAGTTAATAGACGCCTAACTTACCGACCGTGCAGAGTCCCTTAAGGGGAGGTCGTCTATGGTTAGGCTTACGACAATAAGCAATATCCTTTCAGGGCTTGGTATTGCGGTTCTTGGGTTTTCAGCAATCCTATGGTATTTGCTCCTTGGTCTCGGTGCTGCAACTCCGTATCCTTACTATACTTGGATCGCAGGTGCTGGACTATTCATAGTTGTGTTAGTAATGTCCACAATTACTACATTCACTGAGATTACAGGCTTTGTGCATCCCGAAGACAAGCTAATCAGCAATATGTTTGTCTTCCTCTACGCCATTGCCGCTATCCTGATAATTGGCATCCAATACCCTCCAAGTATTGCGGGAGATGACACCATTCAGAGATTTCTCTTTGATATCGGATCAATGATTGTTATTGCGTATGTGTTTCTGTTTGTGTTTGTATTCTTCAGCGCTGCTATCATGGAGGCGGGAGAGGTTGGACAGGTAAAGGAAATGACCTCAAGATTCATGCTGGTTTCACTCTTCATTGGTGGAATAATGGCTGGAATCAAGCTAGGTCTTGACTGGGTCTGGGTGACCACAAACTCGTATAACATAGCGGCAGGAACTCTTGGTGTGTTTGCCATAGTGCTCGTGCTCCTGATTGTATTCTTCTTGGGAAGAAGATACGAACCAGTCGGTGGAGAATAGAACAGAACAACGGATGAGGGACTCCCTCATCCTTTCTCCTTGTTTTAGAAAGTCTGTGGATACAGAACTCTTCTAGGGACCCCCATCAACAAATAAGATAAATGTCGAGCCACAATGGCTCTACAAGCGAAGAACAGGTGGGATTTCGGGAAACCGGACGACTTGTGGTGATAATCATGGGCGATGGTAAGCTTTGGTTAGGCTCAAAACTGGACAAAGATGGAAAGAGGACGGCTGAGAAGTTCGAAATATCTGTCGACTTGCTTCGTAGACATGGCGGAGTCTTTGGGTCCACCGGATCTGGGAAGACCGTTCTGAGCAAAGTCATTCTTGAGGAGGCAGCCCTGCAGGGGATTCCCATTTTGGCTTTTGATCCCCAGGGAGACATAGCCTCTCTTATGATTCCAGGAGACCCGAAGGTTCTCCAATCAAAAGGAGTAGATCCACAGAGACTGAAGGAGTACATGGACAAAGTAATAGTCAGAGTATACACGCCGGCAAGCTCCAAGGGACTATCAGTCTCAATCAATCCGCTCAAGTTGCCGGATAAGAAAGCTGACCAGGATGATGTGATTCGTCTTCTTGACAACTCAGCAAGAACGTTGGTGAAAGTGCTTGCCAAGGTGGCTGGGCTTTCGAGATCATGGGAGGCGAAATCATTCGCAGCTCTATACGAACTTCTCCGGACAATCTGGGAAGACAAGAAAAGAGACATCTCCGATCTGCTTGAGTTGGCCAATATGCTCGACGCACCAGCCGAGGAAATAGGAGTGGATTTGGAACCCTATATGAAACAAACTGAGAGAACGAAGCTTGCGGCGGCAATTCGCTCATTGACGGTCGGATCTTCTCAACTCCTGTTCAAGGAAGAAGGTCAGATTGACTTTGATGAACTGATTAGACCAGTTGGAGGGAAGACTCCAATCAATGTCATATTCCTCAAGACGCTTAGAAGCGAAGAAGAGAAGCATTTCTTCATAGCGATAGTGCTGAACCAACTATACTCTTGGATGCTCAGACAGGGCTTCACGGACAAGCCAAGAATGGTCATATTCCAGGACGAAGCGGCACCATTCATACCAGCAGGGATGAAAGCTCCTGGCCCGAAAGAGACGTACCTTCTCCTGTTTAGACAAGCCAGAAAGTACGGCATTGAGTGTCTCATCGCTACGCAGAGTCCCAAGGACATTGACTACAAGGCATTTGAGCAATTCAACACGATTGCTGCAGGAAGGGTTAGTAGCGAGCAGTCACTGAAAGTGCTTGAGAGAATCCTTGAACCAATAGCTGGAGAGAAGGCTGCTGAACAGATAATCACGGCCCTTCCGGGACAGCAGACTGCAAGCTTCATCTTCTCCTCTGCAGACCTCAAGCCAAAGGTAAACAGCATAGCGGTTAGGTGGCTCCTGACAGAACACATCACACTTACAGAGAAAGATGTTCAGACGCACATGGCCAAGTTGGTGGAGCAACAGCAGAAGCTCTTACAAGAACTAGAGAAGCAGCGTCTCGCAGAGGAAGCCAAGAAGAAGAGAGAGCGAGAGCAAGCCGCGCTGGAACGACAGCGGCAGGCAGAACTAGAGAAGAAGGAAGAAGAGAAGAAGAGAAGAGAAGCTGAGAGAGCGAAGGAAGAAGAAAAGAAGAGGCAGGAAGAGCTTCGAAGGCAGGAAGAAGAACGCAAAAGGAAAGAGAGAGAGCTTGCAGAGAAGAAATCGAAGTTCCAAAAGGCAAGCGATGCTGAGAAAGTATTCTCAACTCGCGGAAAAGCAGGTATGTTGTCCTATGAAGACATTATGAATGCGTTCATTGCCAGAATTGAACAGGTGGCCAAGACTAGGTTTGGTCTACCGTTCCTCAAGGAACTGGTAAAGAGAGGTGAACTTCTCTACGAGAAAGCCCTGACAATCTATCTATCAGAAACAAGAGCATCAGTGAAGTTTGGGCTTGCGAAGAAGGTCAAGAAGGAAGATAAGAAGGGCAGAAAGAGGGAGTACCTTGTATACGACTTCGAAGTCTTGCTGACATCCGTGATAGAAAGCGTCGGAGTGCGTGAGCCAGACTACGTCGACGAGAAGCGACTTAGGAGAAAGTTTGAGGATCTTGTCAAAAGAGCCAAGGGAACTTCTCTACTTGAGAGAGTGATATTGGGTCAACCACTGTTGGAGTTCGCGTAGCACTACTGCATCGCTCGGTAGTACTCAGAATCCGTAACTTGACAGTCCACCCACTTGTCTACCATTTCAAGTGTAATCGAGTTTGCTTGCTCAAGCTTGCTATAGGAGACCCCAGGAGCACCATATAGAATGAGAAGAATCGTCGCCGTCTGTGGAGTGACCCTAGTCATTTCCGAATCATGTGTTGCGTAACCGAAGCAGACAATCTTCTCGTCATCAGACAGGACAACTTCTCGACCTTTGCAGACAAGTCCTTTGCCCCCTATCCTGACAAAGACCTCATCCTTCCGGGCTGTTCTTACGCGGAGATTCCCTACTAGGGCGCCCTCGTCGATCAATCCAATTGGCACTCCATGATAGGCAGAGGCCAGGTTTACGACATCAACAAGACTGGAGATTCTCCAAAGATTCTCCCCTCGTAGGACGCGTCTCATCAAAGCCTCACTGGAGACTCTAAGTTTCGTGGGATCCATACCAAACGACCAGTAAAGGTCTCTGTACATCCTGAGAGTCTCAACATCCTTCAGAGTTTCAAGCGAATTTGATGACCTGATTTGCGAGAAGATTCGCTCTTCATATTCGGAGAAGTCTTCACTTGATTGCGTGTGTGAGTAGTTGGTGAGCCTCGTCACGAAGAGTGCAAGATCATTTGTCGGCGTGTCAAACGATATCTTCAGTCCACTAGCGGTCAAGTCTCTCGTCAGGTCAAAATAATCGAGAATCGTTTGAGTCTTCCGGAAAGATGGGGAAGGTCAATCTATTCCCTATTTAGAATCGGGATGACGCAGATGAATGTGAAGGGCTCAGTACTCTTCGAATTGTCGTAGCCGTGTGGAGCTTCTGAAGGTATGAAGATTACGTCGTCCTTTTGAGCAAACTGATCTTCTGCAGACCCGAGCAGCCGAGCTTTGCCTCCGAGTACGAAGACCTCATGTTCTTCAGCATGTGTGTGAAGCGGTACCTTTCCTCCTGGAGCAATCTCGAAATGTCTCATCGCAAAGGTGCTAGCCCCTGTACGCACTCCGACTAGCCATCTCATCTTTGCTCCTCTACTACCTGCCATTTCAATATCGATGGCTTCACGCTGCTTGTAATTTATCACGTACATTGCTGTTCCTCCAAGTACCTCAATGAGCTCCAGTACCGCGCTGATGTGATTGGCGGATATATGAGGATTCGGTTATGTACAGCGATTGTGTGTCTTCAGACCAAACGACACAGAAAGCTTAATCTGTGCACCTCCAGTATCGACGTCATCTGAACTAGTCTAGCTAGGAGACAGTTAGCATGAGTCAAGAAGATACCTATGTAAGAGCGAAACTAACAGAGATTAACTCTGCAATTGAGCGACTTACTGAAATGCTTAACAGAATGATCGAAGTCATCTCAAAAATCACAGAAGTCCAAGATGCGCAATCAGACATTTCTCTCGGAGTGACTGCAAACAGCGAGAAGATAGACGAACTCATGCAGATGATTCAGAATCTCCCAACACAGGCTACGTCGGTCGCATCAGCAAGAGCTGTTGGGGACATGGGCACAGCATCAACTTTACAGGCAGTCTTAGACACATTGGAGTCTCAGATTCGTGAGGGGGTCATTGCAAGCGATCTTGCAAAGAAGATCAGCGATTCAGCAGACATGATGGAGCAGAGGGGCGGGAGCAGCCAGCTCGTAGTGAAAATGAAGAGATGGACAAGAATCTTGAGGACTTACGGCCGAGTTGACCCAATCAGTCCTGCAGACCTTACTAAACTGCGCGGAGACCTCAAAGAGTGGGGCAAAGAAGTCGCAAAGATGCGCTAGAATACATTGACGGAAAATTGGAGATATGTTCGATTTAGGAAGAAGATTCGCTGTTTCGCGCAGATTCGGGTCTATGAGCTCAAGTCTTAATAGTGCTCTACTACAGAAAGTATTGTCCCCTGTGGGGAGCAAAAAGGGGTGTACATCAACTGATCACGGATGAATGGGAAGATAAAGTGAGAACTGAGATTGAGAGATTTCCATCGCCTTACCGAGAGGACATTTTGAATATCTGGAATGACTGGTTGGACACGGACCCTGTGCCGCCCTACTACCTCAGCTGGTCAGAGTTCTCATCCCAAAGAGATGATTCCGAAGCGCTCTACACAGAGACTCGCGTATACCTCAAACGAGTGAGAAATGAGATTAGGAATCACGAGCTTCCGATGACGCTCTGGCAGAAGGTTGCAAAGGGACTAGCAGCAATTGCGAGTGTTTTCTTGGTCATCTTCCTGGCCCTTTCAAGAGTTGCTCGCGGCAGTGACTGAAGACCTTTGACTCGTGTTCTCAGAGCAGCGTTCTTATATCGTGCCCAATTGATGCTCTCGCTAATGATGGACGCTGTTTTGGATGCCCTCCCGGATAGCATGCTAGAGGAATTGATGCGTGCAGTTGACGTGCTGAAGACTTCTTCGAGAATCCTTGCAGTGTCACACATAGACAGTGATGGCATTGCCGCTCTAGCAATCATTGTTCAGGCGCTTCAACGTGCGGGCAAGGCCCATTCATGGCACAATATCCATCAATTGAATTCTGAGACAATCATCACTGTGAGGGAATTGGTCAGAGAGAAGAAGCCAGATGTTGTTGTCTTCAGCGACTTCGGAACAGGGCAAATGCACCTCATTCAACAGTTCATAGCAAACGAGGATGGCGTAAATTGTGTTATTGTACTAGATCATCATCTGCCTGACAATGGAGAATTGACTGGGCCTCGAACAAAATCTGATTCAATAATCGAGATCAATCCCTGGTTGCATAATATGAGTGGAAGCTATGAGCTTTCAGGTGCGGGAACAGCCTTCCTGATGGCCTATGGACTTTCAAGGGAGAATTTGGACCTAACAGAGATGGCTATCGTAGGAGCCAGTGGTGACCTTCAGGACTACTATGGAAAGGGGTTCACTGGACTGAACAAAGTGATTGTTGAAGCCGGAGAGAAGGGCGGCTTTATTGAGGTCGAAAAGGACTTGCGGTTCTTCGGAATCAACACGAGACCTTTGCCATATCTACTTCAATATGCCACAGATCCCTATTTACCTGGGTTGACCGGAAACGGGGATGCTTGTCTGGCCTTCTTCAATGAAATTGGGATTCCTCTGAAGGACAGTGACGACACATGGAGAATGTGGGTTGACCTTACATCAGAAGAGAAAAGCCAAGTTGTCCAGCACCTCATTGGCATAATTCTGGACTCCTACGAAGATTCCAGAGTTGCATCAGGCATTATTGGGGATGTCATCACTCTCGCACATCGACCGCCACGAACGGTTCTTCGCAGCGCCAAGGAGTTTTCTACACTTCTCAATGCGTGTGGTAGAAACCGAAAGCCCGAAATCGGGGTCGAAATCTGTCTAGGAAACAAAGTAGCCTATCGAGAAGGAATGGTGCTTCTCAAACAGCACAGATCAAATCTTGCAACAGCGCTTCATAGACTGGAAACTCAAGGTTATCGTGAAATGCCAGGAATGTACGTGGTCGATGACCCAGAGACTCCTGACACCATTATCGGGATAGTCATAGGTATGGCGCAGGGATCGAGGATGGTTCCAATCGATAAGCCGGTCATAGGTATTGCAACGAATAGATCCGTTGAGGGTCCCACAATCAAAATCTCAGGACGTGCTCACAAGTCGATTGTTGACCTTGGTGTGAATCTAAGGGATGTCTTTGTCGATGTCTCCGATAAGCTGAATTCGGGTAATAGTGAGCTAGTTGCAGAAGCAGGTGGACATCCCATGGCCGCAGGTGCGTTTGTACATGAGGACTTCCTTCTTGAGTTCCTTGAGAGGATCTCAGAAAGAATAGACCAGATATTCGCATACAAAAATGGGTAAAGGGGGCTTGGACCCCCTTGATGACAATTCTAGTACTCCTCGGCAGTCAGTGAAGCACCAATTACACCTGGAATGAAGAGCAACCCAAAGGATGCACCCAGGTCAATCGCGATAGCGATTGCCTCCGCCTGAAGAACAGCAAGTTCCAATGCAAGTCCAAGTGATAACACTACATATCCGACAAAGAAGATTGCTAGAGCAATTATGGATACGAAAAGCATCCTGACACCGCTCTTGGAGATTAGGCCAGAAATGAAGCCTGCTACACCAAGTGCAACAATCGGTGCGTACGCAGGTGTGGAAGCAGTAGCAGCAGTATAGGGCCGCAAAAGCACCTGAAACAGGGCTGTGCCCCAAGCTTGAAGTTGCGTTACAAAGTCTCCGGAGGTCAATAACGCCTCAAGGTCGGCTATTCCGAGTCCGACTATCTGGAAAGCGCCTATCAGAACGGCGACCAGAAGAGCCACGAGCAACGCTGTAATGGTTCTGAACATTTTTAGTGCCACATCCATTCCAAACTGAATGTTTCAATGGCCCAGAGCTATCATCTCTTTTATACTTCTTGGAACCATTCGTTGCACAACTTTGCAATCCAGAAACTGGCTATTCCATGAGTTCAGAGATGCGTTCTTTCAGCTTTGCAAGCAAATCGATGACAGGCGGTGGCATTTCATCCACAGGCATTGAATCTGGGTGGAACCATCCAACCTCTGCCTCTGGACTCTCAGGCGTTGTCTCCTCTGTATGTGCCTCGCAGAGATAGTGATTCAATAGGTAGTGAAACTCGGTTTCCCCGGCCTCATCTTGAAGGATAACATCGAATGTATCGACAAGTCCCAACACTTCAACTCTGACACCGGTCTCCTCGTAGACTTCTCTGTACACAGCTTCTTCTTGACCTTCACCAACTTCTACGGCCCCACCAGGGATGCTCCAAAGTCCTCTTGCGGGTTCCTTATCGCGTCTGACAAGAAGAATCCCTTTGGACCCTACAACTATTGCCCCAACTCCAGGTATAGGAAACGACGGATAGCTTCTATCCTTCATGGGGACTCAACCTGACACACTAAATCGAGGCTAGACCTTGGGGCATCGCAATGTCGCTTTCACATTTTTCACAAGTGAGCGGAACATGAATATCGAAGCCATGCGCATCATCGTAGGGAATTCGGCTGTCTTCACCACAGTGTTTGCAGTAGAGCTTAACGTATCGTCGAATCCGGAAGGAAACTTGCCAAGCTTGTTCTGCATCTTCCAGCATTCCCATGCTTTCATAATGACATGCAATGGTAACCCACGGCGCTGCTGATCCCCTGTCTTCTTTTGTGCCATCGATTAGTACATCGGTCATTCTCTCAGTCCATCCAATCAATCTGTAGATGTAGTAGAGCGCCCACCACTTGTCAGGATCTTCAACTAGTGCCTCTTTTGTCTTCTGAAGATACCTACTGAATAAGGCATCGTTTCCTTGCTTGAAAGATGTGACGGCAAGACGCGCCAGTGCAGGAGGATAACAATCGTCTGATTCAACTGCGTCCATCAGGAAGGTCTCGGCTTCTTTATATTCTCCTCTCTGGATGAGGATTTCTGCATGAAGTATCTTCAATCGGCAGTCTTTGGGGTCTATCTTCTCAGCACGACTAATGATCGGCTCGGCCTCTGACACTTTTCTCTGAAGCAGCAGAAGATACGCATGATTCGAAAGCGCCATTACTGAATCTGGCGTCAGCTGGGAGACAATGCCCCATTCTTTTGCCGCACCTCGGTAGTCACCCAGTTTGTGGAGCGTTGTGGCATAAAGACTCCGTAGGGCCGGCTCATCTGGAAAATGTTTCAATGCCATTTCCAGGGTCTGGGCAGCTTCTCCGAACTCTTTCATGGTTATCAGCAGGTCTCCCAAATCCGTCCATCCCTCAAAGGGACTGGGGTCCATGGAGAGGGCTTTCTTCAATTCAAAGGCGGCTTCGTCAAACCTCCCAAGCCCGTGAAGCGCTCTACCCAGAAAGAGAGAAACAACACAGTAATCCTCGACTTGCTCCTGTACCTTCTGAAGCACTTCAACAGCCTTCGCGGGTTCTTCAAGCTGAACATAGACAATGCCAAGATAGACAAGCACCTCAGGGTCTGGGTCCGCAGCCTTGGACGCACTCTCGAGCAACGGAAGGATTTCGGCGAAGCGTCCTTCTTGAATCGCTTCCGCTGCACGTTTGAGTATCTTTGTCATATCTTGTCGTCCTCGAAGGGAATGAGTTAGGCTATCGAAGTTGTTGTTCTTGGCTGCGGCTCTCGCACGGATTATAAGTACCTCGCGATATGGCAGTTTCAATGAAGCGCGGAAAATACGCAACTCCATTCGACATATTGCATGCTGTCAGTCTATTGAGTCACAGAGAGAGGATTGGGAAATTCGATCTAGCAATTAGCTCAGTCATTAGTACGGACTCATACGTGGTTGATATGGGAACTGGGTCAGGTGTGCTTGCAATGCTGGCGGCAAGAGCGGGGGCAGAACATGTCTCTGCAATTGACGTAAATCCTGAATGTATTGACTACGCAAGGAGGACCGCTGAAGCAAACGGATTATCAGACAAGATTGACTTCGAAGTTGCCCATTATGCTGACTACTTTCCTGATAGGCGGGCAGACTTAGTAATCTGCGAGATGTTATCATCAATGATGCTGATTGAACAACAAGTGCCAGCATGCGCTCACGCTGTCAAACACATTCTAAAGCCGGACGGAGTGATTCTACCTTACTCGGCTGTAGTGTATGTAGTTCCTGTCGAATCAGATGCACTCGCAAAACGTTTCAATATTGAGGATATCACATTCCCGACCTTGCCTCAGACTGCAGGTCCCGATGAGACCAGAGACATGTCGGATACACAAATCCTAACCAGATTTGATTTCGCCTCAGAAGACACTCAAAATGTTGATGAAGTTCTTGTGTTCGAAATCGTGGATGAAGGAACTGTCCACGGATTCCTAGGGCTCTTTGAGGCAGATCTTGGTGAAGACCTGACTCTAAAGATGGACGACGGATGGAGGCCTCTTTTCCTGCCATTAAGAGAAGAGAAGGAGGTCTCAAATGGATCGACGCTTGAAGTGAGATTCAGGTTCACCCCTGGAAGATATGACTCTCTGAGTATTTCCGTGGAGTAGCAGGGAAAAACCGAGAATGAAGACACACTTTTATGTGACTTGAATAGGCGAAGTTCTGGTTGTGACAACTATGCAACTAAAAGGTCCACTCTGTTACGTACTCGACTTCGATGATATACACAACTATGCTTTTCAGACTGCAAAAAAGATCAAGGAATCAGGTTGGAGGCCTGACGTCATTGTTGGGATTGCCAGGGGCGGATGGGTTCATGCCAGAATCCAATGTGACCTCCTTGGTGTGAAGGATCTCTACAGTGTCAAGGTTGACCACTGGGGAGTCACAGCCACAAGAGATGGAAAGGCAAAGCTAACTTGTCCACTTACTGTTGACGTTACAGGGAAGAAAGTGCTAGTAGTTGATGATATCACGGACACAGGCCAGAGCTTGACTCTTGCAGTTGATCATGTAAAGGAATGTGGTCCTGATGAAGTCAGGTCGGCTACATTAATGCACATTGTTGGTTCTGAATTCGAGCCTGACTTCTTCGGTGTTGAAGTTACATGGGCCTGGGAGATTTGGCCTTGGAACTTCTATGAAGACCTTACTGCTCTGATAATGAAGATCTTCGAAGGAGAGAAGATTACAGAAATGAGCACGATGGAGCTGAAGAAGCACCTTAGAGAATACAACAACGTTGTGCTATCTGATGAGAGACTATCAAAAATCAAATCACACATGGGATTTCTTGGAAAGATAGAGTATCCTCTCGACAAGGCATGGCGATTGAAAGAATAGGACACACGGGTCTCTCCACATTTAGTTCATCATCTATAAATGGGAGCTTGTCCCTGATTGCCCTAGAAATCAACACGAGTTGAACGATAATGGCTTTTGAGGCAAAACTGGATTTTGTACCCATTGACAGAGAACAGAAAGAAGCGATAGAGAACCTGCTCCCAATTGAGATCGGACTCTTCGGCGGCAGCGGAAACTACGACTCTGATGTTATCGAGAATCCTGCAGAGATCAAGATTTTCACTCCCTTTGGAGCCGCCTCGGACAATTTCATTGTGGGAGAAGTGAAGGGCCGAAGTTTTGTGTTTTTGGCCAGACATGCGAGAGGTCACACGATTCCGCCTCACGCAATCAATTATAGGGCCAATATTTGGGGGATGAAAGCTCTTGGCGTTACACGGATCATAAGCCCGGCAGCCTGCGGAAGTCTTCAGCCAGACACCATCAAACTCGGTGAATTCGTAATAGGAGACCAGATCTTTGACAGAACCTTCGGGACCAGAAAGGACACCTTCTTCGAAGGTGGGCCAATCGCGCATCTTCCTTTTGCGGAGCCATTTTGTACCCAACTCAGGGAAGTTGCCATTGATACTGCGGCACAGCTGAACTACAAGGTCCATAATACGGGAACTTACGTATGCATCAACGGGCCAAGGTTTTCAACACGAGCAGAGTCGATGTTCTATCACAAGCAAGGATTCGATGTGATTGGAATGACTGCCTATCCCGAAGCGGCGCTCGCAAGGGAGGCAGGAATATGCTTCGTAAACATCTCTATGCCCACAGACTATGATGTGCATGGAGAAGAGCACGTGACACATGAAGCAGTCTTGGCGACCATGGCAAAGAACATTGAACGTGTCAGGAAGCTCACTTTTGAGATGATTGATAACATTCCCAAGAAACCAAGCTGTGATTGTCAGGCCGCAATGAAGGGAGGCCTATTCTGAACATAGGCTACCAATCATCGTCGGATTCGTCCCAATCGTCTCCCCAGTCCTCCTCTTCCCAGTCAACATCATCCTTCCAGACTTCTTCATCTTCATCTGAGCGAGGGGACTTCTCTTTGCTCATCGTGGCCAGGACCCCCTACATCAATTCAAGCAATAACACTTTCTAACTACCTTCGTCTTCGCCCTCCACCGAAGGACAGATAGGACATACCGCCTATCGTGAGACGAGCTGTGAAGAATGCTAAGAGTCGGCTTTGCCCAACTTGAGCCAAAGATAATGGAAGCTGAGACCAATCTTGCCGGAGCTGAGGAAGCAATTGCTTCTGCGAGAGAATCAAACGTTGACATTTTAGTCTTGCCAGAGCTTGCGAACTCTGGATATGTCTTTGAATCCGGGGATGAAGTCGAGGCGATGAGCGAAGTGATCCCTGATGGACCCTTCAGTCGAATTCTCCAAAGGGGATCATCATCTGGCATGATGATTGTTTCAGGAATATGTGAAAGATTTGGACATGTGTTTTCAAATTCAGCCGCGGCGTTCTGTGATGGAGAGCATGCCATCACCTACCGCAAAGTGCATCTGTTTGATCGCGAGAATCATTGGTTTGAAGCGGGTGATAGCAAACCTCCAGTCTTTGATTACCGAGACGCAAGGTTCGGGCTAATGGTTTGCTTTGATTGGATCTTCCCGGAAATGGCGAGGATTCTCGCAATCGACGGCGCACAGATCATTCTGCATCCTGCAAATCTAGTCCTTCCGTACTGTCAGGAAGCCATGATAACACGGTCTATCGAGAATCGTGTATTCACACTCACCTCTAATAGGGTAGGATTGGAACGTGGCATACAGTTCTCAGGAAAATCCCAAGTCACAAGTCCAAAAGGCGAGGTGCTAGTCAGAGCTAATTCTTCTGGAACATCAATCGACTGGGTCGACATAGACCTCTCATTGGCTGATGACAAAATGATAACCAAGAGAAACCATGTCCTGAAGGACAGGAAACCCGAAATGTATGGAAGGCTTATCGATCCGTCCTAGTCTTGTTTGGTGCCCTTCCTCTCCATTCCTTTGACGGATACTTCAATGCGTTCTTCTTCAGCTTCTCGATAATTGCCGCCGAAGGATCGATGCCTGCCACGTCAGTCAGTCTCAATAGATAGATCAGAACGTCAGCAATCTCCTGAGAGAGTGACTCTTTGAACTTGTTGTCTGCAAGAGCATCAACCACGTCTTCTTCCGACCGCCACTGAAACAACTCCAGGAGCTCCCCCAGCTCAATTGCAGCTGACAGGGCAAGTGCAGAAGGCGTGTGAAATCTGTGCCAATTACGTTCATCCACAAACGCCTTGATAAAGCCGATCAATTCACGTAGTGAATAGTCGGGGTAACTCATCAAGGACACTCTCTGTTAGCGGCTTTCGCCTCTGACTGTTCTTCTAATGAAATAAAGGCTGTAGACACCAAACAGGGCTATTGTGATACAGAAAGTTACGACTGGACTTCCCCATTCTGCAACCAATCCAACACCGTTCAGAATCCAGAGCAATGAGTCAAGGACTCCAACAATGAGGCATGCAAACGTGATGACCAGAACTATCGGCGCTGCAAGCCTCATGCGTGACTCGGTCTCTTCTTTCCATGCTGTTATCCCCATGGAAGTTGCCACGCCAGTCACAATGACGAGAACGTAGGTCCCGAAAATCAGGTAATTTGCAGCGGCCCAGATAGGTGGAGGAGTAAACAAGACGATTGCTAGACCTATCAATGTCAGAATGAACGTTAGAGGAGGCCATGGATCTTCAGCGAATCGGTCCATTCGTGAAATCCGAGGTCCCTCATCGTACGTGCGAGTATCGGTTTCGGATTCCTCATCATCGTCTTCTTCAAAGTAGTCCTCATCAGATTCCTCGTACTCTTCGAATTCGTCTTCGTAGTCCTCTTCCTCATGTATCATGAATCTGACCTCAGATAGGAATGGAAAGTGGACTCTGTGTCCCAGTTAAAACAGTTGTTGTCTTTCGCGTTGACAGAGCAGTATGACAGGACAACGATTAATAGAAAACTGATAGCTGCACTCACCATGGCAACCGACGGTCAGCCTTTCGAATCCCTTCTGGCGGAAGCAAGGTCTCTCAGGCAAAGAGGCTTGAACAAGAAGGCAATCGAGGTCTATAAGAGAGCACTGGAGGCCAATGCAGAATCAATTCAGGCACTGAACGAACTCGGTTTGGTTCAGATTCACGTTGGTGACCAGATAGAGGCGATAGAGGCATTTGACCGCGCAATTGCCATTGATCCAAAGGATCCAACAGGACATTCCAACAAGGCAGAAGCTTACTTGACTACCGGGTCCTTCGATGATGCACTTCGGACTGCTCAGACTGGACTGAAAGAAGCCAAGGATAGTGCAATCCTCTTGGTGAAGAAGGCGAGGGCATTGGAGAGCCTGCTCAAGATAGATGAGGCAATAGAGGCATACTACGAAGCTCTAAAGTTCGAGTCCGAAGACCCCGAAATCTGGAAGGCCCTTGCGCTCTGTCTTGATGCCAAGGAGAGATGGCCGGAGGTTTCCAGAGCATACAGAATTGCTGGCGGCCTCCATGAGAAGAGAGGAGAGGGGGACGAGGCAGAGTACTGTCTGAAGTTTGCTGAGATGGCTGAGAACTCTTGAGTGTAGAGAGCTGCGAAAGCAAAAGAGCCAAGGCATTGCCTCAAAGAGGCTGCCTTGGATGATTTCATACCTTCAGGAGCGTTTCTTCTTAGATTTCCGTTTTCTGCCTGAAGACCTAGTGCGACCACCTAGATATCCTCTTCTGCGGGCCGCATAGCCCCCGCCGCCGCAAAGAACTGCGATTATGGCCGCAATCATCAAAGGTCCATAAGTGGCCATGAAGTCAGGCGGCGGTGTAGTAGTAGTGGTCAAAGGTGCAATAGAATTCCGCACTCGTATCACCATTGGAACTCCAATGTGCCATGTAGCACTCACTCGAATGCGTCCCACAACAGTGATGTTTGTCCCATCAGCCTGTGCGGATATCTCGTAGAAGTAGTTCTCAAGATCTCCTTCAAGAGATTCCACAACATTCGATGTAATTGTGTTGTTTGACCAAGCGCCATCACCTATCTTGACATCAAGCTGTACTTCATCCACATCTGGATACAGGTCATGAGCGTAGACTGTAACAGTGATCGGTGAGCTGCTGGTAGGTATGTTGGGGGCCCAGTAAACATTGACTTCGTCCATTGCTTCGCTATCAGCAATCTCCCAGTCAAAATCGAATACATCTTGGTACCATTGTGCTACATTCTGGTTTTCTATTATGACTCCTGCTTCTCTATTCTCAGAAATGCTACCATCACTGTAGTTGATACTGCTGATCAGAACGATCATACCATCGACTATGATGGCCTTGTTATGGTTGGCAGTGAACCATCTTGTGTCCTGCCAAGCAATGGGGATGTCATGTTGATGGAATAGGTCTGCAACTATTTCGAAATCATACTCTTCCTCTGATATTACACGGACCGTCACGCCTCGTCCCTTCGCTGCGAGAATCGCAGCAATGACTTGATCGACAGCACCACCATCTCCCACGCTGGTGAAGTATGGAATCTGGATGTCAAGTGTTGCTTGTGCACTGTTGATGCAGTAGAGAATGCCTTGCAGACTAGTATCCGGACTGAAGATAGGTGTCACAGCCATTTGACCGCTAAATTGCCCGGGAGTTGCGAAGGGGTTAGGATATGTGCTGCTAGTGCCGGTGCGAGTCAGCGGCGAACCTATGCCATCGGACACTTCATCATAGTCAGTACCGCGGCTCCAATCATAGTCGAATACGTCTCTGTAGTAGTTGGTTACCTCTGTGTCAGTCATGGCAATGCTCCATTCACGATTTGCCTTGTCGCCATCCTGTGGAAAGCTCGTCTTTGCCCAATTTCCTGAATGAACCACTGTTGTCTTGTTGTCAACTATTACAAACTTCTGATGTGCATAAGTGAAGTCGTCAGAGTTAGTCCATCTGACGGGAATTCCCAGTTGTGTGAGATTGTAGGCAACATGGTCGTTGGGGATATAGTAGCCAATGCTATTGTATCCTAAGAGAAACTTGAAGTCCAGAGCCGGCTTAGTTGTGTGGAGCTCATGAATCAAGTCAAGTATGTAGGGGTTGTTGATTCCGAATATCTCAACATAGATGCTCTCCTGCGCACTATTCAGAATGTGCCATAGGGCTTCCCGGCTCCCATCTGGTGAAACGAATGTAGTGACATTCATGTTTCTGTCGAAAGTCTGCCACGTGAAGTCTAGCGGAGAGAAGTCGAATTCATATGATCCAGCCGTTGCTTCTGCGGTCATCAAGAGCGTACCAATCCCTGACACCATGAGCGCCGCAAAGACAAGAGCTGCTGCCTTGTGGTGGTTCCTATTCATTGTCTCCTCCTCAGCTGTGAGATAGACGAGAGGTCCCCTCCACTCGATTAATAACTTTCTAAAGGACCATGGAAAGCAGTGGTGATTCATTCGTGAAATTATACTACAAGATCAATCCTGAGAACTACCGTGAATGCTTAGAAGCCATTCGAGACAAATTCGGAATGAACGAAGAGGTGGACGAAGAAAGAACCACACTTGCTCTTGACGATGAATCCAGAATCGAGTTGGTTAGGGGAACATTCGATCCAAATAGAGACGAATTAGCTCACGTCCGGGTTATACTTCACGATGATACTCTACGAGCCTATTTCGATTCAGTTCTTGGTGAGCCTTACAAAGTGATAGACTAGCTCGTCGAGAATAAGAAGAAAACGATAAGCGAAGTTGAGTGACAGTCACGTCAACCACCTGGGCTGACGTTCCTGTCAGTTCTGATTTCTTGTGCCAATAGTCTGTAACTAGCCTTCTGAGATTGCACCTTCGGGGCAGCTATCATGGCATGCCCAGCACTCGGTGCACTCATCTTCGCGGTCGACCTGGTACACTGCTGTGTCATTCACGACGTAGAGTGTTGGGTCAACAGGACAGACATCTGCACAGGTTCCACACGCGGTACACAAGTCATCGTCGACTTTCCAAATCATGCGCATCACCTTGAGCTCTTCGTCTGAGCTTCACGAGCTTTTTCGCACGGTGCGCTCCATTTAAGTGAAACGATTTGTCTCCACGATTTCTCTAGCGGTCTTTCGAAGTAGGGCGTCTACAAAAGCTTCAAAAGACATCTCAGAGGGCGTCTGGGAAACACTTCTGCCCTATGTCAGGAGTTTCCGGTTCACTTCCCGAGTTGATTTTGATGATCGAGTCGTCTGAAACACAGCACTCCGAAGGCAAGTTTGCTCGACGTCTCGGTCTCATCGGTGCTACCAATCTTGGACTAGGAGCGATGCTTGGTGGCGGGATCTATGTCATTTCTGGTGTAGCTGCAGGAATGGTTGGGCCAGCTGTGGTGCTGGCCTACCTGATTACCGGACTCATGACAGTATTCACAGCTATCAACTACGCCGAACTTGCTAGCTCCATCCCTAAGCAGGGAGGAGGCTATACATTTGCACATGACACCATCGGAGGCTTTCCTGGATTCATAACCGGCTGGTTCCTCTTCATTGGAAACATCGTTGCCTGCGGCCTGTACTCTCTCGCTGTCGCCTATGTACTCGCAGTGTTCATCCCTGGCTCGAATGGTATCACAGTGGGACTCATAGCTATTGCGATTATTGCTTTCACTTTCATCACCAATGTTGTGAGCGTGAGAGGTGTCAGTGGGGTGTTGGGCATTCTCAATATCGCCCAGTCGGTTGTTCTCTTCTCCTTCATCGGGATTGGATTATTCTTCGTACAACCCGAAAATCTTGAACCTCTCTTTGTCGCTGGTGGCGGATTCTTTGAGCTGATGGCGACGGTGTCGTTCATCTACATTAGTTTCATCGGCTACGAGCTCATCACAACTGCATCTGAAGAAATCAAAGATCCAGCAAGGACTATCCCCAGAGCTATCCTACTCACATTGTTGATTGCGACTGTGGTTTACGTAGCTGCCACATTTGTGATAGTTGGAGTTGTACCCTATAGTACAGTTCAGGACAACTTCACTCCTGTCGCCTATGTCTACGGGAACATGCTGGGCACTGCAGCGTTCTTCTTTGGTCTCGCAGGAATGGCTGCTTCGAATTTCGCAGCACTGAATGCCACATTCCTATCCACGGCAAGAGTTGCATTTGCTCTTGGAAGAGACAGATACTTCCCGAGATTCTTGGAACGTGTGCACACTAGATCCAAGACACCGATACCAGCGCTTATAGTCTCGTTTGTTGCAGTTGCTGTCTTTGCATCAACTGGCAGGGTGGAACTAGTGGCATCATTGTCAGGACTGGCCTACCTTGTCGGCCAGACAATAGTCAACTCCTCTGTAATTGCCCTAAGAGAAAAAGGACTGACCGTTCCTGGTACATTCAAGGCCAGATTCTATCCACTTGGACCCATTCTTGGGGCTGCTGTTTGTCTTCTCTTCATCGCAAACGTGGGTGTAGAATCGTTATGGATGGGACTGTGGATAGCAATCATTGGTCTATTGATATATCTAGCATACGGCCGCAAGAGAAACAAAATACACTTGGCAAATGAGTCCTAGGTATCATTCACCAGGCCCGATTGTGAGAAATGATGTATAGTCGATGACTCCCTCGATAGTGGCAATCTGATCGACAGAGAATGCTCGGTATCTGTCCATTGTCTTGACCTCCACAAATGCAACCACATCGTAGTCACCAGTCAAGACCCTATGGGACTCTACAACCTCGGGAAATCTCGTGAGTGTTTTATGAACTGATTCAGCCTTGCCTTCCTCGGTTCTTATTGTTAGGAATATCCGAATGGCCACAACAGTTCACCACGCGTTGCCTGACTGCTGTCGAAATTCCCTAGGAATAAAGGTGTCGTTCATCCGAATCGATAGAACGATGAAGGAATTAGTTCCCTTCGGTTTCCATCCACTCGTGAAGCTTCTTGGCGGCGCTTAGAGTCATCCCCTCAACAGATGCAATCTCCTTGACTGACGCGGAGCGGACACCCTTATAGCTACCGAACTTCTTGATAAGAGCAGCACGACGTTTCTTGCCAATTCCAGGAGCCTCCTCCAATATCGACCCAGAGAATCTTTTCTCGCGCAGCTTGTGGTGATAACGCTGAGCGAACCGGTGTGCTTCGTCTCTAACACTCTGAATCAGATGCAGTGCGTCAGAGCCAAATTCCAAAAGAACGCCATCAGAATCCTCTCTTGTAAACAAGACCTCATCTTGTTTAGCAATCGCTGCAACTTGCACAGTATCCAAGCCTAACTCTTCTAGTGCTTTCAACGCCACACCGAGCTGACCCTTTCCTCCGTCTACGACGACAAGATCCGGCAGATTACCTCCACGCTCCAAGACGCCCCGATATCGCCTGAAAACAACCTCATTCATCATAGCGTAGTCATCCGGACTCTCTTTGACGCGGATCCTGAACATTCTGTAGCTTTTGTTGTCTGGCACCCCGTTTCTGAAAACGACGCACGAACCGGCTGGATCGGTTCCTTGTACATTTGAGATATCAAATCCCTCTATGTGAAGAGGCGCATGGTCCATGCCAAGAGCCTCTCGAAGTTCCTTCACTCCATCATGTATGATAGCTGTGTCCTGATCTTCAAGGATGAGTATCTTACGTAGAGCTCTTCTGGCATTCTCATTGGCCATTATTACCAAGTCCTGCTTCTTCTCGTCGTACGGGAGAACCAATGAGATTGAGGTGTTGTGGGTCTCACTCAGCCATTTGCCAAGTTTCCTCATGTCTGGAAACTGAGAGGGAACAATCACTTCGTCGGGAAGCCGTGGGATTGTCAGATAGTATTGTTCCGTGAATGCTTTCAGGACCTCACTGTCGGGGGTCTCTAGGTCAACCTCGAAGTAGAAGTTGTCATGTCCAATCAACCGACCTCCTCTGATAATCAGCAGTTCAACAAGTGCCGCCTGTTCGGTCCTTGAGATTCCTAGAACGTCTCTATTCGCGCCATTGAACTCGACCACCTTCTGCTTTCTGAGAATCATCCTGATGTCATCCAAACGGTCACGCAGTGTTGCCGCCCTCTCGAATTCCAAGTTGACTGAGGCGTCGTTCATCTGCTCGCTGAGCAGCTCGGTTAGCTTCTCAAAGCGTCCATCGAGATACAGCCCCATTTGATCGACGAGGGATCTGTAGTCTTCCTTAGAGACCTTGTTTATACAAGGTGCAACGCATCTCCCCAGATGGAAGTCCATACACTCACGTTTGACATTCTCTGGCTCCTTGCACATGCAGACGGGAATGTGTCGGCGTACTGTGTCCATGACTCGCTCCATTCTGCGTGATCCGCCAAAGGGTCCGTAGTAGGTAGCTCCGTCGCGATCTACGTCACGAGTCACTTCGAATGATGGAATGTTTCGTCTTAGGTCAACTCTGACCCATGTCTGGACTTTGTCATCCTTAAGACGAATATTGTACCTGGGCTGCCTTGTCTTGATGAGTGTAGCCTCAAGCAGTAGGGCCTCGCGTTCAGAACCAGTAAGAATCACCTCCAGGTCTTTGGCCTCTGACATCATCTCCCAAGTCGTTCTAAACTGACCCTTCTTTCGAAGATAGGAACTAACCCTCTTCTTCAGCGATTTCGCCTTGCCTATGTAGAGTGCCTCGTCCTTCTCATTCTTCCAGATGTAGACACCTGGAGAGTCAGGAAGATCATCTACTAGTTTCGCAAGGTTTGTCATGAGGTCGCATCTCTTTCTCTCTAATCTCACATCTGTGGTTTTCCCCTGATAGAGTGTTCGATAGGGGAGTAGATAAACGCGCCATCTGATTCCAATTATTCAATTGAACCGTAGGCTGTCTTATGACCATAAAGTATTGGTCTAAGATGGAATCCAGTATAGGAGTCCGGAATACCTACAAGATCCTCTGGAGCGCCAACTGCGACCACGTGGCCGCCACCATCTCCTCCTTCAGGACCCAAATCAATGACATGGTCCGCGGTCTTGATCACTTCCAGATTGTGCTCAATCACGACAATCGTGTTGCCACTGTCAACAAGACGATTGAGTACTCGCAGGAGGACATGCACATCTGATGCAGAGAGACCGGTTGTCGGTTCATCGAGAACGTATAGAGTCTTGCCAGTACTCTTTCGTGAGAGTTCTGAAGCGAGCTTCATCCTTTGTGCTTCGCCGCCTGAAAGCGTAGTTGCAGGCTGACCGAGTTCGAGGTATCCTAATCCGACATCGACAAGTGTCTGCAGCCGGTCTGCGATCTTCGGAATGTCTGAGAAGAACTCCAGCGCCTCTTCTATGGTCATTCGAAGAATCTCATTCACGTTCTTCTCTTTGTAGGTGACCTCAAGAGTCTCTCTGTCAAATCGTCGCCCGTCGCATACATCACAGGTCATGTATACGTCGCTCATGAAGTGCATCTCGACTCGCAGAAGACCACTACCCTGACACTTCTCGCAACGACCCTCCCTTGTATTGAAGCTGAATCTTCCAGGCGAATACCCTCGTCGCTTTGCCTCCGGCATCCTTGCCAAGAGCTCACGTATTTCGCCGAAGGTCTTTGTGTACGTGGCCGGGTTAGAACGGGGTGTGCGGCCAATCGGCGATTGGTCTACCAAGACAAGACGATCAATGTATTCGACACCGTCCACGCCGTCATGTGCTCCTGGAACATGGCTGGCACCATTGATTTCTCTGGCCAAGGACTTGTAGAGCGTTTCATGGGTAAGCGTGCTCTTGCCAGAACCGCTAACTCCAGATATACAGATGAGCTTCCCGAGTGGGAATCCGACCGTTATCCCCTTCAGGTTGTGTTGTCGGGCATTTCGAATCACAATCTCATGCCCGTTACCGGTCCTTCTCTCAAGTGGGACAGGTATCTGCTTTTCTCCTGCAAGATACTGTGCTGTTAGAGACTTCGGATGCGTCAGGACTTCTGAGGGTGTTCCACTGGCTACAACGGTTCCTCCATGAATCCCTGCCAGTGGACCAAGATCAATGATATGGTCTGCGGCCTCAATTGTGTCACGATCGTGCTCGATTACAACAACCGTGTTTCCTAGGCTTCTAAGGTGCCTAAATGTATCAACTAACCTCGATATGTCGCGGGGATGAAGACCCACACTGGGCTCATCAAGACAATAGAGAACGCCAGTGAGGGCGGATCCAATCTGCGTCGCTAGCCGAATCCGTTGACTCTCACCTCCGGACAGGGTCATCGAAGCTCTATCGAGATTCAGATAGTCTAAGCCGACCGAGACGAGGAATCGAAGCCTTGACACTATCTCCTTGAGTACCAGCTCGGCTATCTTTCTCTCACGATCACTGAGTTCCAGCCCCTCAAAGAAATCAAGTGCCATCTCAATAGTCATGGTCGAGACTTCGTCGATTGGCTTACCGCCGACGGTGACTGCTAAGCTCTCTGGCCGCAGCTTTCTACCATTACAGGCTTCACAAGGAATCTTCCGGGAGAATTCGTTAGCAATCCTAGTGGCCCACCATTGATGCCACTGCTTCTCGCTGCTTTTGGCGTTGTCAAACATCCTTTTCAACCAAGGAACGAGACCGTACCATTTCCTGGTAATCTCCCACTTTGAGTTCTCTCGTTCCATAACGTAATGAAGAGTCAGCTCTGGCCGCCCCCACACAAGCATTTCGCGCTGAGCTTCGTCGAGCTCAAAGTAGAATGTCTCAAGTGTGAAGCCAATCTTCTCTCCCAGCGCTTCCAGACGTTTGAGGAACCAAGATTTCTCACCTCGGTTGATTCTCCTACTTATCTGCCGTATTGTCATGGTGTCATTCGGAATGACGAGATCAGGGTCAATCGACATCAGAACTCCCAAACCGTTACATGTGGGGCACGCACCATCGGGTCTGTTATACGAGAACGCTTTCGGATCTAGCTTGTCATATTGCACTCCACACTTCGGACACATGAGCTGTTCAGCAAAGATAAGGTCATCTTCTCCCTCTCGTGACACAAGGGCTCGTCCCTCCCCGGTCTCAAGGGCAGTCTCCAATGAGCCAATCAGACGTTCACGTGACTTCTGACTGAGTTCGAGACGATCAACAACAACATCGATATCGTGCTTCTTGCGACCATCAAGCTCGAGATCTTCGATTTCACGAATCTCACCATCGACTCTCACTCTTGCGAATCCACTTTTCAGCAGGTCTTCAAGCGCCTCCTCGTTCTTGCCTATCTCGCCTCGGACTATTGGGGCCAGCACAAACACTCTCTGACCTCCATTCTCCTCAAGCAAGAGACGAGCCGCTGTGTCTGCCGTGAGTTGCTCCATGGGGAGACCGCAGTTGACACAGTGCGGAGTCCCAATGTTCGCATAGAGCAACCTGAGATAGTCGTGTATCTCAGTGCTTGTGCCGACCGTGCTCCGCGGATTCTTGGTCCTTCCCTTCTGCTCAATCGAGATAGCAGGAGGTAATCCAGATATCTTCTCTACTTTCGGTTTGTCTAGTCGACCTAGGAATCGCCTTGCGTAGGATGACAGTGATTCTACATACCTTCTTTGTCCCTCAGCGAAGATGGTATCGAAGACAAGCGTGGACTTGCCAGAACCTGAGGGACCAGTGACAACAACCAAGCGGTCGCGAGGAACATCGACATCAATCCGTTTGAGATTGTGCTCCTCAGCCTTCCGCACTTTAATCTCGCCAGTCACTTTCCAGCCCTCCCTCCTGGTTGGAGAAGCTCCCCTAGGTACACACCAGTGAATGATTCTCCATTTTCAACGATATCTTCAGGAGTTCCCTCTGCAACAAGATAGCCACCCTCATCTCCACCTTCGGGTCCGAGGTCGATGATCCAATCGGCGGTCTTGACAACATCCAGTTGGTGTTCAATGACCAAGACTGTGTTTCCGAGATCCACAAGGCGGTGCAGGACTTCAAGCAGCTTTTTGATGTCCGCGAAATGAAGACCCGTGGTTGGCTCGTCCAACATGATCAGAGTCTGGCCGGTTGCTGGTCTAGAGAGGAACTTGCTCAACTTGATTCTCTGGGCTTCCCCACCGGAAAGGGTTGTTGCGGGCTGCCCGAGCTTCACATATCCCATGCCAACTGCACAAAGCGTTTCAAGACGTCTCCGGATGGACGGAATGGCATCGAAGAACTCTCTTGCCTCATCTATTCTCATTTCCAGAATGTCGGCGATGTTCTTCCCTCTGTATCGAACCTGAAGGGTCTCTCTATTGTAGCGTCTGCCCTTACACTCCGTGCAAGTGACCTGTACAGGAGGCAGGAACTGCATCTCAATGATCTCAACACCAGCTCCATGACATTTCTCGCAACGTCCGCCCTTCATGTTAAAACTGAACCGTCCCGGTTTGTAACCTCGAATCTTAGCCTCGGGCAGGCTTGAGAAGAGCTCTCTGAGTGGTGTCCAAAGCCCAACATAGGTAGCCGGGTTTGACCTCGGTGTCCTTCCAATGGGACTCTGGTCGATCACAATTACCTTGTCAAGCTGCTCTGCACCTTCGATTGCATCATGCGGCCCTGGGGGAGTCTCAGCGTTGTGAAACCTCCGGGCAAGCTCTCTCTGTAGGGTCTCTACAATCAAGCTCGACTTTCCGGAACCACTGACCCCAGTTACTGAAACAAACATGCCCAAGGGAATCCGCACGTTCAGATCTTTGAGATTGTTGTGTCGAGCCCCCTTGATTTCGATGAATCTCCCGTTGGGTTTCCTGCGAGTCCTCGGTGTGGGTATCGAGTCGTCACCCCGGAGATAACGTGATGTGATAGACTTGCGTGATTTCAGGACATCATCAAGAGTCCCAGTCACAACAACTTCTCCACCCTCAGCCCCAGCTCCAACTCCGAGATCCACGATGTAGTCTGCGTTTCTCATTGTCTCTTCGTCGTGCTCTACGACCAAAACCGTGTTTCCAAGGTCTCTGAGCTTCATCAGGGATCTAAGCAGGCGCATGTTGTCTCGTGCATGGAGACCTATTGAGGGCTCATCGCAGACATAGGTGACTCCAACAAGATCAGATCCTATCTGGCTTGCAAGGCGGATTCTCTGAGCTTCACCACCAGCAAGAGTCGGAGCAGTTCTGTCGAGGGTGAGGTACTCCAGTCCCACCTCTTCGAGGAAGCCTATCCGTCCCCTGACTTCTCTGATTATGGGATCGGCCACTGGCCTGATTCTTGACTTTATCTTGACCTTATCAAAGAACTCTCGAAGCTGTTTGATTGACATTGCGTCCAATTCGTTGATTGACTTCCCACCAAACGTCACAGCCTGCGACTCTGGACGAAGTCTATGCCCGTTGCACGCAGGACATGGTACGGAAGCCATCAGCTTCTCCATCTGCTTCCGTCGCCAGTCAGATCTTGTCTGGCGGTACAGCCTCTTCGCTCTCTGAATGAACCCTTCGAACGATCTTTGAAACGTGCCCTCATACGTCACTTCGTATTCTGGGTTGTCACCAGACCATTTCGACTCGAACTCTTTGTCTCCCGAGCCGTAGAAGAGGACGTGTTTCTGTGCCTCTGTCAGGTCTTTCCATTTCGTATCCGGTGTGAATCCGTAGTACTCTGCGACATCTCTAAACATCTTGCGTCTGAGAACCCACTTGTCTGTCTTTACTGCACCCTGTAGCAGGGTCAGCTCTGGATCTTCGATGAAAAGCTCTGGGTCAAACTCTCTGACAACACCCATTCCGGTGCAGTTCGGACAGGCACCATGCGGCGTGTTCCACGAGAATATCCTCGGTTCCATTTCGGGAAGCCCAATCCCACAATCAACACAGGCGAACTGCTCAGAAAGCGTCAGAGTATCTGATCCATAGATCATCGACACGACTCCCTCGGCCATATCCAATGAGGTCTCAATAGCCTCAGAGATTCGGTCACGTTGTTCAGCAGAAACCTTGAGGCGGTCAATGATAACCTCAATTGTGTGCTCGAAGTAACGATCTAATGACATGCCTTCTTCGATGTCAACAATCTCTCCATCAACTCGGGCTCTTACGAAACCTTTGGAGAGAAGGTCCTTGAACTCCCTACGGTACTCCCCCTTTCTCCCCCTAACAATCGGGGCAACAATCATGATGCGAGTTCCTTCGTCAATCTGAAGAACACGGTCGACCATCTGCTGAGATGTCTGGGGCTCAATGGCCTTGCCACACTGTGGACAGTGAGGTTGTCCAACTCTGGCATATAACAGTCTCAAGAAGTCGTAGATCTCCGTGATTGTGCCCACGGTACTCCGCGGGTTTCGACCTACGCTTTTCTGATCGATAGAGATTGACGGCGAAAGACCGGACATGAAATCGACCTTTGGCTTCTCGAGCATTCCAAGGAATTGTCGCGCGTAGGGAGAAAGTGACTCTACGAATCTCCGTTGACCTTCGGCGAAGATAGTATCGAAAACAAGACTAGACTTGCCAGACCCTGAGACACCTGTGACAACAACGAGTTTGTTCTTCGGAATCTCGACTGAGATGTTCTTCAGGTTGTGCTCTGAGGCCCCCAAGACTATTATTGACTGAGGACCGTCTATTTCCATCGGAGGGCTACTGATGTCGGAGTTCTGTGCGGCCTTCACTGCTCGATGCCCTCTACCTGCTTTCTTAGCTTGACAATCTCGTCTCGGAGTTTCGCGGCCTTCTCGAACTCGAGGTCTCTTGCCGCGTCCTTCATTCGTTCTTCAAGGTCGACGATTAGGTCCATTATCTCTTCCAACTCGAAGACATCGTACTCAGGCAGCTTCGTCTGAGTCGTCGTCGGCCTCCCGTGAATGCCCTCTGCAATGTCTCGCACTTGTTTGCTGATTGACATCGGAATGATACCATATTCCTCGTTGTGCTTCACCTGAACGTTCCGTCTTCGGTTTGTCTCATCGATTGCAGTCTGCATCGCGGCGGATACATGATCTGCGTAAAGGAATACGCGTCCTCTGACGTTCCTTGCCGCTCGGCCCATAGTCTGTATAAGCGCCCAATCAGTTCGTAGGAACCCTTCCTTGTCGGCATCCAGTATCGCTACGAGTGCGACCTCAGGCAGGTCCAATCCTTCTCTCAGAAGATTGATTCCAACAAGAACGTCGAACTTCCCGAGACGGAGTTCGCGTATAATCTCGATTCTCTCAACGGTCCCGATGTCGGAATGAAGATACCGTGCCCTGACACCATTCTCAATCAGATACTCTGAGAGCATCTCAGCAGTCTTCTTCGTAAGCGTCGTAACGAGAACGCGGTCACCGTCTTTCACGGTCCTTCTGATCTCAGAGATGAGGTGGTCCACCTGATTCTCCACTGGCATGACCTTGATTTCTGGGTCGAGGAGTCCAGTAGGACGCAGCAGCTGCTCAACAATCTGTCCGCTAACCTTCCGCTCGAACGGACCTGGTGTTGCGCTTGTATAGATGACGTGTCGCATGTAGTTCTCGAATTCGTGGAACTTCAGAGGACGGTTGTCAAGGCAGGACTCTAATCTGAATCCATACTCAACCAGGTTTTCCTTTCTGGATAGGTCTCCGAAGTACATTCCTCGAATCTGAGGGATCGTCATGTGGCTCTCGTCTATTATCATGAGGAAGTCTTCTGGGAAGTAGTCAAGCAGAGTGTAGGGCTTCTGTCCCTTGTCCCGGCCATCGATGAAGCGTGAGTAATTCTCTATTCCGTGGCAGTGACCTGTCTCTCTGAGCATCTCAAGATCGTATAGTGTTCTACGCCTAATCCGGTCAGCCTCAACGAGCTTGTTTTGCTTCTTGAACCATTCAACCCGTTCCCACATCTCAGCCTCTATTGGTTCGAGAGCCTCCAATATCCGCTCGTGTCTGGCGACGTGGTGACGAGCAGGTCCAATCTCTGCCCACTTCTCGTCGAACAGCCTTCTTGATGTCAGAGGCTGAAGGACAGTCAAACGTTCTATCGTATCACCATCAAGTTCTATCCTCAGGCTGTTACTCGAGTAGGCAGGATGAACATCGATTACATCCCCTCGGACCCTGAAAGTGCCAGGTGCGACTTCCATATCATTTCGCTCATACTGCATCGCAACAAGATTCTCGAGAATCTCACGTCTTTCGGTCTGCATACCTACCTCAAGCATGAGCGTGAGTGCGCTGTACTCTTCGGGATTGCCAACGCCGTAGATGCAGGACACAGAAGCAACGACAACGACATCGTTTCGAGTCGTCAGGGAATGAGTCGTGGAATGGCGCAGACGCTCAATCTCCTTGTTGATGTCCGCCTCCTTCTCGACGTACATGTCCTTGCTCGGGACATAGGCCTCTGGTTGGTAGTAGTCGTAGTATGAGACAAAGTATTCGCAAGCTGCGTCTGGGAAGAACTGTCTGTACTCGGAGGCAAGCTGAGCAGCCAGGGTTTTGTTGTGCGAGATTACCAGTGTAGGTCTATTGTATGCGGCTATTAAATTGGCCATAGAGAATGTCTTTCCAGAACCTGTGACACCGAGCAATGTCTGATGTTGCAGACCACTTTCCAAGCCTTCTATCAGCTCAGCGATTGCCTTCGGCTGATCTCCGACAGGCTTGAATGGTGCCTCCAGTTTGAAGTCCGACATCTGCGACTGCCTCTTCTCTCCGGCGCTCAAACACGAATGTAAGTAACTGTTGCGGTAACTGCCACGCACTACAGCATCGGCCTGTGACTTGCTCCTACTAGGAGTTTCGTGCGGCGAGGAGTTCACTGAGTAAGACAGACGAGCCCCAGAGAGGTGCTCGAAACTAACTATCAACAAGATGAGTATTGAGCTCGGATAGTCCGAGCTGTTTCCGAATCGACGAGTTCCAGAGCTGTCCGAGAGCAACTGAGTCGCAATCGATGAGGAAACCTTATGTCGAAGCTCTGTACACAGTCTTGTTCACAGTGTTGTCATCCCTATAACACGGCTTCAAAGCTCTCTCAGCTGGCCTGAGAGAATTAAGTGATTTCTTGGTTTCAGCACTAGTAGGAGTGGAGAGATTGTGATTAGGAAGAAGGTGAGTTTGCTAACACTAACACTCGTTCTGTGTTTGATGATCCCAACCATGTCTTCTGCCAACCAGATTGATTTCGCAATCAGTCAGGAGGGAGCATGGTCAGATGACTTTGATGATGGAAACATCGATGGATGGAATGTCCAGGGATTCAATGCGTCTACCGTTCCATGGACGGCACTCCCTGGGAACATCACAGCTGAATACGACAACACAATGCGGGTTTATGGTGAGGGGTGGAGTCAAGCATATCGGACAAGTAACGTTGCTTATGGCTCGTGGGCTTTTGATGTCCATTGTGTAGACACTCCATCGAATCGTTCCTATATTGCATTTGTATCTGGAAGTCCTCCTTTGGATCCTGAGGACATTAACACAATGCCATTCGAGTATGGCATAATACCAGTTGTGGGTCAGCACGATTATGGGAACCATACATTCGTCCTGTATCGTAGACCTTCAACGAGTCCGTATCTATCTTCATTGGGAGAGTATGATGTGGAGGAGGTTTCTGGATGGTATCATATCAATATCACCAGAGATTTTGATGGCAGCTTTGAGGTGCATTTTAACGGCACTTTGGGAATCACAGTCAGTGATTCGCTTCACACAACATGTGACCTGTTCACATTCTCTGCTGAAGCCGGAATAGCAATCGACAACATAGTTGTTATTCCATATTCTGAACCAACGTCAACTCCAACTGCAACCGATGGGGAACCAGTAGACATAACATTCCCCCTCATCGTTGGTGGAGGAATTGCATTGGTAGTGATACTTGTCGTAGTCCTCAGGCAAAGAAAGCGAATTGATTAGGAATCCATGGGCGTATCAACAAGAGCAGAGTGAGTGGAGCAGGAAAAAGCAATCGAGTGTCTATCGATTCTAGCCCTTCATGTGGCTCACCAAGCTCCTTCATGCCAACCACAATCTTGCAGTGGTTGAGAAACTGAGGATTGAGTAGACCGACAGAGAGTACACGGTGACTATGGAATTGGGATTCCCAGAATTCGGAGTCCTGCCTTTGCTATCGTCCAAAGAGTGCTTGCCGATTCCTCTTCAGCTTTCGACATGCCCAGGCTCTTTATTCTTCCCACTAATTCCTGCTTGAGCGATTTGTCCGCTCCATCTTCATCTGCAGCTTCTTCCACTTGGTGGACAAGGTCTTGCAGCGCCCACTCCAAGGTCTCCGCGCCCGAATCAACAGCTTGGTACTTGGTGCCTATGATTTCACAGAACGTGTATACACAGAATGTGTATCGGCAGTGAGAATCCCTAAAAGAAGAGTTATTTTCTGCCAAGTTTCCAGCATCTTCCATTGTGACAGAAGACGGACTCGATGTTTTGACCAAATATGCCTGAGATTTGAAGAGGTTCATGATCGAGAGGTGGATTTGAGCTTTGAGGGTGAGAAGGTGATCATCAGCATTATTGGCATGGCCTTCCTCGTTTTTCGTGTATGGATTGTAGAGTTCAAATTGACCGAACAGCTTCAATTCAGACGGAGATACTTTAGTCGCTTTTTCTCGTACTATACTTGCCTGGCACTATCCATGGACCTTGGATTTTGGCCCTTCAACGTAATGGTCATGGTCGCATTTCCAATTCTCATAGTGACATCGATTTGGGACATCAATTTCATGCGGCGTTTCAAATCACAGGAACATTGGGCAAAGACCTGGAGATGGGGGCTACTAGAAAGGATAACCCTACATCCCCCGGTGGTGTTGGTTGCCGTCTACATGATTCTCATGGGAGGTAGAAACTTCATAGAGCCACCAAATCTGATTATCATGGGGTTGGTGATCATTGTTCTGTTTCTTCCGTTCTTCTTGCTTGATGTACGATGGACCAAACGCTACAAATGGCCTGAGGCGGTTCTTATCATTGGGCTCCTTACTTCTTCTGGAGCCTCACTATTGCTTGCTGAGGCTTTCCTATGGGGCGTGTCAGTATGGTGAGCTCAGAGGTTGTTTCATTCCAAAACTACCTCAAGACATCCAGATTGCTGAAACTTGGATTCGTCTTTAATCTGCTTTCGCTTTCATCTGTTATGATAGTTTTCGCCTTCCTCACTCTGACTGGCAATCTAGAATCAACTGTCTATACAATGGATTTCCATGTCTTCTACGAAGCTGGACAGGCATTCATCAGCTCACCTGGTTACATCTACACCGTGAGTCCCGGTGGACTCCCATTCAGATATCTACCCGCCTTTGCTGCATTCATGTCTCTTTTCGCTGCGATTCCCCTCTATTCTCTCTACTTGATGAACATCATATTGATGACAGCAATTCATCTCTTTACAGTCTACATGGTCTACAGGGTCAGTTTGGAGATCGGAGTCACAACTTCAACCAAGAACTTCGAAAAGACACTTACGATTGTGGCGATTACACCTCCTCATGTTGTCAACCTGATCCTCGGCCAGATCTCGCAATTGGTCATCCTTCTTGTTCTTGTTGCATTGTATGTTCTGCTGTCTTCATCAAAGGATACTACTCTTCCATTCTTCTGGGTTGGACTTCTCATTGGGATTGCGTCCACTCTCAAACCATTTTGTGTTGTATTGATTCCTTTTCTTGTACCAATAACTGTCGTGGGACGCCATCGTCCAAGCTTATCCATCAAACAGCTTGTTGGTGCTTTCCTGGGACTATTGCTTTCAATGGTGCCTAACATTGTCTACTTCTTCACCTATCCTGAAACATTCAATGAGTTCCTCCAAGTCAACTTCGCTGGGGAACTCTCCTATCATCATAGTACAAGCATCACCCGACTTGTAGTGGCGCTTCTTCCATTTGTGGAAACAAGTCTTCTTCAATTCTCGGTCATCTTGGTCTTAGGCGGTTTCATCTTTCTGAGAAGCTATGTCACGTTTGTGATGGATAGAAGTGAAAGAAAGAACTATGTTCGTCATTTTGCAGACATGATGTTTCTCATACTACTAGTCTTTCCTGATTCCTGGTTCCTTTTCCTGGCATTTTTGTATGCTTTTCTTGCTCCCTCAATGCTACAGCTCTATAATACAAGTCATCTAACGGAAAGAGAATCTCACAATCTCGATCTCCTTTGGCATGGAGCTAACAACTTGTTAGCGTTCTTCTCGTTTGGAATAGTGTTCCATTACTTGCTCATTGGCTTTGACCCGATAAATCCAATTTGGGTGGCAATGTTGTATATCCTTTATCACAGAGTCTACAAGGTTGCGAGGTCTTCCGTCGAAAACTAGTTCTTCTGCAATCCCACTGGCAAGAGACCATTATCTACCAACCATAAAGTGCCTATACAATCTCCTTACGTATCACGCACAATCCAAGACTAGTGCTGACGCTACACAAAAGCTAGTAAATCAAATCATGTTTGGTTCACTTGTGAGATGCCTCTGATTACATGATTGACATTAAGTAGAATAGAATCAAGACGCCAAGCAGAATATAGACAGAGCCTAGGACTATGACCTTCTTGTCGGTGAAGCGTGATCTCCAGAAGATGCCGACACCAATGAGCAAGTAAATGAGTATGAATGCCTGCAAAACTGGTTGTGGGTGAATGCACAACGAGAGGGAGAAGACAACGACTGTCAAGAGAGAAAGTCCAGGACTATGCTTGAAACACTCTGCGATTGTCTTGTTTCGCTTGTATCCCTTGAAGAAGACCGTGTAAAACGATGATGATCCTAATCCGAAGAAGATTGGGAAGTTGTAGATTTCTGTACTGAGTGTCCAAGGGAGAAGTATCTTCAGAAACTGCATTATGAAGACAAGCGGAATCCCAACTGGTGAGTGCTTCAACCGAATTTCGCCAATAGAGGGACTAGAATAGAGTGCGTTGATTCCAACCATCGCAAAAGCAAAGGCGAAGAAGATTACGCCCAGTGCAGCTGAGAGAATGAGCCCTGTAGCTAGTAGAACAGCAGCTATCACGGTTGCTTCGCCTGTTTTGACTTCTCCTCGGGCCAGAGGCTTTCTCTCAATTCTGTATTCATCCAATCGGTCGTCCGCGGCATCCCAAATGTCGTTAAGAATGTAAACCGAAGAGTAAGAGATGAGAAATGCAAGAAGCCCCAGAACCATCGATGAAACATCAAATGTATACTGATTGATGATGAGGAACAACAGACCTACTGAATAGAGTCCAATGTTCTTTGGTATGTTGTCGACCAAGTTCCTGAAGAGTAGGATTCTCCCAAACATCACGTGCCTTCTCAGTTACATTAGATTTACAGTATGTAGGGGATCAGAGACGAAAAATGCTCCGATACTCCTTTGTCTGGGAGATTATCATTGAGTACAACCTATAGGATTCCTGATGATCTACATCAGACTTATCTCTCAAAACAACTGACTGGGATTGTCGACAATGCTACAAATCACGACTGATGTTCCCGCGCCGGATCCGCTGATATTCTCAATAGTGATGCTGAATGTCCTCATTTTCACCCTGTTTGTGGTCTACTCAGCCTACTGGCTTTACTCAAAGAGCGAAGAAGAAATGGACCAGGATCCTTCTTTGAAAGCGACTCTAATCCGGATAGGCCCAGCAGTGTTAGTGATTCTCGCAGTAACGGCGCCTATTTCCATCAACATCTACTTTGATCCAGAGAGATTGCCATTGGTCTACGTCATGGGACTGTGGTGGATGTCAATAGGTCTGTCATTGACAGATACAATGATAGATCCTCTAATGCTCATCGCGGGCATCCCGCTTGCCATTCCACGATTGGCATTTGTGTACATGGTTCACAGGTTCCTGATAGGTCAGACTACCAGAAGGAGAGTCATAATGACAGGGCTCTTTAGTGAACTTGTCATGCCCATTCTTGCATTGGTCGGAAACTTGTACGTCATTATGGTGGCAAGCCAAGAGTACATGATCTTCATTCCACTTCCTTTGCTATTGGTACTTGGCCTCCTGATGATTCGGTTCATCCCGCCAATGCCAAGAGAGAAGAGCTGGATTGAATACACGAGCGAATCACAATCTACGTCGGAGCAGTGAGCCTACAAGGGATTGCGAAGACTTAATTCTTGGATAAAGAAAGCAAGCAATAGAACGTGGCTGGGTCAGAGCTTCCTAGATATTCAAAGAGTGCAAGCACCGTTGAGGATTTCAAAGCGTCAATGATTGCGGTACCCAGTATGGTGGTGGAGAGCGTGTTCAAGAGGACAATCATTGTACTGCTTCTGCTTTTTGGATGGAACGCGGGGTCGACAGCATACGACAGTAAAACGACTCGAGAGTTGTCTGTCCAAGACCCATCTTGGTCAGATGACTTCGAGGATGGCAACTTCGACGGATGGACAACCTACGGAGCAATAGGGTCAGGGTCGCAAGGAAGTGAGCTCCCGAGTAACTTCACTGTCACAAATGGTGCAATTATGGCGCAAGGAGAAAACTGGAATCTTGCATTCCACAATAGTTCAGTTGTGTACGGGACTTGGAGCATAGATGTTTATCCCGTCGACAGGGAACATAACGAAATCCTACTGCCGTTCATCTTGGAGAGTCACAGAGTATATGATTGGTGGAAGAATGGCTACATAGTTCAGTTGGTAACAGGCCCCTATCGTTACTACACAGAACCCACAATCACACTAGTAAGGGTAATTCAGTGGCCTGTTGATATTGTGTGGTTGGATGAGGCCCCAACCGGGAATATGACTGGGTGGCAGCACATAGACATTACTCGTGACCGTTCTGGACATATTTGTGTGTACTTAAATGGTACACTGCATCTTACCACGGTCGATCTTCTTATCCGTTCCAGTGTCCTCTTTGGTTTCTGTGGAGAGTCTGGGCAAGGCATTGACAATGTCACGGTGACAAACGATCTCATAACTATTGACAAGGCCCCACCCATTTGGATTCCAACTGAACTCGACAATAAGACGATCGAACTGAATCAACCTCTCAGATACGACCTGAATGCATCTGATCCTTCAGGGATAGATAGCTGGTGGTTGAATGACACAGTGCGGTTTGCGATTGACAATGAGGGCGTAGTAACCAATCGGACTACGCTAGGAATCGGAGAGTATGGAATTCATGTCTGGGTCAATGATACTCAGGGATATACCCTAGACGGCTCTTTCACTGTCATTGTTGCGGAGCCCATCCCAGAAGATGGAGGAGTTGCATTTCCACCAGAATTGCTGATTGTGGGAGTTGCAGCAACTGTGTCAATAGTCGCGATTGTGATTGTCCTTCGTCGCTATCGCCGAGGATTGTGAACCAGAAATCTGTTTCAAGAAGAAGTCAGGGCCCGGAGTGAGGGATTTATGGTTAAAGCAATGACATTGCTCTGAAGCCGATGCTAATCACTCTCCCAGAATGATGATGTGATGTGCGCTCAGATGAGAGAAGATGAGATTACTGAAATCCTTGCTCCATGCGGGTTGGATTGTAAGAGGTGTGTCGCGTATCTTGACGGCGACATCTCCGATTCCAGTATGCACTTGAAGGAACTTCTAGGAAACTTCGATGCTTATGCAGAGAGATACTCTAGGTTCTTCCCAGTCTTCAGCAATTATCCTGCCTTCAAGGAGATGCTTCAGAAGTTCATTGATGCAGACTGTCCGGGGTGTCGTAACGGACATCCGTTGTATCCAAACTGTGGCGTGGCTACGTGCCCGAGTATCGAATCGAAGGACATAGACTTCTGTTTCCAATGTGACCAGTTTCCCTGTGACAAACCACAATTTCATCCAAGCCTGGATGAGAGATGGCGGAAGAAGAACAAGAGGATGGCAGAAGTGGGGACAATTGATTTCTACGCAGAATCTCTGAAAGAAACGCGCTACCCCTGATCGTTTGCGGATTCTTTTCATATGTAGGACACGAGAGGAGGCTGCAACTCAACCCCACTTCCTCACGTAGATCTCTCCTTCTCTAGGTGGCTCTTGGTCGACCCGCTTCAGACTTCGCCTTTTCCTCTCTTCCTTACCTACGCAGATTCCCCCAAGGATGAAGAAGAAAGAACCTACGCCGAGGATGAATCTGTACCCGTCCCAGATGATAATCTCTGATAGGAAACCTGGAGCCAATGGCTGAGACAGGGTCACTTGTATCCAACGGTCACTTGTGCTAGAGGGTAGACTTCCAGTGTACGCGTACGAAAGATTCGCTGTGAAGACACCTGGTTGAATAGATATGTCCGTATCATCCACAACCATTTCATCAATCAAGGGGGAGAGAAGCGGAAGTGCAGCAGATAGGACCAGTGAATCATTCTGGTAGATACGGAGATAGACAACAATCGATTCGTCAGTCTCTAAATACGTGGTTGCCATGAAATTCAACGTACGTGAGTATGCTTCACTGTCGTAGAGGCTGAACGATATAGTTTGGTCTTCATTTAGGGCAAATCGAGTTTCGTTATATCCTCGAAATTGTGCCATTGGAATTGGTGCTAGTGAGACGACGAGAATTGCGGTGGCAGTAAACACTATCGAGGGAATAAGAAGGGGCTTTCGTCTTGCCAAACCTCGCTCGGGAGAGTCGCTGTTACCCTCCATCACCAGACCCAAGACAAGTGCCATCATTGCAGCAATACCGCATATAGTGAGAGTAATGATCATGCTATCAGACGCAAGACCTTGGGACACAAAGCCAGGATAATCGATGTGATGACCAGATAATACCAACTCGAGAATTGCTGAGCTTTCTTCGCATAACATGCCTGCTCTGCATAACTCTCTTTCTGAACCCTGAAAAGATTTGCGAGACAATCAGCTAGAAGAATGTGGCAGTCGGACCAACAGAGCTCCTGGTAGGAGGGGGGAGTTATGAGGGCATGTTACATAACAAATAAGCCCCGTTGGCCCCCGACCGCCACACCTTCGAACGCTGATTTTGCTATTAAGGTTGTCACTCGGAATATTGACATCGTGCCTGATAGCATTGGGTTTCAAAAGAAACAAAGCATAACTAGTCGGGGGGAAGGAGAAGTGAGCTTCTCCTCTCTCCCAAAATCAGCCATTATTCACAGTATAGGCCTCTCTCGACGGACCACCAGGATTCACCTTAGATACGGATTCGCTGGTGATATGTGGACAATAGGTCCCAATGGCTCGAGAAGTCCCATTCACGGGCCTAGATTCATCTTATTCGGATGATTCACTAACAAGACCTGTGTGAGAGAAAGAGAGCACGATCTTAGATTCCTCGTGCGCTCTTCCTCTGTGACGTTTTCCACCTTCAGTAGAATGCGTTTCTCGTTTGGGGAACCAGCAAGTAGATCACAACTATCAAGCTAACTGCAAAGCTGAATATGTTCCCGTAGATATCGCCACTCTGGGTGAGCAGTGCTAAAAGGTTCAGGAATAGAGCCAACCAGTAAGCCCAAGTCTTTAGGTTCCAAAGTCCCCAAAAGATGATCAAGCCAATCAGCCCGATTATGAAGAGAATCAAGCTAAAGAAGGCCGCGAATATTCCTAAGATCCCTCCAAGCTCAAAAGCCACCCACACTGCCAAACCTCCTATGACAAGGTAGAGAAGCGAGGAGAGTAGCTGAATTATAGCCAGAATCGATATTCCAGTAGGCCGAGTCATATCTTCTTCCTCCTTCTGACATATGTCAGATTCCGCATGTGGATAGCGAATCCTCCTAATGTTTTATTGGGTTTCATGCCGAGACTGATATGATTGCGCTGAAAACTTGCCTTTTGCGGGAAGGTAGCGTTATTCTTTCAGGGTGATCGCGTGTCGGAGAGGTTGGCAGAACTCCAGGAAATCAGAGGTGTCGTGGCAGGGAATCCAAAGGATACGCCACTTCAAACAAGAAAGCGCTTCTGGAAACTCGTGAGACAGGTCAAACGAAGTCCAAAACCAGACGAGGATGAAATCGTTCTGGCTTCGGAGATTCGTGATATGCTCTTTGAGGCACAGAGAGGAAGAACATACCCCACGCTGACAGTAGTCACTATGCTGTCCATCGTAGCTGTTTTCCCATTCGTGTGGTATGTTAGACTGCTTGGAATTCCATTGGACTGGGCCAATATGCTGGCGTGGTCATCATCGGATTGGTGGCTCTTCACGAGGCGGCTCCTCGATGTGCTCTTACTTGTCTTTCTGCTCTATCCTTTTGGACGATTGATAGCCGGACGATGGTTGGGAATCAAAATCGAAGGATTCTGCAGGGGGATGTACAATGAGCCCGCACTGAAGATGAACTACGAGAGTTTCCTAAGACTACACGTCCCTAGACGCAAGTGGTTTTTCTTTCTTGGCGGAGCTTGGACAGTAATCACAGCATTGGCACTGGGGGTCATTGGACTTCTCATATCTGGCGACTGGACAGGAATTCTTGTTGCGCTGTTCTTAGGCGGTTCCGAAGGTGCAGCCATAGTCAGTGGAACCACGAAGAAGATAGGCGGAGAGATGGCGCATTTCAATCGAGAAAGGAAGATAGAACGTCGGTGGAGAAGGAACTTGGCTTCAAACACTGAGAGCGAACGTGATTAGCTTGGCTTAGAGGGCGAATCAAAGCCAACCGCCATAGACTCGATGCTCTCTCCCAGGACTTCTGGATTCAGCGTTCCTAGACCAATCTTGCCGCATTCCATTAGATGTCTTGCCATTTGAGGCTTGAATCCCATAATCCTTGTGAGTGTTGCATCGACAGACACGGGATTTCGACCAATTAGGAACAGGTTAAGTGGCCGCGTTCTAGGACCATTCCACCCTTCAACACCAACTCTACCATCAACTATGCACAAATCTGGCTTGACGAATCTATTGAGGTCTACAATGACATCATCAATGTCCCTGTGATATGAAGACTGACCTTTCTTGGGGAGCAAACCGAACTGGTTCTTCAGCGCTCCAGTGATGAAGGTGAGATAATGTGTCTTTGCAGCAGCTATCGTCACAAAGTAGCAAGGCTTGGTGAGAATCTCATGTATCTCGAGCTTCTCGAAGTATTGGCCATTCAACTCCACTTCGACAAGGGGAGGACTACTTAGATTAACGAGTGAAACGTCATGTCCCTCACTTTGCATGTTGTCACATAGGTCATTGTATCCAAACTGGTCGAATGCATCCATGGCAAACTTGCTTTCACTATCAGACTCCACGATTCTTATTGATATCCTCTCGTCCTCATGCAGTACAAGTTGAATCAACGACTCGACAACTTCAACCCGCGTTACTGAGTATCCTGTGTTGTCAGAGTTTGTGCAGATGTTTGGCTTCACAATCACCGGTGACAAGAGTTCACCAAAGCCTCCAATCAGTCCTATCCCTTCTTCCAAAGAGGCATTCACATCACCAGTGTGTTTCACAAGTGCCACAGAGTCCATCGCTTTCCCTCAAGATTAGTTGTGCGCGTCATATTGTATCTTAAATCTCTAAGCCAGAGGCAACATCTAGCCGCGGTGACCTTCTACTACTCGTATCTCGATATCACTCAGACAGTTCTGACATTGAAGAACTTGCGAGCCGACCCATTCTGCTGTTCCGAGAGTTACTTCATATCCGCAATGAGGACAATAGACTGGAATGAGATAGAAAGTTCCGCTCACGTCCCTGACAGTTCCTTGTCCTGACCTGTCAGGCCGTGTACCATCCCAGACTTGTCTGTCAGGAACATCACCAAAGGTTTGCCTGGTCACTGTTTGACACAGAAGCGGGACAGTGATGATCGCGATAACGACAAATGTGACAATTGGAATCAGAATAGGCATCAGGATGGGACCAACTAGGTCCAGGACTCCGAAGTACCAAAGGATTGAGAACGTGAGTGTAAGAGGGAGCCCGAGAGAGAGAATCAGAATTGCAGCAAGTAGGCGAGATGACACTGATGACATCTGCGTTCAGGTTGACTGGACCCTAGTCGTACGTAATTAGTCTGTGGGTCACATTACCCATCTGAGACTATCCGCCCTGTCTACAATTCCTTACTGGAAAGTCGAAGTTTATATGGAAACTAGTTGAAGGTGCTCTGACAAAAATGCCACGAGGACGATTTGGCCCGATGTATTGGTTCCACAATAGTGGAGCCTAGAACAGGTCGCTCTTCCTCGTGATGTCTGCTGCTTTTGATTGTGGTCCTCTCGGGGAAGAGGATGCCATTGAGCTCCAAGCGATGTCTTGCAGCTCGGGCTCGAATCCTCTTCGAGGAGGGAAAATGAAATGTCAGCACGTGAAGCAAGAAGACGGAAATCGAAGATGAAACGACAACAAGATAAAGACGAAATCAGACACTATGTAGAGATCTTCTCAGATGTCATGATGAATGGTAGGACAATGAGGAAGACTCCTAACCATAGCAATCTCCCGCTGACATTTTGGGCGTATTATGAATCTCTAGAAAAACGCCATTGAGAGAACCTAGTTCATCTAGTTCATCTAGTTCAAAGGAGGTGGCTGAGAAGGATCTCGGCCCCCTATCCTCCCTTCTTTTGATAATCAGAACAAGAAGCGTTGTTCGAAATCCCTATGTGTACAGTAGTTTGATTCTATCTGTCGGATCGATTACAAATCAAAGGAGACCTGAGATTGAGCAAGCAGACTCAGGAGTGCTTTGTCACAGGAATCGTATCAACTATGATTCTGGCCACAGGCGGATTGATGGTCTCTCCATTACTCTCTGCGGCGGTCCTTGTGACGGTACCGTCACTCACTGTGATATGGATCTATCAGAGTCAGAAGAGAAGGCAAAGAAGATACACAGAAGCATCGCTTGATTTACAGCAGACCATGGCAAAAGTAAGCACTCCTGCAAGTATGGATGAACACCTTTCATCGTTGTCTAAATCGGATAGTAATCTGATTTTACAGAACACTCCAGTAGCCCATTTCACAGACACTCGAGGTCAGCTCATTCCCTCTTGTCAAAGAGCTACGATGCAGTGGTTACAAGAGAATGTGCCACGATTGCCTCATGATCTCACACATTGCTTTGTAGAAAACGATGCAATCACCACCCTAAAGAGACGAATCTTGCCGGCGGCCAGGAAACAGATAGTCGTGGTCCACCCCTCGATTGTTCAGGATGAAGTGGGAGAGCTTCTATGGAATGCTTCTCTTGATGGTGTTGAGGTTGTTATTGTCACCTGTAAACTGGAGAATGCCGGAACCGAGAGGAGCAAGGGGACCCTATTCCACGAGGAACTCGCAAAAGCGGGCGTTGACATTACATACAGAGGTGGCATCAAGTCGGATGTCCTCATCGTCGATGTCTCTGTTGCGGTCATTTCAACGTCTGAGTCTATAGAGACACACGAGACAGATACTATTTGGCAACCAGGCTTGGTGACTTTCGAACAGCATGTCGTCGACAATGTCTTGAGTTCGGCGCTGCGACTCGTGAACTGAAACTGTTCAACCAAGTAACAAGACTATTCCCTTGGTTCGCATAGCGGATAGCCAGTCAAGTCTGCAAGGTATTCACCAATCGTGATCCTAGTTGGCTCACTAGGACGTATCGGTTTGTCGTTTATCCACACGCCGACATCATAGGTCCCTTCTGTCGCCGAGTACATCTTGAGTGAGATTCTGTCTCCATTCTCTGCCTCGTAATCCCATTCACCTGTTGATGGAGAAGATCCTCGAGGGGAAGTGACGTCTTTGACTTCCATCGACCAATAGTTCTCGTAGAGATCAAGTACAAGATGCGGAGGAGCGGTGTCTGATCCAATCAAAGTGTGAACAATGTCCGTCAATGCTGGAGAAGGCTCCGAGTTTGGCCAAGATGGAATCCACTCTTCTTCCCAGTAGACCTCGAGTAGTCTCATGTTGTCTTGGTTATCGATTGCATATAGCAGAGCTTGCTGAAGCCAATTCTCGTTTCTATGTCCAAATGCATTAACAACCCTGAATGCACGAACCACATCAGGACAGGGGTCAGGCACAATGATGAGGAGATCTTCGTCGTTGATGAAGAACTTGCCACGGTAGCCTAGAATGGACACTGAAGTATGGAATCTTACCTCTTCGTAGGTCTGAATTAGATCCCAGTATTGCTCCATGAAATCACGTTTGAAGACTGTGAACCTTGACACATCTCGCAGCCTGAGTACACCCTTCCCTTCAAGAACCCTGAAGTCACTACCACTCAGCTGTATGTTCTTGTGCTGCGCGGTCAATTGGACCCACGCTAGTTTTGACTTCATGTCAGATAGGACTCTGCGTCCAGAAATAGCCGTCGCTATGATAAGTTCCCGGACGAAATCATCACCCGGATGCACTTGGTAGTGTACATCGAAATGTAACACTCTACCAGTCGTTTGGATCACCACAATCTTGTGTTGTTTAGCCTATTAAGGGGACACATGACAGAGATTTTCAGTTTCGAGCGTGCATTCTGAACAGAACTGACGGCACGCCTAGCCTCTTGCAGGAGAGCCTATGGCGTACTCTGCCATCGAGAAGACCGGCTGTGAAGAGCCCCTGACCATCCTCCAGGAGAATCCTGTGATTTCGAGTCCACATTTCTGAAAGCATGACAATGCGCGACTATTGGTCTCGAGTACGCCAACTCGTTGAGAATCGATGGCATGAAGAGCTGCAGCATCTCTGAGCATTTCTTCATCTCTAGACAGCTCGTCTGACAGGATCCAAGGTCCCAACCATACGAAATCGGTCTTCTTGGTTGCGAATATGTATCCGGCAATACGGTCCTGCAATTCCATTACACGACCAATCGAGTTGCTGGACATCAAGCCGCTTTCTAAGAATCGTACTCTGTCTGCGCCGATGTGTTTCCTGTCAATCTCGGAAATAGAAGACAAGTCGTTCCGAGTCGCGGTTTTGAGAGATTCTGAGGGCTCAGATTCGATTGACCCTCTCAGCCGAAGCGAACGACAGGCCCTGCGGAACCCTAGTCGCTCGTACAACGGCACCGCTCTTTCTACTGAGTCCAGCATCACCGTCTCTACGCCGGCATTTTCAAGATACGTCAGGGCATGCTTCGTCAGGTCCTCTCCGCGCCCCTCGCCTCTGAAGCTTTCGGAAATGATGAGGTTACCAAGGAAGGCGATTCTGTCATATCTTGTTGTCATGACCATTCCGATAGACTCACCAGAGACTTCGCACACGAAGCAGCCGCTGGGGTTGAACTTCAGAATCTCGGCGATTTCCTCTTTCGTGTTTCCCCAATCTTCTTTGACTGTCAACTTGTGGGCGAAGTCTAGGTCATGACTAATCATACGACGAATGTACATGTTCAAGCGAATACTGATGGTATAGTACTCCGGATAAATTACGCGGGAAAAGCAATAGTGAATAGGGGGGAGAAGGGGGACAGTCCTTCTCCCGGGCAAGAAATAGGGAAATGTTCACAGTATAGTCCATAGATTTCTTGCAGGGACTCCAAAAGATAAAGTCCGCCTGATCTGCAGCAAATCTGCATTATAAGAACTGCAGTATTCATGTCAAATAACAGCGTGTTCGCGCTCTTTGACATCTTGACAAGACATACCCTTATGAGCTGAATTTGATATTCGAACATTTGTGAAGAAAGTCTCTCAGTTTGTCATCGCTTACATCATCTCTTTGCTTATGTTAGGTTCCGCCGCAACCTTGCTTGGAGCTGGAGACCCAAGTTTCAGTGCGACCATGCCTCCAGAAACGAGAGTTCCAGGAATATTCATCTCACAGATTGAGATGACGAGCGGCGTCTCTGTCTCTGGAAGCCTAGAAGACACTAATGAATCTGACATGTATACAATCGATGTCGGATTATTCGCAGTCACGATGCATACGGTCCTCATAATCCCTCCTGATGCGGATTTTGATGTCTATGGCCGATTGGGAGAACCGCCAACAATAGATGATTACGACTGGAGAGGCTTTTCGACAACAGGGGAGGACGTGTCCTTCTCCCACCCCAGTCCGGGCACATGGTATATCATGGTCCACTCCTGGAGAGGGTCTGGAACGTACACCCTTACCGTTTGGATAGAGAGCAGCGTTGTTGAGTTTCCGGGCGTACTGAGCGATGGGGTAGCATCGAGTGGGTCTTTGCTGCATGAAGGCGACATCAGCATTTGGGAGATTTCGATTGTCAATACTACTAACTCCATGAGAGTCCTCCTAAACTGTGGCAATAATGACTTCGATCTTTACGCGGCAAGGGATCGGTATCCAACCAGATCAGAATATGATTGGGCGTCAACGGATTACGGGGGAGAAGACTATACCCATGATGATCCTGAGACGGGAACATGGTACATTATGGTCTATGCCTTCTCAGGTACCGGAGCATATGAAATAACTGTCTTGCTAGAACCTGCGGATCCATTCAACTTCTTTGAAGGGGTGGGGGATTTCTTCCTTTCCCCAATTGTGGCATGGTTCATCATCCCGGCATTTCTTGCGGTGGTTTGCGTCCTGGCCTTTCGGTCATGTCCTAGCAGAAAAGTTGATCGTGGCTTTGTGTTGGATTCGGGCCGACCTGATCCATTCCAATATGGTCAGACATACGAACCGAGATACTGCACCTACTGCGGAACTCTCCAGAAAGCTGGGGCAGACATTTGTCATGAATGTGGTGCACACATACCTGACAACTGGTGACATGACAAAGAGTAATGAAAAACAAGCTGAACGAAGGGGCTCTACAACCCCCTCTGATTGGATATAGACACCTATGCCTCTGACTTCTCTATCAGTGTCTCCATTTTCGCTAGGGCTTCATCGAGTATTTCCCTGACTTCTTTGAAGAGCTCGTCCGATGGGTCCTTACTTATTCGTTTCAGTAGCTTCCAGCTTACTCTCCGTAGTCTTCTAAGACTCGTTGCAAGTTCCTTTGCGTCTTCAGGAAAGCTCTCCATTCCAAACAGACCGGGACCTCCAAAGAAGTGCGGACCGAATCTCTCACTCTGCTCTTCTCTACGCTTCTCATGTTCCTCGAGAAACTCCTTCCCCTTGTCAGTCAAAATATAACGCCTAACTCCAGCCTCCTGGTCCGACGCTTCTTCTGTATAGCCCGAATCGAGTAGCCAGGACAGGAGGGGATAAACGGAACCGGGACTGGGTTTCCATCTTCCTTCTGTCTTCTCCTCGATCTCATTCATCAGTTCTGAGCCGGATTTGGGACCTTCGCTCAAGAGCTTCAGAACGTAGTGTCTAAGGAGTCCCTTTGGCGCTGATGCCATTCTTCGCTTCCAATGAGAACCTGAACGTGATCTGCACATATGCCTGAATCCACCTTGAAAATGGTGTCCTTCGAAATTGTCTGAATGTTTGTCGCACATTGAATTGTTTACCTCGATTTATTGTTTATCGGTATAGATATCGGCTTTGATATCAATAGCGATATCGGTATTGATATTTATAAAGTTTCGCCTTCAGCTTCTGCCCATTAACAAATGTTGATTAGCATTGACGAGAGAGATGTAATGTCCAAATATGAGGAAAGACAAAGTGTTAGATCTGAGAGCTCTAGATTTGTGCACATGCGATCACGACAGAGCGGAACATGTGAAGAGAGAGACCGAGTGCAAAGTGTGTGGTTGTGACCTTTTCGTTCACAAGATGGCGCATCCAGGCAATCCAGTAGATGAGTGGGAGGATGCTTCGTCAGCTGAATAGGCGTGACACATACCACAGGAAAGATGTGCTTGGACCACTTAAGTGGGCAAGCATAGACGAGGACCATGCGGTCCCCATTGTCTTTGAAGATGAACCTCAAAGTCGCTCGCAGTCAAGGCGGCGACCGAATTCCCCTTTGGGAATCTTCGTATTTGCCCTGATGAGCGTCTTCCTAATCCAGGCGGCAGGCTTTGCGTTCGTTCAGATTGGGATAGAGGTATGGCTTGCTTACCTGATTGTGCCCGGCTCACTAGTAGGGAGCCTTGTGAACATCCCGCTCTACACAATCAAGACTGAGCCGACACAAGCGTTTGGCATGCCATATTTGTATGAAGGCGGATTCAGTATTCAGCTGTTTCAGCCAAGTACTCCTCAAGAAACCAAGGTCAGCATAAATCTGGGAGGAGCCATCATTCCTGTCGCAGTAAGTAGCTACCTGCTATTGCTGAACTTGCCATCTATTCTGCCAGTAGTCGTTGCGACTACGGCAGTCACAATCGCCGTGAATCGTATCGCCAGAGTTGTGCCGAATCTGGGCATAGTCACCCCATCACTACTCCCGCCACTTGCGGCTGTTTTCGCGACTCTTGCAGTGGGAATGATATTTCCGGGAATCATCAACCTGTATGCCGTTGCGTATGTTGCTGGGACGTTGGGAGCTCTAATCGGGGCAGACTTCCTGAATCTGGGAAAGCTCTCCGTACTAAAGACAGATTCAGCATCCATTGGCGGCGCGGGAACCTGGGACGGTGTGTTTCTCACGGGAATACTTGCTGTTGTCCTCCTGTAGACCAAAGAATAATCATTGGAAAGGCCGCACGGTTGCGGCTATTGCCCCTCCATTACAAGGACAGGATACCCTCTCTCCTTAACAAATCCTAAGGACTCGTATAGGTTCCTAGCGTAATTCCCGATTGTCACATCCAGGTTGACTCCTGTGATCCATTCCTCATTGGCGAGGAGATGTTTGAGAGAATGTACCATTAGGAGTCGTCCAAGCCCTTGTCTTCGATAATCAGGATCAATGCAGATATCAGGAATGTAGCCACGATTCTCTCTGACTACGCTCAGCAAGATGACACCAACTACTTTACCGTCGTGTTTCAGAATTTTCGAATGTGACGAATACTGTCCATATCGATTGTCTTGTGTGTTCCTTAGGAGCAGGCTACACGCTTCAAGAGATCCAAATAGCTCTGGGAATAGTATCACGTCGAGAGCCCCCTTGTGGCTTCTGTGAATCAGGTCGGCGACAGAGTCTTTAACGTGCGAATCGTAGTTGGCAAACGTGTAGCCATCTGGAAGGTCATGGCTTACTATTGCCTCCAAAGTCTTCCTTTCCACAATCATGTAGTCTCTATCAAACCTGGTGAAGCCCCTATTCAAAGCATAGTCAATCAATGATCTAGTTAGCCAAGAACCACCAACTCTGATGGGGCCTCCGCGTTTCCTCATACGATCGTAGGCAAACTCGAAGAGGTGGGTATCCATGGCTTCATTGCCCCCAGAAAAGAGCAAACCAATCCGGTTGCTACTCAAGCCAACAGCTACAAGTCCTACAACTTCGTCGCTCTGCTTCTCTCCAAACAACTCAAGACTGCCTTCAGACATTCCTCTGTCTAGTTGTTCTTTCAGGTTGTCGAGAGTGACGCGAGTTGCTTGACTTTCAATGAATCTCCCCAAAACGTCATCAAGTGTGTCTAGATCATTTGCTGATAACTGGTCGAGCATAACTCTCACTCGTGGCAAAGAGCAAAATGGTTTGTGCTCAACGCAAGATGGTTTATTCCGGGGGCAAATCATGGCTTATGGTTTGTTTCACAAACCTTATATCTATGATTGTGTTTGCTTTCCAAATCATCTCGAGAGGAGAAAGTGACTGATGGAATATCGAAAATTGGGAAAGACTGGCGTCAAGATTTCAGAGATAAGCATCGGGACAATGTACC
>CP070761.1:755625-760889 GCA_020348985.1 Candidatus Thorarchaeota archaeon | reverse complement strand
ACCCTCATACATCCCTGCTCTGTTCTCGCCTGTCATTAGCTCATCCACATGAGCAATGTCTGCTGGAACAATGTAGCTCATCAAGTAGTAGACCGCCATGCAGGCTGCGAGAGGCACAAAGAAGACTATTCCGAGCATAACATTAGACATGACGGTCGACAACTGTGCAATTACAGGTGTAGAGAACAATAGTAGTGAAAGAATAACCATCGCAAGTGCAAGACCCCTTCCCTTGCCCCATCTCGCAATTCCTTTGATCCAAATGAACAGAAAAGCCATGATTGATACTACAAGTGCCAACGCCGGTGGCAAGAGAGTCTCTATTGAATTGAGTTGGAGCACTTCTTGAGCGAATCCAATAACCTGTGCTGTAATGGCTGTGAATGTGAAGGAAAGAAATGCAATCGTAAACATCCATCCCACGTATTCACGATTGCCAAGGACAATTCTCGTCTCATTCAGAAAACCAACCTCTGGAATGACAATGTCATCCTTCTCACGAATCCAGATAATGGAAGGAATATAGAACAGTACTCCGATTATGCAGAAGGATAGTATTAGCGTAAGTCCAAGTTCACTGAGACTTGGGGGCGGTCCTGTCACGAACATAAGCGTTGCAACGAATCCGAGTGCAATTCCCATTCCGGTGGCGAACCAGTTTGCTGTGTTCTCCATGCTTGAAACGATTGCTCTTTCGCCTTCGTCAGTTATTTCCGGCATCCAAGCTTGGAAGGCTGTCAAGAGCAGAGCATAGAAGAACTTGGTCGAGCAGATTGTCAATGCGTAGTATCCGAAGACCATGAGTTCAACTGTTGGATCTGCCACATTCAAGAACCAATTCGGGACAAATAGCAAGAACGTTGATACCGCCAATCCCGGCGCACCGAATATGACAAATGGTTTCCGTCGACCAAGACCAGTGTCAACTTGGTCGCTGTAATAACCAGTCAGCCAGTGGGTTAGGCCGATTACTACAAATGATAGGGACAGCGCTAGACCTGAGAGAAGCCAGGAGAGCTCGAAGAAAGCACCATAGATGTAGAACGTTGTTAGGTCTGTTATCGTCAACAACAAGGTAGAACCAAATCTACCTATTCCATACACGAACTTCTTGAACGAAGAGAGCAAATCCTAACACCCAACCACACGAAATCTCTCCCTATCTTCAGAGATACGTATGATTTAAGGATGGTGTACAAGATGCTTGTCGATATCAATTCGCAGAATTGTTTTGCGTTCCACTCAGCAATTGAAGAGATAGACATCGGAGTGGAGTTCATTTCTCAGGAAGGAATCAAACTTCCCCAACACATACTGGTTGTTTGTCTTCTTGTGTTCAAGCTCGAATAGGTCTGGATGGCCACACTTTTTGACTTGCCCAATCCATGCTGTCGGAATCCCTGCTTCAACTATCCTGCATCCCACATCTGACAGGTATGGTTCCCACGAGAGCACAACGAAGGCTGGATTGTAGTGTTCTACTGCCTCTAGCGCGTCCATGGTCTCGACCCACTTTGGATATGCAATATTGTAGCGTCCGTCTTTGGAATCGGTAGCTATAATCCTTCTCTCCGCTCGTGATACAAGAAACTCAGTCAATCGTCCGTCTCCGCTCATCACTTCAAGGACAGGCCCTGGATTCTGACTAATCTTGTTGAGGGAGTTTATCATGCTGGCGAGTGTCTCTACGAATTCCTCACTCAGGATTTGGAAAAACCATCTCCCCCCTCTATTAGCTCCTTTGAAGTATCTTTCCAGATTGCCACTATCTTCAATCAGTCGGAGATGCCGAAGAACCTCGTCATAGGGGAGGAGTTCTTGATGAAGGTCTATGTATTCCGATTCGTAAGGGTTCATTCACCGAGTCCGCCTGCAGGTAGTTCCGACTCGGGTTCTACCGTCATTGAAAAGCATATCCTCAGCTGCAATACCTGCGACTCGCAATGGTCAACAATACTCGCCCAAAGCTCTAATAAGGAATCAAGAAGGACACTCCGTAGAGTTGAGCCAGGTTGGATTGCGTTCTCAACACATAGCATCGTTTCCTTTTGCGAGTCCTTTATAGAGGACTTCTTTTCTGGCTCATTTACTGAATCAGTCGTTGTGGAGAGTCATCGCCATGAGTGAGTATACCGAGATTGAGAAGAAGTGGCAGAATCGCTGGGAGAAAGACCGCGTCTTTGAAGCAGACCCGGATCCTACAAAACCGAAGTTTTTCTTGACCGTGCCCTATCCATATCCCAACGGTGCTCTCCATATCGGACATGGGCGCACATACACGGTCGGAGATGTCATTGCCCGTTACAAGCGCATGCAAGGATTCAATGTACTATATCCCATAGCCTCTCACATAACTGGTACGCCCATCTTGGGAATCGTTCAGCGAGTAAAGGACAAGGACGAAATCGCTCTCGAGCAATACAGACGAGACTTGCGCTTGTATCTGGATACCGAGGAAGAGGTTGAAGCGCAGCTGCAAGAGTTTGTGGATCCATGGAAGACAGTCAACTTCTTTGCAGATGCCATTTCAATGGATTTCAAGGCATTAGGCTATAGCATAGACTGGAGAAGGAAATTCACTACTGGCGATCCGATATACACTCAGTTCATCACCTGGCAATATCAGAAGCTCAATGATTTGGGCTATATTCAGAGAGGGGCACACCCCCTTCTGTTCTGTCCGAACTGCGGGAATCCAGTCGGTGAAGATGATCTGTTGGAAGGTGAGTATGCAAAGATCAAAGACTTCAATGCCATGAAGTACGGGTTTGAAGACGGATATTTGGTCGCGGCTTCGCTGCGTCCGGAGACGACATTTGGCATTACGAATATGTGGATTCATCCGACCGCAACCTACGTTTGGGCGAAAGTCAATGGTGAGAAGTGGGTAGTAGCAGAAGCTGCGGTTGAGAAACTGAAGCTGCAGGCAAAAGAAGTTGAAGTCATTAGATCATTTCCTGGGTCCGAGATAATAGGCAAGCGATGCAGGACAATCCATCATGATCGCGAAATCCTAATCCTGCCTGCCGAATTTGTTGACGTTACTAACGCGACTGGAGTTGTGTATTCCGTACCTGGACATGCGCCATGGGACTACATCGCCTTACGAGACCTATGGGACAGTCCATCGGAACTTGAGAAGTATGGGATTTCGGCTGAAGAGGTTCGTAACATCGATATAATCCTGATGATCGAGGTTGAAGGACAAGGCGACTTCATGACAAAGGATGTAGTTGAGAGACTCGACGTAAAGTCCCAGAAGGATGTCGAGAAGCTTGAGGAGGCCACTCAGGAAGTATACAAAGTTGAGTTCTATGAAGGAACAATGAAGGAGAATTGTGGTCAGTTCGCTGGTAGGAAGGTCAGTGATGTTAAAGATGACGTCATAGCTTGGCTGAGGGAGAAAAACCGGGCTGACGTCTTCTATGAGCCGGATCAGCGGCCTGTCATCTGCAAATGTGGGACGGATGTTCAGATTGCGGTCCTGGAGGGTCAGTGGTTCTTGGACTACGAAGGTCCAGGATGGAAGGACAGGGCTTGGGATGCACTAAACAGCATGAGAATTGTCCCTGAGCTATTCAGAAGCTTGTTTGAATCAACCTTTAATTGGCTGGCACAAAGGCCGTGCGCTCGAAAGAGAGGTATCGGAACTCCACTGCCTTTCGACCCTGAGTGGATCATAGAGGCGCTGTCCGACTCAACCATCTACATGGCATTCTATACAATTGCACATCACATTACGTCCAATGAATTGGATCCAGAACAGCTGACTGTGGAGTTCTTCGACTATGTCTACCTTGGAGTGGGCGACGAGAAGAAAGTGTCCAATGATACAGGAATTGACAGGAAGTTGCTTAAGACAATGCGCGAGGAGTTTCTGCATTGGTACCCTAATGACCAGAGACATACTGCGCCCTCTCATATTTCCAATCATCTATCCTTCGCAATCTTCCATCATGCCGCAATATTCCCGAAGGAGCATTGGATTCAATGTATCAGTTTGAATGAGCATGTCAACCTAGAGGGCAGGAAGATGTCCAAGAGCAAGGGGAACGTGATTCCCCTGGTTGAGATTCCTCAGAGGTATGGTGCTGATGTCTATCGTACATATGCCATATCAGCTGCTGAGCCTGCCTCACTGATGGACTTCCGCGAAAGGGATGTTCCGTCTGTTAGAAACCGTCTGAGACAGTTTGTGGACATCACAGGCAAGTATTCGTCGTATGAACCTCGGGCCTACAAGGGGAAGGACAGTCCATCACCCATCACAAAGTGGGTATTGTCCAAGGTCAATTCGATAATAGACTTCGCAACTGGGAACATGGAGACATTCAAGCTTAGGGAGTACGCAACTCAGGTAACATCAGAAATGATACGCGTGATAAACCAATACATGAGACGAAGCGAAGTCCCCGAGGATGAACATAATCACACAATGGCCTACATATGTGAGAAGTGGGTGCGACTAATGGCCCCCATGACGCCCCACCTAAGCGAGGAGTCATGGCTCAATCTTGGAGGAGAAGGTCTTGTCTCATTTGCTCCGTGGCCGGAGGCAGATACTGACTTGATAGATCCAGACATTGAAATGGCACAAGAGGTGGTTTCCTCCACAGTCCGAGACATTAGAGAAATCATCAAGCTTCTGAAAGACAAGACTCCGAACAAGGCACACGTCTATGTTGCTCCAGAATGGATGTACAGTGCTATGCATATGATACGTAAGGCAGACGTTCCTCTAATGGTAGGCGAGATAATGAAGCTACTGATGTCTCAAGACGAATTCAAGAAGCATGGCAAACAAATCAAGTCCATCGTAGATCGAATTGCAAAAGAGAATGGCCTTTGGGAACATTCCAAGTCAGCGGAAGACGAGTTTACAGTTCTAAAGGATTCCGCCGAACATATGAGTTCTGAGCTGGGGCTCGAGGTCGTAGTCCATTCATTTGAGAATCCGGATTATGACCCTCAGAACAAGGCCCGTTTTGCGTTGCCAGGAAGAGTCTCACTCTATTTGGAGTAGCAACCCTTGCTTGAGGGGCCTCTCCCCGATAACTATATTAGCGGAGCAATTATGGGCTAATATATCCTCATAGCAATGCATAACATCCTATAGATTGGAGCTCTGGGTCTGAGATATGTGGAGGCATAGTGAATGCAGCTGGAAGCATTTCAAGGCATAATAGACATCATTCTGCTTGAGGCCCTGCTAGCGTTCATGGCCGTTATGTCAATAGGATTCTATCGATTCGTGAGGCGTAGCA
>CP070761.1:663122-755525 GCA_020348985.1 Candidatus Thorarchaeota archaeon | reverse complement strand
GAGGACGCCTGTCCTACTACCGCTATTGAGGTAATAGGCGAAGAGTGGGATGTACAACCTCTCGTTGATGAGCTCATACGTGACAAGGTCTTTTTCGAGACCTCCAACGGGGGGGTGACTCTTTCCGGCGGAGAAGCATTGTATCAACTCGAATTTGCAATTGAGGTTGCTGAAGGACTCAAGTCCCATGGTGTCCATGTCGCGTTAGACACGTGTGGTTACTCTAGCAAGAAAGCGTTTGAGCGGATTCTGCATTTCGTTGATTTGGTGCTCTATGACTTGAAGCAGATGAATGAAGCACTACATCTCGAATACACAGGAGTTCCGCTGGAGACTGTCCTGTCAAATGCAAGGACACTTGCATCATCTGGTATTCCAGTTTGGGTTCGTACACCTATCATTCCAGGATTCACAGACAGCGAAGACAACATTCGGAAAATCTCACGCTTCATAATCGACGATATGAATGGCGTTGTTCGATACGATCTTCTCGCTTTCAACAATCTCTGTATAGACAAGTATGCCCTTCTCGGACAAGAGTTTCCACTGAAGAAGACCCCACTTGTTACCAAGAAGACAATGGAGGCCCTAGCAGAAGTTGCTAGAACAGAAGGTGTGCAGAATGTCCATTGGTCTGGAATGACTCGAAGAGAGGAAGACCTGAAGACAAATCCCTAGGCATTGACTAAGGTGGGTTGAGATGACTCGTGTAGTTACGGAGGAACTGGCTGAAGAGATAAAGGAGTTCCTCAAGCTTAGATTCGTGGCCAAAGGGCACACTGAAGGCGAACCGATATGGTGAGGTGAAACAATTGCAGGAATGGAAGTTCGTCTCAAAGGATGGACGTCCCATCTCCATACGTCCGGCCAACACGAACGATGCAAGGAACATCTTCGACGGGTTCAAGTCAGTAGTAGATGAGGGGGTATGGCTGCCTACATTCTCTCCCAATTCCACGCTTGGCGATTGGATTCATTGGATTCAGCGAACTTCTCAAAACAGAGAGATCTTCTTGGTTTCACTTCTTGATGGAGTTTATGCGGGACATCTGACACTCCAGCCTGAGGAGTGGATGGCATCGGGCCACGTTGCTCGACTTGGGATCATCGTAGTAGAGGAACACAGAAGGGTAGGAGTGGGTCGAGCCTTAATGATGGCGGCCGAAGAGGCTGCACACGCAGAAGGCTTTGAGAAAATCATTCTGAGCACATTTGACTCGAATGATTTGGCCAAATCCCTGTACGATTCAATGGGGTATCGAGTAGTTGGTTACAGAATGAAGCATTTCAAGATGCCCGATGGATACATAAATGAGGTTTTGTATGAAAAGGAACTTCTGAGAAAGCAGAACGTCTAAGGGCGTGTCCCTGATGTGGGAAAGCATTGTCGAAAGATTCCAAGATTCGCCCCAGCGGCTGAAGGTTGCTGAAACCATAATACGACACGGGATGCACATTGAAGATGTCGGAATTGTGAAGTGTGGCGAAGTTCGTGTTCCGTTGAAAGCAATAGGAGATGCTTTGGGCATAGATAGACGGACGGTTCGCGCAACAACAGAGGACGTCTGTTCTGATGATGAGCTCTGCGGTTTCTTTTCGTCGCTTCGTCCTGCCGGTCCATCCCTGGAGAAGGTCAGCAGACAGTTTGGATATGGAGTCGTCACCATCTACGTGGAGGCTCCCGAGAACCCCGGTATCCTATCAGATGTTACATCTACCATTGCCGGTCACAACATAGCAATTAGACAGGTTATCGCTGAGGACGTAGCGATCTATAGGCAGCCGTGTCTCAAAGTCATAACTCGAGACCCTCTGCCTGGTCGAGTGATTGAAGTTCTTGCGTCAATTGAAGGAGTCAGTCGCGTCATAATTGACAAGTAGTAATGTAACAGCTGTTCGGGAAGACTGAAAAGGTCTGAGCATTGCCGAGCGATGAGCTGCTTCTCCAATGGATTCCAAGGTCGAGACCACCACAGAGGACGACATACATCCTGAGAGCGTAGAAGAGTCCCATGGGATGCGGCAGGTCTGGATGTTGGCAATCTCGCTCAGCATTCTCCAGGTAGGCTTTGGAATCGTTACACCCATCTTCCCCTTCTACATTGTTGAGCTCGGTGTTGGCGGCACGGAACTGGGCGTACTAGCAGCCTCTTTCGCAATCACGCGGATAATCCTCGCTGGACCACTAGGCGGTCTCTCTGACAAAGTGGGGAGAAGACCTGTTCTTCTTGGGGCACTGATTGGATTCGCTTTTGCAAACGTTGTCTATGCATTCGCCACCAATATCATCACAATGATTCTCGTCCGTGCATTGGAAGGCGCCGTTTCTGCAGGTTTCTTTCCTGCTGCGAATGCCTACGTATCAGATGTGACAACTCCACAGAATAGAGGAGCTGCTATGGGTTACCTCAGTATGGGAAACATGGTTGGTTTCATAGTTGGTCCCACGGTTGGGGGCGTACTTGCGCAGTTTCTTGGAATACGATTGCCTTTCATAATCGCTGGACTGGCAGCCCTCGCAACCTTCGTCGCTGTTTTCGCCTTGGTAGCTGAGCCAAAGATTCGGTCCGACACAACCACCGAAGTCGTGGAGAAGGTCTCAATCCGAGAGAGCTTTGCTTTGAACAGGCGTGCATACTCTGGACTTGGTGTGGCCATGTTTGCCAATATGTTTGCGTTGGGAATCCTAGAAGTGGCCTTTGTGCTCGATGCTGTTGAGCGGTTCGGAATCTCTCCACTTGAGATTGGTGTCTTCTTTGGCGTCATCGGTGTAGTAATGATCATTGGGAACATAGTATTCGGCAAGCTTTCCGACAGAGTTGGTAGGAAGTGGCTAATCGTCGGTGGAGCCCTGATTGGAGCATTCTCACTTCTCTTGTTTGTCATTGCTGATTCCACGTTGGGCTTTGTCATAGCAGGTGCAGTGCTTGCCGTTGGGATGTCGATGCGTGGCCCAACCATCCAAGCATTGATAGGCGATCTGACTGATAGACGCCATTACGGTACAATGATGGGAGCATTTGGGGCGGTGAGCAATGGCGCATACGCCGTCTCGCCTCTTCTAGGTGGTGTCATGTATGACACATACTCGTCGAGTGCTGAGAGTCTCTTGTTGGCCAGTTCAGTCTCGTTGACGGGAGCTATTGCGGCAGGAATCACATTGCCTAGATTCGTACCTAGAACGGTTTCTGAATCTGAACAAACAGGAGATCAGGTAACTTCTGCAGCTACGTAGGCTACTACACTGCCCATGTCGCCGGTAATATCTCCCGAGTTTGTGTACTTCAGGAGATTGAAGATAGTGGCTTCCCTCTCATTGGCATATATCATTGCAGCAGTGATTGCTGCGGCGCCGCATATGCTCACTTTGTGACCCTTGACAAAATCAAGGAACCCCTTCGGGTCCATATACTGCAGATACTCTAGCGCTTGGTCATCCTTGATCCTCGCACTCGAGGCCGACTCAAAGTGTGTAAAGTCTGAACTGGCTATTACGAGCATGTCTGTCTCGTTTGCTAGATTTGCAAGAGTCTTCCCCAACGACTCACACACTTCATATTCGAGGCCCCTTAGGGCTATTGGTACGAAGCTGACTCCTTCACCAAAGATGAACTGCAGAAACGGAAGCTGTACTTCAATCGAGTGTTCACTGTTGTGAGCAATACAATCGGACCGCGCAAACTCGTTCTGCTCCACAATAGCTGGTCCTAGGACTCTATCATATCTGACAGTGCCTAGGGGTGTCTCCCAGTCGTCCTCACACACTGCCACGCTTTCGCCATATCCAGTGTGGTTTGGCCCAATAATCACAATGGTCTCAGGCCTGCCGTCTTCGAAGATTCTGATGTAGCTCTGAGCTGCAGTCATGCCTGAATAGACATACCCTGCGTGAGGCGCGATGACAGCCTTCAGTCTTCTATCCTGTCCAGGGTCACCTTCAGGCAATCTGCCTGGTCCCATACCCTTCAGGAAGCAGTCATTGAGTCGCTTCATCAATACTTCATGTGTCCCTTCATAGAAACTACCTGCAACCACTGGCATACGTGTCATGTGAGTTCAAACAGCCTCAAGGAGTTTCATTTCTGAAAAAGCCTTTGATTCGTTGCAAAGTCTGAGACTCCACCTAAGGGCCCACAGACCTGATCTCACTCTTCCAGAGTCTTGTCCATTACATAATACGTAATCTGGTCAATAGCAACCTGAGAGGTCTCTTTGGTGGCCATGTCTCTTACACTGACACTGCCTTTCTCTAGATCTTTTTGCCCGACAATGACGACAAGTTTGGCTTTTCGAGAGTCTGCAATCTCAAGGAGTTTCTTTAATGGTCTCTCCATGAGATCGATGTCGCAAGAAGCCCCCGCTTGTACAAGCTCTGAACGAATCTTCATCGCGAATTTGACCATTGGCCTCTTTATTGGCGCAATGTAAACATCAATTCCGCCCTCCAGGTTGGCGGCGAGTCCTCTTGCCAGAGCAATGTCAATGATTCGGTCAATGCCTATGGAAATGCCAGTTGCTGCTGTAGCCGGACCACCAAATCGCTCAACCAGCTTATCGTATCGGCCGCCTCCTGAAATGGCACCAACCTTTGGTTCTCCAAGCCATGCCGCTTCAAAGACTGGTCCCGTGTAATAGTCGAGCCCTCGTGCTAGAGACATGTCAAACTCAACTTCGCCTTCTTCGGTGGTCTCGGCAAATATCTCCGCCATGTATTCCAGCTCTTCGACACCCTCCGTTCCAATGCTGGATCCTGATAGAAGCTCACGAAACTCGGGCAGTATCTTAGACCCTTCTCCTTTCAAGTCGATTGCGTCGACTAGGAACTCGCTCTGGTCTGACTTGAATCCCCTAGTCTTCAGCTCTTCGAGAACTCCGGCTCGTCCTATCCTATCGAGCCTGTCAATCGCTCTGAAGCACTCAAAAGAACGGCTCTCTTCAATTCCCGCCTTCTCCGTGAGTCCTCTCAGAACTTTCCGGTTATTGACTCTTACGACGTAGTCTTCACCAAGCACTTCTCGGAAGAATTCCAGAGCGACTAGGACAACCTCAGCATCTGCCGAAGGGCTGAGTGAACCAATCACATCTACATCAGCCTGCATGAACTCTCTGTATCTGCCAGCTTGTGGTCTATCGTATCTCCACGCCTTTCCTATTGCGTATCGCCTGAATGGCTTTGGCAAATGAGGATTCGAGGCCACTATTCTGGCCAAAGGAACTGTCAAATCGAATCTAAGACCGACATCCCTATCTCCTTTGTCTTTGAACTTGAATGTCTCGGCTTCAACCTCCTCTCCGCCCTTGGCCGAGAGCGTTTCCCAAAGCTCCATCACGGGTGAATCCAGAGGTTCGTAACCGTAGAGCTGGAAGATGCCTTCGGCAAGATCGAGCAGATAGTTTCGAACCAATATTTCAGGACCCATTAGATCTCGCATACCCCGGACTGTCCGCATTTCACTCATCGAAGAACCCCCAAGAATCTAGTCCAGCAACAGGCTTTGGTGGCTAATCTCAGTATCAACTCTCTAAGTCTGAAGATGAACTAAGTCACCAACATCCATCTCTGTCACCGGATTGTTTGTCATTGATGTGTCACTTTAAGTCTTGCGCTCTTTCGGCTAACCAACCGGCAGATATCCCAGGGCCAGAACTAACACGTAGACCAAGGCACCGGCAGCCATTATTACGGCATCTCTTGCAACTCGTTTAAACAAGGTCATTTCTCTGTCAAGACTGTACACATAGATGATCTTGTTCATCACCGAAGTCACAGTTGCGATTATTACTGCGTATACTGCTGTTGCCAGACTAATGGCCCCACTTGTGTAGAGGGGTGTCGCTATTGTAACCACTGCACCTGCCGATGCAAATCCGCCCACGAAGGCAGCTACCAACATTCCCAAATCGCTGAAGAATGTCTGCAGTATCAATGAGAAAAAGGATACGGCGGTGAACACTAGAGAGAATCGTAGTGCAGCACCAAACTCAAATGGAGACCCCAGTGAATCCGCAATTTCTCCCTCTTCACCCTCAAGGACTTGTCTGCGTGCTTGTAACAGACTGACAATTCCCATCAGAGTGAGTATGGCAAGTGGCACGAGATAGAAGTTGAATATCGCAATGCTAGAAGCCAGTGTCCACTCAAGAATGATCACGATGATCCCATTTCGCAAGACCATAGAGATATTTGCCATGATGGCTGCTGTTGATGTCTTGCCTACGTGAATCCTTCCTGAATTCACGTAGGTCTCCGTTAGGCTAGCCACTGTTGCTTCGCTATTTGCGAATCCACCGAAGAAGGCGAAGTAGTAACGACCACGCTCTTTGTACTTCTTGACCAGAATGTAGTTCGCAAAGCTGATGGAGAGAAGAATGACAACCATGACGTAGACAGTGAATACAGGAAACTCAATCGTTCCAATGAATATTGTCTGAGGAATCAATGGCCACAGGAAGAATATCAAGACTGCAAGCTGGGCCGCGCTAATCATCTCCTGTTTGCTAATAGCTGTGACGGTTTCAGAAATCTCTTCTTTGAAACTCAATACAAGAAATACCAAGAAAGATACTGCCATAGCAAGGACAGAGAGTGAACCGATGTATTGTCCAGGTGGGGGTGCGGCGTCAAGCCCTACCAAAGCTCCAAGGACAAAGGAAAGAGCGAACACAATCGATGTCGTAAGTCCTCTTCCTCGCATAACAAAGAACTTGTGTCCAATCTGTGCCCCAAGAAAAACCAATGAGGCCACAGTAGCGTAGATCAGCACAATCGGGTTTGATGTGGCAGTGTAAGTATAAGCAGCAAGGGTCCCTAGGAGACTGTGAAGTCCAAAAGATCTGATTCCCACTTGGGTATCCTCATGATCCTTTTGCCTCTCTAGACCGATTAGCGCGCCGACAGCGAAGCCGAGTAGGCAGCGAACTATCAGGTCAGGCGTTATGAGAATGTCTATTGGCTGCTGCAATGTCCTCCACTGTCCAGAAGACGGAATCTGGTTGAATTCACATTTAAGCGGTACTATTGCCTAGGGAATATTGAAAGAAGAAGAAATGATGAGTAGAGGCTATGGATAGCTCAGTCCAGCCTCGTACTCTCAAGCAGTACCGATAGTGGAATGTCGTGAAACTCACCGGTTGGCAGTGTTCTTCTCACGGTCATCGGGAGAACTCCCCCTTTCAACTCATACTCAGCAAGAGCGAAGAGGCCTCCTGGTGCGGAGCCCATGTCCACAAGGACAGGGGCTCCCATGGATATCTGAAGAGCGCGGGCCCCAATGATTCGAGCCTTCTCGAATTTCGTGAGCCATTTGGGAGCTACAGGGATACCCTTCTTCTCCAAATCACCTTCTAACCCTGTTTTCATAGAGGTCCTGGCAACCGAACGTTTCATCTCCACTGCAGGTGGAAGTTTGTGCTTCTCAGGATCAGGCTCAACAGCCTTCTTCCTTTTGGCTCTCTTCGGCTTCCCTGTAACATCAACGGCTCCAGAAGCAATGGCTTTGAGCAGTAATTTCGCTTCTGCGATTACGCTCTCCGCCTTGGCAACACTGAGGCCTGGGACATTCTCAGCAAGAACCTCCGCTTTTGCCTTCGATACTTTCTCCAGCGATTCGAAACCCTTCTCCACAAGCTTCTCCGCGGTCTTAGGTCCCACACCTGGGACGTTTACGAGAACGGAAGCTGGGTCTATCGTGGCCTCTTCAGTCTCCTTCTCTTCTGAGCCTTTTGGCATTCAATTCACCTGTTATTAGTCGTCGTCTGAATCAGGCATGTCGTCGCCACCAGGGCTTGGCATGCCGCCACCTTTGGAGCTGATGACGTCGTCGATCTTCAGTATCATTTGAGCAGCTTCTGCAGCCGACATAACAATCTGCCTATTGACGAGTGCTGACTCAATTACCCGAATCTTCTTCATGTCACCAACCTTGCCCTTATCGATGTCGAGTCCGAAGGTTACATTACCTTCAGTATGGGCCGCCCTGAGACTGACGATGATATCGATAGGATCAAGACCGGCATTCTCAGCCAGTGTTGAGGGAAGCTCTTCCATTGCATCAGCGAATGCGTTCACTGCATATTGTTCTCTTCCTTCGAGTGTAGAGGCATAATCGCGTAGCTGCTTGGCAATCTCTCCGGCGAGCGCACCGCCCCCATAAGTGATGTAGGGGTGCACGACGATGTCTTTGACTACATAGAGTGCATCGTTCAGAGCTCGGTCGACCTCGTCAACAATGTGGTCAGTTCCGCCTCTGACAAGAATGGTCACAACAGAGGACTTTGGTGTTCCTTCAATGAACAGCATCTTGTCGTCGCCAACTGTGCGTTGCTCTACGATCTTTGCGGTTCCCAAATCTGCCGATGTGAGATTCTGGACCTTAGAGACAATGGCGGCACCGGTTGTCTTGTGAAGTCTCTCAACGTCTGATTTCTTGATTCTCCTGACTGCGAGGATTCCATTCTTTGCCAAATAATGCTGAGCAACGTCATCAATGCCTTTTTGGGCAATCAGAACGTTAGCGCCGGAGTCAATGATCTTCTGCACCATTTCCTTCAGCATTCTCTCTTCTTCATCAAGAAAGCTCTGCATGGATGTTGGGTCGCTGATTGAAATCTTGGCGTCAAACTCGGTCTTGGTTATCTCCAATGGAGCCTCAAGTAGTACAATCTTTGCGCCCGCTATCTTCTTTGGCATGCTGGGATGAACGACTTCCTTGTCAAGGACAAGTCCTCTGACCAGCTCAGTTTTATCCACAGCCATTCCTTCCTGCTTCTGTCTCGGGACGTCGTCTAGATCAATCTCCTCTTGCGCACGGTCCTTAGAAATGGACATAACGGCATCCACAACCACCTTGGAGAGCTTGTCTCGCGAGGTGGCAACAAACTTGCTTGACATTGCAACTTTCGCAGCATCGATCAGGATTTTCTTGTAGGATGGATCCTCAGGATCAATCTTCTCTGCAACCTCGTCAATTACTTCGAGGGCTCTTTCCGCTGCTTTTCTGTAGCCACTGATAATCGTCGTCGGATGGATCTTCTGGTCAAGCAGGGTCTCTGCATGCTTCAAAAGGTCACCTGTAAGAACAGCAGCGGTAGTAGTACCATCACCCACCTCTGCATCAACTGTCTTACTCACTTCAATTACCATTTTGGCAGCTGGATGAGCTACATCCATCTCCTTCAGAATCGTTGCTCCATCGTTGCTGACTGTGATGTCGCCGAAGGAGTCCACTAGCATCTTATCGCTTCCTTTTGGACCGAGGGCAGATCTCACAGCTTCTGCAATCACCGTGGCGGCCATGATGTTGTTTCTCTGAGCATCACGGCCTCGAGTTCTCTCAGTATCTTCCTTTAGAACTATAACTGGGACTTGCTGACTCATCTCTAGTTCCTCCTAGTTGATGATTAACGATAGTTTTGACTATTGCATCAAAACTGTACATGCACTTCGCAATAAGTTTTGCATTTAAGCGTTCTTCTTGGTCCAAATGCTCTAGGCGTGATAGAGAACTGGAGTTGCGCTCCGGATATTGTCGGGATTCAAGTTTGCCTTCACCCAATTCGTGTTGCAATGGACTACCCCATAAGAACAACATTGTATCCCTTGGCTGCCCCAATTGCTCGAGAGATATGCGGACACTTTGCTCTAGTGACGTAGTAAGTTTCAACACTTAGCTCCCTTTGAATCTCAGGAAAGGATTCTATGTTTGCTTGACCCTTGGATATCACTAGGTCAGCCTTTGATACTTCGTTGAGAAATTCCTTGCTGACCCACTTCAACGGAACACCATGTGCCCATGCTCCCGTAGAGATCATGGCGGCAAGTTCTTCAATCTCTGTACCCTTCAAATCTTCGATGGTCGCATCGTTGACCATGGCTTTCTCTTTGATGGCGTAGATGACTGTCCATCCAAGTTCTTTCGAGAGTCGTATTAGGGGCAGATCGAACAGAGTCTCACCAGCATTATCTCCTAGAATCAGGAGTCTTCCTTTCTTACGATTCAAGGCCGTCCACATCGCTTTAGAATCATCAATGTGGAATCCTTCTTCAAGAACCGATCTGTAGACACTCTCCAATCCTTCAAGGTCCGGTTCGTGTCCTGCAGTGTTGAAATCGATAATGTTCCCAGCTATGGATGATGCAAGAGCTGCTCTAAGCCTTTCATATCCCGCAAAGGCCTCTACATGAATAATCACATCAGGAATCACTTTCTTTGCGGCTTCGTTGCTTAGGTCCTTCAGATGCTTATAAGGGTCCTCGACGTCAGCCTTCTCATACAGCTCCCGATAGAGTGTCACTGACAGAGTCAGCGGATCGGTTCTTTGACCGAATCCTTCAGAAAGCCTCTTCAATGCCAGTCTATAAAGCTCGTATCTTTCGTCACTGTCTTCAGTGAGCATTGGAATAAGTGTATCCAGACTCTCCATTATGCACGCAGAGCATTCGGACACTAGAGGAACTTCGATTCGCTTCCTACTCAATCGCTGAGTCCTCCACTTCTTCGGAGCCCTTCTTTGACATGAGATACGCATCCTCTCCATCGCGATAGTAACCGCGGAGAACTTTCTTGATGTCGAAGCACAGAGTCTCATAAACCGAGACCGCCTCGCTGTTTGACTTCCTTACCTCCAAGAAGTACTCGGTTGCGCCATAATTGCTCATTTCCTCAAGTGCTGTCACAATCAGCTTTGTACCAATCCCTTGCTCACGAAGCTCAGGCATGACGGCCACAGAGACAATGTGTCCTTTCTTGACAGGAAGTCGGCCATAGTTTGAGATGCCCCTCTCAATCCGGCACATGATGTATCCTATGACAGACTCTTCGATTGTGGCAACAAGAAACGCCTTCGGGGCATGATAATGCAAACCCATAAAGAACTGCTCAGGATAGTTCTCTGGCAGGCAGGTACGGTTTATCGTTACGACTGAGTTGATGTCTGATGGTTCGAACTGCCTAACTTCGTAACTCATCTTGCTCCTCACGTCGACACGTCTAGGATTTCAAAGAGGCTTTTGAGTTTCTTTTATTCGTTATGCAAGGTCCTAGAATGAACTGACTGTCACGGCTCATCGAAGAAATCATCCGAGCTGTCTATCCCAAGTCTGATCATCTCGTCCTTTGCAGCTGCAATCCAGTCTCTGATCTTCTCTTCAGAAGCCTCGTAGCCCTGAGGCACACTGATTTCTCTAGACTCGATGGCGAAGTCAATCTTCACTTTCAGAGCTGCAGCATCATAGGTTCCAAGCTGAACAAGGTTCTCGATTTCTCCACCATAGATGATGACGATCGCATCTGTCTTCCACTCTTCTGCGATTTGCACTTCCGTTTCGCATGCAAGTGCAATGTCTTCTGGATTGCCGTCCGCCAAATCTAGGAGTATCTCAATGCCCATTTCGCGAAGCCTTCCACTCTGCCCTGTTGAGATTCCGGGGATGATCTCTATTGGCAGCTCATATGGAGCCATCCTTGGATCCATCATGCCTGGGATGTCAGCTGCTTCAATCTCAATAGATTTCTCAAATGCGTTTCTGTATCCACGATCAACGATATCCCAGAGACCCTCTCTTCTGCTTCTCCTGGATGGTCGCATTAGATCCGTGACGGATGCACTCCTGCAGCAACCTCCAACACAGATGTAGATCACAAAAACAACAAGGAGGACTGAGATGATTGTATAATCCCACCATAGAAAGACTGCCAACACCAGTAAGACTACCGCTATGGCAGTGGATCTAGCCAGTGGGCCAAGACTCAGACCTCTTCTAAACAGGATGCTGCACCTCTTTTGACTGAGAGCTAATGCTCGTATCATCCATATAAGCCCTAGTGGCCTGTCTGCCTCTGTCGCTCCCAAGCCCTTATTTGGAAACCGATTCTGCAACAGTCATGGCAGTCATTCTAATCGGTGGGACCCCTGGAACCGGCAAGACAGTTGTCGCAAAGGCGCTAGGAGAATCTCTAAACATGAAAGTAGTCTCACTGGGAGTTTTGGCGACAGACTCGAATTGCATCGAATCTAGAGATGAATCACGAGAAACTGATGTCATTGATGAAGACTGCCTAGTAGATGCGGTCATCGAGCTCATCGATTCGACATCCGAGCGGATGATTATCGAGGGTCACTATATTGATCTTGTACCCAAGGGCTCAGTCGAACGTGCGGTGATCCTAAGGGTGCATCCGGACACTTTGAAGACCCGCCTCTCAAAGCGTGGCTATCAAGAGGACAAAGCAGCTGAGAACATTGAGGCTGAGGTTTTAGGAGTCTGTCAGATTGATGCGCTGTACTCATTTGGTGAAGACCTTGTCTCTGAGATCGATACGACGGAATTGTCAGTCCCCGATGTTGTTGAAAAGATAGTCAGTCTGCTGAAAGAGCCCAACACGACAACAAGGATTGACTGGATGTCTATTCTAGAGGACGAATGCAGACTGGATGACTATCTCAGTGAATGAAGCGCTTGGACGGTTAGTCTATTCCTTCTCTCTCAGGAAGATGGACAGGATTGAAAGAACTCCAGTAATCAGCATGGTTATGGGCGTACCAGTGGCATAAACCAATCCTTCAAGACTAGGGTCCGCAGTCACGGCGAAAGTCACTAGGAAGTAGACTGTCATCGACGCCATGACTACTATCACAGCTGGAATCAGTGATACGAATGTAGCCCTTGGGTCTCTGTATGCCCAGATTCCACACAAGATGAATCCTACTCCGGCTATCAACGGGAAGAGATAGAAAGCTCCACCTAAGAGAAGGAAACTCTCAAAGAACGTGTTCAGACCTTGTATCTCTGGAGGGTGAATCATGACAACCAGGAACTCCGTCCAAGCAGCAAGGATGCCTGCTAGAATGAGGATCAAAGCAGGCCATCGGTAGTTTATCAATCCAAGTTCTCTTTTTCTGAGCTGTTTCTTCAGCTCCCTTGCTTTGCGAATCCGCTCAGTTTCCCTATCCCTTTCGATCTGTCTTTCTGATTCGGTCATTGCATCCTCTTCATCCTCTTCGGCCTCTACAGCTGCGATAATCTCATCGGCCATTTCAGATGGTTCATCTTGAGGACCACGATCTTCTGTTGTTATTACGACCACATCCTGTGTCAAGGTCTGCTTGGCTTGTCGTATTTAAGCATCAGTATCTGAGAAGCTATGCACCCGCAAGAAGCCTGGAATTCCGTATTCGAATTACTTCTGGATCTGTATAGATTTCTTGAGCCTTCTCAATGACCGATGGTCTCTGGAGCGCTTCGAATACCAATTCAGGTGTTGCAGTGTCTCCAATCGATTCCAATGTCTGCCTTACGCTTTCCATAAGTTTGCTTCCTCGAAGTAGATAGAGCTCGTAGACAAGCGCGTCAGAGAGCTTCTCAAGATACTCCTTCTCAAGTCTGTACTCGTTGTGTTTCGTTCTCTGATGAAGCATCTGAAGTGTACGGAACAACAGGACGAAGACTGCAGGATCGTCAGGATATATGATTGGAAACTCTTCCATTATTCCCGTATTGAGGCAAGTCGTCAATTGACTAGCGTTTGTAAGATATCTCCTACAGACAAACTTGGACAGAGTTGAGTTTAGAATGAGTCCAATTGCTTCTTCTCTCAAATCATCGCGTAGTGCCTTGATCCTGACAGCGCCGCCACCATGTAGAACCCCTTTTGGTTTCATCAGACATCTTGGAAATGGATAGTTCTTGGTAGCTATGAGGAATTCATTATTGTACGAATCTGTGAGTGCGGGGTCTCCAAAGAACCAGTCGTCAGCATGAATGACATGATCATAGTCTATTCTGTACCTTTTTACACTTCTACCACTCGTGGCATAAGGTACTCTGAATCGACCTCTATTCTCTCGCTTCACATGCTCATGGGGTATGTCTCGTCCTCTACCTGCTGTGAGAACACCTGTCTCCCCCCTCTGCATTATCTTTCCAAGCAAATCATCGTGATAGATTACAAATAACCGCCCTGAGCCAAGAATATGAAGAGGCACTTTGTTGGTCTCCCAGAGTCCTGGTCTTCTTGAAAGCACATGAACAGGGGAGTCATCATCAGGACTTGCTGCCCTACCGAAGACGCTTACCATCTCCAAAGTCACACCATCAAACGGGCTGCCTTCGTCGATTATCTGTTCAAGCTTCATGTTCTCTACCATGAACTGACGAGTCTTTGCAAATTGACCTACTCGGAGTATGCTGTTTGGTAGTAGCAAGCCGAGCCTACCATTGGTTCTAAGGAGGAATCTTGATCTAACAATGAATAGGCTCGCGACATTCCAGGTACCGTTTCGTCCTCCGTTTACATATTGACCATACTGGTTCTTGATTACTGTCCTCTCTTCTTCGGAGAGTATGTTTCCGTATGGGGGGTTTCCGACAACAACATCGAATCCGTTGTACACTTCTTGGAATACAGATGGGAACTCTGTCTCCCAATGGAACGGTATGAGGCAGCCGTAGTCAGGATCTTCTTCACAACTCCGAACCCTGCCAACGAGGCTGTTTCCAGTTCGAATGTTTCGCAAAGGATTGATTGTATCATGTCCAGACCCGGCCTCATCACCACTGTTCATCCAAAGCCGCAGTCGAAGCTGACACATCGAAGTTGCCCCTTCCATAATGTCAACTGCATAGAGATTGTTGGTTATGATTTCCTCTCTAATTCTGGCCCTGTCTCTTTTGTCACCCAATGCAGAGCGTGCTCTGACAAGCCACTCAGCAGCAGCAATTAGGAATACGCCCGCCCCAGCAGAGGGGTCCAAGATTCTCACTTTTCTCAGACTCTCTAACGCATGTTGTCGCTGGGACGGGCTCGCATGGTCTAGTTCGGTTGGAGAGAGAATGTTCAATCCTGTTTCATCCAGAAGCCAACTCTGCAGGCATCTAGTGACTATATCGTTTGCTAAATGTTCGGGAGTATAGAATGAACCCGTCTTCTTGTTGCTTCGCCTGAGCGGCTTCAAATTGGTGGACTTCGTGATGTCGTCATCCGTCATATTCAGCAGAGCACAAGTGAAGGTCTCGAAGATCCAATTGAGAACGTACGGTGTAAGAATCCTATTGTCCACTGTCGTCTCATCCAAGGAAAACTCATAGCTCGCCATCTCCTGCTGTACGAACGATAGTGAATCATCATCGAATTCGGACAAATTGATTTCCGAGCAGATACATTCTGGTTTGCTAGCAAATCTTGAAATCAACACCTGCTCTATGAGTCGCTGCGCACTCAGAAGTCGCTCCTTCATTGACTTCTGTTTGTCAAGAGAATTGGCAAGATTCATTCTAACATTCCATAAGTGTTGAGAGACCTTATCCAAGGAATCTGTGATGTTGAAGATCGCTGGAAGGCCTTGAGGCTCGAGGTTCTCAAGTTTGACTTGCACGTCAGCCGGCGGCTTCGAAACACCCGCTGAAGGAAGACGGAAAACCCTTCCTGATCCGAATGTTCTGAAGATGCTCAGCTCGTCATTGACAATCCAGGCATAGTCAAATACATACTTTGACTGGAGAATCTCGAAGACCTCACGGGGACTTGAGTCATTGTCCAACTCAACATAGAATATTCTCAGGAGTGCAGAATGGAGAAACTCAACGTCTCCGAAATCAGTATGCAAGGTCCCTTTTGTAGCATCGGCCATCATTCCTCGCTTGAGAAGGTAGTCGATACCATATCGCATTCTGAAACATCCAAGAAACCTTGATGGAATCTACACCACAAGACTTACCCTGGATGCTGCGATTTTGGATTCGTGTATTATCGACTCCATGAAACACTTCTCGGAAACGATAAATCTCAGGGGAATCATCTAGATGAATGCGCTTTGAGGAGTAGATGACTGATGTCAATGCTAACCGGAGGCGAGGTTCTCGCAAGATGTCTCATCGAGGAAGGAGTCCGCTACGTGTTTGGTGTGCCCGGAGACCAGCTATATCCACTTCTTGATGAGATATACCAACAGGAAGGAATCGAATTCATCACCTTCAGACACGAACAGGCGGCAGCTCATGCCGCTGATGCTTGGGCTCGCACTACTGGAAACCCTGGAGTGTGTCTTGGCACAGTTGGGCCTGGTGCTGCAGATCTTGTTCCTGGGGTATATGCTGCCCATGCCGACAGCATTCCTATGATAGTGCTCTGTGCTCAGAATCAGTCATGGCGAATTCTACCTGACCATGGAAGTTCACAGGGATTAGACCAGCTCAGCCTCTTCAAACCAATAACTAAATGGGGTGCAACTGTATCACATTGGCAGCGGATTCCTCATCTCGTACACTGGGCCTTCCGAGAAGCAATGTCGGGCAGACCTGGTCCCGTGTTCCTAGAGGTACCATCGGATGTTCTCTACATGAAGTGCGCAGAGGACACCCTTATTGATGGCATAGTTCCTGCAGACAAATATAGGGTGACAAAGCCGCCTATCGGAGACCCGACTCTTATCTCAAGGGCCGCAAAGATGCTCTTGGAGGCTGAGTTTCCGTTGATTCATGCTGGAGGAGGTGTGCTTGCCTCTGAAGCGTCTAGAGAGATTGTGGAGCTTGCAGAACACCTTCAATCACCAGTGACAACATCGCTGATTGCCAGGGGTTCAATCCCGGAAGACCACGAGCTTTCTCTAGTACCTGCTAGCTTTGGCGCAATTGGTGCACAATGTCAATCTGATTTGGTCCTTCTAGTTGGTGGGAAACTAGGTGACCTTGACTTTTGGGGACGAGCTCCCGGTTGGGCTGAATGTGCTGATCAGCAACTAATCCAAATAGACGTTGCACCTGAAATGATTGCGCTCAATCGGGTTGTTGATCTTGCTATTGTTGGTGATGCAAAGAGTACTCTGGCCGAGATTCTCAAGATTGTCAAGAATTCACCTAAGGCTAAGCCCAGAGAAGACATGGCAAACTGTCGTGAGGCACAAGAGAACTGGCTTGCCGATTTCCGCGAGCAGGGCAAGTCTGACCAAATTCCAATCCATCCTCTTAGACTCATCCAGGAAGTCCGGGATTTCTATCCACGAGATGCCATTTCTATTGCAGATGGAGGAAACATAGTTGTCTGGTCAGTCTATCTAAACAGAATATACCGTCCCCGGACATTCCTCTGGCCATCCGACTCTGGTCATCTTGGGGTTGGAACTGGGTATGCAATCGGCGCTAAACTTGCTCACCCGGAGAAGGAAGTCTACGTCATTTCTGGAGACGGCGCTTTCATGTTCAATGCTCAGGAACTAGAGACCGCTCGACGTAGAAAGATACCATTCACAGTCATAATCGGAAATGACCGAGCATATGGCATGATCAAGGCTGGACAAAAGGGACTCTACGATGAACGTTATGTCGGCGTTGACTTCACAGACACGAGATATGACAAGATGGCGGAGGCCATGGGCTGCTTTGGCATTAGAGTTGACACGCCTGAGAAGATTGGTCCTGCTCTTGAAGAAGCACGGAATTCTGGTCTTCCCGCCGTGGTTGACGTTGTGGTCGATCCAGATGTCAATCTCGCGCCTCCTGATTTTGAATCAGTTGCATCAGTGTGGTTGGAGGGCTGCCAATTACCAGGAGAGGAGTAAGTGAAGGCGGCTGTCTACCTCGGCGCCGGCGAGATAGAGATACAAGAAATACCAGAACCGGATTTGGGTCCAAACGATGTAATGGTCAAGCCGAAGTACGTTGGCATCTGTGGTTCTGACTTGAGTGCATACGAATATGGAATGTATGAGCGGGGACTCGTCATGGGCCACGAGTTCTCTGGAGAGGTTGTTGATGTTGGAGAAGCTGTCACGCAATGGAAGAAAGGAGACAGAGTTGTACCTAACTCGTTGACACCATGCAAAATCTGTTCATTTTGCACAGACAGGCGATACTCACTTTGCGAGGACATGCAGATGGTTGGGATCTCGATGAATGGTGGACTCGCAGAACTTGTAGCACTGCCTGAGACGACGCTTCATGCACTTCCGGATTCTGTTGACTTCCAGATTGGCGCACTTGTGGAGCCACTCTCAATAGCCCTCCGAGGTTTCAACATGATTAGGTTTAACCCAGGCAACAGCGTGCTCGTTTTGGGTACTGGCCCAATTGGGATTATGTCCATACATCTTGCTAGGCTAATGGAAGCCTCTGTGGTATATGCTTCGGAGCCGCTCTCTGCCAGACGGAGTGCGGCCAAGCATGCTGGGGCCGACGCAGTCTTCGATCCTACTGACGAATCAGTCGCTCTCAGAATAGAGAACCTCACACAAGGCTTAGGAGTGGATTCTGTAGTCGAATGTACAGGGGAACCTGGACCAACATCGGAAGCTTTTCAGCTTGTCAAGAGAGGAGGGAAGATTCTTGTGCTGGGCATCAGCGAGGAACCTGTTGAGGTCGATTTCATGACGGGTGTGTTGAACGAGCTTACTGTCCAATTCAGTTACTTGGGATACGAAGAATTCCCTGAGGCAATCAGGCTGCTTGAAGAAGGGGCCATAAATCCTAGGCAAATGATTACGAGTATTATTCCGTTACGTCGAATCGTGGAGGATGGGTTTGAAGCACTTGCTCATCCAGAGAGCGCAGAAGTCAAAGTGCTTGTTGAGATATGACTAGAGGAAGGAAAAATGAGTGGAAGAATGGAGCTTGGAAGCGACGAGTATTTGGAGAGGTTCAAGGAACTGCTCAATTCAGATGAAGAGTACAACACCCTTGCCAAAACCGTTGATGATTCCTACACGCTTGTGCTGCAGGCTGAGCCTGACAAAGGAATCGCTGAAACAATGATGGTTGGTTTTGAAATCAAGGGTGGAATCATGACCGACATCTGGAAGGGGGAGAAGGAAACCTCATTCATTATGAGCGCACCCTATCGCGTATGGGTGGACATCTTACTTGGTAAGATAGGGGCAAATCGTGCTTTCATCACGAGGAAGCTGAAGATCAAGGGAAATATGCCTCGCTTGCTTAAGACAGCAAAGGCAACTGACAGGCTTGTTGAGCTACTTAGGACATTGCCAACAGAGTTCCCTGGGGGCTACAAGGAGAAGTCATTTGGATAGATTCATTAAATGCCCCTGAACTTTGCAAGACTCGCTTCTGACTGAGAGAGTCCGCTGACGATCTGTCACCAGTGCAGCGGCGTTCCACAGTGTTCACAGACACTAGTTTCCCCTGGAAGTGCTCGCTTGCCCAGAGCAGCTCCACATCGCGCACAAAGGATTGCCTTGGGCTCAACATCATCAGACTTGGCCTGAATCTTCAAAAGAACCTCTCTCAGATTCTCGCGCATAGGTGTGAGCAGGAGATTCATCTTCTCTGCGTCGTCTGCAGAAACCGATATTCGAACAATCCGCTCCTTGGCCGAAACAGAACCAACTACGACAAACTCATCTCCCGCAAGTGCTTTGCCATAGTACCATGCCTCGCCGTCCCCCTCGACAGTGGAGCTTTCCGCAACCATTCGAACATCGTGTTGGTCTATGATGTTTTTGACGATCTGAAACATTTCTGTTGTGTCTGCTGAGGCGTCGATCTGGTACTCGAATTCATTCTTCATTTCGAGCCTTTCATCCACAAGCTCACGCATCATTGGAAACGTGGCCTTCGCCATGAAGGCATCACGAACTGCGGTGGCGTGTTCAGGGGGTATGTCATATTTGCTTTCGCCATGTTCAGGGCAGGTAACAAGGGCAATCGACTTGTCATCTTCTATCTGGATCTCTGCCAGGTCCTTGGGCTTATGGCATCTATGACATTCGAAGCCTTGTCTGTATATCTTCCTTAGAAGCGCCGGGCCTATCTTAGTCTTGTAATATCTGTCCCCGCCGTGATCGTTCTGGCACTCAATGTCCACTTCGAAGTACCCATCCCTGTTCTTTACTTTCTTGATGAGCACTGGAGTTCCGCATCTCTTGCACTTGAGACTGCTCTCTATTGACGGTTTTCGATCAATCTTCGAATCGAAGTTCTCGAGATGCTTGTAGACCTCTACAGTAAGTCCCTTTCGCATTGTTCCATGAAGCGGACAAAGAATTTGGATCTCAACGTCTCTTCCGCTTACCTTGTGCTCTAGAACTTCTGTTGTAAGCTCACATTCATTGCATTTGAGCAAAGCTTCAACAATCGCTTCGGTCGACCCCTCGTCCCAGTCAATGGGCTTTGTCATCTCTGTGGTATGATCATTGACGCAAGTACACTTCATCTTGTACTCACTCTTGTCAGGCCTAATGCTGCGAATCGAGAGGTCTCCCTGGCAGTCTCGGCATCTCAACATTTGCCTGACTAACGTTTCGTCAGACACAGCGTCTGCCACTCTTGCAAGCGAGCTAGCAAACATCAGAGGGATCTCTTTCTTTCCGGTGCTGTGAACAGGGCAAGATATTTCGACTCTTGAATAGTCCTTTCTATTCTCCACCTTCACTAGCTGACTGGGCAGTGAGCAGGTATCGCAGTGAAGTACTCGTTTCAGTACTGTCTTCTCAACGGACTCGTCTAGTGCTTTCGGAAGGTATCTGAGTTCTTTGTGACCATTTGCACATCTCGCCTTTAGCTCGAGTAATCCACGAGCCTCGCCAATCTCGTGAACCGCAAATACTTTCCCACACCGCGGACAGCTTAGCGAGTCGAGCATCGACTTCGTGCTGTTCACACGGCTCTTTAGCTCTTCAATGGCTCTGGAAAACTCTTGCGGGACTTGGCGCTTGGTTGGTCCATGAATTGGGCATAGGAAGATATACTCAACTGAACGCTTTCGCAGGTCCATGCCTGCAACAGACATCGTTGACCCACACTCCATACATGTATACAGACCTGAGAACAGATCGAGCGCCATGCTACCCGCCTGAAACACAGAAACCTCTCTCTTTCCTTTGTGCCCGTTCAAGCATTGGACGTATAATCGAAGGTTGTCCCTACGGGCTTCAACATGTTGAACATGAAACGGCTCTCCACACTTCCCACAGGTGAACAATTACTGGGTCCCTCCAGTCTTGACCTTGACGGGGTCTTTTGAAGACATGCTATCCTCTCTAAAAGGTATTTCGAGATGCGACTTTCTAACTCAAACCAAAAGAAAAACAGAATTTGGGGGACCCGAAGGTCCTCCAAAGTTGAATATTACCCTACTTTCTGACCACAGTTAGGACAAAACTTGGCACCCTCAAGTGCCGTTCCACAGTTGGAGCAGAACTTGGCTCCTGCAGGGGTTGTTCCGCCCTTCTCATCGCCGCGCATCGCGTCGCCGATTGCGGCGCCCATGCCCATTCCAGCACCAAACCCGGCACCTGGACTCCTACCCAGTGACTCTGCACTGCCCTCAACCATCTCTGCCCGTCTGAGGTCATCGCCGCCTACTCCTCCAGTGCGCAACCAGAAGAGTCTCTCACGGTACTTCTCGCTAGTGTCCATTCCTTCGAATTTCAAATCTACTAGCTCGAGACCAATCCTTTCAAAGTTCATTCGGACCTGTGTCTTGACCTTGAGGCTTGTTTCATCAAGCTGTGTGAAGACTGCTTGCAGGTCAAAGTGAGCAAACTCGTCGATGATCCTCTCGTTCATGAAGGACCTAAGGAAGTCGTTGACCTTCTTGGTCGTGAATGCACTTTGGTTTCCGACCACTTCGTTTGTGAAGATCTTCGGCTCTTTTACCCTCGCCCAGAAGTTTCCGTGAAACATTAGCGGAGCGAGGTCACTTGTCTGTCCTCTGCCTCCGAACTTCCCTTGGAATTGTCCACGTGACAAAAAGATGCAGGTTGCTTCGAAGACGTCGCCTTTGACTTTCTTCTGAAGCCAGCCTACAAGACCGGGCATGCTACTCGTAGTAAGTTTGTGGCGGCCTGCTAGGAATGTGTCCAGTGCTTTGCCATCTCTGTAGAAGATGGCCGCTTGGTTCTCCATAACAATAAGTTGTGAGCCCCACCTTATTCGATTGTCAGGATAACGCCAGACTATATCATCTGGTCCGGCATTTGTCCACTCAATTGCATCTGCCATGCTACAAACACCCGTTTAGTAATCGAGTTCTTAGTGCTTTAGATGCTTCATAGGTTTTAAACATTGACATGGTCGATTAGTGGACCATAATTCTCCTAGCGTATTCGCCCAAGCAACCCTTTTCAAAGAACTTGACCCTACTTTGACAGCACTCTGCACGAGTGTGTCGGTGACTCTATTCACCTCGAGAGGATAGGTAGACTTTGATCTAATCCAAGAGACACACAACAACTCGAAGGATTGAGCGCATTTGGCTGAAGACAAGAAACCGCCCGAGTTTGATGAAGCCCCCGAGGGGACTGAAGTCAGCATCACACTTCCGCCTCCGACCGAACCTGTGGAAGAAGTCGTTATCGTGTTCAGGAGCGGCAAGATGGTTGGGGACAAACTTGAATACGAGCTGAAGGTGAAGAACCAGACTGCTCACAAGGTATCAAGTGTGAAGGCACGTATAGAGACATATCCCACTGATACTCTTCTACTCGAAGGTGACCAAGATCGCACTGTTGACATCGTTGAACCTGGAGAATCCGGATCTATTGTTTTCTTGTTCGCAGCAGTCGAGGACAATGTGGAGGGTGAGATTCACTCAGCAGTGTCATACACTGACCACACCGAACGCGTTCGTGAGCTTGAGGTTTCGCCATATGTAATCAGAGTTGTCTACAACCTCCTTGAACCTATGCGAACTACGCTCGACGAATTCGAGGACATAATTAAGAAGTTGACTCTTCTGCACGATGTCAAGAAGCTCGATTGGAATCCAGAAGCCATCTTCTTCAATGCAGAGGTACTTCTGCGTGCGAGGAACTTCCACATCGTTGACAAGACTGAATCAGTGAATGAGACCCAGTCTGGACCAAATGAGAAGGAGTACACTGGTGAACTTAGAGGCTTAGCGCGCCACAGGCATACAGGGAAGAAGACTGCAGTCATCGTGAAAGTAGCTGGGCCGGTCAACGGCAAGCATTCCAACACTAGGATTGAGGCTTATGGTGATGATGTCGACATGCTTTCGGGCATGGCTGAAGAAATCTCAGATAGTCTGGATTCGCGGGCTTGCATGAACTGTGGTGCCTTTCTGAATCCCGATGAAGTAGCAACAGTGATGGGGGAAGGAGACGGACTCATCCTCTACACTTTGGAGTGTCCTTACTGTTGGCACTGGAAGATGATTGAGAAGTTCCGTTGGTAGCCCATTAAGGTCAGACGGTGGAGAGAATGGCCTCTTTTGACGAAAAGGAACTAGCCAAGATTGTTGAGAAGCTTCTGAACAAAGCCGCAGCTGAGAGGCGAAGAGAGCTTCTTGAGGCGCGCAAGCGTTCTGACGATTATGTAAGAGATATTCACGAAGCGCATATCACAGTTGATCCTGCCACATTCAGGGTTACATCAATCACAGAAGAAGAAGGGCGGACATTGATTGAGTGGGAAGCCGTCGAATATGTTGACACTGAGTTCACGATGGATGAACCATATGAATTCGAACGTTCGGGAACACTTGTAATCACAGCTGGCGGAAAACACAAGCTACTACGTTAACGACACCTTTCGCACTCCCTATGGTATTATGAGTGAGACTTCATCATTCTAGATAGCGACCTGCATGCAAGGCTTGAGTTATTAGGAAGCCACCTGATAGAATCCGTGAGCCGAGTTGACTGAAGATAACGATGAGGCAAGAGAAACTGATGAGTACACTCACTCAAGAGATGGCATCAGTGTTCGTCGCAGTTTCAATCCAATGATTACTTGGGTCTATATGTGTGCTGCCTTGGGTTTCATCTATGCCGCTGGAGCAATTGGAGGATCTCCATTTCTCATCATTGCGTCACTATTCTTTGTCGTTTGGATAGTCAGAGAAGCAATATTCATTTTGAGACTAATCGGGCGTGGCTTTCCAAGAACGGCAACCTACATCAATGTTATCCACGCTATGGCATGGTTTGTTGTGCTTGTCATCAACCTATTCACAATCGAACAACTTGGCTTTCAGCTGATCCTTCCCGAATGGGAGAATATGACGATTCTCGCTCCTGTCTTCATATGTACCGGCGTATTCGGAATCACAAACATTAGGTTGATGTATCTCTAGGATAAATAGGCTAGATCTCAATTGTCATGAGATCTTCTGCAAGAGCAATCTCAGCATTTGTTCGCCTCCCGACAATCGAGATTACTTCATCACCATGCTCTATGACCTCAGGAGAAAGGTGAGTTAGAATGACTTTCCCAGGTTGGATCCCTTCAACAATACTCGTAAGCTCACTGGGACTGGTATGGATTCCTGGCTTGTGGTCCCCGTCTAGCCAGTTACATTCATGGATAAGAATGTCCACACCTTTTGCCAGCTCTATTAGCTCTCTACATGGAGCAGTATCGGAGGAATACACAATTGAATTGCTGCCGCTTTCAATTCTAAAGGCTCTGCTCTCGTAGGAACCATGTGTTGTCGGAGTCGTTGTCACTACCAGATCGTCAATGTAGATTGCATCCTTCTCTTCAAGGACTCTTTGCTCCATTGCGATTCTATCTCTTAGATATGGAAACGCCACGTCGTAAACCCCCCTAGACCATTCCTTCATCGAAGGGGGGCCATAGAGTGTTAGTGTCTTGTCGTAATTCTCAAGCCACAAACTCTGGTAAAGCGGGAGGAAATCGGAACAGTGGTCTACATGAAAGTGACTGATGAAGACATGGTTGATTGCTGTAATCTCAGTACCTGTCTGGACAAGTCTGCGCAGGACTCCCGAACCAACATCTATCAGGACTGGTTCCCTCTTACCTTCGATAAGAAGTCCTGATTGGACCCTGTCCTGGTCAATGAGTGAAGTGCCCGTTCCTAAGAGTGTAATCTTCATGCCAATCCGATAGAGTCATGGACTTCCTCGTAATCAGTTTTCCTTTGCTTTGCTCCCCTACGGGACTAGAACGTGATCTATTGTTTCAAGTAGAAGACTAACATCTCGTGCAATGCGCTCATGATTGATAGTCTGTGAATGTAGGCTTCTTCCTATGTCTGGACAGGTTACCTTCCAGATTTCCCTCATTACTGCCTTTGAGCCAACTCTCAAAGTGCCCATCTCGATTGCATTCCAAGTTTTACGTGCGGCTCTTGTCAACTTCAGGTGTTCAGTCCTGAGCCAAGAAGGAGTTGCACCAGCTCTGAGATCCTGAAGTAGTCTTACTACTATTGTTCTCATTTCTGTAAGTGACCGAGCTGGCTGAATCAGTGATTCGTCAACTAGCAAATCTTCACCAATCATCATGGAAGTATCCCATGTTGGCACATCATCATTTGAATATAACACTCAACAATACAGGGAACGTACACGCAAATCTTGGCAATCCTGCCCGTTTCTCCCCAAACAGATATATCCGTCAGGATTGCGGTTTTTCAATACGCTTGTAGGTAGGATGGATTCGATGTCTAGCGTTGGGAAATCAGAGTACAAGCCCGGAAATAGAGTGGCGTACGGCGTGGGTGCCCTCGCAGAGAATGCTTCATACCAGGCGTTCACCTTCTTGGTTTTCACATTCTACTATGCTGTGATTGGCATCGATATCAACCTCGTGACGCTTGGATTTGTAATCTGGAGCGTATGGAATGCATTCAATGACCCAGTGATTGGTCTAGTGTCAGATCGGACAAAGACCAAGTATGGCCGAAGAATTCCATACATAGCAGCTGGTTCTCTTCCTCTAGCGCTGATTATGTACTTTCTATGGACTCCGCCATTGGGCCCTCCAGAGCTGTCATTCCTTTACTTCCTCGTCGCAATCATCTTGTTTGATTTCTTTTATACAATGTTAGCTCTAAACCTTACAGCACTCTTCCCTGAAATGTGGCTGACTGAGAAGGAACGCAACGCGGCAAACAACTTCAGGCAGATGCTTATTGTAGTGGGCCTGCTTATTGCATTTGTTGTCCCCACAATTCTGATACCAGATATGTCTGCGAGATCCACACCAGCTTCCCAGGTGATACTTGATTATCAGTTCACCGGGATACTCTTGGCTGTCATTGTTTGCATAGGGATGCTAATCACTTTGAAATGGGGTGTGCAAGAACGAAGAGAGTTTAGCGATGACTCACTCTCAGTACCATCCTTTGTCGATGCTTTGAGACACACATTGAGAAACAAGAATTTCCACTGGTTTCTGATTATGAACACGTGCATCTGGTATGTCTTCGGACTCATACCAACCATCATTCCCCTGTATGGTCAGTTTGTTCTAAACACATCTCTTGGTGGAATCTTGCTTGCTGGCTCGTTCATTACTGGGATTCTTTTCGTGAACCTCTGGAAGTGGGTTGTTGACAAAATCGGAGACTTGCGGAAAGCCTTGATAATGAGCATGGGAATCTGGATAATTACGCTGATGCCGCTAGCAATTACAGTCGATTTCACAATTGCAATGATACTGTTCGCAATCAATGGGCTCGGCCTCGCGGGCGCTCTGCTTTTACGTGACCTTGTGATTGCTGACATTGTAGACGAAGATGAAATTAGGACCGGTGTCAGGAGAGAAGGTTCCTTCTTTGGAGTCAATGCCCTGATTATGAGGTTCGCTGTTATCCTTGTCTTCGTCTCAATCAACCTAGTCTTGAACAACGTGGGATGGACTGTCTTCGAGCCCTCGGTTGTAACAGAATCTACGCTTTTGGGTCTTAGACTCTTGGTTGGTGTTTTTCCATCGGCTGCGCTGCTGATTGGGGCTCTTGCTTTCTCAAGGTATCCCCTTGTCGGAGGAAAACTGAAAGAGATGAAAGAGAAGAGAGACAGACTTCACGCTGACAAGCAATCTCAAGCTGGTAAATACATGTGAAAGGACGATGATGTTCTGCAGCAAAGATTCTCTTGACTTGCTGTTTCATTTCCTATTTTTTCTCGTCTAGATCCTTCTTCATGGACGGTGCGCCAATACAAAGCTTAGTGAATTCAATAGACTCCTTCACGCCATTCGGCACATCTTCTCTTGCAACCAACGAGAATCCGAGACGTTTGAAGTAGTTCTCCGCCGTGTCAGTAAGAAGGTACACTGATGTCGCTCCAAGTGCCTTTGCCTTCATCAACGAGGCATCCACTAGCTTCTTTCCTATTCTCCTTCCTCGGCTGCTAGGATGCACTGCAACCGAACGCATGAGCATGCCGTCATCATAGATTTCCAGACCTACACATCCCAGGATTTTCATCGTTTCTGAGTCTTGCCAAATCATGAAATTCTCAAAGTGAGTCTCAACGTCTTCGGTTGGCAAGCCCACTAATTGCAGCAGTTTTAGCACCGCTTCGAGGTCTTCGACTTCCGCGGGATAGACTCCGTTCTCGTCTCTCTTCAATAATGAAACCCTCTTACTATGCCTCTCTCGCAAAGCTCGCACGCGCTCTTACGTTTTGCCTTCGTTGATTCAAGTAACGAGTCTGTCAAGTATTACCACAGTGCAGTTTGCAAGTGCCTCGAACTGCTCTGCGTGCCATCTGGAACCCTGGTTGTGTCCCCAATGTATTGGCACTGCATACGCAAGGTCTGAATTTAGCTTCAGATCATCCACCGCACCTGCAGCTTCATCAGGTTCCATCCATGCATATCCGCTGACGGGAAGAAGCGCAACATCTGTATTGATGGACTGCATTTCGGGAATCCTATCCGTGTCACCAGCATGATAGATACGTATCCCGTTGAAATTTACAATGACACCAAGCATGTTGTTTTCAGGAGGATGAAACGGCTCTCCGCTAGGTCTGAGCTTGTCTATGTTGTATGCGGGTACAAATTCGAAAGTTACGCCTTCATACTCTAGGGTGTCATTTGGATATGCAACCACATCTTCACTAATGGAGTATCGAGAATTCATTGAAACGATCACCGTGGTGTTACTGTCTCTTACAGCACTAATGCTCCCGGGTGATGCATGGGGTCCATGCTCATGAGTGACAATTATGTAGTCGGCTGGTTCTAGAAATGGCGTTTCCAAACCATAGATTTCTGTTGGGTCTATGTAGACTACAATGTCATTGAACTTGAGCTTGACACCACCAACTACAATCCACCAAATGTCCACACCCTCGTAGTGCAATGGGTCTGGGATGTCGATTGGAGGGAGTGTCATTGCTGTCGTAGTCGTGGTTGTAGTTGTGTTGGTCGTTGGAGTTGTTGTACTCACGTTGTTCCCTATGGAGCCCTGCAAGAGCAGAATGCCACCGGTCATTCCGGCTCCGATAACAACTGCAAGCACAATCAGTCCGACAAACTTTGTCTTCTGATTCATTTAGTGGTCTCCTCATCGTGTGCTCTGGACATTGAGAACCAGAGTGCAGAGAATGACTTCACGGAGGATAATAGCAATCAGGTCACGGCCATTTCGATTTCTGGCGATTTGACAATCCAAAACGCAAATTGCCTCACCTTGAATTTAGGATTTCTACTGCCAGAACAAATCGCGTGTGGCAAAAGAGAGTCTTTGGCATCACCTAACTGCTTTCAACCAATCGAGCTGATTATGATAGACCATTGCTTCGATGATTGTGTTCAAAACGGCAAAGAGACGTCCTGGTTCAATCGATAGCTTGTTCATGTCTGAGGCTGGATTCTGAAACAAGCGACCGGAAGAGAAAAACACGACAGAAGAGAAAATGACAGAAGTGAACGAACGAGTTTTGCTAGATGAGGAGTTCAGATATGCTACGGTCTCAATTGAACACCTCGAAGAACTTCAGAGGGATTTTGACGACCTCTATGAAGAAGGGCACCTTAGCGACAACAAGACTTTCCTAAGCTACATCGAAGGAAAACGGTACGCAGTTCCGGATTCGTTTCCCGAGGCCAAGTCAGTAGTAGTCTTGGCCGTAAGGACTCCATTAGCTTTGGTGAACTTCCGCGCTGACGGGAAACAGTACGAGACCATCGTGCCACCACAATACTACTCCAGTGGACGGACCGTGGAGCAAATTATGAATACAATTCATCAGAAGATCATAGGAGAACCCGGAAGTCGACTAGAATATGCTAACCAGCATTTGCTTCTCAAGAGATTGGCAGTGAGGAGCGGATTGGGAAGATATGGCCGGAACAACATCTGCTATGTTGATGGAATGGGCACACTCCTCACCCTTCATGCATTCTTTTCCGACCACGAATTCAGCACAGACAATTGGGTTGAAGCCCGAATGATGGACGAATGTCACAATTGCACAATCTGCATGGATAGCTGTCCCCAAGGGTGTATATCCGAGGACAAGTTCGTGATCGATGTTGGTAGATGCGTGACACTCTACAATGAGATAGGTGGTGAGTTCCCTGAATTCATTCATCCTGACTCTCATAATGCATTGATGGGATGCATGAAATGCCAGGCCCCTTGTCCGGCCAACCAAGACGTTTTGAAGCGGACCATAAGGCTTGAAGATGTGATCTCAGAAGAAACACAAGCAATCCTTGAGGGCAATCACACGGAGGAGCTTCTCGGAACGTTGGGGCGGAAACTGCGAGGATTTGGTGGACTCCCTTCTCCTGAGGCGTTCGCAGTTCTCAGAAGGAATCTGAGTGTTCTAATCAGCTAGCTCCATCGCATTTGGAAAGCGTTGTATCCAAAAGTGACTGAGATTACTCGAGATTTCACTGACTATTCTTGATATCCCTTCATGTATCCCTCGCGCTGATTCCACTTCTCTTCGAGACGTTGCATGATTTGCCACATTCGGTAGGTGTAGTTCCAAGCCTCGTCGAATTTGCTCTGGTTCATCTGATCAAGGAACTCCTCCACTACATCATTGATGTTGCCTATGTCCTCAATGACTGTGGCGTCGAACTCATACATTTGATCCAGCTCTCTTTCGTTGATCCGTTCTTTAGAACCGGAGGCAGCATATCCATAGTCAGCATATCTTATTGATGACTCAATCTTGTCGCTCAATGCAAGCATTCTGTCAAAAGTCTCCCAGGTCTTCCTAAGGTCGTAGTCGACGACCATCATCTGGAGCTTCTCCAAGTCTTGCTTGACAAGACGAAGCTGGTCTGCGAGAAACTCGCGGAGTACCTTATCTGCAGCTCGGCGTTCCTCCTTTTCCTGATAGCCATGCCATCCTGGAATGTAGTGCGTAATCTTGCCAAAGAACCCTCCTTTGATGTCCTTGGCCGCCTTCTTCCTAATCCTCTTCGCAATAGGATCTTTGACTTTTCCCAATCTCTTTGGACCTCCCTTTCAATCTCATTGCCTTTCCTATTCTATCTAGAGAGTACTTACCTAAGAGATGCAGTGACCTCTATAATAATCTAAGGCCACCTCGCTTGCCTAGTGTTGTGCTAAACCGTGACGCCAATTGTAGAATGTAACTTCTATTGTCATCAAGTACAGCAGAATAACCACCGGAACCAGACCATTAGCGAGGAAGTTCGAGTATACCTGATGGGGTGTGGGGGAGACAGGTGGAATGGTTGGCACGTACTGCGACAATGTAGAAAACATGTTGTTTACAAGACTGAAATCCAAGACCACGAATGCAATGCAGAGTCCGATTGCTGCGTACACGAAATTTGTTGACCCTTTCCTGTTTCTCCAGATGAGCGCAACTAAGTAGATCATCAAGACAAGGAGGATTTGATTCATTGTTGGAAACGCAAGAAGATCCAATCGAATGGACTCCGGAAAAAAGAAATAGAGAATCTCTGGGGAACTAGTCCCCAGAATCTTCTTACACTACTACTCCTGGTAGCCTTTCAAGTAGCCCTCGCGCTGATTCCATTTCTCTTCGAGGCGCTGCATGATTTGCCACATTCGGTAGGTGTAGTTCCAGGCTTCATCAAACTTGCCTTGATTCATTTCATCAAGAAACTCCTCAACGACATCGTTGATGTTACCTATGTCATCAATGATAGTTGTATCGAACTCATACATCCTGTCGAGTTCCTTCTCATTGATCTTCTCTTTTGAGCCCCAAGCGGCATAGCCATAATCAGCGTACCTGATAGCAGACTCGATCTTGTCGCATAACGCAAGCATGCGATCAAAGGTTTCCCAAGTCTTTGTCAGGTTATAGTCAACGACCATCATCTGCAGTTTTTCAAGGTCTTGCTTGACAAGACGAAGCTGGTCAGCGAGGAACTCTCTGAGTACCTTGTCAGCAGCGCGGCGCTCCTCCTTCTCCTGATAACCATGCCATCCTGGAATATAATGGGTAATCTTCCCAATCAGGCCGCCCTTGATGTCTTTGGCAGCCTTCTTTCTGATTCGCTTGGCGATGGGATCTTTAACCATCCTAAGTGTCTCCTAACATAAACACCCCTATGGCGTTTGACATGGGGTTGTCTATGTGAGCAGTTGTGTTCTTTGCTTAAAAACAATCTCACTAGCCCATCCAAGATTGAGTTCCCGATTCTATTGAGACTTGGGTTCATTCGACAGAAAGACTTGCTGTCGATTGAACAATGACAAGTAACGAAAAGAAAGTTGCTTAGGGCACCCATTCATGATGCCCTAGCAATTAGAACTACCACAGCTGGTACTTGCGGGTCACAAAGCCTCTCCATACCTCTGGCAGCTTTGCACACTCTTCTTCAATTATGCTCTGAACAGATCCTCTGACTTTGTCCACATCACATTCTCCATAGAGCTCGACGTTGACTGCCTTTGGTTCTGTTATGGGCGCCCCAATTTGACTTACAACATAGCAGTAGACTTGTGTCAAATCTGGGTGCTCCAGAATGACTTTGTTGACAATCTCCCTTGCGGCAACATTGTACGTTTTGCCGACATGCGATATTGGATTCTTCCCAGCGGCAGCTTCTAGGGTCATTGGTCTATAGGGCGTAATCAGTCCGTTGGCTCTATTACCCCGGCCTACTTGTCCATCATCACCATGCTCTGCTGAGGTGCCCGTGACTGTCAGATAGAATAGACCTTCGTCCGGCTCATCTGCCGTGTTCACACTAACTTCAACGTCTAGGTCTGTTATCTTTGCGGCCATGTCACATACAACATCGTTTATTCCTTGCATTACCCCCGCGTATTCATCAGCGTCTCGAGTTTCGGTTGAGATTATAGCTGCAGCGACTTGGATGTGGATACTGTCTCCAACTCTTGTACCCATGACCTTGATGTCTTCACCAATCTGAGGCCAATCCTTCTTTATCTTGGGTGTATTCAGAAGCTCTTCAGCTTTAAGCACTAGAATCTCAGTATCTGACATAGGTCCATAAGCCACGCCAAAGCTGGTGTCGTTGGCTCTGGGTACTTCAACTCCAACCTCGAAGTTGCCAACCAAGTCTGTGCTCCCTGCACGTATCTTGTAGTCAACAATGACATCAGAGCTCACGTCTAGATGAGGCAAGTCCCCCTGCAGCCATTGCTTTGTATGTTCTACTGCAAACTTGCCAACGGGCACAATGCTCTTATCGCCGTTTCTGACAACCTCGGAGACTGCACGGCCGCTCAATAGAATGTAGATTGGTTCAATGACATCGCCACCGCCGAAGGGTGTTACTGACTGACCGCCGACCAATAGGACCTTGTCGACGTTGTGATGCTGAATCCCTCCGAATTCCTCCATGTAGTATTCGCTCAATTTGATCGAGAGTTCTTCGGCTGCTTTGTCGCACAGAGTATCAGGGTGTCCTTTCCCTTTTCTCTCGACAATCTCCACCTTTCTCTCTGGGACGGGAATCCCTTCGCCCCGTGTTACTTCAATATCCATTTCAATCAACTCGTATGAAGCGGAATTCCTTCAAATTCTTACCACCGAGCCGAGTGAAAGTGCTTATATAGATTAGGATAGGTTATGCAGAATGTACCTAGAACACATGTAGAATTATGCACTACTGCATGATTCCAGTGTATGGAGATCTTTTCGGTGAGTTCAAAGAAAGGAATCCTGAAACGTAGAGAGGTGCTCAAGAAAAGGGCTAGAGATCAGATTCACTTCATGCGCAAGAGCGCCAACATAAGTCAGGAGGAGTTGGCGGACAGAGTGGGAGTTTCTCAATCTTACATTGCTCGAATTGAGAGCGGAAGAGTCGACCCACGTCATTCCGTTGTTCTTATGATACTTGAAGCTCTTAGTGACCAAGAGAAGAAGGTCTGTGCAGATATTATGACTCCTAATCCGGTGACTATAGGGGCAAGAGAAGTTGTCAACTCCGCAATTCGCATCATGAGAAGAAGGAGTTTTTCGCAACTGCCTGTTGTTAGAGGAAGACAAGTCATAGGTCTTGTTACCGAACTTGACATCATTCGGAATCTTGGGCTTGACCTTGGGGAGGTCACAGTTGAGGCAATCATGAGTCAGGGAGGAGTGCCCACAGTTGACGAAAAGACTCCAATTGACTCAGTATCCGATTTGCTCGAACAGTATCAGGCCATAGCTGTCGTCAAGCAAGGTAGACTAACCGGCATCATTTCCAGGTCTGATCTCATCCGATCAGGAGTGTGAAATCGATGGTAGAAATGAAAGAAGATGTTGAGTTCAAGATGGGTGAAGAGGTCGACGAAGAATTCCTAGAATACTACTCGACCACCATGCCATGGAGATTTGGTCCTACGGAAGAGAAACACATTCGGAGCGATCCAAATCATTTGATAACTTGGAGGCTTTCGGGCAGGATTATCGGACATGCTATCTGGCACGAATCAAGTGCCACTGAGCACACTCCAGGCGACAAACGAACTGAACAGGCCATTTCGATTCACGAACAGCTCATGGATCGGGACACCGAGTTCATTGAACTACATGAGTTGTGGCTTGGAGTAGATTACAGAGGTCGAGGTTACGGAAGTGCCTTCATCGACTTCTTTGAAGACTTCATGAGGGAACTTGGCCACAACGAGATTGTCCATTACACAGACAATCCGTCCGCCATCGCTCTATTCCGCATAAGGGGTTACAAAGAGGCCTACGGTGTTGTTGATGGCGACAACATCTGGAACGTCTTCTATCTCTCTCTGGATGTAGATGCGCAATCAGGTGAGTGAATTTTGTGCCCTCGCAGAATCAGTTATAAACCTGAAACTGGAGGTCTTTATTGATGACACGCGAACTGGAACTCCTTGAGGACCTCAGGGACGGCATCGACACATTTGTCGAGCGCTGGACTAAGATTCAACGCAATTCTGTGAAATCAGTCCAAGCCGTTGCCAACAGGATTGTCCAGATTGAGCACCTTGAAGGCTCACTTGGAGAGCTTGATGAGTTTCAAGATATTAGAGAAAAGACGCGTGGAAAGCTCCTAGTGGATCTTTTTGACAAACTTGTTCCGGCTCTTGAAGCATCAATCAAAGAATTCACCAAGCTGATGAAGATGTTCGAAACGCTCGGTCAGAAAGCTCAGACGATTCAAACTTTCACGGAGTCGCTGCGTGGTAGTGAAAGTGAGATTCCACAGATAGACGATCTCGTTGGCTTTCTCGATCTCATCGTTATTTCGGTACAGGACATTCTGAGCATGTTCGAGCACGAGTTCCTTGTCAAGATAACAATCTACAGAGACCTAGAGGAAGGGTCTGTAGAGCTTGGGGTAATCAGCAACTACCTTACAGTTTGGACTGCTGAGCCAAACATTGAACCCGGAGTTCTTGACAAGCTTCTGAAGGACCTCGATGAGCACTTTGAACTGCTCAGGGACGTATTCGCAGGCAAAACGGGCATTCGGCTTCCTGAGCACTTGAGGAAGGCTTCATACTAGGGTCCTCGCGCAGTTTACACGTTCTTACCTTCCCGAACAAGCTTCAGCCTCATCATTACATCTTCGATCTCCGCCTCTAGTTCTCTTCTTTCATCCTCGAAGGCCGGCTCCGAGAGTCTGCCGGCTTCATACTCAGTCTGCAGAAAAGTCAGCTTGTGAGTCAGAACGGTCTCCCGGATCTCCAGCTCCTGCTCCCTTGCCCTCTTGTCAGCAACCAGCCTTCTAAGCTCATCCTCGAGGCTATAGATTTCTTCTTCGAGCTCTGACTTCATCAACCTGTAAAGGTCATGCGGGATCTTCCCCTCAGTGAACATGTCAACAAGCTGAAGCAAGGCGTGTCGCGTAGCGTTCCTGTGGGCTGCGATTTCTTCCGCTAGATCCACCTCTTCAGTCAAACCCAATCTCTGGGCAAGAATCGGGGTGGTCAGTCCCTGCAAAGCGAGACTGATCATCAGGACGATGAACACAATGGAGCTTATATTGTTGGTCAATCCCTCAAAGCCGACCACTTGATGTTCAGTGATTATAGAAACAGCTATTGCAGCCAATGCGGCACTTGCGACACCTTTGACGCCAGCCCAGCTGAGGAAGAATCGATCCCTTACGCCCATGTTTCGATCAGGAGAAGTAACGAGGAACACGGAAACCGGCCTCGCCACAAAGATTACGAGAAGGGCGACAATTATACCGGAGATCACAGTCCCCGGACTTGTAGCAATAAACCCGACATTCAGGGTGAATCCGAGAAGGATGAAGACCACAATCTCAAATGCGAAAGAGACATTCTTCATGACTCCCCTCATAGACTTCTGAGGGAGAATCTCCAAGCCTATTTTCTTAGCATTGGCCATGAAGATTCCTGTGAAGACGCATACCATAGCCCCGGGATGCACACCTGGTAGATTGACACCCTCAAGAATCAAAGAGACAAGCTCACCAATTCCATAGGCTACAATAGGAGTGGCCGCTGTAAGGATTGCTATGTTTGTGTCCTCCCCTGTAAAGTGTAGGAGCCATCCTACTCCGTAGGCAACTCCAAAGCCAACAAGTACACCTAACCCTAGGCTTAGCACGAACTCCAGCAAGATGAATGCCGGTTCCTGCTGTAGGACAGTCACAACAAGTGGTTCGAAGACGGTGAGCACTAGAACGACACTTGTGGCATCGTTGAACACGGCTTCCCCTTCAAGAATGGAGAATAGCTTTCGTTTAACCCTTATATCTCCTGTTTCAAGAACTGAGAAAAGAGCCGCGGGATCCGTGGGAGAGAGTATGGCTCCGATCAGGAATGCAGCGAGGCCAATCTCCGCAACGAAGAACTGGATTGTGAAACCAGCGATTATTGAGGTCAAGAAGACACCCAACGTTGCCAGAGCTAGGACCGACCTGAGTGAGAGCCGCAATTCCTTGATGTTCAATGTCAATCCGGCGTAGAAGAGCACGGCTGCAAGAGTAAGTTGAGCGATGAACTCTAGAGGGATGGATTCGATGATCTGCTGTTGTGGAAACAGCTGTCCCAGCACTATTCCAGAAATAATCAGAATCAGTGGATACGGGAAACGATACTCTTCTGCGAACTTGGCTAGCCCTGCACCTATTATCAGAATCCCGACAAGAAGGTACTGTTCTGCAGCCAACTCCAACACCTTAGAAGTCTGCCAGTATCTCAGCACACTCTTTGACGTAATCTGAAATGTGCTCAAGTTCCTTCACAATCTTTCGCATCAAGTAGCAGATTATGTCCGAGTCCCCGCCAGTGGCGACTGAAATCTGTCTGCAGACAATAATGTTGTCCTCGTCGATTTCGCGTTCGAGCCGCATAATATCCTTCAGACAGTCACTCGTATCCTCGGGGGACTCGGTGCATGTTTCGATCATGTTCTTGAGCGAGGATATCTCTTGAGTCACTTTCTCAGAGATGCTCACCATCGAATCCATGAATACCTCATCGAATGTCTGTCCATGTAGCATGTCAATCATCACGAAGATATGAGCGAAAGAATGCTGGACTCCGATAAGATTGGAAATCGCAGCCAAGGCTGACAGCCCTAGTTCATCTGGAGGAAGCTTCATCGCAAACCTGTATCTGGAATGAAGGCTCTTGACTCGGTCCCCGATGACCTTTCTGAATTCGTGCCACTGCTCACTATGCGAGCCCGAAGGGCGGGCAATCTCCTTGCTCACCAGCTCGCTAATGGTCTCGAAGGGCTCGACTATCTCCAAGATTCCCTTGAGAATCTCTGACCTTTCAAGATAGTTGCTTGTCAAGATTCATTCCTCCTTTGATTCCGGTTTTTCCCATTCCAGGCCTATCTTAACATGAGTGAAATGTTTCCTCAGACTGATCTCAATCTCCGTCTCAATCGGCTCACCCAAAGCCACGACAATTTGACCCTCTTTCAAGGTGGGCATAGGCAGCTCGAGACTCTTTCCATCTCTGATTTGATCCGCCATACTGGAAAGTAGATCCGCCAAGGCAGCCCGTGTCTTCAGCTCCTCGAATTCGTAGTCTTCAATACGCAAGTCATTTACCTCGATGTCTTGTCTCTGCCACGTGTCTTCATATACGATTCAGCATTGTGGCATTGCTCTAAAGCTAGAATCGCATAATGACCATCATCCTTAATTGCATTTCCAAATCGAGGTGACATTACACTCGAACTCGAAAAATCCGAGGCTACGTCGATGAGCAACGATGATGAAGAAATGGTAGTCACACCCTGGACAGTTAAGGGAAAAGTAGACTACGATCGTTTGATTGAGCTCTTCGGCACTGAACGAATCACTCCCGAGCTGAAGGAGCGCATGTACGAGGTGGCCGGTGAAAAGCACTTCATGCTTGACCGTGACTTGTTCTTTTCACATAGGGACCTTGGTTGGATTCTTGATGAATACGACAAGGGGAATAAGTTCACGCTCTACACAGGTAGAGGCCCGAGTGGCCAAGTCCACATTGGTCATCTAGTTCCTTGGATTTTCACAAAATGGATGCAAGAGAAGTTCAAAGCAAGACTATACTTCCAGATAACAAATGATGAGAAGTATTTCTTTGAGCAAGACCTGAGTCTTGATCAAGTCAGGAAACTGGCCTATGACAATATCCTCGATATTCTGGCTGTTGGTTTTGAGCCCGAGGATACTTACGTATTGCAAGACATTGAGCATATCGATTTGATGTATGAGATTGCAGTTCGCGTTGCTAAGAGAGTGACTTTCTCAACTGCACGTGCAGTCTTCGGTTTCGAGAATAGCATGAACATTGGAGGTATCTGGTTTCCAGCTATGCAAGCCGTTCCGGCCTTCATACATTCCTGGGTCTACGGTACCAACACACCCTGTATCATTCCTTGTGCGATTGACCAAGATCCACATTGGCGAGTAACCAGAGACGTTGCTGAGCGCCTTGGATTCCTCAAGCCGGCCAGTATCCAGAACAGGTTCCTGCCACCACTGACAGGGGGAAGTAAGATGTCGTCTTCAGAACCGATGTCAGCGGTTCTTACTACCGACACTCCCAAGATGGCGAAGAAGAAGGTCATGAATGCATTCACTGGTGGCCGCGATTCCGCAGACGAACAAAAGAGATTGGGGGCAAATCCGGATGTTTGCTCGGTCTTCAAGTACTACGAGTTTCTCTTCATGCCTGATGACAAAGATCTGGCCGATATTGAGAAGAAGTGTCGCGGCGGAGAGATACTCTGCGGAGAGTGCAAGCAGATTCTGGCTCCAATGATGATCGAATTTCTAGACAAACATCAAGCCGCTCGAGAAGACGTCAAGGATAGGATTCATGAGTTCTCTGCTGGGAGGCTCAGAGAGGACCTCAAACGGTAGTCTTCATGCGTAATGTAAACATCACCACAATCCTAAATAGAATCGGCCTGACCATTAGCCTTCAGATACAGACTCTGGAGAATTTGATAATGTCAGATGCAGAGGCAGCAGACGTCTTCAAGTGTCCGGTCTGTAATGGAAACATTACTGTAGGACCCGATGACGTGGTTATTACTTGCACCTACTGCGGGAGCATTTCAACAATCGAGGGTGTCGAGATCAGGGACCACCTTATGGAAGGGGCAGTGGACTCTGACGAACGGGAGAAGGGATTCAGAAAGTTTCTTGATGAAAACAAGGGTTTCAACAAATCTCTCCCAGTAAAGGCTCAGGTTGTTGAGAACAGACTGATCTATGTTCCAGTCTGGACCGCGAAGGTGAAAGCGGATTCATGGTACAAGGGCTACAAGACAGTTCAGGTTCCGGTTCAGAAGACCCGCCAAGTTAGAGACTCGGAGGGCAACTATCGGACGGAGACCTATACAGACTATGAGCCCGGCTACGTGCCTGTTCAAGACGAGATTCACACCGATACTGATGAGCGGCTTCTTGCGAGGAAAGGAGCACGCTTTTACGGTCTGGAGGATTACATGGAAGAGATCGATCTCGCCGATACTGAAACTTGGAATTGGGAGAAGATAAAGGACTTAGAGCCTGCCGTCCTGAACGCAGAAATTGGTTCTGAGGAATTCGAGAAGGCTATTCATGGACGAGTTGCTGACAGACATCGATCTCAAGCCAAGAGCGGACTGACGGAGCTCTTCGATTGTCGCACGAATACTAGCGTTAGGGGAACGACATACCTCCAAGCCCCATTCTCACTGATTCGGTACAAGTTCCAAGGAGATCTCTACAAGTGCGCAATTGATGGACACTCTGGAAAGGCAGTGTTGGGAGAGATACCCATCACAACCGGACAGAGGGTGATGTGGACCATAGTTGGATTCATAGGAATATTCCTGGCTGGAGCAGGAGCTGAACTCGTCTACATAGCCATGCAAATGGCTGAGACCGATATGCTCTACCTCGGTGGAGGTATCGGGGCCGCGATCATTGGAATTATAATGGCAGTATTTGGGTTCAGGACTTTGCTCATGACTCAACGGGAAAAGGAGGGCTGAAGAGAATGGCTAGATGTGCTTTTTGTGATGCAGACTTCGAAGCAGGACCTGGAGATGTCTTGTTGGTCTGTCCTTATTGCGGAACTGCTCAGACCACTGAAGGTGCCAAGTTCACGGATCACTACATGATTCGTGTGCACTTCGACCAATCGGAGGCGCAGACTACTCTTCTCGATTGGGTGTCAAAGCAGCTTGGGGCTCCTGAGGATCTTTCCGCGAAGGCGAGGTTCCTTCAATACCTGCAGATCTGGTACCCCTTTTGGGTAAGTAGAGTAGACGCACATTCGGAGTATCATGGCCTGGGCCGTGATGCCAACTTCTATGATGAATGGCCTCAATATCGTGGAGCCTACAAACGAATTGACTTCTTTTGGAAGCCTGAATCCGGTCAGTTCACACGTCGACATGAAATCAAGATAGCAGGAACAATTGGTATTGATGAGGACATCAGACAACATCCGATACCAACGAGAGCGAAAGAGTTCTTCAGTCATGCTCACGCCGAAGAATTCGATGGGAAAGTCCTGCACAGTCAGCTGACCAAAGAACAGGCAAAAGACGGTGCAGAGAAGATTGCTTTTGACAAGCAGACTGCTCTCATCATGGATGAGGTCGAGAAGATCGAATCGAGGAGCGATAACATCGACGTTGGAGACACATACTTGATCCACGTTCCTGTTTGGGAGCTTGAGTATCGTTACGGGAATTCCAAATACAAGGCCTCGGTGGCCGCGTCAACTGGATATGTCATTGAGAGCAAGTATCCACGGACTCTCGCATTCAGAGCAATGGGTGTTGGCTTTGGAATTCTAATGCTGATTATTGGTGGCGTCCTGATTGCCCTCGCGCAGGGTTTGATTGGCGCTGCGATGTATACAGGATTTGGGACAGTCTCAGGCGGAATTTTGGTAGTACTTGGTCTGGTGCTATTCTACAAGGGAGTCTCTCGAAAAGAGGCAAAGGAACAGATGTAGGGTTTGTCCCTGCATCTTCCATTCTTTCTTTATCTTGTGAAGGCGACTAGTGGACTTGCCGCATCGTTCTCTAGTCCCAAACAAGAAAGAAGAGGAATATCTGCTCTCCAAGAGTCCAAATCAGGAGTCAATATTGACTCCAAAACGGGGACTACATTGGAGACACTGTCAAACACCACTGGAGCAGTGCCCATCGCGTCTCTGACTCCTGTGCGTGCCAGCCACGGTCCAAGAATGGAATTCCTCTCATCGGTGGTGTGATGGAATATCGTTGTGTGCCTTTGCACGTCCGAAGCGAGTTGATGCTTCAAAGCCGAGAATCTCGCATAGTCCGCATGAACCGAGGTCTTAGAATCCGTTGTGAACTGTGGAAGCCCGTCAATACTTGTGCCTCTCTTGGTTTCTTCACCTCTAGATTCTATTCTGACATAGTCAACACGAGTTTCGCCAGGTGCTGTCAGCACCACGAACGAATCTCCACAGGTTCTGCCGATGTATAGCTCAAAATCATGAGCCACCGGTTTTTCTGCTAGAACACCTATTGCTCTATCCACGAAAGAATCGATAACAGCCTTGTAGGCACTTCGTGTCGGAATTATGCGCCTGTTCCCTCTTCTGCCAAGCATCCCCAGTGCCATCATCCGGGCAACTTGGTCAAGTGAATAGTCGTATTCAAGAAGATCCCAGACCGTATCAGCGGCAGGCTCGTCTCTTTCGGTGATTCGTCTGGCCACCCTGCTGACATCCGGTTCTGTGAGCAATTCAAGTCTGTCTGCTTCTACAATTGGCCCACTCGGGAGCTGGCTGCCCAATGGATAGAGATGGCGTGGAGGCAGATCGGCAACCTCCACGCCCAAAGCAACAGGAGCTACAGAGAGAGAGAGTGACTGTAGACTTTTGATGATTGCCGGCGGTGTCATCTCGCGGGCATCGATGGGTACCACAATGCGATAGAGATGACGCCTCATGGAAAGGACTGCTTCTCGGTCTAGTCCTCCCCATGACTCGGGGTGATCATAGATAGAAAGCCACTCTGAAGGTTCAGGAGATGCTAAGACTCCCGCCCAAAGTATGGGATACTTTGAAGTTTCCACGAAAATCCCTGGGGGCGTGAATACAGTGAGGCCTGTGGTAGACTCGAATTCATCGAGTCGAAGCTGTGCTGTTATCGTTTGACCGGTCGACAACGTCCTGCCCCCGAGTACAAAGTGGCTGTTGTTTGAGTTTCATGAAGTGCTATGGAGATTGCCGGTGATCTTTGTCTGAAGATACGAACTACTGGACCTGTGAGAGGGTACCCCGAAAGTAACTTTCTACAACGTTAGAAGAAGTTATCACAGCTTCTTCTTTCGGCCAATATACGAATACTGCAAAGACCGACCGGGAAGCGAGTGAGGAGAACCTGAATGGGCGGAGCCGCGGACACTAGTAATGGTTCTGAGTCGGATGCTACTGAGCTGGGTGGCAGATTCGATTCATTCGTTCGGCTGCTCCATCGAATCCCCGAATGGCGATTCTTCGACAGAGCATCAATAAGCCTGCTGATTGTTGCCTCAATTGCCACGCTTCTTTCAGTCTCACACTACCTCCTTTCTATGCTCCTCTGGACTACGCCCGGGTTTACGCTTGATGACTCATGGATTCATCTTCAATTCGCTAGGACGATATTTGAGGGCACTCCTTGGGAATACTCACCAGGCTATCCGGCTACAGGATCTACAAGCCCATTATGGTCGCTCATTCTTTCGGTTCTCTTCTTTTTCACCACAGATCCGTCAGGACTCGTAATCGGAACATATGCCATCTCAACTGTGTTCTATATCAGCTCCACTTTCCTCGTTGGCAAGATTGTGAATGCTTACACAGACAGGCTCTTGTGGGGCTTTCTCGGAAGCGTTGCATTCGTCCTAGTGCCCAGAAACACTTGGCTGATGCTATCTGGGATGGAAACTCCTCTATTCATGTTCATGCTATTGCTGGCCATCTACCTTCTAGACAAACCAGGCGCTCGATTTGATCTTCTGCTCGGAATCGTTTCAGGTCTGGCTTTTCTTTCAAGACCCGAGGCGATCCTCATCTTTGTTCTGTGTGTTCCCGTTAGATTTCTTTTTGTCGCCAAGAGAAGAGAGCTGACTTGGAGGCGGCTTGCCTCCTTTGGCGGTCTGGCCCTGCTTGCACTTGCAGTCGTTGCACCCTGGATTCTGTACTGCCTTTCAACAACAGGCTATCCATTGCCAGACACTTTCTATGCCAAGGTGCATGTGCCAACGGAGTTCGAAATCCAGGCGTGGAACACTTGGTGGGGAATCTTCCTGATAGAGATGCCATCAATAGCAATAGGAGGAGCTCTCGGGTCAATCCTACTCCTCAAAGGGCGTCCATTTCCATGGCTACTGTGCATTTCTCTGGCGGTGCTCTATAGATTGACAACACCCTATGCGGCTTTGATAAACAACGCGCGATACTTGGTCCCCATTTTCAACCTATTCACGGTTGTGGCTATAGCAGGTCTTTCAATCCTGCTCACCAGGATTCACGAATGGGTCCTGGCAGATGAACACGACATGACTTTGAACATGTTCGTAGGCTGGTTCATCATCGCAATCATCGTGATCCCTCCAATTGGCTCGTACTTTGTGCAAGCACCCTTCTATGGCAATGCTGTCAAGAACATCAACGAACAGCAAGTACACATCGGACTCTGGTTAAGAGATAACACGCCGGAGGATGCAGTCTTGGCGATTCATGATGCAGGAGCATTGAGGTTTTTCTCCAACCGTGTTGTCATCGACTTGGCTGGACTAGTGAGTCCTGATATTATCCACGGCAACATGTCGTCGATAGAAACTCTCCAGTACTTGAAGGACCAAGGCTGTGAATACTTCGTGTTCTTCGATGAGTTGATGGTTGGTTGGTCCGGATATCTCTCGGGAGCAATTGAAAGGATTTACACGGTCACCCTTCCTGACAACGTAATCAGCGGACGTGATACCATGTCTGTTTTCTTTGTGAATTGGACCAGAAGCTCCTTCTCCTGAGCCTAGAGTATTCCCCTGAATCTCTCAATAGTCTTATGTGAGAGATGTTGCGTATGTGAATCCGAGGATCGTGGGTTTGGATGATGAAGCAAATTGCGGAATACTTGGAATTGCTCAAACTCAGTTACAAGTGGCACAAGGCAGAGGACATGTTTCATCTTGCATTCAGTGAGGATCAAGGAAAGGTAGAATACACGATACGAATCAATATTACTGACAAGTGGGTTCAAGTCTTCACAGACATTTATGAAGTGGATAAGATTCCTGTAGAAAAGAGAGCAGCTGTCTTTCAAGACCTCTTGGCCGCGAATCGCAAGTATGCTGAAGTGTGTTTTGACTACAATGAGACAAAGCGTCGTATTGGTACTTCTCAAGAACAGATGAAGCAAGGACTCACATTTGACACTTTCAGAGCTGAGTTTCTTGCTGTTCCTTGGGCTGTCAAGAAGTTCTGGAGTGAGATAGCTACCAAGTATGACCTCAAGTAGTCTCACAATTCCTCGCGTGACATTGTCTGTCTGACATGTTCCACCAAGTCCTCATAAAGCTCCTCAGGAGACTCTACGTCGCTGAATCCTCCGGTAAAGACTTGACGGCTACCGCCACCTCGACCTCCGAGTTTGGTCACTATCTCACCTATATAGTGCTCGGCATCTGAACCAAGTTTGTCCGTCCAGAACACGAGGTTGGACTTTGGACCAGGGACGAAGTAGAGTCTTGCGGCAGGTCCTTCGTGTTTAAGCTGTCTTACTACATTTCGAATGCCTCCACCATCCATTCCCGGAAGGTAGTACGCTCGAAACGATATTTCGCCAATCCTATCCTGGGTACTCTCTTGAGACAAAACAGTGAGCAGCGATTCTGACAAAAGCTCGTATCTATCGAGCGCCATGCGCCCTTTGTCCAAGACACTCCCCAGCTGTTCCATCTCAAAGGGATACTCTGATTTTCTAGCGAGAGCATCATTGTAGACTGAACTCACTTCTGCTGAGGCCTTGTCACCCGTCGAAAACTCTATTGTTGTTTCATTCTCAGTATATCGAATGTCGGTGACTTTGAAAAAGAGGATCGAGCCTGTATACTCAACATGTAATCCGGAACATGCGGATGCATCAAAGTCACCAATTTTGACAACTCGGACAGTCTCGTGCTTCATTGTCACACCTTCTCTAGATCTAACGTCCGTCTGTGCGTCATCAGGCCGAACTAGATCTGAGGTGACTATTAGGTTGGCACTGATTGTCTGCTGTACCATTCTTTCTATTTCAAAGATGGTGTCGAATGAGATCTTTGGGCCCAAGAATCGCACTGTCCCGTGGTCATCTTCCAACCAGATGTAGCCCAATTGCAGCCCGTCGATACTCTTCAGAAGATGTGCTGCAAGAACATGTTCTGCGGTGTGCGCGCGCATGAGAGAACGGCGCCATTCCATATCGATATGAAGCGTCGCTTTGGATCCCTCCGCTATTTCATTATCCAGAACGAGTGTCGGTGTTCCGTCTCTTACAATCGTGTCTAGTATCTTTGCCTCTGTCTTCTTGTCCACTAGAAGGCCACGTTCTCCTGCCTGGCCTCCTTCAGCCGCTCTGATGTAATTCCCATCAAGTACTGCTTCGAAGTGCTGGTCTGTCCTCTTGCACGATACAACTGTCACTGCGAATTCGAATTGCTCAGGACTTGTCCAGTAGGGAATGTCATTCAAGTCAATCACTATCGAATAAAGTGGACGACAATGTCAAATAAAGCAAACTGTGGATTTGTCACGTAGATAGGCAAAATCCGAAACCGATAAAGGAGCTGACACTTGCTGCTAACAAAGCCGACGAGCTGAGGACATAGCAATGTTCGACTTCATGAAGAAGGATCCCGTCAAAAAGGCCAAGAAACACATCGAAAAGGCATTGAGGGAGATTGAGGAAGACTATCCTGACTATGCTAGTGTTGAATATGAGAAGGCTGCAAAGCTGTTTCTAGAGGTTGAGCACGTCGAATTCGCCGTGAAGTACTTCCGTGAAGCCGCATACACAGCGTTGGAGGCCGATGATCATATACGTGCCTCAGAAATGAAGACTGAGGCCGCAGAAGCTCTTCTTTTTGATGGAAACTTTGGCGATGCCGGCGGACTGTACTCTGAAGCTTCAGATCATCTGTTTCGTGAGAAGAAGAGCCGTGAATCATTGAGAGCAATAGGAATGGCGGTTCTGTGCAATCTGGCGGCTAGAAGCTTCGACCTGTCCGTTAATCTCATGAGAAAAGCTGAGAAGCGTAACGGAGGTTCCAAAGGACCCCGTGTTCCTTTGTACGACCTCGCAAAGATTTCAGTTGGTACGCTTTGCGAAGGAGAAGAACATACAGTTACCGAACTAGAGAAGATTACTAACGCAGTGAAACCGAAGGCGTGTGAGAGACCACTAGTTGAGTTTCTAGCGGCCTCGGTCAGACTTGCCATAGAAACAGAAGTCCTTATTGATTGGGCAGGTCCAACTCAGGAGGAGGTCCAGGTGAAGCGCCCAATTGAGATGGAACTGCGCTACAGTTGCCCTGTACCGGTGCGTGTTATTGATGTCCGTTTCGCTCTCTCCAATAGTCTCACCTTTTCCAAAGAGCCACAGATTGCTGGAGGCGAAGCAAGAGAAGAGTCCTGGCTGTTTGAGCTCAACCCCGTTCTTAGCGGTGGTGGGACGGTTGGCCCGTTCAAAGTGACTCTTGAGGGGGATCAGGTGCTAGTTCACAAGCTGAGCAACACCGTCGACTTTAGGATTTCGAGGGCACCTGCCGAATTGACGTTGGATCTTGCTCCAGCTCGAGTCTCCTGCAATCTCGGAGAGGAGGCAATTCTTGATGTTGCACTAAGGAATCAGGGGGAGGGTCCCGCAGACAATATCCGAATTCTCATTTCTTTGAGCGAGGGACTGGAGCTCTCAATGGGCGGTAACGAGAAGATTGTTGAATTTCTCGGTAGTTCAGACGGGATTATGTTTCAGATCTTCGTACGGGGTATAAGCCTAGGCGAGGAAATAATCACCTTGAGTGTGACGGACTCAACGGGTGGCGAGGAAATCGTAAAGTCATCCAGAATTGATGTGGGTTAGAACCAGAACACTACCTTTTCTTTCTGCTTGCTCTGTCAATCTGCTGTCGGATGTCAAGACAGGCACCCATTACTTGCTGGATTGTCTCTTCTTCATTGAAGTCACGCAGAAGATCTTCAGCATCATCAAGGTTATTGTTTGTCAGGGCTTCACTGAATTGAAGCAATGTCTTCAACCATTCCCAGTTCGTCTTGTCAATTATCAGCTTTGCTTTCTCAATCGAATCCCTAGCAGGTTTGGTCTTGTCGATGGTGGCAAATCCGATTGCCGCCAATGAGAGGTCGATAACGGCCCTTTCAGCTTTGCCATCGTCGAGTGCCTTCCCTGCAGCTCTGCTGTAGAGATCCGCCATGTTCTTGGCAGTAGTGAGGAAATACTCCTGATTTCCAAGCAAATGGCAGGAATATGCCGCCCACAAATACGACTGTGCAGCGGTTTCTGTCATTCTCTCGAGAAGTGCTTCCTTTGCAGCATTCTCATAGAGAGTCAAGGCAGTTGCATGTTCACTTATCTGACGATACTGTGTTGCAGCCTCGAAGTAGGCCATTGTCGCAGCCTTATGATCATCATTTTCAACGCTAATCTCGGCGTACATGTGGTAGTTCTCAGCTGCTTTCTTTGTCATTTCTAGGACTCTTTCGAGATAGCATGCTGCAGCTTGTTTGTATTGGTTGCCGGCCTGGAAGAACCTCTCAGCTTCCTGAAACTCTCCTGCAAGCCTTTCCCACTGACTGCACTCATCCTGAATAGTCATGTCGACCCATCCTTCACCGCAACATCAAGCGATTCATCTGCGCCAATGTTAGGTCTGTACAAAAGTTTGTGTTGTACAAATATGTTGCCATGACAAATGGCAATAGCAGAAATCGGCAGGTTTTGTGTTCTGACGATTAGCTGTGACTTGCACGCGAAATCTAGCTTCTCAATTCCTCAATGATTTCCTTTGCTCTTTCAACCTTGATGTTCTTCTCTTCAACTAGGCGTGTGGCGACCTTGTCAATCATTTCTCCTCTGGCACCGGCCGTTGCAGCTACGTTTCGCGCGTGAAGAGCCATATGACCACGTTGGATTCCTTCGACCGCCAATGCACGCATTGCTGCAGCGTTTTGAGCGAGCCCAACACTGGCTATCACGTGGGCGAGCTCTAATCCACTCTCCACGCCCAGAATCTTGACACATGCACGTGCAACAGGGTGGATTTTCGTGGCACCACCAACAAGACCAACAGCCATTGGAATCTCAATTGATCCAACGAGATTTCCATCATCATCCTTCTCGTACTTCGTTAGGGAGCTGTAGCCTCCGACGGATGCATAACTATGTGCGCCAGCTTCTACTGCCCGGAAATCGTTGCCGGTCGCTATAACAACTGCATCGATTCCGTTCATTACTCCCTTGTTATGAGTGGCGCATCTATAGGGATCTGCGTCGGCAAATGCCCAGGCTGCTATCATAACATCGACAGCGTCCTTCCCGCCAATCATTTCTTTGTCGAAGGTGGCTTTGACCCTTACCAGTCGTAGGTCGGCCAGATTCGAGAGAATTCGAAGAAGCACTCGGCCGCCTGAGATTAGTTCAATTTCAGGTGCAAGTGCTTCAGCCATTGTGTTGACAGCGTTGGCGCCCATCGCATCTCTTGTGTCTACAATCAATTCGGTGATTACCATCTGTCCGATCTTCGTGTCAATGATTCTGACTCGAAGATCCTTTGCACCGCCTCCAAACCTGACCAGGATGGGATCCTGCTCATTGGCCAGGGATATCAGGCGTTCCTTTTCTCCGAGAATGTCTTTCTTCGCTTTCTGAGGTTCAGCAATCTCGATGGCTTGAATCTGAGCAATCATTATCGGCCCAGTATCTTCGGCGGTGAACCCTCCACATTTCCTTGCCCATCTTGCGGCATTGCTCGCGGCTGCAACAACTGATGGCTCCTCGATTGCCATGGGAATGAGGTAGTCCTTCTTGTTAATCCTGAAATTGGTAGCTATTCCTAGCGGCAAGGTCATGGACCCAATAACGTTCTCAATCATGTGGTCAAGAACTTCAAGGTCAACCGCTCCAGGGTCAACAAGCGGCTGGATCTCCTCTTCATCGATTCCCGTGAGTTCGATAACCTTCTTGATTCGCTCTTCTCTTGGGAGCTTGTAGAATCCAGAAATGCGTGAATCATTTACCATCACAGAACCTCACTCAATCAAAGATTTCTTCACAAATAAGAGTCGTGCGGTCCACCGGTTTGACAGGACCATAGGTTTAAGTCGAGGCCGCAATGAGGGTGCTGTCAGGTTGAAAAGATGAGCTCTGAAAAGGACTTCAGTGATACCATCTACGGACTCAGCAAGAAAAGAGGTTTCTTCTGGGGACCGTCTCCGGAAATTTACGGCGGTAGTGCTGGGTTCTTTGACCTTGGTCCATTGGGAAAACTCCTGAAGAACCGCTTGGAGTCAAGGATTCGTTCAGAGTTTGTTAGAGCTGGTTTTTGGGAGGTTGAGTGTCCAACAGTATCTCCAGAGATTGTGTGGAAAGCCTCGGGTCACCTAGATGGATTCATTGACCCAGTAACACAATGCACAAAATGTGGACAGGTTTTTCGAGCTGACAATCTCATCAAGGAACTGGCTCCGGAAGCGAAGGTTGACGGCCTTTCTCCGAAGGAGCTCACTGAGAAGATTGAGGAACTTGGGATTGAGTGTCCTTCGTGTAAGAGCCCGCTTGGATCTGTTGAACCTTACAACCTAATGATGAAGACTCGGCTTGGTCTCGCTCAGGATGCGTATCTACGGCCGGAAACGGCAACATCAACGTATCTCCTTTTCAGAAGATTTCTAACCTTCTTCAGAGGCAAATTACCGGCATCAGTCTTCCAGATCGGTAAGGCATACAGGAATGAAATATCCCCCCGTCAGGGCGTGCTACGACTCAGGGAGTTCACTCAAGTTGAGGGTCAGATATTCCTTCTCGAGCAGGACGAAATCGATTGGCCGTCATTTGAGAACATAGAGAAGGAAGTGCTCCCTCTCTTACCATATCAGCCCCAAGAGGCAGACAAGTCTGATGTCACACTGACAAAGATGTCTGATGCCCTGAAGAAGGGCTTCTTCCAGAAGCCTGCCTATGCTTGGTGTGTATACGTAGCGTACAAGATATTCCGTGAGATGGGCTTTTCTGATGAAGTCATGAGACTAAGACAGCATCTTCCGACTGAACGTGCACATTACGCAGCTGATGCTTGGGATGTAGAGATCTACACCAAGAGCTTTGGCTGGGTTGAATGTTGTGGAATTCACGATAGAGGCAACTATGACTTGAGCAGACACCAGGAGTTCTCGAAAGAGAATCTCTCCGTCAAAGTTGACAAGAAGCCCGTCGTACCGAATGTTCTCGAGATTGCATTTGGAGTTGAAAGACCCCTTTTCTGCCTCATAGACAATTCCTATGTGGAGGATGAAGAACGTGTCTGGCTTCGTTTCGCTGCTGAGATTGCCCCGATCCAGGTCGCTGTTTTTCCTCTAATGGGGAAGGATGAGCTTGTTGGCCCAGCGAAGATCCTGTTTGAAAGCATAATGAACGCAGGGTTTGTTGCTCAATATGATCAAGGAGGATCAATAGGCAGAAGATATCGACGTCAAGATGAGGTTGGCACTCCCTATTGTGTTACGATTGACTACGAAACATTGGAGGATGGAAGTGTCACATTGAGAGACAGAGACTCCATGCTTCAAACCCGGGTGCACAAGGATGATTTGCCGGGAATTCTGGAGGCCCTGATTTCTGGAAAGTCCAGATTCGAGTCTCTCGAAAAGTAGTACTTTCTTGACTTCACAGCGGAATCACACACTCGAGCTGATGTAAGCCTTCATTATGAGTAAGAGAGATAAGGCATATTGCGCACTCTCCTCGTGAGTGTGACAATGAACGTCGATGTCGAGCCAGTTCAAATCAAAACAATACTGGTTGCCGTTGATGGATCGGAATTCTCCGACAAGGCTGTCCGTCACGCTTGTGCCCTAGGACAAGCCATGGATGCCGAAGTCATTCTCCTTTATGTTGTTCCAATGCTCGTCTCTGCAACGCCCTACGGGGACGTGACATCAGACCAACCGTTCCTAGCACTGCAAAAAGTGGGCGAAGACATCATGGCTCGTGCGAAGAACATGGCCAGCAAATTGGGTTGCACAGTGGTTGACCTGATTGATCACGGTGACCCTGCAAGAAGAATCGTTGACATGGCGGACGAACGAAGTGTCGATTTGATTCTCATTGGTTCACTCGGAGTCAGCGGTTTCAAACGTCTATTCACAGGGTCTACAAGTGACAAAGTCGCCAAGAATGCTCGCTGCCCAGTCATGATTGTCCGCTAGGCCGTTGTATTCTCTTCAAAGATGATGCCAATCAATATACAAGATTTGAGTCCTCAAAGGAATCTCCTTCTCTGATTCTAGAAGACGAAAGGGGGCGAGAGTCTGCCGTTCTGACTCTTGGAATCACGATGATGTGAAATCGTTTGAGACCGTTCTTGGCTCGCAAGGCATTGATTTCGAATGCGGTTTCAACGACACTCAACTCGTCGGACACGATCAGTGCTTCAATATCCTCCATCTTGTCTGCTCCGCCTTCCTTCGTATCAATTGGAAAGATATCAAATCTCTCTGGAGCGGCGAACTCGATTAGGAATTCCTCCAACTGCCTGCGTCTCTCATCATACGACAGTATCTTCTCTCTGTCAGCCTTTGCTGACAGCATCTCATCCACAGTGAGACCTATCCCCACCTTGTCTCCAAGAGCGAATGCTGTACGGAGCAGATACTTGTGTCCTTCATGAAGACGGTCGAATGTCCCAGCAAAGACTACTTTCTTGTACAGCATTTTGGAACCGCTCAGAACCTACACATTCCTTGACTCCAGAAGACCTGCATTCTTGAGGTCTTCCACAATGTCCACAAGTATCTTGCTATCCATGTCTCCGAACTGGAAGCAGATCCATTCCCAGATCTCTCCAAGATTCTTCCACTCTACTGCTAGATTCAGCATTTCATCTACTCGATCAAAGATATCTGACATATCGTCCCTCAGCTTCTTGTACTTCGTCACGCCGCCGGGTGTGTTGTCGACAAGAAATGACGACGACAAAGCGTACTCAAACATTCTCTTTATCTCAATGTTGAGGGCTTTATCTGGGATCTCAGGCATTCGGTCTTCTTTGGCTTCCAAACCTACTTCGGCACAAGCTCCTTCATAGGCTCTCCTAGCAACAACCATCTTGGCTGTGTACTCCATTTCCAACGAGCTTATGACAGATTCCAGAAGCGACTTTTGTACAGCGATTAATGGCCACTCTGTCTTCGCCTTCTCAAGTGTCTGTAAGCTAACATCGCGTGCCAGAGTGAGCCGCCTGAGAAGTCTTGGATATAGTTCTTCAGGGTCGTCTCTACATCGAGCCAATTCGTCTACGCCCTGTCTCAAGACTCGTCCGAGGAGTTCACTCGCCTCTTCTCCAATTGTCGCCAGAAGGGTCTCCTTTGTTACACGTTGAGGATTTGCCAAAGTGAGAATCGACAATACCAATGCACGGCAGACAAATGCCATCTGTGCCGGACAAATGTGATCTGAAGTATCTGTCGAAGTGTGGTAGAACCTGTCAGGAAACTGATTGAGCATTACTGCTGGAATTCTTACAGTCCCGTCTGTCAACATGTAGTGATCGCTTCCAGCACTGTATACCTTGTAATCATGTGGAAGCGGAGCATACGTGCCGCCATCCTTCCGTTCTCTCTTTCTGGTGGCTTCGCTTTCTATCCAGAATCTAACTACATTATTCAGAGAACTTGGCAACGAGTAGGGCGTTCGGAATAGATGGAGGGTTGAACCAGACTTGCACGGGTCCGCTCCGACCATGTCCGCGTTTATCATGAACTTGCAGCGTGAGAGCTCGTCAGAGTTCTCGTGTATATAGTGGATTGTACCATGCCACTCTGGAACCCACAGGAATCTGATAGAGTACTCAGGTTGATCAATCATATTGTCTTGGATGAGCCGGGAAATGACTCTGAGCGCCTCCGCTATTGCAGCGCTGCCGGATGCGTTGTCATTTGCACCTGGATGAGGATGACAAATATGAGCAGCAATCCATACCTCATGAGCTGTCTTTTTCCCAGAAATCAACGCTGACATGACCGGATTTGACCCGTTGGATAGCTTGGCTTGAACCTTCACCTTCGCTTTGATGGTTTTTCCTTCTTCAACCCACTTCTTGAGCTTGATGCCGTCTGCTTGTGTAAGAGCAAATCCAAACTTGGTTCTCTCTGCCTCCCCTGCCCTTGGCCAAAGCCCCTCGTATCTCCTCAGATTTGCTAACTCATCGTTTCCGGAGGGAGGAACGAATGTCAAGACTCCAGCAGCGTTCCTCTCAAGACACGCAATCCTGTGTACCAATGAGGCTCTGCCCTCAGTCAGAACTATCTTGCCTTCAATGTCCTTTCCTTCATAGTCCGAATCTTCTAGGCCTCCTCCAACATAGACCACTTCTGCCTCCAGCTCGCATGAAGTTGAGTGCGCGGCAAGAGAGATCGGTTCAGCTTGGAAGTCAGCCAAGGTCTCCTTTTCGGGTTCAATCAGTGCCAGTGTCGCAGATTTTGCCTCCCACCCGTAGAGATTCTCCCAAGTCTCAATCTTCGAAGATCCGTCCGCCTTGTATTTGTGAATCTTGACCTCAGCTTGCGATGCTTTTTCCAACTCTGACTTGAGATACTTCATCGCGTCTAGAATGCCTGGGCTGGCCTGTATCCTGTGAAACAATGAAATCTCGTTGACCAAGTCCTGTGCACGGACACCGGATACTGTGTCATTGACGGCGTCGATGATGTCTTCTGGTAGCAAAATAGCCTCACACCGTCGATAATCGGTGCAAGACCTCCATAAGTACTATGCTGCTCGAGCCAGACGGAGAAGAAGCTGACCTTGCACATCAGGACAAATAGATGGTCTACCCCAAGGCCTAGGGCTTGGGGCTTCTTGTGTTGTCAGCCTATTACGGCGAAATGGACTCTGCCGGAGGTGGAGCCGCTGGGAGTCTTGCGCCTAACTTATCATCAAGCCTCAACAGGGCATCTGTTGAATCACCAATAAGCTTCAGAAGATCTCTGACCTCCATAGTCTGTTTCTCTTCTTCTACCTGCTCATCGTAGAACCACTTCAAGAATGCGACTGCAGCTCTGTCTCTCTCCTTTTCTGCCATGTCGCCAATCTTGTAGATTCTGTCTGTCACGATGAGTTCGTGATTGTAAGCGTCCTCCCATGCCTCAAGAGGAGAAGACCACTCGGTCTTTGGTCCCTGTATTGGGGCCATCAACACCCTACCACCACGCTCAACAATGTGTCTGTAGAATCTAATTGCATGAGCGAACTCTTCCTGATATTGGACCTCCATCCAATGAGCCATTCCAGCAAGGCTTATGCTCTCAAAGTATGTGGCCATTGATAGGTAGATGAACGCGCTGTAAAGCTCAAAGTTTAGCTGGTCGTTCATCGCTTCGACTAATTCTTTGCTAATCTCCATCGCGTACCCTCATACGAAATCGTCGGGCTTTGATTCTGAGACTGTTAACATTTGTTAATTAGGTTTCGGTGTGGACGCTGACTCTTCCTGAAGTAGGATGTCCCGCGAACCTTTTTTACTAATGGAAACTCTAGCATGAATCTAAGTCGAAGAAAGGAGTTCATCCAGATGGTAGTCATAACACCGATGACAGTGCTTTTCCAACTGATTCCACCACTTGTTGTCACGATCGTGTATCTGATATTCTTCGGGAAACGTCGGAACAAATTCGTTGAGGCCTTCATCGCGTTAATGTTCATTCGACTCGTCTCATTTAGCTTCTTCGCAATTTGGGACGGATTTGATAATGTTGACTCCTCGTTCGACCCTACGCTAAACTCCAATTCGTTCTTTGGCGTGGTTATGACTGAGTTCATGTTTCAATTTGTTAGCGCGTTGCAGGACTTTCTCACTTGGGTAATGGTGTCGCTGATTGCCGTGTTTTTCGGAATGGGAGTCTTAGCAATCAAGCTACGCCTGCAGGACCCGTTGAAAGTGCGGTTCAGTAATCTGATTAGATCTATAACAAGGCGTGAGCCTGAAACCGACGGATACGCTAGTTTTGGCGACCGGCTCGATCACATCACATTCGAGGGCGTCGATATGAATCCGTTGGACAACATTGATGTCAGGCAAAGGACAGGGGCTTGGAAAGACTACCTCATAATAGGACTTGCCACACTCCTTCCATCAATCGGTGTATACCTGGAGGCTGGGCTTTACCGAACTGGTTCGGGCTTGTGGTCTCTTAATGCCTACATAAACACTGTCCTCATCTTCCTGACCTGGATCTACAGATTTGGATATGCTTCCTCGAACCGAATCGCAAAGGGAGCTGGGCTCAAACTTGGCGATAGAGATCTTGGAAGCGAGATGATGAGGGGTGTTCTCGGGTGGTTCTTCAGACTGAACTTGATTCTGACTGTAATCTTCCTAATACGTGACTTTGGTTTCTGGGAATTCTGGCATCCTGCATATCCAGACATATTGGTCTACTACACTCGAGGTCTCTACTTCGCATTTTGGCCAATTGTGATGGCCATTCTCATTCTTCCCCTAACGGAGGACTTCGCTGTAGTTCTCTACAAGAGGACATTCGATGCGCTAAGGAGAGCAAGACAGAAGATTTCGACAACAAGCTGGGTTGCAGCAGTTAGAAGCTTTGTGGCTTCTGTCTCCGTTGGAGCTGTTGCGACTGCAGCTTTTGTTGGTGCAGTTATGGGAGTGACACTTCACTATGCTTGGGTCAATGCATTCCGACTAGACATATATCCTGGACAAGTCGCCATCGATGTCATAACGGACTTGTTGAATCCAGCCATCAATTCAGAATCCATGTTCACTGCCAAAGTATGGACACTGATGATGCTGCTGATCCCATTTGGAACCATGATTCTGACAGGAGTCCTTGGCCATCTTGCTCGCATTCAGGCAAAAGGGAGTGTTGAGGGGTTCGCATTCTTCGCCGGTCTTACTGTGTCAGTGGCAACTTGGATCCTCTTGCCTGGTATGGATTATATCGTTAACACTGCTCCTACGCCCGGAACTGTAGATGGGATTCTATTTTATAGTCTAAGGACTATCATAAGCATACCTCCGCCAGGTGAGTACTTGGCTCGACTCGCCGCCCAGTTCATTGTCAACATGCCTGTTTACATATTCACGGCGCTCTTTGTAATGTACTACCTCGATTTCAGAAGAAAGGAGTCAAAAATGATGATTGAGGCGCCCGAAATACCGGCACCTCCACCAATTGAGATTCCTTCTGAAGTGGACTACGAGTTTGATGAAGACGTGCTTGTCGAAGCTCCAGAAGAGCTGATTGTCCCTGATGTACCTGAACCCCCTGCAACTGTGGTGTCAGTTGAGGAAGAGTTTGGACTCAATCTTAAGGCGGGCGACTTTGGAGACGCGCTGCTCATGTTTCTCATGGGGCTGGTAGGATCCGTTGTGGCTGTTCTCATAATATTCACAGCATTTCCGCAGCTCGACATTGAAGCGATTATTTGGACTCTATTGGCTGAGATTGGCGATCCAAATGGATTGGAACAAGTTCTGCGATTCTTTGTAGAAACTGAGCTTGCCACTAGTTTCTTGATACTTGCAGAGCACAACATCGTAAGAACATTCGTGATGATGTTCTTCGGACCCCTATTTTGGTCCGCACTGTTGTGGTATGGTGCTGACAAGGAGAAGAGCCAGTCGGACCGCAGACTTGGTTCTGCATCTCTCGGAATAGTCGTAATCCTGATTGCAATGTCCTTCGCCTGGACCTATTTGGACATGTGGGCAGGAGTCTTCGTTCCGAGTACTAATCCATGGTTCAATCCTTGGACGTTTTCTGCGGAACTAGGATATCGTGCAATGGTGCTCTTTGGGATTTTCTTTGCAGCCTGCATTCTCATGGCTGTGTACCGATGGGTCTCAGGAAATGGTGTTGGCGGACTTTGGTTCCCGCTCGTTTTGACCTTCTTTGCAATGGAATACTTCGCATATGACGACCAGTTTACCATCATAGCACTTGTTGTTCTGCCATTCATAATTGCAGGTCTATCAAAGGCTTTTGGCTCAGCAGAAGCAAGAAAGGAGGACTTTCTTCTAGCTTATGTTAGGTTTAGCCTAATGGCGATCGCAATAGCTGAGGTGCTTTCAACTGCACTGTTCATCGGTGGAATTAGCGTGATATACTACATGTCAGGTGCGAACATCATGACGTTCCTGTCGAGTATCCTGCCCCATGCCATCGTGGAGATTCCTGCCTTTTTGATAGCTGCCTCGGTATCGCTCAGAATTGCGAGGAACTTGGCTCCGGATGTCCGCACTGAGAGCTGGGATGCCATTCCTGCCAAGACGAGGACACTCCTAGGTGACGAAAGGACGTGGAGAGCATTTGCCCTCATAGTCTTCTTCCTTCTTGTGTCAGCTCTAATCGAGGCATACATCACACCCATAGTATGGTTCATGTTCGGTGGACCCATTCCGCCATTCCCATAACACAAATGACCTGAGTCCCGGTCTCATAGCCGGGATTCTTGTCTCGTTTTTTGGAGAAGCTCTGAATTACTTGTAATAGGTCGTCTTCTCGTTCATTCACCGTATCCTTATATTTCTGCAATTAGTCAGTATCTAGTGCGCCGGCGACCTAGGACAGTCTGTCCGTTGGTTGTTCAATTTGGGCCAGTCTGTGTCGCCTGTTATGTACAGAGAGGAATGAGAACCGTGAGATTGGCGAATAGGCTACTTCCGTTATCTATGCTTACACTATTTGTTGTATCCCTGTGGATGATGCCAGTTATCCCCCGAACACAGGATGGGGCCATGGATGCCTCTCAATCGAGGATTGGCTGGGAGCAGCAGTTTGAGAGGATTCAGGTTCCTGCTGATTACCCTGAGAACTATACGCATGTTCAATGGGAACAAGGATATAGGAACGAAGCGTTTAATGAATCAGTAGACTGGAGCGAATGGATGTTTGGACCAAGCATTACATGGAAAGTTAGAAACTCCACCACAAAGGATCCAATCCTCATTGACGACACAATTGAGATAGACGGCTGGGCAGATTATAGATTGAAGATTCCTAAGAGCGCGCTAAGCGGATCACTTCCCTATGCTGTCGCGTTTGCTGGACAATTTGTCAATATCTCCACACTCGTAAGGCCTGGCCCTGAACCAGAAACACAGATTGGTCTTATTGCTCTTTATGAGGTTCAGAATCAGACCTGGCATGTCTATTCGAGCTACAATGCCACATTCATGGGTCCAGAGGCAGGTCCTCCAGAGGAATTACCTGCGGATTGGAGTCTAGAGGACATTTTTGGTCCACCACTGAATCCTTTCCTTGAAATTGATGCCAACGCCAGCAATGTGGTCATAGGTCCAGAAAACATCTGGGTGGAGTTTACTTTGAGGTTCAACTCTTCCTCCCTGCCTGGCGTGTATGGATTCCATGCAGTGGCAATGGACAATGAGCTTGAACCTTTGGCACAAAGTATGGATGATGAATTGTCGGTCAGGGCTGTCGGAATAACATTTGACGAGGTAATGGCTATCGCCACAGGCGGCTATTATGATTGGACTCGTGTTGACGATGACGGCAATCTTATCTATTCTGCAACACGCGGAGTTGACTTCAATATGACTGCCTCTGTGATCGGGCCTAGTCTCGACAATGTTTCTGTCCTGATAGATTTGCCTGAAAGAATCCGCAAGAGCCGGTATGTTGATGGACCTTATTCAGAAACCACAAACTACACCGGTGGGTGGGTCTTTGACAGAAGCTCGGGCATCTACATCTGGAATGCCAGCATCAAGATAAATCACACAATAACAAAGTATGGTCTGCATTGGGAAACTGAACTAGTGTGGCTGGACTTGGGCTTTGAGTTTGACTACTGGAACCCCCGCGACGCCAAGATGGAACGAGGCTTCACATGGGGCAAGATGGCAGTAGTATACTGGTTTGCAAACAACTCTTTTGGCATTCGTTTGGCCTACGGGTTCCCTGAGTTTGAATGGATACCCGAATGGGGTGACTGGGAAGAACGAGAACGTTTCGAGTTTTATCCATGGCCACAAGACGGGTCAATCCCGATGCCATACACATTGAACACAACGGGAAGTGAATACCGACTCGTCGGGAATTCTCACATTGTGAATTTCAGGGGACACATAAGCGATGTAATGGTTCCGACAGGCGTAGAGTTTGGCGCGCCCAGAAGAGTTCAAGAATTGGTCTATTCCACTGATGGCAAGAGACTAACTCCTTCATCATATCTCCCTACGTCAGAGAGCACCGAACAGGTTGAGTATGAAGCTCTTCATCAGCTTTCGATTGAGACCCCGATTTCGATTGTGCAATTGTTGAAGAAAGGTCAACCTTTCGAACCATCATGGATGTTTGTCGTCGATAAGCAGGAGACTTTCACTGTCAAATCAAGGCTCCAAGGAGGCGCTGATTATGCAGACGATATTGATGGAGTCGCTCTTGTCCTTTACTCTTTTGACCACAAGTGGGGATTCGAAGCAGGCTATGAATGGTCTCAAGACACTGAAGTAGAGATGATAGTCGGCGTTGCTCCAGATGGGACAACAGATGTTTCGGTATACAATATGACTAGACGTACTTCCTGGGGATTTGGCGGTCACTGGGAAGAGCAGTATATCGAGGTCTTCCCTAACCATTGGGAATGGAGGCAAGTCTGGGTCGAGAGCGATTACTGGAAAGAGCAATTCTGGGACTTCACTAAGAATGATTGGTCTGATGAATGGATTCCGTACCATAGCAAAGAAACAGTAATGTCAGTGAACTATGTAGATGTCGGAAACCCCTCCTATGAAGTCCTCGGAAATGATCTCAGAGTACTATTTGATGTGACTCCTTCAGCCGAAATGCCTGAATTGGAGTGGGAATGGTACTACATCTACGGGAATCTTACTGTAGTCACTGACTATGAAGCCGGTTGGGGCGAACATATGGTGCTTGGTTGGGTCCAAGAACCGGTATACAGCTATATGAACAGTACAGAGCGCGTCTATACTGAGGCACCTTACAAATCTCTCTCGATGAGAAACAATGACACGCTTGCTTATGATGAAGTCTATCCAGTGGAAGCCAGCCCGTACATCTTCGTTGACAATCAGACAGAGTTTGTTAGAACGATTGTTGTGACAGATGAGACCGGGTTCTCGGAAGAGCGTGTTGTGTTTGAGGAATGGAATTCCACTGCCTATAATCCTGAAACCGGTGACTATTCCGGATACTGGTCCTACTACTATGAGTTGCTGAATGGAACGAGAATTCCAATCAAGGGTGGCAAGTATGCAACCGTGTTCAACATCTCATTGCCTGATACGAGGTGGTTCCTTTCATTCAACGACTTTCCGTACTATGCACACTGGATGGAGCCGCTGAGCATTGAGTATATGATTGCGATTAATGGAACGGTGGTCTACCAACCAGCTGGCAGTTTCATTGTAGGTCCACCTGTTCTGTCGAAGATTGCGACCGAGGTTGGACTAGTTGCTCTTGTAAATGGAACCTATCCTGTCTTCATGGCTACTGAGCCAATCTGGAAGGGCGATCACTATGTCTTCTTTGAGAATGGCAGCTGGGAAGAATACCGTGCTTATGAAATAATGCATCCAAAGAATGGGATGTTCTACTATGCTTACTTTAACCAAACTGATGGACTGATGTATTGGTTCTATGACGGTATCTGGCCTCACAGGGCTTTCCGAGTAGAGCATCTGGGCAAGTACTATTTCGTGGCGGAGCCAGAGACAAGATTCCTTGCCTTCACAGACATGGCAGGGTATGAAGAGCAACTCCCGTTCCCAGGAGCGCCACCAGTTGGTTCAATTTGGGAGTTGAACTATGTAACTGAGCGGGTTCTGCACGTCTATATCGAGGGCGGTTGGCATCGACCGATTTACATGGGTGATTTCCTAGCTATTCCTACTCCGGAAGTTCCCATTCCATACACATATCCATTCTATGTAGCAAACGTGAGTGGAACGCTGTACAACCTAACATGGCATGGCAGTAATCCAATGGAACCCTGGAATCCCAACCTTGATGATCCACGAGATTTTCCATGGGTGTCGATTGCCAACGGTAGCATTCGGATACCTGACTTGATACACCATGACTGGACTGTAGCGTATGGTCAAAGAGACCTACAGACCTGGGAGTTCATTGTTGAGGGCTGGATAAATCTGTTGTCGGGAGACTACATAGATCAAGGAACCAAACGGATATTCAACGATGACCTTGGCTATGAGTACGTCATAACGGAGTCCGGTCAGAAGCTGAACCACACATGGCAAGACCGAGTTTACTTCTACAACATCACCTTGAGTAATGGCACTTTCTTCTATTCAGGTGATCCATGGGTACAAACATTCGGAAATGAAACACTTACTCCTGATGGTGACTCGTTCCTCAACGTCTCATACTATTACATGTACGACTTCAATGGGTCCAGAGTGACATGGGATGAATGGATGGACTTCACAGCAGAAGTGGTCCCTGCAGACGACTTCAACGGCACGTCCTTCCCGGCGAAATACTTGTTCAACGGAACCTGGTGGCCCCTAGTTGATCACAACCTCGCGTGGTGGGACGCCGAGGGGCTGCAGTGGGTTGACAATTGGATGGAACCTGTTAGACATGACTCCTACCTAGCCCTTGTCAATGCAACTCACTCTCTTGAGATAGTTGACATCTGGGAACCGGAAATTGGACATCTGTACAACATTCCGAGTTTCAACTTCACACTCAACCAGACAACATGGTTCGATGTTACCGGCAGTCTTGACTTGATTCACAAGGCCTACAAGGTATGGGGCTACGGAAAGAAGGTCGACTATGCGCCACTTCCAGTCACGATTGTTCGCCACCAAGGGTCTATCGTGATAGGCGCACCGAAGTGGGGGATGTGGGATATCAAATCTTGGGAAACCAATCCCTCCTCAGGTGCGATAGATCTGGATGGGAACCTGCAAACGGAGGATGATCAGTATTTCGTCAAAAAGTCATTCGAGGCCATGGACACCTATAACATCACTGAACAGTACCTTTGGATAACGATACTCTGGGAACCCAACAATACTGTAGTCGGAGATGAGTTCTTCGTAGAATCATACACAGGCCTTTACACAGTTAACTGGACTTCGGACTGGTCAGATAACTTCTACTGGTTTGATGCAGAGACCGGAGACCCCGTGTCACCTTCCCAGTGGGCAGCAATCAATAGTACACTCTTCGATCAGGAAGGACGCCCGAGACCGGGATACTGGGACATAGCTTGGATGGCTGAGAATTTCACCAAGACAGACTTGAAGCAGATGGCCACAGATGAAGGCTGGGATTGGGCAGTCGAAGACTCACAGGAATGGTCTTGGATATGGTGGGAGCTTTACGAACATTATGGAACGGAGTACATCAATAATACGGAAACCGAGTATGTATCGGTAGATGTCTGGCACGAATTCGCAGGAATGCTTGCTTGGAATGACACGAACTCGAATAATGTCATGGACGTTGATCCATCCAATCTTGACGACTCGGAACTTACTCACTACTGGATGCCAATAGGTGTTGATGGTGTTACTTTCACAACTCCTAACGGCAGTGCTATAGGCAATGACTTCTACTCTGTGAACGCGAGCATACCATTTGGCGTGGCATTTGAGAATGTGAGCGGTGCTGTCTTCCCATTTGGTGATTATAGCTATTGGGATTGGTACCAAGGTCAATACTATGGTAGTGATTTCTCAACCTTTGATGAAAGACCGTCAGGCGCGACAACAGACAGTTTCGAGATTGGTGTTGAGTTTGAAGGGAACATAACGAATGCAAGCAACAACAAAGGCGAAGTGAAGTTCAATCTAACCGTCGGAGAATGGGATGTAGATGCCCCCGGTGGTAGGTCAGTACTTGCCGGACGCAGCTTGGGCGTGGCGTTCTACAGCCACGTGACTATGAGAGACGAGAACGGCACGCTTCTAACTACTCAATATGTTGACGATTTGGGTCAAAAACTGACCAACAATGCCACCGCATCGTCACAAAAGTATAACGTGTCAATGGGTGCAGCTGAAGTCGCGTCAATGAATCTTGGTGGTCAGCCATACACCTGGAGCAAGATTCCAAGTGCGAATTACACAGTCGTTGATGCGCAAACTGTACCTGTCCGTGCATTCGAGGCTGCGTACAGATCTGATGCAGGTGGAAGTGCAACTTCGTTCAAGGTTATGTCTGCGCACTTCTACACAATAATCAACTTCAGATGGTGGGGCGGCTATGAAATATCCGTCGATCCTGTTTTCGTTGGATATTCATCATCTCAGGGAATAAGTGACACGCTTAAACCCTCGCTCGATAGCCTTGATACTGAGGTCAAGTACGTCAACAGCAAAGAGCAGCTTCACTTTGAAGTTGCAGCCAGCGATATCGGGGGTTCTGGTGTGGCTGAAGTCAGGGTCATGGACGACTCGGACAAATCCAATACATCTCTGACGTACAATGGAGACACCGAACTTTGGACAGGATATGTCCAGATGGTCGGATCTACTCACTACATTTTCAACTACACGGTTGTAGTTCTTGACTACGCAGGGAACGAGAACAGTACAGCTCTACTGAGTCACGACTTTTGGAATGACCCATTTGACCCAGAACTCAGCAGCCTGGGCATTAGTTCAGGGGATTCACTTCAGTCGTACGTCACCATCTCAGTCGTGGCAACAGACATAGGGCCGTCAGATATTGACTATGTGGACATCTACCTAGTGAACACTGATGAAACTAGGCCAATGACTTTCAACTCGGGCAACGGCAAGTGGGAAGTCAATGTTAGCAGGACCTCAGGTGCAGAGTATGACTTGCAGTACATCCTCATTGCATATGATAATGCGGGTAACTTCGTCCAATCCTCTACACAGACATATCACTTCAACGATATCATAGAGCCGAACATAGCATCAGTTACTGGAACCATGCTGAATATCAGCGGAATTGAGACGCTTTTGGTTGAGGCCTCTGTATCTGACAGCGGTGGTTCAGGACTCAGCACTGTTCAGTTGACATGGACCAATGGAAGTGATCCCAATGTCGTGGATATGACTTACAATCCTTCGACTTTCATGTGGGAGTATGAGATTCCAAATCACAATCCAGGGATATGGATATTCTACACCGTTACTGCGACAGACGGTCAAGGCAACAGCAAGACATCGGTTCAGGACAGCTACATGTTCACCACTGAAGGTGATTCCGCACCTGGCATAGGTCTCTTCAGCGTTGATCCTACGCAACCGACATCGTCAGACGCTGTGACGATTTCAGTGACAGTTGTGGATGACTATTCCGTCAAGAATGTCACACTCTATTACAGGGTAGATGGCGGCTCTTGGAACGGTCTGGTCATGTCAGCGGCTGGGGACACCTATTCTGCAATAATTCCAGCACAACCAGATGGTTCTTTTGTCGAGTACTACATTGTTGCATATGACAATCTAGATCAGATGTCTCAGACGTCGACGGCCAGCTACTCTGTCAACGACGGAGACCTAGTGGCACCCCAAATCCAAACTGTGTCAATCGACCTACCTTCGCCGACTTCAGCAGATGCTGTCACTATAACGGCGATGGTTGTTGATGACGTAGGTATTGCAAACGTCACTCTCTATTACCAAGTCGACGGCGGTGAGTGGATAACTATACTCATGACTGCGGACGGCGACGAGTATAGCGCGGTCATTCCACCTCAGGCTGACGGATCTATAGTGACCTACTTTGTGAGGGCCTATGACACAGCAGGTAATAGCGCTGATTCCGCTCAGCAGCAGTACTTGGTGGCCGATGAAACCACCACCACCACAACGACAACAACAGAAACTACAACCACAACCACTGGCCCAACAGAACCACTGCCGGAAGGAGGTCCACTTTCCACTACCATAATCGCTACGTTCGTTGGTATGTTGCTGCTTGTCGTGATTCTAGGCGGTCTTCGCAGAAGGAGACAGTGAAAGGAGGCGGGCTTCTGCCCGTCGCCTATCCAATTTCTTTCTCATGCACGGAGCATACTCTGGGTCAACGAATGAACCTGAGAGAATTCTAGGAAATGGAAATCAAAATCGGTTTCCTAGTTCCACATTGTACTCGATACGTCGTACGTTTTCTTATATTCGCATTAGAGGCAGTATTGAATATATCCTATTAGTCAGCGCGCCAATACGGATCCGAATGACCGCGGGATGCTTTTCACAAGTCCCAGTTATCTTTGGCGAGCAAACAGCTTCGAAGCTGCTCTAATGGAGAAATGATAAATATGCGACGAAAGGATGCTTACAAGAAGTCTGCTTCAGTAGTCGCTGCTGTTATTTTTGTCTTGTCGATGTTTTATGCAGGTTCTGCTGTGGCTCTACCAACTTCAGCAGAAGCCGCGAACCCGCTCAGTTATGATATTGCCAATTCTGAAGACTGGCAGTCCTATATCGCACAGGACTCGGAAGGCGGCACTTCAGTCTGGTGGCGGCAGGACACAAATAGTAGTAGCGATACATGGAGCTGGGAACACCGAAATTGGCTGTTTGGACCATCTCCCACCTATGAGATATTCCATGAGAACAACGCGCCCTTTGGTGATGAAAGTTACGCTCAGATTGGAGAAAAGATCAAGGTAGAGGCCGTGATTCCCACGAGTGTCTTCGCACTTGGATCTGAGCTGCAAAGCATAAGCTTCAACGGCTGGTACCAAACAGCGAATTGGAACTTCTCCGCCGACTTTGGCTTTGGGTATAACTCATGGGACGGAATGGAAGACTGGTATTCCCATAGTTATCAATACAACCAGAGTGATGAAGGCGGTTGGGATGAAATGTACAACTGGATTGAGATATACTCTGAAGAATGCACGCACACTTCAGATGATGATGCTCACTACTTCACTTTCATAATTAGTTTCACTGCCGATGCTCCACAGGGTCTTTACGAACTCAACATGTGGGGAAACGACGATCAAGGACAGTCAATTAGCACACAGAACTACATGACCGGATGGGAGTTCCGTGGGATTGCTGTTGGTATTCCTCCGAGTGAGGCCTATACCTATTCTTATGGAGGATCTTACACTTTACAGAAGCTAGACCTTGATGGTGACCCAGTCTACTCATTGAGCAGAGGCCAAGACTTCGTAATGAGATTCAATGTTGCAGGTCAGACACCTGATTGGGTATCACTTGGTTATCAGATACCAGATGGTCTTGAAGTGCCTGTCAATATCACTGGAGATCACTATGAGCTTGTGACTGAGTACGGTGGATGGGTATACAATAGCACTCTCGAAACATATGTTTGGGATGACACTGTCCCTGTCACGTACATGGACTATGTGTTTGGCACCTACGAGTCCCGGCAGTGGATTGAGACGGGACTGTCAGAGGACATTAAGGGATACAGACTCGAATGGTTCTGGGATGAAGCGACCCAGACCGAATGGTACGATGTAGTCTACGGAGACTTGTATGTCTATGAACAGGAAATGAGATACATTTACAACAGCACCTCTGATGATTGGGAGACCTACTATCACTACGTTTACTACGAATATCCTCTCGATCACTTCGTTGATGGCATTTGGGAAGAAAGAGTAGAAGTCTGGGAATCACTAACTCCAGAAATGCCCCTGTACTATGAGATGAATGAACCACTCTGTTCCGTTTCTACAGTGGGCGGTGACTTGGTTGTTGACATTGTTGGACACTTTACTCAGATGATGCCAGTTTCGACTGAAAATTCATACTATAACGAGTTTAGACCTGAAGTGAAAGGTCCTGGTGACGAGTGGAACTACTACTATCCTGATACTGGAGGAGATTTCTCACGCCAGACAGAAGCAGAATTCCGACTTGCCAAGACTATAACTATTGAGATTCCTGTTACTATCGCACGTATCTTGAGAGCGGATGGTACTGAACCCAGAGGCTGGATGCTGCAGATTGACAAGAATGATCCATTCATGGTAGAGGGAAGACTGCAGGGTGGCGGCGCGATTGCAGATGACATTGATGCAGTGATGTTCGTAATGAATGGTCACTCAAGCTACTGGACCGAAGAGGAATCTAGGTGGTCTAGAGTCACGTACGAAATCGTCTTGAACATGACTGGCTATCCCACCGTGAAGGCCTTCAATCATACTGAGAAGTACAATCAAACTTACGGTACATATTGGGATTGGCAGCCTGTGATTGTTGAAGGCTGGTACCAATACTACAACGAGTCCACCAATACTTGGGAGTGGGCCTACGGAGAACATGAAGAGTATCAAAGTGTTGAGGTCGAAGGGTGGCATTGGACGTCATGGATCTACAACCAGTTGTCTGGAAAATGGCAGCAGGAGTGGTTTGGTGACCAAAGCGCTCAAGCTGCAGTGTCTGCGGACTTTGGCGAAACCACCGATTTCACAACCTGGGTTGAAGACGATGACCTCTACGTTACCTTCCTAGTCAATATGAGTGACAGCTCCCCAGATGCCAACTACTGGTGGGACTTCGCATTCATGAACAACACTTGGTTCGAGGACTACTCAAGTGAATACGGTCTCCACGAAGTGCTTTCATGGGAGCGTGAATTTGTCTACAGCTTCGACATCGGTGCTGAGAAGATCTACATGGATCCGTTCAATGCCAATCAGCTGGCATTCAACAGTAGCGCCCTGTCACCAGACTACATGTTAGGAAGTACCACTCCCTACATAGTCCTAGATGGCAAGGAGCTAGCAATCAAGAATATCGAGCACTATGAACCTTGGAGCGGACAAACCTACCAGGATTTGGTTCTATATCGATGGGACTACGAGAACGATGTGGGAATGTACTACTATCTCTTGAAGAATGGTACAGAGTTCAGACTAGACCGTGATCGGATTTACCGAATCTACAATGTCACAACCTCGGGTGGTGATAGCTTCCTTACGGCGATGGACTACAACTACTACTGGGAGTATGGAGGTACAAGCTACTACTACTGGTTTGACATCTATGGTAATATTCACCAGGGTGATTATGCCGAGTATGGACGATACAACGTGGAATTCACTGAAGTCGACAAGCTTCCAGCCGAATCAGAAGATTGGGTCTATCTCTACAGATTTGGGCTTGACCAGTCGCTAGTCATCGTTGACCGACGTTGGTCAAGTATGAATCAAAGAGAATTCCTGACGGATATTGATGGAAACCTCTACGAATCGTGGTACAATCCATCAACCGGTTGGTATGAGATCGAAGTTGACGGAGTTGTATACGATAGAGTTGACTGGTGGTACCTGAAAGTTGAGCAGTACGGTGGACAGGATGCCTACTTCTTCGAATGGAGGGCAGACGAGTTCTGGTACCATGAGAAGGATGGGGTCAAGCATGAAATGCCGTATCCTGGCGCGAACGCTCACTCAGAGTACGACTTGGATAGGGACGATGTCAACGGAGGCGTAGTACCGACAAAGTGGTGGCTGGAACTTGACGGAGAAGTCTATCCTGTCTACAATATCAGCCACGACTACTATGTTGACATCAATTCCGTACCCTATCTTGTGAACTACACAGAGCTAGTCCACTCAAAGGCCAATGGGACAAACATATGGGATCCATCCTTAACAGGTTGGAGTGCAAATGTAGGTACTTTCGACAGTGAGCTCAGATTCAATCAAAGGGAGACTATCTACTACGGCGACGAGTTCTCATGGAGGGAACCTTACAACATCAATGACTTCTACATGTTTGAGCTGCACAATGGGACTACACTAAACTGCAGTGCAGTAGTACTGTTCTTGGTGCACGAATATGAGGTGGACGGAAAGACGTTCTATTCTACGCGAACGTATCCCTATTCCTACTGGGATGAGTTCACTTACGAATACTTCTATTACTACGAAGCAATCAATGGCTCGCAGATACCTGTGCCTGATTGGAACAACCTTCCAGTGATCTCATCTCAATTGGTGTATGCCTACCACAACTCAACCGACTGGGTGTTTGATTTCGATGGAGATACCCATCCCCTCGCATCAACTGGAGCCCAGGTTGCAGCCTACATGCTTCTGAACTCCTCGTCTTCGGACCAGCTTTTTGTCAACTGGCAATGGCCTCATGATCCTCATAGAATCTACAACGTCTCGTATGAGGGTGGTTTCTATAATGCTACCGACAGCTACGAAAACGTCTACAGGCTAAGAGAGCGGTCCGGATACGCCCTCGTCTATGCTCCCAAGCCAATAGTGACTCAGGTCCACAAGAACTACTACGACTTTGTCGTGGGTGTTCCTGAGTGGGGCATGTGGGGCATGAATAACTGGGATATAGCACCCGAGAATGGAGCTCTCGACCTAGATGGGGACTTCGAAACAACAGACGACCAGTACTACGTAGTAGAAGAATATGGTTCAAGGGACAGTTGGACCTATTCGTGGAGCAACATGGACATGCATCTTACATGGGATCCAAATGCCACACTCCCAGGCGACGAGATGAACATCCATTCGTGGCTCGGTCTGAACACCTATTCATGGACCTATGAGTGGAATCAGACCTTCTATTGGTTTGATGCCGAAACGCTTGAGCCTCTCACCTCTGCAGAGTGGGACATCGTAGTTGATACGGTCTTGACTGAAGAGGGTGAGCCTCGGCCAGGTTATTGGGACATCGCTTGGATGACCCGGAACACAACTTGGGAGGACATTCTGGCAGAAGCCGAAGAGATGGGCTGGGACTGGATTACATCTAATGAACAGACCTGGACCTGGATGAGCTTCGCTGTCGGACAGAACTATGGTACTAGCTACTCTGAAGGAGATGTTGAACACTGGCTGGGAATCGGCTTGCATTACGAGTTTTCAGGACTCATGATCTGGGAGGATATGAACGAAGACTTGACGATGCAGGTTGACATGGAGAATCCGGGTGGTAGCGAGCTAACGCACTACCTGATCCCAGACTATGTCGATAGTGTGTCCTTTGTATCACCTGGCGAAGCATTTGGCAACACCGATTCTGAGGGTTTCATTGAGGTTGATGTCGAAGACGAAGTCACTTGGGGTGTGTCGTTCTATGACATAAACGGCACCACGTTCCCATTCACTTCCTACGGTTATTGGGGATGGTATGATGGTGTTGTGGCGGGTAGCGACATGAGGACTTTCGATGAGCGACCGACAAAGGTCACCATAGATGAGATCTCATTTCTAGTTCACTTCCAGGGATACCTCAACGAGACCGATCCTCTGAACAACTACGCAGATGTCAAGGTTGACAACTATGTAGGGAATTGGGATGTCGATATGATTGGCGGTCGTGATAATCTCGAGAACAGATCTCTTGCATTGAACTACTTTGCAGATGTCAATATGCAAGACTTTGCCTTCAAGGCTGATGGCATGGCTACGACTCAGGAAATGATAGTGAGCGCAGCCACATTCGAGATGGCAACGGTCAATGCCAAATTCGCAGAGATGATCATGGGCGGGAATCAGTACGATTGGAGCAAGAACGAGACTGCTCCGTTCAATGTGACTAGCTACACGACACCCGCTGGAACGTTCAGAGCAGCGTACCAGTCAGAGAGCGGCCATTCAGCAGCTGCATGGAGTTGGTCCTCGACGCAATTCTATGTGTCGATAGGATTCCCGGAGTGGGATGGCTACTCGGTCTTTCAGGACCCTGTCTTCGTGGCCTATGTGTCCAGCACTGGAAGTACTGAAGGACCTCCAACTACAGTCGATTTTGGAACATTCAGTATTAGTCCAGAAGTGCCTCAAGCCACGGACACTGTTGTTGTCAGTGTCGACGTTTACTCAGGTGAGGAGATCTATCAAGTAGAACTCTCCTACAGTACTGATCTGGGCACTCTGGGTGAGAGCTGGAGTGGCATGTCACCTGCAGGACCAGTGACTTGGACTGGCGAAATTCCCCCACACGATCTTGGAGTCCAGATATACTTCAAGATCAGGGCGCTAACTGAGAGTGGTTGGGCAGAGTCCGGCATTGGATCGTACATTGTTGGACAAGGTGTGATAACAACCGGACCTCCAGATGGGGGTCCCGGTCTCGGCACAGATGCTTTGGTCATGATTGTGGGTGTTTTGGGAGTAGTTGTCATACTGTTTGCTATGCTTCGCAGACGTAGACGGTAATACCAAATGAGGGGTCTAACCCCTCTCCTCCTTTTCTTTTTCAGTTCCTATTCGAAAGCAGCACACTGGCTACTCAAGGGTGGGCAGCATCTCTTTGTAGAAGAAACGAATGCCTGCTAGGTGTGCTTCGTAAACGCAGTTGAATGCATCATAAGAAATCCCGATGACAGGAAGGGCGTTTCGCAAGACTATGAAGTTCTTCTTGTCGATTCCGAAGTTCATCTCGACAAGTTTTGCATTGGCCTTCAGAAGCCGTTCATAAGCAATCCTCTTTTCTTTAGATTTGATGTCAGACAAGTCGTATAGTCGGGTTGTAAGAGTGATCCAATTGGTTCCGGGAAAGACTTCAATCTCCTCAGTCTCTGTCGGGCCGTATGGAAACAGACTGAATGTTTTTCGACCCTTCTCTTCGAAGTCAATATCCAATCGCTTTAGGTACTCCTTTGCTATGAACCATGTGGTACTCAACGATTCTCATCCCTTGACTGCCGGATTTCAGACATCCCACGTTACAACATGTCCTATATATCGCAACCTAGTAAAAGTCTTCGCCTCAGAGAAAATACCACACACAATGCGCCAAAACACTTGCTCACCCTGATTCAATATGGCATTAATGATGTTCTTGTCCACAAGCTGTCTGCCTAATCACATGAGGTCTTGATTCTCTTTGGTCCCGATTCAAATTATTACCAAATCAATAATACTTTTGATGACTACAACATTAAACAAACCATTAACGTATATTATAGACCAAATATTATTCAAATAATATAGATTTTATATCTGTATGAGTTTGAATATATCTTTGTCATATAGAATAGCTTAAAAGCGATACAAACCAGACTGTGCTTTACGCGTTTCCACATAGATCTTCTGTCACTGTTGTTGTGGTGAAGGACAAATGATAATACCCTACTTGGTTGAGATGTTTGAATTACTTGAAGAATTCATGTTATCAGTCACGCTAATGCTCTTTGCTACAATACTATCGCTGCTGCTTTACAAAGCCAAGAACTATCTTACTGGGCGCCCAACAGGTTCGAAAGAACCCATGTACAACCCAAAGTTGAGTACCGTGGGCGCCAAACTGGTTTGGATCGATATCTGGTAAGGACATACGACTAGACAGAGGAGGGCTTGTTTTGGAGAACATACCAATAGTCATCGGAATAGGCCTTGTTCTTGCTTTTGTAGCCTCAAAGGTATTCAAGAGATTTGGCGTCCCTCAGGTCGTCGGATTCATGGCCGCAGGAATACTCCTTCGCATTTTGGGAATCATAACTCCTGAATACATAGATACGCTCGGTGTGATTTTCACACTGGCCCTCGGTCTAATCGGTTATAACATTGGCTTGGAACTGAAGACAAGCATTCTCCGGGGGAGAATTCGCAGAATCCTGCTTATTGTTGTTCTTGAGGCTACATCGGCATTCTGGATAGTTGCTCTCTTGGTATTTTCCGTCACTCAACAGATGTATGTTGCTTTGATCCTAGGATCAATTGCAAGTGCGACAGCTCCAGCTGCAACTGCAGATGTAATCTGGGATCATGAATGCAAGGGACCAGTGACGGAATCTCTCATGTTTGTGTTAGCAATGGACGATATCATTGCCGTTGTGTTAACTAATGCTGTCATAGCCTTTGCACTCTTTCACCTGACAGCTGCAACTAATGGTCTGTTCTCTGTCATCATCAGTCCCTTAATCATGACCGGAGGATCAATTCTCGTTGGTGTTATCTTTGGCATTGTGTTTACACAATTCGTCAAGATTGAAGAAGAGAAGGGCGTGATCGTTGAATTAGAACTCGCACTAGTTATCCTTCTAGTTGGTGTAGTCGATTATCTTGCGTTCAATGACATTCTCGCTGCTATTGCATTCGGAGTTATTGTTGGCAATGGTGTACCACAGGAAAAACAGCAAGGGCCTCAAATGCTTGAAGTGATAATGGCTCCAATTGTTATGTTGTTCTTTGTTCTAGCTGGAGCGAAAACGAATCTTTCAGTATTCATGGGTGGTCTTGGTGGCACTGTGATTATTCTCACCATCTTGTACATTGGCGGGAGAACATTTGGAAAAGTAGTTGGCGCGCGTATAGGAGGAATTCTAACATCAAGTGAACCAACCGTGAAGAAGTATTTAGGAATATGTCTTCTCAGCCAAGCTGGTGTTGCACTAGGACTCAGTGTGATCATAGAAAGTGAATTCTCTGTATTAGGCGGAGAAGCTGCACTTTTTGGATCCATTATACTGAGTGTAGTAGCCATTTCGACTATGTTTCTGGAGATTGTTGGCCCTATTGCTGCAAAATGGGGACTAGCAAAAGCCGGAGAGGTTGGAAATGGGAGAGCAGATTGTATCGAACCTATTCCTGCAAAATCTTCTGAAGTAATAGAAACGTCAAAGGAAATAGAATCATAGTTCATATGCCCCCGCAGATTACATCGAAGAGCTGCTAGGCAAAGAGCTTTGGAATTACAGGATTTGAGATGGAATGCCACAGAGTGGTTTGCCACAGGAACTATGAGTTGCTTTCATCTAAGAGTCACAAGCTACAGATAATCTAGCAGAACTTCGAAAGATTTGGACAGTTCAAACTGGTGGCTGCTTATCGATGAACCATCTCATGTCACACACTTCATCACCATCAGACAGAGTGTGTTCTCTCTGATACTTCCCGCCTTCAACAAGAATTTCTGCCACAGAATAATCGAATGTACACCAGGACCTTCTGAACAACTTCATTTCTTCTTCTCCAAACTGCTTGTAGAAGTCATGAACTGCACATGAATAGAAATCCATACAATACACATCTTTGTCTTTGTATAGTTCTGCTTTGTAACCCGGTTCACTATAGGGAAACTTTAGCCCATCTCTTAGTCGCCTTTCCAGGAAGGCGACTGGACCCTTTGTCCTCAATTCAGCCAGCTTCAATCTTATTGGGTCGTATATTGGGACTAGGCCGTTAGCATTCATACGAGTTTGCCATATCATATCCCCGACTAGGTTCATAGCGTAGGTTGGTTCTATTCGCTCTTTTACCAGAGCTCTATATACAGCTAAATCAACTAGTCCACCGTATTCATTCATGTAATTACCAATATTGTCAAGGTCGATGAAGTATGGCATTAACTCTTGAATATTCGATTTTGCTTGGAGAAGTATTCGTTTTATTTCGGCGGGAGTAAAGCGACCAAATTCTGGAAGTCCATCCTTTCTACATCTCGGTGTCAATGTTTGAGAAACAGCTTTTTTCTTTGCATTCCAAATTGCTCTCCGAATAATCGGTTTTACGAGCGTCTTAAGCTTGATTGGCCTCACTTACGAGCCTCCTGATTGTCGTCCAATGTTTCCTAGCCTTTAGGCTAGACCATCCAAGCAAGAGAATTCTAAACAACAATCAATATGGAAAGAGACTAGCCTACACCATCCAGCTGTTGAATTCCTTAATGACCTTGGCTTTCCTCAGTCTGGGATAAATGAGAAGTCTTGGCAATTTCATTCCGCTTATTCTTCAATTGTCTTTCTTGCCCTTGCTGGGTTTGATGAACTCGGACAACCTTTCCAATGGCTCTCCTGTTGCGAAAGTCTCGCCAAAGCCTCTATTCTCTCCGCCGTATCCCTCTGGGTTTTCGTAGAATGCTCTCCCTGTTAGCTCTTTTGCTCTTGTGATTGCCAGCTTGGGTCTCTTGATTATTCTTCTACACAGTGCATTGACAGACTCTTCCAGCTCGGAAAGCGGAACCACCAAGTTCACCAATCCAATTCGCTGAGCTTCCGGGGCATCTATGATGTCGCAAGTATAGATTAGCTCCCTCGCCTTCAAAGAACCTACAAGTCGAGTCAGCCGTTGTGTTCCGCCCCCACCTGGTATTATTCCATACTTCGTTTCGATTTGACCGAACTTGGCATTGTCAGCCGCGACGATGACGTCGCAGCACATCGACATTTCAAGACCTGCTGTAAGGCATAGGCCCTTGACAGCTGAGATGACCGGGATAGGCAGGTTCTCAAGCTTGGCAAACATGGTTTGAACAGTCTTCGACATCTGGAAGGCTGCACTATATGGCTCATCTTCGTATATTGCCATAAGCTCTTTGATATCTGCTCCGGCAGTGAACACTTCATCCAGAGCGCTGGAAATCACTAGAACACGTATCTTCGAGTTAGACTTCAATCCATCAATGAATTCAACGAATTCCTCTGCTACCTCGTCACCGAAGGCATTACGCTTGTCGGGACGGTTCAGCAAGAACCACACGATTTGTCCGTCTTCATCTTCTCTTGATATCCAATTGTTGAGTTTCTTCATGACCTTGGCTTTCCCCAGTCTGGGATAAAAGAGTACTCTTCGATTCTTCTGCATATCCGCATCTGTGTTTGTATATACAGGACCAGTGGCTGAGTTCCCACGTCCCCATATATGACGCTGACCATCAACTACTGTGATGTGCAAATGGATCGTGGGAACTCCGTCACGTGGATTCACCATTGTTCGAAGAATAGTCCGGGATCACTCAGGGAAGATTTGGGCCCTAGGGAAACCTGGAATGGGCGCAAAACTCTACTTCACTCGTTCCCCCTATTAGAGCGAGCTAGTCCCACCCTGGCCGGTGATGGCTGTCTCATTGAATGCTTTCCCTACTATCTTCCATTCACCATCAATCTTGAGAAGAAGTATGTAGTCGGTGATTTCTTTCTTCTCACCATCTTTTTGGAAATCCCAGACGAGTTTGACAAATGCTGCATTTCCGGTCACATCCGACGACTCGATTCTTCCTTGTTGAGTTACTCTCTTCATCATCTGCCCAATCTGACTTTGATCTAGATTGGGTCTGGTTTCACCGATTGTTTTCTTGTTGAGTGTCTTCGCTTCGGCGTTGTAGGATATCTTGACTCCATCTTGATGCCAAGGACTCTCCGCCTTGTCAAACTGGAAGTCAACAATGCCCTCGACATATGTCATCACTGCTTCTTCTACTGCTTCAATATCACTACTACAACTCGAACTCATCAAACATCAGCTTCTACATTATGAGCATTCGACCTCAGCTTTCTCCTTTTCCCATTGAGCAACTGGCTGCTAGCTCCAAATCGAAGGACTTCCTATCTCATCAATCCCAATCGAGAAGTCGCTGCTCTCCTTCGAGGCTCCGTATGTCTGTGACATCCTGTGAGACCTCAAGAGTTCCCACGAATTCTCCATTGTCATCTCTGACAGCGAAGTAACTAATGAGAATGAACCGTTCTTTCATCTGAATCCAGAAGACGGCTTTGTCCTTCTTACCTTGTTTGAAGTACTTCATTATCCGCTGAACCTTGTCGAAACTCTTGCGAGGGTGACAGTTAATGACACTTCTCCCTATTACACCCGGGCTCCTCGGAAAGATTCGATCATCCGTTGCGGAGTAGTATTTCACTTCCTCATCCACCCCGACAAAAGACATGTCGAAGGGCAGGTGTCTAAGAACTAAATCAACTTCCTTGAGCGTCAAGCTACCTGTATTCAGTTTAATCTCTGGGGATGAAGGCGTCTGGTCGGTTTGATGAATATCCATTGGAGTAATCGGTTCCCATTTAGCTCCCGGTGTGATCCAAGCGTATCCTATCTCTTCCTCTCCCACACGAACTTTTACCCAATCGTATTCTGAAAGGTTCTCTAGCGCAGTAGGAAAGAGAATATTGTTCTCCTTGTAGATTAGATCTTCAACGGCAGCCAGAAGTTCACCAAGACTCGAGTCAGTTGGCGAATTGATCATCTCGCGGATTTCATCTTGTTTTGCCCACATCACCGTTGATGGGCCAGTAATCCCTCTGCTCTCGAGCATTGGGAAGAGCTGATTCTGTAGTCTGGTATAATGCACTACGATTTTTCCGAGTTCTTCTATGGCATCCTTATCATCAGGATTCGCTTTCAGGTGATCTACTAGCTTCTGTGCCTCCTTATTCTCACACATGTAAGTGTGAATTGGATGACCAGGTGTTGTTTCAGGAGTCTGTTGGACATCAAGCGATTCCTTGAAGACCAGCACATGAAGGTCACAGAGTGCGGTCACTTGTTCCGCAGTAAGCTCACCAGATGAGATAAGCGACTGCTCCATTTCTGCTATTTCTGTTGCACTGACATCCTTGAGGATTTCTTTGAACTTTGCCTGCAAGCCTTCTAGATCCTCGCCCCGGTGCAGTTCCAGAATCAGATCCTTCAGAGCTCTCTGTCTTCTCTGAAGTTCCTCTTGCCATTCACCTATTTCCTTGTCCTCCTTGTTTATCACCACAGAATCGCTTGTGTTGTCCGAGATCGATTTGGCCAGTTTCTCGAAGAGCCGATTTAGTGGGATGTCAGCCATCTTGGAAACATCAGTTAGCGTAGCGCGTTTGCCAATGGTCTTCTGCAATATCGGATTCTGTAGCCTCTTCAGCTTTGGCGATATTCCAACCAGTGTGTCGAAGAGGAATGGATACGTTTTGGTCAACTCTAGAATCTTGGTGGACGCCTTGAGTGTTGTAGCCATGAGAATACAAGCCTCTTTCTTCGATGCCACTATCTATCAAATGACTCTTGCTGTAGCTCATTTCATGCAACTCTAAGTCACAACTTACTTGATGCCGTGCCGAGACTTGTATCTATCGATTGCATCGGGGCGTGTTCTTCCGAATCTTCGATCAAGGGTTTGCCGTTTGATCTTGGCTATGCTAGGTCTTCCGTGACAGCAATAGTATCTATTGGGCGTATCCGCCATCTCAACGAGGAGATTTCTAATCTCATCTGGACCAAGTGTCATGCCTGCTTTTATTGCTGAATGACACGCCGTAGTCTTCACTACCTCATCCATGAAATCCTCAACACCCATCTCTTCTCCTAGGTCCAAGACTCTATCAATTATCGAGAGGAGCTCATTCTCAGAAGCCAATCTGCCCAAGACATCGGGGAGGGCAGATACAAGAATCTCATTCCCACCGAAGGTACCAATCTCAAATCCAAGTTTTCCCAACAATTCGGATAGCTCAACGATCCGTTCTGCATCCCCTGGATTCAGTGTCAACACAATTGGCTCCAGCAGCTCTTGAACAACGACACTACCCGCATCAAGCCGGTCCTTGAGTCTTTCATACAGGATTCTCTCATGAACGGCATGTTGATCGATGAATACCAAGTCGTCACCGAACTCGAGGAGGACAAACAACTTGTCAAACTGTCCGATGATTCGGAATTCGCCATCAAGAATGTCAATGTCGAGCGTTTCGCTGAGTAGCTCAAGGTCACTTTCTTCAATCAGGGAGAGATGCTCTAATAGTGCAGGCCTTGTCTCAATGGGTCTGTCGGTTTCCGAAGATTCTACAAATGTTCTAGTTGAAGCTGCCTCTTCGGCCAGCCCTGGAAATGACGTAAGGTCCTTGGTGTCGACGACTTCTCCGGTTGCAAAAAGAGCATTCTTGACTGCCGATGCCACGACGTCCACGACCTCGTCGATGTTGGCTATTCTGACTTCACGCTTCGCAGGATGGACGTTGGTATCAACTCTTGATACATCCAAAGAGATGTCAAGGCAGACGATTGGAAATCTGCCTCTCATTAGCAGAGTTGAGTAGGCCGCCTCAACCGCCTTACTTAGACGCGAATCCTCAATCGGTCTTCGAATAACAGAGAAGAACTCTCTTCCTCGATTGCCTCTTGAGGCCGGTGGCTTGACGATGAAGCCGGTGACTCTAATCATATCTCTGCTATAATCAACATCTTCAAGGCCTTTTGACACCTCGCTGCCCCACAGGCTCAGAACTCTATCTCCGGCCGACTGTCCTGCTGGGCAATCCATAATGATTTCTCCGTCACGACTTAGACGAAATCCTACATCGGGGCGGACAATAGCGTGGCGCATGACTGCGGTATGTACGCGTCTCCCTTCTGTTCTAGAATCATCGAGATGCTTTTGTCTTGCAGGCACCTTCGAGAAAAGATCCGAGACCTCTATCGTTGTGCCAGCAGTTCTGGCTTTCTCGCTGATAGACGGTTTTTCTCCAACTCTTGAGACCAGATGCGTGCCCACTTCCTCTTCGCTCGCCCTGGTTGTGATCTTCAATGTGGCAACAGCCGCAATGCTGGCAAGTGCCTCTCCGCGAAATCCGTACGTTGTGATGCTGTCTATGTCATCTTTGGTTTCCAACTTGCTAGTTGAATAGCGGAGGATACTCAGCGGTACGTCTTCCTTTATGATTCCACTTCCGTTGTCGGAAACACCGATCGACAACTTGCCTCCATCTTGAATAGCAATCTCTACTGACGTTGCCCCTGCGTCTAGCGAGTTTTCGACTAGTTCCTTGACAACGGACGATGGATTCTCGATCACCTCCCCTGCTGAGATGAGTGAGATCACATCATCGCTGAGGACACGAACTCTGCCCATGACACCACCTATTCTGCAAGGGCTGAGTATTCTACGATACCACCTACAATTGTCATATCCACTGTGACATCCTTGATTCGGGAGTTTGGTATCTCCAATATGTTGTCTGAGAGAACAGTGAGGTCAGCTCTCTTTCCTTCTCTGAGACTTCCAATGTTATTCTCCATGAAGACTGAATATGCACTTTCCATTGTGTAGCAGCGCAATGCTTCTTCAACCGTCATCTGCATTTCTGGAAAAGGAGGATCAGTTGCACACCAAATCCCATACAATGGGCCGTAGGGCATACCATCGGATCCAAAACAGATGTGAGCGCCATTGTCAAGGGCGACTCGGAACATGTGCATTGTCTCCACACGTTCCTTTCCAAGTCTATCGTAGTACATGCCGCCCCTCAGTCCCCATTCACCTATGAAGTTCGGCTGCATTGACAATATCAGACCTAGACTTACTGCCCGTCGTATTTGGTCCTCACTAATCATCTCAGCATGCTCTATCCGATGTCTCTGTTCTCTGACTAGTGTATTGTCAGCAATATCTTCAAACGCAGAAATGACTATCTCCAAAGCTGCATCTCCAATAGCATGGTTGACAGTCTGAATCCCGTTCTCAACAGCTGTTCGTACGAATCTCCTGAACGTTCTCTCAGGAATTAAGAGTCTTCCCTTGTTGCCCTTGTCGTCAGAGTAATCTTCGCTCAAGTACGCGGTCCTTGCCCCGATGGAACCATCAAGGTATGACTTCACACCTCCAATGCGGAGCAAGGGACTGCCCATCCCTGAACTTAATCCGATCTCAATCAGATACTTCATCTGTTCTGCTGGAGGATTAACAATCATTCTTGTGCTGAGTCTCCCTTCGCGCTCTGCCACGCGAATCTGTCTTAGATATCCGGCAGAGACGTTGTCAACGGCCGCAGTTATGCCATGCATATTGGCTATCTTGTTCCCTGCTTCAACGCCCTCTAGGGTCTCTTCAGGACCAGCTCTTAGTTGTTTGAATACATCTTCCATGTCCTTTAGGACCCCGGTAGGTTTCCCTCTGAATCTCTCAACACCCTCATGCTCCGGTGAGAACTTGAGCTTTGCAAGTCCTGGAGTGTTAACAGAAAGAAGATGTCCATCAATCCGATAAAGGGCGATGGGCTGTTCTCTACTGATATCGTCAAGATCCTTGGCGGTCAGGTACTCTTTCTCTCCCCAGAGGCTCTCGTCCCATCCATGTCCACGAACCCATTCATCTGGTCCGTAATTCTTCAGTGCCGCACGGACCTTCTCTAGAGCGCCCGCACGAGATTTTATACCCATGAGGTCTACATGCTTGGACCGAATCCCTGCGCTGGTCAAGTGTGTATGCGCATCAATGAATCCAGGAACTACCGTCTTTCCACCCAGATCAACCACTCGTTTTGCGTCTGTTGCAAGCTCCGCTATCTCTTCCTCACTGCCTATTGCAAGAACCTTGTAGCTTTTCACAGCAAGCGCTGAGGCCATAGGTTTCGCTGGATCCATTGTGACGATTTTGGCGTTGTAAACAATCAGGTCCGCCTCTATTCTCATGTAGTCTCTCTCCAGCCTCTTCTAACCAGAGAATCGAACATATCTTTCTTGTCGTGTCCCGTCTCGCAATAAAGCATCTTCCTTCATCATTTCTTGCCCTTCACCTTCTCCCAATCAGCAAGAAAGCGCTCTATGCCCACATCCGTCAAGGGATGTTGGACCATCTTATCAATCACAGCAGGTGGGATTGTGGCAATGTCTGCCCCGAGCATTGCAGCTTCGAACACATGAAGTGGGTGACGAATGCTAGCAACAATGACCTCTGTCTCATAGCCGTAGTTGGCATAGATTTGAACCATGTCAGCAATCAACTGCATTCCTGAATGACCGACATCGTCAAGTCGACCAATGAAGGGGCTCACAAAGGTGGCTCCAGCCTTGGCTGCCAAGATTGCTTGGTTTGCGCTAAAACAGAGTGTCACGTTTGTCTTGATTCCTTCATCTGCACATTGCTTGGTGGCTCTGAGGCCTTCCCAAGTGAGAGGAATCTTGATTGCAGCATTGTCAATCCAGCCGTTTAGATCACGGGCTTCTTTCAGCATGCCTTCTGCGTCTTCACTAACAACTTCGAGGCTTATAGGACCCTCGACAAAAGAAGCAATCTCCTTCACAATTGTTTTGAAATCGCGACCTTCTTTTGCCACGAGACTCGGGTTTGTGGTAACACCGTCAACCATACCCCTCTCGTGTGCCTTTCTAATGGCGTCAACATTCGCAGTATCGATAAAGAACTTCAATGGTTGTCATCTCCGATTAGTGGAGTTATACAGCGAATGAGAACCCAATTCACGATTTAAACCGTAGGGTATCGTGTGCAGAGTTTCTAAGCTGACTCCATGGCCTTTTTCATCGCTTTAACTGTGCCCTCGATGTCATCTGCGTGGAAGATGGCCGAGCCTGCTATGAAGAAGTCGGCTCCAGCCTTAAGAAGGGCGCCTATGTTATCGAGACCAACTCCACCGTCAACTGCAATGCGCACGCTTGGTTTCAGCTCGTCGAGGATTCCTCTAAGCTTTGTGATTCTTCCAGTGCTTGATGGGATGAACTTCTGTCCACCAAAACCTGGACAGACACTCATTATGAGAACAGAATCAAGCAAGTCAAGCAATGGCACAACAGAATCAACGGGCGTGCCGGGATTGAGCGTAATACCAGCTTTTCCTCCTAAGTCAGTGATCATCTGTACAGTACGATACACGTCATAGGACGCCTCTACGTGAGGATAGATAATCTCTACTCCTGCATCGATGAACTTCGGAATGTATTCTCTAGGTTTTGTGATCATTAGATGTGCATCAAGCGGAATGTCAGTGATTGATTTCATTACCTCTGCAATCATAGGGCCGTAGGAAATGTTTGGAACAAAATGGCCATCCATGATGTCAAGGTGGAAGTAATCGGCGCCGCCTCTCTCGGCAGCCCTAATGTCATCCTCCAGTCTTGAGAAGTTTGCCGAGAGAATTGAGGGTGCAAGTAGAGGTTTCATTGTCTTCAATCACGGAAACTCTCTCGCTATTAAAGCCTCTTCCAAGCACTCGATGATTTCATTGACTAATCAGCTGATTTTAAAGGTCATAGAACTATCGGATGGGAGTATTCTACTAGTCAAAGATGTGATTATCATGGCCCAACTGGTATCATATGATTTCACATGGACGTACATCTTAGCTATACTGCTCATTGTTTCCTATCTCGCATACAGGCGTTATCGTGGTTCAAAAGAGTCGAAGGTCATACAACCTGTTGCAAGAATGCCGTCCCCGGCCGACATCGAAGTACTGCGAGGCTGTGAAATGGTAGGCGGAACGTTCGAGTACAAGGTCAAGGTCATGAACGGCTCTGATTCTGTCATAAACAATGTCACTGTCACTCTTCTTGCCTATCCAGAAGACTGCATGAGAGTTGAAGGGCTGACTACTCGCACACTTGCAAGAATCGAACCCGGCGGTTTCAGGTCTCCCCAGTTTGTATTCACTCCGACCAAGGATTGCGTGGAAGGTGAAATCTTGGCAACCGTATCGTTCCTCGACTTCACTAACGAAACTCAAATGATGCGAGTTGAGCCATACACAATTCGTTCGGTGTGCGATCTCTTGAGACCGCTTGAAGCCAGTCTCGACCAGCTAGAGATGATGCTGCACGAAATGACCGCAAACCGCGAGGAGCGAAGAATCTCTACAAATCCTGAAGTTGTCTTCACACACGCATCAGCCTACTTGCCAGAACGCAACTTTCACATCGTAGAATCGGCTTCGGAAGTTGATGAGACGGGCTTCCATGGAATAATCAGGTGTCTTGCCGAGGGCAAGTATACTTCGAAAAGAATAGCTATTCGCCTTGTTGTTTCTGGCGAATCAGATGGGAGCAGCTCGGACGTGACCCTTGAAGCTCTGTCTGACGACTCTTCTATGCTACCAACGACCATCAAAGAGATATTCGATGGGATTTCCTAGGCGAAGCTTTGGTTGGGTCCTTGTTGGGAGGTTCAATTCTCCGAGTTTTCAGCTCCGACGGCTACTGTTTCTCTCTGCTCTTAATCTCATCCTGCATTTCTTTCAGTTTCAGTAAAGCTTCAATTGCAGTGGTTCTCTCCAAATCCATATTGAGTATCTTCTCAACTATCGGATCGTCCAAAGTAAGCGATTCAAGAGTTGTCTGAAGGGTTTCTGCAGCCTCTACTTCAGTGGCCTTTCCGATGTCAACAATCTGTTCCTTCTCCAGCCTTGCCAGAAGTCTCTTTGCTCTTTTGACCACGACATCAGGAACGCCTGCCAAAGCTGCCACATGAACTCCGTAACTGCGGTCTGTGCCTCCTTCTACGACTTTGTGAAGGAATACTATCTTGTCTCCCGCCTCTTTTGCCAATGTGTGTACGTTCTTCACGCCGTGATATGCGGAGGCCATTTCAGTCAACTGGTGGAAGTGCGTTGCAAACAGAGTTCTCGTTTTCATTAGAACTATCTGTTCGGCCACTGCCCAAGCCAACGCCATGCCGTCGAAAGTTGAAGTGCCTCTCCCTATCTCGTCGAGCACAACAAGACTGCGGTCAGTGGCATTGTTGAGGATATTCGCTGTCTCTATCATTTCTACCATGAATGTGCTTTGCCGCGCAGTGAGATCGTCAAATGCTCCCACTCGTGTGAAGATTCTGTCAACAAGTCCGACCTCAGCAGACTTCGCAGGCACAAAAGACCCCATTTGAGCAAGCAAGACGATCTGCGCCGCTTGACGCATATATGTAGACTTGCCAGACATGTTTGGACCTGTTGCGATGACTAGAGTTGTGCCGCCATCACCGATATCAAGACTGTTCGGAACAAACTCGTTTGACCCTAGAATCATTTCCAGTGCTGGATGTCGGCCATCAACAATCTTGATTCTTGTGCCTTCAGTGAGCTTGGGGCGGATGTATTTTCTAGTGACTGCGACGTCCGAGAGAGCCACGAGCACATCAGCAATCGCCAGTGATACTGCATTGTTCCGGAGCACTTCTAGATTCTCGCTCACTGCGCTTCTTAGCTCTTCGTAGATTTCGTATTCGAGCTGATTGATCTTTTCTTCTCCGGCCAAGACGCTTGCTTCTTTCTCCTTGAGCTCTGGAGTGATGAAACGCTCTGCGTTTGTCAGTGTCTGCTTTCGTTCATATTCGTCAGGAACAAGGTCCAGATTGGACTTTGTTACTTCAATATAGTACCCGAAAACCTTGTTGTAGCTCACCTTCAAGGATTTGATTCCTGTACGCTTTCTCTCCCTCGCTTGCAGCGATGCAATCCACTTCTTGTCCTCAGAGATTGATCCTTTCAGCCTGTCTAGGTCCTTACTGAATCCCTCCCGAATCATTCCGCCCTCACGAACACTCACAGGCGGACTATCTAAGACGGCCGTATGAAGTGTGTCATTCAGACTCGTAAGTGGATCAATTAGATTGGCCGCTTTAGAGAGTATTTCGGACTCACAATCACCAAGTGTATTCTTGATGTCTGGAAGACGACTCAAAACGTCTCGGAGAGCGACGAGGTCTCTCGCTCCGGCAGAACCGAACACAATGCGGCTGACAATTCTCTCGATGTCGCCAGTGTTCCTCAGTTTCTCAGTGATCGAATCCCGTGTTAGCGCCTTGCGGGCAAGCTCGTCAACGCCATCGAGCCGTTGCTCAATCCTTGGGATGTCTCTCAATGGCTGGAGAATCCATTGTTTGAGCTTTCTCTTGCCCATCGGTGTTACCGTTTTCGAGAGTACTCCCATTAGCGTTCCTCTCAAAGAGCCATCTCTCGCATTCTTCACGAGCTCTAGATTTCTTTGAGTCGTGGGGTCAACCACCATGTGATCATCCAAAGTATACGTCCTGATTGAGGTGACTGTGATTCTGCTTGTCTTGTGAACCTCCTGCAGATATGCAAGCACCGCACCTGTGGCTCCAAGTGCAACCTTCCTCTCACTCAGGCCAAAGCCATCAAGTGTGGCAACACCAAATTGCTCTTTGACTCTGTCCTCTGCAGTACGAGCGTTGAAATCCACATCACTTCTGTATGTGATCTTGGTTCCAAGCGAATTCAACACGGCCACAAGTCTCGCATCCCTAGAGAACGAATCCGGCAACAGGAGCTCAACAGGTCCAATGCGACCAAGTTCGTTTTGCACCTGTTCGTTCGACGGTTCCCCTATGACTTCGGTGGCGAAGAACTCACCAGTTGAGACATCAACGGAGGCAATGCCAGTCAAATCCTGGTGCTGCACTATAGCAGTGAGGTAGTTGTTCGTAGTGTCTTCCAACATGGAAGCTTCGAGGATGGTGCCCGGCGTTATAACTCGAACCACATCACGCTTGACCAGACCCTTCGCTTTGGATGCATCTTCGACTTGATCTGCGATTGCCACTGTATTACCGGCCGCCAGGAGTTTCGCGATGTATCCATCCACAGAGTGATGTGGAACACCGCACATCGGCCATTTGTCCACACCTTCTCCCCGAGCCGTAAGAACTATGTCCAGAATCTTGCTTGCTATCTTGGCGTCCTCATTGAAGAGCTCGTAGAAGTCTCCTAGGCGGTACAGCATCAGACAATCTGGGTACTGCTGCTTTAGTTGCAGGTACTGACGCTGCATAGGAGTACGTTTCTTCAAAGGGTCCGCGCCTCGCGTCGTTCATGTCGCATCTGACTAATAATGACATCGCATAGGGTGCAATAACATCGGAAATGCTGTCAATAGCTGAGGGACTATAATCAATCCTTGAGCAGCCTAGGAATCTGACTCCGTATCAAGAGCAACTCTGGAATGAGCACAAGTGCCTGGACGATGATACTCACAAGATGACTTCCAGTGACAATCATTGCAAGTCCATACCCAACAAGAGGAATGACACCAATCACTGAAGCTACTGCCGCCGCAAAGAAAGCCATTCCTGGCTCGAAAGCTATGTTTATCGATACTGCGCGTCCTTGTCCTTTTGCTCTGTAGATTCCTCCTCCAACTGCCAAGGCGATAGCGTAACCACACGGAATCTGGACCAATGGAATCAGAAGCACTACAGGACTAATCAGCGGATAGAGTGCGCAGATTGTGGCGATGAGAACCATTGAAGCTACATATGGAACCATCGCTATAGCTGCCTTTGTTCTCAGAGTCAGGATAGACCTTAGCGGTAGCCCCGCTTGGATTGATGCTCCTTGTGTGTCAAAGAGCATCAGAGAAATGATCGCCATCCCTGCAAATAAGTTGGCGTACTCCGTCGCAACCAGTGCGGTCATGCTACGCACGAAGCCATCATTCGTTGCCCAACCATGAATCATAGGGTACATCATTATCAACAAGAACATTGGAATAGCAAAGACCATTGCTGATCCTAAGTTTCTGGAGGCCAATTTTAGGTCTTTTCTGATCATTGATCTCAGTGGACTAGTAATGTTCACTGAAGCTTCCTGGATCGGCCTCAGTTTCGTGGTGGATATACCTCCCCCTGCTAATGCTCGAAGGGATCGTCCAGTTCTCTTGTATGAGACTATCGCAAAAAGCGAGTACAGTGTTGACGCTCCCAACGAGATGAGAATAGTCGGTAGCTGGAACGAAACCGCGTATGTCGCAGTGGAAACAAGAAAACCAAGTGAGAATGGGAAGAAGACTGCCATGAAACCAAGCATCTCGGCCGGAATATTCGCAGAGGCACTCACAATAAAGTCTAGAATTTGTGGCAAGAATCCTCCTATGCCGAAGACGAAGATCATACCGGCAGCTAGACCAAGTGAAGCTAGAACTCTAATGGCTCCTGATGATCTGGAGTCGTCTGCCATGTGGGATTTGACATAGAACCATTTCGCAATGTAGACAAGGGCACCTATTGAGAATACCACCGTTGCCGCACATGCAAGCAGTGCTGCTAGTGCAGTCAGTACTCCGAAGACGAAGAGGCACAGGATTGGAAACACTGTCAGAATGAGGATTGCTGGCGTGATGAATACACGTACGAAAACCAGTACTGATAGGTTCTCGAGGTCTCTCCTGTCCAGTGGGAGCGTGGCTGGGAGTCTCATAACACCCGAAGTGAACAAGCCTGTTGAGGAAGTCAGGTTGAGAAAAAGAACGACGACAAAGCTCATCCCAAGAAACACAGAGACTCCGAAGGCAAGTCGTGAAGCCGGATTGACCAGAGAGCTATCGAACCCTACAGTCGCAACCGTGATTGATGCGAGAAAGATGATGATGAATCCAGTCATGAACGCCCTAATCTGACTTGATCTCCTGAGACTCCTTCCTATGCGGTCGGGATTCTCTTTGACACGGGCGATGTTTGTGGGATTCATTTCCAAGTAGCCCTGAAATGAAACCTCTCTAGCAATTATGCCTGCGAGGCACCAGCGCTCAGAGAAGTTCAATCTCTCAGAGCCTCCCGTAGAGTGTCAACTCCCTCTTCTACCTCATCCTCTTGCTCAGTCAAAGCTAGGAAGACCTTCTCCAGTGTGGCTCCCTCTCTCTGTGACTTTCGACGCAATTCGTCAAGAGTCCCCACGGCGACAAGTTCGCCATCATCAATGATGCCCACACGATCACAAAGACCTTCGGCAATCTCCATGATGTGAGTACTGAGAAGAACAGACCCGCCGTTTTCAGTATGGATTCTCACGATGTCCTTCATGACCTTTGCAGTTCGTACATCGAGCCCTGAGAAAGGCTCGTCAAGTATCAGCAACTTCGGTCTATGAAGCAGTGCAGCGACTAGCATCGTTTTCTGTTTGTTTCCTTGGGACAATGTGACTATCATGGAGTCATAGTACCTTCCGAAGTCCAGAGCCTTTACCATCTCTTTGATTCGTCCATTGGTCTTCTCCTCTGGCAGCTCTCTGACAGACGCGATAAAGTCGAACAACTCTCGGGGTGTGAGGGACTCGTATAGCTGCTGTTCTTCTGGCACATAGCCAACGAGTTTCTTTACTTCAATCGGGTCCTCTCTTGAGTCGATTCCGAAGACCTTTGTTGAACCAGAGTCCGGGTCAAGTAGGCCCATCAGAACTTTGATGGTCGTAGTCTTCCCGGCTCCATTGGGGCCGAGGAGGCCGTAAATCTCTCCGTCCCGAATCTCTATTGTTACATCATCAACTGCTACCAGTTCTCCGTATGATTTGGTCAAGTTGCTAATACTTACAGCCGCCAAGCGTTGTCCCTCCAAGGGTGAGATAGCTCTACAGCAAAAGCGTGCGCTATCTCTGCATTGGCATGTCTGAATATAGCCATTTGATACAGCGCAAGTGCTTGCGTTGATGTGATTTGCACTTGACGCAGAAGGTCGCATGATTTCATTCGTTTGATATTTCTCCGTTCCGTCTTAGACGAATCCTTCTCTTGATGAAGGTCCAATAGCTGTAGAAGAGAATCCATGCCGTTGTGATTAAGAAGATGACGAACCACCAGCCTAGTGGAACCATCAGTATGAAGTACACATTCATCACGGCGTAGGTCAGGAACGCAATGATGTAAGCTCTTCTTTGCCACCCATGCCTTGATACCATATCGACGGCAGTCAGGGCGGCATATCCTCTATCGTTAAGGGTGTAATTTCCGTCGCTGTCCGTTACGACAATTCCCGTCATCTTCTTGAGGTGAAAGTCAAGCTGTCCGCTGCTCTCAATTCTGAGCTTTCTTTTCAGATCCGCAAAACGGACTGGCTTTCTTGCCAACAATCGCAGGATTTCTATCCGCATTGGATGCGAGATTGCCTCGAACACTTCATCAGATGTCATTGAGTCGTCGTTCATTCTTCCTCACGAACTGATATTATTCTATCATCCTAGACCAACAAGTCAATGATTATTGACCTTAAGAATCTCTAAGATTCCCTCATTCTGGGAACAAGAAGCGGCACGTTGCTTCGATACAGTTCGTATTCTTGTCCAAATCTTCTCAGTAGCTCTCTCTCGTCATAGAATGGCAATGCGAACATGATTGGCGTGAAAATCAAGGTGTTGACCAGTAGGGGGATGAAGTCGAAGACGAGTGCAAACCCGGGAGTCCCGAACGCAAAATCAAGAGTAATGGGATGCCGACAGTATGCATAAGCTCCTGTAGTAACCAGAGCCGATTCCAATGCACCTATCTCGGTGCCCTGTGCACGGCTCAAGCTAATCGATGCGACTCCCCAAACCTCCAATCCCACACAGAGAATGACAAGAACAAGACCAATGACTAGTTCGACTAGTCGTGGCAACTGAAGTGTATCCATTCCGGGAAAGAGAAACCATGGCAGTGACAATTGATAGACCACAAGAATTCATGAATAATGTGATGAAGATCATATTTGGCGCTATGACAATCACAAGACGGTCACGCGAAGATTGTCCACCATCCTCATCAGACATCGTAATCGCTATGCGGTTTTCAAGGCCCGCTCAAAGCCTACGCCCCAATAGGCAAGCTCTAATAGGAGACAATTCTGGCGTGCAGAGCAATGATTCTGGATGTGTTTGCCTCCTCCGCACTGCTAATGTTCCTAGCGGAGCTTGGTGACAAGACGATGCTGGCAACTGTATGCTTCAGTGCACAATGTCGAAGACCTCTGCTTGTTATGACAGCTGCGATGTTGGCGCTGATTACATCGACCGTTTTCGCGGTCTTTGTCGGTTTCGTGCTGAACACGACACTTCCTCTTGACATCATCCGAATTGTTTCGGGACTCCTCTTCATCATCATAGGGATATGGGTCATGGCCCAAAGAGACGATGTGGAAACAGATCCTGAAACTGACACTACCTCTGCATTAAGCGTCTTCTCAGTAGTACTTCTTGCCGAGATGGGGGACAAGACACAACTGACAGCAGTTACCATTGCTGCATCATCTGGACTGCCTATTATTGTGCTCTTGGGGTCAACTTTGGGTTTTCTCCTTGTCACTGCTATCGGAGCGTATTTTGGAGACCGAGCTGCTGGTTCTGCTTCTCTTTTGACCGTAAGGAGAGTAACAGGAATTCTGTTTCTGGTCTTTGGATTCCTCGTGCTTGCCGGTCTCTTCTAGTTCATGACTTGGAGCTTCTCCTTCGTCTTTCGGCATAGAGCATAACGTTAGACAGTGCTCTCGCCGCACGTATTGGACCTGAGAACGTTGGGACTCCGCCCTCCTCGAGCTCCTCCCAACCAGGTGGTCTTCTACTATCAGGTGACACGAGCACACTCACGAAGGGCTTGCCGGAAGTCCGCGATGCCTCTATTACGTCATCGACTGGCATTCCTCCGCCTATGTCCTTCTGGAAGTTCGGAGAGAATACGGTCATGATGGCATCGAAGTGTGCCTCTTCCGAGGCAATCTTGAGGGCAGTTGCGAACAAATCGGGACGTGCCCAACCGGTCGCAAGAAGGTCGATAGGATTCCCCACGATGATGTCAAGTCCAAGTAACTCACGTATTGTGTGGCTCGTGGTCTCTTTTGGCGACGGCAAAACTATTCCTCGTTCTTCTAGTTCCTGTGCGGCCATGAGTGACGGGCCAAGAGTGTGAGTGACTATGGCGACACGCCTACCCTCCGGCAAGGCCGAAAGAACAGAGAAAACCCTGGCGGTGTCAACCATTTCCTCAATACTCCTGACTTCAATACCGCCAGCTTGCCTTGTGGATGCAGAGTACAACTCAGGTGAGCCTGCCAAGCTTCCAGTGTGGCTTAGAGCAGCCGCACGAGCTGAGGGTGTAGTTCCAACCTTGTAGACAATGACTGGCTTTTCTGCACTGGTTGACTCAATCTCGGTGTGCATCTCCCTCGCGTACTCTGTTCCTTCTACAAACAAGCAAATCTCCTGAGTTTCTACGTCTTCTCGGAAGTAACGGATCAGATCGTGGAAATCAACATTCACTCTGTTGCCAACACTGGCAAATTTCGAAACACCTAGATCCGCGTCGGCTGCTCGATACATCATTAGTCCGGTAACGCCACCGCTCTGGCTCGCTAGCGCTGCTGTGCCTGCTCTTAGCTCAACAGGATGAGGGAAGAATGTCGCATTCAAACTCCTGTGAGTGTTACCTGCTCCAAGGCAGTTAGGTCCGATGACTGCAAGTTCTGCGGCGTTAGCAATCTCTTTCATTCTCTCTTGTTCGACCTCACCGGCTGGGCCAAGCTCCTTGAATCCAGCCGTGAACACAATAGCGCCGCCGACTTCTGCTCGAGCACAATCCTCCAATGCTTCAAGAACTAGTTGCGCCCTGAGTGCTATGATTGCAAGGTCAATCTCGTTATCGATGTCGCTCACTGTCCGGTGGCACTCGAGGTTTCCGATGGTCTTCAGACGGGGGTTCACGGGGAAGATGTCCCCATCATAACCTGTCAGTGCAAGGAGCGAAAGCGCTCCCAGTCTGTAGGGCTTGTCAGAAGCACCAATCACAGCAATTGACTTTGGATTAAACAACCTATCGAGTGACTTGCTCTTCCAGTTCAACTTTCTCTCACCTGTAATGTCATGGGACAGTCAAGCACCAAAGAACGGGGTTCATCGGTCTGTCATTTATAGTCTGGGATTGTGTTTCACGCTTACACTCAGTATATTAGGGCGGCGTCAAGGTGAAATTCCACTCAAATGACAGCTGAATCCTACGACGTAGCAGTAGTTGGTGCGGGGCCCGCGGGCTGCACTGCAGCAAGAGTCTGCGCTGAAAGTGGCATGAAGACATTGTTGCTGGATCGTAGGAAGGCACTAGGGGTTCCAGTTCAATGTGGGGAGTTTCTCCCGAAGCCAACAGAAATGACTGATCTCCTTCCATCTTCTGCCAGGGCCGCTAGATTAGTTGAGATTCCAAAGACCTACATAGTTAATGAATGTGATACTGTCACACTCGTTTCACCTCAAGGTCGACGCTTCAGCTTTGCACTCGATGCCAATGTACTTGACCGGCGTCGATTCGATCATAGTCTGGCCCAGTCAGCTGAATCGGCAGGGTCTGAGGTGAGGACTTCTGTCTTTGTAGAACGCTACAGGCTCCCGGGGGTCCTCGATGTTAGAG
>CP070761.1:630353-663022 GCA_020348985.1 Candidatus Thorarchaeota archaeon | reverse complement strand
AACGCATCGCTGAGTTATCGTAACCGCAATACGGGCATTCGACAATATCTCCGATTCTCTCAAAAGCCCTTGCCGAGTTGGGGTCAAGCCCCTTCAGCTCAATTACCTCATCATAAACAGGATCGTAGATGCGAATCTCGTAGACAGGTTGGTTGTTACTCGTGTGGCTGATTCTTGACTCAATGAATTGACCCAAAGGGCGTCCTGCAAAGTGGTCCAGAGGAACAGCTCTTTGGATCTTTCCCCCCCTCACCTCTAGTATCCTGTCAGTGGTGAGATAGTATCTGGTTCTTCTGACATTAATCAAAGTGCCCATCAGTGCTATGATTCCCACGAGAGTCAATATTCCAAATATGATGCCAACAGATAATCCAAATGCATCGATTGAGACCAAGGAAAGTACTGGACCTCCCATGAGTATCAAAGCGCCGAAGAAGATAACCCAGAAGCCGGTTCCTGCTCTTCGACTCCATACGATGCTCTCTCCGGGGAGCATTCCCACATCTGGAGGATCAAAACGTCCACCGGTAGAGATTTCGACTTCGTTCATGTTGACACATTGCTTTGACAACTGTCTAGAACTTATATGACATTTCTTCGTCTTGGCTGGACTCTACACACAGACAAAGAATCCTCAAATTGAAAGACATCCTTGCATTCCACAAGGTAAGTATATGCGATTTAATCCTCCCAGACAGGGACTACACGCAGGCGAGAGTATCGTCTGGACAAGGAGAGAGGGGACTAGCGGGAAAGTCATTGCGTCAGGCTTCCTTTTGTTCATATTTGGACCTGTGTCTCTTGCAGGAGTGTACAACCTGTACGGTATGAGTATGGTGCCTCCGGTCGTGTTTCTATTGTTCATCATCTTCATTGCCACAGCCGTAGCTTTCATCCGTGAGAGAAGAACAAGATACTATCTAACTACCGAGAGAATCATAGAGGCTCGAGGAGGGACCCTAATCAAAGAGGTGCCTCTTGAGCACTTTGCAGGAAGACCTCTTAGCCAGTTTCTTGAAGCAAAGGTCACACACCAGGTCAACAATAGACCAATCTATACAATTAGAGTCTATGACCCAGTTACTGATGATGTGTTTGAACTGCAGGGACTTGACGGCTCATCCACCAGAGCTTTCGAGAGGATAGGGCAGACAACTGAGTGTCCGTTCTGCAATTACGACAACATAGGACTAAGTCCCCAGTGTAGGAATTGTGGAGCAAGCCTTTAAGCGATGATTTTGAGAGGTTTTCCATAATTAGGAGAACTGGGTGACCCGAATGGAAGAATCACTGAGAGATATGCTCAAGCACGGAAGGAGGTTTGAACGGTTGAGGACTGATGAACCGGGGATATTCATCAGGAAGATACCTCAATCAAAGGAGGGTCCAGCCTATCTAGCTGTTGAGATCAATCCGATTGGCAAAAGCGGAAATCCAATGAACAAGATAGGAGTTCTGATAAGAAATCAGAGCGAACTTGATGCTATCAGGACAATCCTTTCTTCTGAGAGAGTAGACGAAATGCTTCAAGTGATTGAGAGAATTAGCTGAAATCTTCCCTTCTTCCATCCCTGTTCAATCTGGTACGTTCATACGGCTTTGGATTCATTCATCGGAGAATCCGGCAATATAGTCTAGGGGAGATGGTACGATTCTGTGAGCCAGGATTCACATGTTGAGAAAGGACGGCGACTCAGAGTCCATCGTAGAATTCTGCTTTTCTGTTAGCACTGTTCGGACCCTTTCTGATAGGTTATCAGTATCTTGAATGGCATCACATCTCATCTTCTCACATGACTTGGTTCATAGGTACGGGGATGGGACCAATCGTAGACTCTGATCGGACAGATGGCTCGTGGTTTTCGGCAAGTGTCTTCTCGTTTTGGGAAGCAAGTCCGGCGGCAGCCTTCGAAATCTTGCCTGTGCTTCTTCTTCATCGTCTCCTTTTCGCAAGTGTAGTTTCCATGTATGATGCTGACAGGATAGGCAGTGACTATGTTGATGCTGCGGTCGTCCCAGTTGTTCTTGTGATTGCCTGGATGTTTCTAGGGTTATACACTGCGAGCATCATTTTGGATACGGCGCCCGAAGTCATCATCAGCATTGTTCCCCCGGACATCGATTCTCGACTCCTTCTGCCAACTCCGATTCTTCTCTTCTTTGATTTCTGCATTGTCAGATTAAGGGAAAAGAAGTAGCGTTGGATAACATCCTAGAGAGGTTTCTCTCAAGACGGATTTCAGGAATACTGATTAGACGGAAGTACAATCCATTGTAAACGCGCAGGTGTGCCTGCCGTCATCGTTGAAGCTCTCGTGGTTTGGAGAATGATGGAGATGGAAGAAGGTTCTCAGATGGGCACATCCGTAAGGGAAAAGGCCCGAAAAATCGTCATAGCATACGTGATTGTTGGCATCTTACTCTTTCTCCTCTACCACTTCATATTCCGGATTGCCTACCCTGACAACCCGCTCGTAATCGCTATGTTCTACTTTTCACTGCCAGCCATATTAGCCTCGCCTTACGCGTTGTGCATTGTGCTCGAGGATGAACTCCCACGGTTGTTAGGTAGATCCCGGACAAGTGACGATGAAGTCTGAAACATGAGCTCCCCTAGGGAGACCTTGCGTCTGGCATCACTTTCGAGGCGGGCTTCCCTTCGATTCCCCAATGGGTCTTTGGAATTTCTAGAATTAGGACTTCGACAGCCCGTTCTGGAATTCCTAAATCAACAAAGACCTTCGTAATACCTGAGATGATTCGTTCCGCAGCCGCTTCTGATACACCTTTCCACATCTTAACGTCAACAGTTGGCATGAGTTGTGCTTGCGTCGTGGACATTAAACAATTGTTGTCTTCAGAAGTACATTAGCCACTATAACAATAGTCGCATTGGTGGTTTTCATAATACACAGAAAGAGGGCCCTCTGACACGCTCTCGCGGAACGCATTTTAGTGAGAACGCGCCATGGCCTTAGCCATGCCAAAGGTTACAGTAGTAGATCCAATGAGAGAAGTAGTGAAGGAGTTTGAGGTGGAGAGTGGGACGAAACTGCTCAAGGCCCTCATAGAACATGAAATCGATTTGGTCCACACTTGTGGAGGATGGGCAAAATGCACTACCTGCAGATGTACTATTGACAAGGGCACACCTAGCAAAGTGACTCAGGCACAGAAGGACCTCTTTGAAAGGTTTGTGAGAACTGGTCAGCCCCAGTTCGACGCTCCTCAGGTGCACCTGTCTTGTCAAGTGATTGTTGAAAATGACATGCAAGTGTGCCCATCGGAGGAGTTCAATGAAATAATCCACGATAATCGCGGCAAGGACACAGAAGACGAGGTCACGCCAGATCCCGTTTGGCTGGATCATGAAGTGCCTGACTGGCTGGGCTAGTCAATAAGGATGGTTCTGCACACGTCCGACTACCGCACTGTTCTCGAATCGTTCAATGAATCGGAAATAGAGGAGATATTAGATGAGATTGAGCGGGACCCGAAGAAGCACACCTATGACAATGTAGTCGAGTATCTGTACGATTCCCTACCCAGAGTTATCATTTGTGCAACCGACACCTACTCACTCTTCCGGTACTGTCTGTTTCTTCTAAGTAGACTCAAAGTGCCAATAGTATTCGACAGTCCTAGACTAGAATCTATTCGCGATATGGGTGAGGCCAGTCGAGTATTGGCTCGAAACATCTTGCTGCTACGCGGAGAAGAAAGTGTGACGACACTCTTCGAAGAAACTCGGACAACAATCGACCTTTATCTCGCCCTCATTTCACTTTTTGAAGTCCAACCACAAGACAATCATGCGCGTCTCCTCGATTTTGTTGGTAGCTCGCCCTATATCGACGCGCTGGTTGCTGATCTCTTTCGTACCGCTGGGGAGTCTGGTGATCCTCAAGACCTGATAGATATCCCAAGTGGCATTCTAGATGTTGCAACTGTCGATGAGCGTCAAATGAGATTCTTCCTAGATCTATCAGCTGAACACGGACTAGATGGATTGACAGAAGCAAGTCTGAGAGAATGTCTTGAGAGTGATAGATTGGAGGCACCGGCTCTCTGTGCATTGCTTCGATATGTCGGTGATAAAGGTAAGACCTCCCTGACTCCTTCTCTCAATCGACTACTCCGCCAGCCATCACTGGAACCATCAATACTCTACACGCTAGTTGATGTTATTGCACAATTGGGCGACTCTGCATCCACGAAGGTGCTGGGCAATCTCAACGCAAGCGACTCTTTGACACTTTCAGAATTCATTCGTGCTTCCGTGATAGAGCTTGAACGTGGCAAGGAGAGGAGAAAGAGCGAAAGGTCCGAAGGAATCACACTAGTGCAATGTGCTTTCTATGGCGACTTGACCCGTCCAGGGGTGTTGAGTGGAGGGGGCTTGGGCACATTCCTTCGTGAGTTGGGAGACTATTTGACAGAGAACGATGAGATCGCGGATGTCTATACATTCAATCTTCTCCCCATGGATAGAGCCATGACAGAACCACTCTTGGAGGAATTGAGAGATAACCACAAGCTGGTTCGCATTCCTGTATCATTCGAGTTGTGCGATGAAGCACTCGACTTCCTTGAAAATGAGTATGAAATCATGCGAGCCGTAAGGAGAACACTCGAACGCTACGACATTGACCCAGACATCTTCCATATTCGGTACACAGACAATGCATCCAAGGCCGTTCTCAGTCTTGCCAAGAGACTAGGGAAGAAGGTAGTCTTCACACTCACACCGGATCCTCATGGGACCTTCATGCAGAATGATAAGGACTTCAGGCCCATGAGTGAATCTCAGCTCCTTCGTAATCTGAACAAGGTCTTCATTGCAGACAAGATTATCGAGGGGGTCGATGCGCTTCTGCTGATAGGATTCGAGCGCAAGAACTCGCAGGTTCTTCCCTATTTCCCTCAGCTTTTGTTGGACAGTACCATAAGGAACAAGCCCCTCAGAATTGTGGCTGAGGGTGTACGCCCAGAATTCCGTCTGCGGGAGGAGGACGCAAGCATATACCCAGATCTCCTCATCTCTCACGAAGGAGACTATCAATTGAACCCATCACAATTGGGCCGCCCAATCATTCTCAACGCGGGTCGCCTGCACCCAATGAAGGGGCAACACTATCTAGTAGAAGCTTGGATTAGGTCTTCTCTGAATCAGTCCTACAATCTAGTGCTAGTAGGGGGGAATCTCAATAACCCAACTCCGGAAGAGCTTTCAATAATCAAACGAATTGAGGAATTGATGGAGAGCAGACCTGAACTCAAAGGTCAGTTCTGTCACATTCCAGCTGTTCAAAATCCCAAAGTGCGTCTATTGGAGCAAAGTATCATGAGCAGCATTAAGAATGACTTGCCAAACCTCTATGTGTGCAGTAGTTTCAAGGAGGAGTTTGGTATTTCTATTCTGGAGGGCATGGCTGCAGGATTTCTGACATTCGCCCCCAGACGCGGGGGTGTTTCAGATTATATCAAGGATGGGAATAATGGCTTTCTCATTCGTACAGACGATGCTGAGTCAATTCGCACAGATATCGAAGCAGTTCTTCAACATTATGAAAGGAAAGATTCACTGCATGAGATTGCTTCCAGAGGAAAACAGTTTGCGAGAGAGCGATTGGATATTGGGTCTATAGGGAGGGAGTATTTGGAGTATTATTTGGAGCTCCTGAGGCTAGACTCTGTCGGTTAGCACGAGAAAACAGCACGTCAGAGATTCCGGACTTAATAACCATTTACGAAGATACCTTTGTGAAGCGAATTGGGTCTTTTCCTGTCCTGCAAAGCAATCGTAGAGGATGATTTTCAGGCCCATCGGAGGAGTACAATCCAATAATCCATGACTTTCGAGAGAAGGATACGGCAGATGTTTCAATCACGAGTTTCCAGATTAGCCGGGCGAGTGAACAGAGATGGCTCCAATCTCTTCAAGGTCTCCCACAACTTCGAGTCCTGCATTCCGCCCTACTCCTTCGAATAGCAGCTCTTTTGTTGTCTTCGTCAATCTGTAGAACCTCAAGCGAATGGAACTATCAAGGCTTTCAAGGATCCTTCCAGTCATTAGCCCTCCAACTGGAGATCGGAGTGAGGTGCCATGGGCACGTTCCGCATCGACTTCTATCAAGTACCTTTTGTCCTCAATCTTGAAGGCTACCCGGTCATCTGAGACCTCGGGTGTGGAAATCTTGGCTCTTGTATAGGTGGTAAAGCGGTAGATTTCATCATTGAACATTAGTCCGGCTAGAAGTCCTGTGAAAGCTCCACGGCCGAACGGTATGCTTGCAATGGAGGATGTAAAGGAGATTCCTGTTTCCTCGAAGTGGTTTGACTGCATCCAAATCCACGCGCTCGGAAACTCACGACCCCAGTCTTTCTCAATGTATCCACGCCCATTGGAGAAGTCGATGTCTCTTCCATCTACAGTCATGCTGCCCTGGACTTCGTGATCAAAACTGAGAATTCCATGAAGACACTGTAAACGGGGCACGAATCGAAATGGCCCCATTGCTCCAGGACTAAGTCGTCTTACTGGCCAAGGTATGGCGTTTCCGAAACTGAGTTCTCCATGAACAGACCCGCTTCTGTCAGCCAGGGTGAGAGCTATTCCGTCCATTGCAAACCTGTTCCGTCCGATTGAGATGTCAAATTCCCGAGATGAGCTCGAGAATTGGTCAACAGAGAACCTATAGTAATGGGATTGATAGTTCCGAGCATCTAGGACTTGGACGAAAGAATGACTATCTTCTCTATTGGCACCAAATGACACTCCTGGGATCACTGCAAGCGCATTCTTCTCGGAAGAGTCAACCATTTTGAAGTACCAACCTTCGAAGTGGTTTGCTTTGCCGAACTTGACTTGAGGCATCTCGGGCTTCCAGATTCTTCTCATACTTTGAACTCCGTTTGAGTTGGGATCCTAGGCATGGTATATTTGCTGATTGAAATGGCAGTCGAAACTAGTCGGATGCAATACCAAAGTCGCAATTCTGGTCTGGAGAAGGAATTAGTCCATTTCAGTCACCATTTCGGTCCGGATCTTCTTCTCCAATGGCATCTGGGCATCCAATCCGTATACAGATTCAATTCTCTCCCTGTGAATGCTATTGTATGTGCAGAAGGGAATGATCCGTCCATCAGGAGAAGCATAGTTGATTGTGCAATGCTTCATACGTTCTAAGTCGATGTTCCATGGATCCTGGAAGTGCATGATACCCAGCATGATAACTTTGCTCATGAATACCTTTAGAGAACTGTATGAACCGCTTCTCAGGAAGGAGGAAATCACCGGCTTCATGAAGCTCTTCTTCCTAACATGTCTCAGGAATTTCATCAGCTTGACTTTCGAACGGAGTCCTGGGAATCTTGCTCCATCAGCATAAAGGTTACAGATTTCCTCAAGTGTGATTAGGAGCTTCTCCAAATCGACAACTTCGGTTATCGGGTAGTAGGTGTTATCTTCTCCGATGAAAAGGAACGTTGCCATGCCACACGCAAAATGAGAATGAAGCTCAAAGAGGTTTACGCCTCTCATGAGTCCAATTGCACGTCCAACGCCCATCATCGAGGAAATCGGATACCAATCAGACTGCCTTATCCTTCCATTTGTCTGCTTTTCTATCAGCTTTATCGCATCAGGAGTAGTTATCCGCATTGCCATTCGCTTTTCGTGTTCTATTCTTCCTGTGATAGAAACTGGCTGAAAGTTGATGCACCTCACAATGTCTCGATTGTCAAGTGCATATCGGATTATACTACCAAGTTCTTGGTCGTTAACACCCTTGACAACTGTAGGCACAAGTATGATACCATCCAAATTCGCAGTTCTGGCACTGTCAAGGGCCTGATTCTTGACTTCGCGGAGGTCAATATTCCTAGCAGTGATGTAGGGCTTTTCGGTGATTCCATCAAACTGAAGATACAACGTCTTCAATCCGGCGTCAACAAGCTGCTGCAAGTACTTGGGATTCTTCGCGATACGAATTCCGTTTGTTGCTACCATGATATGTCTGAAACCTAGCTCGTCTGCCCACTTGATGTACTGTGGTAGGTTCTTGCTAAGAGTTGGTTCACCCCCTGCAAACTGTACTGCGGGGCATGGTGCTGGCAGATTGCTTCTCAGGTTCTTCAACATTTCAAGAACTTGGTCGGGCTCAGGTTCGTATGTACGACCGGATCCCTCAGCGTTCGCAAAGCAGATGGAGCAAGACAGATTGCATCTGCTTGTAACATCAATCAATCCCAATGCAGTGTGTCCAAGGTGATTGGTGCATTGTCCACAGTCTTCTGGACAACCATGAATTGACTGTGTTCTTGGGTTGTCTAGTCCCAGAGACATATACCAGTAGTTCATTACCCTCTCGAACATTGCTGCATCTGACCAGTAGATATCCTCAAACACCCCGTGATTCGGACACTCTTTCTCAAACATGATTTGGCCGTCACGCTCAAAGACTGTCGCATCAATGACATTGACCTCCCTTTCGTCAAGTAGACAAACGGGGCAAATCGATTTGGTAGTATAAGGCAACTGCTTCGGAGGATACTTCGCCATACGAAACCGGCTCATGTCTAAATCAGAGCTCATTTCTGGATGATCGTATGTTTCGCGTTCGATATTCATTTACGGCACCACATGAAACAGAAATGAGACTTGGATTTCTGGTTACATTAGATTCTCTTTCCAAAAGACGGATATTTCTTTGGTGGTATGGCGATGTTCGTGTTCACATAGATTGCGATGCGTTCTGCTATGAATAGTCCGATGCCAGTACCAGCACCGGTAATCAGAATCACCTGTCTCCACTCTGATTCTGGCGGGCCCATGATAATTCCTGCTAGCACTCTCTCTTCTGTTGATTAATAGATGGAGAGAACGCGAGTGTCACACACCAAATGAAAAAAAAAGATGCTGATGGTTGATCATTGGATCTTGTGCCTGCTACAAAACGGATAATACAGTCAGAATGCCAAAGCCTGAAGGCAAGAATGAAGAGAGTAGGCAAAGACCGAAGAGTAGTGTCTGGACTAGTGATCATAGCAGTCATTTCTGTTGCGGTATTGGTCAGCACATATCCATGGCAAGTACCACAAGAAGATGTTTCTTCGGAGTTTCCCGACTTCATTACCAAAAACGAAGACTACTTTGTTACAAGAATTGGGCAGGTCCCTACTATCGACAGGGACATGTATCGTCTTGAGATAACGGGGCTGGTCGAGAACCCTACAAGTTTCACTTTGGAGGAGTTGCAGTCATTGAACCTGACTGATCTGCCCCTCACCATCGAATGCATAGGCAACGGTCCATATGGAAAACTAGTGTCAACCGCGGTGTGGAGGGGTTTCAATCTGTTCAATCTCTTGGAGACGTTAGGCATCCCTGAGAATGCAACTGGAGTCAAGTACCTAGCCGCTGACGGGTACTACGCATCACATACTCTGGATCAACTGAGGAATAATGGAGTGATCGGAGCATTGTACATGAATGACGTAGAAATCCCTCCATTGCACGGATTCCCCCTGCGAATTCTGAATCCAGGGTATTATGGTGTCAAACAGCCTGCGTGGGTAACCGGGATTGAAGTAATTGACAGGCCGTTGGAGGATTACTGGCAGGACCGCGGGTGGGATACTTCACCACCAATGGATATCGATTCAAAGATATTCTTCCCGGAAGGAACTACTGCTGTAGGTGTGAATGAAGACCTAAGAGTTGGAGGCTGCGCATTCGGTGGCACTCGTGTCGCGTTTGTAGAGTACACAATTGATGACGGGGCGACATGGAATAATGCAACCATAGTCCAAGAGATGGACGCAGACAACGTGTGGGTGTTCTGGGAGATTCACATTGGTTTTGCCAACTCGGGCCAGATAACTCTGCAAGTCAGAGCCACAGATATTGACGGCAATCGGCAAATCAAAACTGACAACTCGTTCCGTGACGGGACTAGCAGTTGGCCTCGGTTAATCATCTATGTCGATTAAAACATAGGCCAACGCGTTGATTAGAGAGGACACAGACTTCTCTCGGAACCTTGCGCGCAGTCTTTGGGCGTTCAGTCTAACCTCAACTGAACTTGCTTATTGCACCAATGTTAAGTATTGATGAAATTGCCGTGTGGTTTTGTGTCACAGCGACTCCACAATATCAGGTAGAAGGGTACTTCAAGGATGCAAGAAGAAGCGCAAGAATCGATAAGCAGAGTATATGCTTGGCTAGGTGTTGAATCCCTCAGTGTTGATGTTAGAAGGAGCATCCGCGCAAGGTTGATTATCAATCTCCCAAGGTTTTTCGCTGGAAGCTTCCTAATCATTACTCTGACTCTCTTCTTCCTCGATACACTGAACCCATTAGAGGTGGGGGCTGTATGGAGTGTATACTTTACGACACTTGCCCTTCTTGACTATGTTTCGGGCACACTTGGTGATGCAATAGGATACAAGCGGGTACTAATGGGTGCATATCTGTCCAAGATTATTGCCACGCCCTTCCTGTTGTTTGGAGATTCGTTTGTCTGGTACTTCTTCTTCATGATACTTCTCGCGGTTGGAGATTCCCAAGAAAGCGGTGCACTTGAGGCATGGTTTGACAACTACTATCGTCCAAGAGCTGAAACTGAGGATCCTGACAGGAAAGTCTATACCCAGTTCGTTGCGCGGGCAAGTCCTCTCTACAACATTAGCACAATCTGTGGCTTTATAGCTGGAGGTTTCATTGCCACAGAAATCTCAAGACAGACTGTTTTCGCGGTCTACGCGGTTCTCCTTGTCTTAGTGCTGATACTGATTCGGCAGGTGTTGTGGGAAACCGTAGAGAAGACCGATCAAGATTTCGGTGACTATCTTCAGAGAGTACGTGAGAGCCTCTCAATCTTCATAAACTCAAGGACGATCTTCTTCTATTTCCTCGGGATTGCGGCAATCTGGGCTGCTAATGAGTCAGTTTGGCATACTTTCATCTCAATTAGAGTGTACATCGAGTATACCGGCTCTGACGCAGGTGCAGGGATCATACGCTCTGCAGTCTTCGCTAGTGCGCTTCTCTGGCAACTTCTTGTTATCAAATTCATACATCGATTCAAGAGGCCACATCTCTGGGTCTTCTTGTCATCGGTCGTCAGCAATGCTATGTTCTTTGCAATGATTCTTGTCTACTATCAAGTAGTTCCTCCTACGGGAGTGGACATATTGCCTGCAGTCGGCATCATTCTCCTCTACCAGATTCCTGCAGCATGGGAGAGTCTTCAGGGCACGCTACAGCAGCGCATCAATCTGGATCTCATTCCGGATGAGCACAGGAACTCCCTCTATTCATTGTTGCCCACGTTAGCTCGACTTTTTGGGATTCCATTTGTGGTTATCACAGGCTTTGTAACTGATTTCGGAGGTTTTGTAGGAAGTTTCTATTGGCTAATTGCCGTGAGCTTCATTGGTTCAATACTGTTGGGAATCGGACTCCTATTGGGAGCTGATTCAACAGACCAACATTCGAAGAGCACAATCCCTCATGAAAATGAATGAACCAGAAAAGAGCGACTGAGAATCCAGCTTTCCCTTGTGTATATCGAAAACGTTGCTCACTTTCCCTTTCTGGAGAAACCGAAGGGGTTTACCAAAGTACTCGAAGAAATACTGAATGGTATAGCAGTATAGTCTTGGCTAGGAAGAAACGAATCTAGGTCATAGCTCCAAAGCCGCGAGTACTCGAAAAAAGTCCACTTCACATTAGAAGGTTTAATAGAAAGACAAGCAACCATCCCTGACAATGAAACTGGCTTCACGAGTTCCAACAGACACTCTGTGAGTGAGACAAATGATTCCAAGGATTGGTTTTGATACTTCGAAATATCTCTCGGCTCAGGTAAAACGGATTATGGAACGTGTGAACCAGTTCGATAAGCTCTACCTCGAGTTTGGAGGGAAGCTCCGTTATGACCATCATGCTTCAAGAGTTCTTCCGGGCTTTGCGATCGACACTAAGATCCAGATGCTCAAGAAGTTGGGCAATGATGTCGAGATCATCCACTGCATCAGCGCAAAGGACATCGAGCGACGAAAAATAAGAAGAGACTTCGGGCTAACATACGACGACCAAATACTCAAGGACATAGGTGACCTCAGGCAACTGGAACTTGATGTTTCTGCGGTGGTGATTAGTAGATACCGCGGACAACACACGTCTGACAAGTTCAGACAACGTCTTGAGAATAGGGGAATTAGGGTTTTCACCACATATGAGATTCCAAACTATCTCACAGATCTGGAGACAGTGGTCAGTGATGAGGGCTATGGGAGATTCAGCTATGTAGACACTCAAAAGAAGATTGTCATCATCACAGCACCGGGACCTGGCAGTGGAAAGATGAGCTTCGCTATGAGCCAAATCTACCATGACAGAAAAGAGGATGTAATGAGCAATTTTGCCAAGTTTGAAACCTTTCCAATATGGAACTTACCACTGAATCATCCTGTGAATATTGCGTATGAAGCAGCAACAGCTGACATTGGCGACTACAATTGCCTTGATCCTTTTCACAAGCAGGCCTACAGAATAGATGCAGTGAACTACAACAGAGATGTGGAGAACTTCGCTATCATAAAGAAAATCATTGAGAAAATCACTCCTTCCGGAGACCCATTAGCTGAGATCAAGAGCCCTACAGACATGGGAGTCAATATGGCCAAGGAAGGAATTGTGGATGACAGTGTAGTACGACAGGCGGGCATCGATGAGATTGTACGAAGGCACTTCCAGTACCGAAGAGATTTCGTCGAAGGTAATGTCACACACGATACATTGGAGCGCATGGATAGAATAATGGGCCTTGTGAAGGCAAAACCCGGGCACCGAGTTGTAGCAATTCAGGCAAACAGAGCTTTGGAAGAGAGCCTGACGAGATCTGGGGTCCTGGCAGGAAGAATGCTCACTGGCGCCGCAATCGAACTATACACAAGCGACGGCGCTCCTATGATTCTCACAGGGAAGCGATCCAAGATCCTTAGTTCGGAGTCTGCTGCACTTCTGAACTCAGTCAAATACCTTGCGGGCATTCCAGATGAGATCGACGTCCTTTCGCCCATCATCATAGAGAGTATCATCAAACTCAAGAAACAGATGGAGGTATCGGACACTAGTCTCGATGTTAAGGAGGTTCTTGATGCTCTGGCCGTGAGTGCAGTTTTCAATCCGAACGCTGCGGAGTGCGTTAAGGCTCTGCCCGATCTTCATGGATGCGATATGCATAGTACTCATCTTAGCGGAAGCGGGTGCGAGAAAGCTCTGAAAGAGCTTGGTCTGATTCTGACGACGGACGCAAGGATTCCTCTAGTCAACAACAATGAATGATTATCAATTGATTGAAACCAAGTCACGATAGACGTTCATCAATCATATCATCTCTGAAATCAGGAAAACACATCCATTCCGGGATAATCATTTGACCAGCGATTTCAGATTCCTCAAGCAATGACAACAATCCAGACCGAAGAGGACATGCCTGCCTTGATGATTCAACAGCAAACGTGAGCGCGAGTTCAGGGCGGGATAGCTACACAAATCCTCCTGATGTTCTGTGCATGTCTCTGTCATTGCAAATGCTTCCTGATTTCTTCAGCAACGACCAGCGCAGTATTGTGGTCTCCTTTCATCAGATTCTTTGTGAGACCGAAACTCAGTCGTTCTTCTGGATCCGCAAACCCAATAGAGCCTCCCCATCCGGGATGACCGAATTCTCTGCCTATTCGGCCCATAGCCATACTCCAGTTCAGATTGACATCACCGCCAAGAAAATACCCAAGCCCTCTTCGTATCCGTGCTCCATACACCTCATCCAGATCATCGGTTTGCAGGGCACGAATAACATCGACCCGCGCTGCTGAGAGAATCCGCGTTCCATCCAACTCTCCGTGACCTGCTAGCATTGCGTAGTGACGAGCAATAGCCCGAGCGGTCATGATGCCACCGCAGGCAGGGATAGATGCTCGACGTATATCAGGTCGATTGATTACTTCAGCACACGTAACTCGTGGTGGTTCCACACGTTGAAGTAAGTCGTCAGTCTCGGACGCCCCTTCAGCAGGCCGGTGTTCTTCCCTAAGTGGAGCGACACGGTGTTCCACGTCGTCGGGAATACCTAGGTAGAAGCCCTCAATTCCAAGAGGTTGGCAGACCTCTTCTTGAACGAATTGAGCAATTGGTCGTCCATCGACACGACGAATAATCTCACCTATGATCCAACCGAAAACCCAGAAGTGGTAGCCCGTCTTCTCCCCGGGCGTCCAAAGTAGCTCCTGTTTCGCAATTGCAGAGCACATGGCATCCCAGTCAGTCATCATCTCGGGAGTCACGCCTTCAGGCATGTGTGGTATGCCGGCGGAATGAGTAAGAACATGCCGAACAGTAATCTTGTCCTTGTTGCTGACTGAAAACTCAGGCCAATACATCGCCACTGTAGTATCATAGTCCACAAGGCCGCGATCGACTAGAATGTGTAGACAGGTAGCAACGAATCCTTTTGTCGTCGACCACGAGGTGAAGAGCGTATTGCCGTCAATTGCATGCCTGCTGGCTTCATCGGTGACCCCAGCCCATGCATCGACGACAAGCTCGCCGTCAACATAGGCCGCCACTTGTAGGCCAATCTCCTCACCCGACGCGACTAGTCGGTCAAGAAGCTCTTGCACGCAGTCATTCAGCTCTTGAGGCATAAAACCCACTAGGATAAGACATCCACTTCTCTTTAGTGCTTCCATCTCCAGGTGTCACTTCGAGCAGAAATCATTGGGTCAGAGCCTTTTCTGTATTCAAGCGGATGCTGGTCTGGGAAATAGCTCTAGAGCTCCCGCTCGTGAGATTGTCCTCATGTCATCTTCATAAAAAACATCGAAGGACTTCAAGTCGCTCAGGACAGTAGAGACCATCAACCTCGAAGCTGCACCCAGGTTGGTCCCGAGCGCAATCTTGGACACCTTCATCTGCTCCTTGAGGGCTCTCAAAGAGCTGGGTGTAATCATTGCCGCTGTGTCATAACGCAGATTCCTCAAGAGTCGCGGTCTGGTGACGGCCTCTGCCCCACGAGACTTGTGCTTGTTGGATTCAAAACTCGGTCAAGATAGATGTTCATCAATAATGTCATCTCTAAAATCTGGGAAATACACCCATTCTGGGACAATCATCTGACCAGTAATCTCAGCGTCGTCGAACAATGACAATAGCCCAGACCGAAGGGGAACCACTTCCTTCGATGAGTCAACGACAAATGTAAGCACGAGTTCAGGACTGTTCGCCATCCTGAAGCTAATCCAATAGTTCTCACCAAACTTCTCTCGAAACTTCTTCTCCAATTCAAAATGGTCCATCTCAACAAAGAAGGAACTTCTTATCACAAACATTACAACAAACCGTCGCTCTGTTGCTGCGGGGTTTATCTGAATGGTTTCATGGATGAGGTTGTGTTCTCTCATGAAAGTCAGTCGTTTTCGGACTGTCGGTACCGATGCACCAACATCCAATGCAATGTCACTTAGTGTTTTTCGTCCATCTGATTGAAGTGATTTCAGAATCTTCCAATCAATCTTCTTCAAGGATTCGAACCCTTTTGACAGGCTCCTATCGATTGGCATTGGCGGACCAACGACGGGAAAGGCTTGCGCGTTCTCCACATATTTGGAGGATTGTAGATGGTCTACGGCATGAATGAGTTCATCATTTGTCCTGTAGACAGCAATGGCAAAGCCCTGTGGCTCATAACCTGCACCCAAGGCCATTATGAAACGATTAGTACCTAGGCTTCTGAGGTCTTCAGTCATCGTATTCGGCTTGATGTCAAGTACGACGACTGCAAAGTTAGCATGCACTATCTCAAGGGGGAGCTGTACAACGAATCGTAGGATTACTCCTTCTTCAACAAGTGCTTCAACTCGATTCTTTATTGTTGTCAGAGAAACATCAAACTTCTCAGCCAATTTTGAGAATGAGATTCTACATCGATATGAAAGCTCATTCAAAATGAGCCGGTCCAAGGCATCCATACGATCTTCGCACCTGTTTTTTCAGAATGTAAAGGAGCTGGTTCAGAATCAGAAAAGGGGTCTTATAATTTGGGTGGATTTCTTCAGTCACTTGTGGCCAATGTTTCTTCTATCTTCTCTTCAGGTCAATACTTGAATCAATACTAATGGTGAATTACAACATGAAGAGAATAGCAATTACAGTTGAATCAGATCCTGATGAGGTAAGTGCAAGCAACTCGAATAGAATCGTCAATCACATCAGAAGACATCCAGTTGTCTATTACACCCTAGTGGCGTATCTGATACCGTGGATTGGTTCTTTCTTGATTGCAGGCCCGAAACTCCTGAGTGGCGAGATTGTAACGCTCCTCGATGGGTTGTACATGTGGCTGACAATGCTAGCAGGTCCAAGTGTAGCAGGAATCTCCGTAACATACATTGTTGATGGAAAGGATGGACTCACCAATCTTTTCTCACGAATGAAACGCTGGAGAAATGGCATCTCCTGGTACGCAGTTGCACTATTCCTGCCTCCAATTCTAATCCTGTTCGTTCTCACGAGCCTATCAATCCTACTTTCTCCTGTCTATGCCCCAGGATTCTTTACGCTTGGAGTCATCCTAGGCTTAATTACGGGCTTCTTTGAGGAAATTGGATGGATGGGATTCCTGTATCCAACACTGCGAGCCAACACTGACTCGTTTAATGCCGCTGTCGGTGTTGGACTAATACATGGAGTCTGGCATCTTATGGCAGGCATTCTTGGGTCTAGTCAATCTCTTGGAATCTACTTTATTCCATATTTCATTTCAATGTGGATGGTCGGGATGACCGCCATGAGAGTGCTTCAAGTCTGGGTCTACAATAACACAGACGAGAGCGTCTTGATGATACAGCTAATGCATGGAAGCTCTACGGGATTTCTGTTGGCCCTTACTCCGGTTATTCAACTACCTGTAACTGAAACAACCTGGTTCTTAACTCTCGCAGTTGTCCTCTGGATTGTCGCTTCAATCGTCATAAGGAGATATGGAAGATCTTTGACGACTGGCGCGACGAGCTAGACCCGTTGTCAATCAAAGTGATGTCAAGGGGAGGGGGTCCTTTGTGCTCCCTCCCTATCTTTATACTTATCAGACGGTTTCCTTCCGCTGTGGCTTTGGTCGAGGATAACAGTTTGACAGAATTTGGAGCGTCACCCACAAACTCCCCAAGGTCTTCCAGAGTTTTCTATATGGACAACATTAGAACCTATCTGACAATCCTAGTGATTCTACATCACATTTCTATTGGCTATGGAGGGGCAGGTGGATGGCTGCTTTATGAAGCCGATTTCAATCCGATTGATAATATGACGGTAATTCTGTTCACACTCTTCAATGCCATAAATCAGTCATACTTCATGGCATTCTTCTTTCTGCTGGCAGGATACTTCACGCCACCGTCATTTGAGAAGAAAGGTGGGAGAAACTTCTTCAGAGGTAGACTAGTCAGATTGGGCATTCCATTGGTGGTCTATGCCGCGATTGTCTCCCCCATAGTGGAATTTGCTGCCAAGAATTATGCATATGGTTTGAACATTACTTTTGCAGAGATTATGGTGAATCGCATGAGCAACCTAGTCATTGGTGTAGATCATCTATGGTTTCTAATGGCGCTACTGATCTTTTCTGGAATGTATGTTATCTATCGAAGCTATCGTCCTTCAACAGAGTCAACTCCTTGGTACATGAATTCATTTCCAAGAGATAGAATACTGATATTAGCGACTGTCGCATTGGGCGGGATTTCGTTCGTGGTTAGGACAGTTAGCCCTATTGGAGTGACATTTGTCGTCAATTTCCAGCTAGGACACTTCACTCACTATGTGTTCATGTTCTGGATTGGTATTTTGGCATACTATGGGGGATGGTTTGACAGTCTGTCAAGGTCTCAAGCCACGCGATGGATAGGAGTAGCGGTCCTTACGCTGGTCACGCTGCCTCTTATTGTTGTGGCCTTTGTCAACTTGGAAAGCCCAGATTTTGCTCCATTCATGGGCGGATTAACATTGGAATCGCTGGTCTACTCTTTTTGGGAGGGAATAGCACTAATCTCAATATCCATTGGAGTGCTCCATGTTTTTAAGACCAGGTTGAATCGAACTAACAGGATTGCAGGCAATATGGGAGGCAGTGCATATACTGCCTACATAATCCATGCAATCGTTGTCGTATGTCTAATGATTCTTCTAATCCCAGTAGCTCTGCCCGCAATGGTGAAATTCTTCATTGTTGCTCTTGTAGGAGTGCCTTTGATCTTCTTTCTAAGTGCGCTAATCAGAAAGATACCGTATTTCTCTCGTGTACTTGGGTGAAGCGTCCCCTCTAATGAGAGACAGGGTCGTTTGAAAAGGGAGGGGGACTGCGCCCCCTTTAGACTACACGTGGAGGGTCATTCTCGGTTTGACAATCGAACGGAACCCACAAGGACTACGGCCAGTCCAACAATCGGTAGAGGCATGACCTGAGCCAAAATGGAAAGGACTTGCGATTCCCAGATGTAGTTCATCACTGCACTGAAGCCGAGTATGGATAGAACCATATCGGCGACAAAGTACCACATGAACGATACAGCTACCAACCCCATGGCTCTGATGTTGTTGGTTGTATAAGCCCCACTCTTGGTGTCTTCATATGTAGGGTTGCTTGCTGCGATTCCTATGCCTACTAGGGCCCCACCTACACAGCTCATGAATGAGGTTGACACTAGGAAGAGGACTTGACTTGCCGAAAGTCCAAGCAGCGCCGTGTAAAGCAAAGCTGGGACAAGAACAATAGGAGCAATGAGAAGGATAGACTGAACAGTCTTTGCTTCCATGTATCTCTTCACACCATGTGGGGCTGCTTGAATCATCCATAGCTGATCCTTAGACTCGAGGAAACCAGTACCGCCAAAGACTTGTGCACCCAGGAAACCAAGCATCAATGACATCATCACATTGACTGATGTCAGGTCAAGTTCCCCACCTCTTACGTGGATGAAGACCGGAGCTATCGAGGCGAGGAGCAGCAACAGGGCCAGGCGAGATAGGTTCTGGGCTTTTCGTGCGAAGTCCTTGAAGCCAGTCACGACAAGCACTCCAAACGAGACCCCTGCAACTCTGCGAACTCCACGCAGTATGACGTTCTCACTCTGTTTGTTTGCCACAGATTTGGCTTTGGTGCTTACTCGGATTGTGAACAGATGATCTGCAGACACCAGTCCTAGAACGATCAATGTTATACTGAATAATCCGAGAAGCAAAGCATTGCTAGACCAATGAAGACCTAGAGCCATGTCTAGACCTCCAGCGGCCAATCCGATTCCGTTGAATGCGACTGCTATCTGTGACATGAGATCTGCACTCCATGTGAACGGAAAAACCAAGAACACATTCATTCCCAGAATCTCAGACATCAAGGGTGCGAAGAGCTGTAGACCCACGAGTGGTAGAATTGCCACAAAACTAAGTGCAATCGCTACTGCGTTAGCAATATCCTTCCCTCTAGGTGAAGCTCCTAGCCTTGATTGAATCGCAGTTACCAGAAGCTGAGACAGCCAAATAGTACCCACAGTTGTCAGAAACACTGTGAAGTACATGAGTGCCTGTCCAATAGGGGCGACATCCAAGACATGAGCAAATGGTGCTACCAAGAGTGGAGCGAGATAAAGTACGTAGATCCCATAGACAGTTAGCTTTCCAACAAACGAGCCGACAAGGATTTCACGGGTTTTGACATTGTTGCTAAGTAGAATCTCCCACTGACCTAGCTTGACTTCTTGCAAAGCGTTTGATAGAGGCAGAATCAGGAGTATAACCCAGACTAACATGACGCCCGCACGTAGAAGTCCTGGCATGATCATGACAAGAACCTGTTGAGGAATTCCGAGGGTCTCAGTGAGTACGAAGGCCATCAGATACGGTGCGATAATGAGGGCCCAGACAACCCCTAGTGAGAAAAAGCCGAGTACGACTGACTTCCTATGCAACCTGAAGCCGCTTGTCTGGACCTGAAACTCGGCCTTCGCAATGTGGAACCAGTTTCTAGTCACCTTGGTTACCTCCATGAGAGCAGTGCTTCGCGGTCTACTTTTCTACCAACGATCTTCAAGTACGCCTCTTCGAGACTTGAAGCACGAGCTGATTCAAGAATCTCGTCTGGCGACCCTACAGTCACAAGCTCTCCTTCGTTAAGGATGCCTATGACATCACTGATGTCGTGTGCAAAGCTCGTCATGTGAGTGCAAATGAAGAAAGTCGTTTTGGTCTCCTCCGCGAGTGCAAGGATTAGTTCCTTCACCAGTACACTGGCTGACGGATCAAGTCTTGAAGTCGGTTCATCTAGGAACGCGACCTTTGGCTCATGGAGCAGGGTTGAGGCGATCAGGACCTTCTGCTTCATTCCAGAGGAGTATGATTCAAGAAGGTCGTCTTGTCTACTTTCTAGTCCCAGAATCGAGAGTAGGGAGTCTATCCGATCATAGAGAACATCTGCCTGCAAGCGATTGAGCGCACCAATGAATTCCAGGAATTCAGCAGCAGAGAGCTTTGAGTAGAGTCCTGGCGTCTCTGGCAAGAGGCCCGTTATTGCTTTGACCTCGTCCTTTTGGGAAACGATGTCATGGCCAAAAACTGAAGCTCTCCCACTTGTTGGCCTCATCAGACCAGTGAGCATCCGTACCGTGGTCGTCTTGCCTGCCCCGTTTGGGCCAAGAAGTGCAAAGCGTGTACCAACTGGAACTATGAGGTCCAATCCAGCCACAGCCATCACTGACCCAAAGGACTTCGTGAGTCCTTTGGTAGTTATCGAAAGTACATCATCTTTCATGACTATTCACATGAAAGACAATGAAGATTTACTATATAATGGACTGTGGGAAAAAGGTCCATAGTCTATGTCATGACTAAGAAGGCCGCGAGTTTTGTTGAGTCCGGCCCACCAGTGAAGAATTGTGTCACTAATGTGTAGAACTGCTCCAAGGCTTCCCGGCCCTTTTCAGTGGTCCTGAATACGTAGATGCCAGCCTCTGGTTCGTCGACCTGTTTGAAGAGTCCAGCAGCGACCAGGAAATCAAGGTCTTCTTTGATCATCTGTGTCTTCAATCCCAAGTGACGCATCAACCAGCTCTGAGTTCTGGACTGCCATACGCAGGCTTCAAGAAGTTCCACCCATCGCTCGTACTTAGTTCTTCTCGGACCCGGCGTCCATGATCGAGGGCGAATTGTAGGAGGTTCCACTAGTGTGTCCTCCCATGATTATCTTTTGCAGCACCTGTGAACATTCGTTCCAGTTCTTCGCCCCAGGCAATGAAGCCTTGATAGAACTTGAGCCATCGGCCTACTAGGAGCCGCCAGTAGAAGAAAATGAACCACCTTGTTACCATTACAGCAATAATCACACAAAGGAATGCGAGTGGGAAAAGCAGCTGCCCCCCTTGTTCAATGGCAGAGATGAACTCTGGAATCAAGAAATTGACGATGAGATACGTATACATCGCACCAAGAAAGATGACCTCAGTAATCACACGCCTTGTCAAGTCAGAGAGGTTTTTCCTAAGATGCTCAGCATCATTCTTTGAGGAAATGTCATCCAAAGTGTCGCCGGGTCTAATTACATCAAAGATGAGGAAGATATACGATGTCAAACCTGAAGCAATTTGCCTCTCATCAAGTGTGTCCTGAATCTCATTGAGGGCATCTCCAGCCTGCTGGAGAGCTCCGAATTTGTCTTTGGCAGATTTGTATTGAAGAGGAAGAATAAGAATCGGGAGGACGATTATTACAAACGCAATAGAGAGGTGTTCGAGAGGGAGATCCATCATTGCAATGACCAGGACTACCCACAGCATCACAATGTACATTCCGAACACTGTAGAGAAGATGTGACCCATCAAGAAACGGTGACTTCTGCGCATCAAGCGTAGAATCCTTCTCTGACTGGCCATTAACTCTTCTTGATCATGCTGACTGGATTCCAACCTGCAACACCCAATGTCTGCGGAAGCTTGAAACTAGGCAGGATATAACTCGATGGGATGAGTCCAAAAGGAAGTAATGCTCAAAGAGCGGAGGGTCATTGACCCTCTTTTAGTGTCTCTCTTTGAGCATCAGTCACAATGCGGGACTTCCTGCTCTTGACAACTATAGGCATTGCTACAATCAACAGAATCCTGCCAAGGCTGGTTGAAGCTTCGCCTAGAATCCGACCATCTGCCATCAACAACGCTGCCACAATCATTACTGTGACTGCAACAAATAATTGCATTTCATTGAATTCGTCCATGTTATTTCATACAGAGCAACGCTTGGTTAGTATATAATGAACTGTGGGAGAATGTTCCATAGGGTTAGAGAGCCAAGCCTTCAGACAGATTCTAGTCTTGGGAACAGCTCCAAGGCTCCCTTTCGTGCAATTGCCCTCAAATCCTCTTCGCCAAATCCCTCGAAGCCTTTCAGATCACTCAAGACAAGAGATGCCATCAGCTTCGGAGCCATGCCCAGGTCAGTCCCGAGAACAATGTGGGATGGATCTAGTAGCGCCTTGAGAGTAGTCAGGGAACTCTGGGTAGTCACAGCAGTTGTGTCATAGTACATCTTCTTCAAGAGTTTCAATCCTGTCGAGGGTCCTTGTTTACGGAGGATTAGGTCGTACAGAGACCGGAACTTCTTGACCTTGTCCCGTTGTCTGTATTCAAGTATGCTGATTCTCCAAGCGAGATATGGGACTGCCCCGCCACCGTGCGAGAGGATGAACCGAATATTCGGATACCTGTCAAGTACACCGCCGTATACCATGTTTGCAACGGCTCGTGTCGTGTCAAAGGGCCACTCGATGAAAGGAATTGGGACGTCAGGCTTCCTCATGTGTGCAAATGGCGGATCACCTGGATGTATGAAGACCACTGTCCTGCGTCTGTTTAGCTCGGCAAAGAATTCCTCAAGCTCGGGGTCTCCCAGATACAGACCCTCAGAGTTTGACATGAGTGTGACTCCGTCAAGATGGAGCTCGTCTAACGCAAATGTGAGCTCGTCAAACGCCCCATCTATGTCGGGAAGAGGTATAGACGCAAGCCCACCATAACGAGAGGGATGTTTCCTGATCATCTCAGCGAGGTAGGTGTTGACCTTCCTTGCCAGTCCTCTGGAGAACTCATCATCCTTGAAGTAGACGAGAGGTAGTGAGAGGATTGCCTTGTCTATTCCCAGGTTGTCCATATCCTTCAGTGCTCTATCAGGGCTCCATTTCGGAAGAGGCACTCCCGATATCTCCGTAATTCCAATTTCTGCGAGGGATTTCAACCAGACGTCTGGAAGAAAGTGATGATGCAAATCAATCCAATCATAGTCATCTGACATTATCTTTCACCATAATGTTCGAGTTCGACTCGAATTCGATTTCATACTAGTATCCACTTCCAAGGCTTATAGGGTTTTCGAATATGACTCGAATTCGAGTTCTTTATATCGATATGAGCAGTATCCAACGTCGAAAATGAGGAAATCTAAGGCCAGGCAATCGATTGTTGAGACTGCTCAGGAACTAATCGAGAAGAAAGGCTACTTCGAACTCAACGTGAACGAGGTGGCCTACGTTGCGAAGGTGAGCGTAGGAACGCTCTACTATCACTTCCCAAAAGGAAAGGTTGACATTCTTGCTGAGATCATGTCTCGAAGAACTGAGGGATTTGTGGAGGAGTTTCAGCGACAGTCAAGTGTAGACGAAATCATTGAGAAAGGCAGGAGCCTTGATGATGTACTTCGTTGGATCTTCAAGAAAGTCATAGAACTTCGTAGGCCAGACCGACATTTTCTTTCTGCAATCCAAAGTGAGATGTTTGCAAACCCAGACGAATACCTAGAGTTTGTCAAGAAGTACCAGAATACGGACGGACTACAGCAGGCAATGGGAGTGCTTTCTGACGTCATGTTGAAAGCATCGGAGTCAAGAGCAGCCACTCTTGGCAAGCTGGCGCACAAGCAAGAAGTAATTCAGAGGCTGGTTGGGCTGCTGATGACCTACCAAATCATCTTCCCGGGGTATTTTGGAGATGACGATGAGTTTGTCAATCTCGCTCTAGGCATATTCTTCGAAATACTGAAGTCATGAAATTACAGGAATTCAGCAACTTCGTCAACACTGAGTCTTGGTCTTGGTCCAGGATTCTCAGCAGGCCACCCCAAGACAACTGCCGCAGCTAGTGCCCAACTCTTGTTGAAGTAGCCAGGTATCCTTCGTTCGGCATAGAAGATGTCACCAATCCAAAGCGATCCAATGCCAAGAGAGTACGCCTTCAAGAGCATGTTCTGTATAGCTGCTGCAACACTCTGATGCTCTGTGAGCCATCCGAACTCGTTCGTGTTCCATACGATGATTGAAACTGGAGCCTCGTTCATTATCTCACAGGAGGGAATGGCAGAGCCCATGAACGTGTCACCATGTTTCTTTCTCATACTTAGAAGATGGTCCATGAACCAATCTGTGAATTTGTCCTTCGCTTCGTCTCTAAGGATTGTAAACCTCCATTGCTGACCATTCTTGGCTGACGGCGCAAAGGTAGCCGCTTCCAAAACGGATTCTATGTGCTCAACAGGTATATCATCACTCTTGAACACTCGAATGCTTCGTCTGCCCTTGATTGCCTCATCCAAGTCCATGTTCATCACAATCAGGTTGAATTGTGGCCTTGCTAAGAATGTCTAGCTCGGAATCTGTGAGGAGAATTTGGGTATGATTGATTAGATGGTTTTCATTTACTCTTTTGGATGGTTAGAGAAGTGAATCAGAAATGACTTCAAACGATATTTTAGAAGACCATTCTGATGAGGCAATCATCAGCGGCATAGAAGGCAACTTGCTCACGCTTATCGATGAAGATATGAGTCATGTGCCCGAGCCGTACAAACCACAGATTGACAAGCGCGAGGACATGGTACGATACTACACTGGCATCATGTTCCCAGTGGAGAATGGTGTCTATGTGTTGAGTGTTCCACCAAATGAGCTGGAGAGCAGAGTGGATGAACAGATTGAGTTCTTCAGATCCCGAAAAGTCCCTCATATGTGGTGGATTAGTGCCTCTAGCTCACCTCCAGAGATTGAGAATCTGCTCATAGAGAATGGACTAGTCAAGGGGGAATGGGACAGTCCGGCCATGGCTATGGACTTGCGACGATTGGACGAAACCCACATTTCTGACTTGATGAGTAGATCCGGAGCCACAGTGACGAAAGTGACAACGGATACGAAGTTTGAGGAGTGGATGGAGGTCTTCAGGGGGACTTCTGGATGGACAGAGGAAGCCTGCTCCGCATATCAAAAGTCGTGCAAACGCCTGCTTACTGACACAGAATACTCTAATGTCATCCTGGCTGAGATTGATGATGAGCCAGTCGGAGCTTCGCTTTCGGTCCTGCGGAATGGAGTTGTGGGTCTCTATTCTGTTGGAACAATGGAAAAACACAGGGGCAAGGGTATTGGCTCCCTTGTTTCTCTCGCTGCCATAATGGATGGACAGAGAAAGGGGTACGAGATTGCTACGCTCTGCTCTACTGAGATGGGGATGAAAGTCTATCCAAGACTGGGCTTCAAGGAGTACTTCAGGTACAAGTTCTACATCGACATGCTAGAGTGAATTGCAGAAGACAGCACTGCTTGTGTCCCAGATTGCTATGAGGACAATCATGAGTATATGATGGAAATGGATCCGAGCTATACAGGCAACAAGGCCTACGCTCACTACAATTACGTGGGACATGACTCTGGTGCGATTCGGTCAAACGTCTATGACTTATCCTATTGACTAGAGGTGTTGACATAGCGGCCATCATTGCAATTGCCGTGGTTGTTATGCGAAATAGGTGACGCCTAGGGGTCCGAGATGGGCAACTAGAGAGGACTGAAAGGAATTCTAACTATGAACTCAGCACCATTTCCTTTATTCTCGGCCAGATGAATCGATCCGTTGTGGGATTCCAATACGATTCTTGAGAGATATAGGCCTACGCCACCCTCGCCAGAATTTGAATTCGAACCCCTCTTGAAAAGCCATTCCTTCTCTCCTTCTGGTATTCCTGGCCCATTATCGCTAATCGATATCAGGAAAGCGTCCTCGTCGACTGACACCGTGACATTGACAATGGAGGGATCCCCACAGTATTGAGCAGAATTACGAAAGATGTTCGTCCATACCATAGGCAGGAGTCTACTAGCAGTGAAGGTTCTATTCTGAACATCATTCGTACAATGAATCTCAATCTTAAGATTGCTATAGGTTTCTTGAGACTGCATAGCCATCTCTTTGATGTGCTCCAACAGATTCAAGCCGGGCTGCTCAAGAGGCATGGAGAAGATCTGCAACAGCTGAGCCATTCTATTTCCCAGATTGAGAGACTGTGTAAGGTTTGTTCTTACCTGGTCCTCGCTTATCTCAAGGAGCATCTCGGCAAGCTCGATTGAGTTCAGTATAGCTTGAAGGTCATTTCGAAGATCATGTCGAAGGAGTTGAGTGTACACCTCCAGTTCTCTTGCTTTGAGATCCGATTCGGCCCTGTGATAATCGAGTTGCTTGATATAAGATTCGAGCATGTAGGATGCAACCAGCAAGAAGGAAGTGATTATGATTGAGGTGCCTAGATGATTGTCGAACTCATTGAATGGAACTCCAAAAACCACCAACACTATGAATGACATCATAGATGTCATCGTAATCCCTTGCAGGAGGACAACCAAGGTTCGAGTGAGCAACAGGCCCCCTGCTTGTGCCACAAAGAACCATACCATCAGTCGAGGCAAATCATTAGGGCTCCAACGTGTCCCAAACAGAAAAATCAGAGTTGGAACGATGGTGAAGCCAATCAATGTCAGGGTTAACGATAAGTCATAGTATCGGGTTCTTGTCCCTAGATAGATGATGAACACAGCAATCGAGGCGCCGAGGTAGGTTAGAGTGGCCTCAACGATGAGCTCACTTGTGAATTGGACAAAGGCGAAGACTGGGATTGCCAGCAAGAGTAGTGTTGAAAGTAGCCTTGCCTGCTGTCTTTTCCTCATACCCTGCACTGAGGAATGAGGTTCAGTAAGAAGTGTCCATAGCCTCTTTGCCCTCTCTATTGGGCTCTTTTGATTAGACAATCCGCATCCGTCCCTTGTGCCCAAAGGACGGTATTCCTTTAGAGACCATATAAGGGAAGTTCGTTCCTTTTGGTGTGTCTGGAGTCTCAAAGAGGAGAGCAGCTTCTGCCAATCGTTCCTTATTACATCTGGATGAAAGGTAGACATTCTTAGGAAAGACAGGTCACATACTCTTGTTGATTCACACACTGAAATCAAAGACCATCTCGAAAGCCTCCGAATACTGGGCCAGAAGCGCAACTGTCTCTTCGTCAAGAGGAATGCCTTCCTTCGTTATGACCTGCATGCCGCTCCCAACAATAACAAGTTCAGAGTCAGAGATGGTTTCTACTCTCTCCGTCTTCGCATTTGAAATGTGAACATCAACGCCATCTTCGCGGAGACCATTGGCAATTTCTTCGGACGTGCTTGCCTTGTTTAGAGGAGAAACGATGTAGATTCTTCTTTTGCAGATGCGCCTAGAACAGGATGTGAAGTTTCACCCGGTTATGTCTACCAGAGGGGTCAAACTGGGGTCGGGTTTTCTACATAGATACATCAGATTCTTGGTGGAATCGCCCACATCACGCTCAACAACCCGGTCATCAAAATCCCTGACTCTACGGGCGATATCAAGAATCTCTGAGATTGTCAGACCTAGCCGTTCGGCTACGAGCACCAAGCTGGTCTGGGATCGTTTCTTCACAATATCTCCTACCAACTGCTCCCAATGGCTCTTAAAAGATAGACGCAGGCTGGAGAGAGCTACAAAATCAAGCAACCATCTGTTAGATGGTTCACCTGGAGGTGTCGGAGTTCCTTTCTGCGTGCCATCAACAGTAGGTGCCAATACATCTCGATGAATCATTAGATCTTTCACGAATGCTGCAGTTCCTGTTCTCTTTGAATACCAATCGGGATTTCTAGCTTGAAGTGTCGTGGTGTCAATCCTCGGATATCCCTCATCCTTCCAGAATGCAGCTGAGAATTCAAATCTCTTCTCCCAGCGACTCCATTTCACATAGCGAGACTCGTCCAGATTCTGCATCCGTTCTCGTGCTGTCTCGGCATCAGTGGCAAAGGTTCCTGTTGATATTTCTACTAACAGTGCTTCAGCTATTCCATCATTTCCAGCAAGAAACTCTATCTCTGCCTTCTTCACAGTTTCCTCTGCAGACCTCAAATCATCGGGAAAATCCATTAGACTGGCTCCAAATTCGTATAGTATACTGACAACGCGCAAGCACATAAGACAGCTGTAATTGGCCTTCTGCCTTTCAGACAAGACAAACAGGGATATGCACATCTGTCACCTGGTAAGCCAGAGAGCGAGAGAAGCAAATGAAATGACCAATTGAATTCTAGAACATTCCCTGTTGTTAAGTTTGTGGTCACCGGCTGAATAAGGTATAATCTGTCACTCTTGAAAATCGAGTCTGTCACTTCTTCCTCTTCAGGTTCAGGAATTTCCCATCCATGATACGTACTAGATACCTGCGCCCTTGCATTACCCACATGATTTGATGGCCTTCCTGTGCCATTTTGGCCCATCTTGAGTCCTTGTGCGGATTCTGTTCGATGTAGGTGTATCCTTTGATTTCAACAAGTCTGACCTTGCTCTTTGACGTCTTTCGAATTGGATAAATCTCGCCATCTACTTCGACTGAGTCTGAACCATCGAAGATGGCCGTGAAGATCCGGGTGGCGACTTCTCTCAATTCGTCAATCAGTTCCACTTCATCGGACATTGAAACTCATTTTCTCTGGTCGACCGAGTGCTTTAGTGTTTCCCAAAGTTCAGGAGGTCACGCAAAAGCAAGAAAGCCGCCTGAGTCTAAGCCTCGACAGTGGCTCAATTCTTCTCACCCGGCAACACTGTCTTTGTCGCGAATAGCACCATTGAACGGGTACTTCATCGCTCAGGGTCACCGTTCGCCAATCTGCCCAATGTGTCGTCTCAATCGCTCGGCCAACTTTCGATTGTATTTATGGCTCCGCTCAACACATCAAGCCTAGACGCTATCGTTAGCGTACTCCTCAGACGGCCTTCAAAATATTATACAAGTATTGTAATAAGGTCTCCGGCCTTCTCGTCAGTGAAATGTCAGCCCCCTTGTCGGGAGAACTGTGTCAAGATACTCGTGTGGAGGCAATTGAGTCACATTGATTTGGTCTACATTGATTATGTAGACATAATCAGTCTCAGACATGGCAAGGGCATCGAGGAGAATGGGAGGTGACTTGTAAATCTGATCGCACTCCTCCTTAATGCGTCGGATTTCCTCAATGTCTCGAAGCTCTGGAGGTTTGAGCAGAATCTCCGGAATCTGTAGAACATGATAGTTTGGCGTAGCAAGGCCAAATCTGTGACTGTACCTACAGTAGCGTGCAATCTTTGCAGCGATCCTGGTTTTTCGATATCGTGAGGGATATAGCGCAGCCTTGGGTGGAACATAGCCTGTTTCCACCTCAACGACCAGAGCCTCTTTCTCCACAGGAAGTCCAAGACGTTCAGATATCAAGACGCTTTCGATGTTGTGTTCCAGTTCAGGCTCTCGGTCGCGTATCGCAAACAGGTCTGCATTCAGTTGCCCACCAACAAGAGGGTGTTCAACCGTCACATCGTATCCTTGTTCAATAAGGTGCTTTGCACAGAGAACCTGCATCACGCTATGGTTTATCTTGACGAGTCTCTTTCGATTCAATTCGACCAAGCGATCCTTGATTTCGATGAGTTGGTGCACGGTTTCTGAGTCTGTTATTGGTTCAAGCTGGCTCAGGAGCTCCTTCATATCACGAGAGAACTTCTTATCGGCCAAGCTATCACCAGCGATGCTTCTCTTCAGGATTTGTGGAATGTCAATCCTTGCAGTTGGTCAGAACGGTCACCGCCTTTTAACGTATGCCGACCATTGGCTCACGAGGCACCCAGAACCGATTGGGAGCTCTTGATGGTAACTGTAGAGACCTTTCGCGAAAAGGAGCCCAACTTGGTCAACTTTTCGATTTTTCGTAGGAATCAGGTCATATTAAGCCTGAAATATCTTCGATGTCATTCATAGATGCACGCCGCAGGATATCAGAGTGGTTTGCACAGCGGTCCCCTGGCGAAATAGGATACAACAAATTCACTGGAATGATGTTTATGAAAGCCAGCCAAAATCGTGTGGACAACAAGTCTACTGTATGTATGTATTCGAAAGGAACGGTCACTGTAGTGAAGATGTCGCTATTTCTTTTGGTCATGACTCTCATAGTTCTGCCCATTAGCTGTAGCTATTCCGAGCAAGAATCCGTGACCCTTCACGTCACGAATCCCAGTGAGCAATTCATGCCCGCGTCGAATCTCATCAGACTGGACCTACCATACGATGTCAAATTTATGGCAGCCGGAAACACTTCACTGGGTCGAGGAGTTGTCTGGGTTCACGAAGGGCTCATCCGCTTCAAGGACCCAGTAGGCCTAATTGATTCGTCAATTCCGATCAGTGATGGGACTGTCTTTCACGAGACTCTAGTTGCTGCCGATATCGATGATGACGGTAGCTCGGAGTTTCTCTTTATGCTAGACAACAAAACCACCATGATTCTGGTTGTGGCAGACTTCGATACAACTACCTCGACAGAGTACCTCTTTCCGGTCTCCAATCCATTAGGTGTCATAATAGGCGATTTCAATGGTGATGGTGATATGGACGCCGGAGTTTTTGGGCCTGGTCGTCTGATAACGATGGACTTGAGTGATGGTTCACCTATTGGATTCTTCTCTCCTCCTTCAGGAGAAGTGGTTGACGCAAGCCCGGGCAATTTCTCACTTGAGATAGGTGACGAGATTGCAATCATGTTTCTTACAGGGAACATTGTCAGTGCTCCAGTAACCAATATCCACACCATGTATGGTAACGGTACATCCATTGACCAAATTCAGTCAGCTGTTGGTGTAAGAGGGTTTGATATCGAGTGCTTCGGATTTGGCACCGACTTCGACAATGTTGCAGTCACAATGTTGGACCATTCCAAGGCGGAAAACGTCCTGGAGGGCTTGAACGGCAACTTGACACAAAGGTTCGAAGTGCGGGATCAGAAGGTCCTTAGTGATTCATATGTGAAGGTTGGTCATTTTACAGATGACCAGCAAGAAGATCTAGTCGTTGCGCGAGGCATCCATGCGTCCGTTTGCTTTGTTGATGGATTTGATGGGAAAGTCCTCTGGTACACCGATGATTATTCAGTAGCGAGGGGGTCGAGGGGATTCTCAACAGCAATGTTGGACTCTGATATGTATACTGATGTCGCTATTGAGGGGCCCCGGGGGCAAATTGCTCTCATCAGGGGCAGCAATGGATTGATTGGTTATGAAGACCCAAGAATACTGAGTCCATTTGAACAAGTGCTTACGTTTGACATAAACGGAGACGACAGAGAAGACATCGTGGCCTTGTCAGACCAAGTAAACATTCTGCTAAGCGACAAAGACCCCCCAAGTGTTAGTCTCGACCCAATATATCCTTCACATCCAACTTTTTACGACCCCTATCTGAAGGTCGAACTCACTGCGACTGACGAAATGTACATCGAACGGGCTACGCTCTACATTCGTCCTGCGGCAACCACAGTACCATTGTTCCAGGCGAATGAAATGACGGAAGCACCGAATGGCAAGTACATATTCATTGAGACGGCCCTGCAGCCTGGTGACTACTTATACTACATTGAAGTTAGTGACCCCTACTTGAACAGCTACTTCTACGGCAATGAGACGTATCCGAGAACATTGACTGTCGAGGGACACTTTTTCTCGGGAGCCTCACTCAATGCCACATTTGACCATGCAATGCACCACGTGATGGATGTTGGAAATGATTCAGCGGGAACCAGTCAGATCTATATGGTTGCTGTCGATGCCATCAAACGAACAGCTGCATTGAAGACCTTTGCACCAAATGGGACGCTTCTCTCAGAGTTTATCCTCACTGACACATCCACTGGCGAGGTTTTTGAGGTATATGTGGGCAATCTTGATGGAGACAGTGTGGTCGATCCTGTCCTAACTTCATACAATGGGTCGATGACTCGAGTCTTCGCATTTCATGGCATCAATATTACATCTTGGCAGAATGCATCCTATCCTATACAGCCTGTGATGACAGAACATGCAATGATAGTTACTGATGATGATTCAGATGGCATAGACGAGATGGTCTATGTTGGAGTCAATGATACCGTATTCTATTTGATTAGAGCAGACAATGCCTTCAGTTCTTGGTCGAACACTACTCTTAGTGGCAGTCCTAGAATCGTGGATTATGCTGTTGCGAATCTTTATGGAGTAGACCCGCAGATTGGGATACTCAGGGACAACGGAAGTCTGAATCTCTATGAATCGAACAACCTTACAATGATCAAGACATTAAACTACGCTTCGCCTGGAGCAACGCCAAATGATATGCCACGTGAAATTCATAGATTCAGAAACATGAGTCATGGGAGTGATCAGCTTGTCGTTGTGTACACTGG
>CP070761.1:600387-630253 GCA_020348985.1 Candidatus Thorarchaeota archaeon | reverse complement strand
CAGGACACACGTTACCATGGTATGCTCAGGCACTGAATCCGGGAACATATGAAATCCGAGCGAACAGCAGTCTTCTCACGAGTGATATGTGGGACGGTTCAGCGGTCGACGTTAATGTTGATGACCTGCCGGTTGGCAACAACCTGATTGAGTTGACGGTTTATCACATCTCTGGTCATTCTACGAGCGGCTCTGCCTATGTCAACGTCAGCGATACTACAGCACCAGACTGGGTTGTAGGGCCGAGTGACCAAGCAATCGATGAGGGTGTAGGGCTGAACGTCCAGTTCAGTGCAACAGACTTGTCAGGCATTGGTGGTTGGTCTATCAATGACACAATGAATTTCCACATAGACTCTTCGGGATTGCTCACGAACAACACTGTATTGCCAATTGGTGACTACGGTCTCCGTGTAAGTGTGTGGGACGTTTATGGTAACCTCAGAGACCATGAAATCCGAATTCGGATTCTCTTTGTACCTCCTCCCACAACGACCCCAACGACGACAACTACTACTCCTACAACAACTACAACAACAGGACCAACAGAAACGACAACACCCCCGCCACCGCTTGATAGTACGACACTCTTCATAATCGCTGCAGGCAGCGGTGCTGCTATTGTGGTAATCGTGATTCTCGTCACTTTGCGAAAACGTGGCGGATAGAGAAGTGAGCGGCTCAGGGAAGTGTGGAGAAATCCATTTCTTCCCCTGGCCATAGAATTCGCATGTTTTGCTTTGAACTGGGCCTTTAATTGACATATGCAATAATCTGTTCATCAGGTAAAGCGTGGTCTCTGATGCGTGCAGAGTTCGACAGATATGGGTATCAGATGAGGAGATGAATCTCGGATGAACAAGAAGATCCTCTCGATTCTCATATCAGGCATTGTGGTTGTCTCTGGTGTCGTTGTTGTCTACTACTTCCTGACCCAAGGCGATTCTCCAAGTGGAAATGGAGCTGAAAATCCTCGTGTTGAGGGATGGATGGAAGATTTCAACGCACTGTATGATTTCATCGAGGCAAACTACCCATATCTTTGGGTCAAGAATCGAACTCATGGCTACAATTGGTTGGACTTGAGATACTCGTATGTTGAAAGAATAGCAAATGCCGAGAGCGATGTTGAGTTCGTGCGAATCCTTCTTGACGCTGTTGATGCCCTCCAAAATAGACACACCAATTTCATCAACCCGTTTGATTATTCCATGTACCGGGATTGGTTCGAGAATGCCTTCTATCCGCTCAATGAAATCTTCAGCGACCCTGATGTCAATGCCACCTCATATTGGAGTGCGACCTATAGGACTGCGGATCATCAGAAATACAATCGTCGCTTTGCTGCTAACATTGCTTATGACAAGGGCGAATACGTTATACAGAACACGGGTTCTTGGACGAGTCTATACGGTGAAGACCTCAGGGTTGTTGCGGTTAATGGTACACCGATTGACGATGTGATAAAAGATACATACGAGTTAGATTACATCGACTATGATTATGAGAGAAACAAGAGTTTCCTTTGGGCGATTTCACCACGAGATTTCGGCCAAGGAGCAATGTTCACAGTCCGCAACTCTAGTGGGCATGAGGCTGACATCACATTCAGCACTTTCTCAGGTTATTCTGGCTATCCTTACAGTTACCCGCCAGCAATTGTCGACACCGAGCTTTGGCCGGATGAAAGCGTCGCATATCTGTACGTGAGTACTTTCGAATGGAGTATCATTCAGAACTACCTTGGTACTTTTTCTGACTTCTATGATCAAATAGAGGACTATGATCATCTGATAATAGATGTCAGGGGAAACACTGGAGGCAACTATCAGTCTTGGATTGAGGGGATTGTGGAACCTTTGATAAGCGAGGACATGGAGCTGCAGGCCTATCTTGCATACAGAACGGATGATTACAGTAATGCATTCAGAGAAGGGATGGGGATCACTACTGAGCTTGCGAAGGAGTCATTCGCGTATCTTCCGCCTGAAGCATATGGAGATGAATTCGCCATATACAACTACTTGCACAGTTTCACACCAACCGGCAACTGGAACTTCTCTGGGAGTATTGTCGTGTTGACGGATCACGTTGTCTATTCAGCATGTGAAGCGTTTGCTCTCTTCTGCAAACAGACAGGCTTTGCTGCGCTCCATGGCACTACAACTGGAGGAGACGGTTTGATGGCATTTCCAACGCTCTTCAAATTGCCAAACAGCAAATTAATACTCAACATGGTTTCTGCACTTGGATTGGACATCACGGGTCATGCAAATGAAGAACTTCGGACACGACCCGACGTTCTCTATGAGAGTTCTTTGGGGAACTTCAGTGAGCTTATTGACTACGTGCGAGAGAATCTTCCATGAACTGTTATTCAGCCGAGAAGCTAGGACTCTACTAGTAGCGCCTCGTCAACGAACTAGGCGCCTGAACCGAACGACGCGAGGGTGTCGTGACAAATGCTGTCGTATTGGCAGTCGGCACATACAGATTGAATGTGACGGGCACTGACACTTTCGACAATACTGTATGGGGAACATTCACAGTCAATGTAGTGGCAACGGGCGGCATCGACATTACTCTCATATCTATTGGTGGCGGCGTAGTAGTGCTCGTAATCGTTCTCGTAGTATTTCTCAGGAAACGGTAGAGACTGTACGATTGGCTATAGAAACCTGAGAGGGCTCGTTTCTCTCAGTCCTTTCTTTGCTTTGTGACGGACTCAAGGGATAATGTGTTCCTCTCCAGAACTACTCAGGAACATCTTTCGATCGTCACCAATGACCACTCCAAGGCCACCAAGGAAGGGGTCCCTGTCACTCATTGCAACAGGTCTTGTTAGTAGCGTTCGTTTGGCGGCCATTAGTGCAAGATCATGAGTTACATGAATATGTATAACACCATCATCCGCCTCTGACAATCTCCCAATTGTAGCTTCCAGAAGTCGGGCGCCGTATTCCCCAAAGCCTTCTATCATATCGCCAAATCGCCCGTCGGCCCATCTGTTCACAAACTCAGCAATATTTCGGCCATCTGGCTGGAGTTCTTCCCACACATTGTTGTCGGCTATGTCAGGGGTTGCAAGAAGAGGAAGCGGATTAAGGTCTATGACGTCGCCCCCAGTCTCTCTAATGCCCTTTGCCATTTCATCCGCAGTCTGATAGCATCTGTTAACGAAACTGAAGAAGAAGAGTGACTTCCTATCCACGGGCAATCTTTTACCCATCTCGAATGACATTCGGCGGCCAAGATCAGTAAGTTCTGTACTCAATTGAGCATCATGGTCTTCGATAGCCTCACGGTGAGAGTGACGAATGAGCAACATGATTCGACTTTCGAGAGGAAGGCTATCTATCCAAGCCACAAGTCTTCTGGCCCCCTCAAGCCAGCCTATGGAATTCCAGTCATTACTGTTCATAGTTTCGCCTCATTAACGAGCGAATCTCAGAGTTCTACGGCATTTTTCATCTTTTCCCATTATACACCTTGGTTGGTGAGCCTATGGCAGAGGACGTCACGATAGCAGGAGAGCAACAACCTTATGGGCGAATTCCTGAAAACCTTACAATGAGCACCATAATTGGAAGGAAGCAAGAGAAGATTGATGAACAGTTTGACCACTGACACGGATGTAGAGCAGGTAATCATCCCGGGCTGGCTGCGAGTCGTTGACCTTCTTGTAGGAGCCCTTTCTATTGCTTTTTTCGTTCTGGTTGGCCTTATGCCGTCCAATGTTGCAATCATCATTCTCCTTACAATTGCGCTATTCATGGTAGGGCTAGCTCGATTCGCAAGAGCGGCGGCGGTCAGGGCAAAAGGTACTCCGCGTCGTGTTGTCAATCTTGCTGCAGGGCTCCTTGGGATTGGAGCGGCATCATTGATTATCTTCAATATTTCTCTCCCTGAAGGCTATCTTGTGATTATCCTCGGGATCGCTTGGATGGTAATGGGATTGGCTAGGATTCTGATTGGAATAATCGAAAAGGACGTGTTTCAGTGGGCACGAATCCTTCAGCTTGTGATTGGCTTGGCAACTGTGGCCCTGACATCCTTGGTTCTTGTCTACTCTGCAACAGATTTCTCAGCTATAGCGATGATTCTGCTGATTATAGTGATAGCCAATGGCTTTGCAAGAACGTCACGGGCATACGTTGGAGTCTAACAAGGAGTCTTTGATAGCCAGCAATCGATCCGAATCTATCTCTCACCAAAGAGTGCCTCCGCAATCATGTAGAACCCCATGAAACCAATTGCGATACCAATCTAGCCTAGGTTCACCAGCAAACCCAGGTTTAGTGTGGGAGCATTTACTAAAGTTGCAGTCCCGATTGGCAGCAAAACCACCAGAATCATTCTCCCGTCATACTGATTAGTCGGTATTTCATCAAGAAGCGGGCTCTCAGGAGCGATAGAAAACATGAGCCTTCAGGACAAATTCGAGGAAGAGATGCGTAAGATTTGCGAAGAGTTCTACAAGTTGGATAAGGAGCGAGATGCTATTGAGGAGCAGCTGGAGCATCTTCACGAGTACATGGAGATTACTCTGCGCAAGTATGAGAAAGACGAATACGACGACCCAGATGTGCCTGTGAAAGTGAAGAGGATGGTCCATACCAGTGAGCGAATGAAGAAGGGAGGCAAGGAGAAACTGAGGGAGATGTTGACTCCCGATCAGTGGTCAGAAATCTATGAAGAGCCTGAAGAGACCGAGCGCATTAGGGTGACACCTCGGAGGGACTGGAAAGGCTAGAGAGCAAACATAGGGCTTCACTGAAAGATGTCCAGCAGATCAGCCAGGCGTTCTATTCCAATCAGACCATCATCAATTGGGCGCTCATGATACACCTGCAGCAGCAGGATTGGAAGCATTTCTGCTCTTCTTGCAGCTTCTATATCCACTCGGATGCTATTGCCTACAAAGGCACACATTCTTGGATTGAGGCCTAGAACCTGAGCATTCCTGAAAAGCATATACGGAGATGGTTTGCTGTATCCGGGCACCAGTGAATACTGGACGCTCTGAAAGAAGTCCAGAATGCCATCCTTACGCAATTGCTCACTTGGATCACTCCAGTTTGTGGCTAGACCAAGTCTATATCCTCGGTCACTCAATCCCTCAAGCACTCCTCTAGTGTCGGGTTTGAGAACAGGGGTGTACGTTTCTTCAAACGCCTCCCACAAATCTTGGTATTTTCGACCGAGTCTTTCTAGATCTCCCGTCACACCAAACCCTTTCAGAATAGCAGTATCATACTCCACCCAGTCCTGTTTTGTTATCTCGTATTCGGGACCAACACCTTCCTCAACTAGCCTTCTGGCTACCTGTTCGTAGGCCACGGCATCCGCCTTTTTGTATTGTTCTTCAGGGAAGTAGAAGTCCTCACCTAGCAGCTTGCGAGACATCGTGAGGTGATACTGGTAGTAGCCTGCACCTAACGTTGGCGGCTCATACAGGGTCTCTCCTAAGTCGAATATCACAGCCCTAATCCGATTCAAATAGACCCTACTCATACTAGCGTCAAGCGCGCCGCTCGATTAAAGCATTATTCAGAAATGAAGTTTCATGCGGCGATTCCTTCAGCTAGGGACGGGCCCTGTTGTCCATACCACACAAATGATTTGAGGAGGAGAAAGGACACGGCTGACTGGAGAACGCAACTTGAAAATCGCGGCTGTCGCAGATGTTCATGGCCCACGTTACCTCAGCGAATTCAGACGTTCGCTGTCGGATCTTGGGACGGTTGATTTGATGCTACTTGCCGGCGACATGATAAACTTTGGAAAGCCCCGAGAGTATCTCAACATCGTTGAAGCAATAGAATCTCGAACGGGGGCTGATATTCCCATCGTATCATGTTTTGGCAACGAGGAACATGTGAGAGTGAGGGACGAAATCCTAGAACTTGTCGGAGATCGAATAAGATTCCTTGATGATTCGGCCTGCAGTTTGGATTTGGATGGGATTACGATTGGAGTCGTTGGAGCACCGGCAATAGTCAGAAGAAAATCTTCTGAAGTCGACATAGAAAAGATTCGTGAGGCCTTCGAAAAACGATCGGACCACATTTCTGAGCTTCTAGATGAGGTTTCGAAGAACGCATCATTCACCATTCTTCTCATGCACTACAACCCATTGCTGCCTTCTCAATCAGAATCCGACTCCGATTCATTCTCGTGGTGGGTCGCAAGAGCAGTCGAGAGAACACAACCAGACTTGGTGCTACACGGCCACGTTCATGGTACAGACCAACCAGAGACAACAGTTGGTCGTTCACGAGTCATCAATGTGGCATTTCCTGCTAGAAACAAGGTGACGGAGATTCATCTGTAGTTCACTTGCGAGAAGCCAAAAGTCAGAACAGTCATTGCGCTGTAACGCATCTCTATATTGCAGCTGAGCGGGGTGCCTTTGATTCTGAAGTAGACAAAATGATGTGAATCTGTGATGCGCCGCACCGCTCTTGTTCTAATAGTGGTCTTCTCACTAAGTTGTCTAGGTCATTCCACTCTCCCGGTGAGATCCATATTGACACAGACCACGGTCAACCCTGGCGAAAGGGCTGGGCATGCAATGGTCTACGATCCACACAACGATGTGGTAGTGCTGTTTGGGGGTTACAGCTTTGAGGGTGGCTATCATTCCCTGAGTGACACTTGGTTGTATACGTATGAGTCAAGCAATTGGACGGAGTTGTCAACGACGCCATCCCCAAGCAGTCGATCAAACCTCGGAATGGTCTATGCTAACGCGACAAACGAAATTATCCTCTATGGAGGAGGTCAAGCAACCGATACGTGGTCGTTCGATTGTCAAACGCAGACCTGGTCTGAAGTGGAAACGGATGCCAATCCGGGAGTACACTATTCGCACGCCATGGCTTATGATTCTCAAAACAATGCGGTGATTCTCTATGGTGGCTTTGGAGCGGGCGGAGAGTTGGCGGGTGACATCTGGAAGTTCGATGTCTCTTCTCGTGAGTGGACTGAGCTCCAGCCTTCGACCATGCCGCTCGACAGATACGGACACGTAATGACCTATGATGAAACAATCGCGCAGATTGTCATGTGTTGTGGGAACACAGCCTTTCAGGGCCACCAGGATGATACTTGGACATTTGATGTCTCATCCGATACATGGACTAGAATCACTACCATGGGCAATCCAGATCGACTCAAGTGGCCCTCTATGGTCTACGATCCGGTGAATCACAAGAGTATCCTATTTGGAGGGCAGGTAGGTGACACCTCTGTTGATGGAACGTGGATATTCGACGCACAATCGAGCAGCTGGACTGACCCAGGACCTGACTCATCGCCACGAGGAAGAATAAACACGGGACTGGCGTTTGTTCCGGCCTTCGAAATCGTGGTTCTGTACGGTGGTATGGGAACGGACTATGGAGGCACTTTCAATGATACGTGGGCCTACTCATATGAGAACAACACATGGACCGACTTGAGTGAAATCGATACAACGACTACACACACAGACACAACTACAACGACCAACACAACTACAACTACTGGAGCGCCGCCACCAGAGTTTCCACTTGGAGTTTTGATGATTCCTGCCGCGGTAATAGTTGTGGGTTCTCTTGCATATCTAATTCGCCTAAGAAGTCTCAGGCAGTGAAGTGCCTCTAACGATTGTCCTTGACCGCCTTGATCGAATATGTCAACGGCATTTGCACATCTGGATTATCGTAGTACCAGTACCCATCCTCTCGCTTCTTCAAGAAGGGGAAATTCGGAAAACACATCATGGGAAATTCATGGAGAAACTGAATCCGTAATCCTGCGCTGCAAAGGGATGTGACCACATCACCAATCCCATGGGCCCACTCATAATCCTCAGTAGGCTCCATTCTCACGCTCGAGTCGGCATAGGATCCATCAACCTTTTCCATGAGAGGTTCAGGACTGTGGAAGTACGACCTAACTATTTCGAAATCTTGGGCATCCCAATCAAAGACCCAAAGGAAGGGATGAAACTCAGCGATGTAGAAAGTGCCTCCGGGTTTCAAGAAATGGGCTACTATCTCGGCCCAACGGTTGAGGTCATTCAACCAACAGTGAACGCCATATGAGGTGAACACAATATCGAACTGCTCGTCAAGAACATCAGGCAGGTCGTAGATGTTCGCTTGAATGAACTTGGCTTCAATTCCAGTCGTCTCGACGAGTTGCTTCGCCAATCTGATGGCTTCTCCAGAGAAGTCAACACCTGTAACCTTCGCTCCCTCGCGTGCCCAAGAAAGCGTGTCAAGTCCGAAGTGACATTGTAGATGAAGCAGTGTCTTGTCTTTGACATCTCTCAGTTCCTCAAGCTCGATGGACTTGAGCGTAGTCGCACCCTGGAGAAACTCCTTTGTCCTGTAGGACTCAGCTTCGTAGTTTATCTTGGCAAACTCGTCCCACAATTTCTGATTGGCCTCGAAGTACTTTCGTAGCTTCATAGCACATGCTCTCAGCTTGGCTGAATAAAGATGTCACGATAGGCAATCGAAGGATTGTTTCTCACTAAAGAGATAAGGTACCTAGGTTTTTCAGTTCCTCATCGATGCACGAAGGCGCTAGTTCTAGATTGTACCTGAACAGGAGTCTCCAGATAGTTTTCTCAGTCACGTTGATGGCCGTTCTCGGGGTATCGAGCATTACTCCAGCCTTTCCAAGGATTGTCCAAGAACTAGGCATTTCGACTGAGTCTGTAGGACTGCTTATCACTGCATTCACGATTCCAGGAGTTCTATTGACACTTCTTCTAGGCATTCTGGCAGATAGATTTGGAAGAAAGAAGATTCTCGTTCCAGGTCTTCTTTTGTTTGGGGTGGCAGGGAGTCTCTGCTTTCTCGCGAGTGACTTCGATATATTGTTAGTTCTCAGATTCTTCCAAGGAATTGGAGCAGCATCCTTGGGATCTCTCAACGTGACAATCATTGGCGATCTGTTTTCGGGAGCAGACAGAAACGCCGCAATGGGATACAATGCAAGCGTCTTAAGTATTGGAACAGCAGGCTATCCAGCAATCGGCGGTCTTCTTGCCACCATCGGCTGGAACTTCCCCTTTTTACTGCCCTCATTCGCAGTACCCATTGGCCTAATCGTCCTGTTTTCCTTGGATAGTCCTGAACCCAAAGCTCCTGAGCAGATGACGGCTTACCTACGAGGGGCCTGGCATGAAATCAAGAATCCATTGGTGATAGGACTCTTCTTTGCGAGTACGATGACCTTCGTTGTTCTATACGGACCCTATATGACATACATCCCCATTTTCCTTGATTCATCCTTTGGGGTCTCTAGCTTCATAATTGGGCTAGTGATGTCTGCGGCATCAGTAATAACAGCCGTCGTGTCATCACAGATGCCAAAACTGACACGAGTTACCTCTACGGTATGGTTGGTGAGAGCCTCATTCATCCTCTTTGGGGTCTCACTACTCCTGGTCCCGCTTGTCACAAACATCTGGACTATACTCTTACCAGTTATGATCGTTGGAGCGGCCATTGGAATCAACATACCAAGTGTGCACACTCTACTCGCAGGACAGGCCAGCCTTGAGAATAGAGGAGCCGTTATGTCACTCAACGGCATGGTGCTCCGGCTTGGCCAGAGCATCGGTCCAGTCTTATCCGGAGCGCTTTATGTTCAGTGGGGCCTCGACCTGCTTTTCATAATAGGAGCTCTACTTGCTCTTGTCGCATTCATTCTGTTGTTGACAATTCTGAGCCCTCCAAGAGAGTCTATCTGAAACAATCGTCTAACAGCTGCTGAGGGCAATAGCGTTGAAGATAACATTATTATACTCAAGTATAATCAATTTGACTTGAGTCAAATACAGAGAGGAGAATCGACATGAACAATCAAGACACGTCCAAGACTTCCAAGGAACAGAGACTTGAGCGTGAACGAAAGCAGCGTCGAGATGCCATCATCGAGACCGCAATGCGGTTCTTCATCAAAGAGGGATATGAGCAGACCATGGTAGAGCAAATTGCGAAGGAGGCAGGCTATACAAAGGCCACCATCTACAACTACTTCGACTCGAAAGAGGAGCTCTACATTGGGGCAGTAGCAAGGACCTATGAGAATCTGTTTGAGGTTCTTGACACTTACTTGAGCCAACCTGGCGTGAATTACGAACTAAGGTCAATGGGCGATGCATATCTTACATTTGTCGAGCGATACCCCGATCAGGCGGGGCTGTTTGAATCAGGGCGCTTGGGCCTAGTCATTAGGGGACTCATTAAGAAGGAGGAAGCAAACGAACTTCTCGCAGAGAGCGAGAAGGAGTTCAGGCATCACCAGCTAAAAGTCGAGAGGCTGATGACAGACGTGATAGTGGAGACCATGAAGGCCTCAGGTGTTGAGGGCAAGGTTGACCCATTCTCTGTAATAATGGCTCTCAGTACTATTGGTGGGGCAATAAGAGAGTTGGTTGTTCGAGGAATGTCCGGCGAAGAGCCAAGGGAGAAGACCAGGGAATACCTGAATGTCTTGTTCAATATCATAGATAGAGGTTTGAAAAACTATGGAAACTAGTTCAGAATTCGTTGCGAAAACACAGGAATCAAATCATAAGAGGGGAGTAGGACATCTACTCCGGATTCTAGGCTACGCTCTTGTTTGGGCATTTTTGATATCGTTGACAGTTGGCAGTTTTGCTGCAGCGATTTGGACAGCAATACCCACCGACCTTCTGGCGTGGGGTTCAACTAGGCCCAACTTGCTCGGATACGTTTCACACTGCTCATTCGTACCACTCAGTACTGCAATACTTTCTGTAGCGTCCGTGATAGGGCTGGTCTTAACCCTGAAATTGAAACGGGCTAGACGCACAGGCCAGTGGGTACTCATGGGCGTGGTAGGGGGAATGGCCATCGGACTCCTTGGAGGAATTGACATCGAGATGTTCATTGGCATGGGGGCAGGAGTTGGAATTGGAGTAGCACTTGCCATAGTGGTTGAAGTCATACAGCTGATTCGTGGTGAAGGTGTGAGATAATGCGGGCGCTTCTTGTCTATCATTCTATGTTTGGCAATACAAGATCAATAGCAGAATCCCTTGGGAGAGGGCTCGAAGAAGCAGGAATAGAGGTTGTTCTCTTAGGCACTCAGGAAGTTGTAGTCAGTGAGGTTGCTGGCTATGACTTTCTTGCCGTCGGAGGCCCTACCCACATGATTGGATTGTCCAAAGGCATGAAAGAATTCCTTCAGAAAATCAAGCACATTGACCTAAAAGGCAAGGCTGGCTTCGCCTTCGACACAAGAGCCCAATCCAGAATGAACAAGAGGCGCTGGTGGTTTCTTGAGAATAGCGCTGCGAGAAGAATCCAGGGAAAGCTAAGAAGAATGAAACTGAGAATCATAAGAGAACGTGAGTCTGCGATCGTCAGTGGCAGAGAAGGACCCTTGAGACAAAATGAAGAAGAAAGATTCGTCGAAATAGGAAGAGAGCTTGGGAGCATACTTCAAGACTTGTGAAATAGCTGAAGATTGGAGAGAATAGTCAAATGACAGGTGTCTGCGTTTTTCGGTCGATTCCGGACCATTTTGACCCGATTTCCGCAATACTGTCCAGACTTGATTACATATACAATGATACCAGAATAGTACTGCATGTTGTCGTCGCATCTGTATCCTCCTAGCTCTCTCCTAGGAAGGGCGACGACAGCATGCATTCTCTTGTGGTGCAAGAAGGGGATTGGACCTACTCGAGGATTGCCTAAGGAGATATCCATGACAATGGATAAATCAAAGCCATGGTTACACTACTAGCAAAGTCTGCACCAGTCGATAAGAGGATGGGAGGCACTCTGGACAGAATAGACAAAGCGATTCTTCGTGAGTTCATGTTTGTCAACTGTAGAGTCAGCTATAGGTCTCTGGCCAAGAAGGTCGGGCTCAGTCCGAATGCCGCAAAGTATCGTGTCAAGAAGTTGGTCGACAATGGAACAATAATCAAATTCGCGGTAGGATTAACGACCGAAATGCTCGGTGCTGACTATGTCATCTGTCTTGTATTCACAAATGGGACTGAGAGTAGTGAAGAATTTGTTGCGCGTCTAGGAGAATCCCACATGATTTGGGCTGTGCTGACTCTGAGCGCGACAAAGGGTGGCGCGTACTTCGTCTTCAGTACTTGCTCAGGTCCGGTCGAACAGGCTGAGCTAGGGGCCAAGCTTAGAGGCTACGACGAAGTTCTTAGCATCGAATTACATAGAACACTCCCTGTAGCACACGGAACCAAGACAGAGTTTACGAAGTCGCAATTGAGAGTCATCAACTGCTTATACGATGATGCTCGTATGAGAGTTGAAGAGGTTGCCAGAAGAACTGGAATGGCTGCAAAGACTGTTCGCAGGATTTTGAGAGAGCTTGAACCTGGCAGAGGAATACGCTACTATTGTAGAGTGAACCTAGCGGGCAGGGATGTAGTAGATGCTTGGATACGCCTCGAATGGGACGACAAAATCAAAACGGCTGGAGAAATCTGTGAGTGGCTGAGGGACGAATATCCTGACGACCTCTGGGCTACGTGGATCTCGGCATCTGACTCGGTTATGTTTGCAGATTTCATCCTAGAAAGCCTCCTAGACGTGGAGACGATATCCAGTCGTATAAGAGAGGCTTCATTTGTCAAATCGACTGCGTCTCTAGTGGCTTCTGGCCAATACTCTTTCGAGAGACCAACGGAAACTAAAATCAGAGAGATGCTTGAGGAAGCAGGTCTTCGGATTCCGACCTCAGTGACGTGAAATGGCATCAGCCGATTTCTGCGAAAGTGTTTGCACATTCTGATAGTTCAGGCAGTAGAATGTACCTGTTTCCACCTGTGATTTCGTCCGCGTATAGATATCCATTCGCGCGCATGCACGTATGAACAATGATGCCGAATCAATGGGTATCGATTGACGCACTGATTCACCAAAGGCAGCGTTGTGATGGAGGTGAGGCCTTTGGCATTGGAGGAGGATTATGTTGCAGTATTGCAGGCTGTGTTTATGGGAGCAGGTCCGATTCTGTTCTTTAAGACTGCCGTCTTTTGGCAGGGAATCCTTGCCGGAGGAGCGGCCAAGACCAAGGCATGGATTGCGTTCTCCACAGACCCGATGACTATCATATCAATAGTGGTATGTTTGTGCGCCATGGTGGTCTTCTGGAGCTTCGCGTTGGCATCTGGTAGGTTTGGAAGAAGGGATTGTAAGAGCTGAGTAATGGGAACGGAGACTCACGAGATTCAGAGATCATTTAGGAGTATTCTTGTTTCGACGTGCAACTAATCGTACAAAGGTTATGTTTCTTCCAGCATCATCCTCGGCAATCTTCTCCTTGTACCCTATGATTCGCTCCCAATCGAGATATGTTCGAAATCCTTCCTTGTCCGGGAAGTTGTCAACAAGCTCAATCTCCACTTGGTCTGTTTTGAGCCAGTGTCGCTTCCACCAATCACCTGAGTGCCAGGAATATAACATGCAAGAAATCCAGTACTGCTTGAGGTGCTCTGGTAGATCCTTTGGCAAATCACCCTCAAACTCCTTGTAGAACCCTGGAACAACAATCCCGAATTGACCTCCTGGTTTGACGAGTCCCACCAAGTAGTTTGGGAGGAAGACATCGTCCGTTGCGAAGAAGAATAGTGAGTTGAGCCCAATCATTGCATCAAAGAAATCCTGAGCAAAGACCGGTTTGCGAGCGTCAGCATGAATGGGAAAAACCAGAGACTCAACACCGGCTTCCCGGACTCGCGTCCAGTTCTCGGTAGGGGGTATCCACAAATCAGCAGCCCACACTTCCACACCAAACTCTTTCGCAAGGAAGATCGATCCCGCCGCTTTTCCGCATCCCAAATCAAGGACACGCATGCCGGGCTTGAGCTCCATGACCTCACACAGGCGTTCAAGCAACCAGAGTGTGGGGCAGCCCATATCAAGCCCAACCATCCATTCCGGATCATACTTGCAAGTACGAGGGTACCGCGGATTCTTTAGAAGCTCTCTAGCAAGATCGAGATTTGGCTCTGTTTCCACTTCTCCACCACCAAGATTGCGAAGGTAATCCTAACGTGGACATTTCACGTGGGATTTCATATAGTGTCTCTACAGCGCAACTTGATTGCACAGAACTGCGGCAACCAAGCAAGTCATTGAAATGACACACTTTTCTAGTCGTTCGCAGGTCTGCTGACAAAGGATCATCCTGGTGTTAGCCCATGCAGAGCATGAAGATCTATGTTGCAGGACCCTATTCTGCTCCCACAACTGAAGAGATTGAGGCCAATGTTCGGAGAGCCATTGATGCTGGAATAGAGATTTGGAAGAAGGGCCATTTTCCGTATATACCACATCTGCTACATTGGGTTGATTTGCGGGCTCACGAATTAAAGACACCAATGGATTGGGTGGACTACATGCTCTGGGATGCGCCATGGGTGGATGATTGTCATGCACTATTCTTGCTGGGTCAATCGAAGGGTGCGCTCATAGAGTACCAAAGAGCGAAAGAAGAAGGGAAGGTTATCTATCACTCACTAGACGAGATTCCAGCTGTGGAGAGAGGACCCACTTGGGCGGACAGGCACGCACACCTGCCTGAGTAGAGCCTGCAAATGTCAAATGTGCTGCTACATGGGCACATGAGACAAAAGAGAGATTCCCCCTCTCTCTTTTTCTTCATTCTTTTGTGATTTCTTCCTTTACAGTCCGGGCAATAATTGAAACAGATGAGATATCAGTGACTCCCTCTTGCTTTAGAGCCTCCTTATGAACAGGTGTACCAGAGAACTGACTGCCTTCAAGTCCCTTCGCCCCACAGTAGACGAGCATCAGGATTGCCTTGAGGAATCCCGACACGTGTGCCTCCACCTCATCAGGGGCTCTTCTGAGAGTCAGCAAATCCATAGATAGCGGGTCCCGAAGAAGTCTAGGGGATATTCGTCCAATTGATGTCACATCTTGAAATCCTTTGATGATCTTCATCATCGAAGGCTTCACTTCTTCAACGAAGTCAAGATATGCCGTAAGCCCTTCCTTCGGGTTGTTCTTGAACGTATTCACAACATGTTCAATTTGAGGTATAACCTCTTGCGCAGTCTGGAGAGAGAATGTCTGCAATTCAGGATCGGTTATTGAGAGTGTGGATTCCTCGGGTTGGATCTTTTTGGCTTTCGTTGTGGTTAGGTCTGCCAAGCTCTCTTTTCGTGCACCCTGGACAAAGATGAGTCCTCGCTGTCCGACATCCCTTCCTTGGTCATGGTCATCTGCAAATGAACATGCAACATTCCAGCCAGATGCGGCAAAGAAATCAGGAATCTCATCCTCTTGGAGACCCCATTTGAAATGCATCATAAGCGGACCATACATTGCATCAGCCAAACCGGGAACGCAAACATCGGCAAAGATCAAACTTCCCAGCGGACTCATCTTGGCTGCCTCCTTCAGGAGGGTTATGACATCTTCTTGTTCCATGTAGTAGACAAGTCCCTCAAGCACCCAGAAGGTGGGAACATCTTTGGAGAATCCCTTCTTCTTCAACTCTGAGACCCATCTTCGCTTGGAGAGATCTGCAGACAACCGGACTAGTCTACATCGAGGAGTTTCATCCTTCAGGAGTCTCTCTTTGTATTTGTTTACGACTCGGAGATCAATCTCGAAGATTGTGTGTTCGTTCTCCTCAAGTGGTTTGAATCTGTATGCTCTTGTGTCCAGGCCGGCCCCGAGCAAGACAATCTGAGATTCTGCTTGGCTTTTGCACCAAGGCGCAAGGAATCTGGTCTCTATGTAGTATGATCTAACAACTGGGTAGTCGCCCCTTCCGACACTATGTTTGCTGACATACTCTGTCATATCTCCTGCAAGCTGCTCTGCAAATGGGTCGTCGATGAGAGGAGATTGATTGTTGCGTTCTTGGGCGCGATAGTATGCCATGAGCCGAGCCGTGAATGGGACTGCATCTGTCTCTTTGATGGCCTCAGTCTTCTTCTTGGACCGTTTGCGCTTCTTCTTCGTCGGTTCTTTGGCCGGCATATATTGACAGTCCTTTCGCAGTTCTGTGAGATTAGGGTGAGTTATGGTTTTCTGGTCTGGTCACGGCGTAATGAGTGATTTCTCGAGTCCGCAACGAACCAGTCATCTGGTCACCGCGAACGTAACAGAGGTTCTAGAACATAACAATCACGGCGGCAATGATTAAACTGAGTATTGCCAAACCGATTGTACCCTTGATGTGTGCCTTCCCGTGGTACACTCTGAAATCCTTGTATTCTTTGTCCCTCATGTGTTCAGTTCCGGGGATGATGACGAAGTCTGGAGTGATTGTGCCAACAATCAGCCAGTCCAGAATGAAGAGATCAGCCGCAGTACCAAACAGTGCAAGCCCGAAAACGTTGAGAAAGGCATCTATCAGCGGGATGGGTCCGATATAGGTGCTCTCAAGCATCAGAGTCGAGATGACAGGAAATCCAAGCATCAAGACGAAGAATGGAATACCGATAATAGCACCTAGGCGACGCTCATCACTGGTCTGTGGCTCAACTGCATCCGTGATTTCCTTTGGATAATCTGCAAAGGCCCAAACTCGAGGACTTGTGAATCTCATTATGGCCAGAAGATAAAGTGTTAGCAAAGCTGCGAATATTGAGCCGTGAGCAAACAAGTGATCCAGTAACGGCATGTGCAGACCTCCCAAACGCGAGCCAACAATGCTCCAAAGAGATTGAGAAGTTAGAGGTGACTAACTTATGTTTTTCGTACAGCGCAGCTCATCGCCAATAGAAGAGTCTTAAAGGGTTAGAGAGGAGTCATGCGGAATACGAAGCGACAGACAGAATACATGCCACACAGGATGTGTTGATGTGAACAAAGAGAGCCAGGACATACTTGAAAGAGTAGAGAAGGAAGAGATTAGCTTCATAGACTTGATGTTCTCGGATATGTCAGGGCAGTTGAAATGTGTGACTACTTCGCCGAGAGAGCTTGCAGCTTGTCTTGAACATGGAAAGTGGTTTGACGGATCCTCGGTTGAAGGTTTTACGAGGATTCACGAAAGCGACATGTTGTTGATTCCCGACCCAACTACGTACATCAAGCTTCCATGGCCTAGGCACAGCAAGAATGCAGCAAGAATCATTTGTGATGTACATGAGCCCAATGAAATCCCATTCGAAGGGGCACCTAGGAATATACTGCGACGCATGACTAGGAAGACTGACGACAAAGGATGGTCATATAACGTTGGACCTGAACTCGAGTTCTTCTTGTTTGGTTCCAAGACCGACGACGGCTTTCTAGACCGAGCGAGCTATTTCGATTTCTCTCCTCAAGGTATTGGTACTGACATCAGAGCAACGATTGTCTCAACACTTGAAGGCTTGGGCATTAAGGTTGAAATGACACATCATGAATGTGGACCGAGCCAGCATGAAATTGACATCAGCTATGACCACGCCTTGAGAACCGCTGACAACATCTTGGTTGCTAAACAAGCGATCAAAACCGTCGCAAACAGCATGAACCTTCTAGCATCTTTCATGCCAAAGCCGAAGGAAGGGGTGGCAGGAAGTGGAATGCACACCCACCAGTCCATATTTGATGGGGACGGACAGAATCTATTCTATGACCCAGACGATTCATATCGGCTCTCAACTCTTGCCTATCACTTCATGGGAGGTCAGCTCAAATACGTCAGGGAAATGGCGGCTGTACTATGTCCAACCGTCAATAGCTATAAGCGACTAGGTGGCTTCGAAGCCCCAATCTACATGTGCTGGGGGCAACGAAACCGTTCGGCCATGATTAGAGTCCCGAGGTTCAGCCAGAATCAACGAACACCAGCACGTTTGGAGCTACGATGTCCGGACCCAAGCTGTAATCCTTACATTGCATTTGCTGTTATGTTGGCTGCAGGACTCGAGGGCATTGATAGGAAAATCGAGCCGCCAGAACCAGTAGAAGAAGATGTCTTCGATTTCGACGATGCAAAACTGAGAGAGTTCTACATCGATTCTCTTCCCACGGATTTGGGTGAAGCATTGCATGAGTTCGAAGAGAGCAAACTGATGAAGGAGACACTCGGCGAACATGCATTCGAAAAGTACCTTAGCCTAAAGACTGCAGAGTGGCGCAATTTCAAACAGAGAGTTACTGACTGGGAACGTGAGGAATACTTGGATCTCTGACTCAATCAGTCTTGCTCGAAGCGAGACGTAGATATCTGTTAAGCCGCAGGTGTTTTCACGATGACTCCAGAAAGAACTCCAGAATTGTTCGACTCTTGGGCAGAAAACTACGACGACTTCGTCGACACCGTGTCGGATAGATTTCCATTCGCCGGATATCACCAAGTCCTAGACAGGATGGTCGAGCTCTCCGACCCCAAGGAGGGAATGAGAGTCTTGGATATGGGAATTGGCACCGGAGGCCTGGCCAAGAGATTCGTCGACTTCAACTGCGAAATCTGGGGACTAGACTATTCATCAAAGATGCTGGAAAAAGCGGCGCAAAAGGTCCCCTCTGCTCACCTAGTGAAAGCAGATATTCGATCCGAATGGCCATCTGAGTTACGCATCGGGTTTGACCTTATTGTGTCTGCATATTCCATCCATCACCTAGATCTCAACGCGAAACTTGATACAATCAAACGAATGCATGATGAGCTCTTGAACAAAGAAGGCAGAATTGTGATTGGAGACGTTTCCTTTCGGTCCTTTGCAGAACGGGCGGCGGCTCGTAGAGAGCTAGCACATGAATGGGATGACTATGAGTATTATTGGGCGGCTGATGAGACCAAGACTATGCTGTGGGGAGAAGGTCTCTACGTTGTATACGAACAGATTTCATTCTGTGGGGGCGTGTATCTAATAGTCTCAGTATAGTGGTCGGACTCGCCTACGTGGGAGCCTCTTCTGCGCGCACAATCATCAACCGGAGAAGTTCCGTGAAGGTCTCCTCGATGTTCTCTCCTGTCAAAGCAGAGGTCTCCTTGAAGACGAGCGGAAACTTCAGCTTCTCTTTTATGTCATTGGCGAACTTGAGACCCTCCTGAGTTGTGACTACAGAACTGGGCTCTGTTGAAGGACGAAGGTCGATCTTGTTGGCAACTATAGCTGTCGGCGGGAGTTCTCCTATGTGCTTGTAGGCCTCAGTCAGCCACCTTAGGGAGTTGTCGAATGAGTCTCGGTCGACGACTGAGTAGACAAGAATGAGGCTCTGACACCCTTGATAGTAGTGTTTTCTTACCCTCTCGAAGCTCGGTTGGCCAGCTAGATCCCAGATAATGAATTGCACAATCTCGCCATAGAAATCAATCAGCTTCTTTGAAAAGTCGACGCCGAGCGTTGGGATGTGTGTTGACTTGAAGCCCTCTCTCATGTAGTTGCGGCGAATTGAAGTTTTCCCGACGGCGCCCTCACCCAGTAATACGCTCTTGAAATACCAAGTACGTTCCATCGGTGAGGCGCTCCAACATAGTGAATGTAATAGTTCTTCCGGGGCCCTACTAGATTTCTTGCGCAAGATAAGGTTGGCGAATAAGGTCGCAACCAGTATCCCACACCAGAGAGTGACTGAGAGCTACTCTGTCTCTTCTGCTTTCTCAGACTCGACCTGAGTCGTGGGTTGAGGGAAACCCTCCGTGTGCTGCATCATCATTCGGATTAACTCTGTGAAAGTTTCGTCTATGTTCTCCCCAGTCAGAGCCGAGGTTTCCTTGAATATGATCGGGACTGCCAATTTCCTCTTGAAGTAGTCGACAAACTCCAGACCTTCCACAGTGGTGACGAAATCCTCATCAGAAGTTGACTGGCGCAGATCTATCTTGTTTGCAAGTATCGCCGTGGGAGGAAGCTTCCTCAGGTGTCTATAGGCTTCAACAAGCCATTTGGGAACGTTGTCGAATGATTTTCTGTTTGTGACAGAGTACACGAGAACGATGCTGTGGCAGCCTGAATAGTAGTGTCCTCTTACCCTCTCGAAGCTATGCTGTCCGGTGAGATCCCAAATGACGAATCTCACAATCTTGCCTTCGAAATAGACCATTTTCTTTGCAAAGTCTACGCCGATGGTCGGGATGTGTGTTGACTGGAAGCCCTCTCTCATGTAGTTGCGGCGGATACTAGTTTTCCCGACGGCGCCATCTCCAATAAGAACCGTCTTGAATTGCCAGTTGTATTCCATGAGAAGAGTGCCCCGAGTCCTCAATCCCATTTTCAATGGGTCCACTGATTCGGAAGACTTTACTCAGCAGTCAAAATAAGGCTAGCGAATAGAGTCAGCGCATTCCCACTTTGAAATCGAGAACTACAAATCAGGAGTCTTCTTGAGCCTCTGGAGTCATCATCAGAGTTCTACTCTGTCTCTTCCTGCGTCTGAGATTCCTGCCTTGTTACGAGTGGAGGGGGATCCTCAGTATTCCGCATCATCATTCGAATAAGCTCATTGAACGTCTCGTTGATGTTGTATCCCGTAAGGGCAGAAGTCTCCCTGAATATGGCGGGGATAGCTAGTTTCCTTTTGAAGTAATCAACAAACTCCAGACCTTCCATTGTTGTGACAATGTCTTCATCAGAATCTGACTGACGCAAATCCACCTTGTTTGCAAGAATCGCTGTGGGAGGAAGCTTCCCGAGATGCCTGTAGGCTTCGACCAGCCATTTGGATGCGTTGTCAAATGACTCTCTATCCATAACAGAGTACACAAGGACAATACTCTGAGCGCCTTGGTAATAATGGCCTCTGACCCTCTCGAAGCTATGCTGTCCGGCGAGGTCCCAAATCACGAACCTGACAATCTCACCATAGAAGTTGATTAGCTTCTTGGCGAAGTCGACACCTATCGTAGGAATATGTGTTGTTTTGAAGCCCTCTTTCATGTAGTTGCGACGAATTGAAGTTTTCCCGACGGCGCCATCTCCAATAAGAACCGTCTTGAATTGCCAGTTGTATTCCATGAGAAGAGTTCCCCGAGTCGCCGAGCTCATCCACAAAGGTCTGCTTGTTCGGAAGACTGGACTCGGCAGTCAAGATAAGGCTAGCGAAACGTAGTTTCCAAGAGCAGAATCTAGGCAACAGTTGCGCGAGCCTGTCAATTTTTTTTGACAGAACTGTTTTATGCCTGTCGAGAAAGTTAGTGAAAATCGGTTAAATATCTAGAATCCGAGTCATACACAGGTACTGAAAATGAACTCATCGTCTGAAGATGTATTGAAGGCGTTGTCGAACTCAACACGAAGAACGATAATGCGTCAGATCTCAGAAAAGGGCACTGCCACTTATACTGAGATAATGCAAGTACTCGGTCTAGATCCGTCACTGATGAGCGGGAAGTTCAACTACCATCTCAAAGAACTCACGGAAGCGGGACTAATCGAGAGATTGAATGGAGACTACATGATAACCGACCTCGGAAAGAAAGCACTGATTCTCGTGGATCAGGTAGGCCGTGATGTCAAAATCGACCAGTACGGCGTTCTATCCGCGGTCATGTCAATGAGTCCAAAGCGTGAACTGGATCTGTTCTTGTACCAGATGGGTACTGTCTTCGGCCTCTTTGTAGGCGTATTCAGCCTAGTGGCAGCGGTGTTGACTTACGGAGTCTCTTGGACCCTGTTCTGGCCATCGGTTGCTCTGGGACTCGCGGCGCTGGTTATAGCTTTAAGGTCAACATGGAAGATGGTTGGCATAATCAGAAAAATGAAGCTTGGGCTCTCATCTCTGGTGTTTCTGCAGCTGAACTGGTTCCTGATTCGTTCTCCCAACAGAAACGGATTTCTGATCATCACGTTCTTCGCGATTGGATCCTTTGTCAACGGTTTCCTGTTCTTGCTGCTTTCCTACTCAGGAGAGCTCGCGCTCTACTCACTACAATGGGTGGGCATGCTCCTCGGGACTATCTTCACTACCCTTCTCACAATTGCGCTGACGGCACGCGTGAGGTCTAGGACACTGCAGCTGGAGGCTGCGGGCATTGAGTGAGAAAGCCAAGGACGAGGAGATGGACAGGCTTCTGGAACTCCTCGCGAATCCCCTGACTCGAGCTATCCTGATCGTGCTAACAGGCCAAGATCCAGGACCCTATCGAATCCAGCGCTACCTCGATGATGATGACGAAGATAGTGGAAGTAATCGACCCACTAACGAGGATTCGTAGAGCAAGTGCGGATCTTCTTCCTCTGCGAGAAGTTCCTATCCGAATTCGGACAGGACTTCTTGCAGACGTTTTTTGAATCCCTCACCGTCTTCGGCTAGCTTCTTGCGTACAAGTTTCCAAGCGGCTGCACAATTTGGATAATCGACGCTTAGAAAATCGTGAATGTTCTCATCGACAAGCACCACATTCTCATTTGTTACCTCAATTCCGATTTCTTCAAACAGGTCGGTCATCCCAGAATTCTTGAAGTAACAGGTCATTCGTCTCACTCGGGAGTATGCGAGGTCCTCTTGATAAAGCATAGGCTATATACTTGAGAAGTCGTACAGAACTCCGTGTGTGGCGGGAATGCTATGAAGGGTCAAGAGTCTACTGTCACCGTCCGGGAAGCAGCTGCAGCGGCAGAGGGTGCAATGTCGAGAGTCGCCCTCCTTCACCTGTCATTCTCGAGGACAATAGTGGATGCATTGGGCGAAGGAAGAGGCAAAGACCTGATAGTGAAAGCAATCATGGATTATGGTCAGCGAATTACTGAAAGGGTGAATCAGGGGAAGCCCGACTTGCCGGCCTTTGGAGTGTATGAAGATTCTGGCCAAGATGAGGAGGGCAGGTACTATGCTCGGGGATGCACTCTCGCCAAGGTGTTTAAAGAACATGATGCACTCGATCTTGGATGTCTTTACTGCTATGTGGATGCGGCCAAGTGGATGGCTAAGGATGCCAATGCAAAGATGATACACTTGACATGCGAGGCATGTGGCGATGAGAATTGCACGTTCGACGTAGTTGCCACGACTGAGGAAGAGAGAAGGTCGTTTTCTGAGAGAGATAGTGAGTGGAGAAAGATCGACCCGCGACTACATGAATATGAGTGATGCTAGTGAAGGAATCGTGTTTGATCAACCCGAATTGCTACCACTTCACCTGTTGCGCACTCTATTCCGCCAGCGTACACTGAACAGGAAACAGTCATCTTACGCTCCCTTTGCTCGATGACTCGAGCCCTAAGCGTGAGCGGCTCACCGATTGGTGTAGGTTTGAGGAATCTTACGGAAAGTGATCCTGTTACGAACATGAATGAAGCAGGCGAGTCACCTGCGTCTCTATAGGCTGCCGCATTGGCGGTTCCTGTACCATGGCAGTCAATCAATGTGGCGATAATACCACCGTTGACAATCCCTGGAAATGCCAGATGATAGTCTTTGGGCGTCCAGGAAGCAACGGCCTCATCTTCTTCCCAATAGCTCTTCAATTGGAGTCCGTTCGCATTGTTTTTCCCACAACCAAAGCAAAACGTTCCTTCGTGGGGCCACGTATCTTGAATCGCTTCCTTCGTCACATTTGCACATCCAACTCTGTCTGCTTCCGGGTATACTATTATTGCTTGTCATAGAGCTCCAAAAGGCACTCTAGGATTAACTCTGAATCGGTGCGTTTTCCCAATGGTTTATTACGGCTTATCCAGAGCCACGGTTAGAACGAGAACGGAGGTGGACAGAAGTCATGAAATGTCTGAGGACTACCATTATCAGAATCGGCTGGCTTGTGTTTGTCTCCACGTTCAGGATCTAGTTTTGACTGGAACCCAGTGGTGTGGTCATCTAAAGAGGATCCAGTAGGCAGAAATGAGTCACCGTCTTCACAGAACTGATTGACTTCCCCACCCATGTTCAAAGGAGTGTGATACTATGGAGTTAAGAATTCTTAGCCTGGCGGAGATCGAGACTCTCGAGATTTCCGGTCTCATCATGGAAGTCGGACAGCTTGCGGGCACCATTCCAAAGGATGCTACCTTGGAGGGTGTAGAGGAGCATTTCATCAGCTGCTTTGGGGGCACTAACGACGTTGTGATACTTGCTGAATCTGAGCAGGGTATTGATGGGTTTGCTTTGCTACATTTCGAACAGGATAAGCTAGTGGAGATGAACCCTTGGTTTCTAGGAGGGACTCCCGTTGTTTCACAACGGGCACCTTCTGAAGAGCTTGCTGATAGACTTGTTGCTAAGTCCGTGGAATACGTCGACAGACAAGGTCTGGACCGACTTGAGGTTATGTTTCCTCGAGATGAATCTGCTAATTCAAGAAGTCAGTTGTTCGAGAGGAATGGCATGAAACAGTATGAGGAGCTTGTACATCTCCGAAACAAGCTGTCTGATCTATTAATGAGCCAAACAGTAATCCCGGACGGCATCCATGAACGACGCCTCATAGATGTTGATGTGGAGCTGCTTTACGAATGTTGGTATCAGGCATTTCTGAGTGGACGTGACAGAAGCTTCCTTGAGAGACCTATGGAGATGCAGAGAGAGTATTTCGACCAAACCTTCGAAAGAAATGATTCATTCGAGAGCAGCGCATCCCTGGCACTATCGATGGATGAAAGGGTGATTGGATTTGCCCTGGTTCGACGCACACATGGTGACAACAACGGCCATCTCTGGGAGTTTGGCATACATCCGGAATTCAGACGAAGAGGTCTCGCTCGTTTTCTAATGAGTGCAGTCAGGGATAGGCTGGAAGACCAAGGCTTCAAAACGATGAGCATGAATGTTGACATTTCGAACGAACCTGCATACCGATTCTACAAGATCCTCGGATTCGAGGAAGCATGGGGACGAGTTTGTCATGCCTGGAACCGTGGAGAGTGACCCATTCGGGCTCAGGGACGTACATATGGAAGAGGTTTTCAATGTAGTTTTCAATTGTTAAGTTGGTGAGGGTTATGGAAAAAAACGAGGAAGAATGGAAACTCACTCTGAGCCCTGAGCAGTACCGAGTACTTAGACAATGTGGAACTGAAGCCCCGTTCACGGGGAAGTTCGTTTACCATAAAGAGAAAGGAGTCTACGTCTGCGCGGGATGTGGTAACGTCCTATTCTCATCTGATACGAAGTACGAATCCGGGAGCGGGTGGCCGAGCTTCTGGGAGAAAGCAGACGAGAACAGCGTAGAAACAAAGATCGATACAAGTCATGGAATGAGGAGAATAGAGGTAATCTGCAAGAATTGCGGGGGACACCTCGGACATGTCTTTGATGATGGGCCGAATCCCACGGGACTGAGATACTGTATCAACTCTGCAGCTCTTGATTTCAGAACAGAGGAAGAAGAGGAGTAGCTGGTGGAGACCTAGACTTCTTCAAACTCCTCTCTGCTCAGTGTCAGTTTTCTGGGATTGGCAAGGAGGCTGGTTTCGTGCCTATGCATCCTAGGCACGTACTTCTCCTTTTCCCACATCTTCATTCTCTTTTCTACTCGATTCCTCATTTTGACCCTGTACCAGATAGTCACAGAGAAACACTGGAGAACTCTGCAGAACCAGGAATTATCTGCAAGAACTGGATCCCTGATTGAAACGACAAATTCGCCTCCTATGTCACCGAACTTGCTATCGATCTCTGCGACAACGTCACCAGTTGCCAGACGGATTACATGGAAATCATCCCCAAGAGTTGCTCGTTTGCCCTCGATTCTGAATACTTCGAATGTGTTCTTTGGACCGAGGATGTAGAAAGAGTAGTTCTCAGTCGAAAGCCCACCTCGCCGGACTTGTCTGATGTAGGTCACGATCTCAGTGTCCTTGACAACCACTGAGTAGCTAAGCAACGGTTCATTGGAACTGTAGCTTACCGCCAATTCCTCAGCTACCATTTCTTCTATAGTCGCGGTCCATCCGCCTCTATTCGAGAAGAGTTTCACAACAAGCCGGCGGGCGAGCTCATCCTTTTCGCCGTCCCAAACTGAATTCCTAAGTATGATGAAACCTGTCTTCTTCCTCGGAGGCAGCCTTCTAGAGCCAGGCTTCTTCTTGGACTCCTCTATCTTCCCTATGATGTCAGCATCCTTTGAAAACTGTCTGCTCTTGGATCGCCATATCTCATCCTGGCGGAAGCCCACTTCGTCAGCATGGAAACTGGTTATGAAGAGATCCTGTGATAGGATACGATACACAGGGCCGACTTTCCGTGTCTTGTCTTTCTTTGGCATGAGTGGGTGACTCGCCCCGTCCCTAATCATGGTTCCGGCGAAAGCTTCAGGCGAATCTCGAAAAAAGAGCTGCAAATCCGTCATAGATACCATAATATCTGCAGAATTTCGCCTCTCAACTGTATATTCCATACGACGATCCAGCTGACACATGAATCATGTGCAGCACAAATCTCCCTGCGAGGCGGACAATATGAGGCAAAGTAGACAGTTACTGATGGGCTTAGTCTGTATGTTGCTTCTTTACCCTGCCCTCTCCTTAAGTGTTGGATCGAATACCAGCTCATACGACAGTGTCAACTCTGGACCGGACGTGGAATCACTTGGACCTCATGTCAATAGCCCCCTTGATGCCAGAAACCCAGGACGGTCGGCTCCTGGGGGCGCGCACATTCCTTCTGACTATTCTCTTACTGGAACCCTTGAGCCCGTGACTGTCGAACTATCAGCATTCGACACGTCCGACAATTTCACCGCCCGTACGGATACAGGGACGAACACGAAGACGAATTTGAGTGTCGACGATGGAGATGGTTGGTTTGCTAGTGAAGCGTATATCGAGTTAACGAATCTCAGGAAGTTATACGCTTTCAACGGGACCTTTGAAGATGGAGTCTCACCTTGGACCAACTCTAGCTATGATTCGAGTGGAGGCGACCAAACTCAGAATGCAACCTATAACCAAATCGGAGAGTACGTTACTGTTGAGAACAACGGCGAGCGTGACACACATCCCAATCTTGACTATTTCACGCATCACGCGAACAGCTGGATTCTTTGGAATCACACAATCGACAATAGTCCATATGCGACCAACTTCAGTCTGAGCTTTGATTTTCTGTATTCAAAAGGACCAATCGATCCGGGCTTCCTGCTAACAGGCGATGCCCTCCTTTACATTAACATTCACAATCAACCCTACGCGTTGAGTCTGCTAGACCTGGACGCAAAGGATGTATGGTATTCAGTAAGCAACTTCACGATTGATATCCCTTCGGCTCAACCTACATTCAATATGGAGATTGGGCTTCTCATCTCTGGCGGCAACATAGTCGTAGACGTCAACACGGATTACGATGGTGACGGACAAGACATTGGTTGGGAAGACGCCGAAACCATAGAGGTTTTTCTAGACGGCATATCATTGGTTAGTACGACTCCACTTGACTACGAGGCAGTCGACTTGGTCTTTCATGCTGGTGTGCTTTCTGAGCCCATAGTAGATGGAGGGACCATGGGTCAAGCCGCTGTCTCCAACCCATCGTTTTGGACTGGAGACTACCTTGAGGTCGAGATAACGTCAAACAATACAGTATCATTCGACTACAGAGTAAGGTTACAGAAACATCACCAAACCAATTCCTCTTGGACTGCGGACCCAACCAAGCACGGTGTTTCATACACTTTGTCATCTGGTGAGAGTGCATCTTTGGTGCTCTTCACATATGTTGGGACGTTAAATGGCTACTATGACAGAACCGTGGATATCCAACATCCTTGGGATTGGGAGAATGTCACAGTGCTGGACCCACTGAAAGTCGATGTGACGGGGTCGTGTGATATTTCTACAGGGGTGATATCGATTCCTAACAGTCTTCTCGATAGAGTAGGTTCGTGGGAGATAAGGCTAGAAGCCCCCAATTATGCTTGGAATAACACAGCCCAGGTGTTCAACTCAGGTTCAGGTGAGTGGTCTCAGAACATTGTCTTCCGGGCAGAGAATCGCACTCGACTACAGGCAGAGATTAGGACGCCGTCCTCTGTTCCTTCGGCGACAGACCCGGTCAACTTCACACTATTTCTTCCAAATGGGACCGTTTGGGCTTTCGATTCCAATAGTGGAATGTTGAGCGGAGTCGTGAATAGCACTTCATGGACGTTAGGCTCGACTAATACATCTGCAGGATTGTGGACTGCGGAGGTAGCTTGGACGAATGGCACTGAAGTAGCATTTGATATCATCACTTTCAGTATGTATCATGCAACGAGCCTCACACCATTGCAGACTCTTGTCGAAACGGATTCTGGTCTAGTAATAACAAACATGCTGTATTATGTGGACACGGACTCTGGAGAGTATCTTGTTGATGGAATTGCGACTATCCAGGGCAACTGGTCTGCAACAACAGTCACTTTTGGTCCGGTATTCATAAGAAACTGGTGGGAAGCAGACTTCGATACCTCTCTAGTGGGCGCAGGGCATTTCGTTGTCATCGTGAACGCGACTAGACCCTTCTATGACGACGCATCCTGTCAGTTTGCTATTACATCAGTCCACGTTACTGATCTGAGACTGCCGGGAGTGGGGACTGTACCTATCGAGATGGGTTTGAACGAAAACACCACCTTAACTGTAAAGCACGAGCTTCTCAGTGGAACAGGAATTGGAGGGTCCACAATACGAGCTCAATACTCGGGACCAGCCAACGGACTCTCATTCGCAAATGGTACAGACTTTGGCAATGGCACATATACTATCACAATGGCAAACTCCAAGTCAGGAACATACACTGTCACAGTCTCTGCGACTCAGTTATACCACAAGGAAAGCTCTGAAACATTTACGATAATTGTTGGCGAGATATACACTGATCTTTCAGTGGTAAACGGCACGTCGGGCTTCGTGAGGATGGGTGATAGCTATAGACTTGTTGTGGAATATACGAACAGCACAGGTTTCGGACTGATTGATGCCACAGTAGGAGTTGTTGACGTTACGCCCAGCGTAGGGCTCTTCTATGACAATGCTACTGAGGAGGGCGGAGGGTTCTATTCTATTCTCTTGACGCCATCTTCTGCAAGACCGTTCACGGTTGTAGTAAAGGCGAATCTCTCAAATCACGTGACTCAAATCTCAACTTTCACCCTCACCTCAACCGAGATTCCAACGGTTTTGAACGTAGACAGTCCAGGTGCATCGGTATCGGTGGATCAGAATCATACTGTTCAGATAACCTTCAGAGATGATATAGGAACCGGACTAGACGGCGCTCAGATTCTTGTAATCAATCTTCCATCGGGACTGACCCACGAAGACGCCATCGGACTGTCGAACGGCCTTTACAGCCTAGAACTAATCCCATCTCAGATTGGGACGTTTCAGATTGCAATCAGAGCCGTGCTCTCAGACTATCAGAATTCCACAGTAGGATTCACACTCATAGTTACTGCAATTCCAACTCAACTAGAGGTGTCTTCAGGCGACTCAGGCTCTGTTCAATTCGGCTCAGTACATACTGTAATCCTGATGTATTCAAGAACGGACTATCCGTATAACATCAGTTCAGCAGACATTCAAGTCTCCTTCACCCCTGATGATAATCTGAACTGCACCATAGAAGAGTTCACGGATCTCTACTACCTGAGAATCTGTGCAGAATTCGTTGGATTGTGGCAGGTTTCAGTCTCTGCCAACAAATCAAACCACATCAACGCTTTTGTGCAGTTCGAGCTTGAAGTCGTTCCTATTAGCACATCTGTGAACGACATCGTGCTGCTTGAGCCATTAATCTTCAGCAGGACCTACAATTTCACATTTAACTATCTCATGTCCAACACGACGGGAGTCCCGCTTGCCTCAGTAACGGCTTCAGGTTCAGTTGCGCAATGGATGACGTACGCGGAACAATCCCCGGGTCAGTACGTCGTTCAGCTAACTCCGCAGGGAATTGGCGAATACGAATTGCAGCTTGTGTTCAGCAAATATGGATTTGAAAGTGAAACCGCAAGTCTGGTG
>CP070761.1:587797-600287 GCA_020348985.1 Candidatus Thorarchaeota archaeon | reverse complement strand
TCTTTGCTCGTCTGAACCTCTTGTCTGAGTTCCATATTCGGTGTTCTTTGTCAACCAAATCCATGTATGTACGCGCAACATCTGCATTAGAGATTACAATGTCGGCAGGGTATTCCCTACCATCTTTTGCTTCCACGTGAGTAACCTGTCGTCTCTTTGAAACGCCGATTCTTTCAACTTCCGAATTCAGGACAACTTTGCCGCCAAGCTCGACGAAGAGCTTTTCCATAGCATCAGCAAGTCTGTGAGTTCCTCCTCTCACCCACCACATTCCGTGCTTCTCTTCGATGTATGTAATTAGAGTATAGATCGCAGTGGAAGAAAACGGGTTGCCTCCAATAAAGAGAGGGTTGAATGATAAGGCCATTCGGAGCCGTGGATCTTTGACATAGCTGGCAACCATTCCATGCACACTCTTGTACGCTTTGTGTCTCAAACCAGCTGGGCCAACTTTCACCATGTCCCAAAGAGAGTCAAAAGCCTGCGAACCAAACTTCTCAAAACCTAGCTCGTAGATGGGTTTGACAGCCTTCATGAACCTTTTATAGCCCTCAACATCACCGGGACTAAGCCGCTCTACTTCCCTGATGTTGTGCTCAGAATCAGCGTAGTCCATCTTGGACCCATCTGGAAAATAGAGTCTATACTTTGGAGAAACTTCAACCAATTCACCGTAGTCGGACCAATTGCGTCCAGCAAAGCTGAACAAGTCTTCAATCAAGAATGGTGGCGTGAGTATTGTCGGTCCAGTATCAAATGTATATCCCTTCTCAGTAAAAACTCCGGCGCGTCCACCGAGCTGGTGGCGTTTTTCTAGCAAGGTCACTGGAAACCCAGCTGCCTGCATCCTTACCGCAGCGCTAAGCCCTCCAAAACCTCCACCGATGATTATTACTTCCTCATCACGTTCTTTAGATTCGATCTCCCCGGTCATTGCACCACCACGAAAGACAAACTAATCATGTGGCCGCCACAAGTGGCTCTTCTACCAGATTATGAGCATAGTCCTTGAGTTCCTTCTTATACTCTCCTCTCGCCTTGAAAGCAATCCAGAGTTTCTTCCATTTCGGCACGACTGCTCTTCTGCTCCAGACATCGTAGTCCATGTCCTTAATCACATTCATGATTTCCCCATAGACTCTGCTTGCTACCTTGACAGTGAACTGAGCTCTTGGAGGAAGGTCGGCAATGCCTATCTCCGCCTTCGCATAGAGGCTATCAGCTCTTGAAATCAGGCTCCTTATCATCCATTTGAAGTTGGGACTCGTTGATCTGTTCTTGAAATCATCAATACCTATACGAAACTCGCTTCGTGTCTCAAGTGGTATATAGATTCGGCCATTCTCGAAATCTTCTGCAACATCGCGTAGGATATTGGTAAGCTGCATGGCACGACCCAAGTCTGCAGCTCTCTCAAGAGTGTCGGGATTGTCCGCACCCCAGACATGGCACATCATGATTCCAACTGTGGAGGCAACATGATAGCAGTATTTGTCCAGCTCCTCGGTCGTCCGGACCTCAATGAGATTAATGTCCATTCGAACGCCTTCAATCAGCTCTTGCACATATCTGAGTGGAATACTGTACTTCCTCATTGTGTCTCCAAAGGCAATGAAGATAGGGTGGTTGAAGTTCACTCCGGTGGCAAGCTTTTCAGTTATCTCGAGAAGACGATCCAACTCGACTTCTAGCCTATCCTTTGGGATATCAATCTCATCCGCGAAGTCATCGGCGAGTCTACAGAAAGCATAAAGAGCTGCCATAGACTTGCGTTCATGTTCCTCTAGATATCTTGAAGCGAAGTAGAATGACTTAGCGTGAAGTTTGAACAGATCCATACAATAATCGTAACTTTCAGAAAGCGTCTTCTGATCAATCTCCGGACTTGCATCTATGTCAGTGGGCAAGACTGTAAGATGTAATGCATAATCGTTGAACATCACACAACCCCCTATTATCCTTGAAACACTTCCCAATTGGTTTCCTGAAGGAGATGGAAGTATTCTTGGAATTTCCTCTTCACCATAGTTAATAAGGTATGACATATGGCAAAAACTGGGGCCTTGGAGGATTTCAACCGTAAACATTTGTAATGAGGAAGGGTGTTAGAGTGAGAACAATCATAATAGGAGCTGGTGTTGGCGGACTCTCGACTGCAGCACTACTTGCAAGAGATGGACACGATGTCCTAGTTCTTGAAAAGAACAAGGAACTAGGCGGAAGGGCAAGAATCTGGCGGAAAGACGGCTTTCTCTTCGATATGGGTCCTTCATGGTATCTAATGCCTGAGATATTCGACCATTTCTTTGCTAATTTCGGCAGAAAGACAGAGGACTTCTACAAGCTAACAAGACTTGATCCATCGTATCGGATATTCTTCCCAGATGAGGTCATCGACATTTCGGCCAATCTTGAAGACAACATGGAACTGTTTGAGCGACTAGAGGAGAACGGAGCAGACAAGCTATCTCAGTACTTGAGCCAAGCCAAGGTGAAGTATGAATATCTTCTGGACGGTCTAATGTATGAAGACCTCGCGGGCTTAAGATCCATGTTCAGCCCAAGGCTTATGGCTGCGGGCTGGAAGCTGAGCATTCTGTCAAACATTGACAAGCTGACGAAAAAGTACTTCGATTCAGAAAGGGCAAGGAAGATCCTTCAATACTCCATAGTTTTCCTCGGTGGCAACCCAAAGAACACACCTGCACTGTATTCGATGATATCTCACATTGACTTCAATCTTGGAGTGTGGTATCCGCTAGGTGGCTTAGGCGAGATTGTTAAGGCTCTTCAGAGACTGACTGAGGACCACGGTGGAAGAATTGAGTTAGGAAAGGAAGTCACAGAGATAGAGGTCGTAGACAGGAAGGCTGTAGGTGTCAGATCCAGTGATGATTTCTTCGAGGCAGATGCAGTTGTTTCGAATGCGGACTATGCTCATACTGAGATTGATTTACTCGAAAAAGAGTTCCAGACATATCCTAGGGACTACTGGGAGAAGAAAACGATTGCTCCGTCAGCTTTTGTTATGTACCTAGGTCTGGCCAAGAAGATTGAGAACCTCACTCATCATAACGTCATTCTAGATCACGATTGGATAAGACATTTCGAGCAGATTTTCGAGAAGCCCTCATGGCCGGATGAGCCGGCGTACTATCTCTGCTGTCCTTCAAAAATGGATAGTTCCGTCGCCCCTCCGGATTGTGAAAATATATTCGTCACGGTTCCTATTTCACCTGGCGTCGAAGACACTCCCACGATTAGAGAGGCCTATTATGACAAGATGGTAACTCATATGGAGAAAGTGTTAAGCACACCAATTCGGGACTCAATCATTGCGAAGAGAATCTACACGCTGAACGACTTCTCACATGACTACAATGCCTACAAAGGGACTGCTGTAGGTTTAACACATACCTTCAGTCAATCTGCGTTCTTCAGGCCCAGGCATAAGAGCAAGAAAGTCAAGAATCTCTACTATACAGGACAATATACACATCCAGGAATCGGCGTCCCAATGGCACTCATTTCATCAGAGATTGTCGCAGGGCTCATTAAGAAGGATTTTCCGGCAGGAACATGAAGCCGAAGAAGAAGACGGAGTAATGTGAATGACAAACATATTCTATCTCGCATTCAAGGTCTCACGTGTCAGATTCTGGCTCTACCTCGGTGGCACGTATCTACTTGGTTACATGGTCGGCATAACAGACCTCAATCAGCTGCTGAATATCAACTTCGTAATCCACCTGTTCTTCTTCATGGTACCAGCCAACATATTCCTCTATGGTGTAAATGACATATCAGACAAGGACACTGACATGTTTAACCCAAAGAAGGATGAAAAGGAATATCGAGCTGCGGAGAAGGATAGGAAGAACCTCTATCTACTTGTTGCCGCTTCCTTCATTTATGGCATACTACTAATCTTGTTTCTGCAGCCCGATTTGGTTGCAAGTGCCATGTTCTTCTCTTGGATGCTGTTATCGACATTCTACAGTGTGAAACCCTTGCGATTCAAGGCTCGGCCTGTCCTCGATTTCACCTCAAACTTCCTCTATGTTATTCCAGCCTTGTTGGCATTTTACCATGCTACTCTGATTGTTCCTCCTTTTCTACCTATATTTGCGGCATTCATGTGGACTTCAGCAATGCATCTGTTTTCTGCAATTCCTGACATAGAGGCCGATATGAAGGCGGACCTTAAGACGACCGCTGTGGTGGTCGGAAAGAGAGTGTCACTGTTTCTGTGCTTTGCATTCTGGGCTACCTTCGCTATGATTCTTGTCCTTGTTGCGCCTTGGAATGCACCTTGGAACCTACTAATGCTAGTGTATCCGTCTATACCACTCTACTTGCTTGTTCGACCTAGCGCAAGTGTTGAGAAGGCCTACTGGTACTTCCCCTATTACACTGGTCTGTTTGGGATGGTGCTCTTCTTGTCTCTGGGAATTCCGCTTTTGGGTGTGGGATAATGGCCGTATCAGAACGACAGCCTTCGTTGAAGCCACTGGTGATTATTTCGACAATTGCTTTGTTTCTAGCAAGCTGGTTGGTTGCCAATGTAGACATTGGAGAATCAGTAACATGGGTATCTGCGTTCTTCATTCTGATTCTGGCTGTTCCAAGCTACTACGTCTTGTTAAGGTGGCTCTCCCCTGTTAGAGGGCTTCTTGTTCTCATCTTCTTGAGCATCTTTCCCATACTAGTAGAGGCAATCGGGATAACAACAGGATTGCCTTACGGCGGGTTTCAGTATACTGATCAAATGGGATACAAAATACTCGGATTAGTGCCCTGGAGCGTGGCTTTCGCGTTTGGTCCTCTGGTGATTGGGGCTGTGACAGTCGCTGCAGCAAGAACGAGAGATCCGAGAATCGCTTTACCTCTTGGAGCTATTCTTTTGGTTGTATTCGATCTCATACTAGATCCTGCGGCAGTCGTGCTTAACATATGGGTCTGGGACGAACCGGGTCTCTATTACGGAATACCACTGACAAACTACACTGGATGGCTCCTTACGGGGCTCGTAGCCTCCCTGATCCTACATGCGCTGACATCAGTTGGCTATGAGAAAATGGCAGAGTATCCAAAGGAATTATCGATTAGTCTACTTCTAACAATCTCATTCTGGACTGGATACTCACTGTGGACGGTTCTGATCGTCCCAACAATCATCGGTGCAACAATGCTTTCCTACCTGTTGATCTATCTACTTGGTGATTGATCAACCCTCAATTAGAAACTACTCAAATGTCACTTTGACATATGCAAAGAACTCAGTGGTTAATATGCTTGGTTTCAACATACTCTCGAACTAAGGTTCGAGTGTGTGACGATGAATGAGCAAAATGACATAATTGTGGTTCTTGAGACGACACGGTTTACCACTGGGGCGCATGATTGGAGGGGAACTCATCTTTGTGATTATGGCCAATGTAGTCCGGTTGGCGGTGGGGCCTCTTCAGTGCCGTTCTCAGACAAGGATGGAAAGAGTAATCGAATTGTACCGCCGGACGTCATGCCTCTAATCTATTCTGCAAAGGCCGCCGCAGATGAAATCGGCTGTAAACTGATTGTTATCGACATAGCAACAATGGGATTCAGAGAGAAGCGCCGTTCGAAGGTAACATCACTGCCTATCCCGCGGGTTCAAGTGGGTCTTGAGGTTTTGCCGGGGATTCCCACAAAGGCCGAAATCTTGGAGCTCTACGACTCTGCGACTGAATATGCTGAGCCTCTTGATTCAAGAATCGTTGAGATGGAGAAACTGTCGAGTAGGCACCACGTGAAACGGGGGGACATGAAGGATTCAGCCACGGTCAAGCCTCCCAAAGGTCACTCAAGCAAGACAACTGGTCCTGGTCCTGTGACTGAGCTCTAACGCTGTTGATCTGCCGCAAGACATGGTCTTCATAAGTAATGCTTGACTATTGATTTGTAGTTGGCTGGTGAATTGAATGACAGTCACGATTAGGTATTTGGGACATGCTGGTTTTCAGATCAAGACCGAGGATGAGAGTATCTACATAGACCTCTATAGAGCGAAAAAGTATGTTGAGAGAGTGTCCGATGTTTCTGAGAAGGCCACAATCATTCTCGCTACGCACGGTCATAATGACCATTGTCATCCGGAATCAATTGTGAGCGTTCAAGCAGAGGATTCGATTATCATCGCTCCAGAAGACTGCGGTGAGAAAGTCAAGGGTGACTTCAGACCGATCACGATTGGGGATGAGATTGAAATCAGAGGAGTCAAGATTAGAGCAGTGCCTGCTTACAATATCTCGAAGTTCAGATCTCCTGGAAATCCATACCACCCCAAGGACTATGGCGTTGGATATGTTATCACAATTGGCGGGAAGACGATCTATCATGCCGGAGACACAGACGTAATTCCTGAGATGGAGAGTCTAGGTCCGATAGACGTTGCCATGATTCCTGTCGGTGATACATACACCATGGACAACAAGGAGGGCGCAGAAGCGGCTAGCACAATCAAACCAAAAACTGTGATACCAATGCATACATGGGACAAAGGAACAGAGGACTTCAAGAAGGCGCTTGAAGAGACCACTGAAATCTCGATTCAGGAAATGGTCGAAGGCGACGAAATCACACTGTGAAAGCGAGCATGCTTCCACACAACGAGGTGTGCATGTGGATGCACTATGAGTACCATCGAAATCAAGAACGGTGCTCCAAGTGTCGCTACTGCATTACCAGAGTTTCTTGCCCTAGTCCCAATTCATGTGTTGGATGCCGGGCCTGCTATTTAGCGTGTCCCAGCGAGGCAATAGAAGAAACCACAGTGCAACCGAAGTCTGCAGTCACAATCACCGTTGATGGCCAACGTGTCGAAGTTCCCGGTGACACAACGATAAAAGTGGCCTTAGAACACCTTGGCTACTCGTTTTCACGATACATTGAGGATGCTGGCTTCTTCGCGCCATGTGAGACCGGCGGATGTTATGCCTGCTCAGTCTTGGTGAACAATCAAGTCAGACAGAGTTGTCATACTGCAGTTTCAGAAGGTCAAAGAATAGAGACACGATTGTCACAAGATCAACACCCTATACGGATAGTGGGATGGCATCAAGCTCATTCAGTAGGCGGTGTGGGAACGCCTTGGCCGGAAAAGGGTGTAGGTCGAGGCTGGGCTTTCTATGCGGAAGCCGCTTGCTTCTCGGCAGGCTGCAATCTTCGATGTAGAACCTGTCAGAATCACGATGTGACATACGACAGTCGCGCTAAGGCAGTAACTCCTGAGGAGGCCGCAAGACACCTTCTGCAACTTCGCGAAAGAGTCGCGGTCCATCGAATGGCCATCTCTGGCGGAGAAGCAACGCTAAACCGTCCGTGGTTGCTACGTTTCTTCAGGCATCTCAAGGAGAATGCTCCTAGTGGTAGTCGCCTTCACTTGGACACAAATGCCACGGTACTTACAAAAGACTACATAGAGAAGTTGATCGATGCGGGGATGACGGATATCGGGCCTGACCTGAAGGCAGTCAGTTTAGAAACCTTCCAGACGATTTCTGGTGTCACAGACTCAAATCTCGCTAAGAGGTATCTAGAAACATCTTGGAACGCCGTCAGACATCTCCTCCAGAACCACTATCCGGAGAATGTGTTTGTAGGCATTGGTCTACCTTTCAATCCTATGTTCTATACTTCCATAGAAGTTATGGACTCAGAACTCCACGAATGGGCGTCCAGACTGATTTCTCTAAATGATCAGGTCCAGGTGACAGTGCTTGACTATCGTCCTGAGTTTCGCCGAGCGGATATTTCTCGGCCTTCTATAGATGAAATGAAAAACGTGAAGTCCTTCTTGGAAGGCGTTGGACTTCGGACGGTGATTGCTCAAACGGCGGCTGGTCATCTTGCGCCAACAACTCCTGCACCTGACATCGAGATGGCTTGAGAAACATTTGAGTTTGGATACCATCGAAGCTAAGATTCCTGACACTACCTACGCAGGTAATCGCTTCTCAAAGTGTCATTTCCAAAGATATTATTGAAGCCAAGCAATAGGCAGAACACGGGTAATTGATAGGAGATCGACGGTAATGAGACGTTCTTTGGTTCTGGGGTTAACACTCGCTTTTGCAGTTGCGTTGGCAATGGCAAATCCAGTGACGGCGCACACTCCATCTAACATGACGCTAGAATACGATTTCGATACTCAGACTTTGACTGTAACTGTATCACATTCCGTGACCGATACAGGCACGCATTACATTGAATCCATTACTATTCTGAAGAATAGTGTCGAGTATACGTCAAGAGACTACACAAGCCAAGAATCAACGACGGGAATGGATGACACATTTTCAGTTGATGCTGTTGATGGAGATGTGCTGCAAATAACAGCAGCCTGCAGTATTGCAGGATCCATTACTCGTGATATCACCGTGACTGCTCCAGCCACGACCACTACTACGACAACGACAGCCACTGACACTACAACAATGGATACTACAACAACAGCACCGACTACTCCAACTGGTGACGGCAATCAATTCCTCTTCACGGTTGGAATCGCGGCAGCAATTGTTGTTGTGGGACTCTTGTTCGCTGTCGCTACAATTATGAGACGCCGATAGAACTGCAAGTTCGCAAGATCCACAACTGAGGTTGGTCCTCGATGCAGATTGAGCTTTGGCAGATACACGCTGGAACAATGACTACTGGTTTGATCATAGTCATTGTTGTGGCTTTGATCGCAAGATTCCTTAGAGGAAAGAACTGGTGGTTGAGAGTCCACAAGAGCGTGGCAAGTATCGGTACTCTGACTGTGTTAGCAGGCTTTTCAGTTGCCTTCTACATGGTTACTACAACAAGTGGAGTTCATTTTGCATATCTTCATTCATACATGGGTCTCACATCGGTCACTCTTGCGCTGATAACCACGATAACTGGATACGCCCGACAAAGAGGCAAACTGAAGGTAAACAGGACTCTTTTCAGGAGACTTCACATCAGTTTGGCAGTACTTACGGCGTCATTCATGACTCTGACAATCTACATGGGTCTAGGATTGGTGTATGGGTAAAAAGAGGTTGGGCAGCATTCTTACTCTCTTCTGCGTGCTGCCTTTGCCTTCTTTGCTTCTCTATGTGATTTCCGCGGGAAAAGGTATATCATACCATCCTGAGTGGGCTCACCGAGAGTGTTCAGCTATGGCAGTACAGCCTCTCAAGATATCACAAGATAAGATTCGAATGCTCACGAAAGAGAACAAGAATCACCAATGTGATCCCATTAGTCAATGTGTCAGACTCGTCATTATCGCAGACTTGCCTAGTCGTTTTGGCGAGTTCCAGATATGTGGTTTTACTAGTCCTGGCGACGGAAAGGAGCACACAGCTCTGGTGAAAGGAGATATTGTGGGAAAAGAAAGCGTTCTTACTAGATTGCACTCGGAGTGTCTTACTGGTGACGCACTAGGTAGCAAACGTTGCGATTGTCGAGATCAACTGATTGAGAGCCTTGAGCGAATCGAGGCGGAAGGGGAAGGCATTTTGCTTTACCTGAGACAGGAGGGGCGGAACATTGGGTTAACAAACAAGATCAAAGCCTACTATCTCCAGGACATGGGTGTTGACACGGTTGACGCAAACATCATCCTTGGATTCGAACCTGACGAACGTGACTATGGAATTGCTGCCCACATTCTTAGAACTCTTGACGTCAAATCGATACGGCTTCTTACAAACAATCCCAAGAAGATTCAGGAACTGCAGAAGCACGGAGTGAAGATTCTGGAAAGAGTCCCGCTTGTAATAGAGCCCACCGAGGAGAGCAAAACATATCTCGATACAAAGGAGAAGAGAGCTGGCCACTTGCTCGGTGACTTGTCTGGCATTCGATCCATATCAGAAGTCGATGCAATTGGCAGAGATACTTGAAACTCTCTAATCCTTTTCGATTAGTCTAGCATCCCATGTGTTGCAGGATAAAGAATGCAGGACGGCCAGAATTCGGGTCTCAAGATTCCCCTGGTGCTCAGACATGTTCCGATTCAGGCTACACTCAGTGCGCGGTAATTCCTCAAAGAGGGGATTGCAAGTAACACAGTCCAAGCCACGAAAGAGAAGATCGTCACCCATTCAATGATCGCACCAGTATCTGTTCCGAACAACAGCACGTAGAACATGAACAATGTGTCAATTACCCCCAAAACCAACCCATAACGACTCGTCCACATGATGAACCCACCCTGATTTAGAAGTGCGAGGTTAGTCAAAAGCAGAACGGGAATCCAAGTAAGGAAGATTGAGAAGCTCGCCAAGTAATGTATGTCATAGACATCTTCAGAGAATACACCAGACATCATTATTGCGACTGTGTTAAGAACGCCGATAGTCATTGCAAGCGTGAGAATTCTGTTGCGTCCTTCTTCTCCGAATGTCTGGAAAAGCCCTACATAGAACGGGATGAGAGATATTCCAGCCAGAATCACAGCCAGGTTGTAGAAAATCGCACCGCTTGGGTTCAGACTTGAGTTGCCAAGAACACTGAGATAGTTGTCCAGAGGGCTAATGTGTCCGGGGTAGAATCCGATTGACAACCATGTAAGGACACAATATGCAGTCCCTCCAAAGAACGCGGACGAGAGAAGCAATGTCCACCTTGAGTAGTCCGGGTTCAATATGCAGTCCTCAGTTAGTAGGTCATGGATTCTCTATTTAGTTTGATGAGCTGAGCAACAGCTAGAATAGCTCATCCAAGCAGTTCACAAACTTGGACAGTCTCTCGGGAGTGTTGAGGAAGACTACCCGCAGATATCGATCACCGATGTATTGGTCAAACACACTTGCGGGGGTAACAAGGATGTTGTGATCGCTTACGAGCTTGGTGCAGACATCCCAATCATTCCAGGGAGTCTCGACGAATTGGTACGTCGCACCTTCAGCTTGTACACTCTTCAGATTGTCTGACTTCCTGATGGCATCGTTCAAGACATCGCGTCTTCTCCTAATCTCGTCAATCTGCCTTCTCCTGTGTTTCTTGGTCTCCTCAAGCAATCTTGTTGCAATGAGTTGCGAGTGCGGATTCACTCCAAACCCAAGCCTGGAAATGCTCTTTATGTCGTTGATGACAGCGGTAGCTTTGTTCGCTGGGTCATGAAACATCATGTAGCCTACGCGGATCTGCGGTGCCCTCCAGACTTTGCTGAAACCATGAAGGTAGATGACCGGCACATCTCCTGCGACAGAAAGAAGAGATGTGAATGGAACAAAGGACATCTCGTCATAGACCTCGTCGGTGACTAGAATCTGACCAAACTCGCCTGCCAAATCAACTAGTCTCTTCAGAGCTCTCTCGTCGTGAACATTGCCTGTTGGGTTGGAAGGCGTAACTAGGAAGAGGAAACCTGGCTTGTTTCTTTGCTCTAGTTCTTTCCTCAGAAGTTCAAAGTCAATAGCCCATTCAAGTTCCGGAGTACACCTATAGAACCAGATGTGAGAAGTTCTGCGCTGATACTCATAGATCGGAGCGTAGAATGGGGACTCGATTCCAACAGACTCTCCTCTAAGTGCAATGGAAAGGATCGCGAAAGCACCACCGAGACCATTAGTGATGAGAACATCCGACTCGTCAATCTTAACCTCAGTGAACTCCTTTGTTCTTTTGACGAGACCCTGTACTAGTTGGCTTTGCACGCCTGGATAACCTTGTTCCAATGATTCTGCTTCGGAAACTTTGAGAATGCTTTCGTCTGGTCTGAAGCCAAATCGTGGGGGGTCGCACATTGATAGCTCAATCAGATCCTGTCTCTCTCTGGCATTGTTTAGCTGGTTGAGTCGGTCACAGAAGCCCAAATCCATGGAAACCTTCACGCTCCATTTGGCTCAAGTGAATCTCTTACCTAAAAGCCTGTTTCACGAGGAGCTTCAACGAGGGAAATGGCTTCCTCGGGACATCGCCCCATGCAGATGCCACATCCAAAGCATGCCTCCACGTTGATACGAGCACATACATCCTTCTCATCAATTGCTGCTGCACCGAAGGGACAAACATTCTCGCATGTTCCGCACACCGAACAACTGTCTTCGTCCACAGTGGCAGCATAGTGGCCTTTGTGAAACGGGCTATCAATTCCAAGTCTCAAACGTTTGATGTAAGGTTGGCATACTCTCATGTCACAATTGCAGAGCAACCCTATGTAGGGAACTCGCAATGCAGAGACCGCGTGAACTATCGGCTCTTCGAGCACCATCTTTTCCAGCGTATCAATAGCAATCTCCGCACTAACATAATCGTGATTCCCGCCAAGGTATTTTGGGAATCGTCGAGTGTATTCGTCAGTGAAAGCAATTCCGTAGCAGTGAGAACCCGGGTCTTCGCCATCCACTTGATAACGACATATACATGGGAATCGAACCACTGCACGCTCGTCCTCATCTGTTTGCCTACTGGCCAGATCTAGGATGGCCATTGCTTCTTTTGTTGTCACTACTTGATGATGGACGTACAAACG
>CP070761.1:562933-587697 GCA_020348985.1 Candidatus Thorarchaeota archaeon | reverse complement strand
ATTGGGGTGATCAATAGGTGAATGTGTCCCTAAATCTACCAAGAAGTGCAATTGTAGTGCTCTCCCGGTTGGCAAAGGAAGGACCAATGACCCCCAAGGACATCAGTTCAAAGGTGGATCTTGCACCCAGAACAGTTTCGTTTGCCCTTCGAAAGCTAATGGGCCAAGATCTCTGTAAGAGAATTCCGAATTTGCGTGATATGAGGCAACCTCTCTACATAGCAAACGCCGAGAAGACACGGCAACTTCGTGCTAGGTATGAGCACGTGTTTCGTCAGTTTCTCATGTAGTCCAATGAGCCCCGTGCGGGTCTCGGACTCTCTAATCTTCTTTCTGATAGCTCACACCAGTCAAAACCACTATTGATAGAATGACCTTATGGATCCCGATACTTGGTCAGGGCTTTGGGAACTGCAATTCAGCAAGCCTACAAAGAATGGCTGCTGACACGAGGTCTGCAGTTGAGCCCGGATTTAGTAGATTTCCGTCGGACCTCAAATAGACATCGAGGTTTGAAATATCATTTGAAGAGAAGCCGCCCTCCACTATCACCTGAGCCAGCCTGGTGACTTCTTCTGCTTGATCCCAACCTGCCTTCTTTGCAATTAGACCATCAGGTTGCTTCGAAAGAAGCCAGATGAAAGTCTTCACTATTGCCTCTTCGAGATCCTCAAGACTCTCGGACAGGTCGCTCAAATATGGATGGCTCTGGGTGAGAGTTAACTCATAATCCTCAGACCATTCCCTACTGATGGTGTCAACTGAGGCGGACTTCTGAAACAAGTCGATCAAAGAAATGTCATCTTTTCTAAGATTATCGTAGACATTCGGATTGTCGATATCATATCTGTCATGGACCTTTGTCCACGACGAGTCTTCTTTGTTCATCTCGCCGCTTTGACGTGTGAAGTGAAAAGCTCGGTACACATCAATTGCGTCTTTGTTGGTTGTTCTGCCCAACACGGTGGAAATCCAAGACCTTGTTATGGTTGAGTCAAAGAAACCCTTTTCCTTGACTCCCGCCGCAATGCTCACTACCAGAGGAACATGTAGGAGAATCGTGCCCAAAAGGGTGTTTCTTCGGTTTAGGCCTGTGAAGACGTCTTCAGCGCATTGGTACACCAGCTCACCAATGAGTACATTCGAGGCATCCACTTCGCCCTCCGCAACAGAAACACCTCTTGATGCGGCAATGTATAAACCTCTTCCCAATAGGGTCGCGCTTGCCAGGAAGTGTCGATAACCAGTGTCTGAGAATCGTCTCAACCTGCTGACGTTGCCAGGTTTTGGTGAGCTCGCTTCAAGGAGAACAGCTAGTTGACCATTGGCCGAAAGCTTCCAGGCAATCTCCGACATGCTGTGTGCAGGGGGAATCAATTACCGTTTAAGGGTTCGGAATCTGTAGAAACGACGCCCAGACAGGCTCAGAGTATCTTCGGAAGAATCTCAGAGGCTCTTCCTTTGACAACACAATCTGCTACTCCATCTCGATCGACGCCTTCAAGACTCACAAGAACAACTTTCGCACCAAAATCCTTCGCAAGCTGCGGGAGATAGGCCGCAGGATAGATGGTTAGACTTGTTCCAACGACGAGCATCAGGTCCGCCTTCTTACAGAGACGGATTGCTGCTCCCATCGCTTTCTCAGGAAGTGGTTCACCGAATAGTACAGCCTCAGACTTTAGAACGCCGCCACAATGATCACACTTTGGAGGGACCTCCCCACTGGCAACTCGTCTGTGTATTTCCTCTCCAACGTATTCTCTTTCGCAGTCCATACAATAGGCCCGCAAGTAATTTCCATGAAGTTCCACTACATTCTTGTTTCCGGCAACCTGGTGAAGATTGTCGATGTTTTGCGTGATGACACCAATCAGCTTGCCTTCTTCCTCCATCTTGGCCAATGATAGATGAGCCGCGTTTGGTTCTGCACTGATCAGTACTTCTGCAAGCTCTCGCCCCATAGTCCAGAACTTCGTTGGATCCCTGAGAAAACTGTCATAGGTTGCATATTCATGAGGGTCGTATCGTGCCCAGAGACCGCCTTCCGATCTGAAGTCGGGTATGCCGGAGTCAACACTTATGCCGGCGCCAGTCAGGGCACAGACTCTCTGAGATTGAGAGAGCAGTCGCTTCGCTTTTTCTATATCCAAATCTTCGTGCACTCCTTGATTCCGGGTCCTAATGCCACAAATGTTGTTTTCGGTTAGGATGTGGGTTGGATTAGGATCTCAATACAGACCAAGTCGAAAGGTTTTTCTTCGTACATCTGGCTGATGGGACCGAGTCACCGGGGGATTCGCCTTTCAGTGGTTTTCCCCACGTCGAGCCATAGGCTCGATATGCTTCTGTGCGTGTTTGCCAGTCAGCGTAATCCATAGAGAACCAGAGTGACCGAGAAATGCATGAAAACAATGAAGCAAACAAGGCATCTGATAACCCTCCTTTAGACGATGCGGATTTGAAGGATGCTGACGGGTCCAAGCCAGCACCAGATGAGGAAGAAATCACGCTCGAAGTAGAAACGGTTGAAGATGATCTTCAGGAGAGGCTGCGTAGACTTCAGGCAGAGTTCGACAACTACCGCAAGAGAATCGAGAGCAGATTCTCGGACGCAGCCCAGTTCGCTAGTGAATCAATCCTCCTTAGGTTCATGGAAGTCCTGGACAATCTCGAGCGTGCCCTGGGTGCGGACTTTGCTGAAGACCCAGACGCTGCCAGAGAGGGTGTAGCGGCCATAGTTCAGCAAATCGTAAAGATACTTGAGCAGGAACATGTGCGTCCGATTGAGTCTACGGGAAAGCAATTTGATCCCTTCTATCAGCATGCAGTAGCCAAATCAAATGATCCAGATGTTCCAGACGGGATGGTTGTGGAAGAGATTCAGAGAGGCTACATGATTAGAGAGAGGGTTCTTCGGCCCGCGCTCGTTGTTGTGAACCGACATGTTTTCGAATCTGTCGCTGAGGACACAAGTGATGTAGAGATTGAGGTCGATTTGGATTTCGATGACCTGAGAGATGAAGAAGAACAGGGTGAGTAGTGATGAGCAAGATTGTAGGAATTGATTTGGGAACAACAAACAGTGGCATCGCCTACATGGAGGGCGGAAAACCAACGATAATTCCCAATGCAGAAGGTAAACGACTAACAGCATCCGTAGTTGGCATAACACCAAAGGGGGAGATTGTGGTTGGCGAGCTGGCAAGGCGCCAAGCAGTCTCTATGCCCGAGAGAACAGTACGTTCAATAAAGAGGAAAATGGGACAAGACTACAAGGTGAAGATAGGTGACACCGAGTACAGCCCTCAGGAAATCTCTGCGATGATCCTTAGAAAGCTGAAGAATGATGCGGAGGCATTCCTGGGAGAGAAGATTGTCAAAGCCGTGATCACGGTACCTGCCTACTTCAACGACAGTCAGAGGCAAGCGACAAAGGATGCAGGGACAATCGCGGGCTTTGAAGTTGAGAGAATAGTCAACGAGCCCACGGCATCCGCCTTGGCCTACGGTCTCGACAAGGGACAGGAGGTCAAAGTACTCGTTTATGATCTCGGTGGCGGAACCTTTGATGTGTCAATCCTCGAAATAGGAGAGGAAGTCTATCAGGTATTGTCAACAAGTGGAAACACACAGTTGGGCGGGGATGATTGGGACAAGAGAGTCATCGACTGGGTCGTCAAGCAGTTTAACGATGAGACTGGGATGGACATTACACAGGATCTCTCTGCAATGCAGCGGATTAGAGATGCGGCGGAGCAGGCAAAGATTGAGCTATCAACCGTGATGCAGACTACAATCAACCTGCCGTATATCACAGCAGATGCTTCGGGTCCCAAACACATCAATGTCGAACTTGCAAGATCACAGTTTGAACATATGACAGAGGACTTGGTTCAAGCTACTATCGGTCCGATCAAGCAAGCGCTCTCTGATGCCAAGCAAGAGCCGGAACAGATCAACAAGATTCTGCTCGTCGGCGGCGCAACCAGAATGCCGATGATTCAGAACATAATCAGGACAATGTTCGGGAAGGAGGGTGACAAGAGTGTCAACCCTGACGAATGTGTTGCACTTGGTGCAGCAGCTCAGGCGGGTGTTCTCTCTGGAGAGCACGATATACTTCTCTTGGATGTCACTCCGTTGACACTTAGCATTGAGACCGAGGGTGGCATTGCTACACCACTAATCGAAAGGAATACAACAATTCCTACCAACAAAAGCCAGATCTTCTCAACTGCCGCTGACGGTCAGCCTGCTGTTGACATCCATGTGGTCCAAGGAGAACGTCCGTTGGCCGCACAGAACATGACTTTGGGACGTTTCAGACTGGACGGCATCCCACCTGCTCCACGGGGAGTGCCTCAAATAGAAGTAACATTCGACATCGATGCCAATGGCATTGTGAATGTGAAAGCCAAAGATCTGAAGACAGGAAACGAGCAGTCGATCACAATTACGGCCTCAACGAATCTAGAGGAAGGAGACATATCACGGATGGTCGAGGAAGCCCAGAAGTATGCTGAAGAAGACGCAAAGAGGAAGATACAGATTGAGGCAAAGGTAGGTGCGGATCATCTTATCTACCAAGGACAGAAAATGCTGAAAGACTTTGGCGATCAAGTTCCTGAGGATATGAAGAAGGAGATAGAAGAGAAATCGGAAAAGCTCAGAAAGGCCATCGAAGCAGAAGACTTCGAAGGAATAAAGAGTGGATCCGAAGACCTTCAACAAACTCTGTACAAGGTCTCAGAGAAAGTCTACGGTTCGCAGCAACCTGGTGCTGCAGGTGTAGATCCTAGTCAAATGTTTGGCGGAGCTGGTCCAGCAGGGCCGCAGCCTTCAGGCGGGGCTGAGTCTAGTGACGACGAAGAAGCCGTAGATGTAGACTTTGAAGACCTTGATTGACTTCTTGTCAGTATGGGTGTGGTTAGTTGGCTGAAGAGGACCTCTATGAAATACTTGGTGTGGGCAGGACTGCCTCTCAAGAAGAGATTAAGAAAGCATACAGGACTCTTGCAAAAAAGTATCATCCAGATCGGAATCCAGGAAATGCCAAAGCCGAGGAGATGCTGAAGAAAATCAACAGAGCATACGAAGTCCTCAGTGATCCGGAGAAGAGGTCAAACTATGATCGATTTGGGACAGCTGACTTCAGGGGAGTCGATGTGGGAAGTTTCGACGACCTGTTTGGAGGGCTGTTTCGAAGCTTTGGATTCGGCGATTTCGGAATGGGTAGAAGAGGCAGATACGGTCCTCCCCAAGGAAGGAATCTCAGAATCACTATACCTCTGACTTTCGAAGAAGCCTTCTTTGGCGTAGAGAAAGAGATTGCGTTCAGCCGACAGACCAGATGCGAGACTTGCAACGGATCTGGAGCCGGACCTGGCTCGTCTCCGAGAACATGCTCAACTTGTCGAGGAAATGGACAGGTCATGCGAAGCATGGGAGGCTTTCTTAGAGTTTCAGAAACATGTCCGACTTGTGAAGGCGCCGGGGAGATTATAGATTCTCCATGCCCGAAGTGCAAGGGTTCAGGTCTGCAGAAAGAGAGAATTGAGATTAAGGTACCCATACCACCTGGTGTAGAGGATGGGATGGGACAGAGAATCCGTGGCGGTGGAGATGCGGGTCAGAGGGGTGGACCTAATGGTGATTTGATAGTGAGGTTCAGTGTAGAACCTCATGAAATCTTCCTCAGACGAGGTCTTCATGTAATCCTCGAGTGGGAAATTCCATTCTCTGTTGCTGTTCTCGGCGGGGAGATAGAGGTGCCGACAATGTGGGGCACTAGCAAGATCAAAGTGTCCAAGGCCACGGCTGGGGGAACTCGCTTCAGAATGAGAGGAAAAGGGGTCCATACTCAGGACGGAAGGGACGGGGATCAAATCGTGCTGCTGAGCATTCATATTCCGACCAAGCTTTCCAAGGAACAGAAAAAGTACTTGGGCAAATACTCGGAGGTATTCGACTAGAATTCCAGAGGCTTGCAGATGCATGCTTTCAATTGAAGATCGGCAAACGTGTTTGTGTAGGTGGGCCTGACAATCCATGCAGTGTCTGCGCCTCTTCCAGTACCTCCAACGCATATTACATCCTCGTCTACTGGTATGAGTCCGGAATCGGCAGCCATCAGAGCGATTTCCGCGCAAACTTTGGTTCCCTGTCCGAGAGTCCTATATGCTATGGAGAATATCTCAGGAACAGACCAGGTGTCGAACTGCTTTCGAAGTGACCTGCCAACTCCAGCAAAGGCGTGAGTGGTCGTCAGAATCGTTGCACCTGCATCCTCAATCTCCCGTCGACTTTCCTTTGTAAGTTCATTGAAATTCGGGGCAATGAACCCTGTCTGATGTGTAACGACAATGACATTCCAGTCAGAGAATCTTCGCGCAGCAGCAACTCCAGTATCACCTTGCGTTGTCGCCACAACCACGTACCGGATTGCCTTGTTCGTCTCTAGTGTCTTCGAGACCAAAGAGAGTACGGCATCAGTGTGCTCGGGTGAAGCATCATCAAAGTAGTGTGTTTGAACATCCATGGCGAAACCCAGAGCTCGCAGACACTTTAGGCTTCCCTATCTCCATCTATTACATCGAGAGGTGTCATTTCTCCTGCTTGCCAAGCACTTGCAAACCATTCAGCAACAACAAAAATGAGTAGGACAAGAACTGTCAGACCGAAGTCAAGGGCTCCTTCTGTGATAGTTGCAGCGATTGCAGCAGCTATAATGATCACAGCTATTGCGGCGACAAGTCTCAAGATTACGCGAGTTCCCAGTTTTCTACGACGTTCTAATGCCTGCTCACTCGGTGGACCAAGCCTGTACTCCTCAGCTATTTCCTCGGGTTCGCCTATCTCTTCAAGGACCTCCCTTATAACCACAACACGATCTGCTTCAGGTTTCTTCCCAATCTTGTCTTCATATGAGTCAATAATGTGAGATCGGAGGTCATCGACCAAGTCATCGGTCTCGAAGCTATCAGGAAGAAGCTTCCGTATTCTCCGAAGGTAATCTTCGACAATCTTGTCAATGGCTGAATCAATCACTCTCTAAGCACCTCCAACTTCTCAAAGATGTCACCCAAAATCACAGTAAGAGCGCGCAGAACTCGGTCGCCTTCCGAGGTGAGAACATATACCTTTCTCCTTGGTCCGGCTTCCGACGGTTCCGTACTAACGTCAAGCAGGCGTTCCTTCTTCAATCGGTGAAGGATTGGATACAATGTCCCCTCCTTCACAACCAAGAGACCGTCAGTTTTGTCTTCAAGTTCTCTTGCAATTCCGTATCCATGAATACCCTGTGTGTGATGCCTTACTATCGCCAAGACAGCATACTGAAGAATCCCTCGCCTGATCTCGACTTTCCAGCCGTCTTCAAAGCTCAGCTTCTTCTTCAATTTGCCATCCTCACAAAGCGGATCTGGATTGCAGGTCTCAAGCTCTATTGATTGCATCCTTAAGTCTGTCTGTTCTAGAGGTCTTCTGGGGACACACGTCTTCGGCCTATCAAGCCATTGAGCTCTTTCCAGATTGAGGAATCGTAGTCTCGGGGCTCCTTCAGTAATGCGTAAAAGAATGACGAAACAAACCTAAGAGCCGTGGACACAAGTAGCATAGTGATCGCACCAAGATACCAGCCAATGAAAGGAACCAGTGCATCACCAAGTAACCCAGCAATTAGCGAGCCGAACAAGAAGACTATTCCTGAGAAAGTATTATAGACCGCAAGATACGACCCTCTTTCTTCCTCGGGAGCGATATCGTAGATGTAGGCAGTGATTGCATTGAAAGATGATGCTATGGATACTCCAGCAATCGCGTTTGCGATGTATATCCACAATGCATCCGGTGCGAGGGCGTAAATCAGAGGAACAACGAAGAGGATCCCCCTTCCAAACACAATGAGTGGTTTTCTTCCAACTCTGTCACTGAGTCTACCAAAGTAGAGTGTCAGTATCGCAGATACGCTTGTCATTATTGCAGAAGCAATTGCGAACTCAAAGAGGCTGAATCCAAGGAAGTCTCTCTGTACTACTGCGAAGTAGGGCCAAGCCATCGCCATGCTAAACGAGAAGAACATGGTGACAGCACACAATCGACGGAAATTGCCAGGCTTCGAGATTATCTGGAGAAGCGGGGGAAACTCTCTCCTTTTGTCTGAGTCCGGGGGTCTCTCTTTGATCTTCAATGATAGGAGAGATGCGGCAATACCTATCACGGCAGTCAGATAGAACGGCAAGTAGTACTCTGCTCGTGATGGATCAACCACGGGAAGAAGAACTTCACCCAAACCGCCAAACAAGGACCTAAGGAAAGTCACAAGGACTGGGAGCCCGGCAATAAAACCAGAAACCAGAGTAGCAATGAGTGAGACGACGTCCGTGACTCGTCCCAGCTTTCCGAGTTCGTCCCCTCGATTGGACTCATCCATCAAACCCCCTATGAGCGAAAGCCAAGTTGGAATCTGAATACTGAGTAACAGAGACTGGATTCCAAAGAGAACGATCATTTGAACAGGTGTTACAGCAAACAAGAATAGAAACACTGTGAAGAATCCTGTCAATGTACCAAAAGCCACGAATGGCTTTCTTCGACCAATTTGGTCTGATTTTGCTCCCCATACTGGTTGTAGGATTGTTGGAGCAGCGTTTCCAACAGCCCTGAAGGCACCAAGCTCTGCAAATGACGCACCCATATCTATCATGTAAGCCTGCGTGAACGGTTGATACATGCCCTGAGCGAATCTTGTGAGGGACCCTACTAGGTAAACGCTTCTTGGAAGCTTCTGGGAACCATCGTGAGACTCAGAATCAGCCATTCTTTGTTTTCCTCGCTGAAGGCGGTCAAGACTATCTCCCCCATTTAACTCTGATTCTCACAAACCCGCTGAGAGATGAGAGAGACACTACATTCAACTTCAACCGTCACGGTTATGTACATCCATATCTACTACATGAGCGGTTGTGAGAGCTTCCAGATGCTAGATTCGAAACACTACGAATCTCGGATTGAAGGGCTACGTGGATTTCTTGTAGAGAAGGATACGGATTTTGCCCTAGTGACCCCTTCGCCAAGTTTTCAGTATCTTACTGGTGCCGAGACAGAAATGACAGAGAGACTCGTGGCGCTTGTCATCACATCAGACAGTGACCCAATGATTGTGGCCCCTGCCTTTGAGGTTTCAGGACTGGCACAGAGGACTTGGATCAAGGGCTTCTTGCCCTGGGAAGAAGACGAGGACCCATACGCCGTTATTTCCGGATGGATTGGAAAGAAAGACGTAGGATACAAAGCTGCGTTTGATGACAGCCTCCCTGTGGGCATCTACTGGCGTGCAGAGCGGGCACTTGGTCGATTCAGGGACTCGCTGTCACTGGCAAGCGTTGTTGAAAGAATGCGTCTTGTCAAGAGCCCGGATGAGCTCAAATTGATGAAGGAGGCAGGAAGAGTAATCACTAAAGCAGTCACAAAGGCCTACGAGTCCGCCGAGGTTGGAATGACTGAGCTGGAGCTCAGTCGCGTGGTCAGCAATGAGGTTGTCAGAAAGGGAGCAAAACCCACCTTCACAACTGTGCAGTTTGGCGAGAATAGTGCTCTACCTCATGCGGGTTCTGGAAAGAGACAGATGAAGAAGGGAGACATTGTGCTTATGGACTGCGGCTGCACAGTCGATGGGTATAACACTGACATGACAAGGGTTGGTGTGGTCGGCGACCCAAGTGAGGAACAAGAAGCCATTTACGAGGTTGTCCGTGAAGCTCAATCGGCTGCCCTTAGGGAGATACAAGAAGGTCTTGCCTGTGGGAAGGCTGATGGGATTGCCCGCAGGGTTATCGAAGAATCAGGTTATGCGGAGAACTTCACCCACAGACTGGGCCATGGAATAGGGATTGAAGTTCATGAGCCGCCATATCTTGTGAGAGGCAACTCACTGGAACTCAAATCAGGAATGACCCACAGTGTCGAACCAGGTATCTACCTCGAAGGCCACTTCGGAATTAGGATAGAAGACTTGGTGTGCGTTCACGAAGAAGGTTGCGAAGAAATCACATATGCGCCCAAGGACATGTTCATAATTGAGCCTACTTAGTCTGCATCCTCAGCTGGGGACTCGGGAGCACTCTCGGAAGAGTCTCCTCGTGACATGATCTCTTGAATGCTTTGGCGGTCCTCTTCAGACAGGCCCTCCATAGCCTTGGCAGATTGCTCGATCATTTGCAGTGTGAAGAGAGAGTAGACTCCAGGAAGGGCCGATACTGTACTCATTTTCTCCCTGTACTCTTGTTCAGCAAGATCCCTCGCTTCCTCTAGAGACTCCTTGCTTGGTTTGCCCCGTCCAATCCCAGCGCATTCCTTGTTGCTTAGGATGTACCTATCTCCCGTAAACTCAAGGGGAAAAGTTCTGCAGGAGATCGGTCTTGAATAACGAATTGTACAGGTGTTGCTTTCTTCATTGAAGAGGAAACATGCGGACTTGTCAGGATCAGCTTTCAGAGGCTGCCGTTTGGTTTCGATTCGGAAGAGGTCGGTCTCTGACTCGGGAGTGTGAATTGTGATAGCATGCATGATATGAGACAGAAGTTGCTGATTGGTCCATCGCGAAATGTCATCAATCGTAACAGTCACTATTGGCCGTGTGCAGCATACCCTGTTCCCGCACTCTTTCTCAAGACAATCGAAGCTGTACTTGTCCTTCTTCTTTTCCTCTGTCACAGCTATCACTCTCCGAGGCTGTCTTCAATACCGCAAATGAGAATCTCTTAATCGTTTCGAAGTGGTACATGTCCGTCAGCCGGGAAATCTCTCATCTAGCCATGCAAACAGGTCGGCCAGGACTTGCTCGCCACCGGGTTCTTGGAATGGCTCGTGATACAGTCCTTCATACAACTTCCACGTTTTGTCTTCAGATGCAACTGTGTCGAAGAACTCCTTGTTCTTTTCGGGAACTAGAATCAAGTCATCTCCAGACTGCTGCATTAGAACCGGGACAGTAATCAAGTGGCCCGAGTTGAAGACTTCGTCCTGAACTTTGAAACCTTCAGTAGCCATGCGAGGGGTTGCCTTGTCATATCGCAACGGATCCTCCATGTTTCGTTTTACTACCTCTTCATTTCTTGAAATGAGCTGCTTGTCAAGTCCATTGTCGAACACGGTTTTCACATTGAGTCGAGAGAGCAGTGAAGCTAGAATTAAAGTCCCCCTACCAATCTTAAGACGGTCTGAAACTGCTGGACAAGGCGTAACAATCGCATCAACCATGTCAGGGTGGCGAGTCACATAGTGCAGAATGTGAAGTCCTCCAAGAGAATGGCCATAAAGGACGGTAGAGCTCGTTTCCTCAAGAGTCTGGACGTACCCGAGTAACCGATGCATGTCGTTTACGTACTCGTCGAAGCTGTCAACATGTCCCTTCCTGCCGGGGAATGTTCCAAAGCCCCTCAAGTCTGGTGCATAGAACACATATCCATTGGTCGCGAAAGCCTCAGCGACAAAAGAGAGAAGTCCACTGTGACTGCCAAGCCCATGAATGCCTACTACAATCGCCTTTGGGTTTGACGTTTCTGGCCTCCAAACCCTCATCAGCATCTCAGTGTCATCATGTCCCAAATAGGTAGTTTCCTCTGGCTCCATAAGACCACGCTCAACCTAGTATGTCAGGCACGGTGCCTTTTTACTCTGCCCAAAAGCCAGATTATGTAGGCATTCGGTGGTCAAGCCAACTATAGAGGTCAGTCAACACTCTGTCACTCTCTGGTTCCTCGTGGAGTTCATGGTAGAGGCCATCGTAGAGAATCCAAGCTTTGTCCTTGAATTCAATGCTGTCGAAGAACTGCTTGCTTTTCTCTGGTGACACAAGTTTGTCGGCACCAGCCTGTTGGTAGAGAATGGGAACCAGAATTGAGGGACCCATCTTCAAAGCCCGATTGACTGCCTTTAGGACCTCCACTCCAAATCTGGGAGTCACCCCTTCAAATCGTAGTGGATCTTTCTTGTGGCGTTCAACAACATCAGGGTTTCGCGTGGCGTCTTCTACAGGAACATACCCTGTGTAGTACCGTTTTACGTTCAGCAGGGAAAGAATCTTCGCAATGAACAGCTTCCCCCACCCAACCTCAACACTCTGGGCAACTGCTGGACATGATAGAACGATTCCGTCAGTGACACGGGGATAAGTCAGTGCATACCAAATGACGTGTAGGCCGCCAAGAGAACTTCCGTGAAGGAAAGTAAGCTTATTCTTGAATTCGTCTTTGACCTCCATAACGATGTTCTGCATATCCTCAATGTACTCTTCGTACTTCATCACATGACCCTTAGTCCCAGAATAATGGCCGAAACCTCTCATATCAGGAGCGAAAACTGCGATGCCCCGCTCTGCTAGGAATTCTCCAATAGTCCTCATGTCCCCACCATGGCTCCCAAGTCCGTGGACGGCAATCAATAGAGCTCTGGGATCTTCGCTTTGGGGAATCCACTTTGCCATGAACATTCGAGTGCCATCGTATCCGGTGTACGTCCCCTCTTTGAATATCATTTCGACCACACTACGACTAGATGAAGGTGACCACTATTTAGGTTGCTATGAGGTAATCAGTGGTCTTCGAGAGACCCCGTCTGTGTTTAGAACCTTATCGGCTTTGGCTCGTCTCCGCTATAATCGTAGAATCCTCTGCCGGACTTTCGACCTAGCCAACCTGCACGAACCATCTTTCGCAACAATGCAGGGGCACGATACTTGCTATCCTTGAATTCGTCCACGAAGTAGTCGGATATGTAGAGGGCTGTGTCGAGTCCCACGAAGTCCATAAGCGTCAACGGACCCATCGGCCAGTTGAGTCCGAGCTTGATTGCTTTGTCCATGTCCTCCACTGTCGCAATACCCTCTTGAATTACGAATACGGCCTCGTTGAGTGCTGGAACAAGTAACCGATTCACAGCAAACCCTGGGGCCTCGTTGACAAGGACAGTCTCCTTGCCGATTTTGGCAGAAACGTCCTCAATGACCTTAACCGTTTCATCCGAAGTTGCTTGGCCCTTGATAATCTCCACAAGCCCCATCACTGGGACAGGATTGAAGAAGTGCATACCAATGAACTTCTCTGGTCTGTTCGTAACAGCTGCCATCTGTGTTATGCTGATGCTTGAAGTATTAGAAGCTAGAATCGCATGCTCTGGAGCGGTCTTGTCGACCTCGCCCCAAGTCTCTAGCTTCAGCTTTACTATCTCTGGGATGGCCTCTATCACGAGGTCCGCATCTTTGACCGAATCTCCTAGATCCAATACTGGCTCTATCCGGCCAAGAATTGCATCTATCTCCTCTTGAGTGATTCTACCCTTCTTGAGACCTCGCTCTAGATTCTTCGTGATTGCCGCTAGTCCCTTGTCTAGGAACTTCTGTTCGATGTCCCTCATCTTTACCTCGTATCCAGCTTGGGCACAAACATGGGCAATCCCGTTTCCCATTTGTCCTGCGCCCAGAACTGCTATCTTCTTTATCTCCATGGATACTACCTCGAACTGGTAATGCACCAACTGCTCGACAAAAGGTGCGTAATATGTGTGTCCCTCAGAGGCGTCAGCTGTGTCTGATTCGCGTGGTGGTGCTCGTTGCAATAGTCACATCATGTGACTCTGTTCTGTGACCCTTATTCGTGGCTCCGTATTATATACTGACTATGCTCTCTAACGGTCGTGAATAATCATGGCGATTGCGAAGAAAATCAAGAAAACTCACAGTTCAAAGAAGAGAATCAACGCAGATGCAATGGCATACAATTACTTCCGCAGGTAGTTGCGTCGTACGAAGATTAGATGGACGGCACTCTCATGACCTACCCTCAAGAGCTCAGATTGAATCCGGTTCATCCAAAGAATATGACGAAAGACGATTGGCTGACAGATCTCGAAACGTTGTTTCGCCTTATGAAGCAAAGCAATCCTTACATCTCTCTAAAGGAAAGGACCCATGGATATGCATGGCTGGATCTGCTTCGAGGATATCGTGACAGAATGCAGGAATCTGAGTCCACGTTGGAGTATCTCGATGTCCTGTTTGACGCGGTCCAAGCACTTCAGAACAGACACACAATCATCCTCATTCCTGATTGGCTCTATGATTACTATGATGTCGAAGAATATAGAACTAAGGAACCCTACTGTCACATCTTCACAGACAAACTCAAAGAATACTACGCGTATTGGGAACCAATCATTGAGGAGTACTTCAAACATAGGATCTACCTCAACTTCGATGTGTTCATCGTCTACAATAACGGAGAATATCTCATCGCCACAGGTCATGGTTCGTGGGAGAAGAGATACGGCAAGAGGACAATAGTGACTGCTGTCAATGGCATACCAATCGATGAAGCAATACAAGGCTGCTATGAGAAAGGGTTTCTGGACTGGGATTTCAAGAGGGAGAAGCACTATCTGTGGAAAATAGCTCCCCGACATTTCGGACCCGACGCAGAATTCACAATAAGAAGGAAGTCAGGAGAAGAGAAACAGGTTGTATTTCCTTCAGGATATGACTTTCCATATCCTTATGCCACCATCAAATACCCAGTACCTAGGCTGGAAACGAGAACCTGGCCCAAGAGAGGTGCTGCATATATCAGGATTGGAGATTTCTCTGACGGGATGTTTGAAGAAGATAGCAGAGTTTTGTTGGACTTCTACAAGCAAATCGAGGATTACAGACTGCTCATCATTGACGTTCGTGGAAATGAGGGGGGTAGCTATCTGCCCTGGATGACGAACGTCATATCCCCACTTGCAAAGAAGACCTTGAGCAGCAGGATGCACCTGGCGTTTAGATCCGGCGCATACGTAGAAATGTTCAGAGAAACTGCTGACATCGGTTCAATTGTCTCAAAGGACGTGTTCGATGAGCTGCCCCCAGAAGTGTTAGCAGATGACTTCACGATATATGACTACACTCAGACAGTAGGGTCATCAGGAGAATTCGACTTCAAGGGAAAGATTGTGCTTCTCATAGATGGTGAGACCTTCTCTGCCACAGACGCATTTGCACTCTTCTGCAAGGAGACCGGATTCGCCAAGCTCTACGGCACACCCACGGGAGGGGATGGCATTAGTGACTCTCCCATCTACTACATTCTACCAAACTCCAAACTTGTGGTCAGATTCACTCCTGGGATGGGGATCGACTACACAGGAAGCGCCAACGAAGAGACAAGGGTCCAACCTGATGTCTACTATGAAAGCGAGTTTGCAGACCTAAATAGTCTAGTGAACCATGTCATTAAGAAGGAGCTGTAATAATCGAGTCGTCGAGATAGTCACATTATGTGACTCTATTCTGTGACCCTCAATTGTGGCTCCGCATTATATACTGAATCGGCACAGTAATTCTTGTGAAAAAACATGGCGATTGCGAAGAAAATCAAGAATACTCACGGTTCAAAGAAGAACATCAGCACCAGTGCGATGGCATATTCCTACTTCCGTAGGTAGTTGCGTCATGCGAAGGACTCTTATACGAACCAAATGCTAATTATAGTTGGTGAAGCAAACCTTTATATGAACTTAGGTCTGTGCTGAGAACGTTTGGGGAACAAACTAAAATGGAGATGGAGAGCAATGACCTACGATAGAACCTTGCCCGACCTGGCCACATACTGCCCACAGAACTGGGCACGAAGGCCCACTATCAGCATAACGTGTGACCAGTCATTTACACACGTGGAGAATTATCCATTGAACGGAGTAGGAAGCAAGGAATTCGAGCCAAGAGGACTTGGCCGAATTGAATCAAGTCCGATTAACGGACATGACTGTTGGGGATGCGCAGGATGAGCAGAACAGCGACATTCTACGGTCTCACTGACGCCAATGAGAAGACACTCTCTTTGGCCAAAATACTATCTATGCTCCTACCCATTGTGTCTGCAACTGTTACACTCTCAACCACGTTCTTCATGATATTTGTTGCAGAGGCTGTGGGGCACGGATCATTCATTGAAGGTCTGGGAATAGTTGGCGTACTCGTCGTCTTCCAGATGCTCGTACAGGTCATTCTGGATTATCCAACTGGAGCAATCGGCGACTGGATTGGGCAGAGATACATCATTGCAGCCGCATTCGGATCATTTGCGGTAGCATTCTTCATGGTCTCCTTCGTCAACTCAGCAACTCCGTTTGCCTACCTTATTGTCATCTACATATTCATGGGGCTCGGCAATTCACAGATGTCTGGGTCTTTCATGGCATGGTTCGACAACAACTACAGAATTGCCATGCCGGGCGATGAGAACAGAAAGCAGTATGGCGTGTTCATGGGGAGAGTTGGAATGCTCTTCCAGATCGTGTCCACCCTTTCTCTGATACCAGGTGCTATACTTGCTACAGTCTGGGGTAGACCCTGGGTCTTCCAAGTTCAGGCGTTGCTATCTGTTCTAATCGCAATCACGGTCCTCAGATTCGTCAAGGACTTCCCAGAAGTTGAGGCGGCAAGAGAGAAGCGGCCCACAATGAGTGAGTATACCAATCTTCTCAAGTCAGGCGTCAGCTTCCTTGTGAGTGACAAGTTTGTTTTCTACGTCATCATCGGCGGCTGTGTCATGTTCAGCAGTACGATGGTTTGGGGCAACTTGATCTTGTTCCCACTCTACTTCTCATACTTGTTGACAGACATTGCGGTGTCAAGCTACCGGACAATCCTATTCATTCCTGGGGTGTTTTCACAGGAACGCTCTGGCATCTGGTCAAGAAGGTTCGAGCCGAAGAAGTGGATTCCCAGATTCAGATTCCTACAGCTTGGCGGCTCACTGTTCTACATGCTGATAGCAGTCATCATGTGGCTCTTGCCTCCCGCTGCGGCTGGGTCGGCGGTTGCCAGCTTAATCCTACCTTTCACAGATATTGTGCTTCTAGAGATTCCCGCCGCGAACCTGCTCCCGGTTCTACTCCTCACTTCAGCCTTTATCGGGACCTCATTCACCGGAGCAATGGCCGAGATCTTGACTCAGCGACTCTTGCTGGATGTGATACCCAACCGAATTCGCAACTCGATGTACAGTCTCACTCCAACACTAATGACAATCTTCGCAATGCCACAGATTGCCTTCTTCGGATGGTTACTTTCAGTCATAGGATTCCCAATCACATTGGCAATCATCTCAGCAATTTCACTTGGCGGAGTCTTCCTGATAAGGCGAGGTTTGAGTTATCCCATCCCCAAAGCACATGACGATTCTCAAGACAAGTCTTCTATCTCCGAAGCAATACCCACGGTCACCGAGGGTGAGCCAGTTGAAGAGGCACCTCAGCTTGCATTAGTTGAGGAAACTGTCGCTACACTGAAACCCCAAGGTGACCTGTGGGATACACAGGATGTTTCGGGAGACCCAGACTTTGTTGGGAACTTAGACTAATCATAGATTGAAGGTTACTATCTATCTCCAACGCGGCTTCCCGGGGCCAAGCTCCGGGGAGTCGCACACTCCTTTTCTTTCCGCCCTTTCCGCTTCGATTGCTACCTCGAAGTCACATCCTTGACATTAGTATACAACCGATGTAGTTAATACAAAATCCTGAGATTGGAGGTTCAGGTGTCTTATTTGTCAGAAAGACCAGGATTCTTGTCAGTTTCAGTTTCGGGCTCAGGACTATCAACAATGGGTCATGAGTCCAAGATGATTCGTGAGAAAGATGTCAAGTTCGACGGTGAGGATGGCTCACTGGAAGTTACCGACATCCGGATTGTCTGGATGAAGAAACCTTCACGCTGGGGGGCCGTCAAGAAGGGCGCGTTGATTGGAGGGGCAATTCTTGGGGCAGCAGCTCTTGCTAGCGCTGGACGCGGTCGTGGTGTCGGTGACGCTTTGGCCAGAGGACTCAGCAGAGGACTCGCCTATGCCGCAATCGGCGTGGCTATCTCATCATGGAATCAAGACAGTTACTACAACAAGGACAAAGACGGAAACACCGAGAGCATCGCCATTCCTGTCCTCGCTATATCAAATGCACAGCAGACTGGAAACGACCTCATAGTAGAGCTAAAATCAGGTGGACACATGAGGTTCAGTTTCAGGCAGAAGAAAGTTATACCGTCTGTAGTTGCGAATCTAACATCTGCGAGAGAGCAGGGCAAGTGTCCATACTGTGGCGCCAGAGCTGGCCACGCGGCATCATGTCCCAATTGTGGAGCCCCAATTGACACTGGTGGAGCTCCGACGGTTGGTCCTGCCGCAACAGGTGGCGGCTTCTGTACAAACTGTGGGAATCCCATGGATCCCGGCGATAGATTTTGTGGAAAGTGCGGCCATCGAAACGACTAGCAGATCATCTAAACAAGTCTTCGTCTTCAGGACGCGGAATATCGCTTCCGCGTTCTGGGCCTGTTTCATAGTCATACCCTCTAATTATGACAAGTGGTATTCCTTCCGCTCCCTGACCCATGATTGGTTCGACGGCTGAAGCGATTTCATCTACCTGACAGACGGTTGATCTCTGCATGATTCGGCCATAGAGATCCTCAAGTCCGCGATTGTGTTTGAAAGCGTTGATTCCAGCACAGCCAATTGCGATGTTGATGGAACCTTTGCGCCAAGGTCTGCCTTGGGTGTCGGTTATGACAACTGCAAGCGCAAGTCCGGTTCTGGATTCCATCTCCTCTAGGATTCGTCTGGCACTATTGTCTGGATCTTCAGGAAGAAGAACGAAGTATCCCTCAGGAGCGTTTGATCTATCAACGCCACTGAAATTGCACACAAGTCCATTCAAGTTCTCCGTAATGAGCACACCATCAGTTCGCAGAACTTTCCTTGATTCTCGCAAAGCAAGCTCGACATGCACTGGGTCGAATCCGTTCACATCTGCAATTTCTTTGGCTCTAGGTGAAACCTCCACAGAGTCCTTGTGTACAACGCGCCCCTCAGACTTTGAGATGACTGTCTGCGCCAAAACTAGAATGTCGCCATCAATCAGCTGAATCCCAGAAGTTGAAATAGCTGAGAGAATAGCCTGGACAAGATCACAATCTTCGTCAATCAATGGAATGCCTGGCACTCCTAAAACTCTGATAATGTTCCTACGCGCCATTTCTCAGCGAGTCTTTGGCTGTACTCATCACGGAAAAACCTCACCATTTGCATGCATTCGTCTTGGCTCCTTGGAACACGTGTACCAAGTTCAGCACATGTGAATTGTGTGAATCCATCGGAGATTCGATTAAATGAACCAAAGTGCTCCAGCGATAGGAAATACCGCCCTAGGCGTATATATGACCGAAACAATATTAGGAGAATAGAATCTCCCGTGATAATCTGGGAGCGCCAGACATCACAGGCGTTGAGAAGACGGCGATTTGGGCCGTTCTTGGAGACAAGGCTTGCTTTCATAGGAATAGAATAACGGAGTGAATTGAGAATTGAGTCCGTCGGGAAAGAAAACTAAGAAGACGTCGGGCAAGTCGAATAAGAAGTCAGAGCAAACAGGACTTCCACCTGCAGGAGACTCAGGCGACATCAGACAGGGAACGATTGCGAAGTTCATGCGAAAGAGAACTCAGCTGGTCGGGTTTGAGACCGGACTGAACAAACACACTCAGTACGCAATCGAGTTCCTCGACAATGCTATTGACGCACTTGAGTCATGGTGGTGGAAGACAAGCAAGCGACCTCGTCTAAAGGACAATCTGGAACCCGAAATAGTGGATGAAATAAGATCGAAACTTGAGCCCACGTTGGAGGACTCTATTGCTATTAGCAAACAACTTGAGCGAGACATACGAGCAGGAAAGGAAGTAGAGATACCAGCTCGACGGAGAGAAAGTTTGGAAGACCGTCTTACAACTTTCAGGAAGTTCCTAGTTCCGTTCCGTAGCCTAATAAAGAAGAGAGAGCCTTTTGCTGTCATTCAGATAACAGAGGTGTTCATGCCGGACCTTGTTCCAATCGATGATGAGGAAGGATTCAAGGTATACGAATTCACATGTTTTGACAATGGCGTAGGAATGATCGCATCCGATCTTGAGAAGTACGGGATCTACCTTGCCTCGAGCAAATCGGAGCGGCTTAGACAGACACGAGGAAGCCAGGGCTTCGGAGCGCCCTCGGCATTCAGTGATTCGCAGAATACAACAGGGAAACCGATCTTCACAGTTTCCAAGAGATTCACTTCTGAAGTAACAACTGTAGCAGACTTCTACACAACCACTGCGAACACGAAAGAATACGTGGGAGGACCAATTGACATGGACCTTCCCTTTGAGAATGGTACATACATCAAGCTCAACTATCTCAACATACAATACAGAAGGGGCTACGCGGACACTTACGCAGAGATGGCTTCACTCCTGAACTCTCATGTCACGCTAGTCTTCATTGATCCCTATGGCAAGGTCTTCATCTATCCTCGGAGAGTCAAGGCATTTCCTGATGAACCGAAGTACGCGCAACCGCATCCAGCCAGCATCCGAATAGGTGAGTTTCAGGACCTGTTGCGTGAGACCAGGGAAAGGGACCTAATGGGATTTCTTACTCGAGCTTTCTGTAGATTGAGTCCCAACAAAGCTAGGACCATAGTATCAGACACAAACAAGGAGCTAAGGCGACGTCATCTAGACGTTCTGTCCGCTAGGACTCCGACTGACGGGTTGTCAAAGACTGAGGTAGAGTATCTGTACAAGATCTTTTCCAATCAAGATTACATTGCGCCTCCGACAGACACTGTTGTCCCCGTCGGTGAAGAGATATTTGAACAAACAATTCAGATGGCGTATAATCCTGACTTCGTCACGGCTGTCACTCGAAAGCCGACCTCTGGTAAGGGGCTTTCTTTCGCAGTAGAAGCCTGTATAGCGTATGGTGGTGAAATAAAGAATGCCACGTCTGCACCGATGGTTCTTTGGCGTTTTGTCAATCGTGTTCCCAAGCTGCGAGACAACAGCGATTGTGCCACTTGGAAGGCCACGGCTTCCGTGAACTGGAAGAACTACAAGGTGGCCACATTTGACAACGGAATACCAAGAGGACCGATAATGGTCTTCATACATGTGGCAGGGGCTTATGTTCACGTTATGTTCAAGGGGCAGAGTAAGCAAGCGCTGGCGGAAGACGAAGTCATGCTCAGAGAGATAAAACTCGCCCTTGAGGACGCAGGGAGAAAGTTCAGGCGATTCATTACTCGTCGAGAGACCGCCCGACGAAAAGCAAAACGAGCAGGCATTTTGGCTATGTACGCAGACCAGTTTGCTGAGAGTTTGGTTAGCATCGCAAACGATGGAGATCCAAGCTGTGATTTCGACAGTGAGATTGTTGCCGGAAAGATTAGAGATGCAATTACTGGATTCGAGACTCTCACGGACTTAGAAGAGACAGAAACCGATACAAGAGGAACAGATCTTGTGGCCGATGTACCACTAGGCATGGGAGAAGAAGATGGCGAAGATGTGCTCGAGGTGGAATCTGAATGAGCTCAAAGAAACGCAAGAAAAAGCCCGAAGTCGTCCAAGCAAGTCTGGACACAATGTTGAACAGTGGAGACAAGAAGAAGACCAAGAAAGCCATTGCAACGCCGAAAGTCAAGAAAAGCGCTGCAAAGAAGCCAGAGACCTCGAAGAAGACTGCTCCGAAGAAGGCGGCTCCCAAGAAGAAACCGGCTGCTAAGAAGAAGACACCTGAAAAGGATAAACCTGAACCGAAGAAGGCGGCTCCCAAGAAGAAACCGGCTGCTAAGAAGAAGACACCTGAAAAGGACAAGCCTGAACCAAAGAAAGAGGTGGCTCCGGAAGAGGAACCCACAAAGAAAAAGCCAGCTGCCAAGAAGAAACCTGAACTAAAGAAGAAGGCTCCGAAGAAGAAGTTGGCAAAGAAGACACTAGCTCCTGAAACGACAGATGCTGTGAAGAGAGTCGTGAAAGAGGTACCGGTTGAGCCCGACCTCGATGTGTCACTCAGAGATCTTCCGAGTGTTGGTCCAAAGCTGGAGGAAAAACTCAAGAAAGCTGGATACGTTTCGGTCTGGAAACTCTCTAAAGCGCGCTACGCATCTGTCGCGAAGAAAGTGGACGGAGTCAGCCAAGACGGAGCAAAGAATCTAGTAACAGCAGCCAAAAGACTTGTGAAATCCAAAGAGAAACCGGAGCATGCTCCCGAAGATGAAGCTGAAGCACCGCCATCTCATGCGTTTGCTCTAGCCGATGTGCCTGGAGTTGGTTCGAAGCTTGCAATCAAGCTCGAATCATCAGGCTACGATACTGTGGCTAGGCTTTCCAGAGCTGATCCGAGAAGAGTATCGAGTGCTGTTGGAGGTCTCAGCATTGATCGTGCATCTGAAGTTGTTTATGCTGCGAAAGATTTGATACAGAGACGGCAACTCGAAAGCATTATTGGAGAATCAGCTCCAGAGGTCGTTTCTGAAAAGAAGGCACCACCACCGGAAGAGAAGCCTGCCGAGGCCAAGCCCAAACCAACCAAAGCAAAGAAACCCAAGAAGAAGGTAGAAGTCGTCAAGCCCGAAGTCGAACCAATGCCAGCTCCAGAAGAGGAGATTCCAGCCAGAAGAGTTGGACGAAAGAGACTGAAAATCAAGCGAGGGAGGTCTGGGCTCCCGGTTCCAGAGTCTGTCAAGAAAGTCACAAAGGAAATGAAAAAGAAATGGAAAGAAGCTGAGAAGAAAGCCGCAATTCCCGATCCAGAGGCGCCAATCCAAGACACAGTTGAAGTCGTGGCATTGACCGCCGATGAAACAAGCGAGAAGCTTGTGGAAATCGCAATGGAGATTCTCCACGAGACCATGATGTCTGGTAGACCAGTATTCGAAATACCGAGTAGATCAGCTGACAATATTGTGTGGGATGAGATCAGGGACCTCCTGCTGTTAGGCATGCGGACAATCTCGCGTCCGTATCACTCACTGGCATCTGTTGTAGATGCTACTCGCACAGCAAGGGTCATGGAAATTGTATACAAGCTACTCAAATCGAATCTACATGCCACGAAACGAGAGGTCTTCTACAGTGATGTCAATCTGTTTCGTGACCAGAAGTACTCCGACAAGATCATTGAAGACCTGGCATCAATGATTCAGACAACTCGTGACAGCATTCACGTTGTAGCATCTGCACGAGGCTCAGCAATGGGGCGAGTAGTTATCCAGGATGGCGGCGACAGGATTGACCTCACTAGGATGGGAACTGGAGGATGGGCCATTACCCCGTTTCTTGATCAAGTTGAGATTCTTGAGAGTGATGCTGAATATATCATACTGTCAGAAAAGGATGCTGCAGTCATGAGACTCGCAGAGGCCAAGTTCTGGAATCGGCAGCCCTGTATCGTGTTGACGGGTAAAGGATCTGGTGACATTGCTACAAGAGCGTTTCTCAAGACGTTAGTCAAAGAGCTCGAAATCCCAGCATTTGCTCTGGTTGACAGCGATCCGTACGGACACTACATCTATTCTGTCTTCTTGCGTGGAAGTAAGAGACTAAGCTATGAGTCACCATTCATCGCAACTCCCGAGCTTAAGTTGCTGGGGGTTCTCAGTCGTGATCTTGATGAGTACAACATCCCCAAGGCCGTCCGAATTCCTATGACACCAACTGACACGAAGCGAGTCAAGGACATGCTGAAGGAGCCCTTCGTGCAGGTCAATAAGGAATGGGTTAAGGACCTAGGACTTATGCTCAAACTCAAAGAGAAGGCAGAGATTCAGTCATTCGCGGCTCATTCCTTTGAGTATCTAACTGATGAATACCTCCCAACAAAACTCGAGACCGCAGATTGGATCTGAAGCTGGTATGGCTTCCTAGAATTCATGACTCCACAGTCCTTTGAGCCGCACGGTTTATCTTTGACATGTCTTTGACTTACCAGGTATGACGGATTTCTATACAAGGCTGGCTAGTTACTACGATCAGATGTACTCCTTCAAGGACTACAAATCCGAGTCTGAAAAGCTCCATGAGGTCATACAGCAGTTCAAGAAGTCCAACGGAAACAGGTTGTTAGACGTTGCTTGTGGGACTGGAGGTCATCTCATCTTTCTCAGAGAGAACTACGAAGTGACTGGATTGGATGCTAGCAAAGAAATGCTAGCCGTTGCAAGGAAGAAGCTGGAAGATATTCCACTCTTGCACGCCAGTATGGTTGATATGGAGCTGACCTCAGAGTTTGACGTCATTACTTGCCTGTTCGGTTCAATCGGATACCTTGCGACTCTAGGGGAGTTGACCAGAGCTATTCGCTCCTTTGCCAAACACTTGACTTCAGGCGGTGTATTGATTCTTGAACCAATATTCACCAAGGAAACTGTGAAGAAGACATCAATGGGATTGAGCAGCGTGGATCTTCCGGACATCAAGATAGCCCGTGTAAACTCAACCAGAGTAGAAGAAGATACGGCATATCTTAACTTCCACTTTCTCGTGGCAACCAGGGATGGAGTAGAGCATTTTGTGGACCCAAGCCCTATGGGAGTCTTTCCAAGAAACAGGTTCATCGAGATCATGGAAGACAGCGGGCTGTCTTCCGAGTTTGTCGAGCCGGGCCTTTCTAAGGAAGGTCTTTTCATTGGAGTAAAGAATTGAAGTATGCACAATCCCGCATTGCGCTGAAGTGGCCCCTTTATAGTTTCAAATCCACGGATGGCAATCGAAACAACTGTGGTGGTGTGGGACTACATGATTGCTCCGAAGAAACCCTTGATTCTGTCCTGTCTTATCCTCTTTCTGCTATTGATTAGCGCGCCAAGAGAGGCGAGCTCTGCTGTGTATTTGGATGCCTATACGAACC
>CP070761.1:497849-562833 GCA_020348985.1 Candidatus Thorarchaeota archaeon | reverse complement strand
ATGTGAATTGCCACCGAAGATGATCGTAGTCCCATTTGCTTCATCATAGACATGAGCTGCACCATATCTCGCTTGAGGAGACACTGCAGGATTCATCTCTTCCCAGGTATTCGTCGGGTAATCATAAGTCCAGGTATCATCGACCTCTGGGCCGTTTATTCCGTATCCCGAGAAAAGGACGACTTTCCCACTTAGTGAGTCATACACCATAGCATGTGACATTCTCTCAGGCGGTGATATTTCAGGTGTAACCTCAATCCAAGTCTCTGATGTGCAATTGAACACCCACGTATCTTTTGCGGGTGATGTCCCATTGTGTCCACCAAAGAGGATGATTACTCCGTTGCTTGAGTCAAAGACCATTACGTGCCCGCTTCTCGGTGTCGGAGATGTTGATATTGTTAGTTCAGTCCAAGTTCTGCTTTCATAATCGAGGATCCAAGTATCATCAAATTCAGTATCTCCAAGTCCTCCACCAAACAACATAACGCGTTCATTAACGGGGTCATAAACCATACCAGGCAAGAAGCGAGCTGATGGAACCTGTGTTTGTGAGACTACGAAGGTGTTCGTCATCTCAGCCTGAACACACGAAGTTGAAAGTGGACTCCAGATGGAGATTACAAGCAGCAGAGTGAGAACAACAAGACCAGAGTATCTCATCTATGAAGACCCCTTCGATTCTCCAATGTCAGACAATTCCGCAGAATAATAATTGTCATTTTCACGCAATCGACGCATACATGGATGCTCTGGCGACGGTTCAATTGTAAGAGTTGGAATCCAGAGTACCAGCAATGCTAGTTTGTCAAGCCAGCATTTAGTTAAAAGATGGAAAGTTCTCGTGCCGGGAAAGGGGAATCAGCTTTTGACTGAATCGCGTGCGAGAAAGAGGTATGACTTCTTTGTCCTAGTCCTCTTTGTCGTTATGTTCTTGATCATTGTAGCGATTCTCTTCACAGGTCTTGCCTGGGTAACCGTGGAAACAGCCGAGTTCAATTTCTGGCTCTCAGTTGTCACCACAATCTGGGCCACGGTATCAGGAATTGTCGCGACATATTCTTTCGTTCAGTATACACAAGAGCGATTCTTCAGAAGCTTCATAATCTGCCTGCTTGGAGCAAACGTTGTCCTTCTGGCATTTCTTATTCTAGTCACACATCCGGTGGCTACATGGTCTGCTTTCGCCGATAGAATCAGAAACCGGACTATTGTGACCGCACTTGGTTTCCTCTTGGCTCCCGGCTTGCTTGCTGGTTCCATAGCCGGCGAAAGGCAAGTGACCACAAAGATGCGGAATATCACTATCTTGTGGGGCATTTTGGCACAGCCTGCCTTTGCATTATGGTTGTTTTTTGTTCCAGTGCCTCCTTTTGAACTAACGAGACCTCCTTGGGGACTTGCCGGAATTACCCCCGTCGGCTGGGCAGTCTTCATTGTCGTCAGCATTACAGCCTTCGTGTCTTTCTTTCGGTACATGTCCGAATGGCTTAGGACGAAGGATCGGATTGTCCTTGCACTTACTCTTGCACTTGTCAGTTGGATTACGTCAGTCTTTGTCTTCGCAATTCTTGATGATCCACTGCAAGTGGCAGAACTCATTTGGATTGCGGGCATGGCTGTTGGTTTCACGCTCTTAGCTGCAGCTATGATTCTTACGTCTATCATAGAACCACATCGAGCCCTGGAGACTGTTGTAAGCGAGCGAACATTCCAATTGCAGGAATCACGGGAAGAGACCGAGTTCTATCTGAGCTTATGGACCCACAAGATGGGGAATCTTCTCCATGCGATTGCGACCTATCTCGAGCTGATCGAGGAAGGGATTAAGGTTGGAGGAGATCTTTCATCACTGCAAAAGCCAACGGAGGACTTGATTCAAGAAGCTATCCGGGTCAACCGACAGGTTGCGAAGTTGACCAAGATCAAAGAAAGAGCTGACGCAATCACCTGGCCTGTCAATCTCGACCAAGCTCTCCTAAAATCAGTTAGAGAAGCAGAATCTTCTTTACAGAGGGACGTCGTGTTTGCAATTTCGGCTAAGGAGGGTTCGATACAGGTTTACGCCGATGACATGATCGACATCGTCCTAGTGAACATGGTCACTAGGTGTGGTCAGCAGGTCAAGGGACCTTCGCCAATGGTGAATGTATCAATGAAGAAGGTTTCTGGAGATACGGAATTGACTTTCGAGTATGAGGGTCCTGGGATTACGTCAGAAATGATTGAGTGGCTGACCGTTAGACCTCCCTTGAGAAGAAGCATTCTAGATTTGGACCTCTTCATGTCAATCCTTTTGATGGAACGGTATGGTGGTCGAATCCGGTACGAGGAAATCAAAGGGTCGGACAAGAAACGGATTGCTTTGACCTTCAGAAGCGCCTGAAATCGTCAGCACTAGTTTCACATGGAAATCAATCTATGATGTTTGGTTACGGCAGCAAAGGAGACCCCTCTTCCTCTATTTGAAAAGTTACATGACAAAAACAGAACGAAGCAGTTGATTTGAGTTCGAAAGAAGAACCAATGTAGATTTATGCAGGTCATGTCTACGCAAGTGAGTATCTCATAACTCTCGCGATGAGAAGGAGGTCGAATTGGGTGTCTCGCAAATTAACATTGCCCGCATTCTTCCTATTGGCTGCAGCAGCAGGCTATATTCTTCTAGGATTAGTGACATATGGAGCTTTCGAGGGTTTGCGCCATTTTATCGATGACTACTCACTCGGTATGATGGCCGTTGGTGGTACTGGCCTTTTGAGGCCTACACCAGTTTTGGTCGGCATAGTTTGCCTGGTGCTATTCTCCGAACTCTGGATTTCAAGTACGAATAGATGGGGTGTGACTATTGTCTTCAATGTCATTGGAATTCTATGGACTTGGGCCGGATACAGCGAGATCTTCGATAACGTTGGACTGTATCTCCAGACTCTAAATCCAGATATGACGGACTACTATCTGGCTGCTCGTCCTGTCCTCGACTTTCTGTTCATACTCGTTCCCGTTGTCCTTGTTCTGAGTAGCACAGTCGCCCTATACTCCGGTGTCTTCATACTCAGAGATTTGGCAATACCTAAAGGAATAGCTATTCTCGCCATAATCTATCTGCTTTCTACACTTTTCAATCTAGTAATGCATGGAATGGTCTGGTTCACAAATATACTCAACATCATCTTCTATATGGTGGGGATCATTGGTCTACTCGTATTCTGGGGGCTCTGGAACCTACAGACTTGGGCCTATTGGTCAGCTTTGTTCCTGAATCTTGTTACTCTCCTTATTGCTCTCTTCCTAAGTTTCGATGCTCTCCCCTCTGGTTTCTACTCAGGTGGCCCAGGCATCAGCGCCATAATCACCTTTGCGACTAGCTTGGTTGTTGTCGTATGCTTGCTCGTTCCTACCACAAGGAACGCGTTCTACCTGTCGCGGAGGCAAGAGATGTGACTACCAAATCAAGTATTGCGGCATTCCTCCAATTGGCTGCGGCTTCTGTTTATCTACTTCTTGGCGCCGTATCGTCCCAGAACCTTGATACCCTTGGGGCAATTCTCTTTCAGGTTGAGGGCTATTATGGAGGTCCATGGGGGAACCCGTATCATGAGTTCCTTTCGTTCTTTTCAGCTGTGATAATGCCGCTTCTGATAGGCGCAATTGGATTAATACTGTTCTACCCACTCCGGATGGAAATCAAGAACCTATGGAAGTGGTCTCAGTTGCTCAATGTCGTTGGAATCGTATTAATGATTCTCATATTCTTTCCAGTTCTTGCGATAGAATCTCTACAGTTCTTGAGATCGGAGCCCTTCGTGGACATAGGCTTTGTACTGGTCTTGTACTTCCTAATTCTCCCTGCTGTGATTCTGAGTCTAGCAGTAGCGAAACTAAGCTATGAGATGCTCGCCGGTCAAAGTAGAAGTTTACCTGTTGATTCAGTCTTCGGGAAGTGAAAGAAGTGACGCGTAATTCTGCAATAGCCGCACTCCTTTTCAATCAATGAAGGAGGGCAAATAAGATGATGGACAAACCAACAATAGTGGCACTCTTTCAAGCGGCTACGGCGTTTGTCTATTTACTTCTTGAAGTAGTGTCGTATAATGCCTATGATCTCATGAGCGGTATCCTCTTTGAGGCCGAGGGCTTCTATGGGGGCCCCTACGGGAACCCATTCCGTGACTCCCTTTCTTTCATTTCACTGGCGCTCTTGCCGCTTGTGATGGGCGCAGTTGGACTAGTGGTATTCTATGGGCTCATGATGGAAGACAAGAATGCATGGAAGGGGTCTCTGATTCTCAATCTCGTTGGTTTCCTGGCTGTTGCCATGTTTTTCATTCCAGTAGTCGCTGAAATCCAAAGGCAACTATCCGATCCATTTCTCCACTTCTACTTGGTTCGGCATCTTCCCTCAATTGAAGCGTTATTTGGAATTCTATACTACTCGGTTCCACTTGCTCTGATTCTGAGTTTCACGGTCAGCATATGTTCGGGAATCGTCACGGTCAGTGATATGATCCTTCAAGGTGGGCGAATTCGGTCAAGTCGACCTCAATAATCTCAGCTCGACCTAGGAATAAGTGAAGAAAGTCCGCCTGACAATTCTTAATTGATGGTTACAACCTCTAGAAACCGGTAAGGGAAAATTGACGACGACAAGATTGACGCCAGAGCATCACCAGAAAAGGATTGAGAAACTAAGTGCAAAGCTTGAGGAGGAAGAGAAAGACACTCTTCTCGTTTTCAACGCAAAGAACATCTTCTATCTCACAGGTCTGTCTTTCATACCGACAGAACGACCTATTGTCCTTATTGTGCACAAGGGCGAGACCTATTTCTTCGTACCTTCACTGGAAATCGATCACGTGGAGCATCAGGTTCCTTTCGTTTCTGAAATCTTCTCATACTTCGAGTATCCCGATGTGAAACACCCCATGTACTGTCTGGCTGACGTTCTGATGAATGAGATCAAGATAGAGCCTCTTAAGGTTGCATCTGAAGCTCCCGGGGCACCAAGTTATTGGGGATACAAAGGGCCAAAGCTCGAGGAATCAACTGGTTTCAAGTTTCATTTGCTACCAGATCTAATAATGGATATGCGAGTCATCAAAGAACCAAAAGAAATCGATCTAATGCGGGAGTCCTCGAAGTGGGCTGACCGAGTCCACAAGTATCTACAAGACTTCACCGAAGTTGGTGCCAACGAGATGGACGTTTCAATCAGGGCAAGTACTCAGGGCTCACATGACATGATAACAGAGCTCGGCGACAACTATCATCCCACAGGCTTCTCGATGTTTCCTGCGTCTGCAGTCTATCGTGGACAGATTGGCCCTAACTCATATTTCCCGCATGCATTGTCAAGAGGGCTGTTATTCAAGAAGGGCGACACACTCGTGACCGGAGCCTCATCGGATGTCTATGGAGTCAAGTCCGAGCTTGAAAGAACCATGTTTATGGGCGAACCGAGTTCCCGCCAGAAGGAGCTATTCAAAGCCATGATGGCCGCACAAGATGCAGCACTGGCCGCAGCAGGACCCGACATTGATTGTGCCGAAGTAGACAAAGCTGCCAGAAAGGCGTTCAAGGACCATGGTGTTGCCAATCTTGTTAGACATCACACGGGACATGCCTTAGGAATGGAGGGGCATGAACGGCCATTCCTTGATGTCGGTTCTGAAGAGGTGCTGAAGCCCGGAATGATCTTTTCTTGCGAACCTGGCATCTATGAACGGGGTCTTGGCGGTTTCCGACACAGCGATACATTTGTCGTCACTAATGATGGCATTGAGGTACTAACAAAATACCCAAGGGATTTGGAGTTGCTCATAATCAGCTAGATACTCTTCGGATTCATTCCACAATCATTATGACTATACCCTGAACAAGGGATTCACCTTCGAAGATGATGTGGGTCAGACTGACCTCAGCTGTGAACTCGGTGCCATCGCACCTTCTGTGCTGCATTCTGAAAGCTGCTCGTCAATGTCCGACGTGATATATGCACACTTCACAATAGTTAAATGGTGTTCAAATAAATATAAATCCAAATCGCTCAAAGCGAGATGGGAGTTGTAATTTTGACAAATACCAATCCTAAGGTACTACAGATTGTGAATCTGTTAGCAATCATATCTACAATCATATTCAATGCATTAGTAAACATAATCCCCCTTAACGGAGTAACGTCAGGGGAAGTGTCAGATTTCTATCCGAGTCTGTTCACACCTCCAGGGTATGTCTTCTCTATCTGGGGAGTCATCTACACCCTGCTGGGGATTTTCATAGTCTATCAGCTACGCTCGAGTCAGCGCGAAATGGACTATTTGCAGGAGATTAGCTTCCTATACCTGATAGGTGCTGTGTTCAACATCTCATGGTTGATCCTATTCCACTATTCTTATGGAGTAGCTTCTCTGTTCGTTTTCACGCCCTTATTCATTGTGGGTCTTCTGGTCGTACTTCTTTTCACGTATGTCAGATTGGGCATCGGTATCAAACATGTAACTCGCGGAGTAAAGCTTGCTGTGCATCTTCCTGTCAGTGTGTATCTTGGATGGATTTCCTTAGCGACAATTGCCAACACGGCATCTGTCTTGAACGAGGTTATCGTGGGAATCCCTCTGGCTGTTCAAGAGATGTGGACTTCAGCCGTTCTTGTCATAGCTTTGATACTCTCACTGTTGATGTTGGTTCTTCGAAGAGACTTCGCTTTCAACCTCGTAGTGATTTGGGCATCTGTCGGAATCGCGACGAAGCAAGCCGCATCGCTTCTGATCTATGGGACTGCACTTGGTGTAGCCATTATCTTGGCAATTGCCATTGTCGTACTTCCCTTGGTCAGGAAGAGGCCTTTCGGTGGCTTCTACATAGAGATTGTCGAGTGAACTTCATCGCTTTGCAATCAGTTGAGAAGGGAATCTGGGAGGTGGTACCATTCGTTGATACCACACTCCCCAAGGGTGTTGTTCATCGTTTCATTCGCGAAGTGAACTGCTGCTTACTGGCTTCAGGTTCATTCTATAGATGAATCTTGGAACATTGAACTGACGAAGTCAAGAGCGTCCAAGCCAGCTCTATCTTCTTCTCACACGATAGAGGTTCAACTCTTGGAGCGAACACATTTGGTCATTTGTGAATTGCTCCAAGAATTAGCGTCTGCTACTGAGATTGATCGAATCTCATAGAAAGGCAGCGGTTTTCCTCTCACCCAAAGGACGAGTAATGGCAGCTCTACGTCTAGACTCTCACAGATTGGAAATCAATTCCGAGCCGATTTAAGAAAAGGCCGGACTTCCGGAAACCTGAAAGATCAACCAAGTTGCTGCCATTGTTGTAAGCCCCGGTGTCAAATAGGGACACAACAGTCTTGGTTCTAATCTCATTTACTTGCATTCTTGTTCCTCCGCGCGTCATTTGGAATGTATATCAAGGATTGGTATCATGCAATTAGGTGGAAAGGACCGTTGCAGAGCAGAAATAGAGTATTTCCGAATGTCACAGTTAGGAATCCAGCAACTATTCTTTTGCTCCCTCAAATTCTCTTAGCTTTTGGGCCATTTCCATCAAACGTTTATCAACCAAATCGTATACAGAACCCTCTTCAAATCCACCATCAGGTTGCCGTACTCCAGCCCTGGCACCAGTTAGTATCTCAATTCCCTCTTCGATTCTCTCAATCGGATAGATGTGGAACTTACCTTCCCTGATAGCCTCGACTAAGTCCTCTTTCAACATCAGGTTCTGAACGTTGCTTGCTGGAATAAGGACACCTTGTTCGCCTGTCAAACCACCAGCTCTGCACACTTCAAAGAAGCCCTCTATCTTCTCATTCACTCCTCCAATTGCTTGAACCTGTCCTCGCTGATTGACAGAGCCAGTGACAGCGAAATTCTGCTTAATTGGTAGTCCAGAAAGTGTGGACAACAATGCATATAGCTCGGTACTCGACGCGCTATCACCGTCGACGCCTGCGTAGCTTTGTTCAAAGACAAGTCTTGCTGACAAGCTCAGTGGTTTGTCATGCGCAAAGAGTCCCTGCAGGTAGCCTCCCAGAATCATAACGCCTTTGGTGTGGATGTTGCCACCAAGATTGGATTCTCGTTCTATGTCGACTATTCCGTGTCGACCAACGCCAATGCTAACAGTGACTCTCGAAGGACCACCAAATGTGAAATCGCCGTACTTCATTACAGTCAGACCATTCACCTGACCTACCTTCTCTCCCTGTGTGTCGATTAGAATAACTCTTCGCTTGATCATCTCCTGGATCTTCTCTTGGATGAGATTCGAGCGGTAGACCTTTTCTTCTATTGCCTTCTTTACATGAGCCGCGCTGACGTGCTTTGCTTTCTCCTTTGTAGCATAGAATGTTGCCTCACGGACTATGTCGGCAACGTCTGCAAATCGTGTTGACAGCTTCTCTTGGTCGTCAGCCAGTCTTACGCTGTACTCTATAACCTTCGCTGCGGCTTCTGCGTCAAGATGTTTGAGCCCCTCTCGTGCACAGACATTCGCCATAGCTGATGCGTACTTCATAATGTTCTCTTTAGTCCGAGGCATGGTAATGTCAAAGTGTGCCTTGACTTTGAAGAGCTCCTTGAAGTCTGGGTCTCTCGTGTAGAGAAGCTCATAGATTGACGGGTCTCCTACAAGGATTACCTTAACATCAAGTGGAATCGGTTCTGGTTTTAGCCCTCTTGTTGCAAGCGTTCCAGCGACTTGGGGAGCTTCCTCGATGACAATCTCCCTATTCTTCAAGGCGCGCTTCAGGCTCTCCCAAGATAAGGGTGCCTTCAATAGCTCCTCGACGGGAATCATGAGGTAGCCACCATTTGCCTTATGCAGACTCCCAGGTTGGATCATTGTGAAGTCAGTCATTAGAACGCCGAATCTTGCTTCTTTCTCTATCTGCCCAAACAAATTCAGATACGTCGGATTCATTTCTACGACTATAGGTGCGCCTTCAAGCTCTCCATTGTCCACAATCACATTCACTTCGAAGTTTCTAAAGAACCGCTCTCGAGCTACTAGCTCTTGTGCGTTGGGCTGAGTCTGTTGGGGCGGCTGAACAAAAACGGGCAGATTACTCAAGATGGTTTGCTCGACATCATCAATGTAAGCGACAGCCTCTTCATTCTGTGAGTAGTTTTCTCTCAGATCTGCTACGAAGTGACCGATCGCAAAGAGGGCAACATCTCTGTTCAAGGCTTCAACCTTTGAGCTGACTTCGCTCTCGAGTTTTCTAAGCTCTCTCATTGCACTTCGAAGCTCTGTGTTCAGTTCCTCTCGGGCATCTGCTATCTTCTCCAACAATTCTGGGTCAAGGGCCGCCATTTCTTGGTCACTAATCGGTTGTCCCTCGACAACGGGCACAATGAGAAGTCCACTCTGACTCGGTCTCAGGACAAACCCCTTCTTCTTTGCCTTCTCGTTCACTTCCGCAAGTAGCTTGTCTCTTTGTGCCTCCACAGCCTTTACCAGTGATTGTCTACGTAAGATGTACTCCTCACTCTCAAAGGCCTCGGGAAGGACCTTCCTCGCACCATTGAGCAGCTCTTCAAGGTCTCTTTTGAATACCACTCCCATTCCTCTAGGCATTTCGATGGCTCGAGGTTCTCCTTGTTTCTTGAAATTGTAGACATAAACCCAATCTATCGGAGCAGGTTTGCTCTTGGCAACATCAACCAAGAAACTCCTCACAGTTGTGGTTTTCCCGGTTCCGGGATATCCAGCAACGAAGATATTGAATCCATGATTCTCGATGTCTAGTCCGAATCTCAAGGCACGAAGGGCTCTTTCTTGGCCTATGATGTCATCAACTGGAGAGAGCTCTTCAGTGGTCTTACATTGAATCAGACTTGGGTCGCAGACTTTCCTCACTGTATCAGCAGGCAACTCATCAATCAAAAGAATCCACCGTACCACAGCAGCTAGTTAACAATGTTAAATATGAACATTAAAAGCTCTTTGGTGGTGGAATCAACTTGCTATGGCCACAGACCTGCATCGGCTAGCATCTGCTCCAGCTTGATCCGCCCTAATCTAGGGTACTTCCTTACCGGGTAGCAAATCATAGTGTTAGTAGAAACGGCGAAAGGAGCTGCTTTGATAACTCTCGAAATTGGCTCAGCTTGTCTGAAATGCTCAGTGACAAACTTGGCGAATATAACTGGCTCAATGGCAGAAACGTAGGAGTACCAATACTCTAGAGGAAATTGCCCACGCATCCACTCATCGACTTCATTGTGGTCCATCACCTGAGTGTCTCGATTTATTCTTACATAGAACTGGGTGCTTTCACCGAGGCTAAGGTTCCATCTTGTGGCAAACCAAAAGGCCTCGCTTTCCTGCAATTCCTGAATTGCTTTTCTAACGCGTCTAGCGGTCAAACCTGATCGTTCAGCTATTTCACCAATCTGCATTCTTGCATCATTCATAAGTTGACGAAGTACCCTAAGGTGTAACTTGGTGAGGTCCATTCTCTTTCCTTGCCCGATCAGCAAGGTGTGCAAATCTACTTGAGTCACGTTTTCCAGGGCTCTCAAGAACCTGCCGAGTTTCATCAAACCCTGCGTTCCAACATATTCTGCATGAACCAGATATGAGCGACCTGTCGGATCAGCTATAAGGCCAACCTGGTTGATCATCTCATTGGCCCCTAACGTATTCGCAAACGTCTCCTCGTCCTCGTTCCCATCGGTCTGTACTTCCGCTATTAGATAGTCAGCTCCGGTCATGGCTTGGCGCAGGACGACGCTGAACTCCTCTATGACTCCGGAACTAATCAGTTTGTCAACTCTCTTCTTCACTGCATTTGCAGATATTCCGAGGATGCGTCCAAGATTCTCGTAGCTAGCTCTGCAGTCTTTGTCAAGTTCTAGGAGAATCCTCTTGTCGGTTAAGTCCAATACCAACACCGTGCTATGAAGTAATGTTTGGCAATGCTGTTTTCAGAGAATATGCCCGATTTATTTTTGCCTGATTGCTTTTTTGTACTCAGACTTCACGCTCTGAATCTGGACCGGAATTCTAGTGAGATTATAAGGATGACGATGCCTCCTACACCTGAAACCACAACGACTTGAATCACAAACCCAGAGATTACGACATCAATGAAAACCGTTTCGACAAACGTACTATTAGATGTCCTTCAACAAACTGCCATCTGGACCCTCTCATGGTTTAGGAAGAGCGCTGTTTCCTACTACGTATGATTTCCCACTCTTGACTAGGTTGCTATTTGACACTGTCTTCTATTATCCATTCCGCAATTCTACAGAATATCCTCTTCTTCGCGTCTCAGTTTTGATAGAAGAGACGACTCGCCTGTGGTTTCGTAGCAGATTACTAAGACAACCGCAGCGCCTGCAATGATTGATGTGAGAAGAGGCAAACTGACGTCGTTTGTCGTGATAGTAACGAGAACAGTGTCTGAGTCGATAGTTCCGTACTCATCCATGACAACGATTGTGAAGTTATGTGTCCCTGCATCCAGTTCATGGATCATAACTGTAATGGGTCCACAGCTTACCGACGGCGATATTAAGACGGGTAGTCCATCAATCAAGACCGTGCAGTCTCCAAGCAACACCCAAGCAACCCAAGTAAGAGGATTCCTGTCCGTGTAGTATTGACTCACATCCCGTGGACTACTAATGATGGGAGATTCAAACTCCACATCATCAGTCGAGATGGGGAATCGATCCACCGAGTCTGCAGTTCCCGATATTGAGCGCTGGACTTCGAGACTCCTCATGCCCCAGCAATTTCCAATACTCTCGCCGTCATCCCATTGGTTATTGGTCCCATCGTCTTCTGCATCATGCTCCCCATTGGCGTAGAATAGATTGCCAAAGATGAAATTCTCAGGGCCATCCCAGAAACGTAGTCCAACTGCACCGTTGTGCCCAATCTCGTTGTAAGTGAAAGATGATTCAGCCATACCTCTTGCAACGATGCCGTCAGAGTCACAATAGAGGATTCTATTTGCTGAATACAAGTTGTTATCCCCATAGTAGTTTTCGACTCCATTGCCAGAACAATGATTGATGATATTGTTGGTTATTTGAGAGCCAGAGGCATAATATAGATACAAACCACCTGTTACATAACCAATGTCGTTGTACTGCACGAAGGCTCCTTGTGCTGAATTCACTCTGATCCCGGTGTAGCCCTCTCGAATGATGTTGTTCGTTACAAAGATTTGGTAACCACTATCGACATTAATCGCATCCCCGCAGTTACTGAAGTAACAGCTAGTGACGTAGCAATATCCCGCTGACCACTCAAAATAGACTCCTCTCCCACAGTCTTCAAAGCTGCTATCGTTGAGCACAAGGTCCGCACAGCTCCAAAGTCGAAGGCCTTCTTCATTATCATGATATTGTAGGTTGTGGATTGAAATCTGCGCACAATCAAGCATTGCCCGGCCCCCCTCGCTTCGCTGATTAGCAATTTCGATGTCTCGTATTGTTACCCCTGAAGTATATGTCATCTGGAGGCCAATTGACGCGTTCTCGACTGTCACATCTCGAATTGATACATCTACACAGTTCACAAGCATGATTTGGGAATAGACACCATCATGGATCTCCACGCCGCTTTCTCCGCGCATGTATAGAATCGGATTTCCATTGACAGTCACATTACTGATAGAGTGAATCCAATAATCCTCCGGATTATCCCCCCACCAATCCATGCTGTTGATTTCGAGACCTCCTCCTACGAGGATACAATCTTCAATGAGCGCATTACTGGTCATTTCGAGGTAGATCGAGGCTCGGTCTTCACCATTGAATCTACAGTTTCTGATCCTGGGATTTGGTGATCGGTAAAACTGCAGGCCGGTTGATCGAAAATCGAATGCCACTCTCGTGAACGAGCAGTTGTCCGAGTACCAGACGCGTGTTGCCTCGTACATCACGTCGATGCGACTGTCTACGAAAGAGACATTATGACACGACCTGATGTCCACCTTTCCCCAGTGCAGCTGCCTTGTGAAGGATATGTTGTCTAGAAGGATGCTAGAACTTGAAGATAAATGAAGATCCCCCTCAGATTCGTACACTGACATGTCTTTCAAGTTAATTCTATTCGCACTCTCTAGCCAAACGTTTGACGTGATTAAGTTCTGAATTGACAGCTGATTGGAAAATACAATGGAGACGCCACTAGAGATGTTCGCGAGGTGATGACCATCTACTGAGACATTGTAGCAGACCGCTAGGATAAGTTGAGAAAACAAGGTTGAGTCGATTGTGTTATCCTGGTAATTTGCGAAATAGCCGATTGGCTTGCCATTGGTCGTTACATTGACGAAAGAGTGGAGCCAGTTGACTGCTGTCCCGCCCTCAATGATAACCCTTTTCCCACCCAACGAGATGTTGAAGAACGAACAGAAGTTACATTCAATCAGGGTGATCCCATTGCCTTCTGATTGTGAATCAACTACATCACAGTACAATACTACACAGTAATCTGAATTCCAGAGCGTCAATGGTTCTCCCACTCTGTCAAAAGTGCATGAGGTCACATTACCATAGACTGACGACTCAAATCGTATACCAGTTTGTGAGTCACTGAATGTACATCCTGAGAAGCTGCATTCTACGGAAGAACCCACATACACGCATCTATATGTATTCCACGCGTCCTCGCTGCTGGTGAAACTCGAGTTCCTGATACTGATGCTCATGGACGATGAAATGTCAACAGGGTACCCACATCCAATGAAATCCGTTCCAACAATCTCACAAGAAGTAGAGGAGAAGAAGGTGCAAGCTCCGTAATTGTCCTTCCAGGTGCAGTTGCTGACGGTGATGTTCCTGCAGTAGCTAATGTCCAGTCCCTTGTCGAACCCATCGAAACATGAGAATCTGAATTCCACGCTCCTGACACTACTCAGAATGACGCCTGTGTCAGATCCTCCGTCCGTTCTAGATGCCCAGCAGCTCTCAACGACGAAGAATGCATCTGTGTTGGATATTATGATAGGTGTGTCAGCGGAAGTGATGTTGAAGAGTACAAGCCTGAATGGGTTTTCTTCAGTTCCGTTTCCAGGAAGACCCAGTTCGGCTAAGTCGTTGTTCGAGAACACGTGGATTCTATCGTGTTCAATGAGGTTGTTTACACTACTAGATGACTCACCTTCAAGGAGGCCGTTGAATGCGGTGACAACGTAGAAGTACATTCTGTCAGGTAGAATGGAACTATCAGCAAACGTTGTCAAAGGTCCGATCTCAACCAACATTTCATAGTTGTAGGGCGTTGACCCTCGATATACCCTGTATCCAAGAAGAGGAAGATTCCCGTCATGCGTTGGTGCATCCCAACTGATCTCGATTTCACCGCTTCCTAGAACCCTCTGCATATTCATGGGCGGACACGGCGGAGTCAAGATAATGAACCCTGGCACAATCAAGTACAAAGAATCGCTTGCACTTCCATAGATGGAGTCATGTATTGTTAGAGTGTAGTTGTAAACAGCGTTTGAAGTATCTAGGAGATGAAACTCAAAGGGTCCTGACCCTTCCCAGGCTCCATCCTGAACCTCTGAATCGTTTTCGCGTAGAGAGAATGTTCCCTGATCACTCCAGACTACCCAAGTCACAGCTGAATCCACACCATCCACATTGACGATTGAGTGTGGTCTAGCTATTATGGGCAGCGTACTCTCTGGGTCTTCCAAAATGATTGGGAAATGATCCACGCCACCTGCTTCACCTGGCAGTTCATATGGCGTGGACACTTCATACAAACCCCAGCAGTTTCCAATGCCAACTCCATCATCCCACTTAGTGTTTGCCCCATCGTCACGGGCACCAGCCCACGAGCTTAATAGATTTCCAAACACAAAGTTGTCTTGTCCTACAGCAACGATTATGCCGGTGTTCCAAATGCCATCGAGGTAATTGAATGTGAAGTTGGAGGATTCCTCATCAAGAATCATTATTCCATCCGAGCTCGATCTAATGCGGTTCCCGGTATAGATGTTTTCACTTGAGCTCTCACAACGGATGCCTGCATAGTCAGCACCGTTGATGTCATTGTATCCGAAAAAGCACTCGTACGAATTGTAGACATCAATCCCAATATAATCCATAATATGGAAGTCGTTGTGAGAAACCGTAATCTGAACACACGTGTCAAGTTCGACAGATCCGCTCTGGATAAAATTCTGCTCGATAACTCCGTTTTGAACATTGGATAGCATGATTGCGGCTAGGTATGACCATGGATCGGGAACCAAAGTACAGTCTCTTATTGCAAAGTGTACGATTGTGTCTCTGATTTCTATGCAAGGGCCCCCGCTAAAGATGATCCATCCAGAGATTACGTAGGGATCCTCAACCGTTCCACTACCTGGCCATCCCTGAGATTCAAATTCATCATCAGAGGTAATTATGATCGCGTCGTGGGGATCTCGACTGCTGACATCGATGCGGGACGCAGGCGGCTCGACTGACGCACTCAAATTCGATTCCTCCTGGGTCCACCTAGGGGAGAGTCTTTCTAGTGTGCCATCATCAAGAAGCCCCTTCTCGAAATACTCCGAATCCTCACCATCGGTGAGGCGCACGATTTCCGTTGTAGGGTCTGGCTCTTGGGTGCTTATTGCCAGTTGTGGATTCGCTACCGAGAACAAAAGGGCCATGATGAGAAAAAGAAATCTGACTTTCATTTGACGTGGACTTCTCCTAACCACATTAGCGACATGCTTTCGAAGACAGATGTTCACCATCTGGATTCAGATAGGAACTAGCAGCGCTTCCGAGCCGATGAGCTAGGTGTCTATTATCAGTTCCGGACTCATTAAACCAAGTCAGCCGAGAAATCATCAAGACGCTGATAGATTTCAAATGCACCTAGTCAGTCGTTGTTGTTGGCCTCAGTCACAAGGCGTGCCTTCCTGCGACGCTTGCAAGCAAAACCTACAACTGCAAGAACGCAGACGAAAGTCATTACCGGCAGAACCTCTGCTATTCCGAATAGTGGCAGTAGGCCAACATCACTCATGACTAGATTCACAATCTGACTGGTGTACTCATAGATTGTGCTCCATTCATTAGAAGACGGATCCAGGATGGCATTCACATTTGAGAGTCGTACGACTCCAAGTTTCGTATCAGGATTGAAATAGAGGTTGGCTGTGAATCCGACAGTAGACCCGCCGTGGCCTTTGACTCCGTGTGAGAATAGATCCTGCCCCAAACCATAACCTTCCCACCGGAGCTCCTTTCTGAGATTGGGACCACTGTATCTGTATTCATTTGCTATCATTTCATCAAGAGTGCTGGGCTCTAGCAGCTTGTGTCCATCGAACTCACACCTGTTCATCAATGCAATCATGAAGTGCCCCATGTCACTCACTGTACTTCGTATCATGTAGGTGCCGTTCCAGATTGGTAGAGCAGTGTTCGTGGTGTTTGTACCCAAACGACTGTGAGGAATGGCGTGATGCCCAACGTAGTCCGACGCATAGAATCCGGTGTTGTTCATACGCAGGGGCCCGAAAATGTTCTCTTGCATGTAGTCCGCGATTGTCTTGTTTGACACAACTTCCAGGAGATACATTAGGATCTTGTAGCCTGTGTTAGAGTAGCTGTACTCCGTGCCTGGTTCATTTATCCAATTGCTTGCATAGTAATATTGTCCGTCGGGGTCCAACACTTCATACAGAAACTCACCCAACGAAATGCCGACGACGGACGGATAATAGCTCCGAGAGTAGTAGTCGGGATAGTGCAACCCCTCCCAATCATAGCAGAATTCTGGGGACATTGTGGAATAAAGCCCTGCCCGATGAGTGAGCAGCATTTGGATTGTCACAGAGATATTGGGATGCTGTGGATTTCTGACAGCAAAGGGAAGGTAGTCGTTTATGTCGTCATAAAGGTCAATGATATCGTTCTCATATAGCTGCAGTATTGAAACAGCAACGAACATCTTCTGTATTGAGCCTACTAGGAATACAGTATCAGGACTTGTCTGCTCTCCAAAGCCTCGTACCCAGTTTAGCTCGTCACCAGATACTACACACACGTGAAGCGAAGGAATATCCCCCTCCGTCACCAATCTTTGGATCTCCTCCTCTACCCCAAATGAAACAACTTCTGCTCCATTCGCACTGGCAGTCTGATGTGACAGACTGAAATAAAGCAGCATGAGGAGAATCATTCCCGTCAACGGAATTCTTCTCATCGAAGACCTGCTTCTCAGCATAGTTCTGCTTGCTTGGATTCTGCCATATCCCATCCTGCTTCTTGTCAATCTGCTATTAAAGCGATATAAGAATGAGCGAGCAAGCAAGCCCATTTGTGAGATGGTCAAACGTCGTCATGGACTGGAAGTATGGAAGCGCAGGGTCCACTGTAAATGAGACCCTGCCTCAGGAGCCTATCCTCCTCTTCTTCTCATAGCTCCAGCAACCACGATAATGATGACGATGCCAGCACTGCCGCCAGCAATAATCATCATCGTTGTTGGGTCTATGCCTCCATCAGTAGTCGTAGTAGTGGTAGTTGTCGTTGTAGTTGTCACAGGTACTTCAGTGACCGTGATTCTGAATGATGTGGAGTTGGAGTTTCCGTAAAGGTCCGTCGCTGTTAGGGTCAAGTCGTATGTCCCGGCATCAAGGTCAACAGTGTTCGTCAGAACGCCGTCAGAAATTGAGAAGTGTTCCTCATCGTCAAGACTCCAGCTGCCAATGTCTGACAGGTCAAACACGTAGAAGTTGACATTCACGCTCGAACCTTCAGTAATGGTTAGGTCCTCTGGAAGATTGATCCAGAACGGTGCAATCGTGTCGCGAACTCGAATGCGAATTGTATGGGATAATGAATTGTCATACGCGTCAATGGCAGTTATGTTGAGTCCGTAATCGCCCCACTCGAGGGCGGTATTGTTCGTGATTAGACCGTCAACTACTGCGAAATGTACAGTGTCATTGACTGACCAAGTCACACTGGACAGATCACTGACTTCAAGCTGGTAGCTCAGTGAAGTGCCTAGTTCAATCTCTTGGTCAGATGGAAGAGTCACCCAAGTTGGTTCAGTCGTATCGTAGACATCAACGTATGAGGATGAGTTGTCCCATCGACCCGAGATGTGATACACAAATACTGTGTAGTCATAGTGTCCGACATCTAGGCCTGAAACATCAACTGTGATGCTCGAGCCGTCCCAGGCACTGCTGTACGCAAATCCTCCATTGATGTAGACCGAATACGTTGCTGGATGCAACGTGGATGCTGTCCAAGTTAGGGACTGATCTGGTGTTCCCTTCTCATAGCTTAGCGGAGCAGCGTAGCCAGCAATGAGGTTCAATGTCGGGTAGTGGTCTACAACACCTGTTGAGACGTTGTAGGTAGGCCCTGCTGTTTCATTGAAATCATGCCACCAGTTTCCTATGCCAGTTGTGTTCCAAGTCCCAGGCAAGCTTGCATAACCATTTGCTACTTCGTTCCATCCAAGGTCGTTGTAGTAAACTAGGCTGTTTGTTGCTCCAATTTGCTGAATACCATACCGGCCGTTCTCGAATACAACATTCCACGTCATATTCCATGAGAAGGGATCTAAGGCATAGACTCCATCAAGTCCATTACCGTAGATTGTGTTCTCATCAAGGACTCCATTGTCGCAGGACCACAAGTTGAACCCGTGCTGCGTATTCTCGTAGACCACATTCTCGGATATCAAGGCATCGTCACAATTGACAAGTTGCATGCCATCTTCGGTGTTGTTGTATACAGTGTTTCCAACGATTACCAAATCATGACTGCTCGTAGCAAAGACTCCACACCTCGGGTCCGCTAGTCCCCAATTGCCGAATACCTCGTTGTCGATAATTGTGACATTGTTTGAGCCAGAACATGTGATTCCTTCTGCTGTGTTGTTGTACACTCTATTCTCACGAATTTCGACATCATGCGATGACGAGAGATGAATTCCGGAGTCAGGCGCCGATGGATAATTGGTCCAGCCATTGTCGTAGAGGTCATTATCAATGACTTCCAAGTTCTCCGAGTCATATAGATAGATGCCGTCGTCTGTGTTGTTCGACACATCATTGCCAATTATCGTATTGTTGTCGGCCTGCCAGAACCTAATGCCGTTGGTAGAGCAGTTCATGACAGTATTCTTAGAGAATGTGCTGTTGTAGGATTGGTATACGTAGATCCCGTCATCACCATTATCTTCAATGGTGTTGCTATGAACAACACAGAATCCAGAATCGCGCAAATAGAGTCCATAACTCGGATGGCCAGAGATTCTGTTCTCTGTGACATTGGCATGATCACAGTTTCGAAGGTAGATCCCATCGTAGAACTGGTTGTTTGTGAAATCGTTATCGAAGACATAGAGATTCGGACAGCCCCAAGCATAGAGCTCGCTTGATTTCCCTCCATTTCTGTCGAATGTATTGTGCTGCACTTTTACGTCTGATGAAGCATCTATGTACATACCATCGCTTGTCTGATTGAAGACATAGTTGTATTCCACAACAGTGTCATTGCTGTTAGACAGTGATATCCCCGCGAATCTATTTCCCATGATGTCGTTGTTCTCTAACATTGTGTAGTTGCTGTCAAAGCAGAGTATCCCTTCCTGCGTGTTGTCAAAGACATCATTCCAGGCTAAGCGAACAGACCTGGAACCATTAACCAGAATACCCGTATAGCTGTTCTTGATCGTACATTGAGTCATGAATGAAGACCCAATTGGGATGTACTCGATACATACTGCGGGAGTTGCCGGTCCTCCGCAATTATCGATTGTGTTGCCCTGCAGAGTCCAGCCACCGCTCCTTGAAATGAAAACCCCGTAACCAATCATATCGTGGATCCTGTTGTATGAAATCAGTCCAGGGCTTCTAGTTTCGATAGTCGGAGTAGAAATCGTGAGTCCAGCAACATCACAGTCGTAAATGTTGCAGTCATTGACGATTATCCCTTCGGAATGGCTCATTTGTATTCCTGTATCACAATCAAAGACAGTGCAATTGTTGATAGTGATGCCGCTCTCAGAAGACCACCCAATAATGGCGATCCCGTTCACCTTCCCGGAAATCGTGCAGTTTTCGATGACTAGGTTATAGCAACTCGAAATGTTGAATCCAAAGTTGCTTTTGCCTGTTTCACCTTCAATCCAACAGTCGCGAATCTCTAGATATCTATCATTTATACTATCCAGAAGTATGTTAGTACTATCGGTCGTTATGTTGTATCCTGAGATCACGTACGGACTACCTAGACTACCATCTCCAGGCCACTTGTGCGTGTCTGCTGCTGTATCAAGTTCCAAATCTCCCATAATGGTCAGAAACGAAATCGATGTGTTGTATGACAGTGTCATGCTTCCCTTCAATCCTTGATTGCCTGCATATGCATCGGTGGTCAGAAACACTGCTGTCGGTGTTGCGAACAGACCAAGAATAAGCAACGATGATGCAAACAACTCTAGAATGGTTATGCGGCGCTTCATGTGTATCTCCTCTCCCACGCCTGAGGGATAATCTACATGGTAGGCGGCCTGGACAAATATGTCTTGTTGAATTTCCTTCCGCCAAAATGAATCTGCGTGCTTATACTCATTCAGCTCATGGAGGGACAAGCAATCTGAATAGATTTGAGTCGGGAGCTTCTGAAATCTCTGCTGAAACCGTCCATATGCTGTCCGTCTTGATAATTTCCAGATCGAATCCTGCCTCGTTTAGATCAGCAAGGTAGTTGAGATGAAGCGACATGCCGCAAATAAGGTCAGTGTCCGTGTATCTGGAGTCGCAGTCTTCGGTGGAGCTGCACGGCACAGAGAGCTCGACTTCAATCGTGGATTCTCTCTCTTCTCTGTTTGCCGACATGGTGACAAGAATCCGTATCCAATCATTCTGATGCAGAACCCTGGTTATGCCCTCACCCTGCTGCGTTGGACTCATCAATGAGAAATCTTTCACGGCATTTTCAAACTTACTGCGCAGCTCATCAGCCTCTGTCATGGTTTTCAGGAGAGTAGGCACCTGAATTGAATATCAATAGGCGTGAACCAGCAAGTTCGGAAATGTGGACTGAAGGCTACTTTGGCAGATCGTTGATTATTCGTTTCATTACTGCTCGGTATTCTCTGAATGCATCACGTCCCTTCTCAGTTAGGCGGAGAACAGTCCGTGGCTTCTTCCCCTCGTATCCTTTGTCCACTTCCACGTACCCAGCTGTCTCAAGCTTGCTCAGATGAGAGGACAGGTTGCCCCATGTAAGACCCAACAGTCCCATGAGGAAGACATAGTCTGCGCTCTCCACAACGTAGAGTTGGGTCATGATCTTGAGCCTGGCAGGTTCATGGATTAGCTTGTCAATTTCCGGCTCAGAGTCTCCTTCACTACTGCTCGTCAATCACTTCACCCGCTGACTCGAGAATCGGAAACTTGCGGAGGAATCGCCCGAAAGTCACAAGGCCGGTTATGGTCAGTACCAGGCCCAGACTAACCAGATAGAGCGAAATTGCAAGTCTGCCAAGGTCATGGGCCAGTATCGAGATGGCAAAACCGGTGGAGACTGCCAATATCCCGAAGATGTAGTAGTAACGGCTGCCAGTCTGATCCGCCCCAAACACACTAGGACCAATCATTGTCATGCCTATCCACGCTGGAACCCATCCGTAGATTAGGTCCAATGATATTGTTCCTTGTACAATGAACATCGCAACTAGTGTCAAAGCGAAACACACAGCCATGAAACCGAAGATCCCGGCTGCAAGGCGAGTCGCTGTTTCTTCCATACGAAATTGAACATATCCAATTCGCGGATAGGTGTACCTTTCTCGCAATGACTCAAGGGCTTTTGGTCCATATAGCACGAAGAACGCAATGAACACAATGTATGCGGGTATCACGAATGAACCGGATCCCACGATTAGGACGAGTCCGACCATCACTATGACGAAACCGTCCTGCATTGAGTGACGGTTTGCTGCTTGTTGCGCTTCTTTCAAATCACTGTCATTAGACATTGTAGAGTTCAGATCTGTCATTCAGCTTTTCGTCTTAAATAACTTTGCTATAATAAGAACTAGTAACCGCAAACTACTTTGCAACGCAAAGTATATAAGAAATCAGCAACAGGTGAACTTGTGAAATCACAATGAACGAGAACGGCTTAGCTATTCAGACCGAAACACTTGGCAAGACCTTTGGTACAATTCACGCCATACGGAGTCTTACCTTGGAAGTACCTATCGGCAGCATATTTGGGTTACTCGGGCCTAACGGAGCAGGAAAGACTACAACTGTCAGAATACTCTCAGGGCTCATGAAACAGAGTAGTGGGTGTGCCCGGGTTTGCGGTCTGGATATAGAAACTCAAAGAGATCAGGTCAAATCGATTACAGGACTTCTTCCAGAGTCTCCTGGAATCTACTCCAAACTTTCGGCTGTGGAGTTCTTGGAGTTCATCGGGGCGCTGAACAGAAGAAACGGGGATTCCCTTCTGAGAAGAATAGATAGTCTTCTGAGCTTGCTCGGGCTAGAGGAAAGACAGAATGACCTCTTGGAGTCCTATTCATCCGGAATGAAACAGAAAGTTCTGGTGGCTTCGACACTGCTTCACGAACCTGAACTTGTCTTCTTGGATGAACCAACTTCTCGCCTAGATCCATCCGCCAGTTCACTAGTCAAAGACTTAATCCTCGTACTTGCTGACGAAACCGAGACCTCGTTCTTCATCTGTACGCATATGACTAGCTTCGCAGAAGAAGTGTGTGATGTCATTGGAATCATTTGTGAAGGCAAATTGATGACCGTCGGGTCGCCTGAACAAATCATCGAGTCAGTTGACGCCGCTGATCTTGAGGAAGCATATCTGCGAATAGTAGGTGGTAGGGTAGACCGAGAACAGCTATTGGCTTGGAGGGCTTGACGGTGTCAGACAACTGGAGTCATATCGCAAAAGCTGAATTCCTTGCAATAACATCAAGGTTCCGTCATCGCCGTAAGAGAGTAGCGACTGTCCTGATGATTGTGTGCCCTCTGTGGGCAATTGTAGTCGCTCCATGGATTGTGTCATCTTTGCTGATCCTCTGGTTTGGTTCTGAGTATACCGCAGCCCTGAAGTTTCTATTCCCAGGAATGATGAGATCTTTGGTCCTCATGATTTGGATAATCCTCTTTCTGGGTCCGATCTCAGCTGCATTGCAGGAGATCAAGATTGGTCAATGGGAGATTCTACTTAGTCACAATGTCAAGACCCGGGACATTCTGGTTGGATCATTCTTGGCAGGGATTCCGGTCTACGGTCTGTTTGTAATAGTGGCGGCTCCTGTTGTTCTTGGCCCATTGGTTGTTGCATATGAAGTCTCAATATTCGGTCAACTTCTGATCTATTCAGTCATCTTCTTCGTGACAATCAGCGCCGTCTGGCTGTCACTCCTGTTGGGAACAGCACTTCAGTCGAAGCTCGGTAGGTCTGAAAGAGGAAGGGACATTGCAACTGCCTTCTCAGTAATAACCGGACTTCTCATTCTGCTTGCAATTTACGTAGTTCAACTCGTACCAGCTGAATTCGCGGCTGTCATGCAAAGCAGTTCGATGGACTGGTTGCCATCTTCTTGGGGAGCGGACCTCGTAACTTGGATTGCGGTGATGTGCAACGGAGTAGGATTGTCCGCAAGTGATCTCAGAATCCTAGGATCCATGTTGGGCTTTGGACCTTCTATCAGTTTCATTCTGTTGATGGCTACTTTTGTGGGTACAATCGGATTAGCTCTATTCACGTCTGATAGGTTGTTTAGAATCGAAGCTGGAGCTCGTACAGAGACAGTCGTGACTACGGGAAGGGAAAACCTGATTCTAAGAGGTCTAAGGAGACTCTCATCAAGCTCGTTCACCGTTCTTGTGATAACATCTCTGAAGGATTTCGGGAGGAAAGCTCAGAACGTGACGAGTTTGGGTTTTGGAATGATTCTTGCCATCGTCTTCCCGCTTATGATCAACTACTCAGTAGGAGCGACTGACCCGGATAGAGTCTTCTTCTACTTCATCATAAGCTCCAACATGATGCTCTCTATTGTAGGTGCCATCACATTTGGAGGAATAGCATTCATGGAGTCCAAGAATCATCTTTGGATCATCAAAAGCACTCCAGACGGAGTCTTCAAATATGTGAAGGCCAGAATTGCTCAGTCTCTGCTATTGGCGATTCCCGTTGTCTTCATCTACACCATTATTGCTTCAAAGATGATGGCATTTGGTCTAGTTCAAAGTATTGGTGCAATTCTAGGCTGTTGCATGGCTATTTCAGGTGCGGTGATGATTAGCACAGGCGTCACAGCAAACAACCCCAACTACGAAGACCGTGAAAGCAAGATCTTCAGAGACAACACAGGAGCCATTATGGTAACCCTAATGGTCTCAATCCTCGGGTCTGCACTCGGCCTGGGATTATTGACCGGGTTTGAGAACCTCGCCCTGCTTGCTTATGGACCTGGTGTAGTTCTCATGATAGTGGGACTATCAATGGTATACGTTGGAGCGAAGAGGTTGGCCCTGCCAGACTAGGTGTTGAGCTTTCCCTTTGGCAATCAGTTCTAATGTACACTTTTATTGTGGTCTAGTTACATGTAGGCAATCGAGGCAGAATACAGTGTCTGACACACCCGAAGCCCAAGAACAGGTCAAGATTGACAGAATCCACACATTCGACCTCTTGAGAGGCGGTGCAATAATAGGCATTCTTGTTTTCCATCGTGTTCTCTGGGACTACTTCTTCTCCTCCTACACGGGCGGAGCTATACCTCCAGAGATTGGTGTTATGTATCTCTTCATCACGATGGCCGGGATATTCTATGTCATCTCAGGAGCGGTCAACGCATACATGATTCAGAAGCGTCTTACATTGAAACGCATTTCAGCAAGGGTACTTGTAGCTGGGGGATGGATTACCGGAATTCTCATGCTTCTCTACAGTCTAGCTTTCAGAGTCCTCTTGCTCCGGTTCATTGATGACTCTATGCCGCTAGTACAGATGGACGATTCGCTCATCAATCTGACAGGAATACTTCCTTACTATCTCATGTTTGGCCGATTACCAGACCCCGCAATCAACCCTGCCTCTTTCATCGGTATGGAAACTCTTGGCATGATTGGAGTGACGATTATTTTCGTGTCGACTTTGATGGGGGCCATTAGCAAGTGGAAAGGGCTTGAATACCCCCGAATAGTCTATGGAACTCTTGCATCATTGGGTCTCTTCTTTCTGGCAGTCTCCCCATTCTTAAGATTCGCGATTGGTGAGTTCTCAAACAACGCCTTCCACTCAGGTAACTATCTAGTGGCATTCTTCTTGGAACCACTTGTGAACGGAATGATGCCTATCTTCCCACACCTCTCATATGGTTGTTTTGGAGCCATGGTTGGTGTCGCGATTGCAAGGAACGAGAACCCTCGGAAAGTTCTGGGCTACACTGTAATCTTCGCTGCAATTGCCCTTGTGATTGGAGCGATATACATGGGCAACATCGATGCATTGCCTGGCCAAGAGCCATTCACTTGGGCCGCCAACATCAATCTTCTCGCTCGCAAACTTCTGCAACTAGGTTTCTTCTTCATTCTCATCTTCCTCGGACTGGCGCTTCTAGACTATCGCTCTGCTTCAACCAGAGAAAGATGGTCAAGGCTTGCTCAGATGGTTCCGGACTTTGGTAAGTTGGCTTTGACAGTGTACATGCTGGAGGGTCTTGTTGCAGTAGTCCTCCAACTGATTGTTGCGCCAATATGGCCACAATGGAATGCCACTCTTGTCAACATCATTCTGTTCGGACTGCTCAACATCCTCGTTTGGTCAATTATTCTTGTGCTTTGGGAGAAGGCGGAATACAAGGGCTCTATGGAGTGGTGTTTGGTCTGGGTTGTTCAGAAGCTCTCAGGCAAGAAGTCTTCTCGGTTTCGCGACTAATGAATCGGGCTATTTCCGGTCCATTAATTGCGCAAATATAGAAACAGCGAAGATTGTTATTGGCGATTTCCAGCTTTGAAGTGAGTGCGAGGTACCGATATGACCGGCGAACCAGATGCCTCTAGTTGGCTTGAGAAGGTCTTTGATGTTGTTCACGAAGGCGTCATCCTGCTACAGGATGAAGACATCGTTTTGGCAAATACTGCATTCGCTGAAATGGTGAACTACTCAGAGAAAGAGCTACTGGACATGGCCTTTGAAGACCTAGTGGATACGCTGTCTCGGAGACATGACCGTGCGATGCTCGATGCAATCGCGTCCGGCGAGAACATAGAGAGATTCAACACACGACTTCGGTCCAAGAACGGAGACACAATACACGTTGAAATCAATCCGACTGAGTTCGTGTATTATGACGAACCCGCTGTGCTGGCTTCGGTGAAGGACATCTCGAGACAGCTAGCTCTCGAGGAGCAGGTGACTGAGCTTGAGAAGAGGTTCGCCACTCTGTATGACATGTCACCAATAGCCTACATCACATTGAATCGTGCGGGCGAAATAGAACAAGTGAACCAAGCTACTGAGGAGCTCATGGGTTGTGGCGCCGAAGAAATCCTCGGGAAGACACTGGCTGACTTCCTACCTGATCCCAACTCAGAGTATGATCCAGGAGCCGACATCATTAGTGAAGTCCTGAGGGGCAAAAGTGTTACAGGTCTAGAGATTGAATTCAAACGTCCCGATGAACGATTGATTTGGGTGAGCATTTCGTCCAGGGCTTTGGCCATAGGTGCCGAGAGAGCAAAAGAGATTGGTCTCATGGCCTTTGATGTTACGAGAAGACGAGCCGCGGAACAGAGACTCAGAGAAGAGAGTGAGAGAGCCAATCTCTATCTGGAGGCCATGACCAGTGACCTGAACTTGATCTATCAGAACACGCTGCTGTCACTTGAGGACCTCAAGACCTCTCTGAAGATGGCGGAACGGGAGGCATCATTGATGCAAGAGACCTCCTGGAATCTAAGACGGGCCTCCAGGCTGATCGCAAACCTGGGGGTCCTTATGAGTCTAGGTCATGAAGCCCCGGCAAGAGGTAAGACCGATTTGTACCCACACATTGGGAAGGCGATTAGAGAAGCCGACAGAGATTTCGAATGGAAGACACTCAAAGCAGAGAGCAATGTGGCTGATGACGCATTCGAAGTGGCTGGGCACGCCTTCCTGTGGAATATCTTCTTCAACATAATCCACAACTCAATGTCCTATGTCGAAGGCAATGAAGTGGAAATCGACGTAAATGCAGAGCCGATAGAGTCAGGCGACAAGATAAGAATCGAGATCTCAGATAGGGGTCCTGGAATATCTGACGACCAGAAGGAGTTGATTTTCGATTGGACTGGAAGACGGGCAGCAGGTCGGGGATTGGGATTGGCGGTTGTCGATCACTTTGTGTCTGATCTCGATGGAAGAATCTGGGTTGAGGACCGAATTGCTGGTAAGCCACAGGAAGGAAGCAAGTTTGTCATTATCCTTCCAGCGTGGAAGGAGGCACTCGACATTCCTTCGATAGTCTTTTACAAGTCGGACCACTGCGTCTTCTGCACTCCTGTCCTTGATAGTCTTCTGTCTGTTCTTGATGAGCTAGGTATTCCTCGGTCCGTCATCGACCTGGTGAATATTGATGACCCAGAAGCCGAGATTTCAGAAGACGATTTGCCCGCATTGCCAACGATACAAATGGGTGCGGATGAGCTAACAGGTTTCGTCACTGAAGATGATCTCAGAGACAGTCTAATGAGATTGATAATGTTTGCTGGAGGCTAGAAGAGTCAGAAACCAGCAAGTGAACTCGTAGACTCAGAACCGGGCATATACGATAAGATTCTTCAACTGGACAGCGAACGATGACGCAATCTTGGAGTAATTCACTGTGGTGATGCACAACCAATGAAGATCGGTCATTTGCAGATAGCCTTCGCACTTGTCCTTTCTTGCATATTCACGTCGTCGATTCTGCTCAGTTCGCATCACGTAGCAGCTACGCAGAGCAGCAATCCAGAATGGACTATACCAGTTGTTGATCCGTACCCAGTCATCACGGGCGAAGTCGCAGAAATCTCGCTAAATGTAACTCATCCGACTGGAATCTTCATTGTCTACTTTGAAATAGAAGACGACAACCACACAATGTTGGTAATTGGTGACACATACATCTACTTGTGGACTGCAACTGAAGTAGGCATCCACTTTTTCGAAATCTATATGGCCAGCAACAATGGAACTTGGAGTCGGACAGGGGGCAGCATTTTAGTTGTCGATGACAACCCGTTAACAACACCCGCCGGAACAACTTCTCCTACAACGCCTCCTCCTCCTTCAGAAGGCATGATTGCCCTTTGGGCCATTGGTATTGGCATAGTAATTCTTATTCCCACGGCCTTCCTAGCAATGAGAAGAGAGATGCGGAAGAGAGATTGAGTGTATCAATAGAGATTATGTTGAATAGGCTATGAATGGAGAAAAACAATCATGGACTTGTTAGCGTCGGTTATTGGTCAAGTAGAGAAGCCTGATGACCGCAAACCAGTATTGGTGATCAAGCCGGAATTTTGGGATGGCGTTCTTCAGTTGGACAAGTTCTCTCATATCATTGTGTTGTGGTGGATTACTGAGCGCGACAATCCTGAGGACCGGTCTAACCTCAGAGACTATCCACCTCAAGAGTCAGCCGAGCTCTCCGGCGTTTTCGCTAGCAGGAGTCCGGCCAGGCCGACACCTATTGGACATTCGATTGTGGGAATTGAAAGTCTGAATGACAAAACGAGAGAAATCAGAATTGATCAGATTGACGCCTTTGATGGCACTCCAATTGTTGACATCAAACCGTACATGCCTACTTCAGACAGAGTTGACAATGCAATAGTGCCTGAATGGTTCCGCAGCAATGTTCCTAGGTACACGAAAACCTAGTCAGCCCTTCTTGGCCGCAATCACTCGTTGAATGTAGTTCCTAAGACTGAAAGAAGCCCTTGTCAAATCTGGTTTGGGGACTGTCTGGACTTCTTCAGTATTGAAAATGTACCCTACCTCTTCGAAGCTCTTCTTCAGTCGTTTGAGACCTCTCTTTCCGACTCTCATTTCGAGCCCTAGTCCCATCACGACCTCAAATCCGTAGTGTGTAATGACAACCTCGTCAAGATAGGCTCTATCTTTCCTTATTGGAACAATCAAGTCTTCCATTTCCTTCTCTCGACTCTCAAGAATCTCAGGCACCAAGCATGCGGCACTCGTTCTCTTCATGACCTCAACATCCAAGAACACGGTTGGTCCACCTCGCCTGAGCTGAGCTGACAAGAGACTGACTGTCTTCTCGTAGATTCGAGTAAGAATCTCTTCCCCATGTTCGGCAGAGACGTCTTCCAGTATCAATCTAGGGTCTCCGTCAACCCCTCCGATTTCGATCATGCTGAGATACCGGAGCAGTCCTCTCTGCACTGCGAACCAAGAAGAATCCGGAGTCCACCGAACTCTCTCCTCTAGTGCCTTTACAGTCTTTGCCCAGTCGGCATGTGGAGCTTCTCGAGAATCTTGAGCTAGATCCACGAGTTCACCAAGCTTCCATCCCTTGAATTCGACCTCTCTAAAGATAGGTTCAAACAAGAGAATTGGCCGCCCGTGTTTCTGGTCAATCATGGCTCTACGGATAGTTGAGAATGCCAAGGCGGAGAGATCGATCGATTTCAGGTTATTCCGTGATAGATTGATTTCCACCAGTTTGCGGCAGGAATGAAGAGGGCCCAAATCTAGCTCTCTCAGTTCATTATCCGACAGATTCAGAGCATGCAACTCAGAGCAATCTGTGAGTGGTGTCAAGTCAATTGACCGGATGTCAATGCCACTAAGATTGACTGCTGAGCAGTCTTTGCCAATCTGAATGATGTCAAACCCATCTGATGTGGCGTACTCCAAGTCAATCATCTACGGAACGCCAACCTTTGCTATCAGAGAGAACCGGCGAAACATAAGCGCGATGGTCAGAGGAAGAAGCTTTCTTATCACTCGTCCAACGGGCCAATTGAGTCAAAGAAATCCTTCGATGGGTGTTTCAAGTCGTTGTCTATTCTAGTGTCATGGACAACTACATCGCAGTAGTGGTCTCCGGCTGCAACGGTTTGCTCCATTGTCAATGCGAAGCTCCTGTTGTATACCCTGATGCTTGTGAAATCGCCATAACAGCAGACGAGGTACTTCAGTTCGGTATCCGGGAGATCAACAAGGGAATCTGCCCAAAGACAGTTGTCCTTCCTGACGACGACTTTGCCATCCTCAACTGTACCCACCTGACGGACCAAGCCTGGGTTATCTTCATCATCCTTGAGCCAGTCTTGTCTCATTTCTTCGAGAGTGGAGTGTCTTTCCGGCTCACTAGAGACCCAGTCATCTACGAATCGAGTAACGTACTCCTTGTAGACTCTTATTCCATCTTCTCTCCCAATTGTCTCAGTAAGCACCTGAACATTGTTGTACTTGGGGACCAAGAACGCACGGTTGAATATTCTAATTGGCACTTCCAGTTTATCATTCGTCCAATCTGTGCCTTCAGGTAATTCCAGGAGTTGGAGGAAGTAGTTCAGGTTATTGAGCGCCAATACGGGGTACTTCAACAGCAGAGTCATCTCCGGAATGAGGTCCTCCAGACCAATCTGGGAGTCCTCGACAGTCGGTGACTCTACGAGGCTTCCATACCTTAGTTCTAGATTCCGAGCGAAAGCATCAACTGCTTCTGGTTGCAGTTCCTTCACCACATTGAGGAGATAGTTCAGTCTCTTCCACGGTGACCGTTTGACAGAATCCAAAGGCTGTATACTCTGTTCATGTTCCAGTGCGTTCGGGTCACGAGAACCACTTTTCTCGAATTCCATTCACTTTAGCTCCTTTCTCAATCCTTTCCTAGCTTCCTGGTGTACTCCAATGACGGTTGTTCGGGATCAGTATAGAACTCGGTGTCCCAATACAGTTCATCACAGAAATCTCCGTGATGTAGGGTCTGGGTTCTTCTAAGATGTCTAGGTCTGTACGAATTATACTCTGGCGCGTCGCCTAGATAACAGGATGTCAAGTAGGCCCAGTCGGGGTCATCAAGCCCCTTCAAGACTTCGTGTGTCACGCACTTGTCGAATCTACATAGGACCTTGTGGTCATCGATGACGGAAATGGTGAAGTCTCCCAGACCGATTTCGGACCACGTTTCAATTGCTTGCGCAATCCCTTCTCGAGCATTAGGATACTTCTCTCCCTTCTGTTCCATCTCCTTGATTCTAGCTTCGAAACCTGCTCTTGCGTCTCTTATTCTAAGGCCAACCATCTTCTTCCAGATAGGAATAGCCGACTCATCACCCAGAAGATCAGCAAGAGACTTACCTAGATAGTAGTTGAGCCTTTCATGTGCCATGCAGTGGTTGAATGACGATACCTCAATCTCGTCATTTGAGATTGCGTGTTCATCCAGTTCGAGTTTATCACAGACAAAATGAAACAAGATTTCGCTCAATTCGGGTTGTTTCTTGAGGTGTTCTAGCTTCTTCACCATGTCCTCGATGTCCAAGGATTTTGCATCTATTGTGTAGCACTCAATTGCACTTCGTAGTCTGTTTTCTACGGCTTCAATATACTTGGAGGCTAGTTGTGGCCTGATTTCGCGCAGGTGGCCTATGGCTGAATCTGTTCTCGAAAATGCCTCTTTCAGTCTTTCATCAACTTTGAACTTCCTAGGTACTTCTGGATTCCAAGCACTGTAGCTCTCAACTTCCAATGTGATCTCCTCGCCTTTAGCATTATACGACGTAAATGCCGGTGAAACAACGCACGCCCTACTGCTCATCTATGACTGCATATAAGTTGGCGCAACAAAGCAATGTTGAGTTTTGGTTTGTTCAGTCTACCAATCGAGTTGTCAAAGCGACTCCAAATACGCCCTGGTCTCTTCAACATCCCCAAAGATGTGCCACTTTGCAACAAGTCCTTCACTGATTTCAGCTATCCATAGAATTGTTTAGAGGACTTCTACTCTTGGCTCAACATGCGAGCCAGTTGTCTTTCCGACTATTGCAACGCTGTTCCCGCTTACCAAGATCTTCTGTGGATGTATCTTGTAGTCCGGGTATGGCTCGAAGTATCCTTCCCATCCATCTCGACCAACGAAAGTATCTCCTGCCATGTCAGTGAAAGTGAAGTCTTCAGTCTGCAGCTCAACCAGTCGTTTCGAGTCTCCGGCATTGATACATTCGACAAATCTGAGAGCAGCTGCTTTGATCTCTTCCCTCGAGCTCACGATACCATACCCAATGAATCAGTTGCACATTGGCACAAGAAGATTCGGAGCCCCTCGAAAGACCTCACTGCAGCCTTTGTACGAAGGGTTTAGCTGGAATTATTAAGCTGTAACAGTATATCTTGCTCAAGGTGATTTCGTGGTAGAGATTGGGCCGGGTCTGGGACCTCAACCTTCAGATTCTTTGGATGCTGATTTCACAGTAAACGCTACTGGACTCGTTTCAAGAACACTTGGTCTGTGGTCTAGAAAGATAGTCCAGTATACGCTCCTAATGGGAGGGCTTTATGTCGTCTATCTTGTTATTCAGACACTCATTCTCATTGCTCTCTATGGTACATTTGGGCTAGCTATTGCGTCATCCGTCGGAGCCAACCCGATTGGAGTACTGATTGGGGCAATCGGATCGGAAGGAGAATTGAACTATCAGTATTGGATGGTCTCTTTCTTTCTAAACTTCGGCGGTTTGATATTCCTTTCATTGGCAGCGGGAGCCATAGTCAAGTTCTCTTTGGATGACTACGGCACCCCTAGGGCTGGAGATGTATCTGGTTCAGTCTCATTCTCGTTTGGCAAGGCTGTGACTCTAATCTCTGTACAGCTTATCACTGGCGGATTAGCTTCTGCTGTTCTTGCTCCCGGTAACATATTCCTAGCAAGGGGTTTAGCACAATACGATCCCAACAATCCTTTCGATGTCCCAAGCGAATTCATAACGGCGATGCCTCTCATTTTCGGTGGCTTGATTGGCATCATTCTTATCCAAATTGTGTTTGCTCCCTTGCTTGCGGTCGTCATTGCTGAGGATGTCTCGATCCTAGGCTCGTTTAGAAGAGCATATGAACTGAGTAGTGGGAATTTCCTACATATCTTTGGAGGCTACATTCTCGTTGGCTTCTTGGTCGGAATCATTGGATTCCTCCTCTCAGGGATCTTCTACACGATGTATCTCACCTATGGAGACTGGATGCTTCTAATTCCTGCCTTTCTATCAACATTACTTGTAGGTTCGCTCTCCTACATCTTCATAACAGTCCTTTATCGTGACCTAGCATCTCGGGCTTCGGTAAGAAGGGACGAGTGGTGGTAGCACGTACATATTGCTTCATTCAGCCGAGTGTCGAGAATGGTAGATGAGATATTGAAGGCCTTCTAACCTGGCTTGGTCCCAACACAGAGCAGAGGTCCGAAGAATTTCTTTGTTGTTTCATCTTCCATGAACATTTCTCTGACCCGTTTATCTCTTTGAAGACGGCCTCTGATCTTTTTGCTTCTTAGTAGATAGTACATAGCTTTCAAGCTGACTCTAGCTACACCTGCTCTTCCAACTACTTCTGCCCAATCGCCCGAAGTCAGGCCGATTTCCTGCTTCTCGGTTTGAATGCTTTGAAGCCCGGCATCGGACATGTGGCCAATCCACTGTCGAGGAGTCGGGACCGTAACCTCAACTCCGACATTCTCGCTCAACATCCTGGCGGCTTCCTCAATCCTGTTTGAGACCTCTTCTGGTGCGTCATCTGCTTGATAGATTTCACTGATGCCTAGGAATCCTCCCGGACGCAGAACCCTCGCAAACTCTAGCAGTGCTCTTTCCTTGTCGAGGAAGATCACAACTGACTCGGTGAGAACGACACCAAAGGATCCATCATCGAACTGAAGATCATGCGCGTCGCCAACTTCGAATGAGACAAGACCCCCAAGACCCATTTCCTCAACTTTCTCTTGCGCCACTGTTATCAGAAAGTTGGATATATCAACTCCCACAACCTCACACTCGTAATTCTTGGCCAAGTGGAATGCGCTGTATCCTGTCCCACAGCCGACCAAAAGGACCCTCTTGCCCTTCTCAACTCCGCAAAGACTCGCAAGTTTATCAGTCGTGTCCATTCCACCCCATCTGAAGTATGGAACTCCGATGTACGCCATGAACTCATAGTGCCCCAAGTTCTCGACCTCTCTTTTCTTCAACCCAGTTGTCTTTACGGTCAAAGTAATCACAGGAGTAACTGAGCGTCTACTCATATAAGACTTGATAACTGAGCAACTACTCATATACCAAGCTTCATATGTCCTTGGTGCTTCAATCGACACGACCGACATATGTCCAAGAAGTTTACTAGGGACAAGGCTTCAAAAATCGAGGCAATCATCTCTGCTATGGACAGACTCGTTTCTGGGAGAGGCTACGAAGGTTTTAGCATCAACGATATTCCTGATGAGGCTGGATTGAGTATCGGTACTGTTTATCGCTATTTCCCGAAGGGAAAGGCAGACATACTCAAGGAGATGATGAAGCGGAACATTGAGGCTCTAGTGGACCTTGTAGACCTTGACTTAATGAACGAATCCAACTTCAAAGAGAAATGGAAAGCCATAATCAAGCTGCACTTGGAATTGCGTAGAAACGGTTCACTCTATGGATCGTCGTTGAGAGACACGAGCACTGTTTCTCCTGAGCTCACCGAGGATATTAGGCCGATTATAATCGGTTTCTACAGAATGGTTGCGGAAAGACTTGCTACTCTGAAGATGTTCAGAAGAACTCCCATGGATGAGATTCTCATCAAACTCCATCTGGCTTTCACTGTCATGTCAGAAGTTAGGGAAACTCATTTGAGGATTGCTCTGTTCAAGGACGATGCTGCATACGTAGAATATCTTCACCATATGGTTCTGTATACATTTGGGATCGAGTAGTGCTTCTTCTCATTGTGCTCTTCTTCTTAGTGCAACAATCACAAGAAGCGCAATCACAACTACTGTCCCAACGACAATCAGAGTAGTTCCTTCGAACAGGGGAGGTGGACTCGCAGCTGACACGTCAAGGTCGAAGTCATCTGCGACAGTACCGTTCATGAGATAAACCTCAACGCTAAGAAGTCCACTTGCTACCTTTGCCAAGCAATAGTGATAGTCACTGAATCCAACATCTCCATCTTGCCAGACAGTGTCTTCTGTCTGGATTTCGCAAAGAGGTGCTCCACCCCCTCCAGTAATTACATAGAAGATTCCATCTCTGACAGTTCTATAGTAGCAGTGATCATGTCCATTGAAGACAATATCTACTCCATTATCTATGAACATTGAGTGGAAGGTGTTACGGATGCTTTCAGCTTGCGCCCAACGTTCTGGGCGGTCTGCTCTTATTGACCATGCGGGATTGTGGAACGCAACAACAATGAATTCATGCCCTGCTGCGAGGTCGTCTTCAAGCCAGTTCATCTGAGCAGTTGAACACGTGAAATCGTTGTAAGTCCATTCTTCGACAGTGTTGAGAATAATGAAGTGTATTCCATCCATGTCAAAAGAATAATGCAGCTCAGTCTCTCCTGGTTGGTCGATTACATCAGTGTAGTCAAAGTAGTCAAGGTAGTTACTGTAGTCATCATCAGAAACGCCCCATACATCAGTGTATACCTCATGATTACCCGCCGCTCCATAGAAAGGAATTCCTAGTTCCCAGACAGCCGTCATTGAGTCGTTGAACAGTGGCCATTGGTAGGACTCCCCTCCGTGGTTGACCATATCTCCAGAATGTATAATGAGATCTGGGTCATGCTGAATGTAAAGCCCAACAATATCAACGTGTAGCGGGGATACTGACTCGGATCCGTCTCCTCTTGTATCCCCGTATGCTATGAAACGGAATTCTGCATCATCTTGGGCAGATGATGTTGCGTTACACCACGTTGGAGTAAGTAGAATCAAGAGTGCGCAGAGAGTGTATCTAAACTTCCAATCCAAGAGAAGCCCTAGTTGTTTCAAAGGATACCCTCCTCAATCTAGCTCGAGTGCGTCAACCTTCTGCTTTGCAGCTAGTGCCGTAAAGCAGCATCGGCTTTCTTCCTCGAACACACGAATTTCTGACCAGAGTACTTGACATTCATGCGCAAAAAACTTGTGGAATCTCTATGACCACTCACGAGCCGATTATCTCATCCCGAATCCTCTTCTCGACAGATTCTGTGTTTTCCGGGTCATAGTTCGAGAGAATCACAGCAATGTATCCATCATAAGGATACTTCGCATAGAAAGCAGAGACACCGGCAGCTCCTCCTGCTTGTAGGATGAGTCTGGGTAGCTTGGAGTCCGGTTCACCATCAATAGGTCGGAAGATCATTGCGGAGTACTCAGGAGCCAAGAGCTTGTTCTCAGCCGCAGCAATGTCGAACCTTAGCATGTCATGAACAGTGGAGAAGCCTCCGCCTGCAGGACTTCCCTTTGACCCTATTGTGAAGATGTTGTTTCTCAATTCCTGTTCTCTGCTTTCTGGACAGCAACCGTCATCCTTGTGGATTGTATAGCCAGTAGCCAAATCAGGTTCTAGACTATCCAGTTCAAAGTGGTCCGTAGAGTGCATGCCAGCTAGTTTGTATATCCGGTCTTTGATATAGTTGTAATAGCTCTGACCTGATAGGATCTCGATTACCTTGCCGAGTAGAACATACCCATTGTTGCTGTATTCCTTCCTTTCTCCTGGTTCAAACAGGAGCAGATCATCTTGGAACAACCTAACGAAGTCGTCAACGGTTCTGAGATTACCGTTCGATGCCCGAAACTTCTGAGTCCAGTAATGGCCCAAACCAGACGTGTGATTGATTAGATGCCGTACCGTGGAGCGTTTCACTGCGTCTGATGGATAATCAGGGAGGAACTTCTCAACCCTATCATCTAGCTCCAGCATGCTCTCCTGCATCAATTGGAGGATTGCTACCTTCGTGAAGATCTTGTTCAACGAGCCCAAGTTGAACTTCGTTTCTATTGTGTTGGGTACGCTGAATGTTTTGGACGCGAGTCCGTATGCACGCTCGAAAACAGTCTCATTGTCTTTGGCGATGAGCACTGTTCCGGAGAACTTGTCTTCACGCTCCAGCTTGTCAATGAATGAATGGATCTTCTCTGTATCAATCATGTCTCATCTCTCATGTTTCGATACATTCGTATCATTTCGATGACATCGAAATATTTTAAAACAATGCGATTATAAAATCTACCACTAAAGCATCGAAACCGGAGGTCGATTGTGATGAGTGCAAGTAAGGAAGAGCAGAAAAAACTGCGACTCATGGAGATATTGTCGGACGCCGTGCGTTCTCGCATCTATCTTGAGGTGCTGATTGGATCTGAAGTGACTGCACGACAACTCATGGAACAGTTGACTATAGGAAGAAGCACGTTGACTCATCATCTAGCGAAGATGGTTGAATCAGGGCTCCTTGAAGTAACGGTAAAGCCCACCGGTCGTCCTGTCAAAATCTATACCCTTCGGCCTGATACTAAACAGCGTTTGGAGATTGAACTAAGGTCATATTCATCAGAGAAGCATCGAGAGCGAGTCAGCTTTCTGGAATCTGCTGCATCACATCTACAAATGATTGCCAATCTTGCAACTGAGACGGCAAAGCTTCGACGGGCTCAGTTCGCAAGTCTATCTGCGGAGTCTGCCATCTCTGATCCAATGTGTTTCACATTCCTTGTACTATCAGAAAAGCAGGCCAGGATTTGGAACGAGGAATACACGAGTTTCTTAAAAGAGGTAGAGAAGAAACTCGAATCCGTCGAAAGTAAGGCAGAGTCAGATTCTACACACATAGCTTTTGCGGGATTGCTGCCCATTGTACGTAGAACTGTAGGAAACTAACAATCCGCTACTTCTTCTCTGAAACGCGGAGAATTGCAGTAGGTTTGCAAGGCACGGTCTCAGGAGCGGGAGCGACAACGCTCACTGACAAAACAACGGGATTTGCAAGAGGGCTCTTCCAGTTTCTCTTTTCCTTCCCTTGAAGTGCTTGATACTCTCCAACAAACTGCTGGACCTTCATCAAAAGTGTTTTCACGTCGTCTATGCTGTCAACGCAAAATGCCATCATCTTCACGAATCTCGCTTCTTCAACTTCATCGTCATCTACTGGAGTGCATCCAATGTCCAGCGCATATTGGGAGGTAAAGCGGTTTAGTGTAAGAGGTAGGTATTCGAGAACCTGATACCATGCTTGCAGAGTCTTTGACTTGCCGGTCATTTCAGCGAAAGTCACCAGACTTTTCGTGACGAGCTTTTTACTGACGTCCACGATGTTTCGAGTTATGTAGTAGTGCATACTGTAGCGACGATCTGTGGCGTCCGGGTCTTCTTCTTTGTCCACTAGTTGTGCTTCCAAAAGCAGAGCAAGACTCCTGAAGACAGTTGCATTGCTCAGACCTGTTTTCCGCCTGAGTTCGGCTGCAGTCGTCTTGCCATTAATCATAAGATATGAGTATATCTGGAGCGACGACTCCTGTTGTCCAACTCTCGTGTAGAGCCTGACTTTTCTGAGTCTGTCGTCCATTTTGCTTGAAGCGACTGAACTTGCTGTCACCGTCTCCCACACTCTTGGTCTCTGAAACCCATTTCACCTGTGAGATACTTTAGTGTATCCTTTGTGTTTCTTAATTGTGTCCCTTTGGTACGAATGAGATTCTCATGTTTGGATAGTCAATGATTGTCTCGAAACTCTTTAGAAAGTTGTACCCAATTGCGCCGTCCTTGATTAGGCCTCCACTCCTTGCAACGCTTCCCAGATCCATCACAATGACTTGGAGATTCTTCTGCAGGAATTTGCCAACAGACAGACTGTCTATAGATGCGAAGTGAGCTGTTGTTTGTCCTTCGACACCTCTGACCATCACTTCCTGCATGTTCCCTCCAAGCTCTAAATCGTTTGCCAACTCAGGAGAGAGAATCGTGATTCCAGATCCTGTTTCAATGATGAGCTCATAGGGCCCCTTTCCATTAACGATGGTTGGCACTCCAACCAGATGTGAACCACCGACATACTGGAAGTCTATCCACTCAGCAATCCCTTTCGGCTCCTCTCTTTCAAGTCGCAGCTTTTGGTCAGTATAATTGACCGAAAAGACGTAGTGTTTCAGTGTGGTGTATCCTACATTGCCGTAAGGAGCACTAGGCCCGAACATCTTGTGGAGGTCCATTACAAGGACCTCTTCGTCTACGAACTCATCCGTTCCTATGCGTAGGTTGTCCAATCGTGCTAGAGTAGTCTGGTACGTTATTCCAGCTCTTTCGCGTTCTTCCTCATAGGTTTCGATTTTGAGCTGCTCTGCCAGAGCCCTTGAAATTGTGGTGGCTCTTGCGCCTGTGTCCACGTGGAAGTCATGAGGACCAGTACCGTTAACACTCGCATGTATTCGGATGTGCATCGTGGGGTCTAATCGGAAATCTAACTCCATATTCGTGAATCTCCAATTCTCAGTTGTCTTCTCTTTTCTCAATGAACGCGTAGCGTTCACCAGGGTAGTCAATGACCAACTCTACGCCTTTTAGGAAGTCGAAGCCTATAATCCCGTTTCTTGCTATGGAATTGGTGCCACCGCATCCACATACGGCATTCATTGGTAGAGTGATGAAAGGGAACGACTCTCTGTCGATGTGTCCGATTGTCACATTTTCAACGACGGTCTGACTCCCCTGGTTATCACCATAGAGTCCCCGAACAATTAGACCGGGCACAGGCTTTACCGATAGTCCCAGTGAAGTAGCGGTCTCAAGATCCATGGCTGAACCTCCAGCCCCAGTGTCCATGACGAAAGTGTGAGGTCCAGTGTCATTAATCGTTACCGGGACCTCGAAGAGATGAGAACCATCTACGTATATGAGTGGAATCCAATCTACGTCGTCGTCCTGAGATACCTCAGATGGGCGCTCCAACCTCACGACTTTCTCATCGTAGTCCACTGACATCTTGAAGTGTTTCAATGTAGTGTGGCCAATGACGCCGGCTCCGCAGCAAATCGTCAGGTCGAGTACGAGAATCTCTTCGTCTTCAAACACCTCAGAGCCAACTTTCAGCCTCTCTAGGCGAGCTGCCTTATGCACGAGCTTGAGATCCTTCGAATAGGGAGATGCGCTATTATAGGTCTCCAAGCCCAATTTCTCAGCTAGTTCGGCAGGTATTGATGTGACCCGTGCTCCTGTATCGATGATGAACTTGAATGGGCCTTCATCGTTAATGAAAACATCCGAGACTTCTATGAGATTCCCGCTAGTCAACTCGAATTTCAATTCCATTCTTCATCACAACCTAATTGCTATTCTGTCCATTGACTAATGCGAAACGCTCATTCGGATAGTCGATAATGAGCTGATAGTCCTTCAAGAATGGATAGCCTATGATTCCATTGTCAAGAGCGTCTCCCTTGGAAGAGACAACCTTCAGATCTATCACACCAACAATCACATCCTCTTGTGCCGCTGAGCCAACTGTAAGACGTCGTACTTGTACACCGTAGCCAGTCATTGTTCCACCAACACCTGCACAATCGCCGCCTGAGCAGGCGTCACTAGCACCAGCCGCTGGTACCATTAGACCGAGATCTTGCGCAACTTTCGGAGTCATGACATTTCCACTGGACCCAGTATCAACCGCAAACATGTATGGTCCGTTCTCGTTGATGTGAACAGGGACGCCAACAAGATGTGTTCCGTCCAAATATTCAAAGCCTGCCCACTCCACCGATTTATTTGAAGCATTACCGTTGTCTTTCTCAAGTTTGAAAGTCTGGTTCACGTAGTCCACAGTCATCTTGTAATGTTTCAGCATGGAATGGCCGATGATACCGTCAAACTGAGTTCCAAAGATTCCTTCGAAGTCAACGACAATAATCTCCTCATCCTCTAAGACTTCGGTGCCTATCTCAATCTTGTCAACCTTGGAAAGCTTGATGTCAACTGGGCCACCAACTCCCACTGCCTCCATCTCCTTAGGAGGGTCTGTTGCCTCAAGACCGAGTTTTTTGACCACTGAGTGACTCAAGGAAGTACGGGCTCCACCTGTATCCAAATGGAGCAGGAATGGTCCTTCTCCATTGATGTGAACTGGCAATGCAACATGTCCACATCTTGCGTCTGTATCGAACTCGAATTTCATTTCCATCTATCTGTTCTCCTCACTGTTCCAATTTCGTGTGTCTGTCCTCCCAGATGATTTGAGTACAACCCATCTCATCGGTAAGATACTATCATCTATGAGATAGGTTATCCGTTTAAAATCATTTCGTTTGACGTAGTATACCCAAGAACCCTCAAGAGTACTGGTCGAGGATAGTATTGAGTGATTGCAGTTTGTGTCCGATGTCTACACAAGTTTGGAATTCCGTGGGATATCTATTCTAAATAGCTGAATGAATAGCTCTAGTAGATAATCAGTAAAATCATCATGGCTAGAGAATGGATGACCAGCATAGAAAATGTAGCGATGAATAACCAAATCGATGATGTTTGTTTTGATTATAAGATCCTTCTCGCTTGGAGATTCCTTAACAACATCGTACTTTTCAAGCTCTGTCAGTATTGGTTTTAGATTCAATACTTGTTGAGCCCAACCTATTATGTCGTCAAAGGCAGATGGTTCAGCCAGCATAGCAATCTCTAATGCCCGGATGAATGGTGCATTACTCACATGTGCATTTATGATAAAATCAAGCATCTGACGAATAAACAGCCGCAAGGACTTTGATGAAGGTGGACGATCAATCAACGATACTTGCAGGGATGGACTTTGTCGTTCTTCAGTTGTTAGATAGATTTCTTGACTATCAAGAATCAATTGACGTAGGATGTCGACTTTGCCGCGCGGGAAGTACTTGTAGACTAATCCGACGCTTACATTCGCACGCCGAGCAATTAGCTTGTTTGTGGTTTCCAAATATCCATGAGTTTCCACCAAGGATCTGAATACCTGCTTAATTCGGGCAATCTTTTGCTTCTTATCTCTCGTGCGACGTCGGACCGGCATGAATCTTGGGGATTAATAGACCTCTTATAAAGAACTACGGACACAGATTCCTAGAAATTCCTGTAAAGAAATTAGTGACGATGCGTCACTAAAAACTGTTAAATACCCTCTACTCTGCTAAGTTAGTGACGATGCGTCACTAACGAACTGCAAACACGGTTCAATGGAGAGAGTTGAGAAAAATGTCACTACTAAGAGGATTGATGACACGACTACCTGATAAATGGCAGGACAAACTACTTGCCAAGGTAATCTCGAGCGAGAAATGGAAAACCGTTCCCACGTTTCAGATGTTGTTTCAGACAATGGAATTGATGGGAGCAGACCGAACTGATATCGTGAGGATATTCTCGGAATCAAGCGATCTGGGCATAGATTTCCGCGGGCATGCTCGGGAAGTTGCTTTTGAAAGGAGAGAGGCAGGTCTCAAGGCAGAGAAGGCAGGAGATTATGAGCTGGCTGCAGTTGAATATCAACACGCTGTAGTAAACTTCTTCCTAGCAGATTGGGTGACATATGAGGAGGATCTGATTCTTGAGAATTTCGCCGATTTACTCGATGTATCAAAAAGAATTGACGATCTTTCAGATCCCCCTGTGGAATATGTAAGAATTCCATGGAGCAATGAACATCTTCATGGGCGACTACGTGTTCCAGAAAAATCAACTTCGGATGAAATACATCCAGTCATAATCCTGACACAAGGCAATGACACGGTCAAGGAAACTCTTCGCTTTATTGAAGCAGCAGCATTGGATCGAGGTATTGCCATTCTCAACATTGACCAACCAGGATGGGGAGAAAGCCGTTATCATGGAGTACTAAATCGCAACTTTCAGGAACTTGGCATATTCACAGGTCTGTGTGTGGACTTCTTGTTAAACCATTCAGAATACAGCTTTGGGCAAGTCGGTGCGATAGGATTCAGTGGTGGAGCCTTAATGGCAGCAGTAATGTCGTCATTTGAACCCAGGATTGCATCAATTGCCATGGTAGGTGCGGCCTTGGTCAAATTGGACAAAGTCGTAAAACGGATGCCTGCAATCCAACGAAGACAAATCACTAAGCACACAGGAATCCTAGATCAGGATGAGATATTCAAAAGACTAAGAGCATATAACTTTGAAACGATGCTCCCTAAAGTCAAAGTTCCATCATTAATTGTGCATGGAGAGGACGACAGTCTAGCACCGGTGGAGGGAGTTCGTCAAATTGTGAAGTTCTTTGGAGGCCCTGTAGATCTGAGCATTGTTCCCAAGGGGGATCACATGTGCTCCGATACATTACTTGAAAGAGAACTACCTATGATAATGGATTGGTTTCGTGAGAAGCTTTGAGCAGATGACTATTGGTTTAGTCAATCTACTTGTGAGTTAGAAGTATCTGATATGCCGTGATGTGCCGATTGAAAACTGACTAGCGACTCGAATGAACACGTAGTTTATGATTGCCATTCGTTGCCAAGTTCCATGCCATCAAACCTTGAACGCAAGAGTCTATCTGAGATTGAGGTTGGATATTTGCTGCAGACTGTGTCTGATACGTCAAGATTGATTATCTCAGACCTAAATGAGAGCCACAAATTGCTGACTTGTCATTACAGGGCTAGGCTCTTCCAGAACCGTGAAACTAATCTACTGAGTACGAATTCCAAGTCCTGATGGCTTTGGACCAGAAGGAGAAGGCTATACTTCAACACTTGCTTGTCAATTGTAGAATGAGTTACAGGAAACTTGGTGGACTAGTCGGCCTTACCGGATCTTCAGTGAAAAAGAGAATCGACTTACTAATGAAGAGTGGTTTCATACAACGATTTCTTGTGTACATCAATCCAGATTCTTCGAACCTCAGATTCTCCAATGTCATAGCATACACTGATTCATCAATAGGGATTGAGTCCTTCACCAACGCCGTTCGGAAGCATGAAGGTATGTATCTGGTCTACCCTTTCACTTCAGGCGATTTCTATGTGGGCTTTGACTACTCTAAGGATAAGGACCTCGATGCTCTGTGTAGCACCATAGAGCAAATGCCAGGTGTTCTTCGAATTGAGAGATTCAAGCAGCAACTTGCAGATGAAAAGGAGTTCCGACCGGATGCGCCTGAATTCACATTGAATGAAGCAAAGGTTCTGGATCAATTACTTGTTGATGCTAGGATGCCTGATCATCTGATTGCCGCAAATTCGGGACTTCCCATCAAAATGGTCAGACGTATCTTGGATGACTTCGAAAACGGGGACCGCCTCTGGTTTACGTTAGCTTGGAATCCAAATCTGGGTCGGAATATCACATTCACATGCATAATCCGGCACAAAGCTGATCGTTTCTCCGGGAAGGATTTCCTTGATTGGCTTGATACAGAATTCCCTTCTGACTACTGGGCAACCAGAGATTACCCCTCACAGCAGACGATGTTTTCATTCTTCGTTACCGAGCGCCTCCCATCAATGGAAGAAGCAAGTCAGGCAATACTGAGCTATCCCGGCGTAGAAAGCTGTTCAACGCATACTCATTACACTGCCTTCAATCGAAATCCGTTGATTAGAACTCGGCTTGAGCGTCTAGTGGAACAGAAATTGTGAATCTTGAATAAGCTTCACGAGTTCATCTGAAGTAGGTATGCTGTCTAATACTATGTCACTCTGCCCGGTCTCAAATGCAATTTCAATTCTAGGCACATTTCCCTTTGATCTGTACCGTCTGAAGAATGAATACTTAGAAACATCAACGACCTCGACTGTAAACTCCATTTTCTGTGCAGCACGCGTGACAGCGTCAAGAAGTACAATCTGGTCTTGAGGGAAATAATCTCTGCCAACTCCAAGCTTATCAACGGGAGACCTGGTCTGGGTGCACATAGGATGTCCAATTGTGTCCATATCTGCAGCATGAATCGTCTTTGAGGATGATTCTACGTATACTCGAATAGTAATTCCATTCATTGGTTGTCCACGCGAAAACAGAGGATGGTAATAGTACAAGCACGCGTTTCCAATTAGTGAAACAGTGTTCATAAATGAGATTCGTCAAGCTGTTTCACTGCATTGAAACACTCCCTTAATTCTCCTCCAGAGAATTCCAATGATTGACCACTAATGGCGGATCAGAATATTGAAGACCCAACAAGAAAACCTGTCGTTATCAAGCCCGTCTTAACCACTGGAATTGTGATGGGATGCGATGTTCATGATTGGGCTGGGTTTATGTCTGGCACGGTTATTCTCAGAAGAACAGATGGTGAACGGATGGCGCTCAGATATGGGAAGAAATCTGATGGAAGAATTCCCAAGGTAGGGAGCAGAGTTACTGTAACGCACTCAGAAGGAGCTCTGCTTGAGATTATCAATATTGAGATTCTGGAAGAGAATTGCATGACTATTTCCGAAATGGCCGAGCAATTCCGAGAGGGACTTACATACATCGCTGGACGCCCTTTGAACTCAGTCATCATGGTCCTAGGCTTGATACTCGGTGGGTTGACAATAGTCATGTTCGGCATACTGAAAAGCTGGAAGTACCCATTAGCTCTATCTTTCTATGGCCTTGTAGGAGTTGTGGATATCGCAATTGGAATCCTATTGTGGAACCGCCTAGGAGATTGCTAGTCTTTGCCTCCCCCTCTGTTAGAGATCAAGAATCTCAGTGCACATATCCCAAGCAGCAAAGGAAAGATTGTGACAGTTGATGACGTTTCCCTTACAATAGACGAGAAGGAATGCTTCGGACTACTCGGCGAGTCTGGATGTGGCAAGACCTCTCTAATCCTAGCTGCACTAGGCTTCTTCCAGATTGCTCACAAATACAAAGACGCCAAAGTTGAGCAAGGTGCATTGTCCCCTTTTCAACTGGATTCCTTCAGCCAAGAGGTTTGGAACAAGACGGTGACTGGAAGTGTGTTTTACAGAGGAACTGATCTCCTTGCCCTGTCCGCTAGAGAACGTGCTGTCTTTCTGGGAAGTCACATTTCCTTCGTCCCTCAAGGCCTACACGGCGCACTGACTCCGATTTTCAGTATCGGAGATCAGACAGCAGAACCCCTAGAGATACACGAGAGTGATATTCGAAGAGCCGCCATGCGTGAACGTGTCCTGGACTGCCTAGACCTTGTCAATCTTGCCGCTGCAAGGGAAAGATACTTTCAGGACCCATCTCTTTTCTCTGGAGGGGAAGCGCAGAGAATTCTAATCGCAATATCTCTTGTTTCTGGGCCATACCTAGTGATAGCAGATGAGCCTACTAGCGCTCTCGATGTTACAGTTCAGGCCCAGATCATGAACGTCCTGAAGATGGTCAAGGAAGACTTCGCGGTTGCCCTGATGATTGTCTCACACGATGCGGGAGTCATTGCGGAAATGTCTGACCGAGTCGGTGTAATGTATGCTGGTCGACTTGTGGAGGTAGGCGAATCAGTCCAGATGTTCCATGAGCCGAGTCATCCCTACACAAAGGGTCTGATGGACTCATTTCCAACGATAGCAATGATCAGGAAATCTGCTGGATCCAAACGGCGTAGGTTGCGGGGAATACCTGGAGCACCTCCTGACCTCCGAAAAGTGCCGATGGGCTGTGCGTTTCATCCCAGGTGTCCCCACACAGAGTCTGTTTGTCTAACTGAGAGACCCTATCTGCGTGAAGTGGAAAGAGGCCACCTTGTCGCTTGCCATCGACATGATGAGGTAGATTAGCTAAAAGCAATCAAAACAGTGGTTTGAAACTCGTGAGATTAGTAGAGAATCTTGCCTCGGGAGATCATTCCCAGCAATAATGTCAAGCCACGTACAAGTAGATCGAAGAATCCTCATCCGTCTTGGCTGGTGTCCAACCTTCGATAAAGAAACGGTATGAGACTACACGTGTGCCAGCGCGAAGTTCACTAGCCAGTTTCTCACCAATCCGCATGTTGATCTTGTATCCCCCATAAAGTGTGACTACGGTTGCATCTGACAGGCTGATATCAAAGAAGTTTCCTCCAATCACCCTGGCTCTTTCCTCTACTCTGCTACGTCTGATTGCAAATCGGGACCATCGTGCTCGAAATGGGTCTGCTTCTATGCCAATTGACCGGGCACCGAACTCCTTTGCGGCCATCACAACGATGCGTCCATCACCAGACCCTAGATCGTATACAATGTCATTTTGGTTGACACCAGCGATTTCAAGCATACTTCGTACTTTACTTCTTGGTGTAGGTAGCCAGGGGGCTCCGATAATCCCAGGCCACACTATCCATAGTCCAAAGGCGATGACACATATATCGAGGATGAGGATTACAACAAGCCAGATGTCCAGTCTGATTCCCCCTTCTTCCTAGTTTGAATAAGGAATCCTCCTTTAATAGATATCAGTAATTGCCTTCATCAATCCCCAACAACTTAAACCAACGAAAATGCTAAGTCCTTCGGTAGCATGTTACATTTGGAGGAGAAGTAGTGAACCAGTTGCTCGATATCATTCTAGTGATGGCGAGTGGAGTCGCTGGTCTCATTGGATTGCTCATATACTACTACGTCTTGGGTCGCGTCGGCGAGGTCGTTGAGTCTGAAGTTGTTCATCGCAGCTATGCTGCCTCTCACTCCGATAAACCACTTACACCAAGGTCGAAAACACAATATGAGAGTGACTTTGCAAGGCCAAAGCCGGACATGATGGGGTCATCTACCGGGTTCTATCCGGCTCGTGGTAAGTCGGAAAGAATGAGAAGAGATGACAGAGACAAACTATGATCTCTTGAGGCAAATTGCCTGAGTCTAGTCAAGCAAGTACATTTTTCACTTGGATTCTAGGCCTTGGCGCCAAGCAATTCAAAGGTTAGTGAGTGTTTGACAGACAAGAGTCTGGCTGCAGTTCTTCCGGAACCCAATGCACCTCTTGAGATCCAGGAACTCAAAATACCTGAAGTCATTGATGGGGCCGTCCTTATGAAGGTGTCAAATGTCGGCGTATGTGGAACTGATGTTCACCTCTGGCACGGCAAGTTATCCGGTGTCCCTTATCCACTCATACTTGGTCATGAGGTGGTTGGGACGGTGGAGAGGGTTGGACCCGGAGATACAAGAGACCTCAATGGACACGAGATTGTAGAAGGAGACCGAATCGCCTTCCACGATGTTGTTGACACATGCTACTCATGTTGGTACTGTCTCATCGCAAAAGCACCGACGAAGTGCCCACATAGATCTGTTTACGGAATAACTCTAGACTCGACGAAGTGGCCGTATTTGATTGGGGGATATAGCGAGTATTTGTATCTGAAGCCTAGAACTCAGATGATAAAGATTCCAGAGCATGTGACCTTTGATGATGCAATCTTTGCCGGATGTGCCCTACCAACTGCAATCCATGCTGTCACAAGAAGTCCTCTCAGATGGGGTACAAATGTCGCAGTTCAGGGTGCAGGTCCTGTAGGGCTAATGCTTACTATCCTTGCCAAGATCAACGGGGCAAACACAATCACTACGATAGACAGGTCAATCGAGCGTCTGAAGTTCGCGGAGGAGTTCGGTGCAACGCATACGCTCAACATCGAGGAGACTTCGCTGGATGAGAGAAGAGACCTCGTCAGGGACATCTCTGAAGGACATGGTCCTGACATTGTGTACGAAGCAACGGGGAATGCACTGGCTGTTCCAGAAGGCATTGAGTTGGTAAGAGAGGGAGGGACGTACACAATCTGTGGTCAGTATACAGACAGTGGGGGAGTAGAGGTTAATCCCCACTACATGAATAGAAAGCACCTTGATATCAGGACTGTTTGGGGAACAGAGACCACGCACGTCTACCAAGCAGTCAGAACAATCGCCGACAACGTAGACCGATTTCCACTCAGAAAGCTCGTGACGCATCACTTCATGCTAGATGAGGCGCAGAAAGCTCTTGAGACTCAAGGGTCTCAGAAGTCTCTGAAAGCCGTCATACAGCCAAATGAGTGAGCAAGGAAGGCTTGAAGTCAACTCTTGCTTTGTATCCTTTCACCACAGTTCTGACATCTAGCCGAGCCGTCCACAGAATCAACTGCATCCATGAAGTATCGATATGATAACTCACAATTGGGGCACTTCATGATTATTCCTTGATCATCTGGGTCTCTTCGTCGAGAGCTAGTGTAGACGGTGGTCAACGGAGTGTCTTCTTGTCTTGATTGTTGGATTACCCACCATAGCAATAGGCCTGGCATTATCAGGATTGCGTACAAGAAGAACGGTGACACACTCATTACTAGGAAGGCGACCCAGATGAGAAGGTCTCTTCCGGGGATTTCATGCGTAGACGTTCTAGAGAACCATATTCAACAACATGTCCTTCTGCTTCGATTTCACTGCCACAATTCTGACAGTTGACCCGATTATTCTCATCGATGTGTTCCACTGTATAGGCATACTTTGAACTGCAGTGAGGACATGTTGTGAGGACTTTCGTTCGATCCATCAATCTAGCCAATTCTCCCCACTGGAAGAACGATCGCGCGTTGTCAGAAGCTACGAACGTTCTTCCATCACATGTCCAATGCAGCGTCTGCACTTAAGCTTACAGCCAAGCTATCCGTCCCACTATTTCCTTCTCACGAACACTACAAGGACGGCCAGCACCCCAACAGTCACCAAAACCGCGAGCACAACAATTGTAACATCGATTCCTCCATCTGGCGGCGTTGTTGTGGTTGTTGTGGTTACCTCTTCAATAACGTCAAATGCCCACGTGTCATTATAGAGGAGAGCAAAGTCCTCTTCAGGACCTATTCCTCCAAACATAATGACTCTTTCAGAGTCTACGTCGTATACAATCGGTGCACGAGCCCGATTTAGTGGTGCCACTGATGTCTCCAAGACAGTCCAGTTGTTTGTAGAGTAGTCATAGGCCCAGGTAGCTGAGCTAAGGATCGTTTCGTCTGACCCAAAATAACCGCCAAAGAAAATGCACTGGTCTGTCACTGGATCGTAGGTCATGTGCCCAGACTGTTCTACTGGACGTGAATCTGGGCTTAGCCTGGTCCAGTTGTCGGCGTTGTAGTCATACGACCAGGTATCTCTTTGAAGACTCGGTCTAGATCCCCCGAACAGTATGATGAGGTCAGCTTCCGAGTTGTATGCCACTGACATATGAAAGCGCGTGGACGGTTGGGTTGACGGGTCCATTTCCTCCCAAGTATTTGTGTTGTAGTCATAGGCCCAGGTGTCTGATGCAAGTACTGTACCTTCAAGGATGCCTCCGAATATGATGATTCGGTCTGACTCAGAATCGTAGGCCACAGCGCTGTAGACACGAGCCGTAGGCGCCAAAGGAGGATTCATGTTTGTCCATGTGTTGCTATCATAGTCATATGCCCAAGTATCGTTGTGGCACACATGACCTATTGTCTCGTCTATTCTTATGTGGCCACCGAATAGAATGACGACATCTGATTCCGAATCGTATGCCATCATATAGGAAGCTCGGGCAGAAGGCGCAATCGTTGGGGACATATCGGTCCAAGTGTCGGTTTCATAGTCATATGCCCATGTGTCGTTCAGCATGCCGATATCTCGTCCTTGATGGCCACCATACATAATCACCCTGTCTGACTCGCTATCATATACGAGCGGGGAATCAAACCTCGCCACAGGGCAATCTGCTGGATTCATCTCGGTCCAAACACCATTATCTACAGCGACAAATCCGAATCTTATGAAATCCGGCTCTACGCATGCGGGATATGGCATTAATGACAAGAGCAGCGGTACGATTAGGGCTGCCACTATCAGTCTTCTTTTCATTTTTTCACCTCTTTCTCGAATTGCTCAGCCAACTCTAGAGGAGATCATCGCTTTCTGGAAAAGACAACATAGGCAGTGGTTACGACAGCCGCCATGGCTACACTGGCCGCTGCTATTGCAGGATCAATCCCACCCACAGGCGGAGGGTCAGTTGTGATTGCGGTCGTGGGAAATCCTAGAAAGTCAAAAGCCCAAGTGTCATTGTAGATCTGATTGTACCGTTCCGGACCATATCCGCCGTACATGAGTATCCTATCAGACTCATCATCGTAGGTGAGGTATGGTCGACCGCGGGCCCCAGGTCTCGATGACACATTGAGGTTAGTCCAAGTATTGTAGTTGTAGTCATACGCCCAAGTCTCATCTGAAGGAACACTGTCGTTGACATCTGTGGTTCCACCAAAGAAAATGCAGAGGTCGGAGTTCACGTCATATGTCATGTCATAAGGCTCGGACGGAGGGTTAGGAATCGGGTTCATGTTAGTCCACGTGTTAGTATTGAAATCATACGCCCATGTGTCTGTGTATTTCCGCGGACTGATTCCACCCTGAGCACCACCAAACAGGATTACCCTATCGGATTCAACATCGTAGGTCATCGCGCTAATGAAACGCGATGTGGGATGAGGAGAAGGACGCATGTTGGTCCAGTTGTTATTGTTGAGGTCATATGCCCATGTGCCCGAAGTAGGTGCGCCACCGTTTAGAACGCCACCGAAGAGGATTATGACGTCTGATTCAACATCATACGCCATACTGCTGAATCCTCGAGGCGGAGGCATTGTCGTAGGTTCCATGTTTGTCCAATTGTTGCTATTGTAGTCATATGTCCAAGTCTCTTGCCAATTGACATGATACATTGGTTCGTTTATCTGCCTAATTCCGCTGAACAGGACGACTCTGTCAGACTCTGTGTCGTAGGCCATGGAGGCCGTGCCTCGAGGGCCCGGTGAAATGGTCGGTGACATTTCTGTCCAAGTGTCAGAGTTGAAATCATACACCCAAGTGTCGTTTAGGGTTCTGTCTTCATACACCTCTGCAGAAGTCTCTAGTAAGTCCCTGGCAATGCATCCACCAAACAGAATCGCCACGTCTGATTCTATGTCATAGACAAAATAGGTGTCAGTTCTGTTGGGAGGAGATACCTCGGGATTCATTTGAATCCAGACTCCATGGTCAACTGAAGTAAATCCATGTTCTATGGGCTCTGCACTTGTTGCTTGCCCAGCGATAAGAGCAAATAGAAGAAAGATAATGATGAGCGCCTGCTCAATCCTCTTTCTTCTCAATACACTCTCTCCTTATTGTTGACTGAATGCACAATCAGGTTGCGACTCTCGGAAGACTACAATCGTTCTTTGTAAGAAACGAAAACAAGGAATGACGTCACATTCGAATATCGAGTTCTCGACTTCGGCACTTCTCGAATCTGACAGCTTTTCGAGTGATCGGCTCATCGAGGCACGAGTCAAGATTCGTCCAGTGAAGGCAAAGCCTCCATCACGACATCCAGTCAGAAGGAACCCTAATCCAGAATGGATGCCGTCAAATGCAATGCTCCATTCAAGGCCACCTTCATCATTAGTTCGACCAAGCCACAGGTTGCCTGCGTCTTTTCCGGCAATAACGAAGTCACCATTCTCACACTCTACGACGGAGTATCCGGCATCAGAACCGAATCCGCCGTAGGTCACGCTCCACAACATGTCTCCGTCCGAATCCGTTCGGCCCAGCCATCCGTCCTCGGTGCCTCCTACACCTTCTGAACCCACGATCGCGAATCCGCCATCTCTGCATTCTGCGGCAGTCCATCCTCTCTGCGACTCCGAATCGCCATAGGATCCATTCCACATTGGATTGCCTTGAGAATCGAGTCGAATCAAGGAGGCATCATTTTGTCCACCGCTTTGTGAGTAGCCCACAAATGCAAATCCTCCATCACGAAGTCTGATCAAGGAATTGGCCCAGTCCCTTTCGGGGGAGCCATACGTCCTATCCCACAGAAGATTGCCGTTTGCATCCGTACGGATTAGCCACATGTCCGAACTTCCAGCGCCATAGCTTGAAGTCACGGCTCCGATAGCGAGACCTCCGTCCATACATCTCACAATGGAATGACCAACATCTGACAGCGGACCGCCGAACGTTTTCTCCCACAACTTGTTTCCAAGAAAGTCAACTCGAATCAGGATGACATCCGTTGATTGCGTAGGAGTCTGCACACTTCCGGTGATAGCGAAACCACCGTCCGCTAGTTCTACAATGTCGTATCCATACTGATTCTCTAGACTTCCATGGGTTCTGTTCCAAATGAGATACCCGTTCCTGTCCGTACGAACCAGCCATATGCTGTATGCATTCATGCCGAAGCTATCTGTTGACCCAACAACCGCAAATCCATCGTCAATGGTTTGTATAACGGTGAACCCACGATCACTTCCCAAACCACCGTAGCTGTAGGACCAGTTGATGTTCCCACTGCCATCTGTCTTTGTGAGAAGCATATTGCTCCCTGTAGGTGGCGGTGGAGGAAGGACTGCTGGAGGAAGAATGAGCGTTGGCGGGACAATGATCATGAACAGATTGGACACAATCATCATAGACAAGCTTACGCTCATGATGATAGTACCTGAGTTCCAAGGATCTCGTCTCCGACGACTGGGATCCGGAGGAATCGGACATGCTTCTGTTCCGAGGTCTACTTCCCTTTTACCCATTTCATTCTCCTCATGATGATGTCGAACAGGTAAATAGACAGGTCGGTCGGAGGTGTGGCTTCAGGAACCTCGATTTCCCATTCCTCGGCTATCTGCTTCAGTGTGGTTTCGCACTGTTTCAACAGTTCACAGCTGCCGCATTCGCCTCTATGGGCGTACCAGGTCTGAATGCCAATCTTGGGTGAGTAGAAGATATAGGTCTCTGTATCGTAAGCAGGGCAATAGCCGTACACTAGCCCGTACTTGGTACTGATGTCTCGTATTCTAATTCTGTTGATCGATGCCGCGTGTCGTAGAAGCTTTTCGATTCGTTGCTCCGCTATTCTCTGTGCTTTGCTTATGAAAGGACGAGATACTTTCAGCTCTTTCGCCAGTTCGTACGGTCGCACTTTCTGGCGACGCCTAAGCCAGATCATGTTTTGCTGGCTTGTTGGATATCGAAGCGAGCGGAACGTATCTCGAACCTCCTAACCTCACGAGAGTTAACCTAATTATGGCAACCTTATTCTATCTTTCGCTTTATTAATAAGTTAACCGGTTTTGGGTTAATCCAGCCAATTAGATGAGCTGGCTCGAGCGCCAATGGTTGACACACGCAACCAGGGATGCCTCCTAGCTTTGACGCTTTCTGAAGAACAGAATCACCAGGACAACGATTAGGATTCCCACACCCAGAATCGCAAAAGGTACTAGATCAATGGGAAGAGACATAGGCTGGAAACTGATCAAAACCGCCGGCTTGCTGTTCTAGGACTTTCAAACCCAGTCATCTTCAGTATAATCCCGCTTTTCGATGGAAGAATCGCCTTGTTCGGTTCCCTACAAAGGACAGCTTTCCATGACTGAAGTTGAAACTTCGAATTCTCAGATTGACCGATTCGTTACATGTGTGTATCCATCAATGACCGATGTTGAAACATTTCAGTGTGTAACCGTTTATCTTAATATCTTAGGTATGTTTCAGTTACAAGCTGTAACAGGTTCAACTTTGCCTATCAAACCAAGATGACCAGAATCCGGAGATACAGTGTTGAGCTTCCTGTGAATGCTAGGTCCTGGGAAGCGGCCTCAAAACCTCCGAGTTCCTTGTTTTCCTGAACTTAGATACAAGAAAAGGACGGAGTTCTATGGCAGCTGATAGTGTAGATGACGCCAGGATAGGCGTTTTTGTGTGTCACTGTGGACTCAACATTGCCGCAACAGTAGACGTCGAAGCAGTAGCACGGCATGCTGCGACACTGCCAAACGTTGCGAATGCCGAACATATGATGTTTACATGTTCGTCTGATGGCCTGAAGTTTATTCGCGATTGCATTGATACCCACTCCTTGAACAGAGTGATTGTCGCCTCTTGCACACCAAGAACGCATGAGCCAATCTTTAGAAAGACGATTGAAGACGCGGGTCTCAATCGGTACTTGTTTGAAATGGTCAACATTAGGGAGCATGTATCATGGTGTCACATGGAAGAACATGATCAAGCCACAGAGAAAGCGAAAAGTCTGTTGGAGATGGCTGTTGCCAGAGCACGAGAGCTGGAGCCGCTTGAGAGAGAAAGCATTCTGGTAATCCCTGAAGTTGCAGTTATCGGTGCGGGTGTGGCTGGAATTTCTGCGGCATTGGATGCTGCAAACGGCGGATACAGGGTCCATCTCATTGAACGTAGACCAACGATTGGAGGTCAGATGGCACTTCTTGACAAGGTGTTCCCCCAGAATGACTGTGCAATCTGTATCTTGGGTCCCATAATGGCTTCAGTCGAACAACATCCGAAAATCAACTTATTGACCTATAGTGAAGTTGAGGACGTGGATGGGTATGTTGGGAACTTCAAGCTCACAGTTAGGAAAAAGGCACGATTCATCGATTCCGAGAAATGCAACAGCTGTGCAGAGTGCGAATCAGTGTGCCCGATGGATGTCACCAACCCCTACGAATTCAAGATGGCGGCACGCAAAGCAATCTACAGACCCTTCCCTCAGGCAGTACCCAACACGTATACAATTGAGAAGTTGGGGTATTCTCCTTGCAGAATCGCCTGCCCGATTCACGTAAACAACCACGGATTTGTGGCATTGCTTAGAGAACAGAAGTTCATTGAGGCCCTCGATATCATACGTGATGCTGGTCCTTTCCCAAGAATTCTCGGTCGTGTCTGTCATCATCCATGTGAGAGCGATTGTCTCAGAGGCGACCAAGATGAGGCAGTTGCAATTAGACAGTTGAGGAGATTTGTGGCCGACCAAGTGGCAGAAGGTGAAGAACGTCCTGAGCCAATTAGTCCCGTGCAAAAGAAGAAGATAGCGGTTGTCGGCGCAGGTCCATCAGGTCTGACTTGTGCACTTGAGCTGTTGAAGAAGGGCTATCCTGTCACCGTGTTTGAAGCTTCGGGAGAAGCTGGAGGACTGATGATAAACTGTCTTCCCGAGTATCGGATTTCGGAAGAAGTGGCCAGTTACGATATCGGCTGGGTTCTTGCCCATGGCATTGATATTCAGTACAACACCAAGATTGGCAAAGACTTGACATTGAAAGAGCTGAAAAAGAACTTCAAGGCAGTCTATCTCGGAATTGGAGTTCAGAATCCTGCAACACTGAGAGTTGAAGGTTCTGACCTCAAAGGCGTTCTTTACGGTCTGCCATTTCTCAAAAGTATTCGAGCAGGAAAGGTGCCCAAGGAATTTGGTGAGAAGGTCATTGTGATTGGGGGCGGGAATGTTGCAATAGACTGCGCCAGAACAGCTATACGACTGGGAGCAAAGAAGGTCAATCTTGTATGTCTTGAGACCAGGGACCTCAAGTCAAAAGACAGGATGCCGGCACATGATTGGGAAATCGAAGAAGCTGAAGAAGAAGGTGTCAAAATCCATGGATCATTGGGGCCGGAGAAGATTGTTGATCGTGGGGGATTTGCTTCAGCTCTTGAGACAACTGTGTGCACATCAGTGTACAAGCTGGACGGAACCTTCGCACCTGAGTTCTCGATTGAGAGTGGGCCAACACTACGTGGAGACACTGTAATAATCGCAATTGGTCAACGAGCCGACCTCGAAGGTTTTGAAGAACTTGCCACGACTCCATGGGGGACAATAAGAGTTCATGAGGTTTCGATGGAAACTAGTACCCGCGGTGTCTTTGCCGGAGGAGACATCGTATCTGGACCAGCAAGTGTTGTCGAGGCTGTTGCGGCAGGCAAGGAAGCTGCCGAATCAATCGATAGACACTTGCGGGGAGTTGATCTGTTCGAGGGCCGTCCGAGAGAGCTTAGACCAGTAACTGACCCGGAGATAGATGACTCGCGACTACGACTTGGGCCTCGTGCAGCCATGCCAACTCTTGCGAAACGAAAGAGAAAGAGTACATTCGAAGAAGTTGAGCTAGGTTTCAAAGACATAGCTGCAATATCAGAGGCAGGACGGTGCCTGGGCTGCTCCGTCTGCAGTGAGTGCAAGCTGTGTGTTGATGTCTGCGAGCCAAAAGCCATTGACCACGATATGCAAGATGAGATTGTTGAAATCGATGTTGGGACCATAATCCTTGCCACCGGGTTTGACTCTTACGAACCCTTGGAAACTCGAGAATATGGCTACAGTCTATTTCCCAATGTAATTACGAACGCCCAACTGGAGAGGCTGACTAATGCTGCAGGACCAACAAAAGGCAAGATTAAGAGACCTTCAGACGGAGCAACTCCAAAGTCTATAGCTTTCCTGCAATGCGTTGGCTCCAGAGACATGCGATATAACTCCGACTACTGCTGCTACGTGGGATGCGAGAACTCTCTAAAACAGGCCACACAGGTCAAGGAGAAGTATCCAGAAACTGAAGTGACTGTCTTTGCGATGGATGTGCGGACTCATGGTACGGGCTATGAGGACCTGTATCGACGAGCCAGAGAGATGGGGGTCGTTATTGTCAAAGGAAGAGCATCCGAAGTCGAAGAAGACTTTCCGACAAGTAACCTGCAAATCTTCGCAGAAGATCTTTACACAGGTGCGAATCTGAGCCTAAGTTTCGACATGGCTGTACTGGCAACAGCTTTACATCCCCATCCTGACACACCTGACATGGCTAGGATGTTTGGGATCAATACTGACCAATATGGCTACTTCCTGTGTGCACATCCAAAACTGAGGCCAGTTGAATCGTTCAAGGATGGTGTGTTCTTGGCGGGCGCTTGTCTCGGTCCGATGGACATAGCAAAGGCGGTGGCAATGGGTGAGGCTGCGGCCGCAAAAGCTCAGACAATAATGGCTCCCGGTACGTATGAAATCGAACCTATCTATGCAGAGTCAGATGCTGAGACTTGCCTTTCCTGCGAGCTTTGTACTGAGATCTGTCCTTATGGTGCACCCTCTATGAGTGAGGATGGGATCGTCATTGTCAAGGAGCTATGTCAGGGTTGTGGGACGTGTGCGGCTTCGTGTCCTACTCACAGCATCTCGATGCGTCATTTTCGAAGTGGACAGATCATACCAATGATCCGAGCGGCTGCTGGAAGCCTGTGGGAGCAGAAGCTTTGAGTGGCTGGACAAGATTCGCTTTACCCATGTTTGGGAATGTTCGGAACAAGCAATATCCATCTGAGTGCACGGACGAAAGTCAACAAGCTGAATCTGACACACCCCGCAAGGGCACGCTGTTGCATCCCTTTCAGTCCCTGTTTTGCTTCTGCTCCCAATGCATAATGTCTTAAGGGAACTCTAGCCGAGAGAACACGCAGAAAACACGCAAGATTCGCATTTTCTGAAAGGGTTCAGAGTGGGAATAATCCCACATCATATGTCCACAACGGAACACGCTGATTTTGGAAGACTGCTATTCGCAACAAGCGAGTGAAAACATAATGAGTTACGGTGATACAGAGCCTGTTGAGGCTACCGTGGCCGAGCTTCGGCCCGGAATGAAGAATGTCACTATCGCATTCAAGGTAGTGGCTATAGGTGAAGAGCGTGAAGTAACATCACGCCGCGATGGAGAAACAAATCGAGTTGCTGACGCTGTTGTTGGCGACTCAACTGGGACCGTTCAGGTTCCCCTCTGGAATGAAACAATTGAATCAGTTACAGTTGACTCAACATACCAGTTGAAGAACGGATACACTGGACTGTTTAGAAGCAACTTGCGTCTAAACATAGGACGATACGGTGAACTATCAGAGGCAGAAGAGGCTATCGAGGAAGTGAATTCCGAAGTCGACATGTCTGCTGAAGAACACGAGGATCATCGTCGACCCCGCAGAGACTACGGTGGTGGTAGCGGCGGTGGTTATGGTGGCGGTGGACGTTCATACGGTGGCGGCGGCTATGACGGCGGCAACCGTAGACAAAGCTATGGCGGCAGAGATCGTCGTGGCGGCGGCGGACAGCGCAGAAGAAGCTGGTAGTACTAGAATCTCTAGATACTCCCAATCAATAAAACATACAACATAAGACGAACACCCAATCGGGTCGTTCGTCAGCTTCATTTTTCTTGTCGAAGACAAGTGCTCAGGCATACTGTCATCCTAGAGAGTGAGCCGTCCTTTCTTATCGTGTACTCTGAATAAACAATCTATGCTTCTTTTGCTCAATTTCCCATTTCTTGCGTTCAGATCGAAGACGAAAGAGATCGACATCCTTGAAGATTAGACCTTCTTCTTTTGTAGGGATTCTCAGCTCTGCTCTTTCCTTCTCAGGAGTGTAAATGCGGGAATCGCCAAACTCTGCTACGTTCGCGAAGAAACAATAGGCGTAGATTGACCTTCGTGCATCAAAATGCACTGCTTCAAAGTCTGCTGTGACGGGAGTGAATGCTGGATTGAGTATCAGGTCTACAGGTGGTTCAAAGTTCTTGAGTTCCACTCTGAGGTCCATGTCAAGGAAGTCTCTGCAGATTGCAATGGCAATCCTCCCGTATTCCGTGTCGCAGACAATTGTTTTCCTCGGAGTATCAGACGTTAGAATGCCTTCCTTTATTCTCCTCCCTTCGAAGTGAATCATTGCAGGTATGTGTTTCTCCTGTTCCCAAACGACACCGTCAGGGCCAACAACCACACTCACATTGCGTTTCTGTTCTGAATCATGAAAAGAGCCCGGGATGATATACATTTGATTGACCTTCGCAAGTTCGACTATCTCTTCGAGGAATTGACTGTAGTTGAGGTCAATTGTCAACTCGGGGAAGAGTAGGATGTTGACACCCTCCTGGTGGGCCTTCTTTATCATCGCCAATGCTTTGCTCCACAGAAGTTGTGCCTGATCTTCACGAATACCGAAGAGACCAGGCGCTCTTTCATCATAGTTCTCACCAAGAATGTCGCCATTTTGTGACACTCCTATCTGTGCGACTCCCACACGGAACTCGCTCTTCTCGGATCCCTGAGACTGCTCCAGATGATCAAAGTGTTCCAGACTGTAATCGCGTCCGCGTATCTCTTTGACTGCTGTTTTCTTCTCTTCGTCAGTTAGCACTGCAACGGTCTTGCGAACCATTCGTTCAAGGAGATTGTCCAACCTAGTCATGCCAATCATGTCTTTCGTTGACGGATTCTGCTCAACGAGAGTCTCCCATTTGCTCAGCTGGGATTGTAGCAGTTCACGTTCGTGAGCAACTTTGAGACTCAACGAACGAAGACCTCTTTCTTCTGCCGCAATATGGGCCTGCGCCAGAATGATCCTTGCTCTGTCCAAGTCAAGTTCTATCATCGCAAGCTTGGCTTGTAGCAAGTAAGTTTCGACCAAAAGAGAATGTGATGACTGTTGCTTGGCGATTTCGTGAAGCCGTCCGGTTAGGTCCATTATTCTACTGATTACTGCCTCCTCTTCGGAAATCTTCAATTCGACAAGTAGCAAGTCACACAAGTGAATCATTGCTGTCACTGTCAGTGTGTGATCCGCAACCTCTTCATCGACTACTTCTTCGAAAATCTCCTGAGCCTTCATTTTGTCCCTGACACGCTTACTTGCTTTCAGAGACATTGCTCTGGCTACGCGATATCGCTGGTCAATTACACGGTTCTCTGTCCGCTCATTGATGTCTTTGAGTCTCTCTAAACAATACTTCGAGCGCGTCTGGTCTTCGAGTTCCAGTGCCAGCGACAATTGGTAGTACAGCGTTATCGCGATGTAGTGCTCATTCCCGACCTCTTCATATATCATGAGCCCCCGCTTGTACTCCTCAAGAGCAATCTCAGAGTCTCCCGACCTTTGATGAATTGCACCTAGATTGATGAGTGCTAATGCTATTTCCTGTCTGTTGCCAAGTTCTTCATTGATTTTCAAGCTCTCAGTGAGGCAGTCGAGAGCAAGCTCTAACTCTCCAGTGAGCGAGTAGATACTCCCTAGATTGTTAAGTGCAAGGGCTTCGTTTGACCTGAACCCACGTTCTTTGCTAATCTCCAGACTCCGTTCGTAATTGCTTCTCGCCTTGTCAAGCAGACCTTTCATCTGATAGATTGATCCGATATTGATGAGTGTCGTAACAATATCTTGATCATTGCCCAAATAGGATCTTATTTCGAGAGCCTGTTGATGATAGTCAAGAGCTTTGTCGAGATCTCCTGTCAGAGTGTGAACGTTTCCAAGATTGTTGAGCAGGATTGCAATCTCTGGCTTGCCTCCTAATTCCTCCCTAATCGCCAAGCCCTGCCTGTATAATTCGATAGCTTTCTGCAAGTTGCCTTTTGACCAGTGAACTAGGCCTAAGTTATTCAACGCGCTTGCTATGCCTTCTGTATCAGTGAGTTTCTCTGCAATCTCCATACTCTTCTCATGGCATTCTATAGCCCGGTCGAGCTTCCCCTGGTACCAATAGAGAATTCCTTTGTGACGGAGTAAGGTGAGTCTTCTTCTGCTTGTGTCTTCTGACTCCTCTGTGGCCTCTTTTTCCATTCTCGTGGAAATGAACTCCTCGGCCATTTCTACTGCCGCGATTCCCACATCATACTTTCCCGATCGCCACGAGGCCTGTGCTCGTTCGACCAGAATGTCCACTCTAAGAAGAACATCTTCTACGTCAGGAAGAGTCGGTATCATCTCTTCTGATATAGCAAGAATCTTCGGCAACTCTCCAAGCTTCGCATAGACCTGACATTCCAAGAGGGCGAATGAGCAAAGCTCCTCAGAAGAGAGCTCAGCCCCTCCTTTCATGGACTCTATTAGCTCGAGAGATCCATGATATTCCCCGTTTTCAAACAGCTTGCGTGCCTGTGAAAGCTGTTCACGGGTCTTCTTCATCGAGCCTACCTTCTTCCTCAAGCATTCTCTGATGCGAGGAGAGAATGCTCATAGTCAAGACCTCTTGCTCTTCTTAAAGCATTTCCAGAGAATGTATCAGCTGTCTGAAATCCCTGCCAATCTCTTGGCCATCGCCTTCCTTGTATCCACGTCATATTGCTTCAGAATGGCGATATCTTCCATTTGGGGGCTTCCTCCTCCATGGACTCCTGCAACTGCCATGATTCCTCCGATAGAGGAACAAAGGAAGTCTGAAATCCCTCGGAAGAGCTTGTAAATGTCAGTCGCGTCGACATCCTCTTTCCGCTTGATATACTTCTGAAGCAAATGGCCTACTTCCTCACCAAAGAAGTCCGCTTCTAGAGGCAAGGTCGCAGGCAGCCCGCCTGACAGGTCTGCGAGGGTCTCTAACTCGTGGTAGTAGTTCTTTCCAGCATGTCTTCGAGCCACATTGCAGAAGATTGGGTCAGGAATCATTGTTCCAGAATCATCTTTCGTTGCCTTGTAGGCTGCTGCAATACCTGTACCGTATACTAGCTCACTCACACTGATCAATTCAGCAAGTTTCGACTGAACATGCTTCTTATCTTCAATGCCATTATACTCACTCACTAGAGCACACAGTCCAGTCATGAGGTCAGTAGTTGCAGGTTTGCAGCCCGTATAGCTGTGTCTGTGATAGAGAGCAAACAGAGTAGCGGCCCATCCGCCAAAGACATGTTCTCCTTCAAGTCCACCCAGAAAGATCCGGTCGTTTGGAACGAATACATCATCGAAGATTATGAAGTTCTCTACGTCGCCGACATCTCCAATCGCACACTCGAAATGTTGGCGGGTGAAGTTGGAGGCACGAGTTACAAGCTTAACTCCCTCCCAATCACCGGGAACTGCAAAAGCTACGGCATACTGGTCTTCCTCAGGCGTTAGAAAGCGAGTTGGCACTATGATGATTTCTTCGGCAACTGCTGCAGCCGTGATGTGATTCTTCGCACCTCTAACGACGATTCCATCATCTCTGTGTTCGACAACTCGAAGATAGAGATCAGGGTCTGCTTGCTGGTGAGGCCTCAGTGCTCGGTTTCCCTTTGGGTCTGTCTGTGCACATGTACCGACAATGTTGTTCTCTTGCCAAAACTTCAGGTACTCCAAGAATCTCTGGTGGTACGGACGCCCAGTCATTGATTCAGTTCGGTGAGTTATGATTGAAAGGGCATTCATAGCATCTATGCCCATACAGCGGAATATGCAGCCTGCACTCTGCTGACAGAGCTTCCGTGTCACTTCTTGTTTCGCCAGAAGATCTTCGACACTTTGATGAATGTGTGTGAATCGATTCACTTCCTTGTTCACAATGTCTGATTGAGCACTGAGCAAGTCCCTGAACTCAGGATCATCTGCCCTGTCAAAAGTCATTGAGATTGTCTTTATCACTCCTTGAAGGCGTTCATCGTCTCTTCCTACGTTCTCGCCGCCGATGATTACATTCGGCTTCATCTTAACAAGCGCTTCTTTATACTCGTCTCCGGTTCTCATGAGGAATCACTCTACAACCGACGGACTACTGATACTTAACTTAAACGAATCAGGGCAAGTTGACCCATTTACCTGTCTTTAAGAGGAGGTTCTGTAATATAGGAGCCCGAGTGTGCATTTCATGGTGAAGAGACTGGGTAAGTGGTCGCTAACAAGTGTCAGCGGTGCCCTTGTGATACTAGTCTACTGTCTATTTACCCTAGTCTCGTGGGTGTACTACCCCTATCCATATTCACCGCAATCTAACTATCTGAGTCGACTTGGAAACTTCGACTACAATCCGTCTGGAGCCATATTCTACAATCTAGGTTGCATCTTCACTGGATTAGTCCTAGTCCCTTTCTTCGTAAGCCTCTACTGGTTGCACTCAGACTACAGAATTGCGTCGGCAGTGTTGCGAATAGGTTTGGTCTTTGGGGTGCTTTCTGCGATTGCTCTGATCATGATAGGCGTCTATTCTGAAGATCAGGGGAGCCCTCATATGCAGGCATCAAGTACGTTCTTTCTGCTCAATTTTGTAGTTCTTCTCTTGGTGAACATTGCACTGCTGTTCCATCACGGAATTCTGAGGCCTGTACCGCTTTATGGACTAGTAGTTGATCTATCAAGTCTCGTGTTTGCATTCACCACAAGCGGACCACTGCTTGAGTGGTATACGGTGTTCGGAGCACTTCTCTTCGTTGGATTCCTGGCATTCAATACACAGAAGTTGGTTTTCCTTCAGAGTGAGACATCGCTATCAATTGAGACCGAGTAGCTACTCTGAGTCTGAAGGTGAGGTTTCTGATAGAGACATGGAGATTCAAAGGAGCACTCCATTGCCTAAAATGGGTGACCTAGATCTCTCAAAATGTTGGGATCAAGTTCCTACATAGACCACTTGCGGAAGCGCTTGAGACTCCCGTATCGATACAGGGGTTGTCTGTTGGCTAGTTTAAAAGAAAAAAGTAGCAAGGGGAGGATGGGTCGCCCCACCTCCCTTTCTGATTTGAGATGTTAGACTCAGTCCGAGTCTCATGCTATCTCAATTATGCTGTCGATCTGAATCCCGTATCCCTGGGCGAAGTGGTGAATGCGATATGAACGACCTGCAGCATCCAGTCTCCACCAAAAGGACCGATGAAGTTGCCACTTGATGCATCGGTCCAGCTGGTAATTGATGAATCCGCAAAGTTCACTCTTGGCGCAATTATCAGCTTCAACCAGTGACTGGGATTTTTCGATTGTATGAGTCATAGCTGAATTATCCAACCTAGCCTCCAGGTGAGCGGAGTCTTTTCTTGCTCTGGAAGAAGACAAGTCCATTCTCGCTTCAGCAGGAGCATCAACTGTAGCTCTAGAAAGAGCATCAACAGTTGCCTTGGCGAAAAGATCCATTCTCGCTTCAGCAGGAGCATCAACGGTTGCTCTGGAAAGAGCATCGACTGTAGCTCTAGAAGGAGCATCAACAGTTATCCTGGCTGGAGCATCAACGGTTGCTCTAGAAGGAGCATCGACTGTAGCTCTGGAAAGAGCATCAATTGTTGCCTTGGCGAAAAGATCCATTCTCGCTTCAGCAGGAGCATCGACTGTTGCTTTGGAAAATGCATCAACGGTTGCCCAAGCAGGAGCATCAACAGTTGCTCTAGAAGGAGCATCGACTGTAGCTCTGGAAAGAGCATCAATTGTTGCCTTGGCGAAAAGATCCATTCTCGCTTCAGCAGGAGCATC
>CP070761.1:441979-497749 GCA_020348985.1 Candidatus Thorarchaeota archaeon | reverse complement strand
GCTCGTTTTCTTAAGATCTGCCTTGACACGTATCCGAACCAAGCTCGAAATCGGATTCGACGAAATCCCAAGAACTGGCTTAGATCTGGATCTTAACCTGTCCAAGTAGTAGCGAGTTCAAATCTCGTCCGGTCCACCATCTCCATCTTGATTATTTGGCCTGATCCTACTACTGTTTGGCTGCTGGCGCCCACGTAGACAGTAGATAGAAACTGCTGTCCCGGGGCGGTATATTCCGCGACCCCTCCAACTATTGTCATTAGCACCTCTATGTTAGCCAGACTGCTTTCAGGAACTGTCAGTGGATTATCAGAGAGAACAACGAAATCTGCGAGCTTCCCAACCCTGATGCTTCCTTTCACGTCTTCCTGAAACGTACCATAGGCAGCATCTATTGTCATAATCCGTAGGGCTTGCTCGACGCTGAGTGTTTGATTCAACATCCAATCGAGGGGAGTAAGCTCTTGTAGACCGATCCTAGTGACGGCCATGGAGAGAGTTCTCATAGCAGACCTTACTTCTCCCAGATTCCAAGGAAAGTCAGTACTCCCGAGTGAGGGTATTCCTGCTTGAACAATATCTCGCCATCTTCCTGCAAGATGCGAATAATCTTGTAGATATGGAAAAGACTGAGCTTCTATCCAATCTGAATTGAACCAAGGAAGTTGGAACGAGGCAATAATCCCAAGACTGCCCATTCTATCGATTTGGTCGTCTCTGAGCAAGACAAGATGTTCGATGCGGTGACGATAGAGCTGGTTCGATTCCCCTCCCAACACCGCTTCAAGTGTGTCCAGGACTATATCTGTAGCATTCTCTACGACACTATGAATGGCAATCTGATAGCCTGCGTCATGAGCTTCTTGCACTAGCGACTCCAGTTCGATCTGGTCGAAATAATGTAACCAGTCAGTAAACCAGCTGTCCATGAAGATCTTCACTCCCGCTATCCGCAGCTTCGAACTGAATTCCTGTCCGGGTTGATAGGCTTCATACCAATCTCCGAATCTTTCGAATTGCCAGCTCAAAGGAAGATAGGCATTAACACGAATGCGAAGGTTTTCCTCTTCGTCTAGCGTTCTCAGCTCATCCAAGCGGTCTTGATTTACAAACAGCTCGGAAATACTGGTCCATCCAGAGCTCAGCACACTTTCAATCGCTTCCTCTGGAGTCGATTGGTTCACATAGTTCCGGTCACCGATATGATGAGAATGGGAGTCAATGAATCCCGGTAGAAGTGTCCTTCCTCCAAGGTCGATGAAGTGTGTGCTTGGACCTCCCATCGCGAGGATGTCACTCTCATCACCAATAGCGAGAATAGACTCTCCCCGGATGGCTAGCGCCTGAACTTGTGCAGGCGACTGTTCCATAGTGATGATTTCGCCGTTGTGAATGATAGTGTCGGGTGCGTCATTGGTTTGCTGATTCCAGAATCCCTGTGAAACGAAAAGCAGAAGAGAGGCCAGCAAAGCCGCGAGAACAACTAATGTGGTCACGAGCAATTCGCGTCTTCTCTTCAAGTAAGCCCCTCGTCTATAGTCGATAGACGTTCTAGAGTCCTAAATCGGTTAATAGTCATTCGTTCAAATGTTTCATAGGTCATTCAGACAGAAGAGATCTCAAGTTCGAATCTCGCCCGGTCCAACATTTGTCCCTATTTCAACAATGATTCTCCTATGCTAGAGTAACCCATTCTTTTTGAAGCTCTAGCATTTCATCAAGAAATGCATTGATGAGGTGTTTACATGGGAAATTTGGATCTGCCTGAAGAGCTTGCACGGCATAATCTCTAGAATTGTTGAGTATGGCTTTTACAACCAAATCTTGAACACCGATTTCTTCTCTAAGTAGATCAACAAGTGGTTCTGGATAATCTCCAAGAGCTATCCCTTGTACTCCTGATTTATTGACGATTGCTGGGCACTCAATAATCGAATCTTTAGGAAGATTAGAGATTATACCATCATTTGGAAGATTCACTGACAACTCATGATGATTGCTATCTGAAAGGATGCCTTCTATTATTGGAATTGCTCGTTCATGATCGGGTTTCACCAATTTGTGTCCTCTTTTCCTTCTAATACTGAAGCGAATCTGCAGTCCTTTGAACCAAAGGTATTTTCGATAGACAGAGTAGAAATTCTTGATACCTCTCATATTGACAACTTCTCTTGCCCATCCAATATACTCACCATAATGAGAATCAGTAGTATACGGCATGAATCCGAATTTCTCCAGAATGTAGATTGTCAAATCAACGGGAAACACCAATCTTGATTTTAGGCTCCATCTCCATCTATTCAGGAATTTGACGCCTCTTCGTTGAATTTCAGGGATTAGATCCTCATTGTCGTCCTTATGTCTTGCTTTGATTATCGCCCCCATGTGATTCAATCCTCCACACCACAAGTTCATCTTATCAAAAGGGACTTTCAGAATCTTCGGAAGAAGATCCTGAGCGAGAGCAATTTCGTGACAAAGACCAACTACCCTTAGATCAGGATATTCTCTTTTGATTGACAAGAGGATTCTAGACATAGGATTGGAGTAGTTTATGAGAATAGCATCGGGACAGATTTGGTTGATATCTCTACAAATGTCAAGTATAGGTGGAACTACGCGCAGTGAATGGAACATCCCTCCAGGCCCCCCGTTCTCTCCGAAAACTTGAGAGCTTCCATACTTCCATGGGATCTTCATATCCAACTCCCACCAGTAGAATCTTGGTCCTACTTCGATGGAGTTGATTACGAAGTCTGCTCCCCTGAGAGCTTCTTCACGTTTGGTTGTAGATTCTAACGTGAAATTCAGATCGTCGTGATCGATCTTTGCTTGACATGCTTCTCTTGCCAATTCCAGATTCTCCGCGTTTATATCGTGGAGAGTCACGTGAGCTCCTTCTAGAATATCAGAATTGAATATGCTTCCGCAAGTTCCTAGACCAAAAGATAGACTTCCAGCACCAATTACAACAATCTTTGTAGATGACATCGAGAGCAAGCTTCTTGAACTGTAGATTAAACTATCTTATGTGAAAAACCATCATCCAGAACAATTGAGTAATTCGTAGAAACAGTGAGGAGGGTGAGAGTTTCTATCTCAGTAGGCCCACCATTCCTTTTTCCTGAGGGCATGATAGGCTCATATCATAGGAGCCTGATTCCTTCGTCTAATAGGATCATCAGCTCTGAGAAGTACAATGAATGCAGTAACGAGGATAACTGCAGCTACTACAAAGGGTATCATGCCAATGAGACCTGAGTGCGGATCTCCAGCCACAGGAGTGGCGGTTATGTCTGCAAGGAAGCCAAGCAGGAGAGGTCCAACTACAAACCCGAAGTCACTGATCATTCGGTACAATCCCATGGATATTTCCAGCTTGTCTTGTGGCGATAGGTCTGTTACATAGGCCGCACTAGGTCCTGATAGACCAATGACTGCCCCATACACCCCTAGTACAGCTGACAAAGTCAATAGGTCAATGGAAAAGGGAATCAGTAGAGTAGTCACTGCAGTAAGGACAAGACAAAGCGCCAAAGGTATCTTCCTGCCAATCCTATCAGAAATGCTTCCCATTGGCACAATTGTGAATGCGGTTGTTATTCCTCCAACCGTAAGAACCCAGCCAATAGCGCTTGCGTTCAAACCAAGATTGTTGGCAGCAAACAGAGGCACAAGTGTTGTTCTCACTCCTGTTCGCAAGAAAAACGTCGTGAAGACTGCAAATGTAACAAAGAGAAACGAGGGATTGGATAGGACTACCCGCATATCGTGCAGGACTTCTTTCGGATTAAGAGATGGCGCCACACTTGCGGTATTAACCACCCTAGGCAAGGTCAAAGTTGGAATCACACCCAGACCTGTAATGATTGCATAGGCAAAGAACGGGGCCCGAATATCATAGGTATCGGCAATAATACCACCAAAAGTGGGTCCGAAGATGGCTCCAAGAAGTAACATTCCCATATAGAGGCTCATCCACTGCCCCCTCTTCTCTTCTCCAGATATTTGAGCAAGGAAGACTGTGGCTGTTGTTACGTACAGAGCCGAACCAGCACCTTCCAACATCCGAGCAATCACCAAGGTTAGGTAGTTGGGTGCGAAACCAGCCAGAAAAGATGATGATACTATTAGAAGCAGGCCGGATATCATGATCTTCTTCTTGTCATATCTTCTTGAGAGGAGTCCTGCTGGCATGTCTAGGATCATTCTTGTCACGGCAAAAGATGAAACCACAAAACCAACGAGTGTATACGAAACCTCAAAGCTCTCAGCGTAGGTGGGGAGGATTGGAGCCACCATGCTCAAGCCAAGGAGCACTAGGAATGTAACCAATGATAGATTAAGTACGGTTAGTACGTTTCCCTCGTGATTCGGACTTGACTCAATTGTCTCAATTGGTTCTCGGTGGACCTCTGACAAGATTGTTAACAGTCCTCAATGGAGCGGTCCACAATCTCTGGTTAAAGAACTTTGAGTATCAGTCTCACCGTCTAAAGCACTGCCAAGAACTTGCTCGAATTCGCCAGATGCGCCCTGAAGATGTTGTAGAGTCCCGCAACTTGGGCAAATGTTGCGCGGGGCGTTAATCAAGATTGAAGTGGCTGAAAGGGGGTCACATGTTCAAACCGCTCCCGGCCCACCACTCTTACAATCTCGAAACTCTTTTTCCGCTTCTCATCTAGTATATCCTGATAGTAGGATGTCTATACGTTCACTTTCCTTGGCGCTAGTCTGCTCTTTTGCGCTTGTTCTTCCGGTTTATCAGCTTGCACTAGATCAGACAAGCATGCCTGGTTTCCTTGGGATTGGATCATTCGCCCAATACAAACAAGAGTATTCCAACGGAGAAACTCATGAATTACGATGGGAGATAACGACTGTCGAGGGGAGCTTGGTTGAGATAGAAGTGCAGTCCCATGGACTATTCTTCAATACCACAACTGAATTGTTTGACATTGTGCCTGGCGGTGGAACACTTATAATCGACAAGGACACTTGCGAGATCCAAGACGCCTATTACTCAAACGGCACTAAGATTGAAGGATATCCGATAGGTGAGAAGACTGCATTTTGGATTTCACCAGAAACCAATGAGAGTACGCCAATCAATTCAATGTACGAAAGGAATGCGTACGCCTCATCAACCAATCCTCTTGAATTCGACTGTCTTTCCTCACCTCGAAGCTGCTGGATGACCGAGAATTCCTATTCGGTTGGTAACCAGATGAATCGCTACTATGATCAAGAAACAGGGATTGTACTCAGGATTGAAACTCAACGTAGGGTATCCTTAATGGAAGTTTCAGTTTTGGAGACATTGAATGGCACCAACATCGGCCCCCTACTTGCAGGTCCAATCAGTGATGATTTAGGAGGGATTATTTCCACCTTGGTCATTGGCTTACCAGTCCTCTTCTTGATAGTATTGGTTCTTCATTTCAGAAGAAGAGGACAATAGCGAAATTCAACATGAGTCTCATCAGGAGTTGAATGGCTTTTGAAGAGAAAGCTGCGAGACCAAATCTCGCTCGACTCTGGACTTCTCATTCTTCGTCTGCACGATAGCGCTTGAAGTGCAAGAATAGGCTCTTAAGAACAGGCAGCCATGAGTAGTAGGGTGTGGAGTGAATTCGTTGGAGAATGATAGCGGGCCACCTCTTCGGAAAGCCAGAATCATAGGGGTTGGTTTTCTTGGCTGGGCGATTGTGCTGCCGTTCATCATTATGATAATCCCTGAATCCGAGTTCCCAGAAGCTACAGGACCGTTTCTTCTTTCGTGGGTGATGCTGTTTCTGATGCCTATTGAGATTCTACTTGTCTACCTAGTCTATCGTTTCTTCAGTAAAAAGGCAGAATTGGAAGACCTAGTCGGTCCGGCCATCCTTATGTACACGCTAGCGATTGCTCCTTCCATCTATGCGTTCATAATTGGATTCATTGATTTAGCACTCCGGTACATTGCCGCACCACTGGGCCTAGCATTCTCTCTGAGCGGCTTCCTGCTTGCTTCAATGCTATTGCCGCGCCTTGAGGAGTCCATCCAGACTTCGAGTCATACTGATTCTAATTGAATAGGAACACCATCAAGGCTAGAACGAAGTAGTATACCTGGTAGGTACTGACGGCAACTCTCTCAACTAGACCCATGAAGTTGGTTTTCACGGAAATCCCGGAGAATACGACAAGAATCAGTGCCACTATTGATGTTATCAATGAGAACGAAGCAAAAGCACTCCAGTCCGCTACTGACTCCAGGCGGAACCACAAAGCGACCATCCCTGCAATTGTCAATATCCCACTTATCATTACAAGAACAAGATGCATCTTTCCTCGAGTGGTGACAATCTCACCGCCAGCATCAAGAGGGAAGAAGAGAGCAACGAGAATTCCTAGGATTGAACTGGTCAAGAATAGAACTGGGCCAACTATTGATCCTTCTCCGTTGTTAACACCCCAGTGTAATCCACTATAGAAAACGAATAACAGAACGCTAGAAGTGATGAGGAACTTGTCAAAGAGCTGTTTGTTGGGGGCATCTACTGCAAGGAGAGAACTGACGTCATCTCGAACATGGCTGTAATCTTCCTGCAAGATGCCTCCAAGAATCCACATCACTGTGTAGATGATTGGGCTGAGCATTCCGCAAATCGCTAGAATATGGAAGATGCTGAAGATCTCAATCTACTCCTGTTTACTGGAGCGATTCGAACTTTCACACCGGTATTTTAATTGCCTTGATTGTGTGTGACAGAGAGGGGGAAAGGAGACTGCGAAATCGGATCTAGTCTATTCCGCCCAAACCGGCGAATTATCTACGTCCACAATCTCTAACGATTCCCCGTATAGGTTACGTACATTGGTGAAATGGCACGGCAAACCCCTCGAAGTGAAGTAATCAGGGCCGTCCATTAGATGAAAGTGAAGATGTGGACCATCGGAGTTGCCAGAGTTTCCCACACGACCTATCACCTGTCCCTGCTTGACTTTGTCTCCTTCCTTCACCATGAGACTTCCGGGAATCATGTGTGCATAGAATGAGCACTCCCCAGAGCTGTGTTGAAGAACGACGTGATTCCCAGCCCCGGCTGGAAGAGAGCTCTCGTACGTGTCGATGATTTCTCTGATTTGTTCTACAGGTAGATGTACGCCAACCGCAGGATTGTCGGGAATTCCATCAAAACAGCTTGTTACACGGCCATCTGCGATTGCAAGAATGTCTTCACCATAACATGGATCCTCTGAGTTTAGCGTTTCTGCACCTTCTTCTAAAGGACCCTCGCCCATTTTGATAAGATCAAAGGCGAATTCCTGAGAGTACGCTTCTCTGTGAGAATCAAGACCAACCCAATTCCACGTGACAAGCCATTGTCCTTTCACGGGAAATATGTAGTCCTCTCGTTTTTCCTTCTTCATGACTGGTATTGTGACTGATGTCTGTCCAGGCTTGCCGTTCTCCATATAGTCGACTTCAATCAATAGCTCATCGATGGGAGCGTCCGCAAGAACTCTGAAGCGTTTACTCAGTAATCCAGTCTCTTGTTGTGGACTGAGTATGTTGCTTGAGGATACTTGATTGGCCACCCAGAAAGCATCTGTCCCCATTAGGCGATGGAAGTTGTCTCGTTGCTGAATCTTCTTTCGTTTGGGTCCCTCTCTTGTGAGCTGTCCTATGATACTAGAGACTCCCGATGCACTCTTGGCAACTGCATCTTCGGGATGAAGAACCACATTCTGAACCTTCCCCTTTGCTTTGAAGTTGAATCTGTAGCAATTGATTTGAACCCTCTCTGATGACGTGTTCACTACTTTGAAAGCACGTAGGAGAAAGTCGGATTCGACAAACGTTTGGTCTGTAACTGACTCAATCTCTCTTGCAACACTTACAATGTTCTCAGGTGGAAGAAGACTGATCTCCATTGAAATCATGCCTCACCTGAAGTGCTGATAGTTAAGTCGTAGTTACTGAGCAAGCATAGGCGCGAAACTCGTCGTGTTATGTGTAGATTTCTCCGGACTCAAGCTTCTTCATGAACTCCTCTCTGTTCTCACTGGGGACATGGTTCAGGGGACATCCGAAGTTGGGGCAACTCGAGCAGGCCCAATGCCGCAGTGTGGCCAAGAATGCGAAGGTGACAATCAAGTACGCAAGGAGCCAGTCAAGACGGTCCCAGAGGTAGATTAGTGGAAACAAGAACGCGTAGCCAATCCCCCATATCAAGAAGATTGCTTGGCCTGCGCGGCTGACTGGAGATGGATCGTACTTGAACAGCTTGGGACTTCCCCAGTTGGCAAGACAGTAGAATCTCTTGTCGTTTCCATGTTCCTTTCCCGAGTGCTCATAGCAGGGGCAGTGTCTGCACAGAACATACCATTCGATTCCTCCCGCAAAGAAGAGCATCGAGACGAGAAAGTGAATCGGAATCATGATCATCGATTCTGTGAGGACAAATGGACCTAGACCTATCAATGTGCCAATGTCGAAGGTAAGGCCTAAGTAACTGATAGAAGAACCAGCCATTGCTATGTAAGCCATCAGCATAGTCGCAAAAGAAATCGTTGCAAACCATCTCGCATCTCTACCATGATACCTTGCGTGAATTCCACAATAGACGGTTTGTGTTTCTGTGGCAATAGGTTCATCCTGAGTCATGGTCTATTCAGCTTCCTCTTGCGCGGATGAACGTTTCCAAGGCCTCATCTACTGGCCAATCAACCTGAAGAACTTGGCCTTCGTAGTGACTGATCTTACTTCCAACTTTTCTGGCAATAGCTAGTATCGGTTTGTTGGTTGATAAGACGTGCGCCCTCAGATGAGTCACGCCTTTTTGACTAGCGAGCTTCGTCAGAATGTAGAGGAGTTCAGTTCCAAGACCTTTGTTTTGATACTCATCAAGAATGGTAACTGCTGCTTCTGCAATCAGAGAGTCACTTTCCATTCTTACATAGCGTGCAATGCCCATACCAACCATTGGGTCTTTACTCAAGTCGAATGCACAGATGGCCAGGTGATGATCATGATCAATCTTCTTGAGTTCGAGCAAGCGTTCGTTGGGGAGACTGTTCAAACATGTCATGAATCTGAGATATGTCGTGCTATCGGAAAGCCTCCTGAGCCCCGCATAGATTTCTTCGGAGTCTCCTGGTTCATATAAGCGAATTAGGACGAGAGTGCCATCTTTCAGAGTCGTTTCGTGTCTGAACTCGTCCATCTACTTCTCATCGGCTAGAGTGTGTTAGTCTGACATAAGACTTGTCAATCTGTTCCTTAATTCTTGAAAGATACTCCAAGTCCTGAACCAGTAGGTGGTTGGATGATTCCCATTTCTTCTTTGAGACCCTGTATTGGGTCATTCTTCAGCTCACGAATTCCGGTCTCATGAGGATGATTGAAGTTTGAAGATGAGATTATGAGATGAACTCCTGCGGCCACACCAATTTGTGTCTCCCAAGGACTAATCAGAACGCATTCAATCCCATTCTCTTCTGCCAAAGTGGATATTGTCCTAGTGGGATATATTCCGCCATGCTTGATGAGCTTCAGACCGAAGAGGTCTACTGCCTCATGCTCAATGAGTCTTCTTGCATCCTCTACCGTCTGCAGCGACTCGTCAGCCATTATTGGAACACTGCTGTTCTTCCGAAGATGAGCAAGTCCGTCATAATCATTCGCCGCAAGAGGCTGCTCGAGATACTCGAGTCCTATCCGTTCAGCCGCTCTTAACACCCTTGTGGCTGCCTTGAGGGAATAGCCCGTGTTCGCATCTGCGCGAATCTTGATCAAGTCACCTACAGCATCCCTGACAGCCTTCATGGTCTCTATATCCTTGTCAATGTCGATACCCACTTTGATTTTGATTGCCTTTGCTCCCTTAGCCAGTTTCTCTTCAGCGCTCTTCACAATGAATGAAAGGGAACCAATTCCCAGAGCAGACGCAACTTCAACGCTTTCACGTTTCGTTCCTCCAAGGATTTCATAGACTGGAACCCCACGGGTCTTGCCGATCAAGTCATAGACTGCAATGTCAATTCCTGCGAGTGCAGTCTTTCCAGGCAAAGGAATGCGGTTCATCTTTCCATGGATTGCTCCAAGATCAAATGGGTCTTCTCCGACCAGAAGTGGACCCAGGTCATTGTCAATTGCATGCCTAATTCGTTCATGGTCATCGTCAGGAGTGAACGGAAGAGGACATGCTTCGCCAATCCCAATGATTCCGGTATCCGATTTGACGCGCACAATTACGTGGAACCTTACAACAGGTTCTCGTCCATATGTTGTGACAAAATCCTCGTTGACGAGCCTCGTCCGCGCGATCTCAGTGGAAACCGAAACGATTCTTGGCACAAGTCTCACCAACTCACGGCAGTCAGGCGGTTCACAGTATTAGCATAGATATATCCTATCATGACATCGATCTCCTGATCTCCTCGACAATCATATGTGCTCGTGTCACAATAATCAGATGACAAAGGGGGCATACAACCAAGTTGGTCAGCAAGCGCTCAGTGTTTCGAACTCCAGTTCAAGAGATAAGACTTGAAAGGATACCAGGTAATGACCCAATTCTAGACATTGGAGGCGGATGTGAAGGGCTTGTGTCCCGTATTGAAGGTTCTAGAGTTTGTGCAGTCGATTTGAATCCAAATGAGATATTGGAGGCTCAGATACATGCACCTGAATCGCAATGGGTACTAGCAGATGGCAGGTATCTCTGTATTAAGGACGCATCTTTCGAAACGGTGACAGCTTGGTTTATGCTGGGTTATGTCAGTAACTGGGAAGACAAGGAGAGACTATTGAGGCAGGCTCATCGAACCATGAAGAAGGACGGCCTTCTTTCAATCATGGCAAGCAACATCACAACTACTGAAAATCGACACATAATGGAGACTGTTTTTGAATTTCCTGATGGTGAGGTTTCCAAAACCGGGTACGGTGTGGCTGGTAAGCAAGATCAGACACTCGATACTGTGTCTCTCGTTCTCTCTCGAATCGGGTTTGACCTGGTCAGAGCAGAAGGGAACAGGTATTGGTTTCGCATTGAGGCTAAAAAGAGGCCAGCATAGCTAACCAGTTCCAAAACCTTAAAGTGCGAACCTCAGGTCTGCTGGACCATTCTACAGACCAGGTGGATTTCCATGAGCCTAGCAGTATGGTGGAGACGCGGCAGCAAACCCGGACTCATTCTCATCTTCGTTGGGTTGGCAGGGTTCGCTCAGATACCAATCCTTTGGCATGCACAGACCTACGTCCAAGTTCTGAGTGCTGAGCTTCAGTTTATCGTTGCTCTTGGTGCCACTGCGGTCCTTGGTGGAGCGTACGTCATAATTGCAGAGGCAATGTATCGTTGGTCATTCATAGTCTCGAGAAAGAAGATCAGAAGACGTCAGAGAGCCAAATCGAATTGGATTTCGAAGCTCTCCTCGTTTGCGAGATCTTCTGAAGATATGCCAGCTTTTGCGGGCGTTGGGCTGCTGACGTGCGTCTTCTTTGCAATTTACTTTGTGCCGTTTGGTGTGGCTGAATCCACAAACGTGCCGTCATGGTTGGCGACTCTTGCGTTCATTGATTCTCTCTTCATCTATCCGCTTGCAGTCAATATTGCCGCCATCCTCTCAGCGGTCATCGCGAGCTTCATGAATTACAAGATTAAGTAGACATGGGCACTGCGCTATCTTTATATCAGCAGCCGGACGGTAGGCATTCTCAGCCGAGCCGCGGTAGATTAGCCAGGGAGATCGCACGGCTGAAGACCGTGTTGTCGTGTGTTCAAATCACACCCGCGGCACCATTCCAAACTTCTAGTTTCTATACGGCCAAACTCAATAAACGCCTCAATAGACCCTTCAAATAATGTGGACTTGGTTATAATGCGCATTGTGAAAGCTCACGAAGCACCTAAGCTTGAAACCGTAAAGGGAAGACACGGAGTCATTCTCATTGTTGGCGAAAACGCTATGATGATGAAACTAACCATCGAGCCAGGAATTCCAACACCTCCTCATTCACATCCTCATGAGCAAATGGGCTACCTATTGGAGGGGAAAGGCATTCTGCACATCAATAATGAATCCAGAGAGATTGAGACAGGGACTTCATTCTGGATACCTCCAAAAGCGCCTCACAGCTTTGATGCTCTAGGAGATGACCCTGCAGTTCTTATCGAGGCTTTCAGTCCTCCCCGAGAGGATTATCTGAGTCGTGTCTGAAGTCAATTGGGAATGGCTGGATTCGCCATTCCCGCTTATCACATTTGACGCGATTATTGCTATCGTGTTCAATTCTCAACCGTGGCACGATTTACATTTGATGAAGTTGCCTGCAAATCAAAGTGCTGTCTGAATTCCAGTCAACAGCAGAATCAGCAATGCTACAATGAAAGCAACTCTCGCAGCTGTCATTTGTATTTGCTGCAGCTTTGCTAGCTCGGGAGAGGGACCCTGTGCTGCCAGCCTTGCCACTTTTGGTGCCAATATCTCAAAGCTGTATAGAGTAGCAATGATAGCTATTGCAACGATCACATGTTTGATTGCCATAATTATGGACCACTCACTTGAGAGTTCGAGGTATGCTGGGTTCATTATCCAAGCAATTGCGGCACCAGTGAGAACAAGAACTAGGATACTTACGTACACTAATCGTCGGAATCGACCCATGTATGTGTTCAGAAGTTTTCCGGCTGTAGGGGGATCTAGAGTAGCTTGCATAGATGGCATGAGGATTAGGACATTTACAGTCAGTCCTCCAAACCATGCTACTGTTGCGATGAGATGCAGCCAATTCATGAATCCAATGAGAAGTTGTATCGGTGTTGCCAAAATACTCACCCGAAGATCTGCATTCTGTTTGTATGTGGATTTTCGGCCTTACTCAGAATGGTTTCAGGTTGGTTGTTCATCCTCCTTAAAAGTTTCAGGGTGTTACTTGCCAAAAGAGAATGTCTTGGCCTTGGTTTGATAGAACTTGCTTTCTGAAGTTCCAATGACCATATACTATTTCTAGCGCATCGCCACACATGGCGATAGGTTTGTAGTGACCATGGGAAACGATACCGTCACCGTTCGTGTAAAGCGGCTTTCGCCTGATGCAGTTCTTCCAAGAAAAGCCAAAGAAGGCGATGTGGCCTTTGATTTGTTCTCAGCTGTTGATTGTGAGTTGCAGCCAGGGATGCGCAAACCGATTTCTACAGGCCTGGCCATGGAGATCCCAAAAGGATTCGAAGGACAGGTCAGACCTAGAAGTGGTCTTGCAATGCGTGAAGGTATCACGACTCTCAACACTCCTGGAACTATCGATAGTGGTTATCGGGGCGAGGTCAAAGTCATACTGATCAATCATGGCGAGAAATCATTCAAGGTAGAAAAGGGAATGCGAATTGCTCAATTGGCCGTTAGGTCAGTTCCAAAGGTCGAGTTCGTCGCCTCCGATACCCTAGAAGACACCGAGAGAGGCGAAGACGGGTTCGGTTCAACAGGACTTTAGAGGGAGCAACCTACTAATATCGGAACGCGAATCTGATTTCGACTAGTCCATTTTCCGAGGGAGCATTATGCCAGACTACGACGTCATAATAGTCGGCGGCGGACCCGCGGGATCAACAACTGCCAGAGGAGTAGCACAGAGTGGTCTCAGTATTCTACTGGTGGACAAAGAGACCTTCCCGAGAGCTAAACCTTGTGCAGGGGGAGTCATCGAGCTTGTACGACATACTCTCGACTTCAGTATTGACGAAGTCGTCCAACGAGAGGTATACGGCCATCACCTCTTTTCTCCATCTGGCTTAATGGTAGACACGACTCAAGATGAGAAATCGGGATGCATGGTCATGAGAAGTGAATTTGATGACTTGCTCCTACGAAAAGCTCGTGATGCAGGTGCAGAAGTGCGGGAAGACGTCAGAATCGATAAAGCTCTTCAGGATTCGAATGGAGTCACTGTCACAACATCACAGGGCGAATCAATCTCAGCCAAGTATCTTGTCGGTGCAGACGGAATCAATAGCACTGTTGCCAAAGAGATCGGGTTCTACGATGGATGGAAGAAGGATTCTGCTGCTGTTTGCATAGAGGTTGAAGCCGAAGTCGGTGAAGAGACCGTCGAGAGAATCTGCGGTGTGCCCTTCGATAAGGACGGTGTTGCTCTTCACATCTACTTCGGCAAAGTCCCTCATGGATACATCTGGTGTTTTCCGAAGAGGTCTATATTGAGTCTAGGCGCCGGATGCAGACAAGATTTGGCTAAGAACATGCGTAGCCACTTCACTGATTGGTTAGAGCAGTTCAAGAGGGACAATGAAGTCGAGCTAGAGATAATCTCTGACACGTCCGCCCGCATTCCTTATTCTGGAGCGGCAAAGAAGACTGTCTTGGGCAGGACACTGATCGTTGGAGACGCTGCAGGGTTTGTAAGTCCCTTTTCAGGTGAAGGCCTGTCAATGGCAGTAATGTCAGGCATTCACGCCTCAACAGCGCTAGAACAGGCAAACCAAAGACAGGATCCTAGGTTGCTTAGGATGTATGAGAAGGACTGGAAGAGAGATTTTGGTGACAACTTGAAAGTGGGAAAGAGTCTTGCGAAGCTGATGTTCAAAAGCGAAAAGAACATGGAAACCATCCTCCGTCTTGGCTATGATGATGAACACATTAGAGAAATAATGTATAGAATGATCGCAGGTCTTCATTCCTACCGGTCACTGCGGAATGCTCTAGTAAAGAGAATTCTTCGAAAGCATCCGCGAGCTGGACTATCTCTCTACGTCTAGGCTTTTGGACTTCTTGACGCATCGATCCATGTACAGAATTGCCGTAACAAGGGCACCAACAAGTGGTGCAACATTAACAGCTTGATGCCATAATGGACTCATGTTGGTCACGAAAGGGGTGAGTATCATGAACAATGCGAACTGAGTTACAGTCAGCAGTTTATACTGCGAACACCTCTTGCTTTTTGCTTCCATTTTCATTCATCTTAGCAGATATATGGCAACGATTTCAATTCTCTTAGGTGGGTTGAGGACCTGACTGGGCCGGTGGTCTAGTTGGACTTCTTGACGCATCGATTCATGTAAACAGTTGCAGTAGCAATAGCACCCACTGTAGGTACAGCCAAAACGGCATAATGCCATAGAGGACTCATATTTGTCACATAGGAGAGAATTATCAAGAACAGTACGAATTGAATCACAGTAAGCAATGCATACCGCGAACAATTCTTGCGCTGTGTTACCATGTTCGTTCATCTTGGCTGATAGATGGCAATGTTTTTAATTCTCCTCAGTGGGTTGAGGACCTGTCCGGGCCGGTGGTCTAGTTGGCTATGATACTGCATTGACAGTGCAGTGGTCGGGAGTTCAAGTCTCCCCCGGCCCACCACTGATTCTAGTCTGTTTCCCCCCAGTCGTCAAATTTGACAAAAAGGGTACCCTATGGCTTTCAGAAATACATGCCAGCTCTCATTGGATATCGTCGCCTGAAGGTCTCCATGGCTTCTCTCTCCAAGGACTGCTGTAGTCGTTTAGTTTCGGAGCTTAGGGTGTGGAAGTCAGGCCGAGTCAAAACCGGCCCAGTTAGCAGGTGGGTAGTGTCCGTTCTAGCAAGCTCAACGGGGGAAAGAGGAGTTCTCTTGATTATGGATTGAAGATGGGGAAGCGCACCGTCGGGAGTGGATATGGATCTCAGGAGTTTCTCGATGTCGGAATCGAACAGCGGTCTGAGACCAAACTCAGGAGACCGCCGAATCTGGTCAAGTACTCGAGAAGATTTAGAGAGTTCCATTCCGGCGCCTGTGAATTCACTCGGATTAAGGGGAATGAGCTTCAATTGGAAGGCGGAATCGGGCCCAAGGACTAACATGTCACCTTTTGGTGTAGACAAGACACGCCATCCTCTTGGCTTGTCTGAATACATCTGAAGTATGCGGGGTACGATGTCTTCAACCGGCTCTACGTCATTCAATCTTTGTCAGATAGAATTTGGCTCATAAACACATAATCGTGTTGGTTGTTGCCAGAGACTCTGAAAACTGGACAGTGAGTTTTGACTTTCGGAGTCTAGTGAGATTGGGTGGATAGATGCAGGGTTCTTTCTTAGGTGAGAATCATGGCCTCATGAGTAGTCCTTCGCCCAGACTAGGACCAGATTCTGGAGTTCCTCGAACTAGCATGCCCTCACGCTCCAATTCCTCCACAACTCCAGATAGGAAACGATCGACTTCATCGGTCTGATCTGCCCACGTTTTCGAAGTGTCTAGCAGGTCGTCACCATTTACGACAAAACGGAATGTCATCGGCAGACCATTGACAATTACACCCACTGCATGAAGTGTCAGACGTTTCATCTTCTTTTGCTCATCCATGAATGGACTTACAAAGTAATCAGGATAGTATGTCAGAATGGCAGCTCTTCTAGCAAGCTCTCTAAATTCATCGTAGTCATATAGTTCGATTGGAGGAACCAAGACCGGTTCTTCAGGATTCTTCATCTTCACCATCTCACTGTCTCCGGCCCCCTCACCCCTCGGCTTCCTGTGGAACCTGTGGAGCTGGGACCGCTTCTGAAGGCCTCCCGGCCAACTGTATGTTATATACATCAATTCAATATAAATGTTTTTATTTATTTGTTTAATTCGCGCGTCATTAAAATAAATGTACTTAGAACACGTGTTCTAAGAGATTGTAGAGTGCATATTGCAGAGAATGATGAAGACAGAATCTAGAAGGTTTCACAGGCCCTGCGAATCCGTTCTATCTGAGTCACTTTGATGAACGTGAAGTATTCGAAGAGCCGGCTAATCACTTCTGATTTGGCCCTAGCTGCAACTGAAAGAAAGAATGTGTATGACTTGAGTTCAGTGCGTAGAGCCCTATTGCAGATGAAGATCCGCGGATCTGTATTATCACGTTCAAGGTCAAAGGGGTTCTCATCTGGAATAGGCATTTCGTCGAGTACAGATATCTCATCTAATGCCCCCACAACTCCAGTCACAAGCATCTCTCGAATTCTGTCGATTAGTTCTCCTTCGGTCTCAGCCAGAACCGAAAGCAAGGCTTTGACTTCTGGGACCTCGGACTTCAAAGAAGCATTGTGATAGAATTGATAGTGGTCGGCACATGCTGTGAGGGCTATTCTAAGCATCTGTTTTATTGGGTTAGATTCGAAGCTCATCTGTTTCAGGAACCGCATCGGTCCCATATAAGAAAAATCCAGACCTGAGTCATTTACTGGGTTGGTATTTCGAGGGGTCCGCGAGATAGTCGGAAATCATCTTGTGTTCCTCCGGGGTCATACGACCCTGAAGCAGTGGGATGCCCTCATCTACGAAGCGTATGAGAGAGTGGAGTCCTAGGCCAAGTTCCTTCGCTTTTGAGGCGGCTCCTTGCTGACGGTTCACAATTACAGCAACATCGTCACATTGGACTTCGCTGAGGCCTTGTCGTTCAATCTCTGTCAGTACCTGTTTGCGTGCGACAAGTTTTGTTTCCATACCTGTAACCAGATCATCCACAATACATAGTATGTCGCCGTCTTCCACGATGCCCTCCAGTAGTGAATGCTGTCCGTACGACTCGAGGGCCTGTTCGAGATCTTCCTCGCTTCTCACACCGACCAGCTTGCGCGTATGACATGCAGGCAGACCAGATTTTAGCGAGATGGAGGTAGCTATGGGAACACCTGCAAAGGCAACTCCAACGAGTTTGTTCACATGAGGTGCTTGTTCTTCAAGCATAGTTGCCATGGCGGTTCCGACTTTCTCCAGCGTTCTCGGAAAGGAACTCAGGACGCGGAGCTGGATATAGAATGGACTCCAGATTCCTGATATCAAGGTCCACCCCTCCTTTCTATCACGGGACGAGGTAAGCAGCATTCGATTGTCATAGATTTCGTAGATTATCTCCTTCTTGAGCTCTGACAGGTTCATTGCTCTGGCCCAATGACTTGAAATCGATTGAAAGATAAAAGCAAGCTGCTTGATTTGAGGTATGATTAGGTCAGACCTCCCATGGTGGCTACTTGACAATGCAGGCCCAGTAATCAGATTCAGGACTATGGTCGAGATTCTAGGAGAAACTGACATTGGACTTGTAAGCAAAGCCTTGGAGGACCTATTCAACAGTCCAATTGTGACAAAGTGGCTTGAACTCCTAAAGCCGAGAATGGGATTTCACAACTTCCACTCAAGCATGCCAGTTGCCTTTGGAAACGTAATGGGTAAACTCGTGCAGCTAGGTCTCCACGCAGGACTCCAAGCCTTCGATACAAAGACGCTGCCATTCAGAGCTTGGCTTTCTGACAGAGTCGAGGAGTCCATAACGGATGATGATGGCCCGGGGACTGGTTTTTCGATGCCTCTAGTTGCTTCCTATTTGGCCTATGCCGGATATGATGACACGAAACCGGTAAAGACTGTCATGCTTGAACGGCTCGAACGATCCCTCGAATTTGCTGAAACTGTGGACTTTGACGAATTCTATGTTAAAGGTAACAAGAAAGAGTGGCTCGTGTCCCCCCGGTTCTATGTCGATGTCGAACAAGGATTGCCATATGTCCATGACATAAGAGGGATAGCCAGTTCGAAATGGATTTTCGAGAAGGATGAGTACAATCGAATGGCGGAGAGAGTCATCGCCACAATACTGAGCCCGGAGTACCAGGGGTTGAAACCAGGTTATGGGTACTTGAAGTACGAGAAAAGGACCTACACTATTGGCTCCAGTGTGCATGTCCCGGGATTCTCATCATTTCCGACTGAAAACGAGATGTCGCGATTGTTGCTATGTCTTGAAATGATGGCCCCGTTCATGACTGCAAGGGAGAGCAACTGGTTCCAGAAATCACTGGACGTGCTTGAAGAACAGGTTACTGATGATGGGCACTACAGGTTTCCACGAAAGTGGCTTCCCGAGAGACAGTCGGGGTATTGGGTTGGGGCTAACTACATGGCGCTTGAAGACGAAAGAAGGAAGCAAAGTGCAATCGATTACGAGTCAACATTCAGGGTGCTCAAGATTAAGCAGCTTGCCGGTCTTCTCTAGACTCGCTTCGAGTAATCGCGCCACGCTTCATTTCTTCGGCGCTCGTTTTCCAGTGAATATAAAGCTCATCGCATCACTCTTGGATACTATGTAGACTGCAAATAGCAACGAGAGTACTACACCTGGGATAAACCGTAGGGGCCAAAGCAAGACATGATTAGCTGCAATGTCTGCGGCTGACCATCCCAGTAGCACTAGCAAGGGAGGAACGATGTAGAAGAAGACTGGATGGATTTCGTAGATTGTCTGTGAGTCTGTGCCAAACGGAAGTATGATTCTCGATGCATTTTCCGAGTCTTCAAATGTGCTACAGAGAATGAAGACCATGATTGTACCAAAAGTACCACTGACGAGATACAGTAGGGGGAAAGTGCCAAGACGGTCGACTGCGAAGTCAACCAGCCAATTGTAGTTCGAAACCAGCAAGACGATCACAAAACATACTATGAACAGAACAAGATCACGTCCCTTTGAACCAGTAGTCCAGCTTTTCAAACCCCTATATCGACTCACTTCATGACCTATGATGCAGAAAGCTGTAGCGACCAAGATGCTGCTGACACGCCAGGGAACAAGCACAGGAAAGAAATAGTCACGGATTGCCACACCAATGGCAGGCAGTAGAACGACAAGAATCCAGCGAGCTTCGTGGGGAAACCTATGCATAGCTCGGTCAATCAAGACGAAGAGGACCAGTCCGAAGTACAGCACAGGAAGGAACCAGAGATGTGTGGCTTGATTTGGAGGACCTGAACCATACAGAAACCAAAACAATAGCTGGTCGGGTGTCAGGTATGTATCAACATTTGATGCTAGTGGAACGAATAGAATCATGATAATTATGTAGAGAGCGAAGTAGGGAATTAGGAACTGCTTTCCTCGTGAGACAATGAAATACCTGAGGTTGTTTCGGTATCTCTCACTGCTATAGGTGAGCCCACCTAGAAAGAAGAACAAAGCGATTGCAAAGTTGCTGATGAATATCGTTGGTAGAGACGGTTCAATTACTGTGGAATGAGCCAAGATGACCAAGACTATGCCTACACCCTTCGACAAATCAATCCAAATCAGCCGTTTTCGTACCTCATTACCCTCGGACATATGCAAGCGTCCCGTTGTGCCCTTCACTATGTCCCGACCGGTATTTCACTTCTCTCATTCATGTTCGATTCTTTGGCAAGGTTTTTAACACACACAAACGGGGGGAGTCCGCAGGCGCTCGTTGTCTAGGGGCTATGATGGATCCCTGCCATTGTGCGGGGGTTTATCCCTCGGAACCGTAGAACGGATCCGGCCCGGGTTCGAATCCCGGCGAGCGCACCATTTCTTCCAGTTTTCTTGCTGTCCTCTCAACTCGATACCCCATGGCGTACAAAGGTATCTTTAGATTATGATCTTGGGGTTTTCAAACATAGGGCATATGATGGCAGAAGAACAGACAATCTACAGGAGTCTATTTGGTAAGGAGATGATTCTTGAACTCTACGATGAAACTGTGAGAGAATTGGGAGTTGATTTTGAAGATGTAGTGATTGACACACGCTTTGGACAGACCCATGCCATTGTTACGGGTCCAAACGAGGCGCCTCCGGTGATTGCGTTACATGGAGGGAACGAATACACTCCCAATACACTACGAAATGTAATCTCTTTCTGTAATCAGTTTCGTGTATTTGCAGTTGACATAATAGGACATCCTGGCAAAAGCGCTGAGACGCGTCTGTCAATGAATGACTACAGCTATGGTGAATGGTTGCTTGATGTGCTTGACGGGCTAAATTTGGATTCTGCCAGAGTATTCTGCGGCTCTTATAGTGCAAGTATCGCTCTCAGGCTAGCTGCGATTAGTCCTAGAAGAATCGATAAGCTAGCTTTGGTCTCGCCTTCAGGATTGGCGAATGGATCCTTGGTAGCAATACTTCGGAAGCTATTCATTCCTTGGATGATCTATAGAGTTTTCCCAAATCGAACTCGTTTGCAGAAATCGATCAGCCCCATAATATCCGATCCTGATGAGAATCTTTTACGATTCTTGGAGGCTAGTTTGAAGTATTTGAGAATAAGAGTGCCTACGCCTCGACTTGTGACGGTAGAAGAGCTGTCATCTTTCGAGGCTCCAACGATGGTATTCTGTCAAAGCGAAGACATCTTGTATCCACCCAAGAAGGTGATTCCTCGTGCGAATGAAGTGTTCCGAAATTTGACTTCAATTGAATGCTTAGAAGGAGTTCACTCTCCCACAAGGGAGCAATTCGACCATATATCAAGGAAAGTGTTTGAGTTCTTCAAATCTCATTGACCTATCATCAGGAACTCACTAAGATTCGAGTCCCCTAGAAAACAACACTTCTTCTTGACTGCGTTGATGAGCACTCTTATCCTGAATTGACTGTCGGCATTTCAACAAGGACTGATCTTCTATGCCTCTGAGTACAATAGTACTACATGGAAGTCCCAGAAGGGGAGGAAACTCAGATACTCTTGCCGAGCACTTCGTGAAAGGGTTGAGAGATTCTGGAGATGTGGACGTCAAGGATTTCTATCTGAACGAGATGGAAATCCGACCTTGCCGCGGATGTGAGTCATGTCAGACATCTGAAGGAAACAAGTGCGTAATTGACGACGATGATATGCAACAGATTTACTCCGTTTTCGGCGATGCAGATATCGTTGTCTGGGCGAATCCAAGCTATTGGGGATATCTGACTGGACAGCTCAAGACGGCGTTGGATAGAATGGAAGCCCTCGCAATGAACCCTGAGAAGTACTTCGTAGACAAGGAGTTTGTGGCGATTCTTACATATCGCTACCACTATGAATCGATAGTCTCCTTCTTCGAGCGAGTACAGGATCACTTCAGATTCAAGTTCAATGTCATCACCTTCTGTTCTCTGAACGAAGGTAGCCACGAAGACCTACATGTTTCAAGCTCACAGGCTAAGTTGGATGAGGCGTATCAGCTAGGGAAGAAGTTGGGAAGTCGATAGTTAACGCAACCCTCAACCGATCCCATACGTTGTTTCATATGCATATCCTTGAAAGGGGAGACAGTCTAGCGACACGCATGCAGCGAGTTCTGTTTCTCTGTACTGGCAACTCTGCCAGAAGCCAGATGTCTGAGGCAGTACTGCGACATCTAGGTGGTGATGACTTCGAAGTGGTTAGCGCAGGAACCGACATTTCGAGTAGTGTCAATCCCTTTGCTGTTGAGGTTCTTAGTGAGCGAGAAATTCCAACTGAAGGCCTCCACCCAAAGAAGGTTAGTATCTTCGCCGAGCAGAAATTCGACCTTGTCGTGACCGTCTGCGACAGTGCGAGACAGGCGTGTCCTCACTTTCCAGGAGCTAAGCAGATGGAACACTGGCCTTTGGAAGACCCAGCTGCATTCGAGGGAACCTATGATGAGACCCTTTTGGTCTTCCGTGAGACACGGGATGAAATTGAAAGAAGAGTCAAGGAACTAATCCTGAGAATGGTCTCGTGATTGCCCCACTTTCTGTCCTTAGTTCTCAACCCACGCAAACTTACGTTGGAGAGTTTTAGGATACACCTTTCTCCAGTCATATTCTACTCGTTGGCACCATTTGTAGACAACCCTAGGATGGATGTACGCCTTTAGTGATGTTCCGAGGTTCAGAGTCCGACTTTCCTCTGCAATCTGATAATCTGTTCGGATCTTCTCCTTTGCTAGTTCAGCGTTCTTCACACGTTCCATTGCAGTGTCCACGGGTGCTTTTGCCTTCGACAGTCTTTCCTCAGATTTCTCTCTGAACTGTGACAATAGAAGCTGTTTCTTTTCCAGTGCAGCCTTGCTCTTGGCATGTCTTTCACGTGCTCGTCTCAATCCTTCCTCGGCTCTTTCTAGAGCAAGTCTTGTGCGGTCTATACGTTCTTGGGAATCTTCAAGGCGTTCTTTCTTAGTCATCTGGGCCTTTCGCCTACTTGCTCTGATCCGCCGCTTTTGGTCTCTAGCTCTGTCCCATGCGGCTTTTGCCTTATCCCGACGCTCCCGCCAAGACCTCACTGACTGCATGTTGTTCTCTACGGCAGCTCTTTGTCGCAAGACCACCTCCTTACGAGAGGCAAGGTTCTTTGTTTCTGTCTTCTTTCGAGCACGAAACTGTTTTCTCTTGGCAGCTAGGTTGTCCTTTGCTTTGGCAATCCTTGCGTCGGCTTTCTTCAGGCGTTCTTGGTACCTCTCTTCTGTCCTTGGCCAGCCCTTCGGAGCCTGTTTTGTGTGGTTCATGACCCTCGCAACTTCGAGATTGGCACGCTTGAAAGCTGCCTTCTTGATGAAATCGGGATCTACACGCTTCACACGCTTCTTCTTCAGTTCATCTTCCATTGTCTTCGTTGCATGAAAAGTACGGAAGACTTTCGCTGTCAGGTCACGATCAACTTCGCTTAGAAACCGGTTGACATCAGTGCTCCGGACTGAAGGAAAAATCTGTGCAAGCTTCCTGGGGTCCCCGCGGGTCTTTCTACTACCCCTGCTCTCAAAGGATTCCAGTCTTTCTACTGCTTTGTGGTACAGCTCGCGGAAGACAGCAAAGACCTCATCTGACAGTTCCAGTTCCTTATGCCATGCGACGCTATCTTTTCCGAGGAAGTCGAAGATGAGTCGCCCGCCTTCGAAGGTAAGGTGATCTGTTCGCAGAGTAGTGGCACCTACAGTATCTGCTTCATCTGGATCCTTCTCATCACCGACTCGCAAGCTAAGCGTATCAATGAGATAACAGGCTGCTGCAATCATTCTTCTTTTTGCATCAGCTGACTGGAGCCCGTCCATGATGTGAGCGCGAATCTCCTCAGTTTTCCTACCAAGGCGACGCGCCTTGTCAAATTTGTCCTCTTCTCGTTGCTGCTTAATTGGGGTACTGTCGTGGAGCCAGATGTATTTCGTCTTTCCAGTCAGCTCATCGGTCCACTTGGCAATCCACATGGTGTCTGAAGCCCAAATGATCTCCAGCCAGTCTCCTTCAGGTCTTGGCGCATCGGGACTTAGATTCAGAGTGATGTCCTTTTCAGAAGCTCCTTGCTTCCAGCGTCCCCTTAATGGATGCTTGCCTCGTCCCATGAATATCCCAGATGGCTCGGTCTGATAATTCCCGAGCTCCATTCTTTCGCCATCAACTTCAGCGTAGCCATATTTCTCCTTCAGCCGCTCCCGTTCTTCTTTCCGCTTCTCACGTGCCGCCTTCTTTTCCTCCTTCGTCATTGTCTCCTTACGGGCACGTTCTTCTTCCACTATGTCGATGGCCACACTGAAATCGATTTCATCAAGTGTCAGAACAGGCCTGACTCCCAGAGCCTTGCTGAAGTCTTTGAGGAAGTTGGATTTGAACACTGGATCTTCTACATAGGGTGTTCCGAGCTTTCTCACCCACGCCATGGCCATCTCTTCCTGCAACGGGGTCAGCGATACCTCTTTTCCCCTGACTAGTATGTGAATACCATGTGGTTCTGGAGACCTCAGAACGAGGATGCCATTATGCCATAGCGTTTCCATTTTGTTGCCTCATGTCGCACGTTCAGTGAGGGAGCAGACACTGCACTGACAGTACATTGTATGAGATTGGACTGGACGTCAGATAGACCTAACAAAAGCATTGCGCTCTGATTAATGGATGGTCCGCCTAGAGCAGATTCTTTAGACGGTTTCCGGCAGTTGATAATCGGGCATCCCTAGACGGAAATTTAGGCTGTGTGTTAGCTGTGAAGTTCGAAAGAGAGCAATCAGTGTTGAAGGTCGGAGATGTTGAGATTGGTGGTCAGCTAGGTGAGCTACCGACGGTCCTAGTTGGCTCCATCTTCTTCGACGGTCACAAGATTGTGGACAAGGATAACGAAGAGGCTTTCGACAAGAAGAAGGCAAGATCATTGATTGAGACACAGGAAGAGCTGTCGAACAAGACCAACGTGCCCCATATGGTGGACATAGTTGGTTCGACGGCTTCGTCGATCAAGAAACGAATAGACTTTGTTGCGGATGTAACCGAGGCGCCAATATTTGTTGACAGTACCTTGCCTGATGTAAGAGTGGAGGGATACAGACATGCGGCTGAAATTGGCCTGATAGAAAGGGTTGTTTACAACTCCATCACAGACCATTCAAAAGATGATGAGATTTCGTCTCTTCGCGATCTTGGTGCAAAGCACGCAGTACTACTCGCCTATCACGCGAGCGCAGTCTGGCCCTACGGCCGTGTTGATCTTCTGAGGGGTAGCGAAGCAAAGAGAGGTCTACTCGAAGTCGCGAGCGAGGCAGGTATTGGAAACCTCATGGTTGACACAGCAGTACTCGACGTGCCAAGCATAGGTCTAGCGGCAGAAGCGGTTCGTCTAGTCAAGGAAGAGCTTGGACTCGTCGCAGGGGGTGGTCCGTCAAACGCGGTATTGGAGTGGGACCGTGTTGGCGAGCTCGGAAAGAGAGCAAAGAATGTCTGCATAGCAGCTGCAACCTCAGCTATGCAGCACTCAGGGGCAGACTTCCTGCTGTACGGTCCCATAGGACTAGCAAAGGTTGTCTTCCCCAGTGTAGCCATGACTGATGCGATCATAGCCTACAAGGCAAGGCAGTACGGAATCAGACCCAAATCGAAGATGCACCCACTCTATACAATATTCTAGCCACCAATCCACTTGCGGCAGAGCTCGACGGCCTCAAATGCATCCTGACCATAGGCATCTGCCCCCACGAGGTTCAGGACATCCTGGTTTACCTGTCCGCCACCTATCATTATCTTGATAGTATCCCGGAGACCTGCATCTGTTATGGCTTCCACTGTCCTCTTCATGGCAGCATGCGCTGTAGTGATTAGAGCACTCATGCCGACAACCGAGGGGGATATCTCTCTGATCTTCTCCACAAACATTTCAGGCGTCTGGTCAACACCAATGTCGACTACTTCAAACCCGTTGGCCTGAAGCATGAAAATGACGATGTTCTTGCCAATATCGTGGATATCGCCTTCCACCGTGCCAATCAAGACCTTCCCCGCGGTTTCATCACGTTTCCCCTCAAACTTAGGTAGAACTAGGTCCATTATCTTCTTGAATATCTCACCGGACAAGATGAGTTCGGGAAGGAAGTATTCACTCTCTTCGAATCTCTGGCCCACAATTGCCATGCCCTCTTTACACTTGTTCATTATATCGATAGGATCTGTGCCGGTCTCCAATCTTTGTTCGATCAGTTTCAATGCCGTTTCTTCTTGAAGATCTGCTACGGCATTCACTAGTTCATCTGTCAATGTTGGCATCAAGCTGGCGTTTACGACCTGTCGGAAATAAAAATCTGCCACTTGACCAACTCAAAATGTTTCAGTGTTGCCAGAGATGATAAATAGCAGGTCATATGCATGTTAGCAAACCATGTGCTGAAAAGGCGATACCGATATGTCAGAACAAGAACTGATGCTAGAGGAGCTTCGCGAAATCCGAAAACTGCTGACTCCGCCGCCCAAGCCAGATCCTCCCAAGGGATTTGTCAATGAGTTCAGGACTTTCCTCTCTCAATACAAAGTCCTCGGCCTTGCTGTTGCTTTCATACTTGGCATCTACCTGGGTGCTCTAATCAAATCATTAGTGGACAACCTAATGATGCCGTTGGTTTCCTTGATACCGGGAATGGAAGGCATAGCCTGGGAGGAGTTCGTATTTGGAGAATTTCGAGTAGGTCTCTTCGTAGGCGATATTATCACATTCGTAATCATAGCCTTCGCAGTCTTTGCCATTGTGAAGATTGCAGCTAGATTAGGGATTGAATAGACAGAGAGGCCGACGCCGAAGGAAGGATTCCGTCGATTCAACCAGAGATAGTGGTGCGGCCGTCGGGAATCTAATCACTTCGGAACTAGTCTTCTTGAGAACTCATGAGAAGGTTGGTCAGGCTCATCATGAACGTGTCTATCCCACCTGAGTTCGTCACAGAAGTCGCCGCTGAACAATGTCACGGACCGCCTCATTGAGACATTCTCGTGGATGTGCTCGCCGAGTCTGGGCCCTGGATAGCAGACAGCATAGTATGCGAGTTCTTGGTCATCCACATCTTTCATGGACTCATGTGAGACACATCTGTCAAATTTGGCCAAGAATGCCGCATCATACATGTCAACCACGCCAAATTCCATGGCATTGCCCTCTTTCCATGCCTTCACGTAGTTCTCACGGGCATCCTCATACTTAACCGACGACTTTCCCTTCTTTGCAAGTTCCGCTCCCCAGTACTGAACGAAATCTTTGTAGTACTCTATTCCAGGCTCTTTCCCGAGAATCTCGACAAGTGTGGTAATCCGGTGATACAGAAGCCTATACTTGGCACGACAGTAGTCAATCCATCTGATCCGTTCTGCTTCCTCACTCAATACATAGCTCTCTCTTAGAGGAATGTACTTCATGATAATTCTCAAACCGAGGTCCTTGAAATGGGGATAGGATTCGAGGAGAGTTTGATCTTCAGCGATTCTATCGAAACCCACATTCTCTAAGACAAAGGAGGTGTTTTCCAGCTCGTTTCTGTACTTTCTCTCGATTTTCTCCAGAAACGCGTCCATAATCTCGGGCTTTGTGCTCTCAACGTAATCAAACATCAGTTCCATGGAAAACAGAAAATCACGAATCTGACCTTCCAGGTTGACGTCACCCGATGCCTTCTCGTCGTACTTTCCGTAGTACTCATACTCGAGTGTCATGAAATGCCGTTTCATTGGATACGCTATAAGTACAGCATACTGCGCAAACACAAAAGATTGGAATGGTGCGACCGCCGGGAATTGAACCCGGGCCACAGGCTTGGAAGGCCTGAATCCTAACCCCTAGACAACGGTCGCTTCAGATTCATCGAGATGCCCTGCCGAGTTGATTTAAACCCACCGATGAGGAAGACAGCATATCGCTACGCAAACCTCTCTTTTGCCACATTGACGCTGGCTGAATAGGCCCAAAGCACCTCGGAACAGACATGCCAAGCCATCATAACTTCACTATCTAGCTCTACGTGGTTCGCGAAGAGCAGCTTTGTGTCCGCATTTAGATTGCCATAGGGAAATGCACCCACCCCGATGATAACCGGGGTAAGCGAGTCATCGGGAAAGAGCCCTTCCAAGTCTACGATAGTAGTTCGAGTGCCACCTTCGATAGCAAGAAGAGACACTGAATCCTCGGCTGTGAGTGAATTAATCAACTGCCCTAGATTCATGTCGATTATGTGAAGAAGGGAGTCACCTGACGGAGGCACTCGTCCCTCAACGAGGAGTTGTTCCATGAGTCCAACGAAACGATCATAGTTGCGCGGTAGTCTCACTTCTGGGTTCACTTCGATTATCCGACCGTCCCGCACGTGCAGATGTACAGTCAACAGTCCGCTCTTACACAATGGAGTCTCAAGAACTGATAACAAGCTAAGGTAGACAATGTCAGGTCTTCCTCGTCTCAGATTGTCCTGTAGACGAACCATAGCTTCACCATGTTGAGACTGGTCAAGCAGCAGCTCAGTAGGTTTCTTTTTCCTTCGACTTGCATGCTGCTGAATACGTTTGAGCTTCGTCAATTCGGAGGGCACCAGTTCAAGCGCTGACTCGAGAAGAATTAGATGCAACATTGTCTATGCATCTAGTTCAACTCCTGCAAACGATTTAAGCAGCTTGTAAGAGTGAAGACTGTTAGTGGGACTCCAATGAAAAAAGGGAGACGGGCCCTGAGAGAAGATCAACGTCGACTGGCTCGGGCTAGGATAGAGCTGTTATGGCAGCAAGCAGAGGCTTTTGCACGAAGTGATCCTGCTCGTTCTCAAAGAAGAGTAAAGACCGCGCGGAGCCTTGCCCAAAGAGCCAGAATCAAGGTTCCTAGTCACATGAAGAAACGGATATGTGCCAAGTGTGGAACGGTCTTGGTTCCTGGAAGAAACTGCAGAGTGCGGATGAGGGGCAATCGTTCAAGACACCTCAGCGTAACCTGTTTTGAATGCGGAAGCATAAGACGATTCTATGCCCGAACTCAACCTTAAAGTGATAATTGAAGCCGCATCTCCTTGAATTACGTTGAGCATAACAGGCCCAAATGCAGCAAAACTGAAGATAGTCTGGCAAGACCCGGCCATGCTACAGATTGGAAAGGGTGGCGTTTCTGAAGGGATAGTGTCCGAGGCTAAACGGCTGCTTAAGAAACACAAGTTCATCAAAGTTCGGCTTCTAAGAAGTGCGGGGAGCGATAAGTACACGAAGAAGGGCTTCTTTGAAGACCTCTGTCAGCAGACTGGAGCAAAGCTTGCTGGAGTCAGGGGTAACACCGCAGTCATCTACAAACTGCGAAAAGGGCAGTGATCAAACGGATTTCCCACTCAATCTCAGGCTAGTTTGCTGTTACGTTCGTTGAACTAAAGCAGTTCAATGCTACAGACTGATGAAAAGGCTTTTATGATGACTCTTGTCGATGGAGCCAGCCTTCTGAAGTAGGCAATCGGCCGAGTCCGAGTTCGATTTCCCGCTTCAATGAGTATGGTGACAGACAGATGCCCACAGTCCATGACATTCCAGCAACAGTCCTCATTCGTCGACTTGCTGAGGAGCTAAAGACTCGCAATGAGATTAGCCCTCCAGAGTGGACCCTGTTCGTCAAAACAGGCGCCCACAAGGAGAGGTCGCCGGACGATCCTGACTGGTGGTATGTAAGGTGTGCCAGCGTTCTCAGGAAGATCTACCTGAGAGGACCTGTTGGTACGCAACGACTCAGGATTGCATACGGTGGCAGAAAGAGAAGAGGAACGAAGCCAAATAAGTTCCAGAGAGGAAGTGGTGCTGTGGTCAGAACGGCTCTCCAACAGCTAGAGAGAGCGGGTTTCATAAAGAAACAGGGCAGCAAAGGAAGAGTCATGACTGATATGGGTAGGTCCTACTTGGACAAATTGTCTGGTAAACTGAAGGCTGAACTATCAAAGGCCGTTCCAGGACTTGAGAACTACTAGACCACTCCGAGGTGCTAGTCGTGAGCGAAGACGAGGAGCTAAACGCAATCCGTCAGAGGAAGCTCGCTGAGCTCAGAGAGGCTGCGGCACAGGAACAGGCTGTCGAACAGCAGCGTGCCGAGGCGGAAGCTCAGAAAGAGGCAATCCTCAGGCAGATTCTCACTCCCGAAGCTCGATCCAGACTGATGAATATCAGAATGGTTAGACCTCAATTCGCTGAGCAAATCGAGCTTCAGCTGATTCAGCTGGCAAGCTCCGGGCGACTCAAGGGTCGCGTGAATGACGAGCAACTGAAGGCGCTGTTGAAACAGATTCAAGGACAGGAACGCGAACGCAAAGTCACGTTTAGATAAGCTGCAGGTGAGGAAAGTGGCGAGAAACAAGCATCTGGCAAAGAAACTCAGAATGGCCAAAGCCATGAGAACCAACAGTAGTGTTCCCACGTGGGCGGTCATTAGAACAGGAGGCAGGGTTCGGCGCACACCTAAGCAGCGAAACTGGCGACAAACGAAACTAAAGCCGTAATGAGTGAATATCAATGACTCCAGATGAGAAGGTCGCAGAGGATGAGCCAGAGCTCGAGGTAGTTGAGGCTGAAGAAGACGAAGAGCCTGAAGAACTCGAGGAAGAAGTAGAGGCCGAGAAGGCCGAAGAAGTAAAAGCCCCTCCTGACGAGGAAGTCGTAGAAGAGGAGATCATTGATGAGAGGATATACACTGTGCCTCTCAGGAAAGCCTACTGGACAGGCAGTCGACGCAAGCGTGCGAACAGGGCTGTTAGGATTCTGAAAGAGTTTGTAGAGAGGCATATGAAGCCAGAGGAGCTCGTTGTTCAACCAGAGGTGAACGAGCGGATTTGGGACAGAGGAATTGAGAAGCCTCCACGCAGAATCAGAATCCGAGCCACAAAGAATGATGAGAACCTCGTGCGTGTCTACTTGGCGGAGGGTTAACAATCATTGATCGCCCGGACGAACTTCGAGGGCGATCCGAATGTCGGAGCCTTTGCAGTTATCACTGATAGAGTAATCTTCACATCGCCAAATATGAGCGAGAAGTCACTGGATACGCTTGAAAGAGTGTTCAATCTGCCAATGCTGCAATCCACGGTTGCCAAAATGGATGCAGTAGGCATCTTCTCTGTAGCAAACTCCGAAGGTCTGGTCCTTCCGTACACGACAACTGATGAAGAGTTGGTGTACATAAAGGAGAACTCAGATCTCAGGGTGGACTGGATTGACAGCAAGATGACTGCACTTGGCAATGTCATCTTGGCAAACGACCATGGGGCAATCTGCCATCCTGACTTCGACAAAGCAGCCAAGGACAAGATCGCAGACGTCCTTGATGTAGAAGTTGTAACGGGAACGGTAGCCAGACTGCCCATTGTCGGCTCCAACATCGCAGCAACCAACAATGGAGCGGTTGTCCATCCGATGGCCAGCAGTGACGAAACCGACAGTATAGCAGAGGTCTTAAGGGTGCATGTGGAGGTTGGCACCGTTAACAGAGGAAGTCCCTACACAAGTCTAGGCGTATTGGCCAATAGTGATGGAATGGTTGCGGGATCCGACACAACCGGTGTTGAGCTTGCACACATTTCTCAAGTATTGGGATTCGTTTAGAATGAGGTGAAAAATCAATGGACAAGAAAGTCTGGCGAGCGTCTGGTGAGTACAAGAAGGGTAAGATGAAGAAGACCTTTGTCAGGGAAATGCTTGCAGCCAAGGAGGCCATGGTCAGAGAGAGAATCCTCTCAGAGCTTGGAAGTCGCCATCGAGTGAGGAGAAAGGACATAGTAATCACTGAGATTATGGAAATCAAGCCGGAGGACGCAAAGTCCCTAGAGATTCGAAGATTTCTGGGCATTGAGAGTGAGATAGGATGACAGAAAATCAACAGAAGCTCTTACAGAAGATGTACACTGAACAGAGGTTGGCAGAGTCCAATCTAGCTCTATTGCAGCAACGCCTCGAAGTCGTCCAAGCCTACACAACAAACTACAGAGCAGGACTTGCCGTTCTAAAGGAGTTGGAGGGCAAGGAAGAGGGTGAGGAGGTGCTTATGAACGTGGGAGGAAGCATCTTCGTTCAAGCCAATCTAGTCAACCCTGGAACGGTGACGCGTGGTATTGGAAGTGGCGTCAGAATCGAGCAGAGTGTGGTTGATGCTACCAAAGAGGTGGAAGATGCACTATCCAAACTGGAGAAGCAGTCAGAGGAACTGTCCGAGCAGTACAACAAGATTGCTGTCATAAGTCAGACCCTCTCAGCCCAAATCCAGCAGCTCGCAGAGCAAATGCAGCAGTAGGGAAAACCGATGTTCGAAAGGCTCCGCGGCGCCCTTGATTCAGCGGTAACTAAGACAACCACAAAAGAGCTGACAGAGAAGAACCTCTCGAATGCAGTTTGGGAGCTTCAGCTTGTTTTGATTCAAAATGACGTAGCAGTGGAAGTTGCTGAGCACATTTGCAGGCTCACAGAAGAAAAACTCTTAGGGACCAGAACCGGGCGGCTGGAGAAGACCAGCAAGTTGTTTCGTTCGGCTCTCTACGAATCCATCATCGAGGTGTTGACTCCGGAACATCCAATCGACTTGATTGAATATGCATCCAAGAGGAAGTCGGATGGTCTCCTAACATCAATCCTCTTCGTTGGTGTAAATGGAACAGGAAAGACAACCACTCTCGCCAAGTTGGCACACCTATACAGGAAGGAAGGTTTCACTGTGGTATTGGCGGCAGGTGATACATTCAGGGCAGGTAGCATCGAACAGCTTGAACGTCACGCAGAACGAATTGGAGTCAGGGTCATCAAGCAGGGGTATGGAGCTGATGCCGCTGCTACTGCCTTTGACGCCATTCAACACGCAAGAGCCAGACACATCGATATTGTGCTGATTGATAGTGCAGGAAGGATGCAGACAAACAAGAATCTGCTAGAGGAGATGAAGAAAATCGTGAGAGTTGCAGAGCCTGATCTAAAGATCTTCGTGGGCGACGCTCTTGCTGGTAACGACGCACTGTCACAGGCTCAGAAGTTTGATGAATCTATTGACCTGGACGGAGCGATTTTGACAAAAGTTGATGCTGACCCGTCGGGAGGAGCCGCATTGTCGGTGGCACTAGTAACTGGAAAACCGGTAGTCTATGTGGGTGTTGGTCAGAATTACGACGACCTTCAGAAGTTTGATCCAGAATGGTTTGCCAGGAAGCTCGTGAGCGACAACTAGATTTGTGGGCAGTTTTATTACATCGTAGATGTCAGGTCGCCACAGGCATTACATTCCATTAGTGGTGATTATGTGAGTTTAGCTGGAAGGCACTTTGTTGACTTATCAGAGTTTGAGAGATCCGAACTCAGACTGATACTAGATACTGCGCGGGACCTGAAAAGCAAGCAGAAGAATGGAGAACCCCATAAGCTACTGAAGGGCAAATCACTTGCTATGATCTTCATGAAGTCTTCGACTAGGACAAGAGTTTCTTTCGAGGTTGGCATGACGCAGCTCGGTGGTCATGCGCTATACCTTCAACCAAGTGGAACGCAGCTTGGACGGGGTGAAACCATCGGCGATACCGCTCAAGTGTTGAGCAGGTACTGCGACGTGATAATGGCACGCGTGTTTGCACATTCTGATGTGACAGAGCTTGCCAAGTACAGTAATGTCCCTGTAATCAATGGGCTCTCGGACTTACTTCACCCTTGTCAAATCATGGCCGACATGCAGACGATTGAAGAGCATAAGGGCAAGCTCGAGGGATTGAAGATAGTATATTCCGGAGACTCAAACAATGTGAGCAACTCAATAATGCAGGGTTGCACAATCATGGGCATGGATGTCACCATAGCTTCACCGAAGGGCTACACACCTTCTGAAGAGATGATGAAACGAGGAGACAAGCTTGCCAAGCAGTACAGTACCGAGCTTCAGGTTGTCAATGATCCTAGAGGGGCAGTAAAGGGTGCAGATGTTATCTATACTGATACTTTCTTCAGCATGGGGCAGGAACGAGATAAGGAGAAAGAGAAAGCATTGATGAAGTTCCAGGTGAATCGGGCATTGGTACAAGATGCAAACAAAGAGGTCATCGTTATGCATTGCCTACCCGCCCACCGCGATGAGGAACTGACAAGCGACATCATGGATGATCCAAAATACTCAGTTGTGTTTGACCAGGCGGAGAATCGTTTACACGCTCAGAAGGGCATTCTGGCCCTAATAGTCTAAGAGGCGATCCCTTGGTCGTAGAAATCGTTGCAGTTGGCAGAATCAACATCGACATGATAATGCAGGTTGAAAATCTGAAAAGCCGCAGCCAGCATATGCTTTCTAAGGAGGGGCAGATATCATACGGCGGCTCTGCTGCCAATTTCGCTTCGCAGTCATCGCACCTAGGTGTGAAGACTGGGCTTATCGGATGTCTAGGGAACGACACATACGGGCAAATGGCACTCAAGCATCTGCAGAAGGTTGGAGTTGACACCAGTCAGGTTTTGGTCTTGGATAAGCATCCCACAGGGCTCTTCTTCATTGCCTATGATGCAGATGGCGGAGAAATGGTGATAGCAGAACCCGGGGCGAACAGATTCCTAGACAAAAGAGTGCTCGAGGAAGATTACTTTGTAGGCACCACGGTAATCCACGTTGCAGGAGGCTTCCCAATGATGACTCAGAGAGCGGCTGAAGTTGCCACGGCTGAAGGCATGATTCTCTCGCTTGATCCGGGAAGGGCTGCCGCAGCTATTGACTACCTAGAAATCATAAGGTCTGTCGATCTTCTATTTGTGAACCAGAATGAGCTACGCACATACTTCAAGGTGAGTCCGTCTGAGAAAAACCTTCGGAGCTTCGCCAAGGAGTTTCCTGGGATAGTTGTCGTGAAACAGGGGAGAAGTGGAGCAATCGCAACAGATGGATTCGAGTATTGCACATCTGATGTCTTTGAAGTGCCGGTTGTAGACACGCTGGGGGCTGGAGACTCCTTTGCTGCTGGATTTGTGACTGCATGGACCCGCTCAGAGAACATAGAGCAGGCGCTTCATATGGCAAATGCTACGGCAGCTCTCACGATCACAAAGAGAGGGGCACAGATGGGGCAGCCTAGTCTGGAGGAAGTGACTACACTACTCTCAGAATACCGTGTTTCGATAAAGCGGATTACTGACACCTTTGGAAAGACGAAGCGTAGGACGCAACGGCGTAGAAAGACGAAATAATACCAAGGCAATACTCCAGTTCTTCTTCGTACAACACCTGGGTAACAGCAGTTGCCGGAAGGTGTAAGTGATGCATCCTCTTCTAGAAGAAGTCCTCAGCAATCCAACAAACCCAAGGCGTGAAACTCGTGCCAGTAGGGATGGAAAGCAAGACAGCAAAGCTACCACTGATGATGAGTTGGCCGACCTTCTCCAGACCGTGAGTGCGAGAATACTCGTTATTGGTGTAGGAGGCGCTGGAAACAATGCCGTGACGCGACTGATGGAAGTCGGTGTAGAAGGAGCTGAGACTCTTGCCGTCAACACGGACGCACAGGATCTCTACTTCAGCAACTCCCATCACAAGCTGTTACTTGGAAGAGAAATATGCGGCGGCCTCGGCGCAGGTAATGATCCCGATATTGGTGAGGCCGCGGCGATTGAAACGTACGATGTCATCAAAGACGTTGCCAGAGGGGACCTCGTTTTCATCACTGCAGGCATGGGCGGGGGAACTGGAACAGGAGCAGCATCACATATTGCCAAGGCTGCAAGAGAGAACGGTGCATTGACTGTGGCTATTGTATGTCTTCCATTTGATGTCGAAGGCGCCACGAGAAAGAGGAATGCAACACGCGGACTTAATGCCCTCATGGAACATGTCGACACGCTGATAGCCATACCCAATGAGAAACTGCTTGAAATCGCACCTGACCTATCGCTGCCCGAGGCTTTCATGGTTGCAGATGAGGTGCTGGTTCGTGCCGTGAAGGGAATTGCAGAACTGATCTCAAAGCCCGGACTGGTCAACCTAGACTTCGCAGACGTGCGCACTACGATGAAGAATGGGGGCGTCTCAATAATTGCACTAGGCGAAGGCCAAGGAGAAGAGAGAGCAGAAGAAGCAGTGTTCAATGCTCTAAGGAATCCACTACTTAACGTCTCAATTGAGAATGCACGTAACATCTTGGTGAATGTAAGTGGGAGTACTGACCTCCAGCTAATTGAGGCGAAGCGGGTTGTCGAGCTAGTCACTGAACAAGTGAATCCTGGAGCGGAGATTATCTACGGTGCACTGATAGACCAAGATCTTGAGGACCGAATCCGTGTGACAATAATCGCTTCTGGTGTCAGCTCTCCCTACGTGTTTTCCCCTGAAACTGAATCCGTGACCCCACTGGCAGATGACCTCAAGACCGATTTGGGAATCCCTAGAATTGGATAACACGTCTATGTTTGCTCAGCAAGCTTTAAGAGCAGTTTGAAGGAGACTGGCCTCGTTATTGGAAGCTGTTGAAGCAGTTCCAGACAGGGATGTGTGCCCTAATGGGAATCAGCCAATTCATCAAAGAGAGTAGACGTATCCTGAGGCTCGCCACCAAGCCTTCGAGAACTGAGCTTTGGATGAGCACCAGAGTTAGTCTATTGGCCATGGTCGCTGTTGGAATGCTCAGTTTCATAATCCAATATCTGATGACCGTAATTACAAGTGGCTGGGGCGGCTAATAACAGCATCAGCTATGTCGAGTCTTCAAGGGGGGCGGAATAGTGCCACCTAAGAGTAGTATCTATGCAATTAGAACCACGATAAGTCAGGAAAGGTCAGTAGCGGACTTAGTGACAACTGCAGTCATTGGTGAGACTGATGTTTGGGAATGTCCACACTGTGCTGAACAATTCGCTTCCAAGGAAGCCACTCTTGACCATATGAAGAAGGAAGAGAAGAAGAAGAAGGGCGGCGAGCCCAAGTTCATTTCTCAGAATCAGTTGCTTGGAAGAGTGAAAGCCATTCTTGTCCCAGAGACCCTCAGAGGATATGTCTTTCTTGAAACTCTAGAGTTCCGTGATGTTGAGCTAGCTATCTCCGGCGTACCCCATGTACGGGGAAGAGTCGGAGGCAAGGTCAGCTTTGAGGAGATTGACAAGTTCTTAGCGCCGCCTCCAGCTGTTGAGGGCGTTGCGGAAGGTGACGTTGTCGAGATCATTTCGGGTCCGTTCAAAGGCGAACGTGCGAGAGTCAGCAGGGTGGAGACTGCAAAGGAGGAGCTGATTCTTGAGCTACTGGACAGTCCTCACACAATACCGATTCGCGTTCACGCTGACTTCGTGAAAATCGTTGAGAAGGCGAGACGCGTAGAGCCAATCGATGAGATTACCGATGAAGATGAGGTTGGACTGGAAGATGATGAGCTAGATGAGGACTCATTCTGGGCACGTGGTGCTGATTACGAGGACTAGTGCCTTCATCGTATTCTGATAGCGAGGCCATAATCCTTAAAACAGAACTCTCGTGGCAGCAGTTTACTCCTTAATCTGATACGTTCGCATGACGAAGTATCCGGGGTGAAAAAACGTGACAAAGAATGCAGTAGACTGTAGAGGATTAAACAACACTTCTGTCCTTTCTGTCGACATAGCCGATGGGACTGCGGGTCCGTCGAGTGTACTGCATCAGGAGTCGTGTTAGAGATGAGTTCACAGAAGGTTATAGTTGAGGCAATGGTTGAGGGTGGAAAGGCCTCCGGTGGCCCGCCGATTGGTCCTGCACTAGGTCCGACTGGTGTCAACATCTTCCAAGTAGTCACGAAAATCAATGAAGTCACTCAGCCTTTCTCTGGTTTGAAAGTGCCAGTGAAGATAGTCGTCAATCCTGATACGAAGGAGTTCGAAGTTGAAGTTGGTACACCACCGACCAGTGCACTCATCCTCAAGGAGATTGGGCAGGAAAAAGGCTCTGGAGAGCCAAACACTGCCATAATTGGTAATCTCACAGTAGATCAGTTGAAGACAATTGCGATGGCGAAGGAACCAAGCCTCTCTGCGGTTACAATGAAATCCGCTGTCATGACTGTGGCAGGAACATGTGTGTCGATGGGCGTGACAATCGAAGACATGTCCGCAAAGGAGTTTCAGGCCGAGGTCCGCGAAGGAAAGTGGGATTCTCAGCTGGAAGGGCTGTTGAGGGAGGCATAAAAGATGTCCTACAGTCTTGATTCAATCGTGGAGGCAATTGCTGAAGCTAGAGCGAAGGGAACCGAGAAGAAGATCAAGTTTGAACAGAGCTTCGATCTTTCGGTCAATTTCAGAAAGAAAGAGCTTGACGTTTCAAAGCCTGAGAACAGGCTAAACCAGGAGGTCGTACTTCCCAACATTCTGTTTCCTCCGGCAAAGGTATGTGCTTTTGGTGATGGAGAGTTCGCCGATAAGGCAAAGGCTGCAGGTGCTGAGACTGTTGTCTCGAAGGATGACATTCCAAAGCTTGGTGAAGAAAAGAGAGAAAGGAAGGCACTTGCGAAGCGTCATGACTTCTTCATTGCATCTCTTGATTCAATGCCACTTGTTGGTCGGTATCTTGGACAAGCCCTTGGTCCAAGAGGCAAGATGCCCAAGCCTTTCCCACCACAAGCAGACTTGAGTGCAGTTGTTAGTCAATATCATCGAACTGTGAAAGTCAGAATGAGAAACACCCCCACTTTCCATGTCAAGGTTGGGCATGTCAGAATGGGAGATCAAGAGATTGCAGACAATGTTCAGTCCATCTTGACCTTCATCGAAGGCAAAGGATTTCTTGACAAGGTGGGTAGTCTGATTGTCAAAACGACAATGGGACCCAGTGTGGTCGTAAAGAGGTGACATAGATGTCTGTCTATGAACGAAAGATACCTCAATGGAAGATAGACGCTGTTGGAGCACTTGTATCTCAGATTGAAGACAGCCAGATGGTTGGGCTTGTGAATGTTGAGGGTGTAGGTGCAAAGCAGCTTCATGGAATAAGGGATAGTCTCAGGGGTTCTGCGACTATAAGGATGGCCCGAAACACGCTGATGATTAGAGCGATTGAACAGACCAAGTTGAAGGGAATAAAGGATCTCACAGAGTTCGTCACAGGACCTGTGGCATTTATCTTCAGTAATCAGGATCCTTTCACGCTGAGCAAGTTCTTGAGTGACAACAAGGCTGCTGCACCGGCCAAGGGAGGACAGGTATCTCCGAAAGATATCGTGGTGCCTGCTATGAACACTGGTGTAGCTCCAGGTCCATTCATCAGTGAACTTGCAGCACTGAAGATTCCTTCCAGAGTTAAAGGCGGAGTAATCCACATCACAGACGATGTAGTTGCGGTCAAAGAAGGCGGAACAATCAGCAATGCAATGGCTCAGATGCTGACTCGGCTTGGCATTGAGCCAATGGAACTGCAGCTCAAGCTCATCGCCGCTTTCACTGAGGGAGAGATTCTGACTGCGGACAGCTTTGAGATTGATCTTGAAGAGATTCTTGGTCAAGTAGTAGCAGGTCATCAGTTGGCAGTAAATCTGTCAATAAACATAGGATATCCCACTGAAGAGACAATGGCGTTGTTGGTTGCCAAGGCTGGAATAGAGGCTAGAAGTCTTGCATTGAATATCAGCTTCTTCTCCCCAGACTTGCTCCCTGAATTCCTTTCGAAGGCTAGCGGTGAAGCATTTGCATTGGCTTCTGCTCTGGCCCAACGGGATCCAGAGACAATCCCAGCTGAGGTCCTTGGACAGGTTCACGCGGCTGCGGCAGCTGTTACTGAGGACAAGGCTGTTGAACCAGCAGAAACAGAAGAAGAACCTGAAGAGGATGAGGACGACGAAGAAGCGGTCGCGGGAATAGGCGGCCTATTTGGATGAGTAATTAGAGGTAAAAACTATGGAGTACGTATATGGCGCACTTCTGCTCCACAAGGCAGGTCAGAAAGTTACCGCCAAAAGCATGGAAACTGTCCTAGAGGCGGCCGGTGTCAAGGCTGACAAGGGCAGGATAAAGGCGCTAATCGCTGCCCTAAAGGACGTCGACATTGAAGAGGTCCTTAAAGGTGCATCCATGCCAATGGCTGTAGCAGCACCAGCAGGTGCAGCAGCAGCTGAAGCAAAAGCTGAGGCCAAAGAGGAGAAGAAGGAAGAAGAGAAGGAAGAGGAAGAAGAGTTCACTGCAGGACTCGGAAGTCTCTTCGGGTAGGGCGAACAATCTTCGCCCCATCCACCTTTCATTCGAGTTTGGAGCAGACGGATAGCACCTCTGTTTGCTCAATCCCTTTCGTTTTGCATTGATTGGTTACTCAGCTTTATATCAACAAACGCGTAAGTAAACATGAGTAAGCGCTTTCGAACGCTGACTGAACTGGATAGGAGCCAGCGGATAAGGGAATGCAGGAACTAGCCGCAGTAGCAGCTTTGCTTAGGGAGGTCTCAGTGGGAATTCTGGTTGTTGGTTTGTTCTACACCTTTGGAATGTTCATACTTGGACGGGTTTTCTCCGTAATGTCTGATCATGGAACAGAGCATGATGTAGAGAAAGACTATGACCATGGGGCAGACCACGGAGTTGAGAAGGATTATGACATGGACCATGACGTGGATCATGATGTCGATCATGCCTACGATCATGGAGTGGAACATGAGATTGAACATGATACAGATCACGACGTGGATCATGACGTCGAGAAAGAATTCCATCATCCTGTCGATCATGATGTGGGCAGCCATGTAGAACACGAACACGATTACAAGGAGGGCTTTGACCCTGGAGTCATTACTGAAACTGAGAGTCACTCTGGATTCTTCGAAACAAAGGGCGGGGCCCCACTTGGTGTTACGATTGGAACAAGTCTTGTCAGCTTTGGATTCATCGGTAGCGTTGTCTATTATGAAGGACTACTCTGGCCTTTCTTTGCGAAACTTGGCTTCCACTTGATTGGAGTATTCTTGGTAGTGTACGGCGTTCACACATTTCTGGGCCGGGTGTTTGTTGAATCAGGGTTTCTGATTCGCCCCCGCCACATTGTTGGAAGGAAAGTTGAAGCAGCCACTACTATTAGAGATGACTTTGGCGAAGTCAGGCTTGAAACAGAGATGGGGTTGCGTAGGTTTCATGCTCGCTCACTCAAGAAGGATATTGTATATGAGAAGGGTACACCACTCTACATTGTGTCCGCTAACGAGAAGCTAGTATATGTTGACTCGAGAGAAGAGGTTGCCAAGGGTCAGTCTAAACAAAGTGGACGAAAGAAGGACAGAAATTCAGAGATTGCTGCTTAGATTTATATCAACAGAATTCCAAATTAACCATGAGTGTGAGACTTCCGAGAGGAAAGGACTCGGAGAGACCTTCGTACCGAGGTTGCGTGAATAGAGCCAGATGAGCCAATCGAATCTTTCTCATTTGAAAGATTGTGAGAGGAAAATGTATCATTTTGCATGCTCAGTCGGATCTAGGAATGTTGCACGATAGTCACTCTAATCGTCACGAACTTCTCAAAGTCTCAATTCACTCAGAAAATGTAGGTCGTGAGTAGAGCAACAGATGCTTCAAAGTTTCTTTGATTTAATCGCCCAGAATCCTGCTTTGGCAATCGGCTCCTTCGGGATTCTGATTGTCATCCTCCTTGCGTTTTACATCAGAAAGTATGTTCGCATCTTTGACCCGAACGTCTTCTATGTACATCTCCGCAGGGGTAAGGCCATCAAGCAGGGTGAGGGCGGCATGGTTGTGAGAATTCCCTTCTTTGACCGCATTCTAGCAGTAGACAGAACAGTTCAACAGCTGAACATCTCTGCAGAATCGGTGCTATCGAAGGAAAAACAGAAGATTAGGTTGAGTGCCGTACTTCAGTGGCAGGCAGAGAATGCCATCGCCACAATCAACAATGTGTTGTGGAAGGAGATACCTCAACGCCTGACTGCAATTATCGAGTCGGTCATCAGAACTGCATGTGCACAGCTGGCTGTTGAGGAAATCCTAGAAGAACGACAAGTGATTATCGAGGCCATCAAGAAAGAACTGATTGACATTGTCAGTGAATGGGGTCTCAAGGTTGTCACTGTCGAGCTTGTCGACGTCGTTGTCGTAAACGAGTCGTTTCTACGAGACATGTCAAAGCCAAGGGAAGCAGAAATGCATCGTTTGGCTCAGATCGCCCTGATCGAGGCGGAGCAGGCAACAGGAACGCGGGATATTGAGAGAACTAAGGTTGTGCGTGCAAAAGAAATCGAACGAGATAGGGCAATTGGGGTTCAGGAACAGGAACAGCTTAGAGCCATTCAGGAGGATGAGAAGAGACGTGAGCAGAGCGTTCTTGAAATAGAGCTCCAGAAAGATTTGATGCAGAAGAGGTACGAGAAGCAACAGGCTGAGGTTGATGCCGAAAGGGATCTTGAGGTAGCGAAACTCGGAGCAGAAGCCGAGAAACAACGCAAGATCAAACAAGAGGTAGAAGTGCAAGCACAACGCATTCTGCAAGAGGCCAGGGCTGAAGCAGAAAGAATTAGTGTTGTCGCAGAGGCTGATGCCGAGAAGATCCTGAAGGTCACTAGTGCAGAAGCCGAGGGTATCAAAAAGACCCTGGAGGCTGCGAGAGACTACTCCCCGCAGGCCTTTGCTAGAGATTTCCTCCAGATTCTGCCGGCCATCTACGAGCAGATTGACATAGGTGATGTGACACTGTTCGGTGGAATGGGAGGCGCGGACGGAGAGGAGGGTGCCGGCGGGGCTGGCGCATTTCAGGTCTTTGCCAATGTCCTTCTGCCAATGATGATGATGGCAAGAATGATGGGCTTCGACTTCAACGGACTGATGAGAGATTCTTTGGGTAGTCTTGCCATTCCTGAAACAGGATCGGGCAAGAAGAACTAGACAGCGAAGAGTGTACAACAAGTCCCAGTGGATTGCTGGACAATTCACTGGGATTCTCCACAAAAGATCTCCCAACGGTCGATGTATGGCAGTGCCCATGCTGCAATACACAGATATTGTGCGATGCTTCAACTCCTAAACGTGAAGGTTGTCACTCATACCAAGATGAAGGAGTCCTACGATGGCACGCCTGCAGGGGCGCCAGGACGCTTGGACAGTGCCTTCAAGACTCTAGAGAGCTATTCGCATTACGAGGTCATAGAAGCACGACCGGCAACCAGGGAAGAGATTCTCAGAGCGCACGATCCTCATGTGTTGAGGGAGGTCAAACATGACAGTGAGTACATACGTTCGAATCTACTTGCGGAGATGGCAGCCTTAGCTGCAGGCGGATCAATCCAGACAGCCAGAATATCTCTAGGCGGAGAACCGGCGTTCGGACTTCTGCGACCACCAGGACATCACGCCTCCCGTGGCACTTACTGGGGTTTCTGCTACTACAACAACGTCTGTATCTCGCTTCTTGACCTTCTCGCAGACAAGAAGATAGAGTCCGCTTTCATTCTGGACTTCGATTTGCATGAAGGTGATGGAAATATCAACATTCTAGGACATCGCAAAGGAATTGCTATACACAATCCAAGGGGACATGGCGATGAAGCATACCTTGCGGATGTCAAACGATCATTGGATGCAAGCCCAGATGTTGATATCATTGCTGCTTCGGCCGGCTTTGATCAATACGAGAAGTGCTGGGGAAGCAACTTGACGACTGAAGCATTTGGAAAGATTGGACAGCTAATGTTCGAGTTTGCTGAACAGAATTGCGACGGTCGACGTTATGCTATCCTAGAGGGTGGTTACAATCACGAGGATCTTGGAAAGAATATTCATGCTTTTTGTGAAGGACTCATGGGTGAGTAGAGGAGCCAAGAATCCTTCATGAGTTTATATTGCTACAGCAGCAGTTCAGTATCGGTGAAGAAGGTGCATGTGATCGAAATGCTGAGCCCTCTCTCAGACTTCGCGGCGATGATTGCAAGCTACTTTGCTGAGATATGGGAGTTTCTCATCTTCATTGGCAGAGTGTCAGCCGTGATTGTTATCCTTGCTGGTGCAATACTTTGGTTCACTGAAGCCAATACGAAAAGAGGGAAAGGACTTGTTTTCAGCGGCATTCTTCTCGCGATAGTAGTTCAGTACTTCGTAATGTATCCTCCTTCATTTGTGGTGCTTTGATTGGCCCGGGTGGAGGATGTATTCATACAGACCAATACCCTACACCGTTGGACGAGAACCATCTTTGGTTTCACACACTCGTCCAACTCCAGGGGGTCTTTCAGACCCCCGTCTCTGTTCCTTTGCTCTGTTGACAAATTGGTTGTTCGTCTGGCTTCAAGTCCCTGAGCTGACCTACCGGGCGGAAAGCTTTATGACTACACAAGATTGACCGCTGTCGTAGGGCCCGTTGCCTAGCCTGGATAGGGCGCCAGCCTTCTAGGAACCGTACTCTGCGGTTCGAAGTCAGTTGGAGTTCATGAGTTCGAATCTCATCGGGCCCGCCATTACTTCTCATCGAATTTTAGAACGTGTTCCAGCCATTGAGGAAGTTCCATCTCCAGTACGTCTTCCAGATCTTTGATACTGTGATAGGGACCTCCTGTCTTGATTCGACGAGCTCTTTTTGCTCCGAAACCTGGAATCCTCTTCAATTGAGCCAGAGTTGCCGATGAGAGATCGAGAGGAAAAGGGAGAACAGTCAATGAACGAGGCCCATGGTCAACAACGAATACGTCAGCCTTTTCGAACTGGTATTCAGAATTGGGCATGTGGCATAGAAGAGGGTATGAGCCCAATTGCCGCAAGAGTGATGTTTTGCCTTCATGACGTTCAAAGAAAGCAGTCCTTAGAATTGTCCCCTTTGGGGCGACCCTCTCAATCATCGTCTTGTCGATCTTCTGGCGTATCTCATCCTTGTGTGAGATGAATTCGTGGCGCCTGATTCGGGACCGTTGCTTCCCAGAAATGCGGGTTCCCTGATAGCCAATTACCTGACGGATGTTGATGCGACGAAGCGTCAACCCTTCGTCAACAATCTTCTGTAGAAATGCGAAGTTGTATTCGAGAGTCTGACTGGTTTCGCCATCGAGTCCGTACACAAGGTTGATTCCAGGCAACAGATGAGGAATTCCCCACTCAGTTCTATCTCCACCGACCTCGTTCAATGTCCGAACGGCAGCCATAGCCTCTTCTTCTGTTGCCTTCAGGTTGTTCCGGCGGATGACTTCGGGGTCCACCGATTCTACACCCAAAGCCGCCACATCACCAGGGGTATGGTGTCTTATGATTGCCTTGGCCACTAGCTTGCTCTCTTCAACATGTCTGGCTATCGTCCCGGGATTGACGTTGTCTATGTGCAACACTTCCAGTTTGGGAGCAACGTGACGGATCTTGGCAAACAGATTGTCGATAACAGCTGGATTTGGCGTTGGAAACTCCTCCACTCCCATTTCGTCCGACCCATAGGTAAAAAGATCAGCCTGTCGTCCAATCCTGAAGGCAGTAACTCCTTGATTATAGAGTGCCTCGACTTCCTTGATGATTCCAGACGGAGCTCGTTCCTCCGGCTCACCTGAAAGAGGTTCGATGCAAAATGAGCACCCCCCTGATACGTACCTGGGACAGCCGCGATACGTTTCAATCTCACAGATCAGATAGCCACGTCGGTGACCAGGATGTTGTTTTACCACACGAGTGCCTCTTAATGCGTATTCTTCTATCGTTTCCGAAGACTCTCGTACAGCTCCCAAATCCACAGCTTCAAGATTCCACTCACTGCTTGCCAGAAGCCCAATCACTACCTCCGGATCTCCTGACACAATGTAGTCAAAAGGTGGTGACAGGACTTCGGAACTGAGGGCGAGCTTCCCACCCTCCAAGCCGCATCCATGTCGCCCCCACGGACCGACGAGCAACTTCGGAATGTTCCCAATCCGACCCTGCGAGAAGAACCGATAAGCCTCTCTGACCGATATCGGGTTGCCGCCAGTGTACTTCCCTGGCACGATCATGCCTGCAATCAACAATATCATGTCTGCACTGGCCCACGTGTCGAATGCACTCTCTTTGAAGGACCGAACTTGATCGATGGTCTGGTATACGACTTCTGTGCCGACGGAGTGAGTCCAGATGGCTCCGGAAATATAGCGGGGATATGTGCTGATGTATGGTGGAACGCCGAGACAAGTAGGTTCATCGACATATCCGTCGACAATTACGATACGGTCCATCAGCGCCATTCCCTAAAGCTGTCATAGCCTTCTGCTGAAATATCTATGAGTCCTTCAGATGACTTTAGTGAAACTCCCTCTCCCTTCACAACTGTGCCGATAGGGATGAGGATGGCCTGTTCTTTCTCGGCTATGCGTAATGCATCATCCAGTTTCTTTTCAGGAATTGTGAGGACGAGCGCAAACTCCTCTCCTCCTCGCATCACTAGATCCAAAGGGTTCAGACGGTTCTTCTTTGCGAATTCGTCGACTCCTTCCGCTGCGGGCACGTGGTCTATGACGAAAGCAAGTTGGCATTGTGAAGCCATTGTGTTGAGAGTTATTCCAAGACCATCACTACTGTCCATTGCGCTTGACACGGCAACTTGTTTGGACAATGCCGCCACAAGACCAAAATCAATCCTAGGTTTGTACGCAGCCTTGATAGCCTCCATTCTCAGTGATTCTTCGGCTCCCAGACCGTCAATCAAGATCTTGAACGCTATCGAGGTCAGTCCGAACGGCGAGGTTACTGCAATCGTGTCACCCTCATTTGCGCCGCCTCTTGTTACGATTCTCTCCGACTCTGCAATACCGAGAGCGATTGCCGTAAGAACCGTGTCCGGGGTAGTGCCAACATCTCCTCCGATGAAAGGAACGTCAGATTTCAGACAAAACTGGGAAAAACCGCGAATCAGCTCCTCAGCCTTCTTTACTTCGGATTCAGCAGGAACACTTAGTGAGAGCATAGTTGCCTTGGCCTTAGCCCCCTTGGCGACAATGTCACTCAGTGCCATGACTGCGGTCTTCCTTCCTACTTGAGCCTCTGTCATACCAGGTAGCCAATCGGTTGAACCAACAAATGTATCCACATTGACAACAAGACTGGTGCCCTTATCCAAAGGGAAGTCAGAAGCATCTTCATCGAATCCCAAGACACTTCCCTCTATCTCCGATACAAAGTCGCGTATGCTGGACAGAAACGCTCGTTCGCCCATCTCTCCGAGTTTCATATGAAGGCCTCACAGTTGGTTCAATCCGGGTTCATGATAAGTTTTATAGCAGTCACCATTGGAGGCACGTTTGACCAAGCCTCGGTGGCCAAGTGGTTACGGCGACTGCCTCGTAAGCAGTAGATCGCGGGTTCGAATCCCGCCCGGGGCTCCATACTTTGCCACATAGTGTCTATGTGGCAAATAGGCACATTCTGGTTCATGGCTCATTCAAGAGTAATGAGGAACCTAGATGGCAAGGTTCCGCATCCCAATCTGAAGGAGGGTGATACTTCTCGGTATGTTCTGCTGCCTGGTTCACCTGAAAGATCTAGGCTTGGCTCGTCAATGTTTGATAATGCGATGGAAGTAAGCTTCCAGCTGCACGCTAAAGACTAGGAATGATGTACTACTTTGTGTAGATTCATGTGCAGCTGCCTAAACGTCTTTTAGCCTCAACAAGGAGTTTCATGACTGGAAGTATGAAAAATGAAACTAAGCAATCAAAAGAAGAACAAGAAGAAGCGAGCGCAATCAGCTTTCTTTGAGTGGCTCGCGGGAACTACTAGATAGTCCTTGCTATCGACTCAATTCTGAACTTACGGGGAGATAGGACGATATCAGAAACTGCATGTTCCTAGTCTCCGCGTATTTGTCCCTGCAGCATCTCTCAGGAACTAATCTCTCCAACATCTCCCAGCATACTAGGAAGATAAGCGTCAATCAACTTCGTTTTCTAACAGAAGGGCTCTGTTCACTCTAGTGTGTATTCTTCACCTTCGCCAAGAATGACAACCTTTGTCGAGGATTTGCCCTCGACGTTATTTTTGAAGACCTCCGGGTCTGATCCTTTGAGGTGCATCGGGATTGCCACTTCTGGATTGATCATTGTTGCGGCTTCCGACGCTTCGGCGATGTCCATTGTGTAGGTGTCACCACTGGGAAGTAGTGCAACGTCTATGTTGAATAAACCCTCCATCTCCGGAATTAGATCGGTGTCCCCCGCGTGGTAGATTCTCTTACCCTCAATCTTCAGAATATAGCCGACACCCTGGCCTTTGGGATGGAAAGGTTCACCATTCGGTCGGAATCTCTTGATGTTGTAGGCGTCAACGGCCCTGACGTCGATTCCGCTGCTCAACTGCATGAACTGTCCGGGCCCAACATCCCAGACCACACCACCCTTCATCTGTTCTCGTACACTTGGAGGTGCAATAATCGGGCTCCCTAACTTACGGATCTTCTTGAGGAGTTTCTTGTCGAAGTGATCCTGATGGGGATGAGTCACAAGAATCAAATCTGCAGGCTCGAAATCCTTCTCCTTCAGATCCGTATGTTGTGTTGAAGGGTCAATGTAGATGTTCTGGGTCTCTGTCTTGATTTGAAAGCTTGCATGTGCTAGACAGCGTATAGTTATGGCCAAACATTTCACCAATGCCCGTTAAGAGCCGTGGCTGATATGTGTTTCATATGATGGATTGTTTTGACCCAGAGACTTGTCTGTGATTCTCTGGAGAATATCATATGCATGACTCTCAACTTAGAAAATACAGAAATCCTTATCACCGGATAGAAATCGGAGTGGTATTGACAGCCTAAAGACGACATCTAGACGTGCGGAGGTTGCCAAGCCTGGCCAAAGGCGCTAGGTTGAGGGCCTAGTCACGTAGGTGTTCGCGAGTTCAAATCTCGCCCTCCGCACCACTCATTCTCACATGCTGTTCTTCTTCTCAAAATCGCAATGGCATCCACCATGGCGGCCGACCTCTATAGAACAGAGGCTGGCCGGGGGATGAGAGAGGGGTTAGTGTTCCAGAAGGATGGGTCCTCCAATACAGTGGATGGTGGTGAGAGCCGAGTTGGGAGGGAGGCGCATCGAGAGGTCTTGCTTAAACCCACTCATCCGGAGGACCCTGGAAGTTTCCTCTTTCCTTCAGTACTTTCAGTTACTAGGTGCTTCTTCAGCGATATAAGGTACCCACGGCGCATTCCAACAGAATGCTGGTTGACAGATGGAAAAAAGCAGTCAGAACGGACGCAACCTGGTCCAAGAGCGCGTTAAGGCAGTTCAATGCATGACAATGGCAATGTATAAAGGCCTAGCACTGTGGGAGCTTCTTAATTCCCTACGAGATGAGGATGATGACGACTCCCAAGATAGGAATCATCGGGGCAGGAAACATGGGCCGTATTCATGCGCGTGTATTGAACAGCGTGCGTGCGCTTGTTGCAGTCGCTGACCAAGATTTAGCACGAGCAGAATCTGAAGCCAAGAAATACGGCGTGAAGGCATACAAGGATTATCGAACCATGCTTTCGGAGGTTGACTTGGATGGAGTGATAATCTCTACTCCTTCAAGTACGCACGCCGACATAGCGAAGGATATCGCAAAGAACTTCGGTAACATAAAGGGAGTCTTAATCGAAAAGCCATTGGCAGATACCTTAGAGGAGGCAAAGAAAGTCGCAGAAGCCCTTCAGGATAATGGCATCATTGCTGTGATTTCGCATTCGGAGATCTACAATCCAGTTCTAAGTAGAGCTCTTAGCCTCATCAAATCAGGTGATATTGGCACACCTCGTTCCGTCATTCATGATCGGAGAGGTTTTGTCCAACCTGAACGAATCCCGGCTCTGGGAGATGTCTTTGTTGACATTGGAGTTCATGACTTCGACATAATGGCCAGAATCAGTAGTGGGAGAGCGCGCCTGTATGCTCAAGGCAATAGTGAAGGTGGCATCTTCAATGCTGGAACGGTCATGATTAGCTTCGAAGATGGTACTGAACACTTGTTTCTTCTGTCACGCCAGTACGTAGGAAGGAGGAGAAATCTTGATGTTTCAGGCACAAAGGGAACTCTAAGCCTCGATTTGTTCGCACAGATTATCAAAGTTCAGGATCTTGATCAAGAACCGTCTGCTGACAGCAGAACGATTAGACTACATGAAAAGGGTGCAACAATCAAAGTCTATGGAGAGCCTCTTGGAGAAGTGATTAGTGACTTCTTAGGATGCATAGAAAGCGGTGAAAAACCACAAGTAGGCCTCGAAGATGGAATCGCTGCCCTCGAGATTGTCGAAGCAACTAGGAAAAGTGCGAAAACTGGACAGGTTGTTGAGATAGAAGTCCGTTCTAGGGGTTGACAGTTCCTGTAAGATGACTCTTTTCTGCAGATGATATTGTGACTTCTAAGGTCTCCCCCAGATTCAGATCACTATGGACTATAACTGGCTTGTAGGACTTGGTTCTACAAAGTAATCCGCCCTTCGGAGCCCCTTCCGTGACAAGAACCTCAACTGCTCGCCCGATCCAAGCTTTGTTCATCTCTGTGGCCTGATCCCAGACTAGTCTAGATAATCGTCTACTGCGGTCCTTCTTGACTTCGGTGTCCACCTTGTCCTTTGACTTTGATGCGATGGTTCCGGGTCGGTCGCCGTATTTCGAGATATTGACGACCTCTGGTCGCACTCTCGAGATGAGTTCGACAGTCTGGTCGAAATCATCTTCGGTTTCGCCAGGGAAGCCAACTATGATGTCAGTGGCAATCGTGGAATCTGGGAATCTCCCTCTTATGTCGGTAACCACCTGCAACCACTCGTTCAGGCTGTATTTGCGACCCATGGATTCTAGGACTCTGTCACTTCCGGATTGTAGTGGTGCGTGAAAGAAACGGAAGAAGTGATTGGACTTCATAACATCCAGCATGCTCGACAAGGAATCGATGACAAGGTCTGGGTTGAACATACCCAGCCTGAACATGTGTTCACCTGGAATAGTGTCCAGTCTCTTTAGAAGCTGTACCAATGTCTCACCAGAATCAGCCCCGAATGCTCCAGAGTCTTGTGACGTGAGTCTTATCTCTCGATATCCAAGATGAGTGCATCTGCGGACAACTTCCGTTATCTCATCTATCGAATAGCTTCGCACTTCGCCACGTGCAGTTCTGACGGCGCAATATGTACAGTGTCCGAGACAACCTTCACAGATTGGTACAGTACATACAACGGTTTCCGGAGGTCCTTCAAAGAATTGCAGTTTCGAGCTCTGATCAGAGTCGAGATGCATAATCCCCCTCTCACCTTTGAGAACTCGCAAAATGACTGCGCCGAGAGAGTCAATTGACTGAGGTCCGAGAATTGCTGCAAAAGACGGTACTGCACTCTTCAGGCGCGGCAATGATATTCTGGGAAGGCATCCAGTGACTACTATAGGACGGCCAATCTGAGTGAGCTCTGTAATTCGGTGTATTGCTCGGTCCTCAGTAGGCTCCTTCACACCGCAAGTGTTGACGATTATTAGATCTGCATCATTTGGGGTTTCATTTCTCGAGAGGCCTATGTCATGAAGTCGACCGACAATGATGTCCGAGTCGGCCTTGTTCAAAGAGCACCCATAGGTTTCGAGATAGAACGTGCTACTCATGACGGCCTAACCACCCTGGACGTGAGGTAGAAGCGAAACGGTATCACCCTCTTTGACTATGGTCGTGACACCGCCAATAGTGGTTACGTCTTTTTGATTCAGCATAATGATGAGATTGCCACTGATTCTGCCCTGAGGCTTGACTAGATCACGAACCTCTTCTCCGCCCATCTCAACGACCTTATCAACAATATCACCGACTGTCGATCCCTCTTCAGCTTCGATATCTAGGAGCTTTGTACCTAGGGCTCTTCTTATCGGACCGAAGCACTTGAATTGGATTCGCAACTGGCTGACCCCGCCAACCCATTCTGGGAAACGTTATTCAGGCTTTCCATATTGCGCAATGAATTCGTCAACGAGCTCATCCACTGCCTTGATGACTGCCTCTATCGTCTCCCATGGCGCATTGTCAATGTGAATACCAACTGCAACAACTGTGGGAGTTTCTAGGGCCTTGGCGATCTTCTCTGCGGCAGTGTTGGCAACAACGTAGTCTTTGTGTCCAGGGAACGCCATTGAGCTCAGGCTCACGGTTGTCGCAGTTCGGTAATGGCTTTCAGTCGGATAGGCGATTGCCACACCGCCAATATGATGCTCATCTCCTCCAAAGATAGCAATGAGCAGGTCCTTACCGATGTCTTTTGCTTCAAAGACTATCTTGTGCGAGTTCACGTTTCTCTCAAGCTTCAATCATCATCACCTGCAAATTTCTCATTGTACATGCGCCACGATAATGCCAGCGTCTTAGGATGAGCAGCTCGATACTCATCAAGATGCCGGAAGGCCGTTGAGTAGGGAGCGTTCTTGACCTTATCAGGAGATTCGTAGGCTTCGTCTGAGATTTGATTCATCACTTCAATGAAGTAGTCGAGCTCCTGTCTTGATTCGCTCTCTGTTGGTTCGATCATCAACGCCTCAGGGACAATCAAAGGGAAGTAGACTGTGGGTGCATGGATTCCAAAGTCTAAGAGTCGCTTTGCAATGTCCATCGCTGTGACCCCTGTTTCTTCTTCTAGCTGCTTCGCCGAGATGACACATTCGTGCATTCTGGGATCGTCTTGAGAGTAGGGCAGACTCAAACCACGAATGCTACAAACATGTTCAGCAACGTAATTGGCATTTAGTACTGCTGATTCCGACGCACGCCTTAAGCCCCGTCTGCCTAGTGCATAGATGAATGTATATGCCCTCACAAGAACGCCAAAATTCCCATAGAAGCCGTGAACTTTGCCAATCGAATTGGGATAGTCGTAACTGAGATCAAATAGGCCTTCGTCGGTCCTCACAACTCGTGGTATGGGAAGGTATTCAGCTAGCTTGTCTTTGACTCCTACAGGTCCCGCACCAGGCCCACCACCGCCGTGGGGAGTGGAGAAGGTCTTGTGTAGGTTCAGATGTACAACATCGAATCCCATGTCTCCGGGCCGTGTTATCCCCATAATGGCATTGAAATTCGCGCCATCATAGTACAGAAGGCCGCCGGCATCATGAACGATACCCGAAACCTCCTTGATATCCTTCTCAAAGACCCCTATTGTATTGGGATTCGTTAACATGAGTCCTGCCGTTTTGGGTCCAGCAACGCTCTTCACTGCCTCAGTGTCCACGAGACCTTCCTGGCTTGAGGGAAGAACTACAACCTTGTATCCTGCCATCGCGGCTGACGCTGGATTAGTACCGTGGGCGGCATCAGGAATCAACATCTCGTCCCTGCCATTTGATTCACCGCTAACGCTCCGATGGTATTCTCTCATCAAGAGAACTCCTGTGAACTCTCCCTGCGCTCCTGCAGATGGCTGAAGCGTTGTTGCATCCATTCCGGTAATCTCTGCCAACCATCGCTCAAGCTCCCACATCAACTCGAGCGCTCCCTGTGTCATAGACACATCCTGGTAGGGATGAAGCCAAGCGAATCCGTCGCTTCCGGCTGCCTGATCATTAACGATCGGATTGTACTTCATAGTACAGCTACCGAGCGGGTATGTGCCTGAAGAGACTGAGAAGTTCATCTGTGAAAGCCTGGTATAGTGTCGCACTGCCTGAACTTCCGAAACCTCCGGAAGCTTAGGAGCGTGCTTCCTGCTCAACTCAGAAGGAATAATGGAACCAACTGGACCGACTGACTTCCGGAGACTCTCACTTACACGAGGAGCCAGATGTCCCAAAACTCCCTGTTTAGACCGCTCAAACAGGAGTGGTTCCCTCCATTTAGCTTGGCGATATTCTGGCAGCTTCATTTGGCACCACCTCCGTTGGTTAGAATGTCACGCAAGGCACCTGCCATTCCCACTATTGCATCCTCGGAATGAAACTCTGTAACACAGAATAGCATTGATTCACCAAGGCGTGGAAACTCATTTGTTAGGATCTTGCCACCATGAAAGCCCTTCTTGAGAAGCTCACTGTGAACGTGATGAGCAGTTGTGTTGTTTTCAAAGGTGACAACGAATTCCTTCCAGAACGAAGAACCGATTGAGGGAGCTTTGGCACCAGGTATCTCATCGATCATCTTGGCTGCGTAGTTCGATTTGAGCGCAATAGTCTCACTGAGTTGGCGGATTCCGACAGGACCCATAACAGCAATGTAAATTGCTGCAGTCACGGCGGCAATCGCTTGGTTGGAGCAAATGTTGCTGGTAGCGCGTTCCCGCCTGATGTGCTGCTCCCTAGGGCTGAGTGTCAGAACGAAGCCTTGCTCGTGGGGTTCATCAGTAGTACGAGTGATTCCTACAAGGCGCCCCGGCATTTGTCGGATTATCTTCATGTCGTCAATGCAGCCAAAGATGCCCAGCAAGGGTCCACCATATGTTATTGGAGAGCCCAGAACCTGTCCTTCCCCTATGACGATGTCTGCACTGTAATCCCCGGGAGGTCGTATAAGTCCAAGTGACAATACATCCACACCAGCAACCAAAAGAGCACCTGCCTGATGAGTAGCTTCTTCAATCTGGTCTACTTGGGTTTCTAGGAAACCGAGATAGCTTGGGTTTTCAACATAGACTCCCGCAACTTGGTCGTCGAGCTTGGATTCCAGATCTGACAAAGAAAGAAGACCGCTTTTACTGTCATACTCAACTTGCTCTACTTCGATACCAACTGGATCAGTGTAAGTATGTAAGACCTTGAGATTGATCGGATTGATCGTGCCGGGAACCAGGAATTTCGACCGTCCCTTCTTTACGCGCGTTGCCATTTTAGCGGCCTCTCCAAGAGCAGTCGCCATGTCATACATGCTGCTGTTTACAACGTCAATCTCGAGCAGTTCAGCCATGAAGCTCTGATACTCAAACAGTGTCTGAAGCATTCCTTGGCTGATCTCAGGTTGATAGCTTGTATAGGACGTCAGGAATTCAGACCTTGATGCTAGGGATGATACTACAGCCGGTATGTAGTGAATACCTACACCTGCACCTAGGAAAACGCGTCCTGAAGTGCTTGGCATGTTCTTCCCAGCTAGCTCTCGAATCCTCGCTGCAACTTCCATTTCTGTATGAGACTCAGGTAGGTCAAGTTCATGTTTGAGTCTGAACTCCTCAGGGATATTGCAAAAGAGGTCTTCCAGAGACTCCTTGTTAATGGCCTCGAGCATTTCCTTTTCGGAGTCACTGGTTATTGGTAGATAGGGATGACTGAATTCTATTGACGCCACCACCCGGTACGGTTGGTTTGATTTGTGCGGTTCGTGTCCCCCAATTAGCCTTTCGGATAAACAACGCTCGATTGCTTGGAATCATTTTTAAACGCACATCGTGAGGCGATAGACCGACCATAGGCGGAGTAGAAGATGAAGCGCTGGCTGATGGATCTCTTGAAGTGCCCTGCTGAGGACTGTGAGGGGCCGTTGGACCTTGCTGTCTTCGACTCGCACACCATGCGTGTTAATGATGATGATGTCGAGGAGATCGACGAGGCTCTCATTACATGTGGTGGATGTGGTCGATGGTATCCAGTCATTGACCGGATTACCTGCATGTTGCCCGACGATATGAGACTCGATGAGAAGCAGCGAAAGTGGGAGGTCGCCTTCCTAGAAAGATGGAAGGAGAGAATTCCCGAAGAGATCTTGGAGAAGGGAATTCCCTTCGGAATATCTCAATAGGCCTTCTCAGAGACTCCCAGTCAGTAATAGCCCCGTGGTGCAGTGGTCCAACATTTGGGGTTTTGGTCCCCACGACCCAGGTTCGAATCCTGGCGGGGCTACCATCATCTATTGCTCATTGTGCTGCTTGTTTCTTC
>CP070761.1:424919-441879 GCA_020348985.1 Candidatus Thorarchaeota archaeon | reverse complement strand
TCTGAGCGGCAGCTTGCGGAGAAAGCCACTACCCTGGGTCGTGGACGCAACCTTGGCAGGCACGACCATCTTCTCGGTAGTCTTGATATAACGTCGAAGATCCTTGACTTTCATGACATCCCCTCACATTAACGTTTCATGATACTCTTGTTTCTCTTTCAGCACATCAAAACTACTGAATTCCAAGAATCCACACCCGATACCTTTCGCACGGTATATCAAACTACGCACTACCCGTATATCAAACTACCCACTAACTGCATGGAAGTATCAACCAAAGAGATGAGAACGCGTGCGTGATATGGTGAAAAGTGTATCTCAGTCCTCAAAGTGTTTAGCAATGTTCTATTCTGTAGATGTACTAGGACCTACTGTTGAGCAGGGAGTCGAAATCTCCACCATTAAAATGGGACCTAGAACTGACAGGTCCACAAGGATCCAACTCATACCCTCGACTCCTATCAACACAATCTACTCTATAAGCTTCGAAGAAACTGATGCAGGCATTGGAGTATTCCTGGACCTCGAAGTTGAAGCCACAGGAGCATTCTTTGACAAGGCTGAGTCACAGTGATTCGTCAATCTATTCCCTGGAAGGTATGAAATCATCTAACATAGCCAATACTTTCACTCGCTCGGGTTCTTCAAGCTCAGCATTTACGAGACCAAAAACACTCTGAACAGTAATCATTTCACTCAAGTATGACAGTCTCAATTCATTGAATCCTGCGTCGAGAACGAGAATCTTCTCCTTGCCTTCAGTGTTGTCCCATGCGGGCCAATGGGGTAATTCCTCTCCGTTGGGATTCCCTGTTTTCGAGAGATTTGCCAGATACCTCATGCACAAGTCAGTCAGTTTTTCGCGTCCAGGCTTGTTTTGCTTGGTATGGGTTCTTCCTACCAACCTGTTCAGGTCAGGTGAGCCCATTCCAAGAAAGAATGGTATCTCTGCGGCATGATGAGCACCCAAGTCTCGACCCCTGTTTCCTGGCAGAACACTATCCCCGTTTTCATCAACAGACCCCCAGTCAAACCGGTACGCATAGATGCGCACATCGCTATGACAGACCATTTTCTGCGCAACCTCATCTACACCGCTTGCCCGCCACAAAAGTGAGTGATAGTTCCAGACCATGTCGTATTCTCGAGTATTCCGTCGAGGATTCTTCCTGACATAGCCAAAGAGCTTCATCTCGTCCTTAGTACAACCTATAATCACTGGCACCTTGTTATCCCAATCTTCAGAGGAAAAACGGTCGTATCCTTCTTTTGGCATCACTGCCCCATCGGTGAAGATAGTGCGCCATTTTGCCATCCCAAAGTCCCTTGTGGGAATATTCTTCGTGATTGTAAATGCTGATTTCGAACGGAAGTACTCATTGATCTCATCATTGTGCATATTGCTGATGAGCTGCTTGGCTTCTTCTTCATTCTCAGCTTTGCGATCTTTGATGAGGAGGGCAACAAGGAGTCTCTCACTCTGAGTTATTGCCTCTTCAGTGCTCCAGATATACGACAGACCGCTTTCCACAACGGCACGATGGAAGAGCCCTTTTGATTTGGGAGAAGCAAGGAGTGAAAGCACGTTGAAAGCTCCTCCAGACTCACCAGCAATTGTCACGTTGCTTGGGTCACCGCCAAAAGCTCTGATATTGTCACGCACCCACTCCAAAGCCTTCACAAGGTCTAGAGTTCCATAATTCCCGCTCTGATCTTCTGGTGAGCCTCTGCCCGTTACTGCCGGATGGAAAAACCAACCCATTGCGCCCAGACGATAGTTGACGGAGATGTAGAGCAGGTTCGATTTCTCAGCTACAGCATTGCCGTAGTATGAAGATGTGGCAGATGTGCCTATGGAATTCCCTCCTCCATGGATATAGAGATAGACTGGCAACTCTGCTTCCTGGCTTTTGGGTCGCCAGATATTGAGGTAGAGACAGTCTTCCGACCCCATTGCACCAAAAATCAGCATAAACTGCGCTGCGGAGCTTCCAAACCTCCTTGTTCTGCGTGTTCCAGTCCAGGGAACAGGATCAAGCGGCGCTTTCCACCGCAATTCTCCAACTGGAGGAGTTGCATAAGGGATTCCCTTCCAGCACCAAGAGTCTCTATCTGAATAGCCAGCCATGAGGCCATACTTTGTTTGGACAACTCTATCATTCTTCCAGTCGCCTAGCTCGTACATATGGTCTGACGGTTTCGGTGCAAAGTAGCGCTTTGAGATCGTAGCAACAGCTCTTTTCACAGCATTGCTTAATCTAAAAAAGGGGGAAGCAAGAAAGGCTAGTCTAATCAATATTGACACAGTTTCACACCAGCAGAGTGTTTCTCTGAGCAGAGGGACATGGATTCTATGATAATTGTCTTTCTCCAGAAGAAAGGAACATTTAACGTAGCGTTGGTCACAAAGTGACTTTGGAGAGGATAGTTATGAAAGCGGTTGTTGTTACGAAATACGGCCCACCAGAAGGACTTCGGATCAAAGAGATAGAGAAGCCAAGGCCAAAGCCCAATGAGCTCCTAGTAAAGATTCGTGCAACCACAGTAACCTTCGGGGATGCGATGCTTCGAAGAATGAGACTCCCTACCCGTCTACTGTTTGGTCTGTTCATGGGTGGACTAGGGAAGAACAAGATATTGGGACACGAATTCGCAGGTGTGATTGAACAAGTCGGCGATGAAGTGACGTTATTCAGGCCAGGCGATGAAGTCTTTGCATCCACAGGGATGAAGAGCGGTGCTCATGCAGAGTACATCTGCATACCTGAAGACAGTATGGTTGCATTGAAGCCGGACAACATGAGCTTTGAAGAAGCAGCAGCTGTTCCTATAGGTGGACATACGGCACTGGATATTCTTAGGAGAGGAAACATCCAACCCGGCCAGAAGGTCTTGATCTACGGAGCATCAGGTAGTGTAGGAACCTACGCTGTTCAGCTTGCCGCTTGCTGGGAGGCAGAGGTGACCGGCGTATCGAGCACGAAGAATCTAGAGTGGGTCAAGGATCTGGGTTGCAGCACAGTGATAGACTACACCAAAGAGGACTTCACCCAAAGCGACGAGCTCTATGATGTCATCTTTGACGCAGTCAGCAAGTTATCGTCGTCACGGGTCAAGAGATCCTTAAATGAGACAGGAGTTTATCTTGACGTCAGGTCCACTACAAAAGAGAAGGCTGAGAATCTTAGCTTCCTCAAAGAGCTCATTGAGGCAGGCGAGCTAAGATCAGTAATCGACAGACGCTATCCACTGGAGCAGATTGTCGAGGCCCACAGGCATGTCGACACCGGTCACAAGAAGGGTAACGTAGTGATAACACTTTGACTCGAAGATGCTGCTTCCGATGACATATTAACGATTGTTAATCAATCACAGTGATAGTCAATAGAAACCTGGAATCAGTTTCTTTGCTGTTTTTTGATGTTCCCTGTACTCGTCTCTGAACGCCGTGTCGTGATAACGAAAGACGAGTCGGCAGACAGCAATGAGAACCGCTTGGAACCCAAATGCTAACCATCCTATTCTGAGAGACTACGACTATCCTTAAGTTGTCGACAAAGAATGTGAAAACAGGAATCCAGTCGTAACTGGGAAGCAAATCGAACAGAATCTGACACAGCGTACTAGACGAATTCCCGAATATCTCTTGTTAGATTGGGGAGAGGAGATCATGTGGTGAATGATTGTCATCTATTCGTCAATTGCAGACTTTGAGTGTCTCCTACGGAAGACGATCACCGCAACTATTGTGACAGTGGCAGAGACACCGCCAGCTATAATGAGAGACTCCATCAGATGGTCTTCATTAGCTGTGATGTTCTCCAGATTGAAGATATAGAAACGATATTGAAGACTGTTCTCCTTGTCAGGCGTAGCGGGATTGTCGACCAACCATTGCTCAGCTTTATCACCATCAATCTCATAACCGCTGATGTTCTGAAAGATTCTGTTTCGAGGGAATGAGTCCCACGCATCATCAGGTAACGCTTCTTCGACGAAGAAGCTAGTCTTTGATTCGATGATATAGCTCCTGAGGGACTCGATAAGTGTGTCTCCGTAGACGCTATCTACAGCGTGAATATCTATTGTGATGTTATACAGAGGTGAGGGAAGAGTAGTATCCTCGAATGAGTACAACTCACGTGTCAGTTCGACCCGAGATTCTATACTCGCAGCGATTTCCTCAGTGTCAGAAAACCCAGGGCCAATGATCCAGTCGATCTGAACATCTAGAGCTGGTGCATTGTGAGACCAGGCCCCATCTTTTCGAGGTATTCCAAGATCAGACGCGAGTTGACCACAGAGAATTTCAGCAGCCTGCAGGGTGGCTTTCAATGCGTCAAGATCTGATGAGATGAGCATCCCTAACACCCCAGACAAGCCGGTCTCAAGATTCTGTAGGTCAATGAGTTGTGAAGCGCTCAGTGAGAACTCCTGGAAATATGCTATCTCATCAAGGTATTTCCCCAACAGCTGGAGTGCTTGGCCAATGTTTATCAAGTCCTTATCCAGGCGGTCATAATGTGGGTCACGGGTATATGCAGCCATGACAGATGTAGTCGTTGAGGCCATGATCCAGCCAAAAGAATAGTGAATATCAGTCTGGCCAATGCAATGACAAAGTTCGTGGAGTATTGTGCTGGTGATTGGAAAACGAATTTTGGAGGGGTTAGCACCAAAAAAGAGAGATGTCAAAGGCAAGCAGTTGATATTCCATGAGCTTATCTCGTCATATGCTGATTGAATTCTGCCCATTCCTCGAAAACTATGCTCAGCCCAGACAGAGTATAGGGGGTATTCCTGAAACAGAATCAGTGATGGAAGCACGAAGTCGCTCTCATAATAATGGGGATATGCTGCAATAGTATCATGTAGGATCACATCACAGCGGCTCAAGAAGTCATAATCTATGTTGATCCTATCATCAAAGGTCTTCTCCTCCACTAGTTCAAAAAAAGCAGTGACGTTCTCATTATCATAATCAAACCAGAAGAGCTCGACGATCCAGTCAATGAGAGGAAATGCATCATTCAGTGTCTCATCAATAAGATGTGGGTGGATGGCCCACTCATCCATATCAGTCTCATCATATGAGCTGTTGAGGTCGAACATAACGATGAGCGGAATGTAAACCTCAAAAGACCCCTCCAAGTCCTTCACATAGTCCAGTGCTTGTATCGGATCATCTTCTGGCTCTGCTAACCTGTCAGTCATCAATTCGAAGAGAAACTCAAGCTGGTCGCTAGCATGTGTTTCATTGATGCCCTTCTCATGTGGAGGGAGATCCACTCCGTAATACTCGACATAATCTGAAAGCCAGTCTAGAGCCCCAAGGTCCATAAAATAGCTCCTGCTATGGGAGTTGTATCCCCTTAGTGGGAGCGAGTAGGGAACATCAATATCCGGGAGTGGGAACCAATCATCGTCCGGATTCAAATCGAATGCATCAGATGCAGTATACCAATGCGGAATAGATAATTGATCACTGGGAATAGTGGTCTGTCCTAGTACTGCAGTGCTTGCCACGCAGAGGATTACAAGCAGTATCCACACTCGTCCTCTTTCTGTCAACCTACTCGAGAATCCAATCTTCATATCGAAATATAACTGGGGTCTTCACAGCAATGAGAACAAGTAGAAATCACCGGGATCTTTTCCTTGCTACGTTGGGGTCCAAGAAGCCGAACACTTCTTCTTCGAGATCTTCCGGGTTGAGATTCCCGATTCCGCGGGACTTGCCATATTGCTTTGTGAGATTCTGGCAACTAATCACGACTTCGCTCACAAATTGAAAAAGCAAAAGGAGCTTCAAAAGATTTCCAAAACCCTGACCGGGAGTTGCTGAAATGCGCTTCACTTTTTAGTGAGAGACAGTCCCGGAGACGACAGAGGATTGACCTCTGTTCAGCTGTACCGGTCAGTACTCCCAATACAGGAGACAGAAACGGAAATGAGCTGGTTCGAAAGACATCCGCTACGAACTGATTCGCGGAGCATAGCACTACTCGCTATTTTCTCAGCAATGGTGATAGCATTAGAGGTGTTTCCGATTGTTGGAATCACAGATTTCAAGCCAGTGCCAACTGTACCCAGTTTTACTCTAGACTGGACAGGCATACCGATCATGATCATATTCCTTGGCTTGGGCTTTGTGTATGCCTTGATTGGAGTTCTGATGGCAGGACTTGGCATCATTCTCCATGGCAACCTCATTGGTGCAGTTTTCAAGGTTGCAGCAGAATCATTCACAATTCTGGGACTGCTATCTGCAAGAGAACTTGGACGCAGAATGAAATGGAAGCGGGCTCCAACTGTTTTTGCCTACGTGATTCTAGCCGCATTGTCTAGATCACTCGGTATGTACGTTGGAAACATAGTCCTGCTACCAGTTCTAGTTGTCTTGTCATTTGACATTGCTGTTGTAATCTCAGCAACCTTAGTTCCTTGGAATGCGATTCAGGCAGTCATCAATGTAGCAGGCGGAGTTTTTCTTTACTACTTAATCCCCGAGAATTTGGCACTTCAGGCGGGCCTAGGGGATGACGCCGACAGCGCGTCTTCAAGGTTTGAAGAGCTACCGCCAGATGAGATCTCTGATTCTCAAATGGGGGAATCAAGTCTGACAAGCAAAGCAGGCTGAGTTGTCGTATGAGAAGAAGAGATCTCACAATAGTGCCAATTCGGGAGGTGCCCCTCATCAAGCAAGGGGATTACCTCCCATCTGTTTTGGTCTCAAGCCTCCATAGGAACAACATCATTCCTGAGGCAGGTGACATTATTGTAGTCACCCATGCTGTTGTCTCAATCTCCGAGGGTTGTCTTCATGAAGTTTCCACTATTGAACCTTCCAACCACGCCAAGCTCATCTCTGAGAAAACAGGCAGGTCTCCTGAGCTTGTTGAGTTGGCTCTCCGAGAGGCCACTGAGGTAATCCACGAATCCCCAGTTCTCATTACGAGAACCAAGCATGGCTTCATCACAGACTACTCAGGAATCGACATAAGCAATGCCCCACCAGGATTCCTGATGACACTTCCAATAGACCCTGACAACTCTGCACTGAGAATCCATAAGCATTTGTCAGCGCATTATGGGTTTCCTATTCCTGTCATCATAAGTGATACTCAAGGTAGGCCATGGAGAAGCGGAGCTGTCAACCTGGCAATCGGACTTGCTGGAATGTCGGCGTTTCAATCTGGCAAGGATGAGAAAGATCTGTATGGAAGAACCCTGAGGTCATCCCTAACCTGCATTGCTGACGAGCTGGCTTCTGCTGCAGAACTTGTTATGGGGCAAGCAGGAGAAGGCATTCCCTTTGTGTTGATCTCTGGAGTGTCACCGGAGTTGGGAGATTCCTCTGCAAGGGAGATCCTCCGGTCGACAGATGACAGTCTCTTTGGCTAGAAGGTGTTGAGCCTTCAGAAGAGTAGCGAAATGCCAAGCAAAGGAAGTATCAAGACAACACCCACGATTGCGACTATCGCCCCAACGACAAGTTCGATCTTCCTCGTCTTCTCGCTCATTGACATCGCAAGCTTTGTCCTCGCCTCGCCTGTAACTAAAGCTATTGCGAGGTAAGGTATGGCTGCACCCACCGATACGGCAAGGAAGAGGATTACAACAACAATGACTTCCACTTCAATGATGAGAAGCGAAACAATCGCGAGTATAGCTGGTCCGGCGCATGGGGCTGCAATTAGTGAATACCCCAATCCGAGAATGTAGACACTTAGAATTCCAGTGGGTGCTTGTGGTGAGGAGCTCAATCCAAGGCGCGATAATCCCAACCTCATCCTTAGTGATTCAGACATTGTAAGAATCCCTAAGACAACAATGAGAACGCCGAGAGCGGCCTGAATTTGGATGAAATGCGTCAGAAAGAAAGTCCCGATAATGAAACGCAGTACGAAGACAAAGAGCGCCAGGGAAGTGAGGATTCCTAGAACCAGAGCCACAGTAATCAGCAGACTACGGCTTCGACTTGACTCGGATTGAAGTGTCCTAAGTAAGAAGAGCGGAAGCAGAGGAAAGAGACATGGTGAAAGGGCCACGTACAGCCCGGAACCAAAGGCAAAACCTAGTTGGAAGACTAGCTCGACAATCCCCTGCATACTCAGTTACAACCGTTGAACTTCTAGGGCATCATGGCGGATAGAGTCTGGGTCATATCATCAACTGACCAGATCCCAATGTGCATCCATCTGAATCGCCCTTCATTATCAATGACGACGATAGTGGGAATCGTTGACACGCTGAAATAGTTGGTGAATTGCCTGTTCGTATCGAGTCCATGCGGCCAATCCAGTCCTTTGGTGGACTTGTAGTTCGCCATCATTGAGACTGTCTCTGAGACATCTACAGTAAGAGACAGAATCTCGATATCGCCGGCCATGTTGTCATAGAGAGTTTCGAAGTTCCCATTTTGGAATGCGCACGTTGTGCACCACGTTGCCATAAGGTCGACGACTACGAACTGCCCTTCATAGTCTTGGATAGATATTAGCTCGTCATCGGACATCAGGAAGTTCCAATCAGGAACATGGAGGTCGAGGCTCTCAAGGTAGGTGTCTTCATAGATTGTTGCAGATGTTGTGGTTGTACCGCCGTTGCCGTTTCCGGCTGGCGCAAATGTGAGGAAAGAGGCACCAATCAGAATTCCAATTGATACAAGAACAACCATGAATCCTAGAACTAGCATCTTTTCTGTCTGCATTTGTCTATCCTCAACTGTTACGGTTGTGCACATTCGATTCACATCCGATTCTAAATAAAGTTCGCCATGAGGCAAAAACGGTTGGGATGCTTCTGATCTACTTCTGCATCGAGTCAGTCATGCCCATGGTGACGATATGAAGACAATCCTGTGTGGTCTTCGTTTCTTGTCTATGGTGACAAAACCCTTCTGAGCCAATGACTTTACAAGACCCCTGAGCTTCCCCTTCTTTGTGACTGATGCGTTTCCGAGCTCTTCGTAGGTTGCCTCGCCAAGCTTCTTTACGATGGTAAGAAGACAGAATTCTGGAAACATCAGAAGTGTCGACCTCATCGCTTCGTTTTCCCGTCGAATGCTACTCTCATCGCCTGATAGAGCTCTTCCAAGTGACTGCCTGAGGTCATCGATTTCTTGGCGCAGCGAAATCCTTTCTGCATCGAATCGTTCTGCAATTCCTCGTGTGGCATGAACCAATTCAGAGCTTAGATCGTTACCGAGACCCTCCATTGCTTCTCTTGACGCCAGTCTCGATTCCTTGATGATACCCCTCATGTCAGTTGCGTCGAGCCACTGGCCATCTATTAATGACTCGAGCTGGGAGAAATAGGATTCCAGCCGCTTTGACCAGATATCTCGTACCTCTTGGAACGTCCCGGCAAGCCGCAGCGTCATTCGTGCACTGGAATCATTAGCGTCTTTCATCCTGGTTCTAGGATAACACATCAGTCTCGTCTGATTAGCTCTAGTATCACGGGGATATGATTAAAGCAATGAGTTCTTTTACCTGGATTCTAGTCGTGGTCGATGTAGGCCCATTCTGGAACATCTGGAGTCGTCTTTATCAGTCGCAGAATGAGCTCACGAATTCCATCCGGATTGTGTATTTCGGTGAAAATCAAGTCCGGCTCTAGCTCGAATCCCTTCTTGAAAATCTCCACGTTACCCATTCCGACAACTCGTTCCTCTGGTTCAGCTGTGATCTCAACCTTTCCGATCTCATCGAGGTATATCTTGTGAGTCTTTCGTCGGAAGTAGCCGGTACGCACGCGTAGATTCCAAGTAGTTATGATGTAGAGTGTATATCGACGCCTTGCCTCAGTCAATGAAACAAGGACAACTGCAAATATGAGAGCAGAGTTTCCTAGAATCCATGCATACAGTGAATACTCAACAATCTGACCAGAACTGGCAACGAAGAATGCCAGCCCGATAATGAATGCAGTGGCTCCAACAACGTAGTTGATGATGAACGATGCGCGCTTTGGATGAAGGATGTAAATGAGTCGTTCCCTATTCTCTGGAGGAAGAATGGGTTCATCCGTGTCTGCAGTCAAGCGTCGCACCACGATAGTCCTACTTGTGAGTCTTATGAAGCTGTCGTCATGAAAAAGAACACAACACCCGGTTGGGATCTACTACCGGGCTGTGTCGATAGCCGTCTTGAGTGTCACTGAAGAAACCAAGTTCATGTTGGATAGATCTGATATAGAACATCACATGCGTGAACAACATGACCTACTAAGACCCTCAGCTCATCAGGAGTGATGTCAGTATCGTTGGTTTCCGCAATGACAACAATCCTTTCATTGTCCTCAATTGCGAACTTTACTCCGTTTGCTTGCCATGACGCTTTCAGCATATCATAAGCAAACTGCGCTCTCTTCGACTCTTCGACATCGTAGAAGCTTTGAAACGGTGCAACGATGTACAGCCAACTCTCGTTGTCATTCGGGAAGATTCTGAGCTTCAGATCCTCAAAGTGGTCCGTTTTCCAACGCATCTCAATTAGCTTGTCCTCACGGTTGAATTTCATGTCGAGCTTGCGTAGTAGGTCCTCGATGTGGTCCATTACTGTCAGTGGGAACACCTCTGCCGACTTGGATTGAACTCCCATATTAGTGTGTTTCCTACATGCCTTTGGGTCAAACAAGAGCTACTAAGCACAAAATCAGAGACACGAGTGTCTTACCAATTGAGGCAAGACCTGGGTTCTGCGTTCTATTCAGTACGCTTTAGGTACCAAATGATTCTATCGCCTTCTTCGACCATCTCTAGAATCTCGATTCCTGTTCTCTTCGCAAGAGATGGGAAGTCCTTCTTAGTCCCAACATCAGTGGCAATTACTTTCAGTACTTGGCCGACCTCAATCTCCTTGATTTCTTTCTTTGCTTTCAGAACTGGCATAGGACATCGTAGTCCGCTGGCATCAAACTCCCTGGAAACTTCAATGGTTGTCATTGTGGAATCACGGCGCAGCCGTGATTGATTGGTTATTATCAGTTTTGGTACGCCAACAAGATTTCCCTTTTCAAAGAGGCCTGTTATCCCAAAGAATGGTTACAGCTCGAAACAATTCCAGTTCCTCATCCAACATTCTTATTATACATCATTCATGGCGCGCGTCAATACGGTGAGACACCATGGCAGTTCTTGAACTTCTATTGCTAGTTCTCATTGGTCTGAACATTAGTACGATGCTGTCAGGCTATCAGCTCGCGATGAGGATGGGATACCATCTGATGACGCAGGTGATGTTCATCATGCTTGCAATGATGGTATCGATTGGGTCCTTCATTGTGTTCCTGTTCTTGCCTGACTTCGTCTACTACTTGCTCTTGGTTAACCTAGCACTAATACTCCTGGCTACTCTTCTCGAGTTTGTCACTGTGCTACCTATACTACTAAAGACAATGCAGGGTGGGCCAATCCACAACTCCCACATTACCAATCTTATATTGACACTCTTCCTTCTGCTTGGCTCTGTCCTGTATTACGGTGAGCTTATACTCCTGTAGATCTTGGAGGAAACAAAAGATGGCTTCAATTTACATCGTCGGACAATGGGGTCCTGAGGTAGCTGAGCGGTGCTATGGTCCCTTTGTAACTGGTACAACCGCGCAATCCCAGGAGGTCGATGTGAAGATCTTCCTAATGATGGATGCAGTCTGGTTGATGAAGAAAGGTATTGCTGAGAAGGTCAAGGCTCCCGGCTTTCCTCCTCTGCCGGAACTGATTGATATGTTTCTGGAAGAGGGAGGCAAGATCGAGCTGTGCTCAAACTCAACCGAGTTCCGCGGATTGAAAGAGAGTGAACTTCGCGATGAGAGAATCTCAATTGCTGGCGCCGCCACAATGATAGATGACTCACTCAACTACGACAGAACCATGTTCTTCTAGGAGTTGGGGATTCTCTCCGACTCCTCATTTCCTTCTTTTTGGCTATTCTCTCTTACCCTTCTTTCAAAAGGTTGAATAAACTGTTTGTAGACCAACAATTTGGGTAGTTTCTGGTCCTAGTGTGTTTTACTGGGAGTGGGATTAGCAGTGACGCTAGACCTAATTAGAGAAATGATTCTACAAAGGAGATTCGGAGAAGCGCTAGAGGAGATTCCCAAGCTCCCGGATGGCGACCGGATTGAAGGACAAATCTACAAGGGAATTGTGTACTCGAAACAGAAAGACTTCGAAAAGGCGGTAGAAGTCGTAGACGAACTCCTCTCTGAAGAGGGCTTGAATCCATCGCAAGAGTTCACAGCCAAGGTTGGGAAGATCCTGGTTTCGCTTGCGATGAAGAGCTATCTTGAGGCATTCGGTGAAGTTAATCAATGTGAACAGATTCTGGGCCAGATGAAGAAGTCAGAAAGAGACAAGGTCAAGCGGTGGGAAGGACACCTCTTGTCTACACAGGGGATGCTTCAGATAATCTCCGGAGACCAAGAAAAGGCCATTGAATGCTACGAGCAAGCCGCGGCTCTATTCGAAGAAGCCGATGAGAAATATGAGCAACTGATTCAAGTAATCAACATCAGTTGGATATATCGAGCTCAGGGTCTACTCGATGAAGCCCTGGAGTACTCTAACCGTCAATTCAGAATCAGTGAAGAGCTTGGAGAGAGACGATACCTTGGATGGTCGAACTTCAACATCGCGTTCATCTACTTCTATATGGGAGACCTTGACCAAGCTGAACATCATGCGGCCATAGGCAAAGAAATCTTTGAAGAACTGGACCATGAAGAGGGTCTATCTTTCATGTACCTTGTGCTTGCATCGGTCCACAGAAGTAAGGGTGAGTATGAGCAAGCTATGAGCTACTACCAGCGCGTCCTGTCAAGTTATGAAGCGGCCGCTGCAGAAAGCCACCTCTTGCCTCACAGTTATTGCGTTGCATTCAGAGATATTGGAACAATCTACCTCTACCAGAACCAACTCGAAGAGGCAGTAGCGACTCTTCAAAAGGGTCTTGATCTACACAAAGCAAGATGCAAATTCCGGAACACGGTAATTGACTACGAAATCACTGTCGCGAATCTCTACAGTGTTTATGCGAAGCTCGAGATGGGTGATACCAGTCAACTCCAAGTCCACATTGACGATATCAAGCAAGCTGCAGAGAGGTATCCGTGGCTGGACGTTTTCACTAAAACAACTGAAGCCTTCATCCTCCAAAGCAAAACTCGCGCCAAGGACAAAGCGAGAGCTCAAGAGCTCTACGAAGAGGTCATCGACGAGAAATTCGACTATGAAATGGAGTTGTTTATTCAGGTCAATCTCGGCGACTTGCTGCTAGATGAATTGAGGCAGTATGGAGAAGAAGATGTCCTCAAAGAACTCCAACAGGTATTGGAGAGAATCTCAGAGACCGCAAGCAAACAGCGTTCAATTTCGTCACTGATCTGGCTGTATATTCTCCAAGCAAGACTAGCTGCTATTGAAGGAGACGCTGAAAATGCAAGATTCCTACTTGATCGAGCTCATACAATCGCGGAAGAGAAGGGTCTGGACCTTCTCACTCGCAAAGTCGAGAAGCAGCAAAAGCTCCTCTCAAGTCAATTAGAGGAATGGAAAGCTCTCTTTATTCAGAACTCATCAATCCAAGAGCAAATCGAGCTTCTACACTTGAAGGAGTACATCACCGACACGGTGACGAGCATTCTGGAAAAGAAGTTTGAGACCGTAAGGAGGTTCTCGGTTGTCCATAAGGACCTCCTGAAGAAGGAACAGAAGACACCCGGCGAAATGTGTCGAGTTGGAATCGCACAGATTGGTATGAGTGAGAGTGGCAGATTCCTTGAGGAGTTCTATTCTGAGAGTACTCCGGGAATCTTCAATCTACAGGAAGATAAAGTGGAACTGATTAAGAACCGCGTGATCGATTTGGTGAAAGAGGCCGCTGACAACAAGGTGAACATCCTTCTATTCCCTGAATTGAGCATCGACTTGAACCATCAATCCCTCCACCAGACAATTCTAGACCTCGCCTCGCAACACAAGATGTACATCGTACCCGGTTCGTATCACGATGCCAAGACAAGTCGAAACATCAGCAGCGTGTTCGGTCCGAAGGGCTTGTTATGGGAGCAAGTAAAGCATACTCCTGCAATCATCCATTATGGTGATAACAGAATCGAAGAGGGAATCAAAGCAGACAAACTTCCACAGCAAATCATCGTGTCAGATACAGAGTATGGAAGGATTGCCATCGCTATCTGTCGAGACTTTCTTGATCTTGACTTGCGGGTTGAACTGAAGAACAGTGAACCACCCATTGACATCATTTTGAATCCCGCCTTCACTCCAGTCACAGCGGACTTCAAGGCTGTTCACTTCGACTCGAGACGCTCAATCTACGCCTATTGCTTCTTCGCCAACATAGCCGAATTTGGAAACTCGTTCATCTACACTCCAGAGCGAGAGCGAACAGAATATGAAATTGAAGCAAGGAAAGAGGGACTCACCTTCAAGGATGTTGACTTGTTCAAACTACGATCTGAACGTCGTCGGTGGGAAAAAGAACACTCGAAGACTCGTGCCTTCATTCAGAGCACACGAAGCTAGTAGAGTACGTTCGATTGGACTTCTCAGATTCTCTTGAGAACCTTCTCTCCCAGCATTCTGGCTTGTTTCTTCTCTTCTTCGTAAGGAAACATGAAGATGAAGTGACTTATGTCTAGAGCTAGGAAGTCCCTGAGTTTCTCGACAAGCATGTCCGGTGTTCCCCAAAATGAAGATGCAACACGCGCTCGATACTCTTCTAGTGAGATGTCTCTTTTCTCTGCACGCTCAGCCAGCTTCTTTTCCATCTCGTCTTCGTCTGCGAACACGCCCGTCCAGAGACCCACAGAACGTTTGATTTCCGATGGTTCTCTTCCTGACTTGGAGGCGAAACCTTCCATTTTGCCAAATGCCATCTCGAGCTGCTGGGCTGAGAAGCCCCATGCGAAGTTGATTCCATCACCGTGTTTTGCGATAGACTCGATCATGTGGTCTCCGCCTCTATTGGTCCCAATCCAAATCGTCGGCCGTGGCTTTTGTACGGGTTTCGGAAATGACACAGCATCCTTGATTCTGTAGTGCTTTCCTTCGAATGAGAACTTCTCTTCACGCCAGATACCCTTGATGATTTCCACTGCCTCTTCCATCTGCTCAATGCGAGTAAGGTATGGAGGGAACTGGTATCCATATGCATTATACTCAATCTTCTTCCATCCAGCACCAAACCCAAACTCAAGCCGACCTTCAGAGAGAACATCAAGCGTGGCCGCCATTTTGGCGTGGAGGGCAGGCTGTCTGTAGCTATTACAGAACACTAAGCTTCCTACGCGTATCTTCTTGTCTAACATTACCAAGGCAGTCATCAGCAGCCAAGGGTCTAACAGAACATTCTGCGTCGCGTCAGCATCAAGCATGAAATGGTCTGAGAACCAGAGAGTCGAGAAGCCATGCCCTCTCCCGATTCTCGCAATCTCCATGACTTCTTTGAAGTCGTATCCAAATTGTGGTTCAATCTGTATACCAAACTCAGGCATTCAAATCAACGCGAGTCTGACGGGCTTCCTGGCCAATAATGGTTGCGAAACTCTCATTTGGGATAACACGGCCTAAGCAGCATCGTAAGAATGCTCTTGCGAACCTCGTCGTGATTTATGAATCCAGTAAGTTCCATATCACAGATTCTGATGCACGGAAGCTTGGGAAGGTCTCCTTCTTTGACGCCCGAAGTCGGATCGTCAACATCGATTACTTCGACAAGAGACTTTGACGCACCCATTTCATCAATCACTCCATAAAGAATCTCAAGAGCAGGGTCACAGAATACACAGTGACTAGAGACGTAGAATTGAATACATCCGACCTTCCCGCATTCCAACACTATCTCTTCGCGCCACCTGGGCAGAAGGACCACAAACTTTGCCCCCCGTGTGTGATCACCTGGAACACGGTCCTCGACCCAGATTCGTCCTCCGAGGCCATTGATGATGCTATCGACCAGTGTAAGTCCTAGACCCCTTCCAACCTTTTGACCCTCAGGCCTTCCTGTTCTCTTGAATATCAACTCTTTGAGCGCATCGGGAATCCCTGGTCCGTGGTCGCTCACCTCTATCCTCACCATATCACTGGTGCTTTGGTCGTCAACCGATATCTCAACCAGGACTTCTTCCGATGAGTCGAACATCGCAGAATTGTGAATTATGTTGAAGAACGCACTTTCCAGATATTCGTTACCAACAACTTCGATGTCGCCAGCACATATCTCAGTTTCAACGTTCAGTGTTTTCCAGGGCAAGTCAGCTTCAACAGTCTTTGTTGCTTCTTGAATCTGGGAGAAGAGATCTGATCGCGCAGTAGGAATATTATGATCCATGATCCTTATGATAGCCTTTAGATTGGCAATCATCCTCGCCGCCCTTCTAACATTCCAGGACGTCTCCGCTATGACGGTCTCAAGCTCAGGCGAAAGCTCTACACTTGTCTCTATCAATCCAAGGGCAAAGAGCAGACTTTGGTTGACATTATTCATATCGTGAGTCATGATCTCAAGAACCAGACTGGCCCTTTCTCTCTCTGTCTGCTCTCTTAGCTCTGCAGTCTTTCGGCGTTCTATGTCAGTCACCATGAAGGCTATCCTCGATTCCACATCTGCACCAATCTCGCTTGCAGTCAGACTAACCCAGACTCCCCCTCCATCCTTGTGCTTCATTTGCAGCTCTATTCCAGCAGGGTTCTTGCCTTGCAGCACCTCAGATATGATTTGTCTGTCGAACCCCCTCTTGGCCTCCTCATCGGAAAGAAATGAGGATATGCTTCGTTTCAACATCTCCGAAACGTCGTATCCAAGTAGTTGCTCAGCTGCAGGGTTCGCCTCTTGTATGATACCTTGAGATGTCACTGTAAAGCATGCAATAGGAGACCTCTGGTACAGACGAGAGTATCTCTCATCTGACAAACGGACCGCTCTCTGCATCT
>CP070761.1:423700-424819 GCA_020348985.1 Candidatus Thorarchaeota archaeon | reverse complement strand
TTCTAGAAGTTTCTTCCAGAAGATTCTTATGAACTAGGAGTACACCGATAGATCGACGAATGGGATTATCAACTAGTTGTGTGAGAAACGCTGGAATCGGGAACTTGTAGTACCGTCTGACAATTCTAAGGATCACTTGAGAGAAAGATGGCAGGAGAATCAAGATCAGCAGATAGCACATTGTACTTCACAATGCATTGTAGCATATTACTGCTATAAAGAGGAAGTCATAACGCTTTGGGCTTTATTACTAATATCCTATTTCGGGGCATCGATCGATCATCGATCGACCATTCCAACCGGAATAGTGCTTTGAACCAGTCGTTCAGAAAGCTTAATTGTCAATCACAGGTTCCTATGTTGAGTGAGGTTTCCTTGAACGGAAACAAGAAGATCTTGCTGAAGACCATTTCTTGGAGGATAGTTGCCACCTCAATGAGCATGGTCTTCATATACTTCTTCTCGGGCCAGGTGGTACTCGCGGCAGGTGTTGGCGCCTTCGAAGTCGTTGTGAGAACATCACTCTACTTTCTGCATGAGAAGTTCTGGAACAGAATCAGTTAGTCTCGATCTGTCCGCTTGTTACATGTGTCCTGTGCCGAGGGCCGGATCGATCGATCAGTTCTAGTCCGTTCGATCGGTCGACACTAGTGCGGCTCAAGGTCATATGACTATGGTTTCTCCTACCTTGATGTCCTTGTAGGCGGTTGGGAAGCCATCGCGGAAGGCTTGTATGCTGGCTTTTGAGCTGTCGTGTGGCGATAGGCCCACAACCTTAGGACTTCGCTTGCTTAGGAGCTCGATGTTCTCCTGAAGCTCATTCAGAGTGATCGGTTGCCATGGGAGTTTTCCTGTGCCCAGATATTTGTGGAGAAACATTCCCATTACCTCAAAGGGTCCACCTTCGACTGCAAGGTGGAGTCCTCCTAAGACACCGTATATGGGTTGCTCAAACAGAGACTCGGTACGCCTGAGTATTCTTGTCAGGGTCTGATGTCCGCAGCCCACAATGAGCACAATGCCCTTTCCTTTCATGTTCACCGCTAGAGCTTGTTCTGGAGTCAGGCCGCTTCCGAATATTGAGTTTGATATTGTTCCGATGGTTGCGACTCCTTTTGC
>CP070761.1:422478-423600 GCA_020348985.1 Candidatus Thorarchaeota archaeon | reverse complement strand
CCCACGTGTCATCAAGCCCCTAATCCAGGCGCTGAATGACCCGAATCCCAGGGTAATCAGTGCTGCGGCCAACTCGCTTGGGGCCCAAGGTATCACGCAAGCAAGTACACCTATATTTGAGTGCTTCATTAGATGTCGAACCGCATGGCAGTTAATACGTGCGGCAGGGTATAAAGAAGACGAGATGGATGAAGACTACTCAACTAGTAAAGTTCAAGAATACCAGGATCTTCAAAGAGCAGCAGCCCATTGCCTCAATGCTTTGGTGCGGTTGCAGGCAACGCGTTTCGGTCCGATGCTAGCAGAGATGATCTCTGAGCTGGATTGGATTCTTGAAGATGGGCCAACTGACTTTCAGGTATCCCTGACTAGAGCGCTTAGAATGCTAGTGCACGATAAAGATCCTGAATTGAAGAGACGACTCAAATGGATGGAAGAAGCGATAGCTGATGAATCGAAGAGACAACTCGAATGGATGGAAGAAGCGAAAACTCACGAAGGGAAAGGCCGTAATTTCTTCATCAAGGATTGAGTTGTGACTCGGGATTGACCGTGAATAGAAACACTAGGTGGGTATCCGAATCATTAGACCCAAGCAGTTCAAGCTTACCGTTAAGACAGACCGTCCAAGAGAGTCAGAGGAACCCAAAATATAAAGTGACAATTGCTAACATCGGTATTGAGAGGGGCTCGTTATACTCGCCCCTCACGCCGCGCGTTAGACCCTATGAGAAATATATGAATTCAAGAACTCGCAGAGCAATCATAATTGCATCCTTCCTCGCGATGCCTCTCCTGACGGTTGCTTGTCGTGGTCTGGGAAATTCTGGGGCGCCTCACTCTAGCAAAATAACTTCGGAACACATGGAAAATGTCCTTGCGAAATTGGGTGCACAAGTTGACAGAGAGAAAATTGCGAATGAGTCCTCTTCCCAAAGCAAGGTCTCGAATCGAGTTGTGCGAATTAGAGAAGTAACTCTTCAAGGTGAGCATGTCACTGATGCAACACTGGATCAGATGAACGGATTCACATTCGAATCGCTGATGCTCAGCCAAACGAGCGTAACTGATGAGGGTCTGGCGAAGCTGAAGCATTTGCCAAATCTAAAGAGACTGTTTCTA
>CP070761.1:421137-422378 GCA_020348985.1 Candidatus Thorarchaeota archaeon | reverse complement strand
AACAGAGGACCATAGACCAGATTCTGACCGACATTAAGGCTGTGATCGATGACATAAGGAACTGCAATAAAAAGCTCAAGATTCTTGAGGGCCAGAGGTCAAAGCTGTCGGATGAGGTTTATGGCGAGTTTAGACAGAAATACATAGATCTGATTGAGGAGAAGTCGAAGAGCCTTCGATCAATGACTGTCAACTTGGAACCTCGCCACAAGGAGCTTCATGATGAGATCGAGAAGGTAGCCGTTGAGGTTGAGAGGATCACCACGGCCTATAACTTAGGGGAGATCGGTGAGGAGGAGTATGTGAAGACATGCGGGCCATTGCAGGCAAGACTCGCTTCGCTGAGGAGCGGGGTGCAGGAGCTGGAGGAGATCTTTGAATTTCTAAAGAAGCCTATATCAATGACTTACGATTAGGGCTCGAGGGTTCCCAATCTCTGGGTCAATCAATTCAACAATCTCGATCGATTTATCTGGAATCTCTAGTCTCTTTGCGGAGTTGCTTGAGTTCTGATTTCAAGTTGTTGAGGATTTCGTCGCAAGATGGATCCCCGTAGACGTTTTCCATTTCGTAGGGGTCTTTCTCCAAGTCGAATAGCTCCCATTCGGGCTCTGTCTGCTGTGGAATAGAACCTCTCATTCCCAGAGGTTGTCCATAGTAGTAGATTAGCTTGAATCGTTTCGTCCTCACGCCGTAGTGTGCGGGTACCCAATGGTCTGTTAGGTGCATCCAGTACCTATAGTACATTGAGGTCCTCCACTTTTCCGGCGTTTTGCCTTGAAGTATTGAGCGGAAGCTTCTTCCTTGCATGTGATTAGGAATCTTGGCCCCCGCGAAGTCAAGGAATGTTGGGGCGAAATCGATGTTCAATATAATGTCGTCGTTGACGGTTCTTGGTCTGATTTCGGGAGGGAATCTCACTGTGAAAGGCATTTGGAGTGACTCTTCGAACATGAACCTTTTGTCGAAGTAGCTGTGTTCTCCCAGAAACATACCTTGGTCGGAAGTATATATCACTACTGTGTCGTCAGTCAGTCCCTGTTCGTCAAGTGTGTTGAGCAATCTTCCCACGTTGTCATCTATCGATGCTACACACCGGAGGTAGTCCTTGATGTATCGTTGATACGCCCACCTCACCAAATCCCTTTCGTCCAGTCCCTTCGGTGGTTCTCGCTTGTAATCACGTATGGTCATGTCATACCAGATCTTCAGCTTCGCGTTGGCCGCTGCCCTGGAACGTT
>CP070761.1:419769-421037 GCA_020348985.1 Candidatus Thorarchaeota archaeon | reverse complement strand
ACATCATAGCTTTGAGTCTAGTCGACAACGGCTATGACTCAAATGCTGGAAACGTTTGGGATGATGGTGCAGTTTTGGGCAATTGGTGGGACGACTGGCCTGGAACCGGCTCATATGATGTTGACAACGGAAACACTTGGGACAACTTCCCACAACTCTATGCTCCAACTGAACCTATCATCAGCCAGCCACAGGACATCGCATATGCCGAAGGCTCGACAGGTAATGAGATTACCTGGCGGGTGTTTGATGATTCGCTTCGAGACTGGGAGGTCTGGATTGATGAAGCTCTCTGGGAAGCTGATGCTTGGGACTTTGTTGACATAACAGTGAACGTAGATGGTCTTGACTACGGAACTCACAACGTGGAGGTCGTCGTTTGGGATGTTGATCAGAACAATGTAACGGACACGCTCGTGATTACTGTCTTTGATGATACCCCACCGACTGTTGACGGTCCACCAAACGGTTTGGCATTTGTTGACGGTACTGGACAGACTCTAGTTTGGGAGGCATCAGATCTTCATCCTCGGGACTATGTCGTGACTTTGGACGGAGAAGTTTATGAGACAGGAACCTGGACCACGGGAGAAATTGCTATCGGAATCGATGGACTCGAAGAAGGAGAGCAAGTATTCCAAATGAGAGTCTTCGATCTTGATGGAAACTCTGCGGCTGATTCGGTTCTCATTCTTGTCATTGATGATGACATCGCTCCTACCATCGATAGCCCCGCCGACATATCCTACTTGGAAGGATCAATTGGCAATGCTATTGTGTGGACACCGATGGATGAGTACCCGTCGTACTTTGAAGTCAGCTTTAACGGCAGTATCATCGCTTCAGAGGATTGGGGCGGTTCAAGGATACCAGTCAGCGTTGACGGCCTTCCGGCAGGAACACACAGTATGACCCTCACGGTCTACGATGGAAGCGGCAACTCGGTTTCCGACACAGTTGTTGTCACCGTTATCCCGGTGGTTCCCACGACTCCTCCACCAGAACCTCTGGACTTGGGCGTGCTAATCATAGTGGTTATTGGTGCCGGAGCAGCGGTAGCTGTCGTTGTGATAGTATTCCTCATTCGAAAGAGAAGAGGAACCTAGGTAGCTGCAAAACCCTTGGGCGCAACATTGATGTGGCCCAAGGGTACGGAGTCCCAGAGTGTGACCGAATGGCAAGGTGCTTTGTTACGGGAGGAACCGGCTTTGTCGGAAGCCACTTGGTGAGAATTCTCTGCAAAAAGGAGCACGATGTCACTGTTTTGG
>CP070761.1:418397-419669 GCA_020348985.1 Candidatus Thorarchaeota archaeon | reverse complement strand
GATGCCGAAGAAGGTTAGGGTGGCTCGATTCAGCGTTTCGCTTCCATCAACACTAGTAGAAGAGATGGATAACGCTTGGAGGAACATGGGATATGAGAGTCGTTCCAAGGCCATTCATGACGCCCTGCGAAGCTTCATCACCGAGTTTGAGTGGATGCGGGAGGAAACGGGCAATATAACAGGCGCCGTTCTCGTGCTCCACTATCTAGACAAGCCCGGGCTCCTAGACGAGATCACGGGCATTCAACACAAATTCGAAAACGTGGTTTCGTCAACCCTTCACATTCATCTAGAGGAGAATAAGTGCTTAGAGATCATCGCCGTAAAGGGTAGCGCCAGAGAAGTTGGGGGATTAACGCGGGGTCTAATGGCGAAGAAGGGCGTGAAACAAGTGAAGGTCGCTATTGTAGCACGATAATCTGCATCAATCGATACATCCGCCGAGCATGTAGCGAGCTTGCATGCACCTCACTTTCATAGAATGTCCCCCAATCTCGATTCCCCTATCTAGGATTCTTCTTTGAAGTAAATCATCAATGATCTTGGAACCTTCTTCCTTTCACTTCCTCTGGAACAACTTCTGGAGCTTGTTCAGCCGGAAGACTCATTCATAGATAGCTCCCTCGTATCACATCCGGTTAGACGTGCCCTTCTTCGATCGATCGAAGAACTCGGCCCTAGACATTTTGACGCTATCATAGCGACTGGTAGTCCCGGTATCCATTGTTCAGGCAGACACTGGAGACTTCGGCCGCTGTGGACGGTTTGGCCGTTCTCGTTCCCAAGAACCGGGATACTGCGCCGCAGTGATGGCTGGCAAGTCGTCATGAATCGACTGCTCCAGAAACGTATGCTTCTAGAAGAGTGGACAAATGGAATAGGAACGACCTTAGCGGCGTACAGGATCGTGAGGTGAAGAGGGTAGAATACGTAGAAGAAGTATTTCTTCCACTTGGGATACACAGCTTTTCCGGTAGACTTCCCTACCATTCCAGGATATCCCCTCTCATGTGCAAGTATGATTGGCAGAGCGAGGAGAGACAGGAACTGGCTTGAAGATAGTGGCAGGAACGAGAGGTTCAGAACGAATATCGAGATGATGCCCAGTTCTGTGTCTCTTCTTAGCAGATACATGCAACCGATCAATAGGATGCCGTATATTCCATAATCAAGATTCAAGACGAGAGCAGGTAAGAAGGGGAGAAGACTCACTAGAGGATTCTTCCGGTGGAAGTGAATGAAGACAAGACCCGAGGACAAGGTGAAGAAGAT
>CP070761.1:416993-418297 GCA_020348985.1 Candidatus Thorarchaeota archaeon | reverse complement strand
ACGAACAGAATCTGTAGCATGACGGCCACATAATTGACGACGGCGTACACCATTCGCATCGTTCTGCTCTTATGCGCTATGAGCCGGACTTTGGGAAGCATCACGTGAAAATCAATGTCGCTATATTTCCTCAGACTGTAAGCTATCTTCTTGATCCGGGGATACCGCAAAGGATCCAAGGCGATATAAGTGACTTTCATCCGCCTTCGCCCATCAAGTCTCCAAGATAACATCAGCAAGTTCCTTTGCGCCATCAGAAAGAATGGGAATCTCTCTTCGCCGTGCTTCGTCAATGGCATCCAATATCACCTCTAGACTAATCTCTGTGACTAACACTGCATTCACCTTGTCCGCTAGATGCTTGGCATCTTCAGCACCAACAGTTCTAGTCCATTCGGGATTCAGAACAACAACGGTTGGTTTTCCGAGGGAGAGTGCCTCCAAGACTGTTGAACCAAAGTGTGTGACAACCACATCAGCCCCTGCAACAAGCTCACTGAACCTGTCGGAGGCTGATATAACTTGCCATTCAGGATGTTTCTCAATGTATGGGCGGGTGTCAATACGACCAGTTTGGAGTACAACGTTATCTAGGTGGCTTTGAGCTATCACGTCGAAGAGAAGCCTATGCCCGTAGGTGCCGCCTGTGACAAGGACGTAGCCTCCATCCCGTGGTTGCGCGTCAGACTTGGGAAGCAACGGTCCTACCACGACGCCATGCTTCAGCAACTTCTTCTGTTCCACCCATTGCAGTGCTGTGATGGTTGATAAAGGTTGCAGGATGCGAGCAGTCTTAGATGCTATTGTAAAGCGAATAGAGCTCTCTATGTTGATTACGGCTATTCCCTTGAGCCAAGCCGCGAATGCAGGAGGGATACAGAAATTGCTTCCACTGCTCACCAGTGCAGCCGTTCTTCTTGGAACCTTCTTGAGGGATCTTGCGAACGCTTCTGCTAACCTTACCGCGAATTCATGCCCAGGCGTTTTCGGTCCTCGGGGTTTTGGGAGGAAATCGACCTTGCAGAATCGGCTCATTCTCTTCTCGCTCAGAGTGTCCCCTTCAGGAACGAGAGACGATAGAGAGGCCTTTCCTGAAAGCGCTTGGGCCAGTGCATATGCGTAGCCGGTGTGACCACCGCCGCCTGCGAGAATCAGTATTTCACGGACCACTGTCTTGTCTCCTCGTGATCGTCAGGAGCCGGAATACTTCCTAATCGAGCCTTCCATCTGCATTCTTACAACAATTAGAGTCAGGTCCGAAATAAGCATTTCAACTACCGGAGGCTGAACGGATTGATCGATCA
>CP070761.1:415550-416893 GCA_020348985.1 Candidatus Thorarchaeota archaeon | reverse complement strand
CATAATCCGCTGTCGGCAATCAAGACATAGAGCGCTTGGATCAAAGTGACTCACTCCCAACCGGGGAATCTGCTTGAGGAGTTCACATCTTTGTTTATATCAATATTCATGGCATCTTTGCTTTTGCTCCGTCTGGTTTATCAGTGGTCATATCTCGATGTTTCTGGGAGATCAGTCATGGACACAGCCAAGGATGCACGAATCCTGGTCCTAGAAGACGCGCTTAGACGCCTTAACGAAGTTGTGAGCAATAGAAAGTTGAAGTTCCACATTGATTATGGTACACTGTCCAAAGCCGTACAGTCGGTTGGATCTCTCATCTATGAAGTGAAATACTCATATTTGGATGCAAAGCAACTTGCTGACAATGCCGCAGTAAACAAGATTGTCGAAGAGATTACGCTTTTTTCTGAAGCCTATCGTTCTGCAGTGAGTGGTGTCTCCTTTAAACCACAGTCATCGAAGGAAACCCTCGTCATGGCAGAGGTTGATTACTGCCTAAGAATCGTCGATGGCTTTCGAAGAAGGCTTCTGGACCACGACGAGGATCCCGGTTTTGCAGTAGACATGATTGCGGTGGAAGTCAGCCAGGTACAGCCACTAGAAGGGTCCAAAAACCTCCGTCTGTGCAGGTGCACTGACGGCACCAGAATCTGGCAAATCGTTACTAACCTCGAGGGAATCCGCTCGTCTTCTCGTTTGGCTTGTGCGATTCTTCCCCCAGTTGAGATGATGGGTGTAGTTAGTGAAGCGATGTTTCTAGGAGGTGACTCACTGCCTGAGTCCACAGAGCTCGGAACATTGAAGGATCCACCTTCAAAGGCACTTGATCAATCAAGGGCTCAAGTTGCGCAAATTACTAAGAGGATGACCTAGGATGGAACTAAGACAAATTCAGGAGAAGACCAGAAGATTCGAGGAAGCACGTGGATGGGACAAGTTCCCGGCGTCTCAGGTTTTCGCTCATCTAATCGAAGAGCTGGGAGAGATCTCTAGACACATTACTGTAGAAGAGGGATACAAAGTCATTGGACTAGGGCACGAACAGCCCAATGAATCCTCACTGTCACGCGAGTTTGCCCAAGTCTTCTCCTTGCTGATCCAATTGGCGAATCATTTCGATGTTGATTTGGAGGCGTCAGTAATCTCAGAATTGGAGAGGATGGACTCTCGCTTCCCAGAAAAAGAATGGAGAGATCACATGAGTAAGAGGTAAGTGCTCTCACTTCAGTCTTAGTCGTGCGTCAAGTGCACTTCTTGCCATGTCTTCGAGATCCTGTGTGGCCGCCAAGAGACCCAGGGCTTTGTTGTGCACTACTTTGATGTTCTTCTCTTGCGCCCAT
>CP070761.1:414103-415450 GCA_020348985.1 Candidatus Thorarchaeota archaeon | reverse complement strand
CTTCAGAGTCTTCTTGAACTTCTGGGCAGGCCGCTGGATTGAGAAATGGCGGGAAAGAGTGAAGGTCTTGTCCACTAGACCCAAACTGCCTCCTAGCGCACAGAGCAGGATTGAGAAGGCCAAGGAACTGTACCGAGGGATAGGTCGCAGAAAAGAGCTGAAGACCATGGTGGTCCAGAAGCTGATACATCAAGGCGAAATCTGCATGACCGAGGTAATAGCAGAGAACTTGATAGTAGAGGAGATTGCGAAACGAAGTCGGAGCCTTAGCGAAGACCTGAAACGTGTGAAGATTGATCCTCTGGACATCTTCAATTCTCTCTCTGGAAGGATCTCTAGGCTTCCTGAAGAGAAGAGACCGCTGATCTACTTGAATGTCAAACTCTACACATTCTGACGGCTTGGGTTGGGGCAAGGAAATAGCGCGTTCCCACTCTTAGCTATCCTGTTTCTTCATCTCGTGTGTCTCTAGGGCTTCCATTCTTCCGCTGTCATTCCTCTACCTGTCAGTGACATACGAATGCAATCGATCGGAGTGATGCATCAGGCTTAACGGAGGATGATGCTCTGGGGCGAACTGGCAATACTTATATTCGCACTTTCAACATGGACTATCAGATCTTGAGTCTGCAAATTTCGCGAATGCTGGACCAGATTGATGAGGAGTTGGGTAATAAGTATGTCTCCCCCAATCCCTAGCAAGCTATTGGACGAGGCCATTTCACTCCATGGTCACCTAGGCGCGTTTTTACTTCTAGGTCTGAAAGCCGGTTTGTATGCTAACAAGATTCTTGGAAGAAACAGTTTCCGAATGCGGGCGATCGTTGAAACCGAGCCTTTTCCGCCGCTCTCTTGTTTTGTTGACGGCGTCCAAGTTGCGACCGGTTGCACGATGGGGAAGCGGAACATCGAGCTCAGGAAAGGGAGGTCTCTCTCCGTGACTTTCACGAGAAACGGCGAGAGGATTAGACTCTGTTTGAAGAATGGCTTGTTGAAGAGCCTTAGAGAAATCTCTTCGAAGGAGGAGTCCGAGAATATGGCTATGACCCTTGCTGATAGGCCAATCCAAGATCTCTTCATTGTGGAAGAATGACCCATCTCACAAACCTAGGAAACGCCGGCTGCTTTTATACACACAAGCTGTGGGCGACTGTCGGATTTTCAGCTCAAGTTGGCGCCTACTCATAGTCTTGGAGGAGATGCCGATGCTCCAGAGCCGGTTTATTGGTGCGGCGAAAGCTTATTAGGAAACCAGAGCTAACTTGTCTTCAAGTTGAGGTGAAACAAATTGGTTATGAAGGTCGCAATAAACGGTTTTGGGAGAATTGGCAGGCTTCTCTACAGAGC
>CP070761.1:412502-414003 GCA_020348985.1 Candidatus Thorarchaeota archaeon | reverse complement strand
CATTATTGTCTGAATCAACCCGAGCAGGAGAGCTTGAAATGCCGAGATGGAGATGCACGCTGTGCGGTTACACATATGACCCCGAGAAAGGTGACCCGGAATCAGGCGTGGAACCCAGAACTGAATTCAGGGAACTGCCTGATGACTGGGTCTGCCCTAAGTGCAAGGAGACTTCTCTCTACGTGGCTAGTAAGGATCAATTCGAAATAGCCCGCAGCTAGGCTGTAGAAGGGAAGGCAAGATTGAACATCATTCAGATTGTATCAGACACTCTGAGGCGCGACTTTCTTGGCTGCTATGGAAACAATTACATACATACAGAACACATAGATTCGTTGGCCAAGGATTCACTAGTCTTTGACAACTATTACACGGCCTCTTTTCCAACGATGCCCAACCGGGCTGATATGTTCACAGGCAAATATACACTCACTTATCTCGGCTGGGCACCTCTACCTGAAGAAGAAGTGCTGCTTCCAGAGATTCTGAAAGACGCGGGGTTCACAACGAAAGCGGTGGTAGACTTACCTGTCGGCTACTTCTTTGTCGGTACCGGTTACAATTATGACCGAGGTTTTGCAGACTTCGAGAACATTCGTGGGCAAGGAAAAGAGCGTAACGACATCAATCTGCAACGACGCCATGAATCAGACTACTGCGCAGCTGCAACAATGACGGCTGCTTCAAAGTGGTTGGAACGCCACTACAGAGAGAAATTCTTCTTATACGTTGATACTTGGGACCCTCACGAGCCGTGGGACCCGCCAGTGTGGTATGCAGATATGTATTACAGAGGCGGCTTCCCCTCGCAAACCTTTGACACCATGACTGAGTATGACGAGATACGAGATAAAGTCAGGAAAGCAACCGCGCAGATCACAGAGAATGACAAGCGCAAAGACAGGAAGAAACGTGTGAGACTAGGCATCAAGACTACAACAGGTCTAGGAGCGACCAATCTGTCGGAAATACAGGCCAATCTAGATGATGAATTGGAAAGACTACGGGCGCTATACGCTGGAGAAGTAACTATGGTGGACCGATGGGTTGGGATGCTGTTGCAGAAGATTGAGGATCTGGGACTATATGAAAACACTGTAGTGATCTTCACGACTGACCATGGCACGTATTTAGGGGAACATGGCTATGTACATAAGAGGCCCCATATATACGAGGAAGTAGGTCATATTCCTTTGATGATCCGCTTACCTGATTCTGAGGCAGTCACAGGGGGACGCTGCGACGCATTTGTGCAACCGCCAGACATCATGCCTACGCTTCTTGAGCTTAATGACACCACGGTACCAAGCACGGTTCAGGGGAAGTCTCTTCTACCTCTGATAAAAGGAGAGACAAATGAGATACGTGAGCTAGCCATCAGCTCTCAAGCACTAGTCCAAGGCAACAGAATGACAGCTACATCACACGAATGGTCGCTAATAATACACTACAGCAGACAATTGTCAGAGCTCTATCACCTTCGAACAGATTCAAAGCAGAC
>CP070761.1:410867-412402 GCA_020348985.1 Candidatus Thorarchaeota archaeon | reverse complement strand
GGATGGGATTGGGACCTTGATCTTGACATAACGAAGAATTAGTCTCACACACTGACCAAGCTCTTTCCTGTTAACCCTGGCCTCAGTTACAATCTCGTCAAGCTGCCTCGGTATCTTGTGGATTCTGCATGAAAGATAGATGGATGCTGCTATCATGCCCTCAATACTTCTTCCTCGGACAAGTCGCTTGTCGAGAGCCTTTCTGTAAATCAAAGCAGAGGTCTCTTTTGTCTCTCTTGGAATACCAAGCTGAGACGTGAGTCTGTCTAGCTCACTCATAGCGATACTGAGATTTCGATGTTGTGAGCTATGGACAAGCGTTCTGATCTGCCATTTCCTCATTCGGTAGATTGCAGCTCTGCTGTTTGCAGCAATTGAGCGTCCGCTGGCATCTCTGTCTGCCCAACCAATCGTTGTGGCTAGACCCTTGTCTGCCATTGTCAATGTCATTGGTGAACCTGTGCGTGCTCTAGCATCTCTCTCTTCTGCAGTAAATGCTCTCCACTCAGGTCCGCTATCTATGAGTCGCTCGTTGACGACACATCCACAAGATGTACAGGTGTGTTCGCCTCGGTTCTGGTCTTCGTAAAACTCGCTACCGCCACAAACAGCACACATTGCTGCTGATTTTCCATGACTAGCGGTAGCCCTAACTGGTCTGGCCATTTTAAATCACCTTGTTCCTACCCTTTCTGAGATATGGCCCACGCAGTGGGGCCTTGCAGCGGAGAAAACTGCACTCCAAAGGGAGGCGCTTCGCCAAGCGCTATTTTATGTGTATATAAGTTTGCGGTTTGATGAAATAACGCACTGTCTATTAGATGTCAGCATTCTCCGCGTATTATTGGGAAAGAAACGTTATCCTCACTATATACCGCAGCCGGAACGTAATATAACCCCATATGGGGGCAGATTTCCTGGACTTGCCCTATTCAAACCTTTCCGCAGTGGATATCTTGTTGACTATCCACCACTTCCCTTCAATCTTCAACATGTTGAAGTAATCTGTATACTGGACCTTCTGATTTCCGATTTTTAGTTTCACGGCTGCATTGTTTCCCGTGACATCAACGTAGAGGAACTCTGTCTTCCACTCTAGTCCCTCCTCGATCTTCTCTGGCTCATACCACGACTTGTAGGCCCTCTTGTCAACAATCTCTAGATTACCTTCTCGATTGAAGTAGAAGAACTTCCACTCGTCATGCAAGATTTCATCATAGAGCTCAGGTCTGTACTGCACATGACCCTCGTGGTAGTACTCCATGATTGCCTTTTTTATGGACGCCTCTTCAATCATTTAGTCCGCCTCTGCGACTAGTCTCAAAGTCACTTCTCACTACAAAAAAGTGATGTTGAGTGAAATGGGCGCCTAGCGGGGGCAGTAGACTAATCCGAAGCAGAATCCAGCTAGGCGTCCGTTAGCTGCCCAATTCCGCGGGCAAACATGACTTGTCTATGCTAGACAGTTGATGATTCTTACGACAGGCTCTGGGATTATGTGAATGTTGTCGTAGTAGATGTCCCCACCGTCCATG
>CP070761.1:409213-410767 GCA_020348985.1 Candidatus Thorarchaeota archaeon | reverse complement strand
GTTCCAGTGAAGAACGGCTCACAAACAAGCCCATCCGAACCAACAGGAACCTCCGAAGCCAAAAGATTCATCCCATCATACAATTCCCCGTCATCTTTGGCCTCGAAGAAGGCCCGCCCGACACCCATAAAGAACTTGTTAAGAAGCGAATAGGAACTTCCCCCGCACAACGCAGCCCCAACAAGCAAATACGACTCATCCACATAACAACGCGTATCAACCCCCTCCACAGCCTGAAACCCCGGCACCCACAACGAAATCTGCCCCCCAGTCCCAATATTAATCAGCGCTGCATCCCTCCGGTCAGCAACGCTCCCCAGGAAACTTGCCTGATTGTCGCCACAAGCCACGCATACCGGAGTTCCCTCCTGCAAACCGGTTTTCGCCGCTGCCTCCGCCGTAAGCCCACCAATCAACTCCCCCGGCTTCCTCACTTCAGGCAGCATCTCAGAGCGAAGCCCCAGCCTCTCAACAAGCCCACCATCCCACTCTCTCGAGACTACATCATATATCCCAGAGCCACCCGCATCAGACGGATCCGTCACAGGACCCACCCCAGTCAACCTCATCACAAGATAGTCAGGCAGAAAACACGCAGTTGCGGGCTCCCGGGGCAAAGCACGATTCTCCTTCAGCCAGAACAAAGACGAACCCATAAACCCCGTAGCAGGATAACACCCTTCCCGGCTGAAGCCTTGATCCCCCGCCAGCTCGACCATCCGCTCAATGTAGGAGACACGAGTTCCAGAAACCTTCTCGTTACACCGCTGATCCCGCCACCCAATGAAACGCGAAACCGGACGCCCATCCCGACCGACAAGAACCATCCCATGCATCTGCCCCGTCACACCAACACCCTTCACCTTCTCAGGTCCGACACGAGAAACGGCGTCACCCATCGCTCCAAACGTCAAATCAACTGCTTCGTCTGCATCCCACTCACTCCATCCCCGCGCTTTCCGTTCCGGGTCAGTCACCTCCGAACTGTTGACCGCCTCATGCGCCGCCACAATCTCCCCAGAGTCAACATCAAGCAACAGAACTGCTATCTTGGTCGTCCCGACATCCACACCCATATACAGCGAGAAAGCTAACTCCTCCGTCTCCTCTTCTCTACACTGCTCCCTAAGAGTCTCGAATAATCATAAAACACTTCTTACAGACTGACAGGGAAACGGAAAACTCATTCCAACGACTGACACTCTGGACAGATATAGGAGGACGTGCTCCCCGTCTTGATCTTCACTATCTCCGCGCCGCACTCAGGGCACGGGCTTCCCGTCTTGTAGCCCACAAGGAACTCATCCGCTCCAAACCTACCGTTCAGCCCATAGAAGTCCTTCTCATAAGCCAAGCCCCCCAGCCGGATGCTACGGTTCAAAACGTCTCCGATCGCATGGTAAAGACCTTCCAGCTCCTTCTCAGACAGCGTAGGAATCTTCCGATCTGGATGCAGCCTCGCCTCAAACAGGATATCCTGTATGTACACGTTTCCGATGCCTGCTAGGTTCTTCTGATCAAGCAGAAAACTCTTTATCCGTCCTCTTCTACCAG
>CP070761.1:407512-409113 GCA_020348985.1 Candidatus Thorarchaeota archaeon | reverse complement strand
TCTCTGTGGGTATACAAAGAGCTCATCTTTCCCTACCTGAAGATGCTCGTGGACGCTGCTCACAAGAAGCATATCTACTTCATCCATCACACAGACGGGTACATCTGGCCCATCATAGACGACCTCATAAACACAGGGATAGACGCACTTCACAGCATCGACCCAAGCGCAGGCATGAAGCTCGCCGAAGTAAAAGAGAAATACGGGGGCAAAACCGCTCTATGCGGGAATGTCGACGCGGCCACAACAATGGCATATGGCACTACAGAGCAAGTAGCAGAGGAAACCAAGCAATGCATTAGAGATGGAGCCTCAGGCGGAGGATACTTCTTAACCACAAGCAACTGCATCTACAAAGGAATACCTCCGAACAACACGATAACACTGACTGATGTCGGAAAGAAGTACGGAAGATATCCGCTCTAGCCCATACGGCCAATTGCCCAGCAGATCACATATTGCGCAGTCGCGTCCAATCGATCGATAACTGAAAGTAACATTCTTAATGAACAAACGGAGCACTTCAGGCAAAAACGTAACGTATGGCTTTTGAGGGTAACGGGAGAACGCCGCCGCGCCGCAGGCGCGTAACGCCCTATCCTCATCTTTCCAAAACGCATGGTCTTTGAGAATCTGGCCGAAAGATGCAACAAGCTTGAGTCTCTTGTCAGAGAAGTGATCGACCTCGACACGCATTCTCTTATCGACCAATGCCGAGCAGGACCTCACGATCCAGTCTTCTCAACCCTCTTAGGAAAGCCCGAACTCAAGCAAACGGCCGATTACTAGAATCCATTTTCTGAGAAAAGTTCTAGGAGGCTTTCGTCGTTCGTTAGTTCCACGAGAGTGCTCTTGAACTCTTCTAGGCTGTAGAGTGGGTAGCGATATACACCAATGTATGTTGGATGCATTTTATCGATTGTTGCCTTGAAGATGGTAGGACCGTGTCTCTGGTCAATTGTGTAAAGGACTCCTGAGGCTGCATCATACGTGCCAGGCTGAGTGCGTGCAATATCCGCAAGAAGTCTTTGTTTCCCTTCTGTCTTTGAATAGTTGTAAGGCCGAGGCCAAGCTGTGTCACCTAGTTCACGATACACTTCGTCCACGATTCTTGAGGCTGCGTAGTGTGCCCACCCTTGATTGAAAGCACCATTATCTGTTGAAAACACCATATGCCCCATCTCATGAAGAAATCCATAGACGTGATGAGCCCCATTTGGTGGCGGTCTACAATCATCAATAGACCTTAGATAATTGAAAATCCTGTATTCATGTGAGTAGCATGCAAACAGACTCTCTTGATTTGTGCGTATGAAGATATGTATATCAGCCGTACTCAAACCAAAGACTTCGACGTACTTAAGAAATCCAGTTTCACAGATCTTCAAAATAGCAGTAGCGTACTCCTCAAAACCAGGCGGGTAAGCAACAAAAACCATTGGAACATCACTTGGATGGCCAATTGGGGATTTCGATGGTGGCCACTCTCCGCACGGCGAGAGTTCACCTGAAGACTCAAAGAGATCACCATAGTATGTTGGGTATTGAGACTCAAGTGATTCATACTCTGTGTTGGAGTAGGTGTGAGTAGACACATAACC
>CP070761.1:405705-407412 GCA_020348985.1 Candidatus Thorarchaeota archaeon | reverse complement strand
ATCTACTTCCAGCCTATCCTTGAAAGACTGACTTATCAGTATCCCATAGAAATCATCGTCTTCAAGGTATTCCCCCTCAGTCACTATGCTATCCAGAGATACAAGTTGGGCTTCAGCAACAGGGATTATTCCAAGGATGCCCCAAATGGGCATTCGGGCTCCGGATTTCGAATATAGATACCCAATCGGATTCTCCCCGCTTGCCATAGTAGTCTGAGCTTTCCGAGAAATCAGGCTTGTGTTAGGCTGAGATTCCAGCCATCTGATGAAAGAGGCGGGAAGCGGAATGAAAGAAGAGGGGTGTCCAGGATCCGAGGGCTCATCTCTGATCAGTAGACCTTCAGCAGTGTTACTCGGACCAAGTTGCTGAACAACTAGCCCATAGCCAATAGAAAGAGAGGTGAAAGTGATGAAACCGAAAACCAGTATGGATATATTCATCAATCCGAGCAATGTTCTAATCTTTCTTCTACGCAAATTGCGGCAAGCCATGGAGAAGGCAGATATGATCGCACTTCTCAATTGGATGGAGCGACCTTCACTTTCCTTCTCGGAGAAGACTCTCGGGAAGATTATCACAATGATCTGTCCAAGCACAATGGAGAGAACGCTAGCGATTGCGAACACATTCTGAGGAACGAGATGGCAACCTGGAAACAGAAAGTAGAAAGCCATTACCAGGAGCGAGTAGATCGCTAGTGCAATAAGAAGGTTGACTGACAATGAAAACGTTCTGCCTATTGAGCTTATCTCAAGACGGTCACTCCTTTCTGTTATGAGATAAGCAGATGCAGATGACATGAACACAAGGAATAAGAGAACTAGCAGTGCAGACTGAGAGCTGGTCTCTAGAAGGCCCTGTAACCTTTCAGTTGTTACTGATATTAGGACATGAGCATTTCGGATCTTAGCGAAGGATGTATCATAAGCTCTAGCTACTAGGTGGAAATACGCTTCCTCTGTTAGACTGTAGGCATTCGTGAGATCCTCCCTCTCAAGGCTAACAAGAAATCCCGCTTCCTCAGAATCTTGAAGCAATGAGAACGCTGATCGCCATAGGGTTCTCATCTTTTCGATGTCGAAAGGCAAGCTATGTTCTCTGATGTCAACCTGGAGGACTTCCCCTTTTGACAGCTTGAAATATCCGGCAGCTCCCTTGACCCTGAACTGGCGAACCACATCATTGTTTCTAGCGTAGACCCTGATTCCTACCTCTCGGTCTGCGGGAACAATGATCACTCGTTCTTCAAAGCCTAGAATCCCAACCTGGATCGAGTCTGTTCCGTAGATCGTCACTGGATTCCTCACATTAGAAGGCACTTCGAAATCAATGACAGTGAACCGGTAGTAGTCCGCTGGCTTGTTGCTCTCAGCAAACCATAGATCTTCACCAAGATATAGAGATGCACCCTCCATCAAGACAAAACTGAAGTACGATATGGAGCCGAATGCAACGTTTGTGTGCCAGACCGCTGGCACATAGTCAATCCCATCAGTCTCTGGTCTATCACATAAAGCATATACGCGGTATGCTCCTTCGCGGTCAACAATCATCTCGAACCTTCCGGAGCAGTCGGTTGAGGTAGATGTCCTGAACCAAATGTCAGACACGGACGAGAACATGAGAGCCTCGACAACAGCATCACAAATCGGGTTATTGCTTTCATCAAGAACCACGCCCGCAATCACTGCATTACTTTCAGCCCT
>CP070761.1:403863-405605 GCA_020348985.1 Candidatus Thorarchaeota archaeon | reverse complement strand
CGAATTCAGTTCCCTCAAGAAACCCATTATCACATGCCCCGTCTTGGAATCCACGTTTCCTGTCGGCTCGTCCGCCAATATGATCTCAGGGTCATTGACCAATGCTCTGGCTATGGCAACGCGTTGCTGTTCTCCTCCGCTGAGAGTCCTAGGTTTCCTTGACGTCTTGTCGCCCAGACCAACTATTCCAAGGAGATCTTTCACCTTTGTCAATCGCTCTTCTCTGGAATATCCTCTGACCAGAGCCGGTAGCTCCATGTTTCTCAGAACGCTGGATCGTGTGACCAGATTATACGCCTGAAAAACGAATCCGATTTTCTCATTGCGAAGCCTTGCCAGACCAGATTCATCCAGCGTCGATATGTCAATGCCGTCAATCAAGACTCTTCCCGAAGTAGGTCTGTCCAGTGCCCCGATCAAGTTCAGGAGAGTTGATTTACCACTCCCGGATGGCCCCATTATGGCGACAAATTCACCCTTCCGCACTCTCATGTCAATGCCGTTGATAGCAGAGATATCTATAGGGCCTAGGAGATACTTCTTCGTCACATTGACCGTTTGAAGTGTATATGGGTCGCTTCCTTCAGGAAGAGATTCACGGTCAAGAGCGGATGAACTGCTGGATTCGAAAAACCTAGCCTCGAACACGCAGACGGCTGTCACAAAGCCAAGAACCAAGGAGACAACAGAATTCAAGATCGAAGCTGACTCCGGCGGCAGAGCGTCATAGATCTTGAAAACAGAATAGCTCCCCAGCACAACCTGGAATACTGAGCTCAATAGCCCGGAATAGCCGCCTACCATCTTGCCGCGTAGCAATCCGTATGCTCCCAAGAGACCAAAAGCCACAAGAGAAAAGCCTATGATCCTGTCTATGGGATAGCGAAAACTGGCGGTTACACTAGACACAAAGCCTGCATATGACGCAAGCTCGATGAAAACGGAAGCGGCCAGAAGCACCGCAGCAACTCGAGCTGGAAACCGACCAGAGGCATCCATTCTCATTGAACCTTCCTATCCGAAATAGCCTTCCAGATTTCAGCCCCATGTCTTGACTCGGAAATCATGTTCTTTTTCTCCCAGGACTCTGTTTATCGGTTTTCCCTCTCTTTGATCGTCCTGTTCAGTTCCTTGATCTCTTCTGCTGTCTTTTCTAGGAATTCTGCTACCTCCTTCAGGACTGATTCTGTGGGGCTTGCTTCCACTGTCCTTCTGAGATCGAAGATCGCTCCGGCAAATCTTCTAGTGGGCTCTCCAAGTTCTCGGAGTTTGGAGGGAGCAGGGCTCAGCCAGAATCCACCTAGCAGTTGTCGGACTATGGTCTCAAGCTTGTTCTGAAGCTCCTCCTTCAGTTCAGTCTGCTCTTGGAACAGAACTTCGCCCTTCTCTGTAAGCTTGTAGCGCCTCAATCCTGGCTCCTCCGTCGGTATCTCTTCCGAATAGCCGCTTCTATGAAGCCGTCCTAGAAGGGGGTAGATTGAGCCGGGGCTCGGCTTCCATCGCCCACCCGTCTGCCTCGCGATCTCCTCCATGATCTCTGACCCAGACATGGGCCTATCCCTCAACAGGTCAAGCGCATAGTATCTAAGCAGACCTTTGGGCACACTTGCAGTATGTCTCGCCCATCTCATGAACGGAAGAGCGTCAGAGGGCATCGTACCATCGACCAAGATTGTGATATCGCATATGATATACCGCTGACATATAAACGTCTCCCCTTTCCACTGTCTACATTCGGTCGA
>CP070761.1:401997-403763 GCA_020348985.1 Candidatus Thorarchaeota archaeon | reverse complement strand
ACCTGAACATAGCTGAGCTACTAGAGGGAAAGACAATAACTCTGGAATTCGGTGTAGAAAGCATGCCCAACGAACTCTATGTGATAGTGGACCCGCAAAATACTGTCACAGAATCTGATGAAGAAAACAACGAGGCCTTATTGGAACCTAGGTAATCTGGTGTAAATCGATCGATTTGAATAGAGCGCTTTGCCGTGTTGAGTTCTAGGGGCGACGAGTCCCATACTGTTCCTGTGGAATCGATAAGGGCGGTCTAGAGAGAGCGTGCGCGTTCTGTTGCTTTTCTCGCGGTCTGTGCGATGGTCCAGAAACCTCTTTGGGAGACACGGCGAATAGCTTCGGTTCGATCGATCGGCAGCTCGGTGTACTCGAAGGCTTGTCCGCCCTCACCTAGGAGATTCAGCATGTACTTCGTTTCTTCAACTCCTTGCATGAATATGGATTCAGAGGAATTCCCTAGATAATGACGATCGATCGTTCCTCTTCGCCCCAAGCTTCCCTAGCCCAAGCAACTCGATCGATGCATCTAGCGTCAATGCACGAATGGGCGTTATATGATCGAGCGCGCGACATCGTTTTTACCCCCCACACATAATAAGCATGCAGATGTAATCCAGTTGATCAAAAGCACAAACCCGATGTATGACATGAATGAGGCACTCGATCATGAAGGTAATTCTTCTTGCTATTGACACACTTCGAGCCGATCATCTCGGATGCTATGGCTATGACCGAAACACATCGCCCACTATCGACCAACTAGCCAGAGAAGGCGCCGTTTTCGACAAAGCCTATCCTACCGATGTCCCAACTCAACCATCTTTCACGTCAATGATTACTGGTATGAGAGGAATAAGTACAGGCGTCGTCTCACATAGCGAGACCGAAGTACTATCGGAAAGCGTACCTTGCTTCCCGGAGATTTTGTCCCAGAATGGAATCATAACTGCTGCCGTAAGCACCCTATATATGATGAGAAGATGGTTTGCCAGAGGATTCAGATATTACATGAATCCTGTTGCGGGAATTAGAAGGAGACTACAGCAGGTTGACGCAGAAGAGATCAATGGCATGGCTCTTCCTTGGATTGAAGAGAACAAGAACCGAGATTTCTTCATTTTCATCCACTATTGGGACCCACATGGACTGTATCGTCCGCCAGAACGTTACAGAAGACTCTTCTATGACGGAAACGAGTGCGATCCCCAGAACCATAGTCTGGACGAATTGAAGGCTCAACCGGTATGGCCTTCCGCGAAAGGACACCTAGACGCAATCGGAGAGAATCTTACTGACATTGAGTACGTCATCGGACAATACGACGGCGAAATCCGATACTCTGATGACAATGTCAAGGAACTCGTCGATCTTCTCGACGACCTGCAAATGTATGACGAGACCGCAATTATCCTCACGTCTGACCACGGGGAAAGCATGGGAGAACATCACTTCTACTTTGACCATCAAGAAGTCTACGAAACCACAATCCACGTTCCACTTATCATGCGGTATCCGCAGACCATCTCAAAGGGAACAAGAATAGATGGCCTACTTCAGTCCACGATCAGTCTGTCGCCGACCATACTAGACTTGTTCGGAATAGAGCCGCTAGCCCATATGGAAGGGAAGAACCTTGTCAAGCTAGCGAGAGGCGAGGAGCCGACACGCAAAGTGATCTATGTCAATCAAGGTCTATGGACAGGCAAGCGGGCGGTCAGAACAGAACGATGGAAGCTCATAAGGACGCTTGACAAAGCTTTCTGGGA
>CP070761.1:399906-401897 GCA_020348985.1 Candidatus Thorarchaeota archaeon | reverse complement strand
CCAAGAAGCAGGAGTTCATCGACAGGCACAGGTACTCATTGTGATGGCTGACGAACGTCTTGGATGAGACTGACGTCCTTGCGTTGATCAGTCAGACCCATCTGTATGTAGTCAGGCAGCTATATCAGTGGATTTCGACATCGCTTGCATTCGCAGGGGTTGCTGAAGATACGCAATGATAAGGCCATGTTTGGCATATTTCTGACAATGCTTCTTCTACCGTCAAGTCCTACTGTTGTCAGTCTCACACAAGGCACAGATTGCTCCCTGTCTCTGAAATCAGCGACATCACGGGCTGACTACGACTCAGAGAATACTTGGTACCATGATTGCTCCAACTTGACCCATTTCGACGGCTTCGGCAACGAATCTTGGCTCTCTGATTCAGTCTCAAATGTTACTGGAACAATGAATACAACCGGTGGTTACATCTACGCGGATGACTATGGCTTCGGTGCGTTTGGACACGGTCCTTTTCGATACCACACACTCTCCTCTCTGATTTCTGTGTCACAATTCATCAGTCTTGAAGCTGAATTGGAAGTTGATATGGCGACAACTCCTGAGATGGGGAATGTTTTCGTCATGCTATACGACGACTCGAAGAAAGAAGTCATGGCATTGAGTGTCGGAATGTTCTGGAATCTGGACGGAGAAGACCGGATAAACGCTTTTGCCAGATGGAGTTTCGAGAATGGCACGTCAATAGAGACGCCGGTTAGCTACTATCCACAGGAACCCTATTTTGACACACTTAGGCTCTATCAAAATGAGACTGGAATCTTCGCTGATATTCCCCGCTTTGGGAATTTCAGCATTCTTGATTCTGTTGAAGTTGATTCTAGTCGGACTATCAAATATGTCGCCTTGTACATAACAGCCACAATGTCGTTTACTCCCTGCAATGTAGTTCGTGTGCATGAACTATTGCTGAAATATGGCGTTGATACTATTCCTCCCATCATTCAAGGCCCCGATGAAATTCATTACGATGAGTTCTCCACTGGCAACACAATCACTTGGAATGTCAGCGAGTCAAACCCTTCGACATACTCGATCTTCGTGAACGGTACACCTGACTCTGAGGGTGACTGGGACAGTTCAAATCTCACCATCATTGTGGACAATCATTCGCTAGGAGTATACAATTATACGCTTCTCGTAGCAGACACAAGTGGAAACATCGCGTCTGATTCCGTCTTTGTTTTCGTTTATGATGGGGATGCTCCAAATCTCACAAATCCCGAGGATCTCGAGTTCTACGAGGGTGCCACAGGAGTCACCATTGTCTGGATTGCCACAGATGAGCATCCTGAAAGATATGAGATTCTAATCGATGGTGCGATTCTGCGGTTAGGTCTTTGGAACACCACTGGTGAACCTATATCGGTGGCCCTAGACAGTATGGAACCTGGAGACTACGACTACACTTGCATTGTCTATGACGTAGGTGACAACTCTGCCTCCGATACGGTTCTTGTGGAAGTCATCCCAGCTTCAACCACAACAACCACAACCATGACTACATCACCAACTACTACAACGACTACTGGCGTGGGGCCCCCGCCAAATGACTTCAACTTGGTGATTCTGGGGCTGGGAGGCGTGATTGCGCTTGCTGCTCTGATATTGGCATTCAAGAGAAGATTATGAGGGGCACCTGGAACCCTTCCAAGAAGCAGGAGTTCATCGACAGGCACAGGTACACTCAGTGAGCTTTATTGCCTGTAGTAGGAACGGTTCTAATCTTACGTTCTTGGAAAGGCTTAAGAATCAAGTTAAGTGACCCATGTTCAGAACTCGCAAGGAGGTAGGCTGAAGACAATGAAATTTCATCGTTTAACAACTCATTCTATCATTGGCTTGAAACTATCTCCAGGTTGTGAGTGAACCCCCGCTTCTTTCAGGTTGCATTCATCTGCCCTAGTTCAGGACAATCTAGAGGAATAATCGATGTACTTTGATTCAGTCCCTTCTCGAGTAGGAGCGTG
>CP070761.1:397808-399806 GCA_020348985.1 Candidatus Thorarchaeota archaeon | reverse complement strand
TCAAGGAAGACAACACTGGGGAAGAGGTTAAGCTTGGGAAGGTGGATGCGGAATCTGGGTGTCTGCAGAATCTCGGTCGCGTGGTCAATTATGGTCTGCAATTTCCCTATTGGAATATCATCTTCATGTTGTGGCGATTCCGCTAGGAATCCACACCCCTTCACAGTTATATGAAGGTAATCTTTGGGGAATGGGTCAACGCAAGGGATTGAAGATAGCTGTTTCTGGACACATCTGATCTTCTCAACAAGCTTCTTCTCTCTGACTCTTACAATGAAAGTCAGATACTTCGTTCTTCCCTTAGCCCAATCATTGTTAGTCCAGCTCTTCATTATTTCTGGTTTGGCTTTTTTCCTTCTTTCCCAGTTGGCTCTGAATTTTTCCGTTATGCTGGGACTGCTGTGTTCCATCGGTTTTCATCCTCCTCCTCGCATCTTCTCAAATAAAAGGACTTTCCGGAACATGACTGTAAGGATCGATCGATTGAAATGAGAGCAAGGGATAACAGCTAGGTGGGAAGTTGCCTCCACATCTCAGCTGGTTGGTAGTCGCCGCTCCAGTTAGCTCCAATGATGTCGAGTTGTCCTGTGTTGCCGATGTCGGCGGCGCAAATGTTATGAGAACCAGTATGTGCTATGACCTGTCGGTTCCATTCGCGAGCGTCTCCGGCGTTCAGGTAGACTATCACTCGTTTGTGTGGTGACTGGTGCATCTCCGCAGCTACTATGTCGTATTCTCCGTCGTTGTTGATGTCGCAGACAAGCAGGCCATGAACGTAGTCGACTGAATCATCGATCACATGCTCGACCCATCCAGTGTCTCTTCCTCCCGCCCAATGTTCCACCCAACCTCGACTTGGGTCTTCCGGTGCCTCGAACCAGGAAAGCCGGTAATGTCCTTCCGATCGGCTCATGATAATGTCTATCCGCCCATCTTTGTTCATATCGGCCAGTCTTACGACAGCGTCAGGAGTCCAGCAAGCGAAGGGATGTTTTTCCCACGGGTCCTCAAATAGGTGCTTGGGCGCTTCGTACCAGTAGCCCGGAACCACGACGTCAGGTCGTCCGTCGCTATTGATGTCCCCTAAGGCTAGTCCTTCGCCAATCCGGCATCTTATGAATCGCTTTCCCCACTTCTCGCGGTTTGCTTGTTCCCAGATAGTGATGCGGCTTCCCTTCTTATCTTGCTGCCGAGCGACAATCTCTAGTTGTCCGTCTCGGTCCATGTCTGCGGTCTTTATGTCGTGTGCGGATGGTCTGCCAATGATATGGCGCTTCCATTTGTCCTTTGCTGGATTATCTTTCGGCAGCGGGTTTTCATACCATTCCAGTCTGTTGCCGGCTCCATCCGATAGTAGGAGGTCCAGGTCATTGTCTCCATCCATGTCGACAAGCTTTCCGTCTGTGGTCCATCTGCCAGAAGGAGCTATGACGTGCTTGGTCCATAACGGATACTCATACCAGACTGCGGGGCCGCCGCTGCTGCTGGCAACAACTACGTCCGCAGAACCATCTTGGTCTACATCCCCTACAGCCTTGATATGCGGGTTCTTCGGTCCTTGAGAATCGATAATCACATGCTCGAATCGCAGAAGACCAGGAACCATTTTGTTCCACCCTCCCGTTATCACAGCTACCTTATATGCTGTTCGTTCGATCGACCGTCGATCGTAGAATCTCCAAACCAGCAGGGACGTTCTGAAAGCGTTCATACTTACTGACAAATCGATCGATCAGTCGCAAATGTAGCTACGAGGTTTCGATCGGTCAACCCCTCCTGAACTTGAACATAACATGCATCTAGATTCCTTGATGTGAGCAAGCTTGAAAAGGATTGCAGCATCTACCCTATCAGCGTGGTATTTCATTGTCCAAGCTTTCCAAGGAATGGGAGAAGAAACTCGCTTACTTCGAGCTTTCCGGATCAAAGCTATACCTAAGACGTCAGACACCATTCAAGATCAGACTTCAAAGAGCCATAAACCGACTGGAAGCACAA
>CP070761.1:395698-397708 GCA_020348985.1 Candidatus Thorarchaeota archaeon | reverse complement strand
ATCTTATCACTGCAACTGTGTGGATATGGGAGAACGATACAAACTCTGATTCGAACTATTGGTATCCAAATGATCAGCCGTGGAATGGCACACTTGAAGGTACCGATGGATGGGGAGACCCATACTGGCAAGAGGTCTACGAATACACCGACTATTGTATCTTCAATGTTCCCGGACTGGAAGACTACTGGTGGAAAGTCAACAACCAAGACGTAAGATTAATGCAAGTTCGATTCTACCCAATACTTGGAAACAACGGCAACGGGAACGGCAACAACCACTAGCTTCCCTTCCCTTTTTTGAGGGGTCTTTCATCTTCTGGGTATCGTCAACCTGATGATCCGATCCTAGTCTGAGGTTTCAGATCGATCGATGTCACGAAATCGGAACTTGTTAAACACCCCGTCTTGAGAAGCCTCTTCCATCTGCTAGACCATGTGTCAATAGGTTCTTCACAGTTGCTCCGCCGATATCGGAGAATCGAGGCTCTTCGGTTAAACCGTGCAAGAATTGCGTAAAACCCGCATTCCAACGTACTTCGAAACCCTCAAAACACATGGGAGAAGCGCTTCAAGAATTCAAACAAGCTTTCCCATGGAAGAAGGGCCTCCGTTTTTGGCGTGTCCCCGGGATCGATCGATGTGGAAGATGATGTACCTTCATGTTTCCTCCGGATGAAGTCTGCCGTCTAGGCCTCCAAAAAAACAGTTGCCAAGATCATCCTAGATAGTTCTGGGTGGTTCTACGTAGGAGACTACGGTTTTCGTTTTGCCAGTCTTCTTGTCTGGCACGATAGAGTCAACTATCTCTACGTGAAAATCCACAATATCTTGAAGGTTCTTTCCCGAAAGTATGTTATTCATGCGGTCCTCGACAGCCTTCAGAATGTCGTCGGAGTTGCCTTTTCCCATAACAAGCAAACGGAGTTTGTTACGCTTTTCATAGTGGACTTGCAGTCGTCGTAGGCCCGGCACAAAGAATTCTGTGAAGACCATGGGGTGGATAACGTCAAAGCCGCCTTGCCCGTTTTCCACCCATATTGTTTCTTCTTGTCTTCCGTAGATGTTCTTGAGGAGAGGATAGGGAAGTCCGCAGTCGCATTCCTCTTCAGAATAGACTGCTATGTCCCGCAGTCTGTAACGGATCAGTGGCTGACATCTATTGTAAAGGTTTGTCAAGACGACTTCTCCCGGTTTACCTGGTGGAAGGGCTTCGCCTTTGTCATTAAGGATCTCAACAACATGGAGGTCATTGAATACGTGCAGACCGCAATGTAGGTCGCAGTCCTGAGCTATGCCTATCGATTCTGAAGCCGCATAGAAATTGTACGGGGTCACGCCGAATACTTCTTCTATGAGACGGGTTGTCTTTTCATCTAGTGGTTCGGCTGAAGAAACGACCTTGTTGGGTTTGATGTCTAGTCGTCCTGCTTGCTGCTCGGATGCAAGGAGGACAAGACCTGAAGGGTATCCACGAAGATCATCAGGCTGGAACTCCTTGAGATGTTCAACCGTCTTGGAGATTGGTTCATTCACTGAAACATCAGTGTAGTTGGCCATTATGCGCGGTACGTCTGAGGCAAGAGTTACGCCAGCGTAATGGCCATCCGTGAGTCCGATGAAGGCGAGTCTCTTTCTCTTTAGTCCGATCCCGAAGCTGGTACATCTTGCCAGAACAAGCGCCTTTAGAGTATCCCAGCTGACGGGGTCATAGGCGAATATTCCAATGTTCCCTGATGATCCGGATGTGTGTATGACCGTGAATTCGTCCATGTAGCGTTTGCCTACGGGGCTTGTAGCTAGGTGTTGCTCCAAGGATTCTCTCCTTAACAGTGAAGATGTGAAGACGTTGTCAAGATTGTCCATGATTTTCTCTTTGTCAACAAGGGTGACTGAGGAGAACTCTTCTTTCGACTTTTTCTCGGTTGGCGCACCGTCGCAGAAGTCTTTGTAGAAAGAAGATTCAGCGATGGCATGCTTCAGAGTGTTCTCAATGTTTTCCTTCTGAATG
>CP070761.1:393485-395598 GCA_020348985.1 Candidatus Thorarchaeota archaeon | reverse complement strand
ACAGTTCGATTCCTATAGAGAAGGCTATGGAGTTTTGCAGAGAGTACAGAGACAATCACAGAGTCCGTTTGCTCAGTCAATGTTGGGGCGGTCTTAGATTCTCCAAAGAGGAGCTCAGCAAAATGTGTTTTCACGACCCACCAGAAAACCGTGGGTGCAAATTCGTCAACAAACTATACGATGAATCAAAGATGAGATGACTACTCAGATGACCGATCGAGTCAAAGCAGTTAGGAAACATACTCTGGAAAGAGGTCACTTTTCTTTGTTTTCAGCCTCTATGCCGAGCAAATGCCTACTCGCCACAACACGGATATGACCAATTATGGCGTTCAGACCAGCAACAATTGCGAGCAGCAGCCAAATCATTGGCTCCAAGCCAAGAGTGATGTTCAAGACATCACCAATGACCCCTATTACGGCGAATATGAAGCAAGCATTCTGAGTAATGGCAGCAAACCGATCACATTCACGAATCTCAGCCTTTACCTCTTCCCGATCCTTGAAAGGTTTGCATTCGCTACGAAACTCAGCATTTATATATTTCATAATGGGATTGGGCATCTTCACAATCACTCCTTTTCCTTTCTTGCCACAGTATCACATCAAGTCGTATTAAGGATTCTCTTGGAGCGGTTGGTTGCTCCAGAATGCTTTTCAGGATCGACAGATTTACTATTCGCCAAGCCACTTTCTGAGCTTGCGGAGTCTGTGGCGTTTAGAGGTTTCTACATAGTTTCCCGACATTTGTTCACCATTGTCTTTCTTGGACACCACTGCCCACCGTTGAAGGAAACCACCTCTCCGCTCGACTGTGAACTCTTCAAGTATTTTCTCCCATTCTGGGCGGTCTACAAAACCAAAAGGAGGATGTGCACCTAGGCTAAGATACGCCTTTCCTGTTGGCTTGAGGATACGTCTTATCTCGTTCACAGCTGATGGTCTGTGATCAGGCATGTTACACAATAGTCCATTGGCAAGGACAAAGTCAATGGACTCGTCTCCTATGAAGCTCAGGTCGTGAGCGGATGAAACCTGAGCTTCGATATTGCCGTAGCCACGTTCACTCGCGTTTTTCTCCAACTCTCTAACATAATCTTCCTTCAAATCAACTGCGTAGACCCTCCCTTCAGGTCCAACGCATTCAGCCAAAGCGAATGTGTAGTAACCTGTGTTACAACCAAGGTCAGCAACCACCTGACCTTTCTTGACGTACGGTTCAATGCTACTTTGAGGATTCTCAAACAGCCGTCTGATCGGGTTCAGATTGATCTGGTTTCTCGGCTGCGGCTCTTTCCCAACTTCAAGTTTCTTATTCTCTTCTAGTGACATGGAATAACCTCCCTTTTGACAATCCTGGTTTTCTCTTCCTCTTGACATTTAACAGTTATGTCTTTGCATTCTCTCGTGTTTTCGCGTCAGTTTCCTGTTGAATAGACGAGGAGCACCTGATCGGATTCTCGCAAGGTTTTTATATAACGGGGTTATATTTTGCAGGACTCAATGCAGGAGGTGCATCGGAATGGTCGAAGGTTGGAAGCCAGTTGTGATTCCAGAGGAAATCTATGACGTAGCCAAGCAGCACTACGAAGAACACGAAAAGGAACTGAAACTGAAATATGGGGTACGAAGCCTGACTGGATTCATAAGTTACTGTATCCGGGAATACTGGAAAGAAAAGGGAATCATCTAAGAGCCAAATCCCCTATAAGGCCCATTTCTGGAAATCCCGCCACATGGTATCTGCCCGTTTCTGCCAGATTAGGATTCTATGGAATCTGGACAAGGGAAAACCCAACGTCTGACGGTTGAACCAGCAGATACCTATCAGTTTAGTTTTTACGAGCCGAAATCCTCGTAAAAATAATGAGGGTTCACAGAAATCATAGGGGGTATCCAAGTTAGGGCGGGGAAACCTCGTAAAAGGCAGTAGTCGCAAGCTTCTAGGCATGGGTAGTCCTGTCTAACGACAAACACCTTAAAAGCTCAGGTTCAATAGTGGCTGACCGAAGAGCGGAGCACGCTTGAGCTGGTACCTAGTGTTCGCGTGCCCACGATGCGGAGCCTTCAGATACTCCAAAGAAGGGCAAAAGACCGCCACATGCTTCAGCTG
>CP070761.1:391227-393385 GCA_020348985.1 Candidatus Thorarchaeota archaeon | reverse complement strand
ATTGGTCGAGACGGCAGAAACGTAGCCCGCGCAAGACTTCTGGCGAGACGTCATTTTGAGCTTGCCAATGTCACGATTGCCTAGTTCTTCAAGTCATCATCCAACTGGAATGACAAGCCGTACAACTGAGCGAGACATTTGGCAAGCCTTAAAAGCCTACAAAGGCCGGGAGCGGTGACCACCCGCAGAGAGCACCATACATGGTGATTCTTTCATCAGTACTTGAGGTAATCAAATTGGGAAGAAAGAGCCCACTTGGCGAGTTTGCAGCGAGGCCTCTCCGCTCGAAGCGTAAGAAGTTTCGATGGAAGAAACCGTCTTACAAGCGAAGAGTACTCAAACTCAGAAAGAAGACCGATCCATTAGAAGGCGCTCCACAGGCACGTGGAATCATATTGGAGAAGGTCGGTGTAGAATCAAAGCAGCCAAACTCAGCTATTCGAAAATGTGTTAGAATCCAGCTCTCAAAGAATGGAAAACAGATCACTGCTTTTCTGCCGGGTGATGGTGCGCTCAAGTACACAGATGAGCATGATACTGTTCTTGTAGAAGGCATAGGCGGCGCGGGCGGCGGTGCAGTTGGAGACCTTCCAGGTGTTCGTTGGAAGGTCACACATGTTAATGGAGTGGCACTAGAGTCCCTGATCTACGGCAAGGCCGAGAAGCCGATTAGGTGATTGATATGGCAGAAGAGACTCCTCCCCCTACTGAAGATATTGAAGCAGCTGCTGCCGAGCCCGAGACTGAAGCTCCCCCGCCAGAACCTCATATTCCCCCTGACCTGCTGCTTTTTGGGAAGTGGGATTCAACGGAGGTGGAAATCCAAGATGTGGGGCTCCATCGTTATATATCTCTCAAACCTGTTCTGATTCCTCATACATCAGGAAGACACTCACACAAGAGATTCCACAAGAGCAATGTTCCGATTGTTGAACGCTTTGTCAACAAGCTCTTGAATGCAGGTCGAAGAAAAGACAAGAGAACCCGTACTGGCAAAGGTGCTGGCAAGAAAGCTCATGCAATTAGCGTGCTGAAACGAGTTTTCGAAATGATAGACTTTCGAACGGGAATTAATCCCTTACAAGTTCTAGTCACTGCAATCGAGAATGCGGCGCCTGCAGAAGAAACCACAAGAATCTCGTACGGTGGGATGGCCTATCCTCGATCAGTGGACGTTTCTCCCCAGCGCAGAATAGATCTCGCCTTGAAGTATCTCGCAGTTGGTGGCGTTCGTGCTGCTCACAAAAGTGCAAAGTCCATTGAGGAGTGCGTAGTTGACGAACTCCTTCTAGCTTACAGAAATGATCCATCCAGCTTTGCTGTTGCTAGGAAGGAAGAGAGAGAGCGAGTAGCCCGTTCAGCCAGATAGACAATAAACCGTTCATCTGCGCTGCAACAATGCAGCTTATCTATTGGTTCACCGTTTTTCAATGGGATGGACTGTGGGGTAGGCCGAGAATGGATAGGAAGAATCTCGCGTGGCTGGCCATAGTTTTCACAACTGTTTTTTGGTCATCGTCATTGATTCTTGCTAAAATTGTCTACCCTGAAGTCACCCCGATCATATTTGTCACTCTTCGTTATACTATCGCCTGCCCATTTCTAGTTCTTATCGTTGCCATAGCCCAAAAGCAAACAGAATCAACTGGTGGTGTCCGCAGGGTTTGGCATCTAGTATTAGCAGCAGGAATTGCAGGACCCTTTCTCTCTCAGATGCTTCAATACATTGGACTAAGCATGACCACGGCGGGAGAGACTCTACTACTCCTTAACCTGAGTCCCGTTTTTGCGATAATAATGGCTGCTCCTATTCTGAAAGAGTCAATCACCTCGACCAAAGTGGGTGGTCTTGTACTCGCAATGCTAGGAGTATTCCTAATCATGCTTGGCGGGACAACTATCGATGTAGAGTTTGACTCTCTAAGATTGCTTGGAGACATTATCATCGTAGTTTCCACTTTCCTGTTCGCAATAAACGGAATCGTGGGTAAGATTGCAATAGAATCTGTTGATTCCGTGTCGCTGACACTGTACAGCACTATCTCAATTGTACCGTTTCTTTGGCTGACAGCTGCAACCATGGAGGACATAACGATTATTCCGCAACTCAGTTTGATGTCTTGGATAATCCTACTCTGGGTTGCTGTTGTAAACACTG
>CP070761.1:388943-391127 GCA_020348985.1 Candidatus Thorarchaeota archaeon | reverse complement strand
GTTCTCCGAGAACAAACCATCTGGGCCTGTTTGCTCTTGCCATGTTTCCGAGCTCGACACCGTAGGTGAGGTCGTTCTCGAAGTGTATCAGGCATTTCATGTAGCTTTCAATGTCGACTTCAGATCTCTTCTTCACTGCGTGGCAATAGACGCGGTCAACAGAAACCTGCCCGATCTGGATCGCGTGATCTATGAGATGGGCACCCCAGTCATAGAGAGGACCGCCGCTAAGCTTCTTTATACTTCTCCACCGCGATGGATCCACCCTTTCCGCATAACCAAGTATGGATTCCTCGATCAGATACGGTTCCCCAATCAGCCCATCCTCAAGAACCTTCTTCACGGTCAGGTAATCCCCGTCCCATCGTCTATTGTGGAAAACTGTCAGCATCACGTTGTTCTTCTTGCTTGCGTCTATCATGGCTCGGGCTTCAACCGTGTTCATGCACATGATCTTCTCGACAACAACGTGCTTGCCGGCTTCCATTGACTTGATCGCTAATTCCGCATGGGTACTATGAGGAGTGGCTACGACGATAAGATCAATGTCCTTGTCTTTCAGCATGTCATCTACGTTGCGGAATGTCTTCACTCGGTGCTCCTTCGCCGCTCTTCTTCTTCGCTCGGGATTTCTGACACACACAGAGTGAAGGTTCAGTCTGCTCTCCAAACCAATCAGGTATGAATGGAAATTCCTTCCCGCATAGCCATAGCCTATGACGCCGACGTTGACCGGTGGGTCCAAGGCATTCCTCCTCCCTGTTCCACCAATACCTAGCGTGCGGCTTGCTTATCTCTTTTCTATATGACCATTCGATCCGCTGTTCTATCGTCTCGGCGCACTTCTGGTTCTATCGGGAGCAAAGAAAACTGACGCAGACTCGAGGTCTTAGACAGGCAGCGAACTAGCTTCCACACTTCACAGCCGTCTTCGTCGTTGCCTGTGTTTCCATTGACGGTTGGTTTCTGCAATTGTCCGCCAGCAAGACCGGCATACTGGGGTCTTCCTGTTCTTATAGATTATGTAAAGCTCTATGTCCCGGCTTTCGCAGTCGGAATCCCAAGGGTTCTGGCAGTATTCAGGACCATTTCTGGCCTCTTCAGGACTGCCCATCCACAAGTTCGTTCTGGATGCTATGTCCTTGTTCCTCCGCAAGCTCTGTGTGGTGGACAAACCAAACTCGATCGGAGGTAAGGATTTCATCTAGTTAAATCGGTTATGAACCTTAGGTACATGCGAAAGTCGTACGAGAAAGCTGCGAATCGAGGGGCCTCTTTCCTGCAAGAAGCCCCATACGTGAAACGAAGCGCCACGGAATGTGACCTGTCAGGGGCAGTGACTATTCCAACTCGTGCTCTTGGCCGGGCGTCAGCAAGAGAACTTCGGTGGCGGATAAATTCTCGACTTGTTCCTTAAGCTTCTTGAGGTCGGTATCCAGTCTATGCATGGGAATCATGATCTTCGGGTTTATGGCCAGAGCAGCCTCGACGGCTTCCGGGTTGTCCATAGTGTACTTGCCGCCGCATGGAAGCAAAGCCAAGTGGATCTCTCTCAGCTCTCTCATCTCCGGAATGAAGTCTGTGTCTCCCGCGTGATAGATTGTCTTTCCATTGACCATTATCAGGTATCCGACCCCTGAACCTTTGGGATGGAAAGGCACTCCGGGCTCCCTGAACCGCTTATAGTTGTAAGCAGGCACAGCATCAACCGTTACGCTTCCCACATGCAGCTTGTCTCCCGGCTTCAATGACTTCACTTCCCCGCCTATTCTTGGTGCGCAGTCAGCAGGAGCTATGATAACGGTCTCATCCATACGTACAGCACTAATCTTGGCAACATCACAATGATCATGATGAGAGTGCGTCACAAGAATAAGATCTGCCTTGTCCTCGTAGGTTCCTTGATAGGGGTCGATGTAAATGATCTTGCCATCTGCAGTGATCTGAAAACTGGCGTGGCCCAACAACTTCACCGATAAACCCATTTTCTCACCTTGCCCTCTCCATTTGTTCTCTGCCATTCAGCTATGTTATCCCAATCACGTCTGTGATCAGCTTCTCCTGTAGAGCCCCACGATCTCCCCATTGGCCAGTATGTGGTCCTTCATCGCCCTTTCAACGTCTCTCTTTCTGCAGTTTGGCCTGAGATCTAGTCTTGTGTCCAATGCGTAGACTTTGAAGAAG
>CP070761.1:386613-388843 GCA_020348985.1 Candidatus Thorarchaeota archaeon | reverse complement strand
GTGGAAGTGAAGCTCGAAGAGAAACTGATACGATGGATACTTTCATAGATTCTTCATGGTACTACCTACGTTTCTGTGATCCAGAAACAGCCAAACCCCCCTTCTCTAAGAAGAACGTTGACTACTGGATGCCTGTTGACCAGTACATTGGGGGCATTGAACACGCTATACTTCATCTGCTTTACTCAAGATTCTTCACAAAGCTGCTTCGAGATATGGGGTTTGTTGATCTGGACGAGCCTTTCAGCAGTCTACTGACTCAAGGAATGGTGCTGAAAGATGGATATGCCATGTCAAAATCTCGGGGCAACATAGTCTCACCGACGGAGATGTTGGAGAAGTACGGTGCCGATGTCCTCAGATTCTACATGCTCTCCGTAGCATTGCCAGAGAGCGAGATAGAATGGTCGGATGAGGGCATTCCCTCTGCTTTCAGATTCATAAATCGATTGTGGAGTCTGGTCAGCAATGTGGTTGAGAGGGATCCGAAAACCGGGGACGAGAAGCAGAGCTTCGACGACCGCTACATACAGGCTTATACGGAAAAGGTCATCGGGAAAGTGACCGAGCATTTCCGAGAACTCAAATTCAGCTTGGCATCAACTCTCCTCTCCGTCTTTCTTGATACCTTGCGAGAATATGTGGGACTGGAGACTGTGGACTCGAGAACCATCAAAGACTCCACGAGATCGCTTGTGTTGATGCTGACTCCTTTCATCCCTCATGTCTGTGAGGAACTGTGGACAATGCTAGGAGAAAACGGCTATGTCTCGACAGCATCATGGCCTGCGGCGGACAAGGAAACGTACGACGCCGAGATACTTGATACTATGGACAGATTCGACAAGGTTGAGGAAGACATCAAGAACATACTGAAAGTCACAAAGATCATCCCCAAGAAGGCAATGATCTACGTTATCCCCCCTGAGCTCGAGAAGTACTCGAACTTGCCCAAGCATCTGGAGCGACACCTCAATGTTGAGGTCGTTGTGTACGCAACAGATGACGCTAATGTGTATGACCCTGAGAACAAAGCAAAAGCAGCGAGATTCGGTAGGCCCGGCATTTATCTAGAGTAGATCATGTTGACTAGTCCGCACGATCGATCCCTGGCTTCCCTACTTCCACGATGGGAGAGACATGCGCATTCCTGCTCAGAAATGGATCTTTGCAGGAAGAGGCTGGAGAGACTCTCTGAAAGAGTGGGCCTATTTCAAAATGACCTCTGATCAGGCAGTGTCAGAGCTCCCGGACTGTCTGGATTTTGTCTATGTGGATAGCAACCATGACTATGATCTTGTTAAGGCTGACCTCTGGAGCTACTGGCCTAAGCTCAAGAATAGGGGGGCTGGCTGGTCATGACCTCAACACCTTCGCTCCCCTGAAGGCCTGTGAGGGCCTCATCAATGCTGTGGCTGAATATGGAGCCAAGAATGACCTGACTATCCATGTAGCAAAGGCAGACTATTGGTCTGTGAAGCCGTGAAGTGTCTCAATTGTGGCTTCGCCCGCTTATCTAGCTATGTGGAAACCTCCAAACACCGATCGATCGACGGGAGGGTTTCCTCTTCGCCTGACCTAACATTTGTTTGGTCCCAACCCCTCTTTCTACAGATACAATGCTAGTTTTTCCTCATCGATCGATTGTAGACCGAGGGGAGATGTTTATATGTCAGAGGTATATCATATGCGATATCACAATCTTGGTTGATGGTACGATGCCCTCTGGCACTCTTCCGTTCATGAGATGGGCGAGACATACTGCAAGTGTGCCCAAAGGCCTGCTTAGATACTATGCGCTCGACCTGTTGAGGGATAAGCCCATGTCCGGGTCAGAGATCATGGAAGAGATCGCGAGGCAGACGGGTGGTCGATGGAAGCCAAGTCCCGGATCAATCTACCCCCTTCTAGGCCGGCTTCATAGAAGCGGCTATTCAGAAGAGATACCGACGGAGGAGCCAGGATTGAAACGCTACAAGCTCACAGAGAAGGGCGAAGTTTTGTTTCAAGAGCAGACTGAACTGAAGGAGGAGCTTCAGAACAAGCTTGAAACCATAGTTCGACAGCTGTTAGGTGGATTCTGGCTGAGCCCTGCTCCCTCTAAACTTCGGGAGCTCGGAGAGCCCACTAGAAGATTCGCCGGAGCGATCTTCGATCTCAGAAGGACGGTAGAAGCAAGCCCCACAGAATCAGTCCTGAAGGAGGTAGCAGAATTCCTAGAAAAGACAGC
>CP070761.1:384278-386513 GCA_020348985.1 Candidatus Thorarchaeota archaeon | reverse complement strand
CTTCGCGTTGGCCGCTGCCCTGGAACGTTTGCTGTAATCATCAAACAGATTCTCCGGCTCTGGGATACTTTCGTCTTCATACATGCTTGCGTGCTCTTCGTCGGGAATCCAACTCCGATGAGGAGCTTTGTGATGACATAAAAGGAAGAAGGGTTTGTCTCTGTCTCGGCTCTCAAGCCAGTCTACGCTGTAGTCGGTGATAACGTCCGTGATGTAACCTTTATGCTGCTTCTGCTCTCCCCTGACTTCCAGAATCGGATCAACATACGTGCCGTGTCCACCATGATGGGAGTCTGGAATTATGCTCGAATAGCCGAATCCAGAAGGCCAGCTATGAAGATGCCATTTTCCGATCACGGCTGTTTGATACCCGTGCTTCTTCAGCATTTTCGCGACATTCTGTCGGTTAGGATTCAAAGGGTCTGCTAAGGTGTAGACCTGGTTGACGTGGCTGTATTGACCGGTCAAGATAGAAGCTCGACTGGGGGTGCAGATGGAGTTGGTGCAGAAGCAGTTGTCAAGTCTTGCGCCGCCAGAGGCTATGCGGTCAATGTTGGGAGTCTTATTGATTCTCGAACCATAGCAGCTTATCGCATTCGCCGCGTGGTCGTCAGCCATTATGAAAAGAATGTTTGGCTTCTCCTTGTTCATGAGAACATCCTCAGTTCAACCCAGTTTCGCAAGAATCCGGAAGCTCGTGCAGGAGCCCGACGCACCAGAACAGCCATGATAACAACTCCCAAGAAGTTTTCTGTCCTGCCTAAGCGTGCCATCTGATCGCTCCCAACGAGTCTTGGTCAAGAGAGAGGAAACAGGGAAGCAGAGCTAAGTGCTGATAGCCCTGACCGAAGAAGCGTTCCAGATCTACCCCATAGCATTGTCCTTCCGCTACTTCACTCGACAAAGTCTACAGCCAGTATCCACAGTTGTTGGATTCTCATATTTATAGGTTGATTGTCGCGCGATCAATCTTAATCGATTCTGTTCGATCGCAAGCGTTCTTCGTTGAGATCGATCGACTAGTCCCCATGACAAGATGGGAGAGAACATGGCTACACAATCGAGAAAGGGAAAGACACAAGTCAGCGGTCGATCCGATCGATCTATCGGATGGTAAGGGGATTAGCCGATCAAAGAGAATGTACCAAAGCTTTTAGATCTGCCGTGACAAATGGGTTTGCCAGGCATCTTGAAGGTGATCTGGAAATTGCGTAGGCTCAGAGTTGGGCTGCTCAAAGCTATGCCTAGGAAGTGGGACAAGGACGCGAATTACGGAACAATGGAAAGGGTCGTTCGTCGTGCGTCTGAATACTCTGTAGACTTGGTAGTCACTCCTGAGTGTTTTCTCGATGGCTATGTTGTGGAGGAAAGTGACTACACACGAAAGAGGTTGATGGGGATAGCTGAAGAAGGCGAGAATGGAATCTACATACGCAAGACAAGTCAGCTTGCAGGGGAACTTAGAATCTTGCTCATAGTAGGTTTCACGGAGAAGCAAAACGGGAAACTCTTCAATTCGGCATACCTTTTTGGAAAAGACGGTACGATTTTGGGGAAATATCGCAAAGTCCACACAAACTTCCCACCAAACGAACCGAAATATCTGTCAGGAGACTCTCTACCCGTCTTTGACATTGGCATCGGGAAATGCGGTATTCTAATCTGTGCAGATCGTCGCTGGCCCGAAAATGCCCGCGTGCTCAGACTGCAAGGAGCAGAAGTCATCTTTGTACCGTCCTTTGGCATGTGGCACGGCCAGAACACGATGTGGATGAGAACAAGGTCCTATGAGAACGGGGTTCATATTTGCTTTGCGCATCCGCAACTATCTTTGATAACGGATCCCGAGGGTGATATTTGCGCAGAACTGAGATCAAATGCCCAGGAGTTCTTGTTTCACGATATAGACTTGGATCTGACAAGTCGAGCGCATATCGAAACAAGAAGGTCAGAACTGTATCATGCTCTTTCAGGAAACATCCAACAACACGCTAGCGCGAAGCATCATGCACACAAGACCTCTCCTAGAGTTCATCGATTACAGCGATCAATTGATAAACGCTCGTAGATCGATGGAAGACCTTTAAGTGCGATGTATTACTGTTTGAGGCGATCAGATTTGACGAAAGACCTGAAGGAAGATGAACCCGAAGCAGGCAGGGCTAGCAGAAACATTTGGTGGTTGGGTTTCGTCAGTTTCTTTACCGATTTTTCAAGCGAGATGATAATGGGTCT
>CP070761.1:381914-384178 GCA_020348985.1 Candidatus Thorarchaeota archaeon | reverse complement strand
TGCGGCTTCAAGCACCTCCATTTCAGTAATGTTCATGTATTCTGTTGAATGCTCTGTGACACAGAGTCACGTAAACAGCACGAACGGCATTGCTCTGTATGTCTTGTTTGGTCACTACTTCGAATCCAACAACAATGAATTCGTTACTGTATCGAGCGGAATGACCGTATACATCTTCTTTTCTAACTACACGAGCAGCTCATTTGACTACGTGGAAGGAGGAGCACCTGACATAGCATTCTTCGCACAGTCGTCCCATTACCTATCTGTCACTGACATGAGGGTCACAGGATTCTTCGGCCTCTACATCGTTGAATGTCCGAATTCGAACTTCACCAGATGTGATGTAGGTCCCACGGATCAAATCGGAGGCTTGTTCGTGTCAAGCTGGAACACGAGAATCACCGACAGCGAATTCACTGAGACGGGCTCATACGGCGTGCATATAGTATCTAGCAACAATACGGTCTTCTCGAGCAACATCGTTGATGACACTGATGATGATGGTGTGTTCATTCAAAACTCACACAGCTCAGAACTGTCAATGAACACAATATCCAACGTTGTCACATGGGGAATACACACTGAGTTGTGCGATGATCTGCTCATTGACTCCAACTCCATTCAGCACGTGCTTGAATTTGGAGTTATCATGACTGACTCAGACAGGCCAATGATAACCAACCTGAATACATTGGATACTGGAGAATCTGGACTCTATGCTGACACCTGCGCGAATGGAACAATCACTGATAGCAGAATTGAGGACGCGGGTAACGCGGCAATTGAGGTGTTTGATGCAGACAACTGGGTTATTGCTGATAATATCATCATGGATATCACGGACATTGGAATCTTCGTTACAAACGTAGCCAATGCGATTGTCGTCCGAAATGACATCTCGGTGACGATGAGTGAAGCAATTCGGATAGACTGGTGCCCAGATGCACAAGTCGCTAACAACACGATGGCCGAAATCGACGATGATTGCGTCTCAATTTCCGATTCAGATAGAATACTAGTAGACAACAATATTATGACAGAGGTTGATTCAGGAATCGTCATTGACAACAGCGACAATGCAACCTTGTCGTCGAATTCTATCTCAGGCACCAATGACGTTGGAATAGCATTAAACACGATGGACAATCCGGTTGTCTCTGGCAACACTATTACAGCCCTCGAAGACAGAGGCATTGCCATCAATACTGTTCTTCTCGGTACTTTCGAAGACAACGTAATGACTGACTGCGGCTTCTTCTTCACCTATGGACTAGCATTCATGTACTACAATCACACAATGACTGGAAACACAGTCAACGGAAAACCTGTGCTTTACGCCAAGGACCTCGTTGGCACAGACTTGATTGCAGATGACTACGGTCAGATAATTCTCCTGAACTGCTCGTTCATGGATATTGCCGATGGAAGCTTCGCAAAGGCAACGGCACCTATCCAATTATACTTCTCTGACGAAGTTATCATCGAATCATTGGAGATGGACATCAACTACATGGCAATGGTGATCAACACCTCTGACAACGTGACTATACGTAACATAACCGTTGTCGGCAGTACAGGATACTCCGGCATCTACATGAGATTCTCGGACCGAACCTACATTGACAACGTGACAGTCAGTCGTTGCACGGGCAGTGGTCAGTACGGCATCATGTTTCAGAACTCCGACTTTGGTACAGTGAACAATTCCCTCTTGATGTACAACAACTACGGGGTCCGATGGGACAGCTCGGACAACATAACTGTCTCGAATTGCGATATACTCCATTCGGAGAGCTACGCAACTTATGCTGTTAACACTGGAACGTACTACTCACTCGTAGAAGACAGCACTATTCTGAACGCAACCAGGGGTTTCTATTCAAACAACGCGCTGTACTCGGTTGTTAGGAACAACCTGATCATGTACTGTAGCCTCCAAGCTGTCTACATCAGTGGCGGCTCTGGGGACTATGCTGACGTCTTTCACAACACGCTGGAGAACAACTTTGACGGAGTCTTCGTGTCATCAAGCGACTTCGCCACGATAACGAACAACACTATTAGATGGAACTCAAGATATGGTGTCTATCTTACAGGTTGTACAGGACCGACTGTGTACTACAACATCATTGCTTTGAACCTACTCGATAACGGCTATGATTCAAATGCTGGAAACGTTTGGGATGATGGCGCAGTTTTGGGTAATTGGTGGGACGACTGGTCTGGAACCGGCTCATATGATGTTGACAACGGAAACACTT
>CP070761.1:379476-381814 GCA_020348985.1 Candidatus Thorarchaeota archaeon | reverse complement strand
CATAGCCCATAGCACGGGGAGCGGTCACGCTCTCGAGTTCTCCGTCCTTGTATCTTGTGGCTGCTTCGCGGACTGTGCCTGTCACGCCGGTTATCACCTGGATTCCAGCACCTGAAAGAGCTTGGTAGGCGTTTGGACCGACATTGCCAGTTAGGACAACGCTGGCGCCCTTGCTGGCTATTGTCTGCGCGGCTTGTATGCCAGCTCCGCTAGGAGCGTACTGGCTCGTGTTCGGAACAGCCTCAGATCGCATTGTCTCGGTGTCAACGATCATGAAGTATGGGCAACGGCCAAGCCGAGGATCAATAGCGGCATCCAGGCTATCTCCACTAGCTGAGACGGCAACCCTCAATTATCCCACGTCCTTTCTGGGAGTTCTTCCATATCCCTTCAAACTGAGTCAGAGCATCGTGCGGGCGTTCTTCCTACCAAGAGTCTAGTGCGCATCGCCTCAATATGGCGTGTAGCCGTAGGGGACCATGTATGGAGCGGCATACCGGCTGGCGTAATGCGGATATAACCAATGACCCCTGTAGTACGGTAGTCCGAAGGCAGGATAAGCCCACCATCTCCTAGGAAGCCACGGGAACCATCTGCAGAATGGATAGGGATTGCCGAAGCCTCTACCCCATCCGAACGCGCCGTACCCTCTAGCGAACCCCACAAAGCCTCTGCCACGCCCTCCTCTAGGCAATCTTCTGCATCTCCTCATTTGCTCAGTTCTTCCAGTCTTGTCCGGATGGCTTCCAGCTGCGACTCCAGCATCTGAATCTGCTGCTCCAACATCTGTTTCTCCTGTTCCTTGCTATATGCTGGTGCGAACGGAGCTCCGAAAGGCCCCGGCGCAGGCGTTCCTGCAGGTGGAACTTGAGGCTGCGCAGATGGGGGAACCATTTGAGGAGCTTGCGATTGTAGCCACTGCATGTATTGAGGTAGTAGACCGCTCTGCATAAGCCATTGAGCCGTTGGAGGCAATCCCGTTGGAGACCTTCCTAACCATCCTGGCGAGAATCCGAACCTCATCCATCCCGGTAGGCCGGTCATGTTGTACATGTATCTGTGTCTGTAACCCATTTTCACACGCTTCTTTTTCTTGCATATGCACGTTAACAATTATGTGATAATGAACAAAAACTATATAAGTCTTGCGGATTTTAGATCACGCAAGGGACAAGCGAAGATGTACCGACGAAGACGGAGGCGCGGAAGGAAGGGGAGGCCACCAAAACCCGTTAGGATAGGTGTGACTCCACCCGTCAATGTCTTCAGCCCAGCAGGCCCTCCGTCAAACGTTGAACCCGTGTATCTTGAACCGGCCGAGTTAGAAGCACTAAGACTCGTAGACCAAGAGGGCCTCTCACAGGAAGAGGCAGGAGAGAGAATGGGCATCTCAAGAGGAACTATCTGGAGACTACTCCAAACCGCGAGAAAGAAGGTCTCCCAAGCCCTCACTGAAGGCAGATCCATACAGATTCGTCAGTGATCTTTGCATAAATGGATCTTCTCGAGTCCGACAACATCTCGCTTGAGCATTGGAAGGCTCATCTGCTACTCGGTTCTCATCCCTCAGGAATACTAATGATTACTTCGTCTCTCGGCTACTCGATATGAAATGCCAGACGACTCTGTCAGCGACCTTCATTCCTGTATCCCCATTGGATTCTCGCGAATATCCTCTCGTGGAGTATGTAGTGAAGCCAACAAACGCATTGCATGACTGCAACCGCGAATACTGGTCCATAGTGACCGAATTCGGAATATAGATAGATTCCCATGTAGACTTCTCCTAAGTGAATCAGGTAATGAATCACACGATACGTCAAGCTCTTCACAAGTGTTCTTCTGAACGTCTCAAAGACAGAACTCATGTGATCACCTCCTAGCCGCTGAATCCTATGATAGTTCCACATTTCTTGCAGACAAGCATGTGACGCCCAAACACTGACACATTCGAGTTCAGGAGTGCCCCCTCATCCGTGTACCACGTTTCAACGCTGATATCGCCCAAAGAAAGCTCTTCTCCACACTTCGGGCATTTGCCCAACACTCTACAGCCCGCGGTTTCATCACTCAGGCGTATTCCAGTATCCTTGGCATACACGGTGATATCTCGTCCCTTCTCAATGATGGAGTCAGCAACCATTCCACGGACATTTGTCCCACACCAAGGACGGTATCGATAGTAGCTGATCACTCCTCGTTTACAGTCTGGACACAACATACACCTCTCACCTTGCTTGCTGTGAATCGACCGAACGACAAGCGCCCACACCGCCTATAAGATCTTCAGGATTTCCATCCAGACTTTCTTGATCTCTTCTGAAACAATCCTCTCAGG
>CP070761.1:377015-379376 GCA_020348985.1 Candidatus Thorarchaeota archaeon | reverse complement strand
TCCAACAAGGCCTCGTTGTTTTCTTCATCAGATTCTGTGACAGAATTCTGCGGGTCCGCTATTACATAGAGTTCGTCTGGCATGCTTTCTACACCGAATTCCAGAGTCATTGTCTTTCCCTCCAGTAGCTCAGCTATGTTCAGGTCTCTCAACTTCAAGTCCTCATCGTATCTGTTCAGTTCTATCTTGAATGGTATCCGATTCACGTTGCTAAGACCTACCCAAGTGCATTCGGTGCAAGGCTTCCCGTCCATGAGGGGATTCACGATCACATGAGAGTCTCGATAGCGATCAGGCTTCACTACCATGTCAAGACCCTTGAGAGTGGAACCCGTGTTCAGATTCCATCTGATTCGACCGTTGCCATCGTCGGTGAACAGGTCGCCACCGAACTTCTTCAATGTGAATAAATAGGGTTGAACGAAGTACTTCTTGAAGCTGTTGATCTGCAGTTCACCAGAGAAGTTGTGTCTTTCTGCTCCTCCTCTCATTCGTAGAGAAACCTTGATGGTATTCGCTCTCAAGTGTTGTTTCCACAGAAGAGTACCCTTGAACGGCGGTACATTTCCCTCTTCGCCGCTGGTCTTCAGAGCTATTGGAGCTTCGTCTGAGATCCTAGCGAAAGGCACCCGTTCATAGAAGCTCACTGCGAAATTCTCTGCTACGCTGTTGCCGATATTATGAATTCTAGCTTGAACAATGTTGCCCCCGATTTGGAGGTCTGCTTTGCAGATCTTCAGGTCTGGAAGACACTTCCAAGTGACCCATACCGGGCTTGACCACGCCATTCTCCGGTCGGCTTGAACTACTCGTATGTAATAGTAGTTGTTCGCGCTTGTGACCTGATCATCCATATAACTAAGGCTTTCTTTCTGGCTCCTGCCCCGCTGAGAATAGAGAGTTGTACCGTTCTTCACCAAGTCTATGCGCTCAATGTCTTGGGTTCCTTCTACGTGAGCGAGTATCTCAGGGTAGGCTTTGGGGTCTGATATCGTATATTCTTCTCCCATTGGGTGTCCGTCCACATGAAAATCAAGAACTATCTTTGCACATGTCGTGGCGTAACATCGACGACGCTTCAGTGCATCCATGATCGACTTTCTCGTCAGTTCCTCAGCAAGAACTGCAGTGAATCCGTCACCTAGGGTGTTTCTCCCGATCTCCTCAATTCCCATCCCAAGCGGGTTCTTCTCAGGATAGAGGGTCCCCAAGACCTTCCTCCTCTTCTGAGTTAGAGGACGTGGGCTGGCGCTTCCAGGTGTTCCCCAGTGATTGTCGCTTCCTCCTACGATGCCGAGCTTATATCCTCGGCTTAGGGCGTCTTGAACGAAGTAGCCCGGTAAGCTGTCCGACAACTTGCCTTGCCCAGGGTTCCCATTGAATTCGAAGTTCCCCCATACAGAAGTTATCTCCACGACAGGTTCCAGGTTTGGACTATAGAAATCCCATTCTAGAGGGAAATGTGTAACTGCGACGTGGTGTGGAATGGTTATCGCTTGAGCCCTGTTTTCTTCTAGATGACGCCATAATTGTGCAGGAGTCATGCCTCTTTCTCTGCTGGCTTGTGTCCCAAAGGGAACACATCTGAAAAGTGGCTGATCTTCGGTTAGGTAGTAGACATTGTAGTGACCATACGCAGACGATGTCCACTCAAAAGCGCTAAAGGTGACGAAGCGACCGGGTTCGTGGAATTCGGCAGCTTTCCTTTTGGCCAGCTCCCAGTCGCTATCACTCATATGGAAGTCGTGGTCTGCTAGCGCTGCGAAGTCAAACTCAGACTCTTCTCGGGCATATCTGTAGCACTCGTCTATCGTCGCGATGTTGAGCTCACGATCGTCTCCTTTGAAGCTAAAGCGCTTCCTAAACGGGCCGTGACGGAAGCACCTAGACAATCCAGAGTGGATGTGGATATCGCCATAGAAGACCTCGTAGCTCCGAGAGACTGGCATTTCCATCCTCCCTTTGCGAAAGATCGATCGAATCTCAATGAGTCCCAAATGATTTAAGCATTCAACGGGATTTACTGCCATTCAGAAATGAGAAGGTGTAGGTACGAGAGCAGCTGTCTTCTACGGGGCCGGAGACATCAGGGTTGAGGAGAGGGCCGTTCCTGAGATAAGCGCTGACGAAGTGCTAGTGCAGATCAAAGCAGCTGGAATCTGCGGCAGCGACCTCCAAGGCTACCGGTTAGCCCCTAGACATACTGAGGGCAGGCTGTTCGGTCACGAGTATAGTGGTCAGGTTGTGGAGACTGGAGGAAATGTTGAGAGAGTGTCCGTTGGTGACAGAGTAGGGCTTGAGCCGCTAGTAGGATGTGGGAAATGCGATTACTGCCTTGCGGGCAGCTATAACCTTTGCCCC
>CP070761.1:374466-376915 GCA_020348985.1 Candidatus Thorarchaeota archaeon | reverse complement strand
AGAACCAAGCCGCGAGTCAGGGGGTATTTCTGTATTCGTCTAGTGGTTCCTGGAAGCTTGCCGGTTGCTACATCAATCTTGGTGGTTTTTCTGATGATGCTGCTCTTGCCTGCGTTGGGCCTTCCTGTGAAAACTAAATATTTTTCACGCATGGTGTGTGTTAATCTATATGGAATATGCCATACTTGAAGATACCTAGACTCTTCTTCGAGCGATCGATACAGCTTTTTTTTACATGTGTTCTGATAAGAGGCGATCGATCGATCACAGGTTGACTTTCGCTGCTAAGGATCCGACAGTAGACACAGATCCTTAGCTAGAAACAACTCTTAATAAGGTATAGCTTTTCTATTGAATTGCATATAGATGCGACCTCTTGTATGAAAAGGCGAGTGGAAATGGAAAGGGAAAGACGTGGGTTTGGTGGACCTAGGCGGATGTACAAGGCTACTTGTGCAGACTGTGGCAACGAATGTGAAGTGCCCTTTCAGCCGACTGAGGGTCGACCAGTATACTGCCGCGAATGCCTTCCAAAGCATAGATATCCACGTGATCGGGTGGAGAGAGAAAGACGGGGATTCGATAGTAGACGCAGGTTCGGTGGACCCAGAGAAATGCACAAGGCAGTTTGCAGCGACTGTGGCGAAGCGTGTGAAGTACCGTTCGAACCTACTCCGGGAAAACCAGTCTATTGTAGGGAATGTTGGGAAAAGCATAGGCCTCCTCGACGGTACTAGTGAACAGATATCGATCGATCGGCTTCCTCAATCGGTATCGATCGCTAGCGCAAAGTCATCGACGTGTTAAGTCTTTCTTCTTCTGATAGCTATCGCTATTACGACAGCTATAGCCACCAGTCCACCAGATATTGCTGCTATCCCAGTTGGAGTTTCGAAGAACGATTTCTGCTTCACCTTGAATGCTTGAGGTGAGGCTGCTGCTCCATAGTATGTGTCGTCTCCGTTCCATGATGCTCTAACCGTCCAAGAGCCAGCGTCATCAGGCTCGTAGACTTCACTGTATTTGCCTTCGAAATCGGTTGTGGTTGTTCTATTCAGTGTTGAGCCGTCTGGCCTTTCATAGGTGAGAATAACAGTCCTATCTGGAAACGAGGGATTGATGCCTCCTGAGATGGTAAGAGAATCGCCTTCGGTGATCTCTGATGGGGTCACTGAGCAGGAGATTGTGGTCATTCTTTTCTCTACTATGAAGGATTGAGTTGAACTCGATGCTCCGTAGTGTGAGGAGTCTCCTGCCCAGCTCGCTTTCACGTTCCAGTAGCCCGATTCGGTAGGCGAATACTGATCGTAATACTTACCTTCAGAGTCAGAGGAAACTTTTCTCACGATTGTTGAATGACTGGGCGATGTGTACTCCAGCGTAACCTCAGTGTGTGCATGAGCTTGGTCGATGGCCCCAGACACGGTAACGCTTGAGTAGATCTCGATGGAAGAAGGCGTGACAATACAACTTATTGAGCTCTGTGTCTTCTCGATTGGCTCTTGGTTACTCGTAGCGTAGAGCGTATGGAGGACATCCGTGAGTAGATTAACTGCGTGATTGAGTGATTCGCCGCATCTGTCTCTGAACACCTGATCGCTCCAGTCATAGTTGCTGTCCATCCAGACGCAAGTGAGCTGTCCATCGACATCGAATGTTGTATCAAACGCCAGCAACAACGCAGCTTTATAGGCTGTTACGTTGTCGAGGCTGCCGTCAAAAGAAAGATAGATGACAAAATCATCGTTGTAGCTTTCGGTTCTCGCATTGACGTAGTTCTCATAATCGGAGTGGTGTTCCTCTGCTCCCCAAACTGTATTTGAGCCCATGACATGCCCGAAGACTGCCATGTCCACGATATAGTGGCTCAATATTCCTGCGGTCTTCGCTGCCATTGTGAAATTGCCTGCGTTGAGATAACCCAGTGTCCCACCATATTCCTCATGAGCTCGAAGGGCTGCTGAATCATCCACCAAAGTACCATCAGCATCAAAATAGATGTGATGCTTCGCAGTATCTCCTATGCCATCCTGTGGCCGGGAATTGTCCGGCAACTCAGTTCCGTAGAGATACAAAGCTAGGTTGTTGACGATGTATTGTCTCTCTTGAGCGGGAAGCCAATCGAGGGCGTGTTCAGCTATGAAGTCATGAGTTCCATAGTCTGGATTTGAGGAATCATCGCTGTAGCCTCCATTGCTCCAAGCAGACGTCTGGATCACTGAAGAGGACAAAGCAGGCAGAAGAATGAAACATAAGAGAAATGACTCTACTCTCTTCCTGACCGCTTTCCCCTCCTTGAGTCTTGCTGGCCATCCTTCGATCGATTGCTCATTTACTCGTAATATTCCCGTAACAGTGTAAGAATCCTCGTTGTCCAGTCGAACTCTCTTGCTGACTTCTTCCGCCAGCTTTCAGAAATAGGAAAATATGTGGAGAGCGACAGTCGAGG
>CP070761.1:371915-374366 GCA_020348985.1 Candidatus Thorarchaeota archaeon | reverse complement strand
GAAGCTACAGTCTACACCGAAGCCAACTCAACTCACATCTACTACGGTATCGATATGGCCAACTACACACTTGGAGACGACGCTTTTGGTATCCAGATTGCACCTCTCGACTCAACGTCAAACCCTGACATTCGCATCGTGAACTACGATGGAAATGAGTACTTCGACGGGCACATCGATTACAATGGAGACTGGGCAGCCGATTCAAGCGGTGCAAATGCCACTGAGTTCGGGACGGGTGAAGGAGTCATAGAGTTCATTATTCCGCTCGATTCCTCAGACCACCAAGATCTCCGGTTGAATCCTGGCATGAACTACCAGATACGATTGATGTGGTGGAACAATATTGACAAGGGCGAGCCCACCTTTGCATCAGAGTGGACGGAGTTCTGGGTGCCCGTAGATCTCTACTAGAACCAACTATCGTCAAAAGGCTGCGCCCTCAATCCACTTCGGACGAGGTTCGCAGTCTTCTCTTCGCCTTTCTGCGATACTCACCGTATTTGTCCTGGGGAGAAAATCGTGCAGGAGCCGGATCCTTGACACTGCCGCCACACTTCGGACATTGATTGTTCTCTAACGTATAGTAGTTGCACTCGATGCATTTGTAAAGGTGAGTCATGAGGCATTACTTCCGTGAGAAGTCGATAGTCCCTTCGCTCTTCTCAATTATCTTTGTGACTCCAGTCAACACAGATGATAGAATTTCTTCTGCTTCCCTATAATCCGGACTCACAATCCGAAGCTTATAGCGAGGAGATCCCAACGTATAGATCTCAATCGAGGAACCCTTCCGATTACTACCAAGTTCTAGTCCCTTTGAAAGCGCTTTCTTAATGACTTCAACACCATTGGAACCAGGGACTTGAATCGTCATCTCTCCGTCTATCTCTACAGAAGGAATCTCTATCCGCGCTTTCGCAAGCTCGGCCACTTGTTTCTTCAAGCTTTCATCTGCATCTAGTTCAGTGAAGGCGTCCTCTCCTAGATCGGCCGCCCTTTCAAGCCCCTTGTATATCTCGCCGAAGTGGTCTTCAAGAGGCCAGCCAATGCTCTCATAGACCTGTTCAAGATTCATGCCATTATCCTTGGCAACTAGCTCGAGAAGTTTCTCAGCTTTTTGAGCTCTTTTCCATTCATTGTTCTTCGATCTTCGTGCCTCAGTTGAAACGCGCCGCAGAGAGCAATCGATATGCTGTTTTTGAGTGTCTACCTGGAGAACCTTGACAACTACTCTTTGCCTCTCGCTGATATGATTGCGAATGTTCCTCACCCACGTGCTGCTGACCTCTGAAATGTGAATGAAACCTTCTTTCTCTCCATACTCTGGAAGTGTCACGTATGCACCATATGGCGCAACTTTCGTCGCCACGGCAATTACGTACTCATCTGGTTGGGGCCACTCAGCACGCTTCTTGACCATTTCTTCACAGACCTCCGCTTATGGAATCTATTGAACTATGGAAGAACTTCTACTTCTCTTGCTATTGGATCAAGTTTGGCTTTTCCGCCACTCGGTCTGGCAAGTACCTTCTCACACTTCGTGCACTTGACCTCGGTAGTGGCATTGGCAAACATGATCTGCTCGTTTTCGCACTCCAGGCATTTCACCTTTAGGAACCGTGATCTTGGTTGTTCAACAATTTCTCTCTTGGCCAATCGCCTCACCGCTGTAAGATAGTATGCAATACTGTCGGAAGCCGACAGAAAAAGGCCACAATCGGGACTTGGTTTCGCCGTGTTGAGGTCTTATTATAACTCTATCGACAAGGCTACTTCAAAGAGGTGTTTTATGAGCGCTAATGCAAGGCTATGCTAGGCTCTTTCAATCTCGACTTTCTTCAGTCTGATGCCCTTCGACTGGACAGTGTGCTCGCAGTCGCTGCACTTGTACTTCAGCATAGTCTTCTTGGTTGTCTTTGCAAATCGCTTCTGAATGTTTTTCGGGAAAGAGCCATAGCCCTTAAGCTTTCTATCCATTCTTCTTCTACCCTGCGCTAGTGAACGGTCTTTCCCCTTTTTGTAAGTTGAAACAGAGTGTTCTGTGTACTTGCGGCATCGGGGGCAATATTTGTTCATGACCGGCTTCATCTTCATTATGCATTCACCAACTGGGGCTCTGGGTCCCCACTATAGACCATTTATAACCATTGGGGCATGGTTTCCGGGTTCCACAGAAACTGGGCCACTTTCACCCTGGACCCAGCAACAGGTGTCCTAGGATCGTGGCTATCAGTAGAATCGCCGCTAGGATTACGACAAGAGTGGGACCCACTTTAATGCCAGGAGTCTCGTCCTCAAAGAAACGAATCAGGCCTGCGCCTCCAGACGGCATAGGTCCTTCGCCTTTCTTCTTCCTGCGCTTTTTGGCAGTCTTCGGCATGCCTATCTTCTCCTGTCTGCTCTACTGACGCTTTGTTCATCTTTTAATCCTTTTGACAGAACCAGACG
>CP070761.1:369356-371815 GCA_020348985.1 Candidatus Thorarchaeota archaeon | reverse complement strand
CATTTTCTGGGTTGCCAACTGCCCCGACATCTTGGTCATCCCGTTGGTTCTCAGAAGGAAACGCTACATTCTGGAATATCGTTCGCCGTGGTCCTTTGAGGTTGAAACCGAGTTTGGCCTCAAACCTATCTTCTATCTAGCCGCCATCATCGAAAGAATGGCTCTGGAGCATGCCGCTCTCATAACACTCACGACTAGTAGACTTATGGAAAAGGTCAAGAGCTTCCACAAACCTGTCTTCGTGATTCCGAACTATCCGTTAAAGACATTCGGAACCGTCACCATCTCTACACAAGAGCTTCGGGAAAGCAATGATTGCGGAGAAGAAGACAGGGTTGTATTGTTTGTGGGTAAATTATCCCGTGTAGAGGGCGCTGATCTGTTCCCGAAGATCATTGAGAACGCTATGAGCCAAGCGGAAGACAATATCGTCTTCTGGATCGTTGGAGACGGTCCCTTCTACCCAGCATTGAGGGAATTCGCCAAGGCGATTCCACGGAACGTCAAATTGCTTGGCTGGCAACCTCACAATCGAATTCCGAACTTCATATCAGCCGCCGATGTTTGCATCGTACCTAGACACAAGTCTGCCTTCCAGGTGTTCTACAATGAAGAGAACGTCTTCAAGATCTCTGAATACATGTTTTTCGAGAAGCCCATTGTTGCCTGTGGTATTGCTGAATCCCAGGAATACCTTCTGGTTGATGAAGATGAAATGGGAGAAGCCATCCTGAAAGCATTGAATGGTGCGGTCCGTATACCCAATCGTCGAATCTGGGAAGACCACTCCGAAAAGAAGATTCATGAAATGCTCAGTTCGATTCAGCTATGCAACAGAAGGTGATCGTACGAAGGCTAGTCGAACTTGGCTAGACCATTCAAGGCAGATCATATCAATGATTACCCTTGGGAAAGCATTTGGTGCGAATTCAAGAAATGGTCTCAGACCCAAGGAAACTGTTTGACTCGACTTGTTTCGCCAGCATTCATGTTTCCGTCTTCTAATGTTGTTGTGCGAGAACTCTTGGCGTGTTAGCCAAGAGGAGAATGGAGCTTAGTGGATTGATCGATCTCTGACTAGATGTATCATGGCTTGACGAACCACCAATCTGACTTCTTTGCTTGCAGATCGTATCCATGAGTGCTGGTGAATTCGACGGCAGCTTCACAGGCTCCCTTCCGGTTTCCACGGAAACCATGACCGCCAAGAACACCGCCGTGCCTTTACATTCGGTAGGTAATTCCGTATGTCTTCCTTGACGTACTCGTAGCTGTGATTTCCGTCTATGTAACAGAAGTCAAGTATACTGTCTGGACCTCTATCCACTGCTCGACAAGAAGTAGCTTCTATGAACTCAACTCTGTCAAGAAATCGTGACAACCGTTTCTTTGCTATCTCTATTTCCGTGTTGTTGTGGCGAACAATTATCTCTTCGCCATCACTCTCTTTGTAAGGCTCATGTGGGTCTATCCGCCATATCCTTTCAATGCTGAGCAATTCCAAGATACTTTCAGCGTTTGCTACTTGTCCAACTTCGATCTCTGCTCCAAGAAAAGGTGTTGAACCCCACCTCTCTTTGGGAAAGAGTATCATTAGTCTTGGTATAGAGTCAAAGTCACGAGGTCTCGCAACGAAGTCTTCCTATAGCTTAGGAGCGATCGATCGAGACGTGCTATGTTCCCAAGCTCTCTTACATGAGGAACTACTGGAAGCCGGTCTGTTTCCTTGTCAGTTTTTCAGCTTCAAACGCCATTCTCATGGCTTTCACGCTTTCTTGGAAAGAGATGATATCCGCCTTTTCCCCCCGCAGAAATCTAGATAACTCCACCAGCTGCTGATAGTGCCCCTTGTCTTTCTTCTTCAATCTTATACTTCTCTCCCCAAATCCATACAGCTCCATGTTCTTGAAGTCGTCGATAACTATGCTACTTCCATTGGCGTATATTTCAATCCGCTCTTTGGGCAGACCTCTATGGCCCAGCGCAGTATAGACCAGCGTTGCTAGCGATCCGTCTGTCCATCTCATAGTCACGACAACATTATCATTAGCGACCACTATGGCATTATTCACCGGGATGCTCATCACACTCGTGTTTCCGACTTCAGACTCTATGAAAAAACCGAAGAGGTCAAGGAAGTGACAACACTCACCTATAATCCTACCTCCCCCGACCTCAGGATTCTGAACCCAACTAGTCTCAGGTATGAAACCAGCATTTACCCTGTAACTGATTAGGTAGGGTCCATGTTTGCCCTTGAGCAGCTCCTTCGCCCTTACGGCCAGTGGAGCATATCTTCGGTTGAAGCCAACAATAAGAGGCACCTTCGTCACTGATATAACCTTCACTATTTCATCTAGTTCCCCTTCTGTCAGACACATTGGTTTCTCAACATATATCGCTTTTCCAGCGTTCGCGGCATCCATTATCATGGGATAGTGAAGATTGTGGGGCGTGGT
>CP070761.1:366786-369256 GCA_020348985.1 Candidatus Thorarchaeota archaeon | reverse complement strand
CCTAGATACTCTGCACAAAACCGACTTGGTGATAGCAAAAGGTCAAGGCAACTACGAGAGTATTACGGAATTCGAAGATGCCGTGCCGAAACCCTTTTTCTATGTTCTCAGAGCAAAGTGTGTTCTAGTTGCAGAAAGGCTAGATGTACCTCGGCAAGGAAACATTGTCAAGATAGTTGCCTAGATCAATCGATCCCTATCTATCGATCGATTTCCAGTCTTCTCTGATAGTGAGGTAGAATCTCAGCCGTTTTGCTTCCTGTCTGAGATAGTCAAGGCAGTTGGCGTCTCGGAATCCTTTTCCTTTGATTCTTATTCGAATTATCCCCGTTAGGCTTTCTTCTTTCATATACGAACCAGGGGTTGGCTGGATCTTATAGATCTCTTCTAGGGTTTGGGCGGCATAGTCATCCATGGACGACTCAGATAGGTCCCAGATGCCATATATCATCTTAACCGCAGGTATTTCATAAAACTGGTATTTCGCAGTCAAAGTTCTGTGTTCCGTGTCTGATGGTTCCAGTTCGCCAATGATGTATCCTTTGGGTTCGTTTTTCTCCGCGATTGATACTCGTTCGAGGGAGCCAGCATAGGAGATCACTGGGTCTGGAAAACGTGAGCGACTATCGTCATGGAAATGCCAGTTATGCTCTTCACAATGTTGCTTGAGAGCACGAAGTCTGTTGGTTGATCGCAGTGCAGATGCTCCTGTATTGTAGAGGAATTGGAAACGATGGACATGACCACAAGCGATACAATTGAATCTCCTTGGGATCTGGGCGAGCGGGAGAACCTCGTGCCCTCTACGAAAGGTATGACTTTCAATACGCGATCCTTCAAGAAGTTCATGAATCGCCAAGATGGAGTAATCATGTCTCGGTGTGTCTTTTCCAACGAGACTATGCCAAGCCTTCTTGAGAATCTCAGGGGATTTCTCCCGAACATTGTATCTAACATGGGGGAAACCTGTTATCTTGATGGTTATCCCGTTCTTCTCGAAAAGATAAGAGCATGGCTCTGCAAACAAGTTGATGTTGTCTTCAGAAAAGGGAAGAAGACCGAGAGGCAGCTTGCTTCGCTCATGATTCCCTGGTATTATGTAGATCGGAATCCCCTTCCTAGCTGCCAGTTGAAAAGGGTTCACTCCCCGATCAATGACTTCTGGTGGGGGCTTACTGCGATTGAAGAAATCACCTGAATGGATAATGAAATCGACATTGTGTACTGATATTGCTTCATTGATGACTTCTTCTACCTTCCGAAAAAACAACTCTCCATAAGCTCTGCGCAGCAGATTCCTCGGTCTCAGGGCATAATGGACACCTAGATGAGTATCACTGATGTGTAAGAATCGGATGGAGTCTTCAGTCACTTGAACCGTACCTCCTTGCTAGTCGATCGAGCGATTCCCTTAGATTCTTCAGGTAAGATGTCTAATGATCAACTCACTTTCACGTGACCTTGTAGATTATTCGGCCGTTTTTGTTGATCGCCCATATCTCCCAGAGTCTTCGGATCGGCGTATGGTTCGCTCTGGAAAGCATTCCACACGGAATAGCCAGTATTAGTCTCAGTTCACACGTTTCGCCCAGAAGCGCCTGTAAGACAATTCGCCTGACCTGGGTATTCTTGTTTCTGATTCGTGAGATGCTTGGATTAGTCTCACACTCGGCAAGAGCAACTTTCAACCTGAATTCTCGGTCTTTCACGCCAAGAATGTCAGGACGATAGCAGCTCCAAGTAAGTCTTTCTAGAGGAGGATTCCATGGCTCCAAATGTATGATGTATCCCTCTTCAGCAAGCTCATGGGAAACTGTGCTCTTCATCAACTGGTGAAAACCAGTTTCCATTCAAACCCGTCCAGGCCTACGCGAGCGTCTCTTGTCTTTCTGCTGCGGAGAGGTTCGATACTTCGACGCCAACGAGTCTCACTTTCCTCCCGTTGTGGAGATAGTCTTCCATCAGATTTCTTGCTGTTTTGGACAGTTCATCTAGGTTCGAAGTCTTGAAGTTCAGGGTCTTCGAATGAGAGTGGGTCTCGAAGTTCTCGTATCTGACTCTTACTGATACTGTCTTGAAAGAAAGGGAACGGCGAGCAAGTCTCTCATGAACTCTTGAAGTAAGTCTTTCTACCGTATCCAAGACACGATTGAAGTCGGAAGTATCCTGTTCGAAGGTTCTGTTCTTGCTTATTGATTTTCTGCTGTGTCTCTCACGAACTTCGGAATTGTCAATCCCGTGAGCCATACGGTAAATGTGCCTGCCAGCTACGCCAAACTTGGCCCTGAGAAGGGAAGGATCGCAGCTTGCCAGATCACCTATAGTTCTTATGCCTAGGGCGTTGAGCTTCTCTTCAGTTTTCCTGCCAACCCACAGCAGTCTGCGAACTGGAAGTGGAGAAAGAAACCTTCTTGCTTCATCTGGTCTGACGACTGTCAAGCCATCAGGTTTCTGATAGTCACTGGCCACC
>CP070761.1:364161-366686 GCA_020348985.1 Candidatus Thorarchaeota archaeon | reverse complement strand
GACATGACAGTCGCAGTTGTCGAACATGGCCCTATGGGTGGCACCTGTCTCAACAGGGGCTGCATTCCAACGAAGATGCTGACCTACGTGGCAGATCTCATAGTCGAGACGCAACATGCAGAGAAATTGAATGTGAAGTTTGGAGTTGAGAACATAGACTTCCCAGGGTTAATGAAAAGAGTCAGGAATGAGGTTGGCGGGGATAGTAGGAGACAGGGTGACAGTGTCGAAGCGGCCCCTAACTTCGACTGGTACAAGGACACCGGTGAATTCGTTGACAAGTACACCATGAAAGTGGGAGATGAAACGATTAAGGGAAAGCACATCTTCGTAGTGTCGGGAACACGGCCAACCATTCCTGAAGTCAAAGGCCTTGAAGAGATTGAATTCTATACCAGCGCAACAATCCTAGAACTAACGACGAGTCCAAAGTCGATGATTATCCTTGGAGGGGGCTACATTGCAACAGAGTTCGGACATTTCTTTTCGGCCGTAGGTGCGGATGTGACCATTCTTGGGAGAAACCCGTACCTCGTAAAGAATGAAGACGAAGATGTTTCTGAGATGCTCAAAGAGGAGCTCTCAAAGAGAATGACGGTCCTCACTAACCACGAGGCAATCGAGGTAAAGGACAACGGCTCATCGAAGGCCGTGTTAGCCCGAGATCTTGCCTCAGGAGAGGAAAAGGAGTTCGAGGCTGAAATCATACTTGTAGCGGCTGGTAGAAGGCCCAATGATGACCTGCTTAAGTTTGATAGGACGGGTGTGAAGATTGATGACCGCGGATTTGTCATTGTTGACGATTACTTTCGGACGTCACAGAAGAACATCTGGGCATTTGGAGATGCAATTGGGAGGTATCAGTTCAGACACACAGCAAACGAAGAATCGGGATACACATGGTACAACTTCGTACAGAATCTAAGACATGGTAAAGATGCCGACATGCTTACAATGAGATATGATGCAATTCCTTGGGCCATTTTCTCCTATCCTCCAATCGCTACTGTTGGAATGAATCTGCGCCAAGCCAAGGAATCGGGGAAGCTCTTGCTTGTGGGCCAAGTGGACTACAACAATACAGCAAAGGGAATGGCCATGGGTGATCCACCGGGCTTCGTGAGAGTGATAGCAGATGGGGAGACTGGCAAGATTCTTGGTGCAACAATCATCGGCCCATATGCACCGATTCTAATTCAATCAATAATCAACATCATGTACACCGACGATCCGACCTATGTTGGTGGACGCAGGGCAATCTACATCCATCCAGCCCTTCCTGAAGTAGTCCAAAGAGCATTCGGAAGACTAGCACCATTGGACGGAGGCGCCGCACACCATCACTAGGGCTCTGCGGCGAGAGGCTAACAGAGAATTCCACGCTACCAAACCATTGGTGTGTATCCTTCCTTGAGATGGTCGGGAATAATCTTGTCATCGTATTCCACAGATATGCCTAACTCCTCAATCTTGTCAGAGTTCTCTCTCGATCCGAATGGTGATTTGCGCCATAGTCTCGTTGATGTCACATACTCTAACGAGATTCATAGCCGCTATCCTGACTTCTTGATCAGTAACCAGAAGATTCTCTGACGGACCAAAGAAGACCACCTTTTGGTCAGGAATCAAGTTGGATGACACTGTTTTACTAGAGTACAGTATAGCTCTCAAAACAACGTCTCTCTCTCTGCCGGATATGTTGACAAAAAGTCTCCTAGTCATTGGGACGCCTCCATTCTTCGAAAATTAGTGAAGACTAACCTAAAACAATCGGTGCTTCGGAAAAAGAAGTTGAGAATATACCGGCAAATGTTTTATTCAAAGGTTTCCGCAAAATCAGTCTAGGTTAGGTGCGCCCCTATGAGTTTCAATAGAGGGAGGATACTAGTATCCTTTACAATTGCTTTTGTGATGATGTTGGGGACATTTGCGCCCCTCGTGAATGCTGCTTACGTAAGCAGGAGTGTGGTGACTTTTCCACAGTCACTGCAAGCGGATGAGAACGGCCATACGTATCTCTTTGTGGACAAGCCCGCAGACTTCATTTGGAGTCCTAATCGGCTCGTTCATGATGAAGACGTTTCCTATTCGAGTTATGCCTACTATGAAACAGGTTGGGATGTCTCCAGCGGTTCCTATACTGGACCAGCAGATAGAACGACCGAAATAATGGCGATGTCCGGGTTTACTGCAGGATGGCTACATAATGGGTCATACCTTCCGACGTTCTATGACTTTGCCAATACCACGAATGAGTACAGCATGACCATTGAACAAGACAGAGTGCTATTTCCGCTTTCGGTTGGTGTGGAAAGCTCTGTTGTAATGGATCCAGGAGTAGCTCATGTTGGCGTGTTTAATGTTACGAACCAAGAGTTCTTCCACTTGACTGTTAGTAGCCGACAAGACAGCACATACGTTGCCATATCAGTTCTAGATAGTCATCAACGGTTCTATGGCTGGGACGAGTTGGAAGGCGGAGATATCAACGTGATTCCATTTGCTCCAGACGGACCAGGCATGTA
>CP070761.1:360976-364061 GCA_020348985.1 Candidatus Thorarchaeota archaeon | reverse complement strand
TTGAACGGCTTACCTTCCAACAGAATATTCCCGGGGATCTTCTCTCTCCATTTCCTCAGGAAAGCCGTCTCATCCCTTTTCTCTCGAAGCTCATCGGGCAACATCTCGGGAATCTCATCTTTGATTGGATACCACCGCAGACACTTGGGGCAGATGATCACGCCTTCAGCTATCTCTTCCTTCTCTTCGAAAACATGGAGCTCTAGGGGATAGTATTTGTCGATCGGACACGCGAGAATCTCCATCAGCCTTCTCTTCATCAGCAGACACCCTTCCCGACAAACCTAGCTTAAGCATCAGTCTGCACTTATAAGTATTCTTTATGAACCAACAAGCCCAAAACGACCTGAAACCGCCTAAGCCCAACAGTCCGAACAACCCTACCGAGAGACACTTTAAAGTCCAAGCCCAGTTCAGCCATCTTCCTAGAAGCTCTCTTCTCGACTTCCCTGATAGGATCCTCATCTCTGCTCGCACTTATATGTTCGTAATAATGAATCCCACCTTCGCCCGGTCTCAACGCTATGATCGCGTAACCCAGATACTGCAATGCTCTCTCAGGCAGAGGCATGAGAACCCTGTGCGCAACGTCCCGCAATCCCGCTTTGATTATCCCCGCAGCGTCCCCCAATATCGGCTCAACAACGTTCTCAACTCCATTCAGTCTAACGTTCTCTCTTTGATATTCTGCCGCGGCATAGCTCACATCTACAGAGTAAACTTTCCTGACTTCGGAACGCCTAGCGATCCGCCTTCTTTCTTATAGCAGTCTCGGCTCTCTTCCCGCCAGCCACCCAGCTGAGCCCGCGCAGATGATAGTCACCTGACACAGGAGAGACTTGATGTAAGACCGTCTTAACATGCTTGTTGATTCGCATCACCGAATCAGCCATTTCGCGAACCCTTTGCTCTAGGAGTGTTGGAACTCGAATAATGGCTATGTCACCAACGACACCACAAGATCGGAAAGGCAACTTCGACTCCCAAGGGTCAGTCTTCTCGGTTAGCATTTCCTTCATGCGCATTCTCATCTCGGCCCCCTCGACACTCGAACTCTGCTCACATCCTTTTCCGGCAAGAGTATCAAATCTATAGAAAAGGCAGATATATTGCGGACCCAACACGAAGGAGATGATGTAATTGAGAATCATGGATTTGGTCTTTGGAGCCGAGTATTACCTAAGGATTGGTTACAGCACGTCGATCGATTCACTGTCTGGATCGATCAACGATCGATCGATTGGCTGGTCTCTGGCAGCTGTAAAGCTCCTAGTACCTGTTGAACACATTGAAGCTAGCGCCGGAAGTCATGATATGAGAATGCCTGAAGAGGTTAACCGTGGCTGACTGATCATTGTTCTGAACTCTTGTTGGCACCTTCTGAGAACCTTGCGGAAAACCTTCGAGAAGAGTGCATTCAGAATGAGCGAATCTTCTGACGGGAGACACGATGTGTGGTGCACTACTCAAGCATATTGAAGAGGCCTCAAGAAGCAAGGTCTTGGATGACTTTGATCTGACAGAACGGGGTAATCTTTTGCTTGCAGTACACAGGCAAGAAAACGTTGACAGTCCGCGCAGACTGAAGAATATTGCAGATGCCATTATCAAGTTTGAGGAGCTTCAGACCGTTTTCCCTGCTCACCCACGTACAGTAAAGCAGTTATGCTCACTGGACTTATACGCGAAGCTGCAAAAACAGAAAAAGATCAAGATCATCAGTCCTGTTGGTCACAATTATGATCAATCTGCAGAAAAATCCAGGATTGATACTGACTGATTCCGGCGGAACACAGAAAGAGGCTTTCTGGCTATACGGCCCTTGCATAACATTGCGTGACAGTACAGAATGGGTTGAAAACCGTAAATCTGGGAGCTAGCGTCTTAGTGGGATCAGAGACTGCGGGGATACTAGAGACCATCGAAAGAATCCTCGATACAGAGAAAGCCTGCGAGAGCCCAAGGCGGTTGCCAAATCCTCTTGGTGATGGGGAAGCCTCAAACAGAATAACTAATATAACTGGAGAACACCAGAGGTGAAGCTGGGAAAATGCATGAAGGAAGCATTGGTTGGAAAGATAAGAGAAAAAAAGGCGCGCCTCGTCGTAATGGGATTGGGCCGCGTGGGACTGCCAACAGCCGCGGTTCTCGCGAATGAAGGTTTCCGCGTTGCAGGAGTAGATGTAAGGCAGGAAATACTCAGAGACGTTTCACTCGGGAGAAGTCACTTCATGGAACCTGATCTTGAGAAAATGATTGCGAACGCCGTCAAGAACGGAAAACTTGCTGTCACGGATGATCCGCTAGCAGTCAAGAAAGCGGACATAATTCTGATATGTGTCCAGACTCCTGTGACTGAACATCGAAAGCCAGACCTGAGCTACTTGAGAAAAGCATGTGAGTCTATTGCTACAAGTCTTTCTCCCGGGAAACTTGTCATAGTCAAGAGCTCTGTACCTCCAGGAACGACGAGAAACGTTGTGGCCAGGATCCTTGAGGCGGGCAGTAGACTGAGATGCGGGGAGGATTTTTGGCTTGCGCACTGTCCCGAACGTCTCACTCCTGGAGAAGCGTTGAGAGATTTCACGAAGAATGTAAGAATAATCGGTGGATATGATGAGACGAGTGCAGAAATCGCAGCAGCCTTCTATCGGGATCAAGAGACTCTGATCACAGATGCGACAACCGCTGAGGTGGCAAAACTCTCAGAGAACACTTTCAGAGATGTAAATATAGCTTTCGCAAACGAGCTAGCTCTGATGTGTGAGAGGATTGGCGTGGACGTTATGGAAGTCAGGAAACTCGCGAACACCCATCCTAGGGTGAACATACATAAGCCCGGATGTGGTGTAGGTGGGCCTTGTCTGCCAAAAGACCCCCTCCTGCTGATCAATTCAGTTGGTGCCAAGGTCGCACGCTCCGCCAGAATCGTCCAGTCTTCTAGAGAGCTAAATGACTTTATGCCCTTGCACATAGTCAAGATGGTAGTAGATGCGCTCAGAAGAGCCGGGAAGAGAATCGATAACAGCAAGATAGCTGTACTTGGCTCTGCCTATAAGAAGGAATCTGATCAAGGCTACAATAG
>CP070761.1:357764-360876 GCA_020348985.1 Candidatus Thorarchaeota archaeon | reverse complement strand
CCAAGGCGACGGAGCCAAGAGACTGAAAAACGGCTTGTTCCATCTTCATGCTGGAAGGCACAACATTGAGGTAGGCGGTCGTATCCACGTTCATGACCGCTGTCTCTCTGTGACCATAGGCAGTGGTGACCACGTCCCCAGTACTAAAGCCTTCTACAGATGGTCCTACTGCTGTGACTCTACCCACTTCTTCATAGCCGAAGCAAACGGGATACTTGTAGAAGGGCTCTCCATCAGTGAAGAGCTTATCTTCCGATATCGATCTCTTAAGCTGGGCTGCGGTTCCACGGTACAGATTCATCTCCGTGCCGTGGCTTATCGCTGAATAGATTGTCTCAACTCCAATCTCTCTAGGTCCCAGTCTCCTTTCATCATACTCTCGATATCCAATCTTCCTAGGCCCCAAGAACACAAGTTCCCTAGGCAACTTTCTCACCGCTACTGATCGCAAACGTCACGAGAGGTTCTTGCAGTCCTACTTTTAAGATTTTCATAGGCAAGGCAACCCCTCGCTGCTGACCTTGTGCTGGCTCCGATAGGCATATGCTAGCGCAATAGCCGCGCAAGACCTTGTCCGCTCTGAGTCAGTGATGGCTGAAGGCTAATGCGAAGGCGGTTCGACAGAATAGCATATGTCCAGAACTCACGCTTGAGTACTATGAAAGGACCAAAACGCTTATGAACGGGAGCCGGATTTCTGCTGTCCATCCAGAGTGAAGCAATCCTGACCACACCTGAGGTGGGAGGCCCCTATGGGAGTGAATAGCGAAAGGGAGTTCGGTTCGGAGTGCGGTCGATATAGCCGACGGGAGTGCCAAGGAGTTGTGTTCTCAATCTTGGTTGAGAAGATTTCAGCGCTATCTTTCTTAAGATGGTCCGATAGTCTAGGTGATAGGGTATGAATCGCGGATCAGGTAGAAGCAGTGAAAGGATGTCTATTAGGCAGAGAGCAAGAGCGGCTTTGACTTGGGAGGACATTGATATGATCCCTTGGCTAGTCAAGCCCAACCATCTGGCAAGAGGTTACTATGAACGCATATTGAGAAACATGGGAATGGGAATCTCTGTCCCGGTTAGTGCACTGAAGGAGAGCACTCCCAACGTGGAGATCGAGACAAAGACAGTTGGAGATAGCCGCGTCACGACTTACAGAACGCCTGTGGGCGACGTTCAGGAGAAGTTCAGAGTAGGTTTGCCTAGTGAACTAGGAGAGCGCAGAAGTGACTGGCGTGTTGAGCCTCTGATCAAGAGTGTGCAAGACTACAAGCCTGTTGAGTTCATCGTGGAAGACACCGTCTATAAGCCAGATTTCGAAGACATAGCGCTGAAAGACAGTGAGCTCGGCGAAGACGGAATTCTCTTCTGCGGAGCTCCCGGCACACCGATAATGCAGCTCATTGAGAGATTCATGAATTTCGAGAAGTTCGCCGTCGAGATGCACCGAAATAGGAGCCGAGCTGAAGAATTGATGAATCTGATAGACGAGAAAAACATGGAGGCTCACAAGATAGTAGCAGATTCTCCGGTGCCTTTCGTGAACATAGGGGACAACACAGACAGCGTCTTAGTGAATCCACGACTCTTCAAGAATTACTGTCTCCCCTGTTTTCAGAAGTACTCGGATGTCTATCGTTCGAAGCGAAAAGTCCCGATGTCACACATGGATGGAAGGCTCAAATCCTTGAAGACCCTCATAGGCCAGACTGGCTTGAGGGCGATCCAATCTTTCACTCCGCCTCCGGTTGGGGATTTGCCTCTGAAGGAGGCCAGAGAGGCATGGGGCGACGAGATCGCTTTGTGGGTTAATGTTCCAGGAACAGTCTTTCACTACGGTCCATCTGAGTTAGCGGATTATGTCCTTCAATTGTTGAGGGACGCGGCTCCTGGGAAAGGTCTGATGCTCGGGATAACCGAAAGTGTGCCGCCCTCCCTAAGAAAGATGGCTTATTCGGTCATCACGAAGACTGTGTCTGAATACGGCAAGTATCCCATCACCGTTGACTAGGGTGAAGAAACGAAAGACTTAAGACAGAAAGCGTTTTGTACAGACTCTGAGATCTGGTGGAATCTTGCATGGAAAATGAAGTCTCGATTTCGGATGTCGAACATATCAGGATTTGCGGCGGTGACGATCTATATTGTGGCCACCCTAGGCATGGGGGCTTATACAGCTTCGAAGGGAACGAACTGGCTCTGGTACACTACCATGCTCCTTGTGCTTACCAGAGGCCAAGTGACGTTCATCATGAACAGGTTGGCTACATGAGAAGAGCTAAATACCTGATGCAGCGATCGCTCGACGGCGGCAAGACGTGGCCTGAGAAGTACAACACAACTCTCTTCGACCGCTCCATGTCCCTTGAGAAGCAAAGGGAATGGCTGAACCAACGTGTAGAGAAACGTGAAGCGATTGACATGTCGCTGCCCGATTCCATGTTTGTCGTGCTCAGAGCCTATGCAGGTGATCCTTACATCGGCGTATTGGACGCGGTTCACCACAGAGATGTGTTGTTCATTCGGAGATCGAAGGATAGAGGGCATACTTGGGAGGAGGCTCCCATAGTAATCCGTCCGGTGCAAAAAGGTTCGGTTCTAACTTTCTCTGGAAACTACCTCAAGTTGCAGGATGGATCAGTTCTTCTGACACTATCCCATCAGAGACCCGACGGGCTCTCACTTTCCGAAATCTACTGCTCCGAGGACAATGGAATATCATGGTATTACTTGTCTACGATTGGTAGAGATATATTCAACGAAGTACACCTCGGGTACCCTACGCTTCTAGGTCTGCCCGACGGAAAGATTCTTTGCACATTGGGGGCACTGAGTCCGAATGGCGTAAGATGGAACTCAGTTACGTTCTCTGATGACAACGGATTGACTTGGCGCGAGCCCAAACGCATAACGCGATGGGGAACATCGCCCTACCCTGTTCTCCTAGATGATGGAAGGGTCTTGATGGTATACGCTTGGCGAGAGACCGAGCCCTACGGGATAAGAGGCAAGGTGAGTGATGACCTGGGCGAGACTTGGAGCAAAGAGTTCATCATCCGCGGGGACGCAGCCGGCTGGGACCTCGGATATCCTGTAGCCACCCAACTGGCGAACGGGA
>CP070761.1:354406-357664 GCA_020348985.1 Candidatus Thorarchaeota archaeon | reverse complement strand
TTCTAGCATCATGTAATCGGGCTGTACGCTTAAGCGTCTTCTCTTCTTTGCATGGCCGATGAACGAGCTTCTTGTCGAACCACCACAGAATTAGCAATCTAGAGTACTCATTGCATTTGCATCTTGAATGATCATTAGGATTTCAGCTCATCACGTTGTTTACATCATCGGTTGCTGGCGTGTCTTTTTGCTTCCGTTCGAAATAGGCAAAGGCTGGAAGAATTGTCGCTACGACGAATATCCACAACCCAATGAATTCAGAGAACAATTCTGGGAATCTCTCAGGAAGCATGGTAATCGAGGATGTGTGGTCCAGTCCACGGATCTGGTGATCCCTTCACCTTCAAATCACCGTAGTAGTCAATGGTTTCCAGAATGAGATTGGAGGGGACTGGGATCTCTTTGTCGTCAAACTAAATTCAACAGGCTATCTTGAATGCATCGAGATCTTCAAAATCCGAAACGATTTCTCTGCTCTATTATTCATCACGATTCAGATTCTGATGATAGTGACCAAGTTGGAGGGCTGCTGTTGCTTTAAAGAAAGGACTCGTAAATAGGTAGGAAATACTTATATGTAATAATATTATTACGTGTAATCATAGGTGAAGAATGTGGAATACACAGACCTCATAGAGAAGCTGAGAGCGTTGGGACATGAGTATCGACTCAAGATACTCACTTCCCTGATTGATGGCGAGAAATATCTCAGCGAGATAGCTAAGGAGGTCGGCATAAGCAGAGCACTCGCCAAGGTACACCTGAACAAGCTCCACAAAGCAGACCTAGTCGAAACAAGGACAGTGCTTCTAGAAGACGAGGCAAGAGCTCTCAGATACTACAAGCTGAAGGATTTCCACATCGAAATATCGCCTAATGAATTGAAAAGAAGGAAAGAACTGAATGGATTCTAGAGGAACAGCGATAATTGGCATATGGTTAGGAAGCGCGATCATCATCGGTACCCTTGGCTATTTCAGGGATTACGCCGGATTTTCCATCATTCTCATCATATTGGCCCTTGTGCTCACTGGAAGCATAATGAAACAAGATCCGGGGGGAGAAATGGGAGCGGAGATGAAGGCAAAGATGGAGAACGTGGGAGAAAGATTGTCAGCGCTGGAGAGAAAAGTAGACGAAATCAACAGGCTGCTAGAAGAGTAAGACAGCCTTGAGAGCATGAACGCCATGAATGAGGTAGGGGCCCTCCTACTAAGTAGGACTCCCACTACCAAACGTTCTGGGTTGGCTAATAGTTCACTTTATTGTTCAGATCCAGAATCAGATAATGACTCAGCTTCTAAACGATGGAGTATTACTGGGAGTGCTGACAGAACCAGACTTATCCAAAAAGATCTGCTAAGAAGATCAGGAATGCTTGCAATGAAGAGCTCACCTGTGGGGAAGAATCTGAAATATCCCTTGTGTAGAGGATTAATCAAGGCAAGTGACGGAATGGAGAGAATAACCAAAAGCAAAAGGCCAAGAAGCCAAAGTCCAGGATTTGACAGATGCTGAACAATGACGTGTTTTCTGTTCGAAGCAACGATGCCGTTAATGGTGAAGATGTATATGAGAAAGAAGAGCGAGCACGTTGCACTCCACGCTAGTACGATTAGTGGCCAGCTAATCAGAAAGCCAAACGAGATGTAAATGTACACCATGACAATGAGTAACGGGTATGATATCATTACTCCAAGGATAGTTCCAACAAAATAGTAGGTTATTGATTGAACTTCCTTGATGAGAAGCCGCCTAGACCAGATGACGTTCAGATGAAGTATTAGGAAGAGAGGAATGCATACGATGAAGAGCCTTCCTGCAAGAAATGATGCATGTGTTAGTAGTGAGCTAGTGAATTGAAACCAAATGGAGTCTGGTGGTACTACGTTGCCAGTCGCACCTAGCATCACGATGTGAATAATGCTCAGTGTGTATAGAGGAATAAAGAGCAGGAAGCTGATTGCTGGGTTCTTAGTGTTGACGTGCAAGCTATGATTCTCCACCATCACTCCTATCTTCCTACAAACCACGACTGTAGATTCTAGTTACCAAATCATTACTGGCTATCATCAACGTTTCGATGTTATAGAATACGTACCATTCAACCACATTCCAATTCAATTCCGAAGGAGAGCTAAAAACGACGGGTCAGAAGTGCAAAGTGAAAATGGTAGCGGGTGGTTGATTCGAACTACTCTCGTCGGAATCTTAGACCTCTTCTGGTCTAAAGAGGGCAAGAATGGTTTCAAACCCGTTGGAGATCCTTGTAGTGACGAACTATTGCGTGTCCTGTAGCAAGCCACAAGCAGAGAACTTCTGTGTCCGATGTAAGAGAGACACTTAGGCCCGAAAGACTGGACCAAGTTGCTTTCCTTGAATGCAGCACCTTTCGCTTTCCATAACTCAGTTATGGGAAATGCCATTTAAGTCCCACAAAACAGGCGACTACTCAATTGAACGGATCCACAATATCTGTATCTGGTTCCTTCTTCATAATGCAGAATCTCACAGAATAGAGCAGGACTCCGATGATTCCACAATATAGACAGAACTGATAGATGACTCCAGTTGCAATGAGTCCAAGAAACGGATTTCCTAAGATTGGATAGAATGGATTCATCTCCCAATAGATGAAAGAGTCCATGAAGACATGTGAATAAGTGCCGAATAGACTTGCCACAAGTATGCGACTCTTCTTGGGTTCCTGAATGACTCCAAATATCGATACTATGGATGCAATTGGTTCACGTAGCAACCAAAGGACACCCGAAACCAAGATTGACACCATCGCCGCTACGAAATATGTGTGCGAGATTCCATGCAGGTGGCCTTCAAGGTTAAGGAAGAGCACCAAGATCGGCTCAATATCAAGAATTACACAACATATGAGCATCGCTGCCAAGTCAAAGAAGGGAAAGAGTATGACCCCAGCAAGTAGAGCAGGCCCGAAGTGGAATGGTGTGAATGGCATGGTTATCCAGAAGGGATTACTCGCGGATAAATGAGATGTCACTGTTAACCACACTGATTCGAGCCAGTACCGATAGCTCCCAAAGAGGGTAGATTCAGAGGAAATGACCCATAGCGGATCACATGTACGGTCTGTAGTCACGCCTCTTGCCAAGCCAGTCTCCAACGAACCCTCCCAATGCCAATGACCCGCCGAAAAAGACAGGGATTCCAAGCCACCAGGGTGCTAGTCGTATCAGTGGCCCGAAGATCAAGGCTAGCGGGAGCATGATGAACCAACACCCA
>CP070761.1:350585-354306 GCA_020348985.1 Candidatus Thorarchaeota archaeon | reverse complement strand
ATCAAGGAGGCCTTTGAGCACAGGCTTCTTGAACTAGAAATAGAAGGGCAGAAGGAGGAAATACCTACAGAAACCTACCAAATCACATTGAACGGCAAGGTTGTTGATGATTCTTCAGAAGAACCGCCACATACAAGAAGCCGCAAGGATGCACCTGGCGTACAGGCGCCATTGACTGAGTTTGAGAAGAAGAAAGCTCCAAAGAGGAAGGCGCCAGCACGTCCCAAGATGAAATCTCCGGGGACAAAGAGAAGAAAGAAGTCAAAGTCGAAGAAAGGGGCCAAGTAGCATGTCCAAGAAGCGGAAGAGCAAGAAGAAGGCACCCTCAAAGGACTTGTGGACGGTTGAGAAAGCAATTCTGAAAGAAATGAGATCCGTTTCGTGGAACCTCGAATCGCACGATCCGACAAAGATGTACGAGGCGGCCAGTGCACTTATGGCTCACAAGACTCCAAGATCTCTTCTGCCGAGAGCCATGAGCCTTTTGACTACAGGTGATGCTAGCGTTAGAAGACTTGTCTTCAGGATGGTTGCCAGAAACATCTATAGTTCGTACGTTCCGGAGCTGTTCAGTGCCTTGGAAGGACAGAATCCTGCAGAAAGAGAGCAAGTCCTCCAAAACATCGAAGAGAGCTTCGCAGAGTACGGTGCTCCTACATCGAATAACTCCCAGAAGATTTGGATCGACTCTCTTGAGACTCTCGGACGGGAGCATCAGCCTACTGTTTTTGGAATGATGGCCTATCTCGGAAAAGCAGGGTCTCAATGGGTAATGAAACGCATTCGTGACCACACTGCAACAATCTCACTGGGAACGGTTCCCAAGCTTCTTGTCTTTCCTGAGCCGACTAGGAGAAAGATGATTCAGCTTCTGTGTCAAAAGGCGGCCGCAAAGAAACCACAGCTTGTCAGCTACATTGGCGGAATCGTAGACACAGCAACAGTCCGCTTTCTCTCACCTTTCCTTAGTGAAGGAAGTTGGCAAGATCGAGTTGAGGTGGCAAAGGCTGTAGGTAGACTTGGTATCACAAAAGCAACTGGCATAATCATGGATGTTATTGCTGATCCTGATTGGCGTGTAAAGCAGGGACTTCTTGAAAACGTGAATGTCTCAGCTTCGAAGTTCTCGAGTCTCATGAGGATTCTTGGCTATCTTGTGACAGATACTCACACAAGAGTCAGAGGTCTCGCGGAACGTACACTGCTTATGACCGGCATGACTGAATGTATAGATACAGACATCGAAACACAACGCAAGAGAGTCCACCGCAAGTTCAGAAAGCAATTGCTTAGAGCGGCACCGATGAACAAAGACATCGATTCATTATGGTTGGGCGTCGATGTTTCAGAGATGGATCCTTTCCCCTACTTCTCGGAGGAGGAGGTTGCTGTCGAACAAGAAACCGAGGCCACATCTGGTGTTTCTCTCGCGGATATCGAGCCGGTTGAACCTGCAACTGCCGAAGACAAGGGCGCAGAGGCAGGCAAAGTAGATCTTCTTGCCGCGCTCATGTCTGCGAGGGATGCTTCAATCAGTGACGAAAGTGCTGATTCGAGTGCGGAGCCACCACCCGCGGAGCTAGCTATTGATGAGAGTTTGCCCCCTTCTGACAAGGTCATATTGACTCTCAAGAATCTGACGGCAAGTATGGGGAAAAATGTTCCACTTACACTCCTACAGGTAAAGATGCTGGCATCGGGTGTTTCAGAGGCCGAGTTTGGCAAAATCTTGAAGCAGCTTGAGAAAGATGGAATCGTTTACAAGTCTAGTGAAGATACCGTAAGCTACACTGACATCAAGCTCTAGAAAAGGATGTGGAAATTGATGAGCGAGCGCACACTCATTGTGAATGGACTTGTGGTTACCTGTGACAAATCAAATACGATAATCGAAAAGGGCTATGTTCTTGTGGAAGACAAAAGGATTGTCAAAGTTGGTGATGGAAAACCACCCGAAAAGGTCGACAATGTCGTTGATGCGAAAGGGAAGGTTGTCATCCCTGGAATTGTCACAGCGCACACGCACCTTTACGGAATTCTCCTTCGAGGGGCCTCACTCAAGATCGACCCACCAGTGGACTTTGCCCAAGTTTTGCAGAGGGTGTGGTGGCCAGTCGATGAGGCATTATCTCCGGACGACGCATGGGCCAGTGCCCTTTCTGCCTCTGCCGATATGCTTCGCAACGGGTCAACATTCTTTGCTGATACCTACAGTGGACCCAATTCGATTGAATCAACCCTCGACAGAATTGCCGAAGCAACAGAACGAATAGGCATTCGGTCTCTTCTCGCTTTTGAAGCGACGGAAAGGAATACGCCGGAGGAGGGAGCAAGAGGTATAGAGGAGAACATTAGGTTTGCTGAGTCAGTAGCGAAAGCTTCTGACCTCACTTCATTGATGATGAGCGTTCATGCATCTTTCACAGTTAGTGACGAACTGATTCTGGAGGCGGTGAAACGTGCCGCTGGTCTGAAGATTCCTCTTACTATCCACACTTCAGAAGGGCTCGTTGACTTGTACCACAATCTAGAGCGATATGGTGAAAGAACCGTTGAGCGTCTATCTCGCTTGGGCGCACTCGGAAACCAAACCGTTCTTGCACACTGTGTCCATGTTGATTCGAATGAACTAGATCTAATTGCCAAGAGCGGAACATCTGTTGCCCACAATCCAATGAGCAACATGCTAAACGCGGTAGGAACATCCCCTGTGCCTGATATGCTACGAAGGAGCATAACGGTTGGCCTAGGCAATGATGGTTGGATATACGACCCGTTTGAGAACATGAGATGTGCGCTTACAGTTCATCGGCTAGAGGCGCGAAATCCAAGTGCGATTGGCCCCGATGAAGTATTCAGGATGGCTACTATCGATGGAGCTAGGTGCTACGGAATGGATAACGAGATCGGGAGCATTGAGCAAGGAAAATCAGCTGACATTGTAATCCTTGATGGAACGAGAGTCCCCACGCCACTCAATTCGTCTTCTGTGATAGGCCACTTAGTCAACACATTCGGGGGAAGAGACGTATCAGACGTCTTCGTGAATGGAGTCCATGTGATAAAGGACCAGCGGTTGACAAGAATCTCTGACGAAGAAGTCTCTGAGATATCAATTCAATCAGCAGAGGGTCTATGGAGTCGCCTCTGAACTGAAGCATTCAGACAAAAAAGGGGAAGAGAGGGGCTATGTGCCCCTTGGGGATCTACCTTCTCTTCATTAAGATTACACAGACTACTGCTAGAGCTACGACCACACCACCAATGAGGAGCAAGTTGTTCTGGAGGAACTGCACAATGTCAAAACCTCCTGATGGAATCACGTCTCGAAGGACTTGAAGCGACTCAACCAACTCATTGTCTACAGTGTTCCAGGTCTCGAGCTTGTACTCCGCCAGGAATCCGTCGGCTTTCGCATAGGTAGATGTAATCCGGAATTCGTGTGTGGCATTTGTGTCTTCGCTCCACACAACACCCCACACGTTTGCTTCGTCTACGTAGCTTTCTCCTGACAAGACTGGTGCCAAGAGACTCTGCAGATGTGAGAAGTTACCAGTTGGTAGAGCGAAGTGACTACCTGTTGCAATGAGTCCTATGAAGAGCAAAGCTATTAGACCCATTGGTGTACCATTAGCCCACCAGAACCCTAGCGTTGGGTCAGGTATGCCTGCCCAGTTATTTAGTGGGTCAGGAATGGCGGCTCCTGGCATCGCTGTCACGT
>CP070761.1:346734-350485 GCA_020348985.1 Candidatus Thorarchaeota archaeon | reverse complement strand
ATCTGATTGTCAGTGTCTGGAATGATACCAAAGAGGAAAGTGAAGTCTACGAAATAATGACTCGAGAGTTCAATAGACTCATAGAGGTCCTTAGAGACGCTGGTGTCTTGTGCGACATTCACAGAGAGCACTGCATTCATGTGAAGGAAGACTGTGCTGCCTGCAATTGAGGTGCCTTCCAAATGGCGTACTTCGATCACGCCAATTCCAGTCCTGTAGATGAAAGAGTCATCCAGGCCATGCTTCCCTACTTCAGAGAGTTCTACGGGACTGCTGGTCTAGAACTCGGCCATTCCAAGGATATCGCGGCACTTACTGGTCTCGAAGAGGCTCGAAAGACTGTCGCCAAATCACTAAACGCCGACCCGCGAGCGATAGTCTTCACTTCTGGGGTCACAGAGTCCAACAATATGGCGATTAGGGGAGTCGCCGTAGCGAACAAGGGATCAGGCCGACATATTATTACAACGCCAATAGAGACCCAGTCTGTCCTTCAGTCATGCAAACGCCTCGAGGGCGCAGGATACGAAATCTCGATGTTGGATGTCGATGAGTATGGTCTCATCGATCTCAATCAGCTCAAGAAGACAATAAGAGATGACACTATTCTGATATCAGTCCAGCATGCTAATGGTGAAATTGGAACTATTCAGCCGGTAGAGGAGATTGCAGAGATTGCAGTCAAAAAGGATATCATGTTCCACACGGATGCGACTCACACTTACATGAGAGTCCCAATCGACACCGAATCATTCAAGGCGAATCTGATATCGTTCGATGCACATAGGATTCACGGCCCAAAGGGAATTGGAGTCCTCTATATCCGGAGGAAGACCAGAATCCACCGAGTGTTAGAGGGCGGAGATGAAGAACGCAGGCTGAGACCTGGAATCGAGAACATCCCAGCTGCAGTTGGCATGGCCAAAGCAATCGAAATCTGGGAACCCAATGAGAACGAACACGTCTTGAATCTCCGCAAGTACCTTGAGAAGAAATTGAAAGAGTCACTGACCGGCTTCACAATAACTGGCCATCCTGAAAATAGAGCACCCCACATCTTCAGCATGGTAGTCGATCACGTCGAAGGGGAATCAATGCTTGTCCATCTTGATATGCTTGGTTACTCCATCTCGACAGGGTCAGCATGTTCGTCTAAGACTCTTCGGGGCAGTCACGTTTTGCGAGCGATAGGTCTCCCACCAGAAGTTTCCCATGGTTCGGTGAGAGTGTCATTTTCTAGGTACAACACAGAGACTGAGATTGACGGGTTTGTGGAGGAGCTCTGTGGAACGGTGGAACGTTTGAGAGAGTTCAGTCCTCTCACAAGTGGTGTCTACTTCGCAAATGAAGAGGAAGACAATCATCATCATGACCTGCCAGAAGATGATTGGTAACCCAATGGGTGGGTAATTCTTTTGATGTGAAACTTGAGACACAAGATTCTGCCGCAAATGTAACTTTGCTCCAAATGGCTTTTAACTATCAGTGGATTTGCATCTAATTCACTACTCGGAAGGGGAGATTTCATTGAAGAGTGCAAGACATAGATTTCTAGTAACATCTATACTGATTGGACTGCTTCTGGCTCTAAGCATGTCAAGTCCTGCTGATGAAATCAGGTGCAGCCCAGAATTGCGGCCAACGGGTTCGAACATGCCTAGCGCCGTTGTATGGTCTGACGACTTCAATGACGGTGATATGGACGGATGGGAAACTTGGGAGTATTTCGGTGGTGATGTGAACTTCACGGTCGTTGATGGGATTGTCTATTCAGGAGGAGACGGAATAAACATGGCCAGTCACGATAGCAATGTGGCGTATGGGACATGGTCTTTCGATATCCTGATTGGAGGCTACCAACTTAGTGGAGTCAACTTCATCAATGATGCAACCGGAATGGGATACGGACTACGGTTCTGTATCGAGTCTCACAACGGAATTGGACAATCTTCAATCCAGTTGATCAAGGACTATCCGGAAGTGCTTCTTGCTCATAGGGTCATGAATCCTTCAGGTTGGAATAACATCACTGTCACACGTGACAACACAGGGTACTTCTGTGTCTATGACGACGAGAATCTGATCATTGAAGCAGTCGAAAATAGCATTACCACCTCCGTGGACGTTCTTTTTGTCTTCGAGGAATCCGCGGATTGCGGATTTGACAACGTCGTTGTTAGTGACACTGTCGACATGGATAAGGCGCCTCCAAGATTCCTTCAAGAGCCAACAGATCAGACAATTCAATTTGGTGAGACTTTCTATTACAAACTAAATGCAAGCGACTACACTGGTATTGATACGTGGGCAATTGTCGATTGGTCGAGCGGGGTCAGTGACACAAGTACTTTCGCGATTAGCAGCAACGGTCTAATCACGAATCTGGTGGATCTGGAAATCGGAGTCTACGACTTGGAAGTTACTGTGACTGATACACTTGACAATTCGCGCTCAGTAACATTCAGTTTGAGTGTAGAAGCGGCTGGACCGGCCTTCGACTCGACTATGTTAGTCGTAGCAGGTGGAGGAATAGCAGTCATTGTGATTGTCTTAGTGATGTTTCTCAAGAAGCGAAGCTGATTGGCACTTTTTGGTTGTGTCTCAAAGGAAAATCCTAAAGAGGTGCTTGAGTGGGAACTAGGTGAGGCGAAGAAATGGGCTACAGCGACAAGGTCATTGAACACTTCAGGAACCCAAAGAACATGGGGAAGATGGAGAACCCTGATGGCGTTGGCACCGTGGGAAACCCTGTCTGCGGAGATATGATGAAAATCTACATCAAAGTCGAAGATGGAAAGATCGTAGACGCCAAGATAGAGACCTTTGGATGTGTCGCAGCTATCGCCACTTCTTCAATGACAACCGAGATGGCAATTGGAATGACAATTGAGGAGGCCAAGGAACTAAGCAGACAAGAAGTCGCTGAAGCTCTAGATGGTCTACCTCCGCAGAAGATGCATTGTAGCAATCTCGCCGCGGATGCTCTTCACAAAGCTATAGAAGATTACGAGTCACGACAGACGTGAAGAGCAAGACAACTTCGGGTACGGTGTTCTATCTATTGACGAGTCAATCCTGTTCTGGAGGAGGCCAACTTCCTTGTGCCTTTCGGTTCATTACTATCTGTCCAAGATGGTAGGAATTGTGCTGAGCGATTATCACAAACACTTTCAGCATCGGCGCATCTCTCAGTGACTTCACTGGGGCACTTAGGTCAACCTTTTCGAGAAGATCGACATAGGTAGAAGTAGCTGTCTTGAATCTCTCCACAAGAGTGTCCCATTCATGTTTTTTCTGCAAGTCCTTTGACGGCCAGTCCTTCTTCATGGCCTCTCTCCAATCAACCTCCGCTCCTTTGAAAAGATTAAGAGCCATTTCCTGCCAAAACACCATGTGATACAGGATCTCCCACGAAGAGTAATCATTACCAATTGTTTGCTGAATAGCTTGCTCATGAGTGAGCCCGTCCAAAATGGTGAACGAGTTTCTATGTGTGAAGTGTCCGTGCATTGCTTTTCCAATTACATCAACTACTATGTTCTTCATCATGGAATTCCCTTCCTAGCTAATTGTGGCATACACAAATGCATGTTCAGTTGCTACAGAATCCGACTCTAGAGTCTTACTGAGTACGCTGTTTTCACTAGAGTACAGATTGATGGTAATATCGGAAATGTGGACAGCAGTTTTGGGAGGGATGTTATGCTGAGTACGAGTCAAGCTCGTCGTCTGATGAAGAGTATCACTAGCG
>CP070761.1:342834-346634 GCA_020348985.1 Candidatus Thorarchaeota archaeon | reverse complement strand
GCCAACTTTGGATAGACAACGCGGAAGGAACTCGAATTGTCCTCAACGAATGAAGTAATCCTCAGCACAGATGGGTTGACCAAGAGTTTTGGTGGGCTAGTTGCAGTTAGCGATGTGAGCCTTGATGTCGAAAGAGGGGCGATAAAGGCAATCATCGGTCCCAACGGTTCAGGGAAGACCACACTCTTTAATCTGATAACTGGAGCCCTTCCTCCTTCGTCCGGAAGGGTATACTTCGAAGGTCAAGACATAACCGGCTTTTCAATGCATCAACGAACGCGGCGCGGCATCTCACGATCCTACCAAATCACGAATATCTTCCCCTATCAGACAACATTTGAGAACATCCGACTGGCAGTTCAAGGCTGTAGTGGTAGACAAGTCAATTTCTACGGGATGCTAAAGAAAGCAGGCGAGTACAGCGAGTTCCATGAGAAGGTGATTGACATTGCTGCAATTGTGGGTCTTGATGCTGCGAGACTCTATGTTCCAGCCGCGTTGATTCCACACGCCGACCAAAGGAAACTCGAGATAGCGATGGCTCTTGCGACCGAGCCGAAACTCCTGCTGCTTGACGAGCCTGCTGCTGGAATGTCGATTGAAGAGATACCAGACGTCATCGATGCAATCGTGCGGGTCAAAGAATCCTATGGTGATGAACTGACGCTACTCGTAGTTGAACACAAAATGGATATTGTCATGAGATTGAGTGAGGAAATCTTTGTGCTTTCGGAAGGGAGAATGATTGCTAAAGGTACTCCAAAGGAGATCCAAGAGAATGAACAAGTATTGACAGCTTATCTAGGTGGTACAGATGAAGAACTTGCTTGAGATTCACGATGCTCACGTATACATTGGTTCCTTCTATATATTGCAAGGAATCTCCTTGGCAGTACCCAAAGGAGAAGTCACTCTATTGCTGGGCAGGAACGGCTCAGGAAAGACAACAACAATGAAGACAATACTCGGTCTCTATCCACCCAAGGAAGGAAGTATCGTCTTCAAAGGTGAGGAGATATCGAATCTACCTACTCATAAGATAGTCAACAAGGGCATCGGATATGTCCCTGACACCAGAAGGATATTCGGAACTTTGACTGTTGAGCAGAATCTGATTGTGTCAGTGCGGAAGGGAGGTCCTAAGGAAGACGCGCGGGAACGATTGGATTTCATCTTTGATCTATTCCCTGACTTCAAAGGATTTCTCAAACAGAAGGCAGGAACTTTGTCAGGAGGTCAACAGCAGATGCTGGCTGTGGCCCGTGCATTGATGAATGATAATGATTTGCTACTCATAGACGAACCAACTGAGGGCTTGAGTCCTCTCTTGGCCAAAAACCTGATCAGCGCCCTTGACAGACTGAAGGAGTTTGCCACCATCCTACTTGTGGAGCAGAATTTCAGAGCGGTCTCAAAGCTTGGCGACAACTACTATGTCTTCGACAATGGAAAGATTGTCCACGAAGGCAGTGACATGGAAGAGCTAGTGGCCAACAAGGAACTTGTCGCACAGTATTTGGGGGTAAGCATTTGATTCTCCTCGAAACTGAGTGGGGGTGAAGGAAACAGTGCAACGTAGACTCTTCTCTTTGAAAGACGACTTGTACAAGAACCCACAGAATCGAAGGACGATGAGATTCGTAATAGTGATTGCGGCCTTCATCATTGGGGGTCTGTTGGTTGTGGCCGCGATAAACTACTATACGTGGGATGAATTCTTTGTAAGGGCTAGCAAATCATTGGTTGACGGTCTTGCACTCAGCATGCTGCTCTTTTTGATGGTTTCTGGTTTCTTCTTGATTTTTGGTTTATGTGATGTAATCAACTTCGCTCATGGAGCCTTCTTCATGCTAGGAGGATTCATGGGATTCCTAATATACATCGGAACTGAGGCCATCTTCTTGGATCCCACCCTGCCATTCTACTTGGTCTTCGGAGCAAACCCGTTTGCAATGTCAGTTACAGCTTTTGTCATTAGTGCAATCGGTGCTACCGCGATACTGGCAATGATAGGTGGGGGAATCGAGTACTTCACGGTTCGAAGATTGTACGGTAATCCCATAGCTCAGATATTACTGACAGTTGGTTTTATGTTCATAATCACTGAAGTGGCCGAAATCTTCTGGGGCACATCAGTGTTCTCCTACTTCATCACCCCCTACTCGCAAATAAACTACTTCTTCATCACTGGAATACTTGATTTTGGCGGAGCTATGAAATTTGCGCTTTACAGAATCTTCCTGATCTTCTTGGGTCTAGCGGTAGCAGTCTTCATGTTTGCTGCTTTCCGGAAGACGCGTATTGGTCTCTTAATTCAGGCAGGAATTGAAGATTCAGAGATGGTCGAGGCATTAGGGACGGACATTAGAAGACTGTTCACCTTGGTATTCATGCTGGGTGCTGGCCTTGCGGGATTGTCAGGTGCGGTCCTAGTCCCGTGGATAGGTGCAAACACTGGTCATGGTCTAACTTACCTCATATTCGCGTTTGTCATCGTGGTTGTTGGAGGAGCCCACTATGGTCGCTTTGAGGGGACCTTCTTTGGAGCCATAATAGTTGGCATGTCGATGCAAGTTACAGCATACTTTGTCCCCGTACTCGAGAACATCATCGTATTCATCATTATGGCGATCATTCTGATAATAAGGCCAGGAGGATTGACTGGTGAATAATGAAAGTAATCGAGATAGCAGGATAACAGGGATTGTCGAGGGCATGCCCTCTGCTCTGTCGAGTAATAAGACGGTAATATCCATTATTGCCTTTCTCTACTTGCTCCCGCTTGGAACAGCGGCAAGCACGTCCCCTGTCAGAGCTTTACTTTTCCTGATAACTCAGATGCTTGTCTTTGGCCTTCTCGCGATGTCCTTTGATCTGCAGCTAGGAAGAGCTGGTCTTCTCAACTTTGGACATGTTGCACTATTTGGCGTGGGGGCCTATGTGATGGCATACACCCTCGATTTCTCTGTTCTTCCTTACCCCTTCAATATCATAGCACTCATTCCTTATCCTATCTCGATAATCCTTGCAATGATGGTTGGTGCCTTTGTCGGGTTCGTTATGGGGTTAACAACGAGCCGCATGAGAGGCACAGCCTTTGCGTTCATCGCATTGGCGATTGCCATGTTCATCTACAATGTCTTCGTCGAAAACACAGATCTTTCCGGAGGAGAAACAGGACTGAGAGTACCAACTCCAGGCATTATTAGAACTGCTCCATTCTATCTACTCTTTGTCTTTCTTGCATTTGTGTTTCTAGCAGCCTTCATTGGAATGGTCATTCTTTACGTAAGGAGCCGCACGGAGCCCATTGGTCTAATCTTGTTGGCTCTTGTCACCGCCGCCTTCACAGGTGTTCTTTTTGTCCTTGCAGCCAATATCGTTGGAACAGCTCTCGTACTCATTTCCTTTCTTGGAATGGTAGTGCTCTATATTGTGGAAGGGAGGAAGTCCATTAGCGATCCTCTTCAGATGCCTGAGAAGGGACAAGCATACTTTGGAGGCGACGAGCCCAAGAGCATCCTTAGTTCTCGCCTGCTGACTTTCGGCATCTTAATCATCGCGCTTGTCGGTTTTATGGTAGCTTTCGGTGCCAACATTGTTGAGATGGTCTTTCTGTGGATTGGGCGAACTGATACCTTCTTCTTCATCATACCAGTCCAATACTATCTTGTATTGACCTGCGTTGTGATAACCTATGCTTTCATCAGGCGATTGGTGGCTTCACCATTTGGGAGAATGGTGTCAGCTGTTGCCCAGAATGAAGAACGAGCGGAGGCCTTGGGTTACAATAGCTACCT
>CP070761.1:338887-342734 GCA_020348985.1 Candidatus Thorarchaeota archaeon | reverse complement strand
ATCGGCATTCTCACATAGTGCCTTGCGTATTCGTTGATGGACGGGAAACGGCGATTCGCCGAAGCCCATGTGGAGGATTTCCTCACCTTCAGCGCGGCGTCTCCTAATCTGTTCGTTGATTGCCAAGGTTGCAGAGGGTTTCAGTTGGTCCATTCGCTTGCTGAGATGCATTCCCATTCCCACTCCTGAATATTGGAGCTTCTCACGGATGAAACCAATTGATACGACACTTAAACCCAGTTGCCATGTGTAGACAAAAGACTTCATAACTGCCACACAGTCCGGCAATCAACAATTGACGGCAGCAGTCTGGGGAGCTTGCCATGATTGAGACTGAACGATTTGCGAAGCAGATGGAATTCATTGCAGAGATTGACAAGTTGAAACATGTCGTCAGGCAGTCGAAGCTGACAGATTGCTCACGACAGGAGAATGACTCTGAGCATTCATGGCATATTGCAACTATGGCCTTGGTGCTTTCTGAATACTCAAACGAACTTGAAATCAGTTTGCTCAAGGTCATCAAGATGCTTCTCATCCACGACCTTGTGGAGATTGACGCAGGAGACACCTTCCTTTACGATGAGGAAGGCAACTCTGACAGAGACAAGCGTGAGAAGGAAGCTGCAGCCAGAATCTTCGGCCTACTTCCGATAGACCAAGCCAAAGAGCTAACTGAAATCTGGGAAGAGTTCGAGGCGATGTCAACGGCCGAGGCGAAGTTTGCCAGAGCATTGGATCATCTGCAGCCGTTGATTCTGAGCTATCATAACAAGGGATGGTCTTGGAAGACGCACAAAGTTGTGAAATCACAAATTCTGGAAAGCAAGGAACCAATGAAAGAAGGATCGAAAGAGCTCTGGGAGTATGCAAAGACTCTACTTCTCAGGGCTGTGGAAGACGGATTCCTTGTTGATGAGTAGTGAAAATGACTATGAAATGGATACTTCTGCCTTAAGTACGGACCTGAAACCGCTCTCGTCTTCTGCCATTCTCCTCTTGATTTCTTTCCAAGTAGACGAGCAATTCTTGTATTCGACACCGACAAGCTTGTGGATTTGCTTGTCTACATCACGCTTGTTCTCCTTGGTGACCTCGATTCCCATTTCTTCGAAGATGTGTTTCATGTGTCTGAAGTAACAAGTCATTATATACACCGATTCGTTGTGTATGGTCAACTCAATGACAAATGACTATGAGTGTTTCTCCGTGGTTGCATTGCTGGAAGATTGGCCCATCACAAACTGCCGATACCACGCCCTATTAATCAGAGTACTCTTGCGACTGAAAATGATGAGCGTTGATGGCCACAATCATGTCGATATTCCCAGTAATCACTACAATTGTCGCAGTGGTGTTTGCGTTTCTCGTCCTGAAACAATGGCTTCGTAGACACAGAATCTACCAGTTAATCTGGTTCGTGTCTCTTGTCATGTTTGCAGTCACTGCTGCATTTGAGGCACTTTCAGAGTTCATGGGTTGGAGTGTTGCAGTCTACAGAGCGTATCTTGTGCTTTCAGCTTCACAAGTAGCGATAATGGGTTCAGGTACACTCTACCTCATCTTGGCCAAGAACGTCTTCTCAACCAAAGGGCTACTGGCCATTGACGGAATACTTGTTGGAATAGCCGGGTTCTTCTCATGGATGATGACACTTAGCTCAATCACAGACTATTCTGCGCTGACCTTTGGCGCTATGGAGTATCCTATCGCAGGTATTGGCACCTACGTCATTCTCATCGTTCTAGCGCTTATCTTTGGGAGGAATATGAAGGACAGCAAGAAGAAAATGCTCCACGGGCATATCTACCTGTTGTTCTCGATCGTGTTGACAGTCTGGATGGGAGCATACGCTGCGGTAGCTGAAGTCTACACGGAGAACTTCGTTGCAGGAATCGCAGTTGCGGGCCATGCTATGGCACAGCATGTCAGAAACTTCTCGCCGCTCCTGTCTGTCACCGGAGGTTTCCTCTTGATAGGTGCGGCTTTCTTCTCATTTGTAAAGACCAGATTCACATTCAATCTCTGGATTGCATTGGGTGGGCTAGCAATAGCAGTCGCTGGCAGCATCGCAAGATCGGGCGCAGAATTCGGCAATGTTCTCTACTTGGGCGAGGTTGTCGGAGTGCTGCTACTGACGAAGGGTTTCTATGATTCAGACCGAATGATTCGTGAGAAGCATGAAAAGACAACGGGTGCTGAGATTGTTGAGCAATCTGTTAGTTCAGACATCAGTGAGTGACCAATTCGAAATATATGAGGAGAAGTCTACGGACTTCTTCGGTGTCATCGTAGACCCTCCATTCCTCGACACGACCGTCCCGAACTAGAGCCGCCCATGTCGATGGTCCTGAAAGGGAGTGTTCGGAACACTCGGAGTATCCAACCATGATGACCGCGTTATCTCTAACAATGATTTTGGAGAAGATATTCCTGTAATCAGGTCAAAGCTTGAAGAATCGTTCCCAATTGTCCACATTTAGGTCGCGACCATTGTGAAGCTCTTCACAAATGTCGACGAATCGATGATTCTCTGTCATGAGACCCTTCAGTCCTTGGAGGTCTCGAGCCGTGATACATTCAATGAATCGGAGGGTAATCGGTTGAGGGTCGTCTTCTTTCCCCACTCCGATTTCACCTATTTTGCCCATCAACATAGACTCATATCAGAATTCTTGACTAAAAGGAGGAGGTGCGATTGGGATGGCACGCGTCCTGGGTGTAGGTGGCGTCTTCTTCAAGTCTAGAGATCCAGAAAAGCTGAAGGCTTGGTATGTTGAGAATCTGGGTATTGAGTTGGACGACGAGGGTTATATTATCTTCAAATGGTCAGAACTCGGCAGAATTAGACTCCGGGCATACACTCTTTGGGGTCTGTTTCCAGAGGATACAAAGTACTTCGAACCAAGCAAAGCATCTGCAATGGTCAATCTCGTGGTAGACGATCTGGATGAAATGTTGGAGAGCCTTCGCAGTAAAGGCGTGCAAATTGACGACCACATTGAGGAATATCAGGAAGGCAGGTTCGGATGGTTCATAGACCCCGAGGGAAACAAGATTGAACTCTGGGAACCCCCAAGAGAGGAAAGGTAGTAGGTTAGCTGCCAGTGTCATCCTTCTTATATTTCGTAAAGGCCTTTGGTGAAGCGGAGGAGGTCCGATGAAATACCGCAGAGTTGGGAAGAGTGGACTTAAGATTAGTGAGATTTCGCTGGGATCTTGGCCAACATATGGCGGAACGGTGGACGATCAGACTGCGAAAGACTGTTTGTCGACGACTGTTGAGCATGGAATCAATTTCATCGACTCAGCGGAGATCTATTCAGATACGATAGAACAGATTGAAGGAATCCTAGACAACACGCCCGAATTCCCGCGTACCTATAGACCAAACATATACTACCAAGACAGGATGAGAGGTTCAAAGTAGACCAAGTGACCCTTTGTGTGCCACCGTCTACAATTAGATTTACTAGCAAAATCGGGTACATTCTACGTAGGGCTGAATTCCACTCGGTTACGTTGAGTCAGGACGAGGAATTCGTGGTTCGTAGGATTGGGTTGGTCGGCTACATACTGGTGTTGTCATTCCTAGTTTGCATTCCATCTCAATACACACCTTTGCGATTGTCTCCGATGACCCATTTGTCTGCAAGCGGTGGTTTCGCCTCGGTCGATGATTGTGGAGGCAATTCGGGTCTCTCTTCTGTCTATACTGGAGGTAGCTTGACTCTACAACCAGCTATCTTGGGAACGGAAGATCTAGTCATTGAGTACGGTGAATCTGCGGTTCTAATCTGGAACTTCACTGCACCCGCTTCAGTGACCTATGCTATATACCGGAATG
>CP070761.1:334920-338787 GCA_020348985.1 Candidatus Thorarchaeota archaeon | reverse complement strand
GAGGCCTACTTTAATCTCGATATAGTCACGTCCAGGGTATACTCCGTATGAAATCGTGAAAATGACTCCTGGACGCTCAACGGATTCCGCTTCAAGCTCGATCGCGGCGAAATCAGAATCATTGACTAGTCTGACGTCGAACTTCTTTCTCTCCCACTCGTTGCCCCCGCTTGGAAGTGGGTATCCTAGGTAGGGAATCAACCCCCAACCGCCATAGTACTCACCAAGGATCTTGTTCTCTATAGTCCTAAACACATGTGGCGGTTGGTCTCTGATTGTCAATCGAAGGTTTTCATTCTCAACCACGTAGTGGTTGTCAAGACTTCGATGGGCGTATGCTCCGGCCGGACCGATGACTCCCACACTTAGAGAACGCGCATTAACGAGCACCAAGTTGCCCTGGATGTCCAACGATACTGAGATGTCCAAGACAACTACGGAGGACTCCAGACTGCCTGTTATCTCGATATCAATCTCTGACTCTTCACTTGAGTCTAACTCGAAAGAAATTGTCCGATATTTGTAATCTAGCTCGGATGGGAATTTGATTACGACTTCGCCCTGCACGGGCTGGTCCGTGTTGTTCTGGAGACCAAGGCCAACTGTCTTCTTCTCTCCAGGAGAGACATATGGGTATGCAGGACCAGAGGAGAGAGTAATCGGCTCCTTAGGTATGAGCCCACTATAAAGAGCAATGGTCTTGCCATCAAGTGTTAGTAGCCACTCTGCCTGAGTATGTACTTTCTCGTCAGGATTCATCTCGCGATCAATGGGAATGGCCCCGTAGTCAATCGAATAGGTTCCTTCGACATTCTGCGATTCGCCTGGATGAAGTTCCCCTGATTGCTTCCTGTCAAAGTCCACGACCGTATTGTCTGTAGGTATAATCTCAAGAGAGTATGACATCACCTGATTAGTGCCATTGGTCAGGCTGAATTCTACAGGCACGGTATCAATGCCTATGAAGCCATAATGTCGCTGAGATTTGATAGCTGCGGAAACAGTCTTGCCATCAACAGTTAGGCTGAATGAAGCAATCCCCTTTGCCTCTCTATCTATGGATACATCCAAGGAGTCACCATTGTCACCTTCAAAGCGATAATTGAAGACACCAATCCCGTCTTCAACAACATCGTCCATCTCCTGCGTTATCTTGCGCTTGTAGGCATCGTACCAGTAATGCTTCTCAAAGAATTCGCCAAACAACTCACACCCGATGATGCCTGGGATGTGAGACTCCATTAGAACCCGAGTCTGCGGCGCCCAATTGTATCCGGTCCGTTTGTAGAGAGGCATGGCCTTTAGGTTGCCGCCCCAAGTGTGCAGGTCAATCCTCCGTTTGCCATGTCGGGCTGCGGTCTCTGCCGCCTCGATTAACATAGCTTTTCCATAGCCTTGACCGTGATATGCAGGGTCTGCACCGAGGAGACCAACATAACATGCTTCTTCATCCAACTCGGCATTGATCACATCGCAATGTCCAACAATCTTGTCGCCCGAATAGGCCACTATTGTCCTAATCTTCTTGCGTTTTGCGAGGTCATCCAGCAGTCTCTCCCCAGTGAAGGGATTCCCTTGAGTGAACCCCTGCGGCCATGAATCCGAATCATCGAACGAATTGAAACACCGAGCTAACCTTTCTGCATCCTCCATGGTCAGCTCAAAATCACGAACCTTACCTTCGGTGTGTCTGCTAGTCACGCTTTTGGACTCCCCAGAACAAGGGTGTGCCCCCCGACATTGCGTCTTGATAAAAGATTTTTGCACTGAGTAACCGAGAGACGCATAATATTCGAGAAAGAATAGAAAAGAAAGAGAGAGGAGGGGCCGAAGCCCCTACCCGGGGAGGATTTTATGAAAGGTCAGCGGAAATCGCACCGGTTGCAGTTTCTACTTCCACATTCGTTGCTAGCACTGTCGCCTGCCAAAGCTCCGGTTTGTTCCGGTTCAAATCATACAGACAAAGGACTCCTATTGGTATCCATGCGGCTATCCACAATAGACTTGGAAGCAGGAAATCAACAGAGAAATCCATCATCATAACAAGGCCTACGAATAGATTCATTGCCGCATGAGCCAATGAGGGAATCCAAATGCTTCTCGTACGCAAGTAAACCCATCCGATAAACATCCCCATGAAGATGGTTCCAATTGGCATGAAGACTAAAGCACCCAGAACTGGCTGTGTCGGGAAATTGTACCCCATCAGAATGATTGGCAAATGCCAATATCCCCAAATCGTTCCTAGGGCAACAAACCCAAGGTTCAAACCATACTTCCTAAGCAGCTTCTCCTGCAGATATCCTCTCCACCCGAGCTCTTCTCCCAAAGTTAGCAGACTACCAAAGGATAGGAAGACTATGTGCGAGATGATCAGGTTTGCAATGAGGAAGGCTATTGTCTGTGGGCCGCTACCAAGAAGCAATCCTATTCTTGTACTCTGAAGCATGCCGTCGTTGAAAACAAACAAGTCATCAGGAAAGTCGCCCCAACCAATCCCTTCGAGCAATACTACGAGGCCCAAGGGTACTGCAATTGAAACAAAGACTACAAGAACGACATATTCCCACTTCCTAATCCTCCAACCTATATGACCGAAACCTTCCTTCTTAAAGAAAAGAAAGGTCGCTGCGATACAACCTGGGAATAGCATTAGGAAAGAGAACAATGCAGAATCAACACCTCCGGTAGAGTAAATCAGACCTTGCCACAAGTAGCTCAGAATGAATACGATACTGAGGTACAACCACATGTCTCTTTCCGAATTCATAATGGAATCCCCCCTCCCAACGAGGAGACTAGGAGAGGTCGGCGGAAATCCCGCCAGCTGTTGTCTGAGCGAGGATTGCGACTCTCTGAGAGGCCGTCAAGTAGTTTGAAGTCTCGTAGAAGTTGGAGAGAACTTCTGTCCAAGTCACTGAATCTACGTCGATCGCACCAGTGGTGACAGAGGCACCAAACCGACCACCCACACCGGCTGGCAGATCAACATCCACGGATATCCCTCCGGTGGTTGCACTAAGGTCGATTGTTACGTTCCCCGACCATACCACGGCATCTGTTGCCACAAGGCCAATGTCGCCCGCACTCGTGGCAAGGGTGATGTTACCGACTTGTGCGGCCACATCGATAGTTGTGGATATGCCACCTGATCTTGTATTGACATCAATTACGTAGGTCGTACCGGTTCCCAAGGTCACGTTGACTCTTGCTGCCGGATAGTCGACTGTTATTGTGTCACTGCTGTAGACAACAGTGGGTTCACCATGTTGAGTAAGTGTAGAGTTTTCCACCCGTATGTCAATGTCATAAAGTAGATCCATGTCTTCAGCAAACTGAATGTTGACTCCACCTGCACCGACATCAATTTCCAGTGTTACAACAGCGGGCATGCTAGCTTCATCACGGTCGAACGTGAAATCAGTGTAAGGTCCGAAGCCAAAGCCGAACCAACCTGACGTGCCGAGAGAGGCAAGAGCTCCCACCGCAATTGCACCCACCGCTATGACAGCGATGATGCATACTACCATTGTCATGTTTCTTCCGTCATTACTCATTGTCTTGTTTCACCTTTTGCGATGTTGCCGGAGGAAGTTGTGCCATTCCTCTCGGCGCTGTACATATTCCGGATCTTCTTCCAGAGAGAAGCGACGCATGATCCGGGATGCATCACCTCCTACTGACCGAGCCAGCTTGCGATACGCTTTCTCATCCGTAATGGGAAGAGCCGCGCTAACCGCATTTTCTCTCTCGATCAAAGGTCTTAGAAGCTCCATTGCTTCATCGATTTGAGACTCTGGAATCTCAATACCGTAGACCTGTAAACTCTGAACCATGGATCTAAGGCGCTCACGTGCAAACTCACGG
>CP070761.1:330933-334820 GCA_020348985.1 Candidatus Thorarchaeota archaeon | reverse complement strand
CCTAAAACCGTAGAGGAGATTAGAACGGCAATTGGGAAAGATGCGAAGACAGGACGATTGAAGGATAGGACAACAATCCAAAGAGTGCTGAAGAAACTACACGACAATGGTCTTGTTAGCAGAGAAACTGAACAGTTTGACCGAGGCGGCTACTACTACGTGTATCACGCAGTCTCAACTGAAGACGTTAGGCAGCGCATTTTGGCTCAACTTGAGATTTGGTACGAATCAACCAGAAACTTCTTGTTGCAGAGTTGGTCCGCGACGCCGCAGTGACCGAGGAGAACCAAATGGAACTTCTGCCTCTGAAGAAGAACACTGTGGCACTTGTGACTCTTGCCTTGATTGCTGCACTCGGCATTGCAGTTAGGACCTTCATCGAGATACCGATCGTGCCTGGCCTTCTTGTACTCACTCCTGGTTTCCTATTCTCTCTCCTTGGAGGCGTCTTGGGGGGCATTCCAGGGGGGGTCATTGTTGGCGGGATTACTGGCATAGGAGGTGCAATGACGGGCAATGAGCCCCCGCTTCTGCCATTCCTCGGCAATGTTGCACTAGGCATAGGAGCCGGCATGGCCATACACATCGTGAAAGAGCGTGACAACATTCGCTATGTACTCCTGGTCATTCTTGGTGGAGGGCTTATCGGCGGCCTTCTTCCATCTTTGACGATTTTTGCTTCGGTTCTAGATCCTCCCGAAGTCATCATTGGTCTTGCATTGATTGACATGACACAAGCAATTCTGTGGGGACTTGTAGCTTTGATAGTCGAGAGAACAATCATTAGGCCCATTGTCGGGTCCTACATTTATCGTGAAAAAGAGCAAGAGCTCCTTGAGCTAACGGGCCAGGAAGTGGAATCGAGTGACTGAAAAGACCATCAGAATAGACATCGGGAAAGACCTGTTTGGAGCTAATGAAGAGGCGGCAACGGAGAATGCAACCTCTTTCAAGAAGCATGGTATTCTTGCTGTTGATATCATGGGGTCTGTCGGCACTGGGAAGACTCAGCTTATTGAGACTCTCTGTGAAAGACTCTCAGGTCGACATCGGATACTCATGCTAGCTGGCGATCTCGCAACAACGATTGACGCCGACAGGGTCGCCTCTCACGGTGTTGACACGGTTCAGATTAACACTGGAACAGCTTGTCATTTGGACGCGCGTATGATTCAGGTGGCCCTAAGAGAAGTGAACCTATCAGATTACGATCTCTTGTTTATCGAGAATGTGGGCAACCTCATATGTCCCGCGGGGTATTCTCTTGGTGCTGCCAAGAAGATAGTTGTCGTGAGCGTCACTGAAGGTCCATACATGATTCGCAAACATCCATTGACAATCAAACGGGCTGATTTGGTTGTTATCAATAAGATAGACCTTGCGCAGGCTCTAGAGTTCAACATAGAATCGCTTGAAGAAGATATTCGAGAAGTTGACTCAAAGATGCCAATCCTCAGAGTAAGCGCCAAGACCGGAGTGGGCATAGAGGACTTAATGACTACATTGGGGCTTTAGGAACCAGCACGTTCTCTTAGGAGATTTGTCAACTCCCTGCTGACTCCTTCGATGTGACCTACGCCCAGAACTGCCACAATCTTTCCGTCTACATCATCCAAGATGGAACGAAGTGCATTAGCAACATACAGATCTCTCTGGCTTATCAACGCGTCATAGAGTCCTGGAAACTCTGTTCGGAATACATCAACCAGTTCGTCAACTGTTCCTTCCTCCTTGAGCTTTTGTAGAAGGTCAATGCTCCCTCCTTCCTCAATATCTTGAGACGCACTGGGAATCATATTCGTTAACCTGTAGATCTCGTCGAGTGGAACTCTCATTATCGCTTTCATAGTGACCTGTATCGGGCGGTCAACCAGTGCTATCTTTGCACCAATCTTCCTTCCTTCCTCAATGGCGGCAAGCATCTCTTCTCCAGCAATGGCTCCTGTCTTCTGCCCCAAATCCCTCTCAAGTTGAGCAATCTGAAACATCAAGTGCTCAACCATGTTGGTTGACGTTGGGGGGTCGGCCATCTTACTCATCGCTTCTGAATCTTGAAGCTGTTCGTATCTTTGCCTATCAAGTTCTACAGCAACAACATCTGGTTTGATGTCGATGACAACACTTCGTGCACGCTTCACGCTGTCAGCATCAGCATGGATCACTGGTACGAACACAATCCGGTCCAGTTCAGTCGTTTCCATGTGAATCCAGCATACCATGAAGAGACCCATCATTTCTTCTTTCCGGAAGGCCAGTAAACGCTGAAACTAGGGGGTCTGTTCTGGGCTACACTTCCGGGGTTTCTGGACCAACGAGAAGGTTTTTCACGGTACAAACGTTTACGTGTTTAGTACTGCTATAGGATTTGGGAGAGAAGCAGTTTGAAGTCTAATCTGGATCTTACCTTCGCAAAGTTGACAAACCCGCGTATGAGTGCGGGTCTAATGGTGCTCCACAGCTTGTTGGAGACTCTGCAGAGCTCTCCAATACCTCCTCGTAAGGTTCGCGACAAGGTTGATACGCTCATTGGTGAAAGACCTGTTTCTAAGCAATCAATCACGAATGCTGCAAGGCGTCTTGAGGAAGCGAATGTTCTGGAGCGTGGTGAGGGCTACTCAGTGAACTATGGATATCTGCTGTCAGTCTTGCTTCAGCAGGTCATCCATCTGAATGAATGTGTACGGGACCTAGAAGAAGAGGTCGCTGCACTCAAGTCAGTTACAAAGTCATTGGCCTAATCTGCGTCTATTGTCGTTGAGATTTCATCCAAGTCGTTGAGGAATGCGTTGATGGATCCATCAGTCATGTGCGGCATAACAACAAGCCTTATCGTGTGAGGTTTGGGCGATGTTGCCATCCTCCATCCTCTTCTCTCCATTCTCTCCACAATACTGTCGATGGGGAGTTCCTTGCTTTTGATTCCAAGGATGTTCATAACAGGCTCAATGGCCAAGTCCAAAAGCTTGTTGTCCTCTATTCGGTCCTTTGCCAGCATTGTCTTTCGCATGCATTCCCCTACAATGCTCCTGTATCCACTGCGGCCCAGGTGCTTCATGATTGCCCAGGTTGCTAATATGGGTGCAGCAGGTCTAGTTCCGAGTATTGAAGATTGAGTCGCGCTCGCTCCCCGAAGATAGTCTATCTTGCTTGTCACTGATTTCATATGTTTCCCTGTTCGAAAGATAGTACAACCAGAGGGGATTGGGGCTAGACCCATCTTGTGGGGATCTGCGCTGATGCTTGTGACCCCCTCCACTTCAAAGTCAAAGGAATATGACTTGTATCCTAGCCCCGCAAGGAATGGAATCACGAACGCTCCAAAAGCCGCATCGACGTGAAATGGCAGTCTGTTGTCTTTGGCAATCTCACCAATCACCTCAACTGGGTCTATCTGTCCCAAGTATGTAGTTCCAGCAGTAGACACTATTGCAACTGTGTCATCTGTGATAGCTTTCTCGATAGCTTTTGGAGATGCCTTGAATTGCTTGTCGACTTTGGTCTTCACGGTCTTCAGACCAAGCAACCACGCAGCTTTGTCTATTGATGAGTGTGCGTTTCTGGGCACTATGACCTCGGGATTCTTTGTATTCTTCTTGAGTTCTCTGGCAGCCAACAGTGCCAAGATGTTTGATTCGGTTCCGCCAGATGTTGTTGTGCCGAACGGTTCGTTGAGATGAAGCATATCTGCTATCATCGCCACCACGTCATTCTCGATCTCTGCAGAACCACTGAAGGTGTGCATACGTCCAGCATTCTTCTCCAATGTCTTAATGAAAACCTGAGTGCTCAAATCATGCGGTATTGTGGACATTGAAGCAATTGGGTGCCCAGTGCGATAGGTTGAGTCTCGACCAAGGATTTCGTCTAGTGTCCTCAGCACATCTTCA
>CP070761.1:326563-330833 GCA_020348985.1 Candidatus Thorarchaeota archaeon | reverse complement strand
GGCGATGTAGTGTCTGGTTTTGTGGCAGCTCTTTCTGATCAGTCTCCGCTAAATAAGACCATAATCCTGTGCCCAGACGAGGGACTAACCTACAACGATCTGTTCAAGCATCTCGGCGAGTGTTTGGGAGTTGATCCCCCGAAGAGGCACATTCCATCAAGCCTCGCCAAAATCGGAATTGGAATGCTAAGTCCAATCAAGAACCGTCGAAAAGCAACCTTCCTTTGGCACATGCAGAGTGTGCAGAGTATGGACGAACATCGATGGTTCACCAATGAACGTGCAAGAAGGTTGTTGGGGTGGGAACCCAGAGTCACTCTCAAAGACGCAATCAAGAGAGTCATCAAGTGGTACTTCGAGAATGATTATCTAGAAAAGAAGACGTGATATCATGGATCCGACAACTGGTGCGCTCCTCATTGTATTTCCAATCGTGCTTGCGTTCGTTATGCTTGTCGTTCTGAAAAGGGCTGCCGACACGACCGGCGTTATCGTGTGGTTCACAACATTGATCATAGCTATCGTGGCTTTCCAGACAGATGTAGGAATAGCTCTGACTGTGAGTCTTGCTGGGATCGTCAAGTCGTTCCCGATTTCACTCATGGTGGCCACATCCATACTCATGATGACCTACATGCAAGAGACCGGTTCTCTTCAACGGCTTATTGTTTACTTCAAGACCTTGGGTGGTGGAAGTCGTCCGATGCAGATTCTTCTCATAAGCTTTGGTCTTGGCTTGTTCCTTGTTGGGATTGGCGCGACGCCTGTTTCGATGCTCCCGCCCGTCATGCTAGCCCTTGGGTTCTCACCGCTTGTTGCAGTCGCCCTCCCTGCAATAGGATATGATCCACTCACGACTTATGCACTGCTTGGGGTGCCCGCAGTTGTTTTTCGAGGAGAATATTCTAGATGGGCCGGAGAAGTGTCACTGTCAAGTGCTGGGTCAGTGTTCTCATGGTTCATGCCGCTGGTTAGTCTTGGAATAGCGGTGTCCATGCTCTGGATAGCAGGTGGGCGGAAACTCCTCGCAAACAAAGAAGGCGTGACGCTTGCTGCGGTTTGTGGTTTGACTGCAGGTGGAATGGCAATCGTCTGTAATGTTCTGTTTCCGTTGACAACGTTAACAAATGTCTTTGCAGGTGCCGCAGTGCTCTTGACTTTGTTTGTGTATACTAGACTAAGACGAAGGCCAATGGTGGACCGGACGATACTCGACGAGAAGGACCATGAGACAGAGTCGAGCATGAGCCTTGGACGAGCCAGCATTCCTTGGCTTGTTCTTGTGGTGCTGAGTCTTGTGACAAACATGATTCCGCCCGTGTTTGATTTGCTCTTTAACGGCCTACCGTTCACCCTTCACATTGGTGCGTACCCCTTTGATGGATCCGGAATCAAAACCCGTTTTCTATGGCAGGCCTATACTTTGATGCTGATTGCAACTCTAGTCTCTATCCCCTTCTTCAAAAGAGATAAGACAACTATGCGTAGTACAATGTCCAAGTTCCTGAGGCGTGCTCCTCGTCCTGTGCTAGCAGCGGCCATTTTCTTTGCAATGGCAGAAGTCATGAATTACAGTGGATGGATCTTGGGGTCAGGTGGTGCGTGGCTCGACCCAACCAATCCAGTCAACGGCATCGATCAGATGAACAACATGGTCTTCCTTCTAGCATCAATGACGGCGGGCCTAGGGCTTCTCTACCCTCTGGTGGCTCCATTCCTTGGACTCATAGCTGGTTTCATATCAGGTTCCGAAACCTCAGCAATTGCGATGTTCACTCGATATCATCATGAGACTAGTGTTCTCATCGGAGCGAACTCGATGGTAGTGGCAGCTTCAAATGGCATTGGTGGTGGCCTGGCGAGTGTACTCAGTCCTGCCAAGATTCAGAACGCAGCGGCAGTAATAGATCACATCGGAATAGAGGGTCAGGTCATCAGATACGGTGTTGTCGTGGCTGTTCTCATGACACTTGTGACAGCAATTCTCACTCTGCTATGGGCGTTTCCGGCTATTCCCTGAAAGGATCATTCAGCAAGAATGTTGTCCACTTTTGCTGCCATTATGAAGTCGTTATCGAAGAGACCGTTGATTGCATGGGTCCAGAATGTCAACGTTACTTCATTCCAGTGAATCAAGATGTCCGGATGATGGTCCTGCTCATTGGCGATGTCTGCGACCTTATTGACAAACGTCATTGCTTTCTTGAAGTTCTTGAATTTGAAGCATTTCTCTATCTTCTTGACTTCATTACCCAGTAGCTTCCAGCCTGGAACAAGCGGCATCATTGTTGCTATTTTTTCGCTTTCCATCGGGGGAATTCCGCCTCGGCATGGAACGCACGTCAATGAGAGAAGGTCTTTGCGTGTCTCTGCCAAATAATTCACCTCTGAGAAACTCGTCTCTTCTAGATGATAATCCTCCCTCATAGGAAGCTGGCCTATCCAAGTTTGAGGTCTCGGTAGATTGTGGTCATGGTAATGTAAAGAGAAGGTAACAACGCAAAACCCAGTATGAAGAGTCCAAATGCAGACCAGGAGAGAATAGCAGCTGCAACTGCATCTGAAGCCGCGTCAAACGAGTTTGTGATCACTGAATAGATCGGCAAGGGTCCAAACAACAAAACGAGAACAAGGAAGTATAGCAGGTGAACACTGAATACTCTGGAGAGATTCGCTCTAACTAAATTCGCAGACTCCCGCAGTGCTGCGAAGACGCCTAGTCCATCCATCAGGGCAGGGACTTGCATTGACGAGAAGCAGATGACGATGAAGAACCATGCAAAACTCAGCAAACCAAACACCCAATCTGCAGGAAATGGAATAGCAGTTACGCCCTGCATCGAGAGACCCGCGGCAATACTGAGAGGGGGTCCGATTGCTATGAGCGCCAGCAGCACTCCGGTTCCAAGAAGTCCCAGAATGTGCGATCTAAACCAGTGAATGAAGCTTGTTACTCGGACAGCGTTGGAATCAACAATCTCCTTGCTCACACCATACATAGCTCCAAAGGTCCAAATATAGACCAACACGATGGGCAGCAGGACAGACAGGAATCCTGACGAGATTACAATCTCGACGTTCCCTCGCAACAAGGGTTCCCAAAAGAGAACGAGACTTAGAATCTGTCCAAAGAAATCTCCTCCAGCAACCAGTAGTAGAATGACTGACGCCGGAAGGGCAGCCAACAAAAGCACGACTACAAAGAGGGCAATTGCCATGACCATGGACAATACGATTCCGAGGTAGGTCCTCTTCAGATTGTAGAACCCGTTTTTGATGTCACTCAATGCTTGCATTCAACACACCTACTGGCATGGACTTGTTGCCATTTTCTCCCGCAACTGCCACTAATAACTCAGCTTAATGTGATAAGCATTCACAGAATCAGCGGCTTACGCGCCATCTACGGGTAGCTGGAAAGAACCAAAGTATAGCCTTCCAGACCTTCTTGGCTCAGTTTGTGGTTATACGGCATCTATATCAGAAGTCTTGATTATCGATTCTGTATGAGCCTCGAACAAGCCAGTGGCAGAGTCTGGGCTGACACGAGCGGCTTGAATGGCGGAAACTATGGCGCTATCATTCTCTCTGAAGAGATCATAATGGTGGACTCAGGAATGTACCACCAGGTCAGCAAGAAGACACATGAATTCATGAGCGACATGTTTGAACCTACTGTCTCGAAACTCGTATTCACGCACTCCCATCGAGATCACCTTTTCGGTGCTCAAGCTTTCAGGGAAGCTGCGAGACTAAGCTCGCAAGCCATGTTGGAGATCTGCCTGCAGAACCTAAAAGATCAGTGGGATCGGGAGAAAATGCTTGAGGAAGCCAAAGAAATCAAGGAGTCGAGACCTCTCTATTGGGAGGCTCTCCAGGACCTTGAGATTCTTTTGCCAGAGTCGACGTTTACGGAGCCGCTGGAGCTGGGTGAAGGCGTAACTGTGAAACACGTGGGAGGGCACACTAGGGGTTCTTCAGTCGTAGTCGTAGAGCCTGAACATATTCTCTTTTCTGGAGATCTAATCTTCAACAAAGCGTTTCCGTATGCCGGCGACCCATCATGCAATCCGGATCGATGGATAGAGGTTCTTGAGGAGCTTCTCGCTGATCAATACAACCAGATTGTTCCCGGACACGGCAAGCTCTGTGATGATGAAGCGATAGAAGAGCATCTTGATCTACTCAAGACTCTCCGCATCAATGTCAAAGAGAGTCTGGTTGAGAATCTCACTGTCGAGGAGTTCATTGACAGGGGTTTGGTCCCAGA
>CP070761.1:322099-326463 GCA_020348985.1 Candidatus Thorarchaeota archaeon | reverse complement strand
AACCAGACCTGAGTCGACAAGATCAGCCATTGTGTTCATCTGTGCTTCCAATGATGACAGTGACCAGGGCTGATGAACCAAATAGAGATCTATCGGATATGGATCCAATCGTTGAGTACTGTTTCTTGCTGACTTGAGAATAGACTTTGCCCTTCTGAGAATCGGTGACCACTTCGTGGTGATGACTACTTCTCCGGAAGCTTTGCCTGCTGCCTTTAGCGCGTGTGCGACAGCTCTTTCCGATTCCCCGCCTCCATAGATTTCTGCAGTATCAATCCAGTTGATACCAGATTCCAGTGCAGCAAGCAGGGTCTCATCCATTGTTTCAGTTGGAAGCTTGGAAAGGAAGAACCGGAACATCCCCTTCCCGCCGGAGAACTGCATCGCTCCTAGTCCGATTGGAGATACCATGAGATTCGTATTGCCCAGTCGTCGTAGATAGTCGTTGGATGTCATATCTGAAAGCTCCAGTGTTCGAGACTCTCAAGAACTCCGGTTCAGCACCTATTGTAGAACATATGACTTTCTCGTTTGGGGAACAGAGTTTTGACAAACGATTTCAACGGGCTCCAGACTGAGCAATCTGGAGTCAACTCGCTAAGCTCGGATATGGCAAGTTCGCCAAATACGAGACGTACGAGGTCGTGTGGACGGGCGTTAAGAATCCCGCCGCCTACAGGCCCCAACTCCTTGACTTCGCTAATCCTACCATTTTCAAACTTCAGGGAAAAACAGCTCTCATAGGTATTGAGGGTGAGATCTTGGGTCATTCTCTCAAACATCGTGTTGACTAGATTCCTCTCTAAAGCCGGAGAGATTGCTTTCAAGAAATAGACCATGTCCGGGATTCGAATCTGATATCTCCACGGTATCTTCTTCTCGGCCCCCAGATCGAGGACAACCTTGCTTAGATTCGAGGATTCTATTCCCGGCACCTTGATAGCCTGCAACTCTTCCTTCTGTGCCGTTTCTTTCAGATGCTGAAGAACTCGCATTACACCATTGTGGTTCCTTATACTGCTCTCAATCACATCAAGATAGGTGAAACCCATTACGCCGGTCATCGGTGAGTCTTTGTCGTGAGTTATTGTCCTGAAGTAACCCTCAATCTGATCATCTGATTCAACTACCATTGTGTCGAAGCTGAAGGCTCGCCAAGTCTTCAGCTTCTCCTGCATCTCCCAAAGATCTCTGCTACGTCCACTTCTGACGAGAAGACGCCTACCGAGCTCATCATACAGCCGTGTGATCTCATCAAGATCTTTCTTCTTCGCGTCTCTTACAGTGAGCTCCATGTAATTAGGGTCTTCTTCAGGCATTAAAGAGGGAATTTGTCCGGTTAGAAGTTCGAATCCTGAGAACTGTGGAAGTGGGAAGGAGAAGTCGTAGCCAAACTGTCTGAAGAAATGGGGAATACCTTGCAAGCTTGACAGATGGTACTCTCCTCGCCGCAATTCCTCTTCGAAGTGTCGGTAGAGAATACGAAAGAGACCCTTTCTTCTATATGACTCGGATGTTCCCGCAAACTCCAGCTCGAGACTCTTCAGTTCAATCCCATCATATTCCCAGATACAAGGTATAGCACTTAGCGATGAGACAATCTCGCCACTGTCAAGTTCACGGATGATGAAATTCATCTCACGTCCGAAGCCGGGTAGTGATTCGATAAGGCGTCTTTGTTGTTGAGCAATCAATTCGTTGTGGACTGTTGCGCTGAACTTGATGAGCTCATCCAGCTCGTCATCAGTCTTGATTACACCGAACTCGAGTCCGTTTGGTAGGTCTTCCTGACCAGGGGAATCAGCAGTCAATAACCGACACCTCTTTCCCGCACACGCGGACTGTGCAGAGGTTCGAGCTTGATATCTATCTTTGCATCTTTGAGGGTTCTTCGAGAATCGTCAGATTCATCTAGCTTTGTGACTCCGGCTTTCCGAAACAGAGAATACCTTTACGGGCGCGCGTGGTGGAGATAATGGATCCGATTGGTACGATAACCAAGTACTATCCATTCCTCGAACCAGAAGTTCGAGATATTATTGACTACGTCACCAGAGAGGCTGATGACTACCGAGAGTTCGTGTCTCTACTAGGCGAAAGAGTGAACATTGGCAAAACGCGTCCTGTGCTCGCATATCTTGCGGTCAAGCATGCAATGAACACACAGCAGTTTGACATTGTAGATGGCATAGCAGAAACCCATGGAGACTTCGCGATAGTTAGACCGCTGATCCACATGTCATCGTGTCTCAGAGGTGATCGTGAGGCTCTTGGTGAGACACTCCGAGCTGCAGACAAGGCGATTCTAACAGGCACAGATGATTGGCTAACAATGGAGATGCACAACATCAAGCTGTTTGCCATCGCTGAATTGGCAAATGCTCACTTGAAGGTGCCAACAATCATCAATGAGGCTCGAAGACACTTGAGCAACAGGGATGTTCTTGAGAGTCTTGCATTCTGGGTGTATTGGGCACGAGGTACTGCACTTCGCACATCTGGTGAACATAATGATGCAGTGAAAGCGTTTCAGGCGGCACTTAAGATTGCCAGAAGCCAAGAAGACCCGAATGAGGCCGCCTATGCCTTGAAAGATATGGCGGGCGTCGTGAAGTTCTCAGACCTGGCAAGAGCGTTGGAGCTCTACTTGGAAGCTGCTGATGAGTTCAAGGCGTTGGGGAACATCTGGGGATCTGCCGCCGTTTTGAATTCCATAGGAATGCTGTTTACTTCTATTAGTCAATACGATGACGCCCTGGAGTGCTTCTCCGAGTCGATTCGTCTCAACGAATCAATTCGCCTCATACCAACAGTTCCGCTTCTGAATCTCTCATGGCTCTACAGTGATATTGGAGATGGAGAGAGCGCCGTAGAGTTTGCGAGAATGGGTCTCAATTCTTCCAGGGTCTCACACGGTGACGGTTCAGTCGTCTATTCTCATGCTAACTTGGCTATGGCATACGCCCTTGCAGTGAATGACCAATTCGAAGAAGCTTCAAGGTTCTTGGATACAGGACTGGAAGCTGTAGTCAAGGTTGGATCCGAGCTCGATCTCATGAGGTACTTCCTTGTTAGAGGCCTAGTTGAGAGAGAAAAGGGGGACCTGGAGGATGCGGCACATGCATTCCAAAGAGTTCTTCGATCAAGCGAGAGATTCGGTTCACCGCGATATGTCATTACCAGTCTTCTGCGATTGGCCGAGATAGAGATCTCAAACTATATTGAGGACAGCGAGCCAGACCACATAAAGAGCGCGACTTTGTACCTTTCCCGCATTGAACAGATTGCAGAAGAGCAGAATTATCCAAGTGTGTTCGTGGAGGTCACGATGCTCAAGGCGGAGCTTCAGAGAGCCAAGGGTCTGTACGAAGAAGCGAGGGATACTCTTCGTGAAGCGGTCAAGATATGCAAGTCGTCCGGGATGGATTCTCTCTGTAGTAAGGTGGAAGCTCGACTGGCCAGACTCGATGTTGACGTAGGCAAGCCAGAAATCGCAACGGAATTCGTGAACCTAGCAAGAGACGTCGTCGTCCCGTCCAAGAAAACTCAGGAAGTCCTGTTCAAAGTCCTTGGATGCCTTGTAATATTCCGTGAGGGCGGTTTCGAAGTGTACGCAAGATACTCTGACGACAAGCTCTCAAGCGATCCATCGCTTGTGTCTGCTTTGATTAGTGCAGTGGCCTCATTTACTCAAGAACTGAGAGAAGACGCAGTTGGGGAACTTCATTCAATTATACATCACGATATTGCAGTCTTGCTTGAACATGGAGAGTATGTCACGTGTGCATTGCTCGCCGACAAGGATACATATGATGCACGAGTTCTTCTACGCAGATTCCTCGAGAGATTCGAGGAAGACTATGGAGATGATCTCCTTAGCTTCGACGGTACACTTGCACCGTTTAGAACGGCTGACAAGATCTATGAGCTGTTCCTAGAAGATAGACAGATCTGATCCTATCAGTTAACATTGATTCTTCGACATCCTTATACTCAGAACATTCCAAGTCCCCTAACATGGCCCAGAAGTACTCACGTGAAGAGCTGTCCCAGTTCCCTTTCAGAAATGAGAAGCTGAACCCTGACAAGAGGGTAGAGGATCTCCTTTCTCGGCTCACACTTGATGAGAAGTTCAGACTACTTGCGAGTCATCCGCGTAGAGCAATCTACTCGACGACAAGTATCAAGAGACTGGGAATTCCCCGATTCGGAGTAACTGATGGACCACTTGGAGTTGCGTTTCAATCCAGTTTCAGGAGATGCACGAGATTTCCGGCAACAATCTCTTTGGCGGCCACATGGAATCGGGAACTCGCAAGTTCATATGGCCACGCAGTCGCACAAGAAGTCAGATCCATTGGAAA
>CP070761.1:317426-321999 GCA_020348985.1 Candidatus Thorarchaeota archaeon | reverse complement strand
CCAGCAACACCAATCGACGTCTCGTTCACCTTCCTTGCGAAGTTCAAAGACTACGAGATTATGTGGATTGGGACAGGATACCAAGGTGAAGTCGGGCTCCCACGGCAGGCTTCCGTCAAACTCCAAAGCTGACATGATTGGAAACATCGAGTTGTACGCCCATCGACATATCTTCTCTTTTTCCGCCGGTATTGACATGTCAAACTCATCACCTGGCCTGTAAAGCTTGCACCGAGCCCGTCCATTCTCGGCGCGTGTCTCAGCCACACGCACTACAATACGATACGCTCTAGCGTCGGTCCGTGTCACGGTGTCTTTCATCATGTGATTCTGAAATTTTGTCATTAAAAGAGCAACTATGTTCACTTTCACTGATAGTACCATTGGTAGTACGTCTTTAAGTTTCAGACCTCAGCGAATCACAACAAGGTGGTAATTTGCTGAGAGGCAAGATAGTCAATCTGAGGATAATCGAACAAGATGATTTCGATATTTACACTGAATGGATAAACAGCATTGAAATCATGGGAAAGTATCTTTTCGGCACCCAAAGATCCTTGCAAGAGACTATGGAGCAGTACGGTACACGTTCACGTGAATTTGGGACCTTCGTGATTGAGAAGAAGGATGGTACGAGGATTGGAATCCTTCACTTCTTTGACTCAAAGTTTGGAGGTTACGCTAAGTCAAAAGAAGTCGGATTCTTCCTCATTCCAGAAGAGCGCGGCAATGGGTTCTGTACCGAAGCAGTAGGTTTGGTCCTTGATTATCTGTTTCTTATCCACCCACTAGAAAGGATCCAAGCCGTCTGCGCGACAACGAACATAGCATCTCGAAGAGTCCTGGAGAAGAGTGGCTTTCGACAAGAGGGCACACTTAGGCGGCTTGCTTTCTTCTCTGGCAAGCACATGGACATTTCGATATTTAGCATTATTAGAGAAGAGTGGAGTGGTCCGAACCTTCTAGGATTTGATCACAAGAGATAGAATCAATCTCCTCGTGCTGAAGGAAAAACACCCCTTCTGCCGTCATTCTCACGACTCCTGCAACTTCCACATGGGGCCTGCCGTGATGTCGTACCTTCGAACGCAATTGGCTGGGTCGATTCATCTCATAACCTTGCTCGATAAGAGTAGTTGCTCCCAGATCGTGATTTCGAATCGCGCCGTATTCCTCTGCATAAGCGCCAAGAGGACCCGCGGCGCTACCTGTTGCAGGATCTTCGGCAACTCCAAGGCCAGGAGCAAACATTCTGGCATGCAAGTTTGACTCAGAATGGATTGTATCTGTGCAGAACACAACGAGGCCATTTGCTTCCATCTCAACCAAGATTTCACCAATCTGAGGACTTCTTGGCGTAGCCCTTCTTATGGCATCTAAACTCTCGAGCGCAACAATCAGGTAGGGCGCGCCGGAAGATAGCACCTGAGCAGGAAAGCGATTGGACAGGTCATCTCTATCCAGGCCCAAAGCATCTGCAAGCCTCGATGGTCTGTCAAACTCGGCCGAGAAAACTGGATATGATTGAATCATCGAAATGCTGTCAAGATTGAAACCTACTGTTGTCGGCCCTATCCGGAGATCGAGATCAATCGAAGAATCCTCAATGGAGATCATCCTCTTCTTCTTGAGCACAAAGGCGGTACCCAAAGTTGGATGACCTGCAAACGGCAGTTCAACTTGGGGAGTGAAGATTCTCACTCCAAATCCACACTGCACTTTCTTTGATTTCACGATGAATGTTGTTTCGGAGAAATTCATTTCTCGGGCGATTCCTTGCATTTCAGAATTCTCAAGAAGAGAGTTCAGACCTACGTCACTGAAGGTTGCCAGTTGATTTCCACCGAATTGGTATCTTTTGTCCACAAAGACGCTTGTCTGGATGTAGGGTAGGATAGTCATTTGAGCGACACCTGTTCAGCTTACAATTCTGAGACCGATAAAAGAGAGTAGCTCGAACCGTGCACATAGCAAGTTATCTTCTTGTAGTTGACGTGACACGTGTCCCTGAGGAGGACCAAATCTTGAATAACATGATTGAAGATTTCTTTGCCGACATTGTGAAGAAGCTCCCTAGAGCCAAGATTCCCGTTCCTGGTGTAAAGGGGTGGGTTCAACAAGGACTCGAGTCTCAACTAGTCTTCTTTGAAATCAATGAATCCGTGCGCATTTCACCTCATACTCATGGACCTCAGTTTGGCTTTATCATTGAAGGCAAGGCGGAAATAAAGATTGAGGGAAACGTGCATAAATTGACAGCTGGTAGTTACTACTATATTCCAGCTGGATCTGTGCATGAAGCAGTCTTTGACACTTTCACTCGTGCAGTTGACTTGTTCTTTGAGACCAATAGGTACGAGACTGAGCCAACATGATTCAGAAGACCCTACATCCGCGAGACGCAAATCCCAAACCTTACGTCTATCCGATAGGAATTCCTCGCTTGGCTTCTCATGTGGATGTTGCCTTGTACACTCGTTTTATATAAACTAGATTGATATGAAGGAGAGAGACACAATATCAACAAAGAATTGTGATCGAGAGAGGCACCCTGGATGATGAGGAGCAGCTACGAGATTTTCTCAGAAGGACGTATTGCAGAACTTACTCTGCCTAACCGCTTGGTAAGATCTGCGACGTGGGATCCGTCAATCTTGAAGAGCCGGAAGATGACGAAAGAAGTCCTCCATCTCTACAAGGAATTGGCTCTTGGAGGCGTTGGTCTCATTATCACTGGTGGCTTTCCAGCATTCAATCAACAGAATAGGAAAGCAGTCTCTGATAGATGGCTTTTGGGATTTGATGAAACACGAGTCGAAGGGGTTGAGGAAATGGCGAACATAGTTCATTCATCAAGGTCAGAGTGTGCCGTGATCGCACAGGTAGAGAATGGTAGTTTGGACGCGATGCCATCTGAGACTACTTCCCCATTCTCGAGCAAAAAGTTCAGAGAACTGTCTGTAGATGAGATTGATGACATAGTGCTCTGCTACGTGGAAGCAATTGAGCATATGAAGAGAGCAGGATTTGATGGCGTCCAACTCCATGCCGCGCACGGGAGTCTGCTTAGTCGTTTCCTTTCACCATATACCAATCATCGTGCCGATGCATATGGTGGCTCAATCTCCAATAGGACGAGGATTATTCATGATATTGTATCGAAAGCTAGACGGTCAGTAGGCAAGTTCCCAATCCTCGTAAAAGTGAATTGCACTGACTACTTGGAAGGAGGTATTGAACTAGAAAGCTTTCCTGATTTGGCAAGAGAAATCGAGCGGATAGGTGTGGATGCCCTCGAAGTAAGTGGCGGCATGTGGGATTGTCTGCGGAGAAGCGAACAAGAGCTCGGGTTTCGACCAGTTCCTGCTCCTGAATCCCACACACGCATAGGCGATCCTGAGAAACAGAGCTATTTCTTGAAGTATGCTGAAGTGCTTGATGCTGCAATTCCACTCATTCTTGTCGGCGGGAATCGAGACATCGAGAGACTAGAGAGTATAATCAACCAAGGAAAAGTGGATCTCATTGCGCTATCGCGTCCTTTGATCAGGGAGCCGGACCTTCCAAACCGTTGGTTGGAAGGACGTGGCAGTCAGACGACAGATTGCATCTCGTGTAACTCCTGCATATACTCTATGCATCACTTCCCTGAGAGAATAGTTACATGTGTGCACAAACATGACAAGGCTCTACATAGAACTGCTCAAGAATGGCTTTCAACCTGGGTGGATAGGGTACTTCACTAGATGATCTAGTCTCTCTATAAGAGTGCCACTTGGGAGCACAGTGAATCTAATCGGAGTAGGATTCAGATCACTCAACGACCTACACTTTGGACATTACTGATTTTGAGAATACTCGGGCCATGTCAACTTCTCTTTGAAAATCGAATCTTATCTGGAAAAGAGAGAACCCCTTCTGAATAAGGTACTCACATTTCTCGCGAACTGCTTCAGGAGTTCCGATCCAAGCCCCCGGGAGATCAGATAGACGTTTCCTGTTCTCTTCAAAGCTGATTCCTCGACTCTCGGCACCTCTGGCGATTAGGGCATCGACTTCTCCCTGATCCTCGGAGATCATGCATAACGCAAAGAAGGTCTTTCTCACAGAATCATAATCCCTGCCAGCCTTTTTGCAGTGACCCCTCAGTTTGTCAAGAAGCCTGTCGAGTTCTTGGCCTACCTGGAAAGTGAAATTGCACATGTCTGCGTGCTCTGCCACTATTTTCAATGTCCTCTTCTCACCATGGCCGCCAACGAGAATCGGAGGATGAGGCTTCTGTATCGGTTTTGGCGAGCAAAACGCCGAGTCAATCTGATAGTGCTTGCCTTTGAATGTGGCTTCTCTTTCAGTCCAGAGCCTCTTGATTATCTGCACCGCTTCCTCCAGTTGGTCCAGTCTGATTTTTCCGGACGGGAAGGGGTAGCCGTATGCGTCATATTCGTGTTCTTTCCATCCGGCTCCGATTCCAAACAAAAGCCGTCCATTCGAGATGACGTCTAGACTAGCAGCCATCTTAGCAATGAGTGCTGGATTTCTAAAAGAATTGCACAAGGTCAAAGTTCCAATTCGT
>CP070761.1:312112-317326 GCA_020348985.1 Candidatus Thorarchaeota archaeon | reverse complement strand
TGTTGAGTTGTCAAGCCCTCGGATGCAGCGATTACTCTAACGACATAATCCGACCCGTCACGTAAACCAGAAATATCCCATTCGAAGCTCGTATCATTGTAATCAGATGTCAACTCAATCCAGTTGATGCCATCCATTGAGAAGAAAAGTGTGTAAAGGACTGGATCACCCCACGAATCTTGCGAAGTTTCCCACATGATTGTTATTGAGTCATTGTAGGTCTCACCGCCCACTGGATTGAGGATCGTCGGGAGTGAGAGCATCTTTGGTTGTAGCAGGAACACATCGTCCGATGTGTCCTCTGTAAACAGTCCACCTTCATAGGACGCAGCTTCAACTTTGACGAGGAAGCTTGAGCCTTTAGTGACGTCAACTGTGTCCCAAGCGTAGCTAGTATCTGTTAGGAAAGTGGCTAGTGGAAACCAGGAACCACCCGCATCCGGCGAGTATGAGACATCATAGGTGACATCATATCCGTGTGTGTCTATTGCCACGTCCCATTCTATGGTGATTGACCTGTTGACAACCTCCCCACCATTTGGATAAAGCACGGTAGGCTGTGTCAATACATGTTTGTTCGCCGCAAATAGCCATTCAGAAGAATCTTCGAAGGTCACCCCGTGTGAACACTCGGCTACAACTTTGACAGCATATTCGTCACCCTCAGGCAGAGAAGTGGTATCCCATTCAAGACTCGTACCAGATAAGTCAGAACCAAGTAGATACCAAGTTGCCTTTGAATCATCAGTGTAGTAGACGTCATAGGTGATTGAGTGCCCCCAGCTGTCCGATGCTTCTTCCCAGATGATATCGACCACTCCGTCAACGTAAGATTCTCTGTTTGGATAAAGGAGAATCAGATTCGAAACAATGTCTGCCTGCATTGTGAATACGTCGTCCGAGATGTCTTCCGTCATCATGTCTTCCGTGCAATTTGCTCGGACCTTGATCAGGTATTCTGTGGTCTTAGGGGCCAGAGTTGTGTTCCATTCGTATGTTATTTCATTGAGATCGTTAGCGATTAGTGTCCAATCAGATCCACAATTTTGCGAATAATAGAGTGAGTAGTTGATTCCATGGTTTAGGGTGTCCGCAGCTTCACTCCATGTGACGGTAAGTGAGTCGTTGATTAGCTCTCCACCATTCGGAGTGAACAGCTCGACAAGAGTCACGATGTGATACGTGACATCCGTTGGAGGGGTTGTGGTCGGAGTAGGATCATTTGGTGCCGTAGCCAATATACTATCTAGATCATAAGGCACATCCACAATACCATCAGTGTTGACGTCGGGCGTTGTCCACTCATCCCAGAAGTTGAAGCCGATTGTGTTGCCAGCATTGTCGCTAGAACCTTGGGAGAATCCACCTTCGTTATTCTTGATGAATGTGTTCCATCTAATCTCATTTCCAGTACAGGAACTGTCTACGTACAGGCCGTACCAATTGCAGTAAATCATCGAGTTGTTTCGAATGAAATTGTCGTTCGCATCATTCCAAAGAAGAATGCCTCCCTCGTTGTTGTCATTTAGAGTCTCGTCAAACACATTGTTTCCTTGAACGAGGCAACTTGATGATGAGTTGAGCAGTATAGGATTGCAGGACCACCAAACTACGTTGTCTATTACTCGGCAGAAATCGGCATTGTTGCTGAGCCATATTGCCGTCTCGCAATCATACACAGTGTTTTCGGTGATATTGCAGTGATCGCTGTTTGTAAGCCAGATTCCATTGTATGGGTGATTGTAGACCGTGTTGTCGAGAATCGTGATATTCGATGAATCGAGGATACGTACACCCATTCCCAGCCGTGCTCTTCCTCCCCCCGAATCCTTGAGAACGTTGTCTTTTATCGTGATTTTTTCACAGCCACCATCTAGGAAAATCGAGTTTCGGCTGTTGACAACGGTGTTATTTTCTATAATCCCATTCTTCACATTCTTCAGATATATCCCATCTCCAGTCGCATCCTTGTTGTCTAGCTCACAATCATATATTCGAAATGGTAGATCGGTATTCATTATGGATATCATCTGACGATCATAGGCACTGATGTCCTTGAGTGCAATTGTGTAATATCCATTTATCAATGGGTAGGCGCCACTGGAGAGTTGAGCATTTCCGTCGATATAAATCGGCGAATCAGCCGCTACATTGAAGACGGGTGTTTCAAGCTTGACATCTTCGATTAGCGTAATGTGCCCTAGATGCCCCATTAAGGTTCCAGCAAGTAGCATGAAGAAGAGCCCGATGGCCGACTGCGTGCGGCGTCCCACCACGGAAATCACCAACAAAAGAACAGTGAGACGTGTCTTATGGATTTTGTCAATTTCCGATGAGTTACAGTTTCTATCCTTTCAACATCTAATATGAGAACTCCAAGTCTCTTCAGGTCCAAGCAATATCTCGTGTTACACCCTTTCAAATTAGTCTTGAATGGATGATTGGCATAAGTCGATAGAAGGTTCCTCTATGGTGAAGGCAATCGTCGATGCTGTTGACATTGACCCAAAAACCGGCACCACTCTTGGGTTCTATACCTATGGACAAGCCAGACCAAATGTGCTAATCATATCCGCTATGAATGGACACTCAGCAACATGTGCCTACGCAAGTTATCAAATCATGAAGCATCTTGAGCAAGAAGGAAGTGTGTACGGATCGGTCACGGTGCTACCGGTCTCAAATCCTTTGGCATTCAGATTGGGAGCGAGGGTCTCTCCACTGGACTCCATGGATCTTGATGCGGTCTTCCCCGGGGATGAGCAGGGTACTGTGACCCAGAGGACTGCCTGGGAAATCTGGCGAAGAGCTTCTAGTACGGACTACGTTATCGAGCTTCGGACTGGATGGCAGTCTTGCACAAGCCATGTGATTGCTATGCATAGAGAGTACATTCATGTCAGGAATCTAGCAACCCAAATCGGATTCCCACTTGTTATTCAGAGCACAGGGAGCAGAGGCGCACTGACTACTGAGGCAGCTCATGAAGGGATTCCAGCAGTCACTGTCGAGATGCGAGGAGACAGAGAAGTTGATGCCCAAGCCGCTGTGGAAGTGAGAGAGTCGATTCTCAACTTCTTGAGAATCAAGAACATTATACTTGGCGAATCCATGGAAACATCTGCTACTCTCGCCGGGATTTCACGCCATGTTAGTGTTGGGTCTGAAGGGTTCTTTCTTCCGGGAATCCATCTTGGTGAGGAAGTCAAGGCCGGAGACGTCATAGGTCAAGTACAGGACAAAGAAAGCGTGACGTCGCCATACGATGGTACTCTAATATCTCACAGCCCAATGAAGTATGTCTTTGAAGGAGACATGGTAGCTCGAATAGCGACCCCACTTGCGGACCAAGGATCAAGTCAGGAGATCGAAGAAGATGCACCTCCTGAAAGAAGAAGGAAATGGTGAACGTGCCTGATCCCGAGTTACAGATTGACACTCTGATGAGCACAAACGTCGGGGACCCAAGAATCCGAGAGAAGGGACGCCTGCTTCTCGTCGGCAGCTGCATGCCTGGGAGATATCCAGACATTGTTCGTGAATTCAAAGATCGAAATGGCGGATTCTTTGCAGTGCAGGTTTGCCTTGAAGAGATCCACATAAACCAAGCGGGTTTCAAGATAGGCTCAATCATAAGCTACTCAGATGTCAGAACCGTGACTGTGCTAACTGTGGATGGAAGCCCACATTGTGTTCAACTTCACTTTGTCATTGAGGATATCAAACGTCACTTTCAGCCCGGAGTCCACGTTGAACACTTTGTTGTCGAGAAGGGACGGGTCCATAAGATATCAGCAAAAGCAGTAAAACAGGCAAGGCACCTTTCAAAGATACAGTCGATGATTGGGAGCTAGCTAGGGACCGAACTCAATTGACGTCCCCATTCGCCTATCACTATCGGATTTTAGGAAGAATGAAGCCAGCTTGCTTCTTGTACTCAAGATAAGCTCTGCCGTAGTGATGGATGAGTTTCCTCTCTTCAAGGATGGAACCTATGAGCGTGTAGAAGATCATCCCTAGGCTGAAAGCAATCACTCTAGGAAAGGGGTACAGCAAAGCTAATCCCATTAGCATTAAGACTGTGGCAAGGTATAACGGGTGCCTTATTCGGGAGTATATACCATCTGTCACGAGTTCGGGCATTCGGTCCGTCCTCATGTCAGCAACCGTCGTCACCGAGATTACTCGGGCAGCAGCTCGGGCCAGCACGGCACTGATTAGGATCAATATAGCACCGCAAGAGACCAACAAGATGTTCACAATCTCAGGACTGGAAGCGAAGTAAAGCCAGTCTGAGCCCCACATAGTCAAACCTGCTATGACCAGTGTTATGATTGAAGTTGCCTTGAAGATGTTGGCATAGCCGGATTTTCCCCATCGATCAATGATGTAGTTCTTGACTCTCAATGAAGAAAGACCACTATGTTGTATTCCAAAAATGGAAACGCCAACACCAATAACGATGAATTCCAACACCGGTTTTCACGTCAAGTTTCGATATCTTTCAGTGCTTAAGACTGCAACGAAGTGACCAAATCATACGGCAGAAGATTCTTAAGAGTCAATGTCCTACTTTACTATAGTTAATTCTAATAATGCCAACAGGGATTGAGATACAATGAGCGAAATGCCAAGTAACCCATTCGAACCAATTGAAATGGTATCAGAAACCAAAGTTGAAAGGAAAAAGGACAACGGCTCAGAAGAGAAGGACATCGTAAACGCAAAGCGGTACTATGTCAGATATCTTGTGGGTGTTAGCACAAACGAAAGCTTTGTCGATCATGGTGAGGACGAGGTAGCCACAGTTGAAGACAAGATTATGCTAGTTGTCCCGGCCATTCACAGAATGAAGGACAGTGCATTCCATTTCAATCATTCAAGGGTTGAAACGGTAAACGGTAAGGACCATTTCGACGGGTCAGTACACCTTGGAAGAGTTGATGCGTGCGGAGAGCATGAAAGGGTCGAAGTCGCGTTTGAGAGTCCTGGTGTAGAATGCTGTGCAATGTCGAAGGAAGAAGCCGAAAAGTTTGAAGTTCCAGTGCAGTACATGGCCGGATATCTTCTAGGAAAGGATGGCGGCTACATCAAGGTTGCACAAGTTAAGACAATCATGGACGGTGGGGACATCTACTACGACAACATTCACATAATCCCAGAGCCTGTCGTAAGAATCATCAACTGTCTAGCATAGACAAGTCATGTTTGCCC
>CP070761.1:306601-312012 GCA_020348985.1 Candidatus Thorarchaeota archaeon | reverse complement strand
TTCATCAGGCTGCAAAGTATCTGTGGAGTCTCTAGACGGATTCGGAACTATTGCTGCACAGATGGTTATCGATGCCTCGGGCGTTACCCCAGTCTCTTCTAAGACGTCATGTGTGCGGTCTCGATTGCCAAATGACAGGGTTGGATATGCAGTTCAATATCAGATGCGAGTCCCAGGAACAGGGCTCGGAGATGTGAATGATTTCTACTACGGTGGCGACTACTCGCCCCGTGGGTATGCCTGGGTCTTCCCTCGAGCAAACGAAGTAGCTGTTGGAACCGGGGGAATTGTATCCGGAATCAAAGTATCCAGTAGAAGAACATCAGAATATCTTGATTATTTGATTAGTCAAGTCGAACCTGTCAGGACAGAACTTGAAGGCGCGACCATCATAAAGAAGGAAGCTGCACTAATGCCGTTGGCAGGCATATCCAGACCCTCCTATGCTAACAGAGTGCTCTTGGTCGGTGATGCTGCGGCGCATTGTTCTCCAATCAGCGGTGAAGGTATCCGTTATGCTATGGTAGCAGGGCACACTGCCGCCAAAATCGCTGCCAATGCTGTGAAAACCGACGATTATTCAGCAAGAAGCCTCTCGGGATATGAGAAGCAGTGGACTAAGGCAATTGGGTCCGACCTGAAATGGGGTCTCTGGCTGCAGAAAAGATTCACTGACTCGGGGTCTGCATCCATGGGTTCAAGGTTTCTCAAATCCGAGAAGGCTCGTAGAATCATTGCCGAGATGCTGGTCGGCGAAAGATCTGTTATGAGCGCAATCAAGGCGGCACTTCCAGGATACCTTGTGTCCAGGATTCGCTAATGTAGCCATTCTAGAATTCAATCACATCTGGATTCTTGTCCGGCCATCGCTCACGGGCTATCGTTTTGGCAGTGGATCTTACTGCCACGTCGGGATCTGCGAGCCCGTATGTTACTATCTGTGCTGACAACGAATCGCCAAGAAGTTCTGTCAGTTTCAGTAGCATGATTCGAAGCTTTTTAGCAGCACTGGTCATCACAGTTGCTACGAGACGCTTCGGGTCGGCTGGCAGAATCATCCCTTCAAGCAACTCCTTTGGGGCACAAGACCATAGCAGAGTCTGAATCTGATTTCCCTGAATGCTGTCGTGCTGCCTTCGTTCCTGGAGTCTACCCTCTGTATAGGGGGCTGATTCCATGACCTCTCTTGCAGTCGTAAGCTCCTTAGATGCAAGGTTTGAAAGCGATCTGGCAATTCTGGTACGATATGGGTGGTCCTGAACTCTTACAAGATCGCTTAGTGCATCGACTGTGGAAGCATCTCCAGTTGTTTCAAGAATGTCCAGCGCGAGAGCCGCTAGCATGCTCTCGCCATCTCGTACAATGCCAACCAAAGCGTCATTGTGGACGAATGTAGGATTGGCCCTAAGTTTCGTAAGGGCTGTCAACTGTGTTTCCCTATTGGGTGACAACAGACTCTCCGAGGTGTGTCTAAGGTCTGCAAGAGCAATCATTTCCTTTCTATCGTCCTTGCAAACAACACCTGCCGCGTTTCTTCTGCAAAAGGTGTACCACTCTTTTTGCGACACCTCTGTCAACATCTTTTCTGGCTTGAATCCGACTTGACCCAACAACGATGATGTCCAGTACCACCCAGCCTCACCAACTATTCCATTCTCGGGAAGAACGATTGCAGATTCAATTAGCCTTCTCCCAAATGAAGACTGCATCAATGTTGATATGTTGTACCTAACTCGATGCTTTCCACGCGCGGTCGTCTTCGAATAGGGGATCTTGCAGCTCTCCAACTCACTGTTTCGCAGATCGAGAATGGTAGGAAGGGAACTAGCATACGCGGTACCGATAATTGACATCACATCAATAGCGTTCTGTTTCATGTTCGGGTCCTGGCCTTCAATCAGATTTGCAACCCATCTAACAACTGCTTTCAACAGACTGGCATGATCGTCAGTCCCGTCGAAGACTCTGATAATGTCGAGTGAATGAACGTTTACGGCGAAGTACAGTGGCGTTAGGTCCAAAAAACTAGTGATGTGATCGCGAACGGAGAGAGAGGGATGATCCCAAGCCTCGATGAAAGGCCCGATTTGCTGAGCGATGTCCGTCGTTGTTCCAGACGTAACTGCGGTCAGAAGAATCTCGGAGCTCGAGCGAAAGTCGCGTTTCGCGACAGCTCCGAGGAAGTCCTTGGCCTCTGTTCCCACAGTTGTGCCTCAGAAATTGGTCCATCTTGAGTCTTAAGAAGATGTACCAAGTGGCAGCTTGTTGGCGCTAAGAGCCCACGCCACGCATCTTGTGGACAATGAAGCATTTCTGACGATACGCCTCATCATCTAGTTCGGAAATGAAGTTCTCCAGCTTCTTGACACGAGTGAATTCTTCATGAATTCCGAGGTCTCGAACTGTGATCAGTGCCTTCTTCTTCTCGATTCTGACGTACACCCCGCCAAGACCGACGTGGTGCTTCATGTAGACAGGTTCTGCTTGGTTCTTGACCCTGTAGAAACCCTGCCTTCGCAACATTCTACTGAACATCATCATTTCGCGTCTTGCCCTCCCGGCGGCAGACAAATCCACAGTAAACGCTAACTGCAATATAAACCTATTAGGTATTGAACTGTAAACGTAAGTTTTGCCAGGAAGCTAGCTATTACAGAAAGTGCAGAAATTGCCCTCTGGAATACACAAATAGTCAATCTAATGACGGTTGACTGCACATACTGCCTGATGTATTGAAAGTTATAGGAAATGCACAGTTTTTTGGCGCGGAATAGCTGAACGTGTACTTCAGCGTATTACATACATCACGATATATGTTACATACGTGTACTAATATCATATCTAATGGCGGCTCTCTCTGAAGGTCGATTTATGTAGCTTGGGCTCTTCTGGTAATGCAAGATGTCTGTAGGACGTAGCGACTGACTTCAACGTGTACATGCTTTAGTTGGGAGTAAATGTTTGCGCTAAATGCTCTCTCTGTAGCAATCCATTACATGTTTTGAAAGATGAGAAACGTTAAAACTAGAATCCCTTGGCATGGGAGTCAACGAGATGGTTCCATGGACTTACTAGGCGACATAATTCTTGCATTGCAGATGCCACCGATGTCAGCTCCATTCATTGTGCTTGTGAGCGTGCTGTTGGCTTTGATCTCCGTCTGGGCCACGAAGCGATTCACCAACATTGAGGAGACTGAGGCAAAGATGGCCGAGATCAGGAGATGGAGAGAGGAATTCAATGAGGCTCGTCGGACGATGAATCAACTCATGCTTGAGAAGCTGATGGCAGAGCAAAGCAGGATTATGAAGCTCAATACCGAGATCATGAGTGATCGTTGCAGGCCCATGTGTTACACCTACATACCGATCGCGGCAATCTTCATTGCTTTGCTGAATTTCTACGCACTACTACCGGTTGCGATATTGCCATTCAATCCTCAGAAATTGCTGCCTATCCTCGATGGTTGGCTTGGAATGACATTGCCGAATGGTGGCTTTGGGTTGTTCTTCTGGCCCTGGTATCTCATTTCTAGCATTGGGCTTGGGAACCTGGTCCGACGAGCGTTTGGCATAACGGCAACAATGTAGTCCCAACACTTCGGAATAGACTGCTCAATTGTTAAGAAGCGTGCACTTTCCAAACTGGCTTGTTTCGTAAGTGTTTTATCCCAACCATTTATCGCAAATCGGTATGAGCTCTAAACCATCTCCCGTATTCTTCGGGTCAGTTATCAACGGAACTCAGGCACGTTTTGCCTCTTTTGCTGGGAAACTGAACAAGATCATTGAGAAGCTTGACTTTTCGACGATTGACAAGAAGGACAAGGTTGCAATCAAAATGCATCTTGGTTTTCACGACGGTTATCAGACTGTTCCTGTCTTCTTCGTTCGAAGAATAGTCAAGGCTGTGAAGGATGCAGGTGGATATCCATTTGTCACTGATAATCCCACAGCGGTCTATAATGCCGTGGACAGGGGTTATACTGCCGAGACATGTGGATGTCCGATTATACCTGTGGCAGGCGTTAAAGACGGATACACCAAGAAGGTCGAAATCAACTTTGGCAATGTGAAAACATTGGAACTCGCTGGCGTGATGCACGATGCCGATGTGCTAGTTGATCTGACCCACGCAAAGGGCCATAACACATGTGGCTTTGGTGGAGCATTCAAGAACATAGCTCTTGGAGGATATCACGGACCTAGTCGCTGGAACAAGATTCACGGTGTTGAACACAGTATTCCCTATTTCGACAAGGACAAGATTACTCCAGAGTATGCGAAGAAACTCGTTGAGACATGTCCTGAGGATTGCATTAAATATGATGAAGAGAAGGACGAATTCAAGATTCTTTTCGGTATGTGCAATCAGTGTTGGAAATGTATGGAGGCCGACAAGGATGTTGGTGCCCTTGATATCAAACAAGAGAACTTCGCCATGTTCCAGGAACTACTAGCTATTGCGTCGAAAGAGGTACTGAAGACATTCGATGAGAAGAAGCAGTTCTTCATCAACTTCGCAATTGACATCACTGGCGCTTGTGACTGTTGGGGACTTGCCCAGCCCCCAGTTATTCATGACATTGGGATAATCGCAGGTAGAGACATAGTAGCTGTAGATCATGCCACACTTGATCTCATTGCAAAGGCAGGATTGGTCGAGAGTCTAATACCACCCTATTACAGGAATCTGAATCTTGATCCAGAAGCCGACCTACATCCATTCCAGAGACTCCATGGACCAATGAAGAATCCGTATCTTGTCACCGAGTACGGCGAAAAGCTTGGACTTGGCACTAGGAACTACGAACTTGTAGAGGTCCTCTCTCCTGAAGAAACAAAGGATATGGAAGCACCGCAAACCGTTTCTGAAGCTTCTCCTTCATTCTTCTAGAGTCTGCACAAGAAATGTCATCTGATAGCAAGAAGCCGATCAGGATCCTCGGATTTGGAGATAGCCTAACAGCTGGTACTCCGGGATATGACCCGGAGTATGGCTGGGGCGATGAACGGTCACAGTACGGGTACTGGATAGTAGAGAATGCAAGAGTAGAGGACATTGTCATTCGTTTTGACAACAAGGGGGTCCCTGGTGAGCTCGCAGAATGGATGCTACCAAGATTGGATGCTCTGCTCAAAATGAACGATTACGACATCATAATCGTCCTAGGCGGGTCAAATGACATTGGTTGGGGCAAGGCCACAGAGCACGTCTTTGAATCTCTGGTAGGAATCTGGAAACGTGCAGAAGAATCAAGCAAGCATGTAGTAGTCTGCACAATCCCCCCAATTGCGTCTCGTTTCCCTCCAATACAGCAGAAACAGGCCGAACTGAACGATATGATATTGAGATATGCTGAGGATAACACTCACTTGGTAGCCGTTGATATTTTCGCTCAATTGTCTGAC
>CP070761.1:300768-306501 GCA_020348985.1 Candidatus Thorarchaeota archaeon | reverse complement strand
GTGCGAGATCATCGTAATAGAACTCCGGTGGTATCTGTGTACCATACTTGCAGAGCCCAAGACTCTCAACTACAACCATGAAGTCTTCGCACTCTTTCACCATGATGCCCTTGTAGGTAGGATCCAAACGGTCTGTCATCTCCGGCAGATACTGCTCCCCAAATCTATCTCTGATCTCTTTGTCAAATCCTGCTTCATCGAGGACTGGAAACGCGTAGAGATGATCTGCACCTCGAGCTGCTGTGACAGCCGCAAGGCCCATTGACTTCTGTGCCCTTGGTTCCTGGCCGGCAATCTCTTGCTTCTTTACGGCCATCACGAATTTCTCAGTGCCTCTTCCAACTTTCTCAGCAGCTCTTGCACTGCCCTCTGCCAAAATGTCCCCGAAACCTTCTCGATATGCAATCATCTTGACAAGTTCAACAATTTCTGCATGGTTACCCCATGACAAATCCATGCCGCCCGTATCATCCGCCGTCAGAAGACCTTCGTCCCACGCCTCCATGGCCCAAGAGATAGTCGCACCCAGACTGATTGTATCCATTCCGTACTTGTTTGACAGATGGTGAGTGAACAAAACAGATTCGAGGTTATCATTCCCACATCTAGAACCCAGTGATGATTGACTCTCAAACTCTGGAGAACCTCCAATGTAGGAATAGGGTCCGGTCTTTACCCTCGTATATCTTCCACATCTTTGGAGACAGTTGAAGTCAGCTCGAGGTTTGACCAAATGGTGCTGGTTTATGGCTTCGCCGCTAATCTTCTGGTATCCGTCGAAGACACCTTGCCTCATGTTGTAGCTTGGTAGACGACCAATGTGCTGCATCAGCTCCACGAGGCTTGTTGTGCCATACTTCACTCTACCTGGAGTGAATGGATTAGCCAGCATTCTTTCGAAGAAGATGTCCATATGTGCGAGATACTCTTTCGGCTCTGCAACCTCGATTTTGCCGGTTCCTCTTACGCAGACTGCTTTGACTCTCTTCGAGCCCATGACCGCACCAAGACCTGATCTTGCTGAGGCTCTATCTCTATCGTTCATTACAGCTGCAAACCGGACTAGGTTCTCTCCGGCAGGTCCGATCGCCAGTGTACGACAGCGCTTACTGTGTTTCTCGCGAAGAATGTCATCGGCCTCGAAAACATCTTTGCCCCATAATTCATCTGCGCCTAGTAATTCCACATCACTATCAAGGATATTGAGATATACTGGACTGGACGCAGCACCTGTAAAGACAATCGCATCATATCCAGCAAACTTGAGCTCGGATCCCCAGAAACCTGCTGCATGACTTTCACCCCATACATCTGTCAACGGTGAGAGCCCTGCGACGACATGCCTAGATGCCTGGGGAAACATGGACGCTGTGAGCAGTCCTGTGGCTATTCCGAGCACATTCTCGGATGACAACGGATCGATGTCCGGAGAAATCATGTCAAAAAGTACTCTTGAGAGGAAACCTGCCCCCAGAAGGTAGTTCTCTACTAGAGATTCGTCGACTGGTTCCTTCTTTATCTTCTCATGAGTGAGGTCTACCCAGAGAATCTCGCCTCCGATGCCCTTTATCATGACCTCGCCTCCTCTCCGTAGAGCTCCTCGGAGTGTTCATCATGAAACCCTAGGATCCGGCCCTTAGGGTCTCGTTTCTTGAGGTCACTTGATGTCGTCGCGAATATTGCTCCAGTTGGGCAGCGTTGAACACATCGTTCACACTGAATACACTTGAACGCCTTTCCAGTATCAGGATGGATCCTGATCGCAAAGTATGGACATGCGTTCACGCATTCGCCGGTTCCATCGCACTTTCTAGAGTTGACTATTACAATCCCTTTCGATGTTCTAGATATCGCCTCGTTTGGACACGCGTTCATGCAGTACGGCTCTTCACAATTCCTACAAAATACGCTGAAGTCCAGCGCAGGCTCAATGCGCACAGCCCTTGTTCTCGATCTTGATGGACTTATGACCTTGTAATAGTGCATGCTACACGTGTTTACACAGATCATACATCCAGTGCAAACGTGAGGATCTCCGATGACAAACTTCAGTTCTTCCATGGCTATTCCTCGTAATTCAAACCGCCGCCTCCCATCCTCAAGAACTCTCCGTGCCCAGGATTTGCTTGGATACTACCAGACTCATAGACAGAAACACCTCTGACGAATGTCATTATTGGCACACCTGTCATTGTGCGTCTATCATAAAGTGTCCAGCCGCACTTTGAGAACATTATCTCCGATGTGATCTTCTCTTCTCGCGTAGGATCGACTATCACGAAATCGGCATCTGATCCTACTTGGAGCACTCCCTTCTTTGGATATATTCCAAATATCTTGGCTGGCCGTCTTGAAGCGATGTTCAGAAGCCGAGTATAGGAGAGTCTTCCTCTGTTTATTCCCTCAGACAGCAGCACCCTCAGAATCATCTGTATACCATCGACTCCAGACCAGGCATTCCTGATGTCATCAGAGCCTTCATCCTTCTCTTCAATTGGACAGGGTGCGTGATCGCTAACGGCAGTGTCAATCACGCCGCGAAGGATTGCAGACCACAGGGCCGCTCTGTCCTCCTTGGCCCTCAAGGGTGGATTCATTTTGCTCTTCGGACCTAGAATGTTCATCTCGTCCCGATGAAACATGAGGTGATGCGGACATACTTCGGAGGAAACAGTAACTCCATGTAGCTTGGCTCTCTCTACTTCATGAAGTCCCTCTCGGGTTGTCACGTGTGCTAGGTGTAGATGACCTCCAGTCTTCTCAGCTATTCTCACGGCCTGACCAATCGCCAATTGCTCTGCCAGATTCGGTCTGGAGAGTGAGTGGCTGATAGGGGCATCCCATTCGCCTTCCATCTCCTTTGCGAATTCGTCAAGTACGCCCTGATCTTCGGCGTGGAGCGTAATGTGACCCCCATGCTCAGAGACCTCACTCATTGCTTGTGTGATTACTCCGTTATTGGCATAGAATGGTTCACACATGAAAGCCTTGAACGCCGCGATTCCTCTCTCAATGAGTAATGGAATCACCGGTGTGTTGTCCGAATTGAGCATCCCCGCATTAAGCGAGAAGTCTACGATTGACTTTGACAATCCCTCACTTATCTTGTGGTCTGCTTCCTTTGTTGAAGCCACCTGACTCACAAGAGGCATGTCGATTATTGTTGTCACTCCCCCGGCAGCGGCGGCTCTTGAGCCGGAGGTGAAATCTTCATGGCCTTTCATGTCCGGATCGTAGATGTGAGCGTGGCCATCGATAAGGCCCGGCATCAGAATCTTTCCGCCCGCCTCGATGACTCTTTCACCACTGGGAAGATGCTCGTCAGATGCTATCACTACAATAACTCCGTCAGAGACCCCGATTCCTCCTCTAACCAATCCGGATTCCAGTAGGAGTCTGGCATCTCTTACAACCAGGTCTACCGACCTGCTCATTCTTCTCTTTCGCCAGCTCGCAGTGACAGAGCTACTCAAGTCTACCCTCCCCCGATCGGAGGGAACAAGGCTACTCTGTCCCCATCTTCTAGCCTAGTGTCATATCCCTCCAGTAGTTCGATTCTCTTGCCATTTAGCATGAAAGAGAAGAACCTCTTCAACTTGCCACTCTCTGGATTAATGACAGCGTCTAAGAAGGGCTTTCCGAACTTCTTCTTCATTATCTCCAAGAGCTCGCCGACTGTATCGGCCTCCATCTCGACGCTTCGTACTCCGGTCGCCTCACGAACCGTTGCAAAGAACAACACGTTGACACTAGGCAATGAATACCACGTTCTTGTGGCCATGTAAAGGCAGGATTTAACACTTTTACTACGAACATCTAATCGCACTATTCTGTTATGGATGTCGTTAGAATGGACCTCGCTGTCATCGGCCACCTGAGCAGGGACCTACTGGTGACGCCAGACAAAACGCGAGAGGTTCTTGGGGGCGGGCCGGCTTATGCAATGATGGCTCCTTCGGTAGGAGAACTTCCTGTTGGAATTGTATCAAAGGTAGGCCAAGACTTTGAGAAAGCATATGCCGATCAACTTGAGCGGTCCGGCCTTGATCTAACCGGTCTCCGTTATGAAGGGGATAAGTCAACTCGCTTTGTCAATGAATATGACAGCTTTGGGCGGAGGACGCAGCGTGTCGAAGCAATCGCACCTCCTCTTAAGACCAGTGACATTCCCAAAGCAGCTCTAAAGGCGAGAATCGTCCACTTATGCCCCCTATTGGCCAGCGAAATAGGTATCCCCATATTAGAGGCAATCAACACCTCCAAGTCTACAGTGTCTCTTGATGCCCAAGGGTTTTTGCGCAAAGTCGAGAGGGATTTCGTTGTACCACAGCAATGGGAAGAAATGGCAGGGATTCTTTCAAAGGTGGAAATTCTAAAACTCGACGCATCTGAGCTAGAAGTTGCGGTTCCTGGAGAGATGAAACTGACCGCAGCACAGCATCTTCTTGACCTGGGACCGGAGATCGTGGTCGTTACAAGGGACCGTGCAGGATCCACTATCTTCACGAAGACCGAAGTCGTTGAGATACCTCTTGTTCTTGCAGATCGAAATGTTGACACTACCGGATGTGGTGACACCTACGCAATTGGGTTCCTGATAGAATACGACAGAACGCGTGACATCAAAAGAGCTGGATTGTTTGGAGCTGCGTGCGCGTCCTTGAACCTGGAGAGCGTCGGACCCGGAATAATGCCAAGTCGAGAACAAGTCCTTGCCAGAATGAGCAACTATCTCTGAACCTTGACGAAAGGGTTTTCAGGGTCCTAGTAGCCGGTCGACTTCACTACTGGGTGAGCAGAATGCTAGAAGACTTGGATCGACTAATGGAGCTCGATGAAATCGATGCCATTCTCGTCTTTGGGAATGCATTCGAGACGCCGGATGTCTATTGGCTGACCGGTTTCAGATCTTCAGACAACATCACTGTCTTCAAGAATCGAGGAGAAAACACCGTTGTTGCGGCCGGTTTTCACACTCTTGAGAGGGCAGTAAAAGAGGGATTTGTGAAGGATAAACTCGATCTTTCAGATCTTTTCATAGAGCTGATGCGAGAAGGAAAGCGGGCACAAGATCATCCCGACATAGTTTACGCAAAGGTACTAGAAGAGCTGTTCGAAGGGAAGGTAATCGGGGTGTCTGACCATCTGCCTGTCAGTATATTGCTTGCCGTCCAGAGTCTAGGCTATGACGTAAAGTCAGTTCCTGACTTGATTCTGAAAGCACGAGCAACGAAGTCAAGCAGAGAGGTCAAGATGGTCGAAAAAGCGGCCAAAACAACAACTGCTGCAATGTCCAAAGCTATTGAGATTATCAAAGACTCCGATATTGGGCCAAACAAGACCCTGATTAACGATGGTCACCCAATGACTGTTGGTAACTTCAAGATCGCTCTCGAACATCTACTGGTTGATCAGAATGCTGAATCCGCATCTGACTCAATTGTTTCTGTGGGTGCAAGAGGCTTCGACTGGCACTATCTTGGATCTCCTGAAGATAAGATGAAGGCAGAGGTCCCTATTATTATCGATGTCTTCCCGCGCTTGAAGATTGAGCGTTATATTGGCGATGTTACCAGAACGATAGTTAAAGGCAAAGTCTCTTACGATGTAAGAAAGATGTTTGAAGGCGTCGAAGAGGTTGTTGGGAATGTCTCAGACGTCTTGGCTGCAGGAGCCAAAATTGACGAAGAGGTCAATATGGCCTGTTATGAGACTCTGAAGAAACACGGGTAC
>CP070761.1:294854-300668 GCA_020348985.1 Candidatus Thorarchaeota archaeon | reverse complement strand
TCATTGATGGAATCATAGACCATTGATGGCCATTTCAGATGACCCGGGGTGCCTATATACTCGATTTCCGACCAAGTGTTGGTTGAAACGTCGTAGGTCCATGTATCGTTTTGAAATCCCACATCCAGATTATTTCCAAAGGCCATGACTGTCCTGTTCATACTCATGTCGTAGGTCATTACATGACCATATCGTGCAAGTGGGACTACTGAAGGATAAAGCTCAGTCCATTCTCGCGTTTCACAATCGAATATCCAAACATCATCCAAAGGTATCATCGCACTACTGGAAACTCCACCAAAAAGTACAATCACGTTCTCAACTGGATCATAGGCCATGGCAGCAGAATGATGTGGGCCAGGGTCGCCGGAGGTTGTCACCCTTGACCAAGTCCGCGTTTCACAGTTGAAAGACCATGTTCTTGTGTCCCCCAGACCTCCATACATTATCATCTCATCCGTCTCACTGCAATAGACCATGCCTGCCGTAATTCTTCCAGGAGGGGAAAACCCTGAATGCTCAGTCCATGTATTTGCGGCGTAATCGTAGAACCAGGTGTCGTCAATAGCTTCGTCGCCTCCAAACAACACTGTCACACTGTTGATAGGATCATATGCCATACACGGCCCTTCCCTCAATCCCGGCCCGTCATTATCTTGCAGAGCGCTCACGGGTTCCAAAGGAAACGAGTGAAAACACATTGCACTTGAAAACAGCAGTATGAAGACCAGATACTTCTTCATCGGACACCCACCTAGCTATAGCGCGACGACGACTCAGAGAGGGTATAAAACGGGCACATCAGCGCAATGAGGTTTCGGTCTCAAACACTCCCAATCCAGTCATTTGGATATTGATGAGATAACAGCAGAATGATACACAACAACAGCGTGAATCGCAATCTTGTGTCTATCAGGATTTCGCACGTGTATTGTTCTCCACGAACTTTGAGAGGTCATGAAGCGCTTGTCTCATGGATTTCGTATCGTTTTTGAATTTCCGAATCTGCCCAATGATTTCTTTGATCTTTGCTTTGAGAAAGTCAGCATCTTCACTGTCTCTGTCTGATTGTCTTTCAGATTGAAGTGTGGCTAGAATCTCTTGAAATCGCGAGGCAGATGAGAAGATGAACTTGTCCGCATTCAGAACGACAGATAGAATGCTTAACGAACTAGATCCTTGATAATATACTCTTGGCTTCCGACCCTCTCTCGGTAGGGCACTGATATGTCCCCTGTCAAGGAGTTGAGACAGAAGACGAGAAACCGTACTGCGTGAGAATCCCGAAATGTCCGTCAGAGTCTGCTGATTGAGACTCCGATGAGTAAAGAAGATGCCCAGCATTCGGTTCTTTATAGGGTCCTCCTTGAAATAACGCATAGTATCCATTAAGTTCTCCTCGAGTTCGTAAATGTCGAATGAATATTCTATCATCTCGTATGGAGGGACTATTCTGGATACATCTTCTTGGAAGAAAGTGTGTTTCTTTTCTTTCTTGATTGCTCTTCTTTGAACCTCGACATAATTTCGCAGACTATTGAGTCGCCTATATAGGAATTCTATCTCGGTTGGGTACTTTTTCCGCAGTTCTTGGAGTTCTATTTGCTTCTCCTCTATATATGAATCAAGTCGCTCAAGATCCTCGATGATTTCAACAAAGGGAGTATAGACAAATGTCACTCTTTCTGGTTTTATCCTGTAGAGATTCTTGTGGGTCCCCGGAATCATCTTACGACTTGCAATGTCTGCTTGAAGAAACGAACGCAGTATCGATGAAATCGTACTTAGAGAGAATCCCGTCAGTTGTTTGAGTTGATCTTGAGTTAAGGCATCATAGATCCTAAGATAAGCAAAAACTTCTGTCGTTCTTGGGTTGAGATCAACCATTTCTCCAACTGTCTTGTAAAATGCGACTAATTGTCGCTCTATATCCTTTGACTGTTTTGACAATAATCTGACTTGTTTCATCTGCTCCATCCTTTCTTCAGCATACTTCGATTTATCAATCGAATCCTTGCTCTGACAATAAGCTATATTTTCTAATCTACGTAATTTGGAAAATATAAATCTGTTTAAAGGATCTGTCTGAAATGTCAAGCCAAAGGAGTCTCAAAGGGAAGATAACGATAATCGGGTTTCTCACGCTTCTCTTTCTGGGAACATCATGCTCAGCCAATGCCACGATAGAGAATGATCCAATCGAGCTAGTGGATTTCTCGAGCTTCTTGGGTGGTACAGGTGATGAGCATATGGCGGTTTCGTATGCCTTTGGAAACACTGCTGTCGATTCAAAGGGTAATATCATTGTGGCGGGCCGGACAACGTCCGTGGACTTTCCGGTGAAGGATGCCTATCAGGACCACATTAATGGACCAACCGACAACACCATCTCGAAGTTCAGTCCTGATGGCTCACTGATATTCTCAACGTACTTCGGTGGCTCCTCTCAGGAATTGGTTACAGACGTAGCTGTCGATTCAGAGGATAACATCATCATAGGAGGGATTACAGGTTCTCCAGACTTCCCGCTGATGAATGCATTTCAATCAGAATTCACAGGAGGCAACGAAGCAAATGCTGATTGCTTCATCACCAAGTTCTCAGAAGACGGTCAATCCCTTCTGTTTTCAACGTACTTTGGCGGAACAGGAAGTGACTGGGGTTACAACATGAATGTTGATTCCAACGACCGAATAGCCATCTCTGGAGCAACTGAATCTAGTGATTTTCCACTACTGAATCCCCATCAGGATACAATCTCAGGCCATCTAGATGTATTCGTTTCGCTATTTGAGGCAGATGGGCAGTCTCTACTGTTTTCAACACTTCTGGGCACTGCAGAGAGAGAGCACGGACGAAGAGTTGGTTTCGATTCACAGGGAAACGTCTTGGTCACGGGAATTGCTGGAACTGGAGGGTTGGCAACAGAGGGGGCTTATCAACAAGAGTACGCTGGTGGCCCTTCGGATGCCTTCCTGGCGAAGTTCAGCACAAATGGCACTTTGGCATACTTCACTTACTTGGGAGGTGCAGATAATGAATGGGCGAATGATCTTGCAGTAGACAGCGAGGACAATGTAGTAATCACTGGCTTTACAACGTCTGATGATTTTCCGACAGTGAATTCCTACCAAGACGAACTGGTCGAATACGCCGAGATTTTCATCACAAAACTCACTCCAGATGGACAAAGTGCTGTATTCAGTACTTACATGGGCGGTTCATCATATGACTATGGCAATGCTATCACAGTAGACCCCCAAGATCGCATCATAGTAACAGGTCAAACAAAATCAGCTGATTTTCCGACAACTTTCCCGCTTGGCGCTGCTGAGTCATGGTATGACAATGTATCATTAGTGGTATTGAATCGGGACGGCTCACTCCTCTTCTCAATGATATTTGGAGGTGCACGTGATGATGTTGGCATCGGAGTCGCTTGGCATTCAGATGACAGTTTCATTGTCGTAGGCTACACTGATTCTGACGACTTCCCGATCTACGAAGCCCATCAAGGGACATATGGTGGCAGCAATGATATGTTCTGTATGAGAATAAACCTGCAGGATTTGATAGACGTTCCATTAGATGGATTTACACCTGGCCTCATGGAAGTCGCCATTGTGATTGGTACAATAGCTGTTGTCGCATTCGCAATAGCTGTTGTCTCTGTTGCTCGAAAGAGAGTATAGGGATTAGAAAACTCAGAAGTGAAACACCAAATCAGGGTGATCTAGAAACTCGGGATGCTCCTCAATCACTTTTAGTGCATAAGTCATCAGTTTCTTGTTGGGAATGGGCGCAATCTGCTTGGAGCTCGCCATCAATTTGGCAAACTTCTCAATCAGCGGTGCCGATTCACTTGACTTTGCTTCCGCGCAGAGGAGTCTTGAATCCATAAGATAAACTTCTAGCTCAAGATCTGCTATCTTTATTGTCATTTGGTTAGGTGCGGACTCATAGACCCTCTCCGCCTCGTCAACCCTGTCAACAGCCATGAGTGCCAACTTGGGCACCTTGACATTTTCAGGGGCCACCAACTCCAAAACCCACCTTTCTCGTCTATCAATGATGAATGCTAGCTTGAAAAGTCGACTTTCAGATAAGGCAGGGATTCCTGGGAACATTCTCCAATAATGATTTGGCCGTGGTCGTTCTTTCTTCTGTGTCTTTTCAGTGTAGGAGTCACGATGCCCCCGAAAGTAGCCCTCATGGTCCAAGATTATCGTGTTGACGTGACGTTCTTCTCCCATTAGGTGTTCAACTCGATATGTCACGAGCTGCATTCCGAATAATCGGTCATGTTCCGTCTTTGAAAGATAAGTCCGTTCATCCTCAGGGTCCAGCGACAGAGTTTCCCTGCAAATCTGGCATTGAAACTCTCCTCTGGATAGACTAGTACCGCTTTCTCTCTCGCTTCTCTTTATCTCATCATGCACCTTTTGACTAGCCACTCCATTACCTCCTTGACTCCTTTACCAGTCAAACAGCTGACTTCATGGTACTTGCAAATCCAGGGGTTACACTTCATCACCGCATCGACGAGTGACTGGTCGATGTCATCATGCAGATCCGCCTTGTTCTTAACAAGAACAAAGTCCGGCATTTGCTCGGAATCTCGTTCCGAGTAGTAATCCGTTATTGTCTCTATCCATTGAGATAGATCAAGCAGTGACTGAACATTGTCCCCTGAGAACATGAGCAAGACGACGCTAGCCTTGCCCATTGCTATTTTTGACATGTCTCTGAGAGGGTGTATAACTGAGTCCAGCTGCCCGGATACATCCACCATTTGAAACACACCTTCTTCCCCAGAATTCTCGACTTTCACGGTCTCCAGTTCAACAAACGGGGTTCTGTGATACTTGGTTGTGTCATCCTCGATTGCCGAGAGGGGGAGGTTGTGCTTCATGACCCTGACAAGGCTGGTCTTGCCTACAGCTCCGGACCCCGCGATGAGAATCTTCCGTACTGTGAGTCCCTTGCTACTAGGCACTGCTAAGGTTTCTCCAATCCTACTTGGTGACATGGATGCATTCTCAACCGAATTCATTACTTCCACCTGAGTAATGCGCTCCCAACGCTACTCTATGCTCAGATATCCTCATATTTACTAATATACCATCACAATACAAGAAAACTCGCGTAGATGCCTTTTCCAAGCCTCAGAACGCATGGATTTGTCATAGGTGATATTTGAACTATGAACTCGAAGAGAGGACGTATCTTCTTCCTCAACCTCAACTTAACAAACGGCCACTCCCTGTAAGCGAGTAAATGAACTAGATCTATATCATCTCTTTCTGTTGACTGCAGGGCAGACACTTCGGTTCGTAGATTTCCTTAATCGATTATCCAATAGCAAGATTAACGTGATTGGAGACTTCTTCACTGCATCAAGGAGGAGCTCCAGTGCCAAAGCGATTAAGTGAGAAGTACTATCGTGATACAGCAAGATTCTATGATGCTTTCGCAGAGCAACCCGATGAGAAACTCTACCTAGAGCTTGCGAAGCGATTTGGATCGCCTGTTTTGGAGCTTGCGTGTGGAACAGGAAGAATCACAATCATTCTTGCTAGAGCAGGATACGAAATCACTGGAATTGAGATATCTCCCGAGATGCTTGAGATTGCACAAGAGAAACTGCGACTACTCCCTAGGGATGTTCAATCAAGGGTTTCATTGAAACATGGAGACATCACCGATTTCAAGCTAGACAAGAAGTTTGCAATGATCATCATACCCTGGGCTTTCAAGTACCTACTATCAACAGAGGACCAGCTTGCGTGTCTCAGACAGGTCCGAGAACATCTT
>CP070761.1:288099-294754 GCA_020348985.1 Candidatus Thorarchaeota archaeon | reverse complement strand
ACTCAAATAGTGTACTCTCTTCCACGTTTCTAAGTGAACCAGCTATCAGGACTTTCATATTTGAGCGGCCGGTTAAGGCAGCAAAAGATCTTGTCACCTTTGGGGGGCGTTCTACTGTCATGGAATATTAGACAGTAAGCTAAGATTTGCGTGGTACGCAATGGTTTTCTTACTAATTTCTGATTCTCTACAAGTTACCGTTTGGACTAATCCCTGGTGAAGACGCATGCTGCAGGACTCGGTTCCCCCGAACAACGAAGACGTCAAATCTGAACTCCTGGATCTGATTCGGGAAAAGAGGATCAGTTCTATTCAGACATTGAGCTCCATGATTGAGAAGGATCATGAAGATACTCTCCAAATCCTGTCCGAACTTATCGAGGAAGGATCCCTTGAGGGGACAATTGATGAGAATGGTCGTCGTTTCTTTAATTCTTCAGTAAAGGTGTCTGACGCGCCTGTTTTGTCGAAGCACGTAGAACCTGAGGAACCTGCAACACGAAAGACGACGAAGGGGAAACTCGGCATCATTGCTGGGATTGGGCTCATTATCGTGGGCGAAGTCATTCCCCGGGAGTTTCTTGCTACGTACATGCTTGAGAATCTAAAGATAGGTCTTGTATTCTTGGGTATGGCTGCCTTTGTGGGCGGACTGTTATATCTGAGTCGAAGTGAGACTCCTTCTTGAATTCGCTGGACTTGAAATCGCGATTCTTGGTCACAATCTGTAGCAACGATTGTCAATTTTGGACTCTAGCAGGGAATCCTTAATACATGGCATGCCATATCTCTGCAGGTTCGCCCGAGCAGGGAGGTACGAGATAGTGTACTCTGGTGGTCGTGTTGCATCAGCGTCGATTGTTGTGTTTCTTGTGTTTTCACTTGGTTCTCCTTTAGCATCAGCAAATATGGAGGTACTAAGTGATTATACTGGACCCTATGTCGAAAAGATTAGGTTCGAGGCACACCTTGATGATGATTGGACTGCAGGCGCACAGGCGCTACTAGACGATGATGTTGACATTTACGACGTGCCTTTGGCTCATCTAGCTTACCAAATGCTGGACGGCCAGCCGAACATCGGCCACACCGATGAAGGGAATCTAGGAACGTGGTGGTTCTTCATTAACTGCGAGAGGTGGCCTCTCAATGTATCCGGTGTCAGGCGAGCACTCCTTTATGCACTCAACAAGACCGCCGCTACATGGTTCTGGGGCACTCAGTTCTCTCTCCTTGACAGTCTGATGGGAACGCAGCATCCTATGTCCATAGAGAACGAAATGGAGTACCACTACTACGAGCCAGATCTCGAGGCTGCTGCAGCACTCCTCGACAGTCTTGGATTTATCGACGCTGACGACGATGGCTGGAGGGAAGGACCTGGTGGCGTAGAGCTCCCTGATATCTGGGTAATGCACGGGAGCACTGGACAGTTTGTTGCTCCCACAATTGCGCAGGCATTCCTGGATATGAACATCAGTGCTTACGCAGACTTCCCACCAGATGATGGCCTCGGATTCTGGCAACGCATCTATTTGGGAGACTTCTTCATGCTTCCGGTGGAGACGTTTGTTTATGACGTAGGTTCGGATTTTGACTATTGGGCAGATGAGTTCAGAGGCGAACATGTGGATGATCCTGACCATTACGCGGGATGGTGTAGATGGTCCAATGCAACCTGGGATGCACTTGCTGAGACTGTTCTCCATTCAACCGACTATGATGAAATAGTGGAAGCAGCAAAGGAAATGCAATATATCATGCTTGAAGAATGTCCTAGAATATCGATATTTCAGCAGCTATATCGGACCGCATATCTTACTGACACCTTTGAAGGCTTTGTGGATGATGTTCTCGTAGGCGCTTCATCCTTTTGGACGGCAATGAAAGCCCAGCTTATTAACGGAGGTCCTATAGGAGGAACACTTCGGTGGGCCGTTCACTATCTTAATCTCCATATTGATCGACACGGTACCGACTATCCACTATCCTACAGTAGACCGTGGCAGTTTACGATTGCAAGATTCCTGTTTGACCCCTTGATACGAATCGGGCCAGACTATGAAGAGGTGTCATGGTTAGCAGACAGCTATACTGTTAAGACATCCGCTGACAATCCTGTGTCTGGACAGTCACTAATCCCGGACGGACATACAAGAGTCACTGTGAACCTAATCCAAGATGCAGCTTGGAGTGATGGTACTCCACTTACCGCATACGACTGTGCCTACTCGATTAAGTGGTTCTGTGAGAAATACCTGGATGTCCGTGAAGGACTGTTCTCTCACTTGTATGCATTATACACACCAACCCCCTATACGCTAGTTGTTGAGTTCGATACAGAGTCTTGGTGGCACTGGCACTCAATTTGCTACCTTCCCATTCTTCCGAGCCACCTGCCAGATCAGAATGACAGATTCATCCCAGGAAGTCCGGGGATTACTTCTGAGGAATTCGAGAATCTGGTTGTTTCGGGGCCATTTCGCCCCTTGGAGTATGTGCCTGGAGATTACTGCGAGATTGAACACAACCCCGACTACCGGATGAATCCTAGGAACCTGGGTCCCACCGCAACAACCACAACAACCACGACAACAACCACTCCTCATCCACTCCCGCCAGACCTCACACTCGCACTTGTAGCTGGTTCGATTGGTGCGGCAACTGTGATCGTCATTGGAGTCTTCTGTATGAGGCGAGAGTAGAATCTTAATTGTCTGAATCCAATAGACTCAGCGAGCACATAGAACCCATTTTCCTAGATCACTCTCCATGCCGGCCTATTAGCTGGCAATCTTTAATACACTCCAAGTCACAATCATATTGATTCACCTGAGCGGGGAGGCACGTGGATAGTGAGCTCTGGTAGTCGCGTGATGTCAGCACTGATTATTCTGTTTCTTCCATTTTCACTTGGTTCTCCTATTGCATTAGCAAGCATGGAGGTTCTAGATGACTACACCGGACCGTATGTAGACAAGATACGATTTGAAAAACACTTCAGTCCTGATTGGACTGCAGGCGCACAGGCGCTTCTAGATGGCGATGTTGATATCTATGGCTTTCCCTTGGCTCATGCAGGTATGGACGACTTATACAATCAGCCAGACATCAGCCACACTGACACCGCAAATCTTGGCAACTGGTTCATCTCGATAAACTGCGGGAAATGGCCTTTCAACATAACTGGATTCCGAAAGGCGTTCCATTACGCATTTGACAAGCATGATGCCGCGGAGGAATATGGTGAGCTGTATTCTCCCTTGGACAGTCTATTGGGAGCTCAGCATCCGATGTCCGTCGAAAATGATTTAGAGTATCATTACTATGAAAAAGATCTTGATTCGGCTGCAGCACTTCTCGACAGTCTTGGGTTTGTCGATAGCGACGATGACGGCTGGAGGGAAGGTCCTGGTGGAGTTGAGCTTCCTGACATTTGGATAATGCACGGGTCCGCCGGGATTAAAGTTGCTCCTGCGATTGTCCAGGCATTCCTCGACTTGAATATCAGTTCCTATGCAGGCTTTCCGCCAGACACTGAACTTGGATTCTTCGGCCCTGTGTATTTGGGTGAATACTTCATGCTTCCAGAGGGACACTATATCTATGGCAGTGACGCTGTAATCGAATACTGGGCAGAAGAGTACAGAAGTGAACACGTTGGTGATATGAACTACTACGCCGGATGGAGTAGATGGTCCAATGCAACCTGGGATTCGCTAGCTGAAATTGTGCTTCATTCAACCGACTACGATGAGATAGTAGACGCCGCCAAGCAAATGCAGTATATCATGCTGGAGGAATGTCCGAGGATTTCCATATTCCAGCATCTATATCGTACTGCATATCGTACTGACTCATTCGAAGGGTTTGTGGATGATGTACTAGCGGGAGCATCATCTTTCTGGACGGGAATGAAAGCGTGTCTCATTGGCACAGATGATGTGGGTGGAGCACTCCGTTGGGCAGTGCATCATGTCAATGTCCATCTGGACCGACATGGAACCGATTATCCATTGAACGACCAAAGGGATCGACAGTTCACTGTTACAAGGTTCTTGTACGATCCCCTGGTGAGGATTGGCCCGAACTATGAAGATGTACTCTGGCTGGCAAGTAGCGTTTCTATTCAGTCTGCCCCCGATGAACCCCTTCTTGGACAACCACCGATACCAGAAGGACACACCAGGATCACAGTGGACCTGGTCGAGGACGCCAAATGGAGTGATGATTCTTCAATAACTGCAGCCGACTGCGTTTACTCGATTCTTTGGTTCTATGAGAACTACGATGATGTGCGCGAAGGACAACTTGCAGATTTATACACCGTATACTGCCCGTCAGTACACTTCCCGAATAGGCTTGTCGTCGAATTCCAATCTGAGTCATGGTGGCACTGGCACTCAGTTTGCTATCTGCCCATTCTACCGAGGCACATGTCCGAACAGAATGACCGATTTATTCCGGGAAGCCCCGCGATTACATCTCAAGAATTCGAGAATCTAGTTGTCTCAGGACCATTCCTCCCACTGGAGTACGTGCCTGGTGACTACTGCGAGATAAAGCACAATCCAGACCACAGAATGAATCCACGGAATATCGTCGAGCCGCCAACCACAACAACTCCGCCGCCGACAACTACACCGCCACCAGACCTCACACTGGCCCTTGTAGCTGGCTCGATTGGTGCGGCAGCAGTAATCCTCATTGGAGTCTTCTGCATGAGGCGAGAGTAGCCTCGTCACAGTCTGAGTTATATCAAATCATAGAGCAACTCCTCTGAACCAGGATATCTCATAGGCCGTATCTGGAGTTCAAATGATTCGCCATCCTCGAAGGGGCCGCAGAAGCTGGAACAAAAGAAGAAAAGGGCGCAGTGCACTGTATGGAAAGGGTGGTTTGCTGGGTTGGAAACCATCGGCACGGTTGGGATGTATCTACCCTATATGGATCCCCAGACAAAAAAGATCGTACTGTCTACTGTGAAAGAAGCAGACAACTTCTGCGACTTCGTGCAATCATTGACCAAAAGGGCCTGCCAGCCCGATTCACTCGAACTGACAGTATTCTTCGCGGTGCACTTTGCGGCGCTACTCTTCGACTTCCACTGCCTGAACAGTTTGGCTAAGGCTCATGGGAGAGTGCCAATAATCCGACCCAACCTATTCTACGGAAGTGCAATTCAAGGGCGGCACGAGGACTTTGAGAAGGTTCGAGAATCAGTTGATGAAGTGCTTTCCACTGACCTACCAGACTGGCTGACCCTCGAGATGTATTTGATCAGACTTGAAGCAGAGAATGCAGAATACCCAAAGATAGTACATGACACAAAGACATTGGAAAGAATCGAAGATATGCTAGATGAGAATCCCGAATTCGATTTCTTCAAGTCGCGACTAGATGATTTGCTGTCTATTAGAGCAATTAGAGATGGTGATGTCGAAAAAGCTTTAGAACTGAATCAGAGCGCCACTGAAAGCGCTGAGAAACATAATGACGTCAATAGACTTGCACATCTACTTCGAACAAGGGGAGGGATCCTTCAGTCCATTGATCGAGAAGAGACAGAAGCAATGCTACTTCGGTCGCGGGATCTTATGGAATCGATGGGTGACAAGAGTGGAATCTCGGGGGTATTATTCCACCTAAGCAAGCTGGAATCAATCAGCGGAAGATACGATCCTGCTATCGAACACAATCTTGAATGTGTTAGAATAGGGGAGTCGATTAGTGAGCCGACAGGGATGTATGCATTGACTCTCTCGACGCTATACAATGTCGTTGGACGTAGTGATGCAGGGGTCGAATGGGCGAGAATGGCTGAAACTGAACTGGCAAACAGACCTACGCTGCAACCTCGAGCAGTTCTCAACCAAGCATGGTCAATGGCTCTGCAAAACAAGCTCACAGAGGCACACTTCCTAGTCGATAGCGTTCGAGAATCTATTCTCAAGTCCGGAGTGGAGTCCAGTCTTGGATGGCTATATTTCGTGACTAGTGTTCTCGAGGCCGCAGAGGGACAGTACTCTTCTGCCGCGATATCGATTGAGGATGCTCTGGATATCTACGAAAGAAGTGGCGGCTACGTCAGCTTCTATATTTGCTTGCATCATCGAGCTAAGTATGAAGTCCTGGCCTCAGAAGTGGCTAATTCTTCACAAGCTGATGAGCTGATTGGCCCTTGGCTTACATCGCTTGAAGAGAGATCACGAGATGAGAATTTGCCAGGGATTCTTGGACAAGCGCTTCTTCTCAAGGCGAATCTGCTTGCATCAAGAGGGGACATTACGAATTCTATGATTGTGGCGGAGGAATTGTCTTCCCTTGTGAGCGAGAACGGTCTATCATTCCTGGAGCCCGCTTTCAGCCGACTGGTTGGATCGTTTGATTGAGTGTGACTCCCTTTCTCAGGAACTTACACGCTATCTTCCCTGCAAAGTGGACATTCGCAGCCTTCAGGGTGGTCTAAGGCAACTTCCGGCTTAGGTTCAGTTCTAGTCAATTCAGCGGCATCAGAGCTTTCCGCAGAATGGTCCAACTCTGGTTCAGTTCTGATCGGTTCAGGACCAATGGGTTCAGCGCCATCAGGGCTTTCTCCGGGATAGTTCCAGTCTGGTTCAGCACCAATGGGTTCAGCGCCATCAGGGCTTTCTCC
>CP070761.1:281266-287999 GCA_020348985.1 Candidatus Thorarchaeota archaeon | reverse complement strand
TCAGCAGACAGGGTAATACTGTTTGGAGGTTCAACCGGAGGAGGCGATACCCTGGCTCAAGTCGAAAAAGATTCTGTTTGGTATTATGATGCCAACTCGAATACTTGGACTGCAGGAGATAGCGATAGAGACGGTTTGCTTGACTCTCTAGAGGAAACAATCGGTACTAATCCCCTCAACAATGATACCGAATCGGATGGCATGCCTGATGGTTGGGAGTATTACAATGGCCTGAATCCCTTAGAGGATGATTCTGAAGATGACCCCGATTCCGACCTATTAGAGAATCTTGACGAGTATGACAACGGCGCAGACCCTCAGAACGATGATACAGATTCTGATGGACTTCTCGACGGACTCGAAGTTCATGTGCATAACACTGATCCCATCATTTCGGATACGGACGTAGATGGTATGCCAGACGGATGGGAAGTTGATAATGACCTCAACCCTCTAGTAGACGACGCCGATGATGATGCCGACAGTGATGAGTTGAGTAACATCATAGAATACACGATTGGTACAGATCCGCAAAGCGAAGACACCGACAGCGACGGAATGCATGACGCGTGGGAACGTCAGCACAATCTCGACCCTTTGGACCCGACCGATGCTTCTGAGGACATGGATGGTGACGGGCTGTGGAACAGACAGGAGCATGACTCGCTCTCGAATCCTGACAATCCCGACTCGGACGGAGACACGTTCTCCGATCTTTGGGAGGTTTCGTGGGGATTTCCACCAAATGACGGAAATGTGCCGCTGTGGCAGTATGTTGTCTTCTACGCGCCCATCACTGGTGGAGGAGTGCTCATCATAGTGCTCTTTGTCCTCGGAATTCGCTACAGACACCGAAGTACCCTACGTACATTGGAGCAACGCCAAATAGATGAAGAAGAGCGAGAACGAAGGTCACTGGAGGAACTCAGAAAATTCACCGACGACGAGGATGTGGATACCACGGACGACCGACTATCTGAGTCCCAGTAGATTCAATACCATTCGATTATGCTTTGATGTGGTTTCAGACCAGGGGGCATCGCCCCCTCCTGAAACTTGACTGAAGCCGTCACTTTCGTGTCAGAGTCCAGCCCCAACTTCATCAAGTTAGGGCAGTTGTATAGAGAAGAGACATCCACAGTCTCAAGCTCATTCTTTGTAAGAGTCAGATTTCGAAGTTTCCGACATTCAGCCAGTTTTGAGAGGTCAAGACTCCGCAACTTGTTCTCATACAGATGGAGCGCCTTCAAATCCTTGCAGCCTGCAAGAGGAGTAAGGTCGATGGATATGAGTCGGTTAAATGACAAATCTAGGTGCACTAGGCTGGTACAGCCCTCTAGTGGAGAGAGGTCTATCGTCTCGAATTGATTGCCTCCCAAGGAAAGCTCCAGCAAAGCTGTGCATTCCTTGAGCTTAGAGAGGTCAATGATTTGGAGTTCATTGCCTGAAAGGGTCAGAGCTTCGAGATTTGGAAACTGATCAAGGACTGAAAGATCAGTTGTTGCTATTCTCCTATCGCTGAGATCTATCGACGGAGTGCTTGTATCGAATTGCTCTACAACTTTTCCGCCAGTCTTCGTTTCGCTCCAGATCGTAATCTCACCCATTCACATCATTTCCCGGTGCGAACCAATTCCACAGAACCCATTCGGCCCTTTTACTTCTCTGGTCTGCCTTTGCAGCTGAGCCTTTTCCACTTAGATAGTGAGTATCTATCAGGAAACTTGGGGAGTTATATATCGGATATGAAATGACTACGCTAGAAACTATAGTTAAGAAGCTAACCTGCAATCCGGAGGAACGGTATAGTTACTTCTGTACTATAGTGATTTCTCGATACCAACTTAAAACTCGCTCCGGGAGTTGGGCCGTCATTGGCTTTGTGCTGGAAAATGCGCAGGTAGCGAGTAAACGGAGTGTTTCCAAATGAAGGGTCCACTTGGTCTTGGCGGAAAGACGATTCATGAACTAGTAGTCCGAGCATTGGTTGTTTTCTCGTTCTGCTTCATCTTGACGGTAACTGCTCCTACTGGAGCAAGCCATCAATTCAGGCAAGAAGCAGTCTTGTCTTCGGATATTGTTGTGCTCTCACAGAATGAGGTTCCTGTTCCTCGGGCGAACCTCATGATGACGTATGATATTGAGTCTGATAGAGTGATCCTGTATGGAGGATGGACAGTACCGGCACCTTGGGAAGAACGTGATACTTGGGCATACGATTACAACGCGGACACATGGACCGATATGACAACTGTAGATGGTCCACCGAAGAGAAGTGTTAGCCAGTTGGCCTATGATTCCCAGAGTGACCGAATCGTGATGTTTGGTGGTCTGCAAGACTTCACCGGGGGGCAGAACGCAGCTGACACTTGGGTATATGATTTCAACATCAATACATGGACAGAAACTACTCCAACAACTTCTCCTTCAGCACGTTCCGCCTATTCAATGGTCTACGACTCAGAGAGTGATAGAATCATTCTGTTTGGAGGGTTCATAATTGGTGGTGGCACTGAGAATGACACGTGGGCGTATGATGTAAACACCAATACATGGGAGGAAATGAACCCCGCTGTGGCACCAGAGACTCGATATTTCAGTTCAATGACCTATGATGTCGAGAGCGATAGAGTCATTCTGTTTGGCGGCTATTACGATGAAACAGGACCCGGCGGAATACAGGAAGTAATGTCGGATACGTGGACGTACGACTACAACTCAGACACATGGATGGAGCTATTCCCATCTGCATCCCCTCAAGCGAGACTAGGCCATTCGATGGCATACGACAACGAGTCAGATAGAACAGTACTGTTCGGAGGAGCTGATTCATATGACCAAGCACTTGGCGACACTTGGCTGTATGACCACAACTCAAACACATGGACACAAGCGGTGAATGCCTCTCAACCATCCGCAAGACATCGACATGCAATGGCTTACGATCACGAGTCAGACAGCATTGTGCTCTTTGGAGGAAACAATGAGGGATGGTCCGACGATATCCACGTTACCACTGACCTCATGTGGTTCTACGATGTGAACTCGAACACTTGGGCTGCCGGGGACAGCGACCAAGATGGTTTGCTTGACTCACTTGAGGCAACGCTAGGAACAGACCCGTTCAACAATGATACGGATTCTGACGGCATGCCAGATGGTTGGGAGTACGACTATGAGCTCGATCCAACGGTGGATGATTCTGAGGACGATCCGGATTCTGATTTGCTTGAGAACGTAGAAGAATTTGACAATGATGCGAATCCTCAAAACAACGACACAGATTCCGACGATTTGCTGGACGGACTTGAGGTTCATGTGCATCACACCTATCCAAGCAATAGCGACTCCGACTCGGATGCGATTCCCGATGGATGGGAGGTCAACAATGGTCTTGACCCATTGGTTGATGATGCGGATGATGACGATGACAGTGACGGTCTTGACAACGGTACTGAGTTTTTAATCAAAACGAACCCACAGAGTGAAGATTCAGACAGCGATGGTATGCATGACAAATGGGAGCGTGACCGTGGCTTTGATCCAAACAACGCTGCCGATGGCTTCCAGGATGACGATGGAGATGGTCTGTTGAACTGGCAGGAGCATGATGCTGGTTCGAATCCTTTCCTCGCAGATTCAGATGGCGACACATTCTCTGATCTTTGGGAAGTTCAGTGGGGATTCAATCCGGCCGACGGGAACATTCAGCCGCTACAAATCGCAGTGTTCTATTCACCTATCATTGCAGGCGGAATTCTGATTCTGCTTCTCGGGATCTTCGGTCTACGCTATAGACAGCGCCAGAGCCTACGTTCGCTTGAGACACGAAGGATAGAAGACGAAGAACGGGAACGACGGTCACTTGAAGAACTGATGGAGTATTCAAACGACAGAGATGAAGATTCTGGGAGTGAGTAGACGAAGAAACTAACAGTGCGGAGGACAAGTGCTTGAGACCTAGGAGAGGAGATTGCTCTTCTGATACTCTAACAAAGTGCTCGAAAGTCCTCCCAATCCTCATTTTCATTCTGTTTATGCAAACAGGATACCACGATTCCAAAGCTGCTCTGATCAGACCAATCAGATATGATCCTCTACAAATACGCATCTCTGAGCATGCTCTATCTCAACTCACGCCTCATGAAGCAATAGATATCACATCGGACGAGGATTTCGAGGCTCAGGGCTGGCCTGGGTCCGGCACTGAGAATGACCCGTACATCATAGCTGGACTGCTCTTCGAGTACGAGACCAAGGCCATCGACATACAGAACGTCGACAGTCACTTTGTGGTAGAGAACTGCACTTTCATCAGTATTCAGGGGGCCCCTGACCACAGTTCTGGGGTCTATCTGCGCTTTGTTAGCAACGGTGTTGTCAGAAACTGTGTGGGAGAGGGACTTGATACTGCGATAGAAATCTACTACTCATCAAGAATTCGGGTAGAGAACAACAGCGTACTCGATGGCTACGACGGAATGCGCATCTTCGTTTCGTCTAGAGTAAAGATAGATGGAAACCGATTCACCGGGTTGTCCACAGCGATGGTGATTCGGAACTCTCATGCGATTGAAGCGACAAACAACCAAGTGAATGCTCTAGATGACGAACGCCTTTGGAACTACGGCATGGACGTGTACTCCACAGACGAGCTTACGATAGAAAACAGCTCATTTAGCGATGTCATTCACGCGCTGCAAGTCATTGAATCAGACTCGGTCCTACTAGCAAACTCCCAAATGTATGACGTTAGTACCGCTGTTAGCATCGATGACTCTGTGAATGTCAGCATCTCTAGCTGCAACTTCACTGAGATTTCGGCGACTTCGGTGTCCCTTTCCAGCAGCGAGAATTGCTCAGTGACCAATACAGCAATCCTTGGTCCCAAGATTCGACTCTACGGCGGGGGTGAAGCAGAGTGGACACACACAATTGCAAATGTGAGTGTTAATGGAACGCCAGTAGGTTTCTTTCGAGACCTAGAGTCTTCCGTCATCAACGGAACGAATTACTCACAGCTATTCTTGGTGTTCAGTAGCGCTGTCGAAGTGTTCGGCGGTGCTCAACCGATGTCTGAACTAGATCTTACTGTTGTGTTCTCGGATCACATTCAATTGAGTGAGATCAATACAAGTTTTGTCTTCATTCATCAATCGAATTTCGTCACGCTTGAAAGCATCACTTTGTCGGACCTCAACAGCTTCATCAACGTGGAGTACTCAGATAATGTTGAGCTCATGGACATGTCATCTCCACTATATGGCGACGTGAGATTCTACGCATGCGAGAACCTTACAATTACGAGAGGACAATTCAACGAGACGGATATCGACATAGGTGGGTCAACGAATGTCGTTTTGAGTGAAATCATAGTTGACAGGGTCTACATATTCGATTCATACAACGTCGATGTGTCACGTTGCATTATTACAAGTAGTATGGATCTTAGCTATGTTCAAGGCATTGGATTTGTGGACACAGTTTTACAGGAGTCCGGCATCTTACCACGTTCGACATCTTTCGACACAATAAGGAATGTCACGGTCAACGGAAAGCCCCTTGGCTATGTTCAAAACACTGGCCCGGGGATAATGCAGGCCGACCTATATGGACAAATCATACTTGCTAGCAGTGCGAACATAATAGTCAAGAATGGAGAAACGAATGGCCCTTCAGGACCCATCTACGTTCTCGAATCTTCGAGCATTGAAATCAGGGATGTCGTGTTTCAAAACAATGAGGATTGGGATATCACCGTCCAAGGGTCTCAACATGTCAAGATAACTGGCATTCTAGTTGAGAGTACCGGAATTCTCGTTGAAGGATCGTCTTTCGTCAACATCAGTCAATCTGAATTCAGAACTTCTCGAACCGCAATCCAAATTGAGTATTCAGACTACGTTGAGGTTTCTGACTCCACCTTCTTTTCTGATCGAGGTAACGACTACTACTACACTCTTCCTTCTTCAATTATGGCATCGGCAAGCGGTACATTGAGAATAGCTGACAATGAAATCTCGGGAGGTCATGGCGGCGTAGGAATCTTCTCCACGGAATCAAGATTCGATATTGACTATGTGGAAATCGTAGGAAACAGCATTAGAAACTGCACAACCGGTATTGAAGTCTGGTATTCTGGAGAGGGTCTAATATCAAGTAATCGCATCACGGACATTCAAGGAGATGGGATTCGCCTCATCGGATCCCAATACTGGAACATAACGTTCAATGAAATCGCCTACATCACAAATGCCGGGATCTTTCTCGATTACAGCTATTCGAACAATATCTACGGGAATCTGTTTCACAATAACGCAAATTCAGATGCATATGACGTTGGAAGCAACAACTGGGACAATGGCGGGTCGATTGGGAACTGTTGGAGTTCATTTGATGGAGAGACTCCAGTATCAATTAGTGAATCTGATTTCAGCTTCGACAACTATCCACTTACGACCTCTGATGTAGGATTCCGCAACCCAATCATCAGCAATGCTCCAGATGTCAATCTAGGGCTACACAGTGAGGGGAGACTTGTACAGTGGGTGATCTGGATTTCAGAATCGATTCAGTATGAGATTCTGAAGAATGGACTTATTCTAGACTCAGGAACCATCGACAGATCTGGCATTATCGGCACCAACATCACTAGACTTGGCCTGGGTTCCCACAACTACACCCTAGTCGTTCGAAGTGATTCAGGCGACAGCAAAAAGGACACTGTGTTTGT
>CP070761.1:273269-281166 GCA_020348985.1 Candidatus Thorarchaeota archaeon | reverse complement strand
CAAGGATTGACCGACATCAAACTCTGCTTTGACTAGAGGCCAGCGCCATGCTCGATGAAGTAGTAATCAAAACGGAATCCCTCTTGAAGATCTTCGAGGAAGGAAAGAAGCGTGAGGTCACAGCGCTCAATGATGTCAGCCTGCAGATTAGGAGAGGAGAGGTATTTGGGCTCTTGGGCCCCAACGGTGCAGGCAAGACTACTCTTATCCGCATTCTAGTGGGGCTCCTGACTCCAACAGGTGGAGAAGCTCATGTCCTAGGAAGGAATGTGACTGCTGATATCGAGTACATTCGCGAACGCGTTGCGTTACTTCCACAGGAGGCCGGCATCTACGAACGCCTTACTGCTCGAGAGAATCTCATCTACTACGGAGGACTCTACGGAATCCCCGAAGAGACTCTCAATGAACGCGCGGACGAGCTACTCGACATCGTGGGCCTGCGCGAGAAGGAGGACTATCAGGTCAAGGGTTTCAGTGGCGGTATGAAGAGGAAAGTCTTGGTTGCTCGTGCATTGATAATCGAGCCTGAGATTATCTTCATGGATGAACCAACAACCGGAGTGGACACAATCGGAGCCCGAGTTGTCCGGACTCTCCTGAAGAGGCTCAGCTCTGAGAGAAACCAGACAATCATCCTCACGACTCATGACCTGAATGAAGTGTCAGAGCTATGTCACCGTGTGGGCATCCTTAACCAGGGGCGCTTGGTAGCCGTTGGCAAGCCGACTGAGTTAGAAGAGAAGTTCAAGGCGGCCAATTTGGAGGAGGTATTCACTGGTCTCGTGACTGGTGAAGGTGTCTATGGAGAGTGACTAGAAGATGGGGAACCAATCAGGCACGAAAACGGTCTGGCTTCTCAAGAAAGAGATCAAGTCGGTCCTAAGGTCAAAGTGGCTAATACTAGGTTTCATGATCAGTCCGCTCTTTGCTTGGCTCTTTCAGGGGGCGTTCCTCAACTTCGTGTTTGCTCAGGCAATCGAGCCTGAGAATGTTTACATCACTGTTGAGGACGAAGGCGCGTGGGGGGCGTATCTTAACAACAGCTTCTGGGCTCAATACAACTACGAGAAGGATAACCCCAATGTCTCTTTTCTGCTGATTGAGGAGTTGATTCCTGTTGATCGATCAATGGGAGAGGCATTATGGGAGAATAGAACAGCCCCCGTTTGGATCCTTATACCTGCCAACTTCACAGAGGTATTGGAAGCGACGAACGAGAGTATGATAATCCTCTACGTCAACTCTGGTAGTTTCCGTGCCCAGGCGGCCGGCGCGAGGATTGACTTCTTCGCCAGATGGGTGATAGACGAGGTAATAGAGCTCAGGAAACTAGAAGTATCGAGAATAGAGCCGGTCACACCAGAAGCAAGTTACGGGCATCAGCTGGCGATCTTTCTGGTCATGCTAACGTCAGTGCTGGCTCCAGGCCCATATGTTAGCAAGTCGTTTGCTGGCGAAAGGGAGAGGCACACTCTCGAGGCGCTGCTAGTTGTGCCGCTTAGTAGACTTCGGATTCTTGGCGCGAAACTCGTGGCAGGACTGATCTTGACAATGATCTACTCTGCGTTCACCATTGTAGGAATACTAGTTTACAACTTCTTGGTGGTCTTTCGAGCCCAGGGTGCAATAGGTGGGGATGAGGCTGTTCAATTCTACAGCATCAACGTCGAGACCCTTCCTCTGATATTCTTCTGCCAGTTTCTTATCCTTCTATGTGCGATAGGAATTGGCGTAGTAATTTCAATGCTAGCGAAAGATCAGGCTTCAGCGGAATCAATCAACAATCTGATTTTGCTCGTCCCAACAATGGTTATCGGAATTCTAGGCTTCACGGGCAGCATTCTTCAGTATGGAGGCCTCTTTGGTATGATTGTGTGGCTCATCCCGTTCAGCCACGCAATTATGTTTCTGAACGGAGTGTTATCAGGGGCTGCGACAGTAACCAGCCTCACTGTGAACGTGCTCTACATGCTCGGATTCACGCTTGTGTTTCTTGTCCTCGGAGCGAGAGCTTTCGAGCGAGAGGCGATAATTGCCTAGTTCAGTCAGCAGGCCATTTTGGTTGGATGTCAATTCCTGTTCTATCGAGAAGGGCCTCAGCGTGACTATATGCTTTGGACTTGACTCTATCTTCGTCTAGAGTGAGGAGCTTTCTGTCTCGGAGAAGAATCTGACCATTGACTATTACTGTATCAACGTTGTAGCCAGAACCTGAGTAGACCAGATTGGAGACCGGGTTTGATGCGGGGACCATACTGAGATCAGTCAAGTCAACGAGGATGAGATCTGCAAGCTTCCCAACTTCGAGTGAACCAACTTTGTTGCTGATACCCATTGCAGTTGCTCCTCCCAGAGTTGCCATCTCCAGTGCTTGCTCTGCAGTCACAACGAGAGGGTCATTTGCATAGGATTTGTGAATCAAGGCGGCCATTCTCGTTTCCCGAATCATGTCGTATGTATTGTTCGACGGCCCGCCATCACAGCCCAAAGAGACCGGAACTCCAGTCTTCAACATCTGCGGTATCTTTGCAAAACCTGACGCGAGCTTCATGTTACTCGAAGGACAATGTGAGATGTTGGATCTTGTTTCCGCAAGCTTCTTCAACTCATCGTCTTCGAAGTGAATCCCGTGCGCAAAAACCATGTCAGGTCCCAGCAAGTCATGCGCTTCTGCAAACTCTGTTAGGTTCATTTCATGATTGGTGTGGACATAACGGACATCATCCACGACTTCACCGAGATGCATAGTCATTCGGGTCTTCTTTTCCCGGGCAAGTCGAGCAACTTCTTTGAAGAGTTCAGGTGTGACGGCTCCTAGTGACCGCAGACCATACCAGACCTCGAGTCGTCCATCAGCCTTGCCATTCCACTTCTTGTGCATTTCATCAGTTTCCCGAAGACAGGCATCAGTATCTTCGACCATTCCCGGGTACATTATTTCCTCGCTGTCTGCGTATCCTGTTGAGTCCATGATTATCTTCGAAAGCGCTGCACGCATTCCCGCTTTTTTGACCGCCTTTGCTATGCCATCGAATCCGTAGCGAGTGTGTATCATGCATTCAATGAATGCGGTCGTTCCAGTTCTGATCATCTCAGCCATGCAAAGCTCGGCAGACACCCTGCCATCATCATGAGTGAAGTTGCCTTGAAGGACCCACACATACTTCTTCAGCCAATCAACCAGAGAGACATCATCGGCACACCCACGAATCAATGCCTGGGCAAGGTGCATGTGTGTGTCAATCAGACCGGGCATCGCAATCTTGTTCTTCGCGTCGATGACAATCTCGGCCTTCCTACCCTTCATGTCATCTGCTTTGCCAATCTCAGTAATCTTGTCATCCTTTACCAAGATGGATCCGTTCTTCAGAATGCGTCGCTCAGAGTTCATTGTGAGGACATATCCATTCTGTATAAGGATGGATTCAGGTGATCCCATTGGAACAACCCCGTAAGGCAAACCTAGCCTGTATTTCTGGGATTAATTCTTTTGGTTGGTCAGAGTTCCTCGCGGCATCTACTGTGCCTTGATAAAATGAAGAGTGATTTTGAGTCCTTGATCGGGATAACCCTTCACACGATCTTCAACCTTGATCTTCACGTCGTACTTCGAGGCCAACCGACTCACCAAATGAAGCCCCACTCCGCCAAATCTCCTTTCGGAGTTGAACAGCCGTTCCTTTTTCAGCCCTTCGAGACCAGGCCCATTGTCGGCAATAGCAAGATGGAATCTTCCGTCAACGTCGTGTCCGTCTATCCAAAGCTGTTTGGTCTCACGTGGGTTGTGTTTCACACCATTCTCCATAAGATTCCAAAGCAACTGGCTCAGTGCACTATCGGCGAATATCATCACCTTGTGAGGAATTCCGTAGACATTCGGCTTTATGCCGAATTGTCTCTCAAGCAATGTAATCTCGGCCTTCAAAACCTCTACTAGGTCCGTCGGAACCAGGGGCTCAATCTTAGCTTCCTCCGCCCTTCGTATCTTCTGTATGAGCTCGATGCACCTGTTGGCTCCGTCAAGGATGTATTCTTTTGAACCTTCGATGACATCAAAGGAGCTCTCTTTGTGCCACATTCCAGCGCCCGCAACGATGAGCTGGAGTTGATTCCCTATGTCGTGAAGTAGGAGGTCTAGCAGGAATCGTGCCTCAGCTTCAGCACGTTTGACTTCAGTTAGGTCTGTAACCAGGCCAAAACTGCCAACATACTTGCCATCAGGATCAAACAGAGGGACTGCGCTAACTACAACTGGTATGAGCCTTCCAGATTTGTGAACAAGCTGCCCTTCGTAGGCATCTTTCTCTCCCTTCTTTCGCTTGTCGATTACCTTCAGCAGATGTTCATCCGACATCCCTAGTAATATGTCACCTAGAGGGTGCCCAACCAATTCCTCGGGAGAGTCATAACCCACCATTCGCACCAATGCTTTGTTTGCATAGGTGAGTATTCCGTTCTCATCGTCAATTCCAAGACCATCTTCCATTGTTTCTACTAGTGTTCGATATCTCTCTCTGCTCAACTCTAGCTGCTGTTCACTTTCTACTGTCTTTGTGAGGTCTTCAATATGGGCAACGGTCCTAGTCTTTCCATCGCTCCCAACAATGGTCGTGGCGGTAATGAGGGCGACTCTCGCCGTCCCATCTCTTCTTAAGAGGCGAGCTCTGTAGCTTGATGGTGGTTTCTCTCCTCGCTGTCGTCTTATGTAGTAATCAGTCACCATGTCGACACTTTCAAGATGAAGGGTTTCCCTGAAGTCGATTCCTAGGAGCTCTCCTCGCGTCGTCCCCAAGATTCGAAGCAGACCATCGTTCACATACACTATTCTGTATGCATCATCGATAATGACCATTCCATCGCGTGAGTGCTCAACTATTGCGCGGAAGGCAGCCTCTTCCGCATCAAGCTTCTCTTCAATACGAGTCCTATGTCTCATGTCGATTGCATATACGACAAAACCAACATACTCGTCGCCAGAACGCACAAGATCTGCGAAGACCTCAATTGGCATTTGGACGCCATCTTTTCTAACTGCTTGAAGCGACATCGGCACAGGGCCAAAACCCTGAGTGAGTCTTGTGAGTGCCTCGACAACCAATGCGGCTTGATTGGGTGCAATCAAATCCTCTGCGCGTTGCTCGGCTTCAATAATTGAGGAATCCCAACCGGTCAAATCCCACGCGACTGGATTTGCATAGAGCAGCCTCCTCTCTAGGTCGAACTCAAGTACGGCAATCTGCATCTTGTCTGCGACTTGCCTCAGGACCTCTCGCTCCTTCAATTCGAAGGCCCTGTCCTTTGGTCCACGCTTTTCCATCTTAGAGAGTCAACGCTCCATGAGTCTGTACTTGAAGCGTCCAGATATAGACGATTCCGAGTCTAGTTCCCTCTTCATGGCTACTAATACTTTGTTCAGGTGAAATGGCAATACTATCCAGACTGTCATGCCAACATCTTAAAGAGGTGAGGAGTCTGCAGAGACTCCTGCTATCTAGAAAAGGAGAGTCTTTCTGGATGACAAGCTTCCTCTCTATTGATTTGGCAAAATGCACTGGGTGTAGGAATTGTGAATTAGCCTGCTCAGTCAGACATACTGGCACATTCACGCCCAGTAGATCACGCATTCAAATTCTGAAGGATGAGACTCAGAACATCATTATTCCAATGGTATGCCTTCAATGTGAAGAGCCACTTTGTGTTGATGCTTGTCCTACTGGTGCTGTTGATTATGATGACAAGGGCACGCTCACGGTGAATGAGGATGATTGTATCGGCTGCTTAAATTGTGTGACTGCCTGTGTCTATGGTGGAATCGAACTTGACACTGTAACTCGCAAGGCTGTCAAGTGTGATCTTTGCGGAGGAGATCCTGCGTGTGTTCCTGCCTGCGAGTATGGTGTGATCCAGCTTTCAAGAGAGCGGGAGGGTTTCAGAACTAGACATGAGGGGATGAAGGTTCTTTCATCTCGGTTTGGCCTAATCGAAGGGGAGGTAGAGTGATGTCGTTTTTGTACAAAGGCTACACTGGTAAGTATCTGGACATTGACCTGGATAAGGGCAAGATCCACAAGAAGCAGATGGAGAAGGAATGGGCAAGGCTGTATCTCGGAGGCACCGGTGTTGCAGCCAAGATTCTCTGGGACAGAACGGGACCAAAGACGAACCCTCTAGGTCCTGAGAACGTTGTTGTGCTTGGAACAGGTCCGCTGACAGGAGTCATGTTTTCTCCATCCGGGAGGTTCATGTTCGCCGCGAAAAGCCCACTGACTGGAGTGTGGGGAGAGGCACATTCGGGAGGTTTCTTTGGCCCTGAAGTGAAGTATGCCGGATTTGATTTTGTGATTTTCAACGGGCGTTCGCCCAAGCCCGTATATCTGTTCCTTCGAGATGGCGACGCTGAGTTGCGTGATGCTAGTGACCTTTGGGGTAGAGAGACGGAAGTAGTCACAAACATGATCAGAGAGGAAAACAAGAACCCAGCGATTGAGACTTCCGTCATAGGTCCTGCAGGAGAAAAGCAGGTGCTCTACTCTTCCATAATTGTCGACTTCTATAGAGCGGCCGGCAGGACTGGAATTGGAGCAGTTCTCGGTTCTAAGAATGTGAAGGCGATAGCCGCAACTGGATCACTTGGTATTGAGGCACACGACATGGATGCCTACCTTGAAGCCAATCAGAAAGAGATCGAAAGGGTTAACGACCCTCTATGGACAGACTTTCTGAAGTCACTGAAGGACTATGGAACAACCGACCTCGTAGCAATGATCAATGAGATTGGAAGGCTTCCTACCAAGAACCACTGGACCGGCTTCTTCGAAGATGCTGAGTCCATAGGGCCCGAGCTAATCGCAAGAAAGTACAGGGTTGGTCCGGAGGCCTGCCACGGATGCAGCATCGGCTGCAAGTACATCTATCATGTCAAGGAAGGCCAGTTTGCTGGTGGACCAGCAGGGGGACCTGAATACGAGACCATCATGGCATTTGGTTCGAACTGCATGAATAGTGATATCGAGTCTGTCTTCTATTTGGGAACACGTTGTGACCAACTTGGAATGGACACAATCTCATGTGGAAAGAGCATCGGGTTTGCTATGGAACTCTGGGAGAAGGGAATCATCACGGAGAAGGATACTGGTGGCCTTGACCTCTCCTGGGGAAATGTTGACTCGATGGTCGAGCTGGTTGAGCAAATCGCCAAAAGAGAGGGCTTCGGCGACATCTTGGCAAACGGAGTTAGAAAGGCTGCCGAGCAAATAGGAGGGGATGCTTGGATGTATGCGGTCCACGTGAAGGGGCTAGAAGCCTCAGGGCAAGATCCAAGAGCTCACCAATCGATTGGCTTGACCTATGCGACAAACGCGCGAGGTGCTGACCATTTGCGGAGTCTGTCGAGCTTAGAGGAATTGGGATTCCCTGAAGTTGCAGCTGCTCGTTTTGGCGAGGATAAGGCAGAAGCAATCCTGGAGATTCTCTCGCCCACTCACAAGGGCGAGCTAGTCAAAGACATCGAGGATCTTTACGCTATTGTTGATTCTGCGGTTATATGCAAGTACGGCACCATGTGGCCTCCAATATACTATTTCGATACATTCACGAACGTCATTGCTCCACTTACAGGGATGACTGACTGGGCAGACATGAAGTTCGTCAAACAGGCTGGAGAAAGAATCAACCACCTCAGACGTGCTTACAACCATAGGTTGGGGATCACACGCAAGGATGAGACTCTTCCTAGGCGGCTTCTCAAGGAACCGATGCCGACGGGACCATCGAAGGGAGGTCTGCCTGATCTCGATGAAATGCTCGATGAGTACTACGACTACCGGGGGTGCGACAAGGAGACTGGTTTTCCAAAGAAGTCGGTTCTAATGGACTTGGGCTTGGAGTTTGTAGC
>CP070761.1:264389-273169 GCA_020348985.1 Candidatus Thorarchaeota archaeon | reverse complement strand
GTCCCAAGAATGAATTTCCTAATGGTAGATGGGAAAGGAGATCCGAATACAGCCAAGGAATACGCAGACGCCATCGAGGCTCTGTATTCTGTCTCGTACACACTGAAGTTCAAAGTGAAGAAGCTCAGGCTTCTCGATTTCGTGGTGATGCCGCTTGAAGGCCTGTGGTGGTTAGAAGGAGCAAGAGAGATCGACATGACCAGAAAAGACGACTGGAGTTGGACGGCCATGATTATGCAGCCCGAAGTGATAACGAAAGTTCACTTCGAAGAAAGCATTGAGGAGGTCAGGGAGAAAAGAAATCCTTCTTCTCTCTCGAAAGTACGGCTCGAGGATTATCATGAAGGATTGAGTGCTCAAATCATGTACATCGGTCCGTACTCTGACGAGGCGTCAACCATAGAGCGCCTTCATTCATTCGCAGAGGAAGAGGGATACACACTCAGGGGGAAACATCACGAGATCTACCTCGGCGACCCAAGAAGAACAGCTCCTGAGAAACTGAAGACAGTCATCCGACAGCCTGTAGAAAGGTGAATAATAGATACTTAAATGCCAGAAGCGAAAGACGCTCCATCTAGAGCACCTTTGAGTGGAACGAGAGATGACGAAGTACGATCTATCAGGCAAAACTGCAATTGTGACCGGGGCTTCTGCAGGGCTCGGTGAGCAGTTCTCAATTGCCCTTGCAGAGGCCGGGGCGAACGTCACACTTGCAGCAAGAAGAATGGAACTGTTACAGTCCATTGCCAATAAGATCTCAGCGAAGTATGACATTGGAGCAATGCCGCTCAAGACTGATGTGACCCAAGAGAAAGATATCATCAATATGGTTGACAAGACTGTTGAGAAGTTTGGCACCGTCGACATTCTTGTGAACAATGCGGGGATCTATATAGTAAAGCCACTCATCGAGCAGACTCTCAAAGATTGGCAAAAAGTTATGGATGTCAATCTGACCTCTGCATTTCTGGCTTCGCGTGAAGCTGCGAAGGTAATGATTCCGAAGAAGGATGGCTGCATAATCAATGTAGCATCGACATTTGGAGTCACTGCGACAGAGTTCACAGAGATCAGTTACTATGTATCCAAAGCTGGCATTATTATGATGACCAAAGCACTCGCTGTTGAGTTGGGTAAACACAACATAAGAGTCAATGGAATTAACCCGGGATTCTTTCCAACCGACATGTCAATTGAAGCAATCAAGAGCGATGACCTTCGAACAAGAATCATCGAACCGCGAACAGCTCTCCCCATGCTGGCAGAAAAAGAGTGGATACGCGGAGCAGTCTGCTTTCTGGCAAGTGAAGATGCAAAGTACATTACTGGTCACACTTTGGCAGTCGACGGTGGCTGGTTGGCCTTCTAGGCATGATCCCATGCCCCCATTAAAGTGGCGCCGTGCCATGGTCGGAGTTTCACATAGGCTCGACGGTTCTCGGGACTAGCCACCTCACATTCATCAGTCATTCACTGTGTGCGGCTCAGACTTCATTTCACACACTTAACAATATTTAATAGTGAATGCGCTCTCGTTCGATTTGGAGGGACTCGTAATTACCTGCATGTTGACAGGGGGGAAGTCCCTAATCAAATCCGAACTAACGGAGAGCGTAGAATATGACAGACGAAGAGAAACTCACTGTCAAAGAGTTTCATAAGAAAATGGGAGCCCACACCAATGGAGGAGTCTGGGGAGTCCTCGATAACGCCAGTCCCACTCCAGAGGAGTTGGACGAGGCACTTGAACAAGCATATACTTCACGATTCCACTGGAGGAAGGCAGGTACACTCACTAATGACGTGAGAGCAATATACATGATTTCCAGAGTATACTCGCACATGAAGAAAGGTGAGCCTGCACTAGAATATGCCGAAAGGATGCTCGATCTAGCAATGAAGGCAGAGAAGGAAGATGCTGAAAACTGGGCCAGTTTCGATATGCCATTTGTTTACGAGGCAATTGCAAAGGCCCATGCAGCCGCTGGGAACAAAGACGAGTGCAAGAAATTCACTAAGATGTCCCAGGAACTCATTGACAAGCTAGAGGACAAGCAGGACAGACAAATCTGTCAGGGTGAACTTGACAAGGTGTCCTGCTAAGAGCAAGGCGATTGATTGCGTCTGGGGGCGAATTGATATGCCCCCTGCAACATCAGATACACATGAGACCTCTTCCTTTAGTGCAAACAAGCGTTTTCACTGACAAAAGATACGCTTTCAGTGGAAATCAGCTCGCGACATTTTGGGACTACTACACCAACAAGGATCTATCTCAGGAAGAAATGCAGGGTATTGCTCGCGAGATGAACTTCTCAGAGACAACCTTTGCTTTTCCGACTGAAATTGAAGGTTGTGATTCGAAGGTTAGGATTTTCACGCCAGGAGCAGAGATTCCGTTTGCTGGACATCCCACACTTGGTTCGGCATATGTCCTAAAGCTCAAGGGAATCATTCAATCAGAAAAGAAAGAGGCTGCTTTGGAGCTTGGAATCGGACTTACTCCTGTCGAGTTTCTTGAGGAGAATCTAATTCGCATGACTCAGAGGGCACCCGAGTTTCTAGATGAGTTTGGTGACAAAGCTGCTCTGGCGGAGATGGTGGGAATAGATGAAATCGACATTTCGGAGGAGTTCCCAACGAGATTTGTTTCGACGGGACATCCCTTCCTGATCGTTCCTCTCAAGACGCTGTCAGCAGTGAAGAAGGCATCTCCAAATGGTCAGATGATTCTGGACACACTGGAAAATGAAGTGTCACAGAATGCGGTCATTCTTTGCACCCAGACAGTCCATGAAGATTCTCATGCTCACGTGAGAATGTTTGCACCAGACGTGGGGGTGCTTGAGGATCCTGCGACTGGGAGCGCGGCAGGTCCAATAGGAGCATATCTTGAACATCATGAGGTTCTGAGTGGGCATCAATATGGAGAGCGAATGTCCATTGAACAGGGACACGAGATGATGCGTCCAAGTCTTTTGCATGTTCAAACAGTTGGAAAGGATGACATCAAGTCAGTCTTGGTTTCAGGAACGGTTCGTCTTGTGGCGGAAGGGGAATTCTATCTGCCCTAGGATTGAGAGACCAAAATCCCCACACTATCAAACTGGATCAGTTGTTTCTTCTACATGGGCATACTGCGCTTTGAGCGATTCGAAATCTGGATCCAAGTTCACTTTGAATAGGACAAGGATTCCGAGGAAGATGAAGAATGCAGCAACAGGACCCCAATACAGATAACCCAGAGTCACGGCATCTCCAGGCGAACCGGGAACTGGGGCGATGACTGGGAGGCTGAAAATCAATCCCCAAAGAAGGGCCGATATGGCTTCGCAGGTATTCAAAGGAATTGTAGGAGTGCTAGTATAGAGTCCTGCTTTACCTTCACCCGTCATTATCTCGTCTTTGTGTGCGAAGTCTGCATAAACGATGTAGGGGAAGAGGTAGTAACCAGCAACCCCCGAGCCGACAAGTGCAATCATTATGAAGCCCTCAATAGCTGTCGTTATGAAGAAGGATAGAGGCAATGATACAGCGGCAACAAGCATGGCCACTTGCAGTGTAACCCGCTTCCCCTTGTTTCGTATCATCCATCTCCAAACCAGGAAGAAAGTGAAGACTACAGCAAGCAGCTCCACTCCAAACACAAGAAATTCTGTGAGACCAAACCTTAGGTAGTCGTTGATGAATGGAAAAGTGGACTTGATAATCATAGCAAAACCGATTGATAACAGGCCTTGGGCGGCCATCCATCCCACGAAGTCCCGATTCTTGAGTGCCGTTGAGAAACTCTCTCTGAGGTTAGGTTGAGCAATGTACTTGCCCTCCTTGTGTAGACCAGCAATTGGTCCCACAAAACCAACGAGCTGAATCACGATGAAAGCCAGAATCATCAGAAGGATCTCAGGTGGAAGACCCCAACCTGTTGCCTCAATTGCTAGGAATGTTGTTCCCAAGACGCCTATCACGAATCCGAGGAAGTTGGCTACGTTCTGCCAGGATGAAACAGATGGACGTTCCTCGGGCTCTGTCAGTTCTGGCATCCATGACTGGAAAGGTGTCATTGTCATGCCGTAGAAACCTCTGAACATGCTAATTGTAACCAACGCGTAAAGAAAGAGCCCGATTGTGTCTCCCTGAGCTACGAACAAATGCGGCGTGAAGACGAAGAGAAATGAGATTGCCATCAAAGGGGCACCAAGCACGACAAATGGCTTCCTTCGACCCCACCTTTTGGTTGGGTAACGGTCACTCAGATTCCCGAATAATAATGTAGCAATCATAGTTGAGACGTAACCCATCGCGATTGCAATTCCTGTGAAGATGGCAGGAAGTGCTTGGATTGAGAAGTAGAAAAGAGCGTTTGCCAGGTCCAACATGTCGAGCATGATACTCGGGCCGAGACGAGCCATTCCGAAGTATATCTTCTGACCCTGAGTTAGCATTCCGAATTCCTCCAGAGGCAATTTGGTCCGGAAGTGCAAAGCGTCTAATAAAGGACCCTAGCCACTGTGGGGATATTCACAGGGACAAATGTTGCATGACACTATTCACGGAAATCTTGGTTCTTGTACTTCTCAGGGTCAGCATCGAATGTGTTCTTGCAATACTGAGCACAGAAGTAGTACTTCTTCCCTTGATATTCGCTGACCAAGCTCGCGTTAGCGATATCAACATCCATCTTGCAGATTGGGTCAACAGCAATGCCATCAGCCTCAGTCTTCTGCTCCGGAACTGCTCCTTGTTCTTCGTACTCCTCCGGATTGGCATCGAAAGTGTCCTTGCAGTACTGAGCACAGAAGTAGTAACGCTTTCCCTTGTAGTCAGAATAGAGGTCTGCAGTGGCTATGTCCACCTTCATTCTGCAGATGGGGTCAATAGCGACATCTCCTTCTTGATACGCGGCCTGAAGAGTCTCCACAACTGATGATACCTGACGTTCTTCCGGTTTGAAACGATTGAGGGTTAGAGCATTCGTGACAACACTCACACTAGACAGCGCCATTGCTAGGCCGGCAAACTCTGGTCTTAGTGCCAGACCAATTGATGGGAAAAGCAATCCTGCGGCAATGGGCAGCAGTGCCATGTTGTAGATCAGAGCCCAGAAGAAGCCTTGTTTAATCTTCGACATAGTGCGGCCTCCAAGTTGAATCCCTGTGACAACATCTAGAAGGTCGTCCTTGACAAGGACTATGTCGCCGGTCTCCACAGAGACATCAGTTCCAGATCCAAGAGCTATCCCAACGTCTGCCTGAGCCAAGGCTATAGCATCGTTGACTCCATCTCCGGCCATCGCTACTCTGCGTCCTTGTTTCTGAAGCTCTTCAACCTGCTTGGCCTTGTCCGCAGGCAGGACTTCAGCCATGACTTTCTGAATGCCAATACTGTCAGCAATCGAGCGGGCAGTGACTTCCTTGTCACCAGTAATCATCCAAACTTCAATGCCCATCTTGGTGAGAGTCTCGACTGCTTGTACTGAAGTGTCCTTGAGCTTGTCTGCAATGGCCACAAGAGCTAATGGCTTGCCTTCAACTGCAGAGTATACCGTTGTCTTACCGGCGCTCTGAAGGATCTCGGCATGTTCAGTCATTCCAGAAATGTCCACAGACAACTCTCCCATAAACTGATCATTTCCGATCGCAACCAAGCGTCCATCCACCCTTGCCTGAACGCCCCTTCCTGTTGTCGACAAGAACTCAGTGGAGTCAGGAATCTCTATTCCAAGCTCTTGCGCGTGGTACACAATGGCCTCTGCAAGAGGATGCTCACTGTTACGCTCAACCGAAGAGAGAAGACGTAATGCTTCCGTTTCACTCAAGTCACCATGGACAATGAAATCGGTTACTGTTGGCCTTCCTATTGTAAGAGTCCCGGTCTTGTCGAATACTATTGTGTCAACAGTTGGAATAGTCTCCAAACCGGCTCCAGCTTTGATCAGTATACCATATTGAGCACCCTTGCCAATCCCGACCATAATGGCAGTTGGAGTAGCAAGACCGAGTGCACAGGGACAGGCCGCAACTATCACTGCAATGCTAAAGCTAAGAGCCTGTGTCCACTCCACCGGTTCGCCTGTAACAGGAGAAACAATTCCGAGAAGTGGAGAGATATACATCCAGAAAATGAAAGTCGATATTGTGAGAATAATGACAACCGGCGTGAACCTGTTTGCTATGGCATCAGCCTTTCGTTGAATTGGTGGTTTGTTCGTTTGAGCCTCTTCCACCATTCGTACAATCTGGGACAGGACAGTATCCTTGCCGACTTTGGTCGCTTGTATTCGGAGAACTCCATTCTTGTTGAGAGTGGCACCAACAACGGAATCACCTGTTTTCTTCTTGACAGGAATGGGCTCTCCGGTAATCATTGATTCGTCAACACTGGACTCACCATCGATAACAGTTCCATCTACTGGAACCTTGTCACCTGGTCTTACCAGCACTATGTCATCAACTTCAACATCCTCGATTGGGAGTAACAACTCTTCTCCATTTCGGACGACTGTTGCCACCTTTGCTTGCAGGTCCATAAGACTCCGCATGGCACGTGATGTCCTTCCCTTGGCAATTGCTTCGAGAGTTCTTCCAAGTAGAATGAAGCTGATGAGTAGAACAGCAGAGTCATAGAAAGCTGAGTACTCTGTGAGGACAAACGTGGTGGCAACAGAGTAGAAGTACGCAGCGCTTGTGCCCAACATAACTAACGTATCCATATTGGTTGTGAAGTGACGCGCCGCCCGCAACGCAGATTTGTAGAACGGATAGCCACCAATGAACTGGACAGGCGTCGCAAGAGCAAACATGACCAACTTGGCGGCCTCTTCAGATGGCAGAAATGGCGTAAGAACTCCAAAATGAATCAAGACGACGGGTATCGACAGGACTACCGAGAAAGTAAGAAGCATCCCGTAGTATCGCCGTTCCTTCTCTCTTGCCAGCGACTCCCTGTCGGAATCGAGTCCCTCCGCATCTTCTGGTTCATGCCCCAATTGACGAAGAGTCTTCTTGACAATCTTGAAAGTCAGAACATCCTCATCGTACTCCAAGATGACTCTGTTCTTCTCAGGAAATGTGCTAACTGTGATGACCCCTCTCAGTTCAGTGAGGGTCTGAGCTATCTCTTCCCAGGATTCCTCTGATGGACTCTGTGACAATGTGATTGTCATTGCGGAACGCTTTGGCCTATAGCCTGTGGATTCGACGGCCTTCTCTAGTGCTTCGCGATCCACAATTCCTGGAGCATACTCGATAACAGCCTTCTCGTCAAGCAGACTTACTGTTGCCTTGATGACTCCATCTTGGGAGACTAGTGCCTTTTCGATTGTAGCGACACACGATGCGCAATGCATACCGTCAATCTTCATTGACATTCTTTCTTTCTCAGTTGAAGTAGAGACTTGCTCTGCCATGATTTATCGCTTCGTTGGAGTTATTGTAGTCGAATAATCAGCTTTTGGTTATAAATATATCGACACCGATATATCTGTGTGAATATATCCGTTCCGACAGTGGGCCTTCTTTCGAGTCTGCAGAGTGAACATGTTATGGGCGGGATGATATCAGACTTTGGACCTATAGATTGCGGGTTGCTCCTTTTCTGCCTCTCCCATCATCCTCAAGAGCTCTGTGAAAGTGTCGTTGATGTTTTCGCCGGTCAATGCAGAGGTCTCTCTGAAAACGGCAGGAACCTCAAGTTTCTCAATGAAGTATTCTGTGAATTCCTTGCCCTCTTCTGTGGTAACCAACTGTTCCTCAGGAACCTTTCCTCTCAGGTCGATCTTGTTACCGACAATGACTGTGGGCGGAAGCGGACCCATGTTCCTATAGGCTTCGACCAGCCACTTGGATGCATTGTCGAATGAGTCTCTGTCGGTAACTGAGTAAACAAGAATGATCCCATTGGAACCGTGATAATAGTGACCACGCACGCTGACAAAAGACGGCTGGCCAGCAAGATCCCACAAGATGAACTTCACAATCTCATCGTTGAAGAGCACACGTTTTGTTGCCAGATCGACGCCGATAGTAGCCAGGTGCCCCTCGATAAACTCCTCACCAAGGTAGTTGCGTCGAATTGAAGTCTTGCCTACTGCGCCGTCACCAATCAGGACACTCTTGATGATCTTCGAGCCATCATCCTGGTCGCGCATCAGTGTAACTCCTCGTCACTACCTCTTACCCTTGATGCAGTCTTACCTATTACTTTAACGGGAACCAATTCACCGTATGGAACAGCAGTTCTCGGGCGCTCTGCAACTCCCTATGGTCCAACTGCGAAACTGAGTTTCTCTCCACATTGACCAAGATAAGGTTAGCGAGAGGTGCAGTTTCAGGCAGCAACTCTACGAGTCTTGGAAGTTTGGAATCTCATTTTTGATGAGGATTTTCGCTTTTCGAGGGGAGACTTTGCCAAGCTTAACATCTCTGCAATCATGGAAGTCAGCGAACTGCTTTACACCAGATACGAGACGCTGAACGCCCTCAGATTCCTTCCAGAACTCTGTTTCCAAGAAGAGGGACCTGATCTCAAGCAACTCCTCCCTTCTATGGACCTTCGCGTCCATGCGGCCAACAAGATCGATGCCATCCAGAATAGGAAGCACGTAGTAGCCGAATTTCCTTTTATCAGCAGGTACGTAGGATTCAAGTTTGTACTCAAACTGCCATAGTATCCCCGGGAGATGTCTTTCTCGGATGATGTTGTCGAAGGGACTCAGAAACTTCACTGGTTCGCTTTCATCCTTGAGCCCCTCATCCCCCTGCAGCTTATCGATATTC
>CP070761.1:255442-264289 GCA_020348985.1 Candidatus Thorarchaeota archaeon | reverse complement strand
AAAGTCAAAATTCCGCTCTGAGGAAATCTTCCAGTCAAAGCTTACTATTGCAGGTCCCGAGATAGTTGTCTCTATCCACGACTGCTCATTGTGTCCAATGTCTCCGCTTCGTACTGAGGAGTCACCAACACTGAAGATGGTAGTATCAATATACCAGTCAGCGTCGCCACCTGTGGTCCAAGTATAGGCTTGACTTTCAAGTGCAAGACCCATTGTCTGCACAGGATTCAATGAACCTACAGCCGAATCCGGTTCGGCGTAGTTCTCGAGTTCTAGGTTTTGCATGATTGGATCTACCAAGTCAATGCTGGGATTCTGCCCCTCCTGAGTCTGGTCCTCAGAGTTCTGCGTCATTGGATTGATATTCCCTACTGTACTCAGACTGCCGAGTTGGACCACAAGAATAAGAAGGACGCAGACGGTTCCAGCTCTGAGGCCGACATGATTCATGGCTGTCCCGGAGCACGGGTTTGTGTTAAGTTTTGCTTCCGTTTGAGAAATGCGCAAAATGCCTCCTGAATGATAGACTGCCAATGCCTTCTGCGCATTCAGATTCTTGGGAGACCACCATGTGCCCCAACTGCTTCTCTCGTCCTGTCTGAAATCACTGATACGTCAGATCTGTTGCGCGGAACTGCTTCATTATATCAGTCCGGAAGTGTGCGCAACCATCCGGCGCGGGTCCAGATTAAAGCCCTGTAATCAAAAGGGATGAGAGGTGAGGTCTCGATGAATGCTCAAGCGAGATTCACATGTCTTGTGATGATAGCTGCGATTCTAACAGGAGTTGTGATGGCTGCATCCACAGATTCTGATTCTTTCTGCCATAGAGTTGCCATATACGAGACCGAGTACGAACGTAAGATGAAACTCGCAGACCTGCACTACAGTGACACGACCGGAGACGCACGTGACGTTCAAGTTATTGGGAATTTCGCCTACCTTGCAGATGGACCCTCGGGCCTGGCAGTGATTGACGTGTCTGATCCTACGAATCCTGGGATCCCTGTCTATGTAGATACGAGTGGTGATGCAAATGATGTCTATGTTACCGGAGGGTTCGCCTTTGTTGCAGATGGACCGTCAGGACTTGCAGTCATTGACGTATCCGTCCCATTAAGTCCAGGAGACCCTGTCTACGAGGATACGTCAGGTGTCGCACACGGTGTTGCTGTGAGTGAGGACTTTGCCTTTGTTGCAGACGGATTCTCGGGACTCGCGATTATTGACATCTCAGATCCCGTCGACCCAGGAACACCCATCTATGCAGATACGACTGGTGAAGCACGTGATGTTTATGTGAGTGGAGGGTTCGTATTTGTTGCAGATGGATTCTCAGGACTGGCAGTCATTGATGTATCGAACTCCTCGGATCCAGGGACCCCTGTCTACATGGATACAAGTGGATACGCACGCGATGTCATTGTGGAAGAGGACTTCGCCTACGTTGCGGACTATCATTCAGGCCTTGCAGTGATGAACGTCTCGGACCCGACTAGTCCGGGGGCTCCTGTCTATGAGGACTTGATTAGTGATACGTACGGCCTCGACGTCCAAGGCGACTTTGCCTATGTTGCAGATGGCCTTTCGGGTCTTGTAGCAGTAGACGTATCAGACCCCCTCAACCCAGGCACAATTGTGTATCTGGATACGAGTGGAATCTCTAACAACGTCTTTGTCGATCAGGATTATGCTTATGTCGCAGACGGATCTTCAGGCCTGGCAGTTATCCGTATCATAGACCTCCCAAGTCCAGTGGTAGACACTTCACACACACCCGCAGCTCCTTCTGACAATAATCCTGTTACAATCATTGCGACAGTACACTATTCCGGGGAGGTTGCTGAGGTCAAGCTCTCGTACTCGACTGATAATCAACTAATGTGGACAAATGTCACAATGAACCTAGAAAGCGGAGCAAACTGGACAGCGACGATTCCTGCTCAACCTGGGAACACCATTGTCTTCTACAGAGTTCATGCAAGGAATGTCCTTGGTCTCTGGGTCACGTCCGATCTAAAGTCTTACACCGTGAGAACCACTCAAGGCACAGGATTGGAATTGGTTGTAGGGGGCGGAGTTATGATGGTCGCAGTAGTCTTGGCGTTGGTCATGCTACGTAGAGAGAGGCACAATTGAGACCTTAGTGTACTCAATGCCTGTTGATGACCTCTGTTCTTCATAGGGTTTCTGTTGACTAGAGCGTTTGTCTATGTCTGTCGATAGGATTGTGCCCTTTCGATTTCGAAGTGCCTTGACTGAGTCCAACGTGGATGACCACTGTTTTCGCAGTTTTGTCTCCGTATCTTTGACGGAGTGGCGATTCCCTAGCCATTCGGACGCCCACAGCATATATGCCGATGCCATCGACAAGTCTACCCAGATTCCTCTTCACAGACTGGGACATCGAGATGCTTTGACCCTTTTCGTCAACAACTCGAAGTCGAGTTGCGAGCTTGCCGAGAGTAGACCCGAATCTACCTTCCATTCCAATGAAGTAGGCAAATATGGCCACTAAGAAGACTCCGCATATTGGATCAAAGATTATCCACAAGTGGTCTCCTGGCATTAGAAGCCAGACTCCTCTCACAAGATAGGTGACCACAACGAATGTCGAACCAAGGATGGTGAAGTCGATCATCTGCGCGAGTGCTCGTTTCCAAATAGATGCCAGATTGTCCACATGTGGAAGCTGGTGAGCGTTTCCGTCTAAATCGCTCTTTGCTGATTGAACTGCGGTTTCTTCAATTTCTACATTCTTCATCTTTTCATCCCCTTTTTCTTGATTCTTTGCTACTTTGTGATGTCAGGAGGAGTGATTATCTGGAGCAGATTCATGTCAGGAACGGATACGATTGGGAGACGTGCAGTCCAAATGCAACCATCAAACACAACCTCCAGTCTGAAACCTGCCGCTTCCAGCTTGCTCAAGTATCTCATGTGGCCGATGCAATCCTCCATTTGAGTTCTGGAGACCTCCTGTTGGTCATCACTATCTTCGACTGATCCGTCCATAGAGTCAGATAGGTCTCTACGCGAACGGAGTCCGACTGGCATCAAAACCTCAATCTCTAGCCATATCTCGTGCCATCTTTCAGGCTCCCTGGTAAGAAAGACTCTGACTGACAGGCCATCATGCAGAAGGACTGTACAGCCAGATTCGGAGCACAGAGGGTCGTGCTGAGAGGTAGATCGTATCCACTCATACCCCTCAACCAAGTCAGAGATTCTCACTCTTCCAACCCCCCGTGGATTATTACTAACGACACCACTCATGATCTCCTCAATGCCTGTTAATTCCCCACTTCCCGAAGACGAATACCCCAATCATTACTACCACAAACCCAGCTACTGTAACTAGTGCCAGGTCAATCCATATTGAAAGCATAGTGACTGGGGCACCTCTTAGGAACAACGTTGTAAGAGCATCCGTCACGTACTTACTTGGCATGACAGACGAAACTGCATCAGCAATTCCGCCAAGGGGCATGAAAGTTCCAAGAAACATCTGGGGCATCGCGACCATGAACGAGAGACCCGTGGACCCATCTGCAGACTTGGAGAAGGTCGCTGTAATCAGGCCCAATCCAACACAAACCAGGGAGAAAACTCCTAGGATTGAGAGCGCGAAGGCAAATCCGACAGGACCAGTTGAAGGTCTGTAGCCGATGACGTACGAAGTGAGAAATATCATCACGGCTTGTAGAAGCGTGACTGCCATGTACGATGTAGTCAGACTGGCTATGTATTCTGAAGACGTCAAAGGTGTTGTCACAACTCTGTCAAGAAGCCCCTCGCTTTTCTCCACCGTTATCGATTGTGCAACAATCACTGTGATGAAAATCGCAGAGAATGCGAACATTCCAGGCACCATAAAGTCCCATTGCGAGAGTGAGCTCACCGAGATTAACTGAGGATTTGTTAGCTGAATTGGAATCTCCATTGACATCTGTGAGTCCCCAAACAGAGTAGCAAGAATGACCTGGTTCACAATGGGAGGGATAGCAGTTGAAGCGATTAGTGATCCGTCGTCAACGTATAGTCCGATCGTTGAGTTGGCCCATACGCGTGCGTCATTCGGAGACGACCAGAAAGAGCTACAGCTATCACCGAGGCCCTCCGGAATCACGATGAATGCGTCCAAGTTGCCCTGGAGAAGGTCCGCCTGTCCGGTGGCGTTGTCGTCATACTGACTTACGATGATTCCTTCGGTCTCTGTAAGATTTGATATGAAGCTGTCAGCCCATTCAGGATTAGTGGATGATCCATCTAGATTAGCAACTCCAATCTCAAACATTTGCGGCCCGGATTCACCTATTCCACCAAAGGCCAGGCCAAAAACTGCAGTGAGTATCACTGGGAACAGGACCAGTAGAAACAATGTGCCGGGATCTCTAGTCAATTTCCTCAAATCCTTCTTGACTAATGCCAAAACGCGTCGGATTTTCATCTAGACAGCCTCCCTCAGCTTTTTGCCAGTCCTCTGCACGAAGACCTCCTCCAGATCTGCGACACCGTACTTGTCAATCAGCTCCTTGGGAGGACCAAGTTCTATCAGCCGGCCCTCGTCGATGATCCCAACTCTGTCGCAGAGTTCTTGAGCCTCCTCCATGTAGTGTGTGGTAAGAACGATAGTCTTCTCCTGACTCCTTAGCTCTTTGATGAAGTCCCAAACAGACCGCCGGGATACGGGATCCATTGCCACTGTCGGCTCGTCGAGCAATGCAACTTCCGGATCGTGAATCAGGGCCATGATTGTACTAATGCGCCTCACCATACCCCCACTATAGTGGCTTGCACGTCTATTCACATCATCCTCCATGCCAATCTTCCTGACAAGAAGATCTATTCTACCACTCAACACATCTTTGGGTACAGCATGGAGCTGTCCAAACAGCTCTATATTCTCTCTGCCGGTGAGGAAAGGATAGAATGCGGGCTGCTGAGGACACAGCCCTATGATCTTCCTGACTTCACTGGCATCTTTCACGACATCAAGTCCTGCAATCGACGCTGACCCGCTTGTGGGTAGTAGGAGAGTAGATAGAATGCTAACTGTAGTTGTCTTTCCAGCCCCGTTTGGGCCAAGAAGGCCAAATATCTCTCCCCACCCAATCTCAAGACTGAGTTTATCGACTGCTTTGATGTTTCCGTACAGCTTTGATATACCGTCCAGACCAATCGCAGACACACCCAGATTCTGCGATCGCTGTGTAGTCGATATTGCCATGATATTACCTCATGAGAACATGGGGCGAGAAGGCAATTCTATTCATGTGTGCCAACAAGTTCAACTACGGGCCTCTACTAGTCCCGAAACTAGCGGGATGTGAACTGCGGAGTTCACATTTCGTTGGTGAGCCAAAGACAGGTGCAAATAATGCCAGGTGTTTGTTGTCTAAGTCGCTCTAATCATCTCTTCAAGGCGGGCCCTTCGAATGTCGGTGAAGCTAACAGGAGGTCTTCCAAGAAGCGTCTGACATGATACTACAAATGGCGCTGCCGCTATCTTCTTTGATATTCGATCTGTATCTCTGAATTGCTCAACGACAAATGCGGCGAATACCACTGGCTCTGTGGCGGACACCATTGGGCCATAGAACTCGACAGGAAAGTTCTCTGCAATGAATTGAAGTACATCCTCCAGACTTCCGGCCTTCTCATCCCAACTGATTCTCAAAAGGAACACAAAACCTTCTCCTGCGCTGAGGTTCCATCTGATTCCGAGAGAAACGGCACCACTGTCCAGAAGCTTGTTGATTGTGGTTCTAGTCCTTCTCACCGTAAGTCCGGTTCGTTCTGCGATCTCCCCGGTAGACATTCGCGGGTTCTCGACCAGACAGCGCAATATCCTGAGCTGGAGCTTGGTCAATTCGGTCTTCCTTCCGTGGAGTGCATCTTTCACCAAACTGTGGAGCTCAACGTCATTCACATTCTCCATACCCCGGAAGAAGCTGCCTAGGTCTCTGAGGCTCTCAGAACCAGTGGACATCCCTATGACCAAATACGTGGAACCAGAGAGCGCTCCAACCTCTCTCACAAGCATATGAGACCCAAGTCTATTAACATACTCCTCTTGGTTCTCCTTACCATCTGTGGAAATGACAGCAAGGAAGTTCTCACCTTCTATCATTGCCGGAGACAGGTCAACGGTAAATTGCACAATTACTCCAGTATCTATTAGCTTCTGGACCCTCTTCTTGATTGCATTGGCGGTCATGTTGAAGTTGCGTGCAAGGGTTCTGTATGGAGTCCTGCAGTTCATGAGCAGTCCAAAAAGAATCCCTTTGTCAATATAATCCAAGTCGTGCACCACGTAATAGCGATTCCATAGACCATTTTGGCTAATATCATATTCGGACATCAGCGAAAGGACTTGGTAAAGCAAGCATTCCTATTACGAGCTGCACCTTGCCTGCAGTTGATCTGCTTCTTTCGCTTTGACTAACAGGTTCTTATTAGGATAGAATTCATTGATTCGGATGTCTATGTGCTGTGGGGGATAGTGACATGTTCCCCTTGGTGAGGAAGGAAGAATGAAAGGAAGTATTTCTGCTAAGGATATTGTGGATGGAAAAGTCAACTTTGGAGAGTTGCAGCAAGAATACATCTTGGTGGTGCTACGAATGGGGATGACTGGAACTCATTATGACGAATTGGGAGAAGCTCTGGAAATCATGGCACAGAATGGATGGAGAGTTGTTACATCCATTATGATGTCGATTCTTATGGAAAGATCTAGATTCGATGTTACATGATTGTCTAGTCATGGTTCATGCTCCAACTACAAAGTACATCGATACCAGTCGATGAACTCAGGGAAGTAAGTTTCCACTAGTCTTATCTTCGCTGTCATCCTGAACGCCATCGGAAAGGGAATTGATTATGATTAGTCGAATCTGGCACGGATGGACAAGTCCTGCAGACGCTGATGCATATGAAACACTGCTGAAGAATGAAATCCTCAGGGGTATACAGGATCGTCAAATAGAGGGCTACAGAGGGACTAATCTCCTCCGCCGTACCATTGATGATAAAGTAGAGTTCGTTACTATCATGTGGTTTGACACTATGGAGGCCGTCAAAGAGTTCGCAGGAGAGGACTATGAAGCAGCCGTCGTCCCACCAAATGCAAGAGCACTGCTTGCACGGTTTGATTCCCATTCACAGCACTATGAAGTCAGGGCTGAGATTTGATTCTTATCCTAGAATGAGGCAATCCACGTTACTCCTTCTTATCCTGTAACTAAGTGAGATTGGAAGAAGCCAACACTATCATGGAACCTAGCGGGAGTCTATGGCGTGGTATTTGTCTTCCAACAGGGAGGAGTGTGGAATGAGAAAACGGATGAATTTGGTGTCAATCATTGCCTTCATTCTCTTCTCTCCCGTCGCGGCAAGTCTACCAGCTGCTGAGGCGCAGAGCGATCTAATGGATTTCGTGATGGCATATCCATCAGACATATGGAATCTTAATCCTCTGCTAGCAGGTGACCATAGATCTAGATGGTATACTATGTTAGTCTATGATACCCTTCTTTCATAAGACGAGGGCCTGAACCTTATACCTTCACAATCTGTCAGCAACTCGCTCTTTCAGAATTCTGATTGTTTCCAGGCCATTCTTGCGTAGGTTTCCCACAAATGGGAGACAAATGTTCACCATCTCCGCCTTGTCTTTGTACTCAGATAACTTCTCTACCACCGCGTCCGGTGGTCCAGCGATTTCTTTCGAAAGAGCAGCATCTAGCCACTTTTCCTTCATTGGCCCATCAAATGTTTTCTCTGTCCACTCTTCCTTCAAAACGTCCTTTCTTCTCGCTTCGAAATCCTCCTCATCTTCGCCAAGAACCACCGAAGTCAAACCGACTGACCATCGAATCTCGTGAAAGTCACGTCCGACTCTATCACATGCGTCCTCAACGCGCTCAATCTTCCGAGCGTATTCAGTCGGTGTTCCCCCATAGTCTATTCCATCTCCATATCTAGCAACAGTTTCTTCCATCATGGGTGCATTCAGAGTCTTAGTTCCAATCCAAATTGGAATTCGCGGTTTCTGTATCGGTTTTGGTAGAAACATAGTATCTTTGATTCTGTAGAACTTGCCTTTGAAACTAGGTCGCTCTGCCGTCCAGAGGAGACTGATTACTTGGAGTGCCTCTCTTAGCTGTAGAATTCTTGTCTTAGAGGAAGGAAATGAATAACCATATGCCTCGTATTCGGGAGCTTTGTGGCCAGCTCCAATTCCCAAATCCACTCTTCCATTGGATGCATTGTCTAGAGTTGCTACCATTTTAGCAAGGAGTGCTGGATTCCTATAGGACTGCGATGTTACCTGAGTGCCCAAGATGATTCTCTCAGTTTGTGGGGTAAGCAAAGCAATGGTTGTCCAAGCCTCATAGGTCTGATTCTCGGTCCCTTTTGCATATCCAAAGAAATGATCCGAGACTGAGAATCTGTAGAAACCGGCCTCTTCTGCTGCTTTGGCTAGTATCACAATGTCCTCGTAGGAATAACCCACTTGTGGTTCGATGTGGATGCCAATCTCCATCTTAATCACCAAATAGAACGCCGTTCGGGACTACAGATTCACTTGTTATCCTGGAATCCACTTGCCTCAGCTTCTTAAGAAGAGTCATCAAAGCATGTCCGGCCTGTGAGTGGTTCCAGCCAAGGATTCATAGTTTCGTGAAACGGAAACTCAACTGCGTTTGCATCATGATGATGCGGACCGATGTGTTGGTTCTTGTGAAGCCTATCTCTTTGCTACGTAGTAGGAGTATACAAAGAGCACCATCAAGAAGATCTGGATTATCGTGGTCAGCCAACCCGCAATCGGGATTGTTG
>CP070761.1:244861-255342 GCA_020348985.1 Candidatus Thorarchaeota archaeon | reverse complement strand
ACGCCATAGGTTGATGTCACGGTGAGATAGTACTCAGTAGTCGACATCAAATCGTAGCCCGTGTCAAACCTGTTGACAGAGACCGTGAAGTTCTGTGTCCCAACACTTGTACCGTCAGGAAGGGCTTCCCAACTGTCGAACCTCAGTCGCTCTTCGCTGCTAACTGATTGATAAGATCCTACTTCAATGTCGTAAGTGAAGCCGAACATCAGGCCAAGTGTAATGGGACATGTGTAATCCTGTCCATTGACTATTATTGCGTATCCGGGTGACGATGCACCAAACTCCTTGTAGTATCCAGGAACTGAACAGACTACTTCATGGTCGGAAGTGCTGTTCAGCCATGAGACAACGGCGTAAAACCGTCCCGCAACACTGCCAATGTAGTGTGTTGTTATCCCTATACCGCCGGGCGTGTCATGTGCAGTTTTGCAGAGCACCTCCTCTTCACCAATAACATTGGGCCGGTCATAGTATATTCTACGTACACAGACACTGTCGCCGTTGAAATATGTGAGATACACTGTTCCCTTTTCGTAACGGGCATAGTCTTGATTGTCTGTGGCCAATCTCGGGTACTTCTCATCATCATTGGTATTCACAAGGGTTGTGTTTGAAGAGAGGGATTCTCCGTGATCTCTGCTATACCAAATGTAGATGTCATGTTGATAGGATGGCGTCACCTCGTAGCTATTCACTGTCCACGCATAGTAGACCTCTGGAGTCCCTCTTACCGCAGTCACAGAGGGGTGAGTGATGGTCGTTGGGAAAGTTTGAAACCATCCATTGTACGTGCCAAAGTAGTCACTGGACCTACAAGTAACAATCTTGGTTATGTTTGATAGAGTGTTTCCTCCAACAAAGACAAGGTGCCACCTCTGGTAGCCATCGAAACCATACGAACCAACGATTTCAGGCTGCAGGTTGAATGTATCGATGCTTAGTGAGTTGCGATTGATCCAGGACGTTCCGTGGTTAGTGCTCCTATCCAGCCTGATTGTACTGCTTTCTCCTCGAGCCCATGATTCATACGCAATCATTAGCCAATTGTCAGACCCATATACGTAATCAATTTCAATACTAGGATCTCTGGCGTTGGAGGCTACAGTTGATATCGACCACTGGGTATGATCTGAGTAGTAACGAGCAAGGTTCACACTATGCGAGTTTCCATCAGTGCTTTCGAACGCAATGTAGATGGTGTCATCATAAGGGTCTATGACAATTGATGGATTGATGTACGAGAGTGATGATGAACTGAAGTCAAATGCCTTCGACCAGGAGTAGCCTCCGTCTACACTTGTCTTGACATGTATGGCATACTGACTAGAGCTAGAGTCCCAAACAACGTAGACACAATATAGAGTACCGAGGCGGTTCGTCGCCATAACGGGGCTTTGATAGTCACTCTGGTCATTTCCGCTCAAGGCGAATTCGTATAACCATCCATCCAAAGGGTCGGTTGTCACTCTTACTCTAAATGATGTGCCTTCTTGTGACAAGACCTCCACTGCAAAACCAGAGACCTCGTCTACAAACTCCTGTCCAGGAGTCCAAGTAGCCAATGAAAGGCTGTAGATCGAATCGGTGCGTACTTGGACGATACCCTGACCGCTTCCTTTGGTCGTGTCAACTCTTGTAATCAGAACGCCGCTTTCCGGGATACCGGAATCAAAGCCCATCTGATAACGCGACTCAACGAGGTAGTAGTACTCCTCGGACACATTGTATCTTATGACTCGTAAGCCGGATGTCTGATTGTAACTTGAAGTGAGAGTAGCCTCGTAAGACCCAGAAGTAAGGTCATAGATTTCATTGTCTGCGTACCAGTCAAGCATAAGCTTTGAGTACGCAGTCATATGAGTCGGGATGGTTCCTGATGGCGAGCCGCCCCAGCTGCCTGATGCCATTAGCCCCCATATGCCAACCAAGTCATCACCGCCGGCACCCCCGTAATGGTACAAATCGGGGAGGCCTATATCGTGCCCGAACTCGTGAGCAATGACTCCTATTGATCGGTTAACGTCTCCACCTTGGTATTCGGGAACTATGGAGCAGGAGTCGAATGTCTTCTCGTTCGTCCGGAAATGACCTGGCCACGACCAGCGCACCGACCATATGTCGTCAGAAACGCCTGAGCTCTCTTGCCCATTGCCTGCATGGACCACCATGATGTGACCATAAGAAGAGAAGTCAACATACGGATCTGCGGCGGCAAGTGCATCGTCCACTAATTGCCAACTGTCATTGTCACCATCATCGTCCGTGTCATCTATGACTCCAGATGTGTCTCCGTCGGCCCCATAGTATGCCTTTGCCGCACCAAGATTGAACCAATCGGTGACTGCTCCGGTTATCGCTGACTGACCATACGAAATCTCCTCATAGTAGTCACTGACGTTCTCAAAGATAATCGAGCTAATCGTGGATTTGCTCTCGGTATTAGATAGATCACTGAAGTACACCAGTATCACGATTAGGGTTTGCGGCCCCGTAGGGGCCTTCTGAGCCTCAGGGAAATAACCACCACCAGGATCTCCACTATAGGCAATTTCGGGGCTCATTGGAGCAACTGCAAATTCGCGAGGTCCCGAGTTGTTCGTGTCAGACAGTTGGTTTTTCATTTCGAGTTCAACGACTGGAACTACAGGTACTAATGCGGGCTGCATGGCCAGTGCTAGTGCAACGAATATTGCCACATACAGAGACAGCCGCGGCATCAGGGGAACAGTCCTCCTTTCTCACGAAGAGACCCAAGCGAGTGGTGCAACCAGAATAACGAACTGTATTAACGATTTGCAATCATTGGTTTTGCGCATTCGCTCTTGGAGAGGAGATTAGAACGTAGGAATCAGTCTTGGCCTCCTGCTCCGAGAGGAAGAGTAAAAGCCCATGCCAAACTGAGCTTGAAAGGAGGGGCCAACCAGTGAAGTGTCGAATACGAGACTCCGATGTCTACTATGAGATGTGTGGAACAGGCAGGCCAATCATCAGCTTACATGGGTTCACATTGGACCACAGATCAATGCTTGGCTGTATGGAACCAATCTTCGAGCATAGAGATGGTTGGAAGCGAATCTACCTCGATTTGCCCGGCCACGGCAAGACCCCTGGCCAAGAATGGATCAAGAACTCAGATGACATGCTTCAGTTGCTAGTAGAGTTCATCGACGAAGTGATTCCAGACATGAGCTTCACTGTCGTGGGTTTGTCCTATGGGGGGTATTTGGCTCGCGGATTGATTCACCAGAGACCAGCGCAGGTAGATGGGCTTTTGCTAATCGTTCCCAGAATCATCTCTCGTTCCGAAGACAGAACACTTCCAGAGAAAGTCGTACTGGTCAGCGATCCTGAGCTGCTGAGTAGTCTCGGGGACCAGGAGCGTGAGGACTTTGAGGAGGTAGCTGTGGTCCAGACAAGAAGCCATTGGACCCAATATTCCAAAGTCATCACACCTGGAGTTAGGCTAGCAGACATGAAGTTCCTCGACCGTCTACAGCCCGCAGTTGATGAGTTCAGCTTCGACGTTGATTCGCGTTCCACCACATTCGACGCACCCACACTCATCTTGGTTGGTCGTCAAGATCATTGGGTGGGTTATCAAGACACGTGGAAGATTCTGGAGAAATATCCTCGCGCAACCTTCGCAGTTCTGGATCGAACTGGTCATGCATTGCAGCTCGAACAAACTGAGCTGTTCAACGCACTTGTGTCTGAGTGGCTTGACAGAGTAGCGGAGAAGTAAATCTGGTCCCGTAACGCAAACCAATCAGACTCTTTCCGTTGCTCTGAAATGACTCCTTAATAAATTGGAATTTGATTGTCGTCAAAGGCGGAAGAAGTGAAAGGGAGAGTACTAGGTTCTTCACTAGCAATTGTGATTGTGCTATGCACAGTTTCAGTTCCAGTAGAGGCCTGTACCGGTATTACTGCCTCGTATGGAGAGAGAGTCCTTGTTGGCCTAAACGAGGACTGGCCATCTCACAACAATTTCAACGTCAGGTTTGTTCCACCTCGAGAAGATCGATTTGGCTACGTCGTATTCTGCGCAACGGAACTGCCATACGATGATCTTCGTGCAGGAATGAATACAGAGGGTCTGATCGTGGATACGTTCTTGATTCCGTTGACACCAATGAACGAGACGGATAAACAAGTATTCCCGCGAAACGTCATGGCTATGATCCTCGAAGACTGCTCTGATTCTGGTGATGTTGTTTCTCTATTCGAACAGTATACACTCTGGTCAACACATAGCACTGGAGTTTGGGACATTCAGTTCTTCGTCGTGGATAAGGACGGTGATTCGGTAATCATCTCCCCGGGATCAGACGGAAGAATCGCTTTCACGAGTAAGGAGGGGATATATCAAGTTGTCACAAACTTCAATCCAGTCATGCCCGAGCTGGGCTGGTATCCGTGTGAAAGATACAACTTGGGTGTAGGTAGACTTCATAGGATTGAGAGTCCAGAGAACATCACTGTCGACAGTTTCCGTCGTATACTCCAGTGGACTGGTCGCGAGCGTCTCACGGCGTACTCAGTGATTTTTGATCCAGAAGTTGGCGATATGTGGGTATTCTACAATTACGACTTCGAGAAGTGTGCGGAACTCAATCTTCTCGACGAACTAGAAGATGGTGCACATAGCGAAAAGACCAGCATGCTCAACATGGAGGCATTTGTCGCTTCGGAAACCCAGTTCACAAGCTCTACATTCACGATATCGACAGATTCGGGAAATGAAGTGGCAATGGTGATAGTCGGAGGGGCCATTGGGGTCGGCATTGGATTTGTTGTTCTCTTCGTTGCCAAAAGGAAAATCAGATGAGCGATGGGGCCCGTGGCGGGAATCGAACCCGCAGCAGTCTTGTTTGCGGCTGTAGTTAAGCAGGCAGAATCGAGCATCCCCTCTATGAATGCTGAGCGATAATGTTGCTGAGAGAAGCCTACCTTCTCGTATAGTAGCAGACGGCCATGACAGTGACAGCAATGATTGTGACAATAGCAATTGCCCATCCCAACCAGTAAAACGGGTCAGTGAAGATGGCGAATGATGTATGCCTAGTTTCAGAGTAATATCCAAGACTGTCAGTTGCCGAGTAGAAGTATTCCATCTCGATTCCGTAGATCGGTCCGGGGATTTCATAGACATACCGTGCGGGATTGTCTGCGGTTGGTTCATGTGCCATCTGGGTGTAGTTCCAGACACCACCACCAACCTTGTACCAGAAACATACGCTCTCAACTCCCGAGGTGTCAGTCACACTCACCTCGAAATGAAGCCGATCCAATGGCGGCCCTCCTTCCCCAAGGCCTCCTAGCCATGTCCCCCCTGACAGAACAGGACCTGCAAAATCACCTGAAAGAAGCGAGGGGTATCTGTCCTCACCTTCACCCGGGCCCTGAATCTCATATGTGTCCGATCCTGCATAGTCACTCCAGAAGTTTCCGAGCCCACTTCCATCATCCCAACGATTGTCCCCTGATAGTTCGCGCGCGTTTCCCGCACCATTCCAGCCAAATCGATTGGCATAGACTAGGTTGTTCTCGCCGTACATGACGATTCCTTCTGAAGCCGAATACACTACTGTGTTTTGGAAAACCAGGGAATCATTTGTGTCGCCAACTGAGATTCCATGACTATTGGAGTAGACTGTGTTCTGTCTAACTCCGATGTTTCTTGAACGACCCAATACCACGCCGCGTGCACTGTTGTGAATCGTATTATTGTAAACCTCACAATCTGAGCTATTCTCAATTTGTATCCCCGAACCGAGAACCTTGAAAGTACACTCACGAATGACAACATTCGTCACGTTTTCCAGTGAGATACCATCAGGATTCTCTCCTGAGTACTCATCCAGATTCCACGATTCAATATTCTCAATCACCAAATGAGACCGGGTGTTTTTGATTGTGATACTAGTTTCATCGGGGTAGAAGAAGAGATTTGATATTACGAAAGGATCGTTCTGAGTTCCAGAACCATTCAAGTCAAAAGAACTGAGATCTGACTCGGAGTCCAATGAGATTGGTTCATCATACTGCTTCGTTGTATGTGTTACAGCATCAGAATGACCGACAAGATGGGTGTCTGCTAGTAGCATCGGATGCACTGCTAAGCTGAGCAGAAGAAAGAGAAGTGCTGCCAGATAATCCGAATGCTTCATTCACAACACGTCCTGAACGTCCATACTCCCCTAAACTAAGGAGAGAGAGGTACTTGTACATCTTCTTTCTAATGGTCTTGACGTGGCTATCGAAGAATGGGGCCCGTGGCGGGAATCGAACCCGCAGCAGAGGATCCACAGTCCTCTATGTTACCACTACACCACACGGGCCATGGTTGTCGTGGCGATGACACGCACGAGGATTTTGGCTTATTAGGTTATCCTTGAGGTTTGAGAGTATAACGCAGTCGAGCCATTTATCCGGTCAAATCGAGTAGCGTGATAGGGAAAGCTATGATTGAACTGGTAGAGATTGAATCAAATGACTCCTATTGGGGGGATGTCTTCAAGCAACAAAAGGCGTTACTTGAAAGCATCATGAAAGACGAGATAGAATCAGTTTATCACATTGGCAGCACAGCCATTCCTGGAATTCACGCAAAACCAATTGTAGACATACTGGTTGTTGTGAAGGATATTGAGCGTGTTGACGCCTATGATCCCACCTTTCGGGAAAACGGATACGAGCCGAACGGAGAGCATGGAATTCCAAGAAGGCGCTTCTTCGACAGGAGAAGGTCACAAAACGACTCCAGTAGCACCATTCACGTTCACACCTTCCAGATTGGGAGCCCAAATGTCGAGCGTCACATCAATTTCCGTGACTACTTGCTTGCCCATCCGTATGAAGCTAAGAAATATGAAGCGCTTAAACTTGAATTGGCTCAGACGTTCCGAGATGATAGACTGGCATACACGGATGGTAAGTCAGAGTTCATTCGAAGTATCGAAGAGAAAGCCTTGAGGTGGAGAGCATCTCATTGAAGAAGTTGGAGGTAGAGTATTATGAGTGTCGTACGGAAGCTTGACAAACTGGCGACAACGCGCAATCTCATTTTGGCAATCGTTTCAAGCGCGGTCATTGTAGCCGTTATGGGCTACGCCACGCAGACTCTTGTCTATGATGTCTACGGCGATGTGACAATGCCAGACACAAGAGTAGTGTATACGTTCGAGGAGATAGCCCAAGTCTTCGACACGCTTGGATCTGATGGTCTTAGGATTTGGTCGCAGGTACATTTGCTTGATTTACTCTTCCCGATTGCCTACTGCCTATCAATCGTCTTTGGGATTACCATGGAAGTCAGAAGGGCATATCCTGACAAGCCTGAGCTCAAAGGACTGATTGCTCTCCCCATAATGGCAGCAGCGGCCGATTTTCTGGAAAACGCGCTGATAGCATCACAGATAGCTGCTTACCCTGGCCTATCTCCATCTATCATCTTAGCTGCTAGTCTAATTACGACAGTGAAGTGGGCTTTGATTCTACTCAGTTTTGGTGTTGTTTTCGGTCTTCTCTTGGTCATTCCAAGTCGTTCAAAAAGAACGAACTCTGCTGTAAAACAGTGATTCTGATATACAGGAAAGCTCTGCCGCATCAATATCAAGATTGGAGCTCACGCAATTGAGAGAGCTAGCTGAAGGAATGTATCGATTGAGTGGAGAGGGTGCCCTCAGTGTCTTGGAGCGGGTTCGGGAACTTGAGCATCAGGGAAAGAACGTCTACAGGCTCGAGATTGGACAGCCGGACTTTCCTACTCCGATAGAGATCAAGAAAGCTGGTGTCGAAGCGATAGAAAAGAACCAGACTGAATATGTGGCTACAGGGGGCATGCAAACCCTGAAGGAAGCCATTCAGGACGAAATCGAGACTACTCGCGGCTTTCGACCGTCTCTGGGTCAAATACTCGTTCTACCAGGGGCAAAACCAGGGATTTTCTTCTCGATTGTAGCGACTTGTTCCAAAGGAGATGAGGTAATCCTGCCAGATCCCGGATTCCCGACCTACGGCTCTGTCTGTGATTATGTGGGAGCCAAATCGGTTACCATTCGTCTGAAGGTGGAGAATGATTTCAGGATTACTCCTGATGAGGTGGCAAGCAGGATTACACCAAGAACTAAGCTCATTCTGTTGAATTCTCCCCATAATCCAACGGGAAGCGTGATGACAAAGAAGGACATGGAACAAGTGGCAGAATTGGCTCGTGAGAATGACTGCTTCATTCTGGCGGATGAGATCTACTCCAAGCTTGTATATGATACTGAATTCTTTTCTCCTTCTCTAGCCGACGAGTCAAAAGAGATGTCGATTATTGTTGATGGTTTCTCCAAGTCATACTCAATGACTGGATGGCGACTCGGATATGTCGTTGGTCCTGAACGATTCATGGAGAAGCTCGGTCTGCTATTCTTGAACGCACTTACTTGCACTGCACCATTTGTGCAGATAGCTGGGATAACCGCACTAAAAGGAAGTCAAGACGGCGTGCAAAGAATGCTTCAAGAGTATCGGACCAGAAGAGACCTCATCGTCAAAGGTCTGAACGAAGTGTCAGGGTTTTCCTGCTATACGCCAAGCGGCGCATTCTATGCCTGGCCCAATATCATGGAGACTGGCATGACGTCTCAAGAAGTAGCGACTCTATTGCTGGAGAAGGGAAGTGTCGCCGCATTGCCTGGAACCGCTTTTGGAGAGAATGGGGAAGGTTACCTTAGATTCTCTTATGCAACGTCAAAAGAGACAATTCATGCGGCTCTTGAGAGAGTCAAGGCCCTCATCGAAGAAGAAACTTGAGATTGCGTGATTCTCATGCTATATCTTACTCTCGAATGTCGCCTCAAATTGCACTGATGATAGAGGGAAACCACATGAGTAAGGCAAAAGATGCTTTGAAGAAAATCTTCCGTGAGAGAGGCTTTGACGATTTCAAATGGATTGATCCCAAGCAGGTCATCATCGCACAGTGGGTGCGGATGAAATGCACGTATGGATGTCCTAACTACGGTGAAGCTGCATCCTGCCCCCCGAACGTCCCATCTGTTTCGGATTGCAGAGAGTTCTTTGATGAGTACGATCTGGCAGCTATATTTCACTTCAGTAGATCTTTTGACAATCCTGATGATCGTCATGACTGGACACGAGAAACCAGTATTCAACTCCTGGAAGTGGAGAAAGAGGTCTTTCTATCGGGGTATGTCAAGACATTTCTGATGTTCATGGACGCTTGTGAACTTTGTGAGGAATGTACTGCAATTAGAGCAGACTGTAAACATCCAAAGCGGGCGAGACCTACACCTGAAGCTATGGGTGTTGACGTATTCTCGACAGTTAGACAGATTGGGTATCCTATTGATGTACTGAAGGATTACTCAGACACAATGAACCGCTACGCGATTCTTTTGGTAGAGTAGGCACTCTATCCGCGAAGATCGTATCGTGTTGGATATGCCATCAATCGTATAGGCCTGAGTCTCTGCGGGCTAGGATCCGCGCGACGAAAGGCTACTATTCTATCCTTGACAATTGCAGCTTTCTTCTTCATCCATGCAACCATAGCAGTTCAGACACTATTGCACAGAGATTCTATATGGAAGGATGGTCCACTGCACCAGCGGGAAAAGGAACATACAGGAAAATGAGAGTCTGAAAACCGCAGCCCTCAGTGCGAAAACCAATGGGGCTGATTGATACTAGAGTCCGGCCTCCTGCAGCATCTCTTCGAGCCGCAACTCCGCCAAGTATGGGAATTTCGCATTAGAGTAGGTTACTAGTGTAACGCAGGACTTGACAAACGGGGTGTATTTGATCTTCTTTGAGATGGACTCGGCCTCGAGAAGATCTTCGACCATGAACTCTGCAAACACCACGGAATCGGATGCGGATATCCAAGGTGACCAGAATGAGACGGGAAACTCTTCATTCAGCCACTGGATCAGATCCGAAATCTCTATTCTCTTTGGATCCCAATCTATCCTGACGTGAATGTTCACAACCCCGCCAGCGGCCAAATCGGGTCTCGCTTTGTAGGAGACACACTCAGATTCTTCCATCTCACGTAATGCTCTTCTGACCGTCTTGGGTGCAAGGCCTGATTTCTCAGCAATCTCACTGATTGACATCCGTGGGTTCTGCTTCAGGCATTTCAGAACTCTCAAGTGGAGTCTAGTCAGCTCCAACTCGCTCTTTGAACTGAAATAGACGAGTGGGTGAACCTCCACAGTCAGAACCGGTTCTAAGCCCCCAAGGAAACTGCCGAGGTTGGATAGCATGTTGCTTCCGACGTACTGGCCCCATACTAGATACGCTCCCCCTTCGATAACTGCCAGAGTGCTAATATGACCTATGGAGGACTCCTCCCCAATTTGGCTCACAAACTCATCAACATTCTCGGTCCCATCGGTTGTCAAGACTGCCTGAAAGTGTTCAAGATCAGGAGCACACCTATCAAGAACGACAAAGAACTGATG
>CP070761.1:234056-244761 GCA_020348985.1 Candidatus Thorarchaeota archaeon | reverse complement strand
GAATGGAAGAATAGAAGCGATGGTTTTCTCGCTATGCTTGCGAAGGCGAGTTACCTCAGAGGGATGTATGGATTCAATCAAGTTCTGGCAAAGGGATGTGACAGTATCGCATGCAAGGGTTATGCAGCCGCCGCCTATTGTCGCCAGAGTTTGGATCCAAGATGGTTAAACAACCTCCGAAACTATGTAAATCAGGCTTGGCAGTCTCAGGACTATGTCACATTCGCTCAGCTCTCGGGACAACTTGCCGCTGTCTTGACAGATTTGGGCTATGCTGACAGAGCAAGAGAAGTTGCAGAGGAGAGCATTGAGAAGGTCACAAAGCTGACGTCCAAGAATGAAGATATCCGCAGAACAGTGCAAGCCGCACTCCTAAGACCGAGAATAGTCCTTGCGTACGTAGCACATGAATCAGAATCAATAGATGAAGCTTTGATACGTCTCGATTCTGCCGAAGACACCGCAAATCACTTGGATCAGCAGTTAGCCTTAGCTGATATTGAATACTATCGGGCCAGAGCTCTATATGACGCATTTGAGTTTGAGAGAGCGCTCAGCTTGGTAAGAGCGTCACAGAGAAAATACGAGAGAATGGGTTATCTTCACGGAGTTGCAGATGCCCGTAATCTGAGAGGTGTCGTCTACATCAGCATTGGTCAACTACAGGAGGCACGCGATCAGTTTGAAGAACTCCTTGTCATCCAACAACAGTTGAACAATCAGATTGGTCTGGCAAAGACTCTGATCAATGTGGGAGAGATTGACAGACAGCTTGGACAAATAGATCAGATGCAGACATACAACCTGAGGGCACTGGAAATCAGCCAAGAAGCAGAGTACATGAGAGGAATCGGAACTGCCAAGGTCAATCTTGGCGACGTGGCAGTCAGGAAAGGAAACTACGACAGAGCCTCTGAGATCTATGACGAGGTAATTGGACTGGCCAGTAGCTCTGGAATGAAGGACCTTCTGGGAATCACCTTCTTCCTGTCTGGTGACGTCAACTTCATTGCCCAAAGGTATCAGGAAGCTATTGAGAAATACAAGGAAGCAAAGAAGATCTCCCTAGAGAGTGGACTTCCGCACCTTGCCTTCAACGCTGATATCAGCGAACTGCTCTCCCGATGGGAACTCGATGAAAAGCCCAAGAAACTGAGAAAAGCGGTTCTGGAAATGCTTGGCGACCTTGGTGAATGGAGGGCCGCCCAGGACTCATCCCTAATGCATCAAATGAGACAGAAAGTACATGACGACCCGGGGTTCCAGGGAGACATCTGTATTTTCCACCACTTGGATTTGAACTTCGAGTGTAGGGTTGAGAGAAAGACACTCAAGAAGGACTGCTATGGTAATCTCTTCTGGATGGGTGGCCTCTGTCCGTTCTTCAAAGAATTCCTCGACAGGCTAGAATCATAGATGATGCTGCATTCCAGCGTCATCAAGCCTACATATTTACAGACAGACTAGAATGTCCAGAAGTTCAGTCAAATTGTAGAGGACTAAAGGAAGTGACGGGCTCAATGCCAAAGATTCTTCATTCAAATTCTATCGAAACCGCAGTTTCGCTTTTTTCTTCGTCCTCATCGGTCTTGCCCGTGCGGCGGGACCGACCTGACAAAAGGTTCTCAATGAGCTCGTGTGCCTCTCGAAACGATTCTGTCCACAAGTCTGTTTCAACTGATGTTTCGGAACGCACTGGATTCAAGAGGGCCCTTACCCGTTGACAGCTTTCCTGATCCCAGTTGTAGTGTTCCATGATTGACTCTGTACGTCTTATGATTCTGCCCCTAAGCTCCGCATGCCGCATTCTCTCTTCGTCTAGAGACCCCAACTTCTTGTTCACTCTATCCAGCTCTTGGAGCAGGGCTCTGACGGCCTTCACGTCTGGAGCTGGTTCTGGAATCTTTGCGGCTCTTGGTCGAAGGATCTGAAATGGATGAGGAGCCTGATGAAGCCGTACAACGAAAGCATTCGGTAGGATAGTTGTCGAAAGACCAAAGCTTACATTCAGCTTGTAATAGATTCTGTCTGGTCCAAGCTCACTCTCGACTTGCTCACGATCAACTAATCCAGCATCCTGGAGAATAATCAGGTGCTTCTGTACGCCTCTGCCAGTCAATCCCAGCATCTTGCTTAATTCATACGGATACCGCGGCTTCTGCGCAAGAAGACGGAGTATTCGTCTTCTTGTGAGATTTCCCAAAGCCTTGAAGACTCTGTCCAAATCATCTGGGTTCTCTTGGCTCATGTGGTATCTCCTCTACTCTACAGTGCCATCTAATTTTGGGGGAGGGTCTCCCACAGGTTGTACAAGTAAGTGAGCCACTCAATCAGTAGATCACTGGGCTCCCACTGGACTCCGGCTATGTCTAGCCATTGATTGCTGTTGCTTTGTCGCGATTGTAGCATCAACTGCATATTCACATCACTCTGCCAACTAGGGCCAAAATGGTACTGTAGTGACTAGGGACCAACTGGTATTAAACCTTTGGACAATGGCATAGGGCTAGCCAAAGTCGTCCATGATGCTCTGTGCTATCAACATGAACGCATCATCCACGTTCTCATTAAGTTTCACAGAGGTCTCGATATATGCAGCGTCAAACTCGTTTGCGACCTTCTTGCCTTCCTTTTTCTTGACGACCCTATCGTCCTCAAGATCCGTCTTGTTGGCAACAACTACACTCCGATAGTCCTTGATATGTGTGTCAACCTCTTTCTTCCAATCATTAAGTGCCTCATACGATTCTTCGCTCGTAACGTCGAAGAGGAAGACAACGCCACGTGCCCCAGGATAGAATCCTGCTCTCACTTGACCGAGGAAGTCTTGACTACCAAGATCCCAGATTTGCAGCTTGACCGTGGTTTTGTCGAAGTCTATGTGTTTGACGCTGAAGTCCGCGCCTAGTGTGGGGGCATAGTATTCTCTGAATCGGCCTGTGACGTAACGCAATATCATCGAAGTCTTTCCGACCGCCGCGGAACCGACAGTCACTACTTTGAAGAGATAAGACGGGCTCATCACAACGGCCCCCTGACTGGATTGAAGTTCAGCCTCTTATCGTGGTGAATAGTGAAAAAGCTATTCTGTACTGAACTCCAATTCATTGCCTTAGGATCTAGCTTCATAAAGAATAGGGGGTTTCCTGCTTTCTCCATAATGAGAACGGCCTGCACATTGTGACTAACCACGCCTTCCCCACCCTAATCGGAGAAGACTAGAACTCCTCTTGAAGTCTTCTACTGGGGGTTCTAGTCTGAAGAGCTTGTGACCTGGACTTCTCGAGAAACATGTCACTCTTTTCGTATCTCGGACCATGTCCTGTCAAGTATCCTCTTGAAACGCCTTCCTTTTGGGAGATAACCGGACGTGAAGCTACCATCAGAAGATGCCTTAGAAACTGAAGGTCTGTCACTTTTTGTCCTACCTTACGCTGAAACCGCATCTTCTCTTCTTCCCAGATCAGGACATCTTGTTCCGTAAGACCCTTGAACAACTTGTTCTTCAGGTTCGGCTTGGACATTGCTTATTGAGTCCCCTTGCTGTCGAAATGGTTACCAAGTTAACCAAAACTATGTTCTACTCATATTAGGCCGAGTATTACCGAGCACTCTCGAACACCAAAATATGTGCAATTGCACCCAGACAAGTCTAATATTCCTAGTCTTCTGATTAGGAAACGAGGCTTTTTGATGAGCGAGAAGCGTGAAGATTCTCCCGCACACAAGGTAGGCGACGATGTTCAAATCGAAGTCCAAGAAGCGATGGCAAGGTATCGTGCCTTTGTGGAAATAGTTCCTGACGCGGTGATTATCACTGACATCAACGGAGTATTCCTGATGGTCAATGATATGGCTTTGGAGCTATATGGGGTCTCAGATAGGAGAGAGCTTCTGGGAAAGAACTCTCTTGATTTCTTGACACCAGAGAGCAGAGAAGAAGTGATTGCTGCTGGAGAATACACAATTGAACATGGAATTGGCAAAAAGGGTTACTACAAGGTGATTCAGCCAGATGGATCAATAGTCACAGCTGAAGCGAATTCCTCGCTACTCAGAAGTTTGGAAGGAAGGAAGATAGGATTCGTTGCTGTCATAAGAGACGTCACTGCTCAGTTTGAGCATGAAGCGAAACTGAAAAAGAGTGAAGAGAAGTATCGCCGTCTTGTCGAGGATTCCCTTCAAGGGGTTGCACTAGTCCAAGATGAGAAGTACACCTACGCCAACGCGGCATTCGCCCAAACTCTTGGCTTCACTGTGGAGGAGATACTGCAGTTCACTCCAGATGACGTTTGGAGTCTAATCCACCCGGATGACGTGGCTAGACTCAAGGAACGAAATGCAGAACTCGCTGATGGGGTCAAGGTGTTACCCAGGCACCGGTTTAGATACAGAGCCAAGGATGGCTCGTTGAAATGGGTCGAGTCATTTGTCACACTTGCAGAATTCAATGGCAAGCCCGCAACGCAAGTGCTCGATATCGACATCACGGACCAAATTCATGCTGAGATGGCGCTGAAAGAGTCGGAAGAGAGGTACAGGACGTTAGTTTCGTCAATGCAAGAACTCGTCTTTGTCTTCGACGAGAATGACAACTACTCTCAATACTATGCGTCGGATGAAAGCCTCCTCTATGTCAAGCCCGACAGATTGCTGGGCAAGCATGTCACTCATGTTCTCCCAGATGACGTTGCTAGTCTGCACATTGATGCCGCTGCAAGAGTTAGACTACTTGATCATAGCGAAGCATTTGACTACTCTCTGCACATAGGCGGTCACGTCTATTGGTTTTCAGCCAGAATGACATTGCATGAAGACAAGAAGAGTATTGTCTCAGTCGTCAGAGACATCACGCCTCGAAAGGAAGCAGAATTCGCTCTGCAGGAGAGTGAAGAGCGCTTCTCGCTTTTTGCGGACAATTTTCCCGGACCGGTTTTCATCAAAGACGAAGATTCCGTTATTCTGTATGCCAACACCTTCATCTTGGAAAGGTTTGATGCAATGGATTGGCTAGGTAGAAACACATCAGAGCTGTTTCCGTCCGAGATTGCTCAAGGGATGGTTGAAAGTGACAGAAGAGCAATGAGTGAGGGCGCACTGGAGGAGATTCAGGTCGTTCCTGACAAAGATGGGATTGATCATGTGTATCAGACACTGAAGTTTCCGATAGTACGCGAAGGAAAACCCATGCTGATGGGTGGTATCTCAGTGGACATATCTTCGAGAGTTGCCACAGAAGAAGCCCTGAGACAGAGTGAGGAGAGATATCGGACTCTGTTCGAGCTTGCACCTGTTTCGATTACAATAACAGACTATGAAGGCAACTTCATGGCAGTTAACAAAGAATTCCTTGATTCAACGGGCTATACGTGGGACGAGCTCAGATTCGCAACCGCTAAAGCTCTCTATGCTAACCCAATGGCTCGGCAGGGGCTCATAGAGACTCTGCAAAGAGAGAAGAGAATGAGAAATGTCGAGGTTGACTTGCGGAGGAAGGATGGCTCAGTCTTCACAGTTCTGTTAAACGAAGATACGGTCGAACTAGGAGGACGCATGTTTATCCTAGCAATGATTCGAGATGTCACGGAGCTCAAGGAGGCGGAGGATGCTCTGAGGGAGAGTGAAGAGAAGTACCGTGAGCTCTTCCAAGGCTCGAGAGATGCTGTGTTTATCCATGATCTTGAAGGGAATATCCTAGATGTCAACAGCAGTGTTTTGAATCTCCTCGGCTACTCAATTGACGAAATGATGAGTATGAAGATAGGGCAGCTGCATCCTGAGTATGAGCTTGAGAAATCGAAATCGAAATTCGAGGAGATTGCAATCAGGGGAGAAGTCAGATTTGAAGTGGATTTCTTGAGGAAGGATGGCAGTACCCTGCCAACAGAGGTCTCTTCAACAGTCCTCGAGATATCAGGGAAGAAGGTCGTTCAAGGGATTGTCCGTGACATTACTCAGCGACGCCAAGCCGAGGAAGAACTACAGAAGTCAAGTCAATTATTGGCGACAATCTACAACGCAATACCTGACGTTGTGATATCAACTGATCAGAGTTTCAACATAGTATCCTGTAACAGATCCGTCGAACGTGTGCTTGACTACACACCTGAGGAACTCATCGGAAAGAACTATTCAATGCTCATACCCAAAGAGTTCAGAGATAATCCTGATCAGCAAAGACGTCAAGCAGAGCTTTATGCCCAAGGGTATCTAATTCAAGAAGACTACCAATTCATGAGAAAGAATGGAGAGGTCTTTCCTGCTAGCTTCTCTGTTGCACTAATCCGAGATGAAAAGGGTTCTTTGTCTGGAATGGTCGGAGCAATGAGGGATATGACTGACAGGGTAGCCGCAGAACGCGAGGTCCTGGTTGCTAGGGATCGAGCCATGCTGTATCTGGATTTGATGACACACGACATATCCAATCAAATGCAAGTCATTGTTGCAGGGGTTCAGTTGGCCAAAAGATCAGACAGCCCTGAAGAAATCGCCAGAGTTCTTCATCTGGTGGAAGAGGCTTCCAGTAGGTGCAACAACATCATATCACGAGTTGTGACGACTCGTCAGTTGGCAACAGCGCCTCTTAGAAGTGTCTCACTTGATTCCCTCTTGAGAGTGCTAATAGAGGATTTCGCAGTATTGCATAGTAACGTAAGCATTAGCATTGAGATTCCAGAATTCGTTGCAAAGGTTCAAGCGGACGAGTTTTTGGATACCATGCTGCTGAGTATCCTCGAGAATGCGATACAGCATAATCCGCGAGATGATGAGAAACGTGTCTGGGTCGAACTTCGAGAACAGAACGGCGGTTACCTCATCTCGGTAAGTGACAACGGAGAAGGTCTTTCGGACACGCAGAAGGGATGGCTGTTGGACATGAGACGTCGGTATGGGGGAATAGGACTCCATCTTGCCAGGCAGATAGTCGAAAAACACGGTGGATACATTGAGGTCGCCGACCGGGTGGAAGGTGATCCTAGTCAGGGTGCAAAGTTCAGGGTTTGGATTCCGAAGATCGACTAGACACTTCCTATGATTGCGGACTACTCTTCTCTGAACTCGCATCCCCTTCCTCTGATACTTCTACTTCGGCAGAGGGGCCTTCTGTGGTTGGCGCTGGCGTAAAGGTCGTTCTGGTGACTTCAGTAGGCGTTCTGTCATTACGCGTATGATACAATGTCTCAGATCTCATCGTCTGGAATTCTGTTACTGCCTTCCAAGTCGCCGATTTCGCTGAGATTGGCGTAAGCTTCTTGATACGAAACATCAACACGGCTGCAATGTCGATTAGTATGATGTTCATTCCGAGGAGAAGTAGTGACCAAACTCCGATTGCGACGCCGTGTGCTGTAGCGTTTGCCAATCCAACGACAATCATCATTCCAACATTGACAGCGGGAGGCATAAGCGCCGCAGATATTGCAACCCCTACAAGTGTAGACATGTCTCCTTTTGTAACTGATACTGCTACCGCCGCGCCTGAGAACACGGCTACTCCAATGTCCAACCATGAGAAGGGGAAACCTCTCCTGGTAATCTCTGTGAAGATCCCAGCCTCAAACTGAGCATCGACTTCAAAACCGAATCCGGGTGAAAACATTGCCATAACGGCGCCCATTAGAGCACCGACGGCAATTGATAGGACAAGTGCGATGAGCTCGTTGTAGGTTCCCTTCACGAGCAGTGCTCGATCTGATACAACATACCCTAGAGCAACTCCTAGCATTGGGCCCATAAGAGGAGAGAGCAGCATAGACGCGACAATGATTGTGACGTTATTCTGAATAAGACCTACTCCAGCCATAAGAGCCGCTAGTATTGTGAAGGCAAGAAAGTCGAAGCTCAACCACGTCTGGGCCTTCACGTTTTCGTAGATTTCTTCGACTGCTAGAGTGGCCTCTCTCTGAATCGTCTGCTCTCTTGTCTCATCTGCTTCTCTTGGGAGTGATGCCTTTAGATCAAGGATATCGATAAACCCATACTCAACTCCAACACCCCGCGACTTCAACCTCTCAATAGTATCATTCACGTGGTCATCAGTTACTCTGAATTGAAGTTGATGCGCATTGTCGGCATTGAACTTCATGATGTTCTTGATACCAACAACATCAAGAAGGAATGCGTAGACTTCCTCTGTCTTATCAAAGGGCACCACAATCTGTACTTGTTTCACAGACTTACAGCTCCCTAATAGCACGGGGAGTCGCTGAGGATGTCTATTAAGAGTTTCTAGATAGCTCAATTCTGTACACTGTAATACACTTCCTACTCAATGTGTGCAAACGCTAAGGTTTTCTGCGGAATGTTGTTAGCCAGTTAAAACACGAGGGCACTACAATTGGCTCTACTCGACGTTGTAATTATTCTGGCAGGATGGTTTGGTGTTTCCTTAACAGGCGCACTGGCACCCGGACCCCTTTCGGCAGCATGTGTTATGCAGGCGAGTAGAAGAGGAAGAATCTATGGATTCTTGCCAATGGTGGGACATGCTATCGTTGAACTTGGAATCATTGCAGCGATTATACTCACTCTGGAGTCAATCGCTTTCGATAATGTCACAACTGCACTACTCATCGGGTTCGGTGGAGTAGTGGTCATTCTGTTTGGGTTGATTGCACTACGAGACTACAGGATTCGACCTCCTGATGATGATGACAATGAGGATGAGAGTAAGGCTGCTTCTTCTGCTATCGAGGCAACGGCACAGGGAGCAATAGTCAGTATCCTTTCCCCCTACTTCATCATTTGGTGGTTTGGCATCGGCCTAGCAAGCATTCAAACACTTATGCTCGAAATCCAGATAGCTGGCGCAGCGCTATTCCTCGTTGGCGCGCTTGTGTACCTAGTACACATCTCCACGGACTTCATCTTTGGAGCAGCACTAAGCGTAGGAACAGATCGAGCGGTCAAAGTCTCTGCACCAGGCAGCGTCAACTGGATCAATGTGGCAATAGGAGTCTTTCAGCTTCTCTTGGGCATCTGGTTCGTCTGGCAAAGTCTCGAACTTGTTCTATTGGTTTAGGTGAGCAATCAATTCCTTTTTCTGCTGGTTTCAAGGACCTGTCTATGTGGAAATCGATGAAAGTGCTGGTTACTGGCTTCGAACCTTTTGATGGCTCGTCTATGAATCCGTCGGCGGAGGTGGCCAAGAGTCTATCCGGTCGAATCATAGGAGGACACGATGTAACAGGAGTCGTACTGCCGCTGGACTATGAGACCGCCCTGAAGGAGGTTAACAAGCATATTGAAGAGCACAAACCAGACGTCATTCTATGTTGTGGTCAGGCTGGAAGAGCAGCCATATCGATTGAGAGAATTGCAGTCAACGCGATTAGTACGAAGCGTTCCGACAACCAAGGAAAAACTCCTGAGCAAGATACAATCTCGTCTTCAGGGGAAGTCGCATATTTCACGAATTTGGATCCTAAACCATTGGTTGATGCCCTAGACAATGAAGGAATTCCGGCATTTGTAAGCTATCACGCAGGAATCTATGGTTGCAACTGGTTGATCTACAACATAATGGAATGGATCAGTTCAGGAAGACTTCAGACGAAGGCAACTTTCGTTCACATTCCACCTCTGCCTGAGCAAGCAATAGAGAAGTCCCAATTGGACATGCCAACAATGGCGCTCGAATTGTCCACGAGGGCCTTAGAAGTGATCATCGAAGCACTTTGATTTGAATTCAGACCTGCATCCAATGCTCTTTGTGGAATACATTGAGGATTATCGAGAGAAGGACTGTGCTAACTGCTATTACGAAGATTCGCTCGAGGAGCATCACGGGAAATATCCCATAACCAAGTAGAACCGGCTCCAACCCAAGTAGGTATACAGAACCCATCGCCATCATTGAGTGATCAGCCATAGTTCCAATCAATGTGAAGGGAACAAGCTGAGCATACTTCCTCCAGTCTTCGCGGTCTGGACTGTACTCAATTCTCATCCCCTGAAGAATGATGGCTACTCCGAGGGTAAGCATGTAGGGGGTCATGAACCACCAAGCCGAGTAGTAAGGGATTTCATACAACACAATGATAACAAGAAAGAAGGCTGCAGTGAGTATAGGCCCTGGAATCTTGACCGATTTCCATTCATGTAGAGGCTTGAGAGAGAGACCCACAAACAATCCAGCCAGTGCAGGTCCGAGTATTGTTGTTGGGACAAGCAGGAAGACACCGCCCCCAATTGGAATTGATACTAAGGTACCAAGAACTCCAGCAATGAGGCCCATAACGAACCCACGAGCTGGACCTAGGATTACTCCAAAGAGAGGAGTCATACATACTGCAAAACTCATCAGAGTTGCGACTCCTCCCGCAGCAATGAAGCCACTCATCGGAAGTAGAGCCAGAACTGCGAAGACTGCGGCAAGCACAATCCCTACAACGAGTCGAATAGTAGTTGGCGAGCCGCCAAATAGCACCATATCGGGATCTTCGTGATTGACTCCTGTAGATTCATCCATAATCAATCTCAACCAATGGGTTCGTCGACAACATTTTCTTTATGATTGTTGCTCTGGGTCTCTATTGAACAGGAATCCCGATTCTTCTGTCAAATCCGATTCCTTGGCGACATTCTTGCCCCAATTGAATTTGAGACAGCGAACCAATGTTTTGAACGACACAGAGATAAGAAGAACATCATCCCTCGAACAAGCATGAGCGGCAGTGAGTTCTCGATATCCATTTTCAAAGAC
>CP070761.1:222854-233956 GCA_020348985.1 Candidatus Thorarchaeota archaeon | reverse complement strand
CTCACCATTTAGCTTCCACCTGATGACTGTTGATGATGTGAAAGTTATGACATGGTCGTCAGTTGAGATTTCCAATCTTGGTAGATAGCCGGTATAGTAGCCAGAAAACCGCTTCATCCATTCGCGATGTCCGTTGGACGAGTTGAACTTAGCGAGGAAAAGCCCGGGTTGGGTTACGTTGGCTAGACCGACAACATAGATGGACCCGTCAATCGCAATTCCCAGATCGGTGCCTTCTCTGGTTTCTTCACTTATGACATACCATGCCAATGTCCCGTTTGAGTACCACTTGGCTAACAGCATCCTGACATCATTTAGCAGATTCTGACATCCTCCGACAACAAAAACCGAGTCGCCAAATGTTTCGACAGCACGCGCGTTGGCCCTTGGATAGCTGCTGTTTATGCCATGCATGACTCTAACCCATGTCACATTGGCCTCAGAATTCCATTTGACAAGAGAGATATCTAGATTCCCTGGGGAAGGGATTGATGTGCCTACAGTATATGCTTCACCATGCTTATTAATCTCGAGATCCTCGCAGGTATCTTGTCCATCAGTATCCCATGTTCCGCCATATTCAGCTTCAATATTCTCGAGATCCGAAGATGGTAAAGGAGTAATCATACAGCTTGCGATGATCAATGTCAATAGCATAAAGAAAGATGGAATCTGACTGTTCCCCACCACGTTCACTATCACACTATGCGTTACTTATTCTACACTGTTTGCCAATATTACTCTAGTTCTTGAACCCGAAGGGAATTCCGGACATTCGCCATCTGTTCATTGGTTATGAGGGACAGGGCTTCAAGCAATGGCGACGGATATCTGTCCACTGCACCTGCGGTCCCTGGAATGACATAGACACCGGTGCCATTGTAGTCACTCCAATGATTTCCAAGAGTGCCATTATCCCATGAATTTGTTGTCCCGTCATCGATAGCGTTACTGATGTTGTTCCATCCGATTCTGTTGAGGACAATGATGTTGAAGGAGCACTCTGAATCAATACGAATTCCATACCTTCTGTTGAACACTATGTCATTCCCTCTAATATCGCAATCTTCAGAGTTGTGAAGAAAAAGGCCAGAGTGGTTGTTGTACGAAAATGAGTTCTCTAGAATTGCTGTTCCCTTTGAATGAGAAATCAAGGCGCCGTTGCGCATATTGTTGGTGACGTTATTGCCAAGAAGTGTTGAATTCATAGACAGATCGAGCGATATTCCATTGTGTCCATTTCCATCGATAGTGTTGTCATAGATATGTAGGTAGTCTGCATGATAGACTCCAATGCCTGAACTTGTGTTGTTGATTAGGTGATTATGGAAGATTGAGCAGCTATCCGACGCAAGAACATGGACTCCCTCTCTACTTTCATAAACAGTATTCTGTATCACAGTGATGTTTGTTGAACGATAGATGAAAACCCCAGGCCCGTGACCACGATAGATGGTGTTGTTGTGAACTATGCAGCCTACTGAGTAGACAGTGAAAATTGGAGTCTCAGTTCCATGAATCACGTTGTTCTCAATTCTGCATTCTGTTGAAGACTGAACCCTCACACCTTGGTTAATGTTCCAAGTGTCTATTCGCTCTATTGAATTCCCCTCTGCTACGCATCTATGTGACCCATACAGATGAATTGGAAAATTCGTGATGTTGTAGATTGTGTTGTTCGTTACTGAGATTGAATCTGAACGATGAACCGAGATTCCATATTCAGAATCTCGGATCACATTTCCAATAGCTCTAGAGTTGGTGCAAAATGCGATGAAGACTCCGGTTGTTACATCCAGAAAGTGCCCATTCATCAGTATAGTATTCGTCGAATTCGCGAGAACCACCATAGAGTAACCCTCAAGGTTCAATGAGATGTCACTGACATTATTGAAGTATCCAATTGGTCTTCCATCTATAGTGTTGTTGGAGATGATATGATCAAAATAGCCAACCAAATCACCATCAACAGTAATCCCTTCTCGTGTGAAGGTGTTGTTGACCAAGCTGCAATTCATGCCGTTGCCGAGAGAAAGTCCAGCATCAATAATCACGTTGTCATTGATAGTACAGTTTTTGACAAAACCTAGCTCTATTCTGTGTTCCAGGAATTTGTTTCCTGAAACGAAGATGTTAGTGGAGTTGTATATCAACATCGATTGGTACTGAGATCCTGTAATTGTATTGTTATGTACAGTACAGGAATTGGATTTGTAGAGCCCTATGCTATATGTGGCGTATAAGTCAATCCTGCAAGATTCTATTGTTCCAAATGCCACCTCTTCAAAGTAGATTCCGTACATAGAAGAAGGAGTTGAAGACGGGAGAAATACGTTCCTAATTATGAAATGGACATTCACGTGACGAATATCAATCCGTGGAGAACTAAGTCCGATTGTGAGATTCTCTATGATGAAAGGATTATCCGCCGTTCCACTTCCAGACCTGCTAATCAGCTCGAGTTCTCTATTTGACCGAACTTCAATGGCATGATCCATGTCTTTCTGAATAGCAACCGAATCGGCGTCGTTCTGAGAATCGTCGGGTCCCCATCTGGTTTCTTTCAGTGGGGCAAGATAGAAACCCACGCCTACCAACAAGCCAACTAAGAAGAGTATCAACAGTGTGCGCTTCTTGTCGGACACCCCCGCCATCGGAATCCCTGCACTGAGAAGGTAATCATTTGAATAAAAGATGCTTGTGTTCCGCAATACAACATCTTCTTGCAGCCAGGTAGATTTGAAATCGATTCTATCTAGTCTGTCAAAATGTTTATGAGATGAACCCTTCTCGAAGCCATTACTCATGCTGAGGTAGCCAAGCCTGGTATGGCGCTGGATTGCTAAAGAATGCTATTGGCAGTCCTGCAATCATCCAGTGTGTTATGCACTCGAGAGTTCAAATCTCTCCCTCAGCGCCATCATTTCTTCGATTTGCAGTTCCGCACAGTAATAGTGGATAATCTCGTCTATATGCCCCAAGATGGACATTGTATGCATGGGTGTCTCCTTATAAGGTATATAAAGGTCATAATACTAATAAGCTGAAATTCGAGGGTATGTGCGGAATAGGGATTAGCCAAGCTTCCAAGAGAATGAGACGAGCTCATTGGTTACTAACTTGAGTTGGTCAATTGAAGGGTGTACATGGTCACCAAGGCCAAGATTAGTAATCAATCATTAGAGACTGAACTTGGAGATTCGGTGCGTATTCAAACGATGCAGAGTGAGAAAAGAAAATCGTATTCGGTTAGGATAGCCGTGTTGGGCGGAGGACACGCAGGTAGAGGTCTTGCTGGATACCTTGCTCTCCATGGTTTTGATGTTTCACTCTACAATCGTACACTCAACAATGTTCGGGGGATCATAGAACGAGGTGGCCTTGATGTCTATGGAGTAATCAATGGATTTGCTCCTATTCGCATTGTTTCTGATAACATGGAAGAGACTATCCGCAATCGAGATATTCTGATTGTGACTGTGCCAGCTCAGGCCCACAGTTTCTTCGCATACAGGATGTCTCCACATTTAGAAGAGAATCAGCTAGTTCTTCTGATGCCAGGACGTACTGGCGGCGCATTAGAGTTTGCACAGATTGCTGGAGTCTGCCCGGATGGAGACTACGCTCTATTGGGAGAGGCGCAGACCTTTAGCTTTGTTTCCAGAACCACCGGGTCAAGTTCCGTCTTGATATCTAAGATCAAAAACCGAGTTCAAGTCAGTGCGTTTCCGGCAACTAGAAACCAAGAGTACCTAAGCCGCTTGAAGGTACTTCCAATTTCTCTTGTTCGTGCCAATACTGTGTTGGAAACAGGGCTGAACAATGTTGGTGCGATGCTACACCCGGCTCCAACAATCTTGTGTGCAGGACTATTAGAGTCAAAACATGGTGGATACAACCATTATCATGATGCAATATCTGAATCAGTAGGACAGCTAATTGAAAGAATGGATACTGAGCGAGTGAAAGTGGGAAAACACTTCTCACGAAATCCAATGACCCTGTTGGATTGGCTTCAGGACGCGTATGGTGCTGAAGGTGAATCGCTCTGTGAATGTCTTCGAAGCATAGATGCATATGATGGAGTCGGGAGTCCAGACACACTTCAACATCGATATGTTCTAGAAGATGTCCCAACAGGACTCGTACCTATTTCTCGTTTAGGAAAACTGTGCGGTGTTGACACTCCCGCCATTGATGCTGTAATCAATATCGCATGTCATCTATATGATTGTGACTTCTGGCACACAGGAAGGAATCTCATCAGCATGGGATTATTGGGCATGAGTCTTCTAGACGTTGTAGAATATGTTCAGAATGGCAAGAGACCAATAGAAGTTGCTAGTCTTCAGGAAGGTTGGGACCTCTATGAAATAGAGGTGGACGACATTTGAAGATACTTGGGGCTGCAATTGGAAACTGTGTGCACGTTGCCGGTGTGTTCCGATTTCTCTCTCTGGCTGAAGCCGACGGTCATGACACAGTATTCCTCGGACCAGCAGTATCAGTGGACCACCTGATAAGAAAAGTCAAGGAACAAGACCCAGATGTCGTTGGAGTGAGTTATCGGCTCTCACTGGAGAGTGCAACACACCTACTTCAAGAACTTAGAGACAAGGCTCTGGAACACGGATTGGAGAAGAAAAGATGGGTTTTGGGTTGTACTGCCCCAATCAAATCAATTGCTGAAGAGGTTGGCCTATTTGAAGAGATATTCACGGGATTGTCAACTGACGAAGATACACTTGCCTTTCTCAGAGGTCGTACACGCATTCAAGCAGCAGAAAGACATCCCCAGGAATTGATAGCAAGAATCATGGTCAAGAGTCCGATACCAATCATCCGGCATCACTTTGGCCTTCCCTCAGTGGAAGATACAATCAAAGGAGTCGAGCAAATTGCAGAAGCTTCCGTACTGGATGTGATCTCGATAGGCCCTGACCAAAGTGCACAGGAATCATTCTTTCGGCCTTCAGAGATATCGGAAAATCTTCGTGGTGATGGAGGAGTTCCGTTAAGAAAAGCTGACGACCTTCGTAGGTTGTTCAAGGCATCACGCAGGGGCAACCATCCACTTTTGAGATGTTACAGTGGAACACGCGACCTTCTAGGATGGGCACAAATGCTCAAGGATACTGTCAACAACGCTTGGTGTGCGACTCCTTTGCTTTGGTACAGCGAACTCGATGGAAGAAGCAACAGGTCTTTGGAAACTGCCATTAAGGAGAATCAGGTAAACTATGAGTGGCATGCTATTCGGAACATTCCAGTCGAAGTAAATGAAGCACATCATTGGAGCTTGCGAGGTGCGCATGACACAATCGCAGTTGCAATGGCCTACTTATCTGCCTATAATGCGAAAGCTGCTGGCGTTCATCACTATGTTGCTCAATACATGCTCAATACTCCTCTTGGGACCTCTCCGAAGATGGATTTGGCGAAAATGCTGGCAAAGATTGAGCTCATTGAATCATTGCATGATCATCGGTTCAATTCTGTCAGACAGATCAGGCCGGGACTCTTCTCTTATCCTCCAGACCCTCACCTTGGAAAAGGACAGTTAGCGGTTTCAATTTCCACTGGAATGCTGCTAAAGCCCCATATTGTCCACGTAGTTGGTTTCTGTGAGGCTGATCATGCTGCTACATCTGAAGAAGTAATCGAGAGTTGTAAGATTGCTCATCGTGTAATCCATAACTGTTTGTTGGGCTCTCCTGATCCACTTCAAGATAAGGAAGTCAAAAAGCGGAAAGAGAATTTAGTTCAGGAATCTAGGATACTCATTCGTGCGATAGCAACACTGAGCTCGGATAGAAATCGGGACCCTCTGACAGATCCGACCGCATATATCGACGCTGTTCGGATTGGACTTCTAGATGCCCCTCACCTTAGGTCGAACCCAGTTGCGAAAGGCGAAATCGAAACTCGCTTGGTCAACGGTGCATGCTTGGCAATAGACGAAGATGCGGATGAACCCATAGATGAGATTACAAGACTCGAGAAACTCGGACTAGGTGTGATTTTGAGTAGTATGAGTACTAAGGATTGACAAGAATAGCAGGTATTGGAGAAGTCAGATGGCAAGATGATATTGAGCGTACGTTGGATATGATTAGTCATCGAGGTCTCTTCGGTCGAGAATGAATTGTGTTTCGTAGGATATGTGAGAAATCGTGAAATAAACTTGGTGACTTCCCCTGATTCCCTTATTTCATTGGTGGAGGAAAAGGTGGTGGGATTAGGTGCCTGAGATGAAGGGAGAAATTGTTGGATTACACATTGTGAGATACCCCACTACAGGGGCGTCATACGGCTATGTAACAATCAAGACTCATGGGCACGAAAAGGTGGAATTGAAGATTGAATCAGCTGAATCTGTCGAGTCCATGAAAATCGGTGACTGGGTTGTTGTGGAATACAAGATGTATGAAAACTCAGATTTTCTCTTCGCTTCTAGAATAACGAAAGCCTGAATTCATGGCTGGTCTGGGACCCATTAGCACTAAGGTATGTTTTCAATCCATTTGGCAAAGTGAGTTGGATGGTTATGCCTCGGTGGACACTGTTTGAAGAAAAGAGTTCAAATCTCTCCCTCAGCGCCACCATTTCTCCAATTAGACTTGCTATTCGATGTACAGTCTAGCATCACAGAAAGGGCATAGAACAACCTTGTCATCAACTGGCTTCGCGTTGACAAGCTCAAACGAATGACCACAGTCTGTGCACCTTATCGTGTCCAATCCCACTCTGTCTGCAGGAAGTGCATGTCTTCGCATGCCTTCGAATATCTCCTCATCATGCTCCGTAGAGAGACCCATGCTCCGACCTTGTGCCCATCGACAACCTGCGAATAATGCTAATACAATCATTGGAATTGAGACTATGAATAGTGGTGTTGCTAGATCAGCTGGAAATCCAAACATGATAATGTAGGCTGTTAGTGATCCTAGTATGATGATAAGAGGTAGTGCAATCCATCTCAAAGGAGATGGAGAAGTAGGCTCTTCATCATGATATGCAGGATATCGGTCATCCATCATCTTTCATCCAACCATGCTGCCTTCAATGTCTCCAAATAAGACTCCTTCGCAAGTGTTCATGTAGGATTGAACCAATAGTGTTAATTTGCAGCTTCAACTATCTTTCTACAATTCCGCTTTCAACAAGACCAAGAAACTCGTTCTGTACAGCAATCTCCAATGATGAGTCATCGACAAGAATATCAAACCTTTTACAGACATGCTTCAGAGTCCCGATTGCAACCAGAGTCCATCCAGTGACATCAAGGACTCCAGGCTCAGCGAGCTCTCTGACCATAATACTGAAGGGGTGAATATGGTCTGCTGTTAGATTCCGAGCCAAAGCGCACGTAACAACTCTTCTGTTTCTAAGATTTGTCTGTGCGTATAATCTGATCAATCGCTCGACCGAGTCTTCTGTACGAAGCTGTCCTAATGTGCGCACTGCTGCGAACCACTCATCGACTTCATTGGACTCAAGCATCTCATCACAATGAATCATGATTCCTAGGGCTCTTCTATCTGCAAGCTCACGTAATGCAGGTTCTCTGAGCAGTAAATGTATTGAGGAATCGTTTACGAGTTCCCACAGCTTCTCATCTGTGACACCGACATAGAGCTGAGCCTGATTGTTTGGCTTAGGGGGTGAAGTGACCAATCGAAGAGAGGGTCTTGGCATGGATTGGAGTCTAGCCCGGACCTATTAAGACCCTAGAACTAGTATGATTTGGGTATACATGAAAAAGAGAATGGAACGCGGGTCTTGCGACCCGCTTCGATGAATTGATACTATTTCTTAGTGACGCCAGTCACGACACCGACTGCAACAGTCATGCCCATGTCACGGACAGCAAATCGACCGAGCTGCGGGAACTCCTTGTACGACTCAATACACATGGGCTTGAGTGGAACAAGTTTCGCAACCATGCTCTCACCCTTCTTAACGAAATCAGGGTTCTCCTCGATAACCTGGCCGCTTCTCTGGTCAATCTTTTGCATGATTTGGTCGAATCTGCAAGCCACCTGAGCAGTATGGGCGTGAATCACTGGTGTGTAGCCCACTGTGATCGCTGATGGGTGCTGGATGACCATGATTTGACCTGTATAATCAGCTGCAACTGTTGGAGGCTTGTCTTTCGGACCTGCAACATCGCCTCGGCCAAGATCCTTTCGTTCAATACCTCGGATATTGAAACCGATGTTGTCTCCGGGAACTGCCTGTGCAAGTTGCTCATGGTGCATCTCGATGGATTTGACTTCTCCAGTCTTGCCAGGAGGCATGAATGTGACTTCCATACCTGGCTTCATGATTCCAGTCTCAACACGGCCAACTGGGACAGTTCCGACTCCCTTGATCGAGTAGACGTCGTTAATCGGAACTCTGAGTGGCTTGTCGACTGGCTTGGGTGGAAGCTCAACCAGATCAAGTGCTTCTAGAAGTGATGGACCATCGTACCAAGGTGTGAAGTCAGGAGTCTTTTCCTTGAGGTTAGCAGCATCAAGTGCTGAAGTTGGGATGAAGGGCATGTTGTCGGTCTTGAATCCAATGCTCTTCAAGAAACCACCGACTTCCTCCTTGACCTCATCGTAGCGGTCCTTGCTGTACTTGACGCTCTCGTCATCCATCTTGTTAATACAGACAATCATGCTTGGAACACCAAGAGTCATAGCAAGATACGCGTGTTCCTTTGTCTGACCACCAGGACCAACTCCGGCCTCAAACTCACCACGCTTGGCTGATACAACAAGCAGGGCTACGTCTGCCTGAGAGGCTCCTGTGATCATGTTTTTGATGAAGTCTTTGTGACCTGGAGCATCGATAATCGTATAGTAGTACCTGTCTGTAAGGAACTTGAAGAAGGCGATATCGATAGTAAGGCCTCTTTCACGTTCTTCTTTCAGTCTGTCTAGAGCGAAAGCCCATGCCCATGAGGGGCGTCCTAGTTTTTCAGCTTCTTCCTTGTGTTGCTGGAAGGTTCGCTCATCTACGGCACCTGTTTCGTATAGTAGCCGGCCAGTCATCGTGGATTTACCGTGGTCGACGTGGCCGATCACTACCATGTTCAGGTGCTCCTTCTCTTTCTTACTCAATTGAAGTTTCACCACGTCTATGTGTTATTCTTCTATGCTGTCCTCTGGAAGGGGACAGACTTGGCTGCCACTCTGAGGGATGCTTAAAACGGTTTCGACAAGGCTCATTGACCAGTGCTTCAAACATAGATTTCTGGCACAGTTTTTGTATAGAAACGGAATCAGTTTCTTTGTTCGGCTCTTGTACTCTTCAAATTCGCTTCCAAAAGCTTCTGTGAGCATTCTTTCCTCCATTTCTATTCGGATGATGAGGAAGACAAAACCGATAATCATGAATGCTATTCCATAAAGACTTGACAGAGCAACAGCCCATCCGAGGACGCGTCCTATTTCACCAAGGTAGACAGGATGACGAATGTGCTTATGGTAGCCATCTGTTACCAATCTATGAATCTCAACAATCTGTAGGTAGGACGTCTTCCATATACTTTCAAAGCCGACCTTGGCTAGAGTCCTTCGAGGTAGGCTCCTCATAGCACGACCAAAGGCCATCAGAACAATGCCGACAATCACCCAAGCCAGTTGAAAGACTATCATCTGAAGCATTGCGAAATCAATGATTGATGCCATGAAACCGATGAGGAATACAATGTAAGGGGCAACGGCCCAGTCTTCCTTGAAGCCAAGGACCCTCGGCTCTATTTTTTTGCGATAGCTTCGGTTCTTTGTCAGCTGACCCGTGTTCTGGGTCATTTGAATCATGACTCAAGCCGAAACCACCGTTTCGTCAAAAAACGGACGTGTCAAGCCGTGATAGGTATTGACTAGACTTGGAATGTCTAAGATAAATCTGGAATGGAGCTGGGCTGCCCCTCGACATCTACAAGGTTCCTCTTTGGGATCCAACCTTCGTCACCATTGGGATTCCTAACCCAGACCCACTCACTCTCTTCAAGCAGGACGATTACTTCTTGCCCAGACTCGACTGAAAGTTCTCTTGAAGAGTAATCCTGCAGGAGTTGGAAGTTTCCAGTTTCGTCGAAAGGTTTGAGATAAGCCTTCGGTACCCAACCATTTACTCCTGCCTCATTTGTGCAATAGATCCACCCCTCCCACTCGGTCTCCTTTTCTTCTCCGTTCAGAACATCGTCCTTTTTGGCGACAAGTGGTGTAGGGTTTTCACTTTCGTGTTTCTTAGCAACTCTTGCGATTCTCATTCCTCTCAAATGTGCTAATGCCTTTGGTGATAATAACTCTCTTGGATATTCAAATCTGGATAACGATGTTTATGTGTCAGACAACCTTTGCTTCATTATGTACTCTGGAGATTCTGTCTGTCTGCGTGCTCTTGAAGTGTCAGATCTTGATGACATTATGAAACACTACAATAACTGGGAGCTTCGTAGGCAGACTGGTGTACCCGTTCCAAAATCTCGTCGCCTGATGGAGACCTGGATTGAGAAAGCGAGTTTGGCTAATCCTTGGAAGAATGGAATGGTCTACTTCGTGATTGTCGACAAGAAGAATGACGAGTTTTTGGGAGTAGCCAGATTCTTCGGAGTAAAGAGTGCACACAATAGAGCAAGACTAAGCGTTTCCATCTATGACTCTCAGCATAGGTCGAAGGGATATGGCAAAGATGCTGTACGGGTCATGCTCTGGATAGGCTTTCATGTTCTTGGTTTTCACAGTATCAATCTAGATACAATGGAAGATAATCTGATTGCGATCCATATTTTTGAAGAAGCGGGATTCAAGAGAGTCGGCATTCTCCGAGAGACCGAGCTTGTGGACGGGAAACACATTGGACTGTTGTATATGGATATACTTCGCGATGAATTCATGGAGAAGTATCCGTCGGGCACAGTGATTGGCGAATCATCCACAGACTAGGTGAGGATGCTATCAGAAGAGATTGACTGTCCACTCTCTTATTTTGTCCCAATCTCGGAAATCGATTCTTTCAGGGAGTTCTTCACCTGGCTCAAGTTGTCTTTTCATAATGCTCTTGACCAGCGCTCTCACTGCGAAATTGTATTTCTTGAAATCAAA
>CP070761.1:207995-222754 GCA_020348985.1 Candidatus Thorarchaeota archaeon | reverse complement strand
TTGCGAACTCCGCAGTAGACCGCACGTCCTTGTACCATCTCAACTCCCTGCACTATCACCCAAACATGTGCAAGTGCGAATATTGGCAGGAAGATCCCCAAAGCGCCAAAGGAAGGGACAAGACCCCACCCTTGCGGATACAATTCAATCATCACTGGTATCCAGAACTCGATTCTGAAGATGTACTCTATCGGACTTGGAACCACTGATACAGGAATGTGGTATCTGATTCCGACTGGAAGCAGTACAGCACATACAGAAAGAAGGATTCCTGCAACACGCTGACGTAGCAGTACAGTCTCCATGACTCTTTCTCAACAGTAACCAAGCAGTCTCACTATCATAAGTCTTTACCAAAATCTGCAAAACAAAAGAAACAGAAGGCACGAAATCTAAGGCAAGAACCAGCTATTCGAGCAATGCAGCGCCGCGAATAGCCTATTCGGACTTCAACGGAGATAGGTCCTTTGTCGAAAGAGCTCGCATCAAGAAGCGGTCTTGATAGAACTAAAGCTAGGACAGTGGCAAAACTAGCTATCTTCCTAATCGGAGTTGCCACGATTCACATGTTCTTCTTCAATTTCGTGGCTTTGACAATCGGTCTTCTCTTCTTCCTTCTATCTTCGGGTCTCGAATGGAAGCGCCACGGTCTTGTTCTGGCCATTACCGCGGGCGTTAGCACAGTCATAGCCCATACTTGGCTGGGAATGTCACCATTGAAACTAGCTTTCATCTACGGGACTGTCCCCTTTGTCATATATCTGCTAATTAGCATAGTCTGGACTGCTAAGCCATCTATTCGAGAACCATTCTCCGAAGTAATCATACGGATTGACAAACTAGGCAAAGCAATGCCCAGATTGATCCGTGTCTTACTGATTGCAATGTTGACTATCTCACCAATTGTTCTCTGGTCTAGTGTCAGTATCAACTTGGGAGTCATGCTTGACAATGAAACACGTCTTCTGTGGATTCATGCACCCACACTTGTCAATAGAGGCGACGAATTCGACCTAATGGTCCAGGCATGGGATCCTTACGAACGACTCAGTGCAACCTACACCGGTTCAGTCCTCTTCTCAATAGTGTCATACAATCTAACGACTTACTCTCCAATTGAGAGTCCAGTTGCTACTCTGCCAACGCCTTATACATTCACAGGGCAGGCATTTGGATCTGACATCGCGTATGAAATCCAAGATAGTCGAGACAACGGCAGGCATGTTTTCTCTGCTAGAGTAGAGACTCCTGGCATCCACTATGTTCTTGTCGAGGACTCGCTCACCCAGAATAAGTACTACAGCAATCCTATCATCGTCAAGGACTTGACGCCCATTGACCCGAGGATCTATTGGGGCGATTTCCATGCACATTCCGAGCTGTCTGATGGGTCGGGCTCACCAGAGCATTCCTATTTCTACGCCCGCCATATTGCCGGCTTGGAGTTTAGCGCTCTCACAGAACACAGTGAAATCATGATGTGGGCCCCTGGGTCGTTTGATCGACTAGAGGCTACAACAAATGCTGTAAATGATCCGGGCAGTTTCATAGCATTCCAAGGACTTGAGTGGACACAGGTTGAAACAGGACATTATACTTGCATCTTCAGCGGAGACCAACTAATCAAAGAACCAATCTTGTCGTATCTTCATCTTCCGACAACTGACTCATTATGGAATGCACTTGACCATTTCACCGACACGACTGGGAGTCGAGCGCTAGCACTCCCGCATCACACCACTCAGAATGCCTATGTTCAGGATTGGACCTACATCAATCCGAAGTACGTGAAGATAGCCGAAGTCACTTCAGTTCACGGAGAGTTTCTCTATGAACAAAGACATCCTTTGAATTATGTAGGAGCTATCGACCCCCCTCCATTCTACTTGAACGGCTCGTCTATTGTAGACGCATTCAAGATGGGCTACAGAATGACTCTGTATGCATCAGGTGACAATCATGATGGACATCCTGGACATTCATTGAGCCACACTCCAGCTTTTGTAGGACATCAACGGCCTTGGAGTATCTGGCATACTCGCAATGAACACCCGTACCCTGCGGGAATCACAGCAGTATACACTTCTGGTCTTACCCGAGAGGATGTGTTTTTGGGTCTTGAGCGCCAGAAGGTCTTCGCTTGTTCTGATCATGGACGTCCCTTCTTGGACTTCACAATCAACGGTACCGCAGTGGGCGATGGATCTGTCCTTCAAGTCAGTGATTCATCTGCAACCAGAGAGATTCGCATAATTATAGCACAAGATGGAGCGCCACCAGGCACAAGGGCCAAAGCCGCATCTGTCGAAGTCAACTGGGAACCCGATTGGCGCGCTGAAGTTGAAATAATCAAAAACGGTGAGATTCTATCGACCGTCTCCATAGACAGTCCCGTTTCTGAGATTCTCTTCTTGGACATGGACCCGTTAAGTGGTGCTGTATACGGAAGAGAAAGCTGCATACAGAGGGATGGTCAGTACTACATCAATGAATACAGCAACAATGCTATAGATCCAGACACACTCAATACGGGAGGTGCAGACTTCTACATTGTTCGAGTGGTTGGCCGGAACGGTCGATATACGTACGCTGGTCCAATCTGGGTCCAGGTACTCTAGTAGATTCTGACTCGATTCGAAGACAAACGCAGTCCCCTGGCTGCATATGGGCTAAATCAATAATATTTTAACCATAGTTAACCGGATATATTCCTTGAGCGTGGCTAACCATGATAATAGCGCCAATGATCATTTCTCTAAGGGAAGGCATCGAAGCAGCACTGATTATAGCTATCATGCTTTCATATCTAAGAAAGACTAAGCGAGAGGATCTTAGACAATACGTCTTCGGCGGCACAATCATGGCATTTGTAGCGAGCGTGGGCGTCGCCGCAATTATGGCATTTGTATGGGGAGTCGTTGAGGGCCCCTTGCTGGAAGTCTTTGAGGGATCAGTTGTGCTGATTGCCGCTCTTCTCCTGACCACAATGGTTCTCTGGATGTGGAACGCTGGAGCAGGGATTGCCTCTGATATTGAAGAATCCGTGGAAGAAGGAACGAGACGAGAGAGTGGCGTAGGCCTCGCTATGCTTGCATTTGCTCTAGTTCTCCGTGAGGGCGTTGAACTTGTCTTGTTTACTGCCGCCCTAGCGATTCAGGATGGATATACCACCTACCTAGGCGTGACGATTGGTCTGGCTATCGCTACGGTTCTTGGCATTGGAATCTATCAGGGGTCTCTACGCATTAGTCTGAAGTCATTCTTCAACTCTACTTCAGTTCTCTTAGTGCTGTTTGCCGCGGGGATGATTGCTTATGGCATACACGAGCTACAAGAGGCGGGATTCTTGCTCATCGGGCCTATTGAAGTCTGGAACATAAACCCGCCATTACTCCCCGATGGCAGTTATCCACCATTGCACGAAAATGGATTCATTGGAGAACTTGCCAAGTCGCTCTTTGGATACAATGGCAATCCATCAGCTCTTGAAGTAATTGCCTATGTTTCTTACATTCTTATTGTATCACTCTACTATTGGCAAAAGAGGGAATCACCACAGAAACCTGTTGAAACAGTAGTTCATGCACCAACCAATACATAGTAATACGAACGACAGAACCATCTCGCAACTAAGAAGAAAAAGAAAGTGTAATTGTGGCTTGTGTTGCCATTCCCATTAGCAACACTTCATTACTAGGACCACCGAAGGAATCATGTATTGCCGGATTCTAGGGGAATCCGTTGTCAAAACTCATAGCAGACGCCTCTCAAGTCCAGAATCTATGAAGAGTCACAGTTGAGACACAGGAAATGAACTGAGGGGGTTCTTACTATTGACAAAAAGACAAAGACAAAAACATCAACTGAAGGGCACGCTCTCAAGAAGCCTGAAACGTCTATTCAAGGACAACAAGCTATGTGTTCTTGCATTCGATATAATCGATAGTGATGTAGAAATCCAGACCATGTTAGAGGATTCCAACCGAATGGCTATCGATAGAATGGGGTTCTCTGATCACGGCCAGACTCACTCTCTGATTGTTAGTATGAACGGTTTGAAGCTGTTGAACACGCTAAGATTTGGTCTAGAACCGACAATAGTGCAGGAAGGCACCGGAACGTTTGAAGATGCTCAACTGATTGTGCTGCTCTCTTGCTATCTTCACGACATAGGAATGAGCATTCATCGGGATCGACATAATGACTTCTCGATAGAGCTTGTGGTACCAATACTCAACAAAATCTTGGAAAAAGTGTATCCAAGAAATCTAAGAAAAAGAACACATGTTAGAGGCCACATTCTGCATGCTATGTATTGTCATGACAAACACGTTAATCCCGAGACCGTTGAGGGTGGAGTTGTTGGAATTGCTGATGCTACCGACATGACCAAGGGCAGAGCACGCATTCCATTTGAGCTTGGTAGCGTTAACATCCACTCTGCTTCAGCGATGTCCATTGAACGCGTGAAGATAAAGAAGGGCGAAGAGAAGACAGTTAGAATTGAAGTTGTGATGAACAACGCTTCGGGAATCTTTCAGATTCAGGAGCTTCTAGAGAGGAAGATAAGAAGCGCCGCACAATTAGTTGATCATATCGAGCTTTACGTAGTGATGACTCAGACCGAAGACCGAATTCTACGGGAGGAGTTCAGAATTCTCTAGAGTGATTCAGCCGCAGAATATCTTGCTAGATTCCAGTCACGAGAGTTAACGAAATCGTTCATAATGCACGAATTCGTAATGTATATGTATCGACGTCGTTCAGCTTGCGAAGGCAATGCAGTCTGCCTTTAGCTGTTCCAGGGGCTGTTCTCATGAATCTCGATTCAATTGATTCTCAGATAATCGAAATGCTACAGGATGACGGCAGAAGATCTTTCTCGGAGATAGCAGAAGAGGTCGGCCGCACCGAGGTTACGATCAGGCGACGTGTTAAGCGTCTCGTTGACGAAGGAATCATAAAACGCTTCACTGTCGTAATTGACCCGCTCAAAATTGGGCGAAGAATTCGTGCAATAATTCGAGTCAAGACCATAATGAAAGAAGCCACACTGATTGCAGAAAAGGTCAAGGAGTATGAAGAAGTAAATGAAGCCTACTTCCTCGACGGTGCATGCGGACTCATGCTGAAGATTACCGTCTATGACTTGGCTGAGCTTCGACAATTCCTTGAGAAACGTCTTGGGAAGCTTACTGGTGTGGGTGAAATCGAAACCTGCATTGTTCTTGAGGATATCAAATCAGCATTCTAAAATCTGAGGTCACGCTCCGTGCCGCTTACACTTCAGATTCTCAAAGAAGACTTGGCGCAGCTACATGATTTAGCCGAAGCACAACTTCCGCTTGAATCGGCCGCATTGCTGTTTGGAACTGTGAAAGATGAGATTGTTTCCGTGACTCACGTAGAGACAGTGGACAACCTATCGGAAAGAACAGCTGTCTCTTTCTCGGTAGATCCAGAGCACCAATATCGACTCTTGATTGAGGCGGAGGAACGAGGTGAAGAGCTAGTAGCAATATTCCATTCACATCCAGCACCTCCTCGGCCATCATCAAGAGATCTAGAGAACATGAAGCTCAATCCCGTAGTCTGGCTTATTGCATCGAAGACTACGGGTCAGTGGGAAACTCGCGCATTCATTGTTGAAGGAGCGACTTATGAAGAAGTGTTATTGAAAGCTGGCCAGGACGCTGTTTAGTCATCCAAGCCCCTTTATTGTCCCCGATGTCTTCATCGGATGAAATGACACTTTGGTTCCAGCAATTGTACCAATGACTGATGCTGCAGCCAGAGCTCGCTCGAGAATATGCGCACTACATTGAAGGATTCCAACCCCGGATTTCGTGTCGTAGTCAGTAAGGAATAACTTAGAGTCTCCCACCACTATTTCTCCAAAAAGAGAGAGCATGCTCTTTCGAATAGCTGTTACTAGCTGTTTTTCGTTGACTCGCTTACCTTCTTGAAACAGACGGAATCTTACGTATCTTCTTCTAGTCTTTTTCACTTGGCTCACCACTTTGTACTATGTGCACACCAGGTGCCACGAAGTCAGTGCTCAGATTCCTCTCGTTTCTATCAAGCATACTTCTTGTAACATCAACTGTCTTCCGCATGTAGGCCAATTCCATCCCCAAAATCTGGCCAATATACTGCACTGAAGCGGCTGATCTCATCTGAATGGGCTTACTAGCACCACTTGTCAGGACCACCTGCATTCCTGCTGTCACAGCAGTTTGGACACATTCTCGATATCTCTTGATTATCTTAGACCTGTCAAGGCCAGACGTCTCAAGAAGAGGCACAACGGGTATCTCTAGAGCGGTCCCAGATTGTGCAGCCAGTTTTGCTGTACTCACTTTGAGACTGTTATCCTTAGAAATATCTGTTACAGCGAGGACGTCAACCCTCGTGTCTTCAGCGGCCCAATTGGAAACTTGGGTTTTGCCAAGTTGAACAGCAACCAAAGCAGATCGTTGTCGAGCAGTTCCAATTCCCTTCTTCAGAGATCCTAATGTGGAACCCTTCAGCTCTGTCCTGGTACCGATTAAGAAATCATCCTCTAATCTTGAGAATGGCTTTGCAAGCTTCAGTGGAGTGACAATACCCTTGAAACCAAGAGCTTTCGCCATCGTAACAAATGATTCGAGATCGTTTTGGTCTTCGACTCTCACATTTAGGTCAATTGTCACTACTACGAATCTCCGTGTTTCTCTAGATGATCCAGAATGAATGCAATTGCATCATCACGGACACATCTGGGATACTGGTGCAAGTGTATCTGAACGCTAATCAGGTCCGGACCCTTGGATAGCTGCAGTTTACCAAGAAAGGACGCTTGCTTATCAATCCTGAGAAAAAACACACATCTCTCATCAAGTCTCCTTTCCACAGAGTCCTTCAGAAATCTAATGTCTTCGCGCGGCAGATGACTTAGAATGTAGTAAAGGGTCTCTAAACAGGCCTTCTCTCCAGTAAGTGCACTGTTGATCACTATGATCGGGAGTTGCAGATGTCCTTCAGTCAATGTCTGAGTGACCTTGACCTTCTCTCTGAATCTTTCATCGTGAACATTCAGAATCGCAGTCTTGACTTTGTCGGGGTCTTCTGTTGACAACGAGTACGCCCTGGTCTCAATCCTTTCAATACCAAGCATACGAAACTCCTCGGAGTCGAAACCGCTGGAGCTACTTTCCTCTATTCTTTTTGGCGCCCAGAGAGGGTCTGATCTTCTCAGCACCCGTGCCCTTTTTCCTTAGTCCTCGACTTCTCTTGCCAGCTGATGTAAGTCCTCTGCTTTCGCGACCTTTCTGGACCGGGTCACAAATCCAATTGATCTGAGGATCATTGTAAATGACAGGATGATTGGGATCGACTAGAATCACTTCATGCCATACCCACTTATGATCTGAACCAACCCAATACGAGTTCAGCACTCTGAGATTCGGGAACTTACGTGCCGCACGTTCTTCTGCAATCCAACGACGCGATTTCTGTGGTGTGTATTTCGTGACACCCAGACTCCTTGGCTTCCGACCCATTCTAGGTCTCGGCTTTTCCCGCGGTCCTCTGCCTATCTTTATTCTAACAATTATGTAACCTTGTTTTGCCTTGTAACCAAGTGAGCGAGCTCTTCCAAGTCTCGTAGGACGCTCTAGTCTGACAACTGTTCCTTGCTTCCGCCAGACGATCAATCTGTTTCTGATAATCTCAGAACGCTCCTGCTGCTGCTCGACCCAGGCTTCATTCATTCTCTTGTAAGCCGACATATTCTGTCTTCCTTTGTAGTTACAATTCGCTTTGCTTGTGGTTCAGCCGTGAAGGCCACATCCCATGCGGACGCATCCGCCATCACAAAGGAATGATGAGGCTCGACGTAGCAGTCGAGCCAGCAACTGCCGGAGTAGGTTTGCTTAAAGATGTAGCGATTAAGTCGCTAGGCCAGTTCCCTGATCACCTTCTCAGCCGTCAAGTCACCTACTCTTGATTGGGCTTCTCGGGTTGACGATGCAAGATGCGGAGTGGCGACCAACTTCGGATGCCTAACCAGCTCCCAGTCCTTTGGGGGCTCACTCTCAAAGACATCCAAACCAGCTCCCGCAATCAATCCCTCATTCAATGCGTCAAGAAGAGCAGCTTCATCGACAACGCCGCCTCGCGCAGTGTTAACCAAGAAAGCTGTGTTCTTCATGCGCTTGAACTGTTCTGTGCCAAACATGTTCTTGGTTTGAGGCAGCAAGGGTACGTGCAAGGTGATAAAGTCGGATCGCTCAATCAGTTCATCAAGAGTCACAGACACCGCACCAGTCTCTCTACATGCAGCCTCAATGTCAATGACATCGTATGCTAGCACTTCCATGTCCAGTGCCCCCGCGCGCTTTCCTACCTCTTGACCGATTCTACCATAACCGACCACTCCAAGTGTTTTCTTCCAAAGCTCAGTGCCAGTTAGGTTCTTCTTCTCCCAACGCTCTCCTTTCATGGAACTATCTGCCTGGGCGACATTTCGTGCAAGACCGAACATCAGAGAGAACACCATCTCCGCAACAGAAACCGTTGGTGCTTCCGGCGTATTGAGTACCTTAACCCCCGCCTTTTCAGCGGCCTCAATGTCCACATTATCGAGACCTACACCGGCTCTCACAACCAACTTCAACGTGTCTGCAGCTTGAATGACTTCCTTGGTCACTTTGGTTGCGCTCCGGACGACTATGCAATCAAATCCCTTGATTTGATTCTCAATTGGTCCATCCTTCTCCTCGTCTCTGACTACAAGTTCTAACCCTGCATTCTGCATTTTCTGCAAGGCGGACTCTTCCACCGGATCTGCGACAAGTACACGTGCCATTGTAGAACCCTCACTATCTTCTGAACTTCGCCCTCGGTATCTTCAACTTAAACTTGACGACGGTAATGTTTTCTAGGGGGAGACGTAGGACGGGTCACTATGAAACGAGAAATGAGGCCATTTACTGCAATCGTACCAAGCCCCGTTGTTCTATTGAGTGTCGCTGGTGAGGACTATCCAAACATCATCACTCTTTCATGGGCCGCAAACATCTGTAGCAAACCGCCGTCAGTTGCTGTCGGAATACGTCAGAATCGTTTCAGCTACGAGCTAATCTCGAAAGCGAATGATTTCGTCCTCAATATTCCTACAGTTGACCTACTAGAAGCTACGGAATTCTCGGGTTCAAAGTCTGGACGCGACTTCAACAAGTTCGCCGAGTGCGGACTCACTCCTATTCCGTCTAAGACGGTGAGCTCGCCCATGATAAAGGAGTGCCCAATCAATATTGAATGTATCAAGAAGCAGATTCTACCCATTGGAGTGCATGACCTATTCATTGCTGAGGTAGTCAAAGTGCACATGAACGAAGATGTGCTAGATGAGGAGGGGCATCTCGATTTGACTAAGGCCAAACTGTTTACGTATATACCCGCAACAGGCCAATATTGGTCTCTCGGTGACAAACTGGAATCACTGGATTAGACTGATTGATTTCTAAGTTGCAGATTTTCGTGTTCCTCATCCTCCTCGTCGTAGAACCGAGCTGTCTGTAACTGAAGTACTAAGTCGTCATCATCAGCGTCCAACACAATCTGTGCGCCCACTGGGATATGAGCCTCGTTAACAAAGATGTCGAAAGTAATCCCAGGAAAGTGAACGATTATGGGGTCGAAACCCAAGAGATTGAAAAGCCCACATGCATCTTGAGCTCTCTGGAGGGTATCAAGTCGAGCTAGAACTGGGACCCAGCCTTCCGTTTCTTCATTACCGTAAAGAGCTCTTCCAATCCACTTTAGGAAAGGCCATGATTCCTTTGGGGGCCATTCTCCTTTTATGACGACAATGTATTCATCTGATCGACGCTTGTAGATTGTCGGAAAACTCCCCCTCTTGGCCAGTCTACTCCCAAAGGATTTCGCATCTTCCAGTGTCGTGAAGACATCCATCTCTCCACACTCCTGAAAATCACAGAAGAATCACAATCATGTAGAAACGAGTGCATCTGAGAGACTCTGTACAGGATTTTCATCGTGTGGAAATCAGAATGCCCATCATTGCCTCGTAAATATCGAACCTCGTTACTGAAACACTAGGAGATTATAAACCATTTAACAGGACGGAAAGGTTTCAACTACTTACTTTGAGCCCTTGGCGCTGACTATTTTGATAACATCACGATCTTTCAGTTCATGCTTATCTGACACCTTCATCTTGGTTCTGCCATCGATACCATGGATGAAGCTCTCCATGAGGTCTGTATGGATTTCTCCTGCGAATTCCTTGGCTGTAATTCCTTCGTGCACAAGATAGACATCGGGCAATACATTTCCATCGCTGTCTGTAAGAGTGTTCACATCATGAACCGGATAGACTGCTATCAATCTGAGAAACTCAAAGACAGCTTTATTCAGGAGCTCTTGTACACCCGTTCCATTCAGCGCCTTGAGAATCTCATCCCTAATCCTCTCAAGCTGCCCCATTTCCGCTTCTCCTATCTTCTGCCCATCTAATACAGTGAAGTCCGTATCACCAGGAACGTATTTGATGATGCCCTTCTTGTCCAAATCACGTAGAACCTTTTCGGCTAACGCGCTGACCGGAACTATGAGATGATCCGGGAATTCCTCCTGCAGTCTCTTGAGATTAGCGGGTGCAGTTGGTCTGTCAATCTTATTTGCCGCAATTATGATTGGTTTGGCTGCCCTTTGAAGTGTCAGTGTAAACAGTCTCAGGTCTTCTTCACTCCACTTGTCTGATCCTTCTGGCTTGAGTCCCGAGTCTCGTAATGCCTTTAGGATCTGAACTCTACCAATCTTGAGCCCAGATAGCTTCTCGAGGAGAAGCTCTTCGAGCTTTGCCCCCTCTGCCCTTATTCGTCCCGTAATCCTACGCCAGTCCTTCTGAATGATTGCAAGCATCCATTCAGTAATCTCCTCTTCCAAGAACCTTACATCTTCTACAGGATCATAACTTCCGGCTGAGACTTCTTGTCCTTCTGCATCTAGTGACCCACTGGCATCAACGATGTGTATCAAAACATCTGCTTGTCGTAAATCATCGAGGAACTGATTTCCCATCCCTCTTCCACTGTGCGCTCCTGGAACGAGTCCAGCCACATCGATTAGTTTGATTGGAATGAGTCTTATTCCGTCAAGACAGATACTGTTCTGTGGGTTATCATCCACATCAAGCTCTTTGCAGACACATGCTGTTCTCACATGCGCCACACCCACATTCGCCTCAATGGTCGTAAATGGATAGCTTCCCACCTTGAATTCAGTCATGCAGGCTGCATTTGTGAATGACGTCTTGCCACACGATGGTTTTCCGACAATGCCTACGCTAAATCCCATTGAATCACCTCAGCGTCAAGTTGACACCTTACTTTCATAGACTATGCTCACTTGTAATCTTTGGTTGGGCTCCAGTAGGCATTGGGCTAGCTGATTCCGCATCTATTGCGTCATTCTTAGAGTACTAATACTCACACGAAGGGTTTTCCTTGAACTGAGATGCACCGAAAAAGACGAGGCGCCCGAGGAAGATTTCCTATTCAACCAAGAATAGTGGAAGTTCCGCGAGCTAAGAAGATGACTCCAGAGCCGATGTCAGACTCTTCCCCCATCTACATAGACCTGGCCGAGATAGAGGCATTGCGTCTCGTTGACCTTGAAGGCCTCTATCAAGAAGAGGCCGGGAGAGCAATGGGTGTATCTAGAGGAACGATCTGGAGAATTCTTGCTAGTGCCCGCAAGAAGGTGATACTTTCTCTTTTTGAGGGCCGCCCCCTCAACGTAGGACTCCCAAGTGATGACGTCGAAGATTAGATCCTATGCTGCAAAATCCTGTCTGGCCATTTGTTAAGTAAGAGAGGTCGGGCTTCCTACATGGAAGTCATAGGCTTTCCACCAAGTTTTGAAACCAATGTGCTGCCATCCACGGAAGTTAGCCAAGACGCCTTCTGCCGGCTATCTAGGATGATTGTAACACGCGATTCCCGCTTATATACCAAGTTTCCGACATATTCCTCGGAGAGGTTAACGATTCAGGCAGGCGTTTCAATGAAGATGGTTTCCTCTGAAGGACATATTCTATTGAGAAGGCCCGCTATTCCCCGGACATGGGATCCAATTTCTAGACCACATGTAGCAGTAGTTGTTCAAGCTGATGATGGACTCAAGGTAAGATACTACCTCTCCACTGTCGCTGAAGACAAAACTGGCCGACGAATGCTCGACGTTTCGAATCTAGACACTCTTCCTGAAGGTACTCTAGTAGAAGTCCGTTTCGACGCGACAAAAGCCAACCTATACAAGCTGGAACGCATAGATGGAGTCACGTGTTGGAGATGGATGGCCCGAAGCAGGGGTCTCCAAGGCTTCGACTACCCGGCAGAGATCGATTGGCATGATCATGTTGAGCTAAGAGACCTGCCTGTTGTCAATGGAGTTTTTGCGTAGCTGCATAGATTTTGTTCGCACTTGTCATCTGAGTTCTCAAATGTTGACCACGCTTGCATAGGTTCACAAATCTTATATGTAAAGTTCACTTTACGTCAAGTAGACTTTACATCGCCATGGAGTGCACGGCAATGATTGTGAACCGAATCAGAGAGCTGCGCGAAGAGAAGATGCGAAGTTCCAGCGAGTCTGAACAATGGACGCAGGAGGGTATGGCCAAGCGTCTGGGAGTTTCACGGCAGACCGTAATCTCAATGGAAAAGGGTACCTATAATCCATCCCTAATTCTAGCGTTCAAGCTTGCTCGTGCATTCGGGATGGCGATTGAGGACATATTCGAGTATCGAGATGATGACAATGAAACGTGACCACGTTGCAAGTCTGGTTGTTCTGGTTTCTGCAGCGGCCATATTGATTGCTGCTTGGATTACATCCTCTCCAGGCTTTTGGCCTGCAGTCCTCAGTGGATGTACTGCTCCGGTCATTGCAGTTCTATTCACGAGATGGATGAGGCAATTCCAGGATGAAAGGTTCACTCAAATCTATAATCTAGCAGCACGAAATGCATTTGTATTCCTACTCTTCGCACTGCCCTACATAGGAGCGATCTTGGCAATCCAATCCGTCGCAGTTGAAGCTGTAGGCATGATACTTCTTGTGTGGTTCATTTCATTGGCAATTGCGTACACATCTGGATACTACTACTACAAGAAGTACTGACTTCCTAGCCTCATTCTATGATTAGAAGATGCGGCGTTGATGGGTGCAGGTGGCGGATTTGTTGCGCAAGGGGTATAATGAGCTACATCAGTTCCGAAGGGTCAACACCTCTTGAGAACGCCTTTGCCATTCCCCACTCCATCATTGATTCGGGAGGGGTTTCTCTCTCTTTAGGTTGCCGTAGGACAAGAGAAAGCGCCTCCTCAGGACAGCCAATACCGCAAACGCCACAGCCCACACAGCGGTCTGTATTGACCACACATACATCTTCTGAAACACTCAATGCTTCAAACTGACACCGTCCCAGACAAGTCTCACATCCATTGCACAACTCAGCGTCTACACTTGCTTGATAATTCGACCGGATAAATGCGTGTGGTTGATCCCACTTCGTCATTAGTCTGAACGGAAGACAGCAGCATGTGCAGCAGTTGCAGATGTAGAGATGATCATTCTGTGTGTTCATGGAAGAGTGAATCAATCCTGCTTCTTCAGTCTCTTTCAGAATCTTCAGGGCTTCTTCTTTGGTGATGGATTCTGTGATATGACTGTCATCAAACACGCGCTCCTTTCTAGGATGCAGTTGAATGCACTTGGACAATCCGTAATCGCACGGATTGCCCAAGAGGTCCATGTGCGTCTTGCATATACAATCGCGAACCCCCCATGATTTCGAGTTCTCAATCATCTCCTCGGCTATTTCGTATGGGTATATCTCCAACTCAGCACTGATCGACCGATTGACTGGAATCACCTTGAACAATGAAGGTTCCAAACCCGACAGGTCGCCTCCCTTGCTCTCATCCAAATGGTCTTCGAAGATTCGTGCGAACTCAGCATCCATTCTATCTAGCTGCTCATCATACACGCCAACTACGAATGGAATCAGGGCATATCTTCTGCCCGTACTGGAGGTCCAAGCACGGATTTGTCCCTTCTTAGCCATTATCTCCAACTGCACCTCCAGGCCCTTCACCGAGATTTCTAGACGAGCTGCGAGTTCCTCAACCGTTTCGCCTCGCAGTCTCATTCGACTAGCAAGGTCGGCCTCTTCTGGAGTGTAAATCCATTCTAACACCTTTAGGTGAGATCCCCCTTCAGTAGCCGTGAAACTATTTGGTATCTTGTCTAGCGTGGCCGCAAGGCGTTCATACGGGTTTTTTGACATTATACTCGTCTCCTAACCGTCAATCGAAAGCTGGTCATCAACGCAGAGAAATAGAAGTATCAGTCATGGAACTCAAAGACGTGAACTGCAATTGATATAGGTCAGCACATGCCGAATCCGCGATTTATCTTGTTCGGCTCGTTTCCTGCCTTTCCGATTCACATCCAACAAAAAGGGTTTGACAAAGATGATAAGCCCAGATTAGAATTCACCCATTGTCGGGGAATGCATTGAGTGAGAGGTCTAAGAGAGCAGTCACTCTAGCCATGATTGCTATCTCGATTGCTAGCTATGGTTTGCTTTCCAGTCTTCCACCGGCCGCTGAGTATGAGGGGTGGCTTATCAGGCAATATGATGAGGTTCAATATTCTGTTACAGCAGAAATCCGCGCCGGAGATAC
>CP070761.1:191829-207895 GCA_020348985.1 Candidatus Thorarchaeota archaeon | reverse complement strand
ATCGAAGTATCATGCGTCAAATGCAAGAAACCGTATGAAGCTGAAGTAATCGACCACGTTGATCTATCGGAAGATCGAGAACTACTGAAGAAGCTCAAGACTGGTAAGGCGAACCGAGTGCAGTGTCCCAAGTGTAAGAAAGTTATGTTCCTAGACAGAAGTATCGTCATCAACTTCGAGCCTCAAAGTCTAGTAGTCGTTTTTGATCCAAAGGCAAGAACCAAGGCGGCCCGGGAGGAATTCGAGAGAGAATTTGCGAGTGTGACGAGTTATAGCGAGCCACTACTCGAAGCTGCAGAAGAAATGGAGTTCCAAGTTCTAAAAGACCTTGACAAGCTGAAAAAGCTCATCGATGAGTATGTCGCAGTATATTGCTAAGTCATCTTCTTCTCTTGCTCAGAAGGAATTCTTCAACCATTCTTTCAGCTTTATGCATCGTTGTAGGTATAGGCGGCTTCTTGAAACCATAGGCCGAGATCGATTCTAGGGCACCTCCAATCTCTCTCTTCAGAGCAAGCTTTGTGCCGCGAATCGCGTCAAGTAGAATCGGTCCAGCGTTTGGTCCGTCTGTGACCTCCATTCTGATATCAATGACTACGGGCGCTCCGCCGAACTGACGACCATGCACGTAGAAATAGGACTCTCGGCCGTTGTCAAGGAATGGAACGTAGTCTGAGGAGCCCGCAACAAGAGGTGCGTCATAGGGAAGATCTTGTGCAACTGCTGAGCTCTTGACTCCACGTTTCCTCATCCGTCCACGATAGTGTGAATCCAAAGATTCTGCTCCGCCACCGACGTCAAGCTGATAGCTCTTGTCCACTTTTACTCCGCGGGCTACAAGAAGCTGCAAGATGTCTCTATGCAAGACCGTTGAACCGAGTTGGTCCTGAATATCATCACCAACCAGTGGCAAGCCCTTCTCCTCGAATCGTTTACTCCACTTTTCATCGGACGCAATTGAAATCGGAGTCCCGTTTATGAATGCACAGCCGGCCTCAAGTGATGCACCTGCATAGAACTCTGTGGCTTCCTGAGATGATCCTGGTAGCAGATTGATGACGATCTCAGCTCCAGATTCTCGGAGAACTCGAACGACATCTGCATCTTTGGCATCGGAGATTCCGACGAGTGCTCTAAGATTGTCATCGACGCCGTCACGTAGGGGACCTTTCATGACAGTGACATTCGTTCGATCAACCTTAGCGAATCTCATAACATTGTTGGGAACAGCAAAGATGGCTTCAGCCAGATCAAGACCGACCTTTGTGTCAGTGACGTCGAATGCTGCAACGAACTCTATGTCTGCGACATGATAGCCTGCGAAATCAGGATGACTCAATCCTATGATGTCTCCATTGGCTCTCGCATCCTTATAGTGCTCTACACCTTGAACAAGAGCACTTGCACAATTGCCCACACCGATTAGAGCAACCTTGATCTTTTCCACGGGAATCATCTCAGTTCTGTTGTCAGATGACCAGATTCTTGGTTTCCATATATAGTTATTCTATGGTCATATAATACTATCCAAAATGGGGAACCGCTCCATAAGGTGAAAGCTGCCTACTAATAATCGGAGGCCGCCAAGGTATGGAAGCACTTATGTTGGAAGGAATCCTGTACATATCCGGACGATTGGCAGACAATGAGCTTCCACACGCGAGCCATGAAGTCCGGGATTCCGCGTGACGCGTTGATGTGGCTTGATTGAAGTGTCCGTCTGCAGGGAGATTTCGCTCTCACCAAAGCGGTTCAGAGAGGAGCCATTGCTTCGTAAGATTGGGAGCGCCACTCATGTTCATCAAGAGAGAGAGGGTGGACCTCAAAGCCCGATGGGCAAGTCCAATGTTGTCGCCGTCGTCCACCTTATTCTGGTGTGATTAATGGCGAATCCATGGACGAAAGCGTGCGAATGGTTCGTAACCTACATCGTTTTAAGGGATTGAATCAGACAAACGAATAGCAGAGCTCGCAAGCTGAATCACCCGTTTAAGGAACTTTACTGTAAATGTACGTACCCAGGGCCGTTTTCTAGTTTTGTCAGCCTGCCTATACCAAAGTGAGTAACATGAGTTATCCAGAAAGTGAACCAATCGAGGCAACTGTAGCCGAGCTAAAGCCTCGAATGAGGAACCTGACCATAGCCTTCAAGGTCATCGAAAAGGGAGAAATCCGCGAGGTGACCTCGAGGAAGGACGGTGAACAGCATCGCGTGGCTGATATCAGAGTAGGCGATTCAACTGGGACTGTACTCGTTCCAATGTGGGACGACGCGATTGATCAGGTCGAAGTGGAAAAGACATACAATCTAGCCAATGGCTATACAACCCTGTTCCAGGGTTTTCTGAGATTGAACGTAGGACGATACGGTGAGCTGTCTGACGCTGAAGAGGCTATCCAGGAAATCAACCTAGAGGTCGACATGTCAGCGGAAGAGCATGAACGTGAATACAGACCCCGAAGAGGTTATGGCGGCGGCCGCGGCGGTTATGGCGGCGGCGGCGGCGGCGGCGGTTATGGCCGAAGAGACGACCGAGGCGGTGGCTACCGACGAGGTGGTCGTGGCGGCGGTCGAGGCCGCGGAAGATACTAGTCGGTATCTACGAAATCTCAAGCTTGCAAAGAAGAAGAAAAGGACTAGGTCAAGCTTCTTTCGAGAAGCTCGACTACGTCCGCTACTTCAATCAGGCGATTCGCTAATTGGGCACCGGAGTGAAGGTTGTCCTCACAGAACGGACAAGCTGTGACAACAACACTAGCACCGGTGACCATAGCTGTTTCTATCCTATCTGCCGCAATGTTCTTGGCAAGATCAGAGTCAAATGAGCGCAGACCACCTCCTGCACCACAACACAAGGCTTGGTTCCTGTTTGGTTCCATCTCAACAAGCTCCACGCCCGGAATGCTCTGAAGTATGATGCGCGGGCTGTCAAAGACACCGAGCTCTCTTCCCAAGTGACAGGGGTCGTGGTATGTGACTTTGATTTTCATGTCCAGGGGCTTTGGAGATATCTTCTCTTCAGAAATGAGACTGGCTGCATAGTCAACAATGTGAACAACCTCAGGCAGCTCCAATCCAAGCCCAATAGGGAAGTCTCTTGTCAAAGTCCTCATGCAGCCGGCGCAAGACACGACTACGGTCTCAGCCCCCGAGTCTTTGATTCTATCAGCAAATGCTTGAGCATTCTCCAACGCTTGGGCTGCCTTCCCCATTCTGAGTAACACAGAGCCACAACATGGCTCCTCCTCTAGAACAGTGAAATCAACTCCAGACTTGTGAAGAAGTCTTGCTGTGGATCTAGCAACGTTCTTGAGCTTCTGGCTAGAAGTGCAGCCAGCGAAGTAGACAGTCTTCCCAGAGACGGGAATGTCAAAATCAAGTTCGGAGACCCAATCACGTTTCGTTCCGGTTCCGAGAACGTAGGGAGTTCCGGTCTCGGCGATTCTATCGGCGATGGCATCCCGGATATCAATTGGAAAATCACTCAGAACCTGTCTAACGGTCTCAAGGGTTTCAGAAGGACTGAATTCCGCACCACAGATTTCGGTGCAGTTTCCACAAAGGGAGCATCTATAGATAGACTCTAAGTTCTCCGAGGTCCGTTTGAGGCGACCATCAAGTAGTGCAAGAGCGACTAACATCTTGCCTCTCATGAAGTCCGTTTCGAATCCGTTCGAACATCGCCAGACTGGGCAGACGCCGTCGAATCCAACGGTCTCGTAGACAGCGTTACGGCAGATTCCACATCTGCGGCATTGATGCAGATTCTCAATTAGCTCTTCCATGTCGACTTCTGGCATTCTCAGATTCCTCCGAGCACTCCCTTGTTCATTATTCCGTTGGGATCAATGGTTTCCTTCAGTCTCCTAAGGAGTTCCATGTAGGTTTCAGTTCCCTCCATGAGGCCATCCCAATAGGATGCCAGTTTGAATGGAACCGCTCCAGCCTTGTACAGGTTTCCAGCGAGTTCTTTGAGAGCACCAACGACCTTCTTTCTCTCTTCTTCATCCACTGGATCCCAGTAGAATTGTGGATACATGTTCATAGAAGAATGCCCAGACGCAAAGCCTGCGGTATGTCCAAGGAAGGCGTACTTGTCCATGATTTTTGTGATCTCTTCAACCGAACGATGTACGTTAGTGGGAGCCTGATGATGGTAGACAACTTGCCAAGCCCAGGGATGTACATAGCTACACCTGACGAATGTCCAGAACCTTCCATCCCACTCGCCCTTTGGAAGTTCGACAATGCCTATCACACGTCCACCCATCTTCTCACATATTTCTCGAGCAAGCTTCGCATCGCTTTCAAGTACATCCTTTCTCACCCGACCGATTGTCATTGACACAGTTCGATGTGGCCATTCCATGGGTGGAATGCCAAACTCCTCTCCCACCATATCCATGAAGAACTCAAGAGTTGGCCCCTCATAAAGCGAGGCCATCAACATGTTAACATCGTTGTCTTTCAGCTCTACCAGGAATTTCTCGGCTTGTTCATGAGAGTCGAATCCGTAGGTGTTGTAATCGAAGTGCTCCATTCTCTTGAAGACTTTCACTGATACGCTCGTAATGACTCCCAGCGAACCCAGTGAGCCGATGAAGATTCCAGTGATGTCAGGACCGAATGCATATCTTAGGAACGGTCCTGGTGCATTTGGGTTGGCCTCAGACCCTGTCTGGATGACCTGAGAATTCGGGAGAACTATCTCGAGTCCCATGACCAATTCACCAATACAACCAGCGAAGCTCGATCCTGGACCCGATCCATTGACAGCCACGTTTCCTGCAACTGTACAGGCCAAAGCCGATTCTGGTGAAACTGGTAGCCAGAGATCATGCTCACTTAGGAACTTGTCCAGCTCGCCAAATGTGACTCCTGCTCCAACTCTGACTGTTCTCAAGTCCTTGAACAGCTCAATCTTGTTAAGGCGCATCAATTCGACAACAAGACCGTCAGCTTTGGGTGTGACTTCACCCTGCAGACTTGTACCACCGGCCCTGATGGTCACAGGGATTCCATGTTCGTCTGCAATCCTGAGGATAGCTGCTACCTCGTCTGCGTTGGATGGTCGCACTACTGCCCCGGGTTGAACTGGGTCAATTCCCATAGAAGCTGATGATGAATAGGCTAGTAGGACATCCTCCCTAGTTGACACAAATTCAGCACCTGCAATGTCACGTAGATTGTCAATAATCTCAGAGTCCAAATTCCAGCCCCCTGATTGGCAATTCCTACATCTTGTTTCAATGTAGCTTTCAGAAGATATGCCTGAGCTTCATCAGATCACTCGCAGATCCCTTCACTTTTAGCTTGCGCTTCAACAAAGCAGCTGCTGCGCTCATCTCTTCCATGAAGAGTTTGCGGATTGTGTCCTCGTCGCTCTGAATTCTCATGTCCGGCTCATCAATGAGACCTGCCTCAACAGTGATTGTATCATTCTCCACCTTGAAGGTGTATTCTCCTCCATCCTTTAGAGTAAGATGTGCGGTTCGCTTCCAACCACGAATTGCTTCCATAGTCTTCTCTCGAGAAAGACCGACTTCGATTCTTTCTCGCATGAGTTCAAGCAGATCGTCAGTCATCATTGATTACACCGAGTGGGAGGGACACAATGCAAGGTGGATTTAGGCTTTGTGTACGCTCGAATACAACTGATCATTGTGATTCACTTTGAAACACAAGAACGTAGCGAAACGCATTGCCTGATTTGCTCCTGAATGTGAATCCGGCCTTGGTGGCCCATTTGATAACTGTCCTTCGGAGAGGATAGTCCGGGTCTATCATGAGTTCGGCATCGGCGAAGCAGCCACCATCCTTCAGCAGTCGCTTGACCTGTTGAAGAGCCTTAACAGGATCCGGAATCTCGGGAAGAACAGTGACTGCAAAAGCAGCATCCATGGAACCATCACTGAGAGGTATTTCTACTTCAGCATCCGCAAGAATTGGAATTACATTCTCCACCTGTTCTCGTTTCATCCGACTTCTCAGCTGTTCGAGCATTCCTTCTTGAATGTCGACAGCGTAGACCGTGCCGTCCGGTTGAACTGCTCTTGCTATGTCCAGCGTGAATGTCCCTGGTCCACACCCTAGCTCCAGAATCTTCATCCCGGGTGACAGAACTAGAGCATCGACAATCATTGAAGGCGGCTGAATTCGCTTCCTTTGGGGACCGCCTATCAAACGACCGGCCGCAGCCGGTGCAGGAAACTTCCAGAAGTATCGAACGCTTCTTGCGCAAATACATATCCAAAGAAAGAGTGCCAAGAAGACAACAAGAAGAATCTCTAGTACCCAGTGTACTCCTGGAAAGAGGAAGTCTGCCGGGCTCAACGGTGAATCACTCGGAATGAACAATTTCTCCGTCCTCCAACTCCGATGCAGTCTCCCTGATGAATGTGGACCTAAGAATTCTCTGTTGCCCAATCTTAGCTCTTGAGTAATTGTTCGAGTAACATAAGACAACAGAGATAAAGGGGTCAACTGAGAAATCGACAGTGTTTTCCTTGAACGACCACACTCGAGCCGAAACGCGCCCCGATGAGCTCCAGTTGGAGCACAAGGAATGGACACGGAGAGATGAGATTCGTGAGAGTCTTCACATATTGGTGTCCCACCACCCACCGTCACTTTTTGGGCATTGTTTGCGGCTAACATTTCGTGGCAAGTCAGTCTACTTCTGTGGCAGGTGTTCAGGTATCTATGGTGGTATAGGACTTGGAATCCCTATTCTGTTTCTACTCGACGCCTTCACCCAGTATACTCTGTTCAGACCTGCCTGGATTTGGTTCTTGTTCGCTCTTGCTTTGGGCCTTACAACAGTTGTAGATTGGGTCACTCAGAGGCTGACCCCTCGCAAGACAACTGTTAGGCTAAGGGCAATCAGTGGTTTTGCGAGTGGTTTCTCTCTGGCCATAATCTTCATTCTTGGTGATCTCTTCTATATGCTCGTCGCACTCATGGTTATGATGGTCAGCGTTGGTGGCGTTAGTGTCTACGAGAATCGCAGGAATCGTATCAAGAAGGAGAAGAAGCCAGAAGAAGAGCCATAGTACAAGACTGAATCGCCCGAAGCGTTTAAAGATGTCAGATTCAGGCTTGCATTCGAGCATTATGATTCCAGCTGCCAAACCCATTATAGAAGAGGAAGAGATTGATGCAGTAGTTGAAGTACTCAAGTCAGGAATGCTGGCCGAAGGAAAGGTCGCCCGAAAATTCGAAAGCGAGTTCAGAGATTATGTGGGGACGAAGTTTGCCACGGTTACAAGCAACGGCACTACTGCACTAAGTACTGCTCTTGAGGCACTTGAGATTCAGCCAGGTGATGAAGTAATCACAACACCGTTTACATTCATTGCATCGGCCAACACTATTGCAATGATAGGTGCAATCCCTGTCTTTGTAGACATTGAGCCGGACACTTACAACATAGATCCGAATCTTGTTGAGAAGGCAATAACGGAGAAGACGAAGGCAATAATGCCTGTACACATCTTCGGCATGCCGGCCGATATGCCAAGAATACTGGAAATCGCTGACAAACATGACTTGTTTGTCATTGAGGATGCCTGTCAGGCGCATGGAGCAGAAATCAGCGGCAGGATGGCCGGGTCTATGGGCCACGTATCGGCCTTCTCATTCTATGCAACTAAGAACCTTATGACAGCTGAGGGAGGAATGATTACTACTGACAATGAGGAGCTATATGATAAGGCACTTGAGATCAAGAATCACGGCAGAGGTAAGCAAGGAGGATACACGCACTACAGGATTGGCTATAACAATAGAATGATGGACATTGTTGCGGCAATTGGCAGAGTGCAGCTTAGAAGACTACCTGCCGTCGTCGAGGGGCGAAGGAAGAACGCGTCGAAATACGACAAATTCCTTGAAGAGATTGAAGAGCTCACTCCCCAGGCCGAGAGAAAGGGCTTCAAGTCGGCGTATCATGTCTATGGTCCAAGGCTGGAATCAGCAAACATTTCCCGGGATGATCTTGTTGAGAGATTAAGAGAGTTCAACATAGGTTCCAGAACTGTGTATGCTCTTCCATGTCACCTTCAGGAGACCTACAGGCGTATCCACGAATGGCGCTGGTCGAAGGTTGTGAGATTCCCCGACTATTCCTCAATGAATTTCCCGATCTCTGAGAGTGTTGGGCGAACTCATCTTGAGATACCTGTTCAACCTGGAGTCACTGACGAGAATGTCGAATATATTCAGAAGACTATCAAGAAAATCCTATCTCAGACCTAGTGAAATAAGAGGAGCAAGAAACGCAGTCTCAAGTGTTTCCAGATGGTAAATTCCGCAGTCAGCATAGAAAGTGTATTATCCTGATTTCGTGATGCCACGTGAGACAGGAAATGAACATCATTCAGAAGCGCCTCGGATCTATCAACGAGATACGAAAGGTCTTTCGAAAGAAGAGAACGGAAGAAGAGCTAGCCTTCGAGGTTGGTAGGACACCACGAGACGAGCTAAGCAAGCTTCTGGTAGTCTGTGGGAGAGTTAGTAAGGAAGACATCTCGAAGTACAGGGAGAAGTCTCAAGAGATAGAAGCGGATTTCGTTGAGGAGTCTGCAGCCTCATGGATAACAGTCCATAAGAACATCCGCAAGACTTTCGAAATTGGGAAACACGAAGCTCTCCTGTTGATTGGCACAGACAAGCAGATACCTTCAACTCAGATAGGTCATGAAGGGAGCTTGGCAACTACAGATTTCTTCTATCAGGATGTTGACGGAGACGGTCTTCCGGATACTCCTGTTGGACGAATCTTGGGCCCTTCTGAAACAATCCTATACCATATGGACCCAATGGTAATTGATAGTAATATCGCCATTGTCTTCGATTCACAGCCAGGCCGGTCGTCACGTCACGTTGAAGGCCTCGCAAGTCTTGGTCTTGATGTTGAAGTGCTGAAGAGATTCACTCCCGATGAGGCGAGGCTGTTGTCGGTTTCTGAGTTCATACTACAATTCTCGGACGGAGTCTATACGCAGAGAATCCACGGATCCCCCGATAGATGGGCGTCTCACAACTCTGTCATTCTTAGCCATGAGCATGCAGCAAGCATCCGTTTTGAGGGATACCCTCTTGTGTTCTCTGAAGCTTGCAGCACAGCTCAGGAGGGGCTTTTGCTAAAGGCGTTCCTTGATCAAGGAGCATGTTACTTGGGTGCGACCCTCGACACAGTGAACAACAGCGAGCCATATGATGACTGGCGTGATTGCCCATTTGCAGACGGCGTGAAATGGGGATTCTTGGACCTATTGGATACGTACGATGTAATCGGACAAGTGAAGGTCAATGTGGATCGAGAAATCTATGAACGACTTGACGAGGAAATTGTCAAGGAGATTGATCTTGCTCGAACGGGAGAACAGCCAGTGTTACCTTCTCATCAATCGCTGTCACTTCTTGAATGGAAAATGTTTGGCAATCCTATGAGAAGGACAACGATTGGGCCCGAGGCTGACTTCACTCCTGGCAGAATCGTTGTTGACACATAGCTCAACGATCCAACGTGCTCTCCTGCCGTGCTATCTTGGTCCCGAGATATCCGCCCAAAAGGCCGCCTACTGACAACAAGACTGCTGAAATTAAGAGAAGCATGTAGAATAGCGGAAGAGCCGCTAGGATTTGGTCCATAGAATAGAGCCCTGTGTCTACCAAGTACTGCATCAATGACTGCGAGAACAACAACTGAAGGGGAACGAATGTTCCCATGGCACCAAGAAAGCTGATCAAAGCCGACAGACGTGCCTCCCTCAAGAAGTACCCCATAATGAGACCAGCCACAAGTGAGGTGAAGATGAACAATAGGAAGAACAGACCAGCATTCAGAAGGGCGGTTGCGACAATAGCCAAAAGGAGTGTCGAACGAGATTTCCTGGCACTCATGGCATTTCCCTGTTTCTCCAAATCCCTGGCGTCAGATATAACCGTGTTGCCGTGTAACTTGATCCCTAGAGCTTGCGAAAATCAGTGAATAGAATGGAGTCAGGACCAAAATGGATACGACCCTTGATTCTCCAGATGGCTACGATCTTATGGCATCCGTTCACTCATGGATCTATCCTGAGATACAACCAGTTCCTGAGAAGACCTGGAACTGCTGTTTTGGTAGAGTCTTCTCTTTCAAGTCTGGGAAAGCTGCTGTCATAATAGAACAGCACCAATCTGGTGATAGACCAAGAATCAAGTGGGACAACGAGAGCGTCTGTGAAAGTGAGGTCCGTGATAAGATGATTTGGACGCTTGGGCTCCAAGTTGACACCGGACCTGCAATTGAGGCAATGAAGAGTGATCCTGTTATTCGAGATTATGCTCAATTGCTGAATGGGATAAGACCATACTCTGCAGATACTCCGTTCGAGGCTCTAGTAAAAGCGGTTATCCAGCAGCAGGTTTCCTACAAGGCCGCCAACAGATTTACAGAACGAATAGTTCTTGGAACAGCAAAGCCTATTCGATTTGATGGCGTTGAGCTCTTCTCGTTTCCAGACTCTCAAACTTTGGCGACTCTCAGTGAGACCCAGCTTCGTTCGTTTGGCGTAGGTTACAAGGCAGGATACATCTCCGAAGTCTCTAGGCTCGTGTCAAGAGGAACGCTAGATCTGGACTCCCTCAAAGGAAGAGATGCTGAAAGCGTAAAGGCACAGCTCGAATCCGTCAGGGGCGTGGGTATGTGGACAATTGAACTACTAATGATTTCAGGCCTTGGGGATTTCTCCCAGTTTCCTTTCGGCGACCTTGTCATTCGCAACGTTCTTGGCGAATTGTATAAAGGAGGCGAACGAATGACAAGAAAAGAAGTCCAAGCAAAGTCCAAGACATGGGGAAGTGCGGGTCCAATGGTCCTTTACCTTCTTATGTCAGCAGAAGTTCTGGGATATCTCAATTAAGAGACGAGTGAAGACTCATAAGTCACAGTTGGCGAGGCCATACAGCATACGACAGGTGAATTCTTTGTCATCCACAAGGAAGAAGAACACGAAGATTTGGCGTATTCGGTCCATGCTCCTCAAGGAGCTAAGGCTCATAATGAATGACCGTTATGCGCTGGTTTTGATCTTCATGCTTCCCGGTATGATAATGGGAACTATGTGGGTGGCGATTCAGCAGGGTTCTGCAGGTAGCCCCTTTGCCGGAGGTGGCGAAACCAAGAGCTCTGATGCGATGGTATTGGGACTTGTGGATCAAGATCCATCTGATACATTTCCAAGTGAAGATCTATCAGAGAACTTCACTCAATACTTGCGTAACAGTCCCGACTTCATTGTCATCACATACGAGAACGAAGATGACGCACTGGTCGCGTTGTACCAAGATATTGTAAACGCATACGCAGTTCTTGGGTATGGTTTCGAGGGAAACATCACGAACGATATACCCGCTTTTGTCGAGATTCATATCAGTAGCACGAATTTCATGGATCAAGCTGCCGTCTTCAGCGGGTTTAGTGATGTCGTTGCAGAGTTTCGCAGAGACCATGGTTGGGTTAAGGGTGAAATCGTAGCGGCAAGGATTAGGGAGTTCGAACCTGTCGGCGACTATAGCGCTGCAACGTTCGGAGTGTTTTTGCTCGTCTTTGCAGTGTTCATTGGCGTAGCTGCAACTGCAGCTCAAGCTATCGTGGGTGATGTTCCTCTGAATCGGATGTTGCTTACACCTGCGACGAAGATGGAGGCGATTCTCTCAAAAACCATAGCTTACTTCCTAGTGGGAGTGCTTCAGGCTCAATTCATGTTGATTCTTTGGATGTTGATGTTCGGAGTTCGTCCAAACACTGACTATCTCACATTGAACATAGTATGTGGTCTCATGTCAATCTCAGGGGCAGCCCTGGGCGTATTCATTTCGACACTCTGCAAGACCAGACTGCAGGCTAATCAGAGCTTCTTATTCCTCCTATTCTCGTCGTTCATTGTGGGAACCGGATTCATGGATGTCGGCATCATAGATGAACTCTGGCCGTTGAATATGGGCCGGATAATGATTTTTGATACAGCTTTCAAAGGAGTTCCTATCGCGACATTCGGCGCCGAGATCAACATCATTCTGGCGTTCTCTGCGTTCATGTTGTTCTTGGCCTGGCTTGTCTTTGCGAGAAGAAAGACTCTGGCTTAGTCAGACAAGGCATCCGCAACTCTTGGCAACATCCATAAGGCACCGATGCATCCGTGTTAATAATCCGCAAGGAGAGTGGAATGGTGAGCGTAGTAAAGATTATCGAACTAATCGGTGAGAGCCCCAAGAGCTGGGAAGAAGCATGCAATAGCGCCCTCGGTGTAGCGGCGAAGTCACTCAGAGGTATTGTTGGAATCGATGTCGTCAAGTTTTCGTGCAAGGTCGAAGACAACAAGATTACGGCCTTCAGGGCCAATGTGCATGTTGCCTTCAAGTACGAATCTGAGTGAAGAATCTGGAATCCCATACTGTCTTTGAGTAAACAGCCGGCAATGTCTACTTGATTTGCCGGCCATACTCCAAACTATATTGTCATACTCTAGAATCCTAGTGCAGCCGCTATGATAAGGAATGAATTATTCAGACCGTGAGCGACAGACGGTCCCAACACCGAGTAGTTCCTTCTTTGAGCTAAATATCCGAGCATCATCCCCAGGGCGAATCTCAAAGGAAATCCGAATGCATCCAAATGAAATGCAGAGAAAAGGATGCTTGTGGCAACCAAAGCCGCCAGTTTGTTGCGCCGCGTCTTTGATAGAAGGTAAGTTTCCATTCGCCTCTGTAAGAATGACCTGAAGAGCAGCTCTTCTCCAAATCCCACTATGACGAACATCACTATAATCCATCCGACAACTTCTGCGGGTGAATAGGCCAGGAACAGCTCCTCGTCTCCACCTCCGATGCCAGTGCCTTGAGAAATCAACCAAGACACTACAATGTTGACAACTATCATGGCTGCGCCAACTCCCAACCCCAGAGTGATTTCAGTTGGGATACTGATTCTCCTTCTTAGGCCAATAGCGCTTAGAGAGAGCCCTCTCCTTCTGACATACACAATGGGAGGAATCATCAGACCAATCTCAGAAAACGTGAGAATGACGAGGGACCAAGGGCGAAACTCTATTGTTCCTGCAATGAGATCGAAGTGGATTAGGTCAACTGCGATGAGTCCGAATATGAGAACGAAAGTAGAGACGAACATGAGGAAGAATGCGATTCCCACGTAGGTGAAGACCTTGACCATAACGCCCCAGTCTACTTCTCGCTCGTATTCTGTTCCTGGAATGAATATTCCAATACCATCAGAATCGAACATCTCGTGCGCGTCAGGATCTTCCATAACCATCCAGAGTGACCTCATCAGAGCAATTTCTGGATGAGTGATAACTTTTGCTGAATTCGCAGATGCTTTATCTAGACATTCTGTTTCTGGCACAACAAACAGGCATGTTGTACTTTGAGATTGCGGTGAGCTATAGAATGAATGAAATGGACATACCTGGTAGTCCCAAGCGAGGTACTGCAATTCTAATAGCCACCATGATCATGATTGCGACGGGAACGGCGATTGTCGTGCTTCCCCGCACACTCATTGTGCCTGACATCGCTGTTAGGGTTGCTGTCATTGATTCTGGAATTGAGAAGGATGGCATTCTGGATGGACTAATACTTGCTGAGAAAAGCTTCATCAATTCGAGCTTTGGCTATTCAGAATCCGACGAGTCCACAGATGATAGCAGTCCCAATGATTCCCCTCATGGAACTTATGTTGCCTCGATCATCGTGAGCAATGCACCTAATGCTGTCATCATAAATGCCAAGGTAGTGTCGGATACCAACTTTGCTTCTGAGAGTGCCATTATCCAGGCCATCAGGTGGGCGGTCGGTGAACAGGACTGTGATGTGATTAATCTCAGCATTGGAGGTACACCATCCAACAACGACCATCTAAGGAGTACAATAGAGTGGGCATTCAGTCAAGGTGTTATGATCACGGCAGCAGTCGGAAACAATGGCCAGAATGGTGTGTCCGGCAGCTCGATTGAATCTCCTGCTGTCTTTCCTGAGGTGATCGCAGTTGCGGCTGTGGACGAGATTGGACAACCTTATTCTTTTTCTGGAAGGGGACCACTGAGGAATCGAACCGCAAAGCCAGACCTATCCGCGCAGGGTTCATACATTATTAATGGAGGCGCCGTCTTTGGAACCAGCTTCGCCGCTCCAAAAGCAGCAGCCGTTGCAGCCGAGCTTATTGCCTTTTGCAGGCTAAGTGGTTGGTCATGGACCCCTGGAATGATTAAAGCAACGCTCTTGGCAAGCGCAAGCCCGCTCTCTTCAGAATCCTGGGAAGTGGGTTCTGGACTTGTAAATCTAGAAGAGGCAAAGAAGCTCCTGCGTGACTCAACGCTGGAAGGTGACTTACCCATGGTCGCATGGATGACACCGACTGACGCCCCGTACGAATTTGAGCGTTGGTTCGTCAATTCCTCGTACTTTCTGGAGTTCTCTGTTTTTGCAAGTAGGAATGTTTCTTTCCAGATTTCTCTGCAAGGACTAGGCGCATCTTGGCTGAGCAGTGCGGATCTGGTCTCTGTCAACCAGACTGGCAGTTTCAAGGTGAGGGTAAGGGTTTTGTCCTCTCTGCCCATTGAAGAGCTGCAGGTTCTAATAACGCTCGTTGCACCAGGGTACAGAGACATTAGGTCAAGATTGTCTCTTGATTTGTCCGTGTCATTCGCACGAATTGCCCTTGATATTAGTCATACACCTTGGTGGATGGATTCAATATATGGTCAGTACAGGGCACTCTACGAACGTATCACTCAGGTTGGCATTGCAGTTGAGGAAATATCCGAAAGATCATACCTGAGCGCTCAGAATCTAAAGAACTATGACGCAGTCCTTATCGTTGACCCGTGCAGTTGGGATCGCATCATCGTGGATGACGCCGCTGTCAATTATGGATCACTGCGCTATACTCCAGAAGAGCTTGATATATACGAGAATTACTGGAAAGAAGGCGGGGGGATTCTCGTCGCAGGTCTGAGCAATTATAGCATCGACATCGAAGGTGCCAATATGCTCCTAAGTCGATTCAACATGTCGATGAACTACGACGCAATCCCTTCCATAGTCATCCATATAGGGGGAGTGTCGTCAACAGTACTAGTGTCAAAACTGGCATCACATAGAGTCACACAGGATGTTGATTCGTTCGACTTCGTGGGATGTTCGATGAACTACACCGGCAATGCATATGAGTTGGCCTCTATTGAGCTGATGATCGATCAGGATTTAGAGGTGATGCGCACTGTTATGGTTGGAAACGAGTGGGAAAATGGAGGACGGGTGATAGGAGTTGGCACAAACTACTTCCTAGACAATTGGGCACTTCACGGCCTATATCAGTCTGACGATAACTCGAAACTCCTCCTACAAGCGGTGTATTGGCTGATCGGTTGGACAGCCAGCTAGAGCAGTGGGGCAATCTTGTCGCACGCCGTCTTCCCGGCGTAAACCAACAAACCTGGTTTCATCGTTTTAACAGCAGCTAGTACGAGGATGGCTGCCTCTCCGGCACTCTTGATGAGCATCAGACCACCTTCATTCGTGAGCAGAATCTCCTCGAGTAGACCTTGGTCCATACGTTCGGCTGCCAAGTCTGCAACCCCTAAGATAGCTGCTGCCATCGCGGCCATCTCTGCTTCCTCTAGACCTTCGGGGACTGCTTGAGCAATTGGGAGTCCTTCCTTTGACAGAATCATCCATGCCTTGACGCCGGTTGACAGAGATGTGGCCTCATCCATGATTTCTCTGAATTTCTCCTGCAGTTCCGCAGAACCTGGTTCAAACATGGCGGCAACTCCCAAACGGCGGTTCGGTTGGCTGAGCTTCAGAGTATGATGCGCATTAATAAAGTTTAGTTGAGCAAAACGCGTACAAGTGACAAGTCGCGTCGGTACCAGAGGAGAACATCATCCAATAGAATACAATAAGAGAGTTTGCTGTTATCTTTGAGTGGAATTATTTTACACCATCGCACAGGACGGTGACTTTTGGAAGTGGACTCATCTCTCAAGATTCGAAGAC
>CP070761.1:175499-191729 GCA_020348985.1 Candidatus Thorarchaeota archaeon | reverse complement strand
ATGCCTCGGTCTTCACTCTTCACTGTGACTGCTGCCACCTTGCTCCCATCGCGCTGGACTATGATCTTGACTTTCTCCACACGAGCTGGGGCTAGAGCATTCTTGACAAATTCTTCGACTGTTTCTGCAATTTCCACGACATCGACTGACATGCCAAAGGAGTCAGAGGCCCTCTTCACATTTGAACCTCCTTTGCCTATGGCCTTGCCCAGCTGTTTGGGTCGAACTACGAAGATGATTCGTTCGCTGTCGTCATCTCGGATAACATCAACTGCAGCCGCACCTGTTATCCGTTCAAAACTGGCAATGAGAGCCATGTCTTCCATGGAGAGTTTAACTCGAGCCAAAAAGGCACCTCAGAACATCTTGAGAATCTTCGAGTCGCCGGCTTCAATCACGGCGATTGCAGACACCATGAACGGTTTTCCGACAGTTTCTCCCATATCCCAAGAGGTTCCATCGAAAATGTGGATTGGTATTTGTGCAAGCTCTGCAAATCGTTCAATGTCTTCGCGTTCTTCCTGAGAACAGTTACGTGCGATTACTACAAGTTTGGCGTCCCCATTCTTTATGGCGTCAATGGAGGATCTTGCACCTATCATGCATTTGCCCGTACTTACAGCACTGGCAAGCGGTTGATTTACGCTCAATTTCCGTGACCTCTTTGTTTGAAGATATGACTCATTAACAAGCCGTGTACTAGAGCGTCGTCTGATTGACTTCTGTTAAAATGTTTGTGCCATGACTGCTTTGAACAACAAAATCTACTTGGTCTTAGTCCTACCTTGTGGTGACATCAGAAGATCAATTGATCCTGTACCAAGCGGTATCAGTTGGCCAAGAATCACGTTTTCTGTGATACCTCTCAAAGGATCTCTTGTTCCCGCAATTCCTGCACCAAGAAGGTGTTTGATTGTCACTTCGAAAGCTGCTCTAGCCAAGGCGCTATTCTTTGAGCCTGAGATACCGTGTCTACCAATCTGCCGGATTGCACCATCAGCCGTCATCATGTCTGCAACTAGGATGATATGACGTACATCAACGTCCATTCCCTGCTCACTGAGAACATTGATTGCTTCCTGGATGATCGCGTTTCTTGTGGCCTCTATCCCCAAGACTTCATATATCTCGCGAAGATTGTTTGTGAAAAGCCTGTGGGGGTTGACTCCCTCTATCTCAAGAGCATCTTGAAGATTGGAGCCTTCAGTGTATAGTACGTATCCATCTGTCTCCTTTCTGATGACAACGTGGTTCACATCATCAATTCCCTTCACGCGAATCTCACGTATCTTCTCGTTCATACGCTGTAGGTCAGTTAGTTCTTCGCTTGCAGGGTAGAGGGATACTGTGTTGCCCTCAGCTTGGACATCCGCCTTACCCTTAATCTTCTCTCTAATTGATTCTGTTACCTCTTCCACAGTAAGACCTTTGTCAGCCATAAGCTCTGGATCCAGTCTTACATCAATTGCCTGCCGAATCAGGTCGATAGAGAAATTGCTAGCAACACTTTCTACAAGAACCATTTCGATATTCCGGGCGATTTCTCTTGCTTCGCTACGCTCATTTGCCAGTTTGCTGTCGAGATGAATCTCCATGGTTGGAGTACTAGGATTGTTTCTAGCATCGACTATTTCTATAAGCCTTGGCAGACCTTGCGTAACACTCAGCTCAGCTACACCTGCATAGTGGAATGTTCTGAGCGTCATCTGAGTGCCAGGCTCTCCTATGCTCTGGGCTGCAACAGTTCCAACTGCCTCACCGGGCTCAACTAGGGATCGCTCATATGACTCGATAACATCATCACAGATCAGGTCGAATTCTCTCTTTGTAAGCTCGAGATTCTTCACCTTCTCCTGAAGCTCTTCAAGCACTCTTGGAGGTAGTCTACGTTCTTCTTTCATCTTTCCGAAACGCTTCTCCATGTGTTTGTCAACAGTACTCTTTGACATTGTTTACACTCCCCTACTTAGCTCGACTCTTTCCGAGAATCTTCTCAATTGCAATGTCGATATTCACCGAGCGACCATGGTCCGACTTGCTTGGATCCACTCCGTCGTCACCAAAGCGAAACTGTACTATTCTGCCGGGCGCAGTGCGAACAGTACCATCGCTCTCAACCTTGAGATCTTGTAGAGCAGTCATAAGTCGCCTCTGCATGTATCCAGAAGTTGATGTCCTAACGGCTGTGTCCACAAGGCCTTCGCGTCCGCCTGCAGCATGGAACCAATATTCGATGGGGTCTAGTCCGCTCTTGTAGCTGGATGTGACGAATCCTCGGGCTCGGGCTCCAAGATCACCTCTTTCGAAATGTGGAAGAGTACGCCCCATATACCCCCTGCTGATTCTTCCACCACGTACAGATTGCTGTCCAACGACTGCTGCCATTTGTGATAGATTAAGACGTGAACCCCGAGCACCTGTTTGTGCCATAATTACAGCAGCGTTCTCTAGACCTAGATGCTCTCCTGCTACCTCACCTGCTGAGTCACGAGCTTCAGCAAGCGTAGCTTGGATTCGCTGTTCAAGTGTTTCAAGAAGTGTTTGACCTGGATTGGCATCTAGCTCGGCTCGTTTATAGGTTTCAATGAGCTGTTCAACCTTCTGTTCCGCCTCTACTAGGATAACTCTGATACGTTGTTGTGCTTCACGAGGTAAGGTGACATCATCCAGCCCCATAGTGAATCCCCTATCGGTAATCAGTCGAACTAGGAGTCTTCCAACTGAGTCCATGAATTGACGTGCGATCGTTGGGCCCTTCTCTTTGATTATTCTGTGGAAGAGCGAATCTGCTTCACCTGCGCCAAATGCCTTCTCATCGACAACACCGAAGAGAAGTTCTCCGTCGCGAATAACGACATAGGCATCATTCTCACAATCTTCAATCTTGCAGGTTTTACACTTTCTGCAGATGTTTGCCTTGAAAGATAATGAGAGACCCTCCGGAATGAACATGCTGAATATCTGTTTACCAGTCCAGAGTTTTACAGGACTTAGGATTGCAGGCTTTGGTAGCTCTCCGGCATAACCTGCCGTCGCCAGAAGCTGGTTGACACGGGTTTCCGTAAAGAGAGTTGATTTTCTGGTCAAAAGAAATGCTGCGGAAATGTAGTCTTGTAGAGCGCCTATGATTGGTCCACCAAAGCGTGGAGACAATATTTGCTCCTGTACTCTCATAAGGACTCTCGCCTCTGCTCTTGCTTCTTCTGACTGGGGAACATGGAGATTCATCTCATCTCCATCAAAGTCTGCGTTGTAAGGTGGACAAACGAAAAGGGAAAGTCTGAATGTCCGATACGGCATGACTCTAACCTCATGTGCCATGATGGACATCCTGTGTAGTGATGGTTGACGATTGAATAGGACAATATCTCCACTGTCAAGATGACGTTCTACAATGAAACCAGGTTCGATGGTATCTGCTATGATTGATCTGTCTTTCACAAATCGCAAGTCTACACGTCTACCATCAGTACGAATGAGATAGTTGGAACCGGGGTGCCTATCTGGACCACGAATCACAAGCTCTTTCATCTCTTCGATATTCCATTCAGTTACTCGTTGTGGAATTGATAGAATCTTGGCAATCTGCTCAGGCACTCCGACCTCGTTCATACTGAGGTTTGGATCAGGAGAAATGACAGTTCGAGCAGAAAAGTCAACACGTTTGCCTGAAAGGTTAGATCGGAATCTTCCTTCCTTGCCCTTCAGTCTCTGGGCAAGTGTTCTTAGAGCACGGCCTGACCTGTGTCGTGCCGGAGGTATTCCTGAAACTCCGTTGTCATGATAGGTTGTGGTATGGTATTCTAGCAGCGACCATAGATCTTCTACAATCAACTGAGGTGCACCAGCATCCAGATTCTCTCTAAGTCTTTGGTTGATTCTGATTATGTCAATTAGTTTGTGACTCAAATCATCCTCAGAACGAACTCCAGATTCGAGAGTGATTGAAGGTCTCACTGTCACAGGCGGAACTGCGAGTACTGTAAGAATCGCCCATTCGAGCCGTGCAGCTTCAGGGTTGATCCCTAGCAGCCGGTAATCGTCGTCCGTGACATTCTCAAGTCGTGCACGCACATCAATTGGTGTGAGTCTTACAGAACCTGCTTCGCCAACTTCATAGATTGATGTTGGCTTCTCGAGCTTCAGCTTTAGCTGTTCTTCACTGCAGTGAGGACATATCTTGACTTTGGCGCACCGTTTGAGGATCTCCTTGGAGAGATTTGCTGTCTTCTGTCCAATGCCAGGATATTTCTTGAAAAGCCCAGTGTAGTACTCTATCTCTTCATCGGTAAGCAAGATTCTGCTACACTCACGGCATACTGCTCTGAGAACTTTGTGGATGACCTTGGCATATCCGGCATGCATTACAGGTCTTGCTAGTTCGATATGTCCGAAATGGCCGGGGCAATTGCCCACCCTGTTTCCACAAGTCCTACAGCGCTGGCCTGGATCTATGACTCCCAGTCTAGGGTCCATTATGCCACTCTCAATGGGATACCCATCCTCATCGTAGGTATCGGCGACAACAATCTGGGCTACGGACATCTTCCGAACATCATCGGGAGATAGTAGTCCGAATTCAATTGCATCTATCTTCTTGGTGGTTTGTGCTGCGAACAATTATATCATCTCCTTCAGTCGTAGCCTGCACGCCAGGCCGAGTGACATCATCTCCTGTATCAGCAGTTTGAAAGCATAAGATACCACAACGCTGCTGATCTTCGCGCCCTGACCACATATTGGACAGTAGTAGGCGTCACGGTTCCTGTCGTAGACTCCAATGAGACCGCATTCCTCACAGACCAGCATGTTACTCTTGTCTGATTCATCGAGTAATCGTCCTTTCAGAAGAATCGCTGCGCCGTGACCTATCAGAACGTCTCGCTCCATCTCTCCGAATCTAAGACCACCTTCTCGTGCTCGTCCTTCTGTTGGCTGACGCGTAAGAATCTGGACGGGTCCTCTTGCCCTGGCATGAATCTTGTCTGCAACCATATGATGGAGCTTCTGATAGGCAATGACACCAATGAATATGTCAACAGTGAGTTTCTCACCGGTGATTCCGGAGTACATGGTCTCCCGACCATTGTATTGGAGTCCACGTTTAGAAAGGATCTGGAAGAGCTCTTCCTCACCCACTCCAGAGAAGGCGGTTGCATCTTGCTGCTTGCCATCCATTGATGCGGCCTTTCCAGCAACCATCTCAAGGATTTGGCCGATTGTCATTCTACTTGGAATTGCATGAGGGTTGATTATCAGATCAGGTACTACTCCATCTTCGGTAAACGGTACATCAGCCTGAGGAACTATGTATCCGATAACACCCTTTTGACCATGACGTGAAGCGTATTTATCACCAAGCTCAGGTATTCGAAGATCCCTGACCTTGACCTTAACGAGTCTGTTTCCATCGATTGTCTCGGTTAGAATAACACTGTCAACAACTCCAGACTCGCCGTGACGCACGGCTACAGAAGTCTCGCGTCGGTTTGGTGATGCAATCTCAAACTCTGAGTACTCTTCAAGGAACCGCGGCGGTGAAGTTCTTCCTATGAGAACATCTCCTCCTTGAACTTCGACTTCGGTTTCAATAACACCGTCCTCTCCAAGGTTCCTATATGATTCTGAAGCCCTATATCCACGAACGCTACGATCAGGAATCTCGAACCTGTCTTCCTGGCCTCCAGGGTACTTGCGTTCCTCACTCTCATAGACTCTGCAGAATGTGCTTCTTCCAAGACCTCGGTCAATTGATGCCTTGTTCATGATGAGGGCATCTTCGATGTTGTAGCCTTCAAAAGATAGTATAGCGACTACGAAGTTCTGCAGTGCTGGCCTCTCTTCAAAGCCAATCGAATCCATTGCGCGAGTCTTGACAAGTGGAATTTGAGGGTAGTGGAAGAAGTGTGCTCTCGTATCTGCTCTATATCTGAAGTTTGAAGCAGGTACACCAACGGATTGCTTTGCCATGCCTGCCATGTAGACATTTCGAGGCGATTGATTTCTTTCAGGGAACGGTATAAGGGCAGCTGAGATGCCAAGAATCGTGGAAGGTTCAATCTCCATATGGGTGGTTGGCTTCGCAATCTCTGAAGGATACATTGCAATCAGTGTATTCTCCTCTTCTTCTGCATCCAAGAACTCAACAATACCATTTCGCAGTAATTCGATGAACCCCCATTCGCCGTCTACTATCATTTTGAGGTGTTCATCGGTAAGTCTACTCTTTGCATTCTCTACAACTATCGCAGGACGTCTTACACGGCCAGCATCGCAATTGACCTGAACCTCGTTTGTTTCCTCGTAGTAGGAGATGTTTGTTTCATGATCAATCTCTCCCGCACGTCGCTTCTGCCTGATAGTCTTTGTCAAGACCTGCGGGGCGGGATGAACTCCGACAAGTCTTCCATTTAGGAATACATCTGCCCACTTTGCACCTCTCTTCCCTTTCAGGTTCTCAATCGGTTCGACTTCTGCTTTGATTAAGGCATGTTCGACAGCTTCCTCGTTAGTTCCAACCGAAATGTATGCCATCATTGCTATGTTTTTGACCAGACCACAATTGGGACCCTCAGGAGTTTCGTTTGGACATATCTTTCCCCAATGAGTGGAGTGCAGGTCCCGAGCTTCGAAATGCGGCTGCGAACGTGAGAGTGGAGATACTACTCTGCGCAAATGCGAGAGCGAAGATATGTAGTTGGTTCGGTCGAGAAGCTGTGAGACACCAGCCTTTCCACCGACCCAGTTTCCTGTTGCCAATGCATGCTTCAGTCTCTGCGTGATAACATCTGCTCTTACGGCTGTACGGATGTTAGGTTTTCGACCACGAACTGCTGTGCGTTCGAGCTGATACTTTATGTCGCGAGTCAAGGAGTATAGAGCAACTCGGAAAAGAGACATCAACAAGTCGCCAGAAAGCTTCAGTCTCTTGTTTGAGTAGTGGTCCTTGTCGTCAGCCTGTCTTTTGTCCAATACGAGCTCGAGTAGACGCTCTACCATTTGACCAAGATAGTAAGCTTTCTGAAGTCGATAGTTTTCCTCCGTGCCAATGTGTGGAAGCAGGTATCTATCAAGAACCTTCTCAGCTCGAGCTAGCCTGTATTCTTTTGTCTGCCCAACAGCAACCCTCTTTCCAATGAAATCCAGGGCATTCACTCTGGTGGAACCTTCTTCCTCATCACGTTCTGCATTGATCGGTGCAGACTGTTCAATGGTGACAATCAGCTCGTTTCGAATTTCTTCATCATCCGATATGACATCAACAATCTCCCGGTCGGATTCTAGGCCGAGAGCCTTCAGAAGGATTGCAAGCGGGATTTTCCCTGGAACTGATGGGAACGATACACGGAGCTCTCCTGTTCGCTTTCTCTCGATTGTAACAGGAGCACGGAATCCACGTGAGGTTGAGAAGACTTTGGCGATGTGAGTATAGCTAGAGCTCTTGCTCGCTTCTTCAATGAGTATTCTATTTGGCGCCAGATCTTCTTGTGTCACTAGTACGCGTTCTGAACCATTGATTATGAAATAGCCTCCAGGATCCTTTGGGTCTTCACCGTGGCTGATAAGATCCTCATCAGACATACCATGAAGAAGGCATTTCTCGCTGCGAAGCATAATCGGAAGATCGCCAATGTAGATTCTTAGAGTTTCAAGTCGAGTTGTAACAGATCCTTCCTTTCTAATCGGGGTGCACTCTAAGTATAGTTTGCTTGCGTAGGTTAAGTTCCGGATTCGTGCTTCGTTAGGATATAGTGCATGTTCACTTCCATCAGCCTCTCTGACCGAAGGCGGCTCGACAGTAATCCTACCAAGGGAGACTGTGTACCCTTCTACTTTCGGCTTCAGCTCGCCAACACTGTCAACTACTTGCTGCAGTTCCTCCCTCACGAATCTATTGAAGGAATCAAGATGCTGGCCAACAAGCCCATAGTGCCCAAAGAAGGACTCAATGACAGGCCAATACTTTCCTCGTTCTTCCGCGTCTGACATGAGACTGACACCTATTAGATGGGACGGGGAGTACCACTGTCGGATTTCGCGCTTCCCAACGCATGACCTCAGAAAATCCGAGCTCATTCATTTACCGCAGTAGCCGCCCCGTTTGCTTGCTCTGTCAATCAGCTCTCCAGTCCAGTCTAACGCCGGGATCGTGGCGGGCTCGGCGGGATTTGAACCCGCGGCCATCAGGTTAAAAGCCTGCTGCGCTACCTGTCTGCGCCACGAGCCCCGTACGCTAGAGTACCATATGCAACACATCCTGTATTGGGATATTGTCTAGTGTGCTCATTGTGATAGGATGTGACATATGGTCATGCATGGGTGGGAAGCAGTTCGACCTGAGCATCGGACGGGACTTTTGTGGGCATAAAAGGTTTTCTTTAGAACAAGGAAATGGCATACCATCTAATCGAGGCTAAGCGGAATTCTGAGCCGATGTACGTAGCAGCCGGGAGCGTAAAAAGCATTGTGTTAAACTATCTCAAGGTTAGGTAAGCACATACTACTCCGACAGGTTTAATAGAAAACCTATGGCGACAGAGGCTGGCTGCACGTTTTCCTGCCCCTGTAGTGTAGCTCGGCCTAGCATTCAAGACTGTCACTCTTGAGACCCGGGTTCAAGTCCCGGCGGGGGCGCCACTATTCTTCTGGCAATCTGTCTGTTTTCCAATGAGCTATGGATAGTCTAGAATTGGCCAGAAAAGAAATGCTGGTGAACTAGTTTACAACGTGAATATGATAAGGACGCACTTATCAAGAGAATCTATAATGTTGCAGTGCATTGAGATGTTGCTGGAGCACAACTATGCAGTTAGAAAGACTCTGCTTCATAGATTGGGTGATCTTGATTCTGAGGAATTCACAAGGAACTTAGGAGTAGGGCAAGGTTCAGTCAGGAATATACTAGTTCATCTGGCGAATACAGAAGCATATTGGATTTCATTGCTGAAAGGCGAAGAAGAGCAATGGTTGAAGTATGAGGACTTTGACAATGTTTCTGCGATAGTAGAATCTTGGGAAAGAATCGAAAGCAAGACAAGAGAGTTTCTAAGGAATCTGGATAAGAAGAAGCTTCAACATGTTAGTAGCATACGATGGGCAGACAGGACAGTGAGCTTCACGATTACAAAAGCGCTGGTTCATTTAGCAACACACGAAGCACATCATCGTGGACTTCTGGTTGGACTGCTAAGACAACTAGGATATACACCGCCGCACGTTGATATGCTGTAGACAGTATGATGGAGTCAGTTGTAATGACCAGATTTCTTGAAGCATGCTACAGTGCAATTAGGGCTCAGGAGAAATCCATTTCTCATACAATCAAGAAAACTGAGAAAGATAATCTAACCTTTGGTGACAGAAAAAGGGTGATACTCATAGGCTGTGGTGATTCTTTTGCTGTCGCTAGATATGGGCAGTGGGTATTCCTGCAGAACGGTGTGAATGCAAATGCATTCGCACCCCCAGATATCAGTAGAGTACACCTTGATGAGAAAGACGTGGTCATCGGTGTGACTGCGTCAGGTCGAAGCGTGGCAACAATCAACGCTTTGCAGTTTTCCAGACAGAAAGGTGCCTTCACTGTGGTGTTGACTGATGACCCGGAGGGGAGAGCTGCACAGAATGTCGATCTTGTCTGGCGAACCTATGCTGGCGTCGATTCGTACAACATAAGCCCTTCATCTCCAACGACAACTGCCATGGCCTACATTCTGAGAAGAGTTTCAATGGAATGTGGAACGTCGAAAACTGGCATTTATCGAGATTCTGTTAGACTTGAAACTCTCGGAAAGAAATTGATTGATTGGGCAGAAATCTCAGGCAAAGTGATTTCTGACTTTGTTGACCTTGGCATTCCCCTATATTTTGTGTCTGATGGACCAAATCACATAGCGGCACACATTGGACTAATGAAGTTCAATGAGTACTCACTAGTTAAGGCTCACCTTGCACATAGAGAAGAATATTCACATCATTGGAATCTGAGTCTCAATGAAGGTGACTCTGTTGTGTTTGTGACTGATAGTCCACCAACCACGGAAGACACGGCGTACTTGAGGGTCTTGAGAGAAACACTGAGAATGAATGCGTATCATTTGTATGTGGACAATGAGCTGAGATTGGAAACGCCGCTAGGACAAGCAATTGCAAATTCAATTGCTTTCCAGATGGCAGCCTACCACACGGTAATTAGGTTCAATCCTCAGAAAGAAAAGTGGAAGCAGCCAAATGCAGATGCATTTAGTATCTATTGAAGTCAGATGTGATATCACAAGATGCATGATAGATTGGATGTGACTAAGTGACTACTTTGCTCAACCGACTCAAGAGTTGTCAGAACCGTGCCGAACGACGCCAGGCTGCGGAACATATCAACTCTCATCTTGAAGAATTCGAGCTAATGTTGAGTCAGGTTTTTGGTGATGATTCCACTTCTATCGAAGACAAATTATTTGTGTTGGATTACGTTGACTTCGTAACCCACTCTGCTGCAGTCACAGTAATCGAGTATGCTCTGAAAGATGATAAGCCGCAGGTACGAATTAGAGGATTGCAGGCTGCATACCGTGTACGAATGGAATCGTTGAATGCTGAAGTCAAGGAAATCCTCGAAGATAATGAAGAAGTCTTTCAAGCTAGGAAGTGGGCAGTTCATATACTGGCAACTACTGATCCGAATGGATATGGAAGGGTGCTCAGGAAGATTGCAAGAAATTCGAAAGAACAGGTCGACCTTAGAAAAGAAGCTGTGTTCGCATTGACCAATATTGGTGATGATGAGAGCCTAGGTGCTCTGTGTGCACTACTTGGTGATTCGGAGAAGTTGATTCGCGTTTCTAGTGCATGGTCTCTAAGTCGGATTGGGTCTCCGTCTTCTATAAATTGCATGCTAGCAGCCCTCGAAGATGAGGAAGAAGAAGTCCGCGATTGGGCGGTCCGCGGACTGAGGGACATGGATGATTCGCAAGCTCTGCAGGGACTGGCTGATGCAATGAAATTGGTTCAATCTGGGAGGCAGATCAGATTGATACAGCTACTTGCTGAGAAACGTTCGGAAATAATCCAGAGAGCAATAGCCGAGATGTTGCTTTCAACTGACAGTGAAGTTAGACGTACAGCAGCGTGGGCAATGGGAGTTTCGCCATATCCACCTGCTGCGGGCAGCCTGGAACAGTTACTTCAAGATCCTGATGAGCAGATTAGAGAGTATGCCAGAACTGCCTTGATGATGCTTGGAAGAATTGATCCTACAGATTTCGGTTTCAAGATATAGTCACATCATGCCTTTGTAGAGACCACCATCAATTAGCAGCAGTGCGCCATGAACATAACTTGCTGCTGGGCTGAGTAGGAAAGCACAAACCCTACCGAATTCAACAGGATTGCCCATTCTCCCAAGTGGTATGGTTGACTCAATCTTTTCCTTGGGAGAGACTTCTCCATCACTCGAATGGGCCATGAGCTCTTCAACTCGTTCAGTGTAGATATAGCCAGGACAAACTGCATTTGCACGGATACACTCGGGACCTATCTCATCGGCCAAGGTCCGCATCATTCCGATTACTGCCGGCCTCATTGAATTGGATAAAAGTAGATTGTCTATCGGTTGCTTGACAGAAATCGATGTACTATACAGCACTGATGGCGAATCTGACTTGCGAAGAAGCGGCAACGACTCTCTTGTTAGCCATACAGCACTCATTAGTGTAAGATTGAAAGTATGCCTCCAGTCCTCGTCAGAAATCGTTGAGAAAGTTCCAGGTGGAGGGCCTCCAGCATTGACGAAGAGTCCATCAAGTGCTGGACTGATTGATTGAATCTTGGCAATTAGACTCACTATATGATCCTTCCTAGAAACATCAGCTACTACGTATTCGGTCGAACCACCAATTGTGGTCTTGGCGCTCTTTAGAGAGTCCTCAGTTCTGCCGCAGATTATGACATTTGCACCTTCATCAGCAAGAACCTTAGCAGTTGCATAACCGAGACCACGAGAAGCTGCGGTCACAAGGATTGTTTTGTTGTCAAGTTGAAGGTCCATATCGGAGCATCTCCGACATGGAGAGATACTGAGAGCTATATCACTTCTGCGACTAGTATCCTACAGTGCACTGGATACTACTGTCTGTTCTGTCTTGGCTCCCATTACGACTTCCAGATGTAAGAAAGCTGCACTTAGACGTTGAAACTCATTGGGAACATTGAATTGACCAATCCCGAGCGAGTCTAGAACTTTCTTCACTCTTCTAGGTGTCAGATGTTTGCTGCTTGAACCGAATGCGAGTAGGACTCGTGGGGCGTCTTCATTAGGAATCTGGTATACTGATTGACAGTCTATACCAGCTATTCTCAGACCTTCTCTGATCTTGGCTTCTAGGGCTCTCATTTTTGACACTACACCAGACTTCAGTGTAGTATCAAGGTACTAAAGCACCTGTAATAACACGGTAATACTCCAGAATAGCATCATCTTGACGTTTATAGGCCTATTAGGAAAACTGAGAGAATCTTAGATAGCCGAGGGATAGTACGAGATCTAGAAAGCTGATTTGTATCTTTCACTCGGTTGCTTTGAAAGCCTTATTGATAAAATAGCAGTTGATTGCTTGGTTGTACTGAGTGCGATGACCATGGACGAAGACGGATTTCGTGTTTATCTTAGAAAACGAGAAATTCCTGAGGATCAGATTGGACTTTCAATAGCAACCGTAAGAGAGTTTGAGAATTACATTAGTGATTCAGAGCCTCAAAAGAGTCTTGAATCAGTGACTTCAGAGGACTTTGTAGGCTATTCAGCCTTCATGATTGAGAAAGGTTACAATACGTACGATAACTATGCGGCGATTGCCCGATACGGTTACTTCTCTGGTAACAACGACCTCTATCTTGCGGTTCTGGAGCTTCTAGATGGAGCAGAAGTTGCTGAAATTCTGTTTGAGAAGCTTGGTCAGCAGGTTAGCAGCAAGACAAGAGATCAGGTATTCGAGGGAATCGAGCTGCCCCCACTGGGCACTCCCTCCTCTGAAAAGCCAAAGTTCACACAGGCTGTTATGGAAAGAATGGAGAAGATAGTAGATTCAAAGGCCTGCAAGAAAGTACTGTCAGATGTTGCTCATGGAATGCCTAAGGAGTATCATGCAGAAGAGAGGAATAGATTTCTCAATGCAAAGGATATTGACGGTTATATCAGAAGCAAAAGGGCAAGAGCAATTGCTCAGCTAGAGAAACACAATGAAGAGCAAACGTTGTTCTTCAACCAGGAAGTCACCGATGAGGTACTTGAGTTCGTCAAAAGTCGTCCGGACATGCTGACAGGTGAACGCAGAGGAGATACGATCTATCATACGAAAATTCCATACCTGACAAAGGAGTATCTTGCAGAAACGGATGAACGTATGAAGCGTTACTACTATTGCCATTGTGCATGGGCGAGAGAAGCTATCAAGACTGGAGACCACGAAGTCTCGCCAACTTTCTGTTATTGCAGTGCTGGATTTACAAAGATGCCTTGGGAAGTAGCTCTCGACCAGCCTCTGGAGGTGAAGATGGTCAAGTCAGCGCTCAAGGGTGATCTTGAATGCAGCTTCATTATCCATCTGCCCGAAGTTATCGTTAGCAAGGTAAGCAAGAAGTAACATGCTGCTTTGGAGAACATAGTTCACAATAAATGGTCGGGACGGCCGGATTTGAACCGGCAACCGATGGATCTACAGTCCATTGCTCTGCCAGATTGAGCTACGTCCCGTGTGAATCGATTCCACTCGAAGTTGCAATAAAAGGATTACTCAGCAGTCCAATATTGGTATGGAATATGTTTCTGACGACTAAGGAATCTTGATAGGGGTTGGCTGTATTATGGAATTATCACAACAAGTGGGGGTTCAAACCTGCGGAGAAGTCCGATAGAAACTGTATTCCCAACTCAGGATTTGAATCGAATAGTGGAAAGAGAATCTACAGGCTTTGGTCGCCGCCATTATAGGCCTTGGTCTGTGATGCACAAGTGGTGGGCCAGAAGAGTTGGATCAGTGTTCAGAGCAATCCTTCTCTATACTCTTGCTGACAGTGGTTTAGAGAAATGGGATCAGAATGTGGATAGCTTGTGGAGTTTGTACCCAGATGAACTGGACTTGAGAGGGAAGATTGTTCTGGACCCGATGATGGGAGGCGGAACGACAATCGTTGAAGCTCTTCGACTGGGAAACAATGTTATTGGATGGGATCTCAATCCAGTTGCATGGTTTGTGGTCAAGAAACAGATTGAGGGTATTGACCCACACATCTTGGTGTCTGCGCTTGACCAGTTGGAAAGGGACTTGGGAAGTGAGCTAAGGAAATACTATGTTACGATTTGCCCCTATTGTGAAAACGAAGCTGAAGGTATTTACTATTTCTACTCTAAGGAGATTGACTGTCCGTCATGTGGAATAGAAACCTCTCTCCTCCGTGACCTCTTTCTTGCCAAGTCTCCTGTGAATGAGAAAAATCTTGTTGTCTGTCCTAGGTGTTGGGACATCCTTGAAACTGAAGATCTGGAATCTCGTGTGGAATGTGGCAAATGTCACATGTCCTTTCTACCCAAGGGGGGCTTTGTGGGAAGAAGACAAGAATATCGATGTGCAAATGATGATTGTGGTTCTGAGAAGATTGTCGATTGGATTCGTGAGAATGGACGACCAAGAGAACGTATGTATGCAGTTGAGTTCTACTGTAGGAATTGTGATGAATCAGGTCATACTAGTCTCAAACGAGGCAGAGGATACAAGACAGCTGATTTGGCAGACCACGGGCTATTGCAAAGGGCTGAGCTAGAATTCAACGAGATTAAGGATACTCTTCCCATTCCTGATGCTCCGATTCCTGAAGGTGTTGAAACTAGACGTGCTTTGAATCATGGATATGTCCGGTTCAGTGATATGTTCGGTAAGAGACAATTACTGAATCTTGGCAAGATAGCAAAATGGATTAATCAACTTGAAGATTGGAACCTGAAGGAGTTCTTCGTATTAGCATTCTCAAACTGTTTGAAGTACAACAACATGTTTGCAAAATACAACAGCACTCGGGCGTTCATCACTGATTTGTTTCGAACTCATTCATTCTCTCCATCAGCAGCTCCTGTTGAAGCCAATTGTTATGATACAGCCAAAGGACGAGGATCATTCACTGCATTTGTGAGACTGGTCATAGAAGGAAAACAGTATTGCCAGAAACCGTTTGAGAGAATAGTCTTTGAAGAGCAACAGACGAAAGTAGAGCATTCCAGACCTATTGTTGGTTTGTTCGTTGAAAAATTCGAGAAACTAGGAATACGGGGCAATGCAATGCTTGGGTGTGGCTCATCAGAGAGATTAGAGATTCCGGATGGTGCTGTTGACGCTGTAGTAACTGATCCACCATATGCTGACAATGTGATGTATTCAGAACTCTCAAATTTCTTCTATGTGTGGTTGAGAGAATTCCTGAAAGATAGATATGAGTATTTCAAACAGAGTCTCGTTCCTTGGAAAGAAGAAGTGATAGCTAACAGAGTACAGGGAAAGGGAGAGAAAGAGTTTCTCGAAGGGCTGACCCGAATCTTCTCTGAAGCAAACCGTGTTCTAAATGATGATGGGCATTTGGTATTTACCTTCCATCACAGGAGACCCGAAGCTTGGGGATCTATGATGGGCGCTGTTCTAGATGCCGGGTTCTTCGTTAGCACGGTGCATCCAATACGCAGCGAAATGAAAGCTTCCACTCATTTGCACAGAAAATCGAATATCACAATCGACATGGTTTTTGTATGTAGAAAGAGAATGATCTCTCCACCCGAAATAGAATGGAACGTTCTCAAACATACAATGGTTGATTCAGCTAGAGAATCGATGAGAATGTATCAAGGAGACACTCCTAGAATTCTGGATGACTTTGCAGTGTATTTGAGTAGGTGTCTCGAAATCTATTCACAGCATTATCCCAGCATAGTGGACAATGGAAACAAAGTAACTGTGAGCCAAGTAATAGACCACGTTATGCATCTGTTTACCAACTAGATTGTGGATAATTGGAAAACATGTTCTGAGTGAAATAGACATGTCAGACCAAACAGATTATAGCCTTCAGTCTTTGCAAAAGTGTCGAGCATACAATGACTGATAGAATTTGCAATGTTGAGAAGAATCTCGAACGGTGTGGTTGCTCCTATCCTGGTTGTTCTCGTAAGGGATATTGTTGTGATTGTTTGCA
>CP070761.1:156330-175399 GCA_020348985.1 Candidatus Thorarchaeota archaeon | reverse complement strand
TTCACGTTGCGTGAAATCGCTCAAGGAAACAGGCATCTATCTTTTTGCGACTTTTGGACTAGGACGCATTCTTAGAATGGCATGGCTTAACCGGAGAAGTACCAAGAAAGCAATAATGGGACTCGTAGAAGATACAAATGAAAATCTAATCTTCCTTAGAGAACTCATTGAAGCTGGAAAGATGAGATCATTCATCGACAAAATCTATCCGTTTGAACAGGCTACCGAGGCTCACAGGTATGTCGAATCTGGACAGAAGAAGGGACATGTCATAATTACTCTGGACAATCCCAAATAAGAGGAGGCTTCGATCCGATTCTTGACAAACCAACTGGAGTCTACTTGTTTGCAATCTTTATGATGATTTCCTTCTGCATGGACTTCTATTATGGCGGCATGATGGTGTTGGGTTACATCGCAATCCCATCTGCACATACTACCATAGGAGTCTACTGCGGAGTACTGCTCCTCTTTGGTGGAATGATCGGTTTGACGCTCTTCTATGGACTGTGGAACCTGAAGAATTGGGCTCGGCTTATTCTTCAGATTGGATTTCCAGCTCAGGTGATCTTTAACATAATCATCGATTCCATGAGCTTAGACAACTACTTCCTGCTAGCAGTCAGCATTATCGTCGCAACATATCTGCAACTTCCAAATAGAAGAGAGCAATTTAGTTGATTGTATTTTACCATCTCATATTCAATGTGCCCAACGACCATGAAATTACTCCTATCAAAACAATTGGAGATAAGATGGATTCTGGGTCCAGTATATGGATTGAGCTGAGAATCACCCATGAAGAGGTCGTTCCATTCCTTGGACTTTAATTGAAATCCAAGTGAAACTGTTGAGTCACAGATTGATTATCGTTCAGTATTCGAACACGGAATTGAAAAGTCTATAATTCTGAAGGAGTTTCAAAATCCTTCTTCATTTCTTTTTCAGAATTTCTCTTGCTTTGAAAGTAATGCTGATATTTCTTAGAAATCGGAATCGGTGCATGAATGAATTCTTCCCCCCAAATCAATCCATTCCTGAAGAAGTGATTTTTGGAGAAGTAAAGATTCGCCCATTGAGAGCAAGCGACAATGAAATTGACTATAAGGCTGCAATTGAAAGTGGATTCAGACCAGAAGGATTCCCCAAAGAAGCGAATCTCAAGGAATTAACAGCTCACGAAAAAGATCATGATATGAAAAAGGAATTTACTTTTACAATTCTTGATGTTGATGAAACAGAATGCTATGGGTGCATTTACATTAGACCAGTAGTTCCATTTCTGAAGTTTGCATTCTTTAATGACAGAATCTTTGAAGATCTGCAAATACAAGAAAATGATCCTGGTTTTTCTTTTTGGATAACACCGACAGCTCGAAAGCTAAATCTATACGAGAAATTGCTAGAGGAATTGCCTAAATGGTTTAAGAGAGAATGGCCCTATGAAAATTGGTATATGTTGGGAATAGGACCCTCAGAAAGGGAGATTGAAACCATTTCCAGACTCAAAGTAAGTCAGACATTCCTTCTCCAGATTGAAGATCGGAAATACATACTTTGGAAGTTTATCTAGAACACTCAATTCAATTCCAAGGGAATCAATAGTTCGTCCAATAGCTCGAAAATCCTGTTGTAATACCTGACTAGCCATTGAAATAACTGAATCAATAGCAGGAGTCTTGACACCTACCAGCTATCCCATATCTGAGATTGGAACAGGTAATATAGCTGATACCATGACCCACATTTCGAACAATGTTTGGCTGATGCAGGTAAGCATTGTTGTTGAATTGAACGGATTCGAGTCTCTTCACGGGTCTACAATCTGTAGAGAATTGATCAACCATGATCTGATTTCGGATGAGGATGTTAGCCAGGCATTCAAAACCGGAGCCTTTGACAATTGCTCTAAGTATGTTGAAGATACATCTGAGTTGCTGGAGAAGCTACTATAGACATCCCAGAGAACCTTCAGAATGGCTTTCTGAGTTCTCTCGTGATGTTGTTGGGAGGACTAGATTGATGGCGGTCCCAGCTTGATTCTAGCAACTGCGTCATCCAACGGAATCTGCCATTCAAACACGCTTTCGCACCACCACTTGGCTCCAATCTCAACAAATGGAGAAATGATCTCATCAGCATGTTCCTTGTTTGGTGTGCTGCTCAACATGACCAAACTGAAATCGTCCATCGATCCCCTTCTGTGTTCTTCTATGTATGACATCAGGTCCTTCACTTCTTGATGTGTCAGTTGCTCACCGAGTTGCACTGATCGAACGGTATGTGGCATTATGCCGTCCCAGCGAGCAGCTCTTCGAAATGGACCCTTGTTGGGCCATAGTCCACCAATCCAGATCGGAATGCGTGGCTTCTGTATTGGAGTAGATCGAGATTGAACTTCCTTGATTTGATAGTGTTTGCCATCGTAGCTGAACTTCTCGCCAGACCACAGACCATCAAGAATGTCTAGTCCTTCATCTAGCTTCTGAGCACGGATTGCACTATTGCTGTCTTCTCCATAGGGATCGTAAGCAGTCTCGTCACCCAATCCAGCACCGAAGATTAACCTACCACTGGAAAGATGATCCAAATCCACTGTTTCCCTCGCCAGTTTCCATGGTCTTCTTCGGGCGACTGCAGTCACCATGGGGCCAAACTTCATCTTCTTGGTCTTCAGTCCGATTGCGGTTAGAGACACGGTAGGATCTAGATTAACAAGATTGTCCCAAATGAAGAACCCATCCCAACCCGCCTTTTCTGCTTCGACGGCCGCATCAGCCAGTTCCAATGGTCCGAGGTTTTTCCCCCCATTGGGGAACAACAAGCCATGCTTCAGTTTGTCAGTCAAGAGATTCAAGTCCTTGAGGATTTCTTCAGTATCATTTAGCAGTGTCTACAAAACTCCATCAGATACCGGCAAGGATTGCTCGGATTTGGAGTCCATGTAGTCACGTTCAAGTGGTTGTTAACTATAGTTTATATATGGAGTGGCTCATGCAAGCCCGATGATTCATATGACAAGTGGAAACGTACTTGAGAACCTAATCTTCCCAAAGGGTCCTAACAAGGTGTCTCTGTCTGAGAGAGACCACTATTCAGTGTTGAGAATATCAATAGGCAAGGGAGGGAGGATTCCTCCTCACATGGCATCACACTCAGCTTTCTTCTTGGTGTTGAAAGGAAAGGCAATCATAACATCTGGAGACCAGGAAGTCGAACTCGAGAAGGACCAATACATTGCCATGGAAGCCAATCAAATGAGAGGCATCAATGCATTGGAAGACGTAGTGATTCTGGGTGTCAGGGATTAAGTATCCGATCGTGACGCTATCGTCGTTCGACTACAGCCTTTAGTCTGTCATACGCATCGGCGGTCTTTGAGAACGGGCAAACCTTCACGCACACTGAGCACCCATAGAATTGACCGAAGTACTCGAAGCACTCTCGTTGAAGGATGTTTGTTATACGTCCTGTCTCATGCTCGACAGTATCTTCCATGATAGCGCCGGGCGGACACTGATTTACACAGAACCCGCAAATCTTGCAGTACTCCTCAATCCATCCATGATTATTCGAATCAGCGAAAGGCAGGTTCTCTATGTTCGTGTAGACAGCGGCCAGTCTGACTCTTGGACCAAACTCTGGAGTGATCAGGATCCCATGTTTGCCAACCCAACCAATTCCTGCCTTCTGGGCCAGTGGAGGAAACAAGACTAGACCACCCAGAGGATGGTCAGCCTGAGCGGCATAGCCTTGCTCTCTGAGAAACGCGGCAATCTTGTTGGCTGCTATTCCCAACTCATCATAGGTCCCAAAGACCATGTTCAAGGTCTCTTGGCTTGGTGCTTTGTCGATTTTCTCTTTGCTCATCTCCATTGCTAGCACGATGACATTGTCATAGAACACACCGAATTTGTCGAAGATGAGGTCCTGTGGCAATTTCACGAATCCAAACCGGCTGATTCCCAAACCACGAGAGTAATCTTGGAGTTGCTCGAGAAGCTCTGGTGTGAGCGCTGATCTCGGAGTTGACGGGTTCTCCTCAATGGTATCAACGCTTCGATGGATGTTCCTCATGACAGAAAGAAGACGTCTAATCGGGAAGACATGCCTCATTTCGAAATCGTCACGCTCTTGAAGCATTTTCAGCATCTCCATTGGTATCTCAAACCTAGTGGGGGAGTTAGAAGTTGGAAGGAGGATTCCCGGCATCTCCTGCAGTGATCTTTGTTTCGCCACCATTCTCTTGACACGAGGCACACCAAATCTCATTATGACGGACTTCATGAACCTGTGTTTGATTCCCATTTCACACAGCCTCTCAGACTACGAAGACAGATGTTCAAGTGTTGGCACAACGACATTTGCTTGATTAATGTCTATTGTTGAGAAACGCAATCGTCAAGTCCTTCATTCGTCAGATGAGCGGTCTCGTTCAGCTTCCTGATTTCACGATCACCGAAGTCGTTTATTCCCAGCCATGTGATACTCGCAGGATGAGTAGGGAAGTAGATGTTGTGTTCCGACGGCAACTGAAGCCACCACTCCACAATCACAGCGTTGGTATTCCCGTGGCCCACAATCAGAACGACATCTTCCTCTTTCTGCTCCAACTCCGACATGACTTCTGCAACACGCTCCTGTAGCATGCGCCAGCTCTCAGCTTCAGGATACGGCGTCCAATCTACTGAGGGTTCGGACATTGGAATAGCCACCTTCGCGGCCTCTTCGTGAGTCATGTTTTTCGCGACACCCTGGTTGAGTTCTCTCAGGTGAGAATCGATAATGAGTGGAACGTCGAGTTTCTCTTGGATTATCTTGGCGGCCTCTGATGCTCTTATCAGATCACTAGCGTAGATCTTCTGAATCCTTGATTCGAAGAGTTCCATTAGCCTCGTTCCTGTGATTTCTGTCTGACGTCTTCCTCTATCCGTCAATGGCAAATCAGTCCATCCTCCAACTATGCCTTTGACCAGGTGCTCCGCTTCACCATGCCTGACAAGTACTAGCTCCTTCATGATGTTCTACCTCAACTTCTGAGATCATTTCTTGATCCTACCCATCTCTGCTCGTTCAAGGGTAATGAGAGCCGAGATATAATCATCCATCGTTGATCCTCGTTCTTTGATTGAGAGATTTGAGTCTAGTATTCTCTTCCTCAACATACTAAGATACTGATTCTCAATCTTCTCAACGAATGTTGAAGACCCCATCCTTACAACCCTTATTCTCGGCTGGCTCTGGATATACTCAATCAGGCGAAGCCAGGTTTCAGCTGTCGACGGATTGAACCCAATCCTTTGAAGTTCTGACTTTGGGAACGGCTCTGGTTGCGCTTCGATAAATCTGAAGATTGATTTCGCTCTCTCAGTCAGAGTTCTGCTTTTCCGGCGCATAATACAATTTTGTATCATTTAATATATAAACATATTCCTTATATTCAGTTGGATATCCTTCAGAATTCAGCAGCTCATTGATGCAAGGAAGAACGACCATGAATACCAAGAATGCTGAGAACATGAAGCGGCACGTCATATCAGCTGCCAAGGAGTTCCTAGAGCAGCACTTTGGCGAAGATGGGGCAGACCTAGGCAGGTCGTTCGAGGATAAGTATGTTGACTTACTGCAGGAGCATGAGCAAGAAGCAGCCGATGAAGTTGAAGGTATTCGCAGACTAATCACTTCCTTTAAGCCTGCTCTGGCCTCCGTCCTACAACCTTGTGAAGAGTTTGACAATCTTCTCACCATGGTGCTTTCGATGTTAAAAGCCCCGTGGGAAGGAGCACATCGGCGAGAAAAGAAACCATCTCCTCGAAGAAATGGACCAGTCATACCTGGAAGTGACCAATCGGTTGAGATTGGTTTCCATTGTGCGGTCTGCGAAGGGGAAGTCGATGTTTCTCATGAAGAGAAGATGCAAATTCTGAATTCAGAGGGTGAAGTGGAACTGCCCTCTCACTGTGGGCAGGAAGTGAAGATCAGGATTTCTCGAAAACGACAAGCCCCCAAGATCGAAGAAGTAGCCGACAAACCATTCGAACCCGTAGAACTTCTCATGGGCCATCTTCCGGCTGATAACGTTCAATACATGAAGGTTCTGAGTGTTGGCATTGACATTGGTTCATCCACATCTCACCTCATTTTCTCTCGGCTCACTATGAAACGTGAGAGGAGCCTGCTCAACATTTCGAATCGTTTCAACCTCGTTAATCGCGAAATCATCTACCAAAGCTCGATCATCTTCACTCCGCTTGTCGACCGATACAACATCGATATCGAGGCGGTAATTGAGTTCTGCGAGGAGGAATACAAGAGAGCTGGAATAACTCCAGAAATGGTTGCGACAGGAGCAGTCCTAGTCACTGGAGAGACGGCCAAGAAACAGAATGCGGCCGAAATTGTTAGCCGACTAGCTTCCGAATCTGGAAGATTCGTCAGTGCAGCTGCAGGGCCCAATCTGGAGTCCCTTCTTAGTGCTAGGGGAAGTGGGATTGTTGATCAGACGCTTCACACCCAGAAGACAGTCCTGAATGTTGACGTGGGTGGAGGAACTAGTAACTTGGCGATTGCATCCAACGGCCAGATCATTGGTACGTCGTGCATCAACGTTGGTGGTCGTTTGCTTGGGATTGAAAAGAACTTCAAAATCTGGAGAATAGATGGACCCACACAATTCCTGATGAAAGAACTAGGCATGAGCTATCAGATTGGCGACACAATCCGCGAAGAAGATGCAAGGACTATTGCAACAGAGTACGCGAAAGCATTGGTTGAAGTGATGAAAGGTCCGGCCGAGAGCACAGTTGCCAAGGAACTGATGATGACTGATGATTTGGACTTCTCGATTCCAGTGGATGAATACTCATTCTCGGGGGGGGTTTCTGAGTTGCTCTATGGTGGTGACGGTGAGTTCGACGACATCGGAGCTATGCTTGCGGATGAGATTAGAACATTGGTGGAAGAGCAAGGCCTCTCTGTAATCGAACCTCCAAATAAGATTCGAGCCACTGTCATCGGTGCTGGAGCATTCTCTCTCTCTGTGTCCGGGTCAACCTGTTACTTTGACAAAAGCATCGAGTTTCCCATAACCAATATCCCCATCATTCCAGTCAATGTAACAAGAGAGAACTATAGGCCCGGAGTAGTGGAGCAGGAAATCCATCGTGCCTTGTCGATACACGACATGAAAGAGGGAGATGACATAATCGCACTCTATTTCAAAGATTCACTCTTTCGCTCCTATTCCTGGTTGCAAGATTTTGTCAAATCTATTGAGCGCGCTCTTCCTGAGACAGTAGCCAGAAAGATGATGGTGATTCTTCTCTTTCAAACTGATATTGGCAAGATGGTTGGACTGACGACTCGTCGAGAGACCTCGATTCAACACAACATAATTAGTCTAGACGAATTGTTTCTGGAAGAAGGAGATTGGATCGACATTGGCCCCCCACTTCATTCGGGGCAGGTCTTTCCGGTAACTGTCAAGAGTCTGGTGTTCTATCAAGACAGGACCTATTCGTAGTCAATGCATCAATCTCGGATTCTATGAGAGAAGAATACATGACTCATAGATCTGCGATTCTCTTCAGGAGATTACACTATTGAGTCAAGACTCAATCAAAATACGGAATGCAGCAATAGACGAAGCAAAACAGCTAACTGACTCCTGCAAGAGAGCATTTGACTCTGACTCGGAGTTTGGAGCTCCTGGACCAGGAGGCCCCCCAGGGTATGACTCGGTGGAATGGAATATAGACAAGATCAAGAATCGGTATCTCCAATACTACACGATACTCATTGACAGCGATATCGTTGGAGGGTTCATCGTAGGAGACAGAGGTCCAGGATATCAAGTATGTGAGAGGATATGGGTTGACCCCGACTACATGAGACAGGGCATCGGCTCGAGAGCCTTCGAACTCATTTGGGACAAGTATCCTTCAGCTGACCTGTGGGTTCTTGGGACACCCGAATGGAATCAAAGAACGAATCTCTTCTATCAGAAGATTGGTTTTGTACAGATAGGTAGGACCCATGAACACTCTTGGGACGGAATCTACTACGAGAAGAGAATCACAGAAAGATATCCAAAAGCAATGTCAAGAATCGGAGACATTCACGACGGACGGCAAAGGATAATCGTCGAAGGCCATGTGGACGGTATCGCAAGTACGCGGACCGTGACATCCAGAAAGACTGGAGAGGAACTGAAAGTAGCTGATGCGACATTGACTGATGACTCAGGTTCGATAACACTTGTCCTCTGGGGGGACCAGATTCGACAAGTCAGATTGGACTCCAGAATTCGCATAGAAGAAGGCTACGCAAAGTCATACCGAGACAATCTTCAGTTGAGCATTGGTAAGTGGGGGATGATGATCACCCTCAATGAATAGAGTTGAAGCTGCCTGCAAGAACCGCAGCGAGAATTACAGAAGGTTCATTTACCGGTGTGCAGATTTCTCAATCAGTGGTTTCGATGGGAGAAACTAGATCAGCCCTAATCCGACTCGTGTTTCAGTTCTTCCTCGCCATTCTCCAGGCTTTGGCAGCCATTGGTTTGATGGCGTATCTGCTTGAAACATCACCCACGTTCGGTACTGGTGGAGATGCGATGCTGTTGTTCCTATTGAGCATCATCTTCTTTGCCTTGTTACACTCGGTTTATCGCGTTGTTGATGGAATCCTAGTCTGGAGAAGTGCAAAGGCGAAGATTGAGTGAGCACACGAACTGCATGTGTAGGGCTAACATGCCCCGTGATGACGCACTAGCTGTTCCTGCAGATGAAGAACAGCAATGATGCCGGCATATAGCCGGTCTCCTGAATTCTCTCTCTGAGACGACCGGCTTCTGCTACAATCTTGTCATACTCCGGATGACCTGCCGCATTTTCAAGAATGCTGTCAAGTGACTCGAAACCTTCTTCGACGTTTCTCTTGCTTCTTGGGTCTTCGCAATCCTCCGGCTCTTTGCACACGAGACACTGCACTAATCTTGACGACTGAAAGACCTCGACCGTCCCCATTCCTAGTTGAGCAATATGATCGTTGAGCCGGTGGCGGGAGAGTGTTTCGAAATGCGGGATTCCTTTCCAGGTGTCGACTGTGGCGTCCAAGTGATGAACGAGTGTTTCTGTGTTTTGAGCATCACTTTGATCACCATCGGAGAATTGCTCCTGTATAATCATATATCCTCCTGGCTTTAGGACGCGCTTCATTTCTGATAATACGGATTCGATATTTTCAAGATGGTGTACCGTGTGAGACATGCATACAGTATCAAAAGAGTCATCGTCGAATGTTAGTTTTTCTCCACTCATCAGCTCAAATTCCACGGGACCGTCCTTGAATTCCTCTCTTGCCTTTCGCAGATCCTCTTCCGAGATATCGATTCCCACAATTGACTCGTAGTCCTTCAACATCTTCATCAGCAGTCCGATGAAGCTACCCTCCTGTGTACCAACATCAAGGACTCGTCCGCCTGAGATCGAGCCCAGTCGATCTCGGATTTCTAGAGCTCCAGAATTCTTTATTCCATCTGGCAGGTTCTCCAAATCTCCTATCTCCTTGAACCTGGCCGCTCTCGCTTTGCCTTAAAGCCTATCTTGTGAAAGCAATGAGAGCTGTGCCGTTTTGCTCAGCGTGTCAGCTCTTGTTAGAGTCTTCCATCCTCTGCCATGGAGACCAGTTTTCTTAATGTGTATCCTAGGAAGACATCGCACGTCGATTTCCACTTCTTCTCTACGATGTATTCTCCAAGCTGATCGCCATCGCTGAAGTCAACATTGGTTAGCGTTTTGCAGGTCGTGCTACCAAATTCCTCTTTGAAGGCCTCGTAAAGCTCCGTAACAGCTGCAATGGCAGTTCCTCTCCCTTCAGCATGGTCTTCAGGAATTGAGTCCTTCCCTTGTCCGCACCTAAGGCCAATAGCGACACAGCTTCCAATCAACAGGCCACAAGTTGTTTCTCCTGAAAGAATCCCTCCCATATACCCAGCGGTTGCCCAAGACAATTGAGGTTCTGGCATATCCCATAGTTTCAGAAGCGCCTGCAGCGAAGCTTCTGCACATGTGTATCTGTGCATTCGCTTGTAGGCCTCAGTTAGAATCTCATCAAAATCTACATTCGACATAAACATCCAGCATCTGCAGGGCACATTATATTGCTTTTCACTCTGCATTGGAGAGCACTCGACTCTGGTCACTCTACTTGGCCATATATGACACGACATTTAGAAGAATTTCATAATTTCGGAAAACTGAAATACTTAAATCATCATGTCACTGAGTATCATGTGAGGTGCTGTTTCTGGCTTCACATGAACTACGCCGAGAGTTCCTGACAGCAGTAGGAGCCATGTATGATAGTTACGGGTATCCTGAATACTGCGGGTGGATAGAGGGGCTTATGCTACTTGAAACTCAAGAATGGACACAACAAGGGATATCGGTGAGATTGCGAGAACTATTCCCTGAATCCAAGTACCCTACATCGATTCCTTCTGTCAATCGCGCCATCAAGGTTCTCGAGACATATGGTGTTGTTGAGAAAACGGGGTCTCGAAAAACTGGGTACAAGTACAGAGTCGCTTCATCCACAAACCTTGGGTTTTCGATGCTTCAGCATTTTATCGCCGTGAATCAGGGTTTCATTGCAAGAATGAAGGACCTCTCAGCCAGGAGCAAGAAGGACACTGAGCTGAGGAAGGCATTGAACGTTGAAATCAAAGCAATGAGACTTTGGAATCAAGCTTTGGAGATGGTATTGGAGTACATCGCCAGTGAACTAGAGGAGTGAGGAGGTATGAGTAAGAAGTCAATGATCATTATTGGAGCGGGCTTGGGAGGACTATCAACAGGCTGCTATGCGCAGATGAATGGCTACGAAAGCAAGATCTTCGAGTATCACACGAAGCCAGGGGGTGTCGCTGCCGTTTGGAGAAGAGGTGACTACCTGATAGATGGGGGAATCCACTTTCTAATCTGCCACAAGCCAGGTACACAAATCTATGACGTGTACAAAGAGATTGGTGCAGTTGGGTCCTATGAAATCGAAGACATGACCAAGTACATGCGATTTGTTGACGAAACAGGAACCAAATCTGTCGAATTCACAATGGACCTCGAGAAACTGGAACGGGACCTTATCGAGCTCTCTCCAGAAGACGCAGATGAGATTCGGAAGTTCGTCAAGGAGGTCGACTGGATGAAGGACTCTCCACTTTTGACCGATCTTGGAATGAGTACTAGTCCACCCGAGCTCAGAGGTCGTTTTGATACTCTGAAAGACATGTGGAACATGCGAGGCTTCATGAAGTATTTCACTGGAAAGTGGTCCAAGTCTGCGACAGGATACTCAGAGTACCTGAAAGATCCATTTCTGAAGATTCTCTTCAAGAATCTATTTACGCCGACAGTCGCAATCTGGTTCGTGATCATGATAATGGCAACAGTTGCAGCAGGACTGCTGGGTCTCTTCAAAGGTGGTTGCCATGAATTCATAGAAGCAATTGTGAAGAAATACGAGTCGCTGGGCGGCGAGATTCAGTATCGGGCCAAAGTAGAGAAGATTCTAGTTGAAGACGATGTGGCCGTTGGTGTAGTCCTATCAGATGAGACAGAGCACAGAGCGGACATTGTCGTATCCGCCGCTGATGGTAGAAGCACGATCTATGACATGCTTGGCGGCAAGTATGTCGATTCAAAAATCCAGAAGCGCTACGACACCTGGAAACCCTATGATCCAATGGTGATTGTGACTCTAGGTGTCGATAGAGTGTTTGAGAAAGAGGCTCCATTTACTATCTACATTATGAAGGAACCACTCGAATATGGTGGGCGTGCCATAACTTGTCTCCCATTGAGAGTTATGAATTACGGTGACGCGTTTGCTCCTGAAGGAAAGACCGTCATTCAGGTCATGCTTGAAACTGATTGGGACTACTGGTATGATCTCCGACAGAATCATGACGAATACAAGGAAGTCAAGAAACAGATTGCAGAGGAGATAATCAAACGTCTTGACGTTCACTATCCGGGGATTAGCTCTCAGATCGAGATGACGGATGTTGCCACTCCCTACACTTCTTGGAGATACACCCTGAACGACAAGGGCTCCCCGATGGGCTGGTTGTTGACAAGGAGCACTCTGACAGAATTGATTCCACGCACCTTGCCAGGCTTGGACAACTTCTACATGGCAGGACATTGGGTATTGCCAGGAGGAGGTGTCCCGGGCAGCATCTATACTGGCAGAAACGTGATCCAGATACTTTGCAAGAAAGAAGGAAGGGAGTTCAGATCAAAGTCCACAGAGTAAATGTCCTTGGACCATCTATTGCCAAAAGCAAATCTTCCTTCGCAACATTGAGTCCTCAATCTCCAAATCTATATGAGACGCTTTTGTGTTGGGGATTGGCCGAAGAGGTGCAGAGAATGTCGACGTTTAGTCAACGAATGGTAAGCGCAACAGGGTCCAAATTGACTGGACTAACTCATAGCACGCTTCAGGTGAATGTGGGAAATAGGTGCAATCACCTTTGTACTCACTGTCATGTACAAGCCACGCCAGAGAGTACTGATATCATGAATTGGGACCTCATGAAATATGTCCTAAAAGTCGCCGATGAGATTCACCCAGAACTTGTGGACATCACAGGCGGGGCACCTGAATTGAATCCCTCCCTTCCCAGATTTCTAGAAGCATTAGTTGACAGAAACCATAACGTTCAGGTTCGCACAAACCTCACTGTACTTCTGGATCCGGAATTGAGAGGACATATGAAGATGTATCGGGATCTTAGGGTACGATTGGTTGGATCGTTGCCATGCTATTTGGAGGAAGATGTGGATCGGCAGCGAGGAAAAGGAGTGTTCAAGAGAAGCATTCAGATTCTGAGGGAGCTCAATGCCGTGGGCTACGGAATCAATCCCAAGCTGGAATTGAATCTGGTCTTCAATCCGGAAGATGCTTTCCTGCCTCCTGATCAATCCAAGCTTGAAAAAACCTACAAAGAAACACTGTCTTCAGAATTCGATATCCAATTCAACCGCCTGTTGACCATAACCAACATGCCTATTGGCCGGTTTAGACAAATGCTGGAAGCGGGGCAAAAATCCGCTCAATACCAGCAGCTCCTTGAGGAATCGTTTAATCCTCTCACTTTGGACAAACTGATGTGCCGCCATCAGGTCTGCGTTGGTTGGGATGGACTTCTCTATGATTGCGATTTCAATTTCGCCCTCGAACTTCCAGTTGTCACTACACCCCGACAAGTCAATCTCTTTGATCGTGCCTCCCATAGAACCCGTGAAATCGTGACGGGAAGTCACTGTTTTGGCTGCACGGCTGGATTCGGATCTTCTTGTGCCGGTGCCCTTGAGTAAGAAACGTGGACAAGGATGAATGACTGTGTATCCTTCTGACAAGAGACTCCAACCCGGCATCTTCCTCGTGATGAAGTATCCCGAGGCAGGGAAGGTTAAGTCACGGCTTGCAGAGTCTTTGGGAGAAAAAGCTGCAACTGCCCTGTACTGTGCTTTTGTCAAAGACACACTCAAAACAGTGGAAGCTCTGGATGTTCCCTTTCACATTGCAGTACATCCACCAGAATCTCACGGCAAGTTTGCTGATTGGCTGGGACATTCATACGAATTCTTTCCACAAGAAGGTGAGAACTTAGGGGAACGCCTCCATAATGGCTTCGTCACGATGTTCGACAAAGAGTATCAACAGGTAGTTGCTCTTGCAACCGATTGTCCGGACCTCCCAGCGGAGATTCTACAAAGAGCGATATCAGCTTTTCAAACCGACGAAGTAGTCATTGGGCCGGGACTTGATGGAGGCTTTTATCTAATCGGATTCGCCCACGATCACTTTGTCGCCGATGCATTCTATGACATATCTTGGGGAACAGAAACCGTATTTCAGGAAACCCTTTCACGAATAGAAACCGTAACTAACCGGGTCCGAGTGCTGCCGGAATGGGGCGATATCGACACCAAAAGGGATCTCCGACAATTCTTCAGAACCCACGAGATGCAGCCCTCAAGTACTCTCCGGACCATGGAATATCTTCGGAGTAATCCAGGGCTTCTGCAAATCCTATTCTCATAACAATTGAACAACGTAGATGAGTCTCAAGGTACGATTCCTTCGAGATTGATAGGAAGTAGCACTAGGCCGAGTATGATGGTAATCCAGAGAAACCAAAAGCTGATTCGAGGCCAAGGACGATTCCTGAGGTTATAGCCGACCTTGAATTGCTCGTAACCGAAAAGCACCGCAAGAATTGTCAAGTTGATGTCAAACACATAGGTTACCAAATCATAGCGCTCAATTGGAAGATTGATCAGGAAACCAATGCTTTCCCCCAGGCTAGTACCAATTGTGTCAAGCTGAGCTTCAAATGGTAGCCGACCGAAGAAGAAAACGAGTCCCATATGTGCAAGAAGAATCCAACAGACAATCAGTGAATGCATGACTATCCAATTCTGGGTACGTTGCGACAACCGTTGATGTAGCAAAAGGGTACTTCTATTACGTTCGAAAAGAAAGACGACAATCCATAATGAGAGGAAGAATAGGGCGGCCATTGTCATCAATGTTGTACTGAACGCTCCACTTGCAGTGAGTGGCATCAGTAGTCCCTGTACCATAGCAATGAACCGACTACCCACAGATTTCTGGTAGAAGGAAGCACCTATTGTTATGATTATCAATGCATAGACCCAATTGTGGGACCATCGAGGATCTGTTGTGAACGCTTCAAAGGTCAATGGTGACAACCAAAATACGAGGTACATAATACCCATTAACAGGAGTCCAATTCCCGGACCGACTTGGTATTTGTTCGGCTGAGCGGGGGTAGCATCAGGAGCTGAATCACTCGTCAAGATCTTACCTCCTTCTACTGATTACGGAATTGGCAAAACATCATAATGGAGATAATGATATGCTTATCTGTTCTTCAGTATTGGACGCCACCTGAGCGAAATAGCTTGGTGCACACTATGGAACGTTCACCATTGATTTCTGTGGTAACCCCAGTTCATACAAATAATCATAGAATCCCTGAAATCAGGAAGGCGCTATCTTCGGCGAATGTTCCTATACAATTCATTCTTGTTTTGAACAATCCGATACTAACTGGGCATATTGAACCGGAAGCCTCCAATGAATCAGTGGTGGAGGCCCCCCGAAGAGGTCGGGGTTTTGCCTTTCTCAAAGGAATCGCAAGTGTCACAGGCAACATAACTCTGCTACTGCACTCTGACACGATTCCCCCGGACGGATGGGATCAAGCGATTCTTGCCGCATTTGATGATCCGCGAGTTGTTGGTGGAGGCTTCTCCGTAACGTATGACTACCATAGACCATACTATGACCTAGGTAACTGGATGCTGAATCAATGGTTTAGGATCTCTGGGGAACTCTACGGTGACCGTGCCATGTTTGTGCGGACCGACGTTCTAAGGCAGTGTTTGAGATTGCTTGAAGTCCCACTTCTTGAGGACTTGCGATTATCACAATGTATGAAGAAGTTAGGACGAGTTGTTCTGCTGAAGGAGAAGATTGAAACCAGTGCTCAAGGTTTTCGAGAACACGGAGTAATCTTTCATGTGAGGAAATTCCTGCTCTGTCGTGTTTGGTATGCATTAGGAGGATCCCCTTTCCGAATCTACAATGTCTACTATTCACCATAGTAGGCTCTGCGAGCCCGTAGAGCCTTCTAGCTCACTCATGGGTCTATTCGGGGAAGTCCAAGCCTACTATTTGTCCAAGACCAATACCTTTCGTAATGCCAATAGTTTGCCCAGATTTCTACCTGTTGTTCCACCCTTATAGCGAAGCCGCCTTTTTCCGAACCTGTTCTTTGTAAGCATCATCTTGAGGACAGAGTACTGCCGATTCGTGAAATACATCAAGTCCTCAGGGTCGGAGACCAGTTCCAGGTCATAATCGTACAGTCTGCCCTTGTTGAGAGTGTATTCGCCGCCGTCGGCTATCAGGTTGACCCAAAGGATGAACGCCTCCTCAACATGTAGACCGATGTTCATCTTGGCCTCGAATTCGTCCAGTGTCTTTGTGTTCTTTGGATTCTTGCGCTTGTCTGCGATGACGTCTTGTATTACGGCCCTGAAAGTCATGAACAGGGTTTCCTGTGCGGCCTCATCCATTGCATCTCACCCAATCATTGCTAGAAGAACTCGGTTTCAACCATTCCTGCAGTTCGAACGAGTTCCTTCGCGGCATCTGTGGCCTTGAGGACCTTTGCCATGTCACCTTGGATCCTAGACTGTCCACTAAGGAGAGCACGAACCGGATCCAGGTCGCCCTTCAGAATCTGAACCCAAGAGTCGTAGTCAGCCTCATAGACATATTCTACTGCGATTTTGTCCTCGCTGGTTGCGCTGCCTCCCGGTGCTACAAGTTCATATTCGTCCTCACTCGATATTGACTTCACACCAGTGCACTTGCCGTGCTTCAGTCCGATGAAAGCACTGACATCATGATCCAGATTGCCGCTGGCTCTGACAATAAAAATGAAATCACCAGTCCACCACGAAGCTGCCTTGGCATAGGCCTCGTTGTCATTGAGCGCGTCCTTGTACAAATCCAACCATTCGTCTGATAGAAACTTCGGCATTGTAATAAACGCCTAAGTTCGTTCCGACTTTAATCCGTTTGGTTTCCACCTGCAACAACCGGAAAGACCGAGATTTCGTCTCCTGACTCCAATTTGGTGTCCATCCCTTCCAGGAATCGTATCTCTCGACCATTCTTCAGGATGGTTATGTCCGACTTGAGTTCCCTGTTCTCGTCAAGTAACGTGGCCCTGACCTGCTCATCCATACAAAGCTCTGCCATGAGTCGTGATACTGTGGCACCTTCCTCCAAATCAACCTCTATTGTGCTCTTTTTTCCAACGAGGTCTCTTAAATGCGCAAAGAACTTCACTGTGACCTTCAAGCAATCTCCTTCTGATTCTGTGCAGTCATCAAGCTTATAAAAGCGCACAGAACCGTTTCTTGCTTAATCGAGGTTCATCTTGCATGTATGGCTACATGGGTAAGATTCTACGAGTCAATCTGACAACCTCAACCATCACTGAGGAATTCCCAGATGAGGAGACCCTTAGGAAGTACCTTGGAGGTGCAGGATTAGCTACCAAGATTCTCATTGATGAGACGGAGCCGGGAATTGATCCCCTTGGACCAGAAAACAAGCTCATTTTCATGACTGGTCCTTTGACTGGCACGTCTTCACCTAGCACAGGAAGGTACAGTGTGGTTACGAAGGCTCCCCTAACCAATGGCTGGGGCCAGGCAAACTCTGCAGGCTTTTGGGGAAGGGATTTCAAGCGCTCCGGATTTGATGGGGTCATTTTCGAGGGCAAAGCGCCAAAGCCAGTGTACCTGCTTACTGAAGATGGCAGAGCAGAACTTGTAGATGCTGAAGAGATCTGGGGGATGAACACCTCTGAGACAACAAGAATCCTCAGGGAGAAACATGGATCCAAATTCAATGTAGCATGCATCGGCATTGCAGGGGAGAACCTCGTGAAGTACGCCGCAATCATGAACGACTGTGATGAAGAAAACTGGGGACGTGCGGCTGGTCGATGTGGTGTTGGCGCTGTTATGGGGTCAAAGAACCTCAAGGCCATTGCTTCCAAGGGAACCATGAACATACCCATCGCAGATCCGGAGGCATACAAAGCTGAAGCGAAGCAGAGATTCGACTGGGTGAACCAAAGCATCCTGAAAATGACCCTCGAGGTTTATGGCACTGCCACTATGGTGGACCTCGTCAACGTCAAGGGTGGAATCCCGACAAGGAATTGGCAGACAGGCGTCTTCGAGAACGCCGAGATGATAAATGGGACAGCGATAAATGACAACATTCTCGTGAAACGTAAACCATGTTTCGCATGCCCTATCCACTGCGGCAGAATTGCAGAAATCAAGTCGGGCCCCTTCAAGAGCAAAGGGGAAGGACCTGAATACGAGACCATAGGCTCATTCGGGACTATGTGTGGTGTGGACAACCTGGAGGCAATCACACTTGCTCATTTTCTGTGCAACGAATACGGCATGGACACTATTTCCGCAGGTAGCACAGTTGCATTTGCTATGGAATGCTATGAAAGGGGCATCCTCACTGACAAGGACGTTGATGGGATGGACTTCTCTTGGGGTAATCCTCAGCTAATCGTCGACATAGTGCACAAGATTGGAAAGCGGGAGGGGATTGGAGATCTTCTCGCCGAGGGCACGAAGAGGATGTCCGAAAAGCTCGGACAGGGTTCCGAGAGGTTTGCGATGCACGTCAAAGGTCTTGAGCTTCCTGCCTATGATAGTCGAGCAGCCAAGGTGACGGGTCTAGCCTATGCTGTTGCCAATCGTGGTGGAGACCACATTACTGCGTATATTGAAGGCCCAGCCTTTCTCGCGATGCCTTTCATGATAGTCGATGACGCAGATGTTGGAGACCCCCTGAAGGAAATCCCAGAGACTGCTTTGGTGGTAAAGAACTTCGAGGATGCACTCGGTAATTTCGATGCTATTGGTGGATGCAAGTTCATGGGCATGGTGCTGACTGCGGAAGATTGGGCCAAGTTGATGTCTACCTTAATGGGTTTCAAAATCACAGCCGAGGAGTTCCGAAAAACAGGAGAAAGAATCTACAACCTAGAGCGCGCTTACATCTTGAGAGAGGGATTCACAAGAGCGGACGACACATTGCCGCCGCGACTGTTGGAGGATCCGCTACCGGAAGGTCCTGCAGAAGGCCATGTCGTCAACCTGGATGTTCTTCTGGATGCCTATTACGAGTATCGAGGTTGGGATGAGCACGGAAGGCCATCCAAAGAGAAACTCGAAGAACTTGGATTGGAATGGCTCATTGACACGGTTCATACTGATGTTAGAGCTATTGAAGAAATCACCAGACATGAGGTTCAGCCAGTCACTGCTGCGGCGAGAAAGACTCCAGCAGTAGCTGGTTTCCACGCAACTATTGGAGAGAGACCCTGGCTTGACAATTACCGGATAGGCCCCTTCAAGCT
>CP070761.1:132350-156230 GCA_020348985.1 Candidatus Thorarchaeota archaeon | reverse complement strand
GTCAAGGTCAATCCCGAGACTGGCACTCTGATACGTGACGGAGTTCCCAGCATTTTGAACCCGTTTGATGAATACGCCGTCGAAGCTGCTATCCAATTGAAGGAGCAATATGGTGGCGAAGTGACAATAATAACTATGGGTCCCCCACAAGCCGTAGACGTTCTCTACAAGTCTCTAGCCATGGGTGGTGACACAGCGATTCACATGACCGACCGTGCATTTGCCGGTGCTGACACGTGGGCGACTGCACTTACCCTCGCTGAGCAAATCAAACAGATGGAATATGACTTGGTCATCTGCGGTAAGCAGGCTATCGATGGTGATACAGCTCAGGTTGGCCCGGAGATCGCAGAACTACTAGGCATCCCTCAGATTTGCTACGTCAGGCATCTTGAGATATCCGAAGATGGCAAGTTCGTGGTTGCGCACAGAGAGACCGATGAAGGATACGAAGTCGTCAGGGCAAAGCTGCCTGTTCTTCTAACCGCCACTAAGGGTCTCAATGAACCACGGCTCCCCAACATAATGGGAATCATGAAAGCCAAGAAGAAGCCGCTGGAGGTCGTCGATGCCGAGAAGCTTGGCACCGACCCTGACCGGATTGGCCTCAAGGGATCCCCCACTACCGTTCGCAAGGTATTCCCGCCTGAGAAGAGAAAGGGAGGCGTGAAGATAGAAGCCGATGATCCCAAGGAGGCTGCAAAGCAACTTGTGGAGTACTTGGCAAAGAAGGGGGCGATCTAGAGATGACACTGATATTCGACAGAGATGCCTGTACAGGTTGCATGTTGTGCCCCAAGGCCTGTAATTTCGCAGCTATTGAGAAGGACGGTGACAAGGTAAAGTTCGACATGGACAAATGCGTTCTCTGTGGTTCGTGTGAGGCGATCTGCCCCGCTGACGCAATCAAGATAGAGCGCAAGACCGTGGACAAAGAAGCTATCGCTCAGTACAAGGATGTCTGGGTTGTCTGTGAAGCAACAGACGGTCGACTCAGGGGTGTGTCTCTCGAGTTGGTCACGAAGGGGCGCGAGCTGGCAGACAAGCTGGGCGAAGACGTCATTGCCATTGTTGTTGGCCATGAGATTGAGCACGTAGCAGACAGTTTAATCCACCAAGGTGCGGACAAAGTACTAATCGCAGACGACAAGATCTTTGCCGATTACACCACAGATGCGTACACAATCGTAGTCACATCATTGATTGCGCCGCGCAAACCTGCAGTGGTTTTGTTTGGAGCAACAGGCAATGGCAGAGACCTCGCACCGAGAATCGCTGCACGACTTGGTCTTGGCCTCACGGCTGACTGTACCGGTCTTGACATAGATGACGAACGTCAGTTGGTTCAAACCAGGCCTGCCTTCGGTGGGAACATCATGGCTGAGATTCTCTCTCCATATACGAGACCCCAGATGGCCACTGTGAGGCCGAACGTGTTCAAGCCGACAGAGCCAGACACCTCTCGTACAGGCGATATCGAAAAGGTGGAAATCACCATCAGTCCAGTTCAAGTTCGCACTAGGATTCTAGAGAAGGTCAACGAAGTTGCAGAAGGCATGAAGTCGGTCGAAGAAGCCGAGATTGTCGTCTGTAGCGGCAGAGGGATAAAGGACCCATCGAACCTCGACTTGCCCAAGCAGCTAGCAGAGTTACTGGATGCCGCCATCGGTGGCTCTCGACCAATCGTCGATGCCGGATGGTTGCCACCCTCCCAACAAGTAGGACAGTCAGGGCGAACTATTTGTCCAAAGCTCTACTTCGCACTCGGAATCTCAGGAGCTATTCAGCATCTGGCTGGAATGTCAAGTGCAGACATAATCGTCGCGATAAACAAGGATCCAGAGGCCCCGATATTCGAGATAGCCGATTTCGGTATTGTAGGCGACCTATTTGCCGTTGTACCTGCCCTCATTGAGGAATTGGAAACACTGCAGTCAGAGAGATAGATGGCTGAAGACTCGCACAAGGCTCCCCTAGCGCTCACGTCTGATGGGAAGGTTAGGCCTCCCTAATTCTGTCTGTACGACGCTTGAACATATAGTAGATGAACCTGCCAAGGAGGCGTTCCACAATACGTGGAGGCATACCCTCTTCTTTCCTCTGTTTATCCAGCATACAGTAGACATCATCATATGATGTCATGATGCCGAGATCATCCACTATGAAGTGTTTGAGGAGGATTAGACTGGTCTCGCCGTCCCACTCAATAGATGGAATCTTTTGCCTTTCTATCAGACCCAAGTCTAGTAATGCTTCAAACAACGGCTTGTCAAACAGCCCCTCAGACGCTAGCCAACGTCCGTTGATGTGCACTTCAGTCCAGAAATGTGAAACGATAGCAGGCATTCGAGTGTAGAGCCAATCTGGTATGATGCCCTTCAGAGCCTCACTTCTACACTTGGATGCGTGGAACCTGGCCGGGATTCCTGATGCACGAAGAAGTGCGATTTGAAGATTCGTCTTGGTTCCACACTCGCCCGCCCTTCGTTTCAATGTCTGTGAAGCTTTTGATTTGGGATCGCTTATGCTGAAAACGACTTCATCTCTCACGAAATGAAAGACTCTCAGTGCTTTTTCTTCTGGCGAGCCGGCTCCCTGCGTGACTCTCTCAGCGGTCTCAACAACACTCGGGTTTCTCCAATCACACAGCTCTGTTGATTCCAAGTATCGATCCAAGTCATGATGACTCTCATTCTCAATCTTCATTTTCAATGTCTCACGTAGACATCGTTCTGAACTAATATAAGGAGTAGCGACCAGAATCTCGTATTGTACGACAAAAGGGGTATAAACGAATCCTTTCCCAAAGGCGGTTGAATGGGATGAGTGATGACTATCTAGATCGAATACTGGGGGCGCTTAGGTCTCAAACGAGACGGAGAATATTGGAATTGCTACTCGATAATTCTCATGGGCTCCGGTTCAGCGAAATTGGACGGACTCTGAATGTTTACCCATCAACGCTGGAAAAACACCTAACAAGGTTGGTGAAGGATGAAGTTATCGCCCACGAATCCAATCGCTATATGCCAACTCTGAACTCTGGCCTGATCTGGAAGGCACTTGGTAATTTCCGGACCATCCCAAAGCACCCATACTTCTCGAATCACACGTTGCTTCTTGATGATGAGAATCTCCAAAGGGAATTCAGATCTCTGAACTTCGACGTCATTACAGACATAATCTCTATTGTAAACAGAATCAAGGAAGACTTCGAGAAGCCACAGAATTCAATACAAGCAGGGGGAGCCATGGACCATGATCTTGGGAAGGGTATCTATGGATCAGGCATGCTTAGTCATAAAGACGTAAACGTCGAAATCATCCTGACGACCCAATTGATTGATGAGATCCAGGGACGTGGAGAAGAAACACTTTTCCTAAGCCAGTTCGACACCAAAAAAACAAGTCTATTCTCCGTTGAAGACTGCGATTTCGGTCTGGGTGTAGGTGATGACGCCGGCCTTCTTTTCCTCCCTAGACTAGATCTCACAGTTGACTTCCACCAATGTCTTTATTCTCATGGCCCTAATGAAGTCGCCTGGTTGAAGAAGCTCTTCAAGCATCTAAAGAGACAATCTAGACCCTTCATTCTGTGAAAGGAGACTGTGAATATGACTGTCGATAAACAGGAAATCGCTAAAGAGATTGAGGAGATTGTCAGCCGAGAGACGAGGGCATGGGACACACAAGACGTGGAACTTCTGCTATCCATCTTTCATCCCGATATGGTATGGCCTTGGCCGCCTAATCCGCAAGCACATGATCCTGCAACCTGGGAAATTCCGATGGGCCGCTTCAACTATGAGCGTTGGAAACAAGACTATCAGGATATGTTCGACACGCATAAGCTCGCACACAACAAGAGGGCGATTCGAAGGATTGAGGTATCAGATGAAGGAGACGGCGCTTTTGCGGTGCTGGATATCGATACGCTCTGGGTTGACTCAGATGGAAGCCCGAACCACTGGTTGGGCAGGGTCTGCAAGGTTTACACACGTGTGGATTCGAAGTGGAAATTGATTATGCACACAGGAGTTCTAGACTACTCTCTAGTGTCGAAGGATTGGTCCATTTAGAATCGCTCAAGTCACTGTCGCCTGATTCAGCAACAATGAGCAGAAGTAGAAGAGTGACGGGGTCGCATCCGTGCAGACCCCTCCACTCGAATTTATACTAGGTCGTTCTTTTACAGGTCGTATGCTTTCAGGGTCTTGCGCTTGTTTTCCTTTGTGCGCTTGAATGCAGCATCTAGCATAGATTCAATCTCTTTGTTGAGACGATCGTATGTGTCACTGCCAACGTTGAAACCCTTCTTTTTCGCATACTCCTTTATAGCTGATTTAACAAAATATGTCGCCATTTTTCCTATACCCCCAACTGAGAGTTAACAATTGTTTCCTCCCGGTGGTTATAAGCGTGTCGTCTTTAGACGAGAAACGCACGAAAAAGGATGTTTCAAGCCTATTTAGGCGTTTCTGTGAGGTGCTTACAGACGCCACTTTCACGGCTTCTAGGCGCTAGTCTCTGAACTTGCGCATATTGATAGTCGAAATGCGCAATTGAGACTTTCAGATTTCATCGATGAAACAAGGATTAATACCCGTGACCCTACCGGAGGGGAGTATGAAAGAAGTCTGGTTGGTTGATTATGCACGTACCCCATTCTCACGATCGCGTCCCAATAAGCCAGAGACTGACGCATTTGGTGAGATCAGGGGAGACACGCTCCTGTCTCAGCTGCTCTTGAAGATGTTTGATGAATCGCTTGCAAACATGGGAATCGAGAAGAAGGACATCGATGAGATTACCGTGGGTGTGGCCTCAGGCGTTCTTGAGAACTGGGTTTATGGAGGAAAGATTGTCGCCTTCATGTCAGGGTTTCCGCATCATGTGCCGTCCCTGTTCGTTGATCGGCAATGTGGTTCTGCAGGTACTGGGATGCACATTGGTATCATGGAAATCATGACCGGGTTCAGCACAACTGTGCTTTCAACTGGTTTTGAGCATATGACCAGGGTAAGGGGACGCGGGGTGGAACCCAACCTCTCGATTGGTGACGAGGAGTCTGAGTTCTATAGGCCAGACATGGATATCGCTACAACGTTCAACATGATTCAAACAGCACAGAAGCTGTATGAGGAAGAGGTTCCTACCTTCACCAAGGAGGATCTGGATAGGTTTGGTGTGAGAAGTCATAATCTGGCAGTCAAGAATCAGGAGAATGGATGGTTCAAAGGTGAGATAATAACCTTTGAGGGTCACACTCCTGGTAACATCGACGAACCCATGCTGGTGGATAGGGATCTGAGCGCCCGACCTTCAACACTTGAAAAAGTCTCAACCTTACCTAGAGTGTCGACACCCCTGTTTCTTGAGAAGAATGGTGGAAAGGAGGGGTACATCAAGCGAGAGGGGACAGATGAGGGCGTCATTACGCCGGGTAATGCTTCACCTCTTAATGCAGGTGCTGCAGCGGCGGTTTTGATGGAAGCGAAGGAGGCGGAATCAAGAGGCTTGGAACCCATGGCAAGAATCGTCTCTATGGGATGGGCAGGAGTTGATCCCACTGTAATGGGTCGTGGACCAGTACCAGCCAGCAAGAAAGCTCTGGAGCATGCGGGGTTGAGTGTCGATGATATTGACTATTGGGAGATAAACGAGGCATTCAGCATTGTACCTCTCAACTGCATGGACAAACTTGGCATTCCCGAGGAGAAGGTGAATGTCATGGGCGGGTCGATTGCCATAGGGCATCCATTGGGCGCAACGATGATCAGATTGACAGGGACCCTTGCAAGAATCCTCAAAGACAAGAAGGCAAAGTATGGCCTTGCCAATGCCTGTGTAGGCGGTGGACAAGGGGTTGCCACAATTATTGAGAATCTGGATGCTTGATGCACTTACTGAGTCAGACACGACAGAACTGTAATTGAGCCGAACAAAAACTTTATATCATTACTGTACATTTTTACAGTTAGTGTCAGATAATGTACGACAACTATGATGATTATGATGAGGAGTTTGCTGATGACGAAGAAGACGAACTTCTCGAAGAAGAAGATGAATTGCTGGACCAAGAGGATGAGCTCATAGACCAAGAAGACGAGCTTGTCGACCACGAAGAAGAGCTGATAGATCGCGTTCACGAAACCCAAGCTGACCTGGATGAGGTCGAGAGACTTCGAAGCGAAATCGAAGATGTCCGGAGGATGAAAGAAGATCTTCAGCGCGAGATTGAGGACATCCGAAGGGAGAGAATCGACTCTCGTCGGATACGTGTGGCAAGGCGAATGCCTAAGCCGCCCAAACCGGCCGAGCCATCAAAACCACCCCGGCCTCCTAGAGTTGTCGACCTGACTGGAATCACTGAGGGTCTCGAGGATATGATGGAAGGACTGGGCGAACAGATCGAGATGTCTCTGAAGGGCTTGGGTACCGACATCGAGAGTTCAATCCGGATGCCACACATCAGACTCCGGAAAGGGCGGCGTAAGCGTGACAAGAGAAAAAGCAAGACGAGCATCAGGCAGATACCACCTGAAAGGGTAGCAAAGGTAGTAAGTCCCCTTGGTAGTGAAGAACGTTTGAAAATCCTAGAGTTCCTCAAGGATGGGGGGAAGACGTTCAACGAACTAGAGGAACACACTGGCAAGACAGGTAGTTCTCTTACTCACCACCTAGCTCCGCTCCTAGAGGCTAAGTATGTTGTGAAGGGTGAAGTCAGGGGCACGTACTATGTCACAGTGATTGGAAGTCTAGCCTATCGGCTTGCTCAATGGCTCACCAGCCGCGTCGAGCGAGAACGCCGAGACAACGGACGAACTGAGACCGCAGATGACGACGAATCAATGGCGGTCGCTGTTACTTTCGATGACGAAGAAGAGAGGAGAAGCGAAGAAGACCAAGTGAAAGACTCGGAGGAATTGGAATGAAGAACTTGGAGATAGAAGACAAAGTGATGATCACAACCTCAGCGCTTGAGCTGATATCGCATGAAATGGCGATAGTGGAACTGGAGCCTGGTTGTATCTGGACCGGCCTTCTTGATAAAGGCATGAGAACTGGTGTTGCTTTCACTGGACCATCACGATTTGCAGTTGATGCTATCGCGGAGACTGACGTGGGGGCCATGGGCAGGTCTTTCTCTGGCCGACTTGGCGGAATCCAATTCTATGTTGGCGACACCAAGGCCATTGAAGGCATTTCCAGTGACGCACGCGAGCAACAGGTTGCAGCATTTGGTTTCAACAGCATATCCGAATTCCTGAAAGAAGTTGCACGGGCCCGAGATGAGTACGCCGGAGAACACAGCAAGACTGATTTCGAGAGAAGAGACGGGCAGATATTCCTTGGAAAAGATGAAGAAGACATAGAAGTGATCTTGGTCGTCAGAGAGCGTGAGCTCATCTTTGTCTACGACAAGAATGTCTTTGTTATTGGAGAGAATGGATTAGTATCAGTGAGCGGGGATGGGGTTGCCGTCACAAACTACGATGGCAAGACGATAACAGTGACCAAGGATGGAATTGCCGGCATCGACGGGCTGAGAGATATCGGCCCCAGAATCTCTAGATCAGTAGGTCATGCAATGAAGGATCTCAAGAAGTTGAAGAAGCTCAAGCATATCGATTACTCTTATCCTAGGTCCGCGGGATATTGGGACGACATTGACGATCTCGATTGGCATGACGATGAGTGATAGTCTTCTGCCATTATCAACTCGACAATTAGTCCCTGTCATCGGCGACGGTTCCGTTTTCGCTGACGGGGACGCCTCCACTTGCAACAGCAGCTTCAAGCAGCGGCTCTTCTGATATTTCGTGTTCTCTGACTAGTATGGCTCGGGGCTTAATCTGGAGCTCATACAACGAGTAGTACTTCCCTCTCTTTGCCATAAGTTCTCCGTGACGACCGGTCTCAACTATTCTACCATCTTCCAGAACGATAATCCGGTCTGCATTGACAATTGTTGACAGTCTGTGTGCAATCACGATTGATGTTCTACCTTTGAGGAGTGCTTTCATCCCTCTCTGAATTGTATGTTCAGTGTAGATGTCTATCGAGCTAGTTGCTTCGTCCAAAACAAGGATTCGGGGATTGGCTAGAAGTGCTCGGGCGAAGCTAACCAGTTGACGCTCGCCCTCCGAAAGCCTGCTTCCTCGTTCTCCGACTTCGGTATCGAACCCATTCTCCAGGCTCTCAATCAACCTCTTTGCTCCGATTGTCTCGGTTGCATTGACAACCTCATCATCCGTTGCATAAGGTCTCCCATACCTTATGTTCTCAATGACTGTACCCGAGAAAAGGAAGGAATCTTGGAGGACCAATCCTAGGCTCGCACGTAGAGACTCCCGAGTCACGTCGCGGATGTCAATTCCGTCAATCAACACTCTGCCTGAGTCGACATCGTAGAATCTGTTCAGAAGATTCACCACAGTTGTTTTCCCTGCCCCTGTGTCGCCGACTAGTGCAACTGTCTCGCCAGCTTCTATCTCGAGTGAGAAGTCTTGCAGAACCGGGGTTCCCTCAACATAGCTGAAATTGACATTGCTATACTTCACGTGACCCCGAATAGGAGGCAGATCTATGGCGCCTGGCTGGTCCTCGATTGACGGTGTTGTGTCAAGAATGGCGAAGACACGCTCTGAGCCAGCGAAAGCACTCTGCACTGTGTTGTAAAAGCTGGTGATTATGATAATCGGCCTGAAGAAGATGGAGTTCATCTGGAGGAAGAACAAAAGCGATCCTACAGACAAGGTTCCTTCAACTACTCTAATGCCTCCAATCCAGAGTATAAGGAACACTCCCAATCCTCCAATGAAACGGATTGCTGGAAAGAAGGCTGAGGCAAACTTGGCAGCGTCAACATTTGACTGAAAGTCTGCTTGATTCAATTCTGCAAACTTAATGACACTCTCACGTTCACGCGTGAATGTTTTCGTGACCTTTGCGCCGGATATGCTTTCAGCCAAGTTCGCCGTGACACTTGAGATTGTTCTTCTTGTTCGTCTATAAGCCTCTCTTGCTTTCATACGGAACACATGGGTTGAGACCGCAAGTATTGGGACCACTGTCAACAAGACCAGGGACAACTGGAAATCAACTGTGAACACTACCGCCCCAACCGCGAATACTATGAAGAACTGAGCGAGCGTGTTGAATAGGCCACCAGATAGAAGCTCGCTAATTCGGTCTATATCGTTTGTTAAACGAGAGATTATTGATCCACTAGATGTTTTGTCATAGTAATCCTGTGACATTATCTGGAGATGTTCGAATAGATCCTGACGTAACCTAAAGACAGCTCTCTGCCCCATCAGGGCCGAGTAGTAACCATGTCCGTAGGTCGAGAACCATGTCACCACAACCAATGCAATGTATAGAAGAGACGAAAAAAGAAGTGCCTGAAGGTCTCCACTGACAAAGTCTACGTCCAGTGCATGTCTTAGGACAAATGGTGCCGCGATACTGACCGCGATGTCTACGATGATAAGCACAGCAACTACAGCAACGAGACCCCGATATCTTAGTAGATAGCCCACCATTCTCCTCAGCAGAGTCCAATCAGAGTAGACGTGAGTCCGCTCTTCTTCATCGAAGTCCATATGGCTACCCATGAACCAGCCCTCCGTATTCTAAGGTCTCGTCAGCTATCTCTTCCATCTTGGTCAAGGTAGCAAATAGGTCTGCGTAGATTCGACCTAGCTTCACCAGCTCATCGTGAGTACCCATCTCGATAATTCGGCCTCGGTCCATGATTATGATCATGTCTGCATTTCGTATAGTTGAGAGTCGATGTGTTATGATGAATGTCGTCCGACCGACCATCAAGTTCTCTAATGCTTGCTGAATCTGCATCTCGGTCTTTGCATCAACGGAGCTGGTAGAATCATCGAGAATCAAGATTCTCGGATCAGCTAATATGGCTCTTGCAATCGCGACGCGTTGTTTCTGTCCGCCGCTGAGGGTTACACCTCTTTCACCAACCTCGGTGTCGTATCCTTCGTCCAAGCTCTCTATGAAGTCATGTATCATAGCTGCTTTTGCCGCTGAGACTATCTCCTCCTCTGATGCATCAGGTCTTGCGAATGCTATGTTCTCACGGATTGATGCCGAGAACAGAAACGGATCTTGGTGGACCATCCCAATCGATGAGCGCAGTTCGGGAATACGGTACTGTCTGACATCAATGTTGTCAATGTATGCAGTTCCGGGATCCTTTACTTCTAGTAGTTCATCATCAATCCAGATAGTACCGTGTCTTTCTTGGTACTCATTGCCGTTTAGTCTAATCTTGCCCCTGGAATCCAGTCTATGTGTTCTGCCTTGATATGTTATCGTTCGCTCGTTCTCAACGTCATAGAAACGCGGAATCAAGTTAACGATACTCGTCTTTCCTGATCCAGTGCTCCCAAGCAGAGCTACGACTTGCCCCGGTTCTACAGTGAAAGAGACGTCTTTTAGGATCCAGTTCTCCCCTCGATAGCTGAAATCCACACGGTCAAAGGTGACTCTTCCTTCAATCTGATCAAATTGGACTGGGTTCTCTGGACTTCTGACTTCATCTTGCACATCAAGGACATAGAATGTTCTCTCTGCGGCGGCAGATGCTCTTTGATACATTCCTACACCCCAGCTAAGAAACCTTGCTGGGAGATGAAGCATGGAGATTAGACTCACAAAACCAACGAACTCGCCGTAAGACAAGTTGCCAAGTACAAAATCCCACCCCCCAATGTAGATAATGGCACCCAATGCAATGCCCAGTACCGCAGTTATTAGGGGGCTGTAAAATGCGGACAGTCGATTTGCTTCAACGATTAAGTCAAGATAGTCCCGATTCTCACGTTCCACACGTTTGCTCTCACGGTCTCCAGACACGTACGATTGGACTACCTTCATTCCTACAACATTCTCTTGTAGCACCGCACTAAGAGAACCGTACTTCCTTCTTGATTCAAAATAGACCGGCCGGACTTTCTTTGCAAAGACGTAGATGAAGATGACAATTCCTGGAATGACTGCAAGCATATAGATGGTCAGCTGCTGGTTTATCAACCACATGACATAGTACGTGCCTATGAAATTGAGAACTCCGATGAAAATGACGCGATATCCCCAAAGTAGAAACTGACGCATTGTAGTAACGTCTGTCGTTACCCTCGCGAGAATCTGACCAGTCTCATTGTCATCGTAGAATGCGAGGTCCTTCATCATGAGGCTCTCATACAGCTCCGTCCTCAGGTCGTAGATAACATGTTGCGCCATAAGGGCACTGACGTATCTCTGAATGAAATCCGAAAGGCCATACAAGCCAGTAATCCCAAGATAGAATAATGCAAACAAGAGGAGCGTACTGTAAGCCGCTCCAGCCGTTGCCAAATCAACGATTTCGACCAGGACAAGAGGAGTGTACAGATTGAAGATCGTGGCCACGAGAGCTGTGCTCATAAAGCCTACAAAGTGTCCCCTATGCTTCAGGGCATACTTTGTGAGTCTTGATATGTGGCCCATCTGAACATCCCTGCGCGCTCAGATAACCTCTAAGAGATAAGAGTTATGTCTTTCAAGACCTTATTTGCTGCACCGTTCAGCAAGAGCGCGGCCAAGTCTTTTGCAGCTTTCCAAGATTTCTTCGCTTGGATAGTCCTTCGCCTTTATCGGTTGGCTGTCAACCAATGCAGCCCCGCTCTTTTCTAGCAAGCTCGCTATCTCATCTGGTGCTTCTCCGCTCCATCCATAGGATCCAAATGACGCTGCAGGAAGTTCACTCAGATTACTGAGTTCAGAAAGCACACGTCTCACATGCGGTAGAGGTCTCTTCATTCTGGTAGAGCTTCCAACCGCAATGGCGCATGCATCTTGTATGCCTTCGAAATCTTTCGCGTCGATGAGGTTGCACTCCATTGAAGCAGATTCCACCCCTTCGCAGAATGCCTTAGCCATGGCAAGAGTCCTTCCCCTAGTACTCTCGTAAACAATTGCAACTTTCATTCAGAGTCAATAGTGCGACTACAGTACCAAAAAAAAGACTTCTGCAATAACCTAAAGACTCTCCCACCGTTACCCCTAGTTTCAAATACAGAGAACCCAGTGCGCTCTCGTTCTAACTTGAATTCGCATAGTGTCGTATCCAAGAAAGAAAAGGCCGTAAGAGTCTGCAGACTATTGATATCAGAATACGGATCGGTCGTGGCTGAGAGAAAGCTACCTCCGATAGATGAGCTAGTGATGACGATTCTTAGTCAGAATACCTCAGACGTTAACATGCTTCGGGGATTCGAGAGTTTGAAGACTAGATTTCCAACTTGGGAAGAAGTTCTTGCGGCTCCTGAGGAACTACTTGCAGATACTATCAGATCCTCAGGTACTTTCAGAGTGAAGGCCAAGCGAATCAAAGCCTCACTCTCAGAAATAGTCTCCAGAGTTGGAAGTCTCGACTTGTCCCTACTTGAGGACATGGAGCTCGAGGCCGCAAGAGACTGGCTCACATCACTTCACGGTGTGGGTCCAAAGACGGCCGCGATTGTCTTGCTTTTCTCGTTTGGGCGTCCTGTTTTGCCGGTTGATACGCACGTTTGGCGTGTCACAAAGAGAATCGGACTTGTTTCGAATAGTTCCACTCGTGAGAAAGCACAAATCGAGCTAGAACAGATAGTACCAGGAAGCTGTGTTTATTCAATAAACCACAATCTAATAAAACATGGTAGGGAAATATGTCGTGCACAGAAGCCCAATTGCTCTAGCTGCTTCCTAAAGCACGAATGTGAATACTATACGTCGCTCTAAGTTAGCAACATAAGCTTCATAATAGCGGACTAAACCACAAGAGCCCGTCCGGCCTGCGAATTGGAGAGAACCAACACGTGCAAGAACTAATGCCTACCGATATCCTACTGGTGATTGGCGCCGCACTTGTGCTCGCTTTCATTGGTGCCGCATTGATGAAGAAAGTAGGGATTCCAGAGGTTCTCGGATTCATGATAGCCGGGCTCGTTCTGGGCACTTTTACTCCTTTCAGAGAGGCATTCAACAATCTACAGCCAGTGGTTGATCTGGCTCTGGGCTTGATTGGATACAACATCGGTCTAGAGATACGCAAAGATGTATTCAAAGGTAGGACAAAGCAGATGGGCACTATCTTGGCATTTGAGTCCGTCCTGACCTTCGTTGTGGTTACTCTCTTCACAGGATGGATTCTGAACAACTGGTATCTCGCCATTGTTTTTGGAGGCCTAGCTAGTGCGACAGACCCCGCATCAACTGTGATGGTAATCTGGGAAAAGAGATGCAAAGGCTACCTGACTGATACATTGATGTTCGTTCTTGCCATGGATGATGTTGTTGCTATAGTCCTCGCAAACGTCGCTATCTCAATTGCAGTCTTCTTCTACGCCGGGGCAGGCACTTTCGCAATAGGTGCTTTGATTTTGGAGATGTTGCGATACCTTGGGGTTGCAGCTTTTGTCGGCGGAGTCTTCGGCGCAGGAATGGTCTACTTCATCAACCGTGGAAGCGATCGAAGCAGACTGCTCGAATTTGAGCTTGGAATGATTATCCTTCTCGTCGGTGCTATGGTTTTCATCCACTCTAGTTCAATCTTTGCATGCATGGTATTCGGATTCGTTGTGGGGAACTACGTCCAGTCCGAGAAAGACCCAGTTAGTCACACGCTGAAAGTTGTGATGACACCTATTGTCATGATCTTCTTCGTCATTGTTGCTGGCAGTCCGGATTTTGGACATGCCTTTAACACAGCAGGCGTTATTGTTGTTGCCCTTACGATTGTTTATGTAGTTGGAAGAACAGTCTCAAAGTATGTGGGGGCTCTTGCGGGTGCTAAAGTGACGAATTCGCCTCCCCTGACTACTAGATACCTTGGGTTTTGCTTGATGTCACAGGCAGGGGTCGCCGTTGGGTTGGCTCTCGTGATTGAATTCGAGCTAAAAGCTGTTGGCACTCCAGAAGCCATCTTTGCTGGCGAGTTGATTCTAAGCGTGATTATCCTTACAACAATGATACTCCAGATTTTCGGACCGGTTGCGGCCAGTGAGGGTCTGAGGAGAGCGGGCGAATCACCGGATGATCTCATTCATGTTGTTGATCTCCCACCAAATCAGTACACGATTGAGCCGCTTAGTCGACCTACAGATGAGAACGAAGATAATCAAAGAAGCCTCCTCGACGACAAAGAAGATGACTAGGAATCATGGGGCTTATCAGTCCGAGGGAGTAGGTTTTCTACTATGACCGATGAATGTGTTGGCGATGATCCCTGGGATATCATTTGCAGGGTCAAGAGTCAGGAAGGTAGATGTGCAGCAGGACACAAGGTGGGCGACACGATACGCTTCACCGGAATGGAAGTAGAAGGAATGATCTGCATCTCAGCGCTATATTCAATGATTCCGAAAGTCTATGCAATGAGATACAATGCTCGATTTCCATGGCTCAATGACCAGTGTGTTGCAACGCATGCCTGTCCGGATGGGTTCAATCCTGTAATCTTCGAGCTTGAGAGAAAGAAACGGGTCTAGAGATCCTCTTCAGCAGGAGTGTCCTCGATCTCGGTTCCTTCCGGTTCGCGGAGTGAGCCAAAGGCGCTCTTCATATCCTCTAGAACGACGTCTCTCTCAGGCCGGTTTGACATAATGGTGATAGAACGACCGTACCATCCACAATCAAGGCAATAGTAGGCTGGTTGAAATGAACCAATGTAGCCCAAATCATGAAATGAAGTGAGGTCAACAAGTCTCGGGCTCTTGCAGTTTGGACAAACAGCAATGTCGGCAGAAATGCCGCGACGCTTGAATTCATCAAGTGCCTCTCTTACAGCCTTGAGCCGTTTGAGTTCTTCTAGCTCCTTTCTCGTCAACTGACCTGTATCCGAATCCTGCACTTCCCGAAACCTCTTTGAAACCCTTGGGCGGACGTATATACTCTTTTTGAAAGGAGACCTGTCGTACTAAGTTCTTCAGAGATATCTCAACAGCAGGTTTACCACGCCAAGCCCATATGCAATAACCCAAAGTGTGAGCGTGGTAATCATGACGGGTCTGGCTCTTCTGAGGATGCTCAGTGGCATGTCACGTCGGAAGATGAACAGAACCGCGAGAGCGATTGACAGAATATCAGCCACCATGCCGATTCCAAAATGGAGGACTAATCGCAAGTTGCCTATGGGGTTCGAGAAAACCCAATTAGAAATCTCTTGTGCAGTCGGTATCATCCAGAAGAAAACTACCAGTGCATGAGCCAGAATGACCGTGTAGACAACAAGATGATGGATATTGAAGTTCAGCCTTCGAGCCCCAAAGTACCAACCTAGTAGGAGCACTGCAACTATGAGCGATTCGATTCCAAGAAACATCCATGAGTTCTGCATTCATGTACACTCCTACTTTGCCTTGATTTTGCTTACACTGCCCTTTGTTGTGAACAGACTGGACTCCAAGTTAGTTTCCTTCCCCTCATGAGCGGCTACTATTGCAGAAGCTATCATCCCCCAAGGACAGAACCTAACATCGAGATTCCTGTAAGCCTCAGAGTCGTGGATCCTTGAGAATTCACAACGGTTGGCCGCTACTGATATCTCATCATCTCCAAAGCTGACTCTGGCAAAACCGACAAACTTGTTGTCCTGGATGTACTTCGCATAAGACTCCAATTTAGTCTTAAGCGGAATCTGAGGGTCGAGAAGACTTTCCGGCAGATATGCAGAGAGAATGTCGGCCATCCTGATGAGAACGTAGTTTTTGATGGCGCTGTCACCGAGGATGTTTATGAAGACAGACTCGAATCCGAAAATGGCCGCTCGTAGCTCCCATATCTCTTCCATTGTCATTGCTCCAGCGACCCCTTTCTCTCTGGCATCCTCAACTCTAGCTCTGAATTCAGTCAAGAACCGACGCAGCTCGGTAGTGAGTTCCTCCGAATCGGCGCGTTCTGAGAAGATCTCTGGGAGAAACTCTCTCACGTAGTAGGTCATTCTCGGTAGCACGTGCTCCTCGAGCACATCCGGACCAATTAATTCCACACCTACTGCCTCATACGCATCCAGAATCCCCATGTAGAGGAAAACCGCGTTAAGCTCTGATTCTTCTCCTAGCTGTCCTTGCATCACTGACGACCACACGTCTACTGGAAACGATGACTAGTTCTTGACCTAAAATTAGTTTCCATGTCTCTACTGTACGTGTGAGAGAATGCTGGCCTCAATGTCACCACTGCTTTCTCTCTGCAACCTCAATCTCTTTGACGGTTTGGAACTAGTAACAACATCAAAAGCGGTGAACGTCCTACGGTTCAGAGCTTTGAAGAAACCATCTAGATTCTTGACAAGAGTCGACAACGCAATTTCACCAAGGAGCGCGATATCCTCTCCCTCTAGATGTTTGATATCACCACTCTTCTTCATCAAAAGGCGGCTGGAAAGACTTAGCTCGTCAGAAATCTCTGCGAGAGAATCAACTGAATCATGGTAACAAAGATTCACTGCGGCACCGAGGACATTTCCCTCTCTTGTTCTCATCGCACCGCTAGCAACGCTCAGGATATTGCCGCTCCAGCATGCCGCAACTGTGTACTCTGGAGAGCTCAGAGTGAAATAAACGTAGGAGTCACCAATTCCGAGATTCGAGATTGTGCGGCATAGAGTTGAATGCATTAGTAGAAACTCGTTCACATGAGAGTCCTTGAACAGAGGGCGTGGTCTTGCGAACTTAGCGATTGCTTTTCTCTCCTCAACGTCTACTACAAAAGCCAACGGTATGTCGGACCGTTTGGATAGCAGCTCGTCTACAAAGGAGACAATCTGTTCAGTCCCAAACAGCTGCTGACTTGTCTGTTCTACCTGTGCTCGAAATCTTTCCTTCACTTCAGGGCTTAGCTGCCGACCTTGGTCCAAGGGCATGTCAATCTGTGCAAGCAGATCTATCGTTTTCTCAAGGGCCTTTCGTGCTATCGGAACCTGAGCTCTTCGATCAAAGACACCGACGACAACCCTCTTCCCTTCAGAGTCTGGCGCGAAGATGAAGTACTCGTTTTCTGTCGAGAAAGATTCGAGAACGTCGGACCTTGTATGGGTGCTGAAATCCCGGATAGCAGTAAGGAGACCAGAAGACATGATTGCCTGGTCGTCTTCGCTTCTTGACCTGTCGCTACTATAATGAAGCAGGAGGAGTCCTTCGCTAATCACAAAGATCTCCTTCAGCATTCTGGTACACTCCTCCGTAGTAGCTAGTCATTGGGCCACCCGTGGTTCCAAATGTCGACCTTTAAGCACTTCCTGTTTGCCTCTTTTCCTGCCTCCACGATTTATCCTTTCGAGCAATTCCAAATCTCAAACAAGGAATGATTACCTGTCCGACAGATACAATAGCACTCTGACCACAGGCTCTCTGGGTTCATTCGCATGGACGACCTGAAATACATCCGAAGTGCCGCGAAATGCATGCGTGAATGGCGTGACATGGAGCTAAACGAGCTTACAAAACTTGGATGCCAACTGTCCTATCGTCCAAGCTCTGGAATGTCGTCAATGGGGTGGCTACTAGCTCATCAGGGAGCTGTCTATGATTTCTCGCTCAATTTCCTGATAAGAGGAGAGGGTCCTAAACACTCCGAGATGTTCAATAACTATCGTCCAGGCACATCAGGCGAATGGTTGGAAACACCTCTCGAAGAAATCCTCGAATTCTTTGACACGACCGAGAGAGAGTTCCTTCAATGGACTGAGAACGCGGATGCCCAAGAATTCGATAGAATAATCGAAGGTGAGAGAGTGCCGAAGTTCTTCCTTGGCAGGTCGGTCCGTGAGATAGTTGCCACAATGTTCACGCATCTCAACTACCACACTGGGCATTTGGCGGCTCTCAAGAACAGCTGGATGGCAGAGAGCCGTCCGAAGTAATAGACCAAAGCTTCAAAGGCACGTGGATGGCGATGAACGATTGAGTACAGAGCGGCACTGGGGCACGAGAGTTGATGCATTACTGGTAGCTGTTGCCGTGTTCGTTCTCCTAGGATCTGTTTGGATCTGGCTTGCGGCAATGCCAATCGCCCGCGAAGTTGTCATTCTGGCAGCGACGATAGCCCTCGTTGTTTCATTAGTCCTAGTTGTCAATGTATTCGTCTTGATTCTCTTCAGATTGCAGAGAAGAATCACTGATCTCGAGGAGCGTATGGTCATTCCGGATGAGGAAGGCGAATCTCCTGCCGAAGACCGAGTCATTGTTGTTACGCTGACTAATGTCGAACGAAGGATTCTGAACAGGCTTGAGGAAAGTGGCGGGCATATGTCACAGGATGAGCTTAGGCGTGTGACGGGAATTAGCAAGTCTACATTGAGTGTCTCACTGAGTGCGCTAGAGAGGAAGAGTCTAATTGCAAGGGAAGAGAGCGGTCGCACCAAGACTGTAATCCTGAAGAAGAGTGTACCTAGATAGCATTACCACGTCTTTGGAACGATTCTGAACGCTATCCCCCCTTTTCGGAGCAGATTGGGACTTATGGCCGCTTTTCTGACACCCCTATTGAACGGTTCACCGGAAACACTCTATATACTTTGTGCTAAGCTTTGTCTAGATTTACTTCGATATGGGGATCTCTATGAGCACGTATAATTCGCGATTCTTGGTTCTTGTTTTGTTAGTGAGTATCTTGACACTGAACTTCAGTCAGGCTACAGCGTACGCTCAGCCCAATGAACTCAATCCTGCCCAAATTGTAGACCCGTTCACGGAGATGCTTCCTGGAGTCTACGTGGCTTGGGACTGGTGGATTGACTCAGGATCATATGATAGTGGGCAAGTTCCGCTTCGCTATGCCGTTCCTGAACCACTCCCTGGAAATGTGACCGATCCAGACCCTGGGAATACCACCGGGGGGTCTGATTGGTGGTACGGTTGGGTCTATGTTGTTGAGGATATCTTTGGCAATATCTACTACATTGAGGAGACCTACGACTACAGATGGCAGTCCGAGTGGGCCTTTACGAACTTGCTTGTGACGATCTTGGTTGACCCGGATGCCTCGTATGTTGCATGGCTTGCGGCAAATGCACCTTCTACGGATTTACCGGATGAGACCATGGACGTCTATGTCTGGGGCCTTTACCTTTGGCCTGAGCCTACAGCGATGTCGGGTGATGAGGTTTTCATCTATTCACAGTTCTACTTCACCGAGTTCAATGAGAGTGGCTACCACCATTCCAACTATACTTGGTTCGATGAGAACAAGACTCAAGTTGACGCCAACGAGGTTATTCCATTTCTAGCCGAAGAATACGAGTGGGTCTCGTTCATGAACGAATCCTACGAGTATGACTATGATTGGGAGTATTCCGGATATGGTTATGATGTCAATGAGATGTTTCTCGAAGGCAACGAATCTATGTGGATGAATCACTACTACTCGGGAATGAGCATTTTCGATGACTATGACGAAGACGGAATCATGGACATAGTCTACGATGAAATAGAGTACGACTGGGATAACGACAGCATTGTAGACTGGGTAATGTACGAAATGAACAGCACAGCTTCGGAGTATATGTACGAGTTCTATCCCAATTCAGGGACTGTCGGCGAGATTGTCACGCCTTACATCAATGCGCAAGGCCAGATTGAGTGGGGTGCAGAGGTTGTCGACATTGAGGGAGAGCTCTTGGAGTATGCACCAATTGTCTGGTACGGCGGTTGTGATACTTGCGACCCAGCTGTGATAGAAGAAGGACCAGAGTCGATTCCTGTGAATGTTGATAGACTTGAGATGGTCTACAGGTTTGAAGTGACCAATGAAGCGGCAGTTCTGAAGATTGACCAACACATTGGCGATTTCCGAAATCCAGACACTGGGGCTATCTTGGAAGAGGCTGACGGTCTGAGTCTTTCTTTCAACTACATGAGCTGGTTCTCGAGCTACACGATTGTTGCAGAAACTGACGACGGCACGATGATTGATACGGCCGCTCCCGTAGCTGAGGTCAGTCCGGGTGGAGCTCTTCGCTTTTCAGAGCAGGACACTACCAGAACGACCATCGAGTTCGGTGGAACATACGTCTGGGGTAGAGACGGAGGAACCTATGACGTTGGGACTGCAATAATGCCAGGACTGTTCTATACTGGCTTCTATTTGGATGCCGTTCCGACTGCGGAACTTGCCTATGATGTGGGTATCTGGACCTACCAGTTCTTCTACTACAGCTCTTGCTACGGCAATTGGGACGGATACTCAATAACACATGATCCAGTCTTCTCGGTCTTTCCTATGAAGGGTCCTGGGATTGTTGGCGAGTTCATATGGAATATCACGTGGGCATCCATTGCGCTTGGTGGCATTGGCATTGTTGCTATTGCCGCAGTATGCATTCGAGTCGGTCGAGTTCGACAAGCACGCTAGGGGGCAGTAGCAGCCCCCTGTCCTTTCTTATCGTTCACGGTTAAGTTCAGCTGTTGAGTCCGGCAGCTAGAAGGTGAAGCCCGATCCACCTAGGTCGTCGTGTATGCCGACATTTGGCATGATCTTGAGAGGAATCTCCAGATGCTTATCAAATCGCCACGGTACATCCAATGTCAATCTTAGGAAGTAGCGGTAGTGTATCAAGGAGGTCCGGAAAGGCGAGGGCCAATCTGCTTCGGTCTGAAGGGTAACATTCACCCACGTGTCTATTGGGATTTCTTCCTTTGGCATTTGGCTCTTGATCAAGACCACGGGCCAATCCCTTTCTTGACCCTTAGGTGACACATGCTCCTTCGATATGATTTCGGCCCTCACTCCCCGAATATTCGGATCACCACTCAGCATAAAGCTGAGTGTGAAGTCATCGCCTCGGTTTATGACATCATCATCGACGCTCCCTCTCAGCACGAGAACCCCATCATCTTCGAGTCCATCTGAATGCTGTTCTGAAGTAACTGACTCTCCTGACGACCCTTTCACAACCAACTGGATCTTCTCTTTCGGGTCGCGTCTCATTGTGCGTTCGATTTGAGCGACGAGATAGTATTCTATTACACCGTGCATTCCCTTGTAGCTGTTCGGAACGTCCTTTGGCAAGTCGAAACTAAACTCATGGCGAGTATCTCCGGCTTGGACGCCTGATGCAACTGGGAATTCCACCCGTTCATCTAGAAAATCATTCTGTTCAGCATAGACAGTTGAGTATTTACCGTGGCTTACCACAACTTTCGAACTCTCCACTCCTTTCAGAGTAAGATGTATTGCATTACACTCGAAGTAATCGTCAGAGCTGACTACAACATATCCCTCAACAGACTCTCCAGGTGAGTAATTCTCTTTTGGCAGTTGTATTCTTATTTCTGGCATTCACTTTCACAACTATGTGTAACTCTGAGAGTATGTAGAAAAAGCTACGCCTCAATTTCTGACTCCTGTCAATCAGAACTCTCTGAGTTCCAGCGGTCAAAGCAATAGCTGATCCCAGAATGATGATTGCCAGTACAAGGTTGATTGACTAGATCATATAGGGACACCTTGTTCCCAGAAATGAAGGAAGAGGTCCTTGCACCAATCAAGGCCCATCTCGTCATTGATTGAGAATCCTAGATAGTCCATTCTTCCCTCGAGGTTTGGGAATGCAACCACTGCACTCTTTTCGGAGAGGATAGTCAAGACGTCTATACTCTCTAGGTGACGATTCTCCATCTGACCCGATCTATAGGATGAAAAGTCTGGTATCATCTCGCCTGGAATGTTAGGCGGTCCCAAATCTGGGGGCAAGAGTGTTCTTATGGTCGCTCCCCTTTCCATCGCTCCCACCATCAAAGGAAGCGTACTTGCGAGTGCCTGATCCGACTGGATCCAGACAAACTTCTCTGCTTGAGATACAAGACTATCAACCTGCTGAAACAAGACAACTGCATTATCAGCGAAGATGCTTTGAGCCAATTCTCCTAATCGTCCTATGAAACGCCTAGGAAGTCCTGACACTGAATGCCCCGTGAAATACTCTCTATTCGAAGAAAGGAATTCAAAGCTTGGAAGCAATTCTATGATTTGAGTTCCGTACGAAGTTGATTGGTATTGGCCCTTGGAGGTCTTGCCAATCAGACCAGCCTTGGTCATCCTTGCGAGGTGTCTCGAGGTCTCTTGGACTGTCAAGTCAAGTTTCTGAGAGATATGAGTTAGCTTTGCTGGAGACTCTTCCAGTTCCGTAAGTATTCGCAATCTATCCTCATTAGAGAGCTCAAACAACAGCTCTGACAGGCGTTCCATGCTCGAATCACCATCCCTTCCTCCTAATAATTCATACTTGGTCATGAAATCTCAATATCCAGCCTTAGGAGACTATATTGTCCTTCCAGGTGCTGACATGCTCCGTGATACAATAATGAACACACTTACGAATGACCACGCCCTTTCATTGGAGCTTGCGTCCTTTGATCACATTCGACGTCTTGAGATATCAAGTGAACAAGACCCTGAAGTTGTGATTGAAGGAGTTCTGGGCGAAATCCAACGCGTAACGATTGTTGAGCGCATGATGCTTGAAATAGAGGGCACTAATGGAGTATTGAGAATGGATCTGACTGAACACGACATCAAGGAGTTGCTCAAGAATGCAGAGTGAGACGACAGCTGTACAAATCGAGCCCTCAGATAAGTCTGAAGGGAGACCCTTGAGGAGCATCTTCGTTCTACTATCATTCACACTCTTATTTTGGAGTCTACAATGCCCGAAGGCGGCGCTAGGATTGTCTGACGGAGTTGACAGAGGCGGACTAGAGCTGCTTCGATCCGCTTGATACTCTCTTTCTTCTTACAAGCAGTATACAGTCTACTTCATATGTGAGAATGCTTGAGAATCCCGATGATACTGATGGCTGATGCGTATCGTATTGTTGCACGAGTGGCAGAGCTTCGAGCTGAGCTTGGTAAGACTCCCTGTGGATTATACAAAATGGGAGACGAGTTTGACCTGACGATTCCTGAGGAAAAAGAGAAAGTATGCAGATGGGCATACAACTCGATGCTCCCTTTCCTATCGGTTCTGGAGTTTGGAGGGGCGCTACCTTGGGAACCTGATTCTGACAAGGCCTTGGTGGCCTGTCCAGACCCGCACAACGTTGTGGTCTTCGAGCTTCGCAGAGAAGGAGAAAGAAAGATCGAGTGACTTGAACCGAAAGAGAAACCTACACGTTGCGTAGAGATGGGTGCTTATATCAGAATGAACCGGCGCCGTCCAGCCATGTCGAAGGTCGAGATCAGTCCTGCTATTGCGCCTTTTCCAAAACCTATCGCGCTGGTGGGATCAAGCATTGACGGCAAACCTAACTTCATGAACATCGCTTGGATAAATCGCATGAATAGGAGCCCTAACATCATCGCAGCATCAATCAATACAAAGCATTACACACTTGAGGGTATTAGACAAAACGGCTGCTTCAGCATCAACTTCCCGGGAACCGGTCTTGTCGAGAGGACCGACTACGTGGGCCTGGTTTCTGGAAGAGATGTTGACAAATCGAGTGTTTTCAAGGTGTTTTATGGCGAGCTAGAAGGCGCACCGATGATTGAAGAGTGTCCTGTCTGCATGGAGTGTTCGGTGCTGCAGTATGTAGAGCTACCTGATCATGTCATTGTCTTGGGGGAGGTGCTTCGCTTGTACACCGAAGAGAAATACATGACCGATGGTGCACTCGATCCGAAGAAGATGGACCCTATTGTCTTCACACGTCCCGGCCCAATAGGCACGTACTGGCATCTGGGCGAAGCAGTCGCACAGGCGTGGTCCGTTGGCAAGCGTCTGAAGGAGAACGGTTGAGAATCTATCTCTTCCAACCGAGATCCTTCTCGATGAAGGATGAGATTGAATTCAGAAGCTTACCTAGCTTCTCACCTTTCCTTGTAAGGATG
>CP070761.1:98022-132250 GCA_020348985.1 Candidatus Thorarchaeota archaeon | reverse complement strand
TAGTTGTGATAACAGCACTGAGAAAGCGAGACGGTTACCGTCTATCAAAAAGGAACCTTAGAATGTACCTAATGTTGGCCTTGACCGGAATCTTCGGCTATGGAGTGTTCTTCCTTTTTGGGATGCAGTTCACCACATCTGCACAAGGGTCAATAATCGCCGGATTGAATCCGGTGACAGTGAGCTTGTTCGCTCATGTGATGCACAATGAGAGACTCGCAAGACGATGGCAGTACATTGGGTTTCCAGTCAGTTTCACCGGAGTCATCTTTGTTGTAGGCGTCCAAACGATATTGGACTTCCAGTTGGACTATCTGATTGGGAATCTTATCATAGTGTGTGCAATGATTCTTTGGGGAGTCTACTCTTCAATTGGCAAGGAAGCAATGAAGACTATGTCTTCCTTTGAAGCGACCTCTGGGGGAGTATTGATTGGTTGTCTCCTGTTCGGGTTAACAGCAACGACTGACAGCTTTTGGACTCTACCTGTGATGCTCGAACCGCTATTCTGGCTGAATGCATTGTATCTCGGCGCAGGAGTCACCTTCTTGAGTTTTGCTTTCTATTTCATCGGAATCAAGAACATCGGAGCGACAAATGCAAGTGTGTTCATCAACCTGGTTCCTGTATTTGGAGTACTTTTCTCTGTCCTAGTATTGGCTGAACCCATCTACTGGACTTTCATTGTAGGGCTCATACTTGTTCTTGTCGGCATCACAATCATCAACATGCCTACTGGCTCAGATGACCCATCTCAGCTCGACGAAACGATGATTCCGCTTCCAAGTCCGGAAGAGAAATAACGAGTTTGGATTTCGTGCGAGTCAGGTCCAACTTGGAACATTAGGTGAAGAGCGGATGTCGATCAGTGCATATGAAAGACTGAAAGGAAAGTCGAGGGAACTACTCGGGCTTACAACAATCGGAAGCATTCTCGGATGGGATTTTGAGACATACATGCCTCCCAAAGGGGTAACACAGAGAGGTGAAGCAAATGCCCTGCTTCAGAAGATAGGCCACAGAATGCTCACGGCAAAAGATGTGGGAGAGATTCTCAAGGAAGTTGAGAGAGAACAGGAATCGCTTGATGAGCCACAAGCAAGGGACGTTTACCTATTCAAGAAGCAGTATGATGAGGCTACAAAGCTGCCCGAAGAGCTGGTAGCCGAGTTAGCAAGGCAGCAAACCACTGCCACAGCCAAGTGGAGAGATGCAAAAGCTAACGCAGACTGGAAGAAGTTCGAACCCGAGTTGGAAAAGACTATTGAGCTCACAAAGAAGCGAGCTGAGCTTCTAATGGAGGTAAAGGATGCAAAAACCCTCTACGACGCAATGATTGACGACTATGAGCCCAAGATGACACAGGATGTAATCTCAAACGTCTTTGGTGAGCTCAGGAACGGGCTGGTCCCGTTAGTGAAGAAGTACTCTGAGATTTCGAGCGGGGTCGACACAAGCTTCCTCAAAGTGAAGGTGCCTATCGACATTCAGCGTAAGCTCATGCAAGACCTGGCTGAGGTCGTGCATTATGATGTGACCTCAAAGGAAGCAGGTGGACGAATAGACGAGGCAGAGCATCCGTTTACAACTGGCTACTACGATGACGTTCGGGTCACAGTCCACTATTATGAAGAGAATGTTGGCGCGGCTCTCTTCGCGATGTTACATGAAGCTGGACATGCATTATACGAACAACACCTCAATCAGGATTGGAAGTACCTTCCGCTTGGAACTTCTTCTAGTAGCGGAATCCACGAAGCAATGTCGAGATTCGTGGAGAACATGGTCGGTCGTTCTCCCGAGTTCTGGAGGTACTATTTACCGAAACTCAACGCAATAACTGATGGTCAATTCTCGAACGTGAGCCTTATGGAATTCGTTCGTGCATCCAATCTTGTGAAGCCGTCCAAAATCAGGGTTGAAGCAGATGAAGTCACGTACTCACTTCACATAATCTTGCGATTTGAGATAGAGAGAGATTTGATGGCTGGAAAGATCCATGTAACCGACTTGCCTTCGGTCTGGAACGAGAAGTACGAGAAGTATTTGGGAGTGGAGATAGAGAATGACACTGAAGGAGTGCTTCAGGACATTCATTGGGCTTTCGGTTACTTCGGATACTTTCCAAGCTACGCTCTTGGTAATGTGTATGGAGGCATGCTCCTTGAGCAATTGAACAAGGACAATCCGGAGTGGCTGAATGAAATGGCGGCCGGCAAATTCGGACTTGTGAAAGAATGGTTGACAAAGAGTATCTACTTAACATCGAATCTTTACGACCCTGGTGACCTAGCCGAACGTGTGACTGGAAAGAAGCTGACTTCGAAACCATTCCTAGCCTACATCGAGGAGAAGTATTCATCGCTCTACGAAACCTAGAATAGTCTCAAATCGGCGCATTTTGCAGATAGAATGAACGGAGGGCCGAGCTCAACTGGCCCGACCGTTCCTTGTTTCTATCCTACAATCGAGAAACCATCAATGGCCAGCGCGGGCGATTCGACTCCCCAAGGCATTGGCAACACATCATTGCCAATTCCGGTTAGGTTCTTGAATCCATCATAGAAGCTACCTGCTATCGAAACTGGCTGAACGGGATGCTTCACTTCACCCTTTTCGACAAGATATGCCTCGCCGGCGACAATTGAGAATTCTCCAGTACTCACATTGGTGTGGAATATCCCCAGAGGAAATCCCTTAACCATTATGGCCTTCTCATCAACAGAAGAAATCAGGTCCTCTTCGGATGACTTCCCAGGTGAAACTTCGAACCATTTTGGAGCTACGCCAGGGGTGCTCTCGTACGGAGTGCTTCCTCCAAAGGGGGAGCTACCACGTCCACAGTTGCCAGTGGAATCGACACCAAATGCTCTGCCAAAGTATGTGTTGAACAAGAATCCTTTCAGAACGCCCTTTTCTATGATTGGATTTCTTCTTTGTGCATTTCCTTCGTGATCGATAGCATTTGTGCCTAGACCTGATGGTTTCTGCCCATCGTCAACGACCGTCAATCCCTCGTGAGCAATCCTGTCCCCGATCCTATCGCATAGAGGCGATATACCCTCAACAACTGGTTGCCCAAGAACCGATTGTCCCAGACTTGACATGACATAGAGTGAGGCTGGAACTGGTGTCCAGATGGTCTGCATCTTCGTTGTAAGATCCAGTTTCTTCGCGCCAAGCAACGCCACTGCCTCCTCAGCTGCTTTCTTTCCAAGGCCGCTAGTTTCGAAGACACGCTCTCTTGTTACATCAAATTCAAACGCACCCTTGCGTTCATCACCTTCGATTGCTTGTACGTTGGCTGAACAGCCATTGTCTCCATATGACGTTCCTAGGAGGAGTCCGCGTGTGTTGGCAACAGCATATCCGCCCCAAGATGCGCTTGCATCGGCTGAGATGATCTTGGCGCGTTCGTCAACAGACTGTGCTTCTTTGATGATCTCTTCGCACGACCTGAGAAGCTCTTCAGTACCAAGCTCCAGGATTTCTTTTGCGAAATTCCCTTCTTTTCCTGAAGCTCCAGAGTCACAGAATCCTTCGAATCTCTCGTCTTCAACATCAATGCTGTTTGCGATGCCGAATGCCTCATCAGCGCTCAGTCTGACGCGTTCCGCATCAATACCACTCCCGCAAGCAAATCCAACCTTCTTGCCCCTAGCTGCTCGTACTGCATTGCCCATCACTATTCCATCCTTGGCAGTCACAACGCCTTGATTGATACCCGCTTCAATGTCACTCTGAACAAAGAGGAACACCTCGAATTCAGCTGACTTGTCCAAAGAAGCTGCGTACTTTAGGCCAGTGTCGGCAATTGATAGAAGTTCATCTTTGAGACTATCATAATCCATCTTCTTCACCTCCAACTAACCGGCTTCCCCTCCAAATGTCACGCCATCTATTACTAGCATAGGGCCACCCAATCCAGTCGGTAGCGGAAACTGATCGCCTTTTCCACAACCACCGAAGTAACCAGAGCTTAGCTTTAGCTCCTTTGTGCCGCCTTCAACCTTCGATAGCAACTCTAGGATATTGCCGGAAAGAGCCACCTCGCGGATTGGATATTGTATCTGCCCCCTCTCTACCCAATAACCACGTATCGCTTTGAAGAGAAAGCTCCCGTCGCCTTGAACTTGGCCGCCCATGCTTTGAATAGCATAGACCCCTGTGTCAAGAAGCTCTAGTGCCTCCTCTTCAGTCAGGTCGCCAGGTGCGAAGTAGGTGTTAGTCATCCGACATATCGGTGGATAGGCGAAAGTGACTGCCCTGGCGTTGCCCGTGACATCTTGACCGACCTTTGCGGCAGTTCCCCTATTGTGAAGGTAGTGTTTCAGAACTCCCTCTTTAAGAACCGTTGTTATTGATGTCGGAATTCCCTGATCGTCATACGGCAACCATAAGCCGCCGTACTTGTCAATGTCCACGTTCCCACCATCATAAATGGTGGCGTGCTCAGTTCCGAGAGTTGTGCCCAGCTTTTCCGTCAGAGGAGAGCCGCCGGTGACGATGAAATCAGCTTCGCTCAAATGGCCAAAGCTTTCATGCGCCAATACACCAACAAGTCGATTCTCAATTAGGGATCTGAACTTCCCAGCTGGGCAGGCCTTGGCCTTTAGCTGCTCCTTTGACCTACTTCCAGCTGCTTCACCTATTGCCTCTGGAGTCGTTTCGTCCTCACTGAATATCTCAAGGCCGTGTGTACCGCCTTTCCCATCGGCGCCCCTAACCATTGCTCCTGATTGGGTCATTGACGTGACAGAAACTCGAAGATCTGTCACCAGAAACTGCCAGTCAATCTTGGAGCCATCGCTGTTGACCAGTTGCTTGGTCCCATAGAGTTCCCCGTAGAGCCCTCGTATGTTTCGAATGCTCTCTCCGTGCTCCCTTGCAGTCTCTACCATCCTGTTGACAAGGTCAGTTTTGTAACCCAAATCTTGGTCTCGTGGATGGATCTTGACTGAAAGTGTATCAGAGCTTTTGCTCTCTATAGGGTCTCCGTCCTCGAACGGCAGTTTCAACTTTGCTGCGGAGGACGACGCCTTCGCCATCTTGACAGACTTCTCGGCCGCTACTAGAATATCACTTGTCTTCGTGCTTGCAGAGAAAGAGAATCCCGTGACCCCCTCTACATAGCTTGTAATCGCTATTCCCATACGTGACTTGATCTGGATATCTTTCCAGATGTCATCAGTACGTTCAAGGGTTCTAAGTGTGAGGTCTTCAAATCGTGCCTCAACAAATTCAGCACCCATCTTCTCTGCAGCTTCTACACTTCGCTGCAATTCGTCAAACATGATTTTGGTGCCTCCGTGATTCACAGAAACCTGTGAACAGCAGGATGCATGAATTATTGGAAGTCCAACAGGATTTCGCTTTAAGAGCATTGGTATCAGCGTAAGTGGACTACTTTTGACACTCAATCCCATATACGACAATCTAGAAAAGCCGATGCTCAAGGAATCTTTCTAGCAGTTGAAAGGGATGCCAAGATACGAAGGAACTATCTGGAGACCACCAAGTGAGGCAAGAAGCCTGATACTCCAGGCGACAATAGGCTGTTCCCACAATGCATGCACATTTTGTGTATCATACAAGAAGAAGAGGTACAAGTTGCGCGGCGCGAAAGCGATCGAAGATGATTTGGCAGCTCTGCCCCAGCGAATCCTGGAGAATGTGACACGAGTCTTTCTGGCGGACGGAAACGCTCTAGTGATGGAATCGGACGAACTAGGAGCCGTTCTGGAAGTGCTTCATGACAGGCTTCCACGTCTTGCCCGAGTAGGCATCTATGGGTATGCAAAGGATGTTACAACAAAGACATCAGAAGAGCTTCGAGAACTGCACAATCTTGGCCTAGGCATTGTCTATCTGGGCATAGAGACAGGTGACGATGAGCTGCTTCAGTGGGTGAGGAAAGGCATCAGCTCGCGAGAGAACATCGAAGCTTGTACCAGAATTCGAGATGCCGGAATCTCGCTTTCACTGACAGTTATACTTGGGCTTGGTGGAAAAGAGAACTCTCATCGACACGCTATCGCAACTGCTCGTGCCCTCAACGCCATAGATCCCGAATACGTCGGTGCGCTGACTCTGATGATTCCCGATGGAACCCCATTGCACGGAATGGTTCAACGAGGAGAATTCCTTCCTATGGCTCCAATGGAGATTCTCGAAGAACTCAGAACGCTTGTTGAGAACCTAGAACTCACGAATTGCGTGTTCAGAACGAATCATGCCTCGAATTACCTCCCTATTGGAGGAACCCTAGACGAAGACAAGGAAGGGATACTTTCGATCTTGAGAAGGATTATAGACGAGGGTGACGAAAGCATGCTTCGCCCCCAATACACAAGAGGCCTTTAGGGAGACTGCCTCTACGCAGTGACTATTTTGTCATACTTCTCCATCAGCAACTCTACCATTTGGTTGTAGTCAATGTGCTCAGCCTCAACGACAAGTCGACTTCCAATGCCGCGCTCATCGATGTGGTCCTTCAAAGCATAGATTGTTGCAGCAATACCCTGGAGCTCTTTGGACAGAGGGCAGCCACGGTCAAGCATGAATACTCCATCCTGAATTAGCAGGATTCCAACCTCGTGTCCCTCACCTAGGAGTGGTCTGCATAGTTCACCAATACTGCTTGTGTCATGAGATAACCATATCAAGTACTTCATTCCTGCACCACCTCAGAATGTCAAGAAGACCTCATTCTCAGTCAGTTCTCGACCAATGCCGCGCTCATCCAGAATCTCAACATCGTCGAAGATATCTGAATGACTGATTCCGCGGGCTTCCAGAGATTCCTTGCTCGCACAGATTCTCCCGTCAAACCCTTCGTATGTGGATTTGAACATTTGAATGGGAGTCTGATCCATGGTTCTCAGCAGAGAGTAAACTCCATCACCCATGAACAACATCGTTGGTTCATGATCCATGCCAATCATTCCTACGGCAGCTCTCCAACCCTCAAAGTTGATGATTGTGCCAAAAGGCCTGCTTCTGATGATGATTAGTACCTTCCTTTCTTCAAAATCCACTTCAATCACCTATTGAGAGAGAAAGTAACGAATCGCTCACATTCACCGACGATTTCTGCAAACTCGGTCAAGCCTGTGACTTCAACCTCTTCAATGAAGTCGGATCCTTTTTGATCAAATCCGCGTGCAGAGGTGCATAGACCGCATGCTTGGAATTCCGCACCCATTTCTGCTAGTTCAGTGAACCTCTCATTCATCGGGACATCTGGGTCGGGATCCTGTCCCATCTTTGCGTTATTGACACCATCCACAAACAGAAACACCTTCACTCCATAGCCCTTCTGAAGTGCAGATCTTGCTAGCTCATAGAGCGTGTGGCTATTCTGATGGGTATACGGGCTTGAGAGAAGTAGGATACCCAGAGTCTTCTTTTCCATGCATTTTGTCTCCTATGGCGTGGCGGTGCTGGGAAATGAGCAATTAAAGAATCTATCCCAATTGACATAGAGACATCTAAAGACTAGGAATAGGAAAGCGATATTAGTCACGTACTTCATCTTGTCTTTCAATTTCCCCAGTATGATGGAGTCTCACTATCGAAGCGGATCGTTTGGAAGAGGACAGTTCAATGTCGAATAAGAAGACCAAATCAGCTCCAAAGAAGAAGAAAGCGGAGCAAAAGTCGAAAGCCGCACAGACTGCGAAACCAAAGACAACGGAGAAGAAGGCAGCCAAGAAACCGGCTCCAAAAAAGACTTCCAGAAAGAAGAAACCGAAGCCTCTCACCGAGGAGGAGAAAGCGGCAAAGGAAGAGAAGGATCTTCGTCTGAAGGCGGAGTCCAGCCCGGATGATGTAGAATCTTGGCATGAATGGGGGGAGTATCTTCGCGGCAAGTATAAGTACCAAGAAGCCGAGGTTGCACTGAAACAGGCGCTGAAGATAGACTCCATGCATTCAGCTTCTTATCATAGCCTAGGTATGCTCTATTTCTCGACTGATCAGCTTGAGAAAAGTGATGATGCCTTTCGTCGTGCAGCATCTCTAAAGCCCACCTCTGCGGAACCGTGGGTTGAGGTTGTGAAGAGCCAGATGGAGATAGGGGACTATACTCTGGCCCTAAGGACCACCCAGGACTGGATCAAGTCATCGCCAAACAGTTGCGAGGCGTTTCACATTCTGGCAAGTATTCTGCTGGAACTCGACGAATTGAAAAAGGCTGAGAAGGCTGCAAGGAAATCTGTCAAATTGGACTCTCGTTACACAGATGGATGGAAGACCCTTGGCAAGATACTCAGTCAGTTGGGGAAGAACAAGGATTCACTTGAAGCGTTAAAGAAAGCCGTTGAAATCAACCCAGAAGACTCTGAGGGATGGTCTAAGGTTGGAATCGCCTACGCCAGGCTTGGATTGAATGTGGCTGCAATTGCCGCGTTTCAGAGGGCTGTTGACATAGACCCCAATAATGAGGCGGCTGAACACAATCTTATGATAATGCGACAACAGAGGGACGTCTGAAGACAGTGTGACGGCCCCATTTTCTATGAAATCTGTGGTCGGAGCAGAGGCAGCGTCAGGGCAAAGTAGAATTATTAATGGTGTAGTCATGGTAGGTTAGCCAAAGAGGGGTATGCAAGAGTGTGTGACATAACAGTAACGTACACAAAGAAGGACGGAAAAACCGAAGGGATCGATTTCGAGGAGGACGATTCAACCCTCGACTTGGAGAGAAAGGGGATTGTAAGCATAGATCTTGCACAGTTGGAGAATTGTGACAACCTTGAAGAACTACTCCTGAGTTCGAATCCTCTGTCCACTCTGGATTTGGCTCCCTTGGCAACATGTGCAAATCTTCGTGTATTAGGTCTAAACAAGAATCAACTTTCTCAGATTGATCTCCAGCCCCTAAGCGGCTGCAAGAACTTGAACGTACTAGAATTGGGTTCAAATCAGTTTGAAAGCGTTGACCTCTCTCCTTTGAGCGACTGCACTGAGTTGCAGCGTCTTCGGCTCTTCAATAATCAATTGAGCAAGATTGATCTTTCACCAATCTCTGCATGCCATGGACTGGAAGTATTGGAGCTCGAGAACAACGATTTCTCTGAGATTGACTTGTCAATACTGAGCAATTGTACGGGCTTCATCCAGCTGAACTTGATGTACAACTCTCTAAGTACCATAGACCTGAGTCCATTAGAGGGCTGTGAGAAGCTGAAGTTTGTCTACCTTCAACATAATCACCTGCAAGAAATCGATCTAGCACCGTTGTTACAATGTACAGACCTTCGCATGATAAGATTGGGGGGAAATCAGCTAGAAAGCATCGATTTGGAGCCTCTAAGCAATTGCAGAGAACTTAGGAAAGTAGGCCTTGCAATGAATCAGCTAAAAGAGATTGACCTGTACCCACTCACGCGTTGTATTCACATATTCAGCCTAGATTTGTCAAGAAACAAACTTAGAGAGATAGACCTGACGCCGCTCGCTGGCTGGAGCGAGCTAGAAGAGCTGTTTCTCTTCAGTGATCACAAGAGTGAGGAGAATCAATTTGCCTCAATTGACATTAGCCCTCTTTTTACGTGTACGTCTCTAGAGGATATTTCCATTTCAGAGGACACCGAGCTTATTGCCTCAAAATCCCTCGAGAAGTCTAAGGATGTACCTGACGGACTACAAGACATGATTGATGACGAGAGAGTGACCTGGGTCGAGAAGTAGTTGAGGCGCCGCAAGCCGGGACTAATGTCCACTAAACCAAGCTTGATATATGCGGATTTGCTATCGTGAAGTGGGGAACACTGTAATGGTAGTAGAAATGGATGATGCTACTAAAGAGCAGGTCCAAGAAATGTTTGAGCAACTCGAAGACAACGTGACGATGCATCTCTTCCTGCGCGATCATGATTGTCTGTACTGTAATGACACAGGGGAGATTGCGAGACAAATTGCTGAATTATCAGACAAACTCAATGTGGAGATTCACAAAGACCCAATCGGCGAGGGCAAGGCGGCCGAGCTTGGAATCAGATTCAATCCGGCCATCGTGCTGCATGGTAGAGACGAATACAAGGCAAGGTTCTATGGAATCCCTGCAGGGCATGAGTTTGGAGCTCTCATCGGATCGATCATCGATGTCTCATCTGGTACTGCACCTATGCCGCCGGATGTAATCGAGGAGATTCGGGCAATTGACAAACCAGTTCATATTCAAGTATTCACGACACCGCAATGCCCGTATTGTCCAAACATGGTGAGACTGGCTCACCAGGCAGCAATTCTGAATCCTCTCATAGAGTCTGATATGATAGAGGCGCTTGAGTTTCAAGACCTTGCTACTCAGTACGCTGTGTTTGGCGTGCCAAAGACCATTTTCAACGAATCGGTTTCTGTCGAAGGACTTACACCAATAGAGATGTTTTTGGACAAGCTGCTAGAGGCAGTTGAATAGGATGACTGCGACCTCAGAGGACAAGAAATCATTCGTAATCGTCCTACGTCCTGCTCCCAAGTATGGAGAACCTGGTACCGAGAAGATAATTGAGAATCACTTCAGCTATCTTGAGAAACTCCTTGGTGAAGGAATACTTATGATGGCTGGACGATTCTCTGAGGTTCTCTTCGGTCTTACGATTATTGAGACTGACTCAATTGAATCCGCTAGAAGCATCATGGAGAATGACCCCGCAATCAAATCGGGAATCTTCTTTGGTCAGCTATATCCCTGGCGAGTCGCTCTCAGGAAATGAAAAAGCGATTCCTATTCGCTCTCTCGACACGAGACTACGAAGTCCCTCTCGTTGATATATTTGTAGGCTTGATATGCTGCATGTACACCTTCAGCCACACCAGTAATGGCCTGTTTGAATTCAGTGTCCACAACATCACCTGCCGCAAAGACTCCTTCGATATTCGTTCGACTCGATCGATCGATTTGAATCTCGTCCTTCTCGTTGGTTTTCACGCCCATCTTCTTTGCAAGCTCGGAGTACGGAATTCCTCCGATTGCAACGAAGACGCCATCTAGTTCAAGTGTGTCCGAACCGTTGTAGGGCTTGTCCAGCTTTACACCAGTCACTCTTTGGTCGCCCATAATCTCGGTAACATTGGTCTCAGTGATCACCTCAATTCGAGGTTCCTTCTCAATCCTTCTTCCGTTAATTGGTTCTGGACGAATCTGCTCTCTCCTGTAGATTATGTACACCTTCGGACAATACTTGGCGAGCAATAATGCCTCCTTGGCCGCGCTGTCACTTCCACCTACAACTGCTACCGTCTTGTCCTTGAAGAGCGGAGCATCACAGAGGGCGCAGTAGCTGACGCCCTTGTTCTTGAACTCATCATGACCGGGAACATCGAGTTCTCTTTCCTTAAGTCCCGTGGCAAATACCACAGATTTACCAAGATGCGTCTTGCCATCAGTAACAGCATAGAATATGTCCTGACCTTCTCTGAAGACATCGACAACCGTCCCAGTTTCAATCGTAACAGGATAATCTAGTGCGTGTGACTTAAGATTCTGTGCTAGCTCAGTTCCGGTCAATTGAATGAAACCAGGGTAGTTCGCAACATCATCTGTCAGCGTTATTGTGCCACCGTCGACATCGCCAATTACTACAACAGAGAGATCCAAGCGTGCTGCATACATGGCTGCACCGTAACCTGTAACACCAGATCCGATTATGATTACATCAAACATCTTCCTAAGCCCCCAATTTTCTCCGTAACCTTCTCTCGGCTCGCCTACCAAATCCTACGAAGACTTCTCCTTCAACAACTGTTACTGGAACTGCTCGCTGATCACTCACTTCCAACAGCTCTTGGAGCAATTCCTGACTGTCCAGAACACACTTGTCTTCAAAGTCGACGCCGTTTTCAGTCAAGAACTCTTTGAGTCTCTTGCTGTGAGGGCACTTTGTTGCCGTGTAGATGGTTGCTTTTGTCATTTCGTGACCAACCTCTTGGACGATTGAGAGTTCATTTCGTGTGATATAAGAGATGCGCTGTGGGAGTAGTGTTTGCTTCTTATCAGTTTGTTGAGCTTTGTCAAAAGTCATAAGGCAGATAGGCACACGACCAGACGTCGGACAGCTGGAGTGACATATCTTGGAAAAGAAAGAAACACTTCAATTCATTGACAAGCAGATCGAGCTTGAGAAGAAGATCATAGAATTAGTTGAGGATAACACTTCCAAGTTGGGGAACGTGTTTGTGAAAGACCTGCTTCTTGGCATTGCTCAAGATTCAAAGAAGCACGCGACGCTCTTGAAGTCTCTTAGAAAGGCCGTAGAGGGTCCCACTCCATTCATTAGCGTGTCGGAACGGGACAAGATTGCAGACGGTATCAAAGAACACATCGAGCTGGAGGCTCACGCTGTCAAGGCCTACGGCGAACTTGTCGAGAAGAGCGACAATGAACAGGTTAGGACTATTGCCGCGATGATACGAGAAGACGAGATTCGACATCACAAACTACTGCACGATCTTCACAAAGCAATCATTGAGCCCGAAACTCTAACAGAGGACATGATATGGGACATGATATGGAAGGATTCTCCTTGGCATGGTAGTCCGGGTGGATAACTCATAATACATTCCTGAAGTGATTGGTACGTACATAGCCCAAGGCTTATGTTATGCAGAGTATGCATGTCACGCCAAGTTAGGTATCGAAGCTGAGAGGTTTTAACGATGACCGTCGAAGACGTCATGAGAACGGACCATGGACCCGCGCTCATGCTCTCGAATGAAGCAGTAGTGCGAGGAGCTCTTGAGTCGGATGTCAAGGTTGTTTCGTTCTACCCAGGTTCGCCTGTTTCAGAGATTCTGGACACGTTTGGAGAAGTACTCGACCACTTTGGAGACTACAAAATGGAGATTGCAGCAAACGAGAAAGTTGCGCTTGAGACTGTTGCCGGAGCCTCCATGGCAGGAGTCCGTTCATTCACATCCATGAAAAGCGTAGGGATGAACGTTGCAAGTGATTCTATGTTCAGCATGGGCTATACCGGACTGAACGCCGGTTGTGTATGCCTCATTGCTGATGATCCGTTTGCCCACTCGTCTCAATCTGAGCAGGATGGCAGGTATTTTGGAGAGGTGGCATATGTGCCGATGATAGAGCCGTCGAATGCTCAGGAAGCCCACGATATGGTTCGGTGGGCGTTTGAGGTCTCTGAGAGACACAAGACCCTGGTAATCATGAGAACGACGACAAGAGTCAATCACTCAAGGGGCATGGTGAAGCTGGGAGATCTGAAGAGGACTCCCTTTGAGAGGAAGTCTTGGGCAGATGTCAAGGGGCAGTACTTCACGGTAGGTTCAGTTGCTAGGGCACTCAAAGCAAAGCTGCTTGAGAAGAAGGCGGCACTCCAAAAAGAATTCGAGAAGACCAAGTTCAACTTCATAGACGAAGGAAAAGGGACAACTGGAGTGATTACCGCTGGTGTCTGCTATCTGCACACCAAGGAAGCAATGCGAAACTTGGAGGCAGAGCTACCAGTTCTTAAGATTGGAACGCTATTCCCGCTTCCTGAAGAGAAGATTGCTGACTTCTTGAAGCGCCTAGACAAGGTGATTATAGTCGAGGAACTTACACCGTACCTTGAGACCCGAATCACAGCAATCGCGAAAGAAGCCAATCCCACAATTGAGATCATTGGAAAGAAGAGTGGTCACTTCAGTGAGATGCTGGAATACAACGTGCCTATCGTTGAGAAAGTCCTCTCAGATGTTACCGGTAGTGAGATCTCCCTTGACTACGATGCTATTCTGACTCGCGCTGAGGAACTGGCAGAAGTGCTCTCTAATCGAGTGCCAATCTTCTGCCCTGGATGTCCTCACCGAGGTACTCTCTGGGCTTTCAGGCAAGCGCTAAACAGACTGAAGATCAGAGATAAGATTGTATTCAACAACGACATCGGATGCTACTCAATGGCATTCTTGCCACCTAACGAGTTTAGTGACTCGATGCTAGCGATGGGTGCATCTTTGGGGCTTTCGGCTGGAATGAACCTTGTTCTGGAAGACAAGGTAATTGCGATGGTTGGCGACTCCACGCTCTACCATGCAGCGTTGCCAGGGATTGTCAACCTCATCCATCACAATTCGAATGTGACTCTGTTCGTGCTCGACAATTCAGTGACTGCAATGACCGGGCAGCAATTCAATCCAAATAGCGAGTTCAATGCTGGGGGACACCCCGCAAGAAAAATCAACATGGAGAAGTTCTTCGAGGCATTGGGCGCTGCCAAGATAGCAATCATCGACCCGTACGAGACTCGTGACTGCATCCAGCCGATCATAGATGCAATCCAGATAGAAGGTCTCTCAGTGATCATTTCCAAGCGTGATTGCGCGCTCTACGGAGACCGTCTGAAGAAGCGACTGGGTGAGAAGATAGTACCCAGCGAGAATGTGAAGGACACCTGCAGGAGTATCTATGCTTGCGTCAAGGAGTTCTACTGTCCAGCCATTCTTGTGGATGAAGATGATAGGAAAATGAAGATCCAGCAGGACCTCTGTGATGGCTGTCTTGAGTGCAGACAAGTCTGCCCAGTTGACGCTCCGCGTCACATAGAGAGGTGAATGAAATGAGTGGTACATTCAATATCATGTTCTGCGGAGTGGGTGGTCAGGGTCTCATGCTGCTGTCGTCGATTCTAGGAAAGGCGGCTGTTGACGCAGGGCTTGAAGTCATGACGGGAGAACAGCATGGTCTTTCACAGAGACAGGGCTCCATTTATGTCCACTTCAGAATCGGTGAACCGATCTCGCCGCTAATCGCATATGGCAAGGCCGACATGATGATTGCTATGGAAGCAAGCGAGACCCTTCGCTACATCGAGTACCTCAAGGATGGCGGAGTTGTCATCATGAGCAATCGCATCATGCCTTCGGTCAGTGAAACTGAGAAAGTTGCTCTGGACAAGACAGGGAAGACGAAGTACCTAACTATTGAACAGATTGTGGACAAGCTGAAAATGGTTACAGACAACATCGTACTTCTGGATTCGCTAGAATTGGCGCTTCAAGCAGGCAATGCAAAGACAGAGAACTCCGTTCTCGTCGGAGCGGCCTTGGCGTGTCCAGATTTCCCAATCCCCACAGAGAAGGTGCGAGAAGCAGTGCTAGCACTCGTTCCCGAGAAGACAATTGACGCAAATTCCAGAGCATTCGACCTTGGTCTTGAGGCCGGTGGAACCTGTTTGGGAACATAGAATCTCTACTTATAACCAAGAAATTTCGACTATGGGCAAACTCCAAAAGGGAGACTTGTAACATATAGTCAAGTCAAGGGGAGATTTCTCTCTGAAAGCCCTAGGAGGAGCTCAAGTGGAGAATATCAAAGAGCTGCAGGACGTGCCTGCGAGTCTGCTCGCAGACCTGATATCTGACGGAGTGATTCTGCTCGGCGAAGACAGGGAGATAATCTCAACAAACCAGAGCACGGCTTCTATGCTGGAGAGACCTCTTGACGAAATCATCGGGAAGAAGGTCGATGATTTCCTCGTCAAAGAGAGTAAGAGCTTCATTGCTGACTTCATCCCAATGGTGGATGAATGTCTCTCAGCAACGGATGAGGTGATTTGGTCGACTGCATCCGGAACTCATCTGCATACCATGATCTCCGCTGCGCCACTTGGGAGAGATGATGAGGAATCACACGGCTGCATTCTGATAGTCAGACAAGTGGATAAGACTGCAGTGCCTTCAGAAATCTCAGACATCACGCTTGCTGATGAACGTGAGAAGTACCGCGAGCTTTTCAACGAGTCCAATGATGCAATCTTCATTCACGATTTCGAAGGTTTGATTGTTGACGTGAATCAGTGTGCTCTCGAGCTATTCGGATACGACAGGTCTAAAATCATGTCATATCTAGTCTATGAGCTTCACCCGGTTGAGGCCCGAGCACACAGCCGAACAGCCTTCGAGACCCTTCTGAAAGAAGGAGTAGTTCGCTACGAGAGTCACTTCACTAAGAGTAACGGCGAAGAGTTTCCTGCAGAGGTCTCCTCCAGCCTGTTTCGATTTGGAGGAAAAGACTACGTTCAGGCGATTGTGAGAGATGTTTCAGAGAGAAAGCAACAGGAGAAACTCCTCCGAGAAAGTGCTGAGCACTTCCGCCTTCTCTATGAAAACGCGCCGCTTGGGTACCAATCGCTGGATAAGGACGGAAGGCTGATTGAGGTCAATCCGGCATGGCTGGAGGCACTCGGCTACACAAAAGGAGAAGTGATAGGTGCTTCATTCTCGGAATTCCTCTCCCCGGAAATGAAAGACATCTTTAAAGGACGATTCAAAAAATTCAAAGAAGCTGGCAGAATCAAGGATGTTCGATTCAAACTTGTACGCAAAGATCAGAGCGAGGTTGTGGCCGTATTTCATGGACGAATCGCTCGTGATGAAGAGGGACGGTTTGTAAGAACTCACTGCATTTTTCATGAAGTAGATGAACCGTCGACCCAGGAATGAGATTCAGTCCGTAGTTGACTCAGATTCCACTCCAAACGTGGTTCTTTGATTGCATTTTAGAACTTGCCTTTGCATATGCAGAGGCCAGTGTCGTACCAAGACATATCTTACTGAATCATCGACAGTATCTTCTGGTTCTCTTGAATCTGACTATGTCTTGAAACGATGGGGTTTAGGTTGAATTGGTAACTTAGGTAAAATGACAGAGTTACATTCGTAACTAAACCTCAGGAATTCGTCAAATGACGTAACAAAACTCGGCCAAAAACGATTTATTCCACGGAGAGAACTACATGTGAGACATTCGCTTGGAGAAGAGAGAAATGGATGAAGAAATGCCTTCAGAAGTATCTTCAGTCGAAGCGGAGGTTGCCCGTGAGACCTGGATTACAAGAATGGGTTTCATTTTTGCAGTCTGGGGCTCAATGACCGGGCTTGGAAATGTGTGGAATTGGCCATTCAAAGTGTCAGTACTTGGTGGAGGTCCATTTGTACTGATCTACTTAGTGCTTCTCGCTTTGATTGGTATTCCAGTTGTACTGACAGAGTTCGTGTTGGGCTCTACTTTTAGACGCGGATTTCCGGGTGCACTGAAGCGTATTCACCCGGGAGGTGAATTCCTTGGTTGGTTCACTCTAGTGAACGCTGCGATTCTCACTTCGTTCTATGTAGTCATAATTGGCTGGGCTGCCGTCTATGCTGGTTATGCTTTAACGATGGCTCCTTTGCCTGGAGCAATGGAGGTCGCACCGGGAGTTGCACCTACTTTCTTGGATCAACCGTATTTCTTCGTAAATGTACTGCTGTCACCACTGACCGTTGTAGGACTAATTGCTGTGTGGATAGTGATATTCATCATAGACTACTTCGGGACACGTGGTATTGAGAGGTCAGTCATGATTTTCTTCCCACTTCTGTGGATTGTAATCATTATGATGGCACTCTTTGCATTGGCTCAGCCAGGCGCAGCTGAAGGAATCGACTTCTACCTTGATCCTCTAAGAGTAGATTTCGACTACGTGGAAATGATTGGGAAAGCGACAGGTTTGAGCTTTTTCAAGTTAAGTGCGGGTATGGGTATTCTTACAGCCTATGCCAGCTATTTGCCTCGAAAAGGTGAACTCACGAACAGCGCCGTGACCACAAGCCTTCTTGACACTACGTTCGCGTTCACTGCAGGGCTTGCAGTATTCCCGATTGCTGCGACTGCTGGTGTATTGGGCGCCGGAGGAGCAGGATGGGCGTTCATTGCGTGGCCAGGAGGAATGACCGGAGTTGGTGGAAACCTTCTTGGGTTTGTGTTCTTCATTATGATGGTCCTCCTCGGAATAACCAGCGCCGTTTCCCTAACGGAGGCTATCGTTACCGCGGTAATGGACAAGTGGGGATGGCCGCGCAATCGGACCGTGATAGTAATAGTTCTCTTGCTGTTCGTCATGGGACTGCCATTTGCTTCATGGTTTGAAGCTCCAGGAAGCGCAGGTGGGGAAGATGTATCGTGGGGTCTGTACCTACTGGACATCTTTGACTACTACGTTGAGTTCTTTGGCCTGGCCATAGTAGCGCTATTCATGATGCTAATCATGGCCTGGGTCTGGGGTGGATCGAAAATCATTGACGCGGCAAACGAGTCAGGCGATTTCAAACTTCCGTCTTGGTACACATGGGTCGTAAAGATAGTTTCACCTATTGGCATAGCCATAGCCCTCGTGTTTGTGGCGTTGCAAGGCTTCTACATGCCAGGTGTAATAGCAGATGATCCAGGAACAGCACCACTGCTGTTTCAGATTCCGTTCATATGGTTCGGTATAGTTGTGATATTCGCAATAATACTGTGGCGAATGAAGGGGGTTGACTGACGATGGGTCTTGCGGATATTATCTTTGGACCGTTTGAAAGATTTGGAATGATGGGTGGAGTGATTCTGCTTCTGATTGTGGCAATCATAGGCGGAGTACTTGCGGCATACTTGATTGTGATTGGTGCCAATATACTGGCCGCAGTGTCGTACTTTTTAGGTCTGACATTCACATACGGTATGCTTGCATTGTTTCTCTATGTCATGTGGTATCGTCGCCCCAAGTGACTTATACCACCCCTCCCCCTTTTTTTTTGTCTTTGGTGAAGAGTAGATGGCAGAAGATGTTGAGAAATTGACAAAAAAGGTGAAGCGTAGACGTCAGCGGCTGTTCTTCTTTGCTGCAATCATTGTCTTTGGGATGATGGTGTCAGGAGTCTTGACCTACTTGGCCTACGGACCGACAGAAGAGGGTACGACAGGTATGGCGACAAGTCTTGTCCTCTCCTTTTCAGCGCTCCTTCTTATTCTGATTCCCGTTAGAGACACTCGGCGCACCGAAAAGATCATACATATCGCAGCCCGTCATGGTGGAACAGTGAAGATTGAGGAGATTCGCCGTGAAACCGGTCTTCCTGAAGACAAGATCCGAGCTCTGCTAAAATGGCTAGAGAATCAGAAGATGGTAGAATCAAGGGAGCAGGCCAGCAGATGGGTTTTTCCTGAGCTAAGAAGAAGTCGGAAAGAGAAGTAATCATTCGAGTTCATCTTGTAGCTTGTCTCTGAAACTGCTCTTCTGAGGCCAATCATCTAGGAAAGCAGATATGTAACAGCATCGTTGAGATCAATAATCTGACTGCACTTCTTGAAAGGCTTCTTGCGTCCCTTTTTATCCAGCCATTCTCCCTCAATGTCAACCAAACGATACGAGTCTTCTTCAGCAATTCGTACCCTTGACCAGTTCCAGTATTCTAGCGTGCCTTTGTTCAAGGTGATCGAAACATCAGCCTTATTCTTGTCATAGCCGATGATTATCTTGGTTCTGTTGCCAAAATCCTTGTCGATGACTGTTTCCTTTGTCTCACCCGTCTGTTTATCAGTAGAGCGAACGTGCACTCCGAAAGCTTCGTGAATGTGTCCAACTACTGTCATGAAAGGCTTCTGCGAATCGACATAGTTGCGCAGAGCAACGCTGCCCTTCTGTGCACCCCAAAGATGTGGAGGCACACCAAACTTGCCAAGACGATCCCGATATCCAAAGGGCGGGCCGTGAGTTGCAATTATGTGATTCTGAGACCCGACACTAGCTTTCGAAGTCGTTTCCGGAAATGCCCACTTGAGATTCTCTTCTGAGCGTTCTCCTGGGAATGTTGAGTTAATTGGATTGGATCCCTCTACTCCCAACAAGGCGAAGCCACCAATTTCGTAGACGCCTCCCGACCAGGTCGTCCGTTCAGTGTAGAGGTCCATAAAAACAGAATCTTCATGAATTTGGTCGATTCGTGGTTCAGATGTTTTATCACATCCAATATCCAACAATCTGTCAGATGAGATTGCCTCAATCGCGTCATAAGTGCTGCCTAGAATCTCATAGTTCCCGGCAACGCAGAGTGAAGGTGAAGGAGAATCAACCAAGAGTTCAAGGAGGCTTGTGAGTTTCTCTACGGACTTTTCGGCAATTGCTTCAATATCTTGACTGGTCTTGAGATATGCAGGCTCAGCCAAAAAGTCTCCATCAAAGAGCAATACATCTGGAGGACATGCCTTCAGATTCTCAAGCAGCAATCTAACCTTGCCATATTCTTCGTGGGGGTCTCCACTGCCGGCAAACTCCAAGACTGTGGAGTCTTGAAGCAATGTTTCAATCTGTTCGACACTGACTTTGGGCCCTTTTTTCCTGCGGAAGCTCATGAAAACTCTCTCAACAACTATCAGACTGTTCATCAGAGAGTGGGTATCACTGGATTTATCTGTTGGGGCAGGACCAACTCAAATATCCAGATTGTACAAGATGATGTCAATGAATGAAGACCAAGGACCAAAAAGAGTATACATTGACTGCTTTGATGCTCAGGGATTGTATGAAGAGAATTATGAACGCATTGTGCTTATCATGGAAGCCTTGGCTTCATCACTGCCTTTGAAACGTGAATGGGTTTCTTCTCAAGCAGTAGGGGGATCATGGGCCCGCTCAATCAGAGTAGAGTTTGAAACCGGCCTCGATCCTATGGATGTAAAGGCTCTCATGGTTGGTCTCGAATATTGTAGTGTCAGCGAGTTGCCCGATGGACTGCGAACGAGAACTGAGGGGGAGCTGTTCCGATTCGCCGACATAGATGTTATCGAGCTAAAATCGGAGGGTGGAATATCTGGTCGGTTGAAGCTGGGACAGAAGAAGCTCAGTCTCGGAGAGTTGCGGGCTAATGGCCTAGAAAATGAATTCGTCCTGAAGTGTAGAGAATCTCTTCTTGGAAAGCTCAATTCAGAACAGAGAGAGAAGCTCATCAATTGCGAACAAGCAATATTCAGAGTCCTTGAGAGAACTTACAAGTAGTTCCTGTAGATTCCCGCCAATTCAGATTTGAGGCTATCGATTGTACTCAATTATTTGGCATTGAGTTTCTATTCAGAATCCCATATTTGGTACGAATTGTGTTTCAAAAGAATTGGTTGACCCTTAGGGCGACCAGTATCTTGTGATGTTTCTCGGTCGGAGCGATTCAGTTATTAGATATGGAATTTGGTCGTCATAGGGGCTTATCATTGTCCATTGTCTATGACACCATCATAATTGGGGGAGGACCTGCTGGCTGTTCCGCCGCTCTTCATCTCGGATATCACAAAAGGAAGGTTCTGGTTCTTGACAGAGGAACCAGCCCAATGCATTTTCATACGAATTCTATTATGAATTTCTCAACAGGGATGGCCTACACTGAAGGAAGAACTCTCATTCGCCAACTAAGTGGGGCTGCCAAAGGAGCGGGAGCCAAGTTTAGGCCTGCAAACGTGTGCGAAGTATCTGGAGCCTACCCTGAATTCACGGTGGAAACTGAGCCGAGCTATCGTACAAAAGATCGCTCACTTTACAAAGCAAAGACAATCATCTTCGCAACTGGAACGGCGAGAAAGCACCCAATCGTTGATGGCCATTGGCGCAAGTGGCTTCCAATAGCAAACGCAGGCAATGGTGCATTTTATTGCCCAGATTGCGAGGCGCCGCTAACCAAGGGCAAGAGGGTTTTGGTCGTAAATGTTGGTACAGTTGGCAGTGCCCTTCACATCGCAAACTCTGTTGCCAGATTCACCAAGAAGATACGAATCCTCATGACCGAGGACGCGTATGTTCCATTTCGAGACCAAGATTTTTCGAAACTTGATGAGTCGCCGTTTCCATGGACCAGTGGGAAAATCAAGTCAGTCCGTTTCATCATGCCCGGTACGTCTCAGACACTTGTTTTGGAATCTGGAGAGAGATTATCGGCGGACGTGTTCTTCGTCGCATTTGTTGCCAAACCCCGTACTGAGATTGCTCAAGCACTAGGCATTGAAGTGGATGACAAGGGCAATATCGTGACAGACAAGAGGGGCAAAACGAACGTCGAAGGTGTCTGGGCTGCGGGTGATTGTAGGGCTATTACTCAGCAAGTAGCAATGGCTGTTGGAACTGGCAACTACGCAGCGTTAATGGTCAACCAGTTTCTAGGGAATGAGGCCGAGAAGGAAGCTGAATTTGACCACCCAGAAATGAGAGAGCTGCCCTTCCTGTGACTCTTGGTTCATGGTTCGATATGGACCTTTCCGCAAATGGAGTACAAGAGATTGAAGTTGGGCCTAGAGCACCGCCGGATGAAAGAGCATAGAACTAGTCAAGAACACTTCCAAGTAACCTTGTCATTGAAACTGACCAGGCCCTTCTTGCTTTCTTTGCGTCCCCCCCAACAATGAGGGAACCATACAATCCATCCCGGATGGCCAAGACAGCTCTAGCCAGTGACAAGAAGTCTACTTCATCAGAGACTTCTTTTTCTCCGAGTGAGTGTTGAATCATTTCGGCAACGCCCTTAACCCATTGTTCATGTTTCACTCTTAGTTGCTTGCGTAGCGTGTCATCACTTAGGGCCACTCTCAGCAGATCATAGTTGAGCAACAGACTCCCCATTGATTCTTCTCGCATACGGTCAAAGAACTCCTCGGTACACAAAGCCTTGAGACCACCCTCTTGCAAAAATGACTGAACAACACTTCCTCGTACTCCTGCATGGTAGTCAAGTGCAGCTAGAAACAGCTCCTTCTTGCTTCTGAAGTACTGATAGATTGCACCCTTGCTGACGCCCAGGGCTTTAGCAACATCATCCATTGTAGCGCTGTGATATCCTTTCTCTGAGAAGACACTGCGTGCTTCATTTAGAATGCGGTTTCTTGCTTGTTCCTTGTATCCTGGGACTACCTTCGGCATTAAGCTTCACATTCTCCATTGCGCAGAGGATGCATTATAAATGACTTGGCGTTACTAATACTGACTAACGCGTATCTTTTTATGCGTATCGGTCATTAACATGTAAGACTGAGGGAGAAACAATGGACGAAGACACAATCTTTCGCATACTCTTTCTGGCTGTCTATGCAGTCTTCTTTGCAATCCGAATGAGGTTTAGAGTTCCATCCGCAAGAAGGACTCCGGAAAGAAGAGAGGAATTCATGACAAAGGCGACGGTGTTCCTCGTCTTTGCGATCCTAAGTTACTTGAGCACTGTCATTCTGTATCTGCTTGCGTTGCCATGGATAGAATGGTCATATGTGGCACTTCCCTCTCTACTCCGCTGGATCGGTATCTTCTTTGCTGGGCTATCAGTAATACTAGTCGGGTGGATACACGTCAATCTCGGAAGGCAGTACTCCGCTGAACTGGCCATTCAAGAAGAACATGCCTTGATAACAACAGGACCTTACTCAAGAACACGACATCCTATGTACACTGTGCTTAACATGTTCTCCATCTCGCTCTCAATAACGACAGCAAGCCTTCTCGTAATGCTTTTCGCAGTTCTTGTGGCGATTCCTTTCCCGTGGATTGCCAGGATGGAGGAAGAAATGCTCTTGAAGGAGTTTGGAAGTGAGTACCAAGAGTACATGGACAGGACGGGACGGTTCTTTCCACGATTGCGATGAATTATCCGGGACGAAATTTGTGAATCCATAAAGATAGGCTTATATGCTCATCCACTTCATTATTGTTAACTCTGAGGGGTTACATATGAGTGTAGCAACTATTTCACCAACTGACGAGAAGTTGATAGAGATTCTTGAGAAGCAGATAGAAGTGGAAGAGAAAACACTGAAGGAACTTTCAGAGGCGGAAGATGCTGCCTCAGAACCGGCTGTGCGGCTCATTCTGATGGAATTGAGACTTGACACTTGGAAACACAAACACTTGCTTGAAGGAATTGTGGAGATTCTAACTACAACTCCGTGTGACACGTGGAGTGCCAAAGTGCAGAGATACATCGATCGTGTAAAACTTGAAAGAACTCTGCAAAAGGTTATGGCGAAAGAGAGTGAAATGGTCGACTACCTCTCTCAGGCTCTTGAGAACGTTCAAGACCCCATCGCGGCGATGATCTTCGGTCACATGAAACATGATGAGGAACGTCATGGTAGAGACCTTGCTGATGTTATCAAACTAATCAGAACTGCGCCTCTGCAAACCAAAAAAGGGGAGAAGGGGACTGACATCTACTGTCCGCCTGAAGACTGAGCAAGTTCGTCTGACCAGACGACTTCACAGTGCTACACCGATGCTTTGAAATGGTAGGCAACAGACAAAGGAGTCCAATGATGACAGAAGCGGATCCCAGCACGCAGCCAACACTGGCAGATGTGACAGAAGACTGTCCCGATTGCACAACCTACATTCAAGAATCAATGAAGACTGCCTATCGGGGCGGATTCAAGAGAGCACGTGAGTATTATCATCTTAAGGTCCCTGTCGTTGAAAAACTCCGAGAATATGAGAACGACTACACGATTGTGGCAATCTTCGCGGACTGGTGCGGAGATGCGAGGAAAGTGATACCGGTTCTTTCACTATTGGAAGAGCAAACCAACTTCGAGATTCGTGCACTCGGAGGCATGGTGAAGCCACCCTATGGGGAGTTTCCAAAAAGAAACTGGGCAGTACCCCCAAGCCCGGTTGAAGTGGACACATTCGGAATAACTAGCAGTCCGACAATCATCATTTTCAGAAAGGACACCGGTAAAGAGATTGGGCGAATCAAGACACGGCCAAGAATGACCAACACTGTAGAAGATGAAATCCTCAAGATCATCGAGGATAGCCTGAAGGAAGAGCAATAGATATGCGCTCCTAGCCCAAGCAGCGTTCTTGAAGAAGCGAAGTCAGATGTCATGAGCTCTGCAGTCGTGACATCCGACGAAGTTATCGCCTTCGCAATCATCATTGACTTCGTGACCGTGATCACGGCCCCAGTTCTGCATGGCTACAATTGCGTCTCGGAGACCCATTCCCTTTTCGGTGAGCTTATAGGTTACACTCGGAGGAATCATGTCAGGGTCGACAGTTCTGCTAATGATTCCCATTTCCTTGAGTTCTGATAGCCTTTGTGAGAGCACTTTTGGAGTGATCCAGTCAAGGTCTCTCTGTATCTCACTGAATCTTAGCCCATCCTTTGCCTCTGGGAACATCATCTCCTGCAGAATTAGGATTGACCACTTCTTTCCTAGAACCTGTGCAGCAATGAAGACTGGACAGCCTTCTACGCTTTCGCGTGTTCGCGGAGGTCTGGGTTGCTTCTGTTCCACGACCATGCTTTGCGCCTCTCACCCTGGTGACTTAGGAAAGTTGGTGGCAAAATGTATAGTAGCCACTAAAAAACATAGTGAGAGTTGACATTGTTGAACCCTGTATCACACGCCAATTCACGGCGCACATGATGAGTCAGGTGTTCTAGATCTGCGTTTTTCCATCTGAATAGGAAACCATTTCCACATGGTCTTGAATGCAATAGCAAGTCGAAGAGTAGCTTGTGCGCGTGCAATAGAGCTATGATGAGTCTACGCTGTCCCTTGCGCTACTCAGAGTGCTTAAGAGCGGCGAAGAACGGGATTCATCTTGCGTGGTAGCATGGAAGATACGGAAGATTACTATATTCGTAACAAGGTGAGATTTGCAAAGGAATTTGAGAAGATACTTTCAGTCGCAAAGAAAGTGACACATACGCGTTTCGATGAAAGAACACTTGAAATCTTGATAGAAAGGTCAAGGAAACAATTTGAACATATATTGTCAGAAATACCGTATGTAGGTGGAGATAGAAGCCCTGCTACTGAACTGATGATGCACGGCGCCCAAACAATAGCATTCTACAAAGCTTGCAAGAGTATTGGCATGGAATCAAGAGAGTTTGGACAATTAATGTACGAGATTGCTGAAGCCTACATGGAATCTGCTTCTTGGATTAGGAGGAGAATAGTTCGGAGGCTGGCATTCTCAAATCGAGCGAAACTCCAATGGAAAACTTGGGCAACCGAGAGCCAGAATAGGGAATACTCTCAAAACTGGATCGGAGAGTTCATTGATGGGGATGGAACAGTCTTTGATTGGGGATTAAACTTTGAAGAATGTGGTTGGCTAAAGCTAGCACGAGAACATGGGGTTGAAGAAATAGCGCCGTTTGCATGCCTCGCCGATTTTGCTAGAATGCGAGCCTTTGGTGTGGGTTTCAGAAGAACTCAAACTCTGGCATTGGGACATCCAAGATGTGACTTTCGATTTGGAAAGAATCTCGAAACTCCAAGAGGGTGGCCTCCTGAGGGTCTTGAAGAGTTCAAGGGAGTCTCTTCTACTGATTTCCGAAGTCCGCATTCAGAAGAAGCAACATGAAGTCACATCTATGTCTAAAATCTAATGATTGAGATTCCAGGATTTCTATGCATGATTCCATTCAGTTGGTTTGCTCTGAGACCGCCGAAGAAGAGTGAAATCACTATCTCTATGGATAGCGCATATCTCTGCGGAAACTAATAGACTTAAATATAGTTAACTCGGTCATTCCAATGTACCGTACTGCAATGGTGTCTTTTATGGTAGCAAGGCTAATGATTCAAATTGACGAGGACAAATGTACTGGCTGTGGACTATGTGTGCCAAACTGTGCCGAGGGCGCTTTGGCTGTAGTCGACGGTGTTGCGAAAGTCGTCTCTGAGAGTTATTGTGATGGACTAGGTGCTTGCCTCGGCCATTGTCCTGAGGACGCACTGAGTCTTCTAGAAGTTGAGACCGTTGAGTTCGACGAGGAGGCGGCAATGGAGTATGTCGCCAAAATCAGGGGGAACACTGAGTCGTCTGGCTGCCCAGGTGAGCAGGTCTTGGTCTACGAAACTCAACACGCTCATGAAATGCACGATAACCTGGTTCCAACCGAATCACGGGAATCTGAACTAGGACACTGGCCGATCAAGCTCCGTTTATTGAGCCCACACCATCCAGCCTTGAAGGGTGCATCATTGCTGCTCCTAGCGGACTGTGCGGCCGCCGCTTATTCAGGCCTACACGAGGATTTCCTACATGAGAAGACTGTCGCTATGTGGTGTCCTAAGTTTGAGGACTACTCATCCAACGTTCAGAAGTTAGCTATGATGCTGAAAGAGAACGATGTCAAAGATCTCTCGGTCGTCCACATGGAAGTTCCATGTTGTGGTTCGCTGGCCAGAACCGTCGAGGAGGCAATAGCCGTCTCAGGAGCCAACATCCCACTTCGGAAATTCATCATTGGGGTTAGAGGGAATATCAGAGCTGTTACATGAAACATCAGAGTCGCCCTTTGATTGTGGAATGAGAGAGAGTTGCGTAGTCGTGAACGCCCTCTTAGAATTACAGCCGCGGAATGCCGGATCCCGTACCTTCTGACCCCACCCTCCTTTGTCTGAACTGGCCTGCAATTCAGGTGGTTGAAGGGAAGTCATCTGGAGTTAGGGAGGAATATACTAATCCTGCCTCACCATGGAGAGCCACAGGCATGTGAGGCGTGTCAAACCCGAGAGACACATTCCCCTGAGAGTCTGCCATGATCAGTCCAGCTTCTCCAGTCGTCTTTTCTCTGAGCACTCTCATGGTCTTCTGTACAGCCTCGGTGACAGAGAAGCCGTCCTCGACATAATGGACTGCTATTCTGGACATGACTATTCGAAGTATCTGTTCTCCCCTTCCTGTCGAGCAAGCCGCCGCTATCTCGTTGGCATAGACACCGGATCCTATCACAGGCGTGTCTCCAACTCGTCCGGGGAGCATTCCGCCCCAACCACTCGTTGACGAGGCTGCAACCAAGTACCCGTTAGCGTCGACTACTATGCAGCCTACAGTGTCGCACCCCTCGCTTATTCGTGGACCTGTTGGACGGCCAGCTGTGCTTTCCTCCCGGTAACCTTCCTGGATCATTTTACGATAGAGCTTGTCTGCACCAGAGCCTGCTATCTGTGCATTCGGAGTTCTTTCCAAGACATATCTGGCAAGCGATATCGGATGTACTGTATTTTGCACTGCCATGACTGCCCCACTCTCAAGACGATTGCCATCCATGACTATTGCGTCAAGCTCGATTTCGCCATCCAGGTTTGGCTCAGCCCCTAGCCCTGCTGTGAAGAGCGTTGTCGACTCAAGAGACCTGATTGTTGCTTCTGCTGAATCTAGACCAGATCCGCCGCGCTCAAGAACACAGAATCCAACCTCTGCTGCACGTTCAACCGCTTTGAGTACATCATCGTGAGACTCTTTCTTGAACTTCGTTGCTCCACCATGCACTAGAACGACAGGGAGGCTCATTGCGCGTCATTCAACGCTAGCGAAGGCCCTTGAGAAAAAGATATCGAGACTCAAGGCAAATGAGCTCATGGATTTGAGAGATTCTAGGTGATTCTAAGAATAGTGAAGATAATCTGAAGCACTATCGGTACGAGTGCTGTACTAAGGACTTTCTGAAAGGTCCCCGTTTCGAACGGGAACTCTCTAAGCTTCTCGATCTCTCCGTATAGCATAATCAGAGATTGAACTTGGAGGAAGGCGAGAATCATTTCATCGCTATCAAGGTCTTGTGATGGATCGCTCAAATCATCGACACGGTGAGATATCTCTTCGAGTCGGCTCAATTTCTCTGCTCTGAGGATGGATCTGACTGACATCTGTGGGACTAGGAATATCCCTACGCCTACAAGTAGGAATGTGGCTGCGAGAAAGTAGCCGACGCGAATGTCTTCGAATGTCCCGGATATCACAATTGTCAGAGAACCAATGGCCGCAACCAATAGGGTGAATAAAAAGTAGTAGTCCCCGATTGCCTTTGCCCCACCACATCTGTCAGGTCGTAATAGACTGATCTGCAGATGGTCTCTTAGTCTCCGCGGAATTGTGACAAGTCTAGAGATGGCTGCGACAGCGTCGATGCCCAAGGATGCGACAAGAGCCAAGATGAGAAGTGCTATCGCAAAGTATGGAGCAAGGTTGAATGTAAAGGTAGGAATGAAATACCCTGTGAAGAGCGGCCAAACGCTCAGGGCCACACCAAGAGCAGTTGCCGTCAACACTGCACCGATTGCAGCGAAAGTATCAGAGTAGACGGCTTCTTTCGTGAGGAATTCAGATTTCGCTTTTTCGTCTTTGAAGCTGAGCTGCTCAATTGTTTTGTAGTAGGCTCCTTTTAGGAAAACGGCCCCCCATCCGAAGACACCAAAGAAGAGGCCCGCGGCCACCATTGAGAGAATCCAATTGATGTCTATACCAGCTGGATTGAATCGACCATTGATCCAAAGACCTATGATAGAGACAGCTTCAGCAATGTAGACAAGCACTACGGCCACCAAGGCAAGCCGGCCGGGTCTTCCCTTGACGTGAAGTACTCTCTCAGAGAGCATTGACCATTCATCTGCAACTCCCAAACTAACCACTTCGTTCCAGTATGGTCATTCAATGATATTACAGTTTCCGAACTCAGTTGCTCTATCACCAACCTTATGAATTACAGAGGGTTGTGCTTCAAAACTACGGTGCATGATATGAGGATAGTCACTATCTACGGGGATGTTTTTGCAGAGAGGGTCCTCGGAAATCTGATCAACTTCAAGACTTTTTGTGAGAGCTGTGCACCGACTTGTTCAGATTGCAGAGTTGGCTACGGAACATTCGTAGGCGACATTGTCGGCATGCATAGAGTAGACGCGCCTGCCACTAAGATGTACGATAACCCGATGGAGATGCTTGAAGGGATTGACCTCCACGAATGCGATATGATTATGCTTGTCGGTGTCCACCATGACTTAATTGCTTCTGCCGACACACTTGTCGAGAGAACAGATGCACGTGCCGTCCTTGCCCCAGTGGAAGACCCTGCTTGGGTGCCGCCAGGACTCAGGGAACAGATCAAGGAAACTCTAGAAGAAGTGGGGATAGAGTCCGCATTTCCGAAGCCATTTTGCACTCTTGACTATGGACATGGAAGCCTCATTGACGAGTTCATCGACAGATATCGACTAGGCTTGCCCCAATTTGAAGCAGAGGTCAAGAATGACAGAATCGCCGAAATTACCATCACTCGCTCATCGCCCTGTGGCTGTGCCTGGTATGTTGGGCAGAAGGTACGTGGGCATCTAGTCTCTGATACCGAAGGCCTCTTTGACGTTATTGCCAAAGCACATCATGCTTATCCTTGCACTGGCTCAATGACTGTCGACCGCGAGCTTGAGGACGCTCCGCTACACGTTGCAGGTTACAATCATAGATACGCCGTTTGCAATGCGATAGGCATCGAATGCAAGGGCGAGGAAACGAAACACCCTCTAGCGAAGTAGTCTGAATACATGAATTCTACGCAAAGAGGACTCTTGATCACGGACAAATAGATGAAATGGGAACGTCTGGCTACACGTTCCCATGTAGTCTTGGACCATCATAGCCCCATTCTATTGAGTTCTTTCTCGAGAAAATCTTTTGTAAGGTGGAGGTTTGTCCAGCGCTCGGCGAATGTTCCTGCGGTCACCCTTTGCTGCTCGTAGGCCTTCTGCAATTGCGCTATCTCATCGTTAGTCTCTGTGAGGCGATCCCTGTACATCTGAATCCGTATCTCGACTGTGGCCTCCTCAGCTTCACCCGGCGTCTGAACTGAGATAATTCGACCGTCCATGATGCGATAGATCCGATCAGTCTGCCTCGCAATCTGGGGGTCGTGAGTGACTATTAGAACGGTCTTGCCCATATCCTTGTTCACACTCAAGAGGAACTCAACAATTCTGGCCCCGGTCTCTGTATCGAGGTCTCCAGTGGGCTCGTCCGCAATCAGAATGGGAGGATCATTGGCTAGCGCGGCGGCAATTGCGACGCGCTGCTTTTCACCCCCACTCAGCTCATCAGGCTTGTGATTCATCCTGAGACCGAGACCCACCTGGTCCAACAACATTGTGACACGCTTCTTGCGCTCGTTCTTGGGAGCATTGATTGCAAGCATGGGCAGTTCGACGTTCTCGTAGGCAGTCAGAGTCGGGATGAGATTGAGTGTCTGAAAGATATGTCCCACAATCTTCTGCCGTAGATAGCCCAGTTGTGCAGGTGAGGAGGATGAAATGTCATATCCAGCCACGTAGGACTTACCAGCCGTTGCATAGGTGAGACCACCTATAATATTGAGCAAGGTGGTCTTTCCCGATCCACTTGGGCCAACTATTGAGATTACCTCGCCTTGGTCAATCTTGATTGAGAGACCGCGCAGTGCTTGTACCTCAACGTCTCCAAGCCTGTACACTTTCACCAAATCATCTGTCTGAATGTAACTAGCAACCGTTGTCAAAGCATTCACCTCTACTCTCTAAGAACGTCAACCCTTCCTTCTGTAAACCTAGATGCCCAAGCAATTGGCACTACCGCTGCTCCAATGACAGCAAGAACCATTGTAACCATTCCGAGAACTGCAGGTGCAGAAAGCACAACTATGGGTCGCACAAGCGCCTGCAGGTTCTGACTCTGATTGGAGAGGTCTCCAAATAGCTGTATGAATCCGGTCCCTACTCCTAGGAGGAGCGAAAAGAGGACCATTACCATGATTTCCGCTAGTAGCACTTTCAATACTTGTCCCCGAGAGAAGCCCCGGACACTGAGCAGCGTCGTTTCGTACTCCTTTTCCTTCAGAGTCAAGCCCACGACCAGGCCGGTTCCAACAACTGCAAGAACCACTGCAAAAACTACCCCTACCCAGCGAGCCCTCGTGCCTCCACCTTCGAACGTGTTCTCCTCCGATGCTTTCAGCATTGAAGTCACAGAGGCCGTGTTTTCTACTTCAGGAGCAATGTCTACTATCACTTCCTCCAACTCTGTACCATTCAAGAAATCCTCAGTCTTGATGAGTACGTATCCCTCAGCATATTCGACCAGGCCTGATGAATTGAGATAATCACGAGGAATGTAGGAGGGATATGTGCCACCAAACACGAACCTTGCAAAATCGCCGAGCATACCCTCGAACGGACTTACGAAACCAACGAAACCAACTATCTCCATCCTATGCACATCACTTGCGCCTGTGCCTCGAAGAGTGATGAAGTTGCCAATCCTCAGATCAAGTTGTCTTGCAACCGATACTGAGAGCAAGATCTTGTTATCAGTGAAATTCGAGAAGATTTCCTCGAGAGTTGCACCGGAGAACCAAATCTCCTCATAGAACGCTGCATCACTCCAATTCTCCGGGGAAATCGCTCGTACCTCCATGGAGCCTCTTGTAGTACTCAATGTCATTCGATATTCCAATGTAACTGCATCAACGCCGTCGAGCTCGTTTATTTCGTCAACCGTCTCGAATATGTCCTCGCCAGCGCTGAAGGTGGCACTCACATCAGATCCAACATCATAGAGAGCGGTTCGAATAATGCGGTCTTCCTCAGAGAAGAGACCTCCAACACTGAAGATGCCATAGGATACAATGAGTGCAATAACAAAAACCAGTGCTGCATTTCTTGACGGATTCCTCTTGACGTTCCTCGTTGCTAGTCGCCCAAATGCTCCAAAGAAACGGCTTCCCGCTTGAACGATTCCTTCTTGGAACTTCTGTGATCCTCTGAGTAGTATCTTCGTGACACCATAGAGAAACAGGATAGGTCCCGCAAAATTCAGGAATGCATCAATTGGTGTGAAGAGTGCGGTCAGAATCAGTAGCAGGAAGTTGGTTGATAGAGCACCTGAAAGGACGGTCTGCATGTTGATTCCAACTACCCATGCCACTATCTTGTATGTGCCAAGAACCAAGGCAATGGTTGGAAGGAACCTCTTGTACTCCCGCTGTTCTTCAATGTAGACGTATTGTTTGAGAGCATCCAGAGGGTCTAGTTTGGAAGCCCTACTGGACGGCCCACGAACTGACCAATATGCCAGAACCAGCGCAAATACAACGACGAAGGCGGCCGTCATCAAATTCCCAGTCAACGCTAGGAGCAGATTGTCTATCGTCACGCCAACAACCATATGTCCGAGAATTGTGCCAGCTACGAGACCCAGGACTCCTCCAACTAGCCCGATGATGATACCCTCGAATAGAAGCATTCTCCTGATGGGTCTGGGACCCAATCCTTTTGCCGACAGGAGACCGAATTCACGACGGCGGAGGTTGTAGCTCACATCGCTTAGCATCGTTGACGAATACCATGACATGAAGATGATTGGGGCCGCCAGGCTCACAAAGGCCAATATTAGGACAGCAGACATCAAAGAAATCAGAGTCAGAGTTGAACCTACAAGGTTCGTGACATCAGTGTTCAAGACGGCTGTTCTGTCCTCAATCCTGGCAACAAGGTCGTTTATTGCAGTTGATGATGCGCCTACATCATATGGATTGATCAACAGGTCTCGGTCAAGCTGACATGCATAACCAGTCGTCGCATACATCCGTGTGACATTCTCCATACTGGAGTACATGTCAATTAATGGAGACATAGTGGATTCCCAATCAACAATTAGCAAATTGTAGTGACGCCAATCACCTATCTCAATCTGAATGAAGCCCAAGTTGAGGTATCTTGGAGGATTCAGAAGACGTGCAGTTCTTTCAGGAATATCGACATACCCTGCAACGGTAAGATTGAGGTCATATGTCTCTGAGAAAGGAAACTCCGTTGTCTGAACCCTAATGGGAACTTGAAGGATTTCACCATCAGTTAATGCCGTAGCGTTGACAGAGCTTGCGACAATGTAGGTCTCGTTGGCACCCAAGCTTGCTGAACCATTGATGAGCTCCATAGTCTGCCATGCAGCACTCTGAGGATTCAGCCCTATGACATTGAAAGCAGTCCCTGGCGTTTCGTTGTAGGGATACAACACTTTCGTATACACATCAGTTGACGATATTTCTGGCATACCCCCCAGTATGCCTTCCAATTCCTCCATATCAGATGTGGTCCATGTGACATTGTTTGCTTCGACACGCAGGTCATAGTCTACTTCATCGAGAGCAGTAAGTAATGCCTCGCGAGATGTTACATCGGCCGAAACCACCATTGCCGAGAAGAATGTCGTGGCTACCAGAACTCCAATAGTAAGGGCTATGAAGAGCCTGTAGCCCCTCGAGACTCTCTTGAACGCGTATCGGAACAATCAATTAAACCTCTGACTTGATTTTTGAAGTATGGCCTCTTTTAAATCGTTTGATAAACGACAAACGTCAAACGTTCTCTTGCCCTTCGCACTTCTTGTCGAGCAAATGCTTTGCTCAACAAGAGATTCTGGGGGACTTTTCCATCTTACTCTTTTCTTTTTTGCATGATTCTCGCGGCCAAGATGACAACTAGCATAACTGCCAAGCTTGATGCCACAACAACAGGCATTGTAATCCATTCGTCTATGTCAGAGCCAGGTACTATCCGCAGGTCAACCTCTATTCTGAAACTCATCGCCGTGTTGTTTGCGTTGTCGAAAGCACGAATGAAGAGGTCATAGGT
>CP070761.1:56448-97922 GCA_020348985.1 Candidatus Thorarchaeota archaeon | reverse complement strand
TATGCGGGACTTTGCAGGCAAGTGAAAACGAAATTGTCTATGCGTCAACGGTTCTGGAAGCAGAGGAATATGTAAGAAAGCTGGCGCTTGAATCAAAAAGCCGGAGCAAGAGCAAGAAACCACAGAGAGGCCTGGGGGTCAGACGTCGCATCATCAATATCATAGACGCGCTAGTAGACTTGAATCGCGGCAGGCCAGTGGCAATAGTCAAGGTGATTCAGGAAGCCGCGGAAGCAGGGATAACGCTTTCCAAAACAAGCCGAGTCTTGTATGACCTTATCGATTCTGGCGCAGTAATCGAGATTGAAGACGGAGTTACAATTGGGCATGAGGATGAGCACTCATGAGCATTGAAGCCGGAGGACGCACTCAAGTCTTCAGACGCGGGACACATCAGGAATCAGTCCTCAACCTCGTCAACCTCATTCTTAGAGAGACTGCTCACCGAATCAGGATTGTGCAAATCGATGTCAACATTGATAGCGATCCGCCACTCTTCGTAGTGACTCGGATTGGTTGGCGACATTCCGACAAATCCAAGCCGGTTCTGCACCAGATACCCCGTGTCCTCTCATTACTGGAAACCCTTCGTGGAGGCAAGGGTGTCCCTGTGGAGATAGACCTGAACAGTAACGAAGGCATCGTCGCCTATATTCCAACCGGCGAACGAGTTTCATCAATCCCTAACAAAACGAAGGATGCATTAGAGTTTCTCATTTCGATTGTTGAGTCGACCGTGGCGCATTGCATATCCACGATGCGGGAAGTTGAGGAGTGGTTCTGGAGAGCGGCTCGACAGAAAGGGTTTAGTCCTGAAATAGTCGAACGTATGGCCTGCTCTGTAAAGCACTTCGATTCGCGGGAACACTTGGATCGCTACTACTACCTTCTGAACCGTTACTTCTCAATTCGTTTCAGAATATATACAGCCGAGTCATGCCTACGTGTGGAGGGTGCCGAATGACAATCAGGAATCAAGAGGCAATGTCTTGGTTTCCCTACGATCCGCGGCCCCAGCAAGACAACGCGGTCAGATTCGCAGCCGATGTCTATTCACAGGGCACCGTAGGTCTCCTCTCTGCTGCATGTGGAGTGGGGAAGACAATCGCTGTATTATCGGGATACCTGGCCGCTCGGATTGAAGAATCTGACTCTAGGCTATTCATTCTAACCAGAACCCACTCACAATCCGATGTGTTCGAAGAGGAGATACGAAGGATTCGACAAGTAATGGCGCACAGAGTTGGGTCACAGCCTCTAACTGCTACCAGCCTGATTTCTAGAATCCACTTGTGCCCAATCAAGGAGCGAATAGTGGCGACATCAGTTACTGGCTTCACAAAGGGCTGCAACGACTTGGTCCGAAGCGGACAGTGTACTTACTATTACGGATTCTATCAGAAGTCCCGTGAAGACGGCCGGCCGCAGATTAGAGCACGAGCGAAAGCGCACGTGGAGAGTCTCCTGCATGAGGATATTGTCACGCGGGAGCATGCTGAGTCAACCTTGGCGACACATGACTTCTGTCCTTACGAGGTCTTGCGATGGTGTGCAAAGAACAGCAGGATAATCATTGGTCCCTATTCGTACATTTTCAATTGGAGAGTCCGGAATGCGTTGCTGACAACTCTGTCCTTGACGTTGCCCGAGATCGACATTCTTGTTGATGAAGCTCATAACCTTGCTGACCACATTCTCGAATCTGAGACCGCATCAATAACTGGCAGGGACATCTTGTGGCTGAAGAACAACGCCAGTGAGCTCAAGCGGGTCACGCGTGCGGATTGGCTACCAGACGTCGTTTCTTTTCTATGGGAGACTCTGATGATAAAGCTAGACAGATTGAGAAGCAAAAGGGAGCTAGAACTGCATGCTTGGGAAGTCATCCCGCGATTCATAAAAGACATGGATTTGCAGTTTCTAGCTGGTACCAAGGGCGACACACTTGACAGCACGGATGTTGAGGCCAGCACAGAGACCCCTTTGGAAAGGCTAATCGGATTCCTTGTTGCCGGAGCTGTGGCAGCTCAAAATGAAGGATGGCATTGCACACTTGAGATTGGGCGTAGGTGGACAGGTGAGTTCACTCCTAACGATGCAAGATTGATGATTAGACCTTTGAACGCGGCTGGACTGCTGGCTCCAACGCTGAGAGGAGCAAGATCTGTTCTTTTAATGTCTGGTACGCTGAACCCCATACACCACTACGCGTCCCTATTGGGAATCAAAACGGCTAGGACTGAGAGCATTGCAGGCTCCTACCCTAGTGGAAGCAGGCTTGTCCTCATTGACAGAAAGTTATCAACAAAGTACACAGAACGAGGGCCTGCACTTTGGTCAGAAATCGCCAAACGAATCACGAAAGTCCTCGCTATAGTGCCCGCCAACAAGAGCGCCCTTATTGCGTTCCCAAGCTATTCGATACTTAATGATGTGTTAGCATACGGGATCGATTGTTCTCATAGGAGCTTGATTGTGGAAGAGCCCCGGGCTAGAATCGAAGACGTAAAGGCTGCTGTGGAGTCAGCTCCACATGCTATCTTTGGGGTCTATTCTGGAAAGTTCGGAGAAGGCATAGATCTTGTTCACGAAGGATCCTCCCTCATTGACCTGGTCATAGGCGTCGGAATTCCGTTTACACCACCTACAAGCTTCAGTGGTGCTCTACGGGACTGGTACGAGCAGAAGTATGGAAAGGGTGCAGGCTACTACTACTCTACAGTCTTGCCGTCAATCAGGAAGGTTGCTCAACTGATTGGTAGATTGAGAAGATCTCCGGACGATTGGGGAGTTGTTGTCCTTCTCGATCGAAGATTCACCAGACACATCGATGTCTTTGGCGAAGGAATTGTGTCCGACATCTGGCCTTTCACCGAGCCGCATGAGATGATTTCTGCCATTGAGTTGTTTCTTGCTAACAGAAAGGGAGGTGCTTGAATTGCTAAATACTGATCATCCGGATAGATTGTCCTTGCTAGGCGCAGTCGCAGCTGCGTGGTCATTAAGATTGGTGCTGTTTCCATCCGTGACTGACACTGCTATCTCAATTGGAGGCATGCTCTCTCTCTGCCTACTTGTCTATGTCATACTGCGGCTGGGCATGCCTCCGGCAGTTCAATGGAATGGCGAATCGAAGCTTGCGGCAGTTTTCAGACCCTGGAGCGTAGAAATATGTGCTACATGTGTGATAGCGAGTGTCCCCATTGGAATCGATCTAAAACATGCCGCAGGTCGTGTTCTAGCGGCAATGAGCACCAGACTTGAGGAGGAGGAAGGGGGAGAGCTCCGATTCTTCTTGGCCCGGCCTCTGGGAAATCGCCCTACGAAAGTGGGAATGATGGTGGCCCGTCGGGCTTCAAGAATCATCCAAAGCAAGTCACGAGTTCTGAGAATGACGGAGAAGGTAGCAGAGGACGCACAAGTGCTTGAAGGTGCAATGCGCGCAGCTTACCCTCACACACCTGTGCATCGGGGTGGGCTGAAGGATGCGCTTATTGTACTGAACGGAGGAATTGAGGTCAATGTTGAATGTCACCAGTCAGATTGAGCTTGAAGATGATTCCCTAGCTGAAATCCTAATTCAGGCCATGCAAACAGGTCACGGGTACGATTGGAAGTTTCTTGTTCGGTCTCCAAAACCTATTGCCCATGGGCAATCGTGCAAGTGCAGCCTACCTGATCTCACAATAGTCGGCCGACGAGTTCTGATATGGGGTGGGGATTCCGAGACTCATCATCGCCTGAGGCGAGTTGTAGAAAATCTATCAAAACGAACAGGAGGTCTTGTGGCTGACTAAGGGTCACGTAATTGGTTCCAAACCACTAAAGGACCCAATGGCAGAAATCCAAGAGTCATCCATGAGTGTCACACAGAGCGACAAGCTGCATTGGGACAATCGTGAGGTGCGGACTCAATGGCAGCGTATCATTTTTGCATCCAGTGTTCTTACTCTCCTGATTCTCTGGATACCGTCATTTGTCTCAGCCTTCTGTCTGGGTTTGTCTGTTTACTTGCTGGTAATCTCCCAAATGGAGAGGAACAAGATGGATCTCGCACCCTATGGCGATGATTGGTGTATTGTCCCAAAGGCCGACTTGAATTTCGAGACGCAAAGAGAATCGGTGAAGTCAAGGGGTACTGGTGGATCTCGCCATATCTCAATGGCGCAGATGAAGTCTGCATCTACCACGCTGAAAGGCAATCTGGGTCGACTTATGCGCGCAATCAATTCTGAAGATGGAATCTACATAATGATTGGCATGAGGCGAGAAAGGCCCAAACGTCTTCTAGATGAAGGGATAGTCACCAAAGCTCTTGAGAACTACTTCAACAAGTTCCTTTCCAACACCGAAATTGAATCCTACATTACTACCAGAGGGGGTCTATGGAAGACAAGCACCTGCATACTAGGACACACTCGTGAGGCCGATTCTCTCCGAAGACTGCAATCTTCGATAAAGGGGGCAATCCCTGACAAGAATCTGATTCAATCCGGAATTGGCAGGCTCGGTGAGAAGATTGCCGGATATCGTGTTCCTGAAATCCGGCACACGTTTTACTCAACAGGTAGAGATCTCTCACATTGGCTAGTTCAGCTCGCAAGTGAGCTCTCTTCTGAAGTGGGATGCAATGTTCCAAGTGAGTTTGTAGCACCAATTAGGACCGCCAACACCGAATTCAGAATCGGTCGTATCATCAATCCAGAAACGCTCCTGCCAGGTCCTGTCGCTGGCCTGTCTGGCAGAGACATCTCAAATGGGCTACTAGTCTGTGGTGGACATCGAAGTGAACGATATGACATCTACAGAATACTGGTCAAACAGCTCGTGAATCGACGAAAGAGGGTCCTAATCCTGAGTCGCCATGAGGATTGTCTCTCACTGGCCGGGATCGAAGAGAATGCAGTCGGATTCACTTTGGGAAGGGATCTTGTTCTCAACCCTGTCGATGCCGAAGGTATACCGGGTGCATCGTATGTTTCGAAACTGAAGATTGCGTTGGAATCAGTATCAAATGTTGCTCTTACACCAGCTCCAGAATTTGTGACCGCCCTAGGGAGAGCAGTCGCGATCCCTGGAGCAACAATAGCAGACATCACTCTACGTCCCAACGAACCATCCGAGACGGGGCCTGAGATCGAATCTTCCTACACGTCTTTGCAGGGAATGGACGCGATTCGAGCTTTGCATCAAGGTCCAGGTGCCCACGCATTCTACGGCTCTCAGACGATACACTTCTCCAGATTGGCAGAGATTCCCTTATCGATAATCATTCTGAAAACAGGATCGGAAGATCTAGATCTATTGGCATGGGATCTAGCCGCTATCAAGATAGCAGGCATAGCTTCCGACTCGGATCTTGTTGTTCTTATGGATGATCCACCGAATCTAATTGTGAGCAATACACATCACAAGAGACGGCTGCTCTGGGCACGAAACTTGGCAAACGAAGTCCTGCAAAGAGGTCCACTGATTGTAGGTCTCAGACACCCCTCCGATCTTGGTCTAATCGCAGACTCGTTTTCAGCTTGTTTATCACTTGTATTGAGAGCCTCTCATGACATCAAAGTGGTTTCGGATATGCTCGGACTCCCGGTCGTAGGTTCGATGCACAGCAAAGCTCGTTTGTCTGCAAGAGAATCAGCATATCTGAGAATGATGGCTGAAGGAAACGCGTTGTTGGTGGATGGTCTTTCAAAGACTGCACACCCAGTAACGCTGGACAAGCCGCCCGAGTTTGAAGCACTTTCGCATGATCAGATGGCAGAAAGAAGAGCGCAGCTTCTTGGAGAACCTACTGACTCCCACAAAGGAAGGCACCGCACACTCCTTGAATCTGTGTCTGGGCGGAACACGAAGCTGGCCGTACAAGTACTTCAGCTCTTGGAACGTTATGAACCTCTTACAGAGGAAGCTGCCAGGCGTTTCATATCGTCCAGCGGTGATAGTGAGGAGGATGTGCAGACTGTGCTTATCCAGCTTGAAGAAGCAAGCATGATTCTGAGGGGGCATGAGGTTCACAGCGGTGTCAAATACGCCAACTTCAGAATGACTCTCAAAGGAGCAATGGCACTGCGGCAAGCTCTTCGCAAAGGTGACTTTCTGTGATTACTGTAAGTTCAGCCTCAACCAACATCAAAGATATTCTGAGAGACTTGGGGTTGACTCCGCGAGGCGTTCAGATTGATGCAATTGAGGCTGGGCTTCTGGATGGCGAGAGCATTCTCGTATGCAGCCCCACAGGCTCGGGAAAGACGCTAGTAGGAGAGATGGGGCTTTTGCGAGCGGTTCTGGATGGCAAGAGAGGCCTTTTCGTCGTGCCCCTGAGAGCTCTTGCTTCCCAAGTTGCAGATGTCTTACAGGAGCGTTATGAGAAGCTGAATATCTCAGTTGGTCAATCAACAGGTGACTATCACAAAGACGGCTCCGAACTCGAGCAGCTTGATATCATTGTCACCACGTATGAAAGGGCAGACTCTCTCCTTCGCCATCGAGCTCAGATCCTCTCCGAAATTGGAGTTCTCGTCATTGACGAGGTTCACAACATAGCTGACCCCTATAGAGGCGCGCGCCTTGAGAGTGTCATTCTCAGAATCAAACACATCATGCATGAGCTTCAGATTGTGGCTCTTTCAGCAACTGTAGCATCGGCAGACGATTTGGCAGATTGGCTCGGATGCAAGCTAATAGAATCCTCCGAACGACCAGTGCCACTTTCGTGCAGAGTTCTCACCACTGATGATCGAACCAAGTCTATTCGAGAACTTGTCATGACAACTGTCCAGGCAAACGGTCAGGCGATTGTCTTCACACGCACGAGGCGTGAGGCCGAATCTGAAGCCAAGAGACTTTGCTCCGATGTTGGTAGGCAGCTTACTCAGATTGAGAGATCTGAGTTAGATATCGAAGCTAACTCAATAGAACACTGGGGGTCGCGTCTCCCTCTTGAGATTAGACCATTGATCCACAACGGAGTTGCATACCACCATGCAGGTCTAGGTTCTGATAGTCGTAGGCTAATAGAGAATATGTTCAGAAAGGGGTTACTTAGGGTCCTCTGCGCGACAACCACCTTATCTGCAGGCATGGACCTACCTGCACGAGTTGTCATTATTGCAGGCACGAGTTCACCAGCAGACTACACTCAGATGCTGCCCACAAACCAGGTACATCAGATGCTTGGCCGTGCAGGTAGGCCTGGGATGGACGAGAAAGGCTTCGGGGTGATTCTTAGCGGCAGCCGTGGTGAATCTCGAGAAATAAAACGGAAGTACTTCGAGGAGTTGACAGACGAAGTTACTGGACACGCAACGTTGACGCCGAGGTTCTCTCCAGTTACCAGTTCAATGGGCGCGCCTTCAGAACTTACAGACCAATTACTAATAGCTATAAACTTCATGGGCGAAGCATCAATTCAGGAGATTCAAGAAGAGATTTTCGAAGAATCCTTTCTTGCGTTCTCACATTCCCGCAACCAAAGGTCTCCTCAAAGGGCACTCGAACTAGGAGAGATATCAGCGGAATCTGCCATTGAGTGTCACGGATTGGAAGAGACCATCCGAGCTGCTAAAGCTGGCGTACTTGGAACGGTAGAGATCAGAGAGACCACGGATTCAACAATCGGCGGAATGGTTGAGGAGAATGGCGGAAGAGGAGTGACATGCAGATTCTCCGCTAGAAGTTGCTCTTCGCGCGGCACGGTTGAAGGCCCAACATGCTCTTGTGGTGAACCTATTTCTCACGAAGGGATTCTTTGTCATCACTTGGTCGCTCTTGGCATGATAGCTGCACAAAAGAATCCAGAAGGAGCGAACTTCGTTATTCCTCTGGCGCTAAGTGAGACCAGTCCCTCAAGAACATTGATTCGCCTCAATCTGGTTGAAGGATCTACTCATGGGCGATTGAGGCCAACCTCTCTGGGGAAGAAGGTCAACAAGCTCTACATACGGATAAACACATTCAGAGAACTTGTCGCCTTTGCTCCTTTCACGGAGGACAACTCTGGGCTATTATGGCTAACCAGACATCTGATGTCCATAGAGCTCAGAAGAAATCTAGACAGTTCGTTTGAGAATCTCATAGGCTCTCTCGTGACCACAGAGTCCTCCATAGGTAGTATTGCGAGAAGCCTAGAAATGCCACTTGGAGATGTTTACTCTCTCTTGGACAACGCCCTTTGGATTCTCTTCTCAATCTATGTTGTTGCAGAACACAGTGGGCTCGAAGATCTAGTTGAACGGACTCATAGTCTACTCTCAAGAATACAGATGAGACTCAACAATGAGGAGGAGGAAGTCGCGGGTGACTGAAGACAAGACCTATCCCCGAACCCATGAAGATAGCTTCTCTGTTGATGATGTCCCGAGAACGGATGCGTTGGACTCAATCCCGCAGAGAGATGGTGCCACTCCAGACGCCGTATATGACATTAGTGACATACTAGACAAGACTGGTCATCGGACGCATGTCTACTCAAACGGGATTACTCTTGGAGTTCGCACTTCTGGAATACCGTCTGCAAGAGGCGTCCATCTGGAGATTGTGTACGTCCTTGACCTTAGGGAAGCAACATTCGGTAAGGCATCAATAGCGATGAAAGCCGCTGTCCTCGAGACAGTAAATCGGAGTTTGCCTTCTGTTTTGAAGGATGTCGATTTGGATGACCGATGGGATGAGCTATCTGTAATGACTCCCTGGGGACAGATTCCACTTCAAACGCTCAAGTCAAGCGATGGAGGGAATAGGTCTTTGCTCCACATAACAAGAGCCGTTTACGTAGTGTCCAAGGACGTGAGGCCTACAATTGACCTTTCGTGGCTGACAGAGGCTAGGCGAGTGCTCGATATCGAGGGGTTTTCGTTAGCTCGTCGAAGTGATGCACGATCAATCCTTCCTGACGTAAGCGAAAGTGTCGACTCTGAGAAATGGCGTCTTCTAGAAAGAGGTGTCAAGAAGGGATGGTATGGGGCACTTCTTCTAGGACTTCCAATTATCGGTACTCTGGCCTTCGTTTCCGCTTTCGTTTCAGGTTCTGGCAATCTGTTACTTCCACTGGCTGCCACCATTCTAGGTGCGGCGTCTTCTTCTCTCTATCTGACTCAATCAAGAAGAGTCATCCAAGAGTTCAAGCAGCAGCTCGCTTTGGAGAGGAATGCTCTTGACGAGATTGGAGAGGCACAAAGAATAGACAAATCCGTCTTCGAGAACGCACGGACTCTCAAGATAATCAATGATCTGGGTTTCGTGGTTTCACCGCTAATTGGCTCGGCAGCAAGAGCAGCTAGAGATGGATCAACTGAAAGGTCTGTTTTACTTTGCTCGTCTATTCTGGATGAATGTGTTAGAGTCTCATCCAATCTAATACCTAAAGAAATGGAAACAAGGCACACTCTTTCTAGTGACCCGGGAATGGAACGATTCCTTGACCTCTTCAGGTTCCTTGAGGGCTTGGAAGATGAGAGCGAGGAAGCCGAGCTGGCACTTGCATATGCGGCAATAACAAATCACATGGTGTCGCCTGTGTCCGCTGAGCAACTCGTCGAATTCATCGGCTATCTGAATCTATCACTCTTCAATGCAGGAATTGTCCCAAGGGATACAAGAGATTCTGTGGATGAGCTAATCCTACGGAAATCCACAGAGAGGCTGCTTGCTTACTTTGATGAGGAATTGAGTCGCCCAGAAGACCAAATCCAGTCATTCGAAACGTTGGAAGACGATTCATTGAAGGAACATCACGAGCTAATGAATGAGTTGAGATCATCAGGGCGGGATGATACAAGCAGGACTTTACAGGAAGAAGGGAGCCACATCGAGGACAATACTGGATACGGTAAGATGGTATTTGAGTCGGAGGAGGAGTTTGACGCTGCATAATGGTGGCATTGTTCAAATTTCAGGTATCTCAGGTCTGGTTCACGTATGGGGCTCTGCAGGATCAGGAAAGACCTTGTTGGCGATTCGCATTGCCTCTGAGGCCGCTTGCCATTCTCATGTTCTTTGGGTCAACACTGATGGGAAGGGAGCATTCATCAGACTGCTCAGAAAAAACGTTGTCTCAGCGGGAGGGAGTCGAGCCAATGTTTCTGTTGTGCTTGGTCACAGTGATGCGAGAAGTGCCATAGATCGAATTTCCTCTTGTTTGAAGAACGAGACGAGTCTCGTTGTTGTCGATACAATAACGCGAATTCTGGGCATGGGGCCTCGTAGTGAGCCCATGTGGGCCAGGGTCCTTTTCGAGGAGGCACTTCCGATGTTGGCAGGTATCGCACGTTCGCGAAACATCATGATAGTCATTCTTAGTGAATCAAGATCAAATGGTGTTGAGGACCAAGCAGTACACTTGGATTCAATCAAGAAGTTTGCCGACTTTGACTTGCATGTGGAAAGAGAACCTGGGCGAAGAGTATCTCGAATTCTAGTGACGGGCAAGAGTATGGACTCCATGGAAACAATACTCGCTCTAAGGTTGTCAAATGATGGTATAGTTGAAGTCAATCCTACGTCCAAAGACATGGGTTACAGCAGGAGGCAAGAAGGCTGCTCGGAGGGTCATGTTTCCGTCTGATAGGAATTGTGCTAGTCGGAGGTCTCGCGCTCTTTCTTGGCGGAGAGATGGTCGTTTCAGTGACAGGGGTTGTTCTTGCGTTTAGGTTCGGTAACCCTCTTCCTCTCTTTCTTCTCGCTTCTTGCTCGCTTCTCCTTATCAGAGTTTCAGCAAGTGTCAATCCGGTAAGTCCAAGCCACGGTATAATGAATGTCATCGCATGGGCATCAGTCGCCTGCTTTACGTTTGCCGTCATCATCATTGTAATTCCGTTTGGCATTCACATTGCACTACTTTCTGGTGCGCTCGTTGTTATTGGCTGCAGATTGATTCAGGAGCCATCTGGAGTCATGGATTTCGTATCACAATTCTCTAGTCTATTGAACCACACATCAGATGTTATCGCCACTGCAATCAACTTCGAGAATGGCGCCGAACTACTTCCAAGTATACCAAGTTTCCCGTTTGACAACATGAAGGCACTCATTCTGCCAAAGGCATTAACCGACTCAGTAGTGCAAGTTATGAGGGAGCGTCCGATCCTGCCAGTCTCACTTGTTTATCTTCTAGACTTTGACTTGTTGGCAATCAATGTTGCTGATGATTCCACCTGGGTGCAAAAAGTAGAATCAGTGCTAGAGGAGGCCAGAATCACTGGTTATAGAAGAGCTTCTGCTCAGCTAGCTAGTATTGTATTGAGTCTCCCCTTTGTCGAACAGGCTCACGGGATTCCTCTGGACGAATATAGGGTTGTCAGTGATAATGAGGTCGTCGACAAGTTGCTGAGAATTCGACCGGAGCGAATGACCTTGTTCCCTAGTCTGCAAGGTCTCATCGCCATACTACCTGTGACTAGTGTTCCAGGTCTTCCTGCTGAGGTGATGACGCGCAGGTTTCTGAAGAAACTGTTCCTCAGTCGGGACCCTTCAATTCTGCGTATGGGGGTTGAATCCGCTGGAGACGCCACTTGAGAACATAAATGCGCTTTCCGAATCGAGAATACGACTAGTCCCTCGCCAGCTTAATTCTATGATAGGGCCTCTTCTTGCACCTATGGAGATCTCTCTCTTTCATGGAGCGCAGAAGGCCCCCCTTACGGCGTGGGCACATATCATTACCGTAGCCGCTGCTAGATCTGGAGGTGGATCTCTGTTCGTGGATTCAGGTCGAAACTACAGTCCTGGACTAATCAGACAGTACTCCAAAAAGCCATCAGAATCTGACGATTGGTTGCGAAGGATCCACGTTGCAGAGGTACTTGATCTTTCAGACCTCATGAGTGTATCCGATAAGATTCATGAGATTGATTGCATCGACTTGGTCGTTGTCGACAACCTTGCTGGAATCCTTAACCTATCCGGACAGCCTGGAGGAATCAAGAGACAAAGAGAACTATTCAGTGCACTAGAATCAATGAGGACCACAGTGAATGAGTCAGGGATTCACCTCGCTCTGACTGGTCACACCAGACATGATTGGAGAACAGGTGAGGCACGTCCAATAGGCGGGAACGTACTTGGTCATGATGTGGATTCTGTTGTCAGGGTTGACTGGATAAACAGCACGACTGACATTGTGCGATTCTCAATAGAGAGGAGTCCCTCAAGCTCATCGGGTACCTCAATCATCCTAAAGCTTGAGCGTAGCGGCTTGAAGTCTATCCGTTCATTGTAGGTGACTAGAGATGGGAGTGAAGAATTGGAGTTTCGTTCCCTGGCAGACTGACAACCTAGTGGATACTGCAATTGAAACAATTGCAGTAGACACACCGAACTACATGACGAGAAGAATCAGCTCTTTTGAGTATGGCCATTGTCAAGTCCCCGGGCGGGTTCCAACTGCACATGTTCATGTTCTGTACAGCTTCATCCGCGGCTCTCTTCTGAACAACGTACTTCCTATCTTCATATTCGATGGTCCGCCAGAAGCGCGCAAGAGACCCACGAATCCTTCACTCATACAACTTGCACGCAGTCTATATGCTCAGTTCATGCGTGAACAAGATGTGTTCGACACAGAAATTGCTGAGGCTCTGATAGAGAACCCTGCTCTCAAATGGTACTTCAGAGCTTCTCACATAAGAGACCTATGTGTCTCATTGGGGATTCCCTCAGTTACTGCATCGTCTGAGGCTGAGATGACAGCGGCAGCACTTGTAATTCAGGGCAGAGCTGAGACAGTGCTCTCCAATGACTCCGACGCGCTCCTCTTCGGCAGCGCTCATGTAACGAGGTCGATTCGATTCTCAAGCAGAGAGATTGAGAATGTAACACTGGACGCTCTGAAGAAGTGTCTTGGTCTCAACCTAATGCAGCTAAAGGACCTCGCTATCATCTGTGGATGCGACTTTCACCCTGGTATGAAAGGAGTTGGACCGCGGAAAGGTATTGTACTTCTAAATCGCTTTGGCAATCTCGAATCGATTCTCAAATGCAAAGGAATCAGCCAAACAGAAAGGAACGAGTTTCTAAACGCACGTGAGATCTTTGATGAGGCAGAAGACATTCGAGCTGATAGTCTTGACTTGTCACTCAACGCTCCAATTGTGCCCAGGGTGCTGAAGCTCTTTTCTCCGATTATTGGAGAAGAGAATGCGAACCGCACAGCCAGAGAGATTGTCGCGACTTGGAAAGATTTTGGTAAGGAACAAGCAACACTGGAGAGATGGGTGTAGACAATGGCAGTTGACGGAGTTGAGCACAGGGATGGATCCTCCACAGTGCGCCGCGAGGATGAACATCCATCCAATTCACATGTTTGGTACTACCTCGCAAACAGGCTTTTTCAGTTGGGGGCCTTTCGAGATTCGCGTAAGGCTCTTCTTCGGGCGATAGACCTGAGACCTGAAGAGAAGGAGTATCAAGACCAACTTGCGTTGATCACGAGGATGATTGAAGAAGACGAGGACCTGTTCTTGTCTAACCGATAACGTCCCAAGGATCATGCCATTCGCGAATCCTTGGAGAGTAGAGTCTGAATGGAAGTGCAATGAGATGCGTCATTCGTCTATCAACAAGACCCACGAAAACTGACTCCTCAGGCAGACTGATTGCTTCAAGTTCGCTTTCGAGGAAACTAACAAAGAATACACCTCTATTTGCTGGAACCCTAATGTGTGCGATGAAGGCTCCTGTCGATGATCCTCTCTTGAGTTCAACGAAAGGAAATCTCGCTAGGAGCAATTTCACGAACTCATTCGTTCTCCTTTGATTGGATTCAATGACTCCCACAACTATCAATTCCGGAAGCGCCGACAGCTCAATCGCTGGATGATAGAGCGTTGACACAATCCGATTCTTGAGAAGCGTGTCGACAGAAACCTTTGCCGTAGACCTGGGAATGCTCAGTACATTCATTAGAATCTCAAGAGACCTTGCGGATCCTCTATGACTCCAAAGAGCGGCAAGCACCTCTGCCTGTCTTAGAGTAGGTTTGAACGGTCTCTTTGATGGTGGGTCACTCTTACGAATAATCCACGATGGATTCCTACCAGGCGTAACGGTGGTGTGGTCATCGACAGGAAGCTCCCATTGTTCCTTTCTGTCGGAATTGAAGAAGTCCATTCTCATCGAAACTGTCTCCTCGTCCACTGCTAGCTCCTGCATTCCGGAATGCAGATTCTGAGGGCCTAGAGACGAATCTGGTTCTACGTGACCATACAAAGACATATGACGAGGTCTACGGCCGACAGCCTTGGAGAAAGAGACTACCTCGCACAAACCGCGCGAAACGGAAATCGATGGGGGGTCTCTCTCTCTGGGTGAGAGAACATACCTATACCTGAGCCCTAGCCTAGAGACTCCGATTACAAACCTCTCTGTTAGAGTCAGCTCGATATTGTTCAACGCAATTCCTGCGGTTCTCTTCTTCAGACCCATGACATCTACCACATCTCTCCAAGTCATCCTCTTTGGACTAGAAACATCTCCAAGTTTCTCACAGATCGCCACAAGGGGTCTGTAGCAGAGAATGCTAATTTCTCTACGCAGTTTTGAAAGAAAGGGTTCCCATTCACTTGCTGGAATTCCATCAGGTCTCATCGAGACTACAGCTTCTTTCGATTGATGAGATAGGCCCTGACTGTGATCGTTGACTGCATCATGCCAAGGAAGGTGGACTCCTGAAAGTCTTGAAAACCACTGCAATGCAAATAGTGCGTTCGAGAATCGGTCAAGTCCGGGAGTATACCAGAGCCAGCTCGAATCCTCGGGGAACCGCCCCATGACGATTCTTGAGAATACATAAGAGAGAGATTCTCTGTGAGGTCTTAGTAGCGGATCAATGCTATCCTCATCAGGAATCACAAAGTCCACTTGTTCCAGGAGAGAGTCTGCGCTCGCCAGATGATCACGAGTCTCTTGCTCAACAATCCTGCCGCCAAACAAGGAACTCTCGATTCTTTTGCTGACTGGCTCTACAACTACTGGCCTCAGTCCGAATCTCTTCTCAAAGTGGCTAGGCATCAATTTAGAATCAGATTGCCCCCAATGTGACGAGATTGTAGCTGGTTGAAGAACTACATGGTCAGAAAGGAATCTGACTCTCTGTTTGGAGAATTCTCCCATCTTCCACAGTCGATCGACAAGACCGGTAGTTCCCTTTGCCATTCTTCTCCAAGAAGTCAGGTCACTCAAAGAGCTAAAAAGGTCACCGAGTGATGAAAGACAATTCACGAGTCTATGGGCTTAATAGACTATACCATCACAATGGAACATGACAAGCCTCCTTCTGCATTGCCGTCGTGCAAAGGCCTCAGAAGAGTGCCGCCCTTTTTCATCATCTTGTCATTCGTTGCTTTTGGATTCTGCCTCAAATCGTGATCTCCACCTTTCATTGAGAGCTCCCGCCCTCTTTGAATTGGCCCGTCGGAATGATGTGAGTGTTCTCGACATATGCAACAACCTTCTTGCCGGAGGGTGTCGGGATGCCTGGTTTGTCGTCCTTAAGGCACTGCAACTCTTCGGAACTGATGACGCCATAAACAAGCTCTTTCAGTTGTGCATTGGCGAAGACTTGGAACACAGAATGGTCGTACTGAACCATGTGGCAAGGATTCTTTCTCATCGTAGAGCTTGCACGTTTGCCCGTCTGGTTAGTCCTTTGCTAGGGCTCGGATCCCTTGACATCACCGACTGGTCACGGGCCGCCACATCGGTCATTGTTTATGAGTGCGGAAGACGAGGTATCAAACTGAACGGAACTACTCTTCAGCCTACTTACACTCTGGAATCGACCGTCACAGAAGATGAATTGCCTAGTGAGGTTCTGCAATCTATTACAGGACGTCTGTGATAAAGATTCTCTAGTCTCTGATTTCGCTTCTTATTAGGCTCATACGCCTTTTATAGACGTTTGACTGGTTTTAAGAATCTAAAATAGTGGATTAAATCTCCTGAAATCCTGAAACGTTGGAGAAGAAACTCAAGTGACTTTGCTCCATGAGACATAATCGATGCTGAAATAGATTGAGAGTTGATGCAATCGTTACACGATTCTCACGGAGCTAACCTGCAAATGAACACCAATCTGATTACTCTTGCACTGGCGATTCTTCTGTTCTCAGCGAGGATTGCTCCGCTTGTCCTTGGTACCGTGACAGTTCTACGCGGGGTTATCCTTCTAAGTGGTCAGAAAAGAGAGTTTGAGGATTGGACGCGAAATCCAGCAATGACTTTCCTGTCAATCCTATTCTTCATTCCCTCAATCATCTATGTCGGATTAAGGTATGCAGTAAGCAAGAGCTTGGGCATCGACATTGATAGTGTCGGGACATCGACCACATATGGCGAGATGAATCTGTTCCTAAACGTGGAGAAACCTCCAAGGGTTTCCGTGATAATCCTGTCGATGTTCATCACAGTTGTATTATCAACATACTTGGGTCTTTTCTTGCTCATTCTCCCTGGTCTAATCAGTCTCGAGTTTCCGACTTCCCTTCTTAGCTGGTATGTCGCACTGGGTGTCCTGTTCAACACCTCACTGCGAAGCGGCGACATATCCTTGCTTGGTGCAGCTCTCAAGAGACGACCAAGAAGTGGATCAGTTGAACTACTCGTCAGCTTGGCCCTTCTGGCTGTGCTATACACTCAGCTCATGGTGATGCCACTTTGACGAACAAGCAAGTCCCGGTCCGAACCCAATGCCACACCCAAATGAATTCTGTATTCTTCCCTCTGGTCTGTGAACCAGCGAGTTCAACATTGCCCACTTCAGAGGTATCCGCGTTACATGTCTGTAAGGATGGGTTCGGACTTCGGGGCACCTTTACCGGAATCTGGGAGGGCTTTCCTTGAATTCGAGGAATCCAATGTTTGCTCTGCTTGCACTATTACTCGTTATAGCGTTTTTGCCCCCAAGCCACTCATCGCAGACGGTGGTAGCACAAAGCCACCTAATTGGATTGAGACCTGATGCTCTTGATTCAAGCTTTGTAATCTCAGGAATCCAAGGAACTGAGGTCGAAATGAACAAGTATGTTGTTGTGGAGCTTCTTGGTTCTTCAATTCCTGGCCACGGACTAGATATGACGGAACTACTCACGAAAGAGGGGATTGTAGCTACTCTGTTGAACTGCGACGAGATTGCGGCGAATCCATATCTGTTGGAGAAAGTGCCTGTTGTGATTCTCGACGCGAGTATAGGCTCCTCCAACGGTACTGAAGTTGATGAAGCATTCATCAACACTCTTGTTCTCAGTAGCGCTCCATTGGTTCTAATGGGACGCGCTTCATGGATTCTCCATCGTCTCAGGGACCAAAGTCCACCCTCAAAGACTGCCTTCTCTGACAATCAGCTAATCAAATCATCAGAATATGAGGATGCAGTCTTTCTCAGCTATCCAAACTCAATAGAGGAGGGGGCTCTTCTAACAAATGAGGCACCAATTCCTCTGCCAGTAGACATGATTCAGTCAGCCAAGTCCCGATTGGTCAATCTTACCGGATCTTCCAATCCTCAGAAACTATCTTCACTTCGATTTGACTCATGGCCTCTTGATGCTCTGTTGATAGGGTTGGAGGATCCTTCCCTCCTGACGACACGCGGGGTAGATTTTGTCGCAAATATAGTTGGGTTTGCCTCCAGCATACGCGAGAGTCCTACATCCTCCGTCCTTGCTGACTTGCAGTCAGGCCCATCTGATGCAATCTCAGGTGCATTCTCTTACGTCCACGAGCCCACAGTGGATGCAGCATATTTCTCAGTTCGCTCCATCCATTCGCTCTTGAACGACACTGAGAAAGCACAATGGACAAGCTACAATCAGAAGCTTGTTGAGGATATCCTCATTTCTCTCTATGAAGAATCCGACACGGAGGCTGGTTTCCGTAATTCTCTAGACTACTCATTGACATTTAGCGCGACAGCTCGTGGACTATGGCTGATGGAGGCAATGGGCATCTCTTCGTCTTTTGATGAGGCGAAAGTAGTGAACTATCTCGCAGCTCGGCAAGGAGTCGATGGAGGGTTCGCGAATGATATCAGTACGACTTATACTGTTATTGAAGCACTCAACGCAGCTTCAGCATTGGGAGCCATAGACACAAGTGACTTAGAGAACTGGCTACGCTCGTGTGTTGTAACTGGAGCAAAATCAAACGATTCGTCATACTGGGGAGGCGTTGCTGTCAATCCTTATAGCTTCTTCCCCAAGAACACATATGCTGCTCAATTCGTTATCTCACTTGATATCTTGGGTGAAACTCACAATGATCCAAACAAGCTCACAGAGTGGATAATTGAGGAGACGGCGAATGCTGACGGCTCGTACTATGATTCCGTATATCCATCTTCTGAAGTTGTCCTCTCCACGAGCTATGCGCTATCCACGATGCATATCCTTGGGACCCTCAATTCCGAGAATCAGACTTCAGGGCTGGCTTGGCTTTCAGATGCGCAGCTGCCATCTGGTGGTTTTGGTCTGCATGCAAATGATGGTGTAGGTAAGACAAGAGAATCATCCTTGGTCGCACAGTGCCTTTCAAGAATCGACCCAGGGTCTGAAGTGTCTGCCGGCCTGGTTTCCTTTGTCGATCTCTGTAAAACGGATGTGGGATTCGAGAATATGGAACCAGTGCCCAGTCTCATGTGGACCAGCTGGGCAGTAAAGTCAGCTTCCTACTCGCACCCTGAGATAAACAAGAGTCTACTTGAGAAATATCTCGAATCGTTCTCTAGGTGGGAGCAGTATCCAAACACAACACCGTTCATACCCCCTGAGTATTCATTGATGCAGTATTATGATCAAAGTACCTGGGCCCAACTTTTAGCAGTAAGTACTGCAAAATGGTCAGGCATTACACTCTCAGCCGCCAGAGTCAGCGAGACCTCGTCGTATATCGGAGTGTCTCAGCACGCTTCAGGACACTACAGACCCACTCAGTACATGGGTACTGAGCACATGCAATATACAGTTGCCGCAGTAGAGGCACTCTCAATCATCGACAAACTCAGCACGATTAACTATAGGAATCAGCTAGAATCAGTCGTAATGGTGGACTATTCATCGGGAACTTGGGAAATGTCTTCTTGGACGCTTCGTCCATTTGCTGGACATCAGCAAGCTATCGACTGGCTCTGCACTAGAGCCGCCTTTCGACTTGATTTGATCAACGAATCAATTGCCTCCGAGATAGAGTCACAGATTAGCTCAAGGGTTCAGTACGATGATCTTTGGTTGTTATCCAGAGATGTTGCTACTCTTGCTCTGCTGAATTCGTCCTTCTCAGTCTCCCTCGGCACAATCAATGAGACTCGTGTTCTCGAAGAGCTCAGTTCTTCCTTTACAGAAGGGTGGTACAACACAACATCTCTCTGGCAGCCCGTGTTTACAGCTGATGTTCTTGAGATGGCTTCAATCTTGGGACTCCGGATACCGATGAGAGAGATTCAAGGAACTCTTCTCTCCGTCAACGCCAACGATGTGGCGGAGATTGGTCAGACACTTTCGGTTAGTGTGGCAAACACATCAACAGACCAGTTGCATACTGTCTATGTAAACGGATTTGATTCTTGGTTCCGATTTGACAATGTTACGAACGTAGATTCGCTTGATTTGCAATTGCCTAGCAAAAAGGAGTGGCTGGGTGAGTGCAGCCTTAGTTTCATGACCTCACACTATGGTGATGTCAGGGCATTCTCCAGGATTCAAGTCAATGTCACAGGAAGCCTACAAGGATTGCTTGAACTCACTGCCCCTCCTGCATTGATAGGTGACAGACTCAATGGGACAGTATCTTGGACACTTGAAACAGGCGCAGACGCAGGTCTGACAGATCTGCGTGTCAGATTGGGTGATGAGATCTCGTACCAGGAATGGCTCTATCCAAATGAAACATCTCCATTTGCTCTGTCTGTTCCTACAATTGATTTCGACCCAGGTAGCTACAATATCACAGTTGAGCTCGTTAGGACGTGGTGCGGACCCCTTATACTGGGTAGAGAGGTCACGTTAGAAGCCCCTCATCCCACGTATATTCTAGCACAGTCATCTATTAGCGGGCATGTTGGATTAGATGTACTCATAGATTGGTCGCTTCATCTTCAATCCAATGACTCCATACTACAGGGGCAGGTAGTCACACTTGATGTGAATAACTCAACTCACTCTGTATTCACTGATAGCAAAGTATCACAAGACCAATCTACTCAGTTTGTTTGGAATCCCTGCCTCCGCGGGAACTACACGTTTCTTATCAAGTTTGCCAGAAATGGTACTTTGGACTCAAGCATTCACTCAGGGATTCTGATCATAAGTGAGAACTCCATAATCATCTGGCACAATACCGGCACTCACGATCAGTATTCCACCCATACGATTAGTGTGGAGCTTGTAGACGAAAGTGAAACTGCCCTCGAAGGATTCCCAATCTCGCTCAGGATAACAACTCCGACCTCTTCAGTTCTCTTCGATGACGTCCTCGTGACAAACTCGAGTGGGTATGTTTCTTTCTCATTGCAGCTGGCACAGAATGGAGTTTACGGTCTATCTGCCTCATTTCTTGGTTCCTCACTTCTGAATCCATCATCATCACAGGGTTTGGTTGTGTCGTGGAGCTACTCGGAACTGATAGCAGTGGGAATTCCTCAGGATACAAATGTAGGTCTCGGCTACAGCTTTGAAGCGCAGCTTGTGGACTCGATTGGCATGCCGATAGCAGGTTCTACAAGTGCTATTAGAATCACGCTACTACCCTCACTGATAGTGTACGAAGAAGACCTCCTCACCAACGCTACCGGATTCGTATCATATCAGTGGTTTGCAACCTCCCCCGGCACATACAGACTGGAGGCCATATTTGCTGGAACACTGAGCCGAGGTGCCGCGGCTGTCACAACGACTTCGGAAACAAGGGTACCAGTGACCTTGACAATCCTGACTTCTTCATTGAATGAGGTATCATCATTGGGATGGGTGGCTGTTGAGGCACAAGATCATGGCGGAACCTCGATTTCTGGTCTGATGGTGTCGATTGAATTGTCATTGGAAACTGGCCAATTGCTTCTCAACGAAACCGGAGTGACTGTTGACGGAGTCTTCAACGTAACTTGGATTCCGTCAAGAAGGGGTGCACACATAATTGATGCGAATGCACCTAGGCAGGGCTGGTACGACACTGATTCGTTCTCAACCAGCACTGATGTATATGAACTCCCGATCATCATCATGGAATGGGTCACTCAGCCGACAGCCCCGAGCATTTGCACTCTCGTTGCTGCTGTCTATGATATCGCCATGAACGGGATCTCTGGGGTTGCTCTAGTCACGACTGTCACTCTTGATTCAGTGGTTTTGCTGGAGACAGCGAACACTACAGATGATGACGGTAGGATCTCCTTCGACCTAATTCTAAGCGCGCCTGGTTCCGTTCTTGTAGCTATAGAGATGGCTTCGCAGGGATGGCTTCTGGCCTGTTGGAGCGAGACCAGTGAGGATGTTCTTGGTCTGACAGGACTTCAACTTAGTCTAAACGGACAGCCCGTAGAACAAGGCACAACGCTGAGCATCATTGTGACTCTCATGGACTGGGAAGGCAACCCACTTGAAGAGTCTTCGATTGATTTGACAATAGATAGATCCAATGGTTCATTGGCACTGATTGCAGTCCTTACGACAGGGATCGATGGCCGAGCTGCGTTGGCACATGATTTTCACGAAGTTGACGATTACATCATCAGAGCTTTCTACTCCGGGGATTCGCTCAATTCGTCAGCTGAAGCTACTCGTATCCAACGAGTCTACGTTACACCGAGAATAGTCTTGATTTCTCCGCCAACCTCGCTTCTTGGCAATACAGTGCAGTTGGATATCGGACTGTTAGATGCGCTTGGAGTGGCGATTGCTGGACGGGTGGTGAATGTGTCCATAACATTGAACGATATCACTGTCTTCACTTCACAGTTCATTTCATTGAACGGGTTGCAGATGGTACACTGGGACCCAGCTGTACGTGGCCTAGCAACAATCCAAGTTAGACATACATCAGACGCTCACTACTTGTATAACACAACTCTTACTACCATTTCCATTCTCGAGATTGTCGATGGATCTCTCCAATTGAGCAGTCAGACCTTGGATTTGTTCGAGAGCGTTACACTGAACTACACACTGATCGCAGGTGGAGTTGTTTGTTCCGTTGACATTTTGTTCGAGGTTCTCGCGCCGGACTTGGTTCCACTTTGGACAACGGTCTCCCGGACTGACGGGGTAGGACATGTCTCTGTCAACTATATGGCCGTTCATCATCATGGACTCCTGGTCGTTCAAGCGGCACCTTTGGGTGATCAGTACCTTGTTGGTGGCGATGAACTAGGTCAGATGACTGTTATGACTGAATGTAATATTCAGACTGTCCTTAGTCCAACACCTGTCTCACTGGATGGCCCCGTCACGATTTCTTTGATTCTGACAGATGAGCTTGGTTATGTCGTTGATAGTCTGGATGTCCATGTCGCCCTCTTTGATCCATATGATGTGCCTATCCGACTAGGCATTTGGACTGATTCAGTCATGCTGACTGTTCAGGCAGGGTCAGCCAACGTCTCGTTCGCGCCAACTACTGCAGGTCTTCATCGTCTTGTTGTGGTTTCGTCTGGGTCACCCACAGTTCATTCATTCACCTCAGAGGACCTACACACCGTTCACTCGCCCTCTATCTTGGAGTACTCCGGACTAGTATCTGAATTATCTGTGGGAGACACTCTTCAGTTCACGGTCTCCCTTCGAGACTTCTACGGAAATCCACTTGTAGGATGTGACATTCAATTCCTCTTTGATGGTCCTGGGGCACTTCGGATAGGTCCTGTTGCACTCACCACGAACACAAGTGGACTAGTCACATGGGTATCTCAGATTGATACCGAAGGTCTTTGGGAAATATGGACTACATTCACCGGAGTGGGTGTTTATCTGCCCAGCACCGTGAGCAGATCGGTAGACGTACGGTTTGGGACAGTACTTCGTGCCCAACACCTGGAATCTGGTGAAATAGTTGCGAATGTCACCGAGGCCGTTTTCTCGGTGCTACTTGAAGACTCAGCTGGAACTCCTCTCGAGGGATTCACAATTCGATACGAAGTATACCATGAATCTGCTGGGTTGATTAAGCTTGGTAGCTTCACGCAAACAGGACAATTGCCCGAGACAGTGGAGATTGTCTTTGCGAGAATGGGAAACTACACCGTGGTCTTTCTCTTTGATGAGATTACGCATTATCGTTCTTCCACAGCCGCGGTTGTGCTGTTTGCTTTAGGAACAAGCGAACTCCGTTTTCCCGAACAACTATCATGGAAACGATCTGAGAATGCCACAGTCGCAATCGAGATACTAGATGAGGTTAGTCTCGTTATTCCTCCTGTTTCCCTCGACCTGGCGCTCAGTCTTATTGGGCCATTTGGAAATGTGAGTCTTGCGTCGAGATTGATGGCGCACTCAACGAATCTCTCTATCCTCCTATACGCCTTGCCGGTTGGCTCCTACGTATTCACTGCAATAGTCCGTAATTCAAGCTCCAGGATTGGCTGCTCGGGATTCTTCACATTCAATGTCACCACATCTAGCAAGATATCCGTAAGTAGCACCGTTCTTTCTGGTCTCGTGGGCGACCTTCACTCAATCACTCTACGGATTTCTGATTCACTGAATGAAAGGATCCTCGGCATAATTGTCACAGCTAGTCTATACAATCCCTCGGGATTAGAAATCCTGGGCAGCCCGCTTCGGCCGTATGTTGATTTGTCTGCTGAGAACGGTACAGTAACAATACAATGGATTCCATCCCTAGCAGGTACTTACTCCCTTGAAGTTAGCTATCCTGGAGATGCCTACACAAGCCAAAGCTTCTTTGTTTTGAGCATACTTGCCAGACTCGAATCTTTGATCGAGCTAGAGGTCGACGATTACTCTGACTATGGCGATTCAATCGAAATTAGAGTCGTACTTTCGGGCGGCAACAGTCGTATAGTGGGAGCGCTCGTCGAACTGGAATTCGCGCGGAATGGGACGGTGGTGGCCGGAAGGAATGTTACTACCGACTTGAGAGGTTCAGCCATAATTTCCCTTAGTTCACTACCTGCAGGACACATCGCTCTAAATGCGACCTTTCCTGGCACTGACGTATTCGCTCGGTGTTCCGTTCGCTCTATAATCGCCATATCTCCACGTGTTGAGGTTCTTGTTCCTAGTGTGGAAAATGCGTTCCGTGGAGAAAACTGTTCACTCGCTTTCAAGGTTCAGGTCGGAGGGCTTGCACAGGAGTGGTCAGGAGACCTAAGCGTAGTCATTTCAGGACCCAATCGCTACGAAACAGAGACTCACTCAGAATGCGGCATCGACTCAGAGATTACACTCTTTGTTGTTCTACCATTATCAGGCGACTACCTCCTAACTGCAACCGTTTCTGGCTTGCCGGTGATCAATATGAGTTCCTTCGAATTTGTGCTAATAGTGACTGACTCAACTGAACCGATACTGATGGATGCTGGCTCAGCGCCTGTCATTGGTGGTGGAGCTCTCGTTGCACTGGTGGGGGTCTTTGTTCGACGAAGACTACAGAAGTTACTTGACGATTTGCCTACTGATTGGGAATGACCTACTGACCTGCTACTGAGAAGAAGTTGTCACGAAAGCTTCAAAAAGGGCAGAGTGTTCCACAAGTCAACAAGGTGACGGACGGATGCAGTGCCAATTTCATTATCCCGCATAGGGATTTTGCTTTACAGGATATGCCGTCTGCCTAATTGTGGAGGAGTTTTGAACAGCAATGACTGAGCAGTTGACAGAAGGAGAAGCAGCTGTCTTGGCAGGTTTGCTTAGAACCGAAAGGAAGGTTCCTGCGACAACTCTAGCTACTGATCTTGGCGAAGGGGTTGAACGTGTGGTATCAATTCTTCAGTCGCTTGCCGAAAGAGGCCTTGTAAAGCTAGATGTCATAGAAACTGAGACCTACAATCTGACCGAGGAAGGTAGGGAATATGCAGAAATTGGTCTCCCAGAGTTTCGGCTATTTGATGCTGTTCAGAAGCTTGGAGGAAAAGCAGAACTCGATGAAGCAATAACGCAGGCAGGGCTGTCTCCCAAAACCAAGGGCATAGCAGTCAATTGGGCCAAGAAGAAAGGATTGCTAGAAATCACGAAAGAAGACAGTGCAACTGTCCTCAACGTGAAAGCAAGTGCCGCAACTTCGGTTTTGCTAGAGCTCCTAGTTGTTCTCATGAATGGAGAGAAGTCAGTACCACGAGAGCTTGGAGTTGCTATGGAAGAAGCACTTGAGAGGAAACATGTCACAGCCCTGACTAGCAAGGCAGTTCACGTTGAATTGGCAGAGGGCAAGATAGAGGAAGCGAGAAGTCTCCTTTCAACCACAGCTGATGGTGCTTTGGATCTGACTTCAGAGATGCTGATCAGTGGTTCATGGAAAGACGTACGATTTCGACCCTACAACGTGTCGATTGAGCCCGCCTTTGTGAATTATGGGAAAAAGCACCCATATGCTGAATTCAATGATTGGTTGAGAGAAATCATGGTCGGACTCGGGTTCACAGAATGGTTCGGACCGTATGTGGAAACCGAGTTTTGGGCACATGACTCGCTCTTCGTTCCTCAGGACCACGTTTCAAGGGAAATCCAAGACCAATTCAGAGTCGGAGCACCCTACAGCCACGGCGAGATTTTGGATGAGACTCATTACAAGGCAACCAAGGCCGTTCACGAAGACGGCGGAGACACTGGATCGAAAGGGTGGGAATGGCCATTCAGTAGAGAAGTTGCTACAAGACTTTGTCTTCGTCCTCACACCACACCTGTTTCTATGAGGTACTTGTGGGAGCACCGAGAGAGCCCTCAGAAGATGTTCATCATAGACCGCAACTTCAGGTCGGAAACACTCGACGCAACACACGCTCAGGAGTTCAATCAATGTGAAGGAATAATCATGGACAAAGGCCTGACGCTTAGAGACTTGCTAGGTTATTTGACGGCGATATGCAAAGGTGTTGGCATCAATAAGCTCAAGTTCAAACCTGATCAGTTTCCATTCACAGAGCCGAGTGTGGAGACAATCGGAAAGCACGAGCAACTCGGATGGATCGAACTAGGAGGGTCTGGCATCTTCAGACCAGAGGTCACATACCCACTTGGCATTAAGGATCCTGTTCTCGCGTGGGGCATCGGATCCGGTAGACTCTACATGGCATCTATGGGGATCGAAGACATCCGGGACTTGTTTTCTCGAGACCTCAACTGGCTAAGAAGGAGATACTTCATCACATAGGAGGAATCATGATGATTGTGGAATGCGAACTTGACGATTTACTAGTCATGATTGGAAAGAAGATGTCGATTGAAGAACTGGAAGAGACCCTGTTTCTGATCAAAGCCGAAATCGAGCGTATTGAAGGCAACATCATTGAGATAGATATCAAACCAGATCGCCCAGATATGCTCTCTCCAGAAGGAATTGCAAGAGCAATCAGATCGTTTCTCAGTATCGAATTGGGACTCAAAGCGTACAAAGTCAGGAAGTCAGGCCATGAGGTGATAGTCAAACCTGGCCTCTCGAAGATTCGGAAGTACATTGTTGGTGGGATAGTTCGTGGAATCACGACTAGTGATGAACTCATCAAGGACTACATGCATCTTCAAGAAGCTCTCACTTCGACACATGGCAGGAACAGAAAGAAAGCAAGCATTGGTCTCTATGTTCACGACGAAATCAAGTACCCAGTTGTTTATCGGCCGATGAAGCCTGAATCGATAAGATTCGCGCCTCTGGGTCATGAGATAGAAATGGATGGGCCAACAATTCTCCGAGAACATGAGAAAGGTGTAATCTATGGTCCGATCATTGCACATCAAAAGAAGTGGCCTATGCTGGTCGACTCCAGAGGGGAGGTTCTGAGTCTACCTCCGGTTATCAATAGCAATACCCTTGGACAAGTCAGTACTGAGACTCGTGACATCTTTGTTGAGGTTACTGGCACTCACCTCCCAACGATAAGTCAAGCTCTCAACATCATGGTTGCCTCACTTGCACAAAGAGGTGGGACAATCGAGTCAGTGATTGTTCGATATCCAGATGGGACTGTAGATGAGACTCCCAATCTTGCGCCTTGGAAGACGACACTAACTAAAGCTGAGATTGCCGAGCTAACTGGACTGGACCTGAAAGACAAAGAGATCATTGATTCCCTCGAGAAAATGGGATATGGAGCGAGGATTTCGAAGAGCGGCAAAGTAGCTGTTTCTGTTCCATCCTATCGGGCCGATATTCTCCATGGGGTAGATATCATTGAGGATGTTGCAATCGGCTACGGATTCAACAATATTGAACCATCTATACCGCAGACAATGACGACAGGAAAGCTTCTCCCCATCACACGTATAATGGAGAAGTCAAGAGACTTGATGGTGGGAATTGGTTACCAAGAAATCATGTCCTATATCATGACCTCGCCTGATACACTCAATCCGAGAATGAATCGTGATAATCCTACGGTGGTTACATCAAATCCGAAAAGCAGAGATTACTCGGTTCTGAGGAATTCCCTACTTCCGAATCTCATGGATCTCATTTCGAGAAACCAGCATGCAGACTATCCCCAGAAGATCTTCGAAGTTGGGTACGTTGTGGTCCCTGACGAAGAATCGGAAACTCGATCACGACAGGTACCCACGCTCTGCGGACTCGTGACTGACAACAATGTCAATCTAACACATCTGATGACTGAAATTGGATTCGCATTGAGGAATCTCGGTTTGGAAGGGAAGTTCAACTTCGTGCAAAGAATAGACTCATCATTCATTGAAGGACGATGCGGGACCATCGAAATAGGTGGTGAATCCTTGGGCTACTTTGGAGAGATTGCACCTGAGGTGCTGGTCAATTTCGGACTCATAAAGCCCGTGGTCGCTTTCGAACTGGACTTGCCGCTGAGTGGCGAGTGGTAGCCCAATTCAAACCAGTTGCACTTGAGCGAGTGAGGGCCAGGCTGAGAAGAGTTATAAGAACGGTCAAGAAGATGGACTAAAAGACCCTTCTTGCTTACAACCCATTGGTGATTGTCACATGAGTGGTGCCCGGAACCAACCCAATGAAACTGACGTCTTTGATGGATTCAAATTCCGCGTTGTGGCGCTTGGAGAGGCTGCCGTTGGCAAGACCTCGTTACTTCGACGGTATACCGAGAACGCATTTGATGAGGAGTACAAGGCCACCATTGGCACAACCTTTGCATCCAAGGATGTTGAACTTGAGTATGAGGGTGGACACTCGAGGAAGGTTCGTTTGGTTCTCTGGGATATGGGCGGGCAAGCCACCTACAGAGAACTTCGTCGCCAGTTCATGAAGGGTGCGTCGGGTGCCATTATTGCCTATGACGTGACTCGACCTGAGACCTACATGGCAATGAATACCTGGTTCTCAAGTTTCAGAGAGGTGTGTCCAGACGCAGCTGTGGTGATTTGCGCCAACAAGGTAGACTTAGAAGACCAAAGAATGGTTCCAAATGAGCCTGGTTACATGCTCAGAGACTGGTTCCAAGCAGAGTACTTCGAGACTTCTGCAAAAACGGGTGTTGAAGTAGAGAAAGCCTTTATCCGACTAGCACACATGATAATGGATAAGGTGAAGGAGGAAGGGCGCGGGCCGACAATGTAGCGCGGCGCCGCTCGAGTGGGAGAACTGATTCCATGAGGGTCAGGGACTTCATGACTTCTGTCATCATAACGGCCGAGATTGAAACGCCCGTTTCAGAAGCTATAAAGCTGATGGCGGCTGAGGATATAGGAAGTCTGATTGTGACTCGTGGTGAAGTGTTGGAAGGCATTGTCACACAAAGGGACATCATTTGCGCCAGACTTCTCTCGGACGAGGTCTACAGTACTCTCACCTTGGAAGACATCATGGCAAGTCCAGTTGTGACGATTTCACCAGACGCTGACCTTGGCCAGGCTGTTTCTGTCATGGACTCGACAGGCAAGAAATACCTTCCAGTCATAGAAGGTCACGACATAATCGGAATAGTAACTGCTGCTGATGTTATTCGGATTCTGGCTAGAATGAAGGTAATCGCCGCTGGAGTTCCAGATGACGAAGACTAGGCAGGACGATACTTAGGGATTTCTGCTTTGATTTCCTTCTTAAGTTTCAGAATGTCCTTTGCCTGCAGCTCATTACGTTTGGGATATGCGCCTACCACACCAATCCACTTGTCAATCCGAATAGTAATCTGATCACTGGGTACAATCTTCAGGATTTCTTCTCTGGACTCTGTCATCATATCAAGAACTGGTCCAGCTTTACATCCCATCTTGAGCGACTCAATCATGCCGTCAAGGTGTTCAGCGATTCTCATCATTACGTCTAACGAGAGACCGGCTGCTGGAGACCCAGCAACTGGTTCTTCAGCCGCTGCCGCAGGTGCTTCCGTTGGTGCTGGCGCTGGAGCTGAGACTGGAGCAGCAGGTTGCGGTGCCACTGCCATGGCCGCAGTTAGGTCTACTCTTACTGCTTCAAACATCTGCGTGACCTGTGTGCTGAACTCCTCGAATCTGGCACTGAGTGCTTGGAGGGCTTCATCTGAGGCGCCTCCCGCCTGGATGCCCTGTATCTCTGTCTTGATTGCCTGCAACAGCTCCTCGGTTGCTGGAGTCGTCGGCTCTGCAGGGGCCTGACTCTTTAATGCTTCAATAATTTCGTCCTTTGCCACCCGTATCTCAGATTTGACCTCGGTAACCTCGCCCAGGACTGTGATCATTCGTTTTAGGGATTCATCCAGTTTTTCCAGCCGTTCTTCGAGTTTTGTGAGTCTGCCCAGGAATTCTTCTGCCATCCCAATCCACCTCTTAATCCGTGGCTCGAGTGAACCCATGAAAAAAAGTCAAGAAAAGGGTTTGTCTTATGAGTCCCTCAGCCATTATTCAACCATGGCTCGGTTTTCCCAGAATCATTAAATGCCAAGAACCATTAAATGCTCGCTGCGCGCAATTCACCTTATCAGTGCACGTCAGGATGTAGTGTGAGTGTCCTCAGAACAGATAAGCCACATGTTCAAGCTGGTTGCTCTCGGAGATGGAGCAGTAGGCAAGACCAGTTGCATACGGCGTTTTACCGAGGACAGTTTCAGCGAAGACTATATCATGACAATTGGCACAACATTCGCTCTGAAGAATCAAGAGATTCGACTGCCCGATGGCTCAGATGTTTCGGCCAGGATTGTGTTATGGGATCTGGCTGGCCAGCCAACCTACAATGAGCTCAGGCGAAGATACATGGCTGGTGCGAGCATGGCCATAATAGTATTTGATGTGACTAGGCCACAGACTTTCCTGGACATCGGTGAGTGGTACACAAAGTTTGTGACTGTCTGTCCAAATGCGGTGGTTGCCGTTGTAGCCAACAAGATTGACAGACCAGATCGTCTGGTTCCTGCAGAAGCTGGTGCAATGATTCAGAATTGGCTTGACGTGCTCTACTTTGAGTCCTCTGCGAAGACGGGGGAAAACGTTAATCATCTATTCAATCAGCTCATAACACGCGCAATACAGCGACACAAGTCTATGGGTCCATTGGCAACCCTCCCTGAGGGAGAGTCTATGCCTTCATTTAGAACCCCGTAGAAGACGACGAGCGAGTACCGATGGTGCAGAGTAGACGTCTAATTACTGGAGCAGTTGGTCACCTGGCACTCTTCTTTCTGAACTTCTGCGTTCTAGTGGGCGTCATTGAGAGCATTCAGCTCTTCGACGAGAATCTTCCAATCCTGAATGCATTGGTCCTTGCCTACATGCTGACTAACGCTTTCCTTCTTCTATCAGTGCAGCTAGGAGTCCAAGTCCTCGAACTGATTAGAATACGAATGCCCACCTTGCTTATTGCCTACTATTTCCAGTTGGGTGATGATGAGTCCATATCAATCCCACTTCTAGATCCAACAAAGCACAAGCTGGCTGTATTCATACTCCTACTGACCATAACTGGAGGCCCCATCCTCTATCCGATCTTTGCAGTCTATGGGTTCCTTTTGATTTTCGCCCATCTGGTCACAATCGTACTAGATCCGTCTGTAATCCTGACGTACTTCGGAATATTCCTGAACTGGATGCCTCCGATATTGGGAATCATCGTAGCAATGATAATTGCATCCATTGTCATCGTGGAGTTCAAACATCGCTAGACTCCTTTCAGTTGCTCGGCCAGCGCGCGATTGTTGCACCGGATTTATATCTGATTCAGATTCTGAAACCACGATAGACCTTGAGAAAAGTCGACGTTGTGATTGTAGGAGCAGGATCTGCAGGCAGCGTGACTGCTCGACGATGCGCCGAGATGGGTCTCAGAACACTTCTCATGGATAGGAAAAGAGAGGAGAGTATTGGTCTCAAGGTCTGTGGCGACGAAATCAGCAAGTCACACTTTGATGATACAGGGATTGACTACCCGAAAGACGATGAAATCTCAACGAAGATCGCGGGTGCCGATGTCTTTCCGCCGAACATGAAAAATGAGCTTCGTGTAAGAGGGTGGAAGGAGTTCGATGGATGGACGGTTCAGAGACAGGCGTTCGGTCAGCGGCTCCTTGATGAGGCCAGGAGAAGTGGAGCTAAGTTTCTATCAGAAGCTCATGTCAGCGAACCTATATTCCGTGGAGATCAGGTAGTGGGAGTCGCGTACAAGGATCCCAATTCGGGCGAGACCAAGACTGTCAATGCCCAGCTTGTTGTGGATGCAAGCGGATTTGCGGGAGTTCTGAGAAACAAGATTGATAGTCCTCTAGTTGAAAAGGAGATTAGCAAAGAGGATATTGCATTATGCTATAGAGAAATACTCCGCCTGAAGATTCCACTTGCCGAACCAAATGTTGCAAGAGTCTTTCTGCAAGGTGAATATGCTCCCAACGGTTATGCCTGGATATTCCCAAAGGGCGACCAAGAAGTAAATGCAGGAGTCGGAGTTACGGGTGGTAAAGGGCGTGGCTCCCCAAAGTCACACTTCTTGAAGTTCAAAGAGAGATATGCACTTCTCTTCGGCAGTACGCTGATTGATGGCAAGGGTGGTGCGGTTCCCGTAAGACGCCCGATTTGGAGTCTAGTATCAGACGGGATTGCATTCGTTGGCGACTCTGCATGCATGACAAACCCGATTCATGGAGGCGGTTTGGGTGCAGGAATGAGAGCAGGGATAATCCTTGGCGAAGTCGCCAATGGAGCCATCGCAAGAAGAGACACCTCTGCCAAGGGACTTTGGTCATACAATACTAGATACCTTGCTGGATTTGGTCGACGGCTAGCCTCACTTGAAATCTTCAAACGACTCCTTGTTGATGTTGATGACGATGATATGAACTATGGTTTCGAGAGAAGAGTCTTAGAAGCCGGAGACCTAATGGCTGCCAATAGAGGTGACGGATTCTCAATGGGGGCTTTCGAGAAAGCTAGGCGTTTGAGGAGAGGAGCCGGTCGGATAGGCCTTCTAAGAAAGATTCAGAAAGCTTCCAGTCTGATGAAGAGTATCGACAGACTCTACTCCTCTTATCCGTTGAGACCATCTGGTCTTGAGACATGGAAAAAGTCCGTGAGCGAGATAATAGAGGAAGCAGTGTTCAAATAGAATGAGATGTGGTGGACACCGTGAGACCGCCACAAGATGAACTCTACTCTACGTCGCGAATACCTGCCTTGGTCACAGTGAAGACGGCCTCACCTTCCGGCAAGTTTGGCGAGTCGACAAGTCTGCATATCCGTCTTTCACCCTTAGACTTCCTTAGGTAACACCTGGTCTGCGGCACGTGCGCGAGAACATGACCTCCAACAGGGGCAGTTGGATCACCAAAGAAAGCATCTGGTCGGGACATGACCTGATTAGTTATGTAGACAGCCATGTTGTTAATCTCTGCACCTCTTTGTAGATGATGAAGGTGCTTGTTCAGCTTCTGTTGTCTAGCAGCCAATGTTCCCCTGCCAGTGTATTCTGCTCGAAAGTGACTAGTGACCGAGTCCACTACAAGCAGCTTGGCATTCTTTTCGGAAGCCATCTCCATAGCTTGGTCGCAAAGGAGAATCTGATGGTCTGAATTGTACGCTCTTGCCCATACGACATTCTTGAGTACCTTTGCAGGATCGAGCCCAAAGGCTTCGGCCATATCAACGAGCCTTTCCGGTCTGAATGTTCCCTCTGTGTCGACGTATATTGCCGTTGCATCGAGACCCCCTTGCCCTGAAGGCAATTGGATATTCACCGCCAGCTGATGTGCCATCTGCGTCTTCCCTGATCTGAACGATCCGTACATCTCGGTTATGCCTTGAGTCTCAATTCCTCCTCCAAACAACTCGTCAAGAGCACGCGATGAAGTGGTAATCCTTCCTGCAGTCCTTCTTCTCTCGAGAAGCAGGTCTGCAGTCTCAAAACCAATGTCAAGCATTTCTCTTGCTGCCTTGATGATTTTCGTTGCTGTGGTTTCGCCAATAGAACCGGCAGCTGCCAGCTCACCTGGTGAAGCAACAGCAATCGCCTCCACGCTCTTGTATCCTGCCTCTGCCAACCGTTTACCTATTGCGGGGCCGACACCAGGCAAATCAGTGACCTCGAAACCTTCCAAGGCCGCATCATCATCGATGATACCTTCATCTTCTTCTGTGCTCTCAAAATCCTCGTAGTCGGATTCCTCCGAATCGACATCTTCCTTCTTTGATGGAATGTTGAAGACCTCCCTAATGATCAGGTCCCTGACTATCCTGGAACCTTGCCTCAGGCCAACAACTAGTCACTTGGGACAGTATAAAAATGGCACTAGTGGTGAAGCTGAGAGAGTAGTCTCTATGTCATTTTCTTTCGACTTGAGTCTCCTTGCTGCTCATTCAAGCTCAGTCAAGATCCTTATTGTGGAAGATGACTGTGGCAAGCAAAAGGCAGTTGAGCGCTATGGCAGCCAGCAGCACTGCAGAGTGTACCGGTGCCCAGTCTGGGATTGTGAAGGAATACGGCAGAATCGTCGAGCCAACATGGGCGATGTGGCCTGATAGCGAGAATGGTCCGCCACCAAGAAACACAAAGAGAATTCCCAAGAGCTGCTCATAGAGGGTAACAAGAACCCCCCAGATTAGTGGACGCTTGATAGCAATCCCGAGCATGATGAAAATCGAGCTGTAGACTGCCACAGTGATTGCACAAAGCCCCCATGTACCAAATAGCAAATCCAGCCCAATTATGGCATTAGCTGTGACCACCCCAAAGAACACACCTGTCACTACCACCGCAACAAAAATGCCTGCAATCCATGCTGCAATATAGCGCCAGATCAGAATCTCGAATCTTCTGATTGGGCGACTTACGAACTGAATGATAGTATGTGACTCAATCTCATCATTTAGGGCGGCAGTTCCTAGGAGAAGTGAATAGAGTGGAATAAGCAAAGCAACGTAAACGGAACGAGTAAAATCGACATAGAATAGGCCGGCGGGGTATGATACCGTTGGAATGACATTCGCTCCGGCCGCAAAGAGCACTGGCAGAATGCCCAAGAACACAAGCACCCAGCTTTTTCTATCCCTCACGAATCCCGTAAGAAAAGCTCTGAGGATGATCAGGCCTCTTTTCAGTGCACTAGCTATTTCTGACGATGATGCACTTGTTGATGCCTCGTCCGATAATTGAACTTGCTCCATCAATACTACACTCCTGTTACGAGATACTCGAAGAGTCGCTCGACACTCTCTGATATTGTATCAAGACTCAAGATCGGTGATTTCGTTTTCACAGCAATCTTGGTAAGCTCGTCATAGAACTCCTCAGGTTTGGGTGTCATAACCCTGAACTCCGTCAGCTCTTTCTCGGACTCTGTCACGTGAAGCGCACGAACCAAACCGTCAATTTCGATAAGGCCACTAGCAATCTCTCTGGCATGATCATTCTGAGCCTTGAACACAATCTCATGCGGGTACTGGTACAACAAGCCCCGTATTCTCTTTGGACTGCCTTCTGCGAGCGTCTGACCACGATGGATTAAAGTCACCCTATCGACCAGCTCCTCTAGCTCCTCAAGTACGTGGCTTGAGATTAGGACAGACACGCCATCTTCCTTATTGAGTCGTCGTAACAGATTCATCACGGTTCTCCGGCCAAGCGGGTCAAGACCTCCTAACGGTTCATCAAGCACAAGAAACTCGGGTCTGTGGACTAGTGCTGTGGCAATCTTCGTTCTTTGTCTCATTCCCTTCGAAAGCGTTGAAACCTTGCGCTCCCGAAACTTGGTCATAGCCACCAAACCAATTGCCTCTTTGACTTGATCGTCAACAACCTTCTTCTCGGGATTCATCAACCTCGCAAACATCTTGACAGTTTCCCAAACTGTCGCCCAGGAGTAGAGGTCGTTGTGTTCAGAAACGAATCCGATTCTTTCCTTCACTTCCCTATTGTCATAGGGATTCTTCCCAAAGATCCATGCCGACCCGCCGTCGGGCTTGGCCAATCCTGTTATTATTCGGATTGTTGTTGATTTCCCTGCACCATTAGGCCCGACAAATCCGCTAATGGATCCACGCTTGACAGTCATATCGAATCTGCTTAGAGCCACTACCTCTCCGTATCGTTTCGATACTTCACTAATCTTGACCATGACCATCAGCTATCCCTCCTGAACAGCGTCAGGACTAGCGCCAGAACGCCCAGAAAAACGAGAAGTGCCACTGTGGCGACAACCATGTACCCTTCTAGTCCCAGGCCATTGTAGAAACGCACTGTCTGTCCATTTACTGTCACAGAAGAACGCCCGAGAAACATTGCCGCAAGAAGTCCAATGCAGCCTACGAAGTCGATAATCAGTGTTGTCGGTTCAGTTGCAAAGACCAGACCAAAGGCTGCAGGGAGCGCAGACATTATCATGGCTGCCATGAAGAAAGAGAGTGTGGCTAGATTCCTCCTCTTGGTCAGACTCGAGAAGGCTAGGGTGACTATGCTCAAAACCACACTTGAGAGAAGCGTAGTTCCTAAGCCCCACAATAGCAAATCTAGATTAGCTATCATGTTGACTTCGAGTCCCTGTGCAAGCAAGAAGTACTGCATAACTGCAGGAAGAGAGACAAACACCATGGAGAAGATGATGAGCGTGAAAAGCTTGCCAAGAACGTACTCAAAGCGGGAGATCCTCGAGTAGTATGCTTCAGTTGCCTGAAACAGCCTGTCGTCAGAAATCAAGCCCCCGCTTACAACAGCAAGAAGAAGGATAAACATGAAGCTGCTGCCAATAGTCAAGAACTGAGTCAGGAAGGCCATATCAGAATCCATGGTAGACACTCGATTTGTGAGAGAAATCATTCCGATAATAGAATCTGCATATGTTGCTCTAAACATCTCGTTGACAGTGATGTCTCCCCACATAGAACTGGGAACGAGTGAAGTGATAAGAATCGCAAGCAAATCCTGAACTAGAAGTCCAATAATCATAAAGACAAGTAGCATCTTTGTGAATCCCGACCGACGAATCGCCTCGCCAAGATTGAACCAAGATACTGAGATGATTCTGCTTATTCGATTACTTCGAATACCCTCGTATCTTCTGAAACCAAACCTTCGAACATAGGCGTCTTCAGTCATTCGAGATCACTCTCCCCTTCGACGACGGAAACGAACACATCTTCCAGTGTCCTTGTTCTTCGGCCGAGATATCTAATGCTAACATTCGGGTCTGCATTAACCTCTTCCAGAACCATCATCTCAACTCCCTCAGTCCTTGAAACGTCTATGTTGCCATCATCCAGCTCTATCTCAAGGCCTCTGGCTGAGAGTTTCTCAATGAGATTCTTCGGGTTTCCTGCCACTCTTAGTCGCAGCACGCCATCGGTGTCATCAAGCATCTCACTCATATCGCCTGACATAATCAACCTGCCCCGTCCTAACACCAGAACCCAATCGCAAACACGTTCCACATCAAACAGAAGGTGTGATGATACAACAACGCTTTTTCCTTCTTCTTTGTAAAGACGTTCAATCAAATCGAGCATCTGCGAACGACCCGCGGGATCCAAACCATCAGTTGGTTCGTCGAGAATCACCAAATCAGGATCATGAACAAGCGCGGCTGCCAGCTTCGCCTTCTGCATCATCCCTTGGCTGAATTCTCGCAGCTTCCGATATCGCTCCTCTCCTAGGCCGACATAGTGAAGCGTATCATGTGCCCGTTGGGCGGCCTCCACGGCCCCCAAGCCAGACAGCTTGCCCATGAAAGACACATACTTCATTGCACTGACACTTGGGATTGAAGGTGCAAACTCAGGTGAGTAACCAACTCGGTCTCTGATCTCATCAATTGAGTCCTTGATATCAAGCCCAAGTACTGTTCCATTGCCTTGGTTATGACTAATGATGCCAAGGAGTGCTCGAATTAGTGTGGTTTTGCCCGCACCATTTGGACCTAGAAGTCCAACCGCCCTACGCGGAGCACTTACGGTAAGATTGTCAAGTGCAAGTGTGGAACCATACAGCTTGGAGAATCCTTGGGTGCTAAATGATTCTGTTGACAACGCGCAGCCTCGAACGGCATCTGCTGTCTTAAGATAGATTAGTCTTGCTAAGAAAGCAAGCTCTTGCACAGTTAGTATAGTGCTTACTGACACTCTCAAGTCTTTGTCAATGTCACGAGAATGAATTCTTCTTGTGGGGCTATTCTGATTCCGCCCATATCAGTCTGAATCTGTATGAAATGCAGGCTTCCTCCTTCTTTTACCTGCTTGATGACCTCCTTTGTCTTCCCGATGAGAGAACTCAGAAGTGCAGCAACCTCTTCAGCACGCTCCATTGAAAGGCCCCATGTGTTGATGGGGAATCCTTCTGGGCTGATGAAAAGCGCGGCATATACGTTGGGGAATTGACTCGTGATTCGCTGTATTATTTGCTCGAATATCTCGCGTTTGGGCATGGTGGTCATTGGCATACTTCCATTGCTGTCGTGTGTCCCGTATCCCGTGGAGAGGGTAAGACAGAAAAAAAGCTTTGTCATGACATTATTGGCCCGAAAAATGAACCCCGAACATCGATAGATTTGAGCAGGAAATCACTAAGGAGCAGCTTCTGAATGGAACACATGAGATTCAGCGACGAGATTCTTGGTCTTGAAGGGACGAGAGTGACATTGGCCAGGGCCATTTCGCGCCTGACGCCTGCACCATTGATCAATCTCTATGTAGGATTGATAATGTCTTTTCTTCCGCCAAAGTCGTTGGGTCCGGTACTGAATGGCTTCTCTAGCATTCTGATTTGCATAGTCTTTATGGTCATTCTGCCAGTTGCGCCAATAATGTTCTCTGCCTGGAGAGGCAAAATCGACTTGGACGTATCAGCTCGGAGAATGCGGCCAAGATTCCTTCTTTTCGCAATGATGTGTTACTCTCTTGCGTATGTCGTCTACTGGTGGACTCTTTGTGACGTGATGAGGGTACTGGCGGCAGCATACTTCACTGTCACTTCTGGTGTTCTCATCGGAACTCTAGTGACAAAGATCTCCGTGCATGGCGCTGGGGTGGGAGGGCCAGGAACTGCGCTGATATACGTCTACGGACCAGTGGCATTGCTGATAATCGTGGTGTGGATTGCAGTTGTGTGGTCTAGGACTGAGCTGAGACAACATACGATGCTTCAAACAGTTGGAGGAGTAGTCTTGGCAATTCTGATTACCTGGTTGACGTACCTTTGGCTCTACATATGACAACATCGAAGATACCCTTATGAAACACCTCAGAACACTAAGTCACAACAATCGGATCTAGTCGACACAAAAAGCGGTTGCATATCATGTCAACACACGTTATATGTCCCGGCTGTAATGCGCATTTGGCCAAAGGGTCAACTTTCTGCTTGAAATGCGGGACCAGAATAGCTCCAGGCACTGCAGCAGAATCGCCTCCAGCTGCTCCCGTGCAGAAAACTCCAGCCGAACCAGCGGTAGTGGAAGAGCCAGAACCTGAGGCGCCTGAAGTCCTCGAGGAAGAAGCTGTACTTCCCGATTTCGATGAATCAGATCTTGGTGGCAAGGCTGCTCCCGCGCCAGAGCCTGAAATAGCTGAGGCGGAACTTCCACCACCAGAGGAGCTAACATGGGATGTGGAAGAGAGTGTGACCGCCGAGCCAGAGGCTGACGCTACACTTCCTCCATCAACGCTGGATGAGGTTTCACCAAGTGTCGCTCCTGAAGCACAGCCAGAGATTCCTGAGCGAGAGATTGAACCAGAGGCTCTCGCGTGGGATGAAGAAGCCGCTCTAGAAATCGACGAATCTGATATCAAAGAGGGCATGCCTTTCAAAGAAGTTGAACCTCCTGTTGCTGCGGATGCACCATCGGAGGTGATGGATCATCTCTTTCCCCACGAACCAGACGTGATGACACGAGAAGCTGTGACGCATCTGTTTCCGTCAGGAAGAGGAGAGACTTCCAAGGACTTCATCGATTCTGTTGTAGGGAAGCCTTCCAGGATTTCTGTTGCCGTTCCTATGCATGAACTAAAGTCGCCAAACTGTCCAAGCTGCGGGTTCGCACTTACAGGTGACGAGTTTGAGTATCCACCTTACGTCTACGACGCAATGGGCAGTGCTAGAATGGAATATGGCATGGCCAAGATGAAGGAGAATGAACATGAGGATGCCATCGAATCTTTCGAGAAGGCCAAGCTGATCTTTGAAAAATCAGGAAATGCCAAAGCCATCCAAGATGCCGAAAAACTGATCGACCAAGGATATACGACAATGGCCCAGTCTCATTTTGACCAAGGAGAACAGCACCTAAAGGAAAATCAATTCGAATGGGCCATAGTGCAATTTAGGAAGGCCCGTGAGATCTTCATGTTCACTCCAGAGGAGAAAAAGAGGGCCAAGTGCTCAGAGAAGGTACGTGAGTGCTACGGCGAATGGGGTAAGATGATCGAGAATGAGGGAGATGGACTTGCCAAGCTTGGCCAATCGCGTAAGGCACTTGCCAAGTATCAAGAAGCCGCAGAGAAGTATCGTGAGGGCGAGGACAACAAACGCCTTCGAGGTTTGGAGAAGAAGATTCGCAAGGCCTAGTAGTCTACACAGCTCAGAGTGCTTTCAGCCTCTACTCCAGTCATGTCGACGGGCTTGAATCCAGTCAGCCTGAGGATGTTTCCACGGAATATGTTGTCCACATCTTCTTCTGAGTAGCAAAGCTGGGGACAGAGCGCCTTCACTGCCCCATATTGCTCTTCGAGAATGTTATATCTGAATCCTCTTGGGAAAAATGAGGAATCGGTTCCAAAGACAACTCTACAGGGCCCTCCTGCTTTAAGCGTCTTCTCGAATACTTTCGTAATCGTTAGATCATACGGGAGGTACTTCATCCAGGAATTACTTCCGCTAGTGTCCATGTGGACGTTGTTTGTTTGATACATAAGCATCAGTACCTCTCGAAGGAAGCCTGCGCCGAAATGTGCAATCATGAAGTTCAATTCGGGGAAATCATGGGCTGGTTTTTGGATATCTAGAGGGTTGCCATAGACAAGATTAGCTTGTGAGCCGATGGTTATTCCAAAGTGAGCGATTACAAGTAGGTTGTTTCTTAGTGCCTCTTCATAGATTGGATAAACCCTCTTGTCATAGGCATGGAAATCCCATGAGCTTGGGTAGAGCTTGATTCCCTGGAATCCGTCACTTCCAGCCCTCTCTACCTGGTCAACTGCGTCATCGTCAGCGGGGTTAATCATGGCATAGCCAAGAAAGCGGCCTGGGAAGCGCCTTCTGGCATCGTTAAACTCGTCCCACGATTCTCGGTTTATCATCATGCCAACGGCTGAAATGCCGTACTTCTCCATCTCATCAATCCACATTTGACCAGTGTCCCATGCCTCGTCAGGTATCGTGAAGTGTTCCATGTCGGTCAACTTCGAGACACGCTTTTCCATTTGCTCCATTGTTGCTTGAGAGGTCTCCATCCACATCTTGACGGTGGCAAATGTTACAAAGTGAGCATGAGAGTCAACAACTGGAATTCCCACATTTGATACAACCATGATTAGACCCTCTATCGAGCCTAGCTCTTCATCTTGCAGAATAAGCGATTGATGAGAAGACGGTCTTTCCCCTTTTCAATCTGGTCAAATGGGCCAATTCACTTTCCTGCTACCCTTAGTCTATACCAAGTCACTATTACAACGACAAGTGCAGCAATGACTATCGGACCTAGTATGAGCACATAGTCGATGTTTCGAGACCCAGCTGGTATCTCGGTTTCAACCTGAAGAGGGATACAACCGTCTCCAGAGAGTGTAATAGTCATGTTCTCAGCTTCAACCAAGTCCGGCAAATCAAATACTACTTCTCCTGAGCCTGTTGTAGTTAATCTCTGGTAATGCGTTGGGCTTTGCACTGTAATCACAATGTTGCTTGTGAGTGACGCAGGTTCACTAACTTGAACCACAATCTCACGAGTCGCT
>CP070761.1:0-56348 GCA_020348985.1 Candidatus Thorarchaeota archaeon | reverse complement strand
TATCGTGGATCGCCAGCTGGCCGATATTCTTTTATCAAGACCACCAAGTTTCCACCTCAGCGGCCGTGGTCTAGCATGGTTAGGACGGAAGCCTCCCAAGCTTCCAACCCGAGTTGGTTCTGAAGAGAACCAAGGGAATTCAAATCCCGGCGGCCGCACCATCTGCTTTTCGTGAGATTTAAGGGAATTCAACGCTTAGATTTTGTCGGCGAGTGATGAATGCTATGACCCCTATGAGTCCTACTGGACGATGATATGGATCTTGAGTTAGGAGCTCGCCACTAATACTTTCGGAAAGCTCTAACATCAAAGTGCATTTAATCGCACAATTCGCAGAAGGCTTTTAAGCAGCAAGGAAGTGAACTTCGGCCTGACATGGTCCGAGATTATATTGAAGACGAGTTGGGCCGACGTAGCGTTTTCAAATCAGAACACTTTCTCTCAATTGATTATGTACCTGAGATTCTTCCTCACCGTGATTCTGAACTTCGTAGTCTTGCACAGAGCTTCAAGGTTCTCATTGCTTCACCTGGACATACAAGCCAGAAGTTCATAATTGAGGGCCCAGTAGGAACAGGAAAAACAGCGGTTGCCAAGAGATTTGCGGAGCAAATGGTACAAGCTGCAAATAGACGAAACATAAGTCTGCAGAAGCTACACATCAATTGTCGTGTCAATAAAAGCACTTACTTGGTGTATCTTAAAATTCTAAGAGCATTCAAACCAAAATTCCCAAGGAGAGGCCACTCTCCAGAAGAGCTTCTTCAGATGATCACTGAAATCCTTGATAGAGAAGACCAATACCTCCTGCTTATTCTCGATGAGCTTGATTATTTCATAAGACAGAAGGGTGCTGATATCCTATATGATCTAACAAGACTAACTGACGATAGACTGAATGCACCTCAACGCCTATCAATCATAGGAGTTGGCCGCCAGATTCCTCTGGATGAGAGCTTGTTTGATCAGAGTACACTAAGTACACTACAGCGTAACATCCTACGTTTCGAGAAATATGACTCTAAGGCGCTATATGACATTCTTACAGAGAGAAAAGATAAGGCATTCCTAGACGGGACTGTCATGAATGAGACTCTCCAAGTCATATGTGACATTGCGTCAGAACGTGGAGATGCAAGATATGCTATTGAGCTTCTCTGGAGAGCAGGCAAACAAGCAGATCGAAATGGTGTCAATACTGTGATTCCAGACTTTGCCCGTCAAGCAAAATCTGACACTCATCCGGAACTGAGAAAAGAGGTCTTCACGGCTCTTCCTATTCAGAGCAAGCTACTGCTCTTGGCTGCCGCACGACAACTCAAGGAAGTCAGAAGTGCATACATAACAATGGGCGAAGTAGAGGAAATGTATAGAACCGTGTGCGAGGAGTACGGTCAAGAACCGCGTGCACACACTCAGGTCTGGGAATGGATTCAAGATCTCAATGCTCATGGAGTTGTGGACACCAAACGTTCGGGAACTGGTCAACGTGGCCAGACAACTTTGATAGGTTTCTCGGATGTTCCAGCAGAACTTCTAGAACACTTCCTACTTGATTTACTAGACTGAATGATAGTTTGTGGCTGCTATGAATAGTGAAGACAAGAAACATACACAGATTGATGATGTCTTATCATCCAGAGGCAGAATCAAGATACTCAAGGAGCTTGCTATAGCATCAGAGCTGAACATATCTGAGCTCTGTAGACGCGTAGGTCTTAATCATAGTTCAACCAAAATGCATCTCAAGGTGCTAATCAATAGTGGTTTAATCGAGGAAAAAACGTTCGGCCGGATTAAGATATATCGCTACCGCACTGAGGATCTGAGGGCAAGATCCCTGAAGAATCTCATTGACATATGGTATTCGTAACGGAAGTGGAAAATCATTGTCCCTCTCACTTGCGCGCGTTTTCTATCTTGGCGACCGCTACCACGGTTCACAATGGCAACCTAACGTTCGAACTATCCAAGGTGAGCTGATTGATGCACTGCATAACTGGAGCAAAGAAACACATTCTCCACAAACGGTCCAGCTTTCAGGTCGTACTGACAAAGGCGTACACAGTCTAGGTCAGCTAGTACTGATTGAAACAGATATGCCCATTGACTTGAATAGGATTAATGAGTTTCTTCCTGAAGATATCGTGTTGTGGGCAACAGCAAATGTTGCGGATGGCTTCAAGCCACGTTACGATGTTCTGATGCGTCATTACAGATACTACATGCCACTCAATGAAACAGACATTGATCTGATTTCGATGAGGAAGGCCGTTGAGTTTCTTATAGGTTCACATGATTTCTCTAATTTCTCGAAGCCCGATGGAGATCGGGAAACGACTACAACCATTCTGAATGTCCACTTTCAAATTCACCAGAACATATGCGTGTTTGACATATTCGGGACCAACTTTCTCTGGAAACTCGTGAGAAAGATGATAACGCTTCTCTTGGAGATAGGTGCCAAGAAATATGACTACACTATCGCGAAGGATCTAATCGAGAATAAAAGAGGCATCAAAGGTGGTATTACTCCAGCGCCCCCTGAAGGTCTCATCTTGATAGAGGCTGCAGTTCCATTCAGATTTGAACCTTGCAAGTATGCTATAAGAAGGATTAGGAAGGAGATTAGTGAACGGTCAGATTTCATGAGTCGAATGAGTGCATCCTTAACCTCGTTAACTAACGATTTCTTTTTCGATCGAAGGATCCCTTTTTGATATCTAACCAGTTCGCAAACTTGGTTGCTTCTCTTGGATCTCTGCTGATGATGCTTTCTAATGTATCAAGATGTGTGCGTACGACCCTTCTTCTACTCACACCTGCAACAGATGAGAGCTTCATCAGCATTTCGCTTTTCTTGTCTCTTCTTCTGTTTCCCTGCCAAACAAGAAGCGGCCAAGTTGGTTCAGAATAGTCAACCCGCCGATAGGGAGTCCTAGTTCGACTTGCTGAGACCCCGATTGAAAGAAAATCATAGACATAAGCAAGCAATTTCCAGTTTTGCTGTCTGAAGATTCTTCCCATTGCCAAATCTGCCAATGACAGAACATCGTAACCAGTTCTTAGCTCATCAGGAGCAGAAAGATGAAGATGCACATTCTCATCCAACCATAGCAAAAGCTGATCATAATCTGCATCCGAACCACTGACAACTTTCCTAGCTCCCGCGGCATCCGTTGACATCACAAGTTTTCTCAGTATCTCCTCTATTGTCCGGGTTCTATCACGATGTACTAGCTGAGAATCAGCTGATGAGCTGCCGCCTAGGAGAGTCTCCAAATCTGCTATTGCTGCACGAAGATCTCCTCCGGAGTTCTCAACTATCTCTTCAAGCTTCTCCTTATCCAAATCCCTGCCTTGCTCTTCAAGTATACGATTTAGAACGGTAAACATGGCTTCAGGTTCAATTGCAGTAAAAGTGATGACTTGACAAATCTTCAACAAATCCTTCAGGCGAGGGCTATCAGGATTGTTCGCAGTCATAACAATGGGATGGACTGTCTCTTTGATAACCTTCACAATCGCAGAGACTCCACCTCTGTCAGCAGTTCCGGAGAGACCATCCACTTCATCGAGGAATACTATTCTTCTTCTCCCATCTAAGGTCTCTTGGGTGGAAGCGCGCCAGACCTGTAGCTCTATGCTTGACTTATTCCGATCATCACTTGCATTAAACTCAACAACTTCAATGCTCAAATCGTTGGCCAAGGCGCCCACGGAGGCAGTCTTGCCAACCCCTGGTGGCCCTATCAGAAGTGCTGCCCTTCTCTGTGGGATTCCCCGTTTCCAAGACTCAAGCCAACTTAGAAGCACACCAATAGCCTCATTGTTCCCTACCAGCTGACTCACACTAGTGGGACGATATTCTTCAGGCCATGGGAGTTCTATTCTATCCATTCCTATCCCCGAACCACACCGATTGCTGCTAAGAATGCTGTAAGCTGGACTTCACCGCTTGCGCCCTCAGCAATTCTGAATTCTGCTTCAGCCGCCTTATCCAAAACTAGCAACAGCTGTTCTTCAGACAACCCAATCTGGAGCATCTCTCGATGAATCTGCCTGACCAAATCAACTGGTGAGACACCTTGCTGATACAAGATATCTCTCAAAGTTTCAAGAGAGTTACCTAGACTACCTTCTTTGGCCTCGTTCAACATTTCTCTGATTCTCTGTGGGTCTGCATGTCCCGAGATGGAGAATACTACTTCAGCTGTAATTTCCTTCCCTGTAGATGACGCAGCCTGAAGAAGATTTATTGCTGCTCTCATATCACCCTGTGCAAGATACAGAATGCTTTTCTTCCCTTCAGCCTTAAGGGAAATAGACTCTTTCTTTGCGATATAGTCAAGTCTACTACCTATCGCACTGTCATCCAATCGAGGAAATTTGAAGATTGCACATCTTGATTGAATCGGAGGTATTATCCTGTTTGAGTAATTACAGATCAGTATCATTCTACATGAGATCGCGAAAGTTTCCATTGTGCGGCGCAATGCATGCTGTGCATCACCAGTCAAGTGATCTGCCTCATCAAGAACAAGGACCTTGAATGGGGCTTCACCGGAAGCCATGCTTCTTGCAAAGTTCTTTATCTGCTTTCGAACCACATCAATTCCTCTTTCATCACTAGCATTGAGTTCCATGAAGTTTCGTCCGAATGTTTCTCCAAACAGATCTCTTGCCAAAGCCATCGCGGCGGTGGTCTTACTTGTTCCTGGAGGTCCAGCAAATAGACAATGAGGTACTGTTCTGTTCGCCACGAATTCTATCAATCTCTCCACAATTGCAGTCTGGCCTACAATATCACCAAGGGTCCGTGGGCGATACTTCTCAGTCCAAAGGTCAATCTCCATCTTGAACTCCATCCGATTCGTTGCTGAGGAAGGCTTTGTTCCCGTATCAGTCCGAAGTGAAACTGAGGCCCTTTTAAGATTCCTACAAGTTCTTCCACAGACTGCTAGTGTCAGGCATGTATACTGTCCTAGGGACTTAAACACAAACAATCTGTTGATTTCACTACAAGGAATTTATCAAACCCCAGTACAAAGAACAATTGTGTCGTTGGAATGCAGCTATGCGATGAAACAGATGAGGTCTTAGAGCGCTTCAAAATGGAGTTTCTCAATGAGTCAAGAACTTGTCTTCTCAAGAAAGAGGTACCAAAATTGACCATAGGCGGCATAGAGATTGGTCCACTTCAATCAGGAGTGCAAGTCGATTTGCCCAATTGGGTGATAGAGATACTTCAGGAAGCCGGTATTGCTGAGTTGCTTCCAGCTGAAGCCTATGAATCTACAAGGCGGCTTTCAAATCTGCATCGCATGGAAATGAAGGATCATGAGCTTCAAACATTTCATCCACTTCTCTATGCTGCCGTAAGCAGAAAGATACTGAAGCTGCAGCGAGACAAGACCTCCATTGACCCCATATCACTTGAGGAAACGGAGCGGTTGCAAAGTATGATGGACGCTCTAGTTGAAATACGGAGATCCAAGGTCGTCAGGGCTGCCGTAGCACGAGCATATACAGAGAAGCGAAAGAAGATGACCAATGAGGAAAGATGGCTGTGCGAAAGACTCGCAGACCTTCTTTCATCATGGCGCGAGAAGGTTCTGGACTAGACGATGGCTATACAGGGGCTTAAATATGACACAAATCGACCAATCAGTGAGACCAGAGACTAGAGTCCGCAAATTGTCAGTCTCAAGATACGCTTCAGAGGCATAATGCAATGTCAATACCTGATGATGGCTTGCAGGAGAGATTCGAGGAGTTCCTTCGTACTTTCAAGGATGAACAAGGAAACCTAACCTATTGGCCAAGGATTCAGCAACTGTCATTGAACGCAGAAACGTCTCTTACAGTTGATTTCCAAGATCTTACCACATTTGACAATGTGTTCGTTGTAGAAGTTGCAGACCAACCATCAAGCTTCCTAGAACTGACAAACAGAGCTCTGATCTCTGTCCTAAGGATCGAAGACCCAGACTATGTAGCTTCATTTGCTGATCCATCAGGAATTTTCAAGGTACGAATCATTAACGTCCCGGATCATGTACCACTAAGAGCAGTTCGATCAAAGCACATTGGGAAAATAATCCAGATCAGTGGAATAATGATGCGTGCCAGTGAAGTGAAGCCACTGCTTGTGGTTGGAGTCTTCAAATGTAGAGGCAACGCCGGTCAATGTCCGAATGAACACATTGTCCATCAAGAAGATGGCAAATATACTATTCCAGAGTTCTGTGACCAATGCGGACAGAAGCGTCCACCCACACGCCTTATTCCAGAGAAGTCGCTTTTCATAGATTGGCAGAAGGTCAGAATTCAAGAATCTCCGGAAGAACTCCCTCCTGGACAGATGCCACGCTCAATTGATGTGACGTTGAGAGGTGACATTGTCGATATATCCAGACCCGGTGATATGGTTAAAATCTCGGGTATACTACAGACTACACCTGATTTCTCGAGGCGGGGGGGTCGACTGGCTACATTCAATATATTCATCGATGCCAATGGCGTAGAAGTGGCCGAAAAGGAGTATGAACAGCTGGAAATCTCTGAAGAAGACACTAAACGCATTAAGGAACTTGCCGAAGATCAGTATGTCCATGAGAGGATTTTCGCATCAATAGCACCCTCTATCCAAGGACACGAAAAAATCAAGGAATCTATAGCTCTCCTACTCTTCGGCGGTGTCGGTAAGACGCTTCCAGATGGTACACGTCTCAGAGGTCGTTCGAATATCCTTATGGTTGGAGACCCAGGAACGGGGAAGAGCCAGATTCTGAAATTTGTATCAGGACTGGCATCAAGAGGTCTTTATACTTCAGGCAAGGGCACTACAGCTGCAGGTCTGACTGCTGCCGTTGTCCATGACACAGACAGTGGCGCAATGACTCTGGAAGCTGGCGCGTTGGTGCTGGCTGACCAAGGAATCGCATGTATTGACGAATTCGACAAAATGGACCCAAATGATCGTACTGCAATTCATGAAGCGATGGAACAACACACGGTTAGCATTGCCAAAGCAGGTATAGTGGCTACACTCAATGCAAGAACATCAATCCTAGCAGCAGCAAATCCTTCGCTTGGAAGATACGAGTCTTCCCTCTCTGTTCAAGACAACATCAGACTTCCATTTACCATTCTTTCAAGATTTGACCTGATCTGGATAATGGTAGATACTGTTGAAGCAACGAAAGATCGCGAACTTGCTAAGTTCATCCTGGGAATGCATCGGCGCCAACCCATGCAAAGCGCTACTACTCCAACAATCTCTTCCGAGTTCTTGAAGAAGTACATTGGCTACGCTAATCGTTATGTTATTCCACAGCTGTCTGCCGAAGCTTCCGAAGTCATAGAGAATTTCTATGTTGATTTGCGAAAGACCGCGGAAGGGGGTGTTGCACCTGTCCCGATTACAGCTCGCCAGTTAGAGTCGCTTGTACGACTTGCCGAAGCTAGAGCAAGGATGGCCCTACGTTCGAAAGTCACAAAGGAAGACGCCCAAGCATCTGTTAGATTAATGGAAGAATCACTAAGGATGGTTGCACTTGACCGAATAACAGGCAAAATCGACATTGACCAATTAGTCTCTAAAATGAGCGCAGCACAACGAAGCTCATCGGACAAAGTTCTGACAGCCATGAAGAATCTTGAAGAAGAGGGGACTTCCGTTGTAAGTGAAGATGTTCTGATTCAACGTGTTGTTGAAATGGGAGTTCCACGAGAAGCGGCAGAGGCTGTAATCAGAAAGCTAGTAACTGAAGGAATACTCTTCAATCCCCAAGAAGGCAAAGTAAAACGAGCTTAGAACTTACCTGACAAAGCCGTTATTGACAGTGGGAATATTCGTGAAAGAACTCAAGGAGCTTCCGATAAACAGGAAGGTGATCAAACTACTTGAGAACTTGGGATTGTCTGAGCTCTTCCCGCCACAGCAAGCTGCATTTGACACTGGAGTATTAGAAGGAAAGAACCTTGTTCTTGCTGTTCCAACTAGCTCTGGCAAGACCTTAGTTGCAGAGTTATGTATGATAAGAGCGATTCTGGATGGCAGAGGAAAAGGACTCTACCTAGTTCCTCTGAGATCGTTGGCACATGAGAAGTATGCTGAATTCAAGAAATACGAACAAATTGGTATCACAACCGCTATGTCAGTAGGCGACTATGATTCTTCTGGAACAAAACTACGAGACGCTGACATAGTAGTGGTCACAACAGAGAAGGCCGATTCGCTCATTCGACACAAGGCAGAGTGGTTGGACGATATTGGAGTAGTTGTAGCAGACGAGATACATCTAGTCAATGATCCATCACGAGGACCTACACTTGAAATGGTTCTTGCGAAAATGATCCAATCGATTCCAGAGATTCAGGTGGTAGCACTTAGCGCCACTATATCGAATGCAAAAGACATTGCAGCATGGCTTGATGCATCGCTGATAAGAAGTGATTGGAGACCTGTCCCTCTGGATGAAGGTGTGTATATTGATGGAAGCATTGCGTTCAAGAATGGCCCTTCCAAGGATATCAAACGAACTCGCAGGGATGACCTCACAAACATAGTATGTGACATTCTCGATGAAAACGGACAAGTCCTAGTTTTCGTTTCAAGTCGACGTTCCACCGTCTCTGTAGCCAAGAAAATCGCATCTTCAGTACGTCCATATCTGCAGAGGAACACCATAGACCAACTCTCGAAATACGCAGGACGAATAAACAAGGGAGTAAACATTCCCGAGGCATCAAAGACGCTTGCACGAGTAATGGCTATGGGAGCGGCTTTTCATCATGCTGGACTTGCGAATAGCGAGCGGTCTATTGTTGAAGACTGTTTCCGAAACAATCTACTAAAAGTGATTATTGCTACTCCGACTCTGGCTGCCGGCGTAAATCTGCCGGCAAGAAGAGTCGTGATACGGGATTACCGTCGTTTCGAACAAGGAAGAGGGAACTATCCCATACCAATCTTGGAGTACAAGCAAATGGCTGGACGTGCTGGACGCCCCAAGTATGACAGCTATGGAGAGGCTGTTCTAATTGCCAAGACCGAGGAGGAGTACGATTCTCTTACAGACTACTACATTCTCTCGGAACCCGAGACCATCTCATCAAAGCTTGCGTCGCCCACAGCGCTCCGCTCACACCTTCTTGCATCAATCGCAAACGGTATGACACAAAATCGGAAAGGAGTTGACGCACTAATAGGCGGGACTTTCTTCTCTTATCAATATGATACCGATGCAATAGATGATCATATCGAATCAGCCCTGACTTTTCTAGAGAATGGAGAATTGATTCAATCGGATGAAAAGAGACGATTCAATGCCACCACTTTGGGTAAGAGGGTTTCCCAGCTATATGTTGATCCACAGACTGCGATAATGTTTCGCGATGTCTTTCTTGAAAGAGATGAATTGTCAATTGATGGGGTCCTACATCTTCTTTGTCATAGTCCAGATCAGCCGGTTTCGTATGTGACCAGGTCAGAGCTCGAACACTACGCAATTCTATTGGATGGGCGTTCCGAAGAATTCTTGATATCACCACCAGACAGCTGGGATGATCCCGAAGGATTCTCAGAATTCCTATCTGAGATCAAGACTGCCAGCATGCTCTATGACTGGATTTCCGAACAATCGGAGAGGAATATTACAGAACAGTACAATGTTGGAGTCGGTGATATCCATCGTTATGTTCAGTCGGCAATCTGGCTGCTCTACTCAGCTTCGGAGATTGCCCGGGTTGTTGGAGCTTCAAACCATGTACCGAAGCTTCGCAGACTTGGATCTAGAATGAAACACGGAGTCAAAGGAGAACTGCTTGAGCTAGTAGGGCTTAGAGGAATTGGTCGAGTAAGAGGAAGAATGCTACATAATCACGATTTGAGAACACTTGCAGATCTGCATCAGGTTGATTCAATCAAACTTGCTCGTATCCCAACAATTGGGACGACCCTTGCTAAGTCAATCAAACGACAATTGGGAATAGAAGAAGATGAGTGGGTCGATGTCGCTGGAGAAGATGCATCAGACAATGAGGTGAGCCTTGGTCCTGTTCAAACACTTCTTGATGAGTTTGATGACTAGAGAAGAATACCATCCAGTTTCTCTTGCAGGTAAATAATTAGGTTCTCGGAATACTCTACGCTCTTCTTGCTTTCTTCATGTTTTTCTGCAAACAAGGTGACATCTTTTCCCGCCAGCTCCTCCACCAGATTCTGAGATCCACTTCCCACTATGTCAATATTGTAGCCTCCCTCTAGAAAGAAAGCAACCTTACCTGATGCATGCGATTTCGCCATTGAATTTAGCTCTCGGTTCATCATGGAAAATCCCGATCTTGTCAGACCCAATGACGTTAGTGGATCAGATACATGTCCGTCAAAACCAACTGACACCAGTATGAACTGAGGCTTGAAGGAATCCACAATGGGCCAGATTAGTTGCTCAAAAGCGATTCCATAGGATAGATCACCAGCACCAGGATACATGGACAAATTGACATTATATCCTTCCCCCTCACCTTTCCCAATCTCATCAGGAAATCCTGAGCCTGGGAATAGAGTTCTTCCGTCTTGGTGTAAGCCAACATATAGGATCTTGTTACTTGAGTAGAAAGTATTCTGTGTTCCATTACCATGATGAGCATCATAATCAATTATCATAACTCGATCGAGTCCTTCAAACTCAACAAGGTAATTTGCAGCAACTGCTATGTTGTTTACGAAACAGAAGCCAAAAGCCCGGTTGGATTCCGCATGATGACCCGGAGGTCTACATAACACGTATGCATTCTGAATGATGCCTTTCTGAATTCTCTCAACAGTTTCTACACTGCCATTTGCTGCCATAATAGCTGCTTCGTACGTATATTCGTTAGCAGAGGTATCCAACGTGAAGAATCCTCCCCCGGACTCAGATGTTCTTCGAAGCACATCAAGATACTCCATACTGTGTACAGACATGATATGATCAATACTCTTTCTAGATGGAGTAAACAGATTCGTGTCAGAATCTTCAAGCAGCCGCCCGCGTTCGAGAAACATCAATGCAGACTTCAATCGTTCTGGAGATTCTGGATGCCCAGGAGAGAGCTGATGTTTCACGAAGACATCATGATACACAACATCAGTTGCCAATAAATGTCACCTAATCCAATGAGAGCATTCCACACACTCTGATATTCATATCGAGCAAAGGGCCAGAGAGACGCGACAATCTTTGAAGCAATATTTATCTTCAATTCAACTTTCTTGTGGTTTGGCCATACATAAGGTCCATAGTCAACAGACCATGAACAAAGGGTCGGTAGTCTAGCTTGGTATGATTCTTGCTTGGGGCGGCTTGACTCATCATGAATCATGTCACAATCTGCAAGAGATCGGGAGTTCAAGTCTCCCCCGGCCCACCACAGTCCCTATTTCAGTTCCACTTCCCAGACTGTCTGATATATCGGACCAGAAGGTGTCAATGTGCTTTTGGTCAATCGCAGGTTGCCTACAATCATACTTCCTACATCAATTCCGGCCATGCTTTCTAGGTTCTCTTGTAGCAGATTGCGGTCAAGTACGTTTCTTACCCGCGCAATCGTTGCATGAGGATGGAATTTCCTTGCCTCACGTGAGTAGCCCAGTTCGGCCAGTAAATCATCAGTCTCAGCCTTGAGGGAACGCATCTTGTCACTATTCTCAGTGACCCCAATCCAAATCACACGTGGACGTCTAGCGCTGGGAAAGGCCCCAACGCCCCCGATACGAATCTCGAAAGAAGATGAACGTATCCTGCTCATCACTTCCTTCATTGATTCAATCCTTGACACAGGAGTTTCCCCAAAGAAGCGCCACGTAAAATGGATTTTCTCCTTCTCCACCAATTTCATCTTAGCAGTCCGGGCATCTAGTCTTGTCTGGATATTCGTTATCCTTGACAGTAAGCTCTGGTCATCAATATCGACACTAAGAAAGGCTCTGAGAGTTCCCCTCATGGATCCACCTCAAGTCCTCGGTGGACAACCCCACTCCATCCTTATAGATAGTCCGAAACATAGACTGTACCTTTGGCGATATCCCGGATCATCGAATGTTCGGGTCAATAACCGCAAAGATAAAGCATCAGCAGCTAATAGCCAATTTGGCGTTGAATATCAATGAAACTCGTTATCATAACCGGAATGCCCGGAGCAGGAAAGAGTGAAGTTGCCAGTGCTTATCAGAATGTTGGAAAACCTGTGATCGTTATGGGTGATTCTGTTCGAGATGAAGTTCAACGTCAAGGACTTCAAGCAAATCCGGAAAATACCAGACAAGTGATGCTAGAACTTAGAAACCAAAAAGGTCCTGGAGCTATTGCCAAGCTTTGTCTTCAGGAGCTCTCAGAGAAGGACTCCGATATCGTTGTCATTGAAGGCTGTAGAAGCATCGACGAAATTGATGTTTTTGATGACTATGCTTCACAGCTCACTATCGTGTGCATTCATTCCTCTCCTTCAACTAGATTCGCAAGACTTCGCAAGCGAGCTCGAGACGATGCTCCACCTGACTGGAGTACTTTCAGAGAGCGTGATCTGAGAGAGATATCCGTTGGCTTGGGTGGAGTTATCGCATTGGCTGATAAGATGATAGTCAACGAGGGAAGCATCGAGGAACTTCGTCGGATATCTACAGAGCTTGCAGAGGCACAATAGTGATGAATATAGAAGTAGCGTGTAGTGTTTTCCCAACTGAGAATCAGTATCTTGTTGAGAAAGCTTTGACGAATCTGTTCGGTGGTGTCAGTCTACAACGCGAACAGAAAGAAACCATCACAGTCCTCAGGACGGCCGCAGATGATAGAGAAGGTATCATTTGGCTTCGAGATCGCATCCATGACCTTAGGATAATCGATGTTGCAAGGAAACTACTAATTGAAAATTGGGATGAGGAGCAGACATACATCTTATTCGATAAACAGGCGGCAAGTCAAGGTCGAGTAAGAATAGTAGACGATTCAGACCAAGATCCACCACTTGGTTGTGTTCACACCACTCTGAGATTTGATTCAGTCAAGGAGTTCGAGGATTTCCTTTCTTGGTTTGCACCAATGACTCAGGATGGAAGAATCATAGCTGACTAGATATCTAATGTTACAATCTCACGAGTAAGTCCCTTGTGAACTCTCAGGCGCAATCTTCTCAATGGCACTAGTCCCAGATTCTCAATCAATTCCGGAATGCCCATTTCTGTACTTCCACATATGCAGAGCGTCCCTCTCTTTCGACCCAGCCTTGTCGAAGTTTCTAGGAAATCTCTCACAAGTGCATTGGCAGCAGAACCTCTTGTCGAGCTGGCTCTGCCATAAGGCGGGTCGGTCACTATATGATCATAACCAGTTAGTGGCAATTGCCTTGCATCACCTTGAATGAGACTAAACTGGGAACTCCTCCGTTCTGAAAGATTTGTCTTTGCTCCTCTAAGAAGCCTCCAATTCAAGTCCATACCTATCCCGTTGGCACCGATTGCCAACGCTTCACTAAGAATACCCCCTGCTCCACAAAACGGGTCGAATACTGTATCCTGAGGCATAACTCCGGCTAGATTGCACAAAACACGAGCAAGTCTTGTATTCATCATGCTCGGATGGAAGAAGGGTAGAGTTTCACGGACTTTGTATCTGAACTGACTCCGTAGTCTAGAGACTGTGGACTTGCACACTATTGTGCTATCTGACAGGAAGACGACTAGCACTTTTACATCTGGATTCTCCAGGTTGACTTTTGCCTTTGTCGCCTGGACGATCAGATTTCCAACATGCGATTCGGTCTGCAAACGCGTTCTTGTGTCAACACCTGCTAAAGACAGTGTTCTCACACAGAAGGTCTCTCTTTTGTCTACAATTGTGCGCAGAATATCACCTTCTAAACTCTCAAAGAGATTGCGAAGCGGACCACTGCATGAATAGAATACTTCACCAGATTCCTTGGCCATTACAGAACGATCCGAAAGGAAAGAAATCGGATATATTAGAGAGTCAAAGAATCCAATCTGACCTTTCCATTCTATCTTTGTACCAGACGACACAAGACTCACAAGACTTTCCTGCTCAGCCCGTGCCAAGTCCAGGTGTTCACCGATCGTGAGAACGAAGTAGGCTCTTCTGTCATCATCAGCATTCTGCACAGACACCTCATTTGTCAAGTTCAATTACAACTCGCCGTAGATGTTATCTCCACCACTGAAAACGCGCTGAAGTTCTCCGTACAACGTCTCTATTCCAGTCATGTTTTTGGCTGAAACAGGAATGACATCTGTTGTACCACCCAGATTTTCAAGCATTCTTAGGATTGCTGTCGAATACTCACGCACAAGACCTATCGAAGAGCTGTCAAGTTCCTCCTCTAGTTTGTAGATATCCTCTGTCCAAGAGACAATTTTCTCCACTTCATCATCGAGAAGAATATCGGGTTTGCTAAGAACATGGATTTGTGGAAGATCAAAACGAATGTTGATCGAGAGTCCCAGAAGCATTGAAGAAAGGAAGCCTGCCGGAGTCTTTGCGATATTTGAATCAAGAAGATAAAGTGACAGTGCAGTGTCTTGGCCTCTCAGACTTGACACAATCAAAGGTCCAGAATTGCGATATGCGAATAGTTCCATCTGACCCGGGCAATCAACTATCACATAATCCCTTTCAGTCTCAAGTACTTCTTCACGCATTTCATCCACATGACTTACGGCAATGTCTAAGGAAGCGACCAACGCCCCATTTGGTCCGAGCCCAAACCTACTCATTACTTCTCCATAGTTGACATGTTCTCTGATATCTACATCACTTGTATAGGGAGGATCATCTACACCTGGATCAAGATTTACAACGGTCACACTTAGCTCAGATGAGTCTAGCCACTTTTCAAGGGATGATGTAAGCAGTGATTTTCCTGATCCTGCAGTGCCAATTAGAAACATCCAGAACATCACATGACCCAGAATGAGCCTACACAATAGCTCTTTAGATGCTTTGGTTTCTAAATCTCCAAGAGCTATACGCTAGGCCACTGATAATCTTCACAAATCTTATCTTCTTCTCTGCCGGAGTTTGACTATGGATCAGAGCAGGGCACTGCAACGATTGGCTGAGACAATGGCCGGCGAGATTTGCATTGCTGAGGATGATCCGGGTGCCATCATGAAGAGGTGGCGAGAACGTTTCAAGATATCCCAAAAGGACCTCGCTCGTCATCTTGGAGTCTCACCATCTGTCATAAGCGACTATGAAAGTGGACGACGCAAATCACCCCGTGTAGAGACAATCAGACGTTTCATAGAAGGTCTTATTGAGATTGATTCTGCGAGCGGCGGAAGGATTGCAATGGCACTGGAAAAGCTGGAGTCTCCTGAAATTGCATCTGATGCAATACTTGACATACGAGAGTTTAGAACAGCTATCTCAGCCCAACGTCTTGTAGAATCGCTTCAATGCAGAATACTAACTCATAGGAATCTGCTATCACGTGAGATATACGGATACACCGTACTCGACAGCGTGAAAGCAATTGTCACACTTACTCCACAACAGCTTCTTCGACTGTATGGTGGTACAACACAAAGGGCAGCAGTTCTTACTAATGTAAGCACGGGTAGGTCGCCCATGGTTGCAATCAAGGCTAGTCAAATTGGTACTTCTGTTGCAGTGAAACCTGCTGTAGCGATTCTTCAGGGTGTCAAAGAGCTTGATCCACTGGCTGTCCGGATAGCGGATAACATTCATTTGCCACTTTGCGTTTCGGAGCTAGAATCTGAAGAGGAACTTGTAAGAGTCATAAGGACAATCAATCCTTGAAACTACTACAAAAACTAGGTGGCAATGTTTGAAATTCACAATAGAAGTGAACGATCCGGTTCATGGGTTCATTGGTCTGACAGATATTGAATCAAAGATAATCGATTCAGGACCATATCAACGTCTCAGGAGAATCAAGCAATTATCAGGTGGCCACTTCGTTTACCCTACAGCTGAACATACTCGCTTTGGCCATTGCATTGGTGCTCTTTATCTTGCAGGACTTATGGGACGAAGGTTGCTAGGAAAGATTGGTCTGGGTGACGATTCACTTCAGGAGGTCAGAATCGCTGGACTACTTCATGACATTGGACATGGTCCTTTCAGCCACGTCTTTGAGGAGGCACTCATTGAGAAACGAGGAATGAACCATGAGGATGTCACCGAGTGGATTATACTCGAAAGCGAGCTGGGAGAACTTCTGGAAGATGGCGGGGTTTCTAAGAAGAGAATCGCTAATCTTGTCCGTGGCAGGAGAAAGAAGAAGACAGATGCGATAACCAGTGGAATTGTTGCTGGCCAAATAGATGCAGACAAGATGGACTATCTAATTCGTGATTCATTCTACTGTGGCGTAAGCTATGGTTTGGTTGACATTCATCGCCTAATCAGTAGTCTCGAGGTGTCAGCAGACAGCGAATTGGAGTTTGCTCTAGCAGCCCGTGGAGCTCTCGAATCTTTCTTAGTAGCAAGATATGAGATGTTTCTCAATGTGTACTATCATAAGACTGTCCGAAGCGTTGAAGTTATGCTAGTCAAGCTCATGAATGCCGCCGATAGCGTGCTTGGACTCACGGATTTTGAAACTCCTGAAGAATTCCTAGTACTAGATGACATGTCACTCATATCAAGAATCAGGAGGATTGACCCTTCTGAATCTGAAGATGCAGCAGAGGCTTCAAGAATGGTCAACCTGCTTGATTCAAGAGTATTGTACAAGTCCGCTTTCGAGAAAGTTTTGCACACGGAAGACCGTTTTGTCTCCAAGGTTTTGACCAAGCGTAAGGTACGTGAAAGCATAGAGGAAGAGATTGCTGAGAAAGCGAAAGTCAATCCAGAAGATGTCATTGTCGATGTTCCCACGCTTCCGTCTGTACCTTACAACCCGCATCAGCATAACCCCATGGAAATCCGAATCTACGAAATGATTGAAGGTAAACGTGTCTCTCGGAACCTTTCGGATCTCTCAAACATTGCAGATATGATGAAAGTATACTTTGATCTCATTCGAGTATACACTTTCGATCGACATCGAAAGGAAGTAGAGAAAGCGGCACGTGCAATCTTTCAAGAAGTCCCAGATGCTGCCCTAATCCACATGTAGGCCTTGCAAACAAGACAAAGCACTGTCCTGAATACTCTGCTCCGAAAGTGTCAATGCACTTTCTGTGTGGTGGTTAAATAGCGTATCCAGCGATTCAACTTTGAATCATCGACTGAGATGGTGCTTAGCTATTGACCGAGGATCTCAACGAAACACTACAGAATATCAAAATGATCACAGGTGTGGAGAATGTAATACTCGTCCAAAAGGACGGTCTACCTGTGGCTAGCGCAGGTGTATGGTTTAGCAAGGATGAGGTTTTTGCTATTGCATCGTCAACTTGTGCGATTTTTGGTGTTGCCAAGCTGATTCACGGAAATTTCAATTACCTTCTAATGGAATCTGAAACATCAAAGGTCTTCTTGGCATCACTTCCAAATGACCCCAATTACTTCCTAACAATCACGACAGCGCCACGAGTGAATCTCGCAGCTCTATTCATAGAAATGAAAGATAGCCTTTTGCGCGTTTCGTTTCTCTTGAAAGAACACATCAGTGGCCGATTACCTCCGCTGAGATCGTATAGTTCAGACGAAACTCAAAGGGTTCTCGGGGGGTTCACGGTGGCAGATGGGGGTGACACAACCTACTCGCTATCAAGATCCATAATCTCACTTGATCGTTCTCAAGCACTTGCTCTAAGAGCCCTCTTGAAGCAAGTTCATGACAGCATCCCCAATATTGATTCCGCATTCCTAGCACTTAGTGGAGGCGTAAGGGTCTCTCTTGATGGCTTTACAAACGACCGACTGGCCGCCATGTCCTTTGCTCTTCATGATTCGTCAGACCGAGTTGTACGCACTCTTCGTAATAGCTCTTTACAGAATGTTCTCTGTGAAACAGGGAATACTCGTCACATCATATACGCAGTTCCAAATGGCGTTTTCAGTCTCTGGGTGGACAAGAACAGTCAGAAGCTAGGTCTGATGCGGCTTCTACTCAAACATTACATTATGGAGATTCGAAGAGTACTGAATACAGCCTCAACGATGAAATCTGCAGTGCCCAAGGACCTGCGAGATCTCCTGCTCTCAGGCGGATCTGAAGGCGGATTGATTCTAGCGAGGAGAGAACCATGACTTACTCGATTATGCAGCTGATTGAATTGATGGGCGAGCAGTTTCCACTACTACTGAATTCATCACTGAACCGATTCCCGATTATTGTGGCCGGTGAAGATGTGGAACTTGTAGATGATATCTCAGATAGCGTAGCCGCACTAAGTCCTCATCGCCATAGACTAGTCTTCTGGCGGGACTTCACATCACAGGATGAGCTACTTGCTGTCTGGGAAGAAGAGAAACACAACTACGAAGTGAGCAGAACCATTGCATGCTGTTTCTCGTCGAACTTAGGTCTAGCTTTGGAACGAATAACGCATTTCTCAAGTTGGGTTGTTGCACTGCCAATTGGAGCACGGGCTCTTGGAATCGATGTGAATAGAGACGCTTTTCCGAAGATTCTCAAGCACATAGCTAGGTATTCAGTCAACTGTGGAATTCTGAGAGTGAAATCTCCTTCTTCCCTGAACTTCACATTGATGGAGCCCTATCAGAGTAACCTAGATGTAGAGAAACGAATAGTGTCAAAGATCCTCACAAGGAAACGGCAATCTCTTGAGCGAATTAGACGTCTACTCCGAAAGTCGTTACGAGGAGTCAATATCCCTGAACATATGATGGGAGCAATATTGAAACTAGACGATGAATCGGAGAAGATTACGCATGATATGTTTGACGAGGAAGTGAGCAACTACGTTCATGCCGCCAGAAGAGCCGTTACATTACTATCTAGAATCAGACTTGCAAGAGAGCTTGGAGCGTCTACTGCTCTCACAGAAAGGAACCTCTATGAAGCCATTGGCTGGGAGGGTGGAGAGCTGCCGGAGCTGATTCGTTTTATCATGGCTGAATGGCATGAAGACTTCTCTGATTGCGTGAAGGGAGGCACCTTGTCGGGACTTGGCGCTTGGGTAGATAGCATGTGGGGCACTTAGGAGTCAGAAGTAAATGATAATCGACTACGGTAATCAAACTGTGGGAATCAAAATCGTCTTCTTTGGGCCTGCAATGAGTGGCAAAACGACTGCAATCCGCTGGCTTTTTTCAGCAATGGATTTTGCAGATAAGCTGACATCAATTGAGAATACTGTCGGCCGAACAATGTTCTGTGATTTTGGCACTATTCCATTTCATCTCTCTGGTAATTGGACGATTAATGCACACGTATGGTCTGCAACTGGCCAAGATTTCTATCGGTCAACTCGAGATGTAGTGCTGGTGGGAACTGACGGTGTCATATTCATGGCAGACTCACAGGAACATCTTCTTGAAGAAAATCGTGCCAGCTGGAGCGAACTTATGTCTCTAATAACAGACGAGGAACGGCCGCTTCCAGTAGTGATCTGTCTGAACAAGCAAGATCTGCCAGGAGCAATTGAAGAGGACAGACTAAGACAAGAGCTCAGAGTTCCCAATTCTGTTCCAGTATTCAAAAGCATTGCTCGACAGGGATTCAACATAATTGAGGCGTTCCAGATTTTGTTTCAAGACGCGATGAGAGCCAGTGTACTCTCCCAGTCTGCTTAGCACTTGTAGAGATGCAGAACCATCGAATCACTTATACGATGCTGACGAAGATGAGCCGCAAATTGCTGATGACAGTATGCATCCACGTATGCATGACATCCTGAGGAGCAGTAGGTTGAAATCCAATTTAAGCAGAACAAGGTTTGTATTTGTGACAGGAGGCGTGCTCTCGGGTATTGGAAAGGGAGTCACAACTGCATCAATAGCCAAGCTGTTTCAGTTCCGAAATCACAGCATCAGAATAATCAAGATTGATCCCTACCTAAACGTTGACCCTGGCACACTCAACCCTATTGAGCATGGTGAAGTCTTTGTTACCGAACAGACATGGACTTTCCGACCAGTTACTGACTACGAGTTCCAGATTTCTGAGATTGACCTCGACTTCGGTACATACGAGCGTTTCACAGGAATTGAGGCACATCCTTCTCAGAATATCACATCCGGTCAAATCTACATATCTATCATTCTTGAAGAACGAAAGGGAGGCTTTCTTGGACACACTGTTCAAATCATTCCTCATATCACCGACAGAATCAAGCAGAGAATATGGGATGTCGTTACCAAGGACCCGATTCCAGATGTCTTGTTGATAGAGATTGGTGGAACAGTCGGAGACATTGAGGCCATGCCTTTCCTTGAAGCAGTAAGACAGCTTACAGGAGATGTAGGCCGCGATAAGATAGTCCATGTACACGTGACGCTTGTCCCATACATACAAACCGTGGGGGAGTTCAAAACAAAACCAACTCAGCATAGCGTAAGAACTCTACAAGGACTCGGTCTACAACCTGATATCATAGTCTGCCGTGCAGAGAGTGAGCTTTCAGCTTCAGCGAGGGCAAAGATCGCACTATTCTGCAATGTCCCCGAGAAGCAGGTCATATCGAATCCAGATATTCCTGTCATATACCAGCTTCCTCTATCATTCGAGAATCAAGGTCTTGGACATATACTTACCAAACATCTCGGATTCGAGTCAAGGGAACCCGATACGAAGTCATGGTCTGACATTGTTCAATCATTCCAAAATCACTCGAGCTTTCTTACTATCGCTATGCCGGGAAAGTACACAACTCTGAGTGACTCGTACAAAAGCATCAATGAAGCGCTATTTCACGCAGCGGCGGAATGTGGTGTTGGGCTGAAAATCGACTGGATTAGAACCGAAGAGCGCAGTGATGAAGATTCTTTCAAAGAGGATCTGGAGAACATAGATGGAATCCTTTTGACTCCCGGATTTGGAGAGCGAGGAGTCGAGGGAATGATTAGCGCAGCAGGGATTTCTCTTACCTCAAACGTACCTTTTCTGGGCATTTGCTATGGAAGCCAGCTTGGAACAGTGGCATTTGCCCGGCAAGTCATGAAATGGGACGATGCACACACCACTGAAGTGGATCCTGATAGCCTATTTCCAGTCATTGATTTGATGGACGAACAAAAGCTTGTCGAAGACAAGGGTGGAACCATGAGACTAGGCTCCCAAGATATTAGAATCGTGAGTGGTACTCATCTTCACGAGATTTACAAAGCGGAGACTGCAAGAGAACGGTTTCGTCACAGGTTTCATCTCATTGACAGGTACGTAAAGAAGATGAAGGATGCTGGTCTGATAGTCTCCGCGCTGGACTCATCAGGTAAGATAATCAATGCAGTCGAGATTGAGAACCATCCGTTCTGGATTGGTGTGCAGTTCCATCCAGAATTCAAATCAAGACCTGGCGACGCACATCCGATCTACGTTGCCTTTCTAAGGGCAGCAATGGAATACAAGGCCAAGAGGGAGAAGTAGTGGATCAGCAGCTTGACAGAATGCTAGCACTGCTTGTTGAGGAGATTGACAGAGTAGAGTCTAGTCGTCAACAATTCGGAAACGTAATCAGGAAAATCAAGGATTCATTAGATCTTGGCAGGTTTCCTGCAATTACGGAAAATACTCTTGAGACATCATTCATCACAAAGATAGAACCCACACATCTCTCAGGCCTGAAGATTGCTGGAATAGATGGTGGTCTCTCAAGACGCAGTTTCAGATCGATAGATATCTTACTGACTCGTGGAATTGCAGTTATTTTCAGTTTTGGGCCTGACGAAGGACCAGCTGCGGAGTTTTACCCCGATCCGTTTCCAAGTCCACGAGTAACTCCTGTTCTGTATGCACTACAAGGGAATGAGCTTGACCAGATCGCATCGCTTGAGAGAACTGCTACTGAGCTAAGAGTGATTCTTTCAGTACTCGATGAGTTTCATACCGATCTGATTCTTCTTGATGGTAGTCTTCTAAATCACCCTAGAGATCGTCCTCCAACCGCATCGATTGGCTATGAGAAATTCCAAGAAACGATAGCTCTATACAAACAGCTCTACCGGAAGGCAAGGAAAAGCAGGACGATACTCGTTGGCATAATAAAGGACAGCAGGTCAACAAGGATTGTAAGCATACTTGGCGAGATTCTTCCACATGTTCTCAGGAATCCGTCATTCTTTGAGATGATGCAGGACGTGGATTACCGTTGGTTACTAAGATTCTCCAGAGACACCGACTTGCTCAATACATTCTTGGATGAAGGCGAGAGGACGTTTGCATTCAAGTATTCATCGGAGGTTTCACATGAGACGAGTTCACTACCTGAAGATCTCCGCGACTGGGCGGCATCAATTTGGGTAACATATCTAAAGACTGCTCGCCACGACTATCCATTGAGAATCGAGGTTTTCGGAAATACCGACATTGATGAGCCAGCGGATCGGTTGAACAAGGCACTATCGGCAATCCTTCCTCTGTCTTGGCAACACACAGAGTACGGTCTTCCATCACCTATCGTTGAAGCAGACACAAGAGCGCGAATCGGTAATAACGAAACACAGCTAATCATGAATCGCTTGATGGCCCTTACAGGGGTTAGGTACTCCCCAGTTGAGAAAAGACGAATGAGGAATCCCTTTGGAGGTTAAAAAGAGCAATGGATGAAGTCTCTCTTCAAAGATTAGGAACTGTTGTTTCCACCGACAAAGGTCCGAATGTTATGGAGTTCTCTTTCGTAACAGAAGGAGGAGCAAATGACATTGTAACACGAAGGGGCGAATTTGTATCAGTAGTAACTGATTCAGGGACCGTTATTGCACGAGTTCAAGATTTGGTTCAGACTAACCGCTACTATCAGCAGGCTGAAGCTGTCCGAGAATATCAGTCAAGGGGAGAACCATTACGTTCAATATTCCCCACTGACCGATGGCAATATACAATCGCGCGCGCGCGCGTGCTTGGTCTTTGGAGTGATGAGAAAAGACTTCGTCCCTATTTTGCAGTCTCACCAGGAGCTGTAGTTCGTAGAACTGATGATGACGTTCTTTCATCATTTCTTAGTCTTGATGTGGATGATGGCCTTCTTCTTGGAAAGCTGTCTAACCACGACCTTGAGTTTACACCCAATATGACTCGCCTTCTGTCAAAACATCTGGCTATTCTTGCAATGAGCGGTGCAGGTAAGTCGTACTTTGTGTCTGTGCTTCTCGAAGAGATTCTGTCCAGGCCCAAAGACAAAGGCCGCCTTGCAGTCGTGGTAATCGATGTACACGGTGAGTATACTTACTTGAAGAATGTAGATTTCACCTCGCTAGGCATCACTGATGATGTCGAAGTAGAGCACATCAGAGGATCGCATTTCCAAATAGCAACGCGGTCTTTGTCTGCAGAGGCTCTTGCTTCATTTGTATCCGATATGAGCACAGTTCAACAGCGGGATCTTCGACGTGTACTCACAGAAATCCAGCAGGATTCCAAAGAAGGTTACTCGCTGATAGATATCATGGACTATGTCAGAGAGGATGAGACAATCAGCAAGAATACAAAAGATGCCCTACTAGGTTGGCTGATGAATCTTGAGAACACAAATCTGTTTGGGAAGGAAGCAAGCCCTCAAACTGAAAGCGTCATTCGTCCAGGAAAGCTTACGCTAATAGATCTGAGTGACTTCATATCATTGAGAAAGAAACAGATTGTAGTGGCCAATCTTGTATCAGAGTTGTTGTTCAAGAGAAGACAGGGAAGAATACCTCCGTTTCTCATAGTTCTAGAAGAAGCTCATCAATTCTGTCCGGAAAGTCGACAAGAGATTGCCCTTCCAAAATCTCGAATTGAGACAATTGCTAGAGAGGGGCGGAAGTTCTTTGCGCTTCTCTGTCTGGTTTCGCAAAGACCAGTTAAGCTTTCTACAACGGTTCTAAGTCAATGCACAAACCAAGCCATACTCAGATGCACAAATCCGTACGACTTGGAACACATTGGACGAAGCAGTGAAGGAATCGATAAATCTTCACTTGAAGCGATTACAACCCTTGAAGTGGGCGAGGCTCTCTTCGTTGGAGAAGCAGTATCAGTTCCGTCATTTGTCAAGATACGCAAGAGACACTTGAATCCTGAGGGTGAAACTCGAGATCTGCTGAGAGCTATCCAGAAAGCCGACAAGTAGAACTTGTGGTCGAAGACCATCACACAATCCTGATAAGTTGAAACATCCGAGCACCATTAGAGCTCATACTACAAGGCCCTGGAGGCAATAATCTGACATCAGACGAGGACATTCTAGAAATCAAGAAGCTGATTGAACACATGCAGTCAGGACTAGTAGAGCTATTCGAACAACTTCGCGAGCTCAGGCGGCGTCTGGACTTGCCTGACGCAATTCAAACAGATGAATCATCATCAGCTATTGTCCCACTGTTTACAAGGGTATCAACAACACCTAAGCCCTCGAATGAAGTTTCAGTCAGCAGTGAAGAGAGCCAAGCTGATGTACAGACCGTCGATTCGTCCGAGACCATTCCCAAAGAGACAATGCAACCCAACGATGATAGTGGAGATGATGCCATTGTCCACAGCGACACAACAGATTTTGAAACGGATGAACCTACAGAGCCTGAATCAGTGCCATCTACGCAAGTATCAGACGAATCCCCTGTTCTAGGCACCGCCAGTGTCAGTAGACTATTGGATCCGATTGCTCATGAGCTCAAGACTGGACATGCAAATGCTGATGTAATAGCAGAATACTTGAAGACAGCACGGGACGATCTGACTGCAAAAGGAAGTCTTGATGACAGAGTCGCTCGTGATATGGATGTTGTTCTTAGATTCTTGAGGGCTCGAGGTGCCAAACGGATCCGCCCAGAAGAGCGTGACAATATCCTCAAGCGAATCGATCGATGGAAGACGTATCTAGAATAAGCGAGGCTCTTTGCTAGACTAACATACTGTGATAGACTTCAGTCCGAACGAGCGTAAAAGACAGGGCGTTATGTTTAGGCTGGCAACATTGAATACATTGCCTGATGATTAGCCCACCTGGGAACAGGCAGGCTTCTATTATCAGGCTTCTATTCAAGATCGATTACAATGCGCTTGACCTTAGTCTTGGATATCTTCTTGAGACCATGCTGACCGGGCTCATATCTGCATTCCAAGAGGTCTGATTCAAAGAGAATCTTGATTTGGGCACTAGCGTTGGCTTCTGTACCACCGAGGTGCCTTGCCACCCGAGTAACATCTTTCTCGCCTTGCAGTAGAAGCTTTAGAATCTTAAGCCGTGTGCCCGATGATAGGGCACGACCAACTCGTAGAATCATGTTATCATCGCTTATCGTTAGTGTTTCTGACAGTTGTCACACCTCGCCTGAATGTGCGCTGTTGTTCAAGCATATCTTTATTATACTTGTTGTTTGGCAAAGCTCCAGAAGCGGGATTCAAGTCTTGTTAGTGTATCTGAAATCTTATAGGCGGACTTCCAGAGTCTGAATTGAGTGCAGAGTCAATGGATATGAAGGATGAATTCATAGTAGGCTTTGACATACTACCATCCCAGAGCCCACGTTCTAGAGCCGCTCCAAGGTTCTCATGTGTCGTCATGCGAAACGGTGTTGTAGTCAACGAGTATTCCCAAATATCTCGTCGTGCACTTTTTGAGATTATTAACGAGATTTGTCCCAAGTGGCTTTGCACGGACAATATATTTGAGTTAGTTCCCGACAGCAAGTCGATATCACGTTTTGTCGACAGGATTCCATCAGAAACAAAGCTTGTTCAGGTCACTGGTATTCCACCACACCAGGTTTCTATCAAGACGCTTGCTAAACGTCACCGTATCCCAATACGAGGAAAGCCAACTCCGTTAGAGACAGCAACTATTGCTGCGAAACTAGCTTCACTAGGCGTAGGACATAGCGTTGAATGTTTCAGTGCACAAACCGAAATCAAAGTCAGTCGTGGACGCAAAATGGGTCGAGGCGGACAGAGCACAAACCGATATCGCAGGAAGATCCATTCTCAAATCCAGCAAATGACCCGCCACATCGAAGGAGAGCTCAAAACTGCTAAGATCGACTATGACATTGATGTCAGAAGTTCCGACTTCGGATATGCAAGTTCACGTATAATCGCATACGCACCACTCCCAACTGTGCGAGGTTTGATTGATTCGAAACGAGGAGGAGACTTCAATGTCAAGATATCGCCTGTGAGAAAGAGAACCGAGTTTGTCCCACTAGATCCAAAGCCAATCCCCATCCAGATACGTCCAAAGTTCTTCATTCTGGGAATTGACCCGGGGACAACAGCTGCCATCTGTCTATTATCTCTAACCGGGAAAGTCCACTATCTAACAAGCAAGAAGAATCTGACAAGAGCTGACATCATACGTTTGGTCTATGAACATGGAATCCCAGTAATGGTAGCTACTGATGTTCCTCAAACGCCACATCTTGTTGAGAAAATAGCGAGACTTGTCAATGCAGAGACGTTCTCACCAAGTCGACCGATACCAGTTGCCGAGAAACAAGAGCTGGCAAGAGAATATTCAGAAAGGACGAAAATAAGGAACGCTCACGAACGTGATGCACTGACTGCAGCCGTCTACGCATTTAGATCGATTCAGTCGAAACTCAGACAGATTGATCGCAAGATACGAGAAGAACAGATAGCAATCGATAGGAATCACCTCAAAGCTCTAGTTATCAAAGGCACTCCGATCAATGAAGCAATAGCAAATCTGATTCGAGATGAGTCTGAAGTTCTTGATGTTGAGCACAAACCTGTAGAGGAAGAAGAGCCTCTGACACAGGACCGATATGATGCACTAAAGAAGAAGTATGACGAATTGGAAAACGAGCAGAGGCTTCTCCTAGATCAAATCAAAGACCTAAGACATCTTGTGGAGTACCTTACATTTCGAGAGAGCGAGCTTTCTGAGAGTCTTGACATTGTAAGCAAAAGGAACTATTGGAAAGTCAAGAGAGACCGCGAGCTTGGTAAGAAGGAACAGGAACTTCAACGAATAAAGAGAGACAATGAACGGCTAGGTGATCGAATAGAAGAACTCGAGAAACGGTTCGAATTGCTTAGAGGAGTCAAACGCCTTGAAATTCGTGGTGATATGTTGGCTGTGAAGACAGTTGACAAGTTCACACAAGAGAGCATTGAAGAATATATGCGTAGAGTCGCCACAATCAAACGGGGAGATATCATCTTGTTTGAAGACGCCTCCGGCGGAGGCCCTCAAACCGCTCGACTACTTATTGAGCGCGACATCAGAGCAGTAATCGTTGACACATCACTTTCACATCTCGCGAAAGATGAACTCGTGAAAGCGATGATTCCTGTCATTGAAGCAGACGAAGTAGAGCTTCGTAGAATAGATGAGTTTGCATTCATTAGTCGGAAGAAGTTCGATAAGCAGCTGGAGATTTTCCTGAAGGATGTAAGAGAGCAAGCCAGACTAAGAGGGGAAGAACAGCTTATAGAGATCATAGAGAAGTATCGCAGGGAGATCGAACGCTAACAGAAAAATGGATACTTTGCAACAACTACTCCGGCACTTGAATCCAAAGGATGTTATTTCCTCGAATCAAGACTTGTCCATATTTTGCCTTGGCCTGGTCGTCTTCAATCTCTTCAGCATCAGCCAATGTTAGATTCATATAGACATCACACCTTGTGAGGCGCCCCCTGAAGATTCTCTGATCCTTTAATTTCACTGAAACGACGTCATTCACAGAGGCTTCAAGTGCCTTTATCGGCTGATTCTGAGACATGTACTCATCCTCAGTGGAGAAGCCCAGAGAGTGCATTATAAAGGCTTTGCTGAAGGCTCAGCGGGTTCTCACATGGTAATAGCGGAAAAGCCATTGGAAGCTGCACTCCACACCTATGATGAACAGAAATCGATTATGGAGCTGGACGGGATTGGATTTGACATGTCTAGGCATTGAAGGAACTGCTCACTCATTTGGAGCCGCGATTGTCTCAGACGACGGGACCATTCACTCCAACATATACAGCATGTTCTCTCCTCATGAAGGTGGTATCCATCCTAGAGAAGCAAGTCGCTACCATTCTGAAATCGGACCCGAATTGATAGGCAAATCAATCTCTACAGCCCAGATTGATCCTAGTGACATTGACTTGATTGCTTTCTCAAGAGGACCAGGTCTCGGACCATGTCTGCGTACAACTGCGACAATGGCTCGAACACTGGCCTTGACAATGTCCATCCCACTAGTTGGTGTCAATCATTGTGTCGCTCATATCGAGATTGGATGCCTTGAATCAGGTTTCCATGACCCCGTGACGGTCTACGTGTCAGGTGGGAATACTCAGATAATCGCGTATGCAGGAAAACGATTCAGGACATTCGGTGAGACTATGGATATTGCAATAGGAAACATGCTAGATGTTCTGGGCAGAAGCCTTGGAATGCCATTTCCAGCGGGCCCACTAGTCGAAAAAGAGGCCCTAGCGGGCAGCAAACTCCAACTTCTCCCGTATTCAGTGAAAGGCATGGATCTCTCCTATTCTGGAATGCTTACAGCAGCACAACGATTATGGTCCGACGGAGCTCCGCTTGAAGAAGTGTGCTTCAGTGTCCAAGAAACTGCATTCGGAATGCTTGCCGAGATATCCGAACGGGCACTTGCACATACGAAGAAGAAGGAATTGCTGCTTACTGGTGGAGTTGCACGCAACAACCGACTCACAGAGATTCTGGAAGGTGTAGCTTCAAGACATAATGTGGAGTTTCATAGAGTGTCTCCGCAACTAGCAGGAGACCAAGGGGCAATGATTGCTTGGACTGGGATCCAGCAATTTCAATCAGGAGATTCCGTAGAGATAGCTGATTCACATGTACTACCTCGGTGGCGAACTGATGAGCAAGATATTACGTGGAGGGCATAGACATGAGGCCAATTGAGCTATCCATTGGAGCTGAATCCACAATCTACAAGGTCGAACGATGGGGCAAGGAATTTGCCCTGAAGTGGCGGCACAAGAAACCCTACTTACACCCAGAAATCGACAGGCAGCTGAGAACAGCAAGAACAACTCGAGAATGTAGAATGCTCAACTTTGCACGCCTCAACGGAATCACCACGCCTACCATTCATGCTGTCGATTTGACCGAGAACACAATCATGATGGACTATATCAAGGGAGAACAGCTAAAGCAGCTCGTACCTGTGATTTCATCCAAGAGACTCCGCAGTCTCTGCTTTGATTTCGGAAGAACTCTCGCCAAGCTCCATAACAGCAACGTTGTTCACGGAGACCCAACGACAAGCAACTTCATTGTTGATAGTCACGATGACCTTTGGGTTCTAGATTTTGGACTTGCAGAGTGGAATGCAACCGCCGAAATGAAAGGTGTAGACCTTCATCTCGTCAGACGCGTTCTTGAAACAACTCATTGGGATGTACAAGAAGCGATGTTGGAGGCCACATTGAAAGGATATGTCTCGACAATCGGAGATGAAGCCGAACACATACTCTCTAGAATGGAAGAAATCAGAGAACGTGGACGATATCACTGAGATTCGAGTAGTCCTTTCTCATGCCTAGTGCCAGCTACACGACAATGTTTATATCGCTACCTCAGAGGCATGGTGGCACACCCTAATTCTTGGGAAGTACCTAGCTAGAGGGAATTCGATGGCAAGAATGCATACTCGAAGGAAAGGCCAATCCGGAAGCAGACGCCCCTCCACACTTAGAGTACCCGAGTGGATTGACAAGGAGAAGAATGCTGATTGGGTGGAGACGAAAGTCATCGAGCTTGCAAAGGCTGGCAATACCCCCTCAATGATAGGCATGATTCTAAGGGACCAATACGGGATTCCACTAGTACGAACAATCGCAGGAAAACGCATCATGGATATCCTCCGAGAGAATGAGCTTGAACGCCAGGTTCCCGAGGATCTACGAAACATGATTGCAAGAGCTGCTAGAATTCGACGACATCTCGAAGAGAATAAGAAGGACTTCGTTTCGAAGCGAGGTCTTCAGTTGGTAGAGAGCAAGATTCACAGACTATCGAAGTACTACAAACGCAAGCGTGTTCTGCCTGCCGACTGGAAGTACACACCCGAACGGGCCGCAGTTCTTCTACGCTAGGATAGTTTTATCACAATCGCTTCAACATCAGAGATACGTTATGAGTGCTAAGTCTCGACGAAGCCTAAGCTTGAGGACTCTGAAGAAGCAGTGCAAAGAAGTCGCACTCAAGGAACAAGAACGTGCACTCATTCTAAGTTCCCCCTCGCCAGAGGCAACCCTGGCCTCAGCCATTCTCTGTCGCTCTTTGCAAAGAGTGCAGAAGCTCTATCATGTATCATTTTGCGACGTGGTGGTGGACACATCTTCGATTGCGACTCTACGAAATACATACCCCAATCATCAAATGTTCATTGTCGGTTCGTTGGTGTATGGGAAAAAGAAACTCAGCAAGAAAGGGGGTCATCCACTTCTCATAGGTAGTGAGACTACATCCTCTTCTGATGTCCCGTGCATAGGAGATTTCAGTTCGGTTTCTCCATCAGCTTATACATACTCAAGAGAGCATTTGAGCGCAAATGACTTAGAGCTACAGACGGCTGCCGCAGGTGTATTGATAGAAGATAATCCGAAGGAGCACAGAAGCAAAGCATCCATAGAGACCGTTGAACTTGCCGAAGAGAAGGGCCTTCTTAGTGGACGGAAGGGTGCAAAGCTCTTTGGAGCAAGCTTCCTTCCACTTAATGAAATCCTTCAATACAGCATTCATCCATACCTTCAGGGAATCAGCGGCAACTCACAGTCGTGCGAGAAGATTCTTGATGATGCTGATATTCCCCTTACGAAACGTGGTTCTTCTCTAACCGAACTGAGCAAAGAAGAAAGCAAAAGGCTCAATGAACAACTTGTACAGAATGATCTGAGATTCAACAATCCAACAATTCACAGTGCCTTTGGAGAAGACTATGTGTTTCCACACGAAAGTGAGAGTAGCCCTTTGCGTTTCCTAAGTGCTATGCGTTCTTTGGGAGACACGGCATGGGCGCGCCATGAGCTTGGCTTTTCAACTGGTGTCTGGATTGGCGATCGCTCGCGAATGATGGAAGACCTAGTCCTCAACCACAAAACGCACTGCGAAGCCGTAATCTCTGGGATGAAGAGAGTGAAGGATATTCTCGAGATTGTCGAGTCAGACAATACCCTCTATCTAACACACGAATCACCACTGACCAAAGATATTGCAAATCAAGTACTCGCTGATATCAGTCGGATTGCCTATGAGATTGGTATTGCTGACACCGGCAAGTATCTTGTATTGCACAGTGATACTTGTGTGAGTGTGTCATGGAATCAAAAGCAGATTGATGTTATGACTGTAGTCATGAAGTTCATTGAGGCTGGATTCAATGTTGCTTCAACTTCCTCTCACTCCATTGAGGTCGAAAGGACCTCAAGAGACGACTATGAGAAGATTCTCAGTTATCTTGACAGCTTGGAGTTGAAAAGTGCGAGATGATGACGGCAGTTATTAGATTGTCATTTGATTCCCCCAAGAGCGCCGAAAGAACGTACAAAGCCATTTCTCCAGATAATACCCCTGTACCATCAGGGCTTGAAATCTCGGCCAAAACCAACAACAAGGATCTGGTGATTACCGTTCTTTGCGAGAGAGGTATAGATAGTCTTAGAGCAACAGTTGAAGACTTGATGAGTGCTACTGATCTATCTATTCGAACAGCGTTCACGGTTGAATAGAGCCGACGAGAGTATTCACGCTCTACACCAATTCAGTGCTTTTCAGGACCTCTTCGGACTCTCGTTTCGCTACGAGTTCATTAAGAATGGATTTCGCATTATCCCTTATCTCATCCGCCATTTCTGAAGTAATGAAACCTCTTTGAACTGCTCGCTTGAGCAGATGCTGGTCAATGATTCTCGTTTCACCCTCAACAGGTGCAACAATGTCTATCTCTAGATCGATGTATCGAATCTTGCTTGGACTTCCGTTGCTAGTCGGATAGACTTCAACTCCTGTATTCACATTGATGTATGTTCCCTTCAGCTCACCTTGCCGTGAATAATAGTCTGTGGTGAGTGTACGAGCACCAGGGACAACACGTGTCAGAGCGTAATCTCCTTCGTCACTTGGCACCTGTACTTCAGACGGAAGCTCACGAGTCATCTTCAGCTTTCTAGCAGTATATCTGAACTGTCTTCTAATCACGAACCCCTGTGAATCGGCCTCAACAACTCTACCTCTGCCAAGCATAACAAGAGCTCCGTCAAGCTTTACATGCTCAATGTTAATCGGATCATTCAGCTTCGGCAGGTCCCGATTCACTACTTTCTCAAGTTTGGATGTAATGTAATCTTTCTCGCTGGCTCTCTCTTCAATGACCATTTCTGCAAAATCAACAAGCGACGCATACCCAGCACTCTTGTAGAAATGATGGCGGCCGATGGTCGATCTAATTTTGCCTCGTGTTTTGTCAAGTGCCTCCTTTACCTCTGCAGGAAACTCGATGTCAGCATTACTGGTACCCTCAAACAGCAATTCTATGTCCTCAATTCCATTGAATCTGGAGTATACTTGTTGAGCGACATCGAGAAGATCATCAACCTCATCACGAAGCTCTTTTTCAGTGAGCTTGCGTGCAGCAGTGCGCCAGAGTACTCCCCATTTGTCTGTAACATCACGTATTCGTCGACCCAAATTCAAGAGATTCTTCCGAGTTTCTTGGTTCTTGATTTTGGTACTGAGACGCACAACCGGTTCAGGTAGCAGAACTGCAGATTTGCCTGGAATTGTTATGCTCGAGGAAAGCATAGGTGCCTTACGACCGTAGTCATGTGCTCTGACTTGGACCATAGCAAAGGATCCAGGTTTGTACCCCCTATCCGGAAGCAGACCTGTTATCTCACCTAGGTCAACCCTTGTTTGACCAGTCTTGTCATCTGTTCCGAGTATCCGTCCTTTGTAGATTGAGCTCTTAGCAACTCGTGGAGTACGAGTTATGACCCAACCCAAACGACGTCGCAAGACATCATTGAGCCTATTAAGGATAGACTCGTATGCGATTGCCACAATCCCCTGCAGGTCGCTTCTATCCCATATGTCCACATCTGGGATGTCTCCGTGAAAAGGAAGACCGAACCTTCTAGCTACGTCTTGAGTAGGCTGCACAATCTCAAAGTGATTCTGTAATAGAATCTGTGTCAGCGACTGAGAGTAGATTCCTCTTATTCTTGCCTTAATCATTTCCAAACACTGGCCCGGACATCAACGCCGGCCTTCATACCCTAATGGTGAAGACCACAACAGACGAACTCAGCCAAATCTCCGATATTCAATCACGAATAGGCTCGAGAAGACTTGACACATGCCAAATCTTCGTCCTTGCGTGATTCGGACAGTTTGGATCCTGACTCGGCTCGTCGATTATAGAAATCGCGTTCTGGGCTCTCACTGCTGGAGAGTCGCCGTCGTTTTCTAGCACCGCAATGGCCTCGTTGGCCGCGCGTCTTATGTTCCGGGGAACAGAAGAATCTTCACTAATCTGTTTGAGCAAATGTTTGCTCTGGTCTATCGCTCTTTGTGTTTCGGGGTCCAAAGGACTCACCTCAAATTGTCTTTCCACACGGATGAAGTGTGTACAACATTCGACTGAGATTCGAATTTGGCATATCAAAGTTTTGGCGTGACTCTCAGCAATTCTAAACTCAATGTGTTTGACAGACAAAGTAAGTTCCAGTATCGCTTATAACAAAAAACCCTGCAAATCTCTTTGATAGATAATGACAACCGGAGAAGACGCTTCAGTCAAGAAGATGGCTGAGTTGCTAAGACAAGGAGCAACTCTTCTGGCACAGGCGTGTCCTCAATGTGGTTCCCCTCTTTTGAAGGTGGGTGAAGACATCTATTGTGCCACCTGTGATCGACGGATTGTCATAGTCAAGTCAGACGATGAGGTCGACGCACAAGCAGTCAAGCTTATGCTCCCGAAGCTACATGAAACACTACTTAACAAGCTGAAGTTTCTGAATGAGGTAATCGAACGCGAAGACAATGTTGAAGAGCTGACCAAGCTGGCGAATCTCATGATCCTACTGCTACAGGCTATAGAGAGGCTTCACGGATTGTCAGAGAATGAATAGAATTGAAGGAACAGATCAGGCCTTAGCTTGTTTCTGACCGCCCCTTCTTAGTCTTGCTCTTCTAGCCTTGACCTCTTCAGGGCCTTTCAGTACCTTGCTCTTTCTAATCTCGCATTCTCTAATCGGAATGATCTTCTTGACTTCCTCGTTAACCTCGGACGCAAGCTCTCCAAGCACAACTTTCTGAACAAGCTCATCGAACGTGTGTTTCTTTGCATGTGCTACAATAACTCTCTCAATAGCTTTCCTAACAGCATGTTCTTGGCTGGTCTTAGAGCGCGTTGTCGTGAACACAATTACAGAAATTCGCATTAGATAATCATCTTTGGTCAGAATCGGTCCAATCCAGTCAATCCTCGAAGTTCCTCTTCTGACAAGTCCTCTGAGGTAATCTGAGCTCCACTCATGACCATGGAAGACAGTCTTGGCATCTTGACCTGTGACTTCCAGTATCCTGAATCTGAGCTTCACGTGAATCTGATCAAAATCTCCAGTAATATCGTAGAGTGTGGGCTGGACTGTCCTTCCAATCAACAGCTCCGGATCACCTGCAGGAGTATCACCTATGGCCTTCTCTTCAAAGTAATGCGGAGCAAGAATCTGATACCAGACCTTCTCTCTCCACTTGTCCCTTGTCCTTGCTGCTGCTTGTCTGCTCCTTGAGGACATATTCAAATCACACTCAAACTGGAACCGAGTTGGAAGTCCCAGAGAATCATGTTTGGCCGTGACCCTAAGTCGTGTGGCCGCGCGAACGTCAAAGGAGTCGAATAAAAACGTTGTGACATGGGTTAGCATGACATTGTAAGAAGATATCACGTCGAATGAGTAGAAACTCAGACAGCTCCTCGCAACAAACTAGATATGATGTTAAATTGCTCAGCCTAGGTGGAGTCGGTGAAATGACAGCCTTGACATGTCCCAAATGTGGATTCAATGAAGCCGCCATGGTGAAGAAAGAAGTGGCAGCGGGTGGAAGCTATCATAGAAAATTCCGCTGTCCTCGCTGCAGCCACACGTGGGAATCCACTGAGTAGTCTTCTTTTTCAAATGCGTGGATTGAACTCAAAAGCTGATTCGCCTGATTCTCCCAGTTTCTTGCTGATGTGCCAAAACGATTAAAGGACCAAGAGGCTCCAGACACCTCAGTATTGCGGAGGTTGCCAAGCCAGGTCAAAGGCGTAGGGTTTAGGTCCCTATCACGTAGGTGTTCACGAGTTCGAATCTCGTCCTCCGCACCATACTTTGTTGTCTAACCTGCTAGCCTAGCTAGCCAGGACGAGATTTGCATTCTTACCCATTGAGACATAGAGATTTGTGGCGCCGGGGATGGGACTCGAACCCATGAGCCTCAAGGGCAACGGTTTTCGAGACCGTCTCCGTAGCCGCTTGGATACCCCGGCACTGTTCAGAGAATATCAGGAGCTACCGGAAATGCTTCGGATTTAATCTTAACTACGTAAAGCTCTACTTCCTACTCTCACAATCTTCGAGTGTTTCCTGCATAAGACGCTTAGCAGTAGATTCGAGATTCTGAAGCGTACTCTCGCTCCTTGCACCAATATACACTCGGGCCTTTGGTTCCGTTCCAGAAACCCTAACCAGTACATAAGACCCGTCATCACGTTCGATTCTAACTCCATCACTATCAATTACATTCCGTATGCCGGTAATCTCATCGACAAGCTTGGTCTTGATCGTTGTGATAAAGCAAGTTTTCAATTCATCGGGACAGACAATGTGATCTCTAAGCATGGGATACTCGGGGATCGAGGCCATCAGCTTACTACAGCTTCCTGAGCCAATCTCATTTGTCATCTGGGCAAACCGTGCGGCGCCCGCAATACCGTCCATCCAGCCTCCCAGCTTCGTGAAGATAGGTTTCCACGGCTCAGAAGCAAAGACTATGGCATTAGACTCATCAGTAGCCAAAAGCTCTTGAAGAGATCCAAGAGGCGCCCGGACCACACTGCCACCTGCGGTTGCAACCACTTCATCTATGACACTGGAAGTGTCGATTGACACTACAACTGTCCCTTCTCCCGCTCTTTCCACCTCATCCTTGGCAAATAACGCTATGACCCTATTCTGGTCTATGAATCGCCCCTCTTCATCAATCACTGCCAAGCGATCGCCATCGCCATCATGACAAAGTGCCACAGAGAAATCCGAATCACTAACGATTTTCATCGTATCAACTAGGTTCCGGGGTGAGGGTTCTGCAGGTCTTCCCGGGAAGTATCCGTCGGGATGCGAGTTGATTGTTGATACTTCAAACCCCATGTCATGCAGCAGATGAGGTGTGTAATCAGTAGCCGCTCCATTTGCTAAATCCAGCAACACTCGCATTCCTGCTCCATTAGTTCCTCGATTCACTACGAAGTTCTTCACCTGTTTTAGGTAAGACTCTCTGATGTTCCAGCTAGAGACAGTGCCTATCTCTTTCCAACTTGCAATACTGAATTCCTTGTCGAACACTCTCTCCTCAATGCGTACTTCTTCTGAGCGAATGAATTCCCGACCTCCATTAAAGAACTTGAACCCATTGTCTTCGGGAGGATTGTGACTGGCCGTTATAATCACTGAAGCAGATACCCCTGGCATAGCACTATGGGCCGCAACTGCCGGCATTGGTGCATGTCGCAAGTTGATGACGTCTACCCCCGTTGAGACTACTCCTGCAATGAAGGCGCTCTCTAGCATATTGTGCGAAGTTCTCGCGTCAGTACCAACTCCTACACAACCTTTGCCATTGAGAGTAGTACCTAGTGCTCGTCCAAGGTCAAGTGCCAAGTCTGTTGTCACCTTTTCAGCTATGCTTCCTCTGATACCACTGGTTCCAAACAACTTGTGTGACAGAAGTCAAACCTCCTAACTCTGTGGCAATGCCAAATCAACTATGTCCTTTGCGGCTTCTCCAATTCTCAGAAGACTATCAACAACATAAAGATGAGTCCGAGTACTCTTACTAGGGCTCGCGATGAGCTGGTTCCTGAGCTTCAAAGTATCATCTATCAGTTCCTTCTCCCCTGCGATAACCTGAGCAACCTTCTCTGAATCGAATTTGAAGAGATTGGTAACCGACTTTGCGAGCATGTCACGTACCTTCGACACCAGGGGGTCGATTCTGTTCACGAGCTTTGTCTCAAGTGCATCATCAACTTTCTCAGCAATATCAACGGCTAGATCTGCAATTCTCTCTATGTACTGAGCTGCAAGTCGGAAATCAAGAGCTTCCACTGGAGTAATTCCTAATCTCTCTGACACCCGTGGATACTGAATAGCCGATCTCAATTCTCGAACTATTAGAAAGAATAGGCGGTCGACCTCTTCATCTCTCTCTATAACGTCTAAGGCTATTTCTTGGTTGCCTTCGAAATACGCACGCAACGCATCATTGAACATCCGCGTAGCAATCAAGTTTATCCGTCTCATTGCCTTGTGAACCGGAAGTGTTGATGGATCAACAAGACACTGGATTACAATCTGTTGATCGTCTTCGTCTGTTACCTCCAAAGCCACGAACCTCTTGATTATCTTCTTCAGCTCATCTCTCTGACTGTTTGTGATCGGACCCCGGCTTATTATGCGAATCTCATCAAAACCAAGAAGATACTTGCTGGTAATCGCCCAACGCAAATTCTCTTCTATCTGGATATTCGTACTTCTCGTCTCCCCGGCCCGAGGCAACCTTGGATCAACAATCAGACATCCATCCTCACGTTCAGCAACCACCACTGGGTCTCCTTTCGATAGACCTTGTCTTGTTACCCAGTCCTTGGGCAATATAATTAGAAAGGAACTTCCATTTTTGCCGCCTGTTTGTTGAAGCCGCCTGATATTCACCATGGTCCTGTTCCACCTTTGTTCCCTGGCGCCAAATGATAGGATGTTGGCATTCTTATTACCCTTGTTGGCTGTCTCGCAATGCATCATTGATTGGAAGATGAAACAAGAAAGGACGCATTGCGGATATTTAAAATCGGTTCAGGTTTTCCATTCTGGTGATTCTAAAGTGACCTCTCTTTCGCGTCAAACCATTCTCCGACGTCTCATGAAATCTGGACTTCAGATTGCCCCTGATGCTCTTGATCAAATAATGAAGATGACGTCCCCAGAAGAGGCCATCGAAGAACTTGTACGTACTACGAACCAATTGCAGCATCCAACCGTAATCTCTCAGGATTATCTTGCAGCTGTACTTGAGGGTAGAACAAAGGCATCCAAAAGACCCACAGAGATCGAAGTAGATCAATTCGACAGCTCAGATATTGATGATCCAGAAGAGATAGAGGAAGAGGCACAATCTCATGCCATAGTGATTATCAAGAATCCAAGCATGGAGTCCGTTGCTTCAGAGGGGACAGTGGAGGATTTTCTTGCTCTCTTCAAAGATAGGTTCCGCCGAATCAAGCAGATCTACATGAGAAGAGTAGACACACAAGATGCAGTGCCTTTGAGTGTTCTTAGGCAGGATGGAAGTGACATGCGGCAGCGTGAACTTCTGGTCAAGGAAGGAGTCAGATCACGCCGCCCATCGGTTCAGAAAGGGATAGGGCTTGTGAAGAACAAGAGTGTCTCAAGATCACGAAATGTGATTGTGGAATTGGAGGACGCCGAATCAACGATTCTCTGTGTGGTTCCCGCAAGTCGGACTGGATTGAAAGGGAAGGAGCTAGCTCACAAAGGAAATTCCATTCTTCTTGACGAAGTGATTTGCGTGTCCGGACGTGTAGATCAAGATGCGCGAATGATTGCTGAGGACGTGATTTTTCCGGACATTCCCACGGCGCGAGATCCTGGTAGGGCCAGCCGTGATGTCTATGCAGCATTCATCTCTGACATTCATTGTGGCAGCAAGGAATTCTTGGAAGACGAGTTTGATAGTTTCATTGATTGGATAAGTGGCCACAACTATCTTCCTTCTGAAAAGGACATGGTTTCAAAGATTCGATATCTCTTCATCGCCGGCGACCTGGTGGACGGAGTGGGAGTATACCCAACTCAGAAACCAGATCTGTTGCTCACAAGCATCTATGACCAGTATGATCATCTTGCAGAGAAGCTGGCCCAGATTCCAGACCACATCAAGATACTCTGTATCCCAGGGAATCACGATGCCGTGAGACAAGCATTACCAAAACCTCCAATTCCAGAAGACTTCGCCGCCCCTCTCTACGAACTGGGAGACAAGATGATAATGCTTGGTGACCCAAGCCACGTAACAGTGGAAGGAGTCAACATCCTCTTGACGCATGGTGACAGTATTGATGACTTGGTAACAAACATCCCTGGAGCCTCATATGCTGATCCCGCAACGCCTATGAAGAGCTTGCTGAAGAAGCGCCATCTTGTACCTCTATATGGAGGCAAGACAGAATTGGCGCCCCTTCATCGTGACTGGATGGTTATTGATACACCTCCTGATGTGGTACATTTTGGTCATGCTCATCATTATGCAGTAGACAACTATCGTGGGGTCCAGATTGTGAATTCAGGCACATTCCAGTCTCAGACAGAGTTCATGCGTAAGCAGGGAATTGAGCCAACACCAGGAATGGTCACGTTGCTCAATTTGCGCACAGGTGCACCTACACTGAAGTTCTTCTATGATGTTGAGAGGATTGAAGTATCCTCGAAGAGCTGATCTTAAGGACTCTACCCCTTACCTGTTATATCCTCAGCAATCTTGCTTAGTCGCACATCCTCATCCAGAATCGCACCAATTTGCTTCTTGCTGACGGCTAGTCGGATTTTCTTTGTGCGTCCGTATCTCCCCTTTGAGATGACTGTCGTGTTAATCAATCCCAGCATATCCAACTCACTGATTAGATCGCTCACTCTTCGTTGGGTCAAGGTATCAAGAGACAGTGCTCTAGCTATCTCCTCGTAGGCATTATAGCACTCACCTGTGAAAATCTCACGCTTGCCTCCACTAGCCAAAACGTATACGGAAAATAGGACAGCCCTTGATTGCATTGGCAGAGTCTTCACAGTCTCTGTAATAGTGTCCCTCTCAATCAGTTTCTGGCCTTCTCGAACGTGTTCTTGAGTGACTCTTTCATCGCCCTTTCTCTCAGCCAATTCTCCAGCTGTCCTGAGAAGATCCAGCGCTCTTCTCGCATCACCATGCTCTTGGGCTGCAAGTGCGCCTACGAGGTTAATCACTCCTTCATCTGCAACTGCTTTGGGATTGAAAGCCAACTCTACTCGCTGCTCTAGTATTCCTCTCAGCTCGACCGCGTTGTATGGGGCAAAAACAACTTCTTCTTCACCTAGCGTGGATAGCACTCGTGGATCAAGCATCTCCTTGAACTTGAGATCGTTGCTAATGCCAATGATTGAAATTCGGCTATTCTCAAGCTCACCATTCATTCGTGTGAGACCATATAGAATATCATTTCCTTGACTTACGTCCCGTTTGACAAGACTATCGACTTCATCTAAAACAACGACTAGTATATTTCTCTCTCCATCAAGCTTTCTCTTCAAAATGGATCTGATTTCATCAGTTGGAAGTCCCGTGAAGGGCACCTCTGATCCATCTGGCATCCGGGCTTGAATGTCATCGCAGAGCTTTCTCAGAACACGATAGTTCGTACCGACAATCCGGCAATTGACAAAAGCAGTCATTGGCGGCTTGACATCACTCTGCTTCGCCTTATCCACCAGTAGTCGCAACACATAGCTAGCTACTACGGTCTTTCCCGTTCCAGTTTTGCCATAACAGAGGATATTCGAAGGCGGCGCGCCTCTCAGCGCCGGTCCCAATATCGAACCAATCCTGTTCATCTGTTCATCCCTAAATGGGAGTTCGTCGGGTACATATGTGGGCCTGAGTGCATCTCTATCCTTGAAAATGGCTTGGCCCTGTAGAAATTTGTCAAACAACTTGTCAAGTTTAGGTGGCTGAGTCAATCCATCTCCTCCAAGAGAAACTGAGGACAGTTCCACTGGATTTCCAATGGAACACCTTCGCTTCCACTGGAGACAGAGATAAAACCACGTATTACATCTTTCGCTACTCCAAGCATTCGGAGGGTTCTTGAGGCTAGACCCATTGTGTCTCCAAAGAAACAAACGCAGGTGGTTCACTTGCTGCGGCTCAAGGACTTGGAGATGCAATTACAATCAATTCACAGACTCTCCGAATACGAAGTCAATCTCGAACAGTACCCTACACCGCCGAATATTGCAGCAGCAATCCTATATGCCGCAGAGATTGAACACAATGACATAGTCAACAGAACAGTATGCGATTTGGGCTGCGGTGACGGAGTATTCGCAATAGGGGCCGCACTTCTGGGTGCTAAGCATGTAATTGGCGTGGATGTGCAATCCAAAGCCTTAAAGGAGGCTCAAAAGAATTCCGACATGCTCGGGATGGATGACACAATAGATCTCGTCTTAGGAGACGTATCCTCTCAGATACTAAGGGGTCCCGTAGATACTGTACTGAGCAACCCGCCCTTTGGTGTCAAAAAGAGAGGCGCAGACGTTGTGTTCCTGAGTAAGGCAATGTCAATTGCCAATGTGACATACAGTATTCACCTGTCCGGTGATAAGAACAGAACATTCCTCGCCACCGCCATAGAGCGTTTGGGGGGAGAAATAACCCAAATAGAAACATTCGAATTCCCAATTCCGAGGATCTACAAGTTCCATAAGAAACGAATTCATCTAACAACAGTTGACCTATACCGTATATGCAAGAAAGAGAGTGATAACAATGGCTGATGTGAAAAGCGGTGACATTGTCGTTCCGGGAGATCAACTATGTGTCATTGAAGAGATGACCCCGGGCTATGGCACCTATGAAAGAGACGGCGTCGTATATGCCGCCACTTTCGGTCAATGTTCGTTAGATCTCAAGAACCGCAGCATTAAGGTCGTGAATCCAGATGGAAGTATGCAACTAGCATTACCCGAGAAAGGTGACATCCTTGTTGGGGAAGTGACTAGTGCTTTTGATCAGCGAGCAGAAGTGACAATTGTAAAGCGCAACGGGAAGGACACATCTAGTCCGATTCTCGGGGAGATACGCATCAACAATGTCACTCGTCGATTCGTGAGGTCGATGCTGGACGTTCTTCAATCAGGTGATATTGTAAGGGGTGTGGCTCTGAATACGCATGAGATTCCGATACAACTCAGCCTAGTTGGCCCCGAACTCGGCGTTATACACGCAAGCTGCAAGAGATGTGGTCACGAGCTTACATTGACAACTCGTAACAATATGATCTGCCTAAGGTGTGAAAATCGAGAAACCCGGGAGGTCACCAATGACTATGGTGCATCTTTTGGTCTTGAAGTCAGAGTTGACCTGGCACCAAGAAGAAGATCTTATGATGACCGACGAGATTCTCGCGGTCCTCGTCGTTACCGTTCCCGGGACTCTGACGACAGAGAGAACCGTAGATACTCGGACCGGCGTGGAGGAAGGAGCGGCGACCGTAGAGAGGGAGGCCGAAGAGGCTTCTCTCATGACAGAGGGAGAAGATGAAAATGAAACCACGACTAGTCGAGAGCTCAAAGCAAGAGATAAAGATTGAATTTCAGGATGAAGGGCATTCTTTCTGCAATTTGCTGCGAAAGACATTATTGGAGCTTTCCGGAGTTGAGTTTGCCGGATACAACATAGAACATCCTTTGCTATCAAGTCCCGTTGTCACACTAAGGACTAAACGAAGGCAGCCCGCTGTTGTGCTCCGAGAAGGTCTCGAGACAGTGCTTGCACGGACTGAGGAATTCCGAAAGAAGTTTGCTCAAGCATTGTCTGACCACAGTGTAGATTAACCTTGGTACCAAGTCCGAAAGAGGCGTTATGGCGACATGTGGCCCTCATTCACGAATCACGCCTCTATCGAGGAGATTGTGAATGACAAGGGTCTAGCAAAGCTGGGTGACGCTCTGGTCAATCTATTCTACTCCCTGGGAAAGTCACTTGCTACTGGTTCCCTTGCCGGCGAAAAGGTCAGAGATGATGTATTAGCAAAAGCCATACGTTCGACAGCAGCGTATCGTCACTTGCGACGTAGGACTGACATGGGTGCTGCAGGCGACGCCTACGAAGCGATTGTAGCATTTCTCTGGCTGAATGGTGAAATCTCGATAGAAGAAGCGGCTGAGTTCCTATCCAAGCAATTGGAACTTGACAAGAAGACAAGTAGAAAGAAAGAGGCAGACACCGCAACAAAGGCATTCAAGGCCTTTCTAGAAATTCTCATTCCCAAAATAACCTCAATTCTTTCCCGTGACGCTTAGGAATCCTTAATTTGGGAATGCCCGAAGCCAATGAATGGTGGAGAATCAAAACATGGAGTTCTGTGACAAGTGTGGCGCTATGATGATCCCCGCAACAGAAGAAGATGGCACACGTGTCCTGAAGTGCCGTAGCTGTGGCGCAACCAAGACTCTGGCGGGCAAACTCACAGTTACACAGAACATTGAGAGAACTCCTCGTGACAAGATTGTTGTAGTCGAAGACAACTCCATACCGATGCCCACAACCGCCGAGAATTGTCCAAAGTGTGGGAACAACGAAGCATACTATTGGACCGTTCAAACAAGAAGGGGTGACGAAGGCGCAACAGAATTCTATCGTTGTGTCAAATGCAAACATACTTGGCGAAACTACGGCGGCTGACTATTCCAACGGTGGACTTATTATCCAACCATGTTGGATTCTGTTTTGACGGTGAGCACAGCTTGACCGAGGAGAAGAGTTTTCCCCGTGCCCAATCCGCTCCACTTGTCCGAGTCCGAGACCTTTCAAGCGGAACATCGGGCCCAGTCAGATTGCTCGCCTTTGTACTCAAATCTGATCCAGGTGTTGCTTTGGTCCAGGATATCTTTGATGATGTAGAAAAAGCCGCATCAATCTGGGCCATTGTCGAAGGAACACTCAAAGTTGACGAGAAATACCTTCTAGTTGGTACCGTGACAGAGAAGAAGACGGACAACGGCAAGGAGATAAGACTGGAAGTTTCCATCGCTCACAACGTCAACACGCTTGACATCAAACTGTATAAGGAAGTCCGCGAACTAGAAGAGAGAGTTACCCAAGCACTCACACGATAAAGGAGGATGAAACTTGTTTCATGCAACCCTCGATAGTAGCAAGACATGGAAACAGATAGTGGACGCTTTGGCTACGCTTTTGACAGAGGCCCTATTCACTATCGATGAAAAGGGACTTACACTTCGTCAGTTTGACCCCGCAAAAGCCGCTATGATAGATCTCAAGCTTCCCGCCGGAGTGTTTCAAGAATACAGCTGTGAGGGGGAACATGAAGTCTGTCTTGGTGTTGATGAGCTGACGAAAGTCAGTAAACGAATGGCTGGAGACGATAGACTCGAATTCAATCTCGACAAGGCAGACCAGCGATTTGAGATAAAGATGCTAGGGGCCGCTGAAAGAAGATTCAAGCTTCAGCTTCTGACTCCTCCCGATAGCAAGGGAAAGAAGCCGAACCTGAAGTTCGACGTCAAGGCCGAGATGTTTGCCGATGCTTTCAAGCAGGCTGTTAAGGACATAGGTGTCGTGTCGATTCATGTCAAAGTGAAGGCGGGTGGCAAGATGTTGACCTTCGCCGGAGAAGGTGACACAGGCGAAGCAGAAGTTGCGCTCAAGGTTGGAGACGACTCGTCACTCTTTGATTTGGAAGTGAAGAACGACTCACAAGCAATCTATGCATTGAACTATCTGTCTGATATCACCAAGGCAATGTCAAGTGATAGCATAACATTGCAATTCAGTTCTGACCAGCCCATGATGCTGGAGTTTGCTATTGCAGAGGCAGGCACCATAAACTTCATTCTAGCACCTCGAGTGGAACGAAGATAGCATGAGAATTCCTTCAGTGATACTGAATTGTTGGATGACGAAGCAAAAGTATCAACCTATTTCTGTGACAATTGGGATAGAGCCTGAAGGACATTTTGAGGAGATGACTCGGCCTTGTCAAAGCGAGTGAGAGAGATTGACTTTCTGCGGCTGAAGTTCCAAGAATATTATCTCGAAAACAAAGACAAGGTCGACACACCAAACAAGATCCACATGAGGGAATTTGGAATAGAGCGATGGGATTATGCGTGGAAATGTTCGCAACGAACCGAGCAGGATGAGAACGGTAAGACAGTGTCTGTTGGCTGTGGCCAATCTGGAACAACATACACCAAGATTGCTGCTTGCCCCAACTGTGGTTCCTCGGACATCCAAGTGACAAATTGGTCACGGCACATTGGATTCCGAAGTCACGATTCGCTGATCAAGGAGCTAGTATCTTTGGCTCCACCCAGTGTCTACCATTCGGCTGCCTACTACAGCTATCCCGTGGCTCGTCATATGCATGAGAAACAATGGCAAGGCGCAGAGCTGGTCTTCGACATTGACGCAGATCATCTTGAGGTTGAATGTACCAAAGACCATGATTCGTGGAAATGCAAGAACAAGGAATGCAGCGAGACCGGAAAAGGAAACCCTCCATCCGAGGGATGCCCCAGCTGCGGCGGCCTCAGTTTCAGCAGCCGGAAGTGGGTTTGTAACAACTGTTTAGGCAAGGCAAAGGACAACACAGTAAAGATAGTCGATGAATTCCTAGCAGGTGATTTAGGAATCACTTCTGAGAAAATTGTATTGAACTACAGTGGACACCGTGGCTATCATATCCGTGTATTGGATCCTTCTGTATTCAAGCTCAATGCCCATGCTAGAATGGAGATTATCCATCACATCGCAGGTCTTGGCTTCAACAGCCAGAAGATTGTCTTCCAGCAAGGTCAGGGCCGAGTCATTTCAGACAGGAATGGGATGGGCTGGGCGGGAAAAACGGCAGATGCACTCGTCGAATTCATCAGAAACATCGACTCCTACACAGGATCCGAACGCTGGGTTCAACCACTTAAGAAGCACAAGTCAGAGGCCCTAGAAGGTCTCTTGCAGAATCCTCCAATACTCAGTCGGAAAGTGAAGCAAGTCGGCGTCAAATCGTGGCAGGAGATAGCGGTACTGGCTGTTGCCAATTATGGTGGTGAAATCGACGTTCCGGTAACCCATGACATTCACAGGGTAATAAGACTAATAGGAAGTCTCAATGGAAAAACTGGATTCGAAGTCACATGTCTACACCGCGATCAAATAGACGATTTCGATCCATTCGACGATGCTATAGCATTCAAGGAAGGAGAACTCAAAGTCAGAGTATCGGAGAAGACCATTGCAGTACCCGAATTCAGAATTGGTGATGACATATTTGGTCCTTATTTGGACCAGGTGGTAGAGCTACCCATGGCAGCTGCAATGTTTCTAATCTGCAAGGGAGTTGCACGTATTGACTGACCCGAAGTATGAGGAAATACAAGAAGTATGGACGAAAGAAGTAGAGAGTAGACTGCTCCAGCCATTGGAGGATTTGCGACTTAACAAGATGATTGCATATCTTTCAAAGATTCGTCTGTCTCTCGCTGCAGCTAAGGATGAACTCCAATCTAGCCTTCTCAGTCAAGAGGGACAAAACCTAGAATACATGCTCAGAGATTTGCTGATGTTGCGAAGGGATAAGATCCTAGCGGCGGCTTTGGAGCTCCGACGCCCCCAAGGTATCATGACTCTTCCCGAGGAGGAGTTCTACAACCGTCTTTTGAGGGGTTTTAAAGGCCACGAAGAGTTTGTCAGCGAGTCCATGTCGGGTGCAGGAGTCTCCAACCTTAGATCTGAGGATGAAATAGGTGTTTCCTCAGCGTCTGATAGTGGCGAACTAGATTATGTCACAGTGAGGTTTCTGAAGCCAACAGACATTCCTGCGGAAGGTCTTGACGGAAGGACATATGGACCATATGCCAAAGAGGACATTGCAAGAATGCCAGTCTCCACTGCACTTGTCTGGATTAACCAGAAACTTGCAGTCAGAGTAATGACAGAGGAACTGAACACTGGTGTCTGAGATGAATGAAGAAGACACTGTGGACCAACTTAGTGACATAATTCGGCTAATTGACGACATTAAACAGGCCATACAGCAAAACCACACGAAGTTTCAGGTGGCACTTGCAAACAGCCTTCGACTCTTCTCGAATGGAGCTGATGGGACCTTATCGAAACTACATGGAACCGAAGAAGATCTCATGAGCTATCTGCTGAAACTTGCCAGGTCGCTTCAACAAGAAACTGAATCTCAAATCGAGTCCTTAAGGTCGATGCTTTCGGAGATTATCAGGAACACTCGAAACTCATAAGAACGAGATGACTTTCTGAGGCTACCATGAGAAGGCCTCACTGGCTCACTATGCTGGCTGCTTTGGCGTGTGTAGCACTGTCAGTAACTGCTTTGTTCATGTATCCACTAAGCGGTTATGATCTGCTGGCCGCCGCTGCATATCAGGTCTCAGTTTTCGTTGGTGTTTTCATCCTTCTACATTTGATTGACAGCAAAGCTCGTCCTCAGCCTCACTGAAGACGTGATGGATCTCCCTCGTTCTATTTTATGTCCGCTCTGGAAGCTTTTAATACAAGCACAAGAACGGCAGACGCTTAGTAAGACCAATTAATCGTACTCCTTGGGTGAATCAGCTATGTCTGACGCAGAAGAACAGACCGGTCCTCCAATAACTCTGGTTGAGCCAATAGATGTGTCCAAACTCGATTCGGAATTTCGCAAGACAATACGAAGTATGCCCAATGGTGAAGAGCTGATGGCGTGCTTTGCATGTTCCACATGTACAGCCGCCTGTCCTATCGCCAACCAATGGGACTACAAACCTCACCAACTCATTAGAATGATTCTTCTTGGAATGCGGGATGACGTGCTTTCAAGCAAGGAGATCTGGGAATGCTTGACATGTTTCCAATGTCAAGAGAGATGTCCACAGAAAGTGAGAGTCACAGACATTTTCTTTGATTGCAAGAATCTTGCCGCAGAAGAAGGGATGATTCCTGACAACATCATTGGACTCGCAAGAGAACTTGCTGAGAAAGGCCAACTCTATGTTGTAACAGCAGATTGGGAGAGAGAAGACTTGGGGCTAGAGCCTGAAGTTCCCGGACTCTCAGCAAACGGAATTCGGGAGATTCTGAAGACAACTCGAACAAACAAGATAGTGGGTGGTGAAAGCTAGGATGCCGGCTTACAACCTTTACATGGGATGCAGTGTTCCAGCAAACTATCCGAACTATGAGGCTTCAATGTTAAAGGTAGCTCTAGCTCTAGGAATGGAACTCGAATATATGGAGAATGTTGCATGTTGCGGGAGTCCAAATCTACGAGCCATCGACTATCTCGGATGGCTCACAGTCAATGCGAGAACTCTCGCAATTGCCGAAGAGAATGGACATGATATCGTCACTCCGTGCAACGGATGTTTCGCATCCTTGAAGGACACATTACATCACCTAAAGCACGATGAATCCGATATGAAGAAAGTAAACAGTGAGCTGAAGAAACTCGGACTGACTTTCAAAGGAACTATCAAAGTACGTCATTTCATAGAGGCATTGTACACTGACATTGGAGTTGAGGAAATACGCAAGAAGGTCACCAACCCTCTGGATGGTATTGGCATAAGCATCCACTATGGTTGTCATCTCATGCGACCGGCAGATGTAACCGGGTTTAGACCTGAGATACTTGATGAGCTCGTCAGTCTTACAGGAGCAACAGTAATCGAGTATCCGATTTGGAAGCAGTGCTGTGGAGCAACAGTTCTTCCGGTCAATGAACCACTGGCGATTCGTTTGGCTCGTGACAAGATCAAGTCGATGAAAGAGGCTGGTGCTGCATTTGCTGCGGTTGTATGCCCTGCATGTGGAAATCAACTTGATCTTCAGCAGCTAGGCTTGAAAGACTCCTATGGTGAAGTCTATGACTTGCCAGTACTCCTCTATCCTCAGATTCTGGCATTGGCAATGGGAATGGACGAAAGCGAGATCGGTCTCGAAATGAACCGTGTTCCTGCTGACACCATACTTGACCATCTTACCAGCTGAGGTGGCTACCAAGTTGAAAGATGCGGTTCTCGTGATAGGTGCTGGTGTCGCCGGAATGACTGCGGCAATAGAACTGGCAGATTCAAATATAGAAACTGTGCTGATTGATAGGCTCCCAACTGCAGGAGGGAACGCACTCGATCTCTACAAGGCTTTCCCCACAGATGATTGCTTCTACTGTTTTGAGGGAAGTCGTTCGCGTCCCGGCATACGCAAGTGCTTCTACAGAAGTGCTCTAATTGATCAACCCAATCTTCATTTGAGAACCGATACGGAAGTTGCAGAGATTTCGGGAAGCCCTGGAAGCTTTACAGTCAAGCTGACTGTTGGCCCGAGATATGTTGATTCAAGAAAATGCATTCTATGTGGGCTGTGTCTTGAGCTCTCCAATGCCTTTGAACAGATCTCACCTCAGTGTCAGCCTCAGGCTGTGATCTATCGTCCCGACCTGCTGGATGATGGAGCAAAGAAAGCTGAAAGTGATTGTCCTACAAAAGCTATCAATCTCAATGCGGAGCCAACTGAAGAGACTGTTAACATAACAGACATTGTGCTTGCAACAGGATATCATGAAATGCAACCAATCAACGTGGATGAGTATAGCTATGGCAAGCATCCAAACATCATCACGCAACTCGAGCTAGCTAAGATTCTAGATCCGAACGGAGAATCTGGAGGCGCTCTTCTTCGTCCTTCTGATGGTGCCCAAGTGAAGAACATGATGATGATACAATGTGTTGGCAGCAGGGATGAAAACTACTATGCCTATTGCTCGAAGATTTGCTGTGTTTTCGCACTGAAACATGCCAAGATTGTGAGCTCCGAAAGGAATGGTATCGGTATCACCGTTGTCTACATGGACATGCGGACTTACGACAGGCATGAACGTTACTATCGAGAGACTCGTGACTCAGGTGTACGATTCTTGCGAGGCCGACTTCATCTAATAGATCCCAGAGAGGATGGGACCCTTGATGTTACTGTTTATGATTCTCTCCTTAACAAATATCTTAGGCACAATATCGATCTTCTTGTTCTATCGTCAGCTCTCGAACCTCCGGAAAGCAACGATGGGATAATCCAGCTGCTTGATGTTCAGATGAGAAGTGGTTTCATTGGGCCCTCTGATCCATTTTCTGAGAATGAAGTAGTTGCGGGTGACCACTTGTACGTTTGTGGTTCTGCAACTGGGCCGACTGAAGTACCTGAGAGCGTAACTCAGGCCAGAGCTGTTGTATCAAAGATTCTGCAAGGAAGGAGGTCATAGGGTGTCCGAGAAGTCCGATGTCATTCTATGTACTTGCGGAAAACAGCTTCAACTTGATTACGAAATACTGACTGACCGGATAGGCAAAATCGAGCTGGCCAAGACTGTAACGATACTGGATACTGTATGCCAAGATGATGATTTGGAACAAATCGCCAAGATGATTGAAAAGAATGAAGGCAGGCTGGTCATTGCAGCATGTACAAACCAGAAGATTCAGCCCCGAATAGACCAGTTTCTCTATTCAAAAGGACTAGACCCGACAAGAATCCAGTACGTCAATATTCGTGAACATTCTGCTTGGGTGCATGATGACCTGACTGAGGCAAGTGAGAAGTCCGTGGCTATGACAAGAGGTGCCCTTGCAAGATCCAGTACATCCAACACTATTCCAACGGAGAGTAAGGACGTCGCAGGACACGTCACCGTGATTGGAGGAGGGATCGCTGGCATTGAGTCTGCAATTAGTCTATCAGGACTTGGCTATAATGTGACTCTGATTGAGATTGCAGACGAGCTTGGAGGTCATCTGGCCAAGCTACCCATGGTAGCACCGACTGGCAAGTCGGGAACCGAAGTCCTGGCGGCTCGACTAGCAGCTCTCAAGAGTGATAGCATCACCATTCTGACAAGAACCAAGGTAAAGTACGTTGAGGGTGAGCTAGGAAGATTCGTAGTCCACCTTGTCACAGATGCCGCAGAGGAGGATGAGCTCCACACATCAGCTGTGGTTCTTGCCACTGGGTTCAAGGAATTCAAACCAACAATGATTGATGAATATCAATACGGAAAGAATCCAGATGTTTTGACACAGCTTGAGCTTTCAGAAATGCTCACCGAGGACTCTCTGAAGAGACCGTCTGATGGCGGAGAAGTCAAGAGCGTGATAATGGTCCAATGTGTGGGCAGCAGGTCAGAAGACTACAAGCGGGATTGCAGTAAACTATGCTGTACTTTCGCCATTGATAACTCTCTTGAGATTCTAAAGAGAGTACCTGACGCCCAGATTCGCATTGTGTACATGGACATACGTGTCCCGTTTGAGAATGAACTGATATACGCAGAATCTCGCGAGAAGGGAGTAGACTATATCCGCGGAAGAATCAGCATGGTTTGGTCTCAGGGGAATGAGACACGCGTGAAATTGTATGACTCTCTACTCGATCAGTACTTTGAACTGTCATCTGATCTTCTAGTTCTTTCCTGTGCAGTTCTTCCCCCTGATGGGATAACAGAACTATCCGAAACACTGGGCTACGCGATTGAAGATGACGGACATATCAAGGAGCTTTATGGGAAACTGAGGAGGAACGAAACTAGACGTCGTGGAGTACTAGCTGTTGGAGCTGTGACGAGGCCACAGTTTGCCTACGAGGCAGTCACAGATGCTCAAGCCGCCGCTCTCGTGATACACAATGAGCTGCAAGGCGGTCGAATTGAGAAAATCGCAAGAGGTGCGGTTCTAGTAGCTGATGACTGTGTTGGATGCAGTCTGTGCGCTCAACAATGTCCTCGTGGTGTTCCACTCATGGTTGAAGAAACAGACCTTGAAAACCAAGACGATGAACAGAAGCTCGTCTTTAAGGCCACAATTGATACGTTGAACTGTCATGCATGCGGAGTCTGTCAGAGTCTCTGCCCATCAGGTGCTACTCAACTCAACTTTCTCACTAACGAGCAACTATGGGCTGAAATCGATGCTGTGTTGGAAGGTGCAGGCTCGGATTATCCAATCACCCTATGCTTCTACTGTGAGGAGTGTTCAGTTTCGACAATCGACATCGTAGGCACACGCAAAATGAAATATCCTGCTAGTACCCGTCTAATACCGGTTCCATGTTCAGGCAGGGTCTCAATAGTTGACATTCTGAAAGCTTTTGAGAGTGGAGCCAGTGCAGTCATGCTTGCAGCATGCGAAACTGATCGGTGTCATATTGCTGGAACTGGAAATGAGATAGCACAAGTCCAAGTAGATGTGGCTCAGGAGATTCTCAACGCCATTGGGTGGCGCGGCGAGAGGGTGGGCATGTATAGGATGTTTAGCGCAGAGCCTGAGAGATTCACTGAGGCAATCAATGAGATGGTAAAAAGAGCCAAGGACTTTGGACCTACTCCAGTCCATCTCGGCACTGCTGGCAAATGGATGGAGGTGAAGGAGTGAGCGACACCGTCCCGGAGAGAGATATGGCTCCCAAGCGTCGTCGGATGATGGACATGGTTCTTGCTCTTGGAGGACTCAAAGAAGAGTCCGCCGTTCCGCTCAGTAAAGTCAATGAAGAGATAGCTAGCCTAAGAGATGAACTCTCTCCCCTTTCTGAAGCGATTCTCGGATTCCCAGTTTCGTATTTTGGCCAGCTGGTTGCCGCACTGGATGCAAGTGGTCTCGTTGAAGAAATCAGAGACAAGTCTCTCCTTTCCGAGGCAGTCTCGAATGTCGAAGCCGCATTGACTGGACTGCCTATCGAGTCCTTTGAGTCGCTTCTTGTGAATCTGCAATCAGTTCAGAAACGATTCGAAAAGAAGGATGAAGAAGAAGCTCCTGAAGTAACTGTAGACCTGACAGCCACCATGTCATCCATATCTGATTTGATTTCGGAACTGGACACAATCATAGCAGACCACGAGAGGAAGGCTGAATCAGATGCTGAGGCTGCACGATCTGAGCTAGATGAGTTGACAAGCGAGTTAAAGCGAATCCTTTCAGAGGAAGAGTCTGACATAGCCGCAGTTCTTGATGCGCTCCAAAAGCTTGGCACGAAGACAAGATATGGTCCGTTTCTCAGGACTTCAGCCCAAGTCAAACGTGGGATCAGAGAGGGAAGAATAACGGAGGATCGTTCCTCGAAACTCGTCTTCGAGAATGTGATAATGGAGCTAAATCGTGGAATTGTAATGTTCATCTTGAACAAGATGGGTTCTAAGACGGTCACCCAGATGGCAGATTTGATGGATGTGCCCTCCAAAATCGTTCAGACGGCAATCATCTCCATGCTTCAGCGAGGAGACATCGAGATGGTGGGGCTCGAGGAAGATGCACCAGTCTTTTCAAGAGTACTGGCGAGTCCACCTGGTTCGACACTCGTGATAAAACAACTTGGACAGCAGATTCGTGCCATGCGCAATTCGGTTGATGACGCGTTGGCATCCGTGGTCGACGAATCACTTGCTAGACTCGAATCATTTCATGAACGTCTTCAGATTTTAGGCGAATACGACGAAACTCCGTTGTCCGTGCCTATCAACTCACTCCGAGAGGCCATTGATGCTGCCACGGAGGGATTGTTGAGCTCCGCTAAATCCGAGAGCGCAGATGAGCTAAGACTTCTCGTGTCAGCTGGGTTGGAGGCATTCGCCCGTTTCAGGCTAAAGATAACTCTCGAGAAGGGACCCAACCTGGTTTCCGGGCTGAATGTCTACGGTGAGAAACTGGACGCTGAGAAGTATGAACAGATAATGAGCGAGTATCTTGATAGCGAGCTCGAGAGAGGCACACTGCTTGTCCTAATTCGTGAACTAGGAGCCTTGACAGCACATGACCTGGCTGAGAAGACAAATATCCCACAAGATAGAGTCTTCCGTCACTTGCTACGTATGAAACGCGATGAACTCCTTACAACAGTTGGGGAAACCCATGGTTATGTTCTCTATGATGTTCCCCGCACATTGACTGAGGCTGAGATCATAGTTCAAACTGTTTGTAGTCTTGCAGCTCAGCTTGCATCTGCAAAGTCTGAGCTGGAACAGATTCTTTCTGATTTGAAAGCTGAGGACATTGGCCGCCTTGCAGGATCATTGGAAGTATTCTCGAAAGCACATGATAGACTGACAAAACTTGAGATAGGCGGAGCAATTGTTGCTGAAGACTTGCTGCAAAGCGTAGAGGAAAGCATCAGATCCGCAATTCTGCTTACCTATCGTACTAGGGCAAAGATTCCCAGCACTAGAGCTAAGGTCACTATTGATGACCTTCTTGATGTCGATGTTCCCTCAGTACTGGACGAGTACCGTGAAATGATGGGATATGCACCTCTTCTCGGATTTGGAACAGTCAACTGGGACCATTCCAAATGTCTTGGGTGCAAGTCCTGCGAGAATTCGTGTCCCGAAGATGCAATTGTCCTAAAACCGAGAATCAAAATCCCGCAATTCTTCGAATTCACCACCGAGGCAATTGAGCAACTGCCATCGACAAAAGCCATGTTCTACAACACTGTACGTAATCTCGCAACAAAGAAGCCCGTGGAAGACATCCCACTAGATTCTGAGACACCCGGTTTCGGTTCAATTGAGGTCGACCTATGGCTTTGTGTTGCCTGTCGAACATGTGTTCGGATATGTCCTGGTCCGGAGGAAGGAGCTCTAGAACTCGAACTCAAATGGAGTCTACCCGAGATAGTCAGACAAATCTCAGAGTCCTAGAGGGCAGCTGTTTTCGCACACTGTCTCTACTGGCAGCTAGCAAGTGACTTAAACGAGGAAGGAACGACTATACAAGCTACCATTGGAGAAGTGGCGAATTGTGATTGATTTCGAACTGACTCGAGAACAGATAGAGCTACAGAAGAGAACCAGAGATTTTGCTCAGGAGTATATGCTTCCATACGCACACTACTATGACAAGACTGGTGAGTTTCCACTACCGATAATCAAGAAGTGTTGGGAAGCTGGACTGATGAACTTGGGGATACCAACCGACTACGGAGGCCCAGGTCTGGGAGTTCAAGAGCAATGCATTGTTGTCGAAGAGATGGCTGCGGGCTGCGCTGGAATGACGACCAGTATCTATGTCAACAGCCTTGGTGCAGAGCCAATACTTGTGGCCGGTACAGCCGATCAAAAAGAGAGCTATCTTAAACCTCTCACAGAGGACTTGAAGTTCATCTCATTTGCTTGTAGCGAGCCATACATGGGAAGTGACGTAGCTGGAATCAGGACAAGGGTGAAGAAAGAAGGCAGTCATTACGTTCTCAACGGTTCGAAGTTCTGGATTACGAATGCACCGCATGCCGACTACTTCACGGTCTTTGCAAGTCTGGACCCAGCCAGACGTCACAAAGCACTCTGCGCATTCATCGTCGACGCTGATGTACCAGGATTGCGGACCGGTCCGCCAGTGGAGAAGATGGGACACCGCGCTTCGGCCACTTCAGCTGTCATTTTCAAGGATGTAAAGGTACCTGAGGAGAATCTACTAGGTGAAGAAGGAGAGGGTTTTGCCATTGCGATGAAGACATTCTCACTCACTAGACCTGCTATCGCAGCATTCTCAACAGGTCTCGCCAGGGCCGCTATGGAATATGCACGTGCATACGTGGCTAAGCGAGAGGTCTTCTCGCAGAAGCTGCAGGAATTTCAAGTTATCCAATTCAAGCTCGCAGAGATGTACATGAAAATAGAAGCATCACGTCTGTTGTATCACAAAGCAGCATGGGCTGCAGACAAAGGCGAGGATGCTACAGTCTCGGCGAGTGTAGCCAAAGCATATGCGACTGACGCGGCCATGGAAATAGCAAGCGAAGCATTGCAGATTCACGGAGGATTTGGATACATAGATCAATACCCTCTTGAGAAGCTGTTCCGTGACGCGAAACTCTACCAAATCTACGAGGGTACGAGCGAGATTCAGAGACTGATCCTAGGTAGACATGTTCTCGCAGGATACGAGCCTGCAATGGAGAAGATACCGAGCTGGAAGTCAAAGGGCAAGCCCGAGTTCTGACAGGAGGATCCTGATTTGCTAATAAGAAGACTACAAGACCGTCAAGAGATAACGGCTCTAGACAATACAAAGGTTCGAGAAATCCTGAACCCACTTCATGACGGGGAGGAGTTGAAGCTTGGCTATAGTCTAGCACACGCATCTCTCGAGCCCGGACAGTCGTCGCTTCC